>NZ_CP187970.1:0-182500 GCF_049942825.1 Paenibacillus sp. S-38
GTGGATAGCCATCCTAACGACCAGTGGCAGCAAGTACTTCTAATATTGCAAAAAAGGGTGAGCAAGCCGAGCTATGAAACCTGGCTCGCGTCCACAAGGGCCGTTGCATTCAACAAATCGACGGTGACGATCTGTGCACCCAACAAATTTGCAAGAGAATGGCTGGAGGACCGCTACACGAAGCACATCAATGAAGCCATTGTCGATTACATGGGCCACCCGGTCGAGCTCAAATTCACCATTGAAGATGAGCAAACGGAAGCTGCCGGCACTCCATCCGAAGCTCTGCCCGTGAAACCGAAGCAGCCGCCTGCAGCTGAAGAAACGTTCAGCCATATGATGAACCCGAAGTATACCTTCGATACGTTCGTCATCGGTGCGGGGAACCGGTTTGCGCACGCAGCGTCGCTGGCCGTCGCTGAAGCGCCGGCCAAAGCTTATAATCCGCTGTTCCTGTACGGAGGCGTCGGACTCGGCAAAACGCACTTGATGCATGCGATCGGCCATTTTGTGCTTGAGCATAATCCAAGCGCCCGCGTACTCTATATCTCGTCCGAGAAGTTTACGAACGAGTTCATTAATGCCATCCGGGACAACCGGGGCGAGAGTTTCCGCGCCAAATACCGCAGTATCGACATTCTTCTTATAGATGATATTCAGTTCCTGGCCGGCAAAGAACAGACGCAGGAAGAATTTTTCCACACGTTCAATGCCCTTCATGAAGAACGCAAGCAGATCATCATTTCGAGTGACCGCCCGCCCAAGGAAATCCCGACGCTGGAAGAGCGCCTGCGCTCCCGCTTCGAATGGGGGCTCATTACGGATATCCAGCCTCCGGACCTGGAGACCCGGATCGCAATTCTTCGGAAGAAAGCCAAGGCGGAGAATCTCGATATTCCGAACGAAGCCATGGTCTACATCGCTAACCAGATCGACTCGAACATCCGGGAGCTGGAAGGTGCCCTGATTCGTGTCGTGGCCTATTCGTCGCTGATCAATGAGGACATTACTTCGCATCTGGCAGCCGAGGCGCTGAAGGATATCATTCCGAGCTCGAGGCCGAAGGTGATCACCATTCAGGATATCCAGGCGAAGGTCGGGGAATTCTATGGACTTAAGATTGAGGATTTTAAAGCGCGGAAGCGGACCAAAACTGTTGCTTTTCCAAGACAGATCGCCATGTATCTCGCCCGCGAAATGACCGATTTCTCCCTGCCTAAGATCGGGGATGCCTTCGGAGGCCGGGACCATACGACGGTCATTCACGCCCATGAGAAAATTTCGGCGGCGCTGAAGGTGGATCAAGATCTCTATAAGATCATCCAGAATATCAGCGAAAAAGTGAAAAACGTGACGATGTAAAGTCACTATATAGCTCATTTATCAGTTATACACAGGCCAGACCCTTGGGATAACCAATCGAATAATGAAGAGCCTATGCACAAACTATTCACATGTGGATAGGCTTTTCTTATGCCCCTTTCGGCTACATATCCACATATCCTCAGCCCCTACTACTATTACTAATAAAAAAAAGGTAATATAGAGGTATATGCTGTATCCGACTATTTTAGAACCTGTAGGAGTGACATTATGAAGTTAACGGTACTGAAAGAATATCTGAACGAGTCCATACAGCACGTATCGAAGGCCATTTCCAGCAAAACGACCATTCCCATCCTGGGCGGTATCAAAATAGACGCGGATTCGACCGGAATGACGTTGACCGCAAGCGATACGGACATCTCCATTCAGAGCTTTATCCCAAAAGAGAAGAACGAAATTTCCGTTATCGATCTGAAGCAGACCGGCAGCGTCGTACTGCCATCCAAATTTTTTGTCGAGATTATTCGAAAGCTGCCGGCGCAGCAGGTCGAAATCGAAGTGAAGGAAGGTTTCCACACCACCATTCGCTCCGGTTCTTCTGAAATTCAGCTGGTCGGCCTTGATCCCGAAGAATATCCGATCATGCCGGGCATTGAAGAGAACAAACGGATCCAGATTCCAAGCGATCTGCTTAAGACGATGATCAAGCAGACGGCCTTCGCCGTTTCGACGAATGAGGCCACCCCTATTCTTACAGGAATCCTGTGGACCATTGCCGATGGTAAGCTCAAGTTCACCGCCTGTGACAGACATCGTCTGGCCAGCCGCGAAACGAACATTGATACCGAAGAAGGCCTCGTTCTGAATAACGTCTCAATCTCCGGCAAGACGCTGAACGAGTTGTCCAAGATTTTGCCGGATCAGAACACGCTGATTGATGTCGTGTTCGCCGAGAATCAGGTGCTGTTCAAGATGAGCTCCATTCTCTTCTACTCGCGGATTCTGGACGGTACCTATCCCGATACGTCGAAGCTCATCCCGCAGTCATACCAGACCGAGCTTGTCATCAACACCGACGACCTGGCCGATGCGATCGACCGTGCTTATTTGCTGTCCCGTGAAGAGAAGACGAATATCGTCAAGCTGATCATGCGTGAAGACCAGACCATCGAGATCTCCTCCTCTTCCTCCGAGCTTGGCAAGGTCACAGAAGAACTGACGGCTGCCCGCCTGAACGGAGAGCTGCTCCGGATCTCTTTTAACTCCAAATATATGCTCGATGCGTTGAAGGTAATGGATTCCGAGCAGATTCATATTGGTTTTACCGGTGCGATGCAGCCGATCATTATCCGGCCGGACGAAAATTCGAGCCTGCTGCAGCTCATCCTGCCTTACAGAACGACAGGCTAAAGGAGCAAACCCATGAAAACCGTATCTATCCACACCGAATACATCACCCTCGGCCAGTTTCTGAAGCTTGCCGACTGCATATCCACAGGTGGACAAGCCAAACCATTTCTTGAAGAAACGCCGATTACCGTGAACGGGGAGCCGGAGCACCGCCGCGGCCGAAAGCTTCGCCCATCTGACATCATTAAGGTGCAGGGATGCGGGGATTTTCAGGTGGTTCAGGGCTGATGCAGTTAACCCGGCTGGCTCTGCAAAATTACCGAAATTATGAACAGATGGAGTTTCGGACCGATGCGATGGTGAATATCATCGTAGGCCCGAATGCACAGGGGAAGACGAATCTGCTGGAATCCATCTTTGTTCTGGCCCTGACGAAGTCCCACCGGACCAATCAGGACAAGGAACTCATCCGATGGGATACCAAAGCGGCACAGCTGCACGCCGAAGTAGACAAGCGCTACGGAGCCGTGCAGCTGGATTTGTCTATTTCGCAACAGGGCAAGAAAGCCAAGATTAACGGGCTGGAGCAAAAGAAGCTGAGCAACTTCATCGGTTCTCTGAATGTCGTCATGTTCGCGCCGGAGGACCTGGAGATCGTGAAGGGCTCGCCGGGTGTCCGGCGGCGCTTTCTTGACATGGAGATCGGACAGGTTCATCCTTCCTATCTCTACGATCTGTCGCAGTACAACAAGATCCTGGTGCAGCGCAATAATTACCTCAAACAACTGTTCTCCTCTTCCTCCCCGGCTCCACTTTTGGAAGTTTGGAATGAACAGTTGGCTTCTTTTGGTATTAAAATTATGAAAAAACGTCAAAGCTTTATAAAGAAGCTGCAGGCTTGGGCGGAGAAGATCCATTCGGGGATCACAAACGGCGGAGAACAGCTGCGAATTGACTATGAAAGCCCGCTGTCCGGCAGCCTGGAGGAAGATGAAGCTGTTTTATTCGACCAATTTATGATAAAGTTATCACAGGTAAAGGATCAGGAGCTGCGCCGCGGCGTGTCGCTGGTAGGGCCTCACCGTGACGATTTAAGGTTCTATATCAACGGCAAGGAAGCACAGACGTTCGGTTCTCAAGGTCAGCAGCGGACAACCGCATTGTCGCTGAAGCTGGCCGAGATCGAGCTGATTCATGAAGAAGTCGGTGAATACCCCCTCCTTCTGCTGGATGATGTGCTGTCCGAGCTGGACCGCTTCCGGCAGACGCAGCTCATCGAGACGTTTCAGCGAAAGGTGCAGACCTTCATCACAACGACCGGCATTGAAAGTGTGGATGTTTCCAAACTCGAAAGCGCTTCTGTCATTCATGTACGCAGCGGAAGCTTGACATAGATAGTTATGCCGATAAGGAGAGGGCCTGCATGTTTATCCATTTGGGCGGGGAGAAAATTATTCGCGCATCGGAGCTTGTCGCCATTTTTGACTTATCCATCGAAAAATCCTCTAAAATATCCAAGCAGTTCGTAACCTATGCCAGCAAGGAGAAGCGCGTGGAAGTCATAGGCGACGAAGAGAGCAAATCGCTGGTGGTCACCCAGTCCAAGGTGTACTACTCCCCGATCTCTTCCATGACGCTCAAGAAACGCGCTCATCAGCTGCTGACGAACTAGCACGACCATAAAGCCTCTCTGCTCAGATATAAACTTCTTAGAAAAGGCTTCGAAAGAAGCTTTTCTTATTACGGAAAAGTGGGTGTCTGCATGTCTGTAAATCCAGGTACGACCTATGATGAAAGTCAGATCCAGGTGCTTGAAGGTCTGGAGGCGGTACGAAAGCGGCCCGGTATGTATATCGGCTCGACGAGCGCCCGGGGCCTTCATCACCTGGTGTGGGAAGTTGTCGACAACAGTATCGACGAAGCGCTTGCGGGGTACTGTACGCGTATTGAGGTTATTGTTCACAAGGATAATTCCGTTACCGTTATCGATAACGGTCGTGGGATTCCGGTAGGGGAACACCCCAAGCTGAAAAAATCGACGCTCGAAGTCGTGCTCACCGTTCTTCATGCCGGCGGTAAGTTCGGCGGTGAGGGCTATAAAGTTTCGGGCGGTCTGCACGGCGTCGGTGTATCCGTCGTGAATGCTTTATCCAAAAAGCTCGAGGTACAGGTCAAACGGGAAGGCAAGGTCTATCAGCAGGAATACCGCTGTGGGGCCCCTCAGTATGACATCAAGGAGATCGGTGAATCCGAGCTGACCGGTACCCAGGTTACCTTCTGGCCGGACGAAGAGATTTTCACGGAGACGACGGAATATGACTTCGATACCCTTCAATCGCGTATTCGTGAACTGGCGTTTTTGAACAAGGGCATTGAGATTGTGCTGACCGATGAGCGTACGGATATCTCCCAGACGTTCATATACGAGGGGGGTATTATTTCATTCGTCGAGCACTTGAACCAGAACCGGGAACCGGTGCACCAACCGCCGATCTATGTGGAAGGCGAGAAGGATCATATTCAGGTTGAAGTTGCGCTTCAGTACAACGACAGCTATACGGAGAACATCTACTCGTTCGCGAACAACATCAATACCCATGAGGGCGGAACCCACGAGTCCGGATTCAAGAGTGCCCTTACCCGGATTTTGAATGAGTACGCGCGCAAATATAACGCGATCAAAGACAGTGACGCTAACCTGTCCGGTGACGATGTCCGTGAAGGCCTGACGGCGATCATCTCCGTCAAGATTCCGGATCCTCAGTTCGAGGGACAGACGAAGACGAAGCTCGGCAACAGCGAGGTCCGCGGGATTGTGGAGTCCTTGTTCGCCGAGAAGCTCGAAGAGTTCCTGCAGGAGAACCCCGCTATCGCGAAGAAGATCGTGGAGAAAGGCGTGCAGGCCCAGCGGGCCCGTGAAGCGGCGCGCAAAGCCCGTGAGCTTACCCGGCGCAAGAGCGCCCTGGAGGTCAGCTCCCTTCCCGGCAAGCTGGCCGACTGCTCTTCGAAAGACGCTTCGATCTCCGAAGTGTATATCGTCGAAGGGGACTCGGCAGGCGGCTCCGCCAAGCAGGGACGCGACCGTCACTTCCAGGCAATCCTGCCGCTGCGCGGTAAGATTCTCAACGTCGAGAAGGCACGTCTCGACAAGATTTTGTCCAATGCGGAGATCCGTGCGATCATTACCGCCTTGGGTACGGGAATCGGGGAGGACTTCGACATCTCCAAAGCCCGCTATCACAAAATCATTATCATGACGGACGCGGACGTCGACGGAGCGCATATTCGGACGCTGCTCCTCACCTTCTTCTTCCGCTACATGCGCAAACTGATCGAAGCGGGATTCGTGTACATCGCACAGCCGCCTCTCTACAAGCTCGAGCGGAACAAGACGGTCCGCTACGCATACAACGACAAGCAGCGCGAAGCCATCATGGCGGAATTCGGTGAAGGCGCCAAGGTCAACGTCCAGCGCTACAAGGGTCTCGGAGAGATGAACCCGGGCCAGCTGTGGGAGACGACCATGGATCCGGACAGCCGTACGCTACTGCAGGTCAGCATCCAGGACGCCATCGACGCCGACGTCGTATTCGATACCCTGATGGGCGATGCAGTCGAACCGCGGCGCGATTTTATTCAGCTCCACGCAAGATACGTGAAGAACCTGGATATTTAAAATTATTATTGCATTGCCCATAACCGGACCCTCGGGTCCACATGCGGATCTGCTGCAGCGAGGCATTTCATTCGGCCTGCAGCAGTTTCGCGGTTTTCAGGGATCTAGCAGTCCCCTCCGCAGGAGAACGTTGTTTTTATATTGTCCTACCATCATCCTTTGACTTAAGGCCTAATCCAGTGAAGTAATGTAGGAGGTACCAATGTCGGAAGAACCTCGTTCGCAAGTAAAAGAAATTGATATCGGTTCGGAAATGCGCACCTCCTTTATGGACTATGCGATGAGTATCATCGTCTCCCGTGCGCTCCCGGATGTCCGGGACGGCTTGAAGCCGGTGCACAGACGGATTCTCTTTGCCATGTCCGAGCTCGGTATGTCCCCGGACAAGCCGTACAAGAAGTCTGCGAGAATCGTCGGTGAAGTTATCGGTAAGTATCACCCCCACGGGGATTCCGCCGTGTATGAGACGATGGTCCGTATGGCGCAGGATTTCTCACTGCGCTACATGCTCGTGGACGGTCACGGAAACTTCGGTTCCATTGACGGCGATATGGCAGCGGCTATGCGTTATACGGAAGCCCGTCTGTCCAAGATTGCCATGGAGCTGCTGCGTGATATCAACAAAGAAACGATCGATTTCGTTCCGAACTATGACGGTGAGGAACATGAGCCGGCCGTACTTCCGTCCCGTTTCCCCAACCTTTTGGTGAACGGTCTGTCGGGGATCGCAGTCGGGATGGCAACCAACATTCCGCCGCATAACCTGACCGAAGTGATCAACGGGGTTCAGCAGCTGATCCAGAACCCGGAGGTCACTCCGCTGGAGCTCATGCAGTCGATCAAGGGGCCGGACTTCCCTACGGGCGGCTATATTATGGGCCGTGAGGGAATCAAGCAGGCCTATGCGACGGGCCGAGGCTCGGTCATCATGCGTGCGAAAACCCTGATTGAGGAGAACGGCAACAAAGCCAGAATCATCGTTTATGAGCTTCCTTACCAGGTAAATAAGGCCCGGTTGATCGAGAAGATCGCCGAGCTTGTGCGTGAGAAGAAAATCGACGGGATTACGGACCTGCGGGATGAATCGGACCGCAACGGCATGCGCATCGTGATTGAGCTGCGCAGAGATGTCAATCCGAATGTCGTTTTGAATAATTTGTACAAACAAACCGCCATGCAGTCCAATTTCGGCATTATTATGCTGGCCTTGGTGAATGGCGAGCCGAAGGTGCTGAATCTTCGGGATGTCCTCTTCCACTACCTGGAGCACCAGAAGGAAGTCATCCGCCGGAGAACCGAATTTGAGCTGCGCAAGGCGGAAGCACGTGCCCATATTCTTGAAGGCCTTCGTATTGCACTTGACCATCTCGATGAGGTCATCGCGTTAATCCGTGCCTCCCGCACGACGGAGGAGGCCAGAGAAGGCCTCATGACCCGGTTCGGGCTCAGCTTCGATCAGGCGCAGGCGATTCTGGACATGCGTTTGCAGCGTCTCACCGGGTTGGAGCGCCAGAAGATCGAGGAAGAGTATGCCGAGCTGCTTAAGAAAATCGCCGAGTATAAAGCCATTCTGGCCGATGAGCAGCTTGTGCTGGAAATTATCAGCAATGAGCTTAATGAAATCAAAGAGAAGTTCGGAGATGACCGGCGTTCGGAGATTACCATCGGCGAGGAAAGCATCGAAGATGAAGATCTCATTCCTCAGAGTGACGTTGTCATCACCATTACCCATACCGGCTACATCAAGCGTCTGCCTGTGACGACATACCGCAGTCAGCGCCGCGGCGGCAAAGGGATTATGGGCATGGACACGAAGGATAAAGACTTTGTGGAACACCTCTTTGTCACGAACACTCACCACTACCTGCTGTTCTTTACGAACAAAGGCAAGGTTTACCGCTTGAAGGCGTATGAGATTCCAGATCTCAGCCGTACGGCCAGAGGAACGCCGATCATCAACCTGATTCAGATCGAACAGGGGGAGACGATAAATGCGGTCATTCCGGTGGAAGCCTTTGATTCGGACAAGTACCTGTTCTTTGCATCGAAGAAAGGACTTGTGAAGAAGACTTCGCTGGACGATTACAGCAACATCCGCAAAGGCGGTTTGATTGCGATCACGCTGCGCGAAGATGATGACCTGATTGGTGTGCGGTTAACCGACGGCAACCAGTCTATCATTATGGGGACGGCACAAGGCATGTCAATCCACTTCCCGGAGAACGAAGTGCGCCCGATGGGCCGCTCGGCTACGGGGGTTAAAGGGATCCAGCTGGATGAAGAAGACCATGTGATCGATATGGACGTCGTCCACCAGGATAACAGCGTTCTAATCGTTACCTCGAAGGGATTCGGCAAGCGTACTCCGGTATCGGAATACCGTCTTCAGTCACGCGGAGGTAAGGGGATCAAGACCCTGAACGTGACGTCCAAGAACGGACCCGTAGTGGGCTTGAAAGTCGTGCAGGAAGAGGAAGATCTCATGATCATTACCGCTTTCGGTACGGTGATCCGGACAAGCATGTCCGGTATCTCCTTGATGGGACGCAACACACAGGGGGTTCGCTTGATCAACATCCGGGAGGAAGATGAAGTGTCTACCTTAGCTCGGGTGGAGAAGAGCGAAGATTCCGGGGAAGATCTGGAAGGCGAAGAAGCCGGAGAGATTCAAGATACGGAAGAAGGCTTGGATGAACCCGCTGAAGAATAACCAATAGTATCCGAGAAGAATGGGGCTTACATCCCCATTCTTTTTGATTTATAATGGGTTTACGTAGGTCTCCGGTCTTGGTTTTGCGGAAGTGGGCCTATACTGCAAGAGCTTGCATACTGAAGGCAAAGAGAGGGATTTTTATGGCACCCGTCCCTGTTTCCCAATTAAAGTACGGCGACAGAATTAGTGAGAATGTAGTGACGAAGAGAAATCAGGTTCTCTTTCCTAAGGGAAAAGTGATCTCTGGCAGGGATATGGAAATTTTGCAGGCATTCCTTATTTCTTCCGTTGAGATAGAGTCAAAGAACGGAGGGAAGGAAGCTGCACAGGAGTCTCCGGCAGTCTCAGATAAGCCGGAAGCCGTTACATCGAACTTCCAGGAACAATACGATAAGATGCTCCGCTTGCTCAGACAGATATTTGATAGTGTGGGCCCCGGTGGACAAGCTCCTCCAATTTTAGAGATCCGGACGGCACTCGAGGGGTTGATTCGCCATATTGACCAATACAACGTACTCACCTTCAGCCCGCGTCTGTTTCAGCTGACAGACTATATGTACCATAACAGCATTATGGTGGGACTTACCTCCTTTCAATTGGCTAGATGGCATGGCTGCGCGGCCAAGGATTTAATTCCCATCGCATTGGCGGGGCTTTTGCATGATATCGGAAACGCAAAGTTGGATGCCTCCATTCTGTTCAAACCGGATGCACTTACATCTGCGGAGCTTGAAGGAATGAAGAAGCATACGATCCTCGGTTACAATATTCTAAAAGGCGTTGCAGCGATCAACGAAGGGGTTAAGCTTTGTGCACTGCAGCATCATGAACGTGAGGACGGCACGGGATATCCGCTTGGAATTACGGGTGATAAGATTCATCTCTATGCGAAGATTGTTGCCGTTACCGACATGTTCCATGCCATGACGTCTGACCGGTTTCATAAGAGGGCCAAGTCACGGTACTTGGTGCTTGAAGAGCTGCTCCAGGAATCGTTCGGCAAACTGGACCCTGCGATCGTCCAGACCTTTATTCAGAAGGTAACTTCGTTCCACAACGGTACACTGGTTAAGCTGAACGACGGGCGCTCCGGCGAGATTGTATTCTCTGACCGCTCGAATCCTACAAGGCCCTGGGTTAACGTAAACGGGAGCATTATCAATTTGACGGTGGAACGGAATCTATACATTTTGGATGTGCTTTCTTCTTAAAAACTCAGATAAGAGCAAACCAAAAAATATCCGTACTTTACAGAAATAGAGGAGTCTTCGTTTATTAGGAGCGGGGACTTCTTTTTATTAGTTTTTCAGATTGCTTTATGAATTTTCAAAAAAACTCTTGCATTACAGTAGGCTGCTGTGATATATTGATCAAGTCGCCGCTGAACAGGTGGCGAAAACAAACATGACATTGCCCTTTGAAAACTGAACAACGAGTGAGTGTTAAATATAGAGACTCAGCGATGAGTTTCTGCCAAGCTTCAAAATGAGTCATCAGCTTTTCTTTAATGGAGAGTTTGATCCTGGCTCAGGACGAACGCTGGCGGCGTGCCTAATACATGCAAGTCGAGCGGAGCACTTCGGTGCTTAGCGGCGGACGGGTGAGTAACACGTAGGCAACCTGCCTGTAAGATCGGGATAACTACCGGAAACGGTAGCTAAGACCGGATAGCTGGTTTCGGTGCATGCCGGAATCATGAAACACGGGGTAACCTGTGGCTTACGGATGGGCCTGCGGCGCATTAGCTAGTTGGCGGGGTAATGGCCCACCAAGGCGACGATGCGTAGCCGACCTGAGAGGGTGATCGGCCACACTGGGACTGAGACACGGCCCAGACTCCTACGGGAGGCAGCAGTAGGGAATCTTCCGCAATGGGCGCAAGCCTGACGGAGCAACGCCGCGTGAGTGATGAAGGTTTTCGGATCGTAAAGCTCTGTTGCCAGGGAAGAATGTCGTGGAGAGTAACTGCTCTGCGAATGACGGTACCTGAGAAGAAAGCCCCGGCTAACTACGTGCCAGCAGCCGCGGTAATACGTAGGGGGCAAGCGTTGTCCGGAATTATTGGGCGTAAAGCGCGCGCAGGCGGTTTTTTAAGTCTGGTGTTTAAGCCCGGGGCTCAACCCCGGTTCGCACCGGAAACTGGAAGACTTGAGTGCAGGAGAGGAAAGCGGAATTCCACGTGTAGCGGTGAAATGCGTAGAGATGTGGAGGAACACCAGTGGCGAAGGCGGCTTTCTGGACTGTAACTGACGCTGAGGCGCGAAAGCGTGGGGAGCAAACAGGATTAGATACCCTGGTAGTCCACGCCGTAAACGATGAGTGCTAGGTGTTAGGGGTTTCGATACCCTTGGTGCCGAAGTAAACACAATAAGCACTCCGCCTGGGGAGTACGCTCGCAAGAGTGAAACTCAAAGGAATTGACGGGGACCCGCACAAGCAGTGGAGTATGTGGTTTAATTCGAAGCAACGCGAAGAACCTTACCAGGTCTTGACATCCCTCTGAAAGCCCTAGAGATAGGGTCCTCCTTCGGGACAGAGGTGACAGGTGGTGCATGGTTGTCGTCAGCTCGTGTCGTGAGATGTTGGGTTAAGTCCCGCAACGAGCGCAACCCTTGACTTTAGTTGCCAGCATTAAGTTGGGCACTCTAGAGTGACTGCCGGTGACAAACCGGAGGAAGGTGGGGATGACGTCAAATCATCATGCCCCTTATGACCTGGGCTACACACGTACTACAATGGCCGGTACAACGGGAAGCGAAGTCGCGAGATGGAGCGAATCCTTAGAAGCCGGTCTCAGTTCGGATTGCAGGCTGCAACTCGCCTGCATGAAGTCGGAATTGCTAGTAATCGCGGATCAGCATGCCGCGGTGAATACGTTCCCGGGTCTTGTACACACCGCCCGTCACACCACGAGAGTTTACAACACCCGAAGCCGGTGGGGTAACCCGCAAGGGGGCCAGCCGTCGAAGGTGGGGTAGATGATTGGGGTGAAGTCGTAACAAGGTAGCCGTATCGGAAGGTGCGGCTGGATCACCTCCTTTCTATGGAGATCATGGCCATGAAGATGGCCGGATCAAATCGGCAGCGCAAGCTGCAAAAGCCGCGCAAGCGGGACACTCACTCGTGTTCAGTTTTGAAAGGTGCAATACCTTTCAACAAGATATTCTTTCGTTTGGTGATGATGGCGGAAGGGAACCACGCGTACCCATCCCGAACACGAACGTTAAGCCTTCCAGCGTCGATGGTACTTGGACCGCAGGGTCCTGGGAGAGTAGAACGTCGCCAAGCAAGCCCACCTTGGGTGGGCTTTTGTTATGAAACCATATCTTGATACGGGCCCTTAGCTCAGCTGGTTAGAGCGCACCCCTGATAAGGGTGAGGTCGGTGGTTCGAGTCCACTAGGGCCCACCATATAATTTTATACATTCCCATGGGGCCATAGCTCAGCTGGGAGAGCGCCTGCCTTGCAAGCAGGAGGTCAGCGGTTCGATCCCGCTTGGCTCCACCAAATTTCTTCTTGAAATGCCTAGAATTTTGTGGTAGAATCCTTTTTGTCGCCGCAAAAGTCGACAGCATTATCGTTTGTTCCTTGAAAACTGGATATACGAAACAAACTAGCTGAAGTATCTAATGTTTTTTATTAGCTGCCTAGCGGGATGTTTTATTTTGGTAGTGACCTTTGAGCGAAGCTCAACGGAACGCAAAATAAAATCATCGAGCGACTTGGTTAAGCTATTAAGAGCACACGGAGGATGCCTAGGCACCAGGAGCCGAAGAAGGACGTGGCGAACAACGATAACGCCTCGGGGAGCCGTAAGCAGGCTTTGATCCGGGGATGTCCGAATGGGGAAACCCACATGTGGTAATTCGCATGTACCATGCAGTGAATACATAGCTGCATCGGAGGCAGACGAGGGGAACTGAAACATCTAAGTACCCTCAGGAAAAGAAAACAATAGTGATTCCGTCAGTAGCGGCGAGCGAAAGCGGAGAAGCCCAAACCAAGGAGCTTGCTCCTTGGGGTTGTAGGACGTCAATGTGGGTTAAGCAGAGTAGGCGAACAGGTCTGGAAAGGCCGGCCAGAGTGGGTAAAAGCCCCGTAACCGAAATTCTGCGAACACCCTAGACGGATCCTGAGTACCGCGAGACACGTGAAACCTCGTGGGAAACCGGCAGGACCATCTGCCAAGGCTAAATACTCCCTGGTGACCGATAGTGAAGCAGTACCGTGAGGGAAAGGTGAAAAGAACCGCGGGAGCGGAGTGAAAAAGAACCTGAAACCGTGTGCTTACAAGAAGTCAGAGCCCGTTCATGGGTGATGGCGTGCCTTTTGTAGAATGAACCGGCGAGTTACGTTCCCGTGCGAGGTTAAGGTGAGAAGCCGCAGCCGCAGCGAAAGCGAGTCTGAATAGGGCGAATGAGTACGTGGACGTAGACCCGAAACCGTGTGATCTACCCCTGTCCAGGGTGAAGGTGCGGTAACACGCACTGGAGGCCCGAACCCACGAATGTTGAAAAATTCGGGGATGAGGTGGGGGTAGCGGAGAAATTCCAATCGAACTCGGAGATAGCTGGTTCTCCCCGAAATAGCTTTAGGGCTAGCCTCGGGTTAGCGTTGCGGAGGTAAAGCACTGATTGGGTGCGGGGCCCGCCAAGGGTTACCAAGTCCAGTCAAACTCTGAATGCCGCAAACGTGATGCCCGGGAGTCAGACAGTGAGTGCTAAGATCCATTGTCAAGAGGGAAACAGCCCAGATCATCAGCTAAGGTCCCCAAGTGTGTGTTAAGTGGGAAAGGATGTGGAGTTGCACAGACAACCAGGATGTTGGCTTAGAAGCAGCCACCATTGAAAGAGTGCGTAATAGCTCACTGGTCGAGTGACTCTGCGCCGAAAATGTAACGGGGCTAAACACACCACCGAAGCTATGACTAGATATCTATGATATCCTGGGGTAGGGGAGCGTTGTATGCGGGTTGAAGGTTGATCGTGAGGACAGCTGGACTGCATACAAGTGAGAATGCCGGTATGAGTAACGAAAAGATCAGTGAGAATCTGATCCGCCGAAAGCCTAAGGGTTCCTGAGGAAGGCTCGTCCGCTCAGGGTAAGTCGGGACCTAAGGCGAGGCCGAAAGGCGTAGTCGAAGGACAACAGGTTGAAATTCCTGTACCACCGTGAACCGTTATGAGCAATGGGGTGACGCAGAAGGATAGTGACGCGAGCTGATGGATGCTCGTCCAAGCAGTGAGGCTGATGTGCAGGCAAATCCGCACATCGTAAGGCTGAGCTGTGATGGGGAGGGAAACTTAAGTACCGAAGGTCATGAGTTCAGGCTGCCAAGAAAAGCCTCTAGCCAGGGAGAAGGTGCCCGTACCGCAAACCGACACAGGTAGGCGAGCAGAGCATGCTAAGGCGCGCGGAAGAACTCTCGTTAAGGAACTCGGCAAAATGACCCCGTAACTTCGGGAGAAGGGGTGCCTCGGTAGGGTGAATAGCCCGAGGGGGCCGCAGTGAAAAGGCCCAAGCGACTGTTTAGCAAAAACACAGGTCTGTGCGAAGCCGCAAGGCGAAGTATACGGGCTGACGCCTGCCCGGTGCTGGAAGGTTAAGGGGAGCGGTTAGGGGTAACCCGAAGCTGTGAACCGAAGCCCCAGTAAACGGCGGCCGTAACTATAACGGTCCTAAGGTAGCGAAATTCCTTGTCAGGTAAATTCTGACCCGCACGAATGGCGTAACGACTTGGGCGCTGTCTCGACGAGAGATCCGGTGAAATTTTAATACCTGTGAAGATGCAGGTTACCCGCGACAAGACGGAAAGACCCCATGGAGCTTTACTGCAGCTTGATATTGGACTTTGGTACGATCTGTACAGGATAGGTGGGAGCCTGAGAAGCCTGAGCGCCAGCTTGGGTGGAGGCGCCGTTGGGATACCACCCTGATCGTATCGGAGTTCTAACCTGGTACCGTGATCCGGTGCGGGGACAGTGTCAGGTGGGCAGTTTGACTGGGGCGGTCGCCTCCTAAAGCGTAACGGAGGCGCCCCAAGGTTCCCTCAGAATGGTTGGAAATCATTCGAAGAGTGCAAAGGCATAAGGGAGCTTGACTGCGAGACAAACAGGTCGAGCAGGGACGAAAGTCGGGCTTAGTGATCCGGTGGTACCGAATGGAAGGGCCATCGCTCAACGGATAAAAGCTACCCTGGGGATAACAGGCTTATCTCCCCCAAGAGTCCACATCGACGGGGAGGTTTGGCACCTCGATGTCGGCTCATCGCATCCTGGGGCTGAAGTAGGTCCCAAGGGTTGGGCTGTTCGCCCATTAAAGCGGTACGCGAGCTGGGTTCAGAACGTCGTGAGACAGTTCGGTCCCTATCTGTCGCGGGCGCAGGAAATTTGAGAGGAGCTGTCCTTAGTACGAGAGGACCGGGATGGACGTACCGCTGGTGTACCAGTTGTTCCGCCAGGAGCACGGCTGGATAGCCAAGTACGGACGGGATAAGCGCTGAAAGCATCTAAGCGTGAAGCCCCCCTCAAGATGAGATTTCCCAATTAGTAAGACCCCTTGTAGACGACGAGGTTGATAGGTTCGGGGTGGAAGCGCGGCAACGTGTGGAGCTGACGAATACTAATCGGTCGAGGGCTTATCCACTAGCTTCCGCAAGGAAGCGGCAGCAGTAATGTAGATGTTAGTCTTAAGCTAGCGAGTGAGGATATATCATTTTGGTAGTGACCTTTGTGCGAAGCACAACGGAACGCAAAATGATATACCCGAATGTATATCCAGTTTTCAAGGTACAAGCCTTGAATAATCGTTTGGTGATGATGGCGGAAGGGAACCACGCGTACCCATCCCGAACACGAACGTTAAGCCTTCCAGCGTCGATGGTACTTGGACCGCAGGGTCCTGGGAGAGTAGAACGTCGCCAAGCAAAAAGAGCCTTTTTGGAAATTATCCGAAAGGGTTCTTTTTTTATTTAAAACATGGATGAAAACCCATGAAAATGCACCCAGTTTAGGCTTGACACCAAAAATGGGCTTTTGATAAGATTGCAATAATACTTTTCGGGCTTTATATGAGGTATAACATGAAGGAGGATTATTTTTGTGTGGGAGACTAAGTTTGCCAAAGAAGGGCTAACATTTGACGACGTACTGCTGGTGCCCCGTAAATCGGATGTGTTCGGCAAAGAAATTGACATCTCAACGGAATTGACCAGTGCAATCAAGTTGAATATTCCCTTCCTCAGCTCGGCGATGGATACGGTGACGGAATCGGCTTTGGCGATTGCCATTGCAAGAGAAGGTGGCATCGGGATTATTCATAAGAATATGCCGATCGCCCAGCAAGCAGAAGAAGTGGACCGGGTTAAGCGTTCCGAGAGCGGCGTAATCACCAATCCTTTCTCCCTTACTCCTGAACATCACGTATATGATGCGGAAGAGCTTATGGCCAAGTATCGGATCTCCGGCGTACCGATTTGTGATGAGAACAACAAGCTCGTCGGCATCCTGACCAACCGTGACCTGCGTTTTGTACATGACTATTCGATCAAAATTAAAGAAGTCATGACCCGCGAACAGCTGGTCACTGCTCCTGTGGGAACTACGCTGCAGCAGGCTGAAGGGCTTCTGCAGAAGCACAAGATCGAGAAGCTGCCTTTGGTCGATGAGAACAATGTATTGAAAGGCCTTATCACCATTAAGGATATTGAGAAGGCGATTCAGTTCCCTAACTCAGCTAAAGATAAGCACGGACGCCTGCTGGCAGGTGCAGCGGTTGGTGTATCCAAAGATGTCATGGAGAGAACGGCAGCGCTGGTTGAAGCCGGTGTCGATCTCATCGTAGTGGATTCGGCGCACGGACACCACATCAATATTTTGAACACGGTTCGTAAGATTCGAGAACAGTATCCAAACCTGCCAATCTGTGCCGGGAACGTAGCGACAGGCGACGGGACAAGAGACCTGATCGAAGCCGGTGCTTCTATGGTCAAAGTAGGTATCGGTCCAGGCTCGATCTGTACGACCCGCGTTATTGCAGGCATTGGTGTTCCTCAGATTACTGCCATTTATGACTGTGCATCCGTAGCTCGCAGCTACAATGTACCGATCATTGCCGATGGCGGGATTAAGTACTCGGGTGATGTAGCGAAGGCGATCGCTGCCGGCGCAAGTGCCGTTATGATCGGCAGCCTCTTTGCAGGAACCGAAGAGAGCCCAGGCGAATCGGAGATTTACCAAGGCCGCCGCTTCAAAGTATACCGCGGCATGGGCTCCCTCGGCGCAATGAAAGAAGGCAGCAAAGACCGTTACTTCCAAGAGAACGAAAGCAAGCTGGTTCCGGAGGGCATCGAAGGCCGTGTGGCTTATAAAGGGCCTCTCGCAGACACATTGTATCAGCTTGTCGGCGGTCTTCGGTCGGGTATGGGGTACTGCGGCGCTCGGAACATTAAGGCGCTTATTAATGAAACGAGCTTCATTCGAATCACAGGTGCCGGTCTTCGTGAAAGCCATCCTCATGATGTGCAGATTACGAAAGAAGCACCAAACTACTCTCTGTAAGACGAATTCAAAAAGGCGGTGGCATTTAGCCCCGTCTTTTCTTTTTTGTAAAGGAAAAGTCGCTTATGGTACAATAACAAAGGCATCATGAAGAACATGGTATAAAATTTTTTTTATGGGAGTTGAGTTTGTTGTTTGTACGTGCAAAGCGAATTTGTTCCACATTAGCGGTAACGTTACTCTTACATACGACATTGGCAGCAGTTCAGCCTGCAGCGGTCCGGGCGGAGGAAGCTCCTCCGGCACAGGGTACAGAGCTTCAGCTCAATGCAAAATCGGCTGTGCTGATGGATGCGGCTACAGGCCAAATTTTATACCAATCCAATGCGGATGCGGCTTATCCGCCTGCAAGTATGGCAAAGATGATGACGGAGTATCTCGTAATGGAAGCCGTGGATGAGGGTAAGCTGAAGCTTGACGAAATGGTGACGGCTAGCCAATATGCAGCCGATGTCATTGGGTCCGGTCAACTGCTCGCAGCCAACGAACAGGCCACGGTAGACAACTTGTTCGCTGCCATGTCCATCTACTCCTCGAATGATGCATCTGTAGCTCTCGCTGAGCGTATTGCGGGAACGGAAGAAAAGTTTGCTCAGATGATGAATGATAAAGCGAAGGAGTTCGGGCTGTCGCCGCAGGCGCATTTTAATAACGCAACAGGGCTTTCGATCGCGGACCTCGGCAAATATGCGCCGAAGGACAATAAAGAAGAAACCATGCTGACCGCCAAGGATGCAGCCATTATTGCTTACCGTATCATTAAGGATCATAAAAAAGTATTGGAATATACGAAAACCTCCTCGCGCAAATTTCGTGAGAAAGATACGACTCCTATGATTAACTGGAACTGGATGCTCGAGGCCAATAAAGATAATGCTAACTTCAAGCGCTATGCCTATACGGGACTTGACGGGCTGAAGACCGGGCATACCAATGAGGCCGGTTACTGCTTTACAGGTACGGCTGAACGCAATGGTATGCGTCTGATCAGTGTAGTCATGGGGACGCCTACCGAGCCGAAGCGGTTCGAAGAGACCCGCAAGGTACTCGATTATGGCTTTAACAACTTTGAGGCCAAGCAGATTGCAGCAGCCGGGTCACCGATAAGTTCCATGCAGACTGTGAATATTAAAAAGGGTGTGGAGACCGAAGTACCGGTCGTCACTGAACAAGAAATGAAGCTCGTGGTCAAGAAGGGAACACCGGATGACCAGATCCAAGTCACGGGAGAGGCACTTTCTGATGAGAGCAAGCTGACGGCACCGATTCAGAAGGGCCAAGTCGTCGGTACAGCCAAGGTTACGTACAACGGCAGTGAACATGTCGTCAATCTGGTCGCGGCTCAGGATGTAGAGAAGGGAAGCTGGGTCCGCCTGTTCTTCCGAGCCATCAAAAACTTCTTCGTGGATACGATCAATGGGGCCAAAAAAGGATAAAACCGGGCTTCATGGGTTGTTTATTTGGAAGGGTTCATGTAGAATTATTGCTTAGTTAGTTTGTCCTATAATACCGGATCGTGGAAAAATTACGGATAGGTTTCAGGAGGAATCGGACATGGAAACAGGTACATCCCGCGTTAAAAAAGGTATGGCCGAAATGCAAAAAGGCGGCGTCATCATGGACGTCATGAACGCAGAACAGGCTCGTATTGCTGAAGCAGCAGGCGCCTCCGCCGTTATGGCGCTGGAACGCGTGCCTTCCGATATTCGCGCAGCCGGCGGCGTAGCCCGCATGGCTGACCCGACGGTAGTTGAAGAGGTAATGAAGGTTGTCTCCATCCCGGTTATGGCGAAAGCTCGTATCGGTCATTTTGTCGAAGCCAAGGTTCTCGAATCCATGGGTGTAGACTATATTGACGAGAGTGAAGTTCTTACCCCTGCGGACGAAGTGTTCCATATTAACAAACGTGAATTCACCGTTCCTTTTGTTTGCGGAGCAAGAGATCTGGGTGAAGCCCTGCGCCGTATTGGTGAAGGAGCTTCCATGCTTCGTACAAAGGGTGAACCGGGAACCGGTAATATTGTCGAAGCGGTTCGTCACATGCGTCTCATCAACGGCCAAATCCGCAAGATCCAGTCGCTCTCCAAAGACGAACTTATGGCGGAAGCGAAGAACCTTGGGGCTCCATATGAGCTGCTGCTGCAGGTTCATGAGTCCGGCCGTCTTCCGGTGGTCAACTTTGCAGCCGGCGGCGTAGCTACTCCTGCAGATGCTGCCCTGATGATGCACCTGGGTTCCGACGGCGTATTCGTAGGCTCCGGTATCTTCAAATCGGATAGCCCGGAGAAGTTCGCGAAGGCGATCGTAGAAGCAACTACGCACTACGATAACTATGAACTGATCGCGAAGGTGTCTAAGAACCTGGGTACACCGATGAAAGGAATCGAAATTTCCAAGCTGCATGTATCCGAGCGGATGCAGGAGCGCGGCTGGTAATTTACGATCCATGGCTTAGCGGGAAGAAGGTTGATAGCGATGAAGATTGGTGTTCTGGCGCTGCAGGGAGCTGTAGCCGAACATGTGAAAATGATTGAAAAAGCCGGTGCCGAAGGTGTTCCTGTCAAACGGACAGAACAGCTCGGTGAGATCGACGGCATTATCATACCCGGTGGGGAAAGCACAACCATCGGCAAACTGATGCGCACCTACGGATTCCTGGATGCCCTGCGTGATTTCTCACGTCAGGGCAAGCCGTTATTCGGGACCTGCGCGGGACTGATCGTGCTGGCGAAGGAGATTGAAGGCCAGGATGAGGCACACCTGAGCCTCATGGATATGAAAGTGGCCCGCAATGCCTTCGGCCGCCAGCGCGAGAGCTTCGAGACGGATCTCGATATCAAAGGCATCGATAAGGACGTACGGGCTGTGTTCATCCGCGCGCCGCTGATCAACAGTGTAGGCGAGGGCGTGGACGTGCTGTCAGAGTACAAAGGCCAAGTCGTTGCGGCCCGCCAGGGCCATCTGCTTGCAGCTTCTTTTCATCCGGAATTAACTGATGATGAGCGGATGCATGCCTATTTTCTAGACATGGTACGTGAGACGAGGTAGGAGGGATCTCCTTGTTAGATGTAAAATTGCTGCGCGGCGATCTCGATCGCGTGAAACAGGGGCTGTCGAACCGGGGGGCAAACCTCGAGGATCTGGACCGGTTCACGAGTCTTGATACGAATCGCAGGCAGCTGCTGCAGGAAGTGGAACAGCTGAAGAACCGCCGCAATGTGGTTTCTCAGGAGGTTGCACAGCTCAAGAAAGCGAAAGAAAATGCTGATCACCTTATCGAAGAGATGAAGGTGGTCGGAGACCGGATCAAGGCACTGGACGAAGAAATCCGCGTGCTGGAAGCGGATCTGGACAGCATCCTGATGTCCCTTCCAAACCTGCCGCAGGACAGCGTACCTGTAGGCTCTTCGGAAGAAGAGAATGTGGAGATTCGCCGGGTAGGCGACGTGCCGGCGTTCGGTTTCGAACCGAAGCCGCACTGGGAAGTGGCCCAGGCTCTCGACATTCTTGACTTCGAACGTGCCGGCAAGGTAACCGGTTCCCGCTTCGTGTTCTATAAGGGACTTGGAGCGCGGCTGGAACGGGCACTGATCAACTTCATGATGGATCTGCATGCAGACCAGCATGGGTACGAAGAGATGCTTCCGCCGCAGATCGTCAACCGCGACAGCTTAACCGGTACCGGCCAGCTGCCAAAGTTTGCCGAAGACGTATTCAAGCTGGAGGGTACGGATTATTTCCTGATCCCTACGGCGGAAGTGCCTGTAACCAACTATCATCGCGATGATATCTTGTCGGCGGAAGACCTGCCGAAGTATTTTGTCGCTTTCAGCGCCTGCTTCCGGTCTGAGGCAGGTTCGGCCGGCCGCGATACGCGGGGACTGATCCGTCAGCATCAATTCAACAAGATTGAGCTGGTAAAGCTTACCCTGCCGGAACAATCGATTGATGAGCTCGAGAAATTGACCGCAGACGCAGAGAAGGTACTCCAGCTGCTGGGGCTGCCTTACCGGGTGCTGTCGCTCTGTACGGGCGATATCGGCTTCTCGTCATCCAAGACGTACGATCTCGAGGTATGGCTGCCGAACAGCAATACGTATCGTGAGATTTCGTCCTGCAGCAACTTTGAGGACTTCCAGGCCCGCCGCGCGAATATCCGTTTCCGCCGCGATCTGAAAGCCAAACCGGAATTCGTTCATACCCTGAACGGTTCGGGGCTGGCCCTCGGCCGGACAGTCGCTGCAATCCTCGAAAATTACCAGCAGGAAGACGGCAGCGTCCTGATTCCTGAGGTGCTTCAGCCTTATATGGGCGGCGTGACCAAGATCAGCAAAAAGTAGGCCTTGAAATTGCTTTTCCAGGTGTGATACAATGCTTCTTGTCACCCGGAGAGGTGGTCGAGTGGTTTAAGGCAGCGGTCTTGAAAACCGCCGTATCCGTGAGGGTACCGTGGGTTCGAATCCCACCCTCTCCGCCATATACATAAATAACGACCCTAGCGGTCGTTTTTTTTGTTTTTACCCTCTTTTTTTGGCCCTCTCTCTAAGTGGGTACTGTACTGCCCCTTAGGACTGGCTTTATTTTGAGCAGGGAACCGGGTATAGGGACCTCTGTGCCTTCACATGTTATAGGGTGTGGAGGTGGTACAAGATGAGCAACAAAGATAAACTGCAAGTGGATTCTCAGCGCCTGGCTGAAGCTTGGCAAAACACACTGCCGCGGGTGCTCGATGAATCGGACCGTGCCGAGGTGAAAGCAGATGAAGCTGAACCGAACGCTCTGCGTGTTCGCATCTCTACAGCGGGCCGGACCATGTACAATTTTGACTTCAAGTGTACGTATGTGGATTCCCGCGAAGTGAAAGTAGAGCTGGTCGATGTGGAACGCGGCGGCGGTTCGGTGGATGAACGCACGACGATCATCCAGACGCTCGTAGACGACTATGTAAGACATCTTCACGAGTGTGCCCAGCAGCTGCATGCTTTAACGCACAGCTAAGCCGGAGGAGGGTATCTTATGACCAAGAACAAAAGCGGTGTAGACAAAAACCTGCAGAACGTTGTGGAAGATCTGGAGGTTCGTCCGGTGAACAGTCATCAGGCGCAGCAGATTCAGCAGCAGACAAATGATCATCGTCACCAGGATTCCCTGAACCATGATAAAGAGCCGCATGCCTTCACCCTGACCGATAAGGACTAATACCGTTCCAGAGGAGGAAACCGAAATGCCAAAGGATATTCCGCAGCCGGTAAACCCGCCGACCGGCCAAGAGAATCAGCGTGAACAGCGCCAGCGTACAGGGCCTAAGCCGGGATCGAAGCGGATCAAGAACGAAAACCACAGCCGTCACAATAACGGGGAAGGCTGATCCGTTCTTACTTGTTTTCATACATGAAAAAGCAGCCTCTTACGAAGAGTAAGAGGCTGCTGGCTTTATATGACTTTATTCGAATTTACGAATTTCCTTTTTCTACAACATGGAAACATTCATTAAGCATCCATTGAGCCATTTCTTCGTTATCCGTATATCCGTATAACAAGGCCCCGCCGGCTACAGCATCGCAAACTTCATCAAGCATGGTGCAAATGGAAATGGAAAAATCGTCGTAAATGATGTAGTAGCAAGATTCTGCCGGCATTATGGTTTCCACCTCGATTTTGAATTATCCTCATTTTACCACGAAGAAAAGAAAAAGAGAACCGTTTTTGCGCAGTTCTCTTTATATTTTTTTCGCAAATGCGCAAGATGAATTGCGCTTCTTTAAGGTAAGCTGCTGTTAATCGAGCAGTGGAGATACATCGCCGACCGAAAAGACGGTTAGTTGGTGCATGGCACGAGTACAAGCAGTGTACAGCAGCTTGCGCTCATTCTCTTGACTGTAGCGCTCCCGGGATGCGTTATACACAATAACGGCGTCGAATTCCAGCCCCTTGGCCAAGTAAGCCGGGAGGACGAGCACCCCCTCGGGGAAGATGCGGGTCTCCTTGGTGATGAGCTCCGTCTGAAGGAAAGGAGACAGCGCAGCGCTTGCGGATTGGGCTTCGACCGCCGTCTTGCAGATCACGGCAATCGAATGCTGCCCGTTCTTCCGCAGCCCGTCAATCTCGCTTACGAGCAAGTGCTGCAGCTCCTCTATATCCTGAGCCTGAACGATCCGGGGATCATCCCCGCTGCGGTTAAAGGGCTCGACCGGTTCTCCTCTAGGCAGAATGTTCAGCGTAAACTCAACGATGTTGCGTGTCGACCGGTAGCTTCGCACCAGACGGATGAGTTCGACCTGATCTCTCCCGTATAGATCATAGATCACCCCGTACCCCTTATCGGCCGTGTCGCCGCCTCCATGCGTATGCGCGTAGATCGCCTGGTTGAAATCTCCGAGCAGGGTCATGCGAGCACGGGGGAACAGTCTTCGCAGGAAGGCGAGTTGGAATGCCGAGTAATCCTGCGCCTCGTCGATCAGCACATGGCGTACCGCATTGTACGAATGGAAGCCTTCCAGAAGTCCCGTCAGGTACAGCAGGGGCGTGGCATCCTCATAAGGCAGCTGCCCCGCTTCCATGCGCTCCAAGGTCCACTGGCGCACGTCATCCCACCCTGCAGGAAGCAGCCGGCTCATATCATCGGCGGTCAGGGCATTCTGGGATAGCATCTGCTTATACAGCAAGGAGCCTGAGACGAAACGTAGGGCCTTGATCCGGCTGCGCAGGCTCTTGAACCTCTCGTGGACGACGAATTTGGCCAAGAGCAGCGCTTCCTGCTGTGCGTCGTCAAATGCTACCTCCCGGTCGCCTGCCTGCTTTTGAAGGGCATTGTGGGCCCTCTGGTAGTCGTCTTTGTCGAGCAGCTCGATCTCTTTTTTGACCCACGATTTCCTGCGCTCCTGCTTAGCCAGATCTTTCAATTCCTTCAGCAGCCATTCCTTCAGAAGATGGAGCTTGTTGCTGAGCTTCAGTGCGGGATCCAGCCGGTAAAATTCTTCGGCCATCCGCTCTCCGCTGATCAGTACCCGGCCGCGGAAGAGGAGGTCCTGAAAGAGCATGCCTTCCTTCTCCAGCCGCTTTGCGTACTTCTCGATCACCTCGATATAAGCACGCGACGATTTGAACCGGATGCTGGCGGTACGCAGCTCATACATGCTGTCCTCCGGCGAGAGGCTGAGCAGGGTTTCGATCTGGTCATACGCATCCTCCACTTCAAACTGGCGGGATAGACGCAGGCGCAGATATTCCTGATAGGTGGTCTGCTGCATATTGGCTTCGCCAAGCTCAGGGAGGACGGAGGCGACATAGCTGTTGAAGAGGGCGTTCGGAGAGAACAGCACCATATTGTCGGCATGCAGCGTCTGTCGGTGTTTGTACATCAGATAGGCGACCCGCTGCAGAGCTACGGAGGTTTTGCCGCTCCCCGCGGCACCCTGGACGATCAATACCGGATGGGTGTCATCCCGGATAATCCGGTTCTGTTCGCTCTGGATGGTGGCCACAATGCTCTTCATCCGGTCATCCGCATGCCCACCGAGAATCTCCTGCAGCACCTCATCTCCGATGGTGACGCCTGTATCGAAGAGCGCCTTGAGCTCGCCGCCGCGGATCATATACTGCCGCTTGAGCTCCAGTCGGCCGTCGATTGTGCCCACGGGGGTCTTGTAGCTCGCCGGCCCCGGGGGATAGTCGTAGAAGAGGGAGGAGACCGGCGCGCGCCAGTCGTAGACCCAGTATGTCTGCGTCTCTTCATCCAGGACGGAGCCGATGCCGATGTAGATCGGTTGGGTATCGTCCGTTCCTTCTTCCGTAAAGTCTATCCTGCCGAAATAAGGGGAATTGTACATACGCAGAAGCCGGTAGCGGTTGTCTTCCGCATGCTGAAGGCTGCGTTCCTGGCCGCCCAGCATCATGGACTGCTGGGTGATCGCCGCATACGTTTCCATGATGTCGTCGCGGTTCGAGAGGTTAACGGAGATATCGCTCCAAAAGTCCTTACGCGCCTCCGCTACGGTGGTAAGGCGTTCCTCCGACAAGGCTTCCGTCCGTTTAATCTCCTCCTGGATCCGTTCCAATACGAGACCAAGCCTTTCCTTCTCTTGCTGCCAAACAGGATCTTGTGTCAAAGTCCGGCACCTCCTTATGCTGCTGAGCCGATTCCAAAAATTCAGTGTGGATCATCTTACCACATGGGAAGTTTTTGAAGCAACTGCGTACAATAGAGTACAATCAGTGTGACAACGGCCCGAGCGGCCTTGGAAAAGCTAGGAGTGAAAAGCCATGATTATCCTTAAAACACCCGAAGAAATCGCTAAAATGCGCGAGGCGGGACAGATCTTAGCCGCCTGCCACAGGGAGATCGCCAAGATGGTTCGTCCGGGCATCTCTACCTTGGAAATCAACGATTTTGCCGAAGCCTTCATCGTCAAACACGGAGCGAGCCAAGTAACCAAGGGCTTCAAGGGCTTCCCTGCAGCTACCTGTGCCTCGGTCAATGATGTCATAGCCCATGGCTTCCCGAGCAAGGAGCCGCTGGTGAACGGAGATATCGTCAAGATCGATATCGTCTGCTGCTATAACGGCTGGATGGCCGACACCTGTGAGACGTATGCGGTCGGGACCATTTCCCCGGAAGCCGAGAAGCTGGTCTGCGTGACCAAGGAATGCCTGAATCTCGGGATCTCCAAAGCCTTGATCGGCAACCGCATCGGAGACGTCGTCAGCGCCATTCAGAAGCATGCCGAAGGTAACGGCTTCTCCGTCGTACGCGATCTGGTCGCCCACGGGATCGGCCGCAATATGCATGAGGAGCCTTCCTTCCCGCACGCCGGCAAGCCCGGACGGGGCTTCCGCCTGGAAGAAGGCATGGTATTCACGATCGAACCGATGGTGAATGCGGGCAAGCACGAGATGTTCATCGACTTTGACGGGTGGACGGCCCGGACGATGGACGGCAGCCTCTCCGCGCAGTTCGAACACACGGTGGCCATCACAAAAGACGGTCCGCTTGTCCTTACGCAATGAAAGAAAAGAGCCTGCGGCACGAAGGAATTCGTGGATGCGGGCTCTTTTTGCCATGGTGTCGGTATGTACTTTGGTTTGAATGTGCATGGGTTTCATCATCCATCGGGTAGTGTACCGCGGGGAAAGATCCTTTATACCCACCAGCTTATCGCTGAGAAAAAAAAGCCCTAAAGGGCCTGAATTCAAGGGTCATTATGCTGTGCCGTGATGTAGATGGCGTCCCCAAGAGGACTCGAACCACTATCTGTCCTTTAGGAGAGGACTGCTCTATCCTGTTGAGCTATGGGGACGCGTTATCCTAACCAAGGGTTATTATATCACACCGCCGCACGGGAGAAAAGCGAACACCCGGCCTCCGCGGGCAGGAAAAATTTCTTGCGGCCGCTGCAGTGAAGAGAGGCATGGCGGTCGTCTATTGCTTGTGGAGAAGGGAGGGGGAGACCGATTACCGAAGAAGCATGGATAGCCCGGATCGTAGGTGGGGACCGGGAAGCGTTCCGCGAGCTCGTGGAGCGGTACGGAACCGACTTGTACAAGGCCGTCTACTCGGTGCTGCATTCAGCCGGGGATGCCGAGGATGTGACGCAGGAAGTACTGCTGAAGATCTACAGCTCCCTCCCCCAGTACCGGCACGGCGGATTGAAAACATGGCTGACGCGCATAGCCGTACACAAGGCCATTGACTATAAACGCTCGAAAGACCGCAAGAGGGAGCAGCTAACCGAGGAATGGGAAGCCATTGGCGCGGCTGCTCGACCCTCAGGCAGCCCCGTGGAAGAAAAGGTGCTGCACAGGGACCGCCGGGAGCGGGTAAGGGAGAATCTCGAGCGGCTGCCGGGGGCGTACCGGGATGTGGTCGTGGCCTTTTATCTCGAGGACAAGAGCTACCAACAGATTGCCGACGAGCAGCAGGTGGCGGTCAAAACGGTGGAGTCCAAGCTTTACCGGGCCAAGCAGTATATGCGCAAAGCATGGAGGGAGGAAGATCTGGAATGAACCATATGCCGAGGGAAACATGGCTTGCCTACGTCCGGGGCGTGCTCACTCCGGAAGAAAGAGACGGATGTGACACTCACCTGGCAGAGGACTGTGCTACCTGTTTCGAGATCTACTTGGAAGCGCTGGAAGAGCTGGCCGAAGTGCTGCCGCAGCCGGATACCGCATCGCTGCAGGCATCGGTCATGAAGCAGTGGGACATCGAACATCGCTCTGCTGCGTTCCCCCCTGCGAGGCAGACCGGAATCCACCTTCACCCGCGGTCTTGGTTCCAGCATCCGCTGCTGCATTACGGGGTGGCCGCCGCCATTACGATGCTCCTGATGGGCACGGGTACATTTCAGTTCTTGATGGGCAGCGTTTCAGCGGCTGTGGATCCGGATCATCCGGACCTTGCCCGGCCGGCAGCCGAAACGGAACCTTATTCCGTAAGATGGATGGAAAAAACAGTCGGCCTGCTGGATCGGATCGAGTCCAAACGAGAAAGAGAGGATAACCGATGAACTCAACGAAACATCCGATGGTGGCTCTGCTGCTGTCGTTCATTCCGGGACTTGGCCACCTGTATAGGGGCAGAGTCATCAAAGGAATGACCTATGGGGTATTATTTTTCGGACTGGCGCTGTTTTCCTTCTTATCCGCTGTGATATTCAGGGAGATGAAATTGGGCGTACTCCTGTGCGTGATGGGGATAATAGTGGGCCTCATTAACCTGGTGGACATGATCGTGTCTCTTCTGGCCTCACCCCATCCGAGACCGCCCTATTCGTATCCGGGTCCCGTATCCCGCGAAGAAGAGGCGCAAGCCAAGCAAGGAATTCATTACGAAAGACAACCCCATGCATCCGATGTATATCCGCCTGCAGCGACGAACGACCGTTATTTTACCGTGTTCCTGTCATTCATTCCGGGGCTGGGGCACTTTCATCTCGGTCTGATGCAGCGGGGCCTGGCCTTCATGGCGGTATTCTTCGGCTTCATCGTCATGACACTGTTCCTCGCGGCATTAACCGGTCAGGACGATTTCTTCGTCTTCCTGGGGGTTCTCCCCATCGTCTGGCTCTACGGCATGTTCGACTGCGTACAGCTCCTGAAGCGCCGGGAAGCCGGTGAACCGCTGCCGGACCGGACGTTCTTCGAGGACTTTCAGGAGTGGCGGGGCGGCGGACGGAAGAACCGGACGCTTGCGGCGATTCTCTCCGTCTTCCCGGGAGCGGGCCATATGTATCTCGGCCTGCAGAAGAGGGGCTTCCAGCTCATGGCAGGGTTTCTGCTCGCGGTCTACATCCTGGATGTGCTGCGGCTCTCTCTCTTCATGTTCCTGATCCCCCTGCTGTGGTTCTTCAGCTTCTTCGATGCCCTGCAGCATATCTCCAGATGGGAGAGGGAAGAGCTCCGGGATATCCCGGTCGTCGAGTGGCTGCTGCACTATCAGCGCTGGGTTGGCTTCGGTCTTCTCGGCCTCGGTGTTTATTATTTGTTCGATCAAGTGCTGCTGCAGCTGCTCGATCTGTGGGTCACTTCTGAGATACAGAGGAGAATCATCTACTGGTTCGAACGGTATTTCCAGACGTTCGTCATTTCGGTCCTGCTCATCGGCGGAGGCATCCGGCTCCTGTTCGGCAGCCGTAATCCCAATCAGGGCAGGCGCATATGACGGGATAGAACAATGGAGTAGGATTAGGTATGCACAGGCCGTGGCTCACATAACATTGAGACTCTAGTAAAAGCCGTTCCCCACAGGGAACGGTTCTTCGGCGTTTAGAGGAAGGGTTCTCCGGGAAATCTGGATAGAGTACCGGGCCGGGAGCTTCCCTCTGCCCTTGATAAGGAGATGAGAAACGTGACGATTGATACGCTGCTGTCTTACATCCACCAGTTCGGATACCTCGCGCTGTTCTTCGCCCTGTGGCTCGGCATCGTAGGGATGCCCATTCCGGATGAGGTGGTGGTGATGACCGGAGGCATGGTGGGCGCGCTGCATCTACTGAAGCCGCTGCCCGCTTTCGTGATTACCTATGTGGGCGTCGTCTCGGGACTAACTCTCGGTTATGTGCTGGGCCGGGTCATGGGGCATCCGGTTCTGGAGCGTCTTCGGCAGAAGAAGAGCATGGAGCCCTATATCGAAAGATCGTATGCTATGCTGGGGCGTTACGGATCGGGTACGCTGGTATTCAGCTATTTTCTCCCGGTGGTCCGGCATCTGGTTCCCTACCTGGTCGGCATCAACGGCATGCCCTACCGGACGTATGCACTTTACTCTTACTCTACGGGATTCTTGTGGACGCTGGGTTACTTCATGCTCGGATATTACTTCGGGGATTCGATCGACGTGATCTCCCGCACGGTCACCAAGTATGGATGGTACGTGCTTGCGCTGCTGGTGGCCGGAGGGCTGGCTATGCTCTGGCTTCGGCCTCTGCGCCAGAAGGCCAGATAGAGCACAAAGGGAAGGACAAGCGCCTTGTCCTTCCCCACGTCACCTTATGCTTGCTTCTTAACTGACAGCCCGGCTACTTCTTTGCCCGCAGCCTGCGGAAGAAATCGGTCAGCATCGAGCCGCATTCTTCTTGAAGAATCCCGCTGACAACGTCAACCCGGTGATTGAACCGTTCCTCCTGCAGCAGGTTCATTAGTGTGCCGGCACATCCCGCCTTGGGATCCTGCGTACCGTAGACCACCTGAACGATCCGCGACTGGACGATCGCCCCCGCACACATGGGACAGGGCTCGAGGGTAACATAAAGACGGCAGTTCAGCAGCCGCCAGGCATCCAGATGCTCGCTTGCCTCGCGGATGGCGATGAGCTCCGCATGGGCCAAGGGGTCCTTATCCGTCTCCCGCCGGTTATAGCCGCGCCCGATAATCTCGCCTTCCCGGACGATAACCGCCCCGATCGGCACCTCCCGTATCGCTTCGGCTTTGCGTGCTTCTTCGATCGCGGCACGCATGAAGCGTACGTGTTCTTCCTCCATAGCTGCAAACCTCTCATTTCTGCTGATGTGGACAGGGTGACGGCAGAAGTTATTCTTTGTCAACACGCTGTGGATAAAATTGTGGATAATCCGATCCGTTTCCCAGTCCATTGTAGAAAAAAGTGCATGATAGAGCAAGTTCTATCCCTATTGCCCAACTTGTCCACAGACCCTTAACAGTGTGAATAACTAATATCGTTTATACACATGTGAATAAATGGCGGCGGATAGGATCAAAAAAACACTTGAAGAATCGGGTTCTCATACCTATAATGAAGAGTAATGATAGGTATATGTGCCTAAAAACTGATGCTAAGTGACTAGGAATTTCATAAGAATCATTCGCTTCACGGCAAACCTGTCGAAAGGCAGGGACGCAAAGCTTAGGGTCTACGGTCCTGCAGGGACTATGACAGCCTGGCCGCCGAATGGACTCACGAACCCCCCGGCGGATCCCTCTTTGCGAATGGAGTCGGCCTTTTTGGCTTGGCCGATCCCCTACATCCCAGAAAACACATAACCATGCGAGAGGTGGCAACCCCATGATGAAGATGGCTGCAGCAAGATCATCTTACAGCCTTACAGACGAGACGTACCACAGCCCCAGCGGCATCCTGCTTCACAGCCGGACGGTCGTAGAGAAGGCAAGCTTCGTTTCTACCGGTATTCTGACCTATGCGGAAGGCGATATTCTGGAGATCGAAATGTCGGAGTATAAAGTGTTCGAACTCGGAGACACCGTCAAGCTGACCGTCTATTCCCCGGGCGGTATTTATATCTTTGAATCGACAGTAGTAGCTAAAGACCACGGTGCTCTGATCATTATCAACCCGCCGCAGAACCGGAATTTGTTTGCCGAGAAGCGGGAGAACCCCCGGATTACTGTGAAGGAAGACGGACGTGTGCTTTCGGTACAGATGGCGGACGGCAGCGACCGGCTGCTTGAAGACAAGATCGATCTCAGTGTGCACAATGTCAGTGTAAGCGGGATTGGGTTTACCATCCGCGAAGATCTTCGTATCGGCAGGGGAGCTGTAGTGCACCTGCATTTGGATCTCGGCGTCGAAATGGCGTGCCGCGCGGAAATCGCTCGTACCGAGAGAACCGAGAACGGAGAGTTTTATTTTGGAGCCCAGTTCATCGATCTGGCCAAGGATAAAGCAAACTCGCTTCGTGCTTATGTTCTGAAAAAGCAGGTCGAAACGCATTTTCGCACGAAGCGGGAAGAGACGGCAAAGCGGGTCTTTAAATAGGCCTAAGCCGGGCAGAGAAGACAGCCGAATCACCTATAACCAGGACAGCCAGACGTATGCGCCGCGTACCGTCCACCTCTTTGCAGCATATGCTGTATGATAGAAGAAGAGGTGGTGAGGATCGTGGCTTTTTTGATGAAGTACGAGATCATTCCACGCTACTTGACGGGACCCAGCCAGAGAAGGCCTAAGCTTCCCTTATCCGGCTGCCGCTTCATGGTGGCCCATGATACGGGAAATCCGAGCTCAACCGCGGCGGCGAACGTGGCGTATTACGAAAGGACACGCAATGATATGGCGTCCTCCGCCCATTTGTTCGTCGATGACAAGCAGATTATCGAATGCATACCCCTGCTGACAGGCACGGCGGAAAAGGCGTATCACGTGCTCTATAACGTGACGACCGATAATGCGCGGTATGGCACCGATGCCAACGATACGGCCGGTGCGGTGGAGTTGTGCTACGGCGGAAGCATCAATCTGTCGGAATCGTACAAAAGGTACGTATGGGTTTTCGCTTATGCCTGTAACCGGTATGGTCTGAATCCGCTGACGGACATCACCGGGCACTACATCCTGGACCCGGCACGGCGCAGCGACCCGCAGACGCCTCTGCGGCAGCTCGGCAAATCGTTCGCGAACTTCGTACAGGATGTGGCCGACGAGCTCAAGGCCTGCACGATCGTTACGCCCCCGAAGCCCGAGGTGCTGATCGCGCCGGAGGACGCGAACAAGCTGATCGGCTTCCTGTCGGCGATCTACTACGCCTCGCAGGATGAGGAGAGCCGGACCGAGGCGAACCGGCTGGCCAACGAGCTGCGCCGGGTCTCGGGGCAGCCGGAACAATAAGATGAAGGGCGCTCCTGACAGGCGAATGCCCGCAGCAGGCTGGACTCCGTGCGCGGCGGGGGCCGGCTTTTTTACATAAGCCCGGTTCCAAAAAGTGTAACTGCGTGACAAACTGGCTAATAATAAGCTATAATAGAATGTCAGAATCTAAGCGGAATACCGGATAGGAGTTGTCCTTGATATGGCTTTGAAAGCAGGAATCGTCGGGCTGCCGAACGTAGGGAAGTCCACGTTGTTTAATGCGATAACACAAGCTGGGGCAGAATCAGCGAACTACCCGTTTTGTACTATAGATCCGAACGTCGGCGTAGTGGAAGTGCCGGACGAGCGTCTCGAAGGCCTTGCGAAGATCGTGACGCCGAACCGCATCGTGCCGACTGCATTTGAATTCATCGATATTGCCGGTATCGTCAAGGGGGCGAGCAAGGGCGAAGGCCTTGGCAACAAGTTCCTCTCGCATATCCGCGAAGTCGACGCGATCGTGCATGTCGTCCGCTGCTTCCAGGACGAGAACATCACGCACGTCTCCGGCAAGGTTGATCCGATCAGCGACATCGAGACGATCAATCTCGAGCTCATCCTCGCCGACGTAGACTCCGTTGACCGGAAGATCGAGCGCTCCCGCAAGAACCTGAAGGGCGGCGACAAGAAGGTGGCCCAGGAAGTCGAGACGCTCGAGAAAGTCAAAGAAGCGCTCTACAACGACAAGCCGGCCCGCAGCCTCGACCTCACCGATGAAGAGAAGCTGCTGATCCGCGACCTGCACCTGCTCACGATGAAGCCGGTCCTCTATGCGGCGAACGTCAGCGAGGCGGAAGTAGCGAACAGCGACGGCAACCCGTACGTTCAGCAGGTGCGCGAATATGCGGCCGCCGAGAATGCGGAGGTCGTGCCGATCTCGGCCAAAGTAGAGTCCGAGATTGCGGAGCTCGAAGGCGAAGACAAGGCGATGTTCCTCGAGGAGCTCGGCCTGCAGGAATCCGGCCTCGGCCGTCTGATCAAAGCGGCCTATAAGCTGCTCGGTCTGTATACGTACTTCACGGCCGGCGTACAGGAAGTGCGCGCCTGGACGATCCGCAAGGGGATGAAGGCTCCTCAAGCGGCAGGCGTGATCCATACGGACTTCGAACGCGGATTTATCCGTGCGGAAGTGGTCGGCTACGAAGATTTGACGAATTCCGGCTCCATGAATGCGGCGAAGGAAAAAGGGCTGCTGCGCCTCGAAGGCAAAGAGTACGTGGTGCAGGACGGCGACGTCATGCATTTCCGTTTCAACGTATAGCGGGGCCCGCGGCAGCCGGACTTCATGAGAGTGGAGCCGCCTTAGCCTTCAAGGACATCAAGGCGGCGGAGCAGACAGCAGGAAACAGTCAGTAGGATGCCATGGGCACGGATACGAAGAAACGGAAATGAAGGGAAAGGGTGAATGACGATGCTGGACCGGCTACAAGCGCTGGCGGACCGTTATGAGAAATTGAGCGAGCTGCTCTGCGACCCCGATGTCGCGGGCGACTCCAAGAAGCTGCGGGAGTTCTCGAAGGAACAGTCCGACCTGCAGGAAACGTATGATGCTTACATGGAATACAAGAGCGTGTCGGAGCAGTACGAAGCCGCTCGGGCCATGCAGGCGGAGAAGCTTGACGATGAAATGAAAGAGCTCGTCAAGATGGAGCTCGAAGAGCTGACGGAGCGCAAGACCGAGCTCGAAGAGCGCATCAAGGTGCTCATGATGCCGAAGGATCCGAACGACGACAAGAACGTCATCGTCGAGATCCGCGGCGCGGCCGGCGGAGACGAGGCGGCGCTGTTCGCGGCTGACCTGTACCGCATGTATACCAAATATGCGGATACGCAGGGCTGGAAAATCGATGTCATGGATGTGAGCATGAACGACCTTGGCGGCTTCAAGGAGATCATCTTCATGGTCAACGGCAAGGGCGCTTACAGCAAGCTGAAGTTCGAGAGCGGAGCGCACCGCGTACAGCGGATTCCGGCGACGGAGTCTGGCGGCCGGATCCATACCTCGACGTCTACGGTGTCCGTGATGCCGGAGATGGAAGAGTTCGATATCGAGATTCACGACAATGACATCCGGGTCGACACGTTCTGTTCGAGCGGCGCCGGCGGACAGTCCGTCAACACGACGAAGTCGGCGGTGCGCGTGACGCACATCCCGACGGGGATCGTGGCAACGTGCCAGGACGGCAAATCGCAGAACTCGAACAAAGAGAAGGCCCTGCAGGTACTGCGGGCGCGGATCTTCGATAAAGCGCAGCAGGAAGAGATGGAGAAGTACGGTGCCGAGCGGAAGAGCAAGGTCGGTACAGGCGACCGCTCCGAGCGGATCCGCACCTACAACTTCCCGCAGAGCCGCGTGACCGATCACCGGATTGGTCTCACGCTGCACCGTCTGGATTCGATCATGAACGGCGACATGGGAGAGATTGTATCGGCCCTGACGATCGCCGCGCAGACGGAACAGATGGAAAAAGGAGAATACGCCGGTGCTTGATGAGCGGCGAAGAACCATACGTGAAGCCTATACCGAGGCTTCTTCTTTTTTGGCGGCACATGGTGTGCGCGAGCCCGGGTCCAACAGCGAGCTGCTGCTCGCCTATGTGCTAGGCGAGAGCCGCAGCGGGCTGCTGCTCCGCTGGCCGGAGCCGTTCCCGCCGGAGCGGGAGGCGCTGTGGCAGCGCGTGCTCGAGCGCAAGGCGGCGGGCGAGCCGGCGCAGTACATCATCGGGGAGCAGGAGTTCTACGGGCTCCCCTATACGGTGACGCCGGCCGTGCTGATCCCGCGGCCGGAGACGGAGCTGCTGGTCGAGGCCGTCATCCGGCTCGGAAGGCAGCTGTGGATGGGCCCCGGCGAGGGCGGAGAAGGTCCGCTCGCGGCCGATGTGGGCACCGGCAGCGGCGCCATCGCGGTTACGCTGGCGTCGCAGTGCCCTTCGTGGCGCCTGATGGCCTCGGACATCTCGCGCGCAGCCCTGGATGTGGCGCAGGCCAATGCCGTGCGCCACGGGGTGGAGGAGCGGATCACCTTCGTGGAAGGGGATCTGCTCCTCCCGTGGATCGAGCAGGGCATCGCGCTCGATCTGGTCGTCTCGAATCCGCCGTACATCCCGGATTCGGATGAGGCGGGCCTGCAGCCGGAGGTGCGGCTGTACGAGCCGCGAACCGCGCTCTACGGCGGGCCCGACGGCCTGGAGCCGTACCGGCGGCTGACGCAGCAGCTGCTCCAGCTGCCGGCGGTGCCGCGGCTGGTCGGCTTCGAGGTAGGCCAGGGGCAGGCTCCGGAAGTGCGCCGGCTGCTCGAGGCGGCGGCCGACTGGGACGGCGTGCTCGTCGTGCCGGACCTTGCCGGCATCGAGCGGCATGTGGTCGCTTACCGCAGCGGCAGGGGAAGCTAGCATGAGGGCATCGCAGGATCAGCCGCCATTCCAAGAAGAGCAGGATGGCGGCTGTTTGCTATCATTTTGTGGTCTATGAAGTATAAACTCTCGCAATCGGGTCATAATGACTACTAGAACTTATATGTTTATAGAGTCATAGATTCCGAGAGGGGCTGCTTACAATGGTCAAACGGGTGTCGTGGAAACGGTATGGATATCTGCTGTTTGCCTTTATGGTGATGATGACCTGCTGGGAGTCGAACCGCTCCAATGTCATGCTCGTTACCGCAGCTGCGGCTGAGAAGGGCGGCGAAGCGGTCGGACAATCGATTCCGCAGGAGTCCATCCGGCTGCGCATTCTGGCCAACTCCGATGCCCCTGCTGACCAGTGGATCAAGCGTGAAGTGCGAGATGCCATTGTGGCCGAGATGGAAGGCTGGGTGGACCAGCCGAAAGGGATCGAGGAAGCACGCGAAGCAGTCCGCGCCCATCTCCCCGAGCTGAGTGAGGTGGTAGGCAGCACCCTCCGGAAGAATGGTTTTGATTACGCTTATAACGTGGAACTCGGCAGGGTTCCTTTTCCAACGAAGATGTACGGCAATGAAGTTTATCCGGCCGGCGAGTACGAAGCGCTGCGTGTGTCCATCGGGGCAGCCGAAGGACAGAACTGGTGGTGCGTACTGTTCCCGCCCCTGTGCTTCATTGATTCCGAAATGGTCGTGAAGCCGGAGAACACGGCACATGCGGCCGAAGCGGAAGAGGCTCCGGCGCAAAGCGAAGAAGACGGGAAGAAAGCTTCGGCCGAGAAGAAACCGGAGAAGAAACCGGAGAAGAAACCGGAGAAGAAGTCGGAGAAGAAGTCGGAGAAACCTTCGGATACGGTGAAAAAGACGGAGGGCGAAGTGGCCGCCGCTACAGCCAAGCCTGAAGTGCGATTCTTCCTCTGGGACCTGCTCCAAACGATCGGTGCATGGTTTGCATAATTATCACCCGGAAGGCCTCCTTCGGCGCCTGAAGCTCCATGCTGAGCGATGCTTCCTTCCGGAGAATACAAAGTGGGATGATGTGGATGACAACGAAAGCATGGAAAGTCAAAGCGGAAGAGGCCGTGCCCGCCGCACTAGCCGAAGCAGCCTCCCTCCTGAGGAAGGGAGGGACGGTAGCTTTCCCCACGGAAACCGTATACGGTCTCGGCGCCGATGCCCGCAGCACGGAAGCGGTTGCCGCCGTGTTCGCGGCCAAGGGAAGGCCCTCCGACAATCCGCTCATTGTGCATATTGCTGACCGGTCTCAGCTGGAGGAGCTTACGGCTCCACCGGAGGAGGCCGTTTCGCGTTTGCTCGATGCGTTCTGGCCGGGGCCGCTCACCGTGGTACTCCCGGTGAAGTCCGGCGTGCTGTCGCCGCTCGTCACCGCCGGCTTGTCCACGGTAGGCGTGCGGATGCCGGACCATCCGGTGGCACTGGCGCTGATCGCCGCCGCAGGCTGCCCGGTGGCGGCACCGAGTGCGAACCGGTCCGGCCGGCCGAGCCCGACCCGGGCGTCCCACGTGCTTGAAGACCTCGGCGGCCGCATCGGCGGAATTGTGGACGGCGGTGAGGCCGGAGTAGGCCTGGAGTCTACCGTAGTGGAATATGCCGGCGGAGTGCTGCATATTCTGCGTCCGGGCGGCGTCACGCAGGCCCAGCTGCAGGAAGTGCTGCCGGATGTCCCCGTTGTGGGCGCTTCGGCGGGTCTTGATGCGGAAAGCCTGCCGGAGCCGGAGACACCGCGCGCACCGGGCATGAAGTATGCCCATTACGCCCCCAAGGGGACCATGGTGCTTGTACAGGGGGAGGATCCAGCAGCCGTTCGCGAGCGCATTCAGAGGGAACTCGATGCGGCTAAGCAGCGGGGCGAACGCACGGGCGTATTCACCTATGAAGAGCATGCCCGCCACTTTGAGGCTGACCATGCAGCGGTCTGCGGGAGGCTCGGGGATCCGGATTCCATTGCACGGAAGCTGTACGCGGCCCTGAGGAGCTTCGATGAAGCCGGTGTGACGTTCATTGCCGCGGAGGCTTGTCCGGACGAGGGGATTGGCCAGGCGGTGATGAACCGCCTGCGTAAAGCGGCCGGCGGACACCTCCTCACCATATAACGGATCTTTTGCTGCAGACCGTCTTCCGCCCTGCCTGTCATGAATCCCCCCTTGTCCGCATAGGATGGTTAGGAATAGGGACAGGGGGTAGGGGAAGCATGGCATGGTCATCGCCTCTCATGTGGGCTCAATTCGTTTCAATCGGGCTGATGGCTCTGGCTCTGGGGCTTGACGCGCTTTCACTAGGACTAGGACTAGGCATGAAAGGCATCCGCAAGCTGGATATTTTGAAGGTGAGTGTCGTAACGGCGCTCTTCCATATTCTGATGCCTCTTGCAGGGATGTGGATGGGCGGCTATATCTCGGTGCTCCTCGGCAAAGTGGCCACGATGTGCGGCGGCCTGCTCCTCCTTCTGCTCGGAGGGCATATGATCTACAGCTCCCTTCATCCGGGCGAAGAACGCTCTTACGATCACCGGTCCCTGGTCGGTCTGCTGCTGTTCTCACTGAGCGTCAGCATTGATGCTTTCTCCGTCGGGGTATCGCTCGGCATGTTCGCCGGCGATGTACTGCTGACCGTGGGCATGTTCGGTGCGGCGGGCGGCCTGATGTCGGTCATCGGTCTGCTGCTCGGCCGGCATGTGGGCCAATGGATCGGGGAGTACGGGGAGATGCTGGGCGGAGTCATCTTAATGGCATTCGGCCTGAAGTTTCTGCTGTGACCCTCCCCCGGGAACGGCAGGGCGTCAGCAGCCTTTTGGATGTTGCCTCGTTTTGAGGTACAATAGAGGAGAAAGGTTCTACTACCGAATACTGAATTGCAAATCTCTGACAATAGACGAAAAAGGCGGGGAGACGCATGAAGCGGATTTTGTTCGTTTGTACCGGCAATACGTGCCGAAGCCCGATGGCGGAAGGGTTGATGCGCAGGGTTGCAGCGGATGAGGGACTGACGGGGCTGGAAGTGCGGTCGGCGGGAGTGGCGGCCATGGAGGGAACGCCGGCATCCGGCCATGCTGCTTCCGTGCTTGAAGCGAGGGGCTGCCCTGCGCCTTCCGCTTCCACCTACCTGAACCAGTCGGCTGTCGATTGGGCGGATCTCATCCTGACGATGACTTCCAGCCACAAACGGCATACGATCCAGCTGTATCCGGAGGCCGTAGACAAAGTGCATACGCTCAAAGAGTATGTGCAGGATGATGCCGAATCGGCAGGCAAGCTCGCTGAGGTGGAGAGCCTTGTGACCGAGCTGCAGCTCAAGCAGGCGCTCTCCGGCGAGGTTACCGAAGAGGAACGTGCGCGTGTTCGTATGCTGCAGCAGGAGCTGCCGAGCCCCGATATTGCCGATCCTTACGGCGGTCCGCTCCGTTTGTACGAGGCCTGCGCCCAAGAGATTGAGGACTGCCTGCGGAAGCTGGCCGCTAAGCTCAAGTCGGGTCAATAACCGCCGAATCCGGAGCATTCGTGAAGTGAAGATGGGGGCTTTCCTCCAAAATAGGCTTTACAGCCACCCGAAGTTTAAGCTATGATAAAGTAGACATGAAGGACTCCGATGTAACTGGCGACGAGTGGGATCAACCACAGTGGAGCATCGGGACATACGGCCGGTCGCCTGGGCAAAGAGCTGCGCATGAAGCGGATTTCCGCATGCGTCCGGCTCTTTTTCTTTTTGCGGCGGGAGTGCGGTATAATAGATGGGATCAAAGCGAGGAGGCGACGAAGGATGAAAATTGCAATGGGTGCAGACCACGCGGGATACCGGCTGAAGGACGAGCTGAAGCCGTTCCTTGAAGCGCTGGGCCATGAGGTGGAGGATTTCGGGTGCTCCTGCGGCGATTCGGTGGACTATCCGGACTACGCGATTGAAGTGTGCGACAAAGTCGTATCCGGTGAAGCGGATAAGGGGATTCTGATCTGCGGGACCGGGATCGGCATGACGATCGCCGCCAACAAAGTGCCCGGCATCCGCTGTGCACTGGTGCACGACTTGTTCACGGCGAAAGCGACCCGCGAGCACAACGATACGAATGTGCTGACGCTCGGTGAGCGGGTGGTAGGGCCCGGCGTGGCGCAGGAGATCGTGAAGATCTGGCTCGAGACTGAGTTCTCGCACGGCGAACGTCATCAGAAGCGTCTTGACAAGGTCAGAGCGATTGAAGAGAAGTACGCTCTGCATCCTTAATTGACCGACGGTCCGCACGAGAGAGAGGACGGGATCAGATGACAGAGGAGCATTCGGCAGTGCAGGAACATGGCGGAGCATCCCTTCTGACCGACCTGCGCCCGCAGGTGGAGCAGATTCTTCGGGAGCTGGTTCAGGCGGGCGGCGTGAAGCCCGGGCAGCTGCTGGTGATCGGGACAAGCACCAGCGAAGTGCTCGGGCACCGGATCGGTACGGCGGGGAGCGGTGAAGTGGCCGAGCGGATTTTTGCGGCCGTGGAAGCGGTCCGGGCGGAGGTCGGATTCTATCCGGTCTACCAATGCTGCGAGCACCTGAACCGTGCCTTGGTTCTGGAGCGGGAGGCCGCCGAGCGGTACGGGCTCGAGGAAGTCAGCGTTGTGCCTGCTCCGCGGGCTGGCGGATCCATGGCGGCCTACGCCTATCGGCATCTGCCCCAGGCGGTGGTGGTCGAGGCGGTTCAGGCGCACGCGGGCATCGATATCGGCGATACGATGATCGGCATGCATCTGAAGCGTGTGGCGGTGCCCGTCAGGCCCTCCATCCGGCAGCTCGGCGATGCGCATGTGACGATGGCCTTTACCCGGCCGAAGCTGATCGGCGGTGCAAGAGCCGTCTATACGGCGGAAGCCCCGCAGGTGAACGACAACTGCAGATAACCGGATCATCCGGTGAACTGTTAGGTATAGATGATGGATTTTATTGTTGAACTGGAAACAGATTGTTTGAAAACCAATTTAGGGAGGAATTTCACCATGGAACAACTGCGCAAACAAGACCCCAAAATCATTGAGGCGATGAACCTCGAGCTCGGCCGCCAGCGTGACAAAATCGAACTGATCGCTTCCGAGAACTTCGTCTCCGAAGCGGTACTGCAGGCAATGGGCACGGTCCTGACGAACAAGTACGCCGAAGGCTACCCGCACAAGCGCTACTATGGCGGCTGTGAATATGTCGACATCGTGGAAGATATCGCACGCGACCGCGCGAAGGAATTGTTCGGCGCCGAGCATGCGAACGTGCAGCCGCACTCCGGCGCACAAGCCAACATGGCGGTCTACCTCGCTGCGGTGAAGCCAGGCGAGACGATCCTGGGCATGAACCTGGCGCACGGCGGCCACTTGACGCACGGTTCCCCGGTGAACGCCTCCGGTATTCTGTACAACTTCGTCGCTTACGGCGTTACGGAGAAGGATTCCCGCATCGACTATGACGATGTCCGCAAAGCGGCGTTCAAACACAAGCCGCGTCTCATCGTGGCCGGTGCTTCCGCTTATCCGCGTACGATCGACTTCGAAGCACTCGCTTCCATCGCCAATGATGTGGGTGCGCTGTTCATGGTCGACATGGCTCATATCGCGGGCCTCGTAGCGGCTGGCCTGCACCCGAATCCGGTGCCTCACGCCCACTTCGTTACGACAACGACGCACAAGACGCTCCGCGGCCCGCGCGGCGGTATGATCCTGTGCCGCAAGCCTTGGGCGGCAGCCATTGACAAAGCGGTCTTCCCGGGCTCCCAGGGCGGCCCTCTGATGCACGTGATCGCGGCCAAAGCCGTGGCCTTCGGCGAAGCGCTGCAGCCGGAGTTCAAGACCTACGCGCAGAACGTGGTAGATAATGCGAAGGCGCTGTCGGAAGCTCTGACGGCGGAAGGCATCAACCTCGTATCCGGCGGTACGGACAACCACCTGATGCTGATCGACCTGCGCAACCTGAACATCAGCGGTAAAGACGCCGAGCACCTGCTCGACGAAGTAGGCGTAACGGTCAACAAGAACGCCATTCCGTTCGATCCTACGTCTCCGTTTGTAACAAGCGGTATCCGTGTAGGTACGCCTGCCGCAACCTCCCGCGGTATGGACCAGGAAGCGATGAAGACGATCGCTAAGATCATCTCCCTCACCCTCAAGAACCCTTCCGACGAAGCGGTTCACGAGAAGGTGCGCGGCATGGTCAAAGACCTCACAGCTCAGTTCCCGCTGTATGCGGGTCTCGGCTACTAAGACCAGATATCGGCTCATGCCGGCGAATCTCCTTCGGGGGAAACGCCGGCTTTTTTTGTTCCACGTGGCACACTGGCTTGGTGAATATCGCTGCTGGGATAAGTACGGACGGTTGTGGTATAATAGACAGGATTTGGCGCGGCACCCAAGGAAACGACAGAGTACGATTGCGCTTAGTGATTTTGGTGAAGACAGGGAGAAACAATATGGGAAAAGTTTACATTTGCGATCATCCGCTGATTCAGCACAAGCTGACCTACATAAGGGATGAGAACACGACCACGAAGGACTTCCGGGAGCTGGTCGATGAAGTGGCCACACTGATGGCCTATGAGATTACGAGAGATATCCCGCTGGAGAAGGTCCAGGTCAAGACGCCGGTGACGATGGCAGAGTGCCGGGTCATTTCGGGCCGCATGCTGGGGTTGATTCCCATCCTGCGTGCGGGCCTTGGCATGGTGGACGGCATCCTGAAGCTCGTTCCTGCAGCAAAGGTAGGGCATATCGGACTGTACCGCGATCCGGAGACGCTGGAGCCCGTGGAGTATTATGCGAAGCTGCCGACGGACGTGCTGGAGCGGGAGCTCATTGTGATCGACCCGATGCTGGCTACGGGCGGCTCGGCGAACGCTGCCATTACAGCGCTCAAGAACCGGGGGTGCACCCAGATGAAGCTGATGTGCCTGATCGCGGCGCCAGAGGGCGTACAAGCCGTACAGGAGGCACACCCTGATGTGGACCTGTATGTGGCTGCCATTGACGATTATTTGAATGACCACGGTTACATCGTTCCGGGCCTTGGAGATGCAGGAGACCGGTTATTCGGCACGAAGTAATACGGAGATAGGTGAGAGGAGAAATACCTTTTATGAAGAAGACCAAGGTAATTACGATCTTCGGAACGCGTCCCGAGGCCATCAAAATGGCACCTCTCGTGAAAGAGCTCGAGAAGCATCCGGATCATATTGAATCGCTTGTATGCGTGACCGCGCAGCACCGTCAGATGCTTGATCAAGTGCTCGACATTTTCAAGATTAAGCCTGACTATGACCTTGATGTCATGAAAGACCGCCAGACGCTCAACGAGATTACGATCCGCGTACTGCAGGGGCTCGACCCGGTATTCCAGCAGGAAAAGCCTGATCTGATCCTGGTGCACGGCGATACGCTGACCACATTCCTGGCAAGCTACGCCGCATTCCTGCAGCAGATTCAGGTAGGTCATGTTGAGGCAGGTCTGCGCACTTGGAACAAGATGTCCCCCTATCCGGAAGAGATGAATCGGCAGCTGACCGGTGTGCTGGCCGACCTGCACTTTGCCCCGACGAACTGGTCTGCGGGTAACCTGCGCAAGGAGAATAAACCGGAAGACCGCATCTTCGTTACAGGCAATACGGTAACCGACGTATTCCAGTACACCGTGCAGGACGAGTTCCAGCATGAAGTGCTCGACTGGGCGAAGGGGAAGCGCCTCGTGATGATGACCGCCCACCGCCGGGAATCGCAGGGCGAGCCGCACCGCCAGATCTTCCGGGCCGTCCGCCGTCTTGCCGATGCGTTCGACGATATTGCGATCGTATACGCCGTACATCCAAGTCCGGCCGTTAAGGAACCGGCCTACGAGATGCTCAGCGGTCACGAGCGGATCAAACTCATCGAACCTCTCGATGTGTTCGAATTCCACAATTTCTACCGTCATGCGCATCTTATCCTCACGGACTCCGGCGGGCTGCAGGAAGAAGCGCCATCCTTTGGTGTGCCGGTTCTCGTCCTGCGGGAGACGACCGAACGTCCGGAGGGGATTGAGGCAGGGACTCTGGAGCTTGTCGGGACGGACGAAGAGAAGGTGTTCAGCAGGGCCAGCGCCCTCCTCAGCGATCAGGTGCTGTATGAACGAATGAGCCGTTCGGCCAACCCTTACGGGGACGGGAAGGCTTCGGAACGTATCGTTGAGGCGATCCTCTATCACTTCGGGCATGCGCCCCAGAGACCGGAGCCGTTCAATCCGTGACAATATCATGACAAACGTCACAGCGTACAGTTGCACTGTGCGGTTTGGAATCGCGAAAAACCTTGATACATCTGGGTTTTTGAGGTAGTTGAGGTGGTTCCGCAGCATGGAAAGTGAATTGACAAATCTTACTTTACTCCGATACAATATATGAGGATTCTCAGGAGGAAGCGAATGAAGCAACCAGATCCGAAGAAGGATAATCCCTGGCGTGCGGTTGCTCTAACCAGCGCGATCGGGATTGATCTTGCGGTATGCGTAGGTGCCGGGTATTGGATAGGGGAGTTGTTCAGCGGATTCATGGGAGGAGGGCAGATGTGGGTTCTCGGCGGCGTCATGCTGGGATTCGCAGCTGCAGTTGCATCCATCTATCTACTTATTAAGTTTACCGGAGGGCTCTGATGGATGATTTTTCAGCCCATCTGAAAACGGTTCAAAACACCTTTCTCTTTTTTTTGTCTTTTTGTTTGGTTGGCTGGGCTCTGCTTGAAGGTTACAGACCCTACTTTGCAGGTCTCATGCTGGGAGCGACTGTGAGCATCATTAACGCAAGATACCTGGCATGGAAGATCCGGAGAGTAACAGGGTCGGAAGGAGACGGGCCTCCGCCGGCGAGAAAGGCGAATATGGGATTCATGACAAGGGCGGCTATCGCTACGATGGCAGGACTACTGGCCAATCGATATCCGGAATTCGTCTCGCTTCCCACGACCGTTGCAGGATACTTTTTCACTCAATTGGTAACACTTGTATTGGGTTTTATTTCTATCAGGAAAGCCAACAAATAGCTCTCTTTGAAAGGGGTGAAAAAGGAAAACATGGGACACTTAGCACCAGTCATTGAAATTTTCGGTTTCCATCTCGATTTGTCGGCGCTTCTTATGATTATCGTTACGAGTATTGTTGTGCTGCTGATTGCCGTAGCCGGTGCAAAAAATGCGTCGGTCACCAACATTTCCAAGATGCAGAATTTCATGGAGTGGGTGATTGAGTTTGTCGAGGGAATTCTCGGCAGCACCTTGGGTTCAAAGCATGGGAAGCCGTTCTTGGCCCTCGGATTAACGCTCATTATGTTTATCTTCGTCGGCAACATGCTCGGTCTTCCGTTCAACATTGTGACGGAGCATCATGACGCGGCATCGGCAACGATCGCCGGCCAACCGTTCGTAAGTCAGGAAGCGTTCCATGATGCTGCTGAGAAAGGCGAGCATGGCGTTGGAGTAAGCTGGTGGAAATCACCGACAGCAGACGTATCGATTACCGCTGCGCTTGCACTGATGGTTATCGGGCTCAGCCACTATCTCGGTATGACCCGCAATGCGAAGCATTACTGGAAGCACTACATCGAACCGTATCCGGTTCTCTTGCCAATTAACCTCGTTGAGACGGTTGCGAAACCGCTGACACTTGCTCTTCGTCTATACGGTAACATTTATGCAGGCGAAGTCATGATCAGCGTTATCATCTCGGCCGGTTACTTCGGGATTATCCCGCTCTTCGTATGGCAGGGCTTCAGTGTCTTCGTAGGCTCGATTCAAGCCTTCATCTTCACTATGCTGACTATGGTTTACATCTCGCAGACTCTGGTACATGAAGAAGATCATCACTAGGTTTTCGTTTGTGTCGGCAACGTCAGAATTACTTGATTCACCAGAATATAACTTTTTTAATTAAAGGGAGGATTTTTCACAATGGGAGCTTTAGCATTGGTAGCAGCAGGCGTAGTATTCGGTTTGGGAGCACTGGGTGCAGGTATCGGTAACGGTTTGATCGTTGGTCGCGCAATTGAAGGAATTTCCCGCCAGCCAGAACTTCGCGGTACACTGCAAACGACAATGTTCCTCGGTATCGGTTTCGTAGAGGCCCTTCCGGTTGTATCCTTGGTTCTCGCGTTCTTGTTTATGGGTAATGCCTAAGAGTTCGTAGGGCGGGGATGGCTCAGCCTCCGCGCCTTCGTTTTGCCCATGTTATCCGAAGGGAGTGACGTTACTTGGAGATTAATTGGTCGTCGTTTATTATACAAATCGTAGCCTTTTTGGTACTGTACCTCCTGCTTCAAAAATATGCGTTCGGACCGCTCTTCGGCATCCTGGAGAAACGCAGACAGCATGTATTGGATCAAGTCCAAGCGGCTGATAACAACCGCAAGCAGGTTGAACAGTTGGTAGAGGAGCAAAAGCAGGCTCTCCAGCAAACGCGCAAGGAAGCTCATGATATCATCGAGCAGGCAAGACAAACTTCCTCGAAGCAGGCGGATGACATTATCGCACAGGCGAAAGCGGAAGCCGTTCGTCTGAAAGAAGAAGCCGTCCGCGATATCGAGAACGAGAAGAACAAAGCGGTAGCTGCGCTGAGAAGCCAGGTTAGCGCGATGTCCGTTCTGATCGCATCGAAGATCATCGAGAAGCAGATTGACGAGAAGTCGCAGGAACAATTGGTTGAGCAGTACCTCAAAGAGGTAGGAGGCAACCAATAATGAGCCAGGACACGATCGTAGCGAAGAGATACGCGAAAGCGCTATTCGAAATTGCAAAAGAACAAGGCCGGATCGCTCAGGTGGAAGAGGAACTGAAAACCGTTGTCTCCACGCTGAAGCAGAACGCCGACTTCTACAAGCTGATCAAGCATCCGGCTATTGGTGCTGCCGCTAAAGCGGAAATGCTGAAGCAAATTTTTGAAACATCGCTGTCGGAAACCACCTTCAACACGCTCTTCCTTCTGATCGATAAAGGGCGGGAGGAACTGCTGGAGTCGATGGTTGCTTACTACGTGGGTATCGCCAGCGAGGCGTTGAACCAGGCGAATGCCACGGTCTACACGCCAGTGGAACTGAACGAAGCAGAGCAGAGCCATATTGCTTCCACGTTCGGCAAGATAACCGGCAAACAAATCCGTGTCAGCACGGTGCTCGATAAAAGCCTGCTTGGCGGCATTCAAGTTCGTATCGGCGATCGCCTGTACGACGGAAGCTTGTCCGGCAAGCTGCAGCGTCTGGAAAGAGCATTGAATCAATCTCAAGCATTGTAGATAGGGGTGAGGTTCGTTGAGTATCAAGCCTGAAGAAATCAGCACATTGATCAGACAACAGATCGAGAACTATAAATCCGAAGTTCAAGTGGTTGACGTAGGTACGGTAATTCAAGTCGGTGACGGTATCGCCCGTGCACACGGCTTGGAGAACGTAATGGCGGGAGAGCTGCTCGAGTTCTCGAACGGCGTACTTGGCTATGCGTTTAACTTGGAAGAAAGCAACGTCGGTATCGTTATCCTGGGACCTTACACGGATATCCGTGAAGGCGACCCTGTTAAGCGTACGGGCCGGATCATGGAAGTACCTGTAGGCGAAGCTATGCTGGGCCGTGTCGTGAACGCTCTCGGCCAGCCGATCGACGGTCAAGGTCCGATCAACACGACGCACTCCCGTCCTGTTGAGTCCCCGGCACCAGGCGTTATGGCCCGTAAATCGGTACATGAGCCAATGCAGACAGGTATCAAAGCGATCGACGCGATGATCCCTGTAGGCCGCGGTCAGCGTGAGCTGATCATCGGTGACCGTCAGACGGGTAAGACTTCGATCGCCGTCGATACGATCATCAACCAAAAAGGCAGCGGCGTAAAGTGTATCTACGTAGCTGTAGGTCAAAAGCAGTCCACGGTTGTCGCGCTCGTTGAGACGCTTCGCCGTGCCGGTGCGCTTGATTACACGATCGTCGTATCCGCTTCGGCTTCCGAGCCGTCCCCAATGCTGTGGCTGGCTCCATATGCGGGCTGCGCTATGGGTGAGTACTTCATGTACAAAGGCGAGCACGTGCTGATCGTATATGATGACCTGTCCAAGCAAGCTGCAGCTTACCGTGAGTTGTCCCTGCTGCTTCGCCGTCCTCCGGGCCGGGAAGCTTATCCGGGTGACGTATTCTACCTGCACTCCCGTCTGCTGGAGCGCTCCGCAAAGCTGAGCGATGAGCTCGGTGCGGGTTCCATGACGGCCCTGCCGTTCATCGAAACCCAAGCGGGCGACGTTTCGGCATACATTCCTACGAACGTTATCTCGATTACGGACGGACAAATCTTCCTGGAGTCCGACTTGTTCTACTCCGGTCAGCGTCCAGCCGTAAACGTAGGTATCTCCGTATCCCGTGTAGGTGGTTCCGCTCAAACGAAGGCAATGAAGAAGGTTGCCGGTACCCTCCGTCTGGACCTTGCGCAGTACCGTGAACTTGCGGCATTTGCACAATTCGGTTCTGACCTTGACCGTGCTACGCAAACCCGTCTGAACCGTGGTGTTCGTACGCTCGAGCTGCTGAAGCAGGGCGTCAACCAGCCGCTGCCGGTTGAAAAGCAGGTAGCAGCCATCTATGTTGTTACGAGAGGTCACATAGATGACCTTCCGGTACAGGATGTACGCCGTTTCGAAGCGGAATTCCTGGCTTACCTCGATTCCAACCGTCCGGAAATTCTCGCGAGCATTCGCGATACGAAGGACCTGACATCGGACAACGAGAAAGCGCTCGTGGATGCGATCGGCCAGTTCAAAAAAGGGTTCGCTCCATCCGCATAATGAATTAGACCAAGAAGCAGCCGGGCTTCTCACTCGGGAAGCTCGGCGTTCCTTATACAGTGATTCAGGTGTTCTCGAAAGAGAGGTGAGCAGAGCATGGCAAAAGGGATGCGCGAAATCAAGCGCTCGATCAAATCGAAACAAAATACGAAGCAGATCACGAAAGCGATGGAGATGGTTGCGGCCTCGAAGCTGAGACGCGCGCAGGAAGCTGCTGAATCTTCCCGTCCTTATTCCGAGAAGATGAAGGAAGTGATCGCGAGCATTGCAGCAGGTACGAAGGGTGTCAAACATCCGATGCTGCAGACCCGCCCGATCAAGAAAACCGGATACCTTGTGATCACCTCCGACCGCGGTCTGGCAGGTGGTTACAACGCGAACGTGCTGCGTAAAGTAATGAACGTAATTCGTGAGAAGCATACGTCCACGAATGATTACGCTGTTTTTGTTATCGGCCGTAAAGGCAGGGACTTCTTCGCAAAGCGGAATATTCCTATCGTTGAAGAGGTTACGGGCCTTGCGGATTCCCCGACATTCGCTGATATCAAGCAGGTTGCTGCTTCTGCAGTAGCGAATTTCGAGCAGGGAACGTATGACGAACTGTACCTCGTCTACAACGAGTTCAAGAATGCCATCACGCAGATTCCAACTGTGAAGCGTCTGCTTCCGTTGGAAGAAGTCACTGGTGCATCTGTATCGAACTACGAGTACGAGCCGTCTCCGGAAGGCGTGCTGGAAGTGCTTCTGCCGAAATATGCAGAGACACTGATCTACAGTGCGGTTCTCGACGGTAAGGCAAGTGAGTTCGGAGCCCGGATGACGGCAATGAACAGTGCGACAAAGAACGCAACGAAGATGATTTCTACGCTTACGCTGCAGTATAACCGTGCGCGTCAAGCATCGATTACCCAGGAAATATCGGAGATCGTTGCGGGAGCAAACGCTCAAAGCTAAAGAATGAATCGTGAAGTCTTGCCTTAGGCAGGGCTTTTACGATGCCATAGTGCCTTCGGCATAGTTCAAAAAGATGCTTACGAATTCCGTCTTGCCTCTGGCAAGACGGAGTGAACGCTTACGATGCAAACTTTGCCTTCGGCAAAGTTCTTAGGAGGGGAAAACATGAGCAAGGGCCGCGTAGTGAATATCACAGGGCCGGTTGTCGACATTGAGTTCGAGCGTGGACAGCTCCCTGAGATTCTGAATGCTGTTAAGATCCAAAGAAAAGCCCAAAACCCTGGCGAGCAGGATATCAACCTGACGGTTGAAACTGCCGTTCACCTGGGTGACAACATGGTTCGTTGTATCGCAATGTCTTCCACAGACGGTCTGGTTCGTGGTCTGGAAGCGATAGATACAGGCGCTGCGATTACCGTACCGGTAGGAGCTGCTACGCTCGGGCGCGTGTTCAACGTACTTGGTGAGCCGATCGACGGGAATGAGACGGTTGACCGTACTCTGACAAGCCCGATCCATAAAGAAGCCCCAGCGTTCGAAAACCTGTCCACGCAAGCGGAAATCCTCGAAACGGGGATCAAGGTTATCGATCTGATGGCTCCATATGCAAAGGGTGGTAAGATCGGTCTCTTCGGTGGTGCCGGCGTAGGTAAAACCGTTACGATGCAGGAGCTCATCCACAACATCGCTCAAGAGCACGGCGGTATCTCCGTATTCGCGGGTGTAGGTGAGAGAACGCGTGAAGGTAACGACTTGTACCACGAGATGAGCGACTCCGGCGTTATCTCGAAGACTGCGATGGTCTTCGGCCAAATGAACGAGCCACCGGGTGCGCGTCTGCGTGTTGCCCTCTCCGGTCTGACTATGGCGGAATATTTCCGTGATGAAGAAGGCCGTGACGTACTTCTGTTCGTCGACAACATCTTCCGCTTTACCCAAGCCGGTTCCGAAGTATCCGCCCTTCTCGGACGTATGCCTTCGGCGGTAGGTTACCAGCCTACGCTGGCAACGGAGATGGGTCAACTGCAGGAGCGGATTACATCCACGAAGAAAGGTTCCGTTACATCGATCCAAGCGATCTACGTTCCGGCGGACGATTACACCGACCCGGCTCCGGCAACGGCATTTGCTCACTTGGACGCTACGACGAACTTGGAGCGTGGTATTGCTTCCAAGGGTATCTTCCCGGCCGTAGACCCGCTGGCTTCGTCCTCGCGGATTCTGACTCCGGAAATCCTTGGCGATGAGCACTATCAAGTAGCACAAGGCGTAAAGAGAATTCTCCAGCGCTACAAAGAGCTTCTTGATATCATCGCCATCCTGGGTATGGATGAGCTGTCCGATGAGGACAAACTCGTCGTTCACCGCGCACGCCGTCTGGAACTCTTCCTGTCCCAGCCGCTGCACGTTGCCGAGGCGTTCAACGGGATCCCGGGCGTTTATGTTCCGGTTAAAGAAACCGTGCGCAGCTTCAAGGAAGTTCTCGAAGGCAAGCATGACAACCTTCCTGAGCCGGCGTTCCACAACGTGGGAACGATCGAAGATGCGATCGAAAAAGCAAAAACGCTGTAAGTTCCTTGCGGCGAAGCATAGTTCGGAAGTCCATCCGGCCTCCCTCGGGGGTCGGATGCTGGCTTAATCAACCGTCTGTATAGCTGACGGTAGGCTTACGTAGGAGGAGGGATCCAAGTGAGCACATTCCTGTTGGAAATTGTGACACCCGAGCGCAAAGTGTATGCCGAGCCGGCTAACATGATTATTGCGAGAGGTGTTGGGGGAGAGCTTGGTATTCTGCCGAATCACATCCCGATGGTCACTCCACTCCGGATCGCCGCTGTAACAGTCAAAAAACAGGGCGAGAAGGACGTTCAAATCGCAGTCAACGGCGGTTTTATGGAAGTCCGTAAGGACAAAGTGGTTATTTTGGCGGAAAGCGCAGAGCTTCCAGGCCAAATTGATCTGGATCGTGCGCAGGCGGCGAAGGGTCGTGCCGAGCAGCGTCTGGCTGCCAAGCAGGATCAGATCGACTTTAAGCGTGCGGAACTTGCACTGCAGCGTGCAATGAACCGGATTAACGTCGGCGGCAGATAATCATATGAGGTATCATTACGACGGCAGGGCAACTTACCGTCGTTTTTTTCTATCACGTTAAGAAAACGTTATCATTGGCTAGATTTTGCATGCCAACGTCATCGATGGCGTTACAGTAAAGCAGCCCATATAGTATTCCCCAGAGAAAATGTATGGGCCTGGGATAAATTGCACATGATAAGAGCACTCAAGCCAGCGAAGGATCTTGACCTGCGCATTCGTACTTCCTGAAAATGTTAGACACCCCAAATGGCATTTGTTATAATTGGTAAGGCATATATTAACAGTAGTTAAGCAGTTCATCAGGTTCCTGCAGCCTTCGTACTACGGGCGACGGCAGAGATGCACCGGTGTGCGGTAAGAAGAATGCCGCATCTGTACAAAGTTCAAACTACATAGAGGGAGGCGGTTCGTTCACGATGTATTTTAATAACTACGTGGTCGTAACGATATTTCTCTTCTTAGGCGTGATCCTTCCGGTTGTAGCGCTTACATTTGGACGGCTGCTGCGCCCCTACAAGCCTGTAGAAGAGAAATATACTACCTATGAAAGCGGTAACGAGCCAGTCGGTGAAGGACAAGTCCGTTTTAACATCCGCTACTATCTCTTCGCGCTGATGTTTGTCATCTTCGACGTGGAAACCGTGTTCTTGTATCCATGGGCCGTTGCGTATAAGCAATTAGGCTTGTTTGCGCTTGTAGAGATGTGTATCTTCGTCGGTCTGCTCATCATAGGCTTACTCTATGCCTGGAAGAAGAAGGTGCTGCAATGGACTTCAATTTAGAGAACATCACTCCGGAAGAGCGTCAGGAGCTGGATCGTAACGTTTTCATGACAACACTCGAACAAATCAAGGCATGGGCGAGGAGCAACTCGCTGTGGCCGCTTACCTTCGGACTTGCCTGTTGTGCGATTGAGATGATGGGTACAGGGGCGTCGCACTACGATCTCGACCGGTTCGGGGTCATCTTCCGGACATCCCCCCGTCAATCCGATGTGATGATCGTAGCCGGGACGGTTACGAAAAAGATGGCGCCGCTGCTTCGCCGTCTGTACGAGCAGATGCCCGAACCCAAGTGGGTCATTGCCATGGGCTCCTGTGCGACTGCCGGGGGTCCTTACGTCAAATCGTACGCTGTGGTCAAAGGTGTGGACCAGGTGGTTCCGGTGGATGTCTATATCCCCGGCTGCCCTCCAAACCCAGCGGCGCTGATCTATGGGATCAATAAGCTGCAGGAGAAGATCCGTTACGAAGCGAAAACCGGTAAGCAGGTGACAAGCCGATGAGCGATGAGGAGAAAAAAGCAAAAGACGGCGATGCCGGAGAGCGTAAAGACGACCGCGGGCTAGGCTTTACTTCCGAAGGTGGAGGATTCATCACGGCAGAGGATACGGCCGGCAACACGAAGGTTGGAGGCTCAGCGGGAGGCGGCGAAGGAGAGGCGCAGAACGGCGAAAAGCCGGGTACAGCAGACCCGCGTTCGGAAGCCCGGGCCTTCGGCGAGCCGGAGGAAGGCGAAGAGCGGCAGGGCAATACGACGCCGGGCGTGAAGGCTCCGCCGATGAGCGGAGAGCCGCGCGTCGTCGAAGGTGCAGCGCTTGCCAAGGCGGGCGGCGCCGGCGAGCCGCCTGGCGGTTACGCCGACGTGCCGAAGGCGGAGGGCGCGGAGCCAGCCGGCGGTGCGGCGGAGGCACAGGTGAGCTCCGCGGATGCCGAGCGCGAGGCGAAGGTGAAGGCCGCCGCGGAAGCGCGGGCGGCGAGGCTGGCCGCGAAGGCCGCGCAGACGGCTGAAGCCGGCGATGCCCCAGCCGCGGAGCGGGCGGCACCGACCGACGCCGAGAAGGAGGCGAAGGCCAAGGCCGCTGCCGAGGCGAGAGCGGCTCGTGTCAGCGCGAGGACCACGAAGACCGAAGGGGCTGAGCCGGAGGCGCCGAAGGAGCCGTCACCGAAGCAGCCGCTGCTGGATCGGCTGACAGCGATCCTGAAGGAATTCCACGACGGCATCGTGGAAGACGCGGTGATCAACGAGAAGGGCGGCCATATCCCAACCGTCTATATCAAGGCGGAGGCCTGGCGGGAGACGGCCGATATGCTGCGCATCCATCCGGAGCTCGGGCTCCATTACCTCCGGAATGTGTCCGGAGTTGATATGGAGACCCACATGGAAGTCGTGTATCATTTCATCTCGCTCGATCACAAGCAGGATTACTGCTTCAAGGTGAAGACCGACCGGGAGAACCCGTCGATTCCGTCGATAACGCCTATTTTTCCTACAGCGGACTGGAATGAACGGGAGATCTACGATTTGTTCGGTATTGATTTTCCGGGACATCCCGACCTGCGCCGTATCATGATGGCAGACGACTGGGTAGGCCATCCCCTGCGCAAAGATTATGAGCCGATCGACCCGGAGGTGTAATGGAGCTTGGCCATTCGAACGGAAGAACTGCTGCTCAACGTCGGACCGCAGCATCCGAGTACGCACGGCGTGTTCCGGATCATTGTAAAGCTGGACGGGGAGATCATTAGGGAAGCGATCCCGGTGATGGGCTACCTGCACCGCGGTACGGAGAAGCTGGCGGAGAATCTGACTTATACCCAGATCATTCCTTACACCGACCGCATGGATTATGTGTCGGCGATGACCAATAACTATGTTCTCGTCCATGCTGTGGAGAAGCTCATGGGACTGGAGATCCCCGAGCGGGCGGAATTCATGCGCCTGATCGTGATGGAACTGCAGCGGATTGCGAGCCACATGGTATGGTGGGGAACGTATCTGCTCGATATCGGGGCGATGAGCCCTTTCTTGTATGCGTTTCGCGACCGCGAGATTATCATCGATCTCTTCAATGAGCTGTGCGGCGCCCGGCTGACTTACAACTACATGCGGGTCGGCGGGGTCAAATGGGATGCGCCGGAGGGCTGGATCCAAAAGGTGCGTGATTTCGTTCCCTACATGCGCGGGAAGCTGGATGAGTACAATGAGCTCGTCAGCGGCAACGAGATTTTCCTGGCCCGGATCAAGGGCATCGGCAAGTACGATGCGGAGACCGCCATTGCCTATGGACTCAGTGGAGCAAACCTCCGCTGCACCGGTGTGGATTGGGATATCCGCAAGACCCAGCCGTACAGCCTGTACAGCCGTTTCGAGTTCGATGTGCCTACGAGTACGGTGGGCGATTGCTACGCGAGGTACCTGCTGCGTCTGGAGGAAATTCGCCAGTCCCTGCGGATTCTCGAGCAGGCACTGGAGCAGTTTCCCGCAGAAGGGGAAATCATGGGCAAGGTGCCGCGGGTGCTTCGTCCGGCCGAAGGCGAGGTCTATGCAGCGATCGAATCCCCGCGCGGGGAGATCGGCGTTCATCTCATCTCAAAAGGCAAGGATAAGCCGTACCGTCTCAAGTTCCGCCGTCCGTCCTTCGTGAACCTGCAGATTCTGCCGAAGCTGCTCGTCGGCGAGACGATGACGAACTTGATCACGATACTCGGAGGCATTGATATCGTTGTCGGGGAGGTGGACTGCTGATGCCGGAGCTGCTGCAGGAATCGCTGACATTTACCAATTTTATGATCTTCCTGGCCTGGGGCGTTGTGATGCTGCTTGTCGTCCTCGGCTTCGTTACGTACGCGATCTACTTCGAGCGTAAGGTCATCGGATGGATGCAGCTGCGGATCGGTCCGAACCGCGTAGGTCCGCTCGGGCTGCTGCAGAGTGTCGCTGACGTGACCAAGCTGCTCATCAAGGAGGATACGATTCCGCGCAAGGCCGAACGGGAGCTGTTCATTCTGGCTCCAGTCATCACGTTTATCCCGGCCTTTACGGTGGTGGCCACCATCCCGTTCACGGAACGGCTGATCTCCAGCTCCCTGAACGTAGGGGTATTGTTCTATGTCGCCCTCTCCGGGATCTCGACCATCGGGATCGTGCTTGGAGGCTGGGCATCCAATAACAAGTATGCACTGCTCGGAGGGATGCGTTCCGCCGCTCAGATGATATCGTACGAGATTCCGCTCGTCATTTCCATCGTCGGTATTATCATGATGACGGGCAGCATGAATCTCCATACCATCGTGGAAGGGCAGGCCGGCGGCTTCTGGCATTGGAACTTCCTTCCCCAGATCATCGGCTTCGGTGTCTTCGCCATTGCGGCCGTCTCGGAACTGAACCGGACCCCGTTCGACCTGCCGGAGGCGGAGTCCGAGCTCGTTGCAGGCTATCACGTGGAATACAGCGGCTTCCGTTTCGCCTTCTTCATGCTGGCGGAATACGTCTATGTGTTTGCGATCGCCGGATTGACCACCACGCTGTTCCTCGGCGGCTGGCACGCTCCTCTGCCGTTCCTGGAATTCATCCCGGGCATCGTCTGGTTCCTGCTCAAATTCTCGTTCATCGTCTTCTTCCTGTTCTGGCTGCGTGCGACGCTTCCCCGCGTCCGGGTGGACCAGCTCATGGGACTCGGATGGAAGGTGCTGCTTCCGCTGGCGCTCATTAATATTTTCGTGACGGCGCTCTATATGGCCATCGCGATGTAAGGGCAGCTGCGCCGGCAGCCCATGCTGCTTACGAAAGGGTGAGTTGGATATGAAAGGCATCGTGAAGGGACTCGGCGTCACCTTGAAGAGCATGACCCAGAAAAAAGTGACCTATGCCTATCCAGACGTTCCGCTGAATATGCCGGACCGCTTCCGGGGGATCCAGCATTTTGATCCGGAGAAATGCATTGTCTGCAACCAATGCGCACGGATTTGTCCGACCGAATGCATCAACCTGATCGGCAAACCGAACCCGGACCCCGAGAAGAAGGGCAAGGTTATCGACACGTACGATATCAATTTCGAGATCTGCATCCTGTGCGATCTCTGCACCGAGGTCTGCCCGACCGAAGCGATCGTCATGACCAATAACTTCGAGCTGTCGACCTACAGCCGGGATGACCTCTTTAAGAATCTGCAGTGGCTGAACGAGAACAACACCAACGTGCGCAAGGAGAACAACTCCGCGCTTCCGAAAGGCGGGGCGAAATAAATGTTCGGGAATATCACGGAGTTTCTGTCCAGCGGAGAGAATATCGCTTTCTTCTTCTGTGCGCTGCTGGCGATCGGCGGAGCGATCTTCATGATTTCGTTTACCAAAGTCGTTCATATGGTGCTTGCGCTGGCGCTCACCTTCTTATCGATGGCGGGGCTGTACATTGTGCTGGAGGCCGAGTTCGTGGCGGTGGTGCAGATTCTGATCTATGCCGGCGCGATCTCGATTCTCATGATCTTTGGGATCATGATGACGAAACATACCAAAGCAGAAGAGGAAGAACCGAAGCGGCCGTGGCACCAGGTGCTGCTTTTTATTGGAGCAGCCGGGCTGTTCGGGGTCATCTTCTATGCGATTCAGCAGTCCGAGATCCCTTCGGGCCCGTTTCCGCAGGTGGCTGACAATACGCTGGAGATCGGCAAGCTGCTTTTCTCCGCTCATGTCATTCCTTTCGAGCTGATGAGTGTGCTGCTGACCGTGGCCTTTATCGGGGCCATTGTCGTAGCAAAGAGGGAGGAGGACTAACATGCCTACGGGTGCAACCGGCTTGGCAACACCCTATCTGACACTGGCGGCGATCTTGTTCTGCATCGGCTTATATGGGGCGCTGTCCAAAAAGAACGCAGTCATCGTCCTTCTCTCCATCGAACTCATGCTCAACAGCGTGAACTTGAACCTGGTCGCCTTCTCCAAATACGGAGTGAAGCCGGGTCTGACCGGTCAAATGTTCTCCTTGTTCAATATTACGGTAGCTGCGGCCGAAGCGGCCGTCGGGATCGCGATCCTCATTGCCCTGTACCGCAACAAAGGAACGACGGATGTGAACGAGATGGATTCGATGAAGCGGTAGGATACGCTTACGCCGGCAAGAAATTGCTTCTCGTAAGCACGGAGGAGGATTTGAAGCTCATGGTATCGGCTTATTCGCAGTATGCTTGGCTCATCCCGCTGTTTCCGCTGCTGTCATTCCTGATCCTGACGGCAGCCGGCCGGACCCTTCGGGGGACAGGGCCCTATATCTCCATCGTGGCCGCTTTCGCCTCGTTCGTCCTGGCTGTTCTGGTGTTCTGGGAGCGGGTCGGCGGCGGTGTGGAAGATTTCACGTGGAACAAAATGCAATGGCTGCGGCTGGGAGACACTTCGCTCACGATGGGGTTTGAGGTCACCAATCTCAATGCGCTGATGCTTGTGGTCGTGACGCTGGTCAGCCTGCTTGTCAATATTTATTCGACAGGCTATATGCATGATGACGAGCGGATTCACGTGTTCTTCGCTTATATTGCACTGTTTACGTTCTCCATGCTCGGACTGGTGATCTCTGAGAATCTCGTGCAGCTGTTCATCTTCTGGGAGCTGGTGGGGGTCTGCTCGTTCCTGCTCGTCGGGTTCTGGTATTTCAAGCCCGAAGCCCGGGCGGCCGCCAAAAAAGCATTCATCGTAACCCGCGTAGGGGATGTGGGGCTTTTCCTCGGCATGCTGCTCCTGTTCTGGGCCATGCCGGAGCATTCGCTCAGCTTTAGTGCGATCACCAATGCCTTTCACCAGGGGCAGATTCCGGAGGCTACAGCAACTTGGATTGCCATCCTCATCTTCATCGGAGCGATGGGGAAATCGGGTCAATTCCCGCTGCACACCTGGCTGCCCGATGCGATGGAAGGCCCGACCCCCATCTCGGCTCTCATCCATGCCGCAACGATGGTCGCTGCCGGGGTCTACCTCGTCGCCCGGACGTACCCGATTTTCATGGAAGCTCCGACGGCGCTGACGGTAGTGGCTGCGGTCGGTGCCTTCACGGCCATCTTCGCTGCCACCATCGGCACCGCGCAGGATGACATCAAGCGGATTCTGGCCTATTCTACGGTCAGCCAGCTCGGGTATATGATGATGGCGCTTGGCATCGGCACTTCGGTCGCTTTAACGGCCGGGATTTTCCACCTGTTCACGCATGCATTCTTCAAGGCCCTGCTATTCCTTGGAGCAGGCAGCGTCATCCATGCCGTTCATACGCAGAACATCCACGAGATGGGCGGTGTCGGCAGGCATATGAAAATCACGGCTTGGACGTTTGCGATCGGGGCTCTGGCCCTCAGCGGTATCTTCCCGTTGTCCGGCTTCTGGTCGAAGGATGCGATCTTGGCCGAAGCACTGGTTCAAGGGCATCCGGTGCTCTTCGCGGTAGGCCTGATCGCCGCCTTTTTCACCGCGTTCTATATGTCCCGCCTGTTCTTCCTGGTGTTCACCGGGCCTTCCCGCTCCCCGCAGGGCGGCCATGCGCATGAGTCTCCGGCATCGATGACCCTCCCTCTGCTGGTCCTGGGCGTGCTGGCAGTAGGAGCCGGCTTCGTGTTCACTCCATTCAATCCGTGGCTCGGCGGCTGGCTGACGGGAGAGGCTCATGAGGAGCATGCGAACTACCTGGTTATGATCCTGTCGACCCTGGCTGGGCTGCTGGGGATTGGGCTCGGTTATCTCATGTACTACAAGCGGAGCGTTCGCGCCGATCTTGTGGCCGGTCCGGCCCCAGGGCTCTACACCCTGCTGAACCGCAAATATTATATCGATGAGCTGTATCAATGGGTGATCGTTAAGCCCCTTCAGGGCATCGGTTCCCTGCTGCATCTCTTCGATGTCTATGTCGTGGATGGGGCGGTCCGTCTCTGCTCTTATGCGGTTACAGGCGCCGGGCGTCTCGGTTCGCGCATGCAGAACGGCCAGGTACAGACTTATGGGGTAGCCACCCTGCTCGGACTCTTGATTCTGATGCTGGCGCTTGCGGGAAGGAGGTTCATCGATGCCGGATAACTTGCCTATCTTGTCTCTGATTACGTTCTCACCGCTCATCGGTGTGCTCCTGCTTCTCTTCATCCCGAAGAACCAAGGCCAGTGGATTAAGGCGGTTGCCGTGCTTGCGACGCTGATTCCGCTGCTGCTGTCCGGGTGGCTGTATTACGATTTTAACGCGAATCTCGAAGGCATGCAGTTCAAGGAGGAGGTCCCCTGGATTCTTGTTCCGCTGAACAAGGAAACATTGAGCGGGCTGACTTCCTTCTTCTATCAGTTCAACTATGTAATGGCTGTTGACGGACTGTCGCTGCCTCTAGTATTCCTGACCGCCCTGGTCGCCCTGACGGCCGCCTTGGCTTCGGTTTACATCAAGAAGCGCTGGAAAACGTATTTCATCCTTTTCCTGCTTCTGGAGACAGGCATGTTCGGCGTGTTCATGGCCCAGGATCTGTTCCTGTTCTTCGTCTTCTTCGAAGTCACCCTGATCCCCATGTTCTTCTTGATCGGGATCTGGGGATATATGGACCGGGAGCGGGCGGCAAACAAGTTCCTGATCTACAACGGTCTCGGATCGGCGATTATGCTGATCGCCTTCCTGATCTTGGTCACCACGGCGGGCTTCAGCCAGACGGCCGCCGGCGGCGGAACGTCCATTCATTACTCCGGGGACATCAACGTCATCACGGAGAACCTGTTCCAGAATACGCAGTCCTATGTCAACCAGAACGATCCTTCAGGGAACAACCCCTTCTTCCTGAGTGAAACGATGAAGTGGGCGCTGTTTGTTCTCCTGCTTGTGGCGTTCGGCATCAAGCTTCCGATCTTCCCGTTCCATACATGGATGCTCAAGGTACATACCGAGGCGCCGCCTTCCATCGTTATGATCCACTCGGGCATTCTGCTCAAAATGGGTGCCTACGGCCTTATCCGTTTTGGGATTCTGCTCTTCCCGCAGCAGGCTGTCGCATGGGCCGGCGTATTGGCGGTCCTCGGCGTCATTAACATTCTATACGGCGCCGTACTGGCGTTCGTCCAGAAGGAATTCAAGCTGGTGCTGGCTTACTCCAGTATCAGCCATATGGGAATCGTGCTGCTCGGCATCGCAGCCTTCAACGTTGTCGGCCTGGAAGGAGCCGTCTTCCAGCTGGTCTCCCACGGACTGATCTCCGCCCTGATGTTCCTGCTCGTCGGCAGCCTCTATGAGCGGACAGGGACGACGGAGCTTGCGAATCTCGGCGGACTCGCCAAGAGCATTCCGTTCATCTCCGGTATTCTGCTCGTTGCGGGGATGGCTTCGCTGGGACTTCCCGGCCTGTCCGGCTTCGTGAGCGAATTCCTGGCGTTCCTCGGACTGTTCGAATCGCATCCGGTGATCACGGCCGTCGGCGCGCTGGGTATCATTCTCGCCGCGGTCTATGTGCTGCGTGGGGTGCTCAGCATCACTTACGGCCCTCTGCAGGACGGCCTGCCGGAGATGCGCGATGCCCGGCTGATCGAAGCCGTACCGATGATTGCGCTGGTCGCGTTCATCGTAGTGCTGGGGATCTACCCGGCGGTGCTGAGCGAACCGCTGCACCAAACCGTAAGCAGCTTCGACCAATTCATCCACAGCGTCGCGAAGATAGGGGGGTAGACCGGTGGAATCTCCAATACAGTTGCTTACCGCCGCGGACCTGGCCCTGCTCGCTCCGGAGCTGACCTTGGTCGCTGCCAGCGTCGTGCTGGCCCTGCTGGACTTGGTGCTGCCGAAGAGCAGCAGCCGGCACTTCCTCGGCTGGCTGTCCTTTGTCAGTATCCTGCTCTCCGCGTACTTTGTCGTTACCATGCTGCATCCGGCTGAGCCGAAGCAGCTGCTGCAGTTCAGCTACCGGATTGATGATTTTGCGGGTGTGCTGAAGCTCGTGCTTCTGGCTGGAGCGGGCCTGATCACGTTCATGAGTATCGGCTCCGTGAAGGAAGAGGATGTTCCGCATATCGGCGAGTTTTACTATCTTCTCCTCCCGGCTACGCTTGGCGGCATGATCATGGCCTCTTCGGGGGAGCTGATCACCTTGTTCGTGGGCCTGGAGCTGCTCAGCATTACTTCTTATATTCTCGTAGCGATGCGCAAGCGAAATCTTCAATCGAACGAAGGAGCCTTCAAGTACATCGTGCTCGGTGGAATCTCCTCGGCGATTATCCTGTATGGGATGTCTTTCCTCTACGGAATGACCGGATCAACCGTCATCGCTGAGATCAATGCAGGCCTTGGTCAGGCGTCACAGGGCATGCTGCCGCTCATGTATCTGAGCTTCTTCCTGCTTCTCGCCGGCTTCGGCTTTAAAGTGGCGGCGGCTCCCTTCCACATGTGGGCGCCGGATGTGTACCAGGGGGCGCCGACACCGGTAACCGCATATCTCGCAGTCGTCTCCAAGGCAGCAGCCTTTGCCATCCTGTTCCGGGTCATCTATAACGTCTTCGGCGTAGGCGAACTGATGGGGCAGCCGTTCCAGCAGGATGTGCTGCTGAGCCTGATGGTGGTAGCGGCGCTCGCCATGATCGCAGGGAACTTGATCGCCCTGCGACAGTCGAATCTGAAGCGGCTGCTCGCTTACTCGGGAGTGGCCAACTCGGGGTACCTGCTGGTGCCGATTGCGACGCATTTCTCGCTCGTGCATTACTCGAACTTCTCGGAGTTCGCGTTCTACCTGATCGCGTACCTGTTCATGAATGTGGGGATCTTCGCGGTTGTGATGATGCTCGAGGGGGCGACGGGGGATTCGGAGATGAAAGGGCTGGCGGGCCTCTATTACCGGGCGCCGTGGACAGCTGTGGCGACGGTGCTGCTGGTGCTCTCCCTAGCCGGTCTGCCGCTCTCCGGGGGCTTCTTCGGAAAGCTGTATATCATGTTCGGGACGATGCAGACGCAGCATTACTGGCTGGCGGCCGTTCTGATCGTTACGAGCGTGGTCTCGTTCTACTATTACTTCGGATTCATCCGCCAGATGTTCATGCGCAGCAACGAGTCGGCAGGGGAGATCCGTATTCCGCTCCCGCTCAGCATCACCATCTGGCTGTGCGCCGGAGCGAGCCTGCTGCTTGGGATCATCCCGCACGTGGTGCTCGGCTACATCGACAGCATCTTCTCGCTGACTAAGGACCTGTTCTTCATGTTCTAAGCAAAAGCAAAAACTCCATGATCCCCGCGAAAGGGAGGCATGGAGTTTTTGCTGTATATCCCCCTGTGGGGGAACCGCAGTCCCTGAGGGAATAGAGAGAAATAGGCGGGCCGCTGCAACCGGGTGACGGGCTGCCAGCGTTCCTGCTGCCGGAGCTTCCCTATTCCCGGGTCCCGCTCTCCGTGCGGCCGCCGGCTTCATGCACGCGCTTCAGCAGCGACTTGAACTGCTGAAGCAGGCCTTCCAGCTCAGCGGCCGACAGACAGGTCTGCTGCTGCAGGGCCTGCGGCACAATGGCGGCCTGTCCGCGCAGTGCCTGTCCCTGCTCCGTAAGGCTGATGCGCACGACCCGCTCGTCTTCAGCGGAGCGCCTGCGGGTCACCAGCCCCGAGGCCTCCAGCCGCTTGAGGAGCGGAGTCAGCGTGCCGGAATCGAGGTAGAGGGCTTCGCCGAGCTCTTTGACACTGCAGTCCTGACGCTCCCACAGAACCAGCATGGCCAGATACTGCGGATAAGTGAGTCCAAGCTTCTCCAGGAAGGGCTGATAGAGCTTGGTGATTTCCCGAGAGGTGGCATAGATCGCAAAGCAGAGCTGATTATCCAGCTGCAGCAGATTGGCATTTTGGTCCATGCGGGCTGTCCTTCTTCCGTCTAAAGGCATTTTCTTTAAGGTATCCCGAAACGGAAGGGATGTCAATGAACGGGCAGGGGAGGGCAGGGACGAAGGGCGGCGGAGAGCCCGCGGAAAACCCGGAAAGAGGTCGCACGAACAGTATCGCTGTCGTTATTATGTAGAATCCTCTAAAGGTTTCGGATTCCAGTTGCAGGGAGAGGGTGGAACGCTTAGAATGGGATAATGAAGTAAGACCGCACATATCAGACAAAGGATCCTGCATGCGATGAACGCTACTAAATGGAAGCTGTCGACGCTAACGTCGTTAACTTGTCTCGCACTATGTCTGACCTTCACCCAGGCGGCCAGGGGAGCGGAAGCAAGCGATCCCCTCGCTGCCAAGCAAGCGTACCTTGGTTCGATCGGCATGGCAAAGGCGTGGGATATCACGCACGGAGCAGGAGGCATGACCATCGCCATTGTGGACACGGGTGTGGATCTGAGCCACCCGGACCTCAAGGGCAATCTGGTTCCCGGCGTGAATCTCATCCAGCCGGGGCAGCCGCCCGCGGATGATAATGGCCACGGCACGAACGTAGCCGGTATTATCGGCGCGGTAGGCGGCAACGACAAGGGGATCGCCGGCATGCTGTGGCAGGCCCGGATCATGCCGATTAAGGCGCTTGAAGCCGACGGATCCGGCGGGGAGACGATGCTCGGTGAAGGAATCCGCTATGCGGTCGATCATGGAGCCAAGATCGTCGTCCTTTCGCTGGGACTCAACAAGTACTCGGATTACCTCAGCGAGATCGTGAAGTATGCCGAGTCCAAGGATGTGCTGCTCGTGGCCGCTACCGGGAACGAGGGCAACCGGGTCAAATACCCTGCTGCCTACCCTACGGTGCTGGCTGTCGGGGGCATAACGTCCGCGGGGGTCGTGGACAGCCGTTCCAATACCGGTCCGGAAGTGGACGTGGTGGCTCCCTGGAACGTGTTCACTACCGCACTCGGCGGCTCGTATGAAGCCAAGGACGGCACGTCCATGGCGGCCCCGCAGGTGGCTGCGGCAGCAGCTCTGCTGTGGGAACGCAACCCGCAGCTGAAGGCCCACCAGATCCGCCAGTGGGTGCGTCAGACGGCCCAGGACCTCGGTCCGGCCGGCTGGGACCCCGGGACAGGCTATGGCCTGCTGCGGGCCGACAGGCTGCTCAGCGAACGGTTCGCCGAGGACATGTACGAACCGAACGACCGCAAGGACCAGGCGAAGTCCGTCTCGAACGCCAAATCCGTCTCCGCTTCGTTCGCTGGCGGTAATGACGCGGACTGGTATGTGATCGATGCGCAGTATGACGGCACCGTGAATCTGTCGATGGCCATGGACAGCGCCATGACCGTACATATGCAGCATACCGATGCTTCGGGGGTGCTGGCGACCAAGGCGGTCCAGGGCGGCGGCACGGTAACTTTCCCAGTCTCCAAAGGGCGCAGCTATGTGCAGCTGCAGCTGAAGGACAGAGGGCAGACCGAGGCCGTGCCTTACCGGCTGACGACTTCGTTCGAGATTTACCGGGATGCCTTCGAAGACAATGACCGTCAATTCAAAGCTTCCGTGCTGCCGTCCCGCACTTTAACGGTCAAGGGGACATTCCACCAGACGGGGGATACCGACTGGTATGAATTCCCCGCACCCGAATCTGGCTCCCTGCGTATTCGGCTGACGTCGGATACCGCCCGCATCGACCCGGTGCTCCTCGTACAGAAGCAGGGGGAGAGGTCGGTTACGATCGACTACGGGGATGACGGGGCTGAGGAGAGCTATGAGCTCTCGGAAGTATTCCCGGGATCTTACTATATCCGGGTTACGAATGTGAAGGAATACGCCAATGCGGTCGTCGGCGAATATACGCTGAGAATCGAATATGATGCGAAACTGGTGGACCCGAACGAACCGAATAACAAATCGTATCAGGCCACGGCAGTCTCCCTGGATACGCCTTATACCGGGCTGCTCGATAAACCCGATGAGATCGACTGGTTCCAATTCCGGGTGGAAGAGGAGAGCCGGGTGGGGATCGGACTGACAGACATTCCTGCCGGGGTCAGCCTCTACATGCACCTGTACGACGGATCGATGCAGTCGATCGCCTCGTCGATGAACGAGAAAGGCTCGGCCGTTCAGCGGCTCACCGGCAAGCTTGCTCCGGGGACGTACTATGTGAAGCTGACCTCCAGCGTGCCGTTCGATAACCGCATGTACGAGCTCACGGTGGAAGCAAAGCCGCTGCTCGGCGGGTACACGGATGTCGGAGGCCATTGGGCGCAGAATGCGATTCTCCGCCTGTCCGGCAGGGGAGTGATCAACGGGTATGAGGATTACTTGTTCCAGCCGGACCGTCCGATTACCAGGGCGGAAGCCACGGCCGTGCTTGCGCGTGCCTACAACTTCACGAAGGAGAAGGAGATCGCCTACAGCGACCTGGGCAGCGGACATTGGGCCTATTCCTACATTGCCCGCGCCGCCCAGGCCGGGATTATCGAAGGATATCCCGATCGGACCTTCGCACCCGACCAGCCGGTTTCCCGGATGGAGATGACCGCCATGCTGGCCCGGAGCGCCGGCATGAGCGGCAAGCACAGGGGAGCGGTGCCTTTTACCGATATCGACGAATCGTACTGGGGTACGGGGCTGCTCAAGCAGATGAAGGCCGAAGGGCTGATTGCCGGATATGCGGACGGCACGTTCCGCCCGGACCAGCAGGCGACGCGAGCGGAGTTCGTCCAGCTGCTGGCCGGGATGCTCCAATAAACATTTGGCATTCCGGGATAACGGCCCGATTAAAGATACAGCAACTTGGGTAAAAATCCATGACGATGCCACCGCAGACCCGGAGGCTCGTCGTACAAGGAGCTCCGAAGCATGGATTATGTCGATCAAATGAACGCGTCCATGGGACTGAAAGGTCTCATTAATATCGCTGTGGTTCTGGTATTCATCGGGGCTTCTTGGTGGGCACTTCAGGAATTGAAGCTGGAAGCGCTCCTGAAGCGTCCTCGGAGTGCAGCGGCCAAAACGCTGCAGATCTTCCTCTCCATTGCCCTCGGTTACCAGGTCGCCCGGTTCGTGATTGATTACCTGGATTGGTCGACATGGTTCTCCAAGATGTTCTGAAATTCCCTTTTTTTTCGAATAACCGAGGAGAATGTTGTCAACAATGGATAGTACAACCGATATAAATCGAAGCAGCCTCACGAATGGTATTGTGACCGGCGGCTACAAGCACATCATACAGAATACGCGGAGGGGGACCATGATGAGCAAAATTATCGTCCGCGGCGGCAAAAAGCTTTCCGGCAGAGTGAGGATTCACGGTGCCAAAAATGCCGTACTGCCGATCATCGCAGCCTCTATCTTGGGATCCGAAGGAGTCAGTGTCATTCACGACGCGCCTCCCTTGGACGACGTACTGGTTATCAACAAAGTACTTGAAAGCTTAGGCATTGCTGTGGAATACCGGAATGAGACGATCCGGGTCGATGCGGGGCGCATTACCACCTGTGAGGCATCCTACGACCTCGTCCGTAAAATGCGGGCGTCCTTCTTGGTCATGGGACCGTTATTGACCCGCATGGGTCAGGCGAGAATCTCGTTGCCGGGCGGCTGTGCTATCGGAACAAGACCGATCGACCAGCATCTGAAGGGTTTCGAAGCCATGGGCGCGGAGATCGAACTGGGACAAGGCTACATTGAAGCCCGGGTGAGCGGCCGCCTCAAGGGCGCGAAGATTTATCTCGATGTCGCAAGTGTGGGAGCGACCGAGAATATCATGATGGCGGCGGCTCTTGCAGAGGGCACGACACTGATCGAGAATGCCGCCAAGGAACCGGAGATTGTGGATCTCGCCAATTACCTGAACGCCATGGGCGCGAAGATCCGCGGAGCGGGCACGGGCCTCATCCGGATTGACGGCGTGGAGCGGCTTCAGGGTGCGGTGCACACGGTTATTCCGGACCGGATCGAAGCGGGTACATACATGATTGCTGCGGCGATTACCGGCAGCGATCTCTATGTGGAGGGAGCGATCGGTGATCACCTGCGGCCGGTCATCTCCAAGATGCAGGAGATGGGCGTGCAGATTGAAGAGGACGAGAACGGCATCCGGGTCTATACCGTAGGTCCGCTGAAAGCCGTAGACGTCAAGACGCTGCCTTATCCTGGATTTCCGACCGATATGCAGTCGCAGATGATGGCCCTGCTGCTGACTGCCGAGGGCACCTCCATTGTGACGGAGACGGTATTCGAAAACCGCTTCATGCATGTGGAGCAGATGGCCAACATGAGCGCGCAGATCAAAGTCGAAGGCCGTACTGCCGTGATCAGCGGCGGTGCAAGGCTGCAGGGCTCGAAGGTATGCGCAACGGATCTTCGGGCCGGGGCGGCGCTCATCCTTGCTGCGCTTGTGGCTGATGGCGACACGGAGATCACGGGGCTGCACCATATCGACCGCGGCTACGTCGGCATCACCGAGAAGCTGAGCCTGCTCGGGGCGGATATCCGCCGGCTGCCGTTCGAGGTGGCCAAGGAGACGGAGCGGGAGGAAGTGCTGCCGCTGTTTGCGGTTCAGCCGAGCCTGGCGTAAGAATGCAGAGCTGAAGGGATACAAGTTCAGAAGGGAACCGGATCTTCCTGAGAGGGAGACCGGTTCTTTTATTTTGTATACGGGAGAGTGCGCAATCCGTAGATTGGGACTCCGAATGCCCTGCTCCTATTACCTGGTCATAGGGAAGGTTGAGAGGCGCCCGGGGTTCTTTTCTACCTTTTGGATTCATATAGTAAAGGTACCTGCAGCCGTTGCCGCAGCCAAATAGAGCAGCCCTGACAGGGCCGGAGGACGAACCCGAGATGACGAAGTACAAGCTGAACCCCAGGCAGAAAAAGGTGCTGGGCTGGTTTGCCGTGTGGCTCGCCAGCTTCACGGCGGTTGTCGTGCTGGTGCCGGGTCTGCTCGTCCGCTCCACCGCCCCATCCGCCGAACCGGCAGCCGTCCGGCCGGCGGGAGCCCAGCCCGGTGAAGCAGAACCGCCTCTCATCCCGGTATATCTCTCGAAGTCGAAGACGACGGACCGGGTTCCGCTCGAAGCCTACGTTCGAGGTGTCGTGGCGGCAGAAATACCGGCGGAGTTCGAGCCGGAGGCACTCAAGGCGCAGGCCCTGGCCGCCCGTACTTATATTATCCGGCGCATGCTGGACGGGGACCGGAGCGGCGTTCCTGCAGGGGAAGCCCTGGTCACGGACACCATCTCGCATCAAGCGTATGTCAGCGACCAGGAGCTGGAGCAGCGGTGGGGTGCCGAGTTCGGCAGGGTGCGGGACAAGCTGAACCGTGCCGTGGAGGAGACGAAGGATATCGTCCTTACCTATGAAGGACAGCCGATCGAAGCCAGCTTTTTCTCCACCTCGAACGGGTACACGGAGAATTCGGAAGAGTATTGGAATGTAAAAATCCCTTATCTGCGGTCCGTGGCCAGCCCCTGGGATGCCAAGCTATCCCCTCGGGCGAAGGAAACGGTCCGCTTCACGGCGAAGGAGCTGCAGACCCGGCTTGGACTACCCGCGGCCCTTCCAGTGTCTGCCGGGGCGGCCAGAGGCCTGAAGGTGCTGGAGCGCAGTCAGGGCAAGCGGGTCCTGAAGCTGTCCGCAGGAGGCAGGCAGTTCACCGGCCGTGAGGTCCGTGAGAAGCTGGGGCTGAATTCGAGTGCTTTTCAGTGGAGCTACAAGGACGGGGCCTGGGAGATTACGACGTTCGGTTACGGCCATGGTGTGGGCATGAGCCAGTGGGGAGCGCAGGGAATGGCGCTCGAAGGCCGTAAGGCCGAAGAAATCGTGAAGCACTATTACACCGGCATTGAGCTATCAAAAGCATCCAATCTACTGTCTGCAAAAAGTTTCTGAGACGGACAAGAGGCGCGCGTATAAATCTTGCAAACCTGGTAAGACTGGTTAGCGAGGTGATATACATATGAATGAACAAAAAAGAGATTCCCAAAACGAGGCTCCTAAAACCATCGAAGGAGCGCAACACACGTCGTCTGCTTGGAAGAGATTGCTTGCCAAAAAGTGGGTGTTTCCGGCAACGTACATCGCTGCAGCGGCCATCATCCTAACCATCATGTGGGTGTATCAGGGCGGGGGTGGCCTGACAACGAACAGTGACGTGTCGGTTGACAAGCCCGCCGGTACGGTCACTGACAGCGTCTCAGGTCCGGATTCCGTAGCGACGACAGCTAAACAGGAATCGCTGCAGTGGCCGGTGAAGAACCGCAGCGAGTTGGAAGTGGTACTGCCTTACTTTGACCCTAATGCCGCCAATGAGGTCAGACAAGCGGCGATGGTAGAGTACGGCGACACATTCACACCGCATATCGGAATGGACTTTGCGAGCAAGGACAATGCGGGCTTTGAGGTTCTCGCCGTCATGGGCGGGAAGGTAACGGCCGTACAGAAGGATCCGCTTGTAGGTAACCTGGTCGAGATTACACATAACAACGGCCTTGTATCCGTGTACCAGAGCCTTGCCGAAATCAAGGTGACCAAGGATGCGGAAGTGAAGAAAGGCGACGTGATCGCCCAAGCCGGCCGCAACGAACTGGAGAAGGACCAGGGGACACACCTGCACTTTGAACTGCGTCAAGGCCAAGGCGGGCCGGCGGTCAATCCGGAGCAGTACATCGCCGAACAGTAATCGTACCGAAACACAGCGAAGAGGCAGGGAGGAACCACCGACCTGCTTCTTTTTTACTTACCCGAAGATGAATCTTAGGGTCAAAGACGCCTATTCCGGTGAAATGCGATTTCACTCCAGCAGGACCGGTTGGACCGATTCGGGAGGAAACGCTTGAAAAACAAAGCTTGTCCTTGAAAATAATTGTGCTCCCGCGGCTTGTCAGGCCGGGAAACAGCGAATATAAGCGTGTGCCCCTCATATACTGTACCAAACTAACTCGAGTAGGGAGGCGAGGGGAGTGCACGATTACATCAAAGAGCGAACGATTAAGATCGGCCGCTGCCTGGTGGAGACCAAGCACACGGTCCGCACCATTGCGAAGGAGTTCGGCGTTTCCAAGAGCACGGTGCACAAGGACTTGACGGAGCGACTGCCGGAGATCAACCCGGAGCTGGCCAATCAGGTCAAGCACATATTGGAATATCATAAGTCCATCCGTCACCTGCGCGGCGGAGAAGCGACCAAGATCAAGTACCGCAAAACCCGCAGCCCGAAACTACAGGAGAAGCTCGTCACCGTCAAGTAAGCACGAATTCCCGCTCTCTGCAGCCCTCCCCTGACCGGCCGGAAGCGAAGCGATATTTGTCGAATAATCGTTCATGAAAAAGAGGATTTTGCGAACTCATGGCGAATGTACCTTATAAGCGTATATCATCTTGTATATCATGTTGTGCCGCTTCTGAGATTGTAGGAAAGACGGACGGTTGGCTAGGGAGGATTATTGGATGTTAAGCAAGGATATCGGCATTGATCTCGGGACGGCGAACGTTCTGATTCATGTGAAAGGACGGGGCGTGGTGCTCGATGAGCCGTCCGTCGTCGCCATCGAAAGCGATGGGAAGCGGGTGCTCGCCGTTGGTGAGGAAGCATTCCGCATGGTGGGACGCACACCCGGCAATATCGTGGCGATCCGTCCGCTGAAAGACGGGGTCATTGCCGACTTTGAGATTACGGAATTGATGCTGAAGTACTTTATTAATAAGGTTGGAGGGAGGAATTGGTACTCTCACCCGCGTATTCTGATCTGCGCTCCGACCAACATCACCTCCGTGGAGCAGAAGGCCATCAGGGAAGCTGCCGAACGGAGCGGAGCGCGGGAAGTCTTCTTGGAAGAGGAGCCGAAAGCGGCAGCCATCGGCGCCGGCATGGATATTTACCAGCCGAGCGGCAACATGGTTGTGGACATCGGCGGAGGGACGACGGATGTCGCCGTTCTGTCCATGGGTGACATCGTCACCTCCTCTTCCATTAAAATTGCAGGGGACAAGTTCGATTCCTCCATCATGAAATATATCAAAAGCAAGTACAAGCTCCTGATCGGGGAGCGGACGAGCGAAGAGATCAAGAAGCGCATCGGCACGGTTCATCCGGAAGGCAAGAAAGAGACGATGGATATCCGCGGCCGCGACATGGTCTCCGGGCTTCCGCTGACGATGACGATCAACTCGCAGGAGATTCAAGAGGCTCTGGACGAGCCGGTCTCGAACATTGTGGCCGCAGCCAAGAGCGTCCTGGAGCGGACACCGCCGGAGCTTTCGGCGGACATCATCGACCGCGGCGTCATTCTGACGGGCGGCGGTGCCATGCTGCATGGTATCGATCAACTGCTGGCGGACGAGCTTAAGGTGCCCGTTCTCATTGCGGAAGATCCGATGCATTGTGTGGTAAAAGGAACGGGAATTATGCTCGACAACTTAGACAAGGTATCCAAACGCAAATTTTAGGAGGCATAGAATCCCCATGTTAAGAGGCCTGTATACTGCCGCATCCGGCATGATTGCTCAGCAGCGTAAACACGACATCGTGACCAACAACATTGCCAACCTGAATACGCCTGGCTTCAAAGCCGGCAACGGGATCAACCGGTCGTTCCCTGAAGTGCTGATTGAGCGCACCCGGGACGACAATGCGGGACCTGCCGCGGCAACCCGGACCCTGGGCCGGATTCATACAGGCGTCATGGCGGAGGAGAATGTATCTCTGCATGCGCAGGGTGATCTTCAAGAGACGAACAATCCCTTTGATTTTGCTCTCGTTTCGAACATTCAGGTGCCTGGAGCCCAGTTCGATTCTTCTGGCAAATACGTCGACGAGAACGGGGCACGGGTCGTACAGCCGCAGGCTTTCTTCACGATTCAGAACGCGGCCGGCGAAACCCGTTATTCGCTCAACGGCAAGTTCTCGCTTGATGCGAACGGCCGGATGATCGACTCCGAGGGACATCAGGTTCTCGGCTCGGATGGTCAACCTATCGTGCTGATGGACGGCAATACGCCTGTGACGAACTTCCGCATTACGCGGGACGGCCAGTTCACCAATGTGGACGGGCGTCCGATCAATGGGGCGAACGGTCAGCCGCTCACATTGATGATTACCCGTGTGGAAGACCCGAACCAGCTCGTTCGTGAAGGGAACGGTCTTTACCGTCTCGACGGGGAAGCTCAGGCCCTTGCCCAGCCGGCGGGCGCACAGGACCAGTTTGAAGTGCGTCAGGGCTTCGTGGAACGCTCGAACGTGGACTCGGGACAATCGATGGTGGACATGATGTCCGCCCTGCGTGCCTATGAAGCGAACCAGAAGATGATCCAGTTCTACGACAAAAGCATGGAAAAAGCCGCAAACGACGTAGGGCGCGTGTAATTCCTGGATTGATTCACATTCCAAGCCGGACAAGCCGATAAAAGTAGAATACATGACTACAGGAGGATTCCCCTTTGAATAACTCGATGATCAACTCTTCCGTATCGATGCATTCACTGCAGCAGAAGCTTGACCTTGTGGCGAACAATATCGCCAATGTGAACACGACCGGATACAAGCGTCGGGAAGCCTCGTTCCAGGACGTGCTGACCAGTGTGAAGCAGCAGCCGAAAAACTTCGAGAAGACGGGACGAATGACACCGCTCGGCTATGGACAGGGCTGGGGAGCCAAGATGGTCGCAGCCCAGCTTAATCTCCAGCAGGGCTCCCTGCAGGCGACCGATAACCCGCTGGATACGGCTATTGAAGGCAACGGCCTGTTCGAGGTTTCCACGAACGGGGAAGACGAGGCCGGCAATCCGGTACGGACTACCCGCTGGACGGGCAACGGGGCCTTCGAACTGTCGCAGTCGATGGATCCGGCCGACCCGCGGGCCTTCCTGACGACCAAGGACGGACATTACGTCATGGGTGCGGACGATCAACCGATCCGGATCCCTGTCGGCCATCGCGTGCAGATTCAAGCGGATGGTGTTATTATGGCTTATAACGAAGCGAATCAAACCGCGGCTCCGGTGCAGGCCGGCCAGCTGAAGATGGTCCGTGTCGTCCGCCCGCAGCTGCTTCAGCAGATCGGCGATAACCTGTACGGTCTGGCGGGGAACATTACACAGCAGCAGCGCGATGAGATCCTGCAGACCGTGAATGCCGGCAACAACGATGTCGATCCGATCACGGTCCGTCAGGGTTTCCTGGAACAGTCCAACGTCAACCTCTCGGAGGAAATGACGGAGCTGCTCACCGTCCAGCGGGCATACCAGCTCAATTCCAGAGCGATCTCATCGGCTGATCAAATGATGAACCTGGCCAATAACCTGCGTGTATAAGGAAAGCTTGACCGGAGGCTGAATGATTCCTCTGGCGGCTGCCGGCGCGGCCGGAGCCAGAAGGTGGAAGGAGGCCGGGGAACGTTGCAAAGCGAGGTAGGAGTCTTGAGCGAGAATCCAAAGAAGGCGCCTGCCCTCTCCCCACGGTGGAAGAAGCTTACGCTCACCGTGCTGAAATGGACATGGATTCCCTTAATCTGTATAGCTGCTCTGTTCACAGGGCTTGCCATCGGATATTCGGTTATCGGTCAAGGAGACTTCAAGGATGTGTGGGATCCGGGGACATGGCGCCATTTGTTCGATTTGGTATTTGCCGAAAATTGAATAAGATCCCGTTTCAAAACTCTCCGAATCAGGGGAGTTTTATTTTTTTCTTCATAAAGGTATAATGAATGGATGGGAATAGATGCATAGAGAACAGATAGCGAACGATTTCGCCTGCCGTGCTGTTTCCATAAGGGGGACCAATGCGTGTGGAATGTGCCTAATATACTCACCTTATGCCGCTTTTTACTGATACCGGCATATCTCGTCGTATTTGAGGCCGGGTATATGAGGATAGCCTTCTTTGTCCTGCTGCTGGCCGGAGCGACGGATGTGCTCGACGGGTATATCGCCCGGAGGCGCGGGCTCGTCACCGATCTCGGGAGCATGCTCGATCCCTTGGCCGACAAGTCCATGATGATTGTCGTGATCCTCTCGCTCGTGTTTTCACAGATGATTTCCTGGCAGGCGGCCTGTGCCATGTTCCTGCGGGATGCCGGTATGATCGCCGGATCGGCCTATTTTCACTTCCGGGGCAAGAAGACTGTCCCCGCCAACGCCATGGGCAAACTGACGACCGTTTTGTATTACGTGGCGATTCTCCTGATTATATTCGAGCTCCCCTATGCCCACACATACTTATGGTTCGTCATTTCGGTTTCCATCCTCACTTCCATCATCTATATCCTTCAGTTCAACCTTTTACATAAACGAGCAGGCAAGCCGCATTCCCTGGATAAGCCCAGATAGGTGTACCGGTGCCGTAACGGCAGAGGTGCCCTTTCATGGATAAAAAGGAGCTCATGTTCAGGTCCGCCGCATGCAGACCGTTCGCGTGAACATAAGCTCCCTTATATCAACCTTCATTACTGCAGCTCATGAAGGGACGAAGTTAGTCTAAGTCACCATCCCCTTTTTTATACTACATGGAAGGAGCAACATCATTGTTAGACGCCAAGCAGATTCAAGAGATTATTCCTCACCGCTACCCGTTCCTCCTGGTGGACCGGATTCTGGAGGTTGAGGCTGGAGTGAGGGCCACCGGCATTAAAAATGTAACGATCAACGAACCGTTCTTTCAGGGGCACTTCCCCGGATATCCGGTAATGCCCGGCGTGCTGATCATCGAAGCCCTCGCTCAAGTGGGGACGGTAGCGATGCTCAGCGTGGAAGAGAACCGGGGCAAGATCGGATTTTTTGCCGGGATCGATAACTTCCGCTTCCGTGAGCAGGTTCTACCGGGAGATACCCTGACCATGGAAGTGGTCATGACGCGGGTCAAAGGGATTATCGGTAAAGGACACGGCACGGCGCGTGTAGGGGACAAAGTCGTCGCCGAGGGAGAGCTCATGTTCGCCCTGAAGGCGCCTAACTAAGCTACCGATCATAATTCACATACATAGACACAACCATATCATGGGTGGAGGAGAGATTACGATGAACACACAAACACGGGTGCAAGAACAGTATGAGCTTTGGCTGGGGGATGCGGCGATCGATGCTGCAACCAAAGAGGAGCTGCGCTCCATCGAAGGCGACGCCAAAGAAATCGAAGACCGCTTCTACCGCGATCTCGAATTCGGTACGGGCGGCCTACGCGGCGTCATCGGCGCAGGAACGAACCGCATCAACGCTTATACGGTTGCCCGCGCGACACAGGGCTTGGCCCAGTTCCTGCTGGAGACGGCAGGCAAGGAAGAGCCATCGGTCGTCATCGCATACGACTCCCGCAACCAGTCGCCTGAATTCGCGCTCGAGACAGCCAAAGTGCTGGCCGGCAACGGAATCAAGGCCTATGTATTCGAATCGCTCCGTACGACGCCTGAGCTTTCGTTCGCCGTGCGTCATTTGAACGCCGACGCCGGGGTAGTGATTACGGCAAGCCACAACCCGCCGGAGTACAACGGCTACAAGGTCTACGGCAATGACGGCGGCCAGCTCGTTCCGCATCAGGCGGAGCAGGTCATCGAGCAGATCCGCGGCGTGCAGTCCTTCGCCGATGTGAAGCGTTCCTCCCGTGCGGATGCCGAGAAAGCCGGGCTGCTGCAGTGGATCGGACAAGCCGTGGATGACGAGTATATCCGCGCGGTTACGGCAGTCAGCCGCAATCCGCAGCTGATCAAGGAGACCGCAGATGATTTCCGCATCGTCTATACCCCGCTGCATGGTGCGGGCAACCTGTCCGTCCGCGCGGCGCTGGCGGGCGTAGGCTTTACACAGGTGCATGTCGTGGCCGAGCAGGAGCTTCCGGATGCGAACTTCTCCACCGTGAAGTCGCCGAACCCGGAAGAGCGTGAAGCCTTCACGCTGGCGATCAACGAAGCGAAGAAGATCGGCGCGGATCTCATCATCGGCACGGACCCGGACTGCGACCGCATGGGTGCGGTAGTGAAGGATCCGAGCGGCGAGTATTTTGTACTCTCGGGCAACCAGTCGGGTGCGATCATGGTCGACTACCTGCTGAGCTCCCTCAAGGAGCGCGGCGAGCTGCCTGAGAACGGCGTGGTCGTTAAGACGATCGTCACGAGCGAGATGGGTGCGGTCATTGCCGAGCATTACGGTGCGCAGGTTGTGAACACGCTGACCGGTTTTAAATATATCGGCGAAAAGATGACTCAGTATGAGCAAACGGGTGAAGCCACATTCCTGTTCGGCTACGAGGAGAGCTACGGCTACCTGGCCGGCACGTATGCACGTGACAAGGATGCGGTCATTGCTTCGATGCTGATCTCCGAGGCGGCGGCATACTACAAGAGCCAAGGCAAGACGCTCTACGACGTGCTGCAGGAGCTCTACGAGCGTCACGGCTACTTCCTCGAGAAGCTCGAGTCTCGCACGTTGAAGGGGAAAGACGGGGTGGAGCAGATCGCCAGCATCATGACCGACTGGCGTACGAACGCACCGGCGGATATCAACGGTCTGAAAGTGACGAAGATCGAAGACTTCTCCCAAGGTCTGTATGGTCTGCCTGTTGAGAACGTGCTGAAGTATACGCTTGAGGACGATTCCTGGTTTACGCTCCGCCCATCGGGCACAGAGCCGAAGATCAAAGTCTACTTCGCGGTGCGCAGCTCTTCTTCCGAAGGGGCGGCAAGCTCGCTCGACCAGCTGGTCCAGACCGTGATGAATCGTGTAGATAACAAATAACAAACAACAAATAAGTTTGGAGCTGACAGCGTTGAAAGGAAGGTATTTGCGACTGAATCAATGGGCGGTGAAGGCGCTGTGGTGGCTGGTTATCCTCGGCATGCTCGCCTCCATAGCGATCGCCTATGAACGGTATCAGACGGAAGAAGGATCGGGCCGCAGGGTGGAGTTCGTCATGGATTACCGGGATCTTCTCGAGATCTCGGATCTGCAGACGGACCCCAAGCGGTTCGTCAGCGATCAGCTTCAGAAGCTTAAGGAGCATCGGGTCGGCTCCCTGGCTGTCTATGAATCGACGCTCAATGAGCTCCAGCTCAGCCGCCGACTGCAGGTGTTCTCTTCACAGGAAGCGGCCGTGCTGACACAGTCGCCCGGTGCCATAGGAGAGAACTTCACTTATCTTCTTTTCGCTGACAGCGAATCGGAACGCAGGCTGACGCCGGTGATCCAGCAGGCGTTTGAGGACCTGGGCGTTGGGGTCCGCGCTTGGAGCTACAAGAACCAGCCCGGCTTGCGGATTGAGATGGCCAAGGACGAGGCTGTGCTGAAGTCCATGGACCCCGATCCGATGACGCTGGATACGCTGAAGTCGCAGGGGTTCACGATCGTATTCCGGATGTCCAACCGCAGAGCCTTTGAGGCGGCCCGAATGGATGCGCTGCTCGGCAGTTTGAAAGACCTCGGCGTACGCCGGATTATTGTGGACGGGGACAGCGTTCCCGGGTTTATCAGTGAGAAGGACGTAACCGGCCTGGATGGCATGGGGGAGCTTCTCACGAAGTATAACATCGGCCTGGCTGTCATCGAGATGCAGAAGACCCCCCAAAGGGGCTTCAACGGGTTGGCACAGCGCATTCACCATGATGTGGTCCGGCTCCATTCGTTCACCGAGAACGATGCGCAGAAGCTGACGGAGAACATCACGGCCGAAGAGCTCAAAGGCCGGATTCAAGGCGTGGCGGACCGGTTCGTACTGGCAGCCAAGGATCGGAATATCCGGATGATTCTGCTGAACGCCCGCGCCGTGAAGAGCCTCGAGAAGGGCCGGATTCTTCATCCTCTCGACTCCATCTATGAGGCACTGACGGGGGCTGACGGGGCGGTCCCGAGGATTGCTAAAGCCGGCTACAAGATGGCGCCGGCCGAGCCGTTCCAGCTCGTCCACTCCTCATGGCAGAGCCCGGCCAAGCTGCTCGTCTGGGCAGGCAGCGTTGCGCTCATCGCGCTGATGATTTCGTATTTTATTCCGGAGATTACCGCTGTTGTGTTCCTGCTGGGATTGATCGGTTCGGCTGGATTATATGTGCTTAGCTCCTCCCTGTTCTCCCAGGGCCTTGCCTTGGGTGCGGGAACCAGCGCGGCGACCTTGTCGATCATGGTTGCTCTTCAGGCAGCCAAGCGGAAGCATGAGCATCCGACCGGCAGCAGGTTCCTCTTTGCGATCGGATTACTGCTCCGCTCCTCGCTCATTTCGGTGATCGGCCTGCTCTTTATCGTCGGCCTGCTTAACCAGATCCAGTATTCGCTGGTTCTCGAGCAGTTCCGGGGGGTCAGCGTCCTGCACTTGGCGCCGATTGCGCTGGTGGGACTGTATTGGCTTCTTTTCCTGGATAAGGTGAGCTATAAGGAACGCTTTGCGCGGGCTCAATCGATGCTTTCGTCGAATATCAGCGTGCTGTGGATCGTCATGGCGGTTGTATTGGCCGCAGCAGGCTACTATTACTTATCGAGAACAGGCAACGAGGGGCAGGCGTCCGATTGGGAGAAGTATTTCCGCTCTTTCCTGGAGAATACACTTGGCGTGAGGCCGCGGACCAAGGAATTCCTGCTGGCTCATCCGTTGTTCCTCCTGGGTGCCTATCTCAGTTATAAGTACCGCAGTGCCTTCCTGCTCATTCTGGCAGGAGTCATTGGGCAGGCATCCATCGTTGATACCTTTGCCCATCTGCATACGCCGCTGCACATTTCCTCGATCCGGGTACTGCTTGGACTCGGGTTCGGCACGCTGATCGGCATTGCATTCATTCTCGTATGGGAAATCATCACAAGGAGTTGGCAGCGTTGGGTACCCCGGTTAAACGGATAGTGATATCCGGCTATTACGGATTTAATAACAGCGGTGACGAGGCTGTGCTGCAATCGATTCTGCTGGCGCTGCAGGAGCAGGGAGAACGACAGGGTGTAACCTTCCACCCTGTCGTTCTGTCCGTCAGCCCTGCGGAGACAGCTCGGACCTATGGTGTGGAATCGGCCCACCGGATGCGCCCTATGGAGCTGTGGCGGGCTATCCGGGGGGCTGACGGTCTCATCAGCGGGGGCGGCAGTCTCCTGCAGGATGAGACGAGCCCGAAGACGATACCGTATTACATTGGTATTATTCGGTTGGCGCAGCTGCTGGGCAAGCCTGTATTCATCTATTCGCAGGGCATCGGGCCGGTTCACCGTCCGAAGTTCTTCGGCTGGATCCGATCCGCGTTCCGTCGCTGCCGGCTGATCACTGTCCGGGATGAAGAGTCTAAGGCGCTGCTGCAGCGGATGGGACTGAGCGGAAGTGAGGTCGAGGTAGTTCCCGATCCTGTGATGGGTATGCCCCTCAAGAGCGCTGCGCGGCATAGGGAACCGGGGGGAGAAGAGCGAGTCTTGGCGCCGGTCATCGGTGTGTCGGTCCGCTTCTGGAATAAGGATCGTTCCGAGCTCGATGCTGCTGCTGAAGCGCTGAGAAGGGTGATGGACGAGACGGATGCATCAGTTCGTTTCCTGCCTTTCCACCTTCCTGCGGATGAGGAAGCATCGGAGTATGTGGCCGAGCGCTTGGGGGAAACCTATAAGCACCGAATCTCCTTTGCCAGGGGGGTTACCCACCCCCAGGATATGTTGGCGGAAGCGGCTTCCGTGTCCGTGCTTCTCGGAATGCGGCTGCACTCCTTGATTTATGCGGCTGGCAGGTATGTACCCATGGTGGGGATTTCCTATGACCCGAAGATCGATCAATTTCTAAACCGACTGTCTATGCAGGCGGCCTGCTCTACACAGGCACCGGATGCCGCGGCCATCGCCGATGCTCTGCTTCAGCTGCTTCGGGGCAGACAAGCTTGGCGTGATGAGAAGCGCCAGGTGATCGAACGGCTGAAGAGCGACGCCCATCGGCCTGCGGAACGGATCGCGGCGTTTTATGCAAAGGGACGCAAACAGAGATAAACCATGGGGATGCCGCTGCGCTTAGATATCCTCTCCTCGGCTCTCGGCATCTACCATCAGGAAGAGGGACAACGGTTTCAAGGCTGTTTTTTATGGTGAAAAAATGACGTCAGGGGATAGGGAACACTCTCTACACGCTGTGTTTATTGCTCCCAAAACGGACAAAGAAGCCGTAAGAGGCCGTGAAAGTGATTTTCAAGAAGGAAATTGCGCAGAAACCTTCATCAGACCTATGAAAACAACCTGAAAACCGTCCAAACCGCCCAAAATCGCGATGGAGTTTATTCGAACTTCAGAGTATAATTTGAGTTGTTTGGGGTTTTCATAGAAAAAAGGGGCTGTGAATATTCGCATGAATCTGTTATATGGAATCGGTTTTGCCGCAGCATTATTGATTGCTTTGGTAATGACACCGCTGGTAAGACGTTTTGCATTCTGGGCTAAGGCAGTCGATGCACCGAATCACCGCAAGGTACATAGCCGGATTATGCCCCGGCTGGGCGGACTCGCGATCTTTATAGCATTCATCGGAGCTTATTTCATTGTCTCTCCCGCAATAGATACCCTGAAAGCTGATGTCGTGTTCGGCCTTCTGGTTGGAGGAACGATCGTCGTGCTCGTGGGGGCGCTGGATGACCGGTTCGATTTGTCCCCCAAGATCAAGCTGCTGGGACAAATTCTAGCCGCCTCGGTTGTGGTTTACTCCGGGGTAACGATTGATCTGGTCAATGTGCCGTTCGGTGACGGAACCATCTCTCTTTCCTGGCTGGCTGTACCGCTCACCATCTTCTGGATCGTTGGCGTCACGAATGCAATCAATCTGATTGACGGCTTGGATGGACTGTCCGCCGGGGTATCGGCCATTGCAACGACGACCATACTGGTGCTCGCCCTGATGATGGGCAACGTTACCGTGGTTCTCCTTTGTACTCTACTGCTGGGAAGCATTATCGGTTTCCTTTTCTATAACTTTCATCCCGCCAAGATCTTCATGGGCGACTCCGGTGCTCTGTTCCTTGGCTTCACGCTGGCTACACTGTCCGTTCTGGGCTTTAAGCAGGCTACGGTCGTATCCCTGCTCGTGCCGATTATGATTCTTGGAGTTCCCCTGTCCGATACCTTCTTTGCGATCATGCGGCGCTGGGTCAACAATCTGCCCATCTCCGCGGCGGACAAGAGCCACCTTCACCACTGCTTGCTGCGGATGGGGTTCAGTCACCAGACTACGGTACTGATTATTTACGGGATTGCAACGTTCTTTGGCTTCTCGGCCGTACTGCTTTCCTATATGTCGGAGCAGCAGGCCTTATGGGGTGCCGTCATTCTTGTAGCAGTCCTTCTCGTAATTCTCGTGGTAGGTGCCGAGTTTATCGGCATCATCTCCCGTACGAAGCGGCCGGTACTTCATTTCCTTAATAAGGTTCGGATGAAAACCATGCAGCGCATGACAAAATAATAAGTTAGAAGATCAAACCCAAGCCATACAGGCTTGGGTTTTTTTGTTACTTTTCTGAGGCATAAAAAGCTAAACGTTTGGGGCCCGACAGCCGATAACATAGATATCAACTTGTTGCTGTATTCATTGACTATTCCTATAATGATCACCTTGAAGGAGGATTCACATCTTGAAACGAACAACAAGCCTGCGGATTAGTGTTCTTCTTTTGTTTACGATGCTCTTCAGTCTGCTGGCTCCACTGACCGGTTTGGCTGACGGCATTCAGTTGAAGATTAATGGGCTGGATGAGACGACGGAGACTTCGCCGAATCAGTTGACTACCAGCACAATGACTTTGCCGGTAACCATCAACGGAATCACTGCGGACCAAATCAACAGCATTTACTATGAAATCACGAATATGAATACCGGCGTTGTATCAGTGAATAAGACGAATAAAGCCGTCAAGAATGCCAATAACGCTAACGAAGTGATATTCTCCGGTGTGACTTTGACCGAAGGCCTGAACAAGATTATTGCCAAATATGGTGAAGCTACGGTTGTATCCTCACCGGCCGTATGGGTTCAATTCACTTCGGTAACGAATATTACCGACTTGAAATTAAATGATGTGGCTCTGAACGATAACGAAATGTATCCGAAAAACGCTCCTTACACAAGCTTGAGCATTACAGGTACGGCAAGCAACGCCACAAGAGTCCAAGCGTACGTGAATGGTACCGCTTATGATCCTGTAGTATTCAACCGCGGCAACTTCACGTTCATCACGAATACCGGACGCAACAATGACCTGGCCCTGAAGCCCGGGGATAATGAAATGCGTCTGATCTCTACAAATAACAGCAACACATACTATATTGATCGTACTTTCGTTTATGATAATGGATTGGCCTTTGCTTATGATGCTTGGGTAAAAAGTTCAACCGCTGCAGCGGATCAGTACCAGAAGTTGGCTGCCGTTCCGACGGTGTCCAAAGACACAACAGTTCCGGTAACCGTTAAAGCGAAGCTTAAAGTTCCTGTGAATAGCAGTAACCAATTGCTCTATAAGGAAGTGAATGTAGGCGTAGGCGGTCAAACGCCGATCAAATACAGTTTGACTTCCGGGACTGCCGAAGTAACTGAAGATACTTCTGCAAGCGTAGATTCTAAGTATAAGATCTATAACTTTGAGGCAACTATGAATACCAAAGTAGACAATAAATATCAGCCGGTCACATTTGATTTTGTAACAACAGACACGGACCTCATTCAATCGGGTGGACAATACGCCTTTTATGTAGTTGATCCCAATACTCCTTATGTAAGTTACATGGAACATTCCGTCCCTAAGGGTTTGACAGTAAAGGTAAACGAAGTGGGCTCGACACAGCTGAATCGGTTCCCTTCTACGCTCAAGGTATACACAACGGAAAATGCAACAAGCGTTAAAATGGAAGTGAACAACAATGATTTTAAAACAGTGGATACAGTCGCTTCTACCATTCAAGATGCGAATGGCAATACCCTTAAGGTTTGGAATTTTGATATTGATACGCTTGCTGACGGAATTTCCACGATAAAAGTAACGCCTATCGGCCCCAATGGAGTGAACGCTCAAGGTTCAAAAACCTATTTGGTTCAAATTTCTGGTGCGCCCTACGTGATTCTGGACGGCATTTATAACGGACAAGTATTCACAAGCGCATCTAAAATTATGTGCGGGAACGATCCGGGGCCATGCTTAAAAGGCCGGGTTGTTAACCTGCCTGAAATCGAGAAGAACAATGTAGTGCTGCAAGTTAATGAAACCCAATTTAGTATGAGTCAAACGTATAATGAAGTATCTGATTCTAGTCTCAGTTACGATGGTTCGTTTACAATCCAACCGGGCACTCTGGCTGTGGACGGCAAGACCAAGTTCAGTGATGTAATGAAAGCCGACGGCAAGAAAACAATCGTATTCTCGATCAAGGTTGGCGGAAAGGTTATTACAGAATCCAAGTTTGAGATCTTTATTCTCAGCGATAATGTTCCTTACATTAATAGTGTCATACCTTTAGAAGAAAATCCGGACTCCAAAGTATTTAAGACTGTCAATACAGACGAATATGCAACAACAGAAGATGCGGTCACACTCACAGGCTCCGTGCGTAACGCCACAACGTACACTGTGGAGTACACTGTACCTGGTGAAACGGCCAAGACAAGTATCGCCATTGCCAGCAAAACACAGGCCTATGACAGTGATACGGACAAGATAACCTTCACCGAAACGTTTATTACGAAGTCGGTGCCGCTCGCGGTGAATGGGGATTACATCTTCCAAATTACGGCGAGCAATGCTTCCGGCGTACAAGCAACCAAGACTGTGAAAATTTCGAAAGAAGCGCATCCTTATGTGATTAAACTTCCGGAGAAGCTGTTCACAAACGAAAACGGCAAAACGCAGGCAAACATCAATAAGAACTTCCAAAGAATCGAGATTAAAGCTGAGGGAGCGATCAGTGTCCTCTTCGGGAAAGAGGAAGTATTCCCTAGAAGTGGTCTGTTCGTCTACGAAGCTAAAGGTCTTAAAGCAGGAGCCAATGAGATTAAGTTCACCGTTAACCGGGGAACGGCTCAGAACTCCGGCAGCCTGGTTCTCTATAACGTAAATACGCCGATCGAAGGCGCTCAGTATAAGAGCGAGGTCTCTTCGATGAAAGTGTTCGGCGGCGATCTCGAAATGAAGATCGGTAAAGATGTCAAGATGATGCGCAATGAGCGGACGTCCACGAATAACTTCTTGACGAATAAGCGTGAGCTTCTGTTCGGTATTGCTAATGTTCAGACCGGTATCGTAGACAAAGACCTTGAATTCGCCAACTCTCTGGCTACCCAAAGTTTGTCTGGCGCCGTAGAGACGTACCGCTTCAAGCCAGCCAGCAAACTGTTCTGGATTGATGCTGGTACAATCAGTGATCAAGTGGATGCAGGTGATCCGGCTGAACTGAAAGGCGCTCTCGAGGGCAGCGGTACGCTTCCATTGATATCGAGTGATTCGGACGTATCGTCAGCGCTGCAGCCAATTCCTTTCTATCAGCGTTATGACCTGCAGGATCTGGTTGTTCCAACGCAGCCGGTTACCCTGACGTTCAAGTACGATCCTACCATCACAGCCGATGCTTGGAAGTATGTTACGGTGTTCCAATACGGTACCTTTGCTGACCGCAGCGGTGCTGAAATCTCGGCAGGTGTGCCAGTGTCTCAGATGGGATGGAAGAACCTCGGCGGGGTTGTGGATTCCAAGAAAAACACGATCACCGTTACGGTTCCCGAATTTGGCTACTTCCAGGTCATGTATATGAACGACAGCTTCAACGATGTAACGAACCATGGCTGGGCACGCGATATTATCGATACGCTGTATTCTAAGGGTTATATGTTCAATAAGGATAGTGGCGGCAGCCGCTTCCTGCCGGACGATGCGATCACACGGGGCGAATTTGTTACTCTGCTTGTGAAAGTATTCGATATTCCGCTGACGAACCCGGATACCAGCAACCCTGATTTCCAAGGTACGTTCGGCGACGTCCGCAAAGGTGTAACCCTGCAAAACAGTATCAATATGTATGATTATCTGCACATTGAGGCCGGCGCTCGTGCGGGTATTGTTCGCGGTACCTCGCAGGGATTGTTCCTGCCGAACGAGGCGATTACTCGCCAGGATGCAGCCGTCATGATTGCCCGTGCTGCCGAACTGAAGATGGGTACGGATGAGGCTAAAGTCCAAGCATCGCTGGATAAGCTCTTCACCGACTCGACAGATCCGAAGTTCAGCTACTATGCCAAGCCGGCTGTTGAGGCCGTCACCAAAGCAGGCTTTATTGAGGGACGTCCGAATACCCTTCTGGCTGGCCAGACGCAACTGACGAACCGTTTTGACCCGGTTGATAACATCACAAGAGCCGAGTCCGCAGCCATCGCTCTGCGTGTACTCGCGAAGCTGAAGAAGGTACCGAAATAATAGTTATGCTTAAGACACAGTCCAATGGGCTGTGTCTTTTTATTTTTGCCTTCATTATTGTTCCTGTTTCCGAATGGGATATTTTGTGTAATGACATGTTGGGCTCTATCAAGTAGTATGCATTTTATTAGCGTATGGCTTGGAAAAATATAGAGTGCGACTTTTGAGAATTTCGGGTTTCGAAAAAAGAAATCCAAAAAAGTAAAAGTTTTTTTCACAGGGCGCAACTTTTTGGAAAACCATGCGTTTAATACAGTGAAAAACAAACAAGGGCCGCTGAAAAGCGCTTTGGGAGTTCGCCGATGGATAAAGATGACAAATTCATCCTTTACCTCGGTAACATGCCGATGCTATAATGTTCAATGGCATGCGAATCTTTAGTCTTTCATTTGGTTTACTAGTTTCTGCAGTTCATCTGCAGACTTAGCTAATAAGAATGAACACCGCTCAACTCTGGGAAGGGGGTGAATTGGCTAATGAGCTCGAGCCATCATTTTAGATCTTCTACACAGAACTCTCAAAACCCGAAAGATATCCGAGGAGGAGAAAAAAAGGTTATGAAGAAAAGTTTATCCGCAATCGTATCCCTGGCTATGGCTTTCTCGATGTTTTCTTCCGTAGCACTGGGCGCAACATCCGCTGACTTCAAAGATCTGAACGATCTCGATGCAGCAACTAAAGCAAAATTTGATGCAATGATTTCCGCTGGCGTATTCGACGGCGTAAGCGCAGATACATTCGGTCTGAAAGACAAAATGAACCGCGCTCAGTTCGCAAAAGTTGCAGCTCTGATCTTCGGCCTGAAAGTTGACACTTCCCTGAAGACTTCCAGCTTCTCCGATGTTAAAACAGAAGCTGATGACCCAGCTAACGGCTACGCGCTTCCTTACATCGAAGCTCTGAAAGCTGCTGGTCTGACTGACGGCTACGCTCCTGGTCAATACAACCCTGCCGGCGAAGTAACGAAGCAAGAACTTGCTACGTTCCTCGTTCGTGGTCTCGGTTGGGAATCCCAAGTGAAATCCGATGTTGGCGTAAGCGACAAGACGGTTTCCGACTGGGCTAAAGGCTATGTAGCTCTGGCTATCGAGAAGAAAATCCTGACTTCCGGCGAAGACGGAACGTTCGGCGGTACTTCCGCAGCAACTCGCGACCTGCTCGTGACTGCAGCGTATGAAGCTAAGCTCGCACACGAAGCTGCTAACAAGCCTGCTAAAGCTTCCGTAGCTGAAGCAAAAGCAACTGGCGCGAAGCAAGTAACGGTTACTTTCAACCGCGACGTTGACACAGCGAAAGCGAAGCTGACGCTGAAAAAGGGTACGGTTGAAGTTGGCGGTACTGTGAAGTTCGCAGACGACAAGAAATCCGCGACAATCACTACGGACTCCCGTATCGGCGCAGGCACTTACAGCGTAACGCTGAGCGGCCTGGATGCAGCTGATATCGACAAGGCATCTGCTGAGTTCACAGCTCAAGACGAGACTCTGACGAAAATCGAGTTCGTTAATGCTAACGATACGATTGCTCAAACAAAGAAAGCGATCGTTAAGCTGAAAGCTACGAACCAATACGGTGAGAATGCTTCCTTGAACGCTAGCTCTTACACTGTGTATTCGGGCGATGTTCCGAACACACTGAAGAAAAATGATGCGGGCGAACTGCTGCTGACTTTGGATACTTCCAAAGAAACAAACGGCGATGATCTGGATCCAGGTCTCAGCATTATCCCTGTTAACATCTACAACACTGACTCTCGTAACGTAAGTGTGTCCAAGAACTTTAAGCTTGGTAATGCTCCATTCATCTCCAAGCTCGAGCTGGGCACTGTGAAGTACGCAGCTGGCAAGGAAAACCTGGGTATCAATGAGTCTGCTACGGTTGATCTTCTCCAGTATGATCAATACGGTAACCTTGTAGCTCACGATTCACCTGAAGTTGACCTTGACGATGTTCAGATTAACGTTAATCCTTACATCGATGAGGAAGATCTCTTGAGAGAAGTTGGGGATTCGAACAACGATGATATCTCTGACATCAAGTTCTCCCTGGGTAGCGGTGTTGACCGTTCCGGCGACTTCACTTTCAATGTGAACAGCCAAGCGGGTACAGCAACAGGTACACTGAAAGTTGGTTCCTCCAAGGTAGCAACTAAAGTTGAAATTGGTGATATGAACAATGTCATCGCTGCAGGCGATGAAGATGCATATGTGCCGGTTATCGCTTATGATGCCAATGGCGACAAGCTGTCCCTTGAAGATCTGACAAATGATACTAATGCCGGTACTGATGATGACGATGATAACAAGCGCATCGAATTCAACGTAAGTGGCGTTGATGATTATGAGTTCATGAGATCCGGTGAGCACAAAGGCGAACTTAAGCTGAAAGGCATCCGTGATACTGCATCTGGTGTAGTTACTGTAACTGCAATGATCGCAACTGCAAATGCAAACAGCGTTGTTACGAAGCAGTACACGATCCAAGATGCTCGTACTCCAGAAACGATCGCAATCGTTAAAGAGCCTGCTAAGAAGATTGTTGCCGGCGCCGAAAGCAAATTCGAGTTCCAAATCCGTGACCAGTACGGTAAAGAACTGAAGGCTTTGAACTATGTTGACGATAATGGCAACGTGGATTCGAAGACGGATTCCAACTACCGTGTAACGGTTGTATCTGACACTTATAAGTCTAACCCTACAATCACGGTTAAAGAGAAGGACGGATTTAACTTTACGGATACTCAGTTCGTTTACGACAAAGCTTATGAGCTGTCCGAAAAAGGTGGCAAGCTGGACGTAACCTTCAACGAAGAGCATAAATTTGTTGCTGCAGGCGATGCAAAAGGTGTTGCAAGACTGACAGTTAAAATTGAGAAGCTGAACAGCAACAAAGAGTGGACAGAAATTGACAAGGAAACTCGTGAAATCGAAGCAGTTGATTCCGACGATTCCCTGACTTACTCCCTCAATGCTGTTGGCGATCTGTTCAACGCTATTGATAGCTCTGCTGTAACGAACTACACTTACAACAGCAAGAACGAGGTTCTCACTGGGGAAGGAATCCAAGAGAAGCCAGAGCTCAGCTTGTTTGCTAAAGAAGTTGTAGTGTCTGCTAAAGACGCTTCGGGCAACACTGTTGCAGTCCCTGACACCATTACTCAAATCTTCCCTGCAGACCAATCCGTTGCTAGAACGGCTGTCAAGGGTACAGAAGGTTACGTAATTGGTAACAAAACAGGTACTACGAACGTAACGGTTTCCTTCAAGAACCACAAAGGTGAGACTCTGACAAGATCGGTATCCGTAAATGTTAAGGGCGATCCTATCGCTGTAACCAAAGTTAAAGCTGGCAAGACAGAAAGAACAATCGCACAAGCTAAAGCTGCTTCTAACGTATATGCACTGATGGAGCTTGATGTTGTTGATAACTACGGCATCACTTACGAGGATTCCGAAATTCAACAATACAACTACATCCTTGGTACGACTGTAAGTATTACTAACGTCAAGGGTGGCGGTTCTGTAGAAGTTAACCAGTACGGCGAGCTTAAGTTTACTGATAAAGTAACAAGCTTCGATCTGACGGTTTCTTCCGCTAATGGCTTCTCCGCTACAACAGCTATTGTAGAGTAATTATCAATAAATTTTTAAAAAGAGGGACCTTCGGGTCTCTTTTTTTTTCTTATCCTTAGATTGAGGTGAAGCATGAAAGCTTTAATTACAAAGTCACTATTTCTCTCTGCATTATTATCTATAGCCACTGTCTACGTAGCCAGCGCTGACGGAACTGCTCCGGGTGCTGAACCCGGCTCTGTTGACGATCCGGTAATCACCAAAAGCTATTTCGACCAAAATATTGCAAACAAAGTAACCGATGAACTGTCCAAACAAAGCATTACCGAAGCCAAGGTGAAGGAACTGATCACTGCTGCATTAGCAAGAGGTGGGTCAACAGCAAATCCCGAAACACCGAGTGCGCCTGGCTCTGTTAGCAGCGAATCTTCAGCCCTGAAAGTCGTCCAGCTTCAACCTGGACAAACTTTGCTCGGCTCTGCCGGCACCGAAATCATCGTGCGTTCCGGCAAAGTACTGGCCGTTAGCGATACGGAGGATGGCATGCCCGATGTTACGATCGGTAAAGATGTGACAGCCGGTGCACCCGTTGAGCTGAATCATCTGCTAATTGTCCCCCGGGAAGGCCGGGGCATTAAGCCGGATCCAAAGAGCAAAGCAGACATCTATGTAATGGTACGTGGCGGTTATTCAATTACAGATGCTGCCGATAAAAAGGCTACACCATAATTTTGTCCGTTCCTCCAGCATTTCATACGGGTGAGGCTGCCCGATCCGGAGACAATAAGGGTACATTCCACTGAGGAGGTATCCCCTAATGTCGAAAACGAACAAGAAAGTGGTACCGGAAAGCGGAAAAGCATTGGATGTGCTCAAATATGAAATTGCTGCTGAGCTTGGACTGCCTGTCGGTAAATCTGCTGCCAATTTGAATGTAGAATTTGCTACGGAGCTTGGAGCCATCCCATCACAGAACATGAAGGAAGACTATTGGGGGCATATTGCTTCTCGTGATGCAGGAGCCGTAGGCGGGACAATTACGTCTCGACTCATCCGTAAAGCTGAAGAAATGATGTTTAACCTTTAAAATTTCTGATTATCTGTTCCTTCTACTTTATTTGTAAATCAGGTGTTAAATTTTTGAGGAACTTATCGTTATTTATTGACAGTGTCCGACAAATCCAGTAACATACACTATTGAAGGTATAAGAATGAAACTAACCTTTTCCAGTCGGAAAAGGTTGATTTTTTGTAAGGGGCCATAAGCCAAGGCACTTATGAGAATATTAGCAGTAGGAGGTTGTTCTAATGTCCAATCCAGCAGGCCGCCGTTTGTTCACTTCGGAGTCCGTAACCGAAGGTCATCCGGATAAGATTTGCGATCAGATCTCGGACTCGGTCCTTGATGCGTTCCTCAAAAATGACCCGAATGCCCGCGTAGCATGCGAAGTTTCCGTAGCTACGGGTCTTGTGCTTGTTATCGGTGAGATTACAAGCCGTTCGGAATATGTAGATATTCAATCGATTGCTCGTGAGACCATCAAAGAAATCGGTTATACCCGTGCAAAGTACGGTTTTGATTCCCAAACTTGCGCGGTGCTCGTTTCCCTGAATGAGCAGTCCCCTGACATTGCTCAGGGCGTAAACCAGGCACTCGAAGCTCGTGAAGGTCAAATGACCGATGATCAGATCGAAGCGATTGGCGCCGGCGACCAAGGGATGATGTTCGGTTTTGCTGTAAATGAGACTCCAGAGCTCATGCCGCTTCCGATTTCCCTGTCCCACCAGCTCTCCCGTCGTCTGACGGAAGTTCGTAAGAACGGCACACTGGCCTACCTCCGTCCGGATGGTAAGACTCAAGTAACCGTAGAATACGAAGGCGATACGCCGGTTCGTGTCGATACGATCGTTATTTCTACCCAGCACGGGGAAGAAGTAACGCTGGAGCAGATCCAGAAGGATATCAAGGAGCATGTCATTAAGCCAATCGTTCCGGATAACCTGATCGACGAGAACACCAAATACTTCATCAACCCTACGGGCCGCTTTGTTATCGGTGGACCTCAAGGCGATGCCGGTCTGACGGGCCGTAAGATCATCGTAGACACCTACGGCGGATATGCACGTCACGGCGGTGGCGCATTCTCCGGTAAGGATCCAACGAAGGTTGACCGTTCCGGTGCTTACGCAGCGCGCTATGTTGCGAAGAACATTGTCGCAGCGGGCCTGGCTGACAAGTGCGAAGTACAACTTGCTTACGCGATCGGTGTTGCTAAGCCAGTATCCATTGCTGTGGATACGTTTGGTACAGGCAAAGTCAGCGAAGAGAAGCTGGTCGAGATCGTACGCAGCAACTTCGATCTGCGTCCTGCCGGCATCATCAAGATGCTTGATCTTCGTCGTCCGATTTACAAGCAGACTGCAGCTTACGGTCACTTCGGCCGTACCGATGTGGATCTGCCTTGGGAGCGCACCGACAAAGCGGAAGCACTCAAAGCTGCAGCACAAGCTTAATCTATTTTCTGTCCAAGCAGGACGATCCGATTATTCGGGTCGTCCTTTTTTGTTTATTCCCGCAGCTCTTTGAAAATTTCAAAAATTTCACAACTGTTTAACCATTTGTACCTAATGGCAGTATCCTGTTATTTGTCTGTAATCGTTCACCGTGAAGCCATATATTTCACCTATCCCCCACGTAACTTTTCTAGTACAACTAGAGTCTAAGATAGGAGAGTGGATTTACGAGGAGGAGAACAGAAGCGTGAAACTGCAAAAAAACTGGCATAAGCTGTCCTGCGTGGTGCTGTCGGCATCCATTTTTATTTCATCCTGGACAGTCGGAACAGTCTCTTATGCCGCGGCTGAGCCTGTTGTTACGACGGTAAGTGAAGAACCCTTGACTTCGGGTGCGGTACTGAAGAAATACGTCTGGCAAACCACCCGCAGCGGCAAGGCTGTGAAGACGAATGCGAATGTAGTGGAAGTCGATCTGACGAATCCCTATGTCAAAATAGATGTAATGACAGGAACGAACAATCAATTTACCAAGAAGCAGTCCGTGCTGGGGATGGCTAAGGAAACGAAGGCCGTAGCCGGTGTGAACGGAGATTTTTTCAATACCAAGGCAGAAGGCGTTCCGATGGGAGCGCAGATTGGGAACGGGCAGCTGATGGCTACGCCTATGCTGAATTCACCGGGATGGTATACGTTTGCCTTAGATAAGAACAATAAGCCTATCGTGGATGCTTTCACCTTCCAGGGGAACATCATTACCAAGGATGGTGCTTCGTATGCGCTGGGCGGCATCAACAAAACCTACTATTGGTATGGACCTAATGATACACACAGCCATATCGACGGACTGTTCATGTATACCAATTCTTGGGGCCAGGTGGATCGCTCGAATGACGGCGTAACGTACCCTACGGAAGTGCTGGTGCAGAACGGGATCATCAAGCAGATAGCCGATAATGGCATTATTCAGATGATCGCGCCGCAAGACGGGTACATTCTTCGTGCTGCGGGTAAGGCAGCGGACTTCGTGAGGGAGCATATGAAAGCCGGTGACCCGATTCAAGCGGATTACAAAATGCTGCCGCAGGACGCAAGCAAGAACTATGATGTAGCTTCCTTCAAAATGATGATCGGTGGACATACGCTGCTGGTGGATAATGGGCAGCCGTCTATTTTTACGTTGGATCTGACAGGTCTTGGCGGGTATCGTGCACGTACGGCTCTAGGATACTCCCAAGATGAGAAGAAAGCGTTCATCATCACGGCGGATGCAAGCGGAGACAGCAAGGGACTCAGCATGACTGAACTCCAGCAGTTCATGGTCAAAATAGGAGTATGGAAGGGTCTGAACCTGGATGGCGGTGGATCTACGCAAATGGTGGCACGTCCGCTGGGGGAAACCACACCCGTACTCATCAACCAGACTGAGGGCGGTGGACAGCGTCAAGTGGTTAACGGAGTCGGTGTTTATACACTTGCTCCCAAAGGGGCAGTCAAGGGTTTGACGATTCAAGCACCGCTTTTCCTATTTATTGGGGAGAATGCCCCACTAAGTTTCCGGGGTTATGACGAATACTATAATCCGATAGAGGTTGGAACCGCGACGGCGGCTTGGAGTACAACCAGCAAGCTGGGAAGCCTCAAAGATAATGTGTTTACTCCAACGGGCGCCGGTATGGCCAAAGTAACCGCTAGTGCGGGTACCGGGTCGGCGAGTGAAGAACTCGAGATTGTAGGCCGTAATCAGCTGACAGGCTTAAAGATCAATGCGGAGCACGCCATTATTGCGAATGGTGCGGCGGTGAAGCTTCCTGTTATCGCCTCCACGTCCGCCGGTGAGTCCCGTGAGGTACCGCCGCAATTGATCCAATGGGAAGTGCTCGGCGTCAAAGGCGAAGTCGTTGATGGGCAGCTCAAAGTAAGCGACTTGAACGGTCAAAAAGCGGCTCAAGTGATTGCCAAATATGACGGGTACAGCACCATGGCCGTTATTCCGGTAGGTGAGGACAAGGTATGGTATGATCTCGACAAAAATGCAGTGGAAACTTTCTCGGATGCCAAACCGCTTGGTGTCACATCTGCTGTTTATATCCGTCCGGACGAGAAGAATAACAAATACCTGTCGCTCAACTATGATTTTAGCGGCGGCGGTACGGAAATGGACAAATGGGCTTTTGCCACTTTGGATACACGCATTCTGATCGAGGGCAAGCCCGAGCAGATGAAGATGAAGGTCAACGGCGATGAAAGCCTGAACTGGCTTCGTGCCGAGCTGCTGGATAACAACGGCAAAATTCATCGGATCGACATCGCACGCAATATCAATTGGAAGGGCTGGAAGGAGCTCACCGTCAACTTGGCTGATTATCCGATTGAATATCCGATCCGTGTGAAAAGCGTGTACCTCGTGAATGAAGGCGTTGGTCAGGACGAGCGTGCCGAAAAGGGCCAAATCGGGATCGACGATATTACGTTCACCTACCGGGGCAGCCTGCCGTCCACGTCGAATAATTCGATTAGCCTGACAGTCGGCAATAAAGCCGTATCGGTGAACGGCAAAGGGATGACCCTCGAACAAGCGCCGGTCATCGTAGAGGGCAATACGCTTATTCCCATTCGTTTTGTTACCGACGCGCTGGGCGGTACGGTCCGTTGGGATGACCAAGAACGCAAAGTAACCGTCATCCGGGACGGCAAAATGATTGATCTTTGGATCGGAAATAAAGATCTGGTTGTCAATGGGGAGCGAATTACGGCAGAAGTCCCTCCTGTCATCATGAGCGAGCTGACGATGGTGCCGCTGCGCATTCTGTCTGAGAATTTAGGATGGAAAGTCACGTGGGATGGGAACACTCGACAAATCACGCTGCAATAATTAGTCCTAACAGCACTCACAATCTCCTGTAAATATGGTACTATATTGCTAGTGCATTCTAAATAATGGCCATAATTTGACCTATTTCACACGAACCTGGGTGCTGGGTTCCAGGTTATTGGGAAATTGGTCAGCCTACACCAAGAAAAATGGCGAAGGAGCTTTGTCCGGATGTCAGTCGATGTGTTTGACCGCGTTATCAAAAATGCCATCGATGTGATGGAGAACAGCAAATATCAGATTTTTGAGATCTGCGAAAATGTCCGGGCAGAGCGCGAAGCGCTGAATAAAGAGCTGCAGCTGGTGATTGAGGAAACGGCGATAACGATCGACATCGTGGATAAGTTTGAAGTGGATTACCGCCGTTCCCGCGTCCGGCTGACGGAAGTGAGCCGGGATTTCAAACGGTTCAACGAAGAGGATATCCGGGCAGCCTATGAAGCCGCCACCCAGCTTCAAGCCCAGCTTGCGATTCACCGGGAGAAGGAGCTGCATCTCAAGATGCGCCGCGACGACCTGCAGAAGCGGCTCAAGAACCTGGATAAGCAGCTGGAGCGGGCGGAAGCGCTTGTATCCCAGTTCGGGGTAGTCCTGGAGTACCTCTCCGGTGATCTGCACCAGGTAACCCGTCTGCTGGAATCCGCCAAGAGCCGGCAGCTTATGGGCCTGAAGATTATTTTGGCCCAGGAAGAGGAGCGCAAGCGGATTGCCCGTGAGATTCATGACGGACTGGCGCAGAATATGGCGAACATGGTGCTGCGGACGGAAATCACCGAGCGAATGCTCGCGAAGGAAGCTTACAGTGCCGTGAAGGAAGAATTGGCCGACCTGAAGAGCGGTGTCCGGGCGGGGATTGAAGAGGTCCGCAAGATTATCTTCAATCTTCGGCCGATGGCGCTCGATGATCTGGGGCTGGTTCCCACACTGCGTAAGTTCGTGCAGGATTATGAGGAACGCTCGAAGATCAGCACCAAGTTTGAGCTTGTAGGTAAGGAAGTCCGACTGCCATCGGGCATGGAGGTAGCGGTATACCGCCTCGTCCAAGAGGCCTTCTCCAATGTTCTGAAGCATGCCGAGGCGTCCCATATTACTCTTGAATTAACATTTCAGCAGCAGATGATCAAATTGACGGTGACCGATAACGGAGTCGGATTCAATACGGCAGGCATCGACAAAAAAATCACCCAAGGCAGCCACTACGGATTAATGGGCATGAGGGAGAGAGTAGAGCTGCTGGAAGGGCGGTTCGACATTCAATCCGAGGTTGGTGCCGGCACGAAAGTGTCGATGGTGATCCCGATCAAGTCCGAGTCCAAGGAGGAATAAAGGAATGGATATTATGGGCAGTGCCAAACGCCCCATCAAACTGGTTCTGGCTGATGACCATCAGCTGTTCCGTGAAGGGGTGAAGCGGATATTAAATATGGAGAGCGACCTGGAGGTCGTGGGGGAGTGCGGCGACGGCATTCAGGTGCTTGAGCTGTGCAACACGCTCCATCCCGATATCGTGCTCATGGATATCAATATGCCGGTAGAGAACGGTGTGGTGGCCACGGAGAAACTCAAAGAGATTTTTCCGGATATCAAAGTCATCATTCTCTCGATTCACGACGACGAGAGCTATGTTTTCGAGACGCTTCGTAAGGGCGCCTCAGGATACCTGCTCAAGGACATGGAAGCGGAGTCGCTGATTAATGCGATCCGCTCTGTAGTAGCCGGACATGCGTACATACATCCGAAAGTAACCGGAAAGCTGATCAACCAGCTGCGCCGTATGACCTACCTGGATGAGCAGGGCGTAACGGGATCAAGCCCGGTGACCAAAGAAGCCGGCGTGAAGTATGTACATATGGACAACAGCCCTCTGACGCGCAGAGAGGCGGAAGTGCTTCGCCTGATGGCGGAAGGCAAGAGCAACAAGAATATCGGAGAATTCCTTTACATCAGCGAGAAGACCGTAAAGAACCACGTGAGCTCGATCCTCCAGAAGATGGAGGTCGACGATCGGACCCAGGCCGTGATCATAGCGATCAAAAACGGATGGGTTACCCTGTAACGGGCCAGTAGGACCAGGGCTGAATTCATACCGACGGCAGGAACCAACCACCTCATAGCGGCATATACTGTTCCCAAGGGAGGGAGCCGCTATGATGTTAGGCTTGGTTTGGATCATTGGCTGCTATGCAGCGGGGATCGCCGTCATTCACGCGCTTCACCGGCAGTGGAAACGCCGCGGCGCCCGGCAGGCCGCACACTATGTTCTTTATACGCAGAATGCCCAGATGCAGCTCGAATGGTATCTGCGCTCGCTGTTCTTTTTTTCTTGGATGAAGGGCCGGAATATTGAAGTTACGCTGGTCGATGAAGGGTCTGCGGATGAGACGCTGGAGATTGCAGTAAGAATGGCAAGAGAACATTCTCTGAGTATCGTTTCACAGGAATATTGGAACTTGGACACTTGGATCGAAGGACATCAGGAACAGGATGTTGTCTTCATCCGGCTTAATCAAATCAAAGGTTTGGAGAGCGCTTACAAATGGCTGTAGACCATCGATGCAGCGCTTCCGCCTATATATAACAGGTGAGCTATGAAAGCATGGGTATATGCCGTATCGACGGCAGCCGGCATCACCTGGCACGTTTCCTTGGATTTGCGTGCGGACAGGGATCATTGGATCCGGACCGCAGGACGCGGATTCAGGTTTTTCGTGCTGGAGCCGGAACTTTCTTTTGGACAAGCCCAGGAGCTGGTGGGAAGGATGAAGCCGGGAGGGCCGGAACGTCATCTGCTCGGAAGGGTCAGTGCGGCCGGGGACCGTTTGGGCGTTAGGGGAGCAAAAGGGGGCACAGAGGACTGGCGGTTATGGGTCTGGGAGCCGGCCGGGGAAGCGGGCAGTCCGGTAGTCTTCCCAGAGTATGAGGCTCTATCTGCCAAGCTTCATGCCCTGATGGCCGGCCGTTCGCTGCTGCCGGAGGAGTATGCATCGCTGCTGACCCAGAGCGGCATGGGAGAAGCGGTCGATTCTCTCGCCTATTGCCTGCAGCGGGGACGGTTGGAAGGGATACTCTCCCTGGAAGGTGGCGTAGAGCTTCAACGGGAAGGCAGGAGCCTATCGATTCGCAAGCCGCCTCTTCGGGCCCAGTGCAGGCGGTGCGGCAGCCAAGGTACAAGGGCCTCCAAGGAGCCGCGGACGACAGAACCGGTCGTATGGACCCCCTGCCCCCATTGTGGAGGGCCCTGCCCATACTGTGAAGCTTGTTTGGCGATGGGACGGACCCGCTACTGCACACCATTGATCCGATCCGGCAAGCAAGCAGGGAGACGAAAGGAAGCCGTAAGACCGGGTGCAGTACCGCAATCCGACATGGACATCTACCTGAGGCGCTGGGGACTCAGTGATGTCCAGCAGGAGGCCTCGGGCTGCGCACTGCAATTTCTGAAAGGGAATCGAGTACTTTCGAGGAAGAATGAGAAGAACGGAGCTAGTACGAAGCCGGGCCGGTTTCTGATGTGGGCGGTAACCGGAGCGGGAAAGACCGAAATGATCTTTCCGATGATTGAATATACGCTAGCTCAAGGCGGCAGGGCGGCTGTTGCTACGCCTCGCCGGGATGTGGTGCTGGAGCTTAAGCCGCGTCTGGCTAAGGCCTTCCCGGAAGTCGGGCTGGTTACCCTGTATGGCGGAAGTGATGAGCGGTGGGATGAAGGGGAAATCGTTCTGGCGACCACCCACCAGCTCATGAGGTTCTACGAGGCTTTCGACCTTGTCATCATCGATGAAATCGATGCCTTTCCCTACCATAACAACCCGATGCTGCAGCATGCCGCTGAACGGGTGTGCCGGACGGACGGCGCCTATGTCCTGCTCTCCGCCACGCCGCCGGAGCAGCTTCAGCGGGAAGTGCGACGCGGCCGGCTTCCGCATGCCCGTGTGGCTGCGCGGTATCACCGGCATCCGCTGCCGGTCCCCCAGCTGATGAGCACTCCGCCGCTGCACCGGAGCCTGCAGCAGGGCGGCCTGCCGAATAGGCTGAGGGATAGTCTAAAGGCTTCCCTGCAGCGCGGCGCCCAGCTCTTTGTCTTTGTGCCGAAGATCGCTTGGGTGGGGCCGCTTACGGAGATGCTCCGCAGGATCTTTCCCGAGGTGCCGGTTGAGGGGACTTCATCCAAGGACGAACAGCGGACAGAGAAGGTGGCGGCCTTCCGGCAAGCCCAGATCCGGATCCTGGTCACTACCACGATCCTGGAGCGGGGGGTGACGATCCCCAAGTCCGATGTATTTATCTGCGACGCCGACTCCCGGCTGTTCGATGCGGCGGCCTTGATTCAGATGGCCGGCCGGGCAGGGCGATCTGCTCAGGATCCGGCCGGAAGGGTGATCTTTGCTGCGGAGCAGAAGACACGTTCACAGGCTTCCGCTGTGCGACAGATCAAAGAGATGAACCGCCTGGCGCGCAAAAAGGGGTACATCGGGTAATGGTCTATAAGGGGAACGAAAGGAAGTGGACCGGTGTGGACAGATAAGATCCGGCGGTGGCTCGCCGCCCGGTTGAGAGAGAGCGAGGGGCTGCTGTCCCGGAGAGATCCGCCCTGTTTGATCTGCGGTATTCCAGGCATCGAACGGACCCTGCCGATATGCCGGCAGTGCTGGGCGAAAATTCCTTGGATCACGGAAGTCCGCTGTACAGTCTGCGGCAGGCCGGAGGAATGCCAAGATTGTGTAAGGCGGGGAAGCACTTACTATACAAAAAACCGCAGCGTTGTTCGATATAATGATCATATGAAAGAATGGCTGGCCCTCTATAAATACCGGGGAAAAGAATCGATGCGTGAAGTGGTCGGTCCCATGCTGATGCACGCATACCAGCTTCACCGCAAGGTGGAGGCGGCACCTGCCGCGGAGTTCCTCTCGTATGTACCGCTGAGCCGGGAGCGGTTCGGCGAACGGGGGTTCAACCAGGCGGAACAGCTCGCCCGAGAACTGGGGCTTCGAACGGGAGTGCCCGTCATCCCGCTTTTAGAGCGAATCCGGCATACCGGGAAGATGAGCCTCAAGAGCCGTTCCGACCGTCTGCAAGATCTCCGAGGGGTGTTCAGAGCCGAGTCACAGGGGAGCGAATGGATTCGCAAAGCCTGCGGCCGCGGACCGGTACGGGTGTATCTCATCGATGATGTGTATACCACCGGCAGCACGCTGAACGAATGTGCAAGGACCCTTATCGAGCCGGTAGGGACACCGATGGAGGTCTGTGGAATCAGCTGGGCCCGGTAATGCCATCGCGTATATACGGACAGCTACAACATTTTGTATGTGCGTTAGTCCTTAATTTAGGCTACACTAGAAGTATTAGGACAGGCACCAGGGGAGGAAGTATGTCATGAGTCTTAATGTGGAAAACTGTAACCGCTGCGGTAAAATTTATGTAAAGAACAACTTTGGTGTTTGCCCTGCCTGCATCAAGGAAATCGAACTGCAGTACGAGAAATGCCTGAAGTATCTTCGCGAGAACAAGGGCTGCTCGATGCAGGAGCTCAGCGAAGCAACGGAAGTCCCGATGAAGCAGATTATGAAATTCATCCGTGACGGCCGGATTTCAATCAAGAACAATCCGAACATGAGTTATGAATGCGATGCCTGTGGAACTGCAATCCGCGAGGGCAATCTGTGCGAATCGTGCCGTACCCGTCTGATGAAGGATACAAGCAATCTGCACGCGGAAGAAGAGAGAAAACGGCTGCACCAAGAACAGCATAAAGCGACGTTCCAATCCAAAGATCAGAATGGTCGCTGATTTGCATATAATTCCACTAAACATTTGAATCCCGCCAGCCGATAAATAAGTATATCGAAAAAGGCGGGTTTCTCTATTCCTGCCGATTGAGGTGAAAAGGTATGAAAATTAACGGATCCAATCAAATGAATGCGATCAGCCGCTATAAGAGAACGGCTGAGACCCAGCAAGCCGCCGCTCCGGCCAAAGCGAAGCAGAAGGATCAGGTAGAGATTTCGAGCCAAGCCAAGGAGCTGCTCGAATCCCAATCGGTGAAATCTGCCGGCGCTGCATCCGACGCCCGCGCAGAGAAGATCAATGCGCTGAAGCAGGCCGTCCAATCCGGAACTTATTCCGTGGACGCAGGCAAGCTGGCTGACCGACTGCTGCCCTATCTGACCTAAACTAACCTGGAGGTGGTGAGCCATGTCTTTCGAGGCCCTGCTCGATACCATGACCGAACTGAATGAGATTCACAACTCGCTTCTGGAGCTCGCGGAGCAGAAGAGACATGTGCTCATCCATAACCAAGTGGAACAGCTGATGCAGATTGTAACCAAAGAGAACAAGCTGCTGAAGCGCATCGGAGAGCTGGAACAGCAGCGGGTGGAAGTGACCGGCGCGTTCCTGATGGAGAAAGGCTATAAGCCCAATCCCCGTGTAACCGTAAGCGATTTGACGAAGATTTTGTTTAATATAGAAGATAAGAAGCTGCTGCTCGACAAGCAGAAGCAGCTCGCTGCAGCCATTCGGAAGCTGCGGGAGCTTAACCGCGTCAACCAGCAGATGATTGAACACTCGCTGGCTTACATCGATTATTCGCTGGACCTGATCGTCGGTCCTCCTGAAGATGAGTTCGTTTATAAGAACCCTCAGGCCGCGGCCACCGGGCCGAAGCGCCAAGGAATGTTTGACTCGAGAGCTTAGAAGCAAGGCAAGCTGACTATAAAAAAGGCTGGCTGCGGATCCCGGAGGAAGGGCGGGCCGCTGCGGTACAGATACCGGAGGGGAAAACGACTCATGCGTTCTACATTTGGCGGAATCGAGATATCAAAGCGCAGCTTGTTCACACAGCAGGCGGCGTTGACTACCACGGGCCATAACATTGCCAATGCCAACACCAAAGGATACTCCCGTCAGGTTGTCAATATGGTGGCATCGATCCCGATCGAATATCCGGGTCTGATGCGCAGCAACGTTCCCGGACAGATGGGACAAGGGGTAGAGTTTGACAACATCAACCGGATCCGGGAGAAGTTCCTCGACAATCAATTTCACAACGAAAACAAAAGTTTGGGCGATTGGTCCATTCGTAAAGATACATTGGAGAAACTGGAGTCCATCATGAACGAGCCGTCCGATACGGGCATACGGCAGACGATTGAGGGCTTCTGGAGCGCTTGGCAGGAGCTCAGTAAATCGCCGGAGAACACAACGGCGCGCGTGCTGGTGAAAGAGCGTGCGCTTGCGATGACCGATGCGTTCAATCAAACGTCGCGTCAGCTGTCGGAGCTCTCGACGGACCTTACGGAGAGTATTGGCATCAAGGCGAAAGAAGCGAATACCGCGCTGAATCAAATTGCGAAACTGAACGAGGAAATTTACCGTATCGAGGGTCTCGGCGATAATGCCAACGATCTTCGGGACCAGCGGGACCTGCTCATGGATGACTTGTCGAAGATTGTGAATATTACGTTTACCGAAGAGGCAAACGGATATAACGTCAAGATGGGCAACGTGCAGCTCGTATCGGGGAAAACGGTGGGGACGCAGTTCACTACCGCTTCGATGGAAGCGGCGGCGGCAGCCGGGGATCTGAATGGCGGCGAAGTCTACGGAATGATCCAATCGAGAGATAACTATGTCGGGAACTATCAGTTCCAGCTAGATAATATGCTGAAGACGCTGGTACAGGGTGATATGCAAGTCAAGCTGCCGTCCGGCTCCGTCATTCCGGAGGGAACGACGCTGACGATCAAGAAGGATGACGGCACGACCGAGCAGAAACAGTTCACGGGTACCCTGGCCGAGCGTACGCTTGGAGCGGATACCAATGTTGTCGTCAAAGGATTTAACGGTCTTCATGCCCTCGGCTATGCGGGCAATGAGCCGCTGAGTTCCGGTCTCGCGTTCTTTTCCTTGAAGGAAGGTCAGACGGAGTTCAATGCGGCCAGTGTTACCGTGAATTCGGTAATCCAGAAGGACGTCTCGAATATTTCCTCCTCGCTTCGTACGTACCTGGCGTCCGACGGTACAGAGAAAGTGGTCAAAGGAAACAATGACATGGCTCTCCTGTTGGGAGGCGTGCGTGATGAGCGCGTAGATTTCGACCCAACGGCGACAGGCAGACCCATTCTGACCGACGGAACCTTCGACGAGTTCTTTCGTTCCATCATCGGGGAGCTTGGGGTGCAGAGCCAGGAAGCGACCCGTCAGGCGACCAACCAGCAGACCCTGGTTGATCAAGTAGACTCCAACCGTCAAGCCGTCAGCGGCGTATCGCTGGATGAAGAGATGGCGAACATGATTAAATTCCAACATGCTTATAATGCGGCAGCCCGTGCGCTGACTACATTCGATGAAATGCTGGACAAGGTCATTAACGGAATGGGAACCGTAGGCCGATAATATAAAAGCAATCATACTACTCTGAGGTGAGGATAAGCCATGACTATGCGGGTAACGCAAGGGATGCTGAACAACCAGCTGCTGCGTAACATCAACACGAACCTGAACCGCATCAATACGCACCAGAACGAGCTGTCCACCGGACGCCGGATCAACAAGCCCTCCGATGACCCGGTAGGCATGACTTTCGCGCTCCGCTACCGCAGCGAGCTCTCGGCGAATGATCAGTACGAGAGCAACGTAACGACGGCCGTGTCTTGGCTGGAGTACACGGACACCACGCTGGATCAGGCCAATACGGTCATTCAACGTGCCCGTGAGCTGGCGGTTCAAGGGGCTAACGGTACCAACCCGCAGCAGGCACTGGATGCTATCAAGACTGAGATCGATCAGCTCTATCAGCAGATGGTGACGATCGGTAACAGTGAATTTAACGGCAAGCATGTCTTTAACGGGCAGCTCACCGATCAAGCTCCGTATGATGCTGCGAATGCCGCCACGGCATCCGTGGACACCGGTGCCATCCAGTTCGACATCGGTGCGGGCGTAAGAGTGAAGGCGAACATTACAGGAGATGAAGTGTTCGGCCAAGCTTCTTCGAACACCAACGTGTTTAAAGTGCTCCAGGACCTCTCTTCTGCGCTGGGATCCGGAAATCAAACCGGCATCAATGATGCGCTGGGCCGTCTGGATGAGGCGAATGATTTGTTCCTGCAGGGCCGGGCCGATGTGGGTGCCCGTATGAACCGTATTGAACTGGCTCAATCCCGTTTGCAGGACATCAACGTGAACCTGCAGACCCTGCAGTCCCGTACGGAAGATGCCGACGTATCGGAAGTTATTACGAATCTTAAGACAGATGAGAACGTCTATCAGGCTTCTTTGTCCGTAGGATCGAAAATCATCTCTTCTTCCCTCGTAGATTTCCTGAGATAGATTGAGATAGAGGTGAGTTTATGAGTTTGTCCGTTTCGCCTCAGATTGGAATTCATCAACAGTATGCACGTATTGGTATCGACGCGGATCCAGGTCAATTTCAGATATCGCAAAGTCCCGCCTCGCTGGAGATCACGACAACTCCGGCGAAGCATGATTATCATACCGAAGGCGGCACACTTACCATTGATAACAGCGCTTGGCGGGATGCACTCGGGAATGGGCCTCATCTGCAGGTCATGAACCGGATTTATTCCAAGAGCCAGAGCATCGCGCTTCAAGGGATCGCCAAGATCGTCGAGGACGGGAACCGTCTTGCTGCGATTCATACCAAAGAAAACGCGATAGCCGGGCTTGCCGCTGAGAGCACCAACGACATTGACTTTAGTGAATACATGTATATGGGCGATGCAGCCTATGACAATATCGATCTGAATTATGAGCCGGCCCGGGTGGTTCGGGATATCCAGCCGGCGCAGGTACATATCAATGTAACGCGCAATGCTCCGGAGATTCAGTACAACCGGGGAAAGCTGGATATTTACATGCAGCAGCATGCCAGTGTGGAATTCACACCGCCGCAGATTGACTACAAAATTTAAAAAGAGTCATAATGAAGCTATAGAGGCATTTTGCGCTATAGCTCGTTTTTTTATTCCAAAAGGAAGAAGGTGCGCTCTTGCGTATTAACACATTGGCTCTGGGAGAGATCGAATACACCGAGGAAGAGGTTCTGACGTTTCCGAACGGCATTCCCGGCTTTGAAGCGTACACCCGGTTTCTGATGATCAGGCGGGAAGAGGCCTTTGCGTATCTGCAGTCGATTGAGGAAGAACGGCTGCACTTTGTTGTACTCAATCCGTTTGATGTCTATAAGGCGTATGAGTTCGAGCTTGGGCAGGAGGATCAGGAGGAACTCGAGATCCGGTCCGAAGAAGGCATTGAGGTATGGTCCATCGTTACGCTGGGGGATACGCCGGAGCAGTATACGCTGAACTTGATGGGTCCTGTGGTCATCAATACCTTGAGCCGCCTCGGCAAGCAAATTGTCCTTCATCATTCCCCTTATGGCACCAAACACAAATTGGTTGAATTGCTTGCGAATTCGAAAGAGGGGGAGTAAAGAAGATGCTCGTACTCTCACGCAAAAAAGGCGAGTCCATTATGATTGGGGACCAAATCGAAGTGGTCGTTCTCGGGGTGGAAGGGGAGACGGTGAAGATCGGCCTGAAGGCTCCACGCCAGCAGTCCATTCTGCGCAAGGAGATCTATCTCGCGCTCAAAGAGTCGAATCAAGAAGCGTCTTCCAAACAGGAAGCTTCCGGCAGTCAAATCGACCAACTGAAAAAACTGCTCGGCAAATAAAAAAGATTGGTTAAACTGGAAACAAAGTATAAACTTTCGCCCTAAAGCTTCCGATATATTGTAAAGTAGAGGAAATAAAAGGGCGGCCGACCTTGGTTTTCTCTCTAAACTTTACTAAGGTCCCCGCATGGACGCGGGTGACGAACTTCAGGGAGGAAGATTACCATGAGAATTAACCACAATATTAGCGCACTGAACACGCACCGCCAGCTGACAACGAACACAGCTAACGCAAGCAAGAACATCGAGAAGCTGTCTTCGGGTCTTCGCATCAACCGTGCAGGCGACGACGCAGCAGGTCTGGCCATCTCTGAGAAGATGCGCGGCCAAATCCGCGGTCTGGATCAAGCATCCCGCAACGCGCAGGACGGCATCTCCCTGATCCAAACAGGCGAAGGCGCCCTGCAGGAAGTTCACTCGATTCTCCAACGTCAGCGTGAACTCGCTGTTCAATCCGCGAACGACACGAACGTTACTGCCGATAGAACTGCGCTCAAAGCTGAGTTCGACCAACTCTCCAACGAGATTGGCCGTATTAAAGACAACACGACGTTCAACACGCAAAAGCTGCTCGACGGCAGTGCAACGGCAGCCCTGAAGATTCATGTAGGTGCTGATGCAACACAAACGATCGATATCGACCTGGATACCGCAGGTGTAGACCTGTCGGCTGTTAAAACGGCTGTATCCGCCCTTGATATCTCCACGCAAACCGGAGCTAACGGTGCTATCACAACAGTCAACACGCAAATCGAGTCCGTATCGTCCGGCCGCTCGTACCTGGGCGCGCTGCAGAACCGTCTGGAACACACGATCAACAACTTGAACAACGCGTCCGAGAACCTGACTGCATCCGAGTCCCGGATCCGCGACGTAGACATGGCGAAAGAAATGATGGAGCAGACAAAGAACAACATCCTGTCGCAGGCTGCGCAGGCGATGTTGGCTCAAGCGAACCAGCAGCCGCAAGGCGTACTGCAGCTGCTCCGTTAATTTACACAGACCTCAGCCCAATTGGGCTGGGGTCTTTTTTTTGTTCTATGGCCGATGAGTCTTAGATTCATTAAGAGGAAAAACATACCACGGGCTAAGACTCTACAAGCTATTCAATCTGCCTTGCTGCAGGACGATATATATATCATGAGGGGATGAGAGAGCGGGCGGCAGGCTCGAAGGACATCAGCCCTCCACACTAAACCAAACGATCCACATGGAAGTGGACGTTCCATTCAGGGAGGAAGAATAACATGAGAATCAACCACAACATCAGCGCACTGAACACGCACCGCCAGCTGACAACGAACACAGCTAACGCAAGCAAGAACATCGAGAAGCTGTCTTCGGGTCTTCGCATCAACCGTGCAGGCGATGACGCCGCAGGTCTGGCCATCTCCGAGAAAATGCGCGGCCAAATCCGCGGTCTGGATCAGGCATCCCGCAACGCACAGGACGGCATCTCCCTGATCCAAACAGGCGAGGGCGCCCTGCAGGAAGTTCACTCGATTCTCCAGCGTCAGCGTGAGCTCGCTGTCCAATCGGCGAACGACACGAACGTAACGGCAGACCGTACGGCCCTGAAAGCAGAGTTCGACCAGCTGTCGAGCGAAATCGGCCGTATCAAAGACAACACGACGTTCAATACGCAGAAGCTGCTCGACGGCAGTGCCGCAGCGGATCTGAAGATCCATGTAGGCGCAGATGCCGGTCAAACGATCGACATCAACCTAAAGACAGCAGGCGTAGACCTGACAGCGATCCAATCGGCAGCCGCAGGTGCAGACATCTCCACTCAAGGCGGAGCTGACACAGCAATCGGTACGATCAACACGCAAATCGAGTCCGTATCGTCCGGCCGCTCGTACCTGGGCGCGCTGCAGAACCGTCTGGAGCACACGATCAACAACCTGAACAACGCGTCCGAGAACCTGACTGCATCCGAGTCCCGGATCCGCGACGTAGACATGGCGAAAGAAATGATGGAGCAGACAAAGAACAACATCCTGTCGCAGGCTGCGCAGGCGATGCTGGCTCAAGCGAACCAGCAGCCGCAAGGCGTACTGCAGCTGCTTCGTTAATTTACACTGACCTCAGCCTTTGGGCTGGGGTCTTTTTTTTGTTCTATGGCTGTTGAATTTTAGATTCACTAGAGGAAAAACATACCACAGACTAGGACTCTACAAGCTATTCACTATCCCCTGCCGCAGGACGATATATATATCATGAGGGGATGAGAGAGCGGGCGAGCGAGCCCGAAGGACATCAGCCCTCCACCAAAATACCAAACGATCCACAAGGAAGTGGACGTCCAATTCAGGGAGGAAGAACAACATGAGAATCAACCACAACATTAGCGCACTGAACACGCACCGCCAGCTGACAGCGAACACAGCTAACGCAAGCAAGAACATCGAGAAGCTGTCTTCGGGTCTTCGCATCAACCGTGCAGGCGACGACGCCGCAGGTCTGGCCATCTCCGAGAAAATGCGCGGCCAAATCCGCGGTCTCGATCAGGCATCCCGCAACGCACAGGACGGCATCTCCCTGATCCAAACAGGCGAAGGCGCCCTGCAGGAAGTTCACTCGATCCTTCAGCGTCAGCGTGAACTCGCTGTTCAATCCGCGAACGACACGAACGTTACTGCCGATAGAACTGCGCTCAAAGCTGAATTCGACCAACTCTCCAACGAGATTGGCCGTATTAAAGACAACACGACGTTCAACACGCAGAAACTGCTCGACGGCAGTGCCGCAGCGGATCTGAAGATCCACGTAGGTGCAGATGCTGGTCAAACGATCGACATCAACCTGAAGACAGCAGGCGTAGACCTGACGGCGATCCAATCGGCAGCCGCGGGTGCAGACATCTCCACCCAAGCCGGAGCTGACACAGCGATCACGACGATCAACACGCAAATCGAGTCCGTATCGTCCGGCCGCTCGTACCTGGGCGCGCTGCAGAACCGTCTGGAGCACACGATCAACAACCTGGACAACGCGTCCGAGAACCTGACTGCATCCGAGTCCCGGATCCGCGACGTAGACATGGCGAAAGAAATGATGGAGCAAACGAAGAACAACATCCTGTCGCAGGCTGCGCAGGCGATGCTGGCTCAAGCGAACCAGCAGCCGCAGGGCGTACTGCAGCTGCTCCGTTAATTTACACAGACCTCAGCCTTTGGGCTGGGGTCTTTTTTTAGGCCGCTGGCTCGGGTGAAACTTATCAAAAGAAAGCGGGGGGCAGGGAAAACATACCACAGAAAAAAGTCTTTACCGCTATTCACTCTGCCCTGCTGCAGGACGATATATATATCATGAGGGAATGAGAGAGCGGGCGAGCCCGAAGGACATCAGCCCTCTACACTAAACCAACGATCCACAAGGAAGTGGACGTTCCATTCAGGGAGGAAGAATAACATGAGAATCAATCACAACATCAGCGCACTGAACACGCACCGCCAGCTGACAACGAACACAGCTAACGCAAGCAAGAACATCGAGAAGCTGTCTTCGGGTCTTCGCATCAACCGTGCAGGCGATGACGCTGCAGGTCTTGCCATCTCCGAGAAAATGCGCGGCCAAATCCGCGGTCTGGATCAGGCATCCCGCAACGCACAGGACGGCATCTCCCTGATTCAAACAGGCGAAGGCGCCCTGCAGGAAGTTCACTCGATTCTCCAGCGTCAGCGTGAGCTCGCTGTCCAATCGGCGAACGACACGAACGTAACAGCAGACCGTACAGCGCTGAAGGCAGAGTTCGACCAGCTGTCGAGCGAAATCGGCCGTATCAAAGACAACACGACGTTCAACACGCAGAAGCTGCTTGACGGCAGTGCCGCAGCGGATCTGAAGATCCACGTAGGCGCAGATGCTGGTCAAACGATCGACATCAACCTGAAGACAGCAGGCGTAGACCTGACAGCGATCCAATCGGCAGCCGCAGGCGCAGACATCTCCACTCAAGGCGGTGCCAACACAGCGATCACGACGATCAACACGCAAATCGAGTCCGTATCGTCCGGCCGCTCGTACCTGGGTGCGCTGCAGAACCGTCTGGAGCACACAATCAACAACCTGGACAACGCATCCGAGAACCTGACTGCATCCGAGTCCCGGATCCGCGATGTAGACATGGCGAAAGAAATGATGGAGCAGACAAAGAACAACATCCTGTCGCAGGCTGCGCAGGCGATGCTGGCTCAAGCAAACCAGCAGCCGCAAGGCGTACTGCAGCTGCTCCGTTAATTTACACAGACCTCAGCCTTTGGGCCGAGGTCTTTTTTTGTTTAATGATTGAGGAGTCTTAAATTCGCTAGAGGAAACACATACCACAGGCTAAGACTCTACAAGCTATTCACTCTGCCCTGCTGCAGGACGATATATATATCATGAGGGGATGAGAGAGCGGGCGAGCGAGCCCGAAGGACATCAGCCCTCCACCAAAATACCAAACGATCCACAAGGAAGTGGACGTCCAATTCAGGGAGGAAGAACAACATGAGAATCAACCACAACATTAGCGCACTGAACACGCACCGCCAGCTGACAGCGAACACAGCTAACGCAAGCAAGAACATCGAGAAGCTGTCTTCGGGTCTTCGCATCAACCGTGCAGGCGACGACGCCGCAGGTCTGGCCATCTCCGAGAAAATGCGCGGCCAAATCCGCGGTCTCGATCAGGCATCCCGCAACGCACAGGACGGTATCTCCCTGATCCAAACAGGCGAAGGCGCCCTGCAGGAAGTTCACTCGATTCTCCAGCGTCAGCGTGAGCTCGCTGTTCAATCGGCGAACGACACGAACGTAACTGCCGATAGAACTGCGCTCAAAGCTGAATTCGACCAACTCTCCAACGAGATTGGCCGTATTAAAGACAACACGACGTTCAACACGCAGAAGCTGCTCGACGGCAGTGCCGCAGCGGATCTGAAGATCCACGTAGGTGCAGATGCTGGTCAAACGATCGACATCAACCTGAAGACAGCAGGCGTAGACCTGACGGCGATCCAATCGGCAGCCGCGGGTGCAGACATCTCCACCCAAGCCGGAGCTGACACAGCGATCACGACGATCAACACGCAAATCGAGTCCGTATCGTCCGGCCGCTCGTACCTGGGTGCGCTGCAGAACCGTCTGGAGCACACGATCAACAACCTGGACAACGCGTCCGAGAACCTGACTGCATCCGAGTCCCGGATCCGCGACGTAGACATGGCGAAAGAAATGATGGAGCAGACAAAGAACAACATCCTGTCGCAGGCTGCGCAGGCGATGCTGGCTCAAGCAAACCAGCAGCCGCAAGGCGTACTGCAGCTGCTCCGTTAATCATAAGGGGGGAATGGAGAAAACCATTCCCCTTTCTTTTTTTTGGAAGTTGATTTTTCCAAGGGCAAAAGTTGAACGCCACTGTCACACAAGTCCCTATTTTCCCTTTGGAAAAATCAGACTAAATGAATAGGAGTTGATGTCAATGACAACGATGGTCGATACGTTAATTCCTGAATACGTAAAGAGGTTCACCTGTATCGGAGGAGCATGTGAGGATACGTGCTGCTCGGGGTGGACAGTCAATATAGATGAACAAACGTACAAGAAGTATAGGAAGGTAAAGCACCCGGAATTCAAATCGAGACTTCAAGATCATGTAGTAAAGAACAAGCATAACCCGACGCCAAACTTTGCCGCGAGAATGAAGCTGGAGCAGTCCCGCTGCTCTTTTCTAAACACGGAGAATCTCTGTGATATTCAATTGAACTTGGGCGAGAGCTTCTTGTGCACAACCTGCTCGGTGTATCCAAGAAGAACCAACAAGGTCAACGGACTGCTTGAACAATCTCTCTCCGTGTCCTGTCCGGAAGCTGCACGGCTTGTCATGCTGAATCCGGAGGGAATTCTGTTCGAGCAGCATCAGGACAAGAGAGATTCCTTCAAGTGGATTTCCGCCGATATTGAGACGCGCGGCGGCAGTGTGTCCGATTGGAGAAGCTTCTTCGAAGAGTATCGCTATGTCACCATCTCCATTCTGCAGAACCGGGCGTACACGCTGGAAGAACGCCTGCTCATCACCGGCTTGATGTACAGTGAGCTTCAGGAATGTGTATCGGGGAACAAACTGCAGGACATTCCGGATGTGCTCGGGAATTATTTGAGGTGCTTGGAAGACGGAACGTTTCATGGAGCGTTCGATGAGGTCTCCAAACGGTTGGACATCCAGCTGCGCATCTGCCGAGAGCTCGTAGTGCTCGGTCTGAAGCATACGCCCGGTTCTGTGAGATACCTGGAATGCTCCCGGGACATGATGTCGGGATTGGGGATCGGCGACGAGGCGGAAGACAAGCAGATCGAAGAGAGCTATGGGCGGGCCTATGCCGCGTATTATGAACCTTTTATGCAAGAGCACGGATATATGCTAGAGAACTATCTCGTGAATTATGTGTTCAAGAACGTGATGCCTCTTGACAGCTCGTCCCTGTTTGAAAGCTATACCCGGATGATTATGCATTATTCACTGATTAAGATTCATATGGTGGGCATTGCAGGTCACGTGCAGGGGCTGACGACGGACACGGTCATCAAGCTGATCCAGTCAATATCCAAGACCTTTGAGCACAGCGTAGAGTATTTCGAGAACATCATGACGCTTGTGAAGGACAATGGCTTTATGTCCATGGCGTACATGTCCATTCTTATCAAAAACTAAGATGCAGTAATACAGGACCTTGGCGGAGAGCCGGGGTCTTTTTATCTTCGGGGCCTAGCCTCGTCTTACAGGAAAGAGATCCCTGCTTAAAACAGCCTCCGGGCTATTCACTATCCCCTGCCGCAGGACGATATATATATCATGAGGGGATGAGAGAGCGGGCGAGCGAGCCCGAAGGACATCAGCCCTCCACCAAATACCAAACGATCCACAAGGAAGTGGACGTCCAATTCAGGGAGGAAGAACAACATGAGAATCAACCACAACATTAGCGCACTGAACACGCACCGCCAGCTGACAGCGAACACAGCTAACGCAAGCAAGAACATCGAGAAGCTGTCTTCGGGTCTTCGTATCAACCGTGCAGGCGACGACGCTGCAGGTCTTGCCATCTCCGAGAAAATGCGCGGCCAAATCCGCGGTCTCGATCAGGCATCCCGCAACGCACAGGACGGCATCTCCCTGATCCAAACAGGCGAAGGCGCCCTGCAGGAAGTCCACTCGATCCTTCAGCGTCAGCGTGAACTCGCTGTTCAATCCGCGAACGACACGAACGTTACTGCCGATAGAACTGCGCTCAAAGCTGAATTCGACCAACTCTCCAACGAGATTGGCCGTATTAAAGACAACACGACGTTCAACACGCAGAAACTGCTCGACGGCAGTGCCGCAGCGGATCTGAAGATCCACGTAGGTGCAGATGCTGGTCAAACGATCGACATCAACCTGAAGACAGCAGGCGTAGACCTGACGGCGATCCAATCGGCAGCCGCGGGTGCAGACATCTCCACCCAAGCCGGAGCTGACACAGCGATCACGACGATCAACACGCAAATCGAGTCCGTATCGTCCGGCCGCTCGTACCTGGGTGCGCTGCAGAACCGTCTGGAGCACACAATCAATAACCTGGACAACGCATCCGAGAACCTGACTGCATCCGAGTCCCGGATCCGCGACGTAGACATGGCGAAAGAAATGATGGAGCAAACGAAGAACAACATCCTGTCGCAGGCTGCGCAGGCGATGCTGGCTCAAGCGAACCAGCAGCCGCAAGGCGTACTGCAGCTGCTCCGTTAATCATAAGGGGGGAATGGAGAAACCATTCCCCTTTCTTTTTTCGGAAGTTGATTTTTCCAAGGGCAAAAGTTGAGTGCCACTGTCACCCGAGTCCCTATTTTTCCCTTTGGAAAAATTAGACTACACCTACACAAAAGGAGCTAATCCAATATGACTGCATGGATAGAGACGCTGTTTCCTGAATATGTATCCAGGTTCACCTGTATCGGAGGGGCATGTGAGGATACCTGCTGCTCCGGATGGACGGTTAATATTGATGAGGCTACCTATAAGAAATATAACAAGGTGAAGCATCCGGAATTCAAATCGGCGCTGGAGCAAAACGTGATCCCCAACACGGCCAATCCGTCCAAAAACTTTGCGGCAAGAATGAAATTGGAGCACTCCAAATGTTCTTTTCTGAATACGGAGGGCTGGTGCAGCATTCAACTGAAGCTGGGCGAGGATTATCTCTGCAACACCTGTTCCATCTATCCTAGAAGATTCAATAAAGTCAACGGGGTCATGGAGCAGTCTTTGTCTGTGTCCTGTCCGGAAGCAGCCCGTGTAGTCATGCTGAATCAAGAGGGCATCGGATTCGAGCAGGGTAAAGGGAAGGCCTCCTCCTTCAAGGAGATCACAAGTACCGTCCAGACGCGCAGCGGGGCTATCACCGATTGGAAGCAGCTGTTTGACGAATACCGCTATGTGACGATCGCCATCCTGCAGAACCGAAGCCATTCGCTGGAGGAGCGCCTGCTGATCCTGGGAATGTTGTTCAATGAATTGAATGAATGTGTGAGCGCAGGGAAGCTCGGAGAGATCCCCGATGTTCTTGGCAATTACCTGAGATGTACGGAGGATGGAACGCTGCAGGGGGCATTTGACCATATCGCCAAGCGCTTGGACATTCAGCTTCGCATCTGCCGGGAGCTGGTCGTGGTGCGTTTGAACCAATCGATCAGTTCCGCCCGTTACCTGGAATGTTCCAGAGAGATGATGTCGGGGCTCGGGCTGCAAAATCATCTGACGGACCGCCAGATGGAAGAGATGTACGAGCAGGCCTATGCCGCTTATTACGAGCCGTTCATGCGGGAGCATGAATATATGCTCGAGAATTACCTGGTGAATTACGTCTTCAAGAACTGTATGCCGCTTGACAGTGCCGCCCCTTTCGAGAGCTACACCCGAATGATCATGCATTATTCCCTGATCAAAGCCCATTTGGTAGGAATGGCAGGGTACCACCAGGGGCTGGACACCGATCTTGTGATCAAGCTGGTTCAATCGATCTCGAAGACCTTCGAGCACAACACCGAATATTTCGAGAAAGTGATGCAGCTTGTGAAAGAAAGCGGCTTTATGACCCTCCCGTATATCTCCATCCTCATTAAAAACTAGGAAGGATGGCCTATCCTAGCTCATGGCAGATAGTGAAGGAGAGAGATCTTGGTCCGTACCGGGGTCTCTTTTCTTTGCCGCCCATCATCTACCAGTGAAAAGTAGGAATAAAGAGCTAACTACCTATAACACGAGGTCACTCCGAAGCCGATATATAAGATAAGATCGCAACTCGGGAGGGAAAGAAAAGTATGGACACGCCCGTATCGAACAGTGGGATCGAGCGTATTCCGGCCGTAAGTCCGGCGCCCAAAGCCAGCAGCAAAGAGGCGGAAGCGGCTGCCGCCAGCGTGGTCGAATCCATTCATTCGGTCAAAGAAATGAGGCAGGCGGAATACCGCGGCGAAGATATCACCATCAGTGATGAACAGATCGTAAAGGCGTTGGAGCGGGCAATCAAGGCGGTGGAGGGAAAGAACACTTCGCTGAATTTCTCCATCCACGAAAAGACGAAGCAGATCATGGTCAAAGTCATCGATAAGGAATCGGGCCAGGTCATTCGTGAGGTTCCACCGGAGAAAAACCTTGATTTTCTCGCAAAACTGTGGGAAATGGCCGGAATTCTGGTGGATGAAAAGCGTTAATTAAGAAAGGGTGGATGTTATGGTTACTCGTTTGACCGGCATGTCCAGTGGTCTGGATACCGATACCCTCATTAAGCAGTTGATGAAGGCAAACCGGATTCCGGTGGACAAGATGGGACAGCAGAAGCAGATCGTCGAATGGCAGCGTGATGCTTACAAGGAGATCAACGCGAAGATTCTCGACTTCCGTAACAACAAGCTGTTTAACTTCAAAAGAGAAGGCACATTTGCTGCAAAGACGATGACCACGGTAGGAGATACTTCCGCTGTCGGTGCTCAAGTAACGGCGGATGCGGTGCCGGGCAGCCTGAAAGTGGAGGTCACGCAGCTTGCGGTCCCTTCGATCAGCACGAGCACATCGGCGATTACCGCAGATACGGCTTTCAAGACGAACGCACTGCTTAAGGACACCGAGTTCGCAGCTGGGTTTACCCCGGTCAGTCCGGCCACGACACCGGCGACGTACCAGGAATTCGATATTACCGTGAACTCGAAGACGATCCGCATCAATCCGAATACGGATTCCATGGACTCCGTCATGTCTAAGATCAGCAGCCAGGCTGGAGTTACGGCGTTTTATGACTCGACGAACCGGGTGGTTTCGCTGTCCGGAGGCGGCCAAGCGATCTCCGTATCGGGCAATTTTCTGACCAATGCGCTGAAGCTCGGAGCAGGCTCCGCCCCATCGGATGCCCAATTGAAAATTAATGGCGTGGCTACGACGCGTTCCTCTAACAGTTTTGCCGTAAACGGCGTAAATATCACGCTGAACGGTGTAGGCACAACGACAATCGATGTGAAGAGCGACACCGATAAAGTCGTCGAATCGATCAAGACGTTCCTGAGCGATTACAACAGCCTGCTCAAGACGGTTCAGGACAAGGTGGGCGAGGACAAGTTCCGGACCTATACTCCTCTGACTTCGGAGCAGAAGGAAGCCATGAAGGATACGGAGATTGAGCTTTGGGAGAATAAAGCGAAGAGCGGTCTTCTCCGGAACGACTCTATCTTGATGGGACTTGGCAACACCATGAGAACATCGATGTCCGATCCGGTCGAGACAGGCAACGCCAATTATAAGACACTCAGCTCGATAGGGATCCAGACGGGATCTTATACTGAGAAGGGCCAGCTCTATATTACAAGCGAAACGAAACTGCGGGAAGCGATCGAGAAGGACCCGCAGGCGGTGATCAACCTCTTTACTCAAGACGGCAATGGAGACACGAACCGTTCCGATGTCGGCGTAGGCGAGCGGCTGTATCAGGATTTGATGGGCAGCCTCGAGAAGATCGCCAAGAAAGCGGGGACTTCCGCATTCTCCGATATGTCCGTGTTCAAATCGGACAGTGACCTTGGCAAGCGGTTGACCGACCTGAATACGCGGATCGACACAGCTAACGATCGTTTGGCCGACATTGAAAACCGCTACTACAAACAATTTGCCGCCATGGAAGCGGCGATGAACAAATACAATTCGCAGTCATCCTATTTGTCGAATGCATTCAGCAGCTAGAATCACATCCACGGAGATCTCTTAGGAGGGAAAACGCATGCTACAAGCACAGCAAAATAAATACCTGTCCACCTCGGTTCAAACGGCGTCACCTGCTCATCTGCTGATCATGCTCTACGATGGGGCCATCCGCTTCTGCAGAGCAGGAATAGAAGCCATGAAGCAGAACCGGTATGAAGAGGTTAACCGGAATTTGGTAAAGGCACAGGATATCGTGCGCGAGCTGATGGCAACTTTGGACCCTAAGCAGCCCATCTCCGCGGACCTGGCTCAGCTCTATGATTATTTCATCTTCCGTTTGGTGGAAGCCAATCTGAAGAAAGAAACGGAAGCTGTGGAGGAAGTGCTCGAATACCTCGTCTCGCTGAAGGAAACCTGGATTCAGGCAAGCCGCGCCGCTGCAGGCGGTCAAGCAGCCGTTGGAGCAACTTATGCGTGAGCATATGGAGGCGCTGGAGGCGCTGACAGAAGGGATGGTCTCCCGTCTATCGGAGGCCTTATATGAGGAACTGGAGCAGTTCGTGCGCGACCGGGAGGAGATCATCCTCTCGATCCGCCGCAGTCTTCAGACGAACCCGGAGAGTGCGGCGGAGTATGCCGAGCGGGTTCAGCAGGTCCTCCGGCAGGACGAATCCATCATGGGGCGTATGGAAGAGCTGCGCAGCGAGGCGGCAGAACAGCTGCAGAAGGTCGATACGGCCAGGACGCAGCGGGGTGCCTATGATAAGGCTTATACGCCCGATAGTTTGTTTTTCGATAAGCGCAAATAGACAGCGCCGCTCCTTGCTTCGGCAAGGGGCTTTTTGCTGTGCACAAGTGGCTGTGGACAATGTGGACAACTTTGTTGATAACTTTGCAAAAAATGTCGGAAAACCGCATTATATCAGGCTTTTTTACTTCGAACGGAAAGTTAAGAAAATGTTAATACGCGAATTTTCTAAATATTTGGCCAACATGAAGAAGTTGCATTGACAGGGGAGTAAAGGGGATGATATATTCGAAATGCAGTAGGGAATTGTTAGCAGTTATTTGATAACGAAGGGAATGTTTTGCATGCAAGGTAAAGTAAAATGGTTTAACGCAGAAAAAGGCTATGGCTTCATCGAGCGCGAAGACGGCGGCGACGTATTCGTTCACTTCTCCGCGATTCAAACGGAAGGCTTCAAGACTTTGGAAGAAGGCCAATCTGTTGAATTCGACATCGTAGAAGGCGCTCGCGGTCCTCAAGCGGCTAACGTAATCAAGCTGTAATCATCCGGCCTCTCGGCCGCTGAATAGATGGTTATCACTGATATGATTTAGCAGCAAAAGGCACCTCCGGAAACTCCGGCGGTGCCTTTTTTGTATGCGTTTTTATGACAGGTGGCGGCTAAAGAGATATTGTAAAGAATGTTGGCGAATTGTGAAGGATTTTTGAACGTCAGGGAGGAATATAGTATACTGTAAGGACGAAAGGAGGAGTAATACATGAAATTCAACATTCGCGGTGTCAACATTGAGGTTACGGATGCGTTGAGAGATCATGTGGAAAAGAAACTCAGCAGACTCGAGAAGTACTTTGAGGCTCCCCCTACATCGGAAGTAAGCGTTTCATTAAGCGTGTTGAAGGGTCTGCAGGCCGTTGAGGTTACCATCCCACTGCCGAACCTGCTCCTGCGGGCGGAAGAGAGGCAGGCCGATATGTATGCCTCCGTCGATCTGGTGGTGGACAAGCTCGAACGCCAGATCCGCAAAGCGAAAACAAAAGCGAACCGGAAGATCCGCCAGGAAGGCGGGCTCAAGGATTTGTTCCGCGCTGCAGAGCCGGATGACGCCTACGTTGCCGTGCACGAAGAGGAAGATGAATTTGAACTGGTGCGGACGAAGCGGTTCACACTGAAGCCGATGGACATTGACGAGGCGATCCTCCAGATGAACATGGTGGGCCATAACTTTTTTGTTTTCGCCAATTCCGATACGTCCGAAGTCAATGTGGTTTACAAGCGCAACGACGGCAAGTATGGATTGATCGAACCGGCGAAGTAACCGGTCCGCTTCTCTTATTATATAACGATGAACATTCAAGGGCCCGGCAGGATAAGCCAGGCCCTTTTATTCTAGAGGAAAGGGGGATCCGTAGCATAAAAAGAGGGTAGGGTCAAAGCACCGGTACATAGGGGTCAGGAGCAAACAGGGATAGGGCTTCCAAGGAACGGCTATGCAGGTTTTGTAATGAGGAGTATGGCCTTGGGGCAAGCTTCTAGATAAGATAACCTGAGTGAAAACGCCGCTTGGGCGGCCGTGTCCCCTGGAGGGTTTGTTTGTTGCGGCAGCATGGCTAAAAATGCTACAATTTGGGGTAAGACATACCGTTCGAAAAGGAAGGGGATTAGCAGCATGCTAGGACTCGTGAAAAAAATATTCGGAGACCCCAATGACCGCGAATTAAAGCGGCTTTGGAAGGCCGTGGAGTATATTAACTCGCTCGAGCCCCAATTTGAGGGATTATCCGATGAACAACTGCGCGGCAAGACAGCCGAATTCCGCGAGCGCTTAGAGAAGGGCGAAACGCTCGACGATCTGCTCCCGGAAGCTTTCGCGGTAGTTCGGGAAGCGGGCAAGCGCTCGCTGGGCAAACGTCATTACGACGTACAGCTGATCGGGGGCATGGTTCTTCACGAGGGCAAGATCGCCGAGATGCGTACAGGGGAAGGTAAAACCCTGGTCGGTACGCTTCCGGTGTACCTGAACGCACTTGCGGGCAAGGGCGTCCACGTGGTTACCGTCAACGACTATCTCGCCCAGCGGGACAGTGCGGAGATGGGGCAGCTTCACAATTTCCTCGGCTTGACCGTCGGAGTGAACCTGTCGAATATGTCCCACGAGGCGAAACAGGCGGCCTACGCCTGTGACATTACGTACGGAACGAACAACGAGTTCGGTTTCGATTACCTGCGCGATAACATGGTTGTATATAAAGAACAGATGGTACAGCGTCCGCTGTCCTACTGCGTCATTGACGAAGTGGATTCGATTCTCGTCGACGAAGCGCGTACGCCGCTCATTATTTCGGGACAAGCCGCCAAGTCGACCGAGATGTACCTGATCGCCGACCAGGTGGTCAGCCGTCTCACCGAAGAGGAAGATTACATTATCGACATCAAGGTCCGCTCGGTTACGCTGACGGAAGCCGGTGTGGCCAAGGTGGAGAGATCGTTCGGCATCGAGAACCTGTTCGATCACGAGCATGTGACGATCAACCACCACGTGCAGCAGGCCCTGAAGGCCCATGCGATCATGAAGCGCGATGTGGATTACGTCGTGTCCGAAGGCGAAATCATGATCGTCGACGAATTCACCGGCCGTCTCATGACCGGCCGCCGCTACAGTGAAGGTCTGCACCAGGCGATCGAAGCGAAGGAGCACCTGCAGGTGCAGAACGAGTCGATGACGCTCGCTACGATCACGCTGCAGAACTACTTCCGGATGTACCGCAAGCTCTCCGGTATGACCGGTACTGCGAAGACGGAAGAGGAAGAGTTCAAGAAGATCTACGGTCTTGAGGTTATCACGATTCCGACGAACAAGCCTACGATCCGTCAGGATATTCCGGATGTCGTCTACAAGTCGGTGCAGAGCAAATTCCGCGCCGTAGTCAACGAGATTGTGGAACGGCATAAGAACAAGCAGCCGGTACTCGTCGGTACGGTGTCCATCGAGAACTCGGAAGTACTCTCCGAGATGCTGAAGAAGAAGGGCATCCCGCATAAAGTCCTGAACGCTAAGTACCATGCGGAGGAAGCGGAGATCGTCTCCCGTGCCGGCCAGCTCGGAGCGGTCACGATCGCGACCAACATGGCAGGCCGCGGTACGGATATTACGCTGGGTGAAGGTGTCGCCGAACTCGGCGGTCTGCATATCATAGGTACGGAACGGCATGAGAGCCGCCGGATCGACAACCAGCTGCGTGGCCGTGCAGGCCGTCAGGGGGACCCGGGCTCCTCGCAGTTCTACCTCTCGCTTGAAGATGAGCTCATGCGCCGGTTCGGTGCGGAGAACATCATGGGCATGATGGACCGTCTGGGCTTCGAGGAAGACCAGCCGATCGAGAGCAAGCTGATCTCCAAGGCCATCGAGTCCGCCCAGAAGCGGGTGGAGGGCAACAACTTCGACGTGCGTAAGGTCGTCCTCCAATATGACGACGTGATGAACCAGCAGCGGGAGATCATCTACAAGCAGCGCCGCGAGGTTATCGAATCGGAGAACATCCGCGAGATCGTGATGGGCATGATTCTGCCGGTCATCGACCGCATCGTCGATGCGCACTGTGCCGAGGACCTGCCGGAGGAGTGGGATCTGCAGGCCATCGTGGATTACTGCAACGGTACGTTCCTGCATGAGGGACAGCTCAAGGCCGAAGAGCTCGAAGGCAAGGAGAAGGAAGACATCGCCGAGTACCTCAAAGGCGTGCTGACCCGTTTGTACGAAGATCGCGAAGCGGCCATCGGCGCCGAATTCATGCGTGAATTCGAGAAGGTGGTTCTGCTGCGTGCGGTAGACAGCAAGTGGATGGATCATATCGATGCGATGGACCAGCTGCGCCAGGGCATTCACCTGCGGGCGTACGGCGGTACGGATCCGCTCCGCGAGTACCAGTTCGAGGGCTACGAGATGTTCCAGGAGATGATCCAGAGCATCCAGGAGGAAGTCGCTACGTACATCATGAAAGCCCACGTAGAGACGAACCTCGTGCGGGAAGCGGTCGTGGACGAGAACGAGATGGCGACCAACGGCGAACCGGCGGTGAATCGTCCGGCTCAAGCGAGCGAAGTCATCGGCCGCAACGATCCGTGCCCATGCGGCAGCGGCAAGAAGTATAAGGCGTGCCACGGCATTCTGAAGGCATAACGAACGTCAAGCAGCCGGGAGAGAGACCCGGCCGCAAGAAGCGGGAGGTCGGGGCGAGGCCCCGGTCTCCTTTTTCACTAAAAGCAAACGGTAATCATAAATATTCATAAAGAGGTGCTGACTATGTTGGAAGCGGATGTAAAACGGGATATGCAAGAAACGGCCAAGCGATTGGCTGAGCTTAGGGGGTCTCTTTGACTTAGATCTGAAGCTCGAACAGATCGCGGATTACGAAGAGAAGATGTCAGCCCCGGACTTCTGGGACGACAACGAGAAGGCGCAGAAGCTCATTGCCGAGATGAACGCGATCAAGGGCAGCATTGACCAGCTGCAGGCGCTGACGGCGGAGTATGAAGACCTCGAGCTCATGATGGAGCTCGTGCAGGAAGAGAACGATGAGAGCCTCGTATCCGAGCTCACTTCGGGGATCACCGCGCTGGTGAAGAAGCTGGAGGGCTTCGAGCTGCAGTTGCTGCTCAGCCAGCCGTACGACAAGCTGAATGCCATCCTGGAGCTGCATCCGGGGGCCGGCGGCACGGAGTCGCAGGACTGGGCGGAGATGCTGCTGCGGATGTACCGCCGATGGGCGGAGAAGCGGGGCTTCAAGGTCGAGGTGCTTGACTATCTGCCAGGCGACGAGGCGGGAGTGAAAAGCGTGACGCTGCTGATTCAAGGCTACAACGCTTACGGCTATCTCAAGGCGGAGAAGGGTGTGCATCGGCTGGTACGCATCTCGCCGTTCGATTCCTCGGGGCGCCGGCATACGTCGTTCGTCTCGTGCGATATCATGCCGGAGATTGACGATGACGTGGAAGTTGAGATCCGGACAGAGGACCTCAAGGTCGACACGTACCGCGCCTCCGGTGCCGGCGGACAGCACATCAACACGACCGATTCGGCCGTACGGATTACGCACATGCCTACGGGCGTTGTCGTCTCCTGCCAGACCGAGCGGTCGCAGATCAAGAACCGCGATCGTGCGATGAAGATGCTGCGTTCCAAGCTCTACGAGAAGAAGATCGAGGAGCAGCAGAAGCAGCTCGCCGAGATTCGCGGCGAAGTGTCCGATATCGCGTGGGGCAGCCAGATTCGCTCGTACGTGTTCCATCCATACAGTATGGTGAAGGATCACCGGACCGGGGAAGAGACCGGCAACGTAGGGGCGGTCATGGACGGCGATCTGGACCCGTTCATCGACGCGTATCTCCGCGGACGGATCAACAAGAAGGACCAGGAGGAGTAGTCGTTCCTGCCTGGTCCGCTCAGGATATAGAGATTGATAAAACAGGGTTGGCAAGCTCATCCTACATGGAAAAGGCGGTTGGCTTGGAGCGTGTTGTGCCGGAATTCCGGAAGCGCCCGGCCGATGCCGCACATGTGGGATTTTTTGTGAAATGAGGCGGGGGAATGTATGGCGGATCGAAGGGAAAAAGCAGTGAGGAAGACGGCGTCCATGAAGGGAGACGGGGGGCTGGCCATGCCTGCGGCCCAAGGTAAAGGCAACGCTGGAGCCGTAGGGGAACATGGGGGCCGCGGCGTGGGTTGGGATCATGCGGCTGTGGAACATGCGCCCGCCCGCGCAGCAGCGGATGGCTCTCCCGTGGAATTCCCGGGGCTGGGCCCCCGCGGCGGCGTCCGCCCAGCTGAGGGCAGCCGCATGAACAAGCGATCGCGCAAGGGAGGAGGCGGCCGGCCGGGCTGGATGCAGCATGTCTGGGAATACGTGCTGCTTATCCTCGGATCGCTGGTGGTGGCTTTATCGTTCAATATGTTCCTCGGCCCTAATCAAGTGGCTTCCGGTGGGGTAACCGGCATCAGCGTCATTATCGAGAAGCTCTTCGGCATTGAGCCGGCCTTCACCCAGTGGGCGCTCAACATCCCGCTGTTCCTGCTCGGCACGCTGCTGCTCGGCCGGCAGTTCGGCGCGAAGACGCTGGTCGGCTCGATCGTGCTGCCGCTGCTCGTGCTGCTGACGAAGGACCTGCCGTCCATGACCGACAACGTGCTGCTCGCCTCCATCTATGGGGGAATCGGGATCGGGGCGGGCCTCGGGCTGGTGTTCCGGGGTCGGGCTTCCACGGGAGGCATGGACCTGGCCGCCCAGATGCTGCACCGGTATACCGGGATTTCACTCGGTCTCTGCGTCGCGCTGCTGGATGGCCTGATTATTCTGACCGCGGGCGTCTTCCTCTCTCCCGAGAAAGCCATGTATGCGCTGATCGGTCTCTTCGTTACGACGAAGACGATCAATATCGTGCAGCTCGGCCTCAGCTACTCCAAAGTCGCGTTCATCATTTCGGAGGCCGAGGAGGAGATCCGGGAGGCTATCCTCTATGAGCTCGACCGGGGACTGACGAAGCTGCAGGCGACCGGAGGATATACCGGCGAGTCCAAACGGGTGCTGATGGTGGTCGTAAGCCAGACCGAGGTCAGCCGGCTCAAGGAGCTTGTCCGGCGGATCGATCCAGGCGCCTTCGTCATCCTCAGCGATACGAACGAGGTGCTCGGCGAAGGCTTCAAGCTGACGGGCAGCAGTCTCAGCCCGTAAGGATCAGGGCGGTCAAGCCCGGGCAGTCCCGGCCGATGGCTGCACCCGCTCGGGATGGGAGTACACGTTCAGGCTGCTCCCGCGGATGAAGCCGATGACGGTGATGCCAAGGTCGTCCGCCAGGTTCAGCGCCAGGTCGGTCGGCGCGGACTTTGAGAGCAGAAGGCCGATGCCCATCTTGGCCGCCTTCAATAGCACCTCGGAGGAGACGCGCCCGCTGAAGGCGAGCACTTTGTCGTGCAGCGGTAGCCCCTGCCGGAGGCTGTGCCCGAACAGCTTGTCGAGGGCGTTGTGCCGGCCGATATCGCTGCGCCGGACAAGCAGCGCGTCGGCAGAGCACAGCGCTGCGTTATGGACACCGCCCGTATGGCGGAAGACGTCGGAGCTATCCTGCAGATGAGCCATCAGCGCAAAGCACTGGTCCGGCGTCACGGTATGCCGGGAGAGAACGGTCCGGGCCGTCCGGGCATCCCCCTGGAAGTAAAACTGCCGGCTCTTGCCGCAGCAGGAGCCGATAAACCGCTTGGAATGATCCCGCTGCCGGGCCGGCAGCGGGTTTTGCAGTTCCACGTAGGCAAAGCCCTTCCATGGATCGAGCTGCAGCGAGATGATCTCGGAAGGGGACCGGATCACGCCTTCCGAGGCCAGGAAACCGACGACCCAGTCCTCGAGGTCACCTGGCGAGATGACCACGGTGGCGAACTCCTCCCCGTTCAGACGGACGGTCAGAGGCGTCTCCCGCACAATGGTGTCGCTTAGGGTCCGGAAGGCGCCGCTGCTCTCGTATCTCCATATGGTTCTTGGTGTAACCGCCTCATCGTTCATCCACGCTCACTCGCTCTCCAGTTCCAATTCTTCGATTCGCCGTTCCACGTACTTCGTATCTTTCATCGCATGATAAGTCTCCGCCTTCTCTACAATCACGGAAGTATTGTATTCCGGTATGCCCGCATGAGGTTCATACACACCGGTCGGCAGCAGCACATTGCCCTCCGGCCAGTGCACTTCGATATTGCCGGCCTTAACCGGCTCCCACTTGGCTCTCCCGTGCATGGCGCCATACCGGTTATAGACGACAATGGCGTCGTCTTCGCGCAGACCCAGCTTTCGGCCGTCCTCCGGATGCATCAGCACATGGTAGCGGTCCGCCCCGTTGAAGGGGTCCGTCTCGCTGTAGATCATGGAATTGAACTGCTTGCCCCGGCGGGTGGTCACGAAGAAGTGTCCTTCGGGCTTCCGAAGCTCCGGCAGCTCGATCGGCAGCAGCCGTCCCCGGCCATCCGGGGTCGGGCAGATGCCGTCCTCGCACAGCCAGGCGCCGCCCCACTGGAACACATCGCCCTTCGACCTTAGGTGCTGGATGCCGTCGTAGTTCGGCGCCGCCTTGGCGATCTCCCGGCGGATGTCCGCTGCGGACTGCAGGCCGAGATGCTGTGCCTCCTGCGGCCTCACCCTGGCGGCCAGCTCCGCATAGATCTGCCATTCGGCCCGGGCCTCCGGCATGCGGGGGCCCTCGATCTCCGGCGAGAAGTAGACCATCCGCTCCGTGGAGGTCGACGTGCCGCCGCCGGGCTGCTCATAGCGGGTCATCGCCGGCAGCACAATCACCGTTTCCGCCGCGCCGACGAGGGTGGAGGTGTTCAGGATGATATCCTGATGCACCCGCAGCTCTACCCGCTCGAGGCACTGCCGGATGAACTCGGGATCGGGCATCGTCTCGAGGAAGTTGCCTCCGGAGGTATAGAAGACCCGGAGACGGCGCTCGTGGTCTTCGGGCAGCACGGCGTTCTCGAGCGAGACGCCGACAATGTCCCCCTGCCAGGCGGGCAGCGGGAAGCCCCATAGCGCTTCGATGCGCTGCCGGGCGGCTTCATCGCTGATCTCCCCGCCGGGCAGCGAGAACGGGTCGGCGCCCATCTCGCCCGAGCCCTGTACTCCGCTGTGCCCGCGGATCGGCATCAGGCCGCAGTGCTCCCGGCCGAGGAATCCGCGCAGCAGCGCCAGGTTCGCAACCTGCGAGATGTTGTCGGTGCCGAAGCGGTGCTGGGTCAGGCCCATGCTCCAGACGAACACCCCCGACTTGGCGCCGGCCAGCAGCACGGCGAACTCCCTCATCCGCTCACGGGAGAGGCCGGACGACTGCTCCAGCAGCTCCCAGGGCTGAGCTTCCACATGGGCGCGCAGTTCTTCCAGTCCGTTCGTGTGGTCAGCCAGGAATGAATGGTCGAGGGCGGAGCCGGGATGTACGCGCTCCATCTCGAACCACACCTTCATGACGCCGTTCATGAAGGCGATATCTCCGCCGATGTTCACCTGATAGAAGTCGTCGGCGAGCTTTGTGCCGAACAGGGCGGACTCCGGAACAGATGGGATCCAGTACTGGTCCATCGACGGCTCATGGTACGGATTGATGACGATAATCCGGGTCCCCCTGCGCTTCGCCGCATACATATACTTGGTCGACACGGGCTGGTTGTTCGCCGCCACGCTGCCCCAGAAGACGAGCACATCCGTGCCGATCCAGTCCTTATAGCTGCACGACGAGGCGCCGATGCCGACCGACCGTTTCAGTGCGGTCTTGGAAGGGGAATGGCAGATGCGGGACGCGTTGTCGATGTGGTTCGTCCCGAGGAAGCGCGCCACCTTGGCAGCTGCATAATACGACTCGTTCGTAATGCCGCGGGCCGTAAGGTAGAAGGCCAGCTGCTTCGGATCGACCGTCGAGATTTTGGCGGCGATCGTGTCCAGCGCTTCATCCCAGGAGATGCGGGAAAACCGGCGCTCCCCCCTGCGCCTTATCAACGGATAGGGCAGGCGTCCCAGCCCGCGCAGCGCGGTGCTGTCCATGCGGCGCAGCTCGTCGATATCGGCATGCAGCACCTCTTTCGGGATGGCGGGCATCGTATTGAGCCGCAGGACGTTCAGCCGGGTCGTGCACAGATGCGGTCCGCTCAGGGTTTGGTCCTGCAGGCCGGCTACACCGAGCGCACAGCCGTCACATACCCCCTGGGTCAAAATGCGGTAGGCATAGGGCAGCTGGTCCTTGTTGTCCCAAACGGCCTTGAACGTGTCGCGGATATGCCGGGGCTTGATGCGGTTCAGCCCGAACGGGATACGGCTGGCCCAGAGGGAAGGGTCGGGACGGGCGGGCAGGGAAATACGCCCGGAATGTTTGGTTTGGCCCATATGGAACGCTCCTTGGATAAGAGAATAGGATGTGGAAGTACACAAAAAACCGCAGCAGAGATCAAGCCGGATAGGGAAAGGAAAGAAGCCTGCTTCCTTACATAAGGCTGATTCTGTTGCGGCGGTTAGTCTTGAGCAGGGTCGCTGCCAAGTGCCAACGGCACGTATGAAGTTAGAAGGCCGGTCAACCGGTGAAGGCGGTCCGGGGAGAGCCGGCATGCCTGTTATGGGAGTACGACCTTAAAAAAATAAGCGGCCTTATAGGCCGGTCTTATGCTGGATGTCTCGGTCAAAGACGAAGATGCTCATACCGATATCCTGATCGAGATCGATGTCGACGAACAGGTCCACGAAGCGGGCACCGAGCAGCTCTTCCATCTCAACGGGCCGGTGGGTCCGGTACATCTCCTTGACCATCTCGGTACGAGCGGTGCGAAGCGCCTGCTTGCCGTCGGTCGCCGTAGCGATGAACTTCTCGACAGGAGAGAGATGCCCCTCCATCTCACAGATGGCCCAGTTCTTGCAGAACGTGGTGCGAATTTCGCGCGGACCTTTGCCCATATGCTTCTTGCGAAACGCTTTCACCAGATTGCCGAAGTCGGCTTCGATTTTTGTCATGGCTACCCATTCCCCGATTCATTGACGCCTAGAAGGCAACTCAAATTTTACCATGCACCATCCCTTGAGTTCAAGAACATTCCCGCTCTTCCCCGGGGAGGAGTCCTTGCCGGCCGGTGGGAAAAATGACAAAAGCGGAAAGGGGAAGGCGAAGGGAACAGGAGCGGCGGAAGAGGCAGAGCCGGGGGGCGAGGACGCACTCCTGCCGGAAGACAAAGGTTGCAGAGCCCGAAGAGCTGGGGTACGATGAGTAGGGTGGGAAACGCCTGTCTTTAACGGATAGAAAGCCAGGGTGGGATGAAGGCCGCCGGCTCTTCTGACGGGCTGAAGTAAGATGAGCCTGCCTTACAGCCGTAATGCTGACTCATGAAAAAATGCATTGAATTATTATACCCCCGAATGTATAATAATACATAGTTTGCATGTGGAGGGAACGGATTATGTCTACACAAGTAAGAGCGGCCATTGTAGGCGCGACAGGATACGGCGGAGCGGAAACGATCCGACTGCTGCTGGCGCATCCCCATGTGGCGATCACTTCGGTTGTTTCGTCTTCGAACGCCGGGGCATCCATCGCGGATGGGTTTCCGCACCTGAACGGAATTCTGACCGACAAGCTGGATGCGGTTGTTGTGGACCTCTTGAAAGAGAAGGCGGATGTCGTCTTCCTGGCCACCCCGCACGGCATCAGCAGCGAGCTGTCGCCGAAGCTCCTGGAGGCAGGACTCAAGGTGGTCGACATCTCGGGCGACTTCCGGCTGAAGAACGGCGAAGATTACGAACAATGGTACAAACATAAGCCGGCTGATCCGGACTACATAAACAAAGCGGTATACGGGCTCTCCGAGGTATTCGGAGACGACGTCAAGGGAGCGGACTTCGTATCCAATCCGGGCTGCTATCCGACGGCTACGGCACTGGGGCTTGCTCCGCTGGCGGCTAACCGGTGGATCGACCCGAAGTCGATCATCGTCGATGCCAAGTCCGGTGTATCGGGTGCGGGACGCGGTCTCAGCCTGACGGTGCACTACTCGGAGATGAACGAGAATTTCCTGGCCTACAAGGTCAACAAGCACCAGCATACGCCTGAAATCGAACAGACGATCTCCCGTCTCGCAGGAGAAGAAGCCGTGATCACGTTCACGACGCATCTTGTACCGATGACGCGGGGAATTCTGTCCACGATCTATGTCAATCTGAAGGAAGCCCGCAGCGAGGAGGAGATCTTCGAGCTGTTCCGTTCCTATTATGAAGGACGGCGGTTCGTACGGATCCTCGAGAAGGGCAAGTTTCCGGCTACGAAGCAGGTGCTCGGCTCCAATTACTGCGACATCGGCTTGTCCCTGGACCCGCGTACCGGCCGTCTGACGGTCATCTCGGTCATCGACAACGTGGTCAAAGGCGCGGCGGGCCAGGCAATTCAGAACTTGAACCTCATGATGGGCTGGGACGAGGGCACGGGGCTGGCATTCAGTCCTGTATATCCTTAAGCGGCCTTTTCCATAATTGGCAGAACGGGAGAGAAGAGCGATGACGGTAGGCAAAGCAGCGTTCGTGGTGGTGCCGGACGGCTCCGTAACGACGCCCGCGGGATTCCGCGCAGGGGGACTGCACTGCGGACTGAAGAAGACGGAACGCCATGACCTTGGCGTAATTGTATGCGAAGTGCCTGCACAGGCAGCGGGCGTGTATACGCTCAACCAGTTTCAGGCTGCGCCGCTGGGCGTGACGAAGGAGAGCATTGCCGAAGGCGGTACGCTGCAGGTGATGCTGGTCAATTCCGGTAACGCCAATGCGTGCACCGGTCAGCAGGGCGTGGACGATGCCCGTGCGATGCGTGCGGCCGGCGCCAAGGCATTCGGCGTAGCCGAGCATCTCGTCGGCGTCACCTCAACCGGTGTGATCGGGGAACTGCTGCCGATGGGCAAGGTGCTCCCGGGGATCGAGCGGCTGCCGGCAGGCGTGAGTGCGGATGGCGGCGACGACTTCTGCCAGGCGATCCTGACCACGGATCTCGTCAAGAAGGAGATCTGCGTGTCGCTGACGGTCGGGGGCCGAACGGTGCATATTGCGGGAGCCGCCAAAGGCTCCGGCATGATCCACCCGAACATGGCTACGATGCTCGGCTTCATCACCACGGATGCCAACGTGGCAAGCGCGGACCTGCAGAAGCTGCTGAGCGAGGTGACCGATTCCACGTTCAATATGATTACCGTGGACGGCGATACGAGCACGAACGATATGGTCGTCGTTATGGCCAGCGGACTTGCGGGCGGGGAAGCACTGACTCCGCAGCACCCGGACTGGGAAGCGTTCCAGGCTGCGTTTGCCTTCGTCGGCGAGCATCTCGCCAAAGCGATTGCACGTGACGGCGAGGGGGCGACGAAGCTCGTGGAGGTCACCATTACCGGCGCGGATTCGAAAGAGGCGGCACGGGCCATCGCCAAGACGGTCATCGGCTCCTCTCTCGTGAAGACGGCGGTTTACGGTGCTGACGCGAACTGGGGCCGGATCATTGCGGCCGTCGGCCGAGCCGGGTACAAGGTGGAGACGGAGACGGTGGATGTGCGCCTCGGCGATATCACCGTGCTGGAACAGTCGCGTCCGGTGAAGTTCGACGAAGAGCGGGCGGCGGAATACCTCAAGGGCGACTTTGTCCTGATCCACGTCGATCTGCATATGGGAGATGTATCGGCGACCGCTTGGGGCTGCGATCTCACGTACGATTATGTGCGGATCAATGCTGCTTACCGGACGTAACCGGGTTACTTGCCCGGGACTGCTGAGAGAAGATATGGGCCGCTTTCCGAAAGAGCTGGGCTGCGGCCTGCAAGGGATATAGAGTAAAAGGGGATACGCGCGGATGAAAGACTGCTTTGTGATGAAATGCGGGGGCAGCACGCTCGCTGCCCTGCCGGACGCTTTCTTTGAAGACCTCCGTATTCTGCAGGAGCAGGGACTTATACCGGTCATCGTCCACGGCGGCGGTCCGGCGATCTCGGATACGCTCGGCAAGCTCGGAATCGAGACGGAGTTCGTGAACGGTCTGCGGCGCACGGACGAGAGGGTGCTCGACGTGGTCGAGATGGTCCTCGCAGGGCAGATCAACAAAGAGATCGTGCGCAAGATCCAGCGCTCCGGAGCGAAGGCGATCGGCCTCTCCGGTGTCGACGGGCATCTGATCCAGGCGGAGCCGGTGAAGAACGCGCACGAAGTGGGACTGGTCGGCGACGTAACGAATGTCAACGGAGAGCTGGTTCAGGGCATCGTAGCGATGGGCTACATGCCGGTCATCGCCCCGGTCGGCATCGGCGCCGACGGCGGGCAGCGCTATAACATCAACGCGGATACGGCGGCCGGAGCGGTAGCATCGCACATCGGTGTCGAGCGGATGATAGTAGTGACGGATGTTCCGGGCATCCTGAAGACGGTGGACGGGGAGAAGCGGGTGCTTCCTTCCGTTACGGTTCAGGAGATCGACGAGATGATCGAGAGCGGCGAAATCTATGGCGGCATGATTCCGAAGGTGCGGGCAGCCGTGCAGTGCATTCAGGGGAACGTGAAGGAAGTCGTGATCGTGAACGGCTCCGAACCGGCCGTACTCAGCAGGGTGCTCCGTGAAGGCGGCATCGGCACGCGGATCGTACGGAACTAAGATTGGAATCCTACATCGATTAAATAAAGGAGTGAACGACATGGGAGAGGCTCAAAGCGCTTTGTTTCCGAACTACGGACGGTATCCTTTTGCATTTGTGAAGGGAGAAGGCAGCAGGCTGTGGGATGAGAACGGCAAGGAGTATCTGGACCTGATGTGCGGGATTGCGGTTACGAATCTGGGGCATGCGCCGAAGCGTGTGGGCGAGCGGCTGAAGGAGCAGATCGATACGCTGTGGCATACGAGCAACCTGTACCGCATTCCGAACCAGGAGAAGCTGGCTGAACGGCTGGTGCAGCATTCCTGCGCCGACGCGGTGTTCTTCTCCAACAGTGGGGCGGAAGCGAATGAGGCGGCTATCAAGCTCGCCCGCCGGTACTTCCAGAAGGTGCTGGGCCAGCCGGAGCGCTTCGAGATTATCACCTTCCACATGTCGTTCCACGGCCGCACGCTGGCTACGCTGACCGCGACAGGGCAGGATAAGGTCAAGGAGGGCTTTGCCCCGCTGCCTCAAGGCTTCCTCTATGCGCCATTCAATGACGCAGAGGCGCTTGAGAAGCTCATCTCCTCCCGGACTTGTGCGATTATGCTGGAGATGGTGCAGGGAGAGGGAGGCGTGAACGCAGCCGACCCGGCCTTCGTTAAGCGCATCGTGGAGCTCTGCGAGGAACATGGTCTGCTGCTCATCGTCGATGAGATCCAGACAGGCATGGGCCGTACGGGCAAGCTGTTCGCCTATGAGCACTACGGCATCGAGCCGGATATCTTCACGCTGGCCAAAGGTCTTGGGAGCGGAATGCCGATCGGCGCCATGCTCGGTAAGGAAAAGCTTCGCGAAGCCTTCTCCGCCGGCAGCCACGGCTCGACCTTCGGCGGCAATTACCTTGCGACGGCGGCAGGGCTGGCGACGCTTGAGGTCATGCTGGAGGAGAAGCTGCCGGAGCGGGCGGAAGAACTGGGCGCTTACGCGCTGAGCGAGCTGAAAAGACAGCTGGACGGCAACCCGCTGGTGACGGAAGTCCGCGGGCTGGGGCTTCTGCTGGGCATCGGCCTGACCGTGCCGGCCGGCGAAATCATCGGCTCGCTGCTCGACCAAGGGATTCTTGTGATTTCGGCGGGACCGAACGTCATCCGTCTGGCACCGAGCCTGCTCATCGGCAGGGAAGATCTGGACCGGGGCATCGCGGCCATTGCGGCGGAACTGGCAAAGAAAGCAGCCGCAGCAGCGGTTTAATATACAAAGCGGCGGCGGCTTCCGGCCGGCTGCTCCGGAAAGATCCGGAGAGCCGTGCCTTGGGGGCCGCTGCAAGAACGAAGGGAGATGCATCCATGGCGGGAACGACAGAGCAGGATATCGAGATCAGCCTGAAAGGGCGCGATTTTATCGGTCTGGTGGATTATGCGCCGGAAGAGATTCAATATTTGATCGACCTGGCAATCAATCTCAAGAAGAAGAACCAGGCCGGTGAGGTGTTTCAGCCGCTGAAGGGCAAGACCCTCGGCATGATTTTTGAGAAATCGTCCACGCGTACGCGTGTTTCCTTTGAAGTAGGGATGTACCAGCTTGGCGGGCATGCGCTGTTCCTCAGCAAGAACGACCTGCAGCTCGGACGCGGGGAGACGATCCACGACACGGCGCAGACGATGTCGCGCTACCTCGACGGCATCATGATCCGCACCTATGCGCACCGGACGGTGATCGAACTGGCCCGCGGCGCGACGGTGCCGGTCATCAACGGGCTGACCGATCTGTCCCATCCCTGCCAGGCACTGGCGGATTTCCAGACGGTCCAGGAGAAGAAGGGTCGCCTGCAGGGTCTGAAGATGGCATACATCGGCGACGGCAACAATATGGTGCACTCGCTGATGATGGGCGCGGCGAAGCTCGGCGTGAACTTTGCGGTAGCAACGCCGCAGGGCTATGAGCCGGACAGCGAAGTGCTTCAGCTCTCGAAGGATGCGGCGTCCAAGGCCGGCAGCTCGATCTGGATCGGCACGGATCCGGTGGAGGCGATCGCGGATGCGGATGTCGTCTACACGGACGTCTGGGCGAGCATGGGCTTCGAGGCGGAGCAGAAGGAGCGGGAGCTTGCGTTCAAGAACTACCAGGTGAACGAAGCGCTTGTCAAATATGCGAAGAAAGATTACCTGTTCATGCACTGTCTGCCTGCACACCGCGGGGAAGAAGTGTCCGAAGGGGTTATCGACGGAAGCAATTCCGTTATTTTCGATCAGGCGGAGAACCGTCTGCACGCGCAGAAGGCCGTTATGGCCGCCATTATGTAGAACAGACCGGCGGGGTATAGGTCCGGGAAGGGGAAGGGAAGGATCTTGGCCGCTGGCTGAGATCGCTCCCTGCGGCCCGGCAGCCGGAATGATAGTGCGAACACAAAGGAGAGCGGGAGAAGCATGGCAAAGCAGAAGATTGTACTGGCCTATTCGGGCGGACTGGATACATCCATCATATTGAAGTGGCTTAAGGAAACCTATGATGCCGAGATCATCGCGTTCACAGCGGATATCGGCCAGAAGGAAGAGCTCGACGGCTTGGAAGAGAAGGCCCTGAGCACCGGCGCCTCCAAGGTCTACATCGACGACCTGCGCGAAGAGTTCGCGAAGGATTTCATCTTCCCGATGTTCCAGGCGGGCGCCCTGTATGAGGGACAGTACCTGCTCGGCACGAGCATTGCCCGTCCGCTGATCGCCAAGCGCATGGTCGAGATCGCGCTGGCGGAAGGCGCGACGGCGATTGCCCACGGCGCAACCGGCAAAGGCAACGACCAAGTCCGCTTCGAGCTGACGGCGGCCGCGCTGACACCGGACATCGAAGTGATCGCGCCTTGGCGTCTCGAGTCGTTCCGCGAGCAGTTCCCAGGCCGCGCCGAGATGATCGCATACGCCGAGAAGCACGGCATTCCCGTTACGGCATCGGCATCCAAGCCGTATTCCATGGACCGCAACCTGCTGCACATCTCCTATGAGAGCGGCGTGCTTGAGGATCCATGGTTCGACGCCAGTGCACCGGAGAACAAAGAAATGTTCCTGCTCTCTGCTGACCCCGAAGATGCGCCGGACCAGGCGGAATACATCGAGCTGGAGTTCGAACAGGGCGACTGTGTCGCCATTAACGGCGAGCGGATGATTCCGCTGCACATCATGGAGAAGCTCAATGAGCTCGGCGGCAAGCATGGCGTGGGCCGCGTGGATATGGTAGAGAACCGCTTCGTCGGCATGAAGAGCCGCGGTGTGTACGAGACACCGGGCGGCGCGATCCTGTTCACGGCTCACCGCAAGATCGAGTCGCTCACCATGGACCGTGAAGTGATGCACCTGCGCGATTCCCTCATCTCGAAGTATGCTTCGCTCGTATACAATGGCTTCTGGTTCGCTCCGGAGCGTCTGGCTGTACAGGCCCTCGTCACCGAGAGCCAGAAGAACGTCAGCGGTACCGTTCGCCTGAAGCTCTACAAGGGCAATGTGATCGCAGCGGGTGTGAAGAGCCCGGTTTCGCTCTACAACCCGAATATCGCCACGATGGAAGCCGATCCGACCAAGGCCTACGACCAGGGCGATGCCACAGGCTTCATCCGCCTGAACGCACTGCGTCTTCGTGTAGCCGCAGGTGTGAAGAAGAACGCCGATCAAGCGTAAGAAACCAAGCGCAGCGGTTTGTACTAAGTAGGGTTTCTCTCTCCGCGGCATAAGCCGCCGGGGGAGGGCCCTATGCCTGTGTTATGTCGGTTTCTGCGCGGCCCGCAGGCTGCAGCGAAGTGCGCATGATTTTATGTATTTTGCATAGTTGATGGATGAACCGGAGAGGGGAGCAACCTAACGTGTCTAAGCTTTGGGGTGGACGGTTTACGAAGAAGACGGATCAGCTCGTGGAGGAATATACGGCATCGATCCTGTTCGATAAAGAGCTGGCGGAAGAGGATATTCAGGGCAGTCTCGCCCATGTGACGATGCTCGGCAAGTGCGGCATTCTTCCTCTGGATGACGTGGAGAAGATCAAGGACGGGCTGCACAAGGTCCAGAATATGATCCGCCGCGGCGAACTGGAGTTTACGGTCAGCGACGAAGACATTCATATGAATATCGAGAAGGCGCTGATCGATGAGGTTGGTCCGGTAGGCGGGAAGCTTCATACCGGCCGCAGCCGCAACGATCAGGTCGCAACGGATATGCACCTGTGGCTCCGCAAACGGGTGGTCGAGTTCGTCGGCCTCCTGAACAAAATCCAGGAAGCGCTCATCGGCCAGGCGAAAGCGAACCTGGATACGATTGTTCCGGGCTACACGCATCTGCAGCGGGCACAGCCAATCCTGTTCGCCCATCACTTGATGGCGTATGTCTCGATGTTCCAGCGGGACATCGAACGTCTGCAGGACAGCTACAAGCGGATCAATGTGCTGCCTCTCGGCGCCGGTGCACTGGCCGGTACGACGTTCCCGATCGACCGCCATTTTGTGGCAAAACAGCTCGGCTTCGACGGCGTATACGAGAACTCGCTCGACGCCGTGTCGGACCGCGACTTTATCGTCGAATTCCTGGCGAACGCTTCCCTGATCATGACCCATCTCTCGCGTCTGAGCGAAGAATTCGTGATGTGGTCGAGCACCGAGTTCCGCTTCATTGAGCTCGACGATGCGTTCTGTACGGGCAGCTCGATCATGCCGCAGAAGAAGAATCCGGACGTTCCCGAGCTGGTGCGCGGCAAGACCGGCCGGGTATACGGCAACCTGTTCGGCCTGCTGACGGTGCTGAAGTCGCTGCCGCTGGCTTATAACAAAGACATGCAGGAAGACAAGGAAGGCATGTTCGACACCGTCCGCACCCTGCAGGGTGCGCTGCAGCTCTACGCCCCGATGATCGCAACGATGAAGGTCAACAAGGATAGGATGCGCCAGGCGGTCAACCAGGACTTCTCCAATGCGACGGATATCGCCGACTATCTCGTGAACAAAGGCATGCCGTTCCGCCAGGCTCATGAAGTCATCGGCAAGACGGTCCTGTACTGCATCCAGAACGGCAAATACTTGCTCGATCTGAAGTTGGAAGAGTACCACCAGTTCTCGAAGCTGTTCGACCAGGATATTTTCCAGGTGCTCCAGCCGGAGAGCGTTGTGAATGCCCGCAACGTCTATGGAGGTACGGCCTCAGCCCAGGTGAGTGGTGCGATTGAACGGGCGGAAGCGGTGCATGCCGCGGCGACTGCCTGGTTCGATGACTTTTTCGCGAAAAGCCGGTAATGCCCGCGAAAGGGAGCGGCGGTAATCGTTAGTCTCCCAAGCGTTCCATCAAAACATAACCCCCGCATGCCTGCTAACCGTTCCCTGGATATATCCGGGGAAGTGCAGGCGGCGGGGGTTATTTGTACGGCTTGAGTGTGCTAACGCGCTAACGGGCGGAACGATAGCTGGGTCCTTTGACCCCATCTTCGATCAACGGCTCCCGGGGGGAACTGCCCGAGGGAGGTGCGGAGCGGTCCCGGGAAGCGGCGGACCCGTTGGCAGAGGCAATAACCGTAGGCTGGGCGCTGTAAGTATCGCGGGAGATCTTTTCCTCAGCCATTACCACTCCATTTTTCAGCTTACGTCGGTAGGTTTCAACGACATAGCCGGGCTTGCCCTTGATCAACGTTTCCTGTTTGCCTTTGCGCAGGGAAGGATTGTGTACGTATTTGACCGGCGCCGGGAGGGTCTCGACCGTTTTGGAAACAATATCGTAAGACCACTCCGGCGGGGTCTGTCCGAACAGCTTTACGGTCATGCTCCTGTCCGTCGCCGAAGTGCGGATGAGCAGGTAGTGGTCGGTGCTGTTGCGGAACTTGAAGCCGATATGCCCGGTGGCGAACGTGGCATCCTGCCCGAGCGGTACATAGCTTACCGGCAGGGAATGGTTGCGGCGTTCCACGATCGTCAGGCCCGTCCGGAGCACGGCATTGTACAGCGTGGAGGAGACCTGGCAGATGCCTCCGCCTACGCCCGGCACGAGCTTCCCGCCTACGATGACGGGGGCTTCTCGGAACCCGAAGCGCTTCTCGGTCTCGGCGATGTAGGGCGCGTAGTCGAAGACTTCGCCGGGCTTCAGCAGTACGTCATGAATCACCGACGCGGTAGAGCGGACATTATGAACCCGGCCCTCCGGAGAAGCGCTGCCGGGCGGGTAGCTCGTCGTGTATTCGATGAGCTTGCGGGAGATGCCCTGCGCCTGCAGCGACTGTACCGTCACGCCAGGAGCCGCTGTGCGAAGGGGCACCTCGAGATCCAGCGGCGGCTGGGATGCATCGGGGGGCGCACCGTTCTCCGGCGACCCGGAGGATAGCGGAGTCCCGGCCAGAGCCCCCCAGGTAGGCAGCTTCGCAAGCAGGGCTTCCCGCAGGACGGCTTCATCGATAAGCGAGACCGCCTGCTCCGGCACATAGCGGATCGTGTCGTCCGCTGCAATGATCCGCTGCGCATCCTGCGGCTTGCGGCTGTACACTTCGGCGAAGGAGGCCGCAAGCGCTGCGTGCAGCTTCTCCTCCGGCAGCTGCATCGTGAGCTGCCACGAAGCGCCGCGCAGCTTCCAGCGGGCGGCCGCGCGTTCCCACGGCGAGCCCTGCCGCAGAGGCTGCAGCTGAGCCTGCAGCTCCTCGTGGCGCAGCTCCAGGCCCAGCTGGCCGAGCGTGACGCTCTTGGTGAGCCGGGCTTCGCCCTCCTTCACGGCGAGCCGGACAGGGAGCGACAGCAGGGCCGCTTCTTTGGCCGCCAGCTGCTCCTCGAGTTCGGCGGGCGTCAGCCCGGCGATGGACCAGTCACCGATCCGGGCCTCGGCCGGGATGTGCGGATGAAGCCCGTACGCAGCCGTGCCGAGTGAAGAGGCCAGCAGCAGGAGGAGGCCGGCAGCTGCACCGTATGAAAGCCGCTTGCTCGTAGTGATCGATGTCATAGGGCCTGCTCCTTTGTTTGCGGTAGAATCGGATGGGGACCGTACAAGCGGCACACTTCATTTCTATGCGGACACGCCCCAAAACTTGCCTCTTCCTAAGGTCTACGACTGCAAAGGGGGACGTTGGCTCCCCACATTGGGTCTTGATTTGGCGAAGCCTGACAGGGCTGGGGGAGGCATGGCAGGGATCGGGGCGGATAAAGGCCCCTCCTGTGACAATGTGTAGAAAATCACTTGGCCCTAAAGGAATTTAGAACTTTATGTCGAAATTATAAAAGCTGGCACCGTTCTGGCTTTTTTTGGCTGGAACGAAAATGTGCCTTCTGTGTTGTTTCGTCATGAAGCCGGGGGCTGATCTTTCCTTGTTCTGCTCACCCGGTATTCCAGCGAAGCGGCCCAAGGTTAGTTTCAGGCGGCTCGAGACGGAGCGCGCTGCACCCATAGAGAACCATCAAACTCGCAAATCTCACAGGATGTGATACAGTGATCGAAATGCACGACGTGTGGAAAACGTACCCAAACGGCGGCCAAGCCCTGAACGGCATCAGCGTAAAAGTGGACCAGAGCGAATTCGTCTACGTCGTGGGTCCTTCCGGGGCCGGTAAATCGACATTCATGAAATTAATCTATAGAGAAGAGCGCCCGACCAAGGGGACCATTTTCGTCAACGGATTCAACCTTGAGAAGCTGAAGCAGCGCAAGATTCCGTTTGTGCGCCGCAATATCGGCGTGATCTTCCAGGACTACCGTTTGCTGCCGAAGCTGACGGTCTTCGAGAATGTGGCTTTTGCCATGGAGGTCATCGAGGCTCCGAAGAAGATCATCAAGAAGCGTACGCTCGAAGTGCTGGAGCTGGTGAACCTCAAAGACAAGATTCACTCCCTGCCAACCCAGCTCTCCGGCGGAGAGCAGCAGCGGGTGGCCATCGCCCGTGCCATCGTCAACAATCCTTCCGTGATCATTGCGGACGAGCCTACGGGGAACCTGGATCCGGAAACTTCCTGGGGCATTATGAAGCTGATGGAGGAGATCAACTTCCGAGGGACGACCATCGTCATGGCGACCCATAACCGGGAGATTGTGAACTCGATGCGCAAGCGGGTGCTTGCCATCGAAGGCGGCCGGATCGTCCGCGACCAGGTGAGAGGAGATTACGGCTATGAGGATTAGCACCGCAGCCAGACATCTTCGGGAAGGCACCAAGAATGTGGCGCGCAACGGCTGGATGTCTTTTGCCTCCGTGGCTTCTATCGCCATCTCACTCCTGATCCTGGGCGTGTTCCTGCTGCTGACGCTCAACGTGAACTATCTGGCTCAGCAGATCGAGCGTCAGGTGGAGATCCGGGTGTATCTGGAAGTGAACACCCCGCAGGAGAAGATCAATGAGGTGGCAGCCAAGATCAAAGAGATTCCGCAGGTGAAGCAGGTGACGTTCGTCTCCAAAGAGGAAGGTCTTGCGCTTCTGCGGGAGCGGCTTGGGGAGAGCGGCAGACAGCTGCTCGAAGGATTGGAAGGCGAGGATGACAACCCGCTTAACGATTCCTTCACGGTGGAAGTGACGGAGCCGCGTGAAGTGGCCGCCGTAGCGCAGACCATCGAGAAGCTGAATTCGCCGGACGATCCGGTGAAGACGATTCACCGGGTCAACTACGGCAAGGGAACGGTTGAGACGATGTTCAAGGTCACCTCGGTCGTCCGCAATGTGGGTCTTGTCCTGGTAGCGGCACTGGCACTGACGGCGATGTTCTTAATCGCCAATACGATCAAGCTTACGATCATTGCGCGGCGCCGCGAAATTTCGATTATGAAGCTCGTCGGCGCGACGAACGCGTTCATCCGGTGGCCCTTCTTCATTGAAGGCGCCCTGCTGGGCCTGATCGGATCCCTGATTCCGATCGTAGTGCTGCTGTACGGCTATTGGCAGCTGATGCGCTGGGTTCAGCTCGATCTCAATCTGATGCTGATCCAGCTGCTGCCTTTTGATGAGGTGGGCCTGAAGACCGGTGCGCTGCTCCTTGGCATCGGCGTGATTATCGGTGTGTGGGGAAGCACGATATCGGTCCGCAAGTTTGCGCGCGTTTGACCGGGGAACCGGTCAGGGGAAGGACGCGCTGATCCGAAGCTTATAATGCTGGGAATCCCGGCACGAACTATAGATTATGGTAACAGGGGAGGAACACGTGTTGTCAAACAAGTCTTATGTCCCTTTAGTCGTCGCAGCCGGCCTGATCGGAACGCTCATCTTACCGCAGTCCGGATTCGCAGCATCCGAAACCCAGCGCATCCAAAATGAGCTGAACCAGCTCAGACAGCAGAAGAATGCTTACCAGAAGAAACAGGCGGAGACGGACAAGCAGATCACCCAGGTGCAGAACGAGAAGGCGCGGACCGAAGGTGACCTTGATGCACTGATTGGGCAGATCGATTCGACCAACACGAAGCTGAACCAGCTCAATGAACAGATCTACACCGTTAAAACCTCCCTTGAACAAAATGCCGTGGAGCTCGACGAAGCGGAAGTGCGCATTGAAACGCGTGACCAGCTGCTGAAGTCAAGGCTCCGGCTGATGTATATGAACGGCGCGGTATCGTACGCGGATGTGCTCTTGAGCGCTACGAGCTTCAGCGATTTCCTGGACCGTCTGCAGGCGCTGCAGTCCATCGTATCGCAGGACAAGGATATCCTCGAGGCGAACAAGCGCGACCATAAGGTGATTGCCGACAAGCGGGTCGTGATTGAACAGAAGCTCGCCGAGGTAAAAACCTTATACGGACAAGTTTCGGAGATCAAAGCCGATCTTGTGGAGAAAGAGAAGGAGAAGGAAGTGCGGATTGCCAGCCTCAGCCAGCAGGAAGAGGCGCTGGAGCATATCAGCGAGGAAGCGGAGCAGCAGGTCGTCGCGATGGCCGCAGCGGAGTCCAAGAAGCAGCAGGCGCTGCAGCAGGCAAGGCAGAAAGCAGCGGCCGCAGCGGCAGCCGCTGCAGCCAAGAAGAATTCGGCCAACAAGGGCATCATCTCTTCGCCGCAGGCGTATACGTACACGCCCGGTGGGAAGTTCGGCTATCCGCTTCGCAGTTATGTGAACAAATCCTCCGACTTCGGAACACGGGTCGACCCGATTACGGGACGTTCCGCTTCCCACAGCGGGGTCGATCTGCCTGCACCGAACGGTACGGATATTCTCGCGGCTGAAGACGGTGTTGTCATTCTGGCCCAGGCTTGGAGCGGCTACGGCAACACGGTGATTATCGACCACGGCAGCGGGGTATGGACCTTGTACGGCCACATCCGGAACGGCGGCATCGTCGTTGACAAGGGTGAGACGGTTAAGAAAGGCCAGAAGATCGCTGAAGTGGGCTCCACCGGACGTTCGACCGGCAATCACCTGCATTTTGAAGTCCGCCTCAATGAGCGTACCGTGGATCCGAAGCCGTATATCGGCCAAAAATAACGGCTTGGCTCTCATAATTAGGAAAGGCTTGTCATACACTACAGAGACAAGCGGCGCAAGTTTCGTGGGAAGAGCAAAGGCGGTGTGGAGAGAGAAATGACGTTCAAGGGACGCACGGTGATCGCTTTCGTGCTGCTCGGGATGTTTGCCAGCAGCATCATGACGCTGACGATTGTGAATCCGTCCATTTTTGCGGCTGTCGGCAAAGGGGCCGCAGGGGCGGAAGTCAAGTCGGGGCTGACGCAAAAAGATTATAACAAGATTGCTACGACGTATGGACTCATCGAGAACAAGTTCCTCACCGAAGTGGACCGCGAGAAGGTGGTCAACGGGGCTATTAACGGCATGCTCTCTACGCTGGATGATCCTTTCACGGTCTATATGGATCAGAAGGAAGCCCAGCAGTTTGACGAGAACATCTCCTCGTCCTTCCAAGGGATCGGAGCGGAAGTGACCTCGGAGGACGGCCGCATTATGATCGTGGCACCGATCAAGGGGTCGCCCGCCGAGAAGGCGGGTCTGCATGCGAACGATGTGATCCTGTCGGTGAACGGCGAATCGCTGGAAGGGCAGACGCTCAATCAGGCGATCATGAAGATCCGCGGGCCGAAGGGAACGCAGGCCAAGATCGAGATCGCGCGGTCGGGCTCTCCTGAACCGATCCAGATCATCGTCGTCCGCGACGATATCGATGTGGAGACGGTGTACGGTGAGATGCTCGAAGGACAAATCGGCAAGATCGAGATCCGCCAGTTCGCAAGCAACACCGCGAAGCGCTTCCAGGAAGAGCTGAAGCTGCTCGAGGATAAGGGGATGAAAGGGCTCATCATCGACGTGCGCAATGATCCCGGCGGCCTGCTGTCGGCGGTTGTCGAGATCGTCGAGCCTTTCGTGCCGAAGGACAAAGCGATCGTGCAGATCGAGAACCGCAAGGGGGAGAAGGAAGTCACGCCTTCCAAAGGCAGCGGCAAGCCTTACCCGGTCTCGGTGCTGATCAATAAGGGAAGCGCCAGCGCTTCCGAGATTCTCGCCGGTGCGCTTCATGACTCCGTAGGCAGCAAGCTCATCGGGGAGAACACCTTCGGCAAAGGTACCGTTCAGGTGACCTTCGAGGAAGAGATGGGCGACGGCAGCAACATCAAGATGACCGTGTACAAATGGCTTACGCCGAACGGCACGTGGATTCACAAGAAGGGCATTGCGCCGGATCTGGCTGTCGAGCAGCCTGCCTTCTTCAAGGCCGCACCGCTCTCGAAGAAGGAGACGCTGAAGCCGGATACGAACAGCGAGGACGTGAAGAACCTCCAGATCATGCTGCAGGGCCTGGCTCTGAATCCGGACCGCACGGACGGCTACTTCAGCCAGCAGACGGCAACAGCCGTCAAAGCGTTCCAGCGGCTGAACGACCTGCCGGTTACGGGCGAAGTCGATACGGAGACGGCGAACAAGCTGGAGAAAGCGGTTCTGGCCGCCATCCGCGAGCCGAAGAATGACCTGCAGCTCAAAGCGGCCCAGCAGTACATGCAGCAGACGGTCAACCCCTAAGGATCATTTCATAGCCCGACGCCGGGTCCTCTCGTCAACCTGTGTTTTTCTTGTAAAGCAGGAAATGGGGGTCCCGCGTCGAACACATGTAAGAAGGCAGTTCCCGAGCCCTTGGGAACTGACCTTCTTCTTTCTTTTTTTTCTGCCCTTTTTATAAACTCTTTTGATCTACAACACGACGTAAGGGAGTCAGCCATGGGCGTAATGTTCGATTGGGGATTCCGGGGGCTGACGGCCCTGACGGAACTGCTTCTGAATCCGTTTTACTATGTGGGGATTCTGTTTATCGTGCTTCAATACCGCCGGCAGATTCTGCTGGAGCGCAGGCTCTTCTCAACCAAGCTTCATTCCCTGATCTCCGAGACCTGGAGAACCGTCCTGTGGGGCTGGATCGGCGGACTCGCTGCTTCCGCCGTAATGGCAGGGATCGGGGCGGTGGTACAGCCGGAGGCCGTGGTGCTGCTGTGGATCGTATCCCTGCTGCTCATCTGGGTTCGTGTGCGATTCTTATGCTGGGCCTATGCGGTCGGCGTACTGGGCATGCTCCAGGCGCTGCTGGTGAGCTTCCCTGCGCTGCAGGAGGCGGTAACCTGGCGCTGGGCGATAGATTCACTGCTCGCGCTGCATATGCCTTCGCTGTTCGCGCTGGTGGCGGTGCTTCATCTCGTCGAGGCGCTGCTGGTCCGCCGGCAGGGCACCCGGTTCGGCACTCCCGTCTTCGTGGAGAGCAAGCGGGGCAAAATTGTCGGCGGCTACCAACTGCAGGGATTTTGGCCGATGGCCCTGTTCCTGACCGTCCCGGTACAGGGCGGCGGAGTACCGCTGCCGTGGACGCCGCTGCTCGGCGGGGACCTATGGGCAGGAGGCTGGACGCTGCTGGCCCTTCCCGTCATGATCGGGTTTACCGATATGACGACCTCGCGGCTGCCGCGGGAGAAAGTACAGTTGAGCTCGGGCCTGCTCGTGCTCTATGCCGCACTTCTGCTGCTGCTCACGGTTCTCTCCGTCTGGTGGGCACCGTCGCTCTTGGCCGTATCGCTGCTCTGCATTCTCCTGCATGAAGCGATCGTCTTCTACAGCCGATGGGACGAATCGAGGCGCAGTCCGGTGTTCGTTCACGGCAGCAAGGGGCTCAAGATCCTGGGCATCCTGCCCGGCAGCCCCGCAGCCGAACTCGGCCTTCAGGTCGGCGAGTCGCTGTATAAGGTCAACGGGACCGCCGTCCGGACCAAGCAGGAGATCCACCAAGCGTTGTCACAGAATGCGGCCTTCTGCCGGCTTGAAATTCTGAATCTGGCGGGCGAGAGCAAGTTCGTGAAGCGGGCGATCTTCTCCGGCGAGCATCATCTGCTCGGCATTATCCTGGCTCCGGACGCTGATGTCATGTACTATGTCAAGGAGAAGCCTCTGCCTTTTTGGGCCTACCTGGGCCGCCGGGTCAAAGGGCTGTCGGACAACCGGCCGCGTCCCAAATCGATGTAACCTGGACGTATGCCTGTCGGCACTTGCATAGGAACTTTATACGCTTACCTGCAACAAAGAGCCGCCTGTGCTGCATGCACAAGCGGCTTTTTGGAGATAATGGCATCCAAGAATAGGAATGGTCAGCTTGCCGGCTCTTCCCATAGGACGACGATCTCGACTCTGCGGTTCTTCGCCCGGTTCTCCGCGGTCGTATTCTCTACAACCGGCCGGGTGTGAGCGTAGGATGCCGAGACGAATTTCTGCGGATCGAGCTGCGTGTCGTAGAGGAAGTAGCGGAGCACGGAGAGGGACCGGGCTCCCGACAGTCCCCAGTTGTCGACATAGACGGAGCCGGTGGCCAGCGGCAGATCATCCGTGTGTCCTTCGATGCTGATCGTGGCCTGAATCTCCGCGAACAGGCCTGCGAGCTTCTCCAGCACCGGTTTGGCCTCCGGCTTGAGGTCCGCCTTGCCGAGATCGAACAGGAACAGATCGTTCAGCGTGAAGGTCACGCCGCGTGAAGTGGTAGCCGCGGCCACCTGAGCCTGCAGGTTATTCGCCTCAATGTAAGACTGCATCTGGCCGACCATCTGTTGGAACTGGCGTTCCCGGTACAGCTGCTTCTCGCGTTCCAGCTGAACTCTGGCGTCATCGGAGTCAAGCGGGGGAGCTGCACCGCCGGCAATGCCGTTTCCTCCGTTGAGCACGGAATTGGAGCGCTTGAACTCAAAGCGGAGCGCATCGGAGAGCACGTCGTATTTATCGAGGTCAACCTTGCTCATGGAGTACATCACCACGAAGAAAATCAAAAGAAGGGTGATCAAATCGGCGTACGTGATCAGCCAGCGGTCGTGGCTTCCACCGCCGGGAGGGGCTATGCGCTTACGCCGGCGTGCCATCGTCATCCCCCTCCTCCGGCCGTCCGCTCTGGTCCTTGACCAGGAACGACAGCATCTTTTTCTTGATGAGATACGGATTCTCCCCGGCCTGCAGGGCAAGAATGCCTTCGAGCAGAAGTTCCTTCTCGGCGATCACTTCCTGCCCTCTTACTTTAATTTTGTTCGCCAGCGGAAGATAGATCAGGTTGGCCGTGGAGACGCCGTACAGGGTAGCTGTAAAAGCGACGGCAATGGCCGGGGCAAGCATAGCGGGCTCCGTAAGATTGCCGAGAACATGAATGAGTCCCATGACGGTACCGATGATGCCCATGGTTGGAGCGTAGCCTCCGGCAGACTCGAAGACGCGGGCACGGTTGTCGTACTGCTGCTCGAGGGAGTCCATCTCCAGCTCGAGAATTTGTTTGGTGAGAGAAGGGTCGGTTCCGTCCACGACCATCGTCAGCCCCTCCCGCAGGAACGGATCGGGATGCTGCTGTGCGCGCTGCTCGAGGGCCAGCACGCCTTCACGCCGGGCTACGGATGCCATTTCCATCATCTCGTCGATGTGCCGGCGAGGATCGGACAGGGGGCTGCGGAAGGCCAGGAGCAGCGCGCCTGCCGTTCCCTTGAGATGGGACCAGGGAAACGAAACGGCAACCGCTCCGAGGGTCCCCCCGATCACGATAAGAAGCGCGCTCGGCACGAAGAGGGAAGACAGATCGCCCCCATCCCACAGATATCCCCCGACGAGGGCAGCCAGGCCGGCCAGAATGCCAATGATTGTCGTCAAGTCCACGCTCTATTCACCTCTGATTAAGCTATAAATTCAGCGCCGAAGCGCCCGTACTCCAACGCCTGTCCCTGCAGTCCGTCCTCATATATGCAAGGTAGTTTGTGTTATAATGCGGCCTCCCATCCTTACATCCCCCGAAAAGTGGGTAAGAAAGGAGATGGAACGGTTTGCATGAGGGGGAGAAAACAAGTATAATGGATGGGAACAAATATTCCTATCATGGAATACGACCGGACCGCTTCCAAGCCGCAATCCGTTAAGGTATACTTCAACTAAAGTATGTTATCGGAAACGCAGCCGGAAAACTTTAGCAAAACCTACCACTCTTTATAATGAACGGGTGATGAGATGACCATGCATAACGAAGTCGTCGTAAGCGATAAGAAATTTCAGCTCGTATCCGACTTTACCCCCCAGGGTGACCAGCCTGCGGCCATTGAGAGCCTCATCGAGGGCTTCGAGGCCGGCATGCGCTATCAGACCTTGCTCGGAGCAACGGGTACGGGGAAGACCTTCACTGCCGCCCATGTCATCGCCAGGCTGAACCGGCCGACGCTGCTCATGGCGCACAACAAGACGCTTGCTGCGCAGCTGTGCAGCGAGCTTAAGGAGTTTTTTCCGCACAATGCCGTCGAGTACTTCGTCAGCTACTACGACTACTACCAGCCGGAGGCATACATTCCGTCCTCCGATACCTTCATAGAGAAAGACTCCTCGATCAACGACGAGATCGACAAGCTGCGCCACTCGGCGACCAGCGCCTTGTTCGAGCGGCGCGACGTCATCATTGTGGCGAGCGTATCGTGCATCTACGGTCTCGGTTCGCCGATGGAGTACCGCAACATGGTGATGTCGCTGCGTGTGGGGATGGAGCGCTCGCGCAACGATATCCTGCACCGGCTGATCGACATCCAGTATCAGCGCAACGACATGAACTTCGTTCGCGGGACGTTCCGCGTCCGCGGTGACGTCGTTGAGATCTTTCCTGCTTCGCACGGCGAGCATGCCGTCCGTGTCGAGCTCTTCGGGGACGAGATCGAGCGGATTACGGAGATTGACGTCCTGACAGGCGAGATTCTCGGCGAGCGGGACCATATCGCGATTTTCCCTGCATCTCACTTCGTAACGGGGGAAGAGACGATGAAGCGGGCGCTCGTCAACATCGAGCGGGAACTCGAAGAGCGGCTGGAAGAGCTGCGGGGCCAAGGCAAGCTGCTGGAAGCTCAGCGGCTGGAGCAGCGCACGCGTTACGACATCGAGATGATGCAGGAGATGGGCTTCTGCTCCGGCATCGAGAACTATTCGGGACCGCTGACGTTCCGGGAGCGCGGCGCGACGCCTTATACGCTGCTCGATTACTTCCCGGATGACTTCATCTGCATGATCGACGAGTCGCACGTCACTCTGCCGCAGGTGCGGGCGATGTACAACGGGGACCGGGCGCGCAAGGAAGTACTCGTGGATCACGGCTTCCGTCTGCCGTCGGCGATGGATAACCGGCCGCTGCGGTTCGAGGAATTCGAGAAGAAGGTCGGCCAGCAGCTGTATATCTCGGCGACACCGGGACCGTATGAGCTCGAGAAGTGCCCCGAGATGGTACAGCAGATCATCCGGCCGACCGGGCTGCTTGATCCAATCATCGAAGTGCGTCCGACGAAGGGGCAGATCGACGATCTGCTCGGCGAGATCAACGACCGCATCCGCAAAGATGAGCGCGTACTGGTCACGACGCTGACCAAGAAGATGGCCGAAGACCTTACCGATTATCTGAAGGAGATCGGCATCAAGGTCCGCTACCTGCACTCCGACATCAAGACGCTCGAGCGGATGCAGATTCTCCGCGAGCTGCGCCTTGGCGTGTTTCACGTGCTGGTCGGCATCAACCTCCTGCGGGAGGGCCTTGACCTGCCGGAAGTATCGCTGGTTGCGATTCTCGACGCGGATAAGGAAGGCTTCCTCCGGGCAGAGCGCTCGCTGATCCAGACGATCGGCCGTGCGGCGAGGAACTCGGAAGGGCGCGTCATCATGTACGGCGACAAGATCACCGACTCCATGGATAAGGCGATCAAGGAGACGGAGCGCCGCCGCTCCATCCAGATGGCATACAACGAACGGCACGGCATTACGCCGCAGACGATACAGAAGAAAGTGCGCGACGTGATCGAAGCGACGAAGGTAGCGGAGCAGAAGACCGAGTACCTGGCGGACGTGAAGACGAAGATGTCCAAGAAAGACAGGATGAGTCTCATCGAACGGATGGAACAGGAAATGAAGGAAGCAGCGAAGAATCTGCAGTTCGAGCGTGCCGCGGAGCTTCGCGATGCGGTGCTGGAGCTGAAGGCGGAGCTGTAGCGAAGGGAAGGTTGGATGGCTCGTGGCCAGAGACAACATTATCATTAAAGGCGCTAGGGCGCACAATTTGAAGAACATCGACGTCACGATCCCCCGGGACAAATTTGTCGTGCTGACGGGGCTCAGCGGCTCCGGCAAATCGTCGCTGGCGTTCGATACGATCTATGCCGAAGGGCAGCGCAGGTATGTCGAGTCCCTGTCCGCGTACGCGCGGCAGTTCCTCGGCCAGATGGATAAGCCGGATGTGGACTCGATCGAAGGGTTGTCTCCGGCCATCTCCATCGACCAGAAGACGACCAGCCGCAACCCCCGTTCTACGGTAGGTACGGTAACGGAGATTTATGACTATCTCCGTCTTCTCTTCGCGCGGATCGGCCGTCCTCACTGCCCGATTCATAAGATTGAGATCACTTCGCAGACCGTAGAGCAGATGGTCGACCGCATCATGGAATATCCGGAACGCACCCGGCTGCAGATCCTGGCACCGCTAATCTCCGGGCGCAAGGGCGAGCATACGAAGCTGCTGGCAGACATCCAGAAGCAGGGGTTCGTCCGTGTGCGGGTGAACGGGGAGATCCGTGAGCTGTCGGAGAACATTGAGCTCGAGAAGAACAAGAAGCACAGCATCGAAGTGGTCGTCGACCGGATTGTCGTCAAGGATGATGTGCAGACCCGTCTGGCTGACTCCCTCGAGACGGCATTGAAGCTGGCCGAAGGCCGGGTCATCGTCGACGTCATGGAGAAGGAAGAACTGCTCTTCAGCCAGAACCTGGCTTGTCCGGAATGCGGCTTCAGCATCGAGGAGCTGGCTCCGCGCATGTTCTCGTTCAACTCGCCGTTCGGGGCTTGTCCCGATTGTGACGGCTTGGGCCAGAAGATGATCGTGGACCCGGAGCTGCTTGTGCCGAATCCGAAGCTCTCCATCGAGGAGGGCGCATTCGAAGCTTGGGCCGGCAGCACCTCCAACTACTATCCGCAGTTCCTGGCGGCCGTGTGTGCTCACTACGGCATACCGATGGATAAACCGGTCGGTGAGCTGTCCAAGGATCAGATGCAGAAGCTGCTCTACGGAACGGGCGGGGAGAAGGTACGCTTCCGCTACGAGAACGACTTCGGCCATAAGAAAGAAGCGATGGTCGCCTTCGAAGGCATCGTGCACAACCTGGAGCGGCGCTACCGGGATACCTTCTCGGAGGGCATCCGCGAGCATATCGAGACTTACATGAGCGCGAAGCCCTGCGGCAAGTGCAAAGGCGACCGGCTGAAGCCCGAATCGTTGGCCGTGACAATTAACGCCCGCAACGTGGCGCACGTCACTTCCCTTTCGATCGGCGAAGCTCAGAACTGGTTCGATTCGCTGAACCTGACCGAGCGGGAGATGCAGATCGCCCACCTGATCCTCAAAGAAATCCGCTCCCGGCTCGGGTTCCTCGTCAATGTGGGGCTCGATTACTTGACGCTGCACAGGGCGGCGGGCACTTTGTCCGGCGGTGAGGCACAGCGGATCCGGCTCGCGACCCAGATCGGCTCGTCCCTGATGGGCGTGCTGTATATCCTGGATGAGCCCAGCATCGGGCTGCATCAGAGGGACAATGACCGGCTGATCCAGACGCTGGAGCACATGCGTAATCTCGGCAACACGCTCATTGTCGTCGAGCACGACGAAGATACGATGATGGCTGCCGATTACATCATTGATATCGGGCCGGGTGCGGGGATCCATGGCGGCACGGTGGTTGCTCAAGGGACGCCAAAGGAGATCATGGAGGATGCGAACTCCTTGACCGGCCAGTACCTCAGCGGGCGCAAGTTCATCCCGGTCGCTGCTGAACGGCGCAAGCCGAACGGCAAGTGGATCGAGGTACGCGGGGCGAAGGAGAACAACCTGCGCGGCGTCAATGTGAAGTTCCCGCTTGGCGTGTTCGCCTGTGTGACCGGGGTGTCCGGCTCCGGCAAGAGTACGCTCATTAACGAGATTCTCTACAAGAATCTCGCCAGGGAGCTCAACGGGGCGAAGGTACGCCCGGGCGAACACAAGGAGTTCCGGGGGCTCGAGCATCTGGACAAGGTCATCGATATCGACCAGTCACCGATCGGCCGGACGCCACGGTCCAACCCGGCCACCTATACCGGCGTGTTCGACGACATCCGTGACGTCTACTCCACGACGACGGAGGCGAAGGTGCGTGGTTATAAAAAAGGCCGATTCTCCTTCAACGTGAAGGGAGGCCGCTGCGAAGCCTGCCGGGGGGACGGGATCATCAAGATCGAGATGCACTTCCTGCCGGACGTCTACGTCCCATGCGAAGTGTGCAAGGGCAAGCGCTACAACCGGGAGACGCTGGAGATCAAGTACAAGGGCAAGAGCATAGCCGAAGTGCTGGAGATGACGATCGAGGATGCCTGCGACTTCTTCAAGAACATCCCGCGCATCCACCGCAAGCTGCAGACGCTCCTCGACGTAGGCCTCGGCTATATGAACCTGGGCCAGCCGGCTACCACGCTCTCCGGCGGGGAAGCCCAGCGGGTGAAGCTCGCAGCGGAACTGTACCGGCGCAGCACGGGCAAGACGATCTACATTCTCGATGAGCCGACCACCGGTCTGCACATCGACGACATCGACCGTTTGCTCAAGGTGCTTCACCGCCTCGTGGAGAACGGCGAGACGGTGCTCGTCATCGAGCATAACCTTGATGTGATCAAGACGGCCGATTACATTATCGATCTGGGTCCGGAAGGCGGCAGCCGGGGCGGAACGATCGTAGCGACCGGTACGCCGGAGGATGTCGTGAAGGTCGAAGGCTCGTACACCGGCCGGTACCTCAAGCCGATTCTGGAACGCGACCGGGCCCGCTCGGAGGACTACCGCCAGCGGCTGAAAGAGATGGAGGATGCCGTCGTCTCCTAGAGATCGGGATTCATACGTATACCAAAAAGAAAGCTCTGAGAGTCTTAAGCGACTCCAGAGCTTTTTTGGTTATGACGCTGAAGCTGGGAGGGAAGGTAGAGGGCCTGTCGCGGGGAGGAAGACCGACGGGGGGAGAGAGGGGGGGTCTCTCTTGCAAGGTCCAGAGCATCAGGCTGAGCAGCGTTCCGAAACGGTATCAGCTGCGGATACCGTTCCAGAAGATGCGCCAGGCGAGGTGGAGCCGGCGCTCCGCTTCTTCCGGCGGATAGTAGAATCGCTGAATGAAGCAGCCGTCAACCAGGCAGTAATACGAGGACAGAAGCTCGTCTGCGGGAGTGGAACGAATGACTCCCAGGTCTGCCGCTTCACGGAAGATGCGGCAGAGAGGTTCGGAGAGCAGGCGCTCCGATGCGAGGAATCGCGCCTTGATTTCCTGTTCCAGGGCAGGAGGAGGGAACAGGGTCAGGCGTTTGAGGAAGAGAAGCTTTTCTTCGCTGACGTCCTCTCCATGGCAGAAAAGAACCAGCATCCGGAAGAGCTTCTCGTCAGGCGGAGCCGATTCCAGCCGGGCGATCAGCCGGAGAACGGTCTCTACCCGCTCTTGAAGCACCTCGTCGTAGAGATGTAGGAGCAGGCTCTCTTTGCTTCGGAAGTGGGCATAGAACGAAGGCGTCTTGATTCCGACTTCTTTGGCTATATCGGACAACGGTGTGCCTTCATAGCCTTTGGAAGCGAACTCGTGCAGGGCGGCAGCCCGGATTCGGTTGCGCGTCAATGGTGACACCCGCTTTCGGGTAGAGTAGATGGTCACTAGGCCAAGCTGCGGGACAACGGACGCTGTCTGCGAAGCTGCCGCCGCAGTTGAGTCATCAGCCGGGAGAGACGGGGCAGGCGATAGGAGCGTGTCCGAAAGGAAGTTTGGGCAGCGGCGCGGTCGTAGGGGACAGTGCAGCAGGGAGCGGGCGATACCGAATACATGAAGCTTGCACCTCCTAAGATTCAACTTTCTTCAATTATATGTTATATATATTGACATGTAAACTGCAAACTTTAATAGAAAGCGCTCTTATCAATATTATATATTTTCGATATGTGATCATAATTAACACGTGTAGCGATTCCTCGGTAAAAAAAGAGAGAATAGACCACCGGTCCCGGAGCATTCATCACACATCTAATGGGGCAAGCCAGATAAGGATCCAGCTTGCTTCCGTGATGGAGCCCATGCGGGACAAATCGAGCAGAGGGTTCAGGTGCTGTCGGAGTGCTCCATTCAGTCGTACGCCTTGGTAATAACGGGTATCTATGACGAGGATTGTCGGGGTTATCGGCTATATTGTAGGAGAATAAAGCAACGGGAAAGGGTGAATTCATCGATGCTGTCATTACAAGGCAAAGTAGCTGTTGTTGCAGGAGCCACACGAGGGGCTGGAAGGGCGATCGCCGTTTCTCTAGGAGAATCCGGAGCGGTCGTGTACTGTACGGGTAGAAGTGTAAGGGGGCGGCTGTCGTCGATCGGAAGGCAGGAGACGATTGACGAGACCGCAGAGATGGTTACCGCCCGGGGGGGACGGGGGATCGCCGTGAGGGTCGATCATACCGTAGTGGAAGAGGTCCGGGATTTGTTCGTCCGGGTGCGGGAGGAGCAGGAAGGGCGGCTGGATATCCTGGTTAACGACATATGGGGTGGTGAGCACCTGACTGCATGGGGCAAGCCATTCTGGGAATCCTCCCTGGAGGATGGGCTGCAGATGCAGAGGCAGGCCGTGCATTCTCATATGATCACTTCTTATTATGGGGCACCGCTGATGACAGCCCGGGGGCAGGGGCTGATCATTGAAGTAACGGACGGGTTTGATTACCGGTACCGCGGCAATCTCTACTATTCGCTGGCCAAGATCTCAGGGATTCACCTGGCTGAGGCCATGGCAGCCGAGCTGAAGCCTACCGGAGTTACTGCCTTGTCGGTCACGCCGGGCTTTCTGCGATCTGAGCAGATGCTCGACTACTTCGGAGTGACGGAAGAGAACTGGCAGGATGCCATCGCCCAAGAGCCCCACTATGCCGAGTCCGAAACACCCTACCTGCTTGGACGGGGGATCGCTGCCTTGGCAGCCGATCCGAAGTTGGCAGACAAGACGGGCCGTATTCTCACAAGCTGGGACTTGTCAGAGGAATACGGGTATTCGGATATCGATGGCCGCCGTCCGCACTGGGGGCGGTACGCGGCGAAGCATGGACTGTATGACAATCCGGCGATCCCAGGGTCTTGATGAGTGTGTCAGGCGATGCAAAAAAGCCGGCTGGCGGGCGATCCCGTACAGCCGGCTTGTGCGTTATTAGATGAAGATACGTCCTTGGAAGGATAGTAGGTGTCCCAGAAGCACCAACATGATAAACCGGTGCGGCCCGCGGTTATAAATACTCGAAGAAATGGATAATTTATAGGAGCGGGATCTTACAGAACAAAGGAATGGGACTGCTTTCATCGTAACACTTTTCAGAATATCCGACAATCCCTTTGACCCTGTTATACCGAAAACAAGGCTTATCCTGGCCAAAAGATGACAAAGTTGTTACACTTGGGACATGCGGCTTGCACTCCAGTTCGTCTCAGGATAAGATAAGAGTTAAGCATTTTTGTATACTGAAGGAGGTCTCTCCATGTTTATGGCTGCTGAAGCAGGAGCGGCAACGGCCAGCTCGTTTACCGGGTTCGACCCGTTTGTAATCCTGTTCACGTTGGTTATTGCCATCGGCGTGATTCGTTTGCTCGGCGCGAAGAAGAAGAATCCGTTTGCCATCGGCTTTGGGCTTGTGAGTTTGGCCGTATTCGGATTGATGACAGTAGTAATGGTGATGGGCTGGATGGGCCAGCTGTAACCTCTACTGGTGAATAGGCACGTATTGATTCCTGACAAAAACCTCGGACCCCGGCCAAGCCCGGTTCGGGGTTTTTTAGTTTACAGCGGCGAGGAATGGGTGCCGAAAGAGCCGCCGGGCTGGGCAAACTAACAAGGCCATCCAGTTACGTCAAAAAGGAGTGCGTTCCTCTGCGGAAGCACTCCTTTTTCATACTCTAAGCTACCCTATGAAGGAGGGGCGGGTATTTACACCCACCACATCTCGCCGAGCGGCTCCTTGATCAGAACCTGCTGCAGGTTCTGTACGGCCTTCGTGAAGCCTTCCTCAACGGACATCAGGCCGTCTTCATGCTCGATGGACACGACGTAGTCGTAGCCTACCAGACGCAAGGCGGAGATGATGTCAGCCCATACCTTCATGTCGTGACCGTAACCTACGGTCCGGAACTGCCATGCGCGGTCGAGCATGTTGCTGTACGACTGCATGTCCGTCAGGCCGTAGCGGTTGACGTTGATCGGATCGATCGACGTATCTTTGGCGTGGAAGTGGTGAATGGCGCCGGCGCGGCCGAGAATCTGGATCGCCTGCACCGGGTCGATCCCCTGCCACCACATGTGACTTGGATCGAGGTTGGCGCCAATCACATCGCCGGCAGCTTCACGCAGACGGAGAAGGGTAGCCGGCGTGTGAACGGAGAACCCGCCGTGGAGCTCCAGGCCGAACTTGACGCTGCGCTCGGAAGCGTACTTTCCGGTTTCGGTCCAGTAGGGGATGATTTTGTTCGCCCACTGCCAGTCCAGGATCTCCTGGAAATCCGGCGGCCAAGGGGCAACCGGCCAGTTCGGGTACTTCGCGTCGTCGGAATCCCCCGGGCAGCCGGAGAACGTATTGACGACAGGCACTTCGAGCTTCTGGGCGAGGTCGACGGTCTTGACGATCGTGTCGTGCGCTTCCTTCGCGATTGCTTTCTGCGGATGCAGCGGATTGGCGTGACAGCTCAAGGCGGAGATCGTCAGGCCGCGGGATTCCACAGCGTGCTTGAACGCCTTCAGCTTGCTGTCATCGGCCAGCAGCACGTCCGGATTGCAGTGAGCATTGCCCGGGTACGCTCCGGTGCCGATCTCGACAGCCTGCAGCCCCTGAGCCGCAATGTAATCGAGTGCTTCTTCCAGTGGCTTTTGTTGGAACAATACCGTAAATACGCCTAATTTCATAAGGACACCTCCGAGGATTATGTATAAAATGAACGCGTGTACACTAAACAGCTCAATCAAAATTATACCACTCTTTGCCACACTTCTCAAAGTGTGTTTTTCCGACAAAAGCCGGCAGCCCCCTGTCCAAACTTCCTCAAGAAAGAGGGCTTATTTCCCTTTATCCTCGACACCTTTCACGATACTTTGCAGGCGGTTTCCCTTATGATAGTTGTGTCTTTCCCAGGCTTTCCAAATTATCTAGAGAGGGCGGATCGAATACATGAGAAAAGACACTCAAATCGTTGAAACAGCTGTTGGCACATGGCTGCGGTTTCCCGGCAGCTTTAAGAAGCACCAATGTCTCGTTGAGCTGTCCGATCAGCTTTCGCTCGACATCAATTTGAAGTCAGGCCTAGTGCATGTGCATCAGAAGGATGGCAACGACGTGTTCCAGCATGTGGGCGATCTGTGCCTGTCTCCTACAGGAGGCCAGCTGCAGCTCTCCTTCGTGTCCAGTCAGCCTCAGGATTCGCGGAAGGAGCTGCCTCTGGCACAGCCGGACGCAAGCTGAACCCGCATTATGACGCACAGGCATGGCAGGAAGGACGACCGCAGCAGACTGTCTTGGGAATTTGGGCAGGCGGACGAAGCATCGATGGGTTTGGAAAGCGGGGTTATTTTGCGATAAGGCCGTTGGCAGCGAATGATGCCCGGCCGTCCTGGCGGACCTGGTATGGCTAGCTCCGGGAAAGGGGTCCGCTGGGACCGCGAAAAAAGCAGCGTCCGGTTCACGGATCGCTGCTTCTTTTTCATGTTCAGATGACCGTCACCAAGGCCAGTCGAGCAGGCCGCGGTAGATCTTCATCACAACCTCTTCGTTCGGGCTGTACACGATGATGGCCAGCGTGACGATCAGCTGGGTCAGGGCGCAGCGGGCATAGAAGTGGGTTTTGGACACCTTGCGTTTGTTGACCGTCGTACGACCGAGCAGATTCTCGAGGGCAATGAATACGCCGTGGTAGATCCCCCAAAGGAGGTACAGCCACGAGAAGCCGTGCCACAGCCCAATGAGCACCATGATCAGCACGGACAAGCCGGCTGCCGTCCACTTGGTTGGCGTCTGCCTCGAGAAGAAGATGAAGATGTGGTCGCGGAACCAGTCGCCGAGCGTGGCGTGCCAGTTGCGCCAATACTGCGTCAAGGTCGGAGACGAGAACGGCTTCTTGAAGTTCTCCGGCACGTTATAGCCCATAAGCCGCCCGAAACCGACCGCGATATCCGAGTAACCGGAGAAGTCGAAGTAGATCCAGGCATAGAAGACGACCATCAGGAATATCGACTCGTGCGTGTGCAACTCGCCCTCCGACACATGGTTGAAGAGGGAGCTGGCCCAGGTGACGAGCACCACTCTTTTGAACATACCGAGGATGATGCGCTTGATGTTCACCTCAGCTTGTGCCGCATCCACCCGGTAAGGCTGCTTGGCGTCCGCCATAAAGTCGCGGAACTTCAGGATCGGACCCGACGTGAAGGTCGGCAGGAAGAGAATATAATTGAAATAATCGATGACCGGGGCCTTGGCGTCCTGCTTGAAAAAGTAGGCGAAATACAGGGCGTCGATAACCTTAAGCACATTATAGATGATGCCGATGACGAGTGCGGCATCGTACCAGGTGCCGGTAAGAATCTTCATATCGAAGAGCCGCAGCGAGCAGACGATGCCGACATTCAGCGCGATCAGCCCGATGAACCAGGCCAGACGCGCGCGGGTCACAGCACTCAAGAAACGGAAGGCCAGGTAATTGAGCGCCGTATAGCCGAGATAGAAGAAGAACAGCTTGGAGCTGAACACGACGAGAAAACACAGATTGAACGCGAGCAGCAGCAGGCGTTTGTTCCCCTGCCATCTGCGGGTCAGCGCCAGGACGATCACCATGCCTGCAATCGCCAGCACGGCGTTCATGTTGAGATAAAACATCGGGATTCCTCCAGGACATCCAGCGGACATGACATCATGCCGGGCTGCGGCTTCTTCGCCGCACCCATAGCGGGAACTCCGGCCTTGGCAGAGCTCCTAGAAGTCTTCGTAGATAAAGACCCCTTCGCCGGTGAAATAAACGATAACCAAAATCAGCATAGCCAGATACAGGATTACTTCGAGGACTTTGCGAGCGATGCCAGCCATGCATCCACCTCCTTTGTGAATACGGGCGCGCCCTCTTGGCGGCTCAAGTGGACGAGGTCGTGGAACAAGGCCGGATCATAGCCCTGCAGCTTGTCCAGGACCGGCACACCGGCGGCCTGCAGCCGGGCGTTTACCTCCTGCTGGAGACCCGGCATATAGCGCGGGACCTCGTAGCCGCGGTTCCACGGCATCCAGACGACGCGCAGGGGAAGCGACCGTTCTTTCGCATAGGCCAGGATCCAGTCGAGCGCCGCGAGGTTTTCGCGGTAATCGGGCTCCCCCATCCAGCCGAAGCGCTCGTCGTATTCGGCCCACTTTTTGCGCAGCTCCTCATCGGTCTTGTGTCCGAAGTACAGCTCCTTGTCGATCCAGCGGGGCTGGTAAGCGAGCAGCTTGGCCGGGTCGAGCTCTACCGCTCCCGTATACAGCTGGCGGGCGAGCTCGGTACCGGAATCCCGGAAATAATCGCGGTAGGTATACAAGTAAGGCTGGTAAGGCTTCTTGAACCATTGGTAGGTGGGGTCGGTCTCCAGGCTGTCGATCATGGTATGCACATCGATCCCGATGACAAGCTGATCCTCCACCCGAAAGCGTTCCTGCTCGAGGATGGCCTTCAGATCGGTCAGCTTGCCGTAGGACAGCCCCATCTCGATCAGCGGGGACTTCTTGGCCTCCGGCTCGATATAGGCGCCTGTGACAGCCGAGTTGCCGTAGAAGACCGGTCCGTGCGTCAGCCCCAGATGATGGTAGACCGTCTTGGTAAAGTCATTCTTATAGAAACGCCGCGAGGTGACCATGGGGTCCCACAAGCTGACGGCCAGGTCCGTCAGGACGAAGGCGGCCAGCAGCAGCAGCACAAAACTGTTCTTACGAAGAAAAGCCATCATCGCTTTGGAACCACACTTTATCGAGAAGTTGCCGGCCGCCGAAGGGCCGGTAAAGCCAGTTTGTTCCCATAGAAACAGCGGAACCCGCTGCCTGATTCGCAAGGGGTTCCGCCGGCTCTCTATGGCTGCAGGACAGGGGCAGGGTCTGCGGATTGCTCTATCCTGCGGGACATTCATGCCCTGATATCCCTGGTGCTCCTGATGATTGGCCCGAGCCCCAAGGGTTACAGAGCTTTCGCCTGCCAAGCGTGGTACTGCTCACGGAAGGCGGCAGGCCACTGGGCCTCATCCAGGCCGTACTGGGCGAGGAAGGCGAATGCCCAGCGCTCGATGCCGAAGCCGACACACCCGGTCACGGCCGGACGCTTGCCGACCTTGATGTTGAACGCATTGCCGAACGTGTTGCTGTGGAAGTTCACGGACGAGCAGGCGATCGACTTGCCCACGCTTGGCACCGTCAGCCGGAGCTCGTACTTCATCTCCTGATTGCGCTGGAAGGAGGCCTTCACCTGGAAGTCGTTCGTGAAGAACGGATCGTTCGCGATCTCGAGCATACTGTCGACGTTCCACTCCACGGCAAGCTCCTTCAGGTATTCGATCGCCTGGAGACGGTGCTCCTTGACGAATTCCGGCTTGCCGACGAAGATGATCTCCCTCATAGAGAAGTCGAGCAGGCGGCCGAAGTCCGTATGGTTGCGCGACTCGAAGCGGTGGCACTTGGAGATGGCCGTGACGATCAGGCCGTCGCTCTCCAGGGTCTCGTTCTGCAGCCCTTCGTAGCAGTGATAACAGGTCGAAGGGTTCATGGTGAACTTGGGCAGCGGCATGTTGGCGTTCAGATCGAGCTCCATGTCTTCCTTCCAGCCGCCGGCATCGCGGATCGACTGGGAGAAGGCCTCGATAATATCCAGGTCTTCACGCAGGTGCGTCAGGAAGTGGATATGCTCCGGGAAGGAGGTGAAGTGATTCGTTTTGTTCAGCGTCGTGCTGTGGATGACGGCCGGGTACTGCTCTTCGGTCACGCCGGCGAAGCGGCCGGCGATCTTCGAGACGAAGCTGTAGTCGAAGAAGCGCATAAGGCTCGAGAACGGCTCCCGGAAGATGAACAGGCCCGGCTCCAGCACCTTGATGATTTTGCGCTCGGTCAGCTCGGCGATGATGTCGCCTTCATACGGAGTGGCGACCTTATGCTCGAAGAGAATGTTCTCCTTGAAGCCGAAGTCGCCTTGGGAGAAGCGCTCGATGAGCTTGCGGACCCGCTCTTCGATCCCCTCGTTGCCCTTCGGGGAGTTGTGGACGATATGAATGCTGCCGCCCTCCAGGCGAATGTCCGAGATCGTCTCGTCAATGAAGGCGGAGGCGTATTTGAGCTGTCCGTGCTGGCTGGAGGCAAGGCCTTCCAGGGATACGACGCATTCCATGATGATGTTAAGCCCCCTTCTTGGTGTGGATGAACGTCGCAATCTCGCGGACGGTATTCATCGGGTAGAGCATCAGATCCTGGTTCGTCACCGCGATGCCGTAGGTCTTCTCGATGTGGGCGATCAGCGCCGTAGCTCCGATCGAGTCAATGTAGCCATAGTCGAAGAGATGCACGTCGACCGTAAAATCATCGTCGTCCTCTTCGATCTCGTAACGGGTGCGGATATGGGATTCGAGCTCTTGAAGCAGGTCCTGCATGGGAAAGCCTCCTTGAATTGGATATGTACATAATCAAACGGGAGCGGGACGGGGCCAGCGGAGACTGGAGAGCATCCGCATAGGCACCCGTCCGCTCCGGGGATATTCGGGTTACCGGGAAGCAGGGGAGGGAGAGGCCGTCCCTTGGGGGCGGATCGTCAGTGATCCCGCCTCCCCGAAGTGCGTGACCGTATACACGCCGCGCGCTTCATCCCGTTCGACGCGAAGATCGGCGCCATCGAATTCCAGCTTCACGGGACTATACAGCTGGACCTGCTGCATGCCGGCCGCGCCGAAGCGCAGGATACGGCTGTCGTCCCGGGTCTCAAGCGTATAAGGCACGTTCACGCGAAGCAGGTGGAACGCGGCGGTATCCTCCGCCGCAGCCGTCCCCGGCGGGGCGAAGCGGACCTCGGCGCGTTCCGGCACGCCGAAGTACAGCTTGCCGCCGCGCGTATCCCGCACCTCGGCATCCGTGACGGCTTCGCGGCCGGCATAGGCCTGTCCGCGCTCCACGGCGAGCCCCAGCGTGCCACGGTATTCGGCGGCCTGCTGCGGCACATTGGAAGCATCGGCCTCCACGCGGAAGCGGGGCTCCGTGTCCTGTCCCAGGAGACGCTTGATCCGGTCGAAGAGCACCTCACGCCAAGGCCGGTACAGCTTGACCTCGGTGGTCATGGCATTCATGAAGGACCGGGCCATCTGCGTCTCCGTCATGAAGTTATAGCCGTATTGATTGCGCAGTCCGTCGAGGTACGTGACGAACTCGGTTAATTCCCCGACGCGCAGCGGGAAATGATATTCAATATGTTCGAAATAATCGATCGGCAGGTCGAGCGCAGCGAAGGCGTCGAAGAGATCGGTCGTCGCGTAAGTGCCCTTGCGCAGCACCGGTGCCGGTGTATACAGCAACATCGGCTTCGAGAGCATCGGCTCGCCGGAGGCATCGCTCATCAGGAACGGCAGCCCCCAGCTGTACTCGGGCCCGAGCCTTGGGTCATGCTCCGCATAGGAGGGCTTGAAGCCGAAATTGAACCAGATGCCGGCATCCCGTTCGTTGCCCAGCGTCTGGGCCCGGTTCGGGTTGTTGATGCGCCAGGTGTGCTGGTTCGTGCCGGTCAGCTCCCAGGGAATACCCAGCTTCGCGAACGTCTGGCGGTGCAGCGCAATCTCCTGGCGCTCCTGCTCGTCGCTGGTGTAGTTATGGACATAAATGTGCGGATACAGTTCCAGCGCGTTCGAGCGGCTGTAGTCCACAAAGGCTTTCAGCTGCTCCGCGTAAGGGAAGTTTGGAGCGTCGACCGGCTCCGGCATCCCGAACTCGAGCTGCCCGACGATAAGGTCGTCGAGCCCGTCGCCGTTCAGGTCCGCCCAGAGAGGCACGGCATTGTGCCCGCCGACGAGCTCCCGTCCGCCGACCTGATTCAGGGTCGCCGCTTCGACGGCGCCCTTCTCCGTCCAGACGGGGACGGCACCGGAGGAGCCGGTCTGCAGATATACGCGCAGGTCGCCTTCGAGGCCGCCGACGATCAGATCCACCCGGCCGTCCCCGTTCATGTCGTGCAGCGACGGGGCGGCGAACGGCTGGCCGAGGCGGACCGCAGGCTCGCCTCGGCCAAAGCCCTGCACGCCTGTGCCCGCCTGCGGCTGCCCGCGGTACAGCGTCACGGCGCCTGCGCCATCCCCGACCACCAGGTCGGGCACGGCGTCGCCGGTGACGTCGCCCACCGCAGCCGCCAGCGGGGCGGCGCCGCGCAGCACCGCTCCGCCCGCCATAAGCGGGGCGGGCGCGGTGAACGTGCCGCCGGCTTCGCCGTAGGCGGCCGCGAGCGTGCCGTCCGGCCGGCCGATCACAAGATCCGGCCGGCCGTCGGCGTTCAGGTCGTACGCCGCGGCGCTGGCGTACTCGCCCACCGCGAGCGGCTCTCCGCCGGCGAGCCGCAGAGGCGTGCGCGCCCCGAACCGCGGGGGCGCAGCGAGGCCCGCCGGCAGCTGCTGCCCGGCATAGGCCGCGTCGTCCGCGCCCAGGTTCGGGTACGCGCTCAGCGTGCCGTCGGCCGAGCCGACGATGAGGTCTGCCCGGCCGTCGCCGGTCACATCCGCCAGCGCGGGCGCCGCGCGGTACGGCAGCGTGACCGGATCCCCGAGCGACGGGGATCCGGGGTAGAGCGCGCCGCGGATGGCGCCGCCTTCGCCCATGAGCCGGGTGCCGCTCGAGTAGAACGAGTTCGGCGTTTCGCCGGCGAAGGCGGGCTTGTCCTTCGTGCCCGTGTTCAGGTGCACGACCATGCTCTCCTGCCAACGCTGCCAGGTGAACGCGGAGCGGACAAGCGAGAAGGACGGGATCTGGTTGTACTTCTTGAGCAGCTCCGCCCACTGGATCCCTTCGCCGTCGCGGATAGCTTCCATGGCCTCGAAGTGGTTCTGGTGCGCCATGGCGGGACGGCCGTATGGGCCGTACGTCTTCTCGACGCTGTACCCGAGCTTCTCCTTCGACACGAAGGCGGCGTACTCGCTGCGCAGCAGCGCGCTGCCCGCCGCGAAGGAGAAGCTGAACGAGGGCTCGGTCTTCAGCGCCAGCCGGTTGAAGTACTTGGCTCCCGGCACCGGCTGCAGCGAAGCATTGCGCTCAGCCGCGAGCCGGTCGAAGCCGAGCGTGCCGTCCATCCCGCTGATGAGATCGTAGCCGGTCGGATAATACCGGCTGGGCAGCAGGGCCCCGCAGAAGAAGACGGTTCCCTCGCCGTAACGGTTCAGCGTGAAGAGGGCGGTGCCGTCCAGCGTCATCAGAGGCTGCGCCGTGCTTGGGACGATGCCCTGCCCCCAGGAGAAGCCGCTGAGTGTGCCGGCGGTGTCGTGGCGCAGGTATGTCTCGGTGAAGAGGCGCAGCAGCTGCTGGATGCCCTGCTCGTTCAGGCCGACGGCGGGATAGGCAAGCAGGCCCGTATCCTTGTCCGGCGGGGACAGCGCGGCGGCCTGCAGCTTTTCTTTGGGAGGCGCCTTGACGGGCGTCAGGGCTGCCGCGCCGAGCACCTCCAGCGGAAAGTCATCCGCGAATGCATTTTCAAGGAACAAATGCCCGCCCCCGGCGGCATAGTCCGCAAGCAGCCTGCGCTGCTCTTCGGTCAGGTGCCCGTCCAGGTTCGGGTCGAGGACAATCGTGTCGTAGGACCGCAGCTGCCGGGCGCCGAGCCCTTCCAGGCTGCGCCGCTCCAGCTTCAGGCCCGCTGCCGGCGATTGGCGCAGCTGGCTGTAGGCGGCGGTGTCGTAACGGTCGCCTTGCGTGGCGTACAGCATCCGGACCGTGAGTTCCTTCTCGGCGGTCCAGAGCAGAGCCGTCAGACCCGCGGCCAGCAGAAGCAGAACGGCTGCCAGTGCTTTGCGGTGTCGTAGTAGGCTCAATTCATAATCCCCCATACCAGGCTGGGCTTAATTCCTCTGCCATTATAGCACGGATGGGCCTTTTTGGTGAAATGATGCGGGTAATCGGCGGGCGGGTTTCCGACGTGGATCCTGCAGCCGATCCGGGACGAACCGCTCCTTTGCATGCGGCCCTCCGGGCGCTGGAACAGCGGTCCATGGTTTATAGTAGGCTTTTCTGGTACACTATGAGAAAAGGGTTCTATACTTTCCGGAGGTAATGACAACATCATGCGTGACATTCGCAAAAGCGATATTGAGCTGTTGGCTCCTGCAGGGGATTGGGATTGTTTGCGGGCGGCCGTGGCGAACGGGGCAGACGCGGTCTTTTTCGGCGTGGAGAAATTCAACGCGCGTGCGCGTGCCCATAATTTTCATACGGACGAGCTGCCGGATATCATGTCGTTCCTGCACCGCTACGGGGTGAAGGGTTTTTTGACGTTTAACATATTGGTCTTTGAAGAAGAACTCGAGAGCGCCAAGGAGCTCATTGAAGCCTGTATCGACGCCGGCGTGGATGCAGTTATCGTGCAGGACCTGGGTCTTGTGAAGATGATCCGCGAGCTTTCGCCGGACTTCCCGATTCACGGGTCGACACAGATGACGATCACCTCGCCGGAGGCCGTCGAGTTCACGAAGCCGTTCGACATCGAACGGGTCGTGCTCGGCCGCGAGAACAACCTGAAGCAGATCAAGACGATCGGCGACCAGGCGAAGCTTCCGATGGAAGTGTTTGTGCACGGCGCACTCTGTGTGTCTTATTCCGGCCAGTGCCTGACCTCCGAGATGTGGGGAGGCCGCTCGGCGAACCGCGGGGAGTGCGCTCAGGCGTGCCGTCTGCCGTATGACCTCATGGTCGACGGGGAGCATAAGCCGATGGGTGACATTGCCTATCTGCTGTCGCCGAAGGATCTGGCGGCGCTCGAGCTCGTTCCCGAGCTGATCGAAGCGGGCGTAACCTCGTTCAAGATCGAAGGGCGCCTGAAGAGCCCAGAGTATGTGGCGAACGTGGTAAGCAAGTACCGCAAGGCGATCGACCGGTACTTCGACGGCGAGAATCCGAGACCGACGAAGGAAGAGCTGCGCGAGCTCGAGCAGAGCTTCTCGCGCGGCTTCACGCACGGCTTCCTTGAGGGGACGAACAACAAGCAGCTCGTGGAGGGCACGTATCCGAAGAGCCGCGGCGTGTATCTCGGCCGCGTGAAGCAGATCCTGCGCGACGGCGTCGTCTGCGAGCTGGAAGCGCCGCTGAAGCGGGGCGACGGCATCGTGTTCGACGCGGGCGACCCGACGAAGAAGGAAGAGGGCGGACGCGTCTACGACCTGCGCCGCAAGGGCGTCAAGTTCGAAGGCGAAGCGCCGGGCGGGGAGATCGAGATCATCCCGGGCCGCAATGACGTCGCGCTCGCCCGCCTGCACGTCGGCGACCGGATCTGGAAGACGAACGATCCGCATCTCGACAAGCGCCTGCGCCAGACGTTCGAGACGGACAAGCCTTACCGCACGTTCCCTGTGCACATCCGCGTGACTGGGGCCGCCGGGCAGCCGCTGAAGAGCGTCTGGACGGATACCCTGCTCGGGAACACGGTGACCGTGGAGTCCGAGCTGCCGCTGGCTGTGGCCGAGAAGCGTCCGATGACGGCGGAGTTGTTCGAGGAGCAGTTCGGCCGCCTTGGCGGCACGGTGTTCGAGCTGGCCGACGTCGATGTCCAGCTGGCCGGCGATCTGATCGTGCCGATGCGTGAGCTCAATGCGATGCGCCGGGAAGCGGCGGAGCGGCTACTGGAGCTCCGCGAGAAGCCGCCGGCTTACATCAAGCGCCCCGTCGGCGCGTACGATGACGCCCCGTTCACGCCGGCTGCGTCTGCTCTGCCGGCCGGCGGTAAGGCGCAGGCCCGCTTGACCGTGCTCTGCCGCTCGCTCGAGCAGGTAGTTGAAGCCTGCCGGTCGGACATCGACATGGTGTATGCCGACTTTGAGTTCATCAAGCAGTTCCCCGCTGCCGTGGAAGCCGCTCATGCCGCAGGGAAGCGCATTGCGCTGGCCACGCCGCGGATCCATATGCCGGGGGAAACCGGCTACTTCAAGAACATCCTGAATCTGGGCCCTGACGCCGTGCTTGTGCGCAACACGGGCGCTGTGTATTGGTTCCTGCGCTACTTTGCGGAGCATCCGTCCGAGAAGCGTCCGATGCTCATCGGCGACTTCTCGCTGAACGTGGCCAACCACAAGGCCGTTTCACTGTTCAAGGAAGCGGGCTTGGACCGGGTCACGCCGTCCTACGACTTGAATATCCAGCAGATGGTGGATCTGCTGCGGCGCGCCGACACTTCGACATTAGAAGTGGTCATTCATCAGCATCTGCCAATGTTCCACACGGAACATTGCGTGTACTGCACCTTCATGAGCCCGGGCACGAATTACACCAACTGCGGGCGTCCATGCGAGGAGCAGCGGGCATCGCTCAGGGACCGCGTCGGCTTCTCCCATCCGGTGCGGGTGGACGAAGGCTGCCGCAACACGGTGTACAATGCCATCGACCAGTCGGGGGCGGAATATCTCAAGGACTTCATGGAACTCGGGGTATCCACCTTCCGCGTTGAATTCTTGGAGGAGTCCGCGGAGAAAGTGCGCGAGGTCCTCGGCCTGTACAGCCGAGCGCTGCGTGGTGAGATCAGCGGCACTCAGGTATGGAAGACCCTCAAGTCCACGAACCAGCTCGGCGTCACCCGCGGGCAGCTCGTCAAATAACAAACAGCCGTTTTCCGGAAGCAGAACCATGCCGGAAAGCGGCGTTTTCTATTTTATCCCCCTGCAGACCTTCCCCTAAAGAAAATATTAGGAAGAAAGAGGGCCTCCGGGCGTCCAGGTCCCATATCCAAAAATCACAGATCCCTGTAAGATATAGGCAGGGGTTAATTGCCCGCATCCCGTACAGGAAGGGCAGCGTAGGCAAGAAGATGCAGCTGGGGCTGGAGGGGACGGGACATCGGATGAAGAGAGCATCGCAAAGCATGATGATCTTCGGCATATATCTGCTTGTACTGGGTACGGTGCTTTTTTTGCTGCCCGGATTTCTGAGGGAACTGCTCGGGATCGTAGAGCTGCCGAAGGTGTGGCTCCGGTTTATCGGAGAACTGCTGGCCTTTTTGGGAGGCTACTACGTGCTCGCCGCGCGCAAGGGTTGGCATGAATTTTTCCGGCTTTCGATTTGGCTGCGGGCGCTGGTGTTCGTATCCGTTACCGGATTTGTGCTTGGGAAGGCCATGCCTGTTTTGTTTGTCCCCCTGGGGCTGATCGATCTGGCCGGAGCGGCTTGGACTGGTTGGGCCCTAAAGCGGGAGCCCCAAGAACATTAAACGGGCAGGTCTTATATACATGAAAAGACAGTGCCGGACACCGGTTCCCTTAGCGGAATGCGGTGGTTTTGGCATGCTCTTTTCTATTTGTTCATGGGTTTGTCACAATTTGGACACAAATTTTTAATGTGCTTTTCAGGTTGAGTTAAGGTTGGCTTAGGATTGCACTTGTATAGTGACTTTGGTTAAGGCGGGCCTAAGTTGGATATGGCTTGATAGTGAAGGAATTTGTGGGACGAATGGAGGTTTTGACCGTGCTTGAGGTCAAAGGAGTCAGCAAATTGTACGAGAACCAGAGAGGGGTCCGGAACATCGATTTCTCGATGAACCGCGGTGAGATTGTCGGGTTTCTCGGTCCGAACGGGGCCGGAAAAACAACGACGATGCGGATGATCACGGGTTATTTGAATCCGACGCACGGCAGCATCACGATCGACGGCCTGTCGATGGCGGATCATCCGAAGAAGGCCAGGCAGAAGATCGGCTACCTGCCGGAGACGCCTCCGCTCTATCCGGAGATGACGGTGTCCGCCTATCTCCAGTTTATCGCGGACCTGAGGGATATTCCCGCCAGAGACCAGAAGCGGCGGATAGGGGAAGTCATCGAACGGCTCGGGCTGCAGGGGCGGGAGCGGCAGATCATCCGCAGCCTCTCCAAGGGCTACAAGCAGCGGATCGGCCTGGCCCAGGCGATTCTGCACAATCCCGACCTGCTTGTGCTCGACGAGCCGACTTCCGGTCTCGACCCGAAGCAGATCATCGAGATCCGCCAGCTCATCCGCGAGCTGGGGGAGAATCATACCGTGCTGCTCTCCACGCATATCCTGCCGGAGATCAACACGCTGTGCAACCGCGTGCTGATCATTAACGGCGGGCAGATTGTGCTGGATGGCCAGCCGGATCAGCTGGCCCATTCCATGGGCGAGACGTTCGAAGTGTCGCTCGAAGTCCGCGGTCCGCGCGAAGCGGTGCTGGCCGAGCTTGCGTCGGTGCCGGGTGTGGGCAGCGTGCGGGAGCTGGGTGCGGAAGGCGCGGCGTCCTTTGCCCCGGCGGAGCCTGCTGCGGAGCCGGCGACGCTTGCAGCGGACGCCTCCGCAGCCCGGGACAGCGTCAAGGTGCTGGTGACGTCGGAGGGCCGCCAAGATGTCCGTGAGGCGCTGTTCTACCGGCTGGCGGAGAAGCGCTATCCGATTCTCGCCATGAAGCGGGAGAGCCTCAGCCTGGAGGATATCTTCCTCAAGCTGACGACAAGCGAATCGCTGGAGAGTGCGGCTGCGGCGGAGAACGGGGACGGGGAGGTGGCGGCTCATGCGTAGAATGATGGCCATGACGAAGAAGGAGCTTCAGCATTATTTTTACTCGCCGATCGCTTATGCGGCGTTCGCTTTCTTTTTCCTCATTGCGGGCTACTTTTTCAGTGCGAACTTCCTGTATCCGCCGTACTATGTGGATGTGCGTCCGATCTTTGGCTCGACGACGTTCGTGTTCCTGTTCATCATCCCGCTGCTGACGATGCGGCTGGTCTCCGACGAGCTGCGCCAGGGCACCGATGAGCTTCTGCTGACTTCGCCCGTGTCGCTGACGGAGATTGTGTTCGGCAAGTATCTTGCCGCTCTCGTCGTCCAGCTGCTGCTCGTCGTGGGCAGCCTCATCTATCCGCTGATTCTCAGCGCCTTCGGCGAACTGGATCAGCCTGTCCTATGGATGTCTTATCTTGCGATGTTCCTGATGGGGGCGGCGATGATGGCGGTCGGCCTGTTTGCTTCCTCACTTTCTTCGCACCAGATGGTGTCGGGGATTATCGGGTTTGCGATTCTGCTCTTGTTCTGGACGATTGAGTGGCTTGGCGACACCGTGGGCGGCAAGATTAAGGACTACCTGGGCCTGTTCTCGATTGTAGGGCGTACGAACGACCTGCAGAAGGGCGTGCTCGATTTCTCGGACGTCCTGTTCTATGTGACGCTGATCGCGGTGTTCCTGCTGCTGAGCATCCAAGTGCTCGAACGCAAACGCTGGAGATAAAGGGGGAAGAGGCAAGTGAACAAGTGGATCCGCGGAACGAACGCGACCGTACTGTCGCTGGCGGTGATCGGCATCTTTATCGTGCTGACGATATTTCTGAACTCGGCGAAGAACCTCAAGGTCGACTTTACGAAGGATAACAAATTTACGCTGGCCGATCAGACGGTCCAGACGCTGAAGGCGCTGGACAAGGACGTGCGCGTTATCGCGTTTACGAGCGACCGGACCGAGCCGATTATTTCCCGTCAGGTATCGGATCTGGTGCAGGAGTACAAACGGCAGAACGGCAAGATTACGTTCGAGGAATACGATCTTGTCAAGAATCCGGCGGTAGCGAAGAATTACGAGGTGGACCCGGCCGGTACCCTGGTCGTGGAGAGCGGCACGCAGAAGAAGACCATTTATTATTACGACATGTTCATTCCGGGGCAGCAGCAGGGCGACGTGTACAAGTTCAGCGGGGAAGAAAAGCTGACGCAGGCGCTGGCCAACCTGAATGCCAAGGAGAAGCGCAAGGTGTACTTCCTCTCGGGACATAACGAAATGCCGATGAGCCAGATGAACCTGTGGCGCAGCGGGCTCGAGGGTGAGAACTATGAAGTGAAGGAGCTCAATCTGCTGCGTGAGGGCAAAATCCCGGACGATGCCGAGGTGCTGTTCATCATCGGGCCGGAGAACGATCTCTCTGACAAGGAAGCGGAGCTCGTGAAGACCTACCTGAGCGGCAAGGGCAAGCTGTATCTGGCGCTCGGCTTCAATAAGGACATGGCGGCAGGCTGGAAAAATCTCGATGCGATCATGGCCCAGTACGGCATCCAGGATCAGCATGCGGTGGCGATCGAGCCGAAGCAGAGCATGCTGTACGATCCGCTGACGATCATTCCGGAATACGGCAGCCATGAGATTACGAGCAAGCTGCAGCAGTACAACCTGCTGACGATGATGACGCTGGCGGTCAGCCTGGGCTCCGATCAGCCGGTGGCCGACTTCCCGGCTACGCCGATCCTGAAGACGACGGACAAGGCGTACGGCGAGACGGATCTGCAGACCTTGGCGAACTCCAGCCGCAGCGCCAATGACGCCAAGGACGTCAAGGGGCCGCTCAACCTGGGCTATGTCGTCGAAGATAAGGACCAGAAGCCGAAGGCGGTGGTGCTTGGCGGCTCGACGTTCTTCCAGGACAGCATCATCCAGCAGCAGGGCAACCGGGACTTCGCCCTGAACAGCGTCGGCTGGCTGCAGGAGCAGAAGGATCAGGTGACGATCCGGCCGCGGGAAGGCGACGCACCGCAGACGGCGGCGTTGACACAGAGCCAGGGCAGCACGATTTTCTATGGTACGGTGCTCTTGTACCCGCTGTTCTTCCTCGTCGTCGGCGGTCTGATCTGGTGGAGGAGGAGACTGGGATGAAGCGGCTGATACCGACCCTCGTTCTCGTCATTCTCTGCATCGGCGGATTCTGGTACGCTTCCAGCCAGGATTTCTTCAAGGAGAAGCCGCCGGAGACTCCGGCGCTCGTCACGGTAAGTAAGCAGGATGTGACGGGATATACGATCAAGAACGGCGACACGGTCGTCGAGCTTGAGCAGAAGGACGGCAAGTGGGCGATGACGAAGCCGTCCGCGATGCCGCTGAACGAGTACGAGCCGGGCGCCTGGGTGGACAGCTTCACGAATGCGAAGAAGGAGAAGACGGTCGATGCGAACCCGTCGGACCTTGCGCAGTTCGGGCTGGCCCAGCCGAAGCAGGAGTTCACCGTGACCCTGAAGGACGGTACGAAGCAGACGCTGTCCGTGGGCGATCCGGTGGCCGTGCAGGGCTTTTATTATGCAAAGTTCGGCTCTTCACCGGAGGTGTTCCAACTCGCGGAAATGCATGTCACGTCGCTCGCGAAGCAGCCTCTCGATTTTATGGAGAAGAGCCCCGTGAAGCTGAACTATGAAGCGGTCCGTTCCATCGGGGTGGACTATAAGGGCGAGAAGTGGACCTTGACCAAGGCCGAGCCGGACAAAAAGTCGTATGAAGCCAATTGGAAACTCGGCGACAAGGAGCTCAAAGGGGCGGACGCCTCGGCTTATCTCGACAAGGCGTCGTTCCTGACGACCGACCAGCCGGCGAAGGCTGCGTCGGAGGTCAAAGGCCTGGACCAGCCGGATCTGCGGCTGGAGGTCAAAGAATCGGACGCCGAAGGCAAGGAAACGGTCGTCCTCTATACCGGCAAGCTGGACGGCGCCAGCGTCTGGATCGCGAAGCAGGGCGACGCCTGGGCGTTTGCGGTGCCGGCGGCCGGCGTACAGGAGCTCGCCGATCTGCCGAAGACGAAGGCGGCCGAAGGAGCGGCAGCGGGAGACGCTGCGGCTCCGGCCCCTGCGGCGCCGCAGGATGCGGCCCAGGAGCAGAAGTAGCAATGGATTTAGAAGAGGCCTGCCTGAAGGGAAGAATCCCGGACGGCGGCCTCTTTTTTTGCATCGGATAGGCTGCTTATTGCCTCACAAAGCGCTAATGCATGCAGTCCTTTCCCGCTCCAGGGGTGCTTCCCTCCTGCCGTATCGTTAATTGGACGGCCTGGTGGGGTATAATGGCTGTAGTAAAGAAAGGAGAGGTAGGTTATGAAGGAGGCCGTAATTGGATTCGTATTGGCACATCCGGATGACGAGACGTTCGGCAGCGCTATTCTTGCCCGCGAGCTGGCGGATGCGGGGCATAAGGTGGTTCTGCTGTCGGCTACCAAAGGGGATGCGGGACAGAGTGGCCCCTTGGGCCCCCTGAGCAGGGAGGAGCTGGCGGAGGTGCGGGTGAAGGAGCTCGCCGGCGCGGCGGAGATCCTTGGGATTCGGGAAGTGGAGCACTTGGGCTTCCCGGACGGCAAGCTGGGGGACGTGCCTGCAGAAGAGCTGTCCGCCAGGATCACGGATTTTCTGAACCGGCACGGAGTCGAGATTGTCGTAACGTTCCCTGAGGACGGCGGCAACAGGCACCCCGATCATATCGCCATTTCCCGTGGGGCGCGTGAGGCGGTCTTCGGAGGAGGCTGTGCGTCCGTGCGCAAGCTGTACTACTTCCTCTTCGGTCCGGCGGCCCGGGGACGGCGCATTACGTACCGGCTGGACTCCAGAGGCCGGTGGGATGTGAAGCGCCGAGCGCTGCTTGCCCACCGGTCGCAGCGTACAGTCATCGAGAAGTACTTCGGGGATCTCGAGACGACGTTCCCGGAGGATTTGAAGTACGAGTCCTTTGCCCTGGCATGGAAGAGGGAAGGGAATCCGGAAGCGGAGGAGACCTCCCTGACCGATTTCCTGGCAGGAGGATAAACCTTTGAAAGAGAGCCAGAAGAGTCCCGCTCCGGGCGGAATAACGTCCGGGCGGGCTCTTTTTCTGTTGCAAGTGACAAATCAGGAAGAAAAAGGGTTGACCCGGTCTGCCGGCCCTGCGATGATAAGTAGAAAGAAATGGGCGTTGGGAAGGCAGGCCTTTCAGAATGAAGAAAACGGTGATTTTCGATTTTGACGGGACCCTCGTCGCTTCGCGGGACTTGGCGGTCCGCCTCTTTAACGAGCTTTCGGATGCTTACGGCTATCGGAAGATCCGTGAAGAGGAGATCCCCGCCCTGGCGGCTCTGTCGGTCCCCGACCGGCTCCGCGCCCTGGGATGCCCGCTGCATAAACTTCCGCCCCTGCTCTTCGAGGTCAAGCGGCGTTACAAGCGGGCCGTCACGGAGCTGGAGCCGGTACCGGGCATGCCGGAGGTGCTGGGAGAGCTCCGCCGCCGGGGGATCCGCGCCGGGATCCTCTCGTCGAACCACGCGGATAATATCCGTGCGTTCCTGGACCGCGGCGGGTGGGCCGAGCCGGACTTCATCTTTACGGCTTCGAACCTTTTCGGCAAAGACAAGGCGATCCGGCGCCTGCTGCGGGCGGAGCGGCTGCTGACGGAGGAGACGGTCTATGTCGGCGACGAGCTTCGAGACATCGAAGCCTGCCGCCGCGTGAGCCTTCCCGTCGCTGCCGTCACCTGGGGCTACGACGCCGAAGCGCTGCTGCGCGGTGCGCAGCCGGACTATGTGCTGCAGAAGCCGCACGAGCTGTTGGATACGGTCGTAAGAGAGACGGTCGGCAGGCCGGAGGCCTGAGGGAGTGCGGCCTTAGGCGTGCGAGCTCGAAGGCTTAGGGCAGTTCCTCATAGGCCCTCAGCGCATGCGTGCTGTGAGCGAGGGCTGCTCCCGCCTTCACCGCACCGGCAACCACGGCGGCTTCCATCACTTCTTCCGCCGTCCCCCCAAGGGCCTTGAACTTGCCTACATGCACGTCGATGCAGTAGGGGCATCCGGTCACATGGGCGGCTGCAATTGCGATCAGCTCTTTGGTTCGCGAAGGAATGGCTCCTTCGGCGAAGGTCTCCTTCTCGAACCGGAAGTAGGCGCCGGCCGCGGCGGGAACAAGCTTCTGAACATCGGCGATCCGATTCAGATTGGAACGGCGGTACATCACGTCATCCGTCATAAGGCGATGCCTCCTATGATTTAGTTAGATATCTAAAGGTTAGATATCTAACTAAATCATAGGCCGAGCTAGCCCTTTTGTCAATAGATCCCAATCAGGGGCCGTCCGATAAGACAGTGCCCTGAAGCCGGCTTGGTTCAGGGCTGCCGTAAGGAGAGAATGGGGGCCCTATGGAAGAAGCCCGCGTACGTATCGGGAGGAAAGAACAGCGTCGCCGTCCGGAGCAGGAGCGGAGTCCCACGGACGGTTATTACCAGTTATCGTTCATTCGTCTCATCTGTCCGAGCAGTTTTTCTTTCTCCGCGGCGGACAGATGCTCCGTCAGACGGCGCTCGCCTTCCGCCGTAATCCGCAGGCAGGCTTCCCGGATCTCCCAGGAGGCCCCAGCGGGATAGACCCGGTTCACCCGGGTGTCCCGCTCATCGGCCTGGCGCCGGATCAGGCCCTTGGCTTCCAGGCTCTTCATCAGATGGGACAGGGAAGCCGCCCGGATCCCGAGTCCTTCTTGAAGATCCTTTTGGGTGAGCCCTTCCTTTTCCCACAGCATGAGCAGTACACCGAGCTGGGCATTGGTAATGCCGAAGGGAGCCAGCTGTTCGTCGAGATAATTGCAGATATTCCGGTATGTGATTTTCAGCCAATATCCGAGCAGGCTGTTCATTGAGGGCTCCATGGAGACAGCTCCTTTCCTCTACCACTATACCAGATGGACTGAAGATCGGCACAGAGCGGAGCCCCATACACCGCCCGCAATGTAACCTCGAAAAAACTTTTCCAAGGTGCACATATTTTTCCATTCACCTGGGCAATCTACCCTTGTCGATCAGGAAAGGAGGACCTTCCATATGTACAATCAACAACAACAGCAGCAGACCCTTAGCGGCAATACGGTCACGGCCAAGGAGCTGGCCTATATCTCCGACTCGCTCTCGAACGAAGAACTGCTCGCCAAGATTGCGGTTCAAGGGGTGATGGAGAGCCAGACGCCCCAGCTCAAGCAAAAATTGGCCCAGATCGCCCAGGAGCGCCTGCAGAATACGGATCAACTGCTCCGGACCCTGCAGCAGCATACGCAGACGACCCATTAAGCATACATAGGAGGTGCCAAAGGCCATGTATCAAACGAATTACAACCAGCAGGGCCAGCAGGCTTCCGAGCAGCGCCACCTGCATCTCGATGAGCAGGACGTGGCGAAGCTGGTCCTGTCCGAGCTCAAGCGTACAGCCCGTGAATATACGACAGCCGCGCTCGAAGCCACGCATCCGGCGATCCGCCAGACGTTCATATCCCTGACGCAGAAGACGCTTCAGGATCAGGCGGAGCTGTTTACCGTGCTGTCCCAGATTAACGGATACGGCAATATCCGTCTGGCGTCCCAGCAGGAAGTGCAGCAGGAGCTGCAGAACCAGATCCACAAAGCGGAGCAGCTGCAGAGCACCGTACAAGGGGCCGTGCAGAACGCGTACGCCAGCAGCGCGGGCTTGTACCAGCAGCAGGGCGTACAGGGCCAGCAGCAGACGCAAGCCTATCAGCAGCAGAACCTGGCGTTCCAGCAGCAGCCGTCCCCGCAGGCGTATCAGACGAGCTATAATGTCGGCGGAGCGAACTTTACGTCTCCTTCCTCGCAGGGGGGACAGACGTCGTACGGTACGGGCTCGCAGAATACGTCTTACGGCCAGTCCGCTCCCTCCCAGAGTCCGGGCCAAGGGTTCAGCTCATCATACAGTCAGCCGCTGCTTCAGGGGCAGGGCTATTCCGCAGGCTACAACACCTACGGGTCTTCCCAGCAGGACAACGACTTCAGCCAGAAATCCTCGGTGGCCGGTACGGACGCCGGAGAATACTACACGGCCAAGCAGGCCGTACAGGAGTATAACAGCGGCCGTTACGGCAGCAGTGCCACCGAATCGTACGGCAGTTCTTCCCAGGCGGGCGAGCAGAGCCAAGGGTATGCCTCCTCAGGGATCGCTTCTTCCGCCGGCCGCCAGATTGGCGGATACAGCATGAGCGCAGCATCCTCCTCGGAAGGCTCGGGCAGTGCCGGAAAGCAGGGCAGCAGCTCCTCGGCCTCCGCCACCAGGCAGTCTCAGAGTGGCAGCCAAGGGTCCCATCAGGGCACTAAATACATGATGTAACAAGCGCCGTCCGCAATACTAGGCGGGCACCCGCCCAAATCGCAGGGGACAGCGCAGCGGAGGGGACCTCCGCAACCTTTGTCCTCCCGTCCAATCCCCCGGAGAGCAGCCTTGCTGCAGTCCGGGGGATTGTTTTTGTTCAAATATAAGAATTTATATCTCGCCAGGGCTCGATTCTGTCATCTTATATTTCTTAATAAACGAGCCTCGTCCGTAAAGGACGGCGAAGCCGGTTATCTTGTCCTGCTTACCCGGGTCAGCGCTTCCCCCGGACATGCTGGGATTTGCGTACGCGGGGGAGAGCGGATGGCGGCTGTTTTCGAATCCACCGGAGGAAACCGCCGATGGCTTCGTTGGCGCGCAGCGCCTCCAGCGTATTCAGGCCGGCCGCGAGCTCTTCGTTGGTGAAGAGGGCGTGGATCTGCTTGTGGCAGGGGATGCAGAGGTCGGCCGTGCCGAGAAAGGTGCCTCCCCTTTCCTTGGGGGTCAGATGATGCTCCGTTGTTTCGACTCCTTCACGGAGGCAGAGCTCGCAGCGGCCAAGCACGGACGGTGAACGCTTCTTTTTACTCATGGGCTCCCTCCTGATTGCGGGTAGTGCCTTCATCCTGCTCTTTTATTAACTTACCTCAACCGGGTATTCTCTATTGCACTTGGAGGGCGAAGGGTATAGTTTTTCGGATTCTACCCATAATACGAGAAAACCGCCAAACGCAGGAGGGTACTCCGATGAAACGATTGCTGATGCTAGGCTTGCTTGCAACCCTGCTGGCCGGCTGCCAGAACGGAGACGGCAGCAACGACGCGAACATGAAGACCTTGCAGAAGACCGTGGGCCGGGAGCGCCTGCTGCAGACTTTCTCCCAAGTTACTCCCCCGCCGATGGGCAAGGAGGTCCTGTCGGGAACCGATGAGCAGGTGATCACCTGGATCCGCCAGGTGGACGATTGGACGCACAAGGTGCTCTCCTCCCCGGTAACCGGTGAGATGGACGAGTACGCGATGCGGGAGATGCACAAGCATTTGACCCAGGTTTATTCGTCGCAGATGGCCCAGCGGCTGATCGATTATTTTTACCGCCACGATGCTACGGTGGGCACTTATCAGGCCAATAGCACCAAGGCGATGCTTGGGCTGCGCAGCGAGTGGGACCGGTATGAGCTCCGCAAGGAACAGCCGGCTAATAACCAGTATAAGCTTACTTTGAACGGCAGAAGGCGCGGGGATGGGGCGGAATCGGTGCTGAGCCACTCCTCTGAATACCAAATTCAGGGGGACCGTTTGGTCATCACGGAGTTCCGCACCGAGTCATAACGGGCAGGCGGCAGGTAGGCCGAGGCTATTCATAGAGGCAGTTGGGGCAGGAAGAGGGAAGCCCCGCTGCCTCTTTTTGGCGTGTCCGCAAGGACACTAAATTTCCGAACGTACATTCTTCCTTTGTGGTATAATGGGCAGGGGGCGGCAGGGTACTCCGGGTCAAGTTGTCTTTCATTGACACACCCTCTCCGGTAGACTAGACTAGTCCCTAGAATGATGTTTTTACTGCTGGTTTGATCTCTATGATGATACTTATATGGATTCCCCGGTCCCGGCCCCATGGCATACCCGCATCCTTTGCAAGTTCGCGGTGAGAGGGACTTTTTTGGCTTGAACGGCTTGAAGGAAGGCTTCTTCAGTTTCAGCCTTCCCTTGGGTGGACAGACAGGAGGATTTTCTTTTGCATCTCGATCTCAAAACATGGAAGCATGTATTCAAATTGGACCCCGACCGGGAGCTGGGCGACGAAGCGCTGGAGAAGGTATGCCTTTCGGGTACCGATGCGATTATGGTCGGCGGGTCTACCGGTGTAACCTTCGACAATACGGTCGATCTGCTGGCACGCGTCCGCCGGTATGAGGTGCCCTGCGTGCTGGAAGTCTCCGAACAGGAGGCGATCGTGCCCGGGTTTGACCTTTACTTCATTCCGGTGGTGCTCAACAGCCGGGATCCACAGTGGATTACGGGGAGGCAGCATGCGGCGCTCAAGGAATACGGGGCGATCATGGACTGGAGCCAGATCGTCACCGAGGGATACATCATGCTGAACGGCGATTCTGCAGCCGCACGCGTTACCTCTTCCGAGACGGAGCTCTCGGGCAGGGATGTGGAGGCTTATGCCCGCCTCGGCGAGCGTCTGTTCCGCTGTCCGGTCATTTATATGGAGTACAGCGGAATTTTCGGCGACATGGCCCTTGTGAAGAAAGTCTCCGGCCTGCTTGAGGAGTCCCGCCTTTTCTATGGCGGCGGCATCGACGGGCCGGAGAAGGCCCTGCAGGCGGCGGAGGCGGCGCATACCGTTGTCGTCGGCAACAGCATTTATTACGATCTGGAGAGCGCGCTTCAGACGGTGCAGGCCGTCCGTGAAGCAGGCGGTGCAGCCGGCCGGTAACCCGCGGCTCTCCGGTGGACAGAAAGGAACCGACTATGATTAACCAACCTATCGATATATTTCAGGCGGTCAACAAGCTCAATCCCCAACAGAAGCAGGCGGTGGAGACGGTCGAAGGGCCTCTGCTGATCATGGCCGGCGCAGGGAGCGGCAAGACGCGCGTGCTGACGCACCGCATTGCTTACCTGATCGCTACGCGCAAGGCTGCGCCTTGGAGCATCCTGGCCATCACCTTTACTAACAAGGCGGCAAGGGAGATGCAGGAGCGGGTAAGTACTTTGGTCGGTCCGCAGGGCGGCGACATCTGGGTATCCACCTTCCACTCCATGTGCGTCCGGATTCTGCGCCGGGATATTTCGCGGATCGGCTTCACCTCGAATTTCTCGATACTGGATTCCGGGGACCAGCTCTCCGTGATCCGCAACATCATGAAGGAGCAGAACATCGACTCGAAGAAATTCGAGCCGAAGGCGGTGCAGGCCGCGATCTCCAACGCGAAGAACGAGCTGCAGACCCCGGAGATGTTCGAGCGGAAGATCGGGGATTATTTTGACGGCATCGTGGCCAAGGTCTACTCTTCCTACCAGCGCAAGCTCCGGGCGAACAACTCGCTGGACTTCGACGATCTCATCATGACGACGATCGAGCTGTTCAAGCAGGTGCCGGAAGTATTGGACTTCTACCAGAACAAATTCCAGTACATCCACGTGGACGAGTACCAGGATACGAACCGGGCGCAGTACATGCTTTGCCGGATGCTGGCTGACAAGCACAAGCGGATCTGCGTGGTGGGCGACAGCGACCAGTCGATCTACAAGTGGCGCGGCGCGGATATCTCCAATATTCTCGACTTCGAGAAGGACTATCCGAATGCGACGACGATCCTGCTTGAGCAGAACTACCGTTCGACATCCAATATCCTGAACGCGGCCAACAAGGTCATCGCCAACAATACGGGGCGCAAGGTCAAGAACCTGTGGACCGACAAGGCCGAAGGGGACAAAATCAAGGTCTACCAGGCCGATTCCGAGCATGAGGAAGGCTACTTCATCACGGGCGAGATCCGCCGCAACCTGGACAACGGCCGCCGCTACAAGGATCATGCGATTCTGTACCGTACGAATGCCCAGTCCCGTGTCATAGAGGAAATTCTCATCAAGTCGGACATCCCCTACCAGATCGTTGGCGGTGTGAAGTTCTATGACCGCAAAGAGATCAAGGACATTCTCGCTTACCTGAGACTGATCTCCAATCCCGACGACGATATTTCCTTTGCCCGTGTCGTCAACGTGCCGAAGCGGGGCATCGGCGATACGTCGCTGGACCGCCTGGCGGGCGCGGCGGCGCAGTTCGGAGTCTCCCTCTTCGCTATGCTGGAGAACGTGGATGCCATCGAGATGGCCGCCAAGGCGAAGAATGCGCTCGCGGATTTCCGCGATATGATCGAGAACCTGCACCGGATGGTGGAATACCTGTCGGTCACCGAGCTCACGGAGAAAATGCTCGAGCTCTCCGGCTACCGCGACGAGCTGCGCCGCGAGAACACAATCGAGTCCCAGGCCCGTCTCGAGAACATCGACGAGTTCCTGTCCGTAACGATGGATTTCGAGAAGCGCAATGAAGACAAATCGCTGGTCTCCTTCCTGACGGACCTGGCGCTGATAGCGGATATCGACTCGATGAACGCCGATCCGGAAGAAGGCAAGCAGGGCGTCGTGCTCATGACGATGCACAGCGCCAAGGGCCTCGAGTTCCCCGTTGTCTTCATTATGGGCCTCGAGGAAGGCGTATTCCCGCATTCCCGGGCAGTGGCCGACAACGAGGAGCTCGAAGAGGAGCGGCGCCTCGCGTACGTGGGCATCACCCGTGCCGAGGAACAGCTCTTCCTCACGTGCGCGCGGATGCGCACGCTGTTCGGCCGGACGGCGCAGAACGCGCCGTCGCGGTTCCTGCGCGAGCTCCCGCCGGAGCTGCTCGAGCCGGCCCGTCCGGGCGGCTTCGGCCGCGGCGGCAGCGCGGGGTTCGGCTCCGCCGGCGGCGAGCGCCGCTTCGGCAGTGCCGGAGGCTTCGGCGGCGCACCGGCCGCGGCATCGGCCCGTACGCCGGTGAGCTTCCGCGGCGGCGGGGCGGCCCCGGCCGCCGGCGCAGTCACAGGCGGCGCGTCCGCGGCCTCCGCGCCGAAGAGCCTCGACTTTGCCATGGGCGACAAAGTCTCGCACGGCAAATGGGGCACGGGGACCGTTGTCGCGCTCAAGGGCTCGGGGGATGACACCGAGCTGCAGATCGCTTTCCCCGCCCCCGTGGGCGTCAAGCGGCTGCTCGCAAAGTTCGCCCCGATTACTAAGGTATAATCCGCGCATACTAGATTTATATCCATACGCTGCCATGAGAGGATGAAGTGATCCATGCCCTCGGCTTTGGAGACGATGCAGGCCCTGATTGATGAGATCAATAAGCATAACTATTTGTATTACACGCTCGACCAGCCCTCCATTTCGGATGCGGAATGGGATGCGCTGTACAAGCGGCTGCAGGAGCTGGAGGCGCAGACCGGCGCGATTCTGCCGGATTCCCCTACCCTGAGAGTCGGCGGGGAACTGCTGAAGGGCTTCGAATCCCACCGGCACCTCGCCCGGCTCTGGAGTCTCGATAAGGCGCAGACCCATGATGACCTGATGGCTTGGCATGCGCGTGTCCAGAAGCTTGTGAATGACTATAACAGCAAGCACGAGGACGACCCGCTGCCTCCGCCCTCCTTTGTGGTGGAGCTGAAGTTCGACGGCCTGACGCTGAACCTGACGTACGACAAAGGTGAACTCGTCCAGGCGGCCACCCGCGGCAGCGGTGTGGTGGGAGAGGGCATTCTCGCGAACGTGAAGACGATTCGTTCCATCCCTCTGCGTATTCCGTACACGGAGGGCAGGATTGAAGTGCAGGGCGAGGGCATCATGAACCTGTCGGTGCTCGAGGCATACAACCAGACGGCCGCGGAGCCGCTGAAGAATGCCCGGAATGCGGCAGCTGGCGCCCTGCGCAACCTCAATCCCAAGGTTACGGCGGAGCGCAAGCTGAACGCTTATTTCTACAATGTCGGCTACTCGGAATCCCTTCAGTTTACCGACCATCAGGAGATGGTCGATTTCCTGCGGGAGAACCGGTTCAAGGTCAGCCCTCACGTCAAATTCTTCGACTCGATCGAAGCGGTGGAAGCCGAGCTGCAGCATCTAGTATCGATCCGCCATACGTTCGACTTCCTGATTGACGGACTCGTGGTCAAAGTGAACGATATGCGGACACGCGAAGTGCTCGGCTATACCGACAAATTCCCGAGATGGGCCGTCGCCTACAAGTTCGAGGCCGAAGAAGCCGTCACGACGCTGCTTGGCGTGACATGGAACGTGGGCCGGACAGGCAAGGTTACGCCTTTGGCCCGGGTGGAGCCCGTCGATCTCGCCGGGGTGACCGTGCAGAACTGCACGCTGAATAACATGGACGATATCGAGCGGAAGAACCTGAAGCATGCGCTTGGCTCGCTGATCTATATCCGCCGTTCGAACGACGTCATCCCGGAGATTCTCGGGAAGGTGACGGAGGAAGCCGACGGGGAGGAGATCGTGCCTCCAAGCCAGTGCCCTTACTGCGGCTCCCCGCTGGAGAAGAAGGGGCCGCATCTGTTCTGCCTGAACCGGTATGACTGCCGGCC
>NZ_CP187970.1:187500-612500 GCF_049942825.1 Paenibacillus sp. S-38
AGTCAGACAGTGAGTGCTAAGATCCATTGTCAAGAGGGAAACAGCCCAGATCATCAGCTAAGGTCCCCAAGTGTGTGTTAAGTGGGAAAGGATGTGGAGTTGCACAGACAACCAGGATGTTGGCTTAGAAGCAGCCACCATTGAAAGAGTGCGTAATAGCTCACTGGTCGAGTGACTCTGCGCCGAAAATGTAACGGGGCTAAACACACCACCGAAGCTATGACTAGATATCTATGATATCCTGGGGTAGGGGAGCGTTGTATGCGGGTTGAAGGTTGATCGTGAGGACAGCTGGACTGCATACAAGTGAGAATGCCGGTATGAGTAACGAAAAGATCAGTGAGAATCTGATCCGCCGAAAGCCTAAGGGTTCCTGAGGAAGGCTCGTCCGCTCAGGGTAAGTCGGGACCTAAGGCGAGGCCGAAAGGCGTAGTCGAAGGACAACAGGTTGAAATTCCTGTACCACCGTGAACCGTTATGAGCAATGGGGTGACGCAGAAGGATAGTGACGCGAGCTGATGGATGCTCGTCCAAGCAGTGAGGCTGATGTGCAGGCAAATCCGCACATCGTAAGGCTGAGCTGTGATGGGGAGGGAAACTTAAGTACCGAAGGTCATGAGTTCAGGCTGCCAAGAAAAGCCTCTAGCCAGGGAGAAGGTGCCCGTACCGCAAACCGACACAGGTAGGCGAGCAGAGCATGCTAAGGCGCGCGGAAGAACTCTCGTTAAGGAACTCGGCAAAATGACCCCGTAACTTCGGGAGAAGGGGTGCCTCGGTAGGGTGAATAGCCCGAGGGGGCCGCAGTGAAAAGGCCCAAGCGACTGTTTAGCAAAAACACAGGTCTGTGCGAAGCCGCAAGGCGAAGTATACGGGCTGACGCCTGCCCGGTGCTGGAAGGTTAAGGGGAGCGGTTAGGGGTAACCCGAAGCTGTGAACCGAAGCCCCAGTAAACGGCGGCCGTAACTATAACGGTCCTAAGGTAGCGAAATTCCTTGTCAGGTAAATTCTGACCCGCACGAATGGCGTAACGACTTGGGCGCTGTCTCGACGAGAGATCCGGTGAAATTTTAATACCTGTGAAGATGCAGGTTACCCGCGACAAGACGGAAAGACCCCATGGAGCTTTACTGCAGCTTGATATTGGACTTTGGTACGATCTGTACAGGATAGGTGGGAGCCTGAGAAGCCTGAGCGCCAGCTTGGGTGGAGGCGCCGTTGGGATACCACCCTGATCGTATCGGAGTTCTAACCTGGTACCGTGATCCGGTGCGGGGACAGTGTCAGGTGGGCAGTTTGACTGGGGCGGTCGCCTCCTAAAGCGTAACGGAGGCGCCCCAAGGTTCCCTCAGAATGGTTGGAAATCATTCGAAGAGTGCAAAGGCATAAGGGAGCTTGACTGCGAGACAAACAGGTCGAGCAGGGACGAAAGTCGGGCTTAGTGATCCGGTGGTACCGAATGGAAGGGCCATCGCTCAACGGATAAAAGCTACCCTGGGGATAACAGGCTTATCTCCCCCAAGAGTCCACATCGACGGGGAGGTTTGGCACCTCGATGTCGGCTCATCGCATCCTGGGGCTGAAGTAGGTCCCAAGGGTTGGGCTGTTCGCCCATTAAAGCGGTACGCGAGCTGGGTTCAGAACGTCGTGAGACAGTTCGGTCCCTATCTGTCGCGGGCGCAGGAAATTTGAGAGGAGCTGTCCTTAGTACGAGAGGACCGGGATGGACGTACCGCTGGTGTACCAGTTGTTCCGCCAGGAGCACGGCTGGATAGCCAAGTACGGACGGGATAAGCGCTGAAAGCATCTAAGCGTGAAGCCCCCCTCAAGATGAGATTTCCCAGTATGTAAGACCCCTTGTAGACGACGAGGTTGATAGGTTCGGGGTGGAAGCGCGGCAACGTGTGGAGCTGACGAATACTAATCGGTCGAGGGCTTATCCACTAGCTTCCGCAAGGAAGCGGCAGCAGTAATGTAGATGTGAGGTCTTTAGCTAGCGAGTGAGGATATATCATTTTGGTAGTGACCTTTGTGCGAAGCACAACGGAACGCAAAATGATATATCCGAACGACCGTTTCGTTTCCAGTTTTCAAGGTACAAGCCTTGAAAGTCGATTGATGCATGGAGAGATACCCAAGTGGCTCAAGGGGACCCTCTGCTAAGGGGTTAGACTGCGCAAGTGGTGCGAGGGTTCGAATCCCTCTCTCTCCGTAGATTTCAACCGCATCATTGAATAATATGGCGGCATAGCTCAGCTGGCTAGAGCGTACGGTTCATACCCGTAAGGTCGGGGGTTCGATCCCCTCTGCCGCTACCATATTTCCAAACTTGTTGATACATATGGTTTGGTTACCCAGGAGGCTTAGCTCAGCTGGGAGAGCATCTGCCTTACAAGCAGAGGGTCGGCGGTTCGATCCCGTCAGCCTCCACCATAATGTTTTTACTGACGCGGGGTGGAGCAGCCCGGTAGCTCGTCGGGCTCATAACCCGAAGGCCGCAGGTTCAAATCCTGCCCCCGCAACCAATTTTACTCTAGTGTGGAGCCGTGGTGTAGAGGCCTAACATGCCTGCCTGTCACGCAGGAGACCGCGGGTTCGAATCCCGTCGGCTCCGCCATTTATTCCTTGTTTTGAGGAATACAGAAATCATAACTATATATACTAAGGCTCGGTAGCTCAGTCGGTAGAGCAGAGGACTGAAAATCCTCGTGTCGGCGGTTCGATTCCGTCCCGAGCCACCATGTATGCCGCTGTAGCTCAATTGGTAGAGCAACTGACTTGTAATCAGTAGGTTGGGGGTTCAAGTCCTCTCGGCGGCACCATTGTTTTGTGGAGGCTTAGTGAAGTGGCTAAACACGGCAGACTGTAAATCTGCTCTCATCGAGTTCGGTGGTTCGAATCCATCAGCCTCCACCACTTCTTTTCATCCAGAGCCATTAGCTCAGTCGGTAGAGCACCTGACTTTTAATCAGGGTGTCGTAGGTTCGAGTCCTACATGGCTCACCATTTTGGAGTAAGTACCTCGATAGGGGTCTTTTTTTGTTTTATAGGGAATTAGTAAAAACCGCCAAGGGAGAAGTTATCCTCAAGGCGGTTTTTTTGATTGGGACAAAGCTGTGTGAGCTGCTATGCTTCTTCAGAAGGCTGGGGAAAAGTGAGCGATCCAAAAGGCATGACGGCCAAGCTGAGATCGGATTGCTCAGCAAGGGTTCTGCGAAGCCATTCATTCGGATCAGAGATGGTCGAGAAGCCGAGCAGATCAACCCAGTGAGGGGAAAGAGAAGAGTAGAGATGCACCTGAACCCGGTTTACTATCTCTTCCACGTGAAGCAGCTTATGGGCACCAAGTACAAAATGCTCCTTCAAGGCATTCGTACTGCGCTGAAGGTCGGGCATCGTCTCAAGCCAATCCTGAAGGACGCCGCTTCCGAGCATTTCCCGGCATTCTGCGATAAGCAGAACCTTGCCTCCAGGACGGGTAAAGGCAGCCGCATTACGAAGAGATTTCAGCGCTTGATAAAGCTGCAGATCCCTGGGGGCTCCTCCCGCAGAGACGACGACAACATCATAGAGCTCACGTACAGGCAGCAGGAAATACCGGGCGGCGAGCCGTGCCCCGCTGCGGTGCGTCTCTACAAGGTCCCCTGCGAAGGAGTCCAATACTTCATTCTCATGATTCAAAATAACATTCAGGATAAAGTGGATGGGGGTGAATGATTGTGCCTCAACCATATCCGCGTATAAAGGGTTGTCCGCTTTTCCGGCTTTGCCGGGATACTTTAGCGACAATCCGTGATTATATTCGATGGTACGCCGGGAAGCGGCACCGGGGACGAGGGCCTTGGCCCCTCCCGAAATTCCCGCCAGTGCATGCGGCTGAATATTGCCGGTAGCAATCCGGAAAGGGGCTTCCGCCACGAGGCGGTTGATTTCTACGGGGGTCCCCAGCTTGGTGGTTCCTACGAATACGCAGTCCTCCGGATCTGAAGAATGGTTATGAATTCGAACCCGGTCCGCAATCTCCTCGCCGACGAGTTCAATCAGTTCCTTCTCCGTGTGACGGCGGTGGGCTCCCAAGGCCACCACAATGTCCACTTGCTCATCCGCAATACCGGCCGCAGTCAGTTCCTGAAGCAGTAGGGGCAGCATGAGCCGATTCGGACATGGACGTGTCCCGTCGCTGATCAGGATGACGGCACGAGAATGGCCGGCGGCAGCTTCACGAAGCGGAGGAGAGGCCAAGGGATGAGCAAGAGACCGACGGATGCGTTCCAATGAGAGCTGAGGCGAGGCGGCTCGGTCCGTGCCAGGATAAGTAAGTGAATCCCAGGCCTTGGAGGACGGGATATCCAGTGCTGCGGTTCCGCGGCCGTATCGTAGATCGGGCAAGGTGAGCCCTCCTTTTTCAATGAATGATAGAATCACCAACTAATTACTATGATTTCCATAGGCAGCGCCCTATATCCGATGCGAGGGGGCCTGCGTATTCCCTTCGAGTTGCAAGGAAGTAAGAGGGTTATGATACAATATGGAGAGATGTAACTAGATATAATACCTTATAGATGAAGGTTGGGAGCCGGATGGACTGGGGAACGGTGAGAGAGCAGCTGGAAGGTATTTTGGGCATCAACGTAGAAGCGGTCAAGTGGCCGCTGACCGATTGGGAGCAAGCTTGGGGAGCCTCTGAAGAGCCCAGTGTCAGCTTAGTTAAGCATGGTCGGGTATACTGGCTGGTACAGAAGCAGGAAACGGAAGCGCTTTTATTGGCTGCTGATGAGCCGCTGGTCAGTGAAGTTGAACGGCGTCTCGTGGACTTGGTGCTTGCAGCCAAGAAGGAGCCCGAGTCTAAGCTGGTCCGTATGCCGAGCGAGGAAGAACGCAAAGCCGGGTTGGTGCGGGATTGGCTGCATCAGCAGCAGGAGCGCGGCTTCACCCATGCGGAGATGCCGGACCAGCTCGTATCTCTATTGTCACTCTATTCCACAAAAGTACCTATTCTTCTCTATGGAGACTATACAACCTCGCGCCGCGTGCAATATGCGGAGCTGAAGAAGCTGCTCGATTCCTTTTTTGATGCGGAGATTACGCTGATTCCCTTGACGGAAAAAGAGTGGCTTATCCTCGGCTCGGAGAAAATCCTGTCGATGGATGGAATGGACGACAGGGATGAGGAAACCCTGGAGGACAAGCTGGCCGCCATGGGGTACGGTCTGCACGAGATGCTGGAGAACGAGTGGGTGGGCGAGGCCCATCTGGCCGTCCACTACCCGATGACGCCGGCCAAATCGCTCTACAGCGTCGTGCTCCAACTGCGGGAGACGATCATGCTGGGGCGTACCTACCATGTCGGCAGCAGCATGCATCTGCCCTGGGAGCTGCAGCTAGAGAAGCTGGTACACCTCGTACCGGAATCGGAAAAAGCCAGCTTCCTGGAGCGCGTGCTGAAGCGGCTGGATGTCGCTTTCGATCCGGAGACGATGACGACGCTGGAACAGTTTTTTCAACTGGACTGCAATGTCAGCGAGACGGCGAAAAAGCTCTACATCCACCGAAATACGCTGCTGTACCGCCTGGACAAGTTCAAACAGGAGACCGGATTGGATGTCCGGACCTTTAATAATGCGGTTCTTGTGAAGATTGCCATGCTATTGTACAAAGTAACGAAAAGAAAGTGATTTTTTTGTAGGGATTGTGCATAGTCACCGCGAGGGCCGTAGGGTATGATTAACTCATATCAAGATACTATCTCGTAGGGGGAATTAATCATGGCAGGCGTTCGTTTGAACCACATTGTGAAGAGATATCCTGGCGCGGCAGAAGCAACGGTAAAAGACTTCCACTTGGATATCAAGGATAAGGAGTTCCTCGTTCTTGTAGGCGCTTCCGGCTGTGGTAAATCCACGACGCTTCGTATGATTGCGGGTCTGGAAGAAATCACGGAAGGCGAACTGTACATCGGCGACCGCCTTGTGAACGATGTAGCTCCTAAAGACCGCGACATCGCGATGGTATTCCAATCCTACGCGCTGTATCCGCACATGAACGTGTACCAGAACATGGCGTTTGGTCTCAAACTTCGTAAGTTCAAGAAAGCCGACATCGATGCACGTGTTCGCGAAGCTGCGAAAATTCTCGACATCGAGCACCTGCTGGATCGTAAGCCGAAAGCACTCTCCGGTGGTCAGCGCCAGCGTGTTGCCCTCGGCCGTGCGATTGTCCGTGAGCCGCAAGTGTTCCTGATGGACGAACCGCTCTCCAACTTGGATGCAAAGCTGCGTGTACAGATGCGTGCCGAAATCGGTAAGCTGCACAAGCGTCTCGAAACGACGATCATCTACGTAACACACGACCAGACGGAAGCTATGACGATGGGCGACCGGATTGTCGTTATGGATAAAGGCATCATCCAACAGGCTGCAACGCCTGAAGAAATCTACAACTATCCGAAGAACATGTTCGTAGCGGGCTTCATCGGCTCCCCGTCCATGAACTTCGTGAGCGGTACTTTCGCCGAGCAGAACGGCGGCGTGTACTTCAAAGCTCAGGGCCTGAATGTAGAAGTACCTGAAGGCAAAGCGAAAGTACTGCGCGAGAAGGGCTACATCGGGAAAGAAGTAATCATGGGTATCCGTCCTGAAGATTTCCACGAAGAAGCAATCTTCATGGAAGCTTCCCCGAACACGATCGTGAACGTTAACATCGAGCTGTCCGAGAACCTCGGTCACGAAATGTACCTGTACCTGAACGGCATCGGTACACAAACGGTCATCGCCCGTGTAGACGGCCGCGCTTCCTTCAAGGAAGGCACGACAGTGAAGCTTGCGCTCGACATGAATAAAGCACACTTCTTCGACAAAGAAACGACGCAATCCATCCTGGTGAATTCTTAATTCATCGGTTCGTTCCAAGAGGGTCAGCCCACGGGCTGGCTCTCTTTTTGCTATAAGGCCTTGTTGATTTATAACAACGATTCCATTAGGATGAGAATATTGGAATACAAAGGAGACCGATCGCGATGGCTAAAAAAGTGAAAGTATCGGATTTGGTGAGAGAGTTCCATTTGGAGGTCATCTGCGGAGAAGAAGGACTGAAGCGTCCGATCGCTACCGCGGATTTGTATCGGCCGGGACTGGAGCTGGCCGGTTATTACGAGTTTCACCCGCATGACCGTGTGCAGATTCTGGGGAAGACCGAGCTGACGTTCTTTGACGGCCTGTCTTCGGAAGACCGGACGGACCGCATGGAGCGGATCTGCTCGCCCAAGGATATCCCCTGCGTCATTCTGTCGCGCAGCCTGGAAGCTCCGATCGAGCTGCTCGCCTCGGCGAACGAGCATAAGATTCCCGTTCTGCGTACCGGAATGGCCACTACGATTCTGGCCAGCCGTCTGACGAATTTTCTTGAGAACCGGCTCGCTCCGACAACAACGATCCATGGCGTTCTCGTTGACGTATACGGCATCGGGATGCTGATCTCGGGCTCCAGCGGCATTGGTAAGAGTGAGACGGCACTCGAGCTCGTCAAGCGGGGACACCGACTTATCGCGGATGATGCGGTGGAGATCCGTCAGACCGCCGATCACCAGCTCATCGGTAACGCACCGGAGCTGATCCGGCATTTGCTCGAGATCCGCGGGATTGGGATTATCAACGTCATGACGCTGTTCGGGGCAGGAGCGGTTCGCACAGAGAAGAAGATTGCCGTCGTCTGCAAGCTCGAAACCTGGCAGCAGGATAAGCAGTATGACCGGCTTGGCCTCGATGAAGAGACGACCCGAATCATTGATACGGATGTACCGCTGGTCACGATTCCTGTACGTCCGGGCCGTAACCTTGCCGTCATTATCGAGGTGGCTGCGATGAACTATCGCTTGAAGCGGATGGGCTACAACGCGGCGCTTCAGTTTACGAACAAACTGACGGAATCCCTTGCGGAAGATATGGATGATCTGGAATAGCGTTACCGCAGATTAACAAGATGTACCATCAGCGCAGCTCAATCCGAGTAAGGGTAGGCTGTAGGGAAGGAGCACCGCTCATGTTATTTACAATGAGTACCATCGCATTCTCGATCGGTCCGATCAGTGTGCACTGGTACGGCATTATTCTGGGCTTGGCCGCGCTCACGGGGCTTATGCTGGCGGTTCAGGAAGGTAAGAGGTTCGGGATTCCCTCCGATTTCTTCATGGACATGCTGTTGGTCGGTGTGCCTTCGGCCATTATCGGGGCGCGCATCTACTATGTGGCCTTCCAGTGGGAAGATTACAAGGACAATCCGATTACGGCACTTTACATATGGCAGGGCGGGATCGCCATCTACGGGGCATTGATCGGCGCGATCATCGGAGCGGGTATTTATTTCAGGCGCAAGGGCTACTCGTTCTGGCGAATCGCGGACATCTGTGCTCCGGGACTGATCATCGGGCAGGCGATCGGACGATGGGGAAACTTCATCAATAAAGAAGCGCATGGTGGTCCAGTGGATGTGGCTTTCTTATCGAACAATCTGCATTTGCCATCATGGATCGTGAGCCAGATGCAGATCAACGGGACGTATTACCATCCGACCTTTTTGTATGAATCGCTTTGGAATATTGTCGGGCTGCTGGTGCTCTTCGTGCTTCGCAGGCAGCCTTTCCTTCGGGCGGGCGAGCTGTTCTTGAGTTACTTTGTCTGGTACGGCATCGGGCGGTTCTTCATTGAAGGGCTGCGGACCGACAGCCTTGGTTTTACGGGGCCGGATTGGCTCGCTGCTCTCATGAACGGTCTTTGGTCTCCAATGACCCTTCTCGGGTTTACAGCAGGGGATATGAGCATGAATGGCGGCAACGTACGGATCTCTCAAATGCTGGCTGTCCTGTTTGTCATCGGGGCTATTGTGCTTATGATCATCCGGCGGGTTACCGGGGCCTCCGCGGCGAAATATGCCGATCCGATTCGGCGCAGAGGAGAAGCCCCTGCGCATGAGGTGGGAGCCGACGGCGGTACATTGGAGGCCGGCGTGAATCCAACGGGGGCCAATAAGGCGGGGAAGACTGACTATTATACAAAGGAGCCGGATCATGATCCAAACCGTACTGTTTGACCTCGATGGAACGATTCTGGATACGAATGAGCTCATCATCCAATCGTTCCTGCATACTTTCGAAGGCGTAACCGCCGAGCCGTTGACGCGAAGCCATATCATTCCGAACATGGGCCGGCCTCTGGTGGAGCAAATGGTCTTTTTCTCAGGCAGGGAAGAGGTAGAAGATCTGGTGGCGAAGTATCGTCACTTTAACCTGACCCGGCATGACGAGCTTGTCACAGAGTTCCCCAAAGTGCGGGAGACCCTTGCGAAGCTGCATGCTGCGGGAATCCGTATGGGCGTGGTCACGAGCAAGATCCGCAAAACAACGGAAATGGGGCTCAAGCTGACCGGGATCTACGACTATTTCGGCTCCATCGTGACAGTTGAAGATGTGGAGAAAGCGAAGCCTGATCCGGAAGGGATCCGAAAGGCGCTGCAGGAGCTTGGTGCGGATCCGGCCACGGCCTTGATGGTGGGAGACAGCCACTATGATATCGAAGCCGCACACAATGCCGGGCTTCCTTCCGTAGGGGTAGCGTGGTCCCTTAAGGGGCTGGAATATCTCCAAGGGTATTCACCAACCCACATTATCCATGACATTGAGGAACTGCTTGGCATCATCGGGCTGGAGGAGAAGCAGGTGTGAGGCGGACGGACCGCTATCCGGTAGACGGGCCGAATTCGCTCTGGCAGGTGTACCGCACCATTCCAAGGTGGAAGGCGGTCCGCAACTTCATTTTCATCCAGATCTCGCGCTACGCTCCTTCGCTTCCGCTGAAGCTGTGGATCTACCGCAGGGTGCTTGGGATGAAGGTGGGACGGCATACTTCCTTTGCACTCATGGTGATGGTCGACGTGTTCTTTCCGGAGAGAATCGAAGTCGGGGAGAATACGATTATCGGGTACAATTCCACGATTCTGACGCATGAATACCTCATTAAGGAATACCGGCTCGGGCATGTGCGGATCGGGTCGAACGTGATGATCGGAGCGAATACGACTGTCCTGCCCGGGGTGACGATAGGCGATGGAGCGATCGTAGGAGCGGGCTCGGTCGTACACAAGGATGTGGCTCCGTACAGCTTCGTGGCCGGGAATCCGCTCCAGGTCATCCGGCCGGATATCAGGGAAGATGACCAGGCCTGAGCGATGAAGAGCAGGCTGGGAGATGCGCGGCGGATGGCCTGCGGGGAGATACAGGACCTTTATCCGCGTGATCGACGGATTGCATTGTATATAGCTGCAGCCAACACAGCTTAGAGACAACATCAGAGGCAGGACCTGCGGGTCCGTCTCTTTTTTGTACCCGGTTTGCGGGAGTAGGGCCTGCAATTGACGAAGCTGGGCTTCCGTGGTAAACTAACGAATACATTCTTCATCTTGGTAGTATGGTAACATATTAGCGGACTAAAGCGTTCTGAAATATTCATGACTAAACGAAGATAGATAGGGTGAACTCCATTGTCCAAACCGAAGGTGTTTGAGAAGCCTACAGGCGTGAAGGACTATCTCCCTGAGGCAGCTGCCAAACTGCGCAGCATTGAGCTGAACGTGATGCAGTGCATGGAACGTTGGGGGTATCGTGAGATTATCACGCCAACGTTAGAATATTACGATACGGTGGGTGTGGCCAGCTCCACGGAAGATAAGAAGCTGTTCAAGCTGCTAGACCGCAACGGAACGACGCTGGTGCTTCGCTCCGACATGACGGCACCGATCGCACGGGTCGTTTCGTCTCTGCTGCAGAACGAGGCCTTCCCCCTGCGGCTCTCCTATCAGGCGAATGTGTTCCGGGCCTTCGAGGCGGAGGCGGGCCGGGATGCGGAGTTCTTCCAGACTGGCGTGGAGCTCGTAGGAGACGCTTCGTCCGAATCGGATGCGGAAGTGATCGCGCTCGCGATTGCGTGTCTGCAGGCGGCAGGCGTCAAGGAGTTCAAGATTGCCGTGGGTCACGTCGGCTTCCTGAACGGGCTGCTGCAGGAAACGTTGAAGGACGATGCGGAAGCACAGACGCTGCTGAAGGGCTGTCTGCTCAACCGTGATTACGTGGGCTACCGGGAGGCACTTCAAGAGCTTCAGCTGACCGAGAGGGTACGCGGCGAGCTGGAGGGCATTCTGCGCCTGCGCGGCGGCCAGGAAATCTGCCGTCAGGCACGCGAGCTGACCGAGGACCCGGTGGCCCAGCATGCCATTGCCCACCTCTGCGAGGTATGGGACGTGCTGCAGGCTTACGGTGTAAGCGATCATGTGCTCATCGACCTGACGATGATCGGGGACTTCTCTTACTACACGGGGATGACGTTCGAAGGCTATGCGGCTGATCTCGGCTTTCCGGTATGCAGCGGCGGACGCTACGATAACCTGCTGAAGCAGTTCGGCCGTCCTGCACCGGCAACGGGATTCGCGCTGAAGACGAACCGGATTCTCGAAGTTGTCGGACGGGAGACGCAGGGGCGCCGGCTGCGGAGCACGCTTGTGCTTTATACGGCAGGACGGCGGGCGGAAGCGCTGGCCCGTGCGGCGGAACTGCGCTTGGAAGAAGGGCGTACGGTGGAGACCCGGCTGATTCCCGAAGGATTTTTCGTGGCGGTACAGGGACTGCCGTATGACGATGTGCTTGAATTCGTAGGCGAAGGATAGGAGGTCCCAGGCGATGCAGGAGCTATTGAAGGTTGCGATGCCCAAAGGGCGGATCTATAAGCAGGCGTCGAAGCTGTTCCGCGAAGCGGGCCTTGCGATACCGGACGATGCGGACGATTCCCGGAAGCTGATCATTCAGGTGCCGGAAGCGAATATGGAATTCATTATGGCGAAGCCGGTCGATGTGCCGACCTATGTGGAGTACGGGGTGGCGGATATCGGTGTAGTCGGCAAAGACGTATTGATGGAAGAAAACCGCGATGTATATGAGCTGCTGGATCTAGGCATCGCACGCTGCCGGATGTCTGTGATCGCACTGCCGGATTGGCAGCCGGTGATCAATCCCCGGGTAGCGACAAAGTATCCGAACGTGGCGTCCCAGTACTTCCGGGAGCAGGGCCAGCAGGTGGAGGTTATCAAGCTCAACGGATCGATCGAACTGGCGCCGATGATCGGCCTGGCTGACCGGATCGTCGATATGGTCGAGACCGGAAGCACGATCCGCGAGAACGGGCTCAAGGAATATGAGCAGATCTTCTCGATCACGTCCCGTTTGATCGCCAACCGCGTGAGCTACCGGATGAAGAACAGCGCGATTCAAGCCCTGTGCGACCGGCTTCAGCCGGCCATTGCCGCGGCTGTCGCAGGTGCCGGCAAGTAAGCGATCGACCCAGGCTAAGGCTGATTGCTGCTGATGCTATAGGCACAGCCTAGCCTGCGGATAAGCGCTTAACATGCAGCTGCAACCGTGAGCGGGTACAAGGCGGTTAGATATCATTTGGCAGTGATGAGAAATTGAAGCAAGGAAGCTATCGGGAGGAGGCGGCGACATGAAGGTGATGCCGGCATCGGAATTTAGTCTGAAGCGGGAGGTCGAGTACGGCTCTCCCGAGCAAAATGAGGCGGTTCGGCGCATTATCGAAGAGGTGCGGCAGGATGGCGATGCGGCTCTCCGCCGGTTCGCACAACAGTTCGACGGGGTGCGCGTAAGCGATCTGCGTGTGAGCGCCGAGGAGATTGAAGCAGCGTATCAAAAGGTGGATGAAGGATTCCTCGCGGCCATTCGGGAAGCAGCAGTGAATATACGCCGGTTCCACGAGAAACAGATGCGCACTTCCTGGATGGATCTGCAGGGCGACGGCAGCATTCTCGGCCAGGTGATCCGGCCGCTGCGCCGCGTGGGGCTGTATGTTCCCGGAGGCAAGGCCGCTTACCCGTCCTCCGTGCTCATGAACGCTATTCCGGCCCAGGTGGCCGGTGTGCCGGAGATCGTCATGGTCACCCCGCCGGCGACAGCCGGGGTGGAAGGCATCGATCCACACATCCTTGTGGCGGCGGCGGAAGCCGGCGTGAAGGAGATCTACCGCGTCGGCGGTGCCCAGGCCGTAGCGGCACTGGCTTACGGCACGGAGTCGATCCCTGCGGCTGACAAGATCGTCGGGCCGGGCAATATCTACGTGGCCCTGGCCAAGCGGTACGTATTCGGCGCGGTGGACATCGATTCCATTGCAGGGCCTAGCGAGATCGTAGTGCTCGCGGACGGGAGTGCCGATCCGGCCTATGTGGCAGCCGATCTATTGTCCCAGGCAGAGCATGACGAGATGGCTTCGGCGATTCTCATTACGCCTTCGGAGGACCTGGCGAACGCCGTGCGGGCGGAAGTGGAGCTGCAGCTGCAGGCACTGCCGCGGCGTGAGATCGCCGCACAGTCGATCCGCGACTACGGCGCGATCCTGACGGTTTCCTCGCTCGAAGAGGGCGTCGATGCGGTGAACCGGCTGGCACCGGAGCATCTCGAGATTCTGGTGGCCGACCCGTTCCAATACCTGAGCCGCATCGAGAATGCGGGGGCAGTGTTCCTGGGTCCGTACAGCTCGGAGCCGGTAGGCGACTATTTTGCTGGACCGAACCACGTGCTGCCGACCAACGGTACGGCACGGTTCTCCTCGCCGCTGAACGTCGACGATTTTTTGAAGAAATCCAGTGTGATCTATTACAGCAAGGAAGCGCTGCTGCGTGACGGGGAGAAGATCATGACGCTGGCCCGCCACGAAGGGCTGGAAGCCCACGCACGTGCGATTGAAATCCGGTTGGAGAAGGAAGGGAACCGCAATGGCTAATGAACAAGATCAGCAAGCAGGCCGCCGCTCCGAAGTGGCGCGCAAAACCAATGAGACCGATATCCGTCTGGCCTTCGCGGTAGACGGAAGCGGCGTATCGGAGATTGAGACGGACGTGCCGTTCCTCAATCATATGCTGGACCTGTTCACGAAGCACGGCCAGTTCGATCTGCGTGTCGACGCCAAGGGGGATGTGGAGATTGACGATCACCACACCGTGGAAGATATCGGGATCTGCCTCGGGCAGACGCTCCGTGAAGCGCTCGGCGACAAGCGGGGCATCAAGCGCTATGCGAGCGTGTTCGTCCCGATGGACGAAGCACTGGCTCAGGTCGTCATTGATGTGAGCAACCGGCCGCACTTCGAATACCGGGCGCAGTATCCGTCCCAGACGGTGGGCAGCTTCCAGGTGGAGCTCGTGCATGAATTTCTGTGGAAGCTGGCACTGGAAGCGCGCATCACGCTTCACGTCATCGTCCACTATGGACAGAACACGCACCACATGATCGAAGCGGTCTTCAAAGCGCTGGGCCGGGCCCTCGATGAGGCGACAAGCATCGATCCGCGCGTACAGGGCGTGCCTTCGACGAAAGGGGTTCTGTAAGCCATGATCGCGATCATCGACTACGGCGTAGGTAATCTGCACAGCGTCCGTTCCGCGGTGGAGCGCCTCGGCTATGAGGCGCTCGTCACCTCGGACGAAGCGGAGATTCTCGGCGCTGCCGGCGCGATCCTGCCCGGTGTCGGCGCGTTCGGCGACGCGATGGCGCATCTGTGCGAAGCGAGGCTGGCGGATACCGTGCGGAAAGCCGCGGACAGCGGCAAACCGCTGCTCGGCATCTGCCTTGGCATGCAGCTGCTGTTCTCGCGCAGCGAAGAGCATGGCGAGCATGAAGGCCTCGGCCTGCTGCCGGGCGAGGTGGTGCGTTTCCGCGGCGATTACAAGGTGCCGCATATGGGCTGGAACAAGCTCTCCTACAAGCAGGAGAGCCCGCTGTTCCGTGAACTGCCGGAAGGACACGTGTATTTCGTCCACTCGTATCACGTGAAGCCGGAGCAGGCCTCGGATCTCTTGGCCACCACGGATTATTACCAGGAAGTGACCGCGATCGTCGGACGCGGCAATGTATTCGGCATGCAGTTTCACCCTGAGAAGAGCGGCAGCGTAGGCATGAAGCTGCTCGGCAACTTCCTTGCGCTGTGTGAAGGACGCACAGAGGCAGGGCAGCTGTAAACTTGGAGTGGAGCTAGGCAGCACGGAAAGGGGCATAAGTATGCTGGCCAAACGGATTATTCCCTGCCTTGACGTGAAGGACGGAAGGGTCGTCAAGGGAGTCAATTTCGTCAATCTGCGGGATGCCGGCGATCCGGTTGAGCTTGCAGCGATCTACGATAAGGAAGGGGCCGATGAGCTCGTATTCCTCGATATCTCGGCTTCTCACGAAGGGCGTGCCACCATGGTGGAAGTGGTGCAGCAGACCGCAGAGCAGGTGACCATTCCCTTCACCGTGGGCGGCGGCATTGGCTCCGTCGACGATATGAAACGGATGCTGCGCGCGGGCGCGGACAAGATCGGGATCAACACGGCGGCTCTTCGCAATCCGCAGCTGATCTCCGACGGAGCCCGTCGGTTCGGATCGCAGTGCATTGTCGTGGCGGTGGACGCGCGCTTCAACCCCGAGTGGGGCGAGTGGGAAGTGTTCACCCACGGTGGCCGCAATGCGACAGGCATCCGTGCCCTGGAGTGGGTGAAACGGGCGGAGACGCTCGGCGCAGGGGAACTGCTGCTGACCAGCATGGACGCCGACGGCACGAAGGACGGCTTCGACATCAAGCTGACCCGTGCGGTGTCGGAGCTCGTCAGCATTCCCGTCATCGCCTCCGGCGGAGCGGGACGCAAGGAGCATTTTGCCGACGTGTTCGAGCAGGGCAAGGCGGATGCGGGACTGGCCGCCACGATTTTTCACTACAAAGAAATGACGATCGAAGAGGTCAAAGACGACCTCCGCAGCAAAGGAGTCGAAGTCCGGTGAGTGGAGCACAGGGAGCAGTAGAGAGCATAGAGGCGCTGCAGGCGGCTATCCAGTGGGATGCCCACGGCCTCGTGCCCGCCATCGTCCAGGATGCACTGAGCAAAGAAGTGCTGATGATGGCCTATATGAATGAGGAGTCGCTGAAGCTGACGCTGGAATCGGGCGAGACATGGTTCTGGAGCCGTTCGCGGCAGGAGCTGTGGCACAAAGGAGCCACGTCTGGGCATACCCAGAAGGTCACATCGCTGCGGTATGATTGTGACGGCGACACGCTGCTCGTGCTTGTCGAGCAGAAGGGCCCAGCCTGCCATACCGGCAGCTACAGCTGCTTCTTCAACGATGTGAAGCTGGGTGCCCTCGCGGGAGCGGAGGGGGCTGCTGCGAATGAATCGGACCGCTTCGCCATGCTGGCGAAGGTCGAGGCCGTGATTGCCCAGCGTGACGCAGAGCGGCCGGAAGGCGCGTACACGACGTACCTCTTCGAGAAGGGGATCGACAAGATCCTGAAGAAGATCGGTGAGGAAGCGGGTGAAGTGATCATCGCAGCCAAAAATCAGGACAACGAAGAGCTCCGCTATGAAGCGACGGACCTGCTCTTCCACCTGATGGTGCTGCTGCGCGAGCGCAAGCTGCCGCTCGATGACCTAATGTACGAGCTGGGACGCCGGTACAACAAACCGAAGTCGGAATATTCGCTGGAATAGGAGAGAAGCTAAATGCGCATCGATTACCACACGCACCATGTGCGCTGCGGGCATGCGTCGGGCGATCTCGAGGAGTATGTGATGAAGGGCATCGAGATCGGACTGACCCAGCTGGGCTTGTCCGATCACATGCCCTTGCTTCATGTAGATCCGGAGACCTATCTGCCCGGCATGGCCATGCCGATGGATGAACTGCCGCGGTACGTCGAGGAAGCGTTCCGCCTGCAGCAGAAATATAAAGATCAAATCGATATCCGTGTCGGCCTGGAAGGCGATTACATCGAGGGCTGGGAGAAGCAGATCGAGGAGATCATCCGGGCCTATCCATGGGATTATGTGATCGGCTCCGTTCATTTTCTCGGGGAATGGGATATCACGGACTACCGCCAAACGGACGGCTGGAAAGAACGCGACGCTTATGCCGTATACGAGCAGTATTACGATGCGGTCGTGAAGGCCTGCCGGACGGGGTTCTACGATTATATCGGCCATATTGATGTGATCAAGCGCTTCGGCTTCAAGCCGGACCGGAATGTCGAACATTTGGAGAAGATGGCGCTTGAGGCCGTGAAGGCCGCTGATATGGCCATTGAGCTTAACGCTTCGGGTCTGCGCATGCCGGTTCAGGAGATGTTCCCCAGCCGGCGCATGCTGGAATATGCGTTAAAGCTTGGCATTCCCGTTACGCTGGGGTCCGACGCACATCAGCCTGAACGGCTTGGCCAGTATTTGGATGAGGCTACAGCCCTGCTGCAGGACGTGGGTTTTACCGATTTAGCCACATTTAAAGTCAGGAACCGACAAAACGTGCCTATTGGATTTGAGTAATTTCATGTATAATGGGGAAGAAACAAATGTCACTCCTGATTCCAGGGTAAACCGATACAGGCGCCTTATGCGCCACACGTCAAATGTTCCACGGAACACAAGCAGAATGCGGAGGTAACCATGTACAGCGACAAAATGAAGATTTTCTCGGGTTCGTCCAACCCGAAATTGGCAGAGCGCATCTGTAGAGAGCTGGAGGTACCGCTCGGCCAGATTAAGCTTTCCCGTTTCAAGAGCGGGGAAATTTACTGTCTCTACGAAGAGAGCATCCGGAACTGCGATGTGTTCCTGGTGCAGACGTTCTCCCATTCCATCAACGAGAATTTCATGGAACTGCTCGTCATGATGGACGCGGCCAAACGGGCTTCGGCGAGAACGATCAACCTTGTCGTTCCATACTATGGTTATTCCCGCCAAGAGCGCAAAGCCGCGCCCCGGGAACCGATCTCGGCCAAACTGGTGGCAGACCTGCTGACCGCGGCAGGTGCGGACCGAGTCATCACGATCGATCTGCATGCACCGGCGATTCAAGGCTTTTTCGACATCCCTGTGGACCATTTGACTGCGCTGGATCTCATCAGCGATTATATGAAGAAACTCAATGTGCCTAATCCGATCATCGTTTCTCCGGATGCCGGACGGGCTACAACGGCCGAGAAGATGGCGAACATCCTCGACGCGCCGTTTGCCATGATGATCAAGAAGCGCCCTGCGCATAACGAAGCCGTCATCACGCACGTGATCGGGGACGTGGCCGGCATGACGCCGATCATCATTGAAGACCTGATCGACACGGGCACGACGATCGTGAATGTAGTCGAGGGGCTGAAGGAACGCGGAGCGCACGACGCTTACATCTGTGCGACGCATCCGGTATTCTCCGGTCCTGCCCTGCAGCGTCTGGATCACCCGAACATCAAAGAGGTGGTCATTACGGACTCCATCGCGATTCCGGAAGATCATTCCGCCCGTTTCCGGGTGCTCTCGGTTTCCCACCTGCTGGCCGACGCGATCAATATCATCATGTCCGGCGGCTCGCTCAGCTCCCTGTTCAAATACGGCGGAGTGTAACCTTATAATATTTCCCACACGACTCCGGCCTTCAGAACCTTATGGTTTTGGGCCGGTTTGTGTTATGATGGGAAGAACTACGAATACCGGACATGTAGAGACTCACCCATCAGCGTAGGCTGCCGATGACTTCTCGATCATACCGGACGGACACGGAGGTGCCTTACTCATGGAGAAGAAAAAACGTGCTCTGCCCCAAACCCACACCAATGTCGTGCCGATGAAAATGGATGCCACGTTCTTTTTCGAAAAAGCCGTTCAGTCAATGGACCGTTATCATTATGATAAGGCATTGAAATATTTTCGTCGTGCCGCCGAGTACGAGCCGGAGAACGCGGTAAACCACTGCAATCTGGCGGGGCTGTTATCCGAGATGGGGAACTATGAGGAATCGAACCGCATTCTGCAGCACGTGCTCGACCAGATTGATCCGGCGATGACGGAATGCTATTTCTATATGGCGAACAACTTCGCGAATATGGAGAACTACGAATCGGCGGAGAAGGCGATCGTCCATTATCTCGAGAATGACCCGACAGGCCAGTTCCTGGAGGAATCCGAGGAGATGATGGAGCTGCTCAGCTTCGAGCTCGAGCGGCCGGCGAAGCTGTCGACGATCAAAAGCCGCGAAGGGCTGTTCGAGCATGACCGCGCCCGTGCGCTGCTCGAGGAAGGCAAGTTCTCGGAAGCGGTACGCATTCTCGAGAACATCGTCAAGAAGCATTCGGATTTCATGGCGGCGCGCAACAATCTGGCGCTGGCTTACTACTATATGGGGCATTTCGATAAATCGGTCGACATGATCAAGCAGGTGCTTGAGCTGGAGCCCGGCAATCTGCATGCCCTTTGCAACCTTGCGATCTTCTACCAGCACTTCGGTGATAAGGCTGCGCTGGGCGAACTTCTCGAAGTGCTGCGCAAGACGTATCCGTTCCACCAGGACCATGTCTTCAAGCTGGCCACGACGATGGGGATCCTGAGTGAGCACGATAAGGCCTACCGTCTCTTCAAGCGTCTGCTCAAGACCGGTGAAGCGGGGCTGGATCCCTGCCTGTTCCACTATACGGCTGTAGCGGCTTACAATACGGGCAGGTATGCGGAAGCAGAGCGGCAGTGGCGTCAAGCCGAGAAGTTCGATCCGACTTCGGAGATTCCGAAGTTCTATCTTACCCTGATGGGCAAGTATAAGCAGGACAAAATCAAGTCGAATGTCAGCTATCACTACCATCTGCCGTTCGAAGAGCAGTTCCGCGGTATTGAGCGGGGGGAGAACGGTCTGCCGGACCATCTGAAGCGCGATCCGCTTGTTCGTTCTTCCTTCTTCTGGGCGCTGCGCCACGGGGACGGGGATACGAAGCTGCAGGTCATTCAGGCATTCGCCCTAATCGGGGATGATGAAGTGAAGGACGCACTGACCCAGTTCATCCTGGAACCGGAGGAAGATGACTATCTGAAGAAGGTAGCCGTCTTCGTTCTCCGCAGTATCGGGGTAAGGGAACCGCTAACGGCGGTGTTGGAAGGCCGTGAGACCACGGTCGCCCCATCGCCATTCGCTCCGAATTTGCCCGTTTGGGACCGCAAGTGGCAGGGTATTATGGAAATGGCGATGCGTAACATGGCCCGCCGTTATGATATGGTGCAGCAGTACGATTTGCAGACACTCTGGGTAGAATACCTTACGAGGGTGTTCCCGAATGTGCCGAAGATGGCGAAGCCTGAGGGCTGGGCCGCGGCACTCGAGTACCTGACGGCCAAGATGCACCGCCGTCCCATCACGTACGGAGATGCAGCCGCCAGATACGGGGTCTCCATTGCGACCGTCAGCAAGAATGCCAAAACCATAGACGAAGCCTGCGGGCTTCGGGAGAAGATGGCCGCGATCTTCAGCAAGTTTGCCGAGTTGGATTCTAGCCATGAATCATAGATAGCAAGCAAACTAATGCGTATGCAAAGACGGGAGGAACCTATATGTACAAATCCATCGTAATCGGTACCGGACCTGCAGGCCTGACGGCAGCGATCTATCTCGCTCGCGCCAACCTCAGTCCTTTGGTGATTGAGGGTCCGGAGCCGGGCGGCCAGCTTACCACCACAACCGAAGTCGAGAATTTCCCCGGGTTCCCTGAGGGCATCATGGGTCCTGAGCTCATGGCCAACATGCGCAAGCAGGCGGAGCGCTTCGGCGCGGAGTTCAAAACCGGCTGGGTGAACAACGTGGATTTGTCGAAGCGTCCCTTCAAGCTGAACGTCGAAGGCCTTGGCGACATCGAAGCCGAGTCGCTCATCATCTCTACCGGCGCGTCTGCCAAGCTGCTCGGGATCGAGAACGAGAAGGAAAGCATCGGCCGTGGCGTATCCACCTGTGCTACCTGCGACGGATTCTTCTTCCGCGGCAAGAAGATCATCGTGGTGGGCGGCGGCGATTCCGCGATGGAGGAGGCGAACTTCCTGACCCGCTTCGCAACGGAAGTGCGTCTGGTGCACCGACGCGAAGAACTGCGCGCCTCGAAGATCATGCAGGACCGCGCACGCGAGAACGGCAAGATTGCCTGGAGCCTGAACCGGACGCCGCTTGAAGTCATCTCGGGTGAGAAGGGCGTAACCGGCCTTAAGGTCAAGAACAATGAGACGGGCCAGGAAGAAATCCTCGAGACGGATGGAATCTTCGTTGCGATTGGCCACAAGCCGAATACGGACTTCCTCAAGGGACAGATCGTAACGGATGAAGTCGGCTACATCCAGGTGAAGCCGGGTTCGTCGCTGACGAATATCGAAGGCGTGTTTGCCTGCGGTGACGTACAGGACAGCAAGTACCGCCAGGCAATTACCGCAGCCGGCAGCGGCTGCATGGCGGCTCTGGACTGCGAGAAATTCCTCGAAGGGCACATGGTGCATGACTGGAGCCAGTCGCTGAACAAGTAAAGATGTGGTGGAAAAAGCGTAAATCCGACACCGGATGGTGAGGGATTTACGCTTTTTTTGCTGTTCAACCGTGCTTAAGTTAAAACGATCTTAAGTTTCGTTTAGGGGGATTCCCAAAATGTTGAAGTTATGGTAGCATGAGCGGGGTGATACATAGTGTATCGAAACTTGGGGTTTTAGGGAAAGGAGAAGTCGGATACTTTGAAGAAATTGTCGAAACGAATCATCCCTGCGGTTCTGTCTTCCGTCCTGCTGATTGGCGGCAGTCTTCCGGCGGGTGCCGCACCCGATACCGGCCAGGGGTTGGTTGTTGATCCGTCCAACGAGCTGCTTGCACCTTCATTACAGCTTCAGGGATTGGCTGCTTCCCCGGTACAGCTGCTGCAGCAAAAGGGTCTTACCGTTACGGAGAACAAGGATACGGGGGCGCCGCGCTTTTTGATGGGGGCCTTATCGGCCCGGTTGAACACGGATGAAGCTGTGCTTCGATATGTAAGCTTGAACCAACAGGTCTTCGGCCTGCAGAATGCCGCGGCGGAGCTCGGTTTGGTCAGGAAGAACACGGATAGTATAGGCCAATCCCATTACCTGTACCAGCAAAAGTACCAGGGCGTTCCGGTTTATGGGAAGTATATCAACCTGCATCTGGATTCAGGCAAGAAGGCGTATGCGATTCAAAACCAGCTTCTGGGTTCCGTCAGCGGTTTATCTGTGGATGTTACTCCGGCATTGAACGGGCAGGAGGCGGTGGCCAAGCTGCGGGCTGAACTGGAAGCGGAGATCGGACAAGCAATCACGCTTGGGGGGAAGATCGGCGAGAAGGTGGAGGTGCCGCTGCCGGAGGCCAAGCTGGTGGTGTATCCATCCGAAGGTCAGACGCATCTGGCGTATGAAATCAAATTCACGTATATCCAGCCGGAGATCGGCAGCTGGGTTGGTTTTGTCGATGCTCATACGGGAGCTATCATACATAAGTACAGCAATCTCCATCACGCGGATGGGGACGGGGCGGTTGTCTCGGAGAATGTCGGCCATAAGGGCGACAAGAAGCAGTTGAATGTGGTTCAGCTTGATAATAAATACTATATGGCGGATTTCACCAAGCTCATGTTCTCGCAGCATCCGGGGCACGATTTACCGGGAACGATCGAAACGTATGATTATAATGATCTGCTTAAAGCAAGCACGCAGAAGACGGAACTGTTACCTATCTCTAGCAATTCGCCGGTGTTCAACAGCCAAGCCGGCAGCCAGGCATCCCATGGAGTGGATGCACACTACAATGCCGGACAGGTGTATGATTTCTTCCTGAAGGAATTCGGACGCAACAGCCTTGACGGTAAGGGGATGGGTATTAATTCCATAGTCCATGTACCTAACAAGTATAATCAGCCGCTGGATAATGCTTACTGGTTAAGCGGGGCAAATGCCATGTTTTATGGTGACGGCAGTCTGATGAAATGCCTTGCATGCGCCAGTGATGTGGTGGCTCATGAGCTCACGCACGGGGTAACCGAGTTCTCTGCAGGACTCGTATATGAGAATCAATCTGGTGCGCTGAATGAGTCCTACTCGGATATCTTGGCAGCCGCTTTTGACAGTGAGGATTGGCTGATAGGTGAAGATACGGGTTCGGCCCTGCGCAGTTTGGAAACCCCGTCATTGCACGGACAACCCGATCATATGAGGGCCTATCAACCGCTGCATGATGATGTGAATGAAGAAAAAGGGGACCACGGCGGGGTACATATCAACAGCGGTATTCCGAATCATGCGGCGTATCTTATTGCCAAGAAAGTGGATGAACTGAAGATTGCCGGGTGGAGCGGTCGTCGGGTAATGGCGCATCTCGCATATCACTCGCTGACGAAATATATTACGCCGGTCGCAGAGTTCGAGGATGCGCGTGACGGTTTCGTAGCTTCCGTAGCCGATTGGCAGAAAGCTAACGGGATCCCGGCAGAGCAGGCTCAGAAGGTGAAGGAAGCGGTCATTGCAGCCTGGACAGAAGTGGGCCTCGGATATACGAATGGTTCCGAAGCACACCAGAGCAACAATATCACGAGTTTTACGATTCCATCCGTGGGCAATAAAACCGAAATGGAACAGCAAACGAAAATTGACCTGGGGAATGCGACAGTAGTTTATTATGTTCCCGAAGGAACGAACATCAGCAATTTGACTCCACTGTTCACGGTATCTTCCGGAGCCACAACAAGCCCGTCTTTAGGCACGCCCCGGGATTTCAGCAAGGGGGGCGTAACTTACACGGTCACTTCTCAAAGCGGTGGCTCGAGGGTATGGACCGTTTTTGTAGTCCAAGGAAACAAGGATACGGTCGCTCCCCTCTACCAAAAATCCTCCTTCAGTGCGGATAAAACAACTCTGACCATTGAGTTCAATGAAAATGTGTTAGAGTACCGCAACGACGGGAGGATGTTGAGGGACAAGCTTAGGGTAAATGTGGATGCGGATGGTACGGGGGGACAGCCTCTTGGTGCCGATCAAAGTATCGCTATTCAGGATGGGAAACTCGTCATCTCATGGAAGAGCCCACTCGATCTTGCTTCGATACGGAATATTCTGATTCCATCCGAAACAGTTGTTGATTTATCCGGGAACTTCAACACGAACTCCATTCAGATGGATGTAGCCCAAGCGCCTATACCGGTAGTAATGGGAACTACAATTATGGGAATGATCACACCTGCTGAAAAAGAATCCATCGTTGAACTGCACGATGCGGAAACGGGTGCACTCGTATCTACCGCCCCATTGAAGGCAAACGAGAATCGGGCTTACTTTTTCTATGTACCTGATGGCAAATATCTGATGCGTCAAGTCATCGGCAGCCATCCGGCGAGTATGGTGTCCGCCCCGATCACAATCGTCCGACTCCTGTCCCCTGGTAGCCTTCGGGCGACCGAGGTGACGCCGGAATCCGTGAGGCTGCAGTGGGAGCCGGCTGCTGCCGGCACACCTGTTACCTACGAGGTTTACGGTTACGGGATGGATGGAAGCGTTGTGGCTTCCGCGTCCGGAGTGACAGATGCGGTTTACAACGTGACCGGTCTGACGCCGGGAAGCTACATGTTCTCGGTCAAAGCGGTGGATGCTGCGGGAGGGCGGATTTCTACTCCGGCAGTAACCTATGTGAATCATGAAGTGACGGTTACCACCGATATATACGCTCCGATCTGGTCCACCTATGCGGCTCTCGGGGATTCCCTGGCAGCCGGTATGACGCCGACCGGTGGACTTGGACTCGGGTATCCTGATTTCATCGCGCAAGAGCTGACCAAGCAAGGACAGCTTGCTTATCCCTTGACTGACAAGCGCTATGCAACTCCTGGATATACGTCCGGTGACGTGCTGTCGGACCTGAAGCGCAGTGTGACTCGTTCCGTCTACGGCCAGCCTGGACAAGGCAGTATTGCCGATACGGTACGTTCGGCAAACCTCATTACGCTGAATGCCGGAGCCAACGATCTGCTGGCCGCCGACAAGATTACGGGAGGGACACTCGGCGGTACGCAGGTAAACCAGCTGCTGGCATCGATTGGCAGCAACATCGGCAGTACGCTGGACCAGATCAAAGAGCTCAATCCCAATGCATCTGTCTTTGTGATGGGTTATTACAATCCATATCCACATGGAACAGAGCAGGAGAAGCAGCGCGCTCAGGTGCTGATTGAGGCGCTCAACCAAGTGATTAAGGATGTGGCCGAGAAACGGGGGGCGAAGTTTGTTGCTACCATGAATGCAATTGCCGTCAACGCAGCCCAGAACCTCCCGATTGCAACCAACATTCACCCGAGCACCGAAGGCTATATTGCGATTGCCGCGGAGTTCCTGAAGGTCATTCCGGACGGAGCCGCGAAGAGCAAGCTGACGGTCAGCGACGTGACCCGTACTGGAGCGAAGCTCACTTGGGATCCTGCCTTAGACTTTAAGGGGGTTACCGAGTACCGGGTATACCGCGATAATACTGTGGTTGGTACGGTATACGGCGGCGAAACCTCCTATGCTGTTTCGGGCCTTGCCGCAAGCAAGACCTACCAATTCCGAATCGAAGCGGGCGATGCGGCCGGCAATTGGTCTACGGGCGGCCCTACAGCTTCCGTAACTACCACCAAGGGTTCAAGCTCACCAGGTGGCGGCGGAGGAGGCAGTGCCCTTCCTGCGGATGCCTTTACGGTATCCGATAAGGGCGTGACCCTCAAGTCTGGCGCCTACACCTCCGTGCAGAAGACGGAAAACGGGCAGTTCGTTACCGAAATCACGCTGGATGGCGCCCGGCTGGCCGAAGCGTTCCAGAAGCTGCAGACGCTCGGCAGCGCCTCCCACACCATTACGCTTGAAGTCGACACTAAGCAGGGTGTGACTGTTGTAGCTCCGGGACAAGCGCTGCTCGAAGGGCTGAAGGCAGTGCCTGATGCCTCGCTTCGGATCCAAACGAATACAGCCGGTTACCACGTACCTCTGCATGTGGTTCCGGGAGATATTACGGAACAGCTGAAGGCTGCAAAACCGAGTGACGTACTGGTCCGCTTCGGGATCCGGGTCACTCCGGGTTCGTCGGTCACGGCCGCGAAGCTTCAGGGAGACCTCTATGGCTTTGACGTGACCGCCGCAGCAGGCACGGCGTCCCGGAAGCTGGCCATCCCGGCGAACAAAGCCGGTGTCATCACCCTGTCGCTGGATGGCGAGATCAACGAAGCCCAGGCCTCTCTTGCCGGCTATGACCCGGACAAAGGCACAATCCGTTTTGCCCCGGCACTCTTCAAGGAAGAAGGGGGCAAGACGACCGTCACCGTCGCCCGGAATGTATCCCCTGCTTACGGCATAGTGATTACGGAGCCGGCGTTCACCGACCTCAGCGGTCACTGGTCGGCGAAGGATGTGGAGCTTCTTGCCGGCAAGCGTGTGATCGAAGGCACGACGGACACCACCTTCGAACCGGAGAGCCCGATGACACGGGCCCAGTTTGCGACGCTGCTGGTCCGCGCCCTCGGCGTTGATCCGGCTGCAGAGAGCATAAGCCGGTTCACCGATGTCACACCGGGGGCCTGGTACGGCGCGAGCGTATCCTCTGCCGTCTATGCCGGGCTGATTGAAGGCTTCGAGGACGGCACGTTCCAGCCAGATGCGTCCATCACCAGAGCGCAGATGGCGACGATGATCTCCAGAGCTTTGAAGTTTGCGGACCGCAAGCCTAATGCTTCTACGACCTTGCTGAGCTCTTTTACGGATAAAGGGGACATCGGCGAATGGGCGGGAGAAGCGGTAGCGGAAGCCGTGCATGCGGGAATTATTCAAGGCATGACCGATACGACGTTCGCGCCGATGGAGAATGCAACCCGGGCCCAGGCGGCTGTGATGCTCAAACGGATGCTGCTTTATATTGAATACCTTAATTAGGATCCGGCCTTATGCAAACGGCACCCTCGTTCCCATTGGAATGAGGGTGCCGTTCAGCATTCTGCGGAGCTACGACACACCCGGAAATGTGGACTTTATGCGGAATCATGTTCAAGCGGCCCGGGATGAGGTATAATAGGAGAGATCGGGCGTCCGGCAAGGGATGCCAATAGAAGGGCTGAGACCGTTAAACCGTCTTTACGGCGGGGAATATACAGCTCTTTGATGCGGTGGAAAGCGGCCTTGTGGGTGCCTTGGGAAGCCCCTCCGGAAGAGGGGGTGGAGCCCCTGGTTTACCCTTGACCTGTAGGTAGGGTTGCCTTATAGTTGGAACAGGAGTTATACGTTAAACATGTCGTATGAGGTGAAAAGCAGGTATGGGAGATCAAGTGTACGTAGGAGTCGATTTGGGAGGAACCGCGATTAAAGTGGGATTGTGCGACGCGCAGGGCAAGCTTCTGCAGACGTACGAAGGCCCGACCGGTACCGAACACGGCGCGGATGTCGTGCTGGAGAATATCGCACAATATGTGCGCAAGCTGGTGGCGGAATCCCCTTATGAGTGGGAGCAGGTTGCCGGAGTCGGTGCGGGGATCGCCGGGTTTATGGATATTCCGGAAGGCTTCATGAAGCTGTCTCCCAACCTGGGCTGGCGCAACGTTCCGGTCAAGAAGATTCTTGAGGAGAAGCTGGGCGTGCCCGTCAAGATCGACAACGACGCCAATGTAGCGGCACTCGGCGAAGCATGGAGCGGAGCGGGCGCAGGGATTCCGAATGTGGTCTGCTATACGCTTGGAACAGGTGTAGGCGGCGGGATTATTATTCACAGCCGCATCTATCAGGGCTTCAACGGCATGGCGGGAGAGCTCGGCCACATGCTGGTCGTGCCCGATCTGGAAGCGATCGAGTGCGGATGCGGCAAGAAGGGCTGCCTCGAGACCGTATCTTCGGGTACGGGCATTATTCGCATGGCCAAAGAAGCGGTAGCACGCGGAGAGCATACCTCCCTGGCGCTGGTGGAGAACATCATGGCGAAGGATGTGTTCGATGCGGCGAAAACCGGCGACGAAACCGCACTTCGGATCATTAACCGCGCAGCGCTGTATCTGGGTAAATCGATGGCTGCTGTGTCCGTCGTGCTCAACCCGAAGCGTTTCATTGTGGGCGGGGGCGTATCCAAGGCAGGCGATATCCTGTTCGACGCTATCCGCAAGTATTACCATGAATTTGCTCAAGAGACTGCACAGGAAGGCGTGGACATTGTGCCGGCCGTGCTCGGCAACGATGCCGGCGTCGTGGGCGCAGCGGGTCTGAACCTGCACAGTATCTAACTGGATAACCGGTGCTGCGGAGTCTCGTACACCTGCCTGATATACAAGAGTTACAAGGCGAGGACCCGGTCCGTTCCAGAGGGAAGGGATTGCAAGAAGCACAAGTGCAGACCCTTTCCTTTTGTCCGGCCAGCCAAAGTCCAAGCGAAAGGAGTTAGGCCTTATGGAAGAAAACCATTCCCTCGGAAAGCTGGTCATCATTACAGGCATGTCCGGAGCAGGCAAGACGATCGCGGTGCAGAGCCTCGAGGACTTGGGCTTCTTCTGCGTGGATAACCTTCCGCCGGTTCTGATTCCGAAGTTTGCGGAGCTCATCGAGCAGTCGAAAGGGCGCATCGGCAAGGTTGCGCTCGTGATCGACCTGCGGGGACGCGAGTTTTTCACGTCGTTGTCGGAGTCGCTCCGTTATCTGAACGAGAATTATACGCTGACGTATGAGATCCTGTTCCTTGATGCCACCGATTCCGTGCTCGTCCAGCGGTACAAGGAGAGCCGGCGGAAGCATCCTCTGGCGCCGACGGGCGCGCCGCTCGAAGGCATCCAGGCGGAGCGCAAGCTGCTTGAGGAGCTCAAGGGATTGGCTACGCAGGTCATCGATACCACGAGTCTTAAGCCTGCCGCACTGAAGGAGAAGATCGCTTCACGGTTCACCAACGTGGAGGGCAGCAGCATCTCCGTCAACGTCATCTCGTTTGGCTTCAAATATGGTGTTCCGATCGATGCAGATTTGATTTTTGACGTGCGGTTCCTGCCGAATCCGCATTATATCGATCACCTGCGCCCGAATACGGGGCAGGATCCTGAGGTCTACGAGTATGTCATGAAGTGGAACGAAACGCAGGAGTTCCTCGCGAAGCTGCTCGATATGCTCCAGTTCCTTGTCCCGCAGTACAAGAAAGAGGGCAAGAGCCAAGTAGTCGTAGGGATCGGATGTACAGGCGGCAAGCACCGTTCGGTTGCGATTGCGGAATACCTCGGCAAAATGATGGGCAGCAGCGAAACGGAAATCGTCAGGGTAAGCCACCGTGATTCGGAGCGCGACCGGGTCGAGGTGAAAAGATGACCGATGCCCTGGAGAGGGAAAGCTATACGCCCCGGATCGTTGTCATCGGAGGGGGAACCGGGCTGTCGGTCATGCTCCGCGGCTTGAAGCATAAGCCGATGGATATCACCGCCGTAGTGACGGTCGCGGACGACGGGGGCAGCTCCGGCATCCTGCGTTCCGAGCTGGAGATCATTCCTCCCGGGGATATCCGCAACGTGCTTACTGCGCTGGCTGATGTGGAGCCCCTGCTCGGCAAGCTGCTCGAGTACCGGTTCGACAAAGGCAATGGATTGGCAGGGCACAGTTTGGGCAACCTAATGCTCGCAGCCATGCGTGATATTACCGGCGACTTCGTGACAGGCGTCAGGGAACTCAGCCGTGTCCTCGCGGTCCGGGGACGCGTGCTGCCGGCAGCCGATGAGGCCATTGTGCTTCGGGCAGAGCTCATGGACGGCAGCATCGTTGAAGGGGAATCGAAGATCCCGAAAGCCGGCGGGGTGATCCGCAGGGTGATGATCGAGCCCCGGGATGTGAAGGCGCTGCCGGAAGCACTGGAAGCGCTCAAGAACGCCGATGCGATCCTGGTCGGCCCCGGAAGCCTGTACACGAGCATTATGCCGAACCTGCTGGTACCGGAGATCGCCGAGACGATCGTCCAGTCCAAAGCGCTCAAGATGTTCATCTGCAACGTCATGACGCAGCCCGGGGAGACGGACGATTACAAGGTCAGCGATCATCTGAAAGCGATACGCGATCATGTAGGCCATTCGCTGTTCGACTACGTTATCGTCAATAACGGGGTGATCCCCGATGCGGTGAAGCGCAAGTATGCCGACAAAGGGGCCGAGGTCGTCCCCCTGGATCTGGATGCTGTGACGCAGGAAGGCTACAAGGTCATCGCCGACAAGCTGGTTCTGTTCCGGACGTACCTGCGCCATGATGCCGAGAAGCTGAGTCAACACATATATCAACTGGTGGAGAGCTGGATGTTCAAGAAGAGGTGATGTACCATGTCCTTCGCCGCCCAAACGAAGAAAGAGCTGACCTTGATGGAGGCGGACGCCTGCTGCGAAAAAGCGGAGCTGTCCGCACTGATCCGGATGAATGGAGCGGTGTCGCTGACGAGCCAGAAGATCATTCTGGACATCTCGACGGAGAACGCCGCTATTGCCAGGCGCATCTATTCCCTGCTCAAGAAATCGTATACGGTGCATATCGAACTGCTCGTTCGAAAGAAGATGCGGCTTAAGAAAAATAATGTGTATATCGTCAGGGTACCCTCTCAGGTACAGAGCATTTTGTCCGATCTGCGGATCGTCTCGGAAGGCTTCCTGTTTGCGTCGGAGATCGATGCTTCCCTGATTGCGAAAGATTGCTGCAAGAGGGCCTACCTGCGTGGAGCTTTCTTGGCCGGCGGTTCGGTGAACAATCCGGAAGGAACCTCGTATCATCTGGAGATTTATTCGATGTATGAGGAGCACTGCCAAGCCTTGTGCAGGCTGGCCTGCGAATTCGGATTGAACGCCAGGTGCATTGAGCGCAAGAAGGGATTCGTGCTGTATATCAAGGAAGGCGAGAAGATTATCGACTTCCTGTCTCTGATCGGTGCCCATCAGGCGCTCCTGCGCTTTGAGGATGTCCGGATCATGAAGGATATGCGAAACTCCGTCAACCGGCTGGTGAACTGTGAGACGGCCAATCTCAACAAAACGATCGGCGCGGCTGTACGGCAGATCGATAACATCAAGCTGCTCCAAAAAGAGCTCGGCCTTGATAACCTGCCGGAGAAGCTTCGGGAGGTTGCGGAGATTCGTCTTCAGCATCCCGATATGAATCTGAAGGAAGTCGGGGATCTGCTGAAGGGAAAAGTCAGCAAGTCGGGTGTGAATCACCGGCTGCGGAAGATTGATGAGATGGCGGAGAAGCTTCGTAAATCCCAGGCGCTCTGAGTGAAATATAGAACTTTTGTGTAATTTTGCAAATATTCTAGTGCAGAGTGCCGAAAAATGATATAATAGTTGAAAAATTGCTTTTTTAGTTTGGAAATGTGAGGGAAGAAGCACCCGGAGATTACAGCGAGAAGCTTCCTTAACGCTTTCGTATGGGCCAGTTACGTTAGGGTTATGTCATCATTTTTTCATCCTAACGTTCTGGATGCTCCAGGATTCATTTGGTTTTGCCGGTTGGGCCGCAGTCATTGTTACCATGCGATAGCCGGTATGCCTGCCATAGGCAGCGGTGCGGTATGACAGGAATGGACTCATGTCTTGTTGGTTGAAGCCTAGTGACGTTACGAACATCCAGGCTGCTTTAAAGCTAGAAGGGGACGGGAACGTCTTCAGGATTCGGAATTTACAGATTGTAGGGGGTATTGGTTGCATGTCGAGACGCCCAGTTGTCGTCAAGTTAAAAACAGGCCTTCATGCCAGACCGGCAGCGCTGTTCGTTCAAGAAGCGAATAAGTTCTCTTCGGAAATCTTTGTGGAGAAGGACGAGAAGAAGGTTAACGCCAAGAGTATCATGGGCATCATGAGCCTTGCGATCAGCACCGGTACGGAAGTTCACATAAGTGCTGAAGGTTCGGACGCTGAACAGGCTGTAAACGCTTTAGTCACACTGGTCAGCAAAGAGGAATTGGAGAACCAATAACGACCGCCACGGGGCTTCCGATAAGGAAGCTTTTTTCCTGTGCTAAAAGTAGGGCTTCAGAAGTATAGTGCCAAGGGGAAGAGCGCAACCTTTTTTCGAGCCGTGCGTCTATTATGACGTGCCTCAAACGGCCGGAGAAGGTTTTTTGGCCTGGGATGAAGAGACAGAATAGAGCTGCAGGAAGAGGAGTAGGAGAAGAGAACATGAAACGAATCAAAAAAGAACTGGCCCTCTTGATGGTGGTCAGCCTGCTGATGTCATTCGTATGGGTTTCCCCGGGAGCGGCGGCTGAGGAGGAGAAGAACCCGCTCGCATCCGCCAGCACCACGTATGTGCTGCTGTATATTGACAAGGCGGAAGCCTTCCTGAATGGCACGCAGGTGACCCTGGATGCCCCGGCTACAATCATTAAGGACAAAATGTATGTGCCGGCAAAGTTCCTCGGTGATGCGCTCGGCATGAAGGTGGAGTGGAATGACGCTACCCGCCAAATTGAGATGGAGACCCCGGGCTATGAGATCATGCTCGACATTGACAACAAATCGGTATGGATTAACGGGTATTGGATGGCCTTTGACGACGTAGCCGCCATTGTGAACGGACGCCTGATGATCAAGCTGACCTGGCTCGCGGATTACATGGGAGCCAAATATACGTATAACAATGAACTGCGCCGCGTGGAAGTGCTGCATGTGAATGCGCCTCAAGGGCTGTACGATCCGAACACGAGCAACTCCAAGCCGGTGGCGAAGTTCACTTTTGCCAAGCAGACCTACAAGATCGGCGAGCCGATCAAGTTCGTGGATCTGAGCTATGATCCGGATGCCGAAGGGATTGCCAAGTTCGAGTGGAAGGGCAAGGAAGACGCTTATTTCCAAGCGGGCACCTACCCGATCACCCTGACCGTATGGGACATCAACGGCAACAAGAGCGAGCCGTACACACGCAATCTGGTGATCTCGAATGAGACCTTCCTGAGCGCTGTGGAGTACCCGATCTACATGAAGCCGGTCGGTTCCTTCATCAAGACGAACTGGAGCACGCTGTGGAGCCACTTCTGGGAACTGCCGGAGCTGCCTAAGACGGCTACCGAGGTTCCGGGGCGGACGCTTCTGGTCTCCGACAGTCCGGAGGAGTTCTATGAGCAGGGCATCCTGTATCAGGACGAAGTCGAAGGCAAAGCGAGATTGTATGCCGACCATATCAACGGGACCAAGGAAAAAGTAAGCTTCGCCATCCTGGCGAAGAACATGACAAATAAGCCGGTCACGATCAAGACGACGAATAAAGGGGAAGTGTGGCCTTCGGTCTACGCGAACCTGATCGGCAGTGAAGCCACAGTCGACTTCCTGCTCGGGGACCCGCTGAGCGAAAGCATGACGATCCCTGCAGGCCAGACATTCACTTACAAGCAGATGCCGGACTTCTACCCGGCTCAAGGCGTGAATTTGTTCTATGACCTCGAGACGGACGGCAAGGTACAGTTCTCCTTTATTGCCGCCAAAGATGTCTCCCAGAAGGCGCTGGCGCTGCCAAAGCTTGATTTCAGCGGCCACGTAAGAGGCACCTTCCCGATCTCGGAAGTGAAATGGAACATCGACGCTTCTTCGTTCACGACACCGTCCAGGCTGATTCTTGGCGATGGGATCAAAGATCCGTTCCTGCCGGGTTACGATCCACAGCGGAAGGCTGAGGTCAAGAATGACGGCAACTACGGCGTCATTTACAAAATTCATGCCGATAAGCCGCGCAAAATGGCTATCATGATCTTGGCCAAGGGTGGCGTCTTCAAGGGGCCGATTAAGATCAACGGAGACATTCGACTTATTCCGGAATCGGGGGTCATCACGGCCTTTGACGGCATGCAGATCCTTGCGAAGACGACGGGCAAGGAAGAATCGCTTGATATTGAGTTCAGCCCGCCGGCCGGCTCGGCTTTCCCGGTGGATCTGATCTTCTATCCGCTGGACGACCGTGTAGAGCAGCAGCCGTAATCTATAGCAATAACAGCCCTTTCCTATGCCATTCATAAGGAAAGGGCTTTTTCTTATGCTCTGCTGTCCGAGCTAACGAAGTCAGTGTCAGCGATCCGTCAGGCAGTCATCACCCCAATCCGGCAACCTGCGGTCCGCAGAACTCGTCTAGCTTGTAGGAAAGGACTCAGGAGGAGGGGGTGAAATGAGCCCTTGGTGGAGGGAACCGCAGCGGATCTGGCAGTGGATCGGATGGAGTTGTATCGGGATAGGGAGCTTGTATTTTCCTGTATTCCCTTGGTATGTGCTTGGGGAGGTCAAGGAGGCGGAGATTGGACAGTGGGCCCTCTGCAGCATGGTTGGGGGAGCTGGTATGCTGCTGGGTGCCTGGGTGTACCGAAAAGGAAAGGCCAGGCGTCTGCTGCTGTTATCAAGTTTGGCGGGAATGGCTTTGCTGCTGCTTGGGCAGGTGCCGGCCCTGTATTCATGGATGATGTATCAGGGGAGCTTGATCCGGCATTGGCCCCTTCCACCGAAGGTAGGATTTTTCTTAGGTGTGGGGCTGCATGGATGGCTGATCCTAGGGGCTCTTGCTGCCGTCACTGCCGCCGGACTTTCGCTGGCTGGCCGTGGAAATTCGGAGGTCAGCCTTTCACGGCAGGAGGGAATACGCTTTTTGCTGGGTCTAGGAAGCTTGCTGGCTCTCTGGTGGGGATGGAATGCCTATCAGTCAAGAAATTGGATTATGAGTACATACCCGGCTGACGGGATGGAACATGTGCCCACCGAAACCGTGGTGACGGTGGCATGGAAGGGCAGCTATGACTCTATGGGCATGCGGGTACGTTATGAAGATTCGCCGGATGCTCCGGTGCCGGGAGCGACAGGGGCGACGCAGTACGGTATGACATTTGAGCCTGAAGGCGGATTTCAGCCGGACCGCAGGGTGCGGATCGAAGTGGAGGCGGGGCGGCGGACTCATGTATTCAGCTTCACTACGGATGCGAAGTAACCATTGATGGAGAACAGGGTGAGCCTAACCAAAAAGCCTGCCATCCGGATGACCGGAGGGGCAGGCTCTTAGGTTTACCGCAGGTTGATGGGGAACTTACACTTTCTCGATAACCTTATCGATCAGACCATAAGCGCGGGCTTCTTCCGCCGACATGAAGTTGTCGCGGTCGGTATCCTTCTCGATGCGCTCAAAGGACTGGCCTGTGCGCTCGGCGAGGATCGTGTTCAGCTTGTCGCGCATCTTCAGGATCCGCTTCGCACGGATCTCGATATCGCTGGCTTGGCCTTCGGCGCCGCCGAGCGGCTGATGGATCATGACTTCGCTGTTCGGCAGCGCAAAACGCTTGCCAGGGGCGCCTGCGGCGAGCAGGAACGCGCCCATCGAAGCGGCCATGCCGACGCAGATCGTCGAGACGTCCGGCTTGATGAACTGCATCGTGTCGTAGATCGCCATGCCCGAAGTGATCGAGCCTCCCGGGGAGTTGATATACAGATGAATGTCTTTGTCGGGATCGCTGGCCGCCAGGAACAGCAGCTGCGCAATGATCGAGTTGGCTACAACGTCGTTAATGCCACTTCCAAGAAAGATGATGCGGTCCTTGAGCAAACGCGAGTAAATATCGTAGGCGCGTTCCCCTCTTGCATCCGGTTCGACTACCATTGGGATAAAACTCATGAGCTGCAGCCTCCTTTATAATTAAACTATAACCATCATAGCCCAAAAACAAACTAAGGTCAAGAAAGGTCAAATTAACCGACAAAAAAAGACCAGCTCTGTCAGCTGATCTGCTTGTTTGTATAAGTGGCGCGCCCGTAAGGAATCGAACCTTAATCTCAGGCTCCGGAGGCCTACGTCATATCCATTGGACCACGGGCGCATGTATGAAGCTTGCTGTGCGATCACTTGTGTGTGACAGCAAAATTGATTATATAGCATGCCAAGCCGGAATGCAAGTCCCTGTCCAAAAGTTTTTCGGTTACAAGATTTTTACAAAGGCTCTCTTGAAAATGGTTTGAAAATCCGGTATATTAGGGATAACTAAGTGAGAGCTTAGTTCTTCTTTTGGAGAATGTGGGACTGAAAATGCATCACCGGGACGAAAAGTGTCCAGTTAGCAAGCAAGCGGGAGTGAATCCATGAGAGAGATTCTTGACATCCAAAAACAGCTGCTTCCCGACTTGATGGACACCATGAAGAAGCGCTATACCGTTCTTCATCATATCCTGGTTTCCGGGATGATCGGCCGGCGCACTTTGGCGGGAATGCTGAACACGACGGAGCGGGTGCTCCGCGCGGAAGTGGACTTTCTGAAGGAGCAGGGGCTGGTCGACGTGGATGCCTCCGGCATACGCATCAGTATGGCGGGCAGGGAACTGCTGGAGCGGATCGAACCGCTCGTGAAGGACCTGTTCGGGCTCACGGAACTGGAAGAGAGGCTGCGCGTGCATTTCGGACTGAAGCAGGTGGTTATCGTGCCCGGCGATTCCGACACTTCACCCCAGGTGAAGAAGGAGCTTGGCCGTGCCGGTGCGTCCGTCCTGCGCAAGCTGGTTAGAGAGAACGACGTCGTCGCCGTTACCGGCGGATCGACGATGGCTGAAGTGGCCTACCATCTTACGGCAGCGCCGGCGATGAAGGGCATCTGGTTCGTACCGGCCCGCGGAGGGCTTGGGGAGAGCCTCGAGATGCAGGCGAATACGATTGCCTCCACCATGGCTAAGAAGACTGGAGCGCGTTATCGTCTGCTCCACGTACCCGATCACCTCGGCGAGGAAGCTTATCAGTCGCTGATCCAGGATACCACGATCTCCGAGATCATCCAGTTCATCCGTCAGGCACGGATGGTCATTCATGGGATGGGAGATGCTATGGTAATGGCCAGGAGGCGCAAAGTGGACCGGAAAACGACCGAAAGCCTGCAGAGGGAAGGGGCGCTTGCGGAAGCGTTCGGGTATTACTTTGACCGAAGCGGCCGCATACTTCACCGCATGCCGACCATCGGACTTCGACTCGAGGATATTCAGGGCATGGATACCGTGATCGGGGTGGCGGGAGGCCGAAGCAAAGGCGAGGCGATCGCCTCGGTGCTCAAGTACGGTCATGAGGACGTGCTCGTTACCGACGAAGCAGCAGCGCAGGAGATCATCCGCAACATCAGTTCATCATGACAGGTTTTTCCTGTCTTGAACGTTGCGCCCAGCGGACCCGCAGTGCGGGAATCGCGGGTGTGACAATATACATTTTGGGAGGCTATCAATCATGGTAAAAGTGGGTATTAACGGATTTGGTCGTATCGGCCGTAACGTATTTCGTGCAGCACTGGGCAACCCTGAAGTAGAAATCGTTGCAATCAACGACCTGACAGACGTAAACACGCTGGCTCACCTGCTCAAATACGACACTACGCACGGCAAGCTGAATGCAACGGTTGAAGCAACTGAAGGCGCGCTGATCGTAAACGGCAAAACCGTTAAAGTATTTGCAGAGCGCAATCCGGAAAACCTGCCTTGGGGCGCTAACGGCGTAGAAATCGTCGTTGAATCCACAGGGATCTTTACTGCGAAAGAGAAAGCCGAGCTTCACCTGAAAGGCGGCGCGAAGAAGGTTATCATCTCCGCACCGGCTACGAACGAAGACATCACGATCGTTATGGGCGTTAACGAAGACAAGTACGACGCTTCCCAGCACACGATCATCTCCAACGCTTCCTGCACAACGAACTGTCTGGCTCCTTTCGCTAAGGTAATCAACGACAAGTTCGGTATCGTAAAAGGCATGATGACGACGGTTCACTCCTACACGAATGACCAGTCCGTACTCGACCTGCCGCACAAGGATCTGCGCCGTGCGCGTGCAGCTGCCGAGAACATCATCCCTTCGACTACAGGCGCTGCCAAAGCTGTATCCCTCGTTCTGCCTGAGCTGAAAGGCAAGCTGAACGGTATGGCTATGCGCGTACCTACGCCTAACGTTTCCGTAACGGACCTGGTAGTTGAACTGAGCCAGAACGTAACGGTTGACGACATCAACAACGCCCTGAAAGAAGCGGCTAACGGCCCTCTGAAAGGCATCCTGAACTACTCCGAAGAGCCGCTTGTATCCTCCGACTACAACGGCGACCCGGCTTCCTCCACGATCGACGCCCTCTCCACGATGGTTGTCGGCGACAACATGGTGAAAGTCGTTTCCTGGTACGACAACGAGTGGGGCTACTCCAACCGTGTCGTTGACCTGGCTAACTTCATCGCCAAAAAAGGTCTGTAAGAACGAAACTGTGGTAATGGTCTGCTAACACCCTGAACACCAAAGCGCACTGGCGCGGTCCAATGAGTATCTATCTTCGGGATCTGTTGAACTTTCGTTTTTCTGAATTATAGGAAGAGGTTATAACGAAAGTTCAAAGGATCCGCGTTTGCGCTCTGCGATAGATACTCATTGTGCTGGCGTGCGCCTTGGTGAGAAGGGCAAGCAAGGCCCATTCCCACATTTTTTGTGTGTGGGTATAGGGTAGGGTAGAGAGAGAACATACAGAGAGAACCAAGAGAGAAACCGGTACATACCAGCTGACATGACATGTTCCGGATCACATATAGAGCACGAAACAGCGCAGGACTAGAGCGCTGGCAAGAGCAGCAAGCACAAATGAACCCACCGGGAGGGCGACAAAGATGAACAAGAAGAGCGTTCGTGACGTGGAAGTAGGCGGCAAACGCGTATTTGTGCGCGTAGATTTCAACGTACCGCTGGAGAACGGCAAGATTACCGATGACACACGGATCCGCGAGACCGTACCGACGATCAAGTACCTGACGGAGCGCGGTGCGAAAGTCATCCTCGCGAGCCATATGGGCCGTCCGAACGGCGCGGTTGTGGAAGAGCTCCGCTTGACTCCGGTAGCAGCACGCCTCTCCGAGCTGCTGGGCCAGCCGGTTGCCAAGGCCGACGAATCGGTAGGCGCAGCGGTACAGGCACAGGTTGCCGAGCTGAAAGACGGTGACGTGCTTCTGCTTGAGAACGTGCGCTTCTATGCGGGCGAAGAGAAGAACGATGCAGAGCTCGCGAAGCAGTTCGCTGAACTGGCAGACCTGTACGTGAACGACGCGTTCGGCGCAGCACACCGTGCACACGCTTCGACGGAAGGCATCGCGCATCACCTGCCGGCTGTCGGCGGTCTGCTGATGGAGAAGGAGCTCGATGTACTCGGCCGTGCGCTGAACAATCCGGAGCGTCCTTTCACAGCCATCGTAGGCGGTGCGAAGGTAAAAGACAAGATTGCGGTCATCGAGAAGCTGATCGAAATCGCCGACAACATCATCATCGGTGGCGGTTTGTCCTACACATTCTTCAAATCCAAAGGCTATGAAATCGGCAAATCCCTCGTAGACAACGACCGTCTGGAACTGGTACAAGAGTTCGAGCGCAAAGCCAAGGAGAAGGGCATCAACTTCCTTCTGCCGGTTGACGTTGTTGTAGGCGACAAGTTCGGTGCGGACGCCAACACGAAGATCGTGAACATCGACGAAATTCCTGCTGACTGGGAAGCATTCGATATCGGTCCGAAGACGCGCGAGATCTACGCGAAGACGATCGCCGAATCCAAGCTGGTCGTATGGAACGGGCCGATGGGCGTATTCGAGCTCGAGCCGTTCAAGAACGGTACTCAAGCGGTAGCAGAAGCTTGCGCAGCAACGGCAGGCTACACGGTGATCGGCGGCGGCGACTCCGCAGCGGCAGTAGAGAAGTTCCACCTTGGCGACAAGATGGACCATATCTCCACCGGCGGCGGCGCGTCCCTCGAATTCATGGAAGGCAAGGCGCTCCCGGGCGTTGTTGCGCTTCAAGATAAATAAGGAGGCGTACCCTTCATGCGCAAACCGATTATTGCAGGCAACTGGAAAATGTTCAAAACCGTTCAAGAGGCTGTTTCCTTCGTGAATGAAGTAAAGGGCAAAGCGGAAGTCGAAGGCGTGGAGAGCGTGATCTGCTCCCCGTTTACAAACCTTCCAGCTCTCGTAGAAGCGGTGAAAGGCACGACGCTCAAAGTCGGCGCTCAGAACCTTCACTTCGAAGATAACGGTGCTTACACGGGCGAGATCAGCGGCGTGATGCTGAAGGATCTCGGCGTCGAGTACGTGATCATCGGCCACTCCGAGCGCCGGGCTTACTTCGGCGAGACGGATGAGATCGTGAACAAGAAAGTCCAGGCGGCTTTTAAGCACGGTCTGACGCCGATCGTCTGCGTAGGCGAGAAGCTCGAAGAGCGCGAAGCGAACCAAACCAAAGACGTATGCAAAGTGCAGACGGAAGGCGCATTCGCCGGCCTGAGCGCAGAGCAGGCGGCACAGGTGGTTATCGCTTATGAGCCGATCTGGGCTATCGGAACAGGCAAGTCTTCGACAGCTGCAGACGCCCAAGACGTGATCGGCTACATCCGTGAAGTCGTTAGCGGTCTGTATGGCGCGGAGACGGCTGCGGCGGTGCGCATCCAGTACGGCGGCAGCGTGAAGCCGAACAACATTGCGGAATACATGCAGCAGCCGGATATCGACGGCGCGCTTGTAGGCGGCGCTTCCCTGGAGCCGGCTTCCTACATCGCCCTGATCGAGGGGGCCAAGTAAGATGGCCAGACCGAAACCGGTAGCAGTCATTATCCTGGACGGCTTTGGCCTGCGCGGGGACGTGCAGGGCAATGCCGTAGCCCAGGCGAAGAAGCCGAACTACGACCGTTATTGGAACCAGTTCCCCCACACCACGCTGATCGCCTGCGGCGAAGCCGTAGGCCTGCCGGAAGGCCAGATGGGGAACTCTGAGGTGGGTCACCTGAACATCGGCGCCGGCCGCACCGTGTATCAGGACCTGACCCGGATCTCCAAATCGATCCGCGACGGGGAATTCTATGAGAACGAGACGATTCTCGGAGCGGTCCGGCACGCGAAGGATAACGGCAAGAAGCTTCACCTGTACGGCCTGCTGTCCGATGGCGGCGTGCACAGTCATATCGAGCACCTGTTCGCGCTGCTCGATGTGTGCAAGAAGGAGAACTTCGAGGAAGTGTACATCCATGCGTTCCTGGACGGCCGTGACGTGGCGCCTGACAGTGCAGCGGGGTACATGGAGCGTCTGCAGAAGAAGATCGCGGACGTGGGCGTAGGCCGCATCGCTACGGTGCAGGGACGTTACTACGCCATGGACCGCGACAAGCGCTGGGAGCGTACCGAGAAATCATACCGCGCTATGGTATACGGGGACGGCCCGACGTTCGAAGACCCGATGAATGCGATCCAGGAATCCTATATCCGCTCGGTGTACGATGAGTTCGTCATGCCGACGGTAATTGTGAAGCCGGACCATACACCGGTAGGTCTGGTGGAAAGCGGCGATTCCGTCGTGTTCTTCAACTTCCGTCCGGACCGTGCGATTCAGCTCTCCCAGGTATTCACGAACAGCGATTTCCGCGGGTTCGACCGCGGGGACAAGGCACCGACGGATCTGTATTATGTGTGCCTTACGCTCTTCAGCGAGACGGTCGGAGGCTACGTGGCCTACAAGCCGAAGAACCTCGACAACACGCTGGGCGAAGTGCTGGCGCAGAACAACCTGAAGCAGCTTCGGATCGCCGAGACCGAGAAATACCCGCACGTCACGTTCTTCTTCAGCGGCGGACGGGATGTCGAGCTGCCTGGCGAGACACGCATTCTGATCCCTTCGCCGAAGGTAGCCACATACGATCTCCAGCCGGAGATGAGCGCTTATGAAGTGGCGGCAGCGGCTGTGGCGGAGATTGAAGCGGAGCGTCAGGATGTCATCATCCTGAACTTTGCGAACCCGGATATGGTCGGTCATTCGGGCCTTCTCGAGCCGACGGTCAAGGCAATCGAAGCCACAGACGAATGTCTCGGCAAGGTCGTGGATGCGATCATCGCCAAAGGCGGCGTTGCACTGATCACTGCCGACCACGGGAACGCCGATGTTGTCACGAATCCGGACGGCTCCCGCAACACGGCCCACACGACCAACCCGGTGCCTTTCATTGTGACGGACGGTCGTGTTACACTAAGAAACGATGGCATTCTGGCAGATATTGCCCCGACGGTGCTGGACCTGCTTGGCGTGTCCAAGCCAGAGGAAATGACCGGCACAACGCTGGCTGCTTCCCGCGGCTAGCTGGCAAGCAAGACCCATCCCAAAACCTAATTTTGAAGGAGTGTATTCCGCAATGACAGTAATCTCTAATGTGTACGCTCGTGAAGTACTCGACTCCCGCGGTAACCCGACGGTAGAAGTGGAAGTTCATCTGGAATCCGGCGCACGCGGCCGCGCTATCGTTCCATCCGGCGCATCCACAGGCGCATACGAAGCCGTTGAGCTTCGTGACGGCGACAAGTCCCGTTACCTCGGCAAGGGCGTTCTGAAAGCCGTTGAGAACGTGAACGACGTGATCGCTCCTGAGATTATCGGCATGAACGCGCTGGACCAAGTCGGCATCGACAAGCGCATGATCGAGCTCGACGGCACGCCGAACAAAGGCAAGCTGGGCGCGAACGCGATCCTCGCGGTATCCATGGCGGTTGCCCGTGCTGCTGCTGAAGCGCTCGACATCCCGCTGTACCTGTACCTCGGCGGCTTCAACGCGAAGCAGCTGCCGGTTCCGATGATGAACATCATCAACGGCGGCGCGCATGCGGACAACAACGTTGACGTTCAAGAGTTCATGGTTCTGCCGGTAGGTGCTCCTTCCTTCAAGGAAGCCCTCCGTACAGGCGCAGAAATCTTCCACAGCCTGAAGACCGTTCTGAAAGAGAAGGGCCTGAACACTGCTGTAGGCGACGAAGGCGGCTTCGCACCGAACCTCGGTTCCAACGAAGAAGCGATCCAAACGATCATCACGGCCATCGAGCGTGCAGGCTACAAGCCGGGCGTTGACGTATTCCTGGGTATGGACGTTGCTTCCACGGAATTCTTCAAAGACGGCAAATACCACCTCGAAGGCGAAGGCAAGTCCTACACGTCCGCTGAGTGGGTTGACTTCCTGGCGGCTTGGGTAGACAAGTACCCAATCATCACCATCGAAGACGGCTGCTCCGAAGACGACTGGGAAGGCTGGAAGCTTCTTACCGAGAAGCTCGGCGGCAAAGTTCAGCTCGTGGGTGACGACCTGTTCGTAACGAACACTGAGCGTCTGTCCCGCGGTATCGAAGAGAACATCGGTAACTCGATCCTGGTTAAAGTTAACCAAATCGGTTCCCTGACGGAGACATTCGACGCGATCGAAATGGCGAAGCGCGCAGGCTACACTGCCGTCATCTCCCACCGTTCCGGCGAGAGCGAAGACAGCACGATTGCAGACATCGCTGTGGCAACGAATGCCGGCCAAATCAAGACCGGTGCTCCTTCCCGTACGGACCGCGTAGCGAAGTACAACCAGCTTCTCCGCATCGAAGACCAGCTGACGGACGTTGCTCAATACGCAGGCAAGAGCGCATTCTACAACCTCAAAAACTTCAAGTAAGTTTCAGCTTGAAGCTTCTATAAGACCCGCAGGGCCCCGGCCTCTGCGGGTTTTTCCTTTTCTTTTCACCAGTATCCGGTACAGTGAAAAGGGATGGAGTCCGAATCCGGGGCGGGCGCTGATTGAAGGGCGGAATGCCCGGGTAAAATGGGAACAAAAGGATAAGAGAGTTAAACTACAACCGGGCATGGGCCAGTCCCGTAACCTAAAATACGGCCACCCTGCTTGCCAGAGGAGGAGCCGCATATACTGGCAGGAGATACTGAAGTTCAATCTGATGAAAAGAGGGGAGGGAGCTTCCTATGCGCCGTTGGCTCAAGACGATCGGCTTTTTGGTGCTGTCGGTATTTTTGTCCCACTTTATCCCGTTCAATGAATTCTTCCGCAACCTGGACACGATGATCCACGAATTCGGTCATGCGGTGGTTACTCTGCTGCTGCAGGGGAAGGTCATGTATATTGAGCTGTTCGCTAATCACAGCGGCGTGACGTATTCCCAGATATCCCAGCCCTGGAGTCTGATCCCGATAGCTATGGCCGGTTATATGACGGCATCGCTGTTCGCTCTGTTCCTGTTCCGGGTAAGAGCGCACGACCGGGAGAGACTCGGCCTGCAGGTGGTAACGCTGATCGCGATCGCGGCACTGATCCTGTTCGTGCGGGGGGAGTTCGGCGTGATGTGGCTGATCGGCTTTATCCTGCTTAATGTCGTGATGCTGGCGTTCATGCCGGCCTGGATCCGGGATCTGTATTATCTTCTAATTGCCTTCCTGACGCTGGAGGAGTCCGTTATGGGACCTTTCTCGCTGGTACTCTATGCTCTGCGTGATCCTTCAAAGGCGGGCGATGCGACGAACCTCGCGCTCGTAACTCCGATTCCTGCTTTTGCTTGGGGGCTGATCTTCACTTTGTTCGCACTCTGGTGTGCAGTCCGTGCCATCACCCTGTTCCTTCGGGGGAGAACATCGGAGAACCGCCGCTCTCCAGCCATTTATACACGCTATGGAGAATAAACCACGGCTCATATGGGTATCCTGAATTAATATGGCAGATCTCCTTCCCCGGCAAGATTTGTCAGATGGACAAGAGTGTGCTATACTATGCATGCTGTCTGTTTACTGGGTTTTCATCGACATATGGGCCTAAGGACATCGGGCAAGTTCTCTCGTACACTAGCAGGAGGTAGGATTATGGAAGTTGCACTGAAGATTATACTGGTTATCGCTTCGCTCGGTCTGATCGCGGTTGTACTGCTGCAGCCAGGCAAGAGCGCGGGGTTATCCGGCGCCATCTCCGGCGGTGCAGAGCACTTGTTCGGAAAGCAGAAGGCACGCGGCCTGGAGCTGTTCCTCAATCGCCTGACGATGGGCCTTGCGGTAGCGTTCTTTGTTCTGTCTTTGATTGTGGCTTACTTTGTAAAAGGGGCATAAACATAAAACCGTGACAGCAGGGGAAAGATACTCCTGCTGTTTTTTTATTACTATGCACAGTCCGAGGGCTTACGGCAGGGAGGCGAGGCAGTTGGAGCGGCAGTATCGGACTACGGAGCCCTTTCACCTGGAGGGAGCGGGAGAGAGGGCTTCCACGGAGCTTCTGCTCATCCATGGGTTCACCGGATCGCCTTCGGAATTCCGCCGCATGGGCTACTACATGAACGATTTGGGCTACTCGGTCAGGGGGATCCTGCTGCCCGGCCATGGGACGACGCCGGAGGATATGATCCGGACAGGACTGGCTGATTGGTCCAGACATGTAGTGGACTGCTTCGACGCGATACGGGAGCAGGGGGGACCGAACAATCGGATTGTGGCCGTAGGGCATTCGATGGGCGGATTGCTTGCCTTGAAGCTGGCTATGGAGCGTCCGCTGGCAGGTGTCGTCTCCCTGGCTGCACCGATCTTCCTCGCCTCCCGTAAGACGGCTCTGGCTGTGCTACTGCAGTATTTTGTGAAGTATGTGGAGCGGCGGCCGACCGTACCCCCTCATATCATCGAGGAAGCCTGCTCCTACAGCCGTACGCCGATTCCTTGTGTCGTGGATTTGCGCAAGCTGCTTAAGCACGTCAAAACCAGTTTAAATGAAGTAAAAGCCCCGCTTTTTATCGGACAAGGGGGAAGGGACAAGCTTGTCATGCCGCGAAGTGCGGAGTACATCTACCGACATGTCTCCTCGGCCTTCCGGCAGATCGCCCACTATCCTTCCACCTCGCATGCCATCCTGCTGGATGACGAGCGGGAGCAGGTATACGCGGATATTCACCGATTTCTGGTGACGCTTGAGCAGATAGGGACATGGGAACAAACGGCGGCGGGGTATTCGCCATAGAGTATAGAAAGAAGAAGGCAGGTGACCGTCATGATCACTAGAGACATATTACTGGATTTTATGCAGGAAGAGGCTTATAAGCCGCTGACTTATCAAGAGCTGGAACAGCATTTTCAGCTCGACAGCGCCCAATCGTTCAAAGAATTCCTGAAGCTCTTGAATGAGCTGGAGAACGAAGGGCTGATCGTACGGACACGCAACGACCGGTACGGTGTGCCGGAGAGAATGAATCTGCTCCGCGGCCGTCTGCAGGCGCATGCCAAGGGATTCGGGTTCCTGATCCCGGACGACAAGGAGCACCCGGACGTCTACATTCATGCCAATGACATGAGTACGGCTATGAATGGGGATATCATTCTAGTCCGCATCACATCCCGCAGTCCTTCGGGTGGACGGATGGAAGGGGAAGTCGTCCGTGTGGTATCCCGCGCCAACACCCGGATTGTCGGCCTGTTCCAAGCCCATGAGGAGTATGCGTTCGTGATACCGGACGATAAGCGCGTCGTGCGCGATATCTTCATCCCGAAGGACTCCTTCGGCGGTGCAATGGACGGGCACAAGGTGGTTGTCAATATCGTCTCCTATCCGGAGGGACGGGCGGCGGCGCAGGGGGAAGTCATCGAGATTCTGGGTCATAAGAACGACCCGGGCGTCGATATTCTCTCCATCATCCGCAAGCATGGTCTTCCCGAGGCTTTCCCGGAAGAAGTCATGGATGAGGCATCTGACGCTCCAGAGGTGATCACGGAGGAGGAGATTGTCTCCCAAGGACGGCGTGACCTTCGCAACAAACGGATCGTGACCATTGACGGCGAAGATGCCAAGGACTTGGACGATGCCGTCAATGTGGAAGTGCTCGAGAACGGCAACTACGTGCTCGGGGTTCACATTGCGGATGTCAGCTACTATGTCCGCGAGAACTCGGCACTGGACCAGGAAGCTTACAACCGCGGATGCTCGGTCTATCTGGTCGACCGCGTCATTCCGATGCTGCCCCACCGGCTCTCGAACGGGATCTGTTCTTTGAACCCGAGAGTTGATCGCCTCACCATGTCCTGTGAGATGGAATTCGATGCGCAGGCCAATGTGGTTCGGCACGATGTGTTCACGAGTGTGATCCGGACCAGCGAGCGGATGACGTACAAGAACGTGCGCAACCTGCTCAAAGGCGAAGCCGAACCGGAGGTACAGGAGAAGTACGCGTACCTGATGGATGATTTCCGCCGGATGGAAGACCTGGCGATGCGTCTGCGAAACAAGCGGATGCGCCGCGGTGCGATTGATTTTGACTTCCAGGAATCCAAAATCCTCGTGGACGAGAATGGCAAGCCGACGGATATCGTGAAACGCGAGCGTTCCATCGCCGAGATGATCATCGAAGAATTCATGCTCGCGGCGAACGAGACGGTGGCCGAGCATTTCCACTGGCTGAAGGTGCCGTTCCTGTACCGGATCCATGAAGATCCGGATGCGGAGAAGCTGCAGCATTTCCTCGAGTTCATCACGAACTTCGGCTACGTGGTGCGCGGCAAAGGCAACACGATTCATCCGAAGGCACTGCAGAGTCTGCTGGAGGAGATCAAAGGCACCAAGGAAGAGACAGTTATCTCTACCGTCATGCTGCGTTCGATGAAGCAGGCGAAGTACGATGCGAACTCCATGGGACACTACGGTCTGGCAGCTGAGTTCTATTCTCACTTCACTTCACCGATCCGCCGGTATCCGGACCTTATCATCCACCGGGTCATGCGGGAGGTATTCGAAAGCGGCGGGACCGGTCTCACCGACAAGCGGCATGAATACCTGACTTCGCGGATGGACGATATCGCAAAACAGTCGTCAGAACGCGAGCGGGTGGCCGTAGATGCCGAACGGGAGACCGAGGCTCTCAAGAAGGCTGAATTCATGCTCGACAAGGTCGGAGAGGAGTTCACTGGCATTATCTCGAGCGTCACTTCCTTCGGGATGTTCATCGAGCTGGAGAATACGGTAGAAGGATTGATCCGTCTCTCCGATCTGACGGACGACTACTATCACTTCCATGATGCACAGCATGCGCTGATCGGGGAGCGCACGTCGAAGATCTTCCGTCTCGGCGACGAGGTGAAGGTCCGCGTATCGCGGGTGAACATGGACGAGAAGACCATCGACTTCGAGATGGTCGACATGAAGCCGCGCTCGCAGAAGATGAGCCTCGTCGATGCGCTGAACGGCGTACGCCGCGGCGAAGGCAAACGCGGCGGCGGTGGTGCGCGCGGAGCCCGCGGGGGCGGCGATGGCCGGCCGGCAGCAGCCGGAGGCGGCGGACGCGGAGGCCGGGGCAAGCGCGGTGCGGCAGCGGCCGGGCCGGGCGCACGCGGCAGCCTGGGCGGGCGCGGCAAAGCCGGCGGACGCGGGGCCAGCGCGGCAGCCGGGCCGGCTCGCGGCGGCAGTGCCGCAGGCGCAGGCAAGGGCCCGGGGGCCGCGAAGGCGCGGGCGCTGGACGCGGTCGGCCGTGGCGGCGAGAGCGGCGGCGGCACGGGCTTCGTGCGCAAGAAGCGCAAGAAGACCGTGAAGCGGTAGCGGGAAGTCCGCAGGGTATTTCCAGGCAAGGCGGCAAGCAGGGAAGGATCGGCAGCAGGCTCTTGATTTCCGGGGATGGAGTTGGTACAATGGACTCCATCCCTTGGAATGGAAATCGCTGTGATGGTAGGAGGTAAGGCGAATATGGCTCAGAAGAATCCCAATGAAGGCAAGCTGCTTGCCCAGAATAAGAAGGCGTCCCATGATTATTTTATCGAGGACACCTACGAGTGCGGGCTGGTGCTGACCGGTACGGAGATCAAGTCGCTTCGGCTCGGCAAAGCCAACATCGGTGACGCGTTCGCAACCATCCGCAATGGCGAAGCTTTCATTCACAATATGCATATCTCGCCTTTCGCCCAGGGGAACCGGTTCAATCCGGAGGACCCGACGAGAGCGCGCAAGCTTCTTCTGCGCAAGGAGCAGATCCATAAGCTGCTCGGCCAATCGAAGCAGGAGGGCTACACCATTGTGCCGCTGAAGATCTATGTTCGCAACGGTTACGCGAAGCTCCTGATCGGCCTCGGACGAGGCAAGAAGCAGTACGACAAGCGCGAATCGGCAGCGAAGAAGGATGCCCAGCGGGAGATTGCACGGGCACTGCGCGAGAAGCAGAAGGTAGCCAGGTAACCGCCTTCGGGGAACTGGATGCTCTTCCAGATAGTCGGGTGTTCCTTTCGCCCGAGAGTATGCTATAATAAACAAGCAGCCGGGGATGAGCGGTAACGAGCTTCCCGCAAGCGGCTCAAGATTCAACAATGATTCAATGATTCACCGCCGCAAGAAACCTAGCATCAATTTTAGTAGACCGCATAGTCTACCAATCCGGGGACGTTTCTGGATTCGACGGGGGTAGTACGAGCGCGGGTTGCGGGTAGTGGGGACGCGTCCACTTCATCAACGCTAAAGCCTATTAAATGGCAACCAAAAACAAACCTACGCTTTCGCAGCTTAATAACCTGTGAGCGTGCCTCTACTCTGTATCGCCCATGTACCGGGATAGGGGCTCAACCTTAGTGGGATACGCTGTCTCATCTCCGCCTGCGGTGAGCTGAAGAAGACAATCAGGCTGACCCAAAGCAGAGCCGGTTACGGGGCGCTGCTCGGGTGACATCAAAACTGTGACTACACCCGTAGATGCCTGTGTGGCGTTGCCTTCGGACAGGGGTTCGACTCCCCTCGTCTCCAAGAAAGTACAGAAAAAAAGCTGTACTTTGTTGAAGGCGAAGAGAGTCGAGAAATTGTTCAGACGGTTTGGAGCTCAATTAGACTCCAGCCGTCTTTTTCTTTTTTTATGACTATTTTACGGAACATGCTCTGGGTGGTTTCTTTCTTGACCTCATCGTCGATCAGGTCCCAGTTTTCTTTTAAATGTTCGACCATTTGAACGAGCTCAGCCGCGGGAATTTCGGGGGTAGCTGCTGGTGCATCCTCTTCACTTAAAGCAGCGTATATACCCTTCATGCGGGTGTCCTCTTCCTCGATAAGCATGGCGTAAGCCTCCGATGTCAGATTCCCATCACCTAAGGCCATCATCCAATTTTTACGCCTCTTATTACTTATCTCCACTTCTTTCTGAAGATTGAACTTCTCCTTCTTACTTTTTTGTTTTTCTTTAGGCTTGGCCTCATCTAATGGCTTGTCCATCATGAGTGAAACTTTGTCAAAGACGAGTTTAGTTATTGCCCGTTCTGAGATGCCGGGGGCATCACATGTATTTCGTACATAATTGTTATAGCATCTGTAGGTCCTGTAGATTTTTCCATCCTTAACAGTGGCATTACCAGAGAAAGTTGCACCACACTCTTCACACTTCACTAAACCGCCATAGGGGTACACAAAGGATCGCATGGACATTTCCCCTTTCGCGCGGCGATCAATGAATCTCCGGGCCTTCTCGAAGTCCTCACGACTTATTATGGCTTCATGAACGCCTTCATTCAGGATGCGTTTTTCATCACTCCAGGCATCGGGTTTAAAATGATTGTAACCGGCATAAGTTGGGTTGGTCAGAATTGTCCTAATTCGCTTACCGTCCCAAAGGCCGCCTTCTTTACCGCGTGAAAATTCATTCATGTGTTTTGCAATCTTCACAACACCCCATCCCTTTTCGAGATAGAGTCGGAACACCGTACGGATCAGTTCGGCTTCATCTTCAACAAGAACTAAATTATAGTTAGAATCAAAGCTATAACCGAGTGGAGGTCTTGAAATATGTTTGCCCCCCAGCTGTGCTTTTTTAACGAGCCCCTTTAATGTTTCTTCTCGAAGGTTGTCCAAATAAATCTCTGCCCATATACCAGAAAACATAAGAAATGCTTTGCCCATCGGTGACCTTGTATCGATCTCTTCTGAACCTTGAGCAGCAATAATTAATCGAACATCGAGCTTGTTTACCATCCCAATAAAATCGTATAGGTCGCCCATATTCCGACTAAGTCGATCCAGCTTATGGATGAGGATTGTATCAAATTTCTTCGCTTTCATATCTGTTATTAATGCTTGGACACCTGGCCGGTTAAAAGATCCTCCACTGACTCCTGGATCTGAGTATATTCGATACAACTGCAGGCCCTTACGTTCAACTAGGTCAGTGAGGATGTCACGTTGAGCATCGAGACTAAAACCATCCTCGGCTTGTCTTTCAGTAGAAACCCTTGTGTAAATGGCTGCTTTACCTTTCATGGTCGTCGACCTCCTGAGAAGAAACAGTGTATTAGCATAAACATTTTAAATTATAGTAAGCAATAGTTAATAGAGGGATGTAAGTAATGCATTTAAGTGGCCTATCCTTTTAAGCATAGTAAGAAAAAACTATCGAGTAGAGCTGGTAGCCATTTCATATATTATTTATTCAGCTATCGTCTCCAGGTAGCTTAATGACTAAGACGATTAATCTCTATGAACGGGTTTATGGCCGAGGCGCAGCGTGTGTATGACGCGCTGAGATTCGCTGGCGTACCGGCGGAGGATGCGCGGATGGATTGCCGAATGCGGGCGACGTGCATTCCGGTCCTGACGGCAATCTGCGCGCACTCCTGGATTTCTATTAAGAAGCGGAAGCTGGGCGCGGTGTCCAATGGGAAGTGAGGATATAGCAGGCGAATTGCGGAGGCAGTAGTGGCAGTGGATCCCTGGACTTCGAGGTAATTTTACGAGGCGTAATGGCTCTCGTGGCCATCGCCTTGATCGTATTCATGGTAATCCTGCCGGGCCCCGTGGTTATCGACCGGAAATCAATGCTCGACCTCAGTGCCAAGCGTTAACCAGGCGCGCTAGTTCGCCGCCAGACGCTAGACGTGACGATTATAGACTAGAGGGAGGGAGGCCAATGCTGTAGCTCTCCTCTCCATTTATGATATAGATAAAACCCTACATTTCGACTTAATAATATAAAATTTTTCACAAATTTACAAATACTGTGTTAAATAAATAGAATAAAATGGGATTAAAGACGTATTATGTTAAATTTTGTTTCGTGATAGAATCAGATTTGTAAAAAAAACCCAGGTTTTCAGAACAACGCAAGCAGTCCATTAATATCGAAATGTTCTGGAAACAAAGATGCAAGAAAAAATCCCCCAAAAAGGATAGGTGTGTAATATCCGATGAAAAAGAAGATTATTTCCACTCTAATGGGTATCACTGTAGTAATGGCAGGAAGCGCTACGGCCCTTGCCGGTTGGAACGACCCTCAGTTTATTGCAAGTAAAGCAACATATGATGCGATCGTGAAAACACCCGACAATTACAACTATCTCGCTCCAGCCACCCCTAGTTATAACTGCCTTGCTTGGGCACTTCAGAATCAGTCTTCGTGGGTATGGCCTTGGGTTTCTAATCCAACCTCAGCTGAAGTTGATAACTACCTTTATGGTAAAGGCTACGTCGGTGCTACCTTTCCATCTGAAGCACAAATCATCTCCTACGGCACATCTTCCACAAACATCACTCACTTCGGTAGGGTTGCAGATTCCAACTATGTTAATGCAAAATGGGGCCAATTAGAACGACTTCAGTCACTCAGCTGGGATCCATACAGCTATTCAGGTGGGTATGGACCAAAAATTAAAACCTACGCAGTAGGGCACTAATGTCAGGCTTTCTTAAACAAAATCAAAGGGCGTGAATACAATGAAAAAAATAGCTATCGGTATGGGACTATTTGCCGCCAGTTTTGCTGTTACCATGATTTTTAATCAATCAGCAAATGCATCTGTTGAAAAACAGCTTGAAACAAACCTTGTTAGTATTAATGCTAAGCTCGCTAAAGAAATTGAGAATAGAACTGAACTCGCAAAAAGCAGCAATCCCTACGATTACATTAAGGATAGTGCTGAATTCGAGAACATTGTAAATCTCGGAGAAGAGGTACTTCCAGTACTCGAAAAAAAGATCGATGAGAGCCCCGGTTCCCCTCTTCAGGACTACCTCCTTGCAATAGCTGCTGAAAAGATTTCAAAAATTAATCTCAAGCAAAAGCAGGAAAGTACTTGGGAAACCGGAGATGGTTTCTCCGGCAAATGGAAAGAACACCTTAAGAAGATTCCTGCTTCTGTAAAAAGTATTTCTACATCGTCGAAATCTAAAGAAGAAAAAATTAGAGAGCTTACAGAACTCGGTACACCAGCGTTACCATTCATCTTAGAAGAAGTCGCTACAGGAAACGAAGAAATTGCTCCTGCTGCTGACGAGTTGCTGAAGGGCAATAAGTCTGTATCGTCAGACAGTGCAGGAAAAAGCAAGAAAGAATGGGCTAGCAGTGTCAAGAGTAAATTTGATGATCTCAAGAACTATGTAAAATCCAAATAACCTAATCTTTGAATTAATTAAGAGGCCACTCCGTAATTGGGTGGCCTCTTATGCATCTTACAAAATGCATTTTTTGAAGTAGTGGCGTTATTGCATCATATTATTAGACACAAAGCCCATACCTACCGTATAGGGGTGGCACCATCATAGCTGTCACCCTGTTATTATTCCTGATTATCTAGCTGTATGGAAGGCCTTTTGAATTGGGACTACGTTGATAATGTCTAATGCTCCTATTTGAATAATTATATACTGCTGATGAAAACAAACATCTTGCTTGTCGATATACGAAAAAATTGCGTCACCTTGTGGAGTGTTAGGGTCAAACAACGCAAATAAAAGCCGTTTTTCTTTTGATAGAGAAATATCTAACGACATCGATACCTATTGAGTGAATTCCATGACTTGGTTGCGAAGGTATTATATATTGACACACGCCTGTTGAACGAATTTCCCCTAGCTTGCGCCCTTCGCTTTCCGCAAGCAGCAATTGCTCGACAAGCGCTTGCGTCTGCTCTTCCTGTTGCTGTGCTTGATAGTCGTCGATGTCTGCTAATTCAAGCTGCCTGCATAGGTCTGAATTTGCTGAGAAAATGCCGAGACTGCTTGCTAGTAAATTATTTCTGCGGAAACGTCCCATCGCTTTACGAAGTCGGAGAAATTATTTTAGTGAAATGAAACATTTCCCTTTGTTTGAACGTGTTAAAGGTGAAAGGAGTGGAATAATTGGGAAGCTTGGAGGTAGGCAGGAATGAACACTTAGCAATCTTGGTGAACAAATACGCCGATATGGTGCTGCGCTTGGCATTAACCCATCTCGGAAACCTGGCAGATGCGCAGGATGTATGTCAGGAAGTATATATCAAGCTTTTCAGGCATCAACGCCCCTTTAGCGATGTGGAACATGAGAAAGCTTGGATAATTCGTGTAACCATTAATACTTGCAGAGACGTAATCAGAAGTCCATGGAAGAGATGGTTCTCACCCCTGGAGGTGGCACCTCTGCCAGATAACCATCCAGAGAGTATGGAGATCGTGTCCCTTGTTCTTACGCTTCCTCGGAAATACCGGATGGTCATTCATCTTTATTATTATGAAGGCTACAAAACATCCGAGATTGCCGAGCTTCTAAACATAAACGAGAACACGGTCCGGACACAACTAAAGCGAGCGAAAGAACTTCTGAAGGCAAAGATAATAGGAGGATTTGACGATGACGATGAGAACAAAGTATGTGAACGAAATGAACGAAATAAAAGTAGACGATGAACTTAAACAAACAATCATCAATAATGCTAGCATGAGTACTGCTGTTCTTCAGCGCGAAACACGAGCATTTCGCAGAAAGGTCGCAATGATTGCCGTTTCCTGTATTGCTATATTACTTCTTGCCATTGGTGGACCACTTATACTTCATGATAAGAATCATGATAATCCATCTACATTATTTAGTGGGTTCGTGATTACTGCTTACGCGGCAGACGGTGCTCCTCTGGTGGTAAAACCTGATGTAGATTTCCCGCTTGGTCAATACTCATCGTTTATGAGCAGTGTGCCAGGCTTTCCTGTAACAATTGTTTCTAAAGAAGCAGATAAAATTGAAGTACGAACATCAGAGGGGGAGCTGTTATTATGGGATAATAAGGAAGATTTCAAGGTAAGATCGCAGGGGAAGGTCGCGACCTTTAAGTCAGGCGATACGATTTACTGGACTCCTGTGGTAGTTGGTGATCAAAAAATAGTGGATGAAAGTATACTTGAGATAAGCGCCTACAAGGATATGAAAAAGCTCGGTAGCAGTAAGATCGAAATTAAATTGGGTAATCACAATATGTACAACGCAAAGTTAATTAATGAATGATTTGGGTTATATGGTCAACGCTAATGTCCAAAAGTAGGTCCAATACCAGCGAAGCTGACACAGAACTAAAAGTAGATCGAATTAAATTGTTTAACTTACAAAACCCAGATGTTGGCCCCAGGGTGACAGCCTACGCTGGTATTACCCCGTTAAGGCCATCTTTATTGCAATTAATGATTGGGGTTGCCGAGAGCAAAACGTGGATTTATAAAGCTTAGATAGCCTTTTAGCTACCTTAAAGCAAGGCTGCCCGCGGCAGCCTCTTTGTATTCAACTAACGTTCCTTCCGAATTAACCCTGTCGGTTTACGCAGCGCAAGAGAAGAGACCCCATCACCTGGTGGGGGGACGACCTCCATGTTTATCTCAAGTTCCGCTAAGTTGAAGAATTTCTCAATTGCCGGGGCCGATCCTACGAATCGACTTCACTGTATCCAGGTTGATCCAAATCTTCTCGTTGCCATCTTCAGATTGAACACGAATGAAACCTACGCCGGTCATGTCTTCCGTCATAATACTGTATTCAACGAATCGGGCCTGTAGCTGCAATTCTCCTTCATCCATTTCGTAGTGCACCTCGATCAAGTCACCCTGCTGAAGTGGATCACGTGTACCTCCCCTTCTTATCTGCATCCGTTATCTCCTCCTTGTACTTTATTACCCAATGTATGGATGTTGGGCAAATGTAAGAAAAACAAAAATAAAGCCGCTAATCCACCATTGGATGCGGCTTATATTTATTATGGTCATGATATAAGTGGGTCTCATTTTTGGTGGAAATCATTGTAATGCGAACTAATGTTCTGATATTATTGAGGAAACATACATAAAAAGGAAATGAAACAGGAGTGGATGACTATGGAGACAGAGAAAACCTGCTTGATCAGGGTATTTATTCAAATGGCAACAAAAGAACAAGTCTCTCAATTATTAATTTTAATTTTAGATAGCAATAATCCTAAATTGGTTTCCCTAGCTCCAACAATTGAAGACCTATATCGGGCTATGTAATATTCACTTTACCTTCTAATGATCCTTATTCTTTTCATATAGAGTAGAAATCATGTTTTCAATTAATTTTTGTTCTGCCTCGGGGAGGGAAAAGATTTTATCAATTAATTCGTTCTTTTTTTGTGTTAGTAAATCATTGTTAGCTTCTCCAGGGTTTTCTGAATCTAAATAACCTGCAATTTTCATTAATTCACTATAAGAGCAGTTATAAGCTTTAGAAAGTGCTTTCAGGCTTTCCGGTGATGGTTTTATTGGTTCTCCAGTACGTGGATGTTTGCCTGCCTCTAAAGATCCAATGTATGTGTAACTCAATCCACTTCTCTTTGCAGCTTCTCTGAGGCTTAATCTTCCACGTAATTTTCTAAGCGTTTCAGCCAGTTCTGTCACTTAAGGCTCCCTCCTCTCTGGTTACACCTATTTATTATTAATATTTTGTTTTTTTGTACGACTTATAATACATAGTGTACTACAAGTTGATTAAAAAACAACGAACTATAGTGTTGACAAAATGTACTATAAGTAGTACATTTTTATTGTGTTATTTGTAGTACAAAAAAGACGAGAGGTGAAATTCTTGAAAAATAATCTCCAACCCCTCATAGAAGCGCAGAATCTAAGCATTACAGATATTGCAAAGGAGCTAAAAGTCTCGCGTGGTTCTATCTACAGAGTAATGAATGGAGGGACCCCATCTGCAGAGTTACTATTGAAAGTTAGTCATTTCTTTAATAAGGATGCTAGGGAGATTTTTTTTGTGGATAATGTACTACATGTAGTACAAAAGACGACTCAAACCGCATAGAGGAGGTTCTCATGAATCAAATATTAATTAATGGAGAAATGGCGACGCATGTAGAGATTCCCGTGTCAGTCTTTTCTAGGGATCTCCTCGAAAGAATGTATCTTAGCATTCAGAAAAACAAGGCGATCGCGGAAGAAAGGAAGGCTACCAAAAGGGAAGGCCGACGTAAAAGAAACCTACTACCGACTCTGCGGTAGCAGGTTAGCAAGGAAGATCGGGAAAGTACCGGTTTGTTCATCTCAATAGTATACCTAACTGCTGTCACATATCGAGTCCCCTTTGGTGACTTTGTTGACACAATAACCCACTATTTGTGAAGGGAATGTTAACTATGAGCATCGGTCAAGTGATTCATGACTATCGTAAGGTCAACCGATTGACCCAGGGTGAACTTGCCAAAAGGCTCCCCATGGATCGTACAACACTCGCAAAGGTAGAATCCGGTAGCCGCGAACTTCCGCCGGCATTGGAACCAGTACTCGCGCGGATGTGCTGGAAGTTCGCTTTAAAAATCGCGGACGAACGAACAGATGGGTTCATTTCTAACATCCTGGACGATCTTCCAAACCTCGACCTTCACCCAGCTGCACTAAAAGATGTGTTGCTAAAAGAGATTAACGAGCTGGAACAAGCATTAGGAGGACTGGTCATGGCAAAGCACATCGATCCTGAGAAGAGGAGAGAGAGTGCCGAACGTGTATGGCAAGAGATGCGAGACGTCATGGAGAAGGCCATAGTCCTGCAGGGAGTTCTCGAAGAAGAGTTCGGGATCGACCGAAAGAGAATGATTGAAAAGCACGAAGCGGAGGTGAAGCGCGGTGAAAGGTAATTTTGCGAAGATGCTTCAACAACGTGGATTAAGCTCAGGGGCGGTGTTTGCAACGGGGATTTTGAAGGCCAGTGAGGTGTCTCGTATGGCTGCTGCTTTTAAGGCCAACGAATCGGGTAGGTCCAATAACAACGAAAAAGCCGCCTGGCGGGGCGACTTCATCGTAACTGCTTCATTTGTTAAAAACCTTGAGACCAGTATACCTGCTGCTGATGAGATTGGCAAGGAGGGGGTGCTTGATGCCTGGCATCCATTTTGTTAATACCGAGCATCGCTCTAACTTCGGCAAGCTGCTTATCCAGTTCGGCTCATATCAAGACAGGGAGTATGCTGCAGCTTGCTACGTACTGGCCCATCCGGAGATTTACCGGAAGGTGAAGTGGGCGCATACAGAGTCACCGTTTGATTTTCTGAAGTGGCGCGGCGCCGCTGTTGCTATTCGTGCAGGACGAGCAGCCGTGATTCAGGTGCTGGACCTAGCGGAATAACGAAAGGGGCGTGGAAGTGGATGTTTCCAGCCAAAGCTTGCTTGGAATTCGACGGTCAGGAGCTCGAGCTCTTGGCCCGAGCAGCGGAGAAGCAGGTGACAGGGACCGATTATCGGTCCCGTCAGTATCAAGTCCTGGCACAGCGATTAAGGCAGTCAAAATCGAATTTTCATCGGGCACACGAGGCTGTGTTTGCTGCCCGGTACGGATGGGGGCCGCCGTATGTGGATTGAGAGTCACCAGGAGCTCGCCAGACATCCGAAGACGAAGAAGCTTGCCCGTAAGCTGAGGGTTACTGTACCGGCTGCGATCGGCCACCTTCACCTGTTGTGGTGGTGGGCGCTTGATTTTGCACCGGATGGGAATCTGTCCAGATATGACAGGGAGGATATCGCCGAAGCCGCAATGTCGGAAGCGGAAGCTGACGATTTCATTCACGCATTGACGGAGTCTGGTTGGGTGGACGAGGACGAGACGTCCGGGGAGCTTCGGCTGCATGATTGGTATGACTATGCCGGACGTCTCTTGGAAAAGCGCGAAGAGGACCGGGAGAGGAAGCGGAAATCTCGGCGAGCGTCCAAGGATGTCCGCGTGACGTCCGACGGACAGTCGGAAGACGGCGCACGTACCGTACCTAACCGTACCGTACCTAACAATACATTACCTAACCATACAGAACCCACAGAAGAAGACGATGACCCAAGCACATCACAGGAGCAAGCAGCATCCGAGGTGGGGGCAGTCTCGGATCCTAAAGCTTCGGCTGCATCTGCTTTTGCACAGTCCATCTTGGATGTCTATGTGACCGTATTCGGGAATCTGTCCATGCCCCCATTGATCAGCGGGTTCATCGTGAAGCTTATGGACAAGGGGCATCCGGAGGAGTTCGTCAAGGAGCTGCTGCTTGAGGCTGGTGAGAGCTCAAACGGGAAGCCGAATATCCGCTTCCTGGAGACCATTGCTGAACGGTGGGAGAGAGAAGGAATCGGCACAAGGGAAGAGGCCAAACGGAAGAAGCAGCAGGCGGCCAAAAATGGCCGGAATTCTGCCCGAACCCAGCGAAGCAAGCCGCACCTGCCGTTGGCCGGGACGACACAGCCTCCGAAGATGCTTACACGTGAAGCGTTCCGGGAGACCAGGGACATGGCCCGCACGATGGACAAGCTTGCTCCCATGACGGACAAGGAGTTCGAAGATGCCTGGACACAGTATGAAACCAAGTGGAGAACGAAGCATGCCCCAGCCGCTGGTTGAGAGTGATTACGCTTTTCTCCTTACGGATCCGCGGCCAGATCTCGAGAAGGACAGCAAGCTATGGAGCCGGTTAATTCGTGAGTGTATTTTCCTCCCGGACCGCAGGAAGGCGCTGGAGCTCAGTTTTAGGCTCTGGACGATCCGGAGTATTGGGACGATTATTCGCTGGACGCATCATGGCAGCCGGCTGGAGCCGATCCTGCTGAGTCCAGACAGCGCTTGGCCGTCTCAGGAGTTTTATGACGAGATGAAGGACAAGTACCTGAAGCCGTATGCGGCAGAGATTCGGACATTGCTATTGAAAGTAACAACGCAGTAAGGAGACAGGCCATGGAGGAGTACCGGGAAGAGAATCAAGTGACCATTGATGATCTGCTGAACGAGCTGGAGGCCAGTGAAGTGAGGCAGGCGGACGATAGTCTGAACGGTTTTTATTTTGATGGAGCCAAGAGAGTATTCGTGTCATTCGTAAAGGGTCAGCGATATTATGAGACGAATGGGCAAGGTATGCCGGCTGAATGGAAAGAGCGAATTAGACGTGAGAGATACTTTGTGTAACCGGGGGGATGACGTGTGGAGGAGAGACAGGAAGATTTAACTCCAGTGCTCACTAAGGGACAAGCCGTGCTATATGAGTTTCTTAAGACGGGGAAGTACACGTACAAGGAAATACTGTTCAAAACGGACATAGCCCATTCAAGCATCCGCCAGTACGTAAGAGTGCTCATCCAGTGCGGCCTCGTAGTGAGAACGGAGAGGAAGGGGCAGTCCTGGTTTACTGCAGCAGATATCTCCAATGAGGTCCGCACATCCAAAAGTATTCTGCAACGTGCATATGTGTTGAGTGACGAGGATCCACTTCTCAGGACACTGAAGATTGAACTTAACCGGCATGATCTGGAACGATTACATGCAAACCGTCATAGACCCAGATCCATTCTGGCTCGAGAGTTCGGTATGACTCGTTTTCAGCTCAATTATGCGCTTGAACGGGCCGCGGCAGCGGTTTTGACAAATACACGGTAATGGAGGTTATGTCTCATGTCAGTGCTGGAACAAATTCAGGAGCTTCAGGAAGGTACCAGAATCATTATCACGAGTGGGATCACCGTGCAGCTGGTTCGGGTAGATGACTTGAAGAATCTTTTTGACACCGTCGAGCAGCAAGCATTGCATATCGTTGAGCTTGAACGCGAGCTTAGCCGGCTTACAGGGAACGAGCAGGCTGTGAAGGAGCTTTACACCAGGATGGAAGCAGTTAAGGGGAAGGGGAGCGAATCGAATGAGTGCTGAAGTCCAGGAGCATGCCGAACGGATTGATCGTCTCTTAAAGGTGGACCGTCAGGTGGTGCTGGCGGCCAGGATACACGGGTTGATCCTCGGGGTGAGGAACAAGGAGCTGACGATCGAGGATGTTATCCGGTTTACCAACATCGATAGGGAGCAATTGCTTAAGATGATGGAGAGCGAAGGAGGAAGCGCGGATGCAACTGCTTCGGGAAATTGTAGTTGATAACTTTGCAGGTGGCGGCGGAGCAAGCACAGGTATTGAGCTGGCTATCGGTCGGAGCGTCGATGTAGCTATTAACCATGACCCAGCTGCCATCGCAATGCACGAAGTGAACCACCCGGAGACTGAACATTACTGCGAGTCGGTGTGGGATGTAGATCCCAGAAAGGCAGCTGCCGGACGGCAAGTAGCATTGTGCTGGCTCAGCCCTGACTGCAAGCATTTTTCCAAAGCCAAAGGTGGTAAACCGGTCGAAAAGAAGATACGAGGTCTCGCGTGGGTGGCATTGCGGTGGGCCGCAACGGTTCGTCCCCGGGTAATTATGCTTGAGAATGTTGAGGAGTTTACAACCTGGGGGCCGTTAAAAGATGGTCGGCCGGATCAGAAGCAGAGGGGACGAACATTCAGATCCTTCGTTAATGCGCTTCAGAGACAGGGGTACCAGGTGGATTGGAGAGAACTGCGGGCCTGCGATTACGGAGCCCCCACCATTCGAAAAAGGCTATTCCTGATTGCCCGATGCGACGGCCGGCCGATCGTCTGGCCGCTGCCAACACACGGGAATCCTAACAGTCTGCCGGTAAAAGCGAAGAAGCTAAAACCATGGCGTACTGCGGCGGAGATTATTGACTGGTCGATTCCCTGCCCAAGCATCTTCGAGCGCAGTCGACCGTTGGCGGAGAATACACTGCGGCGGATTGCTCGGGGGATCAAGCGGTTCGTGATCGATACCCCCGAGCCGTTCATCGTCCGTATCGGGCAGACGGGTTTTGGCGGTGACAGGCTGCAGTACAAGGTAGACGAGCCTCTAACCACGATTACAACCAAGGCGGAGCATCTCTTGGTTGCCCCGTTCCTCGCGCAGTACCACAGCGAGACGGCGAGTCACGACGCACGTGGCCAGACAATGGATAGGCCGATATTAACGCTGGATACCTCGAACCGATACGGTTTGGTTGCAGCTTTCCTGGCAAAGCACTTCGGTGGAAATTACAATGGTCCGGGTGCAGAAATGAAGGCGCCACTGCCGACAGTTACCACGATCAATCACAACTCCGTGGTCATGGCTCATATCGCCCGGCATTTTGGCGAATCTGTAGGCAGCTCGGTTTATAAACCGATCGGTACGGTGACGGCAGGAGGTGGCGGAAAGTCCGCACTGGTAACAAGCAGCTTGATCAAACTACGCGGCACATGCCAGGATGGCCAGCCGGTTACGGATCCGATGCCGACTATTACGGCTGGGGGGTTGCATGTGGGTGAGGTCAGAGCGTTCCTCATGGCCTACTATGGTTCCGGGACTGGTCAAGAGCTTACGGACCCCTTGCATACAGTGGTGACCAAAGATCGTTTTGGGTTGGTTACGGTGGAGGGCCAAGATTTCCAGATCGTTGACATCGGTATGCGAATGCTCGAGCCGCATGAGCTCTTTGCAGCACAAGGGTTCCCAGCAGAGTATATCATCGATCGTGACGCAATCGGCAGGCGCTATCCAAAGTCAGCCCAGGTTGCACGCTGCGGGAATTCTGTACCTCCACCGTTTGCTGAGGCGCTGGTTAAGGCAAACCTACCTGAGCTGTGTAAAGCCGGAGTCCCATATAAAGGGCAACATCAATTGGAAATGCAGTTGGTGTAAAAAAATGAGTATTGAAGGACATGGGGTGAATCCATGAAGGAAAGATTTTTTATCCGTACACGTCAAAAAGGGGCAATAAAGCAGTATGAAGTGGTCGGTGAATTCGCCTTCGAGTACAGAGGCTTTAGGTTTTTTGTTCGCTGGGATTCCGATGCTTGGGTCGTTTCTGATTGCTTATGCGGGGCAGGAATTGCAGCACATAGGGATAAGGAGACAGCCATCTTCCTAGCAGCCGGCAAGATTCACATAAAGTTTGAAGAGTACCTCACAAAGTGCAAATTGACATTGAAAAAGAGAATAGCTTGAGTATGGAAGGACATAAGGCGGCCTAGCCTGTGTGGAGTACACAATAAAAATAGAGAGATAAAAATAAACCTCCACCGCACGTTTCCTTGACCGGGACGCGGTGGAGGGCAAATTCTCACCCAAATTATAGCATGCGGGGATGGGTGAGGGGAATGTCGGTTATGTATAAGATGGAGGATCTCTTTCCAGAGGCAACAAAAGCAGATATCGAACGTGCCAAGCGCTATTTGGGTCAGTATAAAGAGAAGAAAAGTCGGCTTGAATTTTTGGAAAGGAACCCACCACAGACAGAAGAACTGCGTAACGTGAAAGCTAATTTAATCAAATTTACAAGCCTTTTGGAAAGGGCTGTGGCACAGATCCTTGAAGAGGACGTTCGGAAAGTAATGGAATACCGGTTTCTCAGGGGAAACTCCAGAGCAGCAACAATTCTAAGGTTCGAACAGTGGGAATGTTGCGATAAAACAATCGATCGTAAAATTATCGATGGCATAGAATCCGTAGCCAATACACTATTATATTTGGAGTAAATAATGTCCATTCCTTGTCCAAGTGCTGTCCAGACAATGTCTGTTTTTGAGGGGTACAGTATCACCAAGGAGCCGATACCGGCTCGGGTGAAGTCTACTGTACCTTTATCAACGTAGGCACTCGGTCATGCTGTGGGACTTTGATCCTTAGACGCCAGTCGTCGAGGGTGTGATATGAGGGTGGGTGAAATGCCCTTTTTGTAATTTTGAATAATGGATAGTATTCACAAGGGCTGTGGATGAATTGTGTATAAAATTGTGAATAGTCTCTATTGTTTATACAATGGAAGCCAGAGGGTCGCTTATGCGGCTCTTTTTTTATTTGGGGTGAGGGGCATATGGGGAAACGTCAGATACGTAGGGAACCACATCCTCCAATGCAACCGGACATCTGTAAAGGTTGCTACTGGGGCCGCTGGGAAGCATCGAAACAGTTCTGTTCTAAACCGACGTGTACCCGAAGAGGAGTTGCCACGCGGAAAAGTGCAGTCAAATGAGCCGGGTGGAGTGAACGAGATGCTGAAACCGAATGAGAATATTCGATGGGAGTATATCTGTACTTATAACGGCGAACATGTTTATGTCTTATACCTAAGAGGAAAGTTCAGTTCGGTTGCTGTCACTAGGCGCTGGTATGACATTGGCCAGTTGAATTCTGCCATGAACAAATAGTGTAGGAGGGACAAGAGCGCATGAGATATCTATTTGGTATGGAGGGAAGGTGATCCGGGTTGAACAGCGTGGAACCAATTCGCGACTTCCAGGTCATCGATGCAATATTAAAGGAACTCAAGCAAAAGAACCCTAAGTACCATGCTATTTTCTTGGTGGGGATCTACACCGGTTTGCGAATATCAGACATGCTTCGACTTCGTGTGAAGGATTTGAAAGGAAAAGAGCTCTCCATCAGGCAAAAGAAGAACAGGAGCCAGGTATTGCTCCCAATTCACCCTGAACTGAAGAAAGGTATTGCAGAGTACATTGCCGGCCGTGATGATAACGAAATGGTTTTCTGCAGCAGACAGGTCAAGCTGAAAGTGAGAATAAAACGAGAGCTCGACCGAAGCACTGTATACAAAATGCTGAACAAGGTCTGTGGTAAATACGGGCTCACATCCATTGGTTGTCATACAACAAGAAAAACATTCGGATACCACCTCTACATGTCCAGCGAAAAGAACATCGGGCTCTTGATGGAGATCTTTGGACACAGTGATCCATCGATTACACTACGCTACATTGGCATTACTCAAGATACCATCAACAAGGCCGTTCTTAAGTTTAGCTATAGCAGTTACCCATAAATAGGACGTGTGGAACTCATTTTCTGAAAACAGGGTGAACCCTTGCCGTGCTTGGGAAAATTCGATGTGCTTGAGTTCATCAAAATATAAGATATGGGGAACTCAATTTCAATTATAAGGAGTGTTTAAGATGAGGAAATTACCTATTCGTTTCAGTGATGAAGAGAAGAAGTTGAGTGATGAGTTGCACGCTAAGGGAGCTGGCGTCACTGAGATCGCCAAGGAGCTAAATACTAGGTTTCATAATGGTATCCCAGTTCGGAACGCAGCTTCAGTCCATAATTCTATCAAAAGCAGGAAAAAGGACTGGCAGGTACAATGACCAAGCCTAAGAGGCCGTGCGGCTACCCTCTGTGCCCGGAGCTGACCGAAGGCCGCTACTGCCAGATACATCAACAACAAACCGCCAGGCAATACGATCGGCAGGTAAGGGATCCCAAGCTCATAGCCTTCTATAAGTCATCGGCTTGGTTAACCACCAGACGAGCTGCTTTGATTCGTGATAACCATCTTTGCCAATACTGCCTTAAGGAACAGCACCTTACGCCGGCGGCTATGGTCCATCATATCCAAGAAGTGCGCATGGCTTGGGAACTGCGGTTGCAGCTTGATAATCTGGTTAGCCTTTGCGATGCCTGTCACAACAGAATACACGGAACCATATAAAGATGGGCTAGTCGTTGAACTAACTGGCAGAATAGTAATAATGTTTAATAACGAAAAAACACAAGTGAAGGGATTCACCTGTGTTAGAGAGAGACTAAAATAAGAGTTTACTGAGAGTGATATTCTAAGTTCAATTTCTCTTTTAATTCTTCTATTTTACTAAGAGACTCCTTAATTACTACATCATGCTTTGGGTCATTTTTATCTTTCGGATTTAACTTTGCAAAATACCCCACCTGGATTTTAATAATTTGCTTTGTGTAATACCTCTCTTTATCATTGTATTTCCCATCTGTGAATTTACTCATAAATCTAGATTCTTCCTCAAAAAACAAATCCAAGTTTTTAATAACATCCTCTAAAATTGCTAAGGCTTCCGTACAATCATTATAGAATTTTTCTGAGATCTCTATCTTATTATCATTTCCAGCATTCAAATCTGAATTCTCCTTTTTATTATTTGAGCAAGCCGTAACAATTAAAAACGCCATTACAAGGCAGGCAATCAAACGCATGAACGGCTCCCATTTTTTAAAATTTGAGATATCTCTTCAGCTTTTTACGACTAATGAAGGCATTGTAACATAAATTGAATGCGATTGTTTCACTAATGTCTGTTTTGTTATAGGGAATTTCCTGTTGAATACTATTTATGGCATGGTCGGATTCAGGCTGTCTTATGATGATAGATTGTAAAGAGTAGAAGGGATTAAGCTAACTGGAATGAAAGCACAGCACCAGGGAGCAGATCGCCAGGGTAGCTGTTCCCTGGTTCGCGTTAAGCTAAAGGGCAGGATAGTGGAGAAATATGTTAAAATTGGAATCGAAATTGATATTGTACCGGGGTGGGAGGATCGTGGAATTTATATTTATTTTTCTGCCAGCATTTTTGTTCATGATGTGCTTCCTAATCACAATCCGTGCTTTCATAAACAAAGACACTGGACTCGGTACGTTTTTAACCTTTGTTACTTCAGGGATTTTTGGAGTGTTGTTTTGGCTTTGTATTATGAGTGTTGAAGGCTAAGGCCAACTGAAGAAACGGTAGCGAAATACTAGTGTGTTCGGTGAATCGAATTGGTCCTTTGAAGTAACGGAACGATAGGGGGGTGAAAAATTGAATTTCATTCTTATTATGATTTCTTTATTAGTTTCAACGAGTTTATCTGTTCTGTTATGGAAAAAAAGAAACCACAAATGGTTGGCTATGCTATCTGCACTTTTTATTAATACGCTATTTTTAACAATAGTCGTTTGGGTTTATTATAGCTTTGATGATGAGACAAGAATGTTCGGATTTGGTCATTCTGGTCGTTATGTGTTGTTTTTTTCAATCCCAATAATAACTTGGATTAACTTTCTAATTCTCTCCTTTGTGATAAATAGGGACGTAAGAACAAAAAATATTTAGTTACTTTAAAGTTCAACTATCGGGGAACGTTAGTTGAATGAAGATGCGAAGGCAGCCGGCCAATAGATCGGCTGCCTCGTTGCGATGAGGGCAGGATAATTCAATTACAAAGCCGAAGACATAAATCAGTGAGAGTGACGAGGAGGAATTTCAATGAGTGAAGATTTATTGAATCACTTTGGTAAGATATTAGTTCAGAATGTTCGGGATACAAGCATTCAGCATTGGGATAAAATTGTGCATGGTCAGATGAACGATGAAGAAAGTCAAAAACTGCAGTCTCTAGATAGTTCAGAATTGGAACTAATACAGCGGTTAATACCAAAAATAGTAGACACAACTATCCATTACATGCTTTCTACGATTGAACAAGAAGACACTATTGATATAAGTATTGATGGCGAGTTCAATGCCACAGAAAAACTGAGCCTTGAAAGTGATGGGTTAGCAGGAGAACTGTACGGTAAAAACGGATGGATTAGAAAGTTTAGTTCACAAAGAACATTCACCTAACTGGGAACGATAGCGCAATGACCAGGGAGCAGATGCCGCGCGGCAGCTACTCCCTTTTTTGTCATCCTACATCTGAAAGCAATCAAGGAACAAGTCATTTTGCTTTGCTCAACTACAGGATTGAATGAAAGGAGGTTGATTCCAATGTAGTGCCAAACGAACGAGAATCAATTCTGAGACACGGGCTGTCTTGGGTAAACCAGAGAGATACGAGTTCTCAAAAGACTCCCCCCCTGCCTTCAAAGCTGTTTAGGAGCCTCTTCGGGACCGACGGGGCCTCGCGTGTAAAAAAATTTCCCTTTTTGGGCACAAGGGGGGAAACAAAATTAGGAGTGATTGTTTTGCTCATCGAGAAGGTTGAAATCCATTCACTCAAGTCAAACGATTGGAATCCCAACGAGATGCAGGACCACATCTTTCACTCGTTGGTTGCAAGCATAAAACAGTTCGGTCTGCTGCAGCCGATTCTCATCCGTTCGGACAGAACGATTATCAAGGGCGAGAAGAGATGGCGTGCGGCAATTGATGCCGGGATGAGCGAAGTCCTTTGTGTCATGGTGGAGTCTTCCGAGGAAGAATCAAAACTGCTAACCGTCAGCCTGAATCACCTGCGCGGCCAGACCAATGAGGAGATTCTGGCCTCCCTGGTGAACGAGCTTTCAGACTTCTACTCGCTGGACGAGATTTCTACATACACCGGGTTTACGCTCACTGAGCTCAATACAGTGATCGACGGACTTGAAACCGATACGGAGATGGATCCGCAGGTCGAGGATGATGGTTTTGATTTGGAGGGCGCGGTCGGTGAGATCAAGGAGCCGCAGACAAAGCCGGGCACCCTTTGGCGCCTTGGCCGGCATCTCTTAATGTGTGGGGATTCAACTTCGAAGGCTAACGTAGCCAGGTTGATGGCAGGCCATAAGGCTGATCTGGTAGTTACGGATCCTCCCTACAACGTTGCTGTGAAAAGTAATTCAAGCAAGCTTCAATCCGATGCCGGGGACAAATCTTAAATGACGATATGCCCGACGAGCAATTCAAGGCATTCCTGGCTGACGTTTTCAGGAACTATGCTGATCATATGGACTCGAAAGCAGCCATCTATGTGTTCCATCCCTATTCTTACCAACGTGAATTTGAAAACGTAATGAATGAGAATGGCATTGTTGTAAGAAACCAGTGCATCTGGGTGAAGAATGCTGCTTCATTCGGATTTGCACAATACAAACGAAAGCATGAGCCAGTGTTTTATGCCCATCTGAAGGGGAAGGCCCCGTCCTGGTACGGTGATATGAAGCAGACGACGGTGTGGAAGGCTGGGCTCCCCGTAGAGCAGCCGGCGCCAGAAACGGTCTGGGAAATATCTCGAGGAGACGTCACAAAATACGTTCATCCGACCCAAAAACCTCTTGATTTGCTGGAGATTCCGATCAAAAACAGCAGCAAAAAAGGGGATTTAGTACTCGATTTGTTTGGAGGTAGTGGGTCAACCCTAATGACCTGCGAGCAGATGGGAAGAACCTGCTTCAGTATGGAGCTCGACCCGGTGTTCTGTGACGTAATCAAAAAGCGGTTTTCTGAAGCAACCGGGATTGAGCCGGTTGAGGTCGAAGCCAAATAAAAGGAGGAGAGCGCTGGTACGCCTCCTCCTTTTTGCCCAGGTCATCCCCTGGTTGAGTTAGTGGGAATCCGTGGCCACGGTGCTTGTGTCCACTAACTCTGCATTCATCTTAATGGATACCAGGGGTGACTTCAATGAAAAATTCAGAAGATGTACTAGCGGAATTAGAAAAGGCTAAAAGTCGGTACAGGACCATTCTCCAAGCAGGTATCTCCAAATGGGTCAAAGACTTTCAGGACGGCAAGATCAAAATTCAGTCGGTTGACGATTTGCGGAAGCTCATCGAAATCGACATCGATATATTGAAAGACGACTTCGTTTTGACCAAAAATCAACGGAAAAGGAGGTGAGATATGTGTGGCTGGGAGAAAGGCTATGCCTGTTAACTTACTTCTGATTAAGGGGAAAAAGCACCTGACGAAGGAAGAAATTGAGGCGCGGCAGGAACGAGAGAAGCAGCTGCAGCCGAATTCTAACCGTACCAACCCACCGAGTTGGCTATGTGATACAGCAAAAAAAGAATTCAGGCGAATCGCAAAGGAGCTCAAGGAAGTTGATCTGCTCACGAATGTGGATGTGAATGCCCTTGCGCTTTATTGTGACGCCTATGCTGATTACATTGAGGTGACCAGGATCATCAAAAACGATGGGCTAATGGTCGAGCATACGAACAAATCAGGAGTAACTAACGAAGTGGCTCATCCTCTTCTGGCCAAGAAAAAGCAGATGCATGAACAAATGCGATCCTTGGCTATCGAGTTCGGGCTTACACCGGCCTCGAGGGCCAAGATCGCCATGCCTCCGCGTGGACAGCCAGACGAGGAAGACGAATTCGAGAAGACGTTCGGTGATGTTTAATGCTGAAACAGTTTCTTATCGATTACAGCCACGATGTTATCGACGGTGAAGTGATCGCATGCAAAAAGCACAAGTGGGCGTGCATGAGGTTCCTTCGGGATATCGAACGGGAGGGAACAGAAGAGTTTCCCTATATCTTTGATGAAGAGCGCGCAATGCGCTTTTTTTTATGGATGAACCTTTTTCGGCACACGAAAGGTGTACTGAAGGATCAACGAATCGAGCCGCACGAAATCCAGTACTTTATTTTCGGCAACATCTATGGATGGGTTCACATGGTCACCGGGTACCGGCGGTTCAATAAGGGATATTGGCAGGTAGGCCGTAAGAACGCGAAGTCTCAAAGCAACGCCTGTGTCGCTTCTTACGAGGCATCGGCATTTGGTGAGGCGATGGCGGAGGTCTATTGCGCTGCGACAAAACGCGAGCAGGCCAAGATCGTATGGTCCGAAGCGGATTACATGATTAAGCAGTGCCCAGATTTGAAGGGTAAGTTCAAAACGTCTTACGGCATCATCAGGCACCTGAAAAGCAACTCCATCATCAAGCCGCTGAGCCAGGAGGACAAGAAGAAGGGTGACGGTCTTAATCCGCAGTGCGGCATCATTGACGAATATCATGCTCATGATACGGATGAAATGCTGAACGTCATCGACTCCGGTATGATCGCGCGGGCTCAGCCGCTGATCTTTATCATCACCACAGCTGGTACGAATCTCAACAGCCCTTGTTACCGCACCGAGTACCACTTCGTTTCCCGGCTGCTCGATCCCGATGACCCCACCGAGGTAGAATCCTATTTCGCCATGGTGAACGAGCTCGACAAGGATGAGGACGGAAACCTGATCGATGACATCAAAGATGAGTCGGTTTGGGTTAAAGCCAATCCTATTGCATGCTCTTATCCCGAGGGCATTCAGAAGATGCGGTCCCGGCTGAAAGAAGCGCTCGAGAAGCCGGAGATGATGGAAGACTTCATGACCAAAAACATGAATGTCTGGATGAGTCATCCCAAAAAGCAGTACATGAACATGGAGAAATGGGCTGCCTGCGGTATCACCAAACGCAGAAAGTTGGCGCCCGAGGAGCAGCTGCCCGACGTTACGGGACTCACCTGTTATGCAGGCGTGGATATGTCAATGAAGATCGACTTGTCTTCCGTTGGCTTTGTGGTTCCACTTTCCTCCGGAAGCTTTTACGTTGCCCAGCACTCCTTTATTCCAGAAGAAACGCTGGAAAAAAAGAAAAGGACAGACAAGGTCCCGTATGACCTCTGGATCCGCAAAGGGTGGTTAACCGTAATCCCTGGACCGGTGGTCGATCAAACGGCCATCGAGGCCTACATGGTCAAGGAGGAAGAGCGGAGGGGATGGATGATGAGGGAAATTTGCTATGACCCTTACGCAGCGACCCAGTTTGCTCAAAACATGGCTGATCGAGGCTACGAAATCATCGAGATTCGGCAAGGGATCCAGACGCTTTCTGAGCCTACCAAGGAGTTTAGGGAGTTTGTGCTGCAGAAACGCCTCATTCATGGAGACGATCCCGTTCTTACTTGGGCACTCGGCAATGCCGTAACCAAGTCGGATGACAAGGAGAATCTAATGCTGGATAAGGCCAAATCCACTAACCGGATCGATCCCATTGCAGCGGTCATGAACGCCTTTGTCCGCGCCCGGGTGGCCTCCCCAGCAAGTGGAGGAGTTGAGGTTTGGACGTTCTGATCGAATAAGCAACGGGCGAATCCGAGGGGAAAGGAGGAGGAGAATGGGACTTATACAGCGGATCAAGTCGTTGTTTGGCATCAAGAATCAAACAGTGAACAGGTCACTTGGCGAGTTTGAAAAGTGGTTTAGTCCGCATAACATCTTTGATCGGTCCGGACAGCTGGATGCCAACAATGAAACGATATTCTCAGCGGTATCCCGGTTGTCTAACTCGATGGCGAGCCTGCCGCTGAAGCTGTACCGGGAATACCGGCCGGTACGCAGCCCGATTGCCCAGCTGCTTGAGTACGGTCCGAACCCGAACATGACGGGATTCGATTTCATCAGAACACTTGAGGCTTTTCGCAACACGCGCGGGAACGGCTATGCTCTGATCGAAAGAGACAGCAGGTATCAGGTGAAGGCGCTGTGGCTGCTGAATCCCAAGAAGGTCAAGCCGGTACAGGAGAGGACGACCAAGGAACTCTGGTATGAAATGGAGGGCGAGGACGGACTTTACTATGTCCATAACATGGACATGATTCATGTGAAGCACTTCCACACCCTGGGCTACGAAGGCATTTCGCCCCTTGATGTGCTTCGGAATACCATCAATTACGATTCGCAGGTGAAGCAGTTCAGCCTAAGCCAGATGGAGAGCGGCATCAAGGCTTCGTTCATTCTGAAGCTGAATAATGGCTTGCTTAATGATGACAAGAAGAAGGCCCTGCTGAAAAACTTCAGTGATTTCTACGCCAAGAATGGAAGTGGAGTCATCGTCATGGACTCCGGCCAGGATTTGAAGGAACTGAAGCAGGATATCATCGATCTCAAGGTCTTCGAGGTGGAGCGAATTACCCGGTCCCGGGTAGCTGCCGTGTTCAGCATGCCGCCGCATATGCTCGGGGATTTCTCGCAAACCTCCTTTTCGAGCATGGAGCAGCAGAGTCTTGAGTATGTGCAGATTACACTTCTGCCGATTGTCCGGATGTATGAACAGGAGTTCAACCGGAAGCTGCTCACTTCAAGCGATCAGTATTCGGGTACCGGATTCAAATTCAATATGAATGGTTTACTCCGCGGCGACACACAGACACGCGGAGAATTTTATTTTAAGGGCATTCGTTCCGGATGGTTCACTCCAAACGAGGTTAGGGCTTTTGAGGAGCTGCCGCCGCAGGCCGGCGGGGACAAGCTGTTCCTGAGCGGTGACCTATACCCTCTGGATACCCCTTTGGAGGCGAGAAAGGGGGTGAAAACAGAGTGAAAAAGTCCATTTTTGAGTTCAAAAATGCCGCGAATGACATCGGAGATGTCTATATTTACGGCGATATTGTCTCTTACCAGTGGGATGAGAGCGATACGACGGCGCAGAGCTTTAGGGACGGTCTGCAGGGTCTTGGTGAGGTCAAGACCTTGAATGTGTATATTAACTCACCTGGCGGATCCGTATTTCAGGGGCAGGCGATTCATACGATGCTCCAGCGGCATAAAGCGCATGTCAATGTCCACGTGGATGGGGTGGCTGCAAGCATTGCAAGTGTCATTGCGATGGCGGCAGACACCATTTACATGCCCAAAAACGCCATGATGATGATCCATAACCCCTGGACCTATGCCTCCGGAAACGCCAAAGACCTTCGGAAAGTAGCGGATGACCTCGATCAAATTGCCCAGAGCATCATTGAAGCTTACCTCACGAAGACAGGCGAGAAGATGAGCAGGGAGCAGCTGGTCGATCTCCTGGATGCGGAGACATGGCTGACCGCGCAGGAGTGCTACGACTACGGCCTTTGTGATCAGATCGTGGAGTCGGTAGAAATCGCCGCCAGCATCAATACAGAGCAGCTTTCCAGGTACAAAAACGTGCCAAAAACGCTCATTTCTGCGATGAAACAGCCCCAAAACAGCCCAATGAGTCAGCTTCAGCGTGAGATTATGATCGCCGAGTCCAAGGAAAACATCGAAAAAATAAATCGTGTTCTGGGGGTTTGAAACCTATGTCCAAAAGACTGTATGAACTGAAAGAGAAGCTCGCCACGGTAGGCGACCAACTGAAAAACATCGAGGGCCAGCTGGTCGAGAGGCTCGCGAACCCGGCGGTTGCCATGTCGGAGATCCACGACCTCAAGAACTCCAAAAATGACCTGCAGGAACGTTTCAATCTGCTCAAAGAGCAGCATGACAAGGAAGAGGCGGAGCTCCGGGCCTCCCTCAGGCGTGAAAATCCAGTGTCTGCTGCGAATACGGACAAGGAAAAGCTCATCGCGGCAAAGGCGGAATTTATCCGGGCATCGATCCAAGGGCGTCCGGTTGCAGAAGAAGCACTGAGCACATTGCGTGCACTGCCAAGCCCCAACCCTTCCGGCGGCGATAAGTTTCTCCCGACGACGATGTCCAATGAACTCATCTCTGAGCCGCTGGTAAAGAATCCACTCCGTGAAGTGATCAAAGTATCCAACATCAAAGGGCTCGAGCTTCCGAAAATTGCATTTACGCTGGACGATGACGACTTCATTACAGACGAGCAGACAGCCAAAGAGCTCCAGCTGACCGGTGACACCGTATCTTTCGACCGGCATAAATTTAAAGTCTTTGCGAGCATTCCGGACACCATCGTTCACGGGTCGGACCTGGAGCTCGTGAACTACGTCGAAAGTGCTCTCCGTTCAGGTTTGGCAGCCAAAGAGAAGAAGGTTTCCTTCACAACCACGCCGAAGGCTGGCGAAGAGCATATGAGCTTCTACTCGGCTCAGAACAACATCACCAAGGTGCCTGGCGGCAACCTTTACGACGCGATCCAGAATGCAATTGCCGATCTGCATGAAGATTACCGGGAGACAGCCAAAGTGGCGATGAGGTTCTCCGATTATATGTCCATCGTCAGAACTCTCGCCGGTAACAACGCATCTTTCTATGATGCACCACCAGAACGAATTCTGGGCAAGCCTGCTCTCTTTTCCGATTCCGCGGTCAATCCGATCGTCGGTGACTTCCGTTATGCGCAGTTGAATTACGACGGCGACATCATCTATGAAACGGACAAGGATGTAAAGAAGGGTGAATACCTCTTCGTCCTGACGGCATGGATTGACCAGCACATGCTGCTCAAGTCCGCCTTCCGAATCGCAAACGTCGTGGCAACACCATAGAAAGGGTGATCGGCATTGCTGGCCCTGGATACGGAAGAACTGAAGACATACCTTCGGGTGGATGGGAGCGAGAATGATGGATTTCTCGCTCTTTTGGTTCATTCGGCCAAAGAATACCTGAAGGACGCGGGGGTCCCTGAGTCATCAAGTCCAAGGTACAAACTGGCCGTTATGATCCAGGTGGCTCTGAACTACGACCGGGACGGCAATGCGGCCATGGAGAAGTCCCTGGAAAGCCTGATCACTCAATTAAGGGTAGGTGAAGCAAGTTATGGCGGGAACGAGCCAGAAAACATCCTCGAAGGGCTCGGTGGAGACGGAATATAGGGTGCTGATCGAGTTCATTGACCGAGATCAAGTGTACTATGCAGCCGATGCCGTATATACAACGCGCGATCAAGCAAGGGCGGAGTACCTCATTGAGCTCGGTTTTTTGGAAGCACCGGCTGCAGCCCCAAGTCCGCCTGCGCCAGCGGAGCAGACGGGAGACACGGCGATCCATGAATCCGGCCAAGTATAACCGGCGCATTCAGATCCTCCAGCCAGCCCGGAGCGAAGACAACGAAGGGCTGCCGGTCTTCACCTGGTCGGAGTTCTTGAGTCTCTGGGCGGCGGTCAATCCCCTCAGAGGCCGGGAGTACTTTCAGGCTGCTGCGATCAACCAGGAGAACACCCTGCGGATAGAAATCCGGTACCGTACAGGACTGACAAGTGAAATGCGGGTGCGGTATGCCGGAAAAATCTATAACATCAACGCCATCATTGATCCGAATGAGGCCCACAGAGAACTTCATTTGATGTGTCTGGAGGGGCGGGAGCATGGCGGAAATGAAGCTTGAGGGTATGGAGGAGCTGGTGAAACGGCTGCAGGAGATGGGGCGGAAGGGTGCGGTCATTGAGAGGTCCGCGCTGCAGGCCGGCGCCGAGGTGATCCGCCGGGCCGCGAGCGAGCGGGCCCCGCGGAGTCATGACAGCGGACCTCACTTGGCGGATAACATCACGATCAGCAAGATCAAGAGCAGCCAGGGCATGAAATATGTGCTCGTTGGTCCGCAGAAAGGCGATAATTCCGTATTCTTCTACGGTAAATTCCTCGAGTGGGGCACCAGTAAGATGGCGGCCAGGCCTTTCCTGGGCCCGGTTGCCGCGGAAAAGCAGGGAGAAGTGATCCAACAAATGAAGCAGGCGATCAAGGATGGGCTGGGCTTATGATCAACATCAAACCGGAAGTTTTGGAAGCTCTTCGTACCGACGAAGAGCTTCTTGCATTGCTCGGGGCCCCCCGGGTATACCAGCTGGTTGCACCCGAGCCAAATAAATTTCCAAGGATTACATTCTTTGAAATGAGCAATGTTGATAAGGATTTTGCCGATGACTTCGCCATCTCCAGCCAGATACTCATTCAAGTGGACATATGGAACAAGGCAAGCACTTCAGGCATAGCGGATCGGGTGGACGCGGTCATGAAATCCCTTGGATTCGGTCGTGCGGGCTCAGCGGACCTCTACGAGAATGACACCGGCATTTTTCACAAAGCAATGAGATACACAACAACAAGGGAGGCCTAACCATGTCTGGAGGAGTTCGCATTGGTCTAAAGGACCTGCACATCGCTAAATTGCTTAGCGATGACATTGCGGGCGCTGTGTACTCGGTACCGAAGAAGTATTCAGGCGTCATAAGCGCAAAAATCACTCCAAGTTCTACGACTGAAACGCTGTATGCCGACGATGGAGCAGCTGAAACGGCAACGGCCCTGGGGGAAATTACCGTTGAAATCAATCTCAAGGATCTGACACTGGAGCAGCAGGCAGAACTTCTTGGAGGTACGATTATCGACGGTATCCTGGTAAAAAAGGATTCTGATACAGCACCGTACGTGGCCGTTGCATTCCGTTCCAAAAAGTCGAACGGAAAATACCGATTTAAATGGCTGTTAAAAGGCAGATTCAGCCTGCCTGCTGAAGAATACAAGACGCAGGGCGACAAACCTGAGTTTCAAACACCGGTAATCAGCGGAGTATTCGTCAAACGTGAGTTTGACGGTTGGTGGGAAGTGACCGGGGATGAGGATATGCCTGGGTTCACTTTGGCGGATGTCTGGTTCAACAAAGTGTACGCTCTCGGTGATAAGGGAGGATCGGGCTCTGCCTCTGGTGTTCCGGTATTTATCACCCCAAATCAGGTTGTTATTCAATAACAAATCAAAAGGATGGTGCATGTATCATGCCAGCTCAAAATAAAACCCTTGCAGTTGATGGTGGAGGGAAGTATCCAGTACCGCAGTATTTCAACCCTTTATCCGACACCTTCGAGCCTCTGCATGGACGGGACGGAGCTTCGGACGTCAATGTGAAGGGCAGCTCGGCGATCAAAGATGGAGTCATTTCCGTATCAGCTCCCGGAGTGAGAGTTCAATTGCCCAACATTCCCTGCCGGGAAATCACGGTGATCGCACGTAAAAACAATACGGGCACGATCTATGTTGGCTCTGAAACCGTCTCGGCAAACTCCTTCGCTGCAGAGCTGGATAAGAAAGATGCGATTACGCTGCCGGTGAGCAACGCGAGTATGCTTTGGATTGATGCTTCCGTAGCCGGAGAGGGGATTTCCTATGTCGCGCTTTAAGCCTTGGCCGGGTACAACTGCGAATCCAGGTGGAGGCACAGGGAACGGATCTCTTCCGCGTAGTTATGAAGGCATCGAAGTGGTTTGGTGGGGCAATTCCATCATTGAGGGGCAAGGCTTAACGGACCCGCAAAAGTTTCAAACTCAGCTTGGCAAATTGAACGGCATGGTCAATCGAAGCTATGGGTACCCGGGTAAACCGTGGGGTTATAAAGGGACGGGCACCGACGATACGATCTACTCGAACAGGGCGCTGCTTCCGAAAACGGCAAAGCTCTACGCTATGTATGGAGGCGGCAATGACAACCGGTTAAATATCCCGCGGGGTAATGTGGATGACATGGTAAACACCACATTCGCAGGTGCAATCAACCTGGGTATCGTCTATATCAAGACGAATATGGCCGGGGCAAAGATCGTCCTGATTACATCCCTGCAGCGCAATGGTGGAGATGATGGAACGGGCAAACCCATCACCGGCACAACATTGAACGATCTGAAGCTGAGCCTGATCGATTACAACAATATGATTTTGGCGATCGGGCAAAAGCACGATATTCCGGTCTGGGATTTGTACAACTGCGGCATCAATAATGCGAGCATTCCGAAATACATGCAGTCGGATGGGGTTCATTTAAATGCCCAGGGGGCGGCCAAAGTGGCGCTGTGTGGGTATGGATTTTTCGAGACCATCGATTTGTCGATAGCCTCACCGCCGGCTGACACTACGGCGCCGTCAGTTCCAGGCAAACCGACGCTGACGAGCAAAACCCACAACAGTATAACGATCGCTTGGGCAGCTTCTACGGATGCAGTAGGTGTTACTGGCTACATTGTAACGGGCGGGCCAAGTCCGGTGAATGTAACAGGCACCTCAGCCACCATTCCAGGGCTGAATCCGGAAACGAACTATACGCTTTCCGTCAAAGCGAAGGATGCGGCGGGGAATGTATCCGCGGCTTCAGAGGCTCTATCTGTGAAAACCGATGCAGCTCCAACGGGTGGCGGCGGAACGGTTACCTCCTACTATGAAAATACCTTTACCGGCGCAGATGGATCCGCAAATGGGCAAGTTGCAGAAAGCGGACAGGCGACCAACACTGCAACGGCAGTAACTGCGGCAAACTGGGTCATCGAAGGCAATCGGATGAAATATTCGGGTACCACCGGAGACCGGATTATCATGTCCACTTCAGCACCCGGCGGGGACTATACAACCGAAGCCCAGATCTACCCTGCAGGCGGTAAGGCGGGTGTTGTATTCCGGGCGAATGATGGAACGGAATATATGTGGGTCCGGTTTGATCCGGCAGGCAATGCAGGCGAAGAAATCAAGATGTATAAGAAGCATGAATCGACGGCGGCCAATACGCAGATCGCTGCGGGGCCGGCTACGATCAATACGGCAGGTTCCAATATCGTGAAGATTGTCTGCGCAGGAAACAACGTCAAAGTCTTAGTAGATGGCACTCAGGCAATCAACTATACGCTGACAGCTGCAGAACAAGCGAAATATGGTGACAACACCGGAATTGGTCTGTATGCCGGTGGTGAGAATGCTTCTTCCTGGGAGTATCTTAAATCGTATTCGAACTAATCCATTGATGAGTGGGGCGCGCCGGCGCCCCTATTTTTATTGGGAGGGCCACATATATGAAACTTGAGCTGAGAATTGGTGAAGAAACAAAGACGTTTACGGTCCCATTTGTGAGCGGCCGGATGCTTCGGAAAACACTCGCGATCTCCAAAGACATGAATTTCAGTAACGTCACCGTGGAAGTACTCGATGAGTTGGTGCTTTTCGTTGTCGACCTCTTTAAAAATCAGTTCTCTGTGGATGAGTTCTATGACGGCATTGAAGCTCACAAGCTGCTTCAAACTGTGATGGATTGCATCCATCAAGTCACCGGCCAAGCCGCCAAAGCACTGGAGCCCCTGAGCGACCCAAACGCATAGAGGGAGACGGAGACCCCACCGACACGATCAAAGAGGTTTACATCTCTCTCCTGGACAGCGGTTGGACCCTCGAGACCATCGACAACATGGACATCATCCACTATTTCGATCTGCTTGCGTACAGGGTGAAGCCGAAAGAAGCCCCTATGGTATACATCGATCACATTTTCTAGCGAAAGGGGGTGAGGAAACAGTATGGCAGAGGAAGAAGCCGGCAGTGTGGTCGTCAAGGTCGGGATGGACGGCACCGGATTTCAAAACGGCATTAGCAACATCAACCGGCAGCTGAGGCTTGTTCAGAGTGAGTTCGCCGCGGCCAGTGCCAAGCTCGGGGACTTCGGGAACAGTGCGGAAGGGCTGAAGCTGCAGTCCGATGCGTTATCCAAGCAGATGAGCCTGCAGCAGCAAAAGGTCGATGCTTTGCAAAAGGCCTATGAGAAGGCGGCGGAAAGCAAGGGAAAGGACGCCAAAGCCACCCAGGAGCTTGAGATCAAGCTCAACAAGGCCAAAGAAGAGCTCGCCAAGACCGAGAAGAAGCTCGAATCGGTCAACGAGGAGATCGAAAAGCAGGCCAACCGTTGGAGTAAGCTGGAGGGCACGCTAAATGATATCAGGGACCGGTTCCAGGCGGTCGGGGACCAGCTGTCCGGCATTGGCGGCATGCTCAGTGCCACGCTGACCACAGCGCTCGCCGGCATTGGGGTCGGGGCGGTCAGTGCTGCGGCTGATGTGGACAAGAGCGCAGGGAAGATGCAGGCAAGCTTGGGGCTGACGGCTGAGGAGGCCGATAAGCTCAGCGCAACTGCTCAAAACCTGTGGAAGGACGCCTTCGGGGAGAGCATGGAGGACGTGACTCAAGGCCTCATCACCGTAAAGCAGAATATGCAGGGGCTTGATGACGGCAGCCTCGATGAGGTAACAAAGGATGCCTTCACCTTAAGGGATGCCTTCGGCGCTGAAGTCAATGAAACCACGCGCACCGCCGCAGTCCTGATGAAAAACTTCGGGATCGACGGGTCCGCGGCTATGGACCTGATCACTGTCGGCTTTCAAAAAGGCGGAAACTTCAGCGACGAGCTGCTGGATACGATGCGTGAATATGCTCCGCAGTTTAGGGCGATGGGCATTGGTGCCGACGACATGCTCGGCATTCTGATTAAGGGGGCAGAAACGGGGGCCTTCAATCTCGATAAAGTCGGCGACGCGCTGAAAGAGTTCAACATCCGAGCCAAGGATGGAAGTGAGCTCACTTCTCAGGCTTTCGCCGCGCTGGGTTTTAATGCGGATGAAATGAGCGCCAAATTCGCCGCTGGCGGGGAGACAGGGAAGACGGCTTTCCAGGCTGTCACCGTGGCCTTGGCCGGCCTGCAGGACCCCTTAACGCGTAACGCGATCGGTGTTGCGCTTTTTGGCACACAGTGGGAGGACCTCGAGGCAAAGGTCGTCACTTCCATGGCCACAGGAATCGGGTCCGTAACGGGATTCCAGGGGGCCACCCAGCGGGCAGGCGACGCTTTGAGGGATAACCTCGGAGTGAGGGCAACCAAGGTATGGAGGGAGTTCCAGACGGCCCTGCAGCCCCTCGGGGAGATGATGATCAGCCTTGCCGAGGAAATCCTTCCGCAGGTCAGCGCTGCGGTGCAGTCCTTGACGCAGTGGTTCTCCAACCTTTCGCCAGGCGGCCAGAAGCTCACGCTAGTGCTCGGGGCGATCGCCGCGGCAGCCGGTCCTGTCGTGATGATCGTTGCTCAAATGGTGGGGGCCGTCACCACTCTCATCAGTGCCTTCTCTGCGGCTTCCGGAGCGATCGCGGCCGCGGGCGGGGTGATGGCGGTGATCACCGGTCCGATCGGCATTACGATTGCATCGATAGCGGCCTTGGCTGCGGGTGCCTACCTGGTCGTGAAGAACTGGGATCAGATTAAATCGTTCTTCTCGGGACTCGGCTCCTGGCTTTCATCGTATTTCAGCAGTCTCGTTAGCACGGTCACCACATACGGCCAGTTCATCATGACCGGCCTGATGGCAGGCATCAACAGCAAGCTGCAGCCGGTCATCAACATGATTACGGCTGTGGCCAATGGTATCACGGGCGCCTTCCGGCGGATCATGGGCATTCACTCCCCGTCAAAGGTGATGGAGGAATACGGCCAGTTCATTGATGAGGGGCTTGTGCAGGGGATGGCCTCCGGTCAGGATTCCGTGCTCGAGCAAACCCAGAGCATTGCCGATGGCATCAAACAGACGATGGAGAAGAACATCGGTATGCTGAACAAGCTCGGTGAGGCGATCGTCGGAGCTCTCCGCAAGCAGTACGAGGAAATGGAGAGCATCCAAACCGCGGCGCTGGACAAACAGCTCGAGAACGAGAAAAAAGCCTCCGACGAGCGGCAAAAGGTCTACGACAAGGAGTACGCTGAAAAGCTGAAGCTCATTGACGAAGAGACCTATAACAAGGTCAAGGCCGTTCAGGACCAGATCGACAGCATCGACAGCCAGACGAGCAATGAAGAGAAAGCCCTAAAAGCCCAGGAGCAGCAGACACGGCTCGCCGAACTGCAGAAAAAGATCGCGGCTGCCGAGACGGCGGATGAACGGGCTCGCCTGCAGGAAGAGCTGAGCAGCACCATCGCCAAGTATGAACGGGAGCAGCTGCTCGAGCAGCGGAACAACCAGAAGGAAGCTCTCAAGAAACAGATCGAAGGACTGAAGGAAGCCTCCACTGAGCAAAAAGAGCTGCTAAAGGCCGATCTGGATAGCAAGAAGGAGCAGGAAAAGCTGCGGGCCTCGCAGGTGGAAGAGTCGCTGAAGGCGGAAAAGGATGCGGTCAAAAAGCACTTTGACGAATTGACGACACAAGAAAGTCTGCAGATGGAAGCCCGTAAGCTGGTGATCGATAAGAACAATCAGGAAATCGTAGAATTGCTCCAGAAATACAACCCGAGCTGGCAGAACGCAGGCCAATCCTTTGCCGACAGCCTGGTCAACGGGCTCAATTCCGAAAAGCAGAGCATTGCCGATGCTGTTGGCAAAACCATCGATTTGCAGCCCATGGTTCAGAAGCAGATGGGTGTGCTCGATGAACTGCAGAAGAAGATTGCCAGCCTGCAGCAGGCCGAAAAAGCGGAAGCCGGTGCAGGAGGTGCTGAAGAATCTCCATTCCCCGACTCAGGCGGCTTTGCGGGCGACGGCGGTGGGGACATCGGCGGTCTTGGTGCAGCCGCGGACAACACCTCGGCCAAGCTCGAGGGGCTCATGCAAACCACCGCCACCCTGCAGCAGGATCTTACGGGCAACTTCGTCCCTTCGGTCCAGGGTATCAGCGGGGCTTGGAACGAGGTCATGGCCTCCTCGAGTAATGTGTGGGGGCAGATCACGGCCTATCTTACCCAGACATGGGCAGGCATCGCCGGTCAAGCACAGCAGGTGTGGTCAGGGATCACTGGTTTCTTCACCTCCTCGTGGAACTCGTTCTTATCCGTGGCCACCTCGGTGAGCAATGGCATCCACACGAGTGTGACCGACACCTGGAACAACATCTCTGCCCACATTAGTTCTGTTGTGTCCGAGATCGTCGGCACTGTGATGACGATTTTCGGGAGGATGAGCGGAGGCATTTCGTCGGTGTTTAGCGGCATTGAAACGATTATCTCGGGCAGCTGGACCGTCATTAAAAACGTGACACTCGGTTCCATCCTCTTGCTGCTGGACCTGGTCACTTTCAATTTTACTGAACTGACCTCTCATGCCGGGCAGATTTGGGAAAACCTCAAAACTGCCTTCCGGCTGATTTGGGACGGCATCCAGCTGGTCTTTACCGGCGCCCTGGAAACACTCAAAGGCGGCTTGACTGCTTCCTGGGGACTGATGAAAACGGACCTGATACAGAGTTGGAACGAGGCGGAGGCTTATCTTTCCACGCTGTGGGTCAATATCTCTGCCCAGGCGAGTACGGGCTGGACGGACTTCAAAACGTCAGTAACCAAGCTGGTGGAGGAGACGATCAGCAGTACCCGGACGAAGTGGGATGAACTTCTGACCTGGTTTGGAGAGCTTCCCGAGAGGCTCAAAGGATATGCTGAAAACATGTTCCGGTCCATGCGCGATGGCTTCAACAACACGGTGAATGAGGTAACCAGCGCCGTCACAACCGGTCTGGACGGCGCCTTTGATTATATCAAGAAGCTGCCGGAGGAGGCCCTACAGTGGGGCAAGGATATCATCGAAGGGTTGATCAAGGGTATCCGATCGGCGATCGGGTCCGTTAAAGCGGCGATCGACAGCGTAGCGAGCACGGTAAAGGGCGGCATTACCGACGCACTAGGCATCCGGTCGCCTTCCCGGGTGATGATGGAATACGGCGGATTCACCACGGAGGGATTTGCCCTTGGGATGAAGGGTGGACTGAGCCGTGTGGCCAGTGCGGCACGGACCATCGCCAGCGCAGCTTTCCCTAAGGTAGAGCTGCCGAATATGGCGGCGCCTGCGGGCAGAACTGCTGCCGCGCAAGCTGCTCCATCAAGCAGCTTTGTGCAGAACCTTACCATCAACTCTCCTCAGCCACTCTCTCCGGCTGAAACGGCCCGGCTGAACCTGCGGGCCAGCCGGCAGCTTGCGATGGGATGGGGGTTAGACGGTGCGTAAGATCACCTTCACAAATGCGAATAAGGAAAGCATCGAGCTGTTGAGTGCCGGGCCATATTTTTTAACGAAGCTCGAGGGGGTGGGTGCTGTCCGGACAACGGTGCAGCTCAATAAATCGCCTTATCAAGACGGTCAGACCTACCTTGGCAACACCCTTGATGTTCGAGAGATAACGATCGAGGGTTCGATCGTGCCCGGGGCAGCGAAGGTGGAGGAGAGACGCAGGACCTTGATGCGGGTGCTCAATCCAAAGCTTGGTCTGGGGGTCGTTCGGTATGAGGATGCCGGCGGGGCAAAGGAGATCCGGGCGATCGCGGAGGAGTCCCCGGTTTTCCCTGATAAGCAGCACGGGGTCTATCAGAAGTTTCTGATCTCCTTCCTGTGCCCGGATCCGGCCTTTTATGACCCCAAAATCGAAAAGGTGAATCTGGCCTCTTTCACAGGAGGTCTTTCCTTCCCGTTTCGATTCCCGATCAGCTTTGGGCGAGTTGGCCAGTTCATGATGCTCAACAACCGCGGGGACCTGGACGCCCCGGTCTTTATCACCTTTCTCGGTCCGCTGAAGAACCCCATACTTGAGAACAAGACCACGGGCCAGATGATCAAGCTGGTGCAGGAAATCCCAGAAGGACACCGGCTTGAGATCAATACAGCATTCGGCCAGAAGACGGTGACCAAGATTACCGAGGATGGCACCCGTTCCAATGCATTTCACTGGGTTGCGCCGGAGTCCGAATTTTGGGGTCTGGTACCGGGAGAAAATGAGATTTCTTATCAGGCAACAGAGGAATCGAAGTTTGGCGCTGTGACGTTGGAATACCAGCCGCGATACTTGGGGGTTTAGCAGTGAACAAATATCCTGTCCTTATCTTTGATCCGGAGCTTCGCTACCTTGCCCAGATCGATAATTACGAATACCTGCAATGGACACGCCGCTGGCGTAACCCACACACCTGGGAGCTTCAGATCAACCGAAATAAAACCAATGCCGAGTACCTGCAGGCCGACAATTTCATTGCAGTAAAACGCGGGGGCAAGTGGCGTGCCGGCATCATCGCGCACAGGGAACTGCCGCTGACACAGGAAGGCAAGCTTTCGGAAACGTGGACGGTGAAAGGCCGAGACTTCTCCGGGGTGTTCCTTGAACGTCTGGCTCTGCATCTTACTGATACCGGCAGTGGGTACGATGAACAGCGAGGCATCGCGGAGCAGGTGATGAGGCATTACGTGAAAGTGAACTGTATTGAGCCGAGTAATCCGGACCGTGTCATCCCCTTCCTGCAGCTTGGACTAAACTATGCAAGGGGACAAACGGTAGAGATGCGAGCCCGGTTCCAAACGGTAGCCGCCCTGCTCGAGAACCTTTCCTTTGCCTCCGGGCTGGGATACGAAACTTTGTTTGATCTGGAGTCCACCTCATTTTCCTTTAACGTTCTTTCAGGCCGCAACCTGACGCCAAGCCAGACCGAGCATCCACCGGTGATCTTCTCTCCGGAGTTCGATAACGTCGAAAGCATGGCATTTCGTCACAGCATTCTGGACTCAAAAAACGTAGCCATTGTCGGCGGCAAGAGGGAGGCGCAGGATCGGTTGGTGGTCTCTGTTGCAAATGGTTCACCCAAAGGAATAAAGCGGCGAGAAGTGTTTATCGATGCTCGCGACCTCGAGACCGCGGAACAGCTGCTGCAACGCGGAAATGAGCGCTTGGCTGAATATGGTGAGGAGCTCGTTATGGAGTTTCAGCACCTACCATGGGGGCCGTTTAAATACGGCATTGATTTCGACCTGGGCGATATCGTCCATGCACGTTATCCGGGCGTAGGTAGCACGGAATCCAGAATTGTGGGTGTGGTCGAAGAGCTCACGCCGGATCGGGGAGAGGCGGTCAGGCTGGTTGTCGGCAAGGAGTGGCCGGACCTAGTTAGTGTATGGAAAGCAGATCGAAGAAATTTGGAGACGGAGGTGAGAAGATAGCATGACGGAGCAGTATCGTTTTTTCGGCAGCACGGAAGGCGATGTGAGGGAATACAATCAGCTCGAGTTTGCCGAGGTATTTGATCGATTCTTCCAGACAGGCATCTTCCCAAGGGTTGGTGCAGAGCTCAAGGTCCAAGAGACGGATCCCCAGCGGCTTGCCGTCCGCGTAAGCACAGGACAGGCATGGCTGCGGGGCTACTGGTATCGTAATGATGACTTCAAGGAGATTGAATTGCCGTCGGCACATGCGGAGTTCCCACGAATCCATCGCATCGTCGTTCGGCTGGATACGCTGAATAAACGGGATATTGTCGCCACCGTTAAGGCCGGCGAGCCATCGGCGACACCTGTGCCTCCTGCACTGGAGCAAAATGAGGAGTACTGGGAAATCGGTCTGGCTAACGTATTTGTGGCCGCTGGCGTAACGAAGGTCGATGCAAGCAATATTACCGATATTCGGTACAGCGGCGGGGGTGGAAAGGCCGTTGGTCACGACTTCACCGACCTGCAGCTCCTTGCCGACCAGGCCATAGCCAAAGCCAATGCAAGTCTACCCAAAGATGGCAGTCAGCCTATGACCGGCGCGCTCCGATCAGCGGTAGGATCTGCCTCCGGCGGGCGTGTACATCATTACCTGGGGAGCACCAATGATGTCTTTCGAATTGGCATCGGTTTGGATGGCGACGAAAACGGTGATGATCAGGTCGGGTCCGCCTTCACCGTGTGGGCCTACAAGAATAACGGGCAATACCACAAGACGCTGATGCAAATCTGGCGCGACGGCACGGCCTTTATTGACGGGAAGCGTGTCATTCTGGCGGACTCTGGAGGAAGCATTGATTCGGCCACCATCAAGAATTCCACCATCAACGACTCGACACTTAACAACCCAAGAATTTTGTGGGATCGGGATTCAGATTATGCCCGGCTGGAGTTTGTGGACGAAGGAGCCAACAAGGATATCCTCACCTTAATAGTAGGCGATGATGCTCAAGGGTCGGATACGGGGATCGAGGATTTCTTTCGTTTGAAGTTCGGCAATGATACGGTAGCCCGATTCCGCAGTCAATCCCTAACCATTGGTGAGCCGGGTTCAGGTTTTGAAATGTACAAGAATGGAGACCTGTGGCAGCGCGGCGAACTCATGGCCCCTACAAGAGTTAGAGGTGGAGTCATGGAATATTGGGACGGAGAAAGATGGAGGGCGGCGGGCATGAGTACAATCGTGGTAAGTGGCACGGTACAGGAGACCATTCACGGATCGGCAGCCGACTTCGCGGGCGGAAGCTCCTATGGAGGCCGGAAGTTTCTAGTGGCGAAGCACATACCCAAAGGCGTCGGAGAGCTCAATATTGTTGTGGACTTCTACAACGACACTAATTCAAGCGGTGGGTATACAGGGATTCAGGTTTTTTCTCCCGTGCAGCACATGTCAAACAGCAGCACGAGTGGGTACTACGCGCGGGAAGCGTACGATGGGTACGGTCCTTTGTGGTGGCACGCATACGGGACATACTGGGATACTGACTCGGATTTCCGATGGAATAACAGCTTGGTTGGCGGCACAGGAGGAAGTATGGGTGCCAGCTCGTGGGCGACATACGAAACGACGGTGAAGGTATCGACAAAGATGCCCATTTACGTTTTGGGATACTCGAGCTTAGGGGCATTCAAAATTGCGAATGTTCGCTTTCGATACGATGTTCTATAAGGAGGGTGAATATGTACGCCATATACAATGACGGGGGACGGCCCAATGGCATTGTCCCAAACGTTACCGAGGAAATGGCTGCAGCTTTGCCACAGCAGTATGTGCTGTTCGACGGAGATCCCCCCGAGATTCCAGCAGGACACCGCCTGACGGTCAATTTCGAAGCAAAGGAAGTCGGCACAGAACGTATACCAACGCCTCCGAAAACACCTGAGCAAGAAATCGAAGAACTCAAGAATGAGATTTCGGTTCTTCGCACGACAGTCAACTATCTCCTGGGAGTCTAATGGAACGGAGGGGAATTGGATGCCGAGTGTACTTTATCCGCATTTTGAGATTTGCTGGGTTAAAAAGGCCGTAACCGCAGCTCAGCTGCAAACCGCTGTAACGAAGAAGTACATCACCGAGGAAGAAAAGGCATTGATCGAAAGCAAAGAGCAGCAAAATAATCTACAGACAAACCTCCCAGCTTAGTTCCAAATACGAAAGTGCTGCCTCGATCCGATCGGGGCTATTTCAGTTTCCTTAAGAGGGCGAGGGAGCACTCCAACCCTTGGGGAGGAGGTGTATGCATGAGCGGAGAGGATGCTAAGGTGCTCAGTGAGCAGATAGTCAATGTTCGGCTGGATATCAGGGAGTTAAAGACCATGATGGCCGATATCAAAGACTTGAAGGAAAAAGTGGATGACGTGGACGATACAGCTAAGGAAGCTTTGAGCTCCACCAAATCTTCACACAAGCGTCTTGATGCTATCGATAGGTGGTTGTTCTGGTTTGGCACATCTATCCTGGGAAGCGTGCTCTTAGGCGGTTTGGGACTGTGGAAAACGTATAAGCCATAAGGAGGGCAAGATGATTACCATTAAGCAAAAATTCATCCCAATAGAGAGCCCTAACCGTCCAGGACGTCGGCGCAAAGCGCAAGGCGTCCTTTTTCATACCACAAATAACTGGAAGGACGGAGCTGGCGATGAGATGCATGGGGAGTACATGGCCACGGTTAAGGACCGGGTCGTCAGCTGGCATGTGACGGTGGACAAGGACAGCGCCACTCAGCATATCCCCTTTGACGAAAATGCGTTTCATGCCGGCGACGGTAATGGGGTGTATAACACCTATTGGATCGGTGTGGAGATTGCCTGCGAGGCTGTTGAGCCCGGGGAGCCTCTGGATTTGGTCACCTATCGCAACGCGGTCGATGTGGTTGCTCAGATCATGCTTCAGGAAGGCTTCACATCGTGGGAGCAGCTGCAGCCGCACAAAGTGGTTTACGGCAAGGATTGCCCTCACCATACACTTTTTGTTCATGACAGGTTCAAAAGAGATGTTTTCGAGAGGATGGGGATTAAATTGCTTCCTGCAGTTGTAAAGGAACGGGTCTATGCCCAAGGCGGCGTGCTTAAACGTTGCGATGGAGATTACAAGATTAAAGCCACAGATGTTCGGTATCTGAAGCTTGACGGTAAGAAGCTGAAGTTTCAGTTTGTGGCCAGGACCGGCGCCAAGGTATCGGATCTGCTCGCGGAGTATGGCGCTGATTTTGCGACGAATGCGCCTTATTTCTGGGATGGTAAGGTGCTCGGGGATGCGGTGGCTGACGGTCAGGTGATTGCCCAAGCATACGGCAAGATGCTCAGCTGGCACGAATTTGGCGTTAAAGGAGGGCGGCCACAGATCGGCCAGCTCGATCCTACCGTGCAGTGGGATGTGCTGGTGCAGGGAGCCCCTCTGCTGATCGAGGCAGGCAACCTGTGCTGGGACTATTACCGAGTACTCCAGGAAGTGCCCGATGACATTGGCACAAGCCGCGCACAGCGCACTGTGTTCGGGCTGGATGCTTCAGGGGATCTGCATATTGCTGTGGCGGACGGCCGGACACAGTACGATCAGGGCCTGACGCTCGAGGAGGCCGCACTTTACATGCAATCGAAGGGCTGCACCTGGGCGCTCAATTTCGACGGCGGCGGATCCAGCGTGTTCGCCCAGAAGGGCAAGGGCAGTTTGGGGCAAAACCAGGGAGCCGGGGAACGCGTGGTGAATCACGCCCTGTTGATTTGGGTCGTGGAGCCAGAGCCGATCACTCCGCCAGCAGCCTCGCCGGCCATCGATGCATGGAAGCAGGAAGCCCTCAATTGGCTTGCAGCACAAGGTGGCATTGAAAGCCCGCATGACCCCAACGAACCAGTCGAATTCGCCGAGCTTGCAGTGGTCCTCAAAAAATTATCCGAAAAGGGAGCGATCTAATCATGATCATGGAAATCATTCAACCTCATATCACTGAAATTGCCCAGTCCGTTTTGACTATTGCCGCACTTCTCGCACTTGCGGGCCTCCGGCAGGTCAAAAAGAAGGCGCTGGAGCTGTACAAAGCTCAGACGACGAATGAACAACGCGAGGTTCTGAAGAAAGTCGGAACTGAGGCTTTCGCTCACGCTGAGACACTTTTCAAAGGGATGGGCGGAGAGGCCAAACTGGACGCGGCATACGAGTATGCCTCCAAGAAACTCGGGCAGTTGGGTATCAACCTCTCCGGTGAAGAGATCAAGGCATCTATCCACAAAGCATGGCTGGATCACAACGCCAAAATTCAGCCTGAAAAACTGATTAATTCCGGCACCAGCAGCGAGCAAAAGATTATCTAACAGGAATGCCCCCACTGACTAATTAGCAGTGGGGGCATTTTTCTATATTTCGCAAGGTGCAACTACAAAAGAAATTCCTGAAAGCTTGGGGTTCTCATGAGGCCGTTTTTTGTCCAGCATTGGAATTTTACCCTCGCTTTAATTAAGGGCTTTATCCAAATCCAATTTTTATCCTCACGAACAACCAACTGCTTAGCAATATGATGGAATGCTTTTCTTGATTCCGGATCGGCGAACTCACAGACACCAAGATATTTTCCGCTGACCGGATCAATTAAGGACCATCCAAATTCCTTTTTACGAATGCCGGATATGGCAGCTTCAGTGTACAAATAATTTTTCACTTTTAACCATGATTGCGAGCGATGGTCCAAGGTATACCGGCTGTCGATCTTCTTGGAAACGATCCCTTCTAACCCTTTTTCCTTTACCTTTGAAAAAAGCGCGGTACCATCTGTGAAGTATTGCGAAATTGAAATAATATTCGACTGCTTTACGACCTTGTTAAGAGCTACATGCCTTTCCGACAAAGGTCGTCCCGATAAATCTTCTCCATTCACTTGGAGTATATCGAAAGCCACGAAATGGACTGGATTCTTTTCCATCTGCCATTTTATGTTTTTTCCTGCGTGGAACCGTTCCATAACACTTTCAAAGCAAGGAACGCCATTTTGAAGAACAATCATCTCCCCATCTAAAATGCAACTGGCCGCATTTAGCTGAATCCCTTGAAGCTCGGGATAGGATTGAGTACAGTTCGTCTGGTGCCTCGTAAACAAATGGACTTTGCCATCGATAAAGTAAAGCACACAACGGTGTCCGTCCCATTTAATCTGATGCCAATACTCAGCTCCTGCAGGCGGGGTGTCGGCTTTATGTAATAACATTGGTTTTAATGGGTTTATCATTCCGGTTCTCACGCACCTTTACCAGTTAAGATTACTCTTAAAATGGTTACGCTGCCTTATGGAATGAATGCCAATTGCCAAACATGCAGGAATTTCCATATAGTGTGTCGAAACAGTGGGTAAAAATATTGAGGAGTTGCGGTCATGGAGCCAATCTTCCGGCTTGATGGTGTAAACGGGCAGTTGGAGTTGTATTCGGATAAAGTGATCATAAAGCGAAAAGGCGTACTGGCAAAGATGACGCAAGGTTTCTTTAAGGGCGACAAATCAATATACCTAAAGCAGATCTCAGGTATTCAGATAAAGCCTGGAAGCTCACTGACCAATGGGTACATACAGTTTACGGTATCGGGAGGCAATGAGAGCACCAAGGGCATTATGAAGGCCACACAAGATGAAAACACGGTAATGTTCGCCAAGAAATACAACGAGCTGGTTGATAAAATCAAAGCCAAGATCGAAGAGATGCAGGCAGAATCTGCTATTGTAGCCCCAAGTGTAAGTGCCGCAGACGAGATTAGGAAGTTCAAAGAGTTATTAGATCAAGGCATCCTTACCCAAGAAGAATTCGATATGAAGAAAAAACAACTGCTCGGGCTGTAAGTAAAAGGCCGCGGGTGAGATGAGTAACAGGAACTTAGAACAAAACGCCCACAAGCGGATAGATTTCCGACTGTGAGCGTTTTTTCGTTTATGGGACTGCATCCGGCTTAGAGACATTGAAACCTGGCGGCAGATCCTTTCGGATGTACTGATCAGTATGTAATCCCAAATAGTGGCGCAAGGCTACCTTGATGTCCGCGTCTTTTAAGTATTGCATGATGGACAATACATCCGTATGTCCGCGGCAAATGTAGCGCGCACGTATAGTCGTAGGGGTCCATTCGGTATCCTCGACCTTGATTCCGTGCTTGCGTAGGTATGTCGTTACCTTGCGCAGATCGACGGTCACCCGGTCCATAACAGCCTGTAACATCTCATCGTACGGTTCCGCATGGTCAACTGTTAATCCGATCGATTTGCGGTCCTGTTCAAACTCGCTCAATACCAACGGCAACAATATATAGCGCTTTATCATGCGCAGATCATCGGCTGTTGGCAAGTTCACGTTCTAATCACCATCCTGGGTTGATTATAACCCGAACATATGATCCTAGCAATGGGCCGCCTTTTTTAGATTGGCCAGAAATCTTCCGCAGATACATCTTCCCCAGTGAGCTGCTTTATGGCCGTAACAAGGAGCTGCTTAGTGCTCCGAGTCGGAGAATAGTTCTTATCACTACAAGCGTAGGAAACCGTGTTTCTGCTTAGGCGAGTTGCCTTCATGATCTCCTCCTGTTTTACTTCGTGCCGATCAGCAAAAGCACCGTACAGCGTCCTTGGCTTTCCGAACAAAGGAATCCCCTCCTATACCCCAAGGATGGACAAGACTATGAAAATTAAAACCTACCCTTTCGCAAATTTGCGAATAATAGCCAAGCCGTGAGCCGTACCCTAGATTATCAGACGGATTGAGCCGCGGATTATCGCCCTGCGGACCAAAACGGCCGTGAACAGCCAGAGCATCCTCGATCGGCCGGGCGCCGAGCGACTGCCGGCCAAGGTGCCCGGCCGGGCCATATACAGCACATCGGTCGAAGCGACCATCCAAATCCCCTATGTGGGCGGAGATGACGCATGGGCAGCTTTGCTCGAGCCCCTAAGAATGGAGGTTATTTATGCTGGCCAGTCGCAAAGACGAGAGGACCAAACTGGTATTATCCACACTATCCACCATCCCCCTGATGACAACCGAGCAGGTGGGGCGCCTGATGTTCCCAGAGGCCGGAAGTCCCCTCAAGCGGGCCTCTCAGCTGCTGCGCGGGCTCGAGGAGGATAAGATCGTCGAGGGGCGCCGCCTGGGAGACATGCGGAAGATATGGCGGCTGACCCGCCGAGGCCGGGCCGAAGCACAGACCGACAAAACTGCCGTCCCCTTAAACTCCCCGAAGATCGCTCATTGGTTGACGATTGGTGATGCTTACCTGCAGCTGCAGCAGACGGGGATGCTGAGACATCTGGAGTGCGAGCTGCGCATCCCCTATCACTACGCTGGCCGGGAATATCTCTTTGCACCGGACTGCTTCCTGATCTGGAACCGGCGCGCATATCTGCTTGAGGTGCAACTGAGCCGACTCTCCCGGGAGCAGTGGGCCAAGAAGTGGCGTCGGTGGAACGATTATTTTGGCGGCAATCACTACCTGCAGGCTCCCTGGCAGCGATTCAAGCAGGGAGGAGGGGTTATTCCTCAGCCTATCATATTAACAGAGCAATCCCCAGAACTCGTCCTACATGGTTACGCTGTAGTCGGACGAAAACCTGTAGTAGTTTCGCGAATAGATGGAGCAATAGATCATTAATGAATATGTGGTGGCTGATAGGCTTTTTCTGGTAAAGTAAGCATTAAACAACTAGACATATGCGATATGATTTGAAAGGAAGGAACTAATATGGGCTTAACATTCGAGTCTCAAGAGGTGGAGACAAGAGTTAAAGAAATTTTTTCGTTTTGTGAGGAGTATAGGATTGGCATTTATGATTTTTATGATTTAGAAGACGACTATGAAGATGAAGAAGTTATTATTGATAATTATACGAGTATAAGAGTGGATCTCCCACATAGCTGGGAAGGAAGTGTCGAAACAAACATAGAGAGTTTGAATCAGATGATTAAACATGCAAAGAGGGGGGAAATCATCGATGAAAGTATATTTGTTAGCCCTAATATAGTTCTGATACACGTTGAGTGTGAACAACGGGATAGACTGATTATGTTAAAGGAATCGGAGTATCTTATCAATCAAAAATGGAACGGAAAAGAAGTTCAGGTAAGATTAATAAATGACTTAAATTGTTACAATATAAGAATTATTATTGATGATAATTTTGACAAACATTTTCCTCCAATAACATCAGAGGATCTATTTATTGAGATAATTTCCTCTGAAGTTATTGATTTTGAATCAATAGATGAAATAACTCAGTCCTATATTTTTGAATGCAGTTCAACGTTGGAGTTAGATATTACTGCTATCCCAAGGAAATATGGTTTCGATTGGGAAGAGGAAGATGCGAAGCCTCAGCGTTCACATGAATTAAGACTGAGACCACTGATCCATGGCAAAGGAATTACTGAGGTATTAAAGATTTACAATGAATGTAATAGTATTAGTAACCCTGAATTCCGAATTTTAACTTACACTAAAGTGATTGAATACGTTTCTCAAACTGTTCTCAGGAAGGAAATGGTTGAGTCGATTACCAAGAAACTTTATAGTCCAAACACGCTTAATCCTGATGCCAAGTATATATTAGAACTTGAAAAATTATATGAGGAACATAAAAATAATCGAAAAGATAACCAAGCAATTAGACTAACTGTTGAAACGTGTTGTGATATCATTGATTTAGTATCATCTGCACCTAACTACTTGAAAAAAACAAAAAAATTGACATTTGAAAGTAGTAAGGAATCTCGTTCTCAATGCCTCGAGGAATTTGCAAATTCAATTTCTGATACTCGGAATATGATCGCTCATGCCAAAACTAACTACAAATTAAAAAATGTCCGGTCCATGAAATGATAGACTTTTCCAATTGCCTTAAAATCGCTGCAAGTCAGGTGTTACGTTGGTTTGCAAGACAAAATGAAGGAAGCAGAATTATTTAGGTTATAACCAGAGAAGTGAGTCTCTGGGAGTGGTCTAAGTGTGTAATGATTTTAATTGGGGGAGATCAAAGGTGGATGACGTTTCTTTACTTAAGATAGGGTTAACGGATGATGAGAAGAAAACTTTTGATAAGAAGAAAGTTGAATATAACAAAAGAGTTGGGAGCCTTCTCAAGGTAAGTAGAGCTGATGCTAAAAATTCTGAATGTTATATTTGTGGGAAGGAATGTAGTAGCTTTTGCAATTCACATTCTGTGCCCCAGTTCTGCCTTCAGAACATATCTGTATCCGGTAAATTATATCATTCCGGTAATTTAGTTGATATGCCCATGTTGGATAAAGACAAAGGAATAGGTGAGGCTGGTACTTTTAAGATAATCTGTAGAGAGTGTGATAGTTCGGTTTTCAGTGATTATGAAAATCCTGATGCTTACTATCAAGGACCAACCGACAAGATGCTATCTCAAATAGCAATGAAGAATAACCTGAAAAGTATCAGCAAAAGGCAACTAGAAATTCAATTGTATAGAAATATGGCCAAAGAATTTGGCGGCCATGAGTTGATGAGTCACATGGAAGGTATAGGGTCAATAGATCTAATGGAGTATATTGACGAATTCCAATATGCTAAAAAAGCTTGTCAGTCAAAATGGCATAATAATTATTATTTATCATATTTTGAATCCATTCCTTATGTTGTGCCAATCGCATTCCAGAATAATATCGCCTTAGTCTCGGATCTTGAAGGTGGCACTATCAATGATTTATATAATCACTTAAGCGATTATGTAATAAAAAGTGTGCATATATGTGTCTTTCCGCTCGCAAATCACAGTGTGGTAATGATGTTTTGTAGAAATGGTGAAAATAGATACTCAAAGTTCTTTAAACAATTCAAAAAATTATCGTCCGAAGAAAAGTTGAAGGTTATTAACTACATTATTTTTAGCTATACTGAAGATTATTATTTTTATAAAGGCATCGACCAAGAGATTTTTGGCAATAAAATCCTGAAAGAGGTAGCAAAAACGACTCCCATTTCTGTTGCCGACAGTCCTTTTGCTGATTCATTAACAGCGGCAAAGGAAACCTATGATTTAAATAAAAGAGATACTATCCCTAATTTTTTAAGTGAAACATATAAAATCGTATAATTTTAACGCTAGATTATAAGGCATCCGAATCAGTTGGCATCGCTTTATTTTAATATTGGAGACGTTAGTAATAAATAATCCGCATCATGAGGATAATTTCTGAATATTAAAACTTAAAGTAGCGATAAGACTTTTGACTAGCTCATAAGCATCCCTTGGGTAATAAAAAACAAGGAGGGATGCCAGATGCAGATAAGAAGGGGAGGAAAACGAGATCCGCTGCAACCGGGTGATTTGATTGAGGTGCTTTACGAAATGGATGAAGGTAAAGTGCAGTTGCAGGCTCGATTTGTTGAATACGATATCATAACAGAGGATATGGCAGGTGTTAGTTTTATTCGTGTTCAATCTGAAGACGGCAAAGAGAAGACTTGGATCAACCTGGATGCTGTTGAGATGATTCGGAGAGTTGGCCCCACCGATGGTGGGGTCTCTTCTCGTTCTGTTGGTTCAATGAAAAAATGGTTTCGCGGCTTAGTTGTTAAGCTAACGGGCAGGATAGTTCCAATTATGGTAACATAAGGGTGTACTTGACTTGCCGCGGCAATTGCCCCCCATTTATCTAAGCCAACGGATAAGGAAGTTAAACGAGTGGTGAACTTCAAAATGTATGGCTAACGGGCAGGTGTGTTCATGCTCATACTGAAAAAAATGTTTAGGGGAGAAGATATGCATGATACTTAAGAGAAATGCTGCTTTGCTAACTATCATCTTGGCAATGAGTATACTATCAACTGGTTGCAGTATTTTTTCAGGACCACCAGAATCTGAAGAATCGGTTAAACAGAAAGTGGTCGCTCATCTTGTTTCAAAAGGCTACAAAGAAAATGAGTTTAATATTGAAGTTAAATATAATAAATCAGGAGAAGGCAAGTTCGGAGGTCCTTACGCCATTAATGTAGTTTTTAACGATGAGCCGAACGTAATTTATGGATATAAATATAACTATAAATCAGAAAACAAAGATATAACTCAAAATGGCGTTGCTCCTATGGAAGGTAAGGATGATAAGAATTTTAAACATGCTGAGTAATTTCTTATTACGTCATCCACCTAACGAATTCGAAATACGATAATTATTAAACCGTTACGGGCTTTTATTTTTTTGGCTAATAATCAACATTGAGATTTTACATAGCCATATTTTAAAACCAGTTACACGGTGAGATTAAGCTATCGAAGAACGTTAGCGCAATAAGCAGGGAACAGATCGCCGCGCGGTAGCTGTTCCCTTTCTTCATTGAAGTAACAGCAGAATAGCAGAACCTACAAGCATTGGAAACGTATAAATAATCGACAACCAACGGAGCAAACGGGAGGCGACTAACATTGAGGAAAGTCTTACAATTGATATTGCCATTTTTTTTATTAAGCATTCTGTTGGTTGCGTGTAATGAAAAGAATCCAGACACATTATCTTTGGAACATGGAAACATTAAGTTTGTATCCATTAATAGCAAAAACGGATATGACAACACAATTACCGATTCTAAACAAATTTCAACGATTATAAATGCCGTAGAGAAAGCCAATAAAACCGACGAAGTGTTAAATCCTGTCACCCCTAATCGAACACCTGAAGAAGACTATTCTTTAACTATTTACTATGATCCGGCAGTGAAACATGATGCACTACAATCTTTTTTCGTCTGGGTGGATAAGACGGGAGAAGTGATTAAAATTGCACCAATACAAAAGGGAACTACTTACCTTTATAAGTTGAACTTTGAAACATCAGAAGAGCTCAATAAGCTAGGTTTGTTCAACTAACTGGGAACGTTAGCTCAATACACAGGGAGCAGATCGCCATGCCACGTGGCAACTGCTCCCTGTTCACGTAATACCTATGAAGGATATTTATGACAACTACCGAATGGTTTAATGAAACCAACAATAATCATAAGGTGAGGAAGAACATGAACATAGTTCTTGTAGGTATGTCTGGTGCTGGGAAAAGCACTTTAGGTGTATTGCTGGCAAAAGCTTTAGGAATGGATTATGTGGATACGGATATTGTCATTCAACAACGTGAAGGTAAGTTATTACAAGAAATAATTGATAATGATGGCATCGAAATATTTATGCAGATTGAAGAAAAAGCTGTCTCGGAACTGCAACTGAAAAATTGTGTAATATCTACAGGTGGAAGCGTGGTATATTCCGAAAAAGCAATGGATGTTTTAAAACAAGAGGGTCAGGTCATTTACTTACATGTCCCGTATGAAGAGATAAGGAGGAGACTAATTAACGTAACAACCAGAGGCATTGTTATAAAGAAAGGAAACGATCTCAAGGATGTTTACGAGGAAAGAGTTCCTTTATACATTAAGTACAGTGACAAAACCCTCGACTGCACAAATAAGGATATAGAAATTTGTGTAGGTGAAATTATTGAGCTAATCCAAGAAATGCACGATAATCGTTCAACTATCGGGAGACGTTAGTTAAACGATCCAGGAGCAGTTTGCCTCAGCAGCTGCTCCATTTTTCATTAAAGTAACGGGTGAGAAGCGTGTTAAAATGAAATATTCATAATACTTGGAGGGAGAACTTTGGGTTATAAATATTCTATTGTTGATGATGAAAATGATAAAGTATTGGGTTTTTGTAATGAAGTAGAAATACATAATGTGAATGATGAGGGTTATACAAAACTGAAATTGCATGGCTTTATACTAACAAATGAATTTATGGAAATATCTACGATTAAGCTTTCAAACTTCCGTCTTAATGTTCTAAGCAAGGACGGACAGAGTTTAGGTGGATATAATTTCTTTCCGAATAAAGAACTAAAAATAAATTCAATGGATACTTCGGAAGATAAGTCAATCGAGATTGTAGGTGGCTTTTCAACAGATCCTTTGCCTTTCGCTTTTGAAGTCTGGGAGAGATTACGAGAAAAGCCCACTGAACTTGGACAATGGAAAAACTGTTCTCTTGAAGAAAAACAAGCATGGTTACAGGTTTTACGTTTAATATCACATAAAAATCTTATAGATAGAGAAGATGAAGTTATTACAATTGAGGGTGACCTTATTCTCGATGTCGAAACATTTTTTATTGCAATAGGCGAAGCAATAAATGGGCCGTTTGGTTATTATGGAGCCGATCTAGATGGTATTGATGATTGTTTATGTGGCGGTTTCGGTTTAATTCCACCATTTATATTAGAGTGGAGAAACTTTGATAAATCCTTCGGCAATGAATTTTTAGGTAATTCCAAATTCGTTTTTCTGTTACTCAACATTCTTACTAGCCGAGGCTGTGATGTACACCTAAAGCGTTCAACTAACGGGAGACGATAGCTTAAATACTACCTATTTAGGAGATTGCATGAACTCTTCGAAACGTTATGTATGGATAGAAGCTGAGAAATGGCCCGTAGGCTCATGGGATTGTAAGAATAATAATTCCGATGTTATTGTTGTCTTTCCGGATCGTTCCAAATGGATTGCCAGCTTTTTCACGTACCAAAATATCGAGACGTTGAGACAAAAGAATATGCAGACCGGAGAATGCATGAACGGCGCATATTTTTGGTCCAGTGACATGGTGTTGATTGATATTATAAGCAGGGAAAGAATTGAACAACTAATCGACCATTTGATCAAACACGAGTATTTCCATACAGTCTTTAATCGTTACCCTGATGTTGATGCAGAAGAGGATGAGAACTATCCTGTTGGATTTTTCATAACCGAAGAATCGTTGAGCTAACTGGGAACGATAGCTTAAGTACTACCTATTTAGGAGATTGGCATGAACTCTTCGAAACGTTATGTATGGATAGAAGCTGAGATATGGCCCGTAGGCTCATGGGATTGTAAGAATCATAATTCCGATGTTATTGTTGTCTTTCCGGATCGTTCCAAATGGATTGCCAGCTTTTTCACGTACCAAAATATCGAGACGTTGAGGCAAAAGAATATGCAGACCGGTGAATGCATGAACGGCGCATATTTTTGGTCCAGTGACTTGGTGTTGATTGATATTATAAGCAGGGAAAGGATTGAACAACTAATCGACCATTTGATCAAACACGAGTATTTCCATACAGTCTTTAATCGTCACCCTGATGTTGATGCAGAAGAGGATGAGAACTATCCTGTTGGATTTTTCATAACCGAAGAATCGTTGAGCTAACTGAGAACGTTAGTTCAGAGCCACCCAGGAGCAGTTTGCCACCGTGGCAGCTGCTCCCTGATCTCGTTGAAGTAACCGGCAGGATTCTTCCAATATGTGTTAAAATTGTTTTAGGAGTCCCTTCAGTGGGATAAAGGATGGAAAAGAAGTTGCTCAGTAAGAGAGGAGGAGTAAAATGCCAGTAGCTATATACAGTGTTGTCTTATTAATCGGAGTGTTTTGTTTATTGCTACCTCAAAAATTTTGGGAGTGGTTTTATCTTGGAATTAGGCCATATAAGAAAGGGAAACTTAACTGGAAATGGAGCCTATTTGTAAGATTAGTAGGTTTTTCTTTTATAATGATTAGTGCTGTAAGGCTACAAGATTTACTATCGTCATTCAACTAAAGGGAGACGTTAGTTTAGAGCCAACCAGGAGCAGTTTGCCACCGCGGCAGCTGCTCCTTTGTTCGTTAAAGTAACGGGCAGAGATTAGTGGAATCCGTCCAGTTCGACCCAAAGGTAAGTATATGCATAAATTTTCCCTTGCTGACGGACACTATTAGTGATCCTTGACATATAGGTGGTATATAAATGGATGAAAATATGGAAAGAGCAAGGGAATTAGTTACTGCATTAGTCCAAACGAATATAGAAAGGTTCATGAACCATGGTGGGTTTTTAAGTCCCCAATGGTGGCTGCTCGTTGCATTTACAATCGTTCCATGGGTTATTTGGTTAAAGATAGTGGATAAAAAAAGAAAGCTTGAACTTGTGGTGATTGGACTATTCATTGCGATTGTAACTAAGCTTTTAGACATAGTCGGTTATAATTTAAATTATTGGGATTACCCCATTCAAATGATACCTCTTGTGCCTGAGGCATTTGCTTTTGACATGTCAATGGTTCCTGTTGCGTATATGTTGTTATATCAGTATTTTAAGACGTGGAAATCATATTGTCTCGGTTTACTTTGTATGAGCGTGATCTACGCTTTTATTGGGGAGCCTTTTTGCAATTTGATCATGGTTGTTGCGCGTATTTCAAGTGGAAGTATATTTACTCATTCTTGTATTATAACGTAATCGGAATCACCGTAAGAACGGTTGCAGATAATCTTAAAGGGACATATGAAGGGCTAAACTCTTACCCGGCTAAGGAAAATTAAAATTTCGGCAAGCGTTGAACGAATACGTAAGCACAATAAAGCAACCGTAGTCTAAGACTTTATTTTTCAAGTCATAGAATGCAGCTGCTTTAACAATGTAATATTCTGGTTTCTAATAGTACATCCTAAGAACCGACTACAAGGAGGTCTAGGATAGATGACACGAACACAAGCAGAGTATTTTCGTGACTTAGTCTCGAGTCAAGAAACGCTTACTCACCAGTGGCTTGATTACTGGTATGTGTTTTCTAATTTCAACACCTGGCAGTTTTGGACTATCCTCTGTATGTTGGTGTTTCCCCTTATTTTATTGTACTTTTTTATTGATCGTACGAAGATATACCAAATTGCATTCTTTGGATACACCACTCATGTTCTCTTTGCTTATACGGACACATTTGGCATCCGCTATGGATTATGGGGATATCCTTATCAAGTCCTCCCATTCCTCCCTAGTGTGTCATTGGATGCCTCCCTGATACCTATTGCGATAATGTTCGTATATCAATGGACCCTCAAGAGAAAGCAGAACTTTCACCTCTACGCTGTTCTGACTGCAGTAGCTTTTGGGTTTGGCTTCAAACCATTACTAGTCCTATGTGGACTATTCGAAAAATATCAATGGGTTAACTACATAATCATTTTCTTTATATATCTGGTTCTTTTTGAGGGGGCCTACATGTTAACCTGCTTGTTTCGGAAAATGAAAAACTCAACCATCAACGAGCATAAGGGGGCCGTCAATGGGATCAACTTGATTTATATGAGTCAGAAGCTGCTCGGTCGAAAAAGAAGAGGTAGTACGTAAACCAAAGAAACTCTAGGTGTTCCACCGACGCTTTTTGAGGTCATCGTTAAGCTATCGAGGAACGTTAGTTGAATACAGATATATGCTGAAAGCGCCGCGGCATACAGTTGATAATGGTTACTTTTAATCACGTATGGTGAGCCATTTATGATCAGAGAATATTGTTTCTTCATTATATATATCAGAAAGCTGAATAAAATGAATTGGGGAACAACCCTACATCGATCATTATAAAAATGAATATATTGGCATCTACTGTTTTCAGTACTTTATAGGTACCCACTCCCCTCGTCTCCATAATGCAAGAAGAAACCCGCTGAACAGCGGGTTTTTTGCTGTTTCCGATAATGCTATAATCCTTTCATAGATTGTTCTTTATAAAGAAATGTTCAAAAAGTCGGTAGAGAAGGAGCATCTCTGTGAGCCTGAAGGAAACCGAGCACATACATACGCTGATGAAGTCGAATCTTCGGTCCAATCTTCTATTTCAATATATTACCGATCAGGAGATGAGCCGCCTGCTTGAGGTAACACAGCGGGTATGCTATGACGAAGCGGCATTTTTTCATAAGAGAGGGAGATGCGGATAAAGCGTTATATTTGATCGAACAAGGCCGAGTTGAAATCGTCAAAAAAAATCCGGACACAGGAGAATTGTACACGATCATGCAGCTCGGTGCAGGAGAGTGCATCGGCGAGACCTCTGTTCTCGAGGGGGATGTTAGACGGACAGCCTCGGTCCGTACGGTGGAGAAGACGGTGTTGATCAAGATCCAGATGGATCGGATGACCGGGCGCACCGAATTCGATTCGATATATATCAAGCTGCTCAGCAATATGGCCAGGGCGTTATCCGGAAAGCTCAGCACAGCGAACCATGTTACCATCAGTGCGATGCAAAGAGAGCTGGAGACAAGCAAGGCCAGAATCGGTATGGGTCTGTTTACGGTGAACCTGCTGTTTATGCTCGGCATCTATACGCTTGCATTGCAATCTTTGAATGCCATGGTCATCGCGTTCGGCTCCAATCTCATTTCTCTTGCCATCTTGGCGCTTATGGCTTCCGTCATATTCGTGATGATCCGAAAAAGCGGTTATCCTCTCCAAACCTTCGGGCTGACGCTGGAGCGCTGGAGAAAAGTGGTCTGGGACGCTTTTTTGATGACGATACCTCTCTTGGCCGGTATTGCGCTGCTTAAGGCATTCGTGCTGTACACTCACCCGGAAATCGACGATCAAGTCTTCGGCATCGTATCCCTGTTCGAGGGAGGGAGTGTAAACGTCACCTTCTACTTATACGGTTTGGCCTATGCCTTATTCTGTCCCGTTCAGGAGTTCATCTCCCGCAGCGGCATTCAGTCGGCACTGCAGAATTTTTTGCCGGCATCGAGAAGCCGGGTGTGGATCGCGATCGTGCTGTCCAATCTGATGTTCTCGGCTGCGCATTCGCACGTTAACTTGACATTCGCCTTGCTGACCCTATTTCCCGGACTCTACTGGGGTGGATGTACGGGCGTCAGCATTCCCTTTTGGGAGCTTCCGTCTCGCATATGATGGTAGGGGTCTGGATTTTCTTCATTATAGGAATCGATAAGATTTGGTACGCCATGTTCTAGGTCGATTGTAATCCCGCCGAATCTTTCCTCTCCCCTAGACATAGTCCCCCTCAAATTCCAATATAACTAATCTATAAACCTTAGGACGGCTTAAAGAGTGGGACGGTGAGGGTGTGGCAAAATTCAACGGAGAGACGGCAACGGAAGATATCTATGTAAGAGTTACGTTCCAAGCGCTGCTGGACGCGATTCTTCCGGTCACTTACCGGGCCCGGGAGGACGATGCGGATGCTCTCGTTCCTGTTCCCAGCGGGGTACAGCTGCAGCTGCATGAATATCTCCTAAGGGAGCTCGATCATTCCGAGTTCCAACCGGAGAATAGTCTATCCGCTCTTCCGCCGCTGTCCAGGTCCACGGCACAGCTGCTGGACTTGGGGGCGGAGCAGTCCATCCGCAGAGGCTTAACGCTGCCCCTCTCTGAAGGCTACCCGGGTGGTGGTCAATTTACAAGGCTTGCCCGGCTGGACCGACTGCTGACCTTGGAGCGGATCGACCGCCTGGAGATTCCGCTCGGAGAGCTGCCCCTCCCGTATACGAACAATCCAGGCCTGGTGCAGACCATGGTGAATTCGTTTACCCAACTGCCGTATTTCGGTTACTACTGCGAATGGTACGGGTACGGCACGATGCGGTTTGATCCGCCGGCCGACCGGCGTCTCCAATTCCCCTCTCCCGGCTGGTTTCTCTCGGGCTACCCCGGACCGTCGTTCGGCTACCGGGATTTGCGGGGATTTCTCTTAACCTACCCTGCAGACCGGGGGGAGCGTAAATGACGAATCCCGATGTAATCGTGATTGGCTCGGGCGGCGGTGGAGCCGTGATGGCCAAAGAGCTTGGAGAGCTCGGGCTGCAGGTGTTGGTGCTGGAGGCGGGCCCCTGGTACGGACATTCGGACTGGCCCGAACCGAACAAGGAACAAGGGGCTAGAAGCAGCTCGAATCCGGATGATTTGAATATTTCTCTCTTCAGGGAGCACTACAGCAAGCTTGAGGGGGATATGAATGAGCAGATCACAGGCAAGCTCCGCTGGGGGCCTGCGGACCGGAATCGCCCGCCCTGGTTTCGGAACCTGACGGAACGGGGGTTTGTCTGGCAGAATTCGGGCGTAGGCGGAACAACGCAGAGCTACCTTGCCAACTGCCCGCGGGCTTTCCCGGTCAGGGTGGACGGGGTATGGCCGATCCCCTACCGCGAACTCGTGCCCTATTACGAGAGAGTGGAAGCGACGCTGCCGGTGGAGTTTGCGCCCGTAACCGCCAAGGAGGAATTATTTTTCTTCGGTGCGAAGAAGGCGGGCTGGCCGTTCATTCCGACCCTCAACGTGAGAACTCCGGGCTACCGCCCCCAGCCCAATGCGATTCTTCCTCCTAATCGGCATCTGACTGATCCGTCTTATTCGCTCGAGCAGTTATCCAGGATGGAAGGCTGTACGCTGGCTGGTCACTGCGTCAATGGCTGTCCGCACGGACCGTCGGTGGATAAGGTTGCCAAGCGATCCACCACCGTCAGCTACATTCCGCTGGCTCTGCGGACCGGCCGGGTTACGGTCAGGCCCAATACGTTCGTGACGCGGATCCTCACCGAGACTCATCCAGCGGAAGGACTTCGGGCCACCGGCGTGCGCATCCGCGATACGTGGACGAGAGAAACCGAAGAGCTCCATGCCGCTGTCATCGTTATGGCTGCCGGAGCGATTGAAAGCCCGCGGCTGTGGCTGAACTCCAGCCTTCCCTTCAACCGGTGGGTTGGGAGGGGGCTTACGAATCATTATTTTGGCTGGGTGACAGGCCTGTTCGATGAACGTGATCTCATGCAGATTCTAGGAACCCCCGAGATCAATCCTTTCGTCGGACATAGCTCGGGAGGCCGGCTGGATATTCCGGGACTCGGCTCGCTCTTGGTGACTGGCATGAGTCCCGGACTGACCGCCTCCATGAGCTTTGGCTTCAGCCAATCGGGGTACAGCTTTCTGCATCCTTCCGCAGGAGAGGCAGGGGATTCGGCCGGCCGCCTTGTGGGCGCGGAGTTTCAGCAGTGGATGGAGAACTACCGCCGGACGCTGAGCATCGTGATTTTCACGGATGATGAACCCGATTACCGGAACGGGATTACCGTCGATGCAGCCATGCAGGATGAACATGGCCCGGTTCCGAAGGTACGCTATGTTCCAGGGCGCCGGGAAGAACGAAATCGGATGAAGCTGGCGAAGATCGCTGTGGACCTTCTGCGTAAGGCGGGAGCACGGAAGGTGCACCGATCGGATTGGCCCGCTTCGCTGCTCATTCATATGGAGAGCACGATGAGAATGGGCTTTGTCGTCAATGAGAACTGTGAGGCTTACCAGGTCCGGCGGCTCTACATAACCGATAACAGCGTTCACTTCAACGCATTGGGCGGTGCGAATCCAACCCTGACTACACAGGCACTGGCGACACGGGCAGCGGAGAAGCTGGTTCAGACCTATTTTTAGCGGAGATAAGCCGCATGGAAATAAAATTCGTGATGGAAGGGGAATCTAACCAATAAAAAGATGGAGTGTTGTCGCAGATGAATCTGTTTGATGTATTCAAGGATGCGATCAAGCCTTTCCTGGACGGGGAGAAGCCGCCTTTGAACGTGGGAGAGGTGATGAACCTCTGGTTCTATTCCACGGCGACGGAACAAACGATGCGCGGGGAACAGGTGTCCTATAACATCGTGCAGAATGAGGAGCTTAAAGAACTGCTGAGAGTTGTCATCGATGACGTGCATGGCCCTATTTTGGAGGAGGTTAATGGGTTCCTGAGGGCAGAGGGGATTCCGCTGCCCTCGACCACGCCCGACAAACCGATCGGGGATTTCCGGAGTATTCCGGAAGGATCCTACTTATCGGACGAGGAAGTGGGGAACCTGCTCAGCTTCAATATTGTGCTGGGCATGAATTACGCCTGCCGGGGTATGACAGAGGCCGTCCGACCGGATGTCGCAGCCATGTTCGTCAAGTTCCAGATGAAGAAGATGACCTATGCGGTCAGCTTAAGAGAGTTCCTGATGCGCCAAGGCTGGCTGAAGGTGCCTCCTTATTATAAGCCGTAGGTTCATGTGGAGTGAGCACCAGCCCATGGTGCTGGTACGAAGCGATGGGGCGCCGCGGCCCAAAAGGCGGGGAATGGGCGGCAGAAGAATCCGTTCCCTATGTAAGACCAGGCGATCCGGGGGTGCGGTTGTCCCGGCTGTGCCCCCAACAAAAAGGAGTTCACCGATGAGGTGAACTCCTTTTTGTTCCAGCTGGCAGCAATTGCATCGACATGCCCCTGAATCCTGCGGGATTCAGGTCAATGAAGACATGTTCCCCGCTTTTTCCGGGTCGAGCTTCCCTTTGGCATACTGCTCGGGTGTCCGGCCGACGATCGCTTTGAAGTCTTTGATAAAATGGGCTTGATCGTGATAGCCCAGCTCCATGGAGAGCTCCAAGCCGTCCGGATGCCGGCTCATCTCCATAGCCTCAGCCGCGTTGTGAAGCCGGTACAGCTGGATGACCCACTTGGGGCTTACGCCTACATATTGGTGAAACAGCCGCTGCAGTGTCCTCACGCTGATCCCGAAGGCTTCGGCGACGTAGTCTACTCTCGTCATGCCGCGGTCCGTACGGATCCGCTCCACGATCCCGCCCAGAAAGGGAACCTGCTCATCCTGTGGCGGGAGCTTGGGTCGCAGAAGGCCTTCCGCCAGCTCGACCATCCGGCTCTCCTCCTCCTGGGAGAGGATGTCCTCCTCCAGCTCGCGCGGGTTCACGCCGAACAACGGTCCTGCCTCCAGCGGCCGGCCGCCCAGCTGTGCAGCAGGCAGGCGCGAGAAAGGATAGAAGCCGCCCGGCTTGAACTTCACTCCGAATACACAGCCCCGGCCTTCGAGAGGATAAGAGAACTTTTGCTTCGATGGCGCGTAGACGGCGGTCTTCCCCCTTTCTACAACCAGATTCATGCAGGGATTGGGAAGAACCTCCTGCGAATAAGTCTCCCCTTCGGAGAGCTCCCAGCGGACGATCCAATAGTGTTTTACGAAGAAGGCCACTTCCTCTGACGGAGCATGGCGCGTAAGGCGGAACTTGGAGCTGCCCTCCTGAAGATGCAGCACGCCCATACTGGGCCAAGGAATATTCCCGTTCATGCAATCACTCCCTTGGGATGGCTGGATGGCTTGGGGATCACGGCTTGTCGCGTTTTTACAATACTTGGGTCCTTCCAAGCGATATACTCATAGTACCACAACGCAAGCCGCAAATAATCCAGGGAGTGAGCCGACATGGATAGAGAAGCATTGAAATATGAGTTTTATATCGGAGCGGGAGTGGAGGAGGTCTGGAATGCCCTTATCTCTCCGGAAGGCACGCGCAAGACATTCTTCGGCTGCGTCCTGCAGTCCACTTTCGAGAAGGGGGCACCGTTCAAGTATGTCGGCCCGGGCAAGGAAGGGGACGAAACGGTACACGTCTACGGGACGATCCTAACCTACGAGCCGCTGAGGGAGATCAGCTACCTTGAACATCCGGGAGCATCGTATCACGACAATCATGCCGAACTCGAATCCAGAGTGACCTTCACGCTGGATACCGTAGGGGCTTGTACCAAATTGACGCTGGTCAATGACGGATGGAGTCCGAATCACACCGCTTATGAGAATGCAAAGAGCCACTGGTGGATGATCCTCAGCAGCATCAAAACGGTTGCCGAGACGGGAAAAGCATTGGATTTCGGATGGTAGCCGGGCGCCCTGCGGGGCGTTTTTTTGTGGAAATTGGGTCAGCCTTCCTGCTCAAATGCCGCAAATGGAATGATACGGGAGGATAGCGGCGGATGTTTTTGAATCGGCGGGAAGAGAAGGCCTGAGTTCGGATGAAGGGGGATTACCGCTTCTCAGTCCGGCTCACCGGGTTTTTCCTGAAAAACCGTGTTTGGTATACTGAACAGGACCCTTTCAAAAATACAAAAGAGCAGGGAGCTGACGAATTGACTTATACGGAATTGTTGGAACGCCGGAGCGAGATCCTCAAACGGCACCTGGGCAGCCTGATTCACAAGGATAATCAATACGGGCTGAGCGAGCAGGAGAACTGCGTGTACAAAGATATGGTCAAAGAGCTGTACCGCAACAAGCTGGAATTGAATGCAAGCAGAAAATAAGCGTTACGGGGGAGTCACTCCGATTCCCGTTTGCATAGGCAGGACAGAGGGGCATCCGTGAAGGGTGTTCCTCTTTGCCGTGGGCTTACATCAACCGGTTACACCGGTAGGAAGGCCGGCTTGTTCCTATAGCTCCTGTGGAAGGACAAAGGATTTTCGATGGAGCAGGCGGCGGGTAATCTACTCTATTGACGTGCTAAAGCAGGTACGCTAAAATGACCGATAAAACGGACCCGATGACTTCTATTTAAAAAGGAACGATTGGCGAAAGAGATGTGAATCATAATGTGGATTACATGGATCGCGATAGGCATTGCTTTGTTCTTTGCCGCTAATATCGGAGCGAGCGGTGCGGCCGCTTCCATGGGGGTAGCATATGGAAGCGGGGCCGTGCAGCGGAAAATTACTGCGCTCAGCTTGGTTGCCGTCGGCGTTTTCCTGGGGGCGTACCTGGGAGGCGAAGAAGTGGTGAGAACCCTGGGCTCGGGTATTATTCCCCCTAACTTGCTTACCGTGCAGCTGGTCATTATCATTCTGCTGTCGGCGACGCTTACGCTCTTCGGAGCCAACTTGCTCGGGATTCCTCTGTCGACCAGTGAGGTTACCGTTGGAGCGGTAGTCGGTGTGGGGATTGCATACGAAACCGTCTATGTTCAGAAGCTGCTCCTGATCGTATCGTTCTGGGTCATCCTTCCAGTTATTGCATTCTCTTTTGCCTGGGTGATGGGTCATGGAATCCGCCGCTTGGAGCGGCGTGACGCCAGGTGGAAGGGGGAAGGGGACGGCTGGTGGAAGAAGGGCCTGATGGGACTTGTGCTGGCGGCCGGCTTTACGGAAGCGTTTTCCGCTGGGATGAACAATGTGGCCAACGCGGTGGGACCGCTGGTAGGGGCGGGACTGCTCGGTACCGACCAGGGAATATTCTGGGGCGGCTTGTTCGTTGCGATTGGGGCGCTGGTAATGGGCGGCAAGGTGCTTGAGACCAACGGCAAGAAAATAACCCGCATGTCGCTCCTTCAGGGAACGGCGATATCGGGTACCGGAGGCGTGCTGGTGATCATCTCCTCGCTGTTCGGCATCCCGGTTCCTTTGACCCAGATTACGACGACGGCGATCCTGGGTATGGGCTCGGCGGACCACGGCTTTCGGCTGTGGCAGAAAGGGATTGTGCTGAAGATTCTCAAAGTCTGGCTTGTCTCTCCCCTGCTGTCGATGACCGTCTCGTTCACATTAGTGAAGCTCTTCATCGAACCTGCACCCTATCTTATCGTGGTGATGGTGGCTGTCCTGATTTCCATGGTGGGACTGAAGAGTCTGTACGATACGGAACAAGCCGAGCGCCGCGCGGTGAACGAAGAAGGCGCAGGAATATAAAATCAGCAGCGCAGCATCAAGGGAAGGCCCATCCTCCGGCGGATGGGCCTTTGTGCGTTCCCTCAATTGCTGCTTTCTGAAATATTCACTAATAAACCTCTTGTAAAACGGACTGCCCCGTCATACAATGATATCTGTTATCAGTTACACAAGATAATGATAATCATTATCATGATTGATAGATATCTTATACATGGGTAAGGGGTTGTCTTATTGTGGTTATGAAAAAGCATTCAGCTTGGGTCTCCATTCTTCTCGGTTCTTCCCTGCTTCTGTCGGCCTGCGGCCAGTCTGCGGCTCCCGCGGCTTCAAGCGCGGCCCAGACGGAGAAGGAAGCGGCTGTCAAGCCTGCTGAAGCGGCATCGGGCGCAGAGGTGCAGAAAGAAGCGATCGAGAAGTACCGCCAGTATGTCATCGGGCAGACGGATGAATTCGTGAAGGCCGCCGAAGCGTTTACGAAAGCCGTTAAGGCCGGCGATATGGACACGGCCAAGAGTCTGTATGCCCCAAGCCGCATGCACTTTGAACGGATCGAGCCGATTGCCGAATCGCTCGGTGATTTCGACCCGTGGATCGATGCGCGTGAGGGCGATGTGCCGGATAATGAATGGAGAGGCTACCACCGCCTCGAGAAGGCGCTATGGGAGACGAAGTCGGTTGCCGGACAGGACAAAGTGGCCGATCAGCTGCTCCAGGACGTCAAGCAGCTGCGGGTGAAGGTAGAGAGTGTCGAGATCGATACGCAGATGCTCGTAACCGGTGCGGTCGAACTGCTCAATGAAGTTTCCTCGAGCAAGGTGACAGGGGAGGAAGAACGCTACTCCCATACGGATCTGTATGACTTTGCTGCCAATGTGGAAGGCGCGAATGAGATTTATCAAGTGCTGAAGCCCGTCGTAGAGAAGAAGGACGCGGCTCTCGCCAATGAGATCAATACCCGCTTCACGGAGCTGGACAAGGCGCTTCAGCCATACCGCAAGGACAAAGGATACGTATCTTACACGGAATTGACGCCGGACCAAACCAAGAAGCTGAGCCAGGCGGTTGATGCCTTGGCAGAACCCTTGTCCAAGATGGGCACCGTGATCGGAGGCTGACGATGAGCGACTCATCGAAGAAAAATTTGTTTCAGAAGTCGTTTTCGCGGCGTGACGCTCTGAAGCTGGCGGGAGCCGGGGGTCTCGGCCTCCTGCTCGGTGCCGGTGGCATCAAAGCGGGAGCCCTAGGCGAAGGGGTGCTCGGCAGTGCTACGGTGGTTCCTCCCTCCGGTGGGAAGGGGGGCGTAATCCCCTTCTATGGAGAGCATCAGGCCGGGATTATTACGCCTATGCAGGATTTTATCTGCATGGGTGCGTTTGATTTGACGGCCAAAGATCTGGGGGAGGTCCGCGAGCTGTTCAAGCGCTGGACCGAGGCTGCCGCCCGGATGTCGCAGGGGCAGGGGGCGGGGGACAAGAACAGCAACCCGCTCGTGCCGCCGGATGATACGGGCGAAGCGGCGGGACTGAATCCTTCCCGGACCACGATCACCTTCGGGCTTGGAGCTTCTTTCTTCGATGAGCGTTACGGGCTCTCGGGCCAGCGGCCAGCCGCTCTGGTCGATCTGCCGCGATTTAAGGGCGATGCGCTGCAAAGCGAATGGTCCGGTGGCGATGTGGCCGTGCAGGTATGCGCCGACGATCCGCAGGTGGCCTTCCATGCGATCCGTAATCTGATCCGTATCGGAAGAGGCAAAGCGGTCCTGCGCTGGCTTCAGGAAGGCTTTCAGCGTACGGGTGCGGCCGATCCGCAGGGAGCAACGCCGCGCAATCTGCTCGGCTTCAAAGACGGGACCAATAACCCGGACGTACAGGATGACGCTGCGGCGAAGGAGATCGTCTGGACCGCGGGCGGGGACCATCCGGCCTGGATGGCCGGAGGGAGCTTCCTCGTGATGCGCCGGATCCGGATGCGTATTGAGGTATGGGACCGGACGACGCTCGGCGAGCAGGAGGCCACCTTCGGGAGGCACCGTGATACGGGTGCTCCGCTTGGGGGCAAAGGGGAGTTTGAACCCCTGGATCTGGCGAAGAACGATGCGGCAGGGAAGCCGCTCATTCCGGCCGACTCCCACGTAGCCTTAGCGCATATGGAAGGTAAGGTCAAGATTCTGCGGCGCGGGTACTCTTATTCGAACGGGATCGACCTGAAGACGGGCCAGCTGGATGCCGGCCTGCTCTTCCTGTGCTACAACCGGGACCCGCGGGAGCAGTTTATCCCCATGCAGCAGAAGCTGGCGGCAGCGGATAAGCTCAACGAATACATCGTGCATGTGGGCAGCGGCCTGTATGCCTGCTTGCCCGGCGTGAAGCAGGGCGAATATATCGGCAGTACTTTATTCTAGAGAGTTGGAGAGTGTCATACATGAGACGTTGCCTGCTGTGGTTGTGTATGGCGGCGATGCTGCTGATGCCCGTATCGCCCCTGCTGGCGGCAGAGACGGACGGGTCGGCTGCAGGCCGTAACCAGCTGATCGCGCTGGCGAGTGACGCACTGATCGGTGCGGGAGACCGGGACTGGACTGCGGCGTCCGGGGCTGTGGCGAAGCTGAAGGCACAGTGGACCGCCCTCTCACCTGCAGCTACCGCGGAGTCGAAGCTTGTGGACGAAGCGTTCCAGGCAGCCGAACAAGAGCTGGCGAAGCCGCAGAAGGACGATAAGGCGGCATACAGTGCCGTCTCCGCGCTGGTCAAGGCGGTTGACGGCTATGTGACCGCCGGCAGTGGAGGGGCTGCTGCTGAGAAGGCGCACAAGCAGGTGCAGACCGTGCTGGTTCCGCTGCTGCAGAAGAGCCTGGCTGCCGTTAAGGCAGGGGACGCCGCCGAGGCCAAAGCGGCCTATGCCTCCTTCGTCAGCGGCTGGGGCAAAGCCGAGAGCGCCATCCGGCAGGACAACGCGAAGCTGTACGGCAGCATGGAAGTGAAGATCAGCGGCGCCCGCATCGCACTCAATACGGAGCCGATGGACACGGCCAAGGCGGAAGGCAAACTGCAGGAGCTGATCGCGGGCCTGGAGGCCTATGCCTCAGGCCAGAGCGGTACGGAGACAGAAGCGGATGCGACCGGTGGAACCCTTGGATCCATCGCTGAGCTGATTAGTCTGCTGGATACCGTAGCCGCAGACGTTCAGAAGCAGCGCGGCACGGAAGCGGCGGCCGGCATGGACCGCTTCATCGCGGCTTGGCCGGCGCTGGAAGGCGTGGTCAGCACCCGTTCCCCGGAGGCGTACAACCGGGTTGAGACGAAGATGGTCGAGGTGCCGACCCTGCTGCTCTCGAGCCCGCCCCAGTGGGAGCTGGCCGGGGCCGCACTGGGTGAGCTCCGGCGGGAGCTGGAGCCTTATGCCGAAGCATCTTCCTATACGGCTTGGGATGCCGGCGTAATTATTTTCCGTGAAGGCCTGGAGGCGATCCTGATCATCTCCGCGCTCGTGGCGTTCCTGAACCGGTCGGGTAACCGCGACAAGCGGGGCTGGATCTGGTCGGGGGCTGCTGCAGGGCTCGTATTCTCTGTGGCCATGGCCCTCGTCCTGACCCTAATGCTGTCCCAGCTGACAGCGGGCGGTTCACGCGAGCTTATCGAAGGGATTACAGGGCTCATCGCCGTCCTCTTTATGGTATCGATCGGAGCCTGGCTGCACAGCAAGTCGAACCTGAAATCGTGGAACCGCTTCGTGGAGAACTCCATCGGTTCCTCCCTGGCCAAGGGAACGCTGTGGTCGCTGTTCTTTACATCCTTCCTTTCGGTAATGCGGGAAGGTGCAGAGACGCTCATCTTCTACATGGGGATGGCATCCAGTATCGCGATGGCGGATATGCTGCTTGGGATTGGAGCGGCGCTGGTCCTTCTGGCGGTCATCGGATACGTGATTATCCGGATGAGCGACCGTATTCCGGTGCGTCCGTTCTTCCTGGCGGCAAGTCTCCTGCTCTACTACCTGGCCTTTAAGTTCGTGGGCGTATCCTTGCACGCGCTGCAGATCACGGGAAACCTGTCCGCGCATACATCGGACACTCTGGTGAACATCTCCCTGCTCGGCATGTATAATAGCTGGGAGACGACGCTTCCGCAGCTCGGCATCCTTGCGGTCATTGTCTGGAATGTGGTGCGCACGGAGCGCAGGACGAGCGAGAAGTCCGTACGGCGTGCGGCTTGATCCCAAGTAAATGAACATTGCACGAACAAGAAGACGCTCCTCATACCGGCGATGAGGAGCGTCTTTTTGCTGTATGGATCGGAGGCCTGTCCTTTCAAAGAATGGGCAGAGCGGCCGGGGGAGTCCTTGCTCTTATCTTATAACGTCCAGTGCCCAGGCATGGCAGAGGAGCCCATCTCTTGCGTGAGATGGGCTCCTTTTGCTATTACAGAGCATGGAACTTCCTGCGTGTTCTACGTGTTCTACCACGAGGCAGGGTACCGGAATCCGTTATTCACCCGGGAGCCTCACGTGCGGCCAAGAGGGCGGTAAACGTGCAGGAGGCTTCATATGCAACGAGCCTGGCCGCTGCCGTTCTGAAGGCTACTCGGCAAGCCCTGTCCCGGAGGTCTGCTTCTGCGGCACATTAACCTTGCTGAGCACGACAGGCACCTTCACGGTTGTTTTCACGGACGGATCCGCCGCCGACGAGATCGTGACCGTCAGTTCCACGTTAACGATGCCGCTGGCCGGAACCAGCTTCAGCACGCCGTTGTTATCGATATAAGCCTTGCTGCTGCTGCTGGTCACCTTGTACACGATGCCTTCGGTAACCGGCAGCTGAAGGACCGGCTGGCCGACGATACGGGTATTGACGACCTTGGCCTTGAAGGTGTCCTTCGCCTGGGCTACCCGGTCGCTCTCCGAATCAGCGAGGCGCAGAGAGCTGTAGGCTTCATAGACGCTGCCGCCGAGCGGGTTGCCGAGAGAATCGACAAGCTGGGCGCGGAGCAGCAGCTTATAGGTCCCCGCTTCGAGGTGTTTCACGACGAGCTGGCCACCGGCATCCTGCTCGCCATCGACATAAGAACCGTCGATGCCCTCGAAGCTGTAGACGCCCGGCTCGAGCAGACGGGGCTGGCCGCTGCCGTTCAGGTTCGAGAGGCTGTCGATGATGCCGATCGGAATGTCATCCAGGCCGACGGCCCACAGATCGACGACATTGGTGTCCTTGGCCGTCAGGCGGAAGGAGAGATCAGTGGACACCGGGAGGTCTCCACCATTGTCCGGATAGATGACGTTCTCCGTCTGCTCGAGCTCCTGGATGCCGAAGCCGGTCTCCGGCTTCTCCGAGCCGACATGTACGGCAAACGGCAGATGGAGTGTAGGAAGGCCGGCGCTTTCCATCACCACTTCACCTTCATACACGCCTTGGGCCGCATTGGCTTTGGGCGTGACGGAGAGATAGAAGCGCTTGGCGGTTCCCGGAGCCGGGGATAGCTTGCCGCTTGCCGGTACGCCGAGAAGCTGGACGTTCAGGTTGCTGACGTCTGGAGTCGCCACCGGTTCGGCCGGATCCGACGTTACGGCCGGATGAAGGACTGCCTTGGCTGAATAGGAGAGCGGCTGCTTCGACAAGTTTTTAATCTCGAGCTCCTTCTGGACGGTTTTTCCCGGCTGGACGAGGCCGAAGCTGACCGAGGAACCATAGTTAGTCACAGCCTTGGGATTCCAGTACTTATCGAGAATCGTGATCGGTTCGATGGTCTTTATGAGCGCCGGCGTCTGGATCGCATGGGCGACATTGGCGCGCCCGGCACCTTGGGAGTACACATCATAGAGCTTCCCGCTCTCATCATGGATGCTTTCCGCTGTGTTGGCGAGGGCGGCCCGGATATCGGAAGTCGACCAGGTTGGGTGCTCCTGCTTAAGCAGAAGGGCCAGTCCCGCTATATGCGGTGTAGCCATGCTGGTGCCGTTGATCCGGTTGTAGGCGCGCTGGTAGGATGCGCCCGGGTCGAACTTGCCGAAGGCCGGCCATGTGGACAGCACGCTGACCCCTGGTGCTACAACATCCGGTTTGATGCTGAGGTCCGCATCTACATTTGGGCCGCGGGAGCTGAAGGTAGCCATGGTGTCCCCGGGGGATGCAGTCTTCGGATACTCGGAGCCGAAGGCAAGCTTCAGGGTCTGGCCCGGTGTGGCAAGTGCCTTGCGTGCCAGAGCGCGTCCTTCCGTTCCTCTCATATCGAAGGTGGGAACGAAGTCGAATCCGTCGCCGAGGAAGGCGGCGGAGCCGATGTGTCCGTCACGCCCAGGTACCGATTCGGACAGATCGGCTGCGGCAGCATTACCGGCGGCCGCATTCCCGTTGAAAATAATAACAGCCTTCGCACCTCTCGCCTTGGCGCTGCTGATCTTATCCACGAAGGCGAATGAGCCGCGGGAAACGAGGACGATTTTGCCGGCAACATCCTTGCCCTCATAGTCGGCTTCCGCGCCGAGACCGACGTACACGACGTCCTCAGGCTGAGTACCGATCAGCGAGGCGAAGTCCTCCCTGCCGGTCTCCCAAGCCATAACGTTCAGGTCATAGGCGGCACCGGTCACACTGGAGCCGGCAGCATAGGTCGCTTCGGTCGCCGTAGCCGTATAATGATTCGTCGGGCTGGTCACCGCACCGACCGAGATGGCCAGCTGGGAGGTGGCCGGTGAACCCAGCGAGTAGTAGTAAGGACCTTCGTCCGCAGCGTTTCCGTTGGCAATGACGGCAATCACTCCGCCGAGCACCGCGTTATTGATGGCGACGACGTCCGGAGAGTTTACGTCCTTCTCGGCATCGGAGCCGAGAGAGAGGTTGATGACGTTCATCCCGTCCTTCACGGCACGCTCGATCCCATCGATCACCTGGGCCGAGGAGCCCGAGGCTCTGCCCGTTTCGGGGTTGCGTCCGAGGACTTTGTACACGTACAGGTCGGCTTCATAGGCTACACCCTTCTGCACGATGTCGGACGACGGATTGGCTGCCCGGCCTACAATAGTGCCTGAGACGTGCGTGCCGTGCGAAGTGCCTTCGAAGCCCGTGCCGTACGGATCTTCCGCCGGGGAGAGCGGGGGCTCTTCATACGGGTCGGCGTCCTGCTCGAAGGAGTCATAACCGCCTTTATAGGCGTCCTTCAGGTCCGGATGCAGGTAATCGACCCCTGTATCGATAACGCCTACTTTCAGGCCTTTGCCCGTATACCCCTTGGCCCACGCGGCGTCGGCGCCGATCTGCTTGAGCGGGGAGATATCATAATTCGGGCTGTCCGTATCCGGACTCACTGGTTTGGAGACCGGGATCGGATAATAGGTGGCGCTTTCATGAATCGATTTTACCCCTGGCAGCATGGCGAGTTCAGGGATTTTGTTCGCGGGTACAGAGATTTCGAGTCCGTTCAGGACCGTATTGTAGCGGTAGTTGACCTTCATGCTGATGCCTTTATTCTTGGCGCCTGTGACGAAGGTGGATTGTTCCTGTTCGATAGTCGATTCCGTAGATTCGGCTGCGAAAGACGAGATTCCCTGCTTGGCGGCATATTTGCCGACAGCTGTAGGTTGGCCGCTGAGCTGAACGATAACGCGCACTTGTTCGGCAGATTTGGTTTTGTTCTTGAGCTTGGGGGAGATATAGACCGTGCTGCCGTTGGGTGCAGGTGAGGGAGTTCCTTGAGCGAGGCCGCCTGGAGTAAGGCGCGGGGTTACCGATGGGTCAGAGGGCGCCGCAAACGCTTGAGTGAATGCGGAGGTGCTGAGGACGGCGAAAGCTAAGGAAGCAGCAGATAATTTTTGTAAAAAGTTGTTATTTTTCAATGCGTATCCTCTTTTCATCCGGGAATGAATTGCTGACAACCAAGGGCAATACAATCTAACTTCGTTCCTCCTTTTCTTTCAAACTATCATCTTATATGTAAATTCGTTGATTACGAGGGATATATTACCATAGGTAAGGGGGCAAATTCTATTATTTTTTGGAATTTTCGGAATAAATAGAATGATAGATGGCAGATTACGTGGCGCGGGAAGGGAGAGCCTTACAAAAGATTGGACAAAGGTCAATTCAAAAGTCATTGATTCCGCCTATCTATGGAGAATCATCACCTGTGGTAAAGTCGTAATGAGCCCCTGTAAGCGGCGGTAAAAGTGTTGTACATCAAGGTAACAATGAGCGGTCAGAGAAAGTTATCCACAAACTTGTCCACAAATCGCACAGGCCAAAAAAGGCCTATGTGAACAATTCGTAAAACCGATATCAACATATCCACAAGATAAATATCCACATCCCCTTTTGAAATGTCGGCTCCACCGGTGGATAAAAAAAGGCCATAAAGAGGTCGTACAGAGACTATTCTTACAATCCATTTTACTGTGACAGGAATGCTTACACAGGGGATATGGCTCCATAGAAGAGGGATTGGGGGTTCACAGCCGGTCCCGGCCGGGAGGCTGAGCCGTGAAGGATTAGACGAAGAGCCCCTAGGATGGAGGGGCCTTCTTCGCCGAAGGGGAAGGGGATGCTCGAAACTTATCCCCGGATTAGAACAATGTAGCCCTATATCTTCCAAAATTCCCATGTTTAAATGAAGCTAGAGCTGGGCCGGATCGGGAGGTGGAACGCGGTCGTTGGCGGGGAAGCAGGCAGCTCATTCATTCATTTTGGGAGGGATCATTTATGCATCGAAGCACTTCGGATCGCAGGCCCACCGGTTTGAGAACACTCATCTTCTTGCTCATCGCGGCTTTGCTCCTGAGTTTGGCCCCCTTGACGGGCTTCGCGGCGGACCGCGGAGTGTGGGCGCCGGGGATTGCGTACCAGACGAATGATACGGCTTCTTACAGCGGCAAACTATATACCGTACTGCAGTCCCATACTTCTCTGGCCGGCTGGGAACCGCCTCATGTGCCGGCACTTTGGAAAGAAACGGCCGGTAGCGGTACCGGAGGCGACACCCAGCCGCCTGGCGCCCCATCCGGGTTGAAGGTGACCGGTACTACGGCTTCCAGCGTAAGCTTATCCTGGGCGGCAGCGGCGGATAATGTCGCTGTTACCGGGTATGACATTTACCGCGGTACGACGCTGGCCGGCAGCGTTTCCGGCAGCACGCTGAGCTTCACGAACGCGGGGCTTGGAGCGGGCACCTACAGCTTCACGGTCAAAGCGAAGGACGCTGCGGGCAATGTTTCGGCTGCGAGCGGCGCTGTCAATGCGACGGTCACGGGCAGCGGCGGAAGCGATACACAGGCGCCTAGTGCGCCATCTGGGCTGAAAGTAACGGGAACGACTTCGTCTAGCGTGACCTTGTCCTGGACGGCATCCACCGACAATACCGGCGTAACCGGCTACGATGTATACCGCGGCACGACTCTGGCAGCTTCCGTGAGCACCACTACAGCTGTGGTAACGGGACTTGCGGCCGGCACATCCTACAGCTTCACGGTCAAAGCGAAAGATGCGGCGGGCAACGTGTCGGCCTCTTCCGCAAGCGTCAGCGCAGCAACCGCACCTGGCGGTACCGGGGACGCCCTCCCGAAGCGTCTGCTGACAGGCTATTGGCATAACTTCATCAACAACTCTGCGAACCTGAAGCTGAGCCAAGTGCCGGCGGCATACGATATCATCGCTGTCAGCTTCGGCGAGATGGATCTGGCGAACCCGGGGGGCGTGACGTTCACCGTTGACCCGAACCTCTCCGCGGCCCTCGGTGGTTACACGGATGCCGACCTCATCAATGACATCAAAGCCAAGCAGGCACAGGGCAAAAAGGTCATACTCTCCCTTGGCGGAGAAAAGGGGAATATCAACTTGGGCAGTGCTTCGCCGAATGTAAGTAACTTCGTCAATTCGGTATCCGGCCTGATGACCAAGTTTGGTTTTGACGGGATTGATATTGACCTGGAGCACGGCTTCAACGTCGCTAACCTGACAACCGGCGTACGCCAAATCCAACAGAAGTTCGGAGGGGGCTTCGTCCTCACGATGGCTCCGCAGACCATCGACATGCAGAGCCAAAGCTCAAGCTACCTGCAGTTCTACGCCAACGTTAAAGATATTACGACCGTGATCAATACCCAGTATTACAACTCCGGCTGCATGCTGGGCCGAGACGGCAAATGCTACTCCCAGGGGACGATCGATTTCCTGACGGCACTTTCGGATGTGGCTCTTCAGTGGGTTTCCGAGTCGCAGCTGGGACTTGGTCTGCCTGCAGTCCCTTCGGCTGCGGGGGGCGGGTATGTTTCTCCCGCGGTAGTGAACGACGCGCTGAACTGTCTAGCTGCTGGTACGGGCTGCGGGAGCTATAAGCCGGCGCAGAAGTATCCGAATATCCGCGGGGCGATGACCTGGTCGATCAACTGGGATTCCACCAACGGATACAGCTTCGCCAATACCGTAAAGCCCTTCCTGAACACCATGCCGTAAGCTGAGCATCATGGCCCTGAGATGCAGCGCTCACAGGGAGTTGCTCCGTTTCAGGATGAAGACTGCTTATGCTTAATCAGGACGCTGCGAATCGATGACTCCTTCCGGCTTTCAGAGATCACTTAGAAAGCCGGAGGGGATTTTTTACTGCTGGTTTCATCATGCAAGCATGTGATAGGGGTGTCTTCTTAATTAGGCGAGAGGCTGTATTGGCTTCAAAAGCCTATTCGTTTTATACTTATAGAATGGCCGGTCTTTTCTGCTGCGGCAGGTCTCTAATCGGTAGCAAAGCGAGGATCACACCATGTTTCAATATATAGACCAGGAGTATACGGAGGTAGATTTCAGCCAGCGGGATCTGCGTGAAGGCGAGCTGAGAGGGTGTACTTTCACCCGCTGCCGGTTTCGCGGGGCCCAGCTCGATGAGATCGCAACGACCGGCTGTCAATTCGTAGAGTGTGATTTTACTGGCGCCACCTTTAATGCATCACTGCATGAACGGTCTGCGTTTACCAACTGCAGATTTGGTGGAGCCAATTTGTTTGTCAGTAAGTTTAAGGAATGTAAAATGGTCGGTTCCGATTTCGCGAAAGCCCAGCTTGACGGCATTACGATTGAGCAGGGGGACTGGTCCTACACGAACCTTCGTCAAACGAACCTCGGCAAACAGGATCTCCGGCATTTGAGATTGGTGGAGGCCGATTTGTCGGAGTGTAATCTGGAGAAGGCGGACCTGCGGGAAGCGGATCTGACCCGTGCTCTGCTGGCGCGTGCCCGGCTGTCGGGTTCGGACCTGAGAGGTGCAAAGATGGATGGCGTAGACTTCAGATCGGTGGATGTGAAGGGTGCCCGTATGGATTTGAGCCAGGCTGTTGCTCTGGCACGGGCCTATGGAGCTCGTATCGATTAACGCTGAGATATTGCACACCCGGCCTTATTGCTGGGTGTGTTTTGTTTGAGGATCAGAACAACGGCAAAAGAAGACGAACAGCAGCCAGCGTGCTTTCTCCAAATAGATCATTCTTATCTTTCTCCTTTCAAAGCGAAGTTACCCTGATTGTAGCGTCTCTTTATGAAAAGATGATGAAACCATCCTTGATTTAGCAGGAGCTGCAAGGGGACTCCCTTGGTACAAATTTCATACTTGCACATGTCACGCAATCGTGGTACATTACGTCTCCCGGGAAGAACCGGGTCATCTAGCGAACGAATGTAGAGAGTGGTTTTGCTTGATCGATTATAGTAATCGATTATAGTAAAACCAAGTGAAATTAACTCTTGAATTATTCGTGAGATTATGATAGATTACTTCTCGCGGCAAAAAAGCCTATGGGTAAATAAAGCCGACCGTAATGCTTCTAGTGCTGGTCTTTCGGGTCATCCTTAGATTGGAGAACATTAGTAGTTGCACGATGAGAAGAAATGTGCTACATTGATTCTCGCCGCTGAAACAGGCGGACGTAATTGAACGAATTGCCCTTTGAAAACTGAACAACGAGTGAGTGTTAATATAGAGACTCAGCGATGAGTTTCTGCCAAGCTTCAAAATGAGTCATCAGCTTTTTCAATCCCGTATGGGGCCCCCGGAAAGTAATCGGAATAAGCTTCAGAGCTGTTCTTCACTTTTTGGGGTATATTGGAGAGTTTGATCCTGGCTCAGGACGAACGCTGGCGGCGTGCCTAATACATGCAAGTCGAGCGGAGCACTTCGGTGCTTAGCGGCGGACGGGTGAGTAACACGTAGGCAACCTGCCTGTAAGATCGGGATAACTACCGGAAACGGTAGCTAAGACCGGATAGCTGGTTTCGGTGCATGCCGGAATCATGAAACACGGGGCAACCTGTGGCTTACGGATGGGCCTGCGGCGCATTAGCTAGTTGGGGGGGTAATGGCCCACCAAGGCGACGATGCGTAGCCGACCTGAGAGGGTGATCGGCCACACTGGGACTGAGACACGGCCCAGACTCCTACGGGAGGCAGCAGTAGGGAATCTTCCGCAATGGGCGCAAGCCTGACGGAGCAACGCCGCGTGAGTGATGAAGGTTTTCGGATCGTAAAGCTCTGTTGCCAGGGAAGAATGTCGTGGAGAGTAACTGCTCTGCGAATGACGGTACCTGAGAAGAAAGCCCCGGCTAACTACGTGCCAGCAGCCGCGGTAATACGTAGGGGGCAAGCGTTGTCCGGAATTATTGGGCGTAAAGCGCGCGCAGGCGGTTTTTTAAGTCTGGTGTTTAAGCCCGGGGCTCAACCCCGGTTCGCACCGGAAACTGGAAGACTTGAGTGCAGGAGAGGAAAGCGGAATTCCACGTGTAGCGGTGAAATGCGTAGAGATGTGGAGGAACACCAGTGGCGAAGGCGGCTTTCTGGACTGTAACTGACGCTGAGGCGCGAAAGCGTGGGGAGCAAACAGGATTAGATACCCTGGTAGTCCACGCCGTAAACGATGAGTGCTAGGTGTTAGGGGTTTCGATACCCTTGGTGCCGAAGTAAACACAATAAGCACTCCGCCTGGGGAGTACGCTCGCAAGAGTGAAACTCAAAGGAATTGACGGGGACCCGCACAAGCAGTGGAGTATGTGGTTTAATTCGAAGCAACGCGAAGAACCTTACCAGGTCTTGACATCCCTCTGAAAGCCCTAGAGATAGGGTCCTCCTTCGGGACAGAGGAGACAGGTGGTGCATGGTTGTCGTCAGCTCGTGTCGTGAGATGTTGGGTTAAGTCCCGCAACGAGCGCAACCCTTGACTTTAGTTGCCAGCATTAAGTTGGGCACTCTAGAGTGACTGCCGGTGACAAACCGGAGGAAGGTGGGGATGACGTCAAATCATCATGCCCCTTATGACCTGGGCTACACACGTACTACAATGGCCGGTACAACGGGAAGCGAAGTCGCGAGATGGAGCGAATCCTTAGAAGCCGGTCTCAGTTCGGATTGCAGGCTGCAACTCGCCTGCATGAAGTCGGAATTGCTAGTAATCGCGGATCAGCATGCCGCGGTGAATACGTTCCCGGGTCTTGTACACACCGCCCGTCACACCACGAGAGTTTACAACACCCGAAGCCGGTGGGGTAACCCGCAAGGGGGCCAGCCGTCGAAGGTGGGGTAGATGATTGGGGTGAAGTCGTAACAAGGTAGCCGTATCGGAAGGTGCGGCTGGATCACCTCCTTTCTATGGAGATCATGGCCATGAAGATGGCCGGATCAAATCGGCAGCGCAAGCTGCAAAAGCCGCGTAAGCGGGACACTCACTCGTGTTCAGTTTTGAAAGGTGCAATGCCTTTCAAACTCAATGTTTGTTCCTTGAAAACTGGATATACGAAACAAACTAGCTGAAGTAATCTAATGTTTTTTATTAGCTGCCTAGCGAGATGTTTTATTTTGGTAGAGACCTTTGAGCGAAGCTCAACGGAACGCAAAATAAAATCATCGAGCGACTTGGTTAAGCTATTAAGAGCACACGGAGGATGCCTAGGCACCAGGAGCCGAAGAAGGACGTGGCGAACAACGATAACGCCTCGGGGAGCCGTAAGCAGGCTTTGATCCGGGGATGTCCGAATGGGGAAACCCACATGTGGTAATTCGCATGTACCATGCAGTGAATACATAGCTGCATCGGAGGCAGACGAGGGGAACTGAAACATCTAAGTACCCTCAGGAAAAGAAAACAATAGTGATTCCGTCAGTAGCGGCGAGCGAAAGCGGATAAGCCCAAACCAAGGAGCTTGCTCCTTGGGGTTGTAGGACGTCAATGTGGGTAGAGCAGAGTAGGCGAACAGGTCTGGAAAGGCCGGCCAGAGTGGGTAAAAGCCCCGTAACCGAAATTCTGCGAACACCCTAGACGGATCCTGAGTACCGCGAGACACGTGAAACCTCGTGGGAAACCGGCAGGACCATCTGCCAAGGCTAAATACTCCCTGGTGACCGATAGTGAAGCAGTACCGTGAGGGAAAGGTGAAAAGAACCGCGGGAGCGGAGTGAAAAAGAACCTGAAACCGTGTGCTTACAAGAAGTCAGAGCCCGTTCATGGGTGATGGCGTGCCTTTTGTAGAATGAACCGGCGAGTTACGTTCCCGTGCGAGGTTAAGGTGAGAAGCCGCAGCCGCAGCGAAAGCGAGTCTGAATAGGGCGAATGAGTACGTGGACGTAGACCCGAAACCGTGTGATCTACCCCTGTCCAGGGTGAAGGTGCGGTAACACGCACTGGAGGCCCGAACCCACGAATGTTGAAAAATTCGGGGATGAGGTGGGGGTAGCGGAGAAATTCCAATCGAACTCGGAGATAGCTGGTTCTCCCCGAAATAGCTTTAGGGCTAGCCTCGGGTTAGCGTTGCGGAGGTAAAGCACTGATTGGGTGCGGGGCCCGCCAAGGGTTACCAAGTCCAGTCAAACTCTGAATGCCGCAAACGTGATGCCCGGGAGTCAGACAGTGAGTGCTAAGATCCATTGTCAAGAGGGAAACAGCCCAGATCATCAGCTAAGGTCCCCAAGTGTGTGTTAAGTGGGAAAGGATGTGGAGTTGCACAGACAACCAGGATGTTGGCTTAGAAGCAGCCACCATTGAAAGAGTGCGTAATAGCTCACTGGTCGAGTGACTCTGCGCCGAAAATGTAACGGGGCTAAACACACCACCGAAGCTATGACTAGATATCTATGATATCCTGGGGTAGGGGAGCGTTGTATGCGGGTTGAAGGTTGATCGTGAGGACAGCTGGACTGCATACAAGTGAGAATGCCGGTATGAGTAACGAAAAGATCAGTGAGAATCTGATCCGCCGAAAGCCTAAGGGTTCCTGAGGAAGGCTCGTCCGCTCAGGGTAAGTCGGGACCTAAGGCGAGGCCGAAAGGCGTAGTCGAAGGACAACAGGTTGAAATTCCTGTACCACCGTGAACCGTTATGAGCAATGGGGTGACGCAGAAGGATAGTGACGCGAGCTGATGGATGCTCGTCCAAGCAGTGAGGCTGATGTGCAGGCAAATCCGCACATCGTAAGGCTGAGCTGTGATGGGGAGGGAAACTTAAGTACCGAAGGTCATGAGTTCAGGCTGCCAAGAAAAGCCTCTAGCCAGGGAGAAGGTGCCCGTACCGCAAACCGACACAGGTAGGCGAGCAGAGCATGCTAAGGCGCGCGGAAGAACTCTCGTTAAGGAACTCGGCAAAATGACCCCGTAACTTCGGGAGAAGGGGTGCCTCGGTAGGGTGAATAGCCCGAGGGGGCCGCAGTGAAAAGGCCCAAGCGACTGTTTAGCAAAAACACAGGTCTGTGCGAAGCCGCAAGGCGAAGTATACGGGCTGACGCCTGCCCGGTGCTGGAAGGTTAAGGGGAGCGGTTAGGGGTAACCCGAAGCTGTGAACCGAAGCCCCAGTAAACGGCGGCCGTAACTATAACGGTCCTAAGGTAGCGAAATTCCTTGTCAGGTAAATTCTGACCCGCACGAATGGCGTAACGACTTGGGCGCTGTCTCGACGAGAGATCCGGTGAAATTTTAATACCTGTGAAGATGCAGGTTACCCGCGACAAGACGGAAAGACCCCATGGAGCTTTACTGCAGCTTGATATTGGACTTTGGTACGATCTGTACAGGATAGGTGGGAGCCTGAGAAGCCTGAGCGCCAGCTTGGGTGGAGGCGCCGTTGGGATACCACCCTGATCGTATCGGAGTTCTAACCTGGTACCGTGATCCGGTGCGGGGACAGTGTCAGGTGGGCAGTTTGACTGGGGCGGTCGCCTCCTAAAGCGTAACGGAGGCGCCCCAAGGTTCCCTCAGAATGGTTGGAAATCATTCGAAGAGTGCAAAGGCATAAGGGAGCTTGACTGCGAGACAAACAGGTCGAGCAGGGACGAAAGTCGGGCTTAGTGATCCGGTGGTACCGAATGGAAGGGCCATCGCTCAACGGATAAAAGCTACCCTGGGGATAACAGGCTTATCTCCCCCAAGAGTCCACATCGACGGGGAGGTTTGGCACCTCGATGTCGGCTCATCGCATCCTGGGGCTGAAGTAGGTCCCAAGGGTTGGGCTGTTCGCCCATTAAAGCGGTACGCGAGCTGGGTTCAGAACGTCGTGAGACAGTTCGGTCCCTATCTGTCGCGGGCGCAGGAAATTTGAGAGGAGCTGTCCTTAGTACGAGAGGACCGGGATGGACGTACCGCTGGTGTACCAGTTGTTCCGCCAGGAGCACGGCTGGATAGCCAAGTACGGACGGGATAAGCGCTGAAAGCATCTAAGCGTGAAGCCCCCCTCAAGATGAGATTTCCCAATTAGTAAGACCCCTTGTAGACGACGAGGTTGATAGGTTCGGGGTGGAAGCGCGGCAACGTGTGGAGCTGACGAATACTAATCGGTCGAGGGCTTATCCACTAGCTTCCGCAAGGAAGCGGCAGCAGTAATGTAGATGTTAGTCTTAAGCTAGCGAGTGAGGATATATCATTTTGGTAGTGACCTTTGTGCGAAGCACAACGGAACGCAAAATGATATACCCGAATGTATATCCAGTTTTCAAGGTACAAGCCTTGAATAATCGTTTGGTGATGATGGCGGAAGGGAACCACGCGTACCCATCCCGAACACGAACGTTAAGCCTTCCAGCGTCGATGGTACTTGGACCGCAGGGTCCTGGGAGAGTAGAACGTCGCCAAGCAGCCATTGTAAGCCCGCCTATGGGTGGGCTTTTTCATGCGGCTAATTCATAAGGGCCCTTAGCTCAGCTGGTTAGAGCGCACCCCTGATAAGGGTGAGGTCGGTGGTTCGAGTCCACTAGGGCCCACCATATAACTTTATAAACGCATGGGGCCATAGCTCAGCTGGGAGAGCGCCTGCCTTGCAAGCAGGAGGTCAGCGGTTCGATCCCGCTTGGCTCCACCATGATTTACTTTAGTATGGCCCGTTGGTCAAGGGGTTAAGACACCTCCCTTTCACGGAGGTAACAGGGGTTCGAATCCCCTACGGGTCATGTTTCCATGGAGGCTTAGTGAAGTGGCTAAACACGGCAGACTGTAAATCTGCTCTCATCGAGTTCGGTGGTTCGAATCCATCAGCCTCCACCACTTCTTTTCATTGCAATATTCCCTGATAGCTCAGTTGGTAGAGCACTCGACTGTTAATCGAGTTGTCACAGGTTCGAGTCCTGTTCGGGGAGCCATATGGAGGCTTAGCTCAGCTGGGAGAGCATCTGCCTTACAAGCAGAGGGTCGGCGGTTCGATCCCGTCAGCCTCCACCATAACGTTTTACCTTTGGCTTGGAGCCGTGGTGTAGAGGCCTAACATGCCTGCCTGTCACGCAGGAGACCGCGGGTTCGAATCCCGTCGGCTCCGCCATTTGTATCCCTTGTAGTAAGGCTCGGTAGCTCAGTCGGTAGAGCAGAGGACTGAAAATCCTCGTGTCGGCGGTTCGATTCCGTCCCGAGCCACTTTCTTTTCCCTAAGAGCCATTAGCTCAGTCGGTAGAGCACCTGACTTTTAATCAGGGTGTCGTAGGTTCGAGTCCTACATGGCTCACTTTCAGGTATGCGGTCGTGGCGGAATTGGCAGACGCGCTAGATTCAGGTTCTAGTGGTGTAACAGCCGTGGAGGTTCGAGTCCTCTCGACCGCACCAACACCTGCGGAAGTGGCTCAGCGGTAGAGCATCGCCTTGCCAAGGCGAGGGTCGCGGGTTCGATTCCCGTCTTCCGCTCCAATTATAAAATTCGGCGCTGTAGCCAAGTGGTAAGGCAGGGCTCTGCAAAAGCCCTATCCCCGTGTTCGACTCCGGGCAGCGCCTTTTTTATAGATCTGTGTTCCCTTAGCTCAGCTGGATAGAGCGTTTGACTACGAATCAAAAGGTCGGGAGTTCGAATCTCTCAGGGAACGCTTGACGGGATGTAGCTCAGCTTGGTAGAGCACCTGGTTTGGGACCAGGGGGTCGCATGTTCAAATCGTGTCATCCCGATAAAGCAGGGAGCCCATCGCGGGCTCTTTTGTTTATGAAATTGCCGCAACTGTGTCGCTCTCTGGGTCAGGCAGCCAAGGCTTTAGCTGCCATCGGAGGAAAGAGCTTTAGGTTTCTTTTTCGGAGAAAGTTGATGTATAATAAGTTCTGTAGCACGGGGCCATAGCTCAGCTGGGAGAGCGCCTGCCTTGCAAGCAGGAGGTCAGCGGTTCGATCCCGCTTGGCTCCACCAACATGCTTCCATAGCTCAGTAGGTAGAGTGCATCCATGGTAAGGATGAGGTCACCGGTTCGATCCCGGTTGGAAGCTTTTGTGGAGAGGTGTCCGAGTGGTCGAAGGAGCACGACTCGAAATCGTGTAGGCGTGTGAGCGTCTCGTGGGTTCGAATCCCACCCTCTCTGCCAGAATTGCTTTATGTCGTATGGAGAGATACCCAAGTGGCTCAAGGGGACCCTCTGCTAAGGGGTTAGACTGCGCAAGTGGTGCGAGGGTTCGAATCCCTCTCTCTCCGGTTTCTTCTTAATCATATGATCGCTTAGCTCAGCTGGGAGAGCATTACCTTGACAGGGTAAGGGTCGGCGGTTCGATCCCGTCAGCGATCACCAACCATGCCGTCGTAGCTCAGCGGTAGAGCAACGCACTCGTAATGCGTAGGTCGGAGGTTCGATTCCTCTCGACGGCACCAGACCAGTACCGGGTCCGATCCCTGTGGCGGGGATCTTATGGAGAGGTGTCCGAGCTGGCCGAAGGAGCACGATTGGAAATCGTGTAGGCGTCACAAGCGTCTCGAGGGTTCGAATCCCTCTCTCTCCGTTGGCAGTATCCAAGCCCGCGGCCGTTGGCCGCGTAACTGAGCGGTTGTGGTGGAATGGCAGACACGCTATCTTGAGGGGGTAGTGGGCTTACGCCCGTGGAGGTTCGAGTCCTCTCAACCGCATACAAGAAATAACGACTAGGTACGGAAAGAAGGGCCCATAGGGCTCTTTTTTCATTTCCGGGCATCGTAGTACTATAATGCAGGCATTCTATGGGGCGGCAGCAGAGGCCGGATATAATGTTGGGAGGCCTGGCGGGCTGCAGGATTCAATTTGGCTGCTCAGGGCCTGCAAACCCAGGGCGGAGTGGGCAGTTGAAGCGCTATTGATTAGGGCCATGCAAGGCTGATGCAGGAGCTGCAAGAAGCGTCTTGTACAACCCCCGCTTTTTTGGTATCCTTAGCGAATTAGGGAGTTTGAGAGGTGCTGGCGTGGAAAGCCTTCAGGTACGCAAAGTATTGAACAACAACGTCATCATTGCGGTCCACCCGGAATACGGCGAGACGGTGGTGATCGGTAAAGGCATCGGCTTCAGCCGGAAGCAGGGCGACGCCATCGCTCTGGACAGCATCGAGAAGATGTTCATCCTGACCAATGAGAAAGCGAAGGAGCAGTATAAGCTCTTGATGCATCAGGTCGATGAGAAGCTGATTGAGGTCATGAACGACGTCATTTTTTATATATCGCAGCATGCCGGAGCTCCGCTCAATGAACAGATTCATATTGCACTTACGGATCATATTGCCTTCGCCATCAAACGGTACCGGCAGCAGATCCCGATTCACAATCCGTTTCAGTATGAGACCCGGGAGCTCTATCCGCGGGAATACCTGCTCGCGCAGCACGCCATTGATGAGATCAACCGCCGCTTGCTTGTACAGCTGCCGGAAGATGAAGTGGGCTTTGTAGCGCTTCATATTTACAGCGCTATCACGAACCGGCACGTTCTGGAGGTCAAGGAGCATTCACGGCTTGTTACCGATCTTATTGATCTCATTGAGCGCAAGCTGGAGATCAAGATCAAGAAGGACAGTCTGGATTATGCGCGACTGCTGCGTCATTTGATGGTAGCGCTTGAGAGGATCCGGCGTGGCGAGAGGGTAGAAGAGCCTACGAAGATTGCGGAGATTATCAAGAATGAATACCCGGAGATGTATTCGTTTGCATGGACGCTGATGAAGGTAATCCAGCAGCGCATGCAGCAGCCTGTCTATGAGGCGGAAGCCATTTATTTGACGATCCACCTGCAGCGGATGCTTCCGAGTGATGGGGCTTAGAGCAAAAGTGGTCGAATTTGTGAAGAGGGATTGTGCTCCATTCGGGAGCGTGCTATAATCTCTCGTGTACAGAGCCTTTTGGTTCATCAAACAACGGAATAGTTTCGTGTTACTGATTCGATCAGGCATGAGTAAGCAAGGAATGTTAATGATTTGGCCTATTTGGGTTAACCTACCCTTAGGACTTTCATTACACCTTGTTTGCGCATGCCTTTTTTCGTTTGCTGAATCCAAGGGTAAATGAAGGATAAAAGGAGAGGAAGGCTCATGTTCAAGCAATTGTTCGGCGTGCTGCAGAAGGTCGGCAAAGCGCTGATGCTTCCGGTGGCCATCCTGCCTGCAGCAGGGATTCTGCTTGCACTCGGGAATGTGCTTCACAACGCATCGCTGCTCGAGCTGATGCCGGCACTGAATGCCGGATGGGTACAGCTCATTGCTACGGTGATGGAGCAGGCGGGGAACATCGTATTCTCCAACCTGGCGCTTCTGTTTGCCGTCGGTGTAGCCGTAGGTTTGGCCGGCGGAGATGGCGTCGCGGGGATCGCGGCGATCATCGGATTTTTGATTATGAACGTCACCATGGGGGTCTTCAAAGGCGTGACCCCGGAGATGGTCAAAACGGATATGTCGTATGCTAACGTGCTCGGGATCAATACCCTGCAGACCGGCGTCTTCGGCGGGGTTATCATCGGGATCCTGGCCGCATCGATGTACAACCGGTTCTTCAAAATCCAGCTGCCTTCGTATCTCGGCTTCTTCGCGGGCAAGCGGTTCGTTCCGATCATTACAGCCGTCTCGTCGCTGGTACTCGGGATCCTGATGATCTTCATCTGGCCTCCGATTCAGAGCGGCCTCAATCACTTCTCGCATAACATGCTGGATGCGAATCCGACGCTCGCGGCCTTCTTCTTCGGCCTTATCGAACGCTCCCTGATTCCATTCGGGCTTCATCACATTTTCTACTCGCCGTTCTGGTTCGAATTCGGACAGTACGTGGACAAGGCGGGCGAAATCGTACGCGGCGACCAGAAGATCTTCTTCGCCCAGTTGAAAGACGGCGTTACGCTTACTGCAGGTACATTCATGGTCGGTAAATTCCCGTTCATGATGTTCGGACTTCCTGCAGCTGCGCTGGCGATCTATCACGAAGCCAGACCAGAGCAAAAGAAATACGTTGCCGGTATCATGGGTTCCGCGGCACTGACATCGTTCCTGACAGGGATTACGGAGCCGCTCGAGTTCTCGTTCCTGTTCGTGGCACCGTTCCTGTTCGCCATTCACGCGGTCTTCGCGGGTCTGTCGTTCATGGTGATGCAGATCCTGAATGTTAAAATCGGGATGACGTTCTCCGGTGGGGTTATCGACTTCCTGCTGTTCGGTGTAATTCAGAACCGCACCGCTTGGTGGCTGGTCATTCCGGTAGGTCTAGTCCTTGCGGTGATCTACTACTTCGGGTTCCGCTTCGCGATCCGCAAGTTCAACCTGAAGACTCCGGGCCGTGAAGATACGGAAGCCGGTGTGGACAAGAAGGCCGGTGCAGCGGATGAGCTGCCATCGAACGTCCTCGCGGCGCTCGGCGGTCAAAGCAACATCGAGAACCTTGATGCGTGCATCACGCGTCTGCGGGTTCAGGTTAAAGAATCCAAGCAGGTCGATAAAGACCGGCTGAAGCAGCTGGGTGCTGCCGGCGTTCTTGAGGTCGGGAACAACATTCAGGCGATCTTCGGGACCCACTCGGATATTCTGAAGAGCCAGATTCACGACATCATGCAGGGGCGCGCGGTCACTGCAGCGCCTGCGCCGGCTGCGCCGGCGGCTGTAACAGTGCAGACGGCCGATGCCTCCGGCGGATTGACAGAGGAGCCGATCGTTGCACCGCTTGACGGCGAGCTGGTCGATATCTCCGAGGTGCCGGATGAAGTGTTCTCGCAGCGGATGACGGGCGACGGCTTTGCGATCCTGCCGAAGAACGGCATCGTGGCTTCTCCGGTGAACGGAACGATCTACAACGTGTTCCCGAGCAAGCATGCCATCGGTATCCAATCCGAAGGCGGCAAGGAGCTGCTTGTCCACTTTGGGGTCAACACCGTAAAATTGAAGGGCAAAGGCTTCACGGCCCTGGTAGCCCAAGGTGACACGGTGAAGGCCGGCCAACCGATCCTCGAGGTCGACATCGACTTCGTCCGAGAGAATGCTCCTTCCATAGCCACCCCGGTCATCTTCACGAACCTGCCGGAAGGCGCTTCGGTGAAGCTGAATAAAACCGGTCCGGTGACCCTCGGCGAGAAGGACATTATTACAATCAAGCTGCCATAATACGCAGCGGTTTCAAACTAAACCGTAAAGTCCAATACGGAGTAAGAGATTGACGCTGTGCCGTCCCTACGGGCGGTACGGTGTTGTCTTTTCATAATAAAGCAATGCTTCCAGATTCGGCAGAAGCGCTTGACCTTGATTAACCAATAACCCATATACGGAGGTACTTATCATGCAAAAAACATTCAAAATTACAAGTGAAGACGGTATCCACGCTCGTCCGGCAACAGCTCTGGTCAATACGGCCAACAAGTTCAAATCCGAGGTGTTCGCTGAATCCGGCGGCCGCAAAGTAACGATGAAGTCGATCCTGGGTGTACTGTCCTTCGGTCTGGAGCCTGGCGACACGATTACGTTCCTGTCAAGCGGTGAAGACGAAGCCGAAGTAATGGCGGCACTGGAAGACATCATGGTTAAAGAAGGGCTGGGGGACCTGCATGAATAATATTCATGGCATAGCGGCCGCCTCCGGGATCGCCATTGCCAAGGCGTTCCGGCTGGAAGCGGCCCACCTCGATATCCGAAAGGCGGAGGGCAAGGACCCGGAAGCCGAAATTCAAAAATTCGAGAACGCTCTGGAGCAATCCAGAGCGGACCTCGAGGCCCTGAAGGAACGCACCCGCGTACAGCTGGGCGACGAGAAGGCGGAGATTTTCGAATCCCACCTGCTCGTACTGGGTGATCCTGAGCTGATCGATCCGGTGAAGGAAAAAATCCGCAGCGAGCGTATCAATGCGGAATGGGCCCTGCAGGAGGTCGCAGCCGGATTCATCGCCATGTTCGAGAACATGAAGAGTGCGTACCTGCGCGAGCGTGCGGCCGATATGCGCGATGTGACCAAGCGCGTGCAGTCCTACATGCTCGGCGTGAAGTTCGTGAACCTCGCGGCGATTGACGAAGAAGTCGTCCTGATCGCGGAAGATCTCACGCCTTCCGACACGGCGCAGCTCAACCGTCAGTTCGTTAAGGGCTTCGCCACCAATATCGGCGGCCGGACGTCGCATTCAGCAATCATGGCCCGTTCGCTTGAAATTCCGGCGGTCGTCGGAACGAAGAACGTGCTGGAAGTCGTGCAGGACGGCGATCTGGTCATTCTCGACGGCCTGAGCGGTCAGGTGATCGTGAAGCCGGAGGCTGCTGTGGTGGAGGAGTACCGCGAGAAACAGGCGCAGTACGAAGCCCAGCGTGCCGAATGGGCAAAGCTGCGCAGCGAGCCTTCCGTAACGTCGGACGGCCACCATGTGGAGCTTGCGGCGAACATCGGTACGCCGAATGACGTGGCGGGTGTGATCGACAACGGCGGGGAAGCGGTGGGTCTGTACCGCACGGAGTTCCTCTACATGGGCCGCGACAAGCTGCCTACGGAGAAGGAGCAGTTCAACGCCTACAAGACGGTGCTCGAGAAAATGGAAGGCAAGCCGGTTGTCGTGCGGACGCTCGATATCGGCGGCGACAAGGAGCTTCCTTATCTCGATCTGCCGAAAGAGATGAACCCGTTCCTCGGCTTCCGTGCCGTACGTCTGTGTCTGGAGCAGCAGGACCTGTTCCGTACCCAGCTCCGCGCGCTGCTGCGTGCGAGCGTATACGGCAACCTGCGGATCATGTTCCCGATGATCGCTACGCTGGATGAATTCCGCGAAGCGAAGGCGATCCTGCTCGAAGAGAAAGCGAAGCTTATCGAAGAGCAGATTCCCGTGTCCGATGAGATCCAGCTCGGGATCATGGTGGAAATTCCTTCGACAGCGGTCATGGCGGACCAGTTCGCCAAAGAAGTGGACTTTTTCTCGATCGGCACCAACGACCTCATTCAATATACAATGGCGGCGGACCGGATGAACGAGCGGGTATCGTACCTGTATCAGCCGTACAATCCGGCGATTCTGCGACTGGTCCAGATGGTCATCGACGCGGCCCACAAGGAAGGCAAGTGGACCGGGATGTGCGGCGAGATGGCAGGCGACGCTACGGCGATTCCGCTGCTGATCGGTCTTGGACTCGACGAGTTCAGCATGAGCGCGTCCTCAATCCTTCCAGCTCGCTCGCAGATCTCCAAGCTATCGCTGGCGGAGATGAAGAAGCTGGCGGCAGAAGCGCTGCAGCAGCGTACCGCGGCAGATGTTGTTGCGCTGGTCAAGCGTGCTACGGAAGCTCAAGTTAATGTGTAAAAGCTTCATTCATAGAATGAGTCTTGTGCAGAGGGCACCCCTAAGGGGTGTCCTTTTCGTAGTTTCAGATCTATCTGAGAGCCAATATAGTAAGGGACTGGCCGGCCTGCGGAAACAGAGAGGTCGTGTATCGTTGGCTATAGCGGAGGCGGTAATGAGTGACTAGGCCAGGCGGTTCCTCTCCACATCAAAGAAAGCCCCTTCCGGCTTTCCCGGCTTGTCCAGCCGCTGCGGCTGATACGAAAACCGGTTTCCGAAAGGGGGGGAACTAGGATAGATGCGCTGCACATCCAGTCCTTAGCGTGCTTTTTCTCTGCTGGTTACCGAACCATTGGTTGTCGTTGTTGTCGTGTAAGTGTCGTGGTCACGGTCTCTCTCCCGGCCGCGCAGACCCATCAGTCCGGCGAGACCCAGCAGACCGAGCCAGCCCCAATCCATGCCGTCATCATCGGCGGCGGAAGTTTGGTTATAACCGCTGCTGCCCGTACCGCTCAGGTTGTTGGAAGTGCCGCCGCTCGACGTGCCGTCGCTTGTGCCGTCGATGCCGCTGTTGGTATTCATGCCGCCGGACGTGCTGTCCGAGCCGCTCATCGTACTGGTGCCGCTGCCGGTTGTGCTGTCCGTGCCTGTAGAAGTCGAAGTACCGGAGCCCGTGCTGTTCAAAGTGCCGGTGCTCGTGCTCGTGCTGGAGCCCGTCGATCCGGAGCCTGTCGTACCTGTCGCTCCATCAGACGCCAGGGCTGCTGTTCCCAGAGAAGTAGCCAGTGCTACGGTCAGGCAGGTTACGCGCAATGTTTTCAACATGTTCGATCATCTCCTTAAATTCGGGTTTAATGGGGTGTTGATTTAAAGGCTGGTAAGTCTCTACAGGTTAATTATTCTGACGCTGGCGAGCGCGGGCTTCGCCGCCTTTCTCACCGATCTCCTGGTAGAACTCCTTGTCATGGGACTCCGCGGTAGCTTCGCCGCCTTTGCGCCCAATCTCCTGATAGAACTCCTTGTCATGCGTCCTTGCCGTGGCTTCGCCGCCCTTACGGCCTGCTTCTTCACGGCTCATCTTGTTCTCATTGTTCTCTGCCATGGGAATCACTCCTTATCGGTTGTTGGTCTTGCCTAGACCTTCCTTACCCTGCTCGGATTTGGATAAAACACCCAAGAGCCTTCCCGAACTGCCCCTGTGCGATAAATCATACCTGAGCAGATCGGGATAAGAGCGATACGAAGCCTAAGAAGGCGTATGACAAAATAAAAAACCCGCCTTGCACAGGGAGGCGTGCAGGCAGGTTTGGATACGGCTGCGGCCCTGCTAAGGCCGGTCAAACAAACTCATCATTCTCGGGGTCATAATAGTCGATCTGATCCGGGAAGGAAGCCCGGCCTGCAAGCGCCGCGTTCTGCAAAATCTGGAACCAGCGGTCCGTTCCTTCATCCGCTTCTTCGGCACTCTCGTTCCCCTGGCCCTGTCTGGAACCGGCGAATGCTTCGCTCATTGCGGCACCCTGGTCTGCTTGGCTGTTCCCGGCATTCGGGGTTGCGGCTTTTTCCCCTGCAGGGGGGTTCAGGCCAAAGAGGGCCTCCGCTTCGGCTTCCTTCGATTCGTTATACTCTGTCATCTGCCCTGCTCCTTTCCTCCGGTGGGTCTTATTCCTTACGGTTTCCTATTCCCTCCAGAATTATGAATGGCAGAATCCCATCGGCGTAACACTAATCTCAAGATCATCTAATAAAAGGCTAATACTTTTTTGATATAATGCATCGGAGAAGCGCTGAACGGACCATGGGAGCCGGTTGAGACTTCGAGGAAACAGGATGAAAACAGCAAGCAGGGAGGCGGCATATGACAAAGCCTGTGAAGATGGCCCTAAGGGTACTGCTGGTGACCGCGGATACGGCGCTGGCTTCTTATATCGAACGTATTCTGACCCAGGCGCTCGGCGTACGGTGCGTGCATGTGCATTCCTTCGGCGAGGCGTCTCTTGAGCTCGCTCAAGAAAGCTTCGATGTGGTACTGGCTGAGGTGGACGGGAGTGCTGGGGAAAGGCTCGACCTTCTGAATACATACGCTCCCTTATTGGTACTGGCCAGGGAGGAGGCAAGACCGGCCGCCCGCCGCGCTGTGGTGGAAGAGGGCGCGGTACTGTATATGATTCGCGAAGGCTTGTCCCCCGACACGCTGATTGGCGCCGTCATTGATGCGGTGGAGCGCCCGGGAACGCTGACGTCATACTGAGGGATAACCTCCCGGCAATTCGGTGGGTTGGAAACATTCCCATGACAAATGAATAACCGGCGCTGATTAGCTGATCACCAGAGATGCGGGAGAAGGAGTGTTGGCATTGAACAAGAGTGAGGCGCCTGAGGATACCCTGCCGCGTTGGAACCGGAAGCTTCTCAATGCCTATTGGATATTCGTCATTTCCATGACGGCTGGGGAGGCCGCTAACCTCTTCCTGGCAGAGTCGCCGGCCTTGGAGTTTATCATACAGTCCATCGTACGGCCTACGGTGCTATTCCTTGCCATCATGGTCCTGAGCGAATGGGGATACCGGAAGATCAGCCCCACGAGCCCGCTGATTGTCATCTTCACGGGCCAGCTGCTGATTGCAGTGGGCGTGTGGGTGCACGCGGTGGTGGACAGCATCCTGCTGATTTATATGCTGCCGCTGCTCGTCTCGGTGTTTTATTTTCAGAAAAAATATGTCTATCTGGCCAGCGGGCTGAATCTCCTCTCCTTCCTCCTGATGTATCTCCTAAATCCCGTCTTGAACGAACGGACCTCGGGGGTGGAGGTTATGACCACCGTGCTCCTTCTCGGCTACGGCAGTCCTTACGTTGCGGCGAAGATTATGGACCGCGGGGTCGACCTGATGCGGGACCTCAAGGTGGATGCGCTCACAGGCTTGTACAACCACATCACCTTTCACGGGTTCCTGGACCGCACCCTGGAGAGACAGCAGGGCCAAGAAGGCGGGGCTATGCTGGCGGTGATGGACATTGATCACTTCAAAAGCGTCAATGATACGTTCGGACACCGGGCGGGGGACTTCGTGCTTCGCCGTGCGGCGGTCCTGATCCAGAGCCGCATCGGTCCGGACGATAAGGCGGCCCGGTACGGAGGCGAAGAGTTCGCGCTCCTGATACCGTCGCGCTCCCCCGAGGAGGCTTACAGGCTGTGCGAGGAGATTCGTACGACACTTGCGGCTGCCGTTCATCAGGAGCTGGATGGAAGAGCGGTCACGATCTCGATCGGCCTCTGCAGGCTGCAGCCGGGGATGGACAAGGAGGCCTGGTTCCAGCATGCGGATACGCTGCTGTACCGGGCCAAGCGGGAAGGCCGCAACCGTACGGTGTGGGAGGACGGAAGAGATGCGGCTGGGGATGCTCCGTAGCGCGCAGCGGCGGGATAGTCTCCAAGGAGCCCGGGGAGACAAGGGCAGGCATTCAAACGAAAACCGTCCGGAAGGGTTCCGGACGGTGGTTTGGGCATTTGGGGGAGATACGGCATGCCTTCTAAATATAGATCGGCTGCCCCGGTGTTACCGGCCTTCCATGTTGTAGAAGGTCAGGAGAACGGCGGCGAGGCCGAGCAGGAGATAGAGCGAAGCCTGCAGGAGCGGGAAAGGGAACGCCATGCCGAAGATCATGAGCCAGACACCCGACAGCAGCGAGATCCAGTTGAAAAGCGAGTTCCAACCGGGTTTGCCGAAGCCAAGCAGACTGGACAGGAGCAGGACACCGCCTCCGATGACGGAGGACCAGAGTGCGCCGCTGCTGCCGGCGAAGCCCATAATCCACGGAGCCATGATGAACCACAGGCCGATCAGTGCCACGAGCGAGCTGCGTTGAGTCATTGATCTGCACCTCCTTGGGTAGAAGGACATCAGGGTCCTTCTGTGATACAGTATATGTAAGCGTTGTCAATAAAGTGACACAAGCTTGCGAAAAATAGGGGATTCTCCCGGTTTCTAAGGAATGACGGACACGCACGCCGAACTATTCGAGAAGGGAAACTTCTCTCCGTGTAGAATAGTGTGTTCTAGGGAGCACATGTCTGCAGGATCCAAGGAGGAAACGATAAGTGAATACCGTAACCGTTCAGCAGCTGGTGGACCGTTTCTCACTCGAGGTGCTTGCGGGCCAGGACCAGCTGCACCGCACGATCGCCAAAACCCGGGTTTACCGGCCGGGACTCGAGTTTGCCGGCTATTATGATTTTTTCTCACATGCGCATGTACAGATCTTGGGCCGCAAGGAGATCAACTATTTGCACAAGCTCACGGAAGAGGAGAGGAACCTGCGCATCGGCAACGTGGTCAAATATCATCCGCCCTGCTTCGTGGTAACGCGAGGACAGGAAGGGCTCAAATACCTGAAGAAGTACTGTGAGGAGGAGGGCATTCCTCTGCTCCGGACGGGAGAGGCTACCAGCAAAGTGATGCCGCTGATGGACATCTACCTGGCCAAGGAACTGGCCGAGGAAGCGGCGATCCACGGGGTATGCGTCAACGTGTCGGGCATCGGCATTCTGCTGCGCGGCAAATCGGGGGTCGGTAAGAGCGAGACCGCCCATACGCTGATCCGACGGGGGCACCGCCTGGTGGCCGACGATATCGTCGTGCTCAAGAAGATCTCGCCGGAGACGATCATCGGCACCCACAACGGCAAGACGAAGGAATTCCTGGCGCTGCGCAGCATCGGGCTCATCAATGTCTCGAGGCTGTACGGACGCAAGGCCTTCCAGGATGAGACAAGGATCGTGCTCGACATCGAGCTGACAAAGTGGCAGGAGAATGCACTGAACAACGAGCTGGAGCTCGAACCGAAGTACACGGAATACATGGATGTGAAGATTCCGCACATTGAAATTCAGCTGCAGCCGGGGCGCGACGTCGCCGGTCTGGTGGAGGCCGCGGCGAATAACTGGTATCTGCGTCAGCAGGGCTACAGTGCGGCGGAGGACTTCATGAAGCGGCTGCAGAGCGGGGAATAAAATGCGGGCAGGAGAGGAAAAGACGGGGTGCTGCGGGAGCGGCACTCTTTTTGTATCCAGGCCAGGGAATAAGGGGGAAACGGCAAGCGTTCAGACGTCACCTGCGGGTAAGGAGGAAAGATCAGGGGGTAATAAAGGGGGAAGGCGTTTACACTAGGGAAAGAGTGAAGTGGATGGATACTGAGGAGGAGAGGGATAACATGGGACACACCAAAAGGCTGCTGATAACCGGAGCCGGAGGGAGTATCGGCGGCTGTCTGGCGGAAGGCCTGAGAGCCCACGGCGGTTATGAGGTGGTGGCGGCCGACCTGAAGGAGGACAAGACGGCAGGCATCAAGCAGCTCGATGTGACCGACGGAGAACGGCTGAAGGAGCTGGCGAAGGGCGTGGATACGATCCTGCATTTTGCTTGGGCGAAGGATGAGGAGGACTTCCTCGGCAAAGTGCTGCCGGTGAATGTCACGGGCGCTTACCATGTGTATGAGGCGGCCAGGCTGAACGGGGTGAAGCGGGTGATCTTCGCCTCCTCGAACCACGCGACCGGGTTCTACGAAGTCGGGGAGGACGTCATGCCGGACGAGCCCTACCGCCCGGACAGCTTCTATGGGCTGAGCAAATGCTACATCGAACTGCTTGGACGATATTATGCGGACAAGTATGGCGTGTCGTCCATCAATCTGCGGATCGGGAACTTCCCGGGGGATGACCAGCCCCATTCGGAGCGGGCGGCCCATATTTTTATCTCGGAGCGGGATATGATCTCCCTCGCGGTAAGCTGTATCGAAGCGGGCCCGGAAATCGATTTCCTGAGCTTGTACGGCACCTCCGCGAATACGGACAATTATTACGATATCGGCTATCTGGAAGAGCTGATCGGCTACAAGCCGCAGGATAACGGCAGGACGCTGCTGGAGGAGGCGAGGCGCCGGCATGTGCGGATCAAGGACGATGAGACCCGGTACCAGGGTGGCGGAGCGGTAGAGAAGGAGCAGCCTCAGGACCGGAGGTAGTCGGGGGGAGCAGCTCTCGTGCAGGGCCTCGGAGAAACGGGGCTGGCGCGGAGGCGGGTGGAACTGGGCGGGCGACCAGTCCGAAGAAAGGCGCTTCCCGCCAGGGCCTGATCCGGGACGGTTTAGCGGAGCGGGATTCGGTTAATGAACGGTAGAATCGTTCCCATCCTTGAGAAATGAGGTGAGAAGCATGGATCTGGATAAGCTTCTGATCAAGCTGGCGGGCAACGGCTTCATTGTCGTCCTGTTCCTGATGATGCTGACGGACGCATCGTTCCTCGGAGCCCTGATCACCGCCCTGATGCTCTCCGTCGTGGCGTGGTTCCTCGGCGACCGCTTCCTTCTGCCGAGAAGCAGCAATGGGATCGCGACGGCCGCCGACGGCGTTCTGGCCGCCATGGTCCTGTGGGCCGCCGCACGGATTGCTCCCTGGGAGATGACTGTGCCCAAGCTCATCGGTCTTGTTGTCATCCTGGGCGCTTTCGAGGCGCTGTTCCACTTCTTCCTGCAGCGGGACCCGTATTACCGCGGCGAGGCTGACCGTGCCAAAGCGTAGGGAGAGGGCAGGAATACAAACGAAGCAGCCGCCAAGCCATGCTTGGCGGCTGCTTCGTTTGGCGCTTCGGCCAAGGGCTGCGGCAGAGGGGGGAGCGGGCATGAACGCCAGTGCACGGCCCCGGCCTCCCCTGGCTTACGCGCTTCAGGATAGCAGACGCTGCCGCCGCGCTGCTTCGTTTCATTTCCTCGCCCGGTGACCGGCACCCCGATCCACCGATTATCTTTTGACTACGGTAAAGTTATCCTGAATGAGCAACCAGTTCTGCGGGAAGGGGAGGCCGAGCTTCCAATAGCTAACCCCGCGCAGGCCCAGTTCCTTGACGAGGTTAAATTTGGCCTGGATCGACCTCGCGTCTTCGAACCAGACGACATGCTGCTTGCGGTTATTGTCCCAATAGCTGAAATGCGGCGCCTGGGCCGTATAATCATACTCGATGGACACCTGCTCCCGGTGAGCAAGCTCAATTGCCGCCTGCGGGCTGATTGCCTTGGCATAGGCGCCCCCTGGAACGAAAGGAAGCGTCCAGTCGTAGCCGTACAGGTTCTGGCCCATCATGATCTTGGAGCCGGGCATCTCCGTCAGTGCGTACTCAAGTACCCGGCGTACTTCGCGGATAGGGGAGACGGGCATGGCCGGGCCCCCGCTGTAGCCCCATTCATAGGTCATGATCACGACGAAGTCGGCGATCTCTCCATGCGCCTTGTAATCGTGGGCGGTATACCATTCGCCGGTCTGTGCGGCGCTGGTCTTGGGGGCCAGGGCGGTGGACATGAGATAGCCCTGCGCGTGGATCCGGGCCGCAGCCTTGCGAAGGAAGCGGTTGTACGCTTCCCGGTCCTCAGGCCGCAGGTGCTCGATATCGAAGTGAATGTCGCGGAAGCCGAGCTGTCTTGCCGTCCGCAGGATGTTATCGAGCAGCGTATTCTGCAGCGCGTCGTTCGTGAGAATGATCCGGCCGAGCTCTGCGCTGAACTGGTCGTTCTCCAGATTGGTGACGACCATCATGAGGGTAACTCCCTGCGCTTGGGCTACCCCCCTCAGGTTATCAAGCGGGGGAGCCTGCAGGGTGCCGTTGCGGTTGATGCGAAAGGAGAACGGTGCCAGGTAGGTCAGATAAGGGGCGGCTTCCCGGGCCGCTTGGATGAGCCGGGGGGCCACTTCGCCTCCGCGGGGCTCGAGGTAGGCATTGAACTCCGCCCTCCGCTTGGGGCCCGGCGGGATATAGAGCCGCAGACCGACCCCCAACGGCTGCCCTGCATGGAGCCCGTTGACCTGGGCCAGCCGGGCCGGCGTCGTACCGAACCTGGCCGCAATGGAAGACAGCGTATCCCCGGCGCGGACCCAGTAATAGCGGCCGTTAATGGGAATCACCAGTGCCTGTCCTACTACCAGTGACCTGCCGACCGGGATGTCATTGGCGTTTGCAATCTCCTGCACCGGTACATCATAGGCCTGTGACAGCCGGTACAGCGTCTGCCCCGGCTGAACCACGTGAATCTGCATGTTGTCCCCTCCTTCATTTACCCTCACCGAAAACCCATTACCGTACCAGGCTCTCTGATCGTTTATCCTATTGATATTCGGTCGGGGGGCGGGGAATGTCATGTATTCGGGCGCAGGGAGGAGAATTTACGAAAGAGGACGAGCGTGGGGGAGCTGGACAACGTTATGAACTCGATAAAAGCCTAGGCGTGGAAAAAGTGGTAACGAACGCGGAGGCGGAGGTGAAGGCGGGAAAACCGGAAACTACGCGTCTGCAGGAGATCACGGGTGCCGGCCTGCCCATCTCCTGAAGAAAGCTTCAGGGTCTTGAGTATCCGGACCGGCGGGATGCACTGCGTCCGGATACCCAAGACCCTGCGTGATGAAGGACCTGCTCGATTGCTCTCAGGCGGGCGGGTTGTATTTTTTGCGGTAATGGCGGCTGAACGCGATGGTTAGAGGCACCATGACAATCGTGGGCAGAAACCATAGGAATATGGACACCGAGCTTACCCCAAGCAGTCTCGGAGCCCCGAACACGGTGAAGGCGGTGATGGTGGCGATACAGCAGCCGATCATGGCACTGATATGCTCCAAAATCCAGTGTTTGCGCGTCTTCGGTACAGACACCCAGTAATAGAGCTGCTGTGCGCCGAGCAGGATACCGATCAGTGGAAAATACTGCAGCAGGGGGAAGCCGATGCTGAATCCGTAGATGCTGATCGCGATGCCGCTGAGAAGCAGAAGGAGGGAGAAGCCGAGGTCGAAAGCGCCCCGGTGGGGTGCCCGTCGGCTTTTGACCCGCAGTACCCGCAGGCCGTACCATGCGGAAGCCGAGCTCAGAATCGAGATGAAGATCAGGAACCAGGAGAAGGAGAGCAGCCTCTCATCGCTGGACGGATCGAGGATCCGGTACGTTCCCATGTAGAGCGCGGACAAGGAGACGAAGCTCATGCAGTATACATAGAACCAGCCGCTCCGGTTATGGATTTTGCCGCCTTTGACGGTGACCAGGGGAATCCAAAAGGTGAACAAAGCGAGAAAGCCCCCTGCAATATGAAGCCAGCGGAATACATCGAACAGCCATGCCATCTTTTTTCATTCTCCTCTGCACTGAATTCTTGATCCTATCATACAGCAGAGCACGGAGGGGCAGAACGGGTACAAAGGTGCATAGCCGGTTAGGGCCGGCCAAGACTTTAGTCACCCTATCCACTCCGGAGGGATTCTGGCTATCCTGACTCGCATTCGGTATGATGGAGGAACAGCCTGGCGCTGAAGCAGGTCAGCCCGGACAGCCGGACAGCCGGACAGCCGGGTGGCATCAAACGGGAGAGATGGACATTGGAGAACAATCGGCAGATTCGAAAGAACATCTGGGAGACGGTAGAGGAACTCAGCGAGATGCAGATCAACACCCGGGTGGAGGAAGACAAATGGACGATCGCGCAGGTGCTGGAGCATCTGTATCTGATGGAAAAAGCCATCACCGCATCCATGAGCCGGGAGCTGAGCGGAGGAGAGATCCGCACGGCGGAAAGCAAGCCGTTCTTCCTCACCCTCGATCGCAGCCGCTCGGTGCCGGCTCCCGCGCCGTTCGTGCCGGCCGAGGGTTTTTATACTCTGGATGAACTGAAGGGCAGATTGGGAGCATCCAGGGAGGGGCTTGAGCGGCTTGTGGCCGGGATTTCCGATGAGGAGCTGGCACAGAAGGCGTTTCCTCATCCGGTGTTCGGGCTGATGGACCTCAGGCAGTGGCTCACGTTCATCGGCGTGCATGAGCAGCGGCACTGGGGACAGATCGAGGAGCTGAAGATGGGGTTGCCTTCGGAGGAATGACGCACGTGCGTAGGTGTCGGAGTTCATGGTTACCTATGCGGTGAGGGACAAACGGGAAAATGGCGAGGGCCTCATCTAGGAGGTGTGGAGCAGCTTGGATAAAAGCGGAAGACATGCGGTAGTGACGGGAGCGAGCTCGGGCATGGGGCTGGCCACTGCGGCTGCGCTTGCCCAGCGCGGATTCCGCGTGACGATGGTATGCCGCAGCCGGGGACGGGGGGAGCAGGCATTGCAGGAGGCCGTGAGCCGGAGCGGCTAGGCGGAGATCGAACTGATGCTGTGTGACCTCGGTTCGCTGCAGAGTATTCGTTCTTTCGCAGCTGCCTTCCGGGCGAAGTACAGCAAGCTGGACGTACTCGTCAACAATGCGGGCGTCTTCGCCTTGAAGCGGGAGCTTACGGGGGAGGGGTTCGAGTCGATGATGGGCGTCAACCATCTGGGACACTTCCTGCTGACGCACCTGCTGCTCGAGCCGTTGATTCAAGCGCCTCAAGGGCGGATCGTCGTTGTGTCCTCCGGTGCGCACCGTGCGGGAAGGATTCACTGGGAAGACCCGTTCCTGGACCGAGGCTTCACCTTCTGGAAGGGGTACGCCCAGTCGAAGCTGGCGAACATTCTCTTCGCGAAGGAGCTCGCCAGAAGGCTGGCCGGTACCCGGGTAACGGTGAACTGTCTGCATCCGGGCGCCGTGGCGACCAGCATCGGTGTAGACCGGAGGACCGGGTTCGGCCGAAGCGTGCTGCGGATGCTGAAGCCGCTCTTCCTGACGCCGGCCGAGGGGGCGTCCACGGCCGTTTACCTCGCCGTCAGCGAGGAGGCCGCCGGAATCACCGGCGAGTATGATTACAAACAAAAACCGGCCCCGATCTCCCGGCTGGCCGCCGACCCGGAAGCGGCAGGGAGACTGTGGGACTGGAGCGAAAAGGCAGTGGGATTATCATGATGATCATGAATGAGAAGATCAAAGCGGCTGAAGTGGAGTTGACCGGACTGCAGGGCGAAGCGCTCGGCGTGGTGTCCCGCGACGAGGCACTGGCGATGGCGAAGAAGCTGAAGGTGGATCTCGTCTGTACCTCGCTGATGAGCTCGCCGCCTCCATGCCGGCTGATCGGCAGGGGGGCGGCCAAGGAGTCGCAGCAGAAGGAGAAGCGGGCGGACGCAGGCGGCGGAACGCCTGCCAAGGTGAAGGAGCTGCGGCTGACGCCGCACATCGAGGAGCACGACTACGACACGAAGCGGCGGCAGGCGGAGAAGCTGCTCGCTTCAGGCAGCGCAGTGCAGCTGGTGGTCAAGACCTCATCGGCCAAGGAAGGCGCCGCCGCCAAAGCGCTGCTGGAGGGGCTGCTCAAGGACCTGGCAGCTGTCGGCAGCCGGGAGTCAGGCATCCAGGTCAGCGGCAAGGGCGCGCAGGTCAAGGTCAACCCGCTGTAGGCGGATGTGCAGGGGCGGCCGGGGCCGCCGTGAGCTGTGGAGCCTGAAAGCCGGGGGTCTGAAGCCAGAAAGACAGAAAGACAGGAAGACAGGAAGACAGGAAGACAGGAAGACAGGGGCTGCCTCACAAGGAATGGCTGTTTACGTATTAGTATACGATATATTTTGCGGGTCCAGAGGAAAACAACCCAGCTTTGGAGCGAAGGGGTTGCAAGGGGCGATGGCTGGATACAGGCATCCGCAGTATTAACAATTTAGCGGAACTCAGATGCGTTATCTTTCTCAGGAAGAGCTTGTTTTTCGATATAAAGGAACTCAGATTCGCTATTGTTAAGTAAAGCAGGCTGAGGCGATAGATGATAAGGTAATAAGATACCTGAGTTCCGCTATTCTTCGGGAAATGATAGGAAATAGTCGAATAAGGAATCTCAGTTCCGTTATGACCCGTCGGGCGGGGGGAGCTGCCTCTCCACATAGAAAACCGGACCTTGAGGGCCTGGTTCTTTGTGTGTTTTATTGGGCTACGCCTACTGAGGTGTACAGTGCACAGTCCATATAGACACTGGACGGGGCTTCAACACCCGGCCCGAATCGGCCATTACTCATATCTGTAAACTACAGCGGCTTGGGACAGCATGAGCGCATTGGACGGAGAACCGCAGGCACTGCCTTCTCCACTCACCCAAGGGCTGCCCAGGGTCGCGTAAGACATGAAACGGAAGGCGATCTTCACCGCTTTAGGCAGCCGCGTCACGCTGGGTACCGGCAGGCTCAGCTTTGGAACACCGGGCCCTTTTGTCGGGACGCTGGAGTGGATCTGTGCTTTGTACGCGAAGGCCCGGATGGACATGCCGCTGGTCAATTGGTTTCTTCTGCCAGCAAATACAGGGAGCTGCCCGTAAGGGGCTCACTTCAGGGGAGGGGGAGCCGCGTTATACCGGCTCGCCCCGGCCGCACCTGGCTTGGGGGGACTGGGGGTCAAGCTGCATGAACTCAATCCGGTTGCCATCAGGGTCGCGGACCCAGCACTGCCAGTTGAGGTCCTTGCCCATCTGGGGCTCCACGTCGAGGGGTACGCTTCGGTTGCGCAGATGGGCAGCCATCGCTTCGACACTCTCGACCTCCAGGCAGAGGTGCGAGAAGCCGATAGGACGCTCGACATGCTCCGGACGGTTTCGACCGCCGTAGAACAGCTCGATGAACTGAAGCCCGGATACCTGAAGATAAACGATCCAGGGCTGGTTCTCGTCATTGTGAATCTCAAAAGCTTTGGTCAGTCCGAGCACATTACAGTAGAAATGCAGTGACTGCTCCATATCGGAGACATCGAAGGCGAGATGGCCGATTCCTTTGATCACAGGGACACGCTCCTCGGATTGGGATGGTTGAAGCTAAATGTAAGCCCTTTCTTATTTGCTTAGGCTTTAGCTTACTCCAATATCGACTCCCCCGCAAGTAAGGAGAGGGAAGGGAAGCGGATATCCGCGAAAGGCCAAGCGAATTTCCTGGAATAAATTCGGAGGCCGTTGTACAATAAAGGGACACGAACCTGCGTTCGCCGCCAGTCGCCGTCCATCATCCCAAGCTTAGTCTACACCCGAGAAGGAACAGGGGGATCCTACGATGCCGTTCGTCTTCCAGGCCGCTGTCTATCCCGAACGTCCCGGCTGTTACATCATGAAGAATGAATCGGGACGCATACTGTATGTCGGCAAGTCCAAGAATCTCAGGAGCCGCCTGCGCTCTTACTTCCAAACTAACCATAAGCGCAAGCGTCTGCGTCAGCTCGTCGAGGAGATCGCTTCGATCGAAGTCATGCTCGTCAACAATGAGGCGGAGAGCCTGCTGCTCGAGAATAATCTCATCAAGATTCACAAGCCGCCGTTCAACCGCGCGCTGAAGAAGGACAACTCCGGTTACGCCTACCTTCACATGACGGCAGAGCGGCTGCCTCGGCTGGACGTATACTACCGGGACCGCCGTCCGGCGGCCGTCCGGGCGGCATCAGCTGCAGCCGGGGAGAAGAAAGGAGAGGCGCCGCCGGATAAGGAGCAGCGGTTCGGTCCGTACCGGAGCTCACGCTTCCGCAACGCGGTCATGGAGTTCGTCGCAGACCATTACCGTCTGCGCACCTGTACCACGATGCCCAAACGCGTCTGCCTGCTCTACCATATCGGCCGCTGCAGCGGCGTCTGTGAAGGCAAGATCTCCGAGCAGGCATACCGGGAGACGGCCCGCCAGGCCGCCGAGCTGCTCCTGCGCCATGGAGACGACCTGATCGCCGCCATGTACGGCAAGATGGAATATTACGCGGAGCGGCTGCAGTTCGAAGAAGCCGCATCGATGCTGCGGCATATCCGGGTGCTTGAGCAGATGCCCGCGAAGCAGATTGTCGACCGTGAAGCCTTGGTCGACCAGGATGTGCTCTACTTTGGCGAGGAGCGTGTGCTCGTCGCCAAAGTGCAGGAGGGCATGCTGCGGGACTTCGACCTGCTCGCACTCGACACGGGTCTAGGCGATGCCGCCTGCGACCGGTTCCTCGTCTCCCGCTATTCGGCGGAGAGGCCGCACGAGCTCATCGTCAACCGGATCGCTGACCCCCGGATGGTGCGCTCCCTGCTTCACCGGGGAGGGGGGCCGCCGGTCAAGATTACGCAGCCGAAGCGGGGGCTGAAGTACGAGCTGCTCCAGCTGTGCCGGGAGAATTACGAATACCGCCTGCAGCGGGAGCTGCAGGGATGTTAGTACGAGTGCCGCCAAAGCATAAGCATCCTAAACCGCACGAACGAATGACCTGAAGAGGTCCCGGTTGAAAGAGCTGGGACAGGCAGGTATGCCCTTAAGGCTTCAGGTGACCCGCTATAAGACATGCAGTCTTCCATGGAGCGCTTCATCTAATGAATGGATTCGTATCTGCCTACAGCCCTTATATCAGCATGATTCCGGCCGGCCCCTAGGAGGGGCCGGTTTTTTAGTAGTTAAGGAAATATAAGACACACATGTGCTTGGATCTATCTGGACCAACGCGCACGGTCCATAAAGGACGGCGAAGCCGCTTAACCTTGGAATAATAGAATGTACAAAGCTGCAGGGTGAAGCTTATTTCCCACCTTAATTTTGGTTTTGATAAAGAAAAAGAGACATGATGAGGTTAGAGAGGGAATGGGTGTGGGGGGTTAGACACGGCTAGACACGGCTTCAGGAACGGTTGGAGCTCCGATCCCATTCCTCCCCGTGCACCAATAGAATCACTTACCAATAGAACGGACAGACACGCAGAGATCTTAAACGATGCCGGGCAGGGGTTATTTCTAAGCTTGATGGAGCGGCTCGGGCTTGTCTGCCAGGCACACCTGGACATACAATAGAGCCAGCAGTCCATCCTAATGCTAAGAGGTGCGAACTCAAGTGATCTACGGACGTGACGTAACGAGAAAAGTAATCTGCATCGGCCCGAACTTCAGGGCATTCCGCGAAGAGAAGGGAATTACGAACGAGGAAGAGCTGTCCCTGTCGCTGAAGTCGCCCGAGAGCCTCACCTTCGGCGACACCGTTCATGTATCCCGGGAAATGGGGGCGTTCATCTGTGAAGTCGAGATGGCGGTCATCATCGGCCGGGATGCGAAGAATGTCAGCGAATCGGAGGCCGCCTCGGTCATCGCCGGCTATGCCCTCGCGAACGACATGACGGCGGCCGATCACTTCGTCGACGGGCGCCTCAAGATGTACGATGAGATGACGCCGATCGGACCGCTGGTGGAGCTGCGCGATCCTTCGGACGTAGAGCTTGAGCTGTGGGTGAACGGGCAGCGGATCCAACAGGGGCATACATCGGAGATGCTTTTTGCGCCTCTCTGGCAGGTCGCTCATCTCTCCCGGATCATGACGCTCCGCAGGGGCGACGTCATCTTGTCCGGTACGCCGGCAAACCCGCAGGTCTGTCAGGCTGGGGATCTGATCGAGCTTCGCAGTCGGCAGCTCGGCACTCTGCGTCATACCGTTGTGGTGGAGCCTTGATACGTCAAGGCTTTTTTGCTGCTCTGTAATTGACCTGAGGATAAATAGAAGGTTTCCTACCACTTCAGCATGCCGCCGTCCGTCCGCTTCAGGCCTCGGATTTTGGCCAGATCCTCAGCGAGACGAAGAGCGGCCAAATCCTTCATTTTGGCCTCGACCATTACGTCGATCCGCTCCATTCTCGCTTCCCGGCAGCCGCGGAGAAAAACGGTCAGCGGCTCCGGGTCAATATAGTCGGCATGGGAGCGAAAGTCTTTGTCGTCCTTCGGGGATGAGACATGAATCTTCATGGGCCGTTCACCCCACGTGGCCCGGATTTTCCCCAGAACCTCAAGCGGTTCGGTGCCGGAGGGGTTGCACCAATCGTGGTGGAGATCAAGCATCATGGGACGCCCCAGCCGCTCGCAGACCTCTAACGTTTCCAGGAGGGTATACGTTTTGTCATCATTCTCGAAGGTCATCCGTGCAGCCACTGACGCAGGCACCTCGGGGAACTTCTCGTACAGCCGCTGCATCGCGGAAGCCTTGTCTCCGTAGACGCCTCCCACGTGAATGTTAATGACGGCGGACTCATCCAGGCCCATGCCGTTCAGAATGGCCGCATGGTATTCCAGATCGCGTATTGCGGCTTCCACGACGGAATCTTTGCCGTTCAACAGGGTGAACTGGTTCGGGTGCATCGATAGACGGATGTCGTGGCGGCGGGCGAATGCGCCGAGTTCCGCCAGCTCCGATTGGTACACTTCTCCGGCAGGGATCATGACATCCGGATGGGTGGCCAGCGGAATCAGTGAGGAAGAGAGCCGGAAGAGGCGGATGCCTTGCGCCGCATTATAATACAGAATCCGGCGCGTTGCCTCCAGGTTCTTGCGGCCAACCTCGATCGCCCGCTGCATGGCCTCTTCCCGGGGCCGCTGGGAGAATAATTTGTAAGTAAAGGTAGAACTGGGGGTGTTGTTAAAAATGGCAAGCGCCATTGAGACGTAGCCGATTCGGATCTCCATGGGGTGCTCCTTCCGCTGCTGCGCTGCAGGTCATATGGTAGTAATTTAACCCAATTGAGCCATCATCACCCGCACACTGATTAGGCCGGGGCTGGCCGGGGGTATAAAAGTCACAGCTGGAGCGGCGCAGAAAGGAAGGGAGGGGATGGAAAGGAAGCGAAGGGGAGGGGAGGAAGCTGTGGAAAGCGGGGGAAAGCCGCAAGGACAACCGAGCCCCGGCCCCGGTCGAACCGTTGCAGGAAGAAAAGGGCCAAGTCCGAGAGGTCTTGGAAGGCCGTGGGAAAGGGAGGGAAGGAGCTTGGATAACCGGATTCAGGGTGAATCACCGCAGGAAGATTACCGGCTGCCGGACGGATTCGCGGTACTCGCCGAGAGATGTGCCAACACAGCATTGAGCGCGGCAGTGAACGTGACGGGAGACTGGCCGGCCGCAAGGCGAACCGTACGGATCGTGCTCGCAGAAGGGGCCCGAAAGAAAACGGAGCTTCCCCCTCCGCACGACTTCGGCCGCTGGCTGTATCTCCAGGCCCGGCGGGAGGCACTGAGGGAGCGCCGCAGGGAAGCCCTGCCGGGCTGGTCCCAGACCCTTGCGGAAGCGGCGGAGGTCTTCCTGCCTGGCGGAGCGCAGGCGTATGGAGCACTCGGCCGCGTACAGGAGCAGGACCGCGGTCTGTTCTTGCTGCGCGAGCTGGGAGGCCTAGGGGAGGCTGAGATTGCCCGGACCGTGAACCTGACGCTGAACGCGGTACGCGTGCGTTTGCGGCGGACTGAGCGCCGCTGGGAGAGCGCCTCGCTTACCGCGGTATGCCGAAGCCTGGCGGCCCATCGTCTGCCGCGGGGCTGGGCGTCCGCCATAGTGGATCCGCCGGGCGGCCGCCTGTGAATGGGCCTTGGGCCCGCCCCGCGCTGAGTCCGCTAGAGCAGCCCGGCGCCGTGCTGCTGTTCGCAAGCGACTCTGCGCGTTCGCGCCCCCCCACCTGCGCTTAATTCGCTTGAGCAGCCCCGCGCCGTGCTGCCAGCTCGCGAGTGCCCCTGCGCGTTCGCGCCCCCGTCGGCGCTGAGTCCGCTAGAGCAGCCAGCGCCCGTGCTGCCTGCCCACGAACGCCCTTCGGGTGGCGCCCCATCCCGCGCTGAGTCCGCTTGAGCGTCCCAGAGCCATGCTGCCTGCCCGCCGAAGGCTCCAGCGCGTCGCCCCCGTCCGCGCAGAATCCGCTAGAGCAGCCCGGCACCGTGCTGCCAGCTCGCGAGCGATCCTGCGCGTTCGCGCCCCCGTCGGCGCTGAGTCCGCTAGAGCGGCCAGCGCCCGTGCTGCCTGCCCACGAACGCCCTTCGGGTGGCGCCCCATCCCGCGCTGAGTCCGCTTGAGTGTCCCAGAGCCATGCTGCCTGCCCGCCGAAGGCTCCAGCGCGTCGCCCCCGCCCGCGCAGAGTCGCTTGCGAGCAGCCAGCGCCGTGCTGCCTGCTCGCAAGCGACTCTGCTCGTTCGTGCCCCTCACCCACGCTGAGTCCGCTAGAGCGGCCTGCACCCGTGCACCCTGCCCGCGAGGGCCCCTCCGCGCCGCGCCTCCTGCCCGAGCTGAGTCCGCTGTAGCGTCCCCGCGCCGTGCCTCCTGCCCGCGAGGGCCCCTGCGCGACGCGCCTCCTGCCCGAGCTGAGTCCGCTGTAGCGTCCCCGCGCCGTGCCTCCTGCCCGCGAGGACCCCTGCGCGTCGCGCCCCCGTCCCGCGCTGAGTCCGCTGTAGCGCCCCCGCGCCGTGCTGGCTGCCCGCCCCGCGCACAGCCCCGCTCTCGCTCAGTACAGCGCGGCCACGGGCCATCAACGCTGAAGCCGGCGGGCCGCTATTCCTGCAGCAGGCTAGCCGTACACACCGCCTGCTCCTGTCGGGCCGGCACACGTACGCTTTTTACTCGGCCTCCCCCTACATTAACGGACTTCCAACGCCAACCCCTGTCCCCGGTTCGATTGGGCCAAGGTGGTGTAATAAAGGGTACGAAGCTGTAGACCAGGGAGGGGATAAGGATGGAAGCCAATACGAAACCGGGCTTGAGTCCGGAGCAGGAGAAAGCGATCGGAGAGAATATGACGAAGTATGAGAAGCATTACTCGGAGGAGGGCTTCTGGACCAAGATCCGCAAGTATGCCAAGCAGGCCGGAGAGGTTGTGGTGCATGCCGGGCTGCTGCTTTACTATGCGCTAAAGAGTCCGAAGACGCCGACCCGCTCCAAAATGCAGATCTACGGGGCGCTCGGCTACCTAATCCTGCCGGTCGATCTCATACCCGACTTCATCCTCGGCATGGGTTTTCTCGATGACTGGGGGGCTCTTGCTCTGGCGGTCAAGTCGGTCAGCGAGGCGATCGATGACGATGTGAAGCGCCAGGCGAAGGAGAAGGTCGACGACCTGTTCGGCGGTGTGGAGGATGAAGGCGGCCAATCGAAGAGCACCGTGCTAAGCGGCGGGGCCCAAGAAGTACGGCAGCCTTAGAGCAAGGCGCAGATCCGGGAGAAGAACAGTCGAGATGCCAAAAAGAGCACGGGCCTCGGAGCCGGTGCTCTTTTGTCATACGGAGAACATCTCCGCTTTATGTGTTATTTTTTGGCGTTCGTAAAATGATTAACCAGGACGGGGAGCATCTTCGTATTCTGAACCATGACCGAACTGCACAGGGGACAATACGGCTGTTCTTCGAAAGCGAAGTTGTCACGCATCCAGCTGTTGCATCCATCTTTGCTGCAGGTCCAGACGGGCGTTTCTTCTTGTGGGGCCGGTTCCATGGTTCGTTTGGAAAAATACATGTAATGTCCCTCCGTGGTATCGTGTATTCGACTCAAGTTCAATCGAAAAGAACTGCCCGGACGGACAGTTCTTTATGGAAGCGGGCGAATTACAGCTTGACTACATTTTCGGCTTGCGGTCCGCGGTTGCCTTGAACCACATCGAATTGTACGCGCTGGCCTTCGTCCAGGGATTTAAAGCCTTCGCCTTGGATGGCGCTGAAGTGGACGAATACGTCTTTGCCGCCTTCCACTTCGATGAAGCCAAATCCTTTTTCAGCATTAAACCATTTCACTGTACCTGTTTCCATAGCTCTTACAACCTCCACCGTTTTCCTAAATGTACGTATACAGCCTGAAACCAAAAAAATCCACATGACATAACGGGCAAACATGTATGTGATGTCATTACCCATTACTCTATGTAGATTCTCGGCTTCTTATACACGATACTTTATTATACCAGATCCTGATTCTGGAAACAATAAGGTACAGTTTGACTATACAGCGTATTCCCTGTAAAGTTTGATGGATGAGGAGGCGTCAAAATGCCAGCGCACAACTACAAATTGAACGAGATTGACCTCCGGTTGGAGCCTTACCTGACCGAATTATATAGATTGCACCGCACCCGGGCGGCAGCCATCGATTGGAGCTATCACGAATTCATTCCCTGGGAGCTCGGGCGCAGCTTCAAAGAGCATCCCTGGTCGATCGATCAGCGGACGCTGCCGGACCCGATCTACCTCGCCGTCGAAACGTCCTTGTTAACAGAAGTCAACCTGCCCTTTTTCTATCATCACTTAGCGGTTACGTTCAAAGGCTCGCTGCAAGTGCTTCAGGATTTCGTACATACCTGGGTGTCCGAGGAAGACCAGCACTCTTCGCTGCTCGAGACCTACCTGATCATCACCCGCAACGCCGATCCGGCGGCTCTGCATCAGCTGCGCAAAACCGTTGTGGAAGGCGGCTTCGTGCCGGACTTCGATACCGCGATGGAAACGATGGTCTATACGGCCGTCCAGGAGCTTGCCACGATGGTGTTCTACAACAATGTCGCCAAGTCGGCCGGTCCGTACGACAAGAACCTGGCCTCGCTGCTGCGCCGTCTCGCGAAGGACGAGTCTCTCCACTTTGCATTCTACCGTGATGTGGTCAAGGGGTATCTGGGGCAGGACCACAACTTCGTGTACTATATTCACAAGGCGATGACGAGCTTTGCCATGCCGGGACGGGACATGCCGATGTTCAAGGAGCGGATGGACGTGATCGCGCAGGAGGCCGGCTACGGCCCGGTATCCTATTTCAATCAAGTATTCGACCACCTCATCCAGGTATGGGGGATCGAGGATGTGAAGCCGAGCCGTACCGAAGCGGAGAATGCCCGTCTGGATCTGCTCGAATACCACGGCAAGCTGAAGCGGATCAGTGCCCGTCTGGCCGCCAGAGGGGTCAAGTAGTCCGCAGCCGTCAGCATGTGAACCGTTACGACCCCTCTGTATCCGTCTCTCTCGGGCGGCTGCAGGGGGTTTTTGCGTTATTCCAGTAAGTAAGGAAATATGCCGTCGGGGAGGAAAAGAAAATGAGCGAGATCCGGTACTATGAGGAATGGGCGATGAATGCCTGGCCTTGTCTGCGGACCCTGGCCGTGGACGGCTGGCTGCTGCGCTGGGCGGAGGGATATACGAAGCGGGCCAACTCGGTCCAGCCGTTATATCCGGCACACCGTCCCCTCGGGGAGAAAATCCGGGAGGCGGAGGCCTTCTACCGCCGGCTGGAACTGCCGGTCATCTTCAAAATGACGGCGGCCTCCGAACCGTCGGGGCTGGATGAGGAGCTGGAGCGGCGGGGGTATGCGCTGGTGGAACCGGTGAGCATCCAGACGCTCCGGCTCGGGGAGACGGACCTGCCGCAGCCGGGGCATTCGGAGATGGAGCTGTCGCCGGTCCTGACCGAAGCCTGGCTGTCCTCCTTCCTGGCGATGAACCCAAGCCACGCGCCGCATAAGGAGACCATCCGCCATTTGTTCACAGGGATGCTCGCGGAGGGCTGCTTCGCCGCCCTGAAGGTGAACGGCGAGACCGTGGCCTGCGGCCTATCCGTACTTCATGGCGGGGTGGCCGGGCTGTTCGACATCGTGACGGGGCCGGCCTACCGCCGCCGGGGATACGGGGAGTCGCTGATCCTGCATCTGCTGCACTGGGGCAGGGAACGGGGAGCCCACGCGTCCTTCCTGCAGGTGCTCGCGGAGAACGAGCCGGCGGTAAGGCTCTATGCCAAGCTGGGATTCACCGAGCAGTTCCGGCAGTGGTACCGGGTGAAGCAGGCGCAGCCTGACCGGAAAACAGGGGATGTTCCGAGCGGCTACGGCACTTCGGCTTGGGACGGGTTTGATCCAAGAAAGCCGCTTGCGGGCGAAGGCGAATAAGAAGAAGGATCAGTCTGTCATACTATGGAAGCGGGGGCTGCGGCTGGTACAGGTCCCACTTGCAGCCAAAGGATGATCTATGTTGAACAACAACCGTCGACCCCGCAGGCCCTTGGCCCTGCTCAGTACTTCCGGTGTCACCCATCTTCAGCGGCAGAATCCATTTGTCGTGGTCTGGTGGTCTGCGGCTTTTCCGGGGTTCGGCCACCTGCTCCTGAACCAGTATATCCGGGGTGTGCTGCTGACGCTCTCGGAGGTTATTACGAATACGCTGGCTCATATTAACGAGGCTATCATCTATTCCTTCAGCGGCCGGATTCCTCTGGCGAAGGAGGTGCTCGACCCTGTCTGGCTGTACGGCTACTGCATGATCTATCTCTATGCCATGTGGGACAGCTACCGCTCGACGCTGGAGATCAACCGGCAGTGCGAGCTGGCGGAGATGGAGGATGCCCGTCTGCAGGCTCTGGTTATGCGGCCGGGGAGCATTCAGTATCTCGAGCGCAAAAGCCCGAGAGCGGCAGCGGCAGCATCACTCTGCTTTCCGGGGCTAGGCCAGCTGTATAACCACCGGTTCGGCCTGGCCTTCTACGCCATCCTCTGGTGGTGGGTGTACTTGGGCTTCTCGCATCTTCACGCCGCTGGGCTTGCGCTGCTGCTCGGTCATGCGAAGGAGTCAACTGCGATGCTGACCCCCCACTGGCTCCTGTTCATGCCGTCGGTCCTCGGGGGATCGATCTATCATGCCTATGTAACCGCGGTCGAGCACAATCGCCTGTTCCGGGTGGAGCAGCGTCAATATCTGAGGGAGCGCTATTCTGCAGCGGGATATCGGCTGCTGAAACGGTAAGGGGGGCTGGAATGCTGGTCATAGGCACATTCGAACACCGGGTTGAACTGGAGCAGGCGCTCTCCCTGCTCGAGCAGGCGGGCATTCCGCAGCCCTGCATTCTGGCTGTTCCGATGTCCATTACCCCGGAGGGTCCGTTCAAGTTTGCAGGGGAGCAGTCGGACTTGTCGGCCAAAGCCTTCGAAGTCGGCATGGCTGCCGCCACGGCGGCCAGTGTTCTGGGCATAAGCGCCGGCTTCGTGCTGGACTGGGGGCCGATCATCTGGGGGATTCTCAGCTCGGTCGGCGGGTTTATTCTCGGGCAGACCGTCTACCGTAAGATTGCCTCGGCCTCCGGCAAACTTACCCCGCTGCGGGCTCCCCGGCTGCCGGAGGTCACGGTGATCGTCCGATGCAGCCGGCAGCAGTGCTCTCAGGTATCGGAACTGATGTGGAAGCACCATGCGCTCACGGTAGGAGAGGCGGATGATGAAGAGAACCCGGGGGAGCAGGATACCGGAGAGCATAAACCGGCGGTTTCGGGAGCATAGTAGGAGGGTTGTGAAATAATGGAACAGAGGAGGCATCCCCTATGGCAACCAGCCGCAATCATCAAGGCGCACACGGTATCGGCCAAACGGAAGAGCAGCTGAACGACCAGGCTCAGGCCGCAGCCCAGATTCAGGGCGAAAGCGAAACGGACCGGGAAGTGCTGGCGGCGGCGAACCGCCAAGATTCAGAGCTCGATGAGATTATCGAATCATAGGAGGCACCGGCCCGGTAGGGCGGAGCTCCGAGAAGAAGCCATGGACTACGGTCTGTGGCTTCTTTTTTTATTTGGCTGTGCCGAGAGGGGGGGCTTATCTGTTCGTAATGGAGAAGCTTCAGGGCAGAGGAGGATTTAATGCACATCTCTGGAATAAGATTGAAGTGAACCGGTAAGACGGGATGAGGAAAAAGGCGCAGCTGCCGGAAGGGATTGACAGCTTACGTGCTTACGTACGGGGAGCTGTCCTTAGGGCAGGCTCCTTCGTGGGAAAGGCATTAGCGGAGCTCCAAAGGATAGATTCGGGAGCGAGGAGGGACGGATGAAGCTAAGTTTCCAGCTCAAGATGATTGCAGGACTGTCGGTCATTATTCTCCTTTCATGCGGCCTCTCGGGCTATCTCTCCTATATCACCCAGCTGCGGCTATTCGAAGAAGAGGTCGGGAAGCAGTATGAGAAGACGGTCGAAGGGGCTCTGGCCCACCTCGACCTGCGGATCGGGGAGATGTACCGGATCTCCAATTATATTGTGTTCAACAGCCTCATTGAGAAGGCGGTTACGGAGCTGATGCAGGGACCTGTCCAAGGCGACATCCGCGCTTATGAGACGCACAGCCGTCTGGAGGATCTGCTGCGCCAGGTGAAGCTCGATGCCCCGTTCATCGATTCCCTGTACATCTACGATCTGGAGGGGCGCAATTATTACTTCGGCCATATGAAGGAGACCCTCGGGAATCTCGATCCGGAGGTGTTCCAGCAGATCAAATCGAGGGCGGGCGAATCCAGCGGAGAGCTGGTATGGACACGGGTCCGGGTGCCGAGCTATGTGGAGCGGGCCGGTTACTCGGACGCGGTCATCGCCGCACGGTGGATGCAGAACAAGTCGCTCGGCACCTATGGGCTGCTCGTTATGGTGCTGGATGAATCGCTGCTCGGCAGTCCGCTGCAAGAGCTGTTCCGGGGCGATAGAGGGGGAATCTACCTGTACGATGCCCAGGACCGCCTGCTCTATCTGAAGGAGACCTCGGGTACGGAGCCGGCCCTGGCGGAGCTCGAGGGCGGCCAGCGGATCCGCAAGGAAGGGGGAGAGAGCTACCTCTATGCCGTACACTCCTCCGATACCTACAGCTGGACGCTGGTCTCCCGGGTGTCGCTTGCTTCCCTGCAGGATAAGAGCCGCGTGACGCTGCAGATGGCACTGGTGTCGGCGCTGGTCGCCATTCTGCTCGGCGGGATGCTGATCGTGCTGCTCAGCGGCCGGCTGACCCGGCCCCTGAAGGATCTGGTGAAGGCGATGAGGGCCATGCGCGAAGGTGACTTCAGCGTGCGCATCCAGCCGCGCACCCATGACGAGCTGGCCTTTATCGGCGAGGGCTTCAACACAATGGCGGCCAATGTCCGCTCGCTGATCGACGAAGTGTACCTGCGGCAGCTCAGCGAGCGGGAAGCGGAGCTGAAGGCGATCCAGGCGCAGCTCAATCCGCATTTTTTGTACAACACCTTGAATGGATTGTACTGGAAGCTGTATGTGAAGGATGAACGGGAGTCCGCCGAGCTGGTCTCGGCTCTCTCCGGTCTGCTGCGCTATTCCCTTGAGCGGGCGAATACGGATACGGAGCTGAGGGAGGAGTTGAGGCAGATCCGCAATTATGTCGAGATCCAGAAGGCGTTCGTCGAAAGCCGCTTCAAAGCAGTGGTGGAGGCGGAAGAGGCGGTGCAGGGCTGTGCCGTGCCGCGGCTGCTCCTGCAGCCTCTGGTCGAGAACGTGTTCGTGCACGCCTTCCTCAGCGGGCCTGACGAGCGGCGGCTGTCGGTCCGCGCTTATGCCGAAGGAACGGTGCTTATAGTGGATATTGCGGACAATGGGGCCGGCATGAGGGAGGAGCAGATCGCCCGCCTCCTCCGTCCGGTGTCGGAAGAGGAGGGCATCCGGCCCTCAATCGGTATCCGCAGCGTGCTGCGGCGCATCGACCTTCTATACGGAGCGCCTTACGGGCTCGGCATCGAGAGCCGCCCCGGGCAGGGGACGAGGGTACGGCTGAGACTGCCCCTGCGCTACCGGGGAGAGGAGCCGCCGGCGGCCGGCGACGGGGAACCCGGAGCCGATGAGCCCGGGGCTGCGGGAGGAGGCGCCGGGGACGCTGCCGGCCATCGGAAGAAGCTCCGCGGTGGTCAGGAGGCGGCAGCGGAGCGACAGGGGAGGGATGAAGCATGATCGGAAGACTGCTGATTGTCGATGACCAGGCGATCTTCCGGCAGGGCATCGCCAAGATGATCGGGGAGCATGAGCTCGGCTGGCAGGTAGCGGGGGAAGCGGAGAACGGCAGGGAGGCGGTCGAGCTGATCGCCTCCCTGCAGCCCCACCTCATTCTGACGGACATCCGCATGCCGCACATGGATGGGCTGGAGCTGGCCGGGCATGTGCATAAGCATCATCCGGAGACGGCGATCATTATTTTGACGGGATACGAGGATTTCAAATATGCCCAGGCGGCGCTGAAGTTCGGAGCGATCGATTTCCTGCTCAAGCCCTGCAACGAGCAGACCCTGATCGAGGTGCTGAGCCGGGCATACGACCACTTCCGCGAGCGGATGCTCCGCGTGCAGCGGCAGGCGGCCGACCGGCGCGCGCTCGAAGAGCATGTGGTGCGCTCGCTGCTGCTAGGGCTCCCATGCGACGACCGGCTGGCCCGGCGGGTTGGGGAGGCTTATGCGGAGAAGGAGCTGAGGCTGCTGCGGGTGGAGACCTATTTTCCGCCGGGCAAGGCGTACCGCCGAACAGACCTCGGACTGCTGCAGTTCGCCTTGTTCAACATGATCACCGAGCTGGCGGAGTGTCCTCCTTACCACGGGAGGCTCGTCTCGGTCCGCCATGACCGGTTCGCGCTGTTCACCGAGGCTGTGGAGGAAGGGGAGGCCCGGCGGCTGGAGGAGCGGATCGCGGAAGCGGCGGCGATGTATCTCGGCCTGGGCGTGACGCCGCAGCGGTGCGGTCTGGCAGGAGGCCCCGAACGCTGGAGCACCCTGTACCGGGGGGCGGAAGAGCTGCACCGACCGGCGGCCGCGGCCGAACCCCCGGCTCCTCGTCTGCCGGCCGCCAACGTGACGAGGATCCGGGAGATGCAGACAGAGCTGGAGACCCGGCTGGTGCTGGGGCAGATGGCCCAGGTGAAGGAGCAGATCGAGACGATGCTCGGCCGTCTGCCGTCCATGGAGCCGGAGGACGCGCGGATTGAGACCCTGTCGTTCGTGATGGCTCTCGGCCGGACAGTATCCCGGCTCTTCGGGGGCGAAGAAGCCCGCTTCGATGTCGCCGTTCCGATCGAATCGCTTCCGGCGCTGGCCGATACGGAGGCGATCGTGGGCTTTGCGAAGGAGCGGGCCCAGCGCTTCCTTGCCCAGTTCACGGCCTGGCAGGAGGACAAGAACAGGAATCTGGTGACAAAGACGATGGCCTATGTCGAGGAACACTATATGGAGTCGTGCTCGCTCGCCGAAGTGGCTGAGAAGCTGCATATGAGCGGGACTTATTTCTCCAAGGTGTTCAAGCGGGAGACTGGGGACACGTTCACGAACTATGTCACGAAGGTAAGGATGGAGAAGGCGAAGCTGCTCCTCAGCAACACGGATATGAAAATCTTCGAGGTGGCGGCCGCGGTCGGCTATGATGACCCGAATTATTTTACGAACGTCTTCCGTACCACCCAGAAGGTATCTCCCACCGAATTCCGGAAAAAACGCCGGTAAGATGCGGGTCGCCGCCCTGAGCGACTGGGAATACCGCTTGACTGCAAGGTTGGGCGGACCCGGCCGAACCCGTTCACGCCCGTCCCTGAGCATAGCATGATGAAGGAGCCGCACAAGGGTGCAGGCTCCTTTTTGCCATATACCGGCATCCCGGTTCCCCTGCAAGCAGCGGTATGCACCGGCTGTACAAACGCAGCAAATTACAGAATTATGGCTAGATATTCAAGGATTCGTGCGGGGGCGAGGCACTACACTAGGAGATGCCGAAGCCGGCACATCAGGGTGTGCGGCTTAATCCGCGTGGCGGGAGGGGAGCGGAGAGGGGGAAGGGCAACGGTAGGCCAGCCATAAGGAGGGATATCGATGAACGTTCGCAAGCTGCTGAGCGGGGGCTGTGCGGGTGTGCTGCTGTTCTCGGGGATAGGGGTTCCGATCACGGCGTATGCTGCTGCAGGGGGTTCGGGCGGGGCTTTAGCCCCACATTTGAAAACGGTTACATATTCAGGTGCCGGGGTTGTTGAACGAACGGCGGGCGAGGGAATTCGTTCCGGACAAGATCAGGTTGGAGAGCAGGTCCATCCGGGCGAAGACGGGCCGGAGGTATACCGCACTGCAGCGGACGGCGAAGCAGCGCAAGGAAATGCTTCGCCGTCCGGGGAAGCGGTTCCCCTTCTAGCTGCTGATCCGGGCGCCGCAGCCACGGCGGAAACCCAGGCGCTCGCCACCGCAGTGCAGGTGGACCGCTTCGGGCAGTGGATATCGGCCACCTTCCCGGAGAAGGTGACCAGTGAGAGCCAGCTGCAGGAGGATGCAGCGGCGGATGCGGCGTATTACGGAGCGCTGCAGGCGCCGGACTGGGACTCCTACGGCGGGCTGAAGGGCAGCCGGGAGCAGTACGGCTTGAATGCGACCGGCTTCTACAGCATCCAGGAGGCCGCCGGCCGGAAGATGATGGTGACGCCCGAGGGCAATCTGTTCTTCAGCCTGGGGGTCAACGGGATCGCCCCGACGGATACGTATACGGTAGTCACCGGGCGGGAGGGGATCTACGAGTGGATTCCGCCCTACGAGAGCGAGTACAAGTCGGCATTCCTAAGCACAAAGGATAACTTCTCGTACTATCTGGCCAACCGCATCCGCAAGACAGGCCAGCCTTACACCTCCAAAGGCCTGTATAACGAGGGCATCGAGCGCATACGCAAGTGGGGCTTCAATACGGCGGCCGGCTGGACCCCGGTCAATCTCTCAAGGGAACTCAGCGTCCCGCACGTGCCCTTCCTGCCGCTGAGTGACATGGCCTGGGCCAAGGTAAACGGGCTGAAATTCTTCGACATCTTCGTCGACGGAGCGGAGGCGAAGCTCGATGCGGCGCTGGGTCCGATGCTGACGGAGCAAAAGAACAATCCGTATATCATCGGGTACTTCTTCGGCAACGAGAGCTACTATCACAAGCTCGCTCCCGATCTGCCCAAGCTCAAGGGCAGCGAGGTGGCGGCCAAGCGCAGGCTCGTGCAGATGCTGCAGGAGAAGTACGGGACGATCGAGGCGTTCAACGCCGCCTGGAACGGCACCTATACCGGCTTCACGGCGCTCATCGACGCCCCGCTGTATATCGATTCGCAGCAGGCCCAGTACGATGTCGACGACTTCGTAAAGCTGTATCTCGACACGTTCTTCGGCACGGTGGCCCGGGTGTTCCGCAAGTACGACCCGAACCACCTGCTGATCGGCGACCGGTGGCTGACCCTGCCCGTGAACAACGTGAAGGTGCGGGGCTTCCTGGCGGAGGCGGCGGGCCGGCACCTGGACGTCATCTCGATCAACCACTATTCCAAAAATCTGGATACCGTTATGCTGAACCACATTCATCAAGCCTCGGGGGGCAAGCCCATTATGCTCACCGAGATCGGGTACGGGAGCAGCGAGCAGGGACTCGGAGCCCCGCCTCAGATGCTCGTCGCCAACCAGAACGAACGGATGCTGCGCTACCGCAACTATGTGGAAGGCGCCGCCTCGCTCGGCTATATCGTAGGCGTCCACTGGTTCGCCTACCTGGATCAGGCGGCCACCGGCCGGTGGGCCGAAGGCATTAACAGCAGCGCGGAACGGTATAACTTCGGGCTGCTGAATGTCGCCGACCGTCCTTATAAGCCCTTCCTCGAAGGGGTGATGGCGTCCAACAAGGACATCTATCCGGTGGCGCTCGGTCAGCGGCCCCCGTTCAAGCACGATTTCGGCGATACGCCGAGACAGCCGGGGTCGAACACGATGGAGATCGCTTATACGCCGGCACCGATCCCGATCGACGGCGAGGTGAACGGCTTCCCGGGGGACGCGGGGGCGTTCACGCTGGGACCCGGCCAGCTGGTGAACGGCACCGGCGGAGAGGGAATGCAGGGCGAGTACCGTTTTGCCTGGGATGAGAGCGCCCTGTATGTGACCGCGGTGATCAAGGACCCGACGCCGATGAAGAACAACAATCCGAACATCAATGTCTGGAAGGGCGACGGGGTGGAGCTGTTCGTGGGTCCCCAAGATCTGACCACGCCGGGCGATCCCCTGTTCCTCGACCGGCAGCTGATCGCAAGCGCGGGCCTGAACAACGGGCAGCCGTTCGGGTACTGGTTCTTCACGAACCGCCAGAAGCCGGTGGAGATGGCGGTGAAGCTCCTGCCGGACGGCAGCGGGTATGTGCTCGAAGCGGCGCTGACCTGGGACAGCATCAATCTGCAAGGGCAGCCGGATACACGCTTCCTGTTCGACTTCGGCTTCGATGACAGCGAAGACGGCAATACCCGCAAGCGCCAGTGGGCGTGGAACGGCACCTCGGCCAACAGCACGAACCGCGGGCACTGGGGCCAGGCGACGCTCGTCAAGCGGGCGGCGCCGGTCATCCGGGTCACGGGCGTCGAGGAAGGCGGCGAGTATACGGATGAAACGCTGCCGGTTGTTGAGGTGGAGGATGCGGCAGGCGTGCGGAGCCAGTCGGTGACGCTGGACGGCGCTCCGTGGACCGAAGGCACGCCGGTGACGGAGCCGGGCAGCCACGAGCTGACCGTCGAAGCCGTGAACACGGCAGGCATTACGGCGAAGAAGACGGTGGCGTTCGCCGTCTACGGCTCCACGGTGCTGGAGCTGTCCCCGGCCTCCGGGCAGTACAGCGATGAGGTGCAGCTGGAAGCGAAGCTCAGCGGAGCTGCGGGCAGCCCCGTGCCGGGGGCGGAGCTCAGCTTCGAGGTGAACGGCACGGCGGCGGGCACCGCCGTCACGGACGCTCAGGGCCGGGTGGTGCTTCCTTACCGCATCGGTACCGGACCGGCGAACGGACAGCTGGCCGTGAAGTCGGCCTATGCGCCGGCGGCCGGCTTGTATCTCCGGGCGTCCGCCTCCGAGGGCGCGCTGACGGTCCGGCCGGAGGACGCAGCCGTGAAGTACACCGGCGAGACCTACGTGAAGGAACGCCGGCCGGTCTCGCTGTCCGCCCAAGTGGTGCAGGCGGACGACGGCAGCGCGGGGGCGCTCTCCGGTCTGCCGGTGCGCTTCACCGTGTCGGAGGTCCGTCCGGACGGCACGCTTCGCGAGCTCGCCGGCGTGACGGACAGCGTGTATGCTACCGGGGCGGACGGACGTGCCGAAGCGGGGGCGCAGCTGCCGCCCGGCCTGTACGAGGTGAAGGCGGAGCTGGCGGCCAATCCCTTCTACACCGCGCCTGCGCCGGTCCGCAGCACGGTGGCGGTGGCCGCGCCTGTGGCAGGCCGCAGCGTGACCGTGAACGGGCTTCTGCCCGGAGGCACCTTCCTCAGCAAGCGGACCGGGGCCCTCGTCTTGAGCGGGCTGGCCTCGTACGACAAGGCCGGCGGCATGGCCGGCACGCTGCGTGTGGCAGGGGAACCCGGCGGGGCAGAGCTGTACGTGAGAGCGTTCGACTGGCTCGTGATCTCCGGTGACCGGGCTTATGTCCAAGGCACGGCGGTATCGGGCGGGCAGACGTACACGGTGCGGCTGCTGCTGAAGGAGCTTACGACCGTATCACTCTATGTGTGGAAGGGGCGGGACACGTCAGCCGAGCCCGTTCACCGGCAGCTGAACGCCCCGCTGTCCGGGGCGGTTCTGACGCTGCCTTAACCCAAAGCAGGCCGGAGCCGGTACGCTCCGGCTGAGCGCTCAGGCCCCTCGCAGGGTCCGGCACGCCGGGCCCTGTGGTTTTTTTGGGGACGGACGAACGGTCATTCTTTTGCTCAAAATACTCAAGAATTATGGCTAAATATTCAAGGAAGCGCTTACCGCAAAGCGGTATGATAGGAGCTGTAGGAAACGACTGGGAGCCGCTTCACCGAAAAGCAAGCAGGCCCCCCGGAAGGAGGGATGGTATGAAGTCCATACAAACGTCAAGGCTGGGCAGCCTCGGCGCAGAAGAGCGGCCCGGCCTCTCCGGCGAGCAGCTGCGCCGGCGCAGGCAGTGGAAGCAGAACGTGCCGCTGCTGCTCATGTTCATGCCCGGAATCCTGTTCTATCTCATTTTTAAATACGTCCCGATGGGCGGCCTGGTGATCGCATTCAAGGATTACAACTTTGCCGACGGTGTGTTCGGCAGCCCTTGGGTGGGCTGGGCGAACTTCGAGCTGCTGTTCAACCAGGCGCAGACCTTGAACATCATCCGCAATACGCTGCTGCTCAGCCTATTGTCGCTGGTGGTGGGATTCCCCGTGCCGATCGTTCTCGCGATCCTGCTGAACGAAGCGCGGCGCATGTGGTTCAAACGGATCGTACAGACGCTGGTGTATCTGCCGCATTTTCTATCCTGGGTCATTGTCGGGGGCATCGTGCTCTCGCTCTTCTCCCTCGAATCGGGCTCGATCAACCGTTGGATCACGAGCTTAACGGGAGAGCCGTATCCGTTCCTGTACGAACCCTTCTCCTGGATCGCGGTCTTCATCGGCTCGGGCATCTGGAAGGAGATGGGCTTCTCCGCCATCATCTATCTGGCGGCTCTGACTACGATCGATCCGCACCTGTACGAATCCGCGGCGATGGACGGCGCCGGCAAGCTGCGCCAGATCTGGCACATCACGCTGCCGGGCATCTCGTCCACCGTCATTCTGCTGCTGATCCTTGGGGTCGGCAAAATCATGGAAGTCGGCTTCGACCAAGTCTGGGTGCTCCAGAATGAAGCCGTATCGAGTGTCTCGGGGGTCATCTCCACGTATATCTATACCTTCGGAATCCAGCGCGGGCAGTTCAGCGTGACGACGGCCATGGGGCTTTTCGACAGCCTGGTCGGCTTCATCCTTGTGCTCACCGCGAACACAATCGCGCGGCGGTTCAACCAAGGGCTTTGGTAGAAAGGAGGCAGAGCCGATGAAATCCACGTTCTCCGAAAAATTATTTTATACCGTCAACTATCTCCTCTTGTTTCTTGTCGCCATGACCTGCCTGCTCCCGCTTGTACATCTGGCGTCCCTGTCGCTGAGCGACTCCCATGCGGTTCTCTCGGGACGGGTCACCCTCTGGCCGGTGGGCTGGACGCTGGAATCGTATCAGATGCTGTGGGAGGGCACGCGGATCGTCGAGGCATTCGGCAACTCGCTGATCATTACCGTTGTCGGTGTCATCCTGTCGATGGTCTGCACCATTCTGACCGCTTATCCGCTCTCCCGCCGGTATTTCTTCGGCAGACGGTGGTTCCTCCTTGCGGCGGTGTTCACGATGCTGTTCGCCGGCGGCACGATCCCGACGTATCTCGTCATCAAGGAGCTGGGGCTCGTCAACAACTACGGCGCCCTCTGGCTGCCCGCCCTGGTGAATACGTACAACATGCTCGTGCTGCGGACGTTCTTCGAGAACATTCCGGAGGAGCTGGAGGATGCGGCCCGGATGGACGGCTGCGGCGAGTGGCGCATGCTGATCGGGATGATGCTGCCGCTGTCCCTGCCGGCGCTGGCCACCCTGACGCTGTTCTACGGCGTGGGCTTCTGGAATTCGTTCCTCAGCGTGCTGATTTACATCAATGAGACCGACAAGTATAATCTGACCGTACTCGTGCAGCAGATGATCCGGAAGCAGTCGCTGCTGCAGGAGTTGGTATCCGTCCAGCCGGAGGATGCCGCCAGTCTTACGCCGGAGGGCATCAAGGCCGCGGGTGTCATGGTCTTGATCATCCCCATGATGATCGTATATCCCTTCCTGCAGAAATACTTCGTGAAAGGCGTCATGTTAGGGTCGATCAAGGGGTAGCCGGAGCTTGCGAATAGAAGAGAGAGGGTGCTGTGCAAGTGAAACGTATCGGTAAAAAGGTTGTTGCCTCCCTGATCGCCTCCCTGTCCATGGGGCTGCTGCTGGCTGCCTGCAATAACAGCGACCAGACGCCGAAGGAGGCGGTGGACGATCCGTCGAAGCCGCCGGTCAAGCAGGATATCTCCGTCACGATCTATGACAAAGGGGCGGTTCCCAAGGCGGAAGGCACGGTGGAGAGCAACCGCTGGACGAAGTGGATTAACGAGAAGGGGCCAGCGAACGTGAAGTTCGTGGCGGTGCCGCGGTGGGAGTCGCAGGAGAAGCTGAACGTGCTCTTCTCCTCGGCCAGCGCGCCTGATCTCATCTTCGAATATGCGCCCCATATCAAGAATCCGATCTACGACCAGAAGCAGATGATGCCGATCGACGAGCTCATTGAGAAGCACAGCACGGAATACAAGAAGCTGCTCGCGGACAATCCGGCTCTCCGCAAGGTCGGCTTGAAGTCGGACGGCAAGCTCTATGAGTTCGCACGCCTCTCCGAGGTTGTGCCGATCCATGCGCTCCTGATCCGCGAGGATTGGCTGCAGAAGCTGAACCTGCAGGCGCCGAAGACCACCGAAGAGCTGTATCAGGTGGCCAAAGCGTTCGCCGAGAAGGACCCGGACGGCAACGGGAAGAAGGATACCTACGGCATGGCCATCTCCTTCCAGTCCGGCTACGTTGTCGACCAGATCTTCCAGGCCACCCGCTGGGTCGTGACAGACGGCAAGCTCGTCCGCAACTGGGAAAACTTCCGCCATACGGCGGAGTTCAAGAAGCGTCTGTTCGATGAAGGCATCGTCGACCGCGATTACCTCAATGACAAGAACGGGGCCAAGGCGAAGCAGGACTTCATCAACGGCAAGATCGGCATCTATCCGCTGCAGATCAACTGGCCGAGTTTCGTCAACGGTGAGCTGGCGGGCCTGAAGAAGAACGTGCCGGACGCCAAAGTGGCTCCGATCGCCTATCCGAAGAGCCCGGCGGGCGAATTCAATCCGGCCTTCACGAATCCGGTCCAGGCAACGGCCTTCGTCAACCGGGCGGCCAAACACCCGGAGGCGGTGATGAAGTACGTCGACTTCCTGGTGAAGCCGGAGACGGTGAAGACGCTGAAATACGGCATCGAGAACGAGCATTGGAAGCCGGGGCCGACGGGCTGCCCGGTGCCGGTCGACCCCGAGAAATCCAAGAATGAGGTGGGCTGGACGGCGGATTACCAGATGCTTTCCTCGGGCATTCTCGATGAGAAGTGCGGCAAGACGGTGTCCGCCTTCAACAGTGAGATTCCGATTCAGAAGGAAGGGCTGGAGCTCTACCAGAAGGCGCTGGCGATCTATCTCGATCCCTCCAAGCCTTATGTGGAGCTGACCCATCCGGAGCATATGCCGCAGCTGCCCAAGGACGTCAACGTCATCTCCGACAGCATGACAAAGCCGATCGACGATATCTGGGTGAAGGCGGTGCTTGGCGGCAAGGAATATACACCCGAGCAGGCCATGAAGGATGCGCAGGATACTTGGAACAAAGGGAACGGCAAGAAAGTCGAGGACTGGTTCCAGAACTGGTATGAGAAAGACCGCGATAAAGCATTTTTGGCCAAAGACATCTATGACATCATGAAAAAGCAGCATAACCTCAAATAAGCTCCCGGACCCACGGCGGCCCCCGCGACAAGCAGCGGGGGCTTGGTCCACCTCTCCCCCGGATTCGCAGCTTCTTCGCACAACCGAATGTTTTCCTTCTGTTCTTTGACTGATGTCCACTCCAAGGGCGTAGAGACGCGTATAGATACGGGGCGTTCCGGGCAGCCGGATGCTTCCATACCAGCTGCGGAGCAACAGACAGACAAACAGCACTCGATTCTGGCGGTTCCACATCACTCTATTCTGGAGGGAAGCGCGATGAATCTTCGAAGAGGTTTGTTGATGTTGTGCCTGTGGTCACTGATATTCTCCACCTTCGTCGGATGGGCCCCGGGGTACGGGGTACAAGCGGCAGAGCCGGCCGCATCCGTTCGGAACGACGAGTTACAGAGCTGGAGCCTCACCCATGAGCATTCCCCGACGCTGACGCTCGAGAGCGCCGGCACGGGAGGCTTCGATCCGACCCGGGTGAAGCGCAGCGCGGCTTACAAGGAATTCATCACTTACAAGACGGCGGAGCCTCTACAGTCCTTTGCGGTCTACGGCTATTACCACCCGCAGGGGCAGCCGTACGATCACCCGCTGTTCTATGTCTCGCCGAATGGAACCGATTATACGAGGGTAACCCCTAAGCTGATCGAGCTTGGCGGGTATTATCCGCTCATCATCTACGAGCTCGAGGGGCTTACCGCGGGAAGCGTATATCTGAAGATCGAATACACCGGGGGGCTGATCGTCCGTTCGCCCCTGATCGGCAGGGTGGTGCTGAACGGACCGTCCGTCGTGGTGCCCGGCATGCCTCCTGGAGAGGTGCCGGCAGGTGCCAAGCTGACGCTTTCGTCTACAGCCGGCGCATCCGTCTATTACACGACCGACGGCAGCGATCCGAGAACATCCCCTGTAAAAAAGCTGTATACAGAACCGATCGGACTGAGCGGGATCGTATTATTGAAAGCATACTCGCAGTTCGGGACGAACACGGCCTCGGCCAGTGCCGTGAATACGTTCCGCTATATCGTCAGGGGCACCCAGGACCACGTCGTTCCTGTGAGCGAGGACGTCTATGTGGACGGCACGGTACCGGACACGAGCCGGGGAACCGAGCCGCTGCTGTTCATGAAGGCGCTGAAGAACCGCGAGGCCTACCTGAAGTTCGACCTGTCGAAGGTCGATACCGGTACGCAGAAGGTATACCTGAACCTGTACGGCCAGACGTATGACTCCTCCCAGGCTCCGGCAAGGCTGAGGCTGTACGGTGTGGAGAACAGCTGGTCCGAAGGCGCGATGACCTACAATACGAAGACGCTGCCCACCCCGGCACCCGCAGGGGCCGAGATCGGCGAAGCCGTATGGCCGTATGAGCCGAGCGGTTGGATGTCCATCGACATTACCGGGTATATCAAAGGGCAGAAGGCCTTGGGCAAAACCACGGCCAGTGTCGGGATCGTGAACACCACCGACGGGGCCGCCTATGTGAACGCCAAAGAGGCTGGTACGAATAAGCCGTATCTGCTGCTCGTGCAGGGGCAGCCGGGGACAGGGCCGGGAGAGGAGCCTGCGAACCTGCCGGGGCTTGTGGACCCGCTCGACACATTCGGGAATGTGATGGCCCGCACGAATATGCGGACGGAGGGAGCGGATGCCCAGTATCTCGGCGGCGACCTCAAGCGGGCGACGCGTTCGACAACGGCCCTCGGGTCGCTAACCTACAAGACGGACTACGATATCCGTTCTTTTGCCATCCACAGCTATTTCTTCATGGGCGTGGCGGTTGAGCCTCTGAAAGTGTACGCCTCGCCGAACGGCACCTCCTTTACCGAAGTGGTGCTCCAGCCGTACAAGAGCGGTGCGTCGGTCTCCAACTGGCAGATGTTCGTCTATGAAGCCAGGGGACTGCCTGCAGGCACCCGATATCTCAAGATTGAGGTAAAGGGCGATGCCAAAGCCTGGACGCCGCAGATCGGCAAAGTCATCCTGAACAAGAATGTGATGTCGGTCTTGGCCGTGCCCGATCACGGAACCGTTGTCGGCCAGCCGCTCTCCGTTGCGCTGTCGACCCCGACCGCCGGAGCGCAGATCTTCTACAAGCTGAACGCGGAGACGGAAGCGCAGCCTTATACGGGAGCGATCAGCATCCAGGACTCGGCGACGCTTCATGCGTTCGCTATAAAGGATGGCATGGAAGCAAGCGCGCCGCGCTCATATGTGTACCGTTCGAAGGCGGACTGGGTCGTGGATAAGTACGGGCAGATGAACTCGGCGGATTTCCCCGAGAAGGTGAAGACCGATGACGAGCTCCGTGCCGATATGGCCGCTGACAAGAGCTACTATGACGGGCTGCGGGCTCCGAACTGGGATGCCTACGGCGGACTTGTCGGCAGCAAAGAGACGTACGGCCTGCAGGCCAAGGGCTATTATAATGTCCAGACGGCGGCCGACGGCCGCAAGATCCTGGTTACCCCGCTGGGCACGGCCTTCTTCAGTGTGGGGATCAACGGCATCTCGCCGAACGACACGTATACGCAGGTGACGGGGCGCGAAGAGATCTTCGAGTGGCTGCCGGATTACGCCGCCACCGAGTACAAGTCGGCCTTCATGGGTACCAAAGACTACTTTTCCTATTACCTTGCGAACTATATCAAGAAGACGGGAACGCCGTATACCTCGGAAGCCTTCTACCAGACTAGCTGGGCGAGGATGAAAAAGTGGGGCTTCAACAGCGCGGGCGGCTGGTCGCCTACGCCGCTGTCGGAGCAGTTCCAGGTGCCGTACTTCCCGTTCCTGCCGCTTGGGAACCTGGAGTGGGCGAAGATTGAAGGGGTCAAGATCTTCGATATCTTCGCGGACGGGGCGGAAGCGAAGCTGGAAGCGGCGCTGGAGCCGGTGCTGACGCCGAACAAGAACAATCCGCTGATTGTCGGTTATTTCCTAGGCAATGAGAACCACTACCAGAAGATCGCTCCGGAGATTCCGAAGCTGAAGGGCAGCGTAGTGGCGGCCAAACGCAGACTTGTGCAGATGCTGCAGGAAAAGTACGGGACGATCGAAGCGTTCAACGCAGCATGGAACGGCAACTATGGCAGCTTCGCCGAGCTGAACGACGCCGTGCTCTATATCGATTCACAGCAGGCACAGTATGATATCGACGACTTCGTGAAGCTGTATCTCGACACGTATTACGGCACGGTTGCCCGGGTCTTCCGCAAGTATGACAGCAATCACCTGCTGCTTGGTGACCGCTGGCTCACGATTCCGATGAACAACGCCAAGCTGCGCGGCTTCATGGCCGAAGCGGCGGGTCGTCATATGGATGTCATCTCCATGAACCATTATGCCAAGAATCTCAATGTGACGATGCTAAATGAAGTGTATGCCAAATCGGGAGGAAAGCCGCTCATCCTGACCGAGAACGGCTTCGGCACGATGGAGCAGGGGCTCGGGTCTCCGCTGCTCGTCGCCGACCAGAATGAACGGCAGCTGCGGTACCGGGCCTACGTGGAAGGGGCAGCCTCGCTCGGGTATGTGGTCGGGGCGCACTGGTTCACGTATCTCGACCAGGCGGCTACGGGCCGTTGGTCCGAGGCGGATGACGGCGAGCATTATAACTTCGGCCTCGTGAACGTGGCCGACCGCCCGTACAAGACGTTCCTGCAGGGCGTCATGGCCACGAACCACGACATCTACCGTGTGGTACTGGGCGAGAAGGAGCCTTTCCGCTATGACTTCGGCGATTCGCCAAGGCAGCCTGGCAATAACACGATGGCGATTCCGTATACGCCGGTGCCGGTGCCGATCGACGGTGAAGTGAACGGCTTCCCGGCCGGGACGCCGAAGTATGTGCTGAGCGAGGCACAGCTTGTCGGCGGTACCGACGGGGCGGGCATGTCGGGCGAGTACACGCTGGCCTGGGATAACGCCAACCTGTACGTGACCGCATCGATCACCGAACCTACCCCGATGCGCAACCAGTACACCGACATGAACGTCTGGCGCGGGGACGGTGTGGAGTTGTTCTTCGGCCCGGGCGACCTTACAACGCCGGGCGACCCGCTATTCAACGACCGGCAGCTGATCATGAGCGCCCAGCCGACGGCCGAAGGGCAGCCGTTCTGGTTCTGGTTCAACACGAACCGGCAGAAGGCGGTCAGCATGGCGGTGAAGGCGAGAAGCGGCGGCTATGTGGTCGAAGCCGCGATCCCGTGGGAGACGGTGAACATGCAGGCGGCGGACGGACTCCAGTTCCGCTTCGACCTCGGCTTCGATGACAGTGAGGACGGGGAGAACCGCAAGCGGCAGTGGATGTGGAACGGCACGAACACGAACTCCACCGAGCGCAGCAACTGGGGCAAGGCCACGTTGGTGAAGCCGTAAGGCATACGTCAATCAGGATCACTGCCGGATGGTAAGGCAGGCGGAAAGCAGGGCACCGGGGGTGTCCGGCCGGCCTGCAGCCGACAGAGCATGGCCGGCAGGTCCATCACGTAAGGAATGCAGGAGGGGGCAGAGCCGCTTGGGGCGGTCTGTCCCTTCCTTGTGTTAAAATCTAAGAATTTAGAAAGGGCCTCCCCTACTCATGCATTCCCGTCACCTTCCATTTGCCGGCTCGTCTGCCGAGCCGTGTGTGATATAATGGCGGCATGAGAAGGAGAGAACGACTGTGAACCTTATCCATGAACCAAGGCAGGGAGGGCCTGAGCCCGAAGCCCCTGCCTGTCTCTATACGTATGCCTGCCACGAGGACGAGCTTGAGCTCTGCCGGCTCGAGCTCCGTGAGCTGTTCGGCTGCACGGCCGAGGGCGGCTGGCTGCGTTCGCCGCGCGTGCTGGACCCGGGGCGCAGCCCGTTCCTGAAGCAGCGGCTCGACGTGCGCTTCGAGGAAGACAGCCTGCCGGCGCTGCTCGAACGGCTGCCGGAGCTTGAGCTCGCCGGCGGCACGTTCAAGGTCGTCTACGCCGAAGGGGGGCTCGGCGCCGACTACGGCGAGCAGCGTGCGCTGGAACGCCAAGCCGGCGCCCGCATCCGCGGCCGGGCGGACATGCGTACGCCGCAGCACGTGCTTGGCCTTACCTGCGCAGACGGCCGCTGGCTGCTCGGGCCGCTGCACCGCGGCGAAGCCCACTGGCTGCAGCATGCGCAGAAGCCGCAGAACTACTCCACCGCCCTCAGCACCCGGGTCGCCCGGGCGGTGGTGAACATCGCCGTGCCGGAGGGAGCCGGCCGGCGGCTGATCGACCCGTGCTGCGGCATGGGCACGGTGCTGGTCGAAGCGCTGTCGATGGGCATCGGCAGCGAGGGCTGCGACATCAACCCGCTGGCCGTGCGCGGAGCACGGGTGAATCTGCGCCACTTCGGCTTTCCGGAGTCGGCGGTGCGGCTGGCCGATATGACCGGCTTAGAGGAGACGTACGACGCAGCCGTGCTCGACCTGCCGTACAACCTGTGCTCGAAGCTCTCGGCCGAGGAGCAGGCAGGCCTGCTGGCGGGTGTCCGGCGGCTCGCGGCCCGGGCCGTCATTGTCGCGACGGAGGAGATCGGGGAGGAGATCGCTGCTGCAGGCTTCCATGTGGCGGGGCATGCCGTGCTCCGGAAGGGCTCGTTCAGCAGACAGATCTATCTTGGCCTCTAGGGAAGAGGGCGGGTGCACTTCGTATGCTACCGGGTAAAAACGGTTATAACTGCATCTATCCGTTACGTACGAAGGAGGCACCCTAATGAACGGATTCACGCATGACCTTCGGCATCACCCGACTCTGCTGGGCGCGTTCCTGCTCGGGATCGGAGCGATCGGCATGCTCGACGGGATCATCTTCCACCAGCTGCTCCAGTGGCACAGCGTCAATATGCATACGGACCGGCAGCATCAGATTATGAGCGACGGGCTCTTTCATCTTGCGGTGACGGTGGTCATGATCTGGGGTGCGGTGGTTCTATGGAACAGCGGCAGGGCGGACGAACCCGGCGCAAGGAGGCTTTTCCTCTCCGGCCTGTTCACCGGCGCCGGGCTCTTCAACTTCGTGGAAGGCATCATCAACCATCATGTGCTTCAGCTTCATCATGTGCATCCGGGGGAGTACCAGACCGCTTTCGATCTGGCTTACGATGCTTCGGGGCTTCTTATGCTGTTCGCCGGTCTGGCGCTTTACCGCAGCTCGCGGGGGCGCATAAGGGCACGCTAGGTCTGGCTTTCCACCGCCCTGCAGCAAGCTCACAGCCGCTTGTCTTCTCCGAAGACGGCGGTTTTTTCATGCGGACCGGCCTGCTTCCACTCTTTATGCCGCCTGCGGCCGCGGTTCAGATGTGGATTTCAACAGTTTTGGGAATATTCGTTAGAAGTGCCGACAGGAAAATGACGAATGATGTCGAATAAAGTGGTATCGAGCTACATTTTATGATAGTAAGCTAACTTTAATGAGATCAAGCTAACTTTCCGGAGGGACCCCATTGATTCTCCAAGTGCTGATTGAAGATCTGGTGCTGGTCATCGGCCTGCTGCTTATAACGATGTTTCTGTTCCCTCGCTCCGCCTTCCGCATGACTCTGCGGCAGCGTATATCCGCGGGTCTGCTTCAAGGCGTCTTCGGAATCCTCTTCATCCATTACGGTTATCCGGTTACAGAGCACGTCGTGCTGGATTACCGGCAGCTGACGGTCATGCTGGCCGGGCATTTCGGCGGCTTCACAGGAGCGCTGACGGCCGGCCTGCTGATCGGGGGGTTCCGGCTTTCGGAAGCGGGCGGTGATCCGGCAGCCCTGCAGGCTGCATTATATACGTTCCTCGCCGCAGCCGGGGCGGGGGGGATCGCCCATTACATACGGGGCTGCCTGCGCAGGTGGGTGACGATGACGGTTTATTTTATAGCGGTAACGGCCCTCTCCCTGCTTCTGGTTCTGCCGCCGCAGGAATACGGTATTCTTCCGTATTATTGTTCGCTGCTGCTCGGAGGTTCGTTCTTCTGCGCGCTGGTGTACACCTTAATCCACGGCAGCATCCTGCGGCTGAACGTCAACCGTGCGATTGCCGCGCTGATGAGGGAGTTCGAACGGTCCGATCACGGCGATATCCATCGAAAGGTGCTGCGAGAGATTATCGAGCTGCTGGAATGCGACTTTGGCAGTCTTCTTACCGTGGACCACAGCGGTTACAGGCTCGTCACGCTGCGGGAGGACGGCGTCATGTCGGAGATTACGGGCCCTGTGACGGACAGCGGTACGGATTCGGTGGAGATCATCCGGTGCCGGGAGCCGATGCACTATCCGAACTGGAACCTGCACCGTCCATCCGGCCTTCTGGACCGGCAGCTGTACGAGAAAGGAATGCGGTCCTCCCTCCATGTTCCGGTCTTCTATCAAGGACAGGTGATTGCGGTACTGGGGGCAGGCTCGAAGCGGGCGGACCATCTTTCCAAGAAGCATCTGCTTCAGCTCCTGCAGATTGCGCCGACCCTCTCTTTCGGCCTGTCGCACGTCAATGCCCAGAACCTGTACCGGGCGGTATCCCAGACGGCCCAGGACGCCATTATTTTGGCGGACGGCGAGATGCGGATTCTCGATTGGAATCCGGGGGCCGAGCGAATCTACGGCTACTCGCGCAGCGAAGCCCTGGGCCGGCTGCTCTCCTGCATCATCCCTCAGCTGACCCCTGATTCTCTCGCCGCACAAAAGGAAGCGGCGGCGGGCCGGACGGAGCTGGCCGGGAGCGGGACGCTGGAGCTGGAAGGGCTGCACCGGGACGGGCATACCTTTCCCATCGAGCTTTCTTTTACCCGCTGGCAGACCGGAGGGGTCTCCTTTTACAGCAGCATCATCCGGGACATCACCCGGCGCAAAAAAACGGAAGCCCAGATCCTCGACTCGGAGAACCGGTTCCGGGCCTTGTTCGAGAATGCCAGCGATATGATTGTGCTCGGGGACTTTCACAATACGGTAGGACTGACTCTGGAGGCCAACGATGTGGCATGCCGCAAGCTCGGTTATACCAGGGATGAGCTGAGGGGCATGACCGGCGTGGAGCTCGGCGTGGGGGATGAGCACTTCAAAACGGAGTACGCGAAGGTCATCCGGCTTCTGAAGGAGAAAGGATCGGCGACCTTCGAGTGGCGCCTTAAGGCGAAGAGTGGGGAGATCTTCCTGTGCGAATGCAGTACGCAGATCATTGATCTCGGCGGCCGGAAGGCTTCGCTGAACATCCTGCGGGATATCTCCGATCGCAAACGGGCGGAGGAAGAACTGCGGAGCAGCGAGGCCCGGTACCGCCGGCTGGTTGAGCTGTCCCCCGAGTTGATTGCGGTGCATACGGAAGGCCGGATCGTGTTCATTAACCAGTCGGGCTCCCGGATGCTGGGTGCCGCTTCGCCGGAAGAGCTCATCGGCCGGAACATCATGGATTTTGTGCATCATGAGTATCACGATGAAGTAAGGCGGCGGGCCCGGCAGATGTACGAGAACGGAACTCCCGTGGAACTGCTGGAGGAGAAGCTGGTCGGCGTCGACGGCCGGATCATCGACGTGCTCATGCAGGGCACGGACATCCGCTACAAGGGAAACGCGTCGGCCATGGTTATGGCGCTCGACCTGACGGAACGCCGGCGGGCGGAGCTGTCGCTGAAGGAGACGGAGGACCGGTTCCGCAAGCTGGTCGAGCTCTCGCCGGATGCCGTCTGCGTGTATCAGGAGGGGCGGATCGTATTCGCGAATGACCGTGCCGCCGCCATCTTCGGGTGTAAGAGTCCTGCTGAGGTGATCGGCACCCCGACGGAGCGCTTCCTGCACCCGAAGCACTATGACAAAGAACTGCTGGATGCCAAAGAACTGTATCGAACCAACGGGGTCCTTCCCCATCTGGAGCTGACATACTTGACGGCACAGGGGACGGAGGTGCCGGTAGAGGTCTCGATCAGCTCGATTATGGACGGGGGTAAACCGGCGATCTTCACCTCCTTCCGGGATATCTCCGAACGGAAGGCGGCCGAGATGAAGCTGCAGGAAACCAACCGTATGCTTGAGGAGGCGAACCGGAAGCTCAAGATGCTGTCTTCCCGCGACGGGTTGACGGGGATGACCAACCGGCGAAGCTTCGACGAGGCCTATAGCAGGGCGTGGAAGGAAGCAGCGAAGGAGGCCAAGCCGCTCTCGGTCATCCTCTGCGATATCGATTTCTTCAAAGCCTACAACGATACGTACGGGCACCAAGGCGGTGACGCCTGCCTGAGGGCCGTGGCAGGCATTCTCGAATCGGAGGCGGGGGGCAGAGGGCACCTGGCGGCGCGCTACGGGGGAGAGGAGTTCGTCATTCTTCTTCCCGGTGCCGGAGCGGTGGAGGCGCGGGAAGCCGCCGAAGCCGTCAGGGCGGCGGTGGAGCAGGCGGCCATTCCGCACAAGGCCTCCAAGGCCGGCGGCTGTGTAACCCTCAGTGCGGGAGCGGCCACCGTGATCCCTCACCCACTGGTGCAGCCGGGCGATCTCATCGGACAGGCGGATAAGGCGCTGTACAAGGCAAAGCTGCAGGGCCGCAACCGCGTCGCCGCCTACGACGATGCGTCCGGGGCCGGGGCTTAACCTCTGGCCCGGCCGGATTCGCTGCGGATACAAGAAGGACACCGGCTCGATCTCCGGTGTCCTTCTTGCTGTGCGGGCGCGTCCTGCTGTGCCCGCCAGGAATGGCGAAGGCATGCTTCTCTGTAGGCGGACGACGGTCCTGGCCCATGGCGGTTAGCCATAAGATAGCTAGGGCCGCATCGCATGCCGAAGCCTCCGGTTTACGATCCGATTCATCCCGCCCCTGCTCGGAAACGGAGCGCTTTCATTATTTCTGTGATGGCCGGCGTAGCCGTTTGACCTTCCTTTTGGTACGATGAGGGAATAAGAGGTATTCGGTGCGCTGGGAGCGGCAGGAGAGGAGATGGCGGGATGCTGCAGTATTTCCGTAACGTGTATACCTCGTGGATCGATTACCCGCTGCGGGAGGGCAGGCTGCTGGGCGGCCGCTATATGGTAGAGCGTTTTCTTGGAATGGGAAGCTACGGGCTGACCTATCTGTGCCGAGATAGCCGGGAAGCGGGGGCGGACGTGGTCGTGAAGATGGCGAAGCCGAGCAAAAAAGAGCTGGGCCGACGCCTGCTGCAGCGGGAGCATGAGATCCTGCAGGTGCTTCGCCACCCCTGCATTCCTGAGGCCCGGCAGCTCTTCGAAGAGAGCGGACGGCTCTGCCTGGTCACGGAGTACATTGCCGGGGAGACGGTAGAGGATCTGATCTTCCGGGAAGAGCGCCGGTTCACCCAGGAAGTGTCCCTCCGATTTGTGCGGGAGCTGCTGGAGATCGTGGCTTTCGTCCACCGTCAGGGGTACGTTCATCTGGATGTCCGTATTCCGAACGTGATGGTACGCGGCGGGGAGATCCATCTCATCGACTTCGGTCTCGCCCGCCGGATCGGCGATACGGAGGGACTGGAGCCCTTCGAGAACGATGAGATGCGGCGGCGCCGCACCCCTGTGGTGCAGAGTGACCTGTACGCAGCCGGCCACTTCCTGCTGTTCCTGCTGTACTCCACCTACCGGGCGGACGAGAACAGTCCGGAGGCGGGCTGGGAGGAAGAGCTTACGGTGTCGGACGGTACGCGGACGCTGCTAAGGCGGCTCCTGCAAGAGGAGCCGCCTTATGCGGATACCGTCAGCTGTATGGCCGGGCTGGACCGGGTGCTGGAGACGCTGCACGGGTCATAGCCGAAGGCGTCTCGGGCGTTTAGCTGGAATAGCTGCTGCCGTGTCTGTTCTTATAATAGCGCTGGCCGTACCCGGAACCGTAGCGGTCGGACGATGAGCCGCGGCGCATCGGGCGGTGGTAACGGTGGGAACTGCTGTAGCGGCGGTGGCTGTGTTTGGAACCGATGACGGAGTGCAGGATTTTGTGAAGCAGATGTTTCAGCATAGTAAGAATCCCTCCCCAATGTTGGTTTTGCATTACTTTACGCAGAAGAGAGCCGCAGGTTTCGGGAAGAGGTGCGATGCCGGCGAGGTAAAAAGTGGCCTGGACTCCGACACGCAGCCACACGATGCTCCCCATCAGCCAAGGAGGGGCTGTTTACCCGTGATTCGAGCCGTACTGCCTTCCCGAGCCGCGCAAGGGGAGCCGCCTTATGATCATAAAAAGAAGCCCCGACGTCCTGGATGTCGGGGCTTCGATGTTCAAGCAGATGTGATGGAGGCTGTGTTACCAGCGCGGATTCACGGGCGAATCCTGCAGCTCCGCACGCACCTGCAGGTACTTGTAGAAGGCGGTGGCCGCCTCGGCCCGGGTCATCTCGGTCTTCGGCCGGAACCTGCCGTCCTCGAGCGTCATGATGCCGAGGCCGTTCACGAGCGCTACCGCACCGGGGCTGGCCGCCGCGCCGGCTTCAAGGTCGGTGGCCTGCTGGACGAAGAGCCCTTCGGTCTGCGCCAGCTTCCGGTAGCCCAAGGCGCGGACGAGCAGCTCGGCCAGATCGGCGCGGGAGAGGGCGGCGTCCGGCTGGAACGTGCCGGAGGTCCGGTCGATCAGGCCGCGGTCGGCGGCGTTCTCGACATAAGCGAAGTACTTGGAGTCCTTCGCGACGTCTGCGAAGGAGGCCGACCGCTCGGCATAGGCTCCGGCGGAGATCGGCAGGTAGCCGCCATTCACGGCGGCGAGCAGCATCTTCACCATCTCCCCGCGGGTGATGAGTCCGTCCGGCTGGACTTTGCCGTCCGTCACATCCAGCGCGCCGTAGTCGATCATCAGGTTCAGCGCTTCTTCCGCCCAGTGGCCGGTGATGTCGGCGGGAGGCGCCGCGAACGGATCTACCTCGCGGCCGCTCTCACGGCTGCGCCACTTGCCGGACTCCGCGTCCAGGAACAACTGCTGCTCACGCTCTGTGAACTTGGGAACGAGTCCGTAGACCAGGCGTGTCTGCAGCTTCTCGGCGCTCTCCGGCTTGATCTCTCCGGAGGCGACCATGACATTGTACTTCTCCTGCGCCATGCCGCCGGTGCCAGCGAAGCCGTACGGAGAAGGCTTGCCTTTGTAGTCAATGACGTACTGCAGCTTGATGTCGTACTGGCCGAGCAGCAGCTTCCGTGCCTCGTCCTCCGCGATGACCTTCGGCGGTTCCGCCGGGTAGGCGATGGTCGAGAGATTGGAGCTGAGCTCCTTGAGCTCGCCGCTCTTGCGGTCGAGGCCGAGGGTAACCGACTCATACTCGGTCGGAATGCCGCCGACGATGCGGCGGAAGTTCACAGGGTAGTACGGCATGACAGCAAGCTTGGTCTTCCATTCGGGAGATTCTTCGCCCTGCGGCTCGAGATAGAGCTGGTGCGCATAGGCAGGCAGGAGCTCCTTCACATGCTCAACCGCTTTGCTTCTCAGCTCGTCAGAGGAAAGCTCCGTACCCGCAGCATCCGTGGAGGCAGCCAGCGGCCGGAATTCGTTCGGCGAGTAGGCGAGAATGATGCCCGTGGAGCTGTCAACGGAGGCGTAGACCGCCTTGCCGCCGTTCTCAGGCGAACCGCCGATGGACCAGCGCAAGTCCCAGGCCGACGTAGTCCGGTTCGTACGGGGATCGGTGAACTCCCGGTAGGAGGCGTCTTCAAGCTTCGCATCCTTCGGCAGAGGGAATTGTGCCGTAATCCGCTCCACCGCCTGTTCTTTGGTGAGCTTCAGCGATGAGGCGGGAAGCTCGGCGAGCGGCTTGTCGCTGACCGGTACGGGTTTGGCGGCAGTGGCGGGCTTGCCGCCGGAGAGGGTCAGTGCTTCGCCTGAAGCGGCGTCGACCATCAGCGGGTCCGACAGGTAGGAGACATAGAGTTGCTGCGCGCTGCTGTCCGCATTGTAAGGAGTCACGTACTGGAGGCGCGGAGCCGACGCTTGGCGGAGGATGTCCGCAGCCTTGTCGGCGGCAATCGGGGTGCCGGCCGGCGCGAATGTCAGCGAGTCGTCCCACTGCTTGGAGTACGAGACAATCCGTCCATCACCGTCTACGGTGATCCGCACTTCATTGGCGTAGAAGGGAATGCCGTTCACACTGCGGACCCAGCGCAGTGGATACTGGGTTTCCCCACTGAGGGGCTTGCGGAAATTCTTCTCGTCTTCGGCCGCGTAGGTCAGCTGGCTCTGCTCCTTCGGGAGCAGCTTGGCCAGCTGGGCCTCGCCGATCGCCTTGGCCTTCTCGAGGGAAACCTGCGGAGGGAAGGAGGGCTTGCGGTCCGGATCGTTGTCGTAGATCTGATAGGAGAGCAGCTCGCCGCTGTTGGAATCTACCGTTACACTGATGCTGCCGTAGTACCCTTTGGCGTCCTGCTTGACGAAGGACAGGTTCCAGGAGCCGCGGGTACTGCCGCCGGCGGACGGGGTGACCTGGTAATTCACGCTCTGGAGCTTGTAGTCCGAAGGAAGGGTGACGTAGGAACCGGCCAGCTCAATCGCGCGCTCTCGGGAAACGGCTGTATTCACAGGGGCTTCGCTTGCAGCCGGGGCGGCTTCCTTGGCAGGGGCCGAAGGTATGGCGGCGGGCAGCAGCACGGCCGGTGCCTGTTCAGCCGAGGCGGCGGACGTGATGGCGGGAAGGGGTGCTGTGGAAGTGAGCAGAATGGCGGTGGTGATGCCGGCGATGCCCCATGGTTTGAAGAATGGCCTTTGCATAAATGGATCCTCTCCGTATCGTGGAATGGGTTGCTACGCACTAAACGTGCCGGATCCAAAGAAGGTTGCAGGGATTCTAGAAAAATCATGAATCGCTAGGCCCATTTTTAGTCAAAAATAGATGGAAAAACCACATGGAGAAATAGGTCGGCAGACATATGGGAAACCATAGCGTATTCCAATCCTTTTTTCCAGTATAAATAACCGAACCAGATGCCGAGCAGTCCGTTCAGAATCAGGATGCGGGCGACGATCATCCCGCTGAGGGTCCCGTACAGGCCGGAAGCCGCAGGCAGATGCCCGATGCCGAACAGAAGGGTCGAGAGGAGAACGGCGGTCCAGTAGTACACGGAGGGAATGCGTTCGCCGGATTTGCCGGTCAGCTTGGCAAGCAGCCATACGAACAGGGTCATGGCGAAGAGGCGCAGCATGAGTTCCTCCGTGACGCCTCCATAGAACATGGTGAGCAGGGACTGCCACCAGGATGGACGGAGAGTATGCTCCGTAGGGGAAGCTGTGATAGCCGGAGTGAAGAGGTAGGCATCAAGCAGTGCGATGACCACGCAACCGATCAGGCTGCCTGCGATCCCGCCGGCCATCCAGGCAAGAGAAACCGGAGGCCGCTGCGTCCGGGTGATCCACGCGCGCAGAAGGGGGATGTCCAGGGCGGTTCGCTTCTGCAGCCTCACTCCGATGGAGGTGACAATGAAGAGCAGCACGGCCTGCTGAGCCACGCCCAAGGCTAGAGAGGCGGGAAGAGGAAGCCCGCCGGGATCCGGGAGCGATCCTCCGAGAAGGGCCAGCTGATAGGGGAGAATGGCGATGGCTCCGAGTGTGCCGAGGAGTGTCAGCAGTAGTGTCAGAGGCAGGTTCCTTTTCATGCGCGCCCCCGGGAGTGATAAAAGGAGACGACGAGGGTGATCCCAATGACGGCGATGAGGATGAACAGGAAGCCGAAGGCGGTCATGCCTTCCGGAAGAAGCAGGCAGACAAACATGAGCAGGCCGCCGATGAACCAGATTTTGCCGGCTGTGCGGTGGGTGCGGCGCCAATTCTCTTCGCTCGCGAGGGTCCACGGCGTCCGGATTCCAACATAGTAGTTCGGCTGGAAGCGCGGCATATAGTTGCCTGTGATGAGGAACACGATGCCCATGAGGAGGGTGACATACTTGGCCATGTCGAACGTGTAGCCCATTCCGTACAGGATGATGGCGATGTGAACGCCGAACAGGAGGGCGATGGAGGTTTCACGGACGAGGGTCCGGGCGGATAAGGTGCGGGCGTCGGACGGGTTCACGGGGACCAGGAGGGCTGCCGCCATCAGCAGAAGCATAAACAGGGGCGGCGTTGCCAGGGCCCACGCTTTGGTCATGAATCCGTCGGGGGTGCCGTCGAAGCGGAAGTGGACGGCCATCTGCTCGGGCAGGTACGGATAGACCAAGAAGCTCAGGGCGACGGTCAGAACAAGCAGGGTGATGCTGGGCAGATAACGTTTCATGAGAGATCATTCCTTTCCTTTTTTGGTTTGTCCGGCGCTGTTCTCTGCGGGGAGGGGGAAGGCAAGAAGCCACTTCATGAGCTCCTGGAACACGGTCAGATTCAGAGAGTAGACGATGTGCTGCCCCCGGCGTTCATCCCAGACGAGCTCCGCCTGCTTGAGCAGATTGAGGTGATGGGAGATGCTCGGCTTCGACATGTCGAACTTCTCGGCGATCTCGCCGGCGGTCATGTCGCGCTCCTTCAGAAGGTCGAGAATCTGCCTTCGGGTCGGATCCGAGAGGGCCTTGAAGGTATGATTGAGAGCCATGATGGGTTCACCTCTTCCTGCGGTTCAATGTTAATTATTATATATTTAGAAAATTATCTAAATGTTTAATTTAAGTTAACCATAAGGAGGATACCGGCGTCAAGAAAAATAACGAAATACCCCTAACCGGAGGCTGGTGGGCTCTCTGATTGGGGGCAGGGTTTGCGCTAGAAGGGGGAGCTTCTTCCACCGCGGCGGAGGCGTGAAGCCAGGCGGGCTTCCGAGCAGGCTGTGCGGCTCCAATGCCGAACGGCCGACGGGCGCTCGCTCCCGGACATTACTTCCGGCGGTAGATCTGGGGCGAGCACCCTTTGACTTTCTTGAACATCCGCGAGAAGAGCAGGGGGTCGCGGTAGCCGACCGAGTGGGCGACTTCCGCAACGGACAGGCTCTCCCGCCGCAGGAGCAGACTGGCCTGCTCCATCCGGTACCGGAGCAGGAACTGCCGCGGCGGAACGCCGAGCGCTTCCTTGAACAGCCGAGCCGCATACTTGCGGTCGAGACCGAGCTCGGCGGCGAGCTCCTCCACCGTCATGCTGCGCGAGTAATTCGTCTCTATATAGGCGACCGCCCGGGCCACATAGCTGTCACCGGCTGTGCCGCCGGCTGCTGCGGGAACGGCGTCCCGGCCGTTCTCCGCCCGGTCGACCAACGCACCGAGCAGCGCGTAGAGCGAGGAGAGCAGGCGCAGATCCCGGGAAGCGGGCCGGCTGCCGGCTCCGATCATCTCCTCGATCAGGCGCCACAGCAGGGTCCCCTCCTCCTCGGTGCAGGAGAACACCGGCGCCTCGGTGCCGAGTCCCGCCCGGCCCAGGAAGCTGTCCGCCTGCAGCCCGTTGAAGGCGGCCCAGGCGTAGCTCCAGGGTTCGTCCGCATCCGCTTCGTAGTAGGCCACATCCTGAGGCCGGATGAGGAAGCCTTGACCGGCCGATACGGCATAGGTCCGGCCGCCCCTGCGGAGGATTCCCCGGCCGCTGCGGACCACATGGATCTTGTAGTGGTCCTTGAGGCCGGGGCCCCAGGAATGCCCGGGTGCGCAGTCTTCCGCACCGCAGTAATATAATTTGAGCTCCATGCCGGGCTGAACGGCGGCGGGAGCGGGGATATAGGTTCTTTTACCGGATGGCATCGCTGTACTCGTCCTCACTTGAAAGGCCTGAATCATGGTGACATTATACTATATTTCGCAGACGTACTGACATATGCCTGAAGGCCGAAGAAGGGTAGAATGGGGAAGAGCACTCAGGAGGGCAGAGGCATACATCCTGAGCTACGGTATTGTGTGGAGTCCCGGAGCCGGCGTTACGCGGGGCTGCGGACTTCCATGGCAGCATTGGCACTGATGACATCAACGGGAAACCAACAACCATTATACCTGCGAAGGAAGGGATTGCCTTGACTTATCTGGCTGAATCGAACCGCTATGAAACCATGAAGTATAACCGCTCGGGCCGCAGCGGACTGCGGCTGCCGGCCATCTCGCTTGGCTTGTGGCACAATTTTGGGGGCATCGACACCTATGAGAACGGCCGCGCGATGGTGCGCCGGGCTTTCGACCTCGGGATCACCCACTTTGATCTCGCGAACAATTACGGCCCTCCTCCAGGTTCGGCCGAAGAGAATTTCGGCAGCATCCTGAAGCAGGATCTCGGGGCTTACCGCGATGAGATTCTCATCTCGACCAAGGCGGGCTATTACATGTGGCCGGGACCTTACGGCGAGTGGGGCTCCAAGAAGTACCTCGTCTCGAGCCTGGACCAGAGTCTGAAGCGGATGGGCCTGGACTACGTGGATATCTTCTACCACCACCGTCCGGACCCGAACACGCCGCTCGAGGAAACGATGTCCGCGCTTGATCTGGTCGTACGGCAGGGCAAGGCGCTGTATGTCGGGATCTCGAACTACCGTCCCGAAGAGGCGAAAGAAGCCATCGGCATTCTGCGCCGGCTCGGTACGCCGTGCCTGATTCACCAGCCGAGCTATTCGATGCTGAACCGCTGGGTGGAAGACGGACTGCTCGATGTGCTGGAGGAAGAGGGTGTAGGCAGCATCGCTTTCTCGCCGCTGTACAAGGGGATCCTGACGGACCGCTATCTGAACGGCATTCCAAGCGATTCCCGGGCGGCGGGGCCAAGTGTCTTCCTGCGTCCGGAGGAGCTGACGGACAGCGTGCTCGGCAAGGTCAGGGAGCTGAACGTCCTTGCCCAGGAGCGCGGCCAGAAGCTGTCCCAGATGGCGCTGGCCTGGGTGCTGCGCGGCGGCCGGGTCACTTCAGCGCTCATCGGCGCGAGCAAGGTCAGCCAGATCGAGGATGCGGTAGGCGCGGTCGCGAATCTGGAGTTCACCGAGGAAGAACTGCAGCGGATCGAACGGATTCTGCAGGGATAAGCAGAGAGGATAGCCGGACGGGTCTGGGGCCGCAGGATGCTGCGCCCCAGGCTTCTTTGCTTTGCAGGGACAGGGGACATCGGCAGGGAACAACTGCGGCAGTTGGAAAAAAAATAAGCTGAACCTATTGCCAAAACTAATTGTATTAGTTATTATACTAATAAGATTAGTTAAACAGTACGGAGGCGATGGATGATGCGTACGGAACGTATCGAGTGGCTGCACGGGATCACGTTTTTTCCGGTGCTGTTCCCGGTAAACTGTTATCTGGTGGAGGAAGAGGCGGAGCTCACGCTGATCGATGCGGCGCTGCCGATGAGCGCCAAGGGTATACTGGCTGCGGCGGATCGCATCGGCAAGCCGATCACCCGGATTGTGCTTACGCATGCGCACGAGGATCATGTCGGCGCGCTGGACGCCCTGCATACGGCGCTCCCGGAGGCCCGGGTCATGATCTCCGCGCGTGACGCCCGTCTGCTCGGGGGCGACCGCACGCTCGACCCGGGCGAGCCTCAGTCGCCGATCCGCGGCGGCGCTCCCAAGGGGCTGCAGACCCGTGCGGACGTGACGCTGGCGGATGGTGACCGGATCGGCTCACTGCAGGCTGTCTCGGCGCCGGGGCACACGCCGGGATCGATGGCGTTCCTTGATACGCGGACCGGCGCCCTGATCGCAGGGGACGCCTTTCAGCTGCGCGGCGGCGCTGCGGTAGCCGGGAAGATCGTCCCGTGGTTCCCGTTCCCGGCCTTCGGCACTTGGCACAAGGGCCTGGCCGTAGAGAGTGCCCGCCGCCTCCGGGACCTGAAGCCGTCGGTGCTCGCGGTAGGCCACGGACGGATGCTGAAGCAGCCGCTGACCGCGATGAGCAGGGCGATTGAGGCCGCAGCTGCGGCACTGTAAGAGAGGAGCTGAAGAAAAGATGGGAAGAGCGGGACTGGACAGCGGCAGCGTCCTGCAGGCTGCGGCCGCCCTCGCTGACCGCGAAGGATATGAAGGCGTAACTCTCGCCGCGCTTGCGGCCGAGCTGAAAGTGAAGACGCCGTCGCTGTATAATCACATCTCCGGCCTGCCGGGGCTGCGGAAGGAACTCGCGGTCCACGGGCTGGTGCAGCTCCGCCTCCGACTGGCTGAGGCCGCACTCGGCAAGTCCGGGAGCAGGGCCGTCCACGCGACGGGGCTCGCGTATGTCGAGTTCGCGCGCCGGCACCCCGGCCTGTACGAGGGCATCATGCGGGCTCCGGATGTTATGGATGCGGAAGTCGAGGCGGCCGGAGATGCCCTGCTGCATCTGCTTCTGCAGGTGCTGGATGCCTTCGGCCTGGAGCGGGAAGACGCCCTGCACACGGTCCGGGGGCTGCGGAGCCTGCTGCACGGATTCGCAGCGCTTGAGATGCGGGGCGGGTTCGGCATGGATCTGGATCCCGACCAGAGCCTGGACATTTTGCTTCGTACCTACCTGGCCGGTCTGGAGCAGTCGGTGCAGGCTGCGAATATGGGCCGGTAAGCAGACAATCAAGTTTGCCTATCCAAGAACGGAGGGACGCGAAGTCCCTTCGTTTTTTGTGTTTACCCACCGTCACAAATTTGACACACCTTCGGAGTTTTAAGAATATGTAAATGAGGGTAAAAGGAGAGTACGGGATTTTTTCTAACCCACCGCCTGTTATTTTGTCGATTTCTAGGCTTCTTGAACCTGCCGAAAGAACCAATTTTCCCCATTGACATTTATTTTCAGGTTATTTTCATGTTTCTCCTTTACAATAGCTTAAAACCATTGCAATATCCGCATAGAGAGAAAGCGGCCGGAGGCGCGAGGGGCGCCGTCAACAACCGGCTGTGCCAGAAACGCGGGAAGATAAGGAGTGTGAGAAACGATGCGTCGTTCTTTGGCCACCAAAGGACAGCCAAAGTCATCACGATCGAAGCTTGCCCGCGCGGGAAGAAGCAGTGCCATCCTATCGGCATTGTTGATCGTACCGGTTCTCTTGGTCTTTGGCATGGAATTTATTCAGCGGGGCAGCTGGGACGCCACCTGGGAGTGGATCTCCGGCAACCGCTACCTGTTCGCGCTCAACGCGGTCATGACCTTCCTGGTCTTCAGCCTGCTGTACAGCCTCATCGGCAGCCTGCTGCCGGCAGTCGGGGTCAGCACCCTGCTGCTTATGCTGGTTTCGATGATTTCGTATTTCAAGCAGAAGCTCATCGGTGAACCCTTTTTTCCATGGGATATATTTCTCAATAAAGAAAGCATGAACATCCTGCCTCTGGTTACCTCGAAGGATGCTCTGACCAAGCTCGGAACCGTATTCGGAGCGGTCATTCTGATCTTCCTGTTCGCCCGGTGGATGCCGCGGCTTCGTCCGCGTCCCGTTACGCGCCTGTCGCTGGCTCTGATGAGCCTGTTCATGCTGCATTCCTTCGGTGTGCAGTCCCCATGGACGCTGAAGGTGATGAATGCCGCCGGAGCCAACGAGATTGTATGGAATCAAGGCCAGAACTACGGGACGAACGGCCTCTCGCTGGCTTTTACCATGAATGTTAAAAATACGATTGTTCCGAAGCCTCCGGGCTACAGTGAGATGTCGATCGCCTCGATGGCGGAGAGTCTCAACCAATTGGTAGGCGCTTCCAAGGCCAGTGCCGCCTCTGGAGAGAAGCCCAATGTGGTCTTCATCATGAACGAAGCGTTCTGGGATCCTACGCTGCTGCCCGGCGTCAAGTTCAGCGAGGACCCGCTTCCGACGGTCCACCGCCTGCAGCAGGAATCGACGTCCGGCTACCTGTTATCGCCGCAGTTCGGCGGAGGTACGAGCAACGTGGAGTTTGAGGTCCTGACGGGCCAGTCGATGAGTTTCCTGCCGGCAGGCTCCGTACCGTACCAGCAGTATATCTCGAAGCCGATCGCGAGCATGGCCAGCTATTTCAAAGGGCAGGGCTACCGCAGTGCGGCCATCCACTCCTATGAGGGCTGGTTCTGGAACCGGGAGCAGGTGTACAAGCACATGGGCTTCGACAGCTTCCTGAGCAAGGAGGGGATGGTGAATCCCGAGTATAAAGGGGCTTTCATCTCCGATGACGAGGTCTCGCGGAGCATCCTTAAGGAAATCGATGCCAACGCGGAACCGACGTTCATCTACGCGGTAACGATGCAGAATCACGGCCCCTATGACGACAAAAGATATGGGGAAACAGAGATTTCGGTGGACGGTGATCTGAGCGACAGTGCTCGCGACATGCTGCAGACCTATACCCAGGGCGTTCGTGATGCCGATCGCAGCCTGCAGCTGCTCATCGATTCGCTGGAGAAGTCGGGCGAGCCGACCGTGGTGGTCTTCTACGGCGACCATCTGCCGATGCTGGGCTACGACTATGACGCTTACGTGCAGGCGGACTTCATCCACACGGGCAAAGCCGAGCAGTGGTCGCTTGAAGAGCAGAAGCGCATGCACAGCGTGCCGTTCGTCATGTGGTCCAATACGAAGCTCCCGGAGGAAGAAGTGCCGGTGCTCAGCAACTCCTTCCTGAGCGCCTATGTGCTGGACCGGCTGGATCTTCCGCTGCCGGCGGCCTGGGCTTACAACGCGGAGCTTGCGAAGAAGACACCGGGGCTGCTGCGTTCCCTTGTCGTGGATGCCAATCAGGAGCTGTACACGAAAATTCCGCCGTCGGTGGAAGCGGACGTGGAGAAGTACCGCGAGCTCCAGTATGACGAAATGTTCGGCAAGCAGTATCTTGCCAAGTATACGGAATCTCACGGACTGACCCACAATGGCGGGCAGTCTCCCGGAGAGGACGCGGCCTATGCCGCAAGCGAGCGGACAGCCCCATAGGGCTGTCCGTTTTTTTGCTGCTGCTGAGGATCAAAAAACTTGTCAACAATGTTGATGACGAAACCGGGTTTTCCTTTCATTGATGTTGAAAGCGCTTTTGCCTTAGTATAACTCTACAGCCACTGCTGCTGCACATTGATCAAGACTTACAATCAGGGGGTATCCTAATGAGTACAACGGCAACACAGCCGGCGTCTGCCGGTGGCGGCATTAGAGTAAGGGTACAGCGGTTCGGCCGCTTTCTGAGCGGCATGGTGATGCCGAATATCGGAGCATTCATCGCCTGGGGGCTCATTACGGCTTTATTCATCCCGACGGGCTGGTTCCCGAATGAGGATCTGGCGAAGCTCGTCTCTCCGATGATCACCTACCTGCTGCCGATTCTTATCGGGTACACGGGCGGTACGATGATTCACGGGACGCGCGGCGGCGTGATCGGCGCGGTAACCACCATGGGAGTGATCATCGGCACGGATATTCCGATGTTCCTCGGGGCGATGATCGTCGGTCCCTTCGCCGCCTGGGTCCTGAAGCAGTTCGACCGGGCCGTGGAAGGCAAGATCCGCTCCGGATTCGAGATGCTTGTCAACAACTTCTCCGCCGGTATTATCGGCGCCCTGCTGGCGGTCATCGCCTACACGTTCGTCGGTCCGGTCGTGCAGGTGTTCAGCAAGGCATTGGCATCCGGCGTGCAGGCCTTGGTCAACGCAGGTCTGCTGCCGCTGGCCAACGTGCTGATCGAGCCGGCCAAAATTCTGTTCCTGAACAACGCGATCAACCACGGGGTGCTGAGCCCGATCGCGCTCGATCAGGCGGCCAAGACCGGTCAATCGATGCTGTTCATGCTCGAGTCGAATCCGGGTCCCGGCCTCGGCATCCTGCTGGCCTACTGGCTCGTCGGCCGCGGAAGCGTCAAGCAGTCCGCGCCGGGGGCGGTCATCATTCATTTCCTCGGCGGTATTCACGAGATCTACTTCCCGTATATCCTGATGAACCCGCGTCTGATTCTCGCGGTCATCGCGGGCGGCGTCACAGGGACGTTCACGTTCGGTCTGTTCCATGCCGGTCTGGTCGCTCCTCCCTCGCCGGGCAGCATCTTCGCTTTCATGGCAATGGCCCCGAAGGGTGGTCTCCTGTCCGTGTTCACTGGAGTTCTAACCGGTGCGGCGGCCTCCTTCGTGGTAGCGGCACTGCTGCTCAAGACGACGAAGCAGGAAGAGCAGGAAGAGAGCCTGGAACAGGCGGCAGCCCGGATGAAGGAAATGAAGGGCGCCACACCGGCCGCCGCGCCTGCCGCTGAAGCTGCTGCGGCATCCGAAGCCCCAGTGACGGAAGCTGCGGTGGCCCGCAAGGCCAAGGAAGACGTGCGCAAGATCGTGTTCTCCTGCGATGCGGGCATGGGCTCGAGCGCCATGGGCGCCTCGATTCTGAGAAAGAAGCTGAAGGACGCCGGCGCCAACGTTACGGTCATCAACACGGCCATCAGTGAGATCCCGGGCGATGCGGACATCGTCATCACCCACCGGTCGCTGACGGACCGGGCCAAGGCCCAGGCGCCGAAGGCGGAGCACATATCGATCGATAATTTCATGAAAAGTCCGGAGTACGACGAGCTGACGAAACGGCTTGCTTAGCCGCCGGGCTTCGGGCGGGAGGCCGGCTGCCGGGAGACGTTCCCGCGGCCCGGCCTATCCCTGACTGAGGAAGGATGACGCCATGCGTGTCTCTACCAGGCAACGACAGATCATACAACTGCTGCTGCTCCGCAGTGACGGCATCACGGCCGGCGAGATTGCGGAGGAAATCAAAGTGAGCACGAGAACGGTTCACCGGGAGCTGGATGAGCTGGAGGCCGTCTTGGCGGAGTACGGTGTGGATCTGCTGAAGAAATCGGGAAAAGGCATTCTGCTGCAGGCGGGGGAGGGGGAGCTGGAGGCGCTCCACCGGCGGCTGTTCGAAGCGGTCCCCGAGGATTACACCGCCGAGGACCGGAGGGCCCTGATCCTGTGTCTGCTGCTGGAATCCGGGGAGCCGGTGAAGCTGTTCGCGCTGGCCCACAGCCTGAAGGTGACCGTGCCTACGGTTACGAATGACCTGGATGAACTCGAGGGCTGGCTTGCGCGGAGCGGCCTGACCCTGGTTCGCCGCAGAGGCTACGGGGTGGAGCTGGCCGGGGAGGAGGAGGGCCTGCGCGGCACGCTCTCCCTGCTTGCGATGCAGCACCTTGATGAGGCCGACCTGTTCGGGCGCCCGGAGGACCTGGCCCGGGAGCCGGTGAAGCGCCGGCTGCTCGAGCTGATCGGCAGGCCGCATCTGAAGGCGGCGGAGGATGCGCTCTGGGCGGCCGACCGCCTGTGGCTGAAGCTGCTCGCAGAGCACGAATACGCGCGTCTGCTCATCCGCATGTCGGTCATGCTCGGACGGATCCGGGAGGGCCGCCAGATCCGTGACGCCCAGACGGCGCAGGGGCTGCCCGCGCATCTGCTGAAGCTGGCCGAGGAGCTGTCCCCGGCCCTCGGCGGTCTGCCGCCGGAGGAGGTCCGCTATCTGGCCGGGCTCCTGCAGCTGGCGGACACGCCGGACCGCCACGGGCTGGTGCCGGAAGCGAATCCCGGCTCCATGGACCTGGCGAAGCGGCTGATTGCGGCCCTCGAAGAGGAACTCGGGGCCGGCTTCGGGGAGGACCGCCAGCTGCGCGAGGGGCTGACCAGCCACCTGGAGTCGGCTCTGCCGCGGATCCGCGAGGGCTTTCAGATCCGCAATCCGCTGCTCTCCCAGATCCGGCGGGACTATGACCGCCTGTTCGTTCAGATCCGGGAAGCGGCGGATACGGTCCTGCCGGGCCTGCCGATCCCGGATGAGGAGATCGGCTTCCTCGTGATGCATTTCGGCGCCTCCCTGGAGCGGCTGAAGTCGCTGCGGCGGAGCGTGAGGGCGGTGATCGTCTGTACGAGCGGCATCGGCTCCTCCAAGATGCTCGCCATCCGCCTGAACAAGGAGCTGCCACAGGTGGAGATCATCAGCCATGCTTCCTGGTACGAAGCGGTCCGGATTCCGGAGGAGGATTACGACCTCATCATCTCGACGGTGGATCTTCCGCTGGAGGAGCACCGCTACATCAAGCTCAGCCCGCTCTTGACCGCAGAAGAGTCGGAGCGTCTGCGCCGGTTTATCCGGGAAGTCACCCTGCAGCGGGGACCAGGCCGCGGCGAAGAGGGGGGTCCGCCGGCCGAATCGCTGGAGCGTCTGCACCGTCTGCAGGCTTACCTGAATGAAATCGTGTCGATCGTCGACCAATTCCGGGTTCATGGACCGCTGGAGGGACGTACAGGGCTGCGCGGCATCCTGGAGGAGGCCTGCGGGCGTGTGAAGCAGCGGGCGGGGATCACCGATCTGCCCGCAGTGGTAGAGCTTCTGCTGGAGAGACAGAAGCTGAGCAGCCAGGTGATTCCGGGCACGGGCCTTGCGCTGTTCCACACGAGGAGCGGGCAGATCGAGACGCCTTCTTTCACGCTGTTCACCTTGCAGGAGGAGCTCCCGCTGGATCCCGGCGAAGGGGCGGGGGTGAAGCACCTGCTGCTCATGCTCGGTCCCCGGGAGCTGCCCAAGGAAAGCCTTGAGGTGCTCAGCGAGATCAGCTCCTTCCTGCTCGATGAAGAGTTCGTAGAACTCCTGAAGCAGGGGAGCGAGGAAGAGATCCGGCACGAATTGTCGACGAAGCTGACGGAATTTTTTGAAAGTATCTATAAAACGGATAAGAGGAGAGAATGAGACAATGAGCATACTGTCACCGAATAAAGTGCTGCTGAACGCCAAAGCCCAGGATAAAACAGAAGCGATCCGCATCGCCGGACAGCTGCTGGTTGATGCCGGCCACACCGCTCCGGGCTATATCGAGAAAATGCTGGAGAGGGAAGAGGCGCTGTCGACCTACATGGGCGGCGGTCTGGCCATTCCCCACGGCACCAAGGATTCCAAGGAGATGATCTCCTCGGCCGGATTGTCGATCGTTCTCTTCCCGGAGGGCGTAGACTTCGGCGGCGACGAGCCGGCACACCTGGTCATCGGCATCGCGGCAGCGGGCAGCGACCATCTCGGCATTCTGACCAACGTGGCGATGATCTGCTCGGACGAAGAGAACATGGAGCAGATTCTGAAGGCGTCCTCCAAGGAGGAAATCATCCGGATCTTCGAGGAAGGGATGGGCGAATGAGGGCGGTCCATTTTGGGGCGGGGAACATCGGCCGCGGCTTCATCGGGCTGCTGCTGTCCCAAGCCGGCTATGAGGTGTGTTTCGTAGACGTCAATGAGACGCTGGTGTCCGAGCTGCAGCGCAGGGGCGAATACACGGTCTCCCTGGCCAGCGACGGGCAGGAGACGTATCACGTGAAGGGCGTGACCGCGCTGCATGGCGGTGACACGGAGCGGGTCGCTCAGGCGGTGGCCGGTGCGGATCTCGTCACTACAGCGGTCGGTGTCAATATCCTAAAGCATATTGCCGAAGGCATAGCGAAGGGCGTGAGGCTCCGCCTGCAGGCCGGAGGCGGCCCGCAGCACCTGATCGCCTGCGAGAATGCGATCGGCGGCAGCGCGCAGCTCCAGGCGCATGTCTTCGGCTACCTGAGCGAAGAGGAGCAGCGGCAGGCCGAGGGCCGGCTGGCTTTCCCGAATGCGGCGGTCGACCGGATCGTGCCGCTGCAGCACCACGAGGACCCGCTTCACGTGACCGTGGAGCCGTTCTACGAGTGGGTCGTCGACCGTTCGCAGACGCTGCCGGGCCTTCCGGAGATCCCGGGCGTGCACTACGCCGACGGACTCGAACCCTACATCGAGCGGAAGCTGTTCACGGTCAACACCGGTCACTGCTGCGCCGCTTACATGGGCTTCGTGCACGGCCAAGCGACGATCCAGGAGAGCATGGCCGATGAGCGAATCGCGGCCGAAGTGCGCGCCGTACTTGGCGAGACGGGCCGGCTGCTTACGGCGAAGCATGGCTTCGATAAAGGGGAGCATCAGGCTTATATCGAGAAGACGATGGAGCGCTTCCGCAATCCGCATCTGACCGATGAGGTTGCCCGGGTCGGCCGCTCTCCGGTCCGCAAGCTCTCGCCGAACGACCGTCTGGTCCGTCCGGCGCTAGGGCTTCATGACATGGGCGTCCGTCCCGAGGCACTGGCCCGGGCCATGGCGGCCGCGCTGATGTTCCGGGTGGAGGATGACCCGGAAGTGCAGCTCATCCGGGCGGAGCTGCAGGAGCACGGATTGTCCGCTGCGATCAGCCGGTTCACTTCGCTTGCGGCAGATCATCCGGTGCACGCGCTCATCGTCGCGCAGTACGAAGCGCTCAGCCGGCAGCTGGCATAAGCAGTACGGATGGCACCGTTAAAGGCCGCGGTATCTTCGGCGGGGCACAGCCGAAGATACCCCGCCGAAAGCACAAGGATTAGGGCTTCAATGAAAATAGCGGAACTCCGATTCGTTAAGTCTGTAGAAAGTGGAGTCGCATCGAGAATAGAGGAACTGAGGTTAACTGAGGTTCGTTAGTTCGATGCATAGGACGGTTGTCGGGGCAAATGGAGAGCAATAAAGCATCTGAGTTCCGTTATTCCTTGGGAAATAGCGGGAAATGATCCAATAAGGTATCATAGTTCCTTTATTTCGCGAGGAAGGAACCCGCTTACTAAAGGGTTTCCATCTCCCATGGGGGCAAGGGGGCCGCGCCCGAATTCTCTCTCCAATTTCCTGGGCCAGCGACAGATAGGGACCGAACTGTCTCACGACGTTCCGAACCAGCTCGTGTACCGTTTTAATGGGCGAACAGCCCAATGCTGGAGCAAGGTTAGCCGCATACTCCAGCTCTGAGCATGGGATTCGTCCATAAGCAAGGCCAGCCGTGATCGGCTGGCCTTTTTTGACGCGTTATCGGCCGGCCAAGGCCGGGGATGAACGATTCCGGGGCTCTCTGAACGCAGGAGTCCTGGCGGAAGGAGCATGGGAACGGACTTAGAAGGGGCGCGCCGCAGGGCGGTCCCTTTAAGTCCGCTATTGGCGAACGTCCTACTGGGATGATGAACTACTGGGACAAAGAGTTCACGAAGCGTGGCCTGCGGTTCGTCCGCTTAAGCGCACGACTGCACACGCTTGGACCTGCGGAGTGCATAACTGCCGAGTGCATACGTGGTTACTGCCGGGGTGAGGGAGCAGCTTCTTTTGCCGCTCCTGGGAATCAGGATATAGGATGATCGGCCATCCTAATCCGGACGGAGCCGTCCGGGCGCTCCGCCCAAAAGAAGCGGCCCGCTTCGTCATACCGGACCGAGACCGCGCCGAAGAGCCGGTTCAAGGAGGCGGCGCCCAAAGTGTTATCCTCCAGGGTATACAGGGTACACTCGGCTTGGGTGCCTGCAGTTCCGATGACGTCGACGGTCCCGTCATCATCCGCGTCCGCTTCCACGCCATGGGCGTCGATCCGCAGGAAGAGGACCGGAGTTTCCGGGGCCGGGTCCACATAGTAGGTAACCGGACAGTTGGCCCCGCAGAAGCCGCTGATCTTGATCAGCGTGCGGGAGAAGGCGTGAACCTCTTGAATCTCGAGCATCCCCGGATCGATCAGGGGAAGATACCCAGCGGCGCCGATCTCATGGAGGCGGTCACCTCGGCGGAGGAAGGCGGTCACCGTATCGGCGGGACTGCCGTCTGTGCGCAGCTCGATGACGTCCGCCCCGATGGCCTTGCTCGCGAGGATGGCATAAGGCTCAACAGCCGCGGCCGCGGGCAGAGGAGCAGGCGGATCGACGGGGACCCGGTTCAGCGCCAGAGCGGAGGCTTGAAACGTAAGCACTGCCGGCTCCGGGGCAGAGGAGGCGGGGGATTCCCTGAAGGCGCAGCCGGACATCAGTAGAAGCACAGCCAGGGACAGCGGAAGAACGCGGCGGCGGGTAACGGGCATGGGCAGGACTCCTCCAGCAGGTCAATGAAGACAGCGAGCCCGCAGAGGGGTCTGCTGCTATACGTTGTAGACGCGGGGAATCCCTGCAAGGTTCGGTCATCCCGTTCGATTTGATGAATAAACACCCCATAGTCGAAGCTCACTTTTCATCTCCCGAGGGAGTATGATACAATGTCCAGAACATTATGTGATCCACATGTAAACAAAAATGACATCTTAAGCTCGGCAGCGAGGGGGAAGAGACAATGGATTTACGGAAGCTTCGGTTGGATGAACCGTCTGCAGGCACGTTCAGTGAAGAGCGGGACGAGTACGAGCGCGACTATGCGAGGCTGATCCAGTCGCCGGCGTTCCGGCGGCTGCAGGGCAAGTCGCAGGTTTTCGGAGCGGGCTCCGGCGACTATTACCGCACCCGGCTGACGCACTCGCTGGAGGTGTCGCAGATCGCCCGCGAGACGGCACGGCGGATGGGCAAGCTGTATCCCTTCCTGAACCGGCGGGAGCATCCCGGCCTGATCCTGGACCCTGCTGTGGTCGAGTGCGCCTCGCTGGCCCACGATCTGGGACATCCCCCGTTCGGGCATAAGGGAGAGGAAGTTCTGGACCGGCTGCTCGCCAAGGAGCACGGGATGAAGTATGAGGGCAACGCCCAGAACTTCCGGATTCTCATGTTCCTTGAGAAAAGGGCGGGCAGCGACAGCGGTCTGGACCTGACCGCCGCCGTACTGCTGGCGATCAATAAATATCCCTACTGCCTCGACGACCCCGGACGGCTCAAAGGGTGCTACGGCATGGAATGGGAGGGCATCTCAGAGCTCCGGCGAAAGTGGAATATGCCTACCGGCTGCTCGACGCTTGAAGCGCAGCTGATGGACCTGTGCGACGATATCGCTTATTCCACGCATGATATCGAGGACGGGATCCGGGCCGGCAAGATCGGGATGAACCGGACCTTTTTTGAGAGTGACCGCCTCATCGAGCATCTCGTTCAGGAGATCGTCGACGACCAGGGGAATCTCGAGGTCGGCTGGGAGTCGGTGGACATCGAAGGCATGGTCAAGCGGGTGCTGGAGGACTATCTGGCGCAGTGGGAGGAGATCTACGAGCAGTGCGGACGGGAATCGTCCCGGACGCGGCGGGAGATGAAGGCCCGCTGGGTGAGCACCTTTGCGGGGCGGGTAGGGATTATCGACGACACGGCGCGGGGCTGGAAAAAGGTGACCTTCGTCCGCGACGGAGAGCAGGATCTGGAGCTCCTGCGGACGATGGAGATCCTGAAGAAGCTCGCCTGGGTGACACTTATCAAGGATTTTCGCGTACAGCGGCTGCAGAAGCGCAGCGAGATCATGATCAAGCGGCTGTGGGACAGCTTCAAGGTGCCCGAACAGGGGCGGATGATCATTCCGCCTGACTGGATCGACAACTACAAGGCGCACCTGGGCAAGTGGACGTGGCCGCGGTTTATTGCCGATTATATCTCGGGCATGACCGATGCTTACGCGGAGAAGGTGTATGCGGAGCTGTTCGCCAGCAAATCCGGATCGATTTATGAGATGGATTAACCTTCGGGGGTGACGTGGCTGGGGCCCGGAGCAGGCATAAAAGCGGGTCTGTATGCAGGTCCTCCCCGCATATAATCAAGGAGCGGAATCGGCAGGCGCCGGGCCGCTCCTTTTTTGGCGGTATCCTGACACGGGACAGGGTTGGCAAACGGAGCGGTTCCCGGGAGCAGAAGGAGGGAACGGGCATGATTGTGCTGCCGGAGAGCAGCTTTAGTGTCAATGCGGCCGTGCAGATGCTGCCCCCGCTGGAGCGGGAGATTTATGAGAGGAAGCAGAGCAGCCCGAACGCGTTTCATTACCCGTCGCTGGCTGCACTCCGGTTCGAGCTGAAGGTGAGGGCGGCGATTGTGGAGGCGGCGGTTCAGCTTCAGAGGAGCGATGCGGAGTTCGAATCGTTCAAGGAGTCCCGGTGCAGCGATGTCTACTGGACCCGCACGGAAGGCGGGGGCTTCCGGCAGCGGCCGGGGGTGCACGCGTCCGAGGCGATCCGGGACATCTACGTGAACGGTAAGGACTATGCCTTCGAATGTGCGACCGCGGTCATTATCGTGCTGTACAAGGCGGTGCTGGAGACGATCGGCGATGAGGCCTTCGACCGGCTGTTCCGGTTTCTCTTCCTGATGTCCTGGCACCACGACTCCCTGCTGCATCTCATCACGGTGTACGGCAAAGGGGAGGCTTACCCGGGCGACATTCAATATGTGAAGAACCCGCAGGTGGACCCGAAGAAGATCGAATGGCAGGGAGAGAATATCGTAAAGCTGGCGGGGAACCGCTACTTTGGGCACGGCGTAGGGATCGGGGATGTGGACATGTTCATCAAAAAGCTGAACCGGCACCGCCTGCCCGGCAGTACCGTATCCGCTTACCTGCTGGATGAGGCCACGTATCCGAACTTCTTCGCACTGCTCGACGCTGTCGGTTCCGGCCGGCCGCCTTCCTTTCTGCCGCCGCTTTTCATGCAATCGCCGGGACAGATCGTATCGCGAATCGGTACGCGGACGGCCATTTATTTGTAACCGATGGAGGGGATTCCCTCAGCCGGCATAGATAGGCCGCGGTTGGCGGACACTAGCCAAAAGACCATACAGGAGGAGAGCCTATGCCAGAGGAGAAAGGCAGCCGAAGAACGGGAGAAGCGGCCGAATCGGCAGGAGAGCGTCCGTTCAGCGAAAGCCGTGAATTCGGGCACGAGCGCAATCCGGTGGCCGCGGCCCAGAAACAGATGGCTTCCCAGGAAACCGCCGGGGTTCTGGATGAATCGTAAGCCGTTCACCGTACCGCATGCAGGAAGCAAAAGAGACGCCAGGCTGGGGGACCTTGTCCCTTCCGCATGGCGTCTCTTTCTTTAGGTAGTCAGCCAACTCGGGGCGGCTTAGCATACTTAGCTGCAATTCGCTCGCAATCGAGCGGACGCGTCTCCAGTGGCGAAGGAGTCGGGGACCCGAAACTGTTGCTGAGGCGCAATAGCGTGAAGGGCAGGCAGGAGCCGGGCAGCACATGGTCTTAGTGCCTTCGTCAATCCTGCAGCACCCAGCGGCAGGTGGACGGCACTTGGTGCACCGTGTACTCACCGGCCTCCGAGATCTCGAGCCCGTTCAGCCGGAAGCCGAACGGACAGCCGCCGTCAATGCCGATCTTGTCGCCGGCGAACCAGACCTCCGGGGTGCCATGGAGGTCAACTGTCTTCGTGTGGCCGAAGACCACGGTCCGGCCGGCGGTGACCGGATGCGGCAGGAAGGCTTCGCGGATCAGCAGGAACTCACGCAGAGGCTGCTCCTGCCACGGCGTGTACTGCGGATGCAGCCCCGCGTGCACGTAGATATGGCGCTCATCCTCCGCATAGTGGGGCAAGCTGTCGAGGAAGGCGAGGTGCTCTCCGAAGCGGGAGCGCACCGCCTCTGCGGCAGCTCCGAGCTTCTCCGCCAGCAGGGGGTCCGCCGGGCCCGACGGCAGCTCCGTAATCCCGTAGCTCTGCAGCGTCTGCAGGCCCCCGTGCTTCACAAATTTGTCGGCCTGCTCGGGCCGGCCGAGCATCAAGTCGACGAAGCGCTGGTCATGGTTGCCGCGGAGCGCCTCCGCTCCGCCCCGGACGAGGCGCAGCACTTCTTCGACCACGGCCCGGCTGTCCGGCCCGCGGTCCACATAGTCGCCGAGCAGAAGCAGCCGGTCGGCGTCCGGGCGGTAAGCCATCTGCCGCAGCAGTGCCTGCAGCTCCGTCAAACAGCCGTGAATATCGCTGATCACAAGGGTTCTTGTCATAGGGATTCCTCCTGGCTGCAGACCGCAGTCTGCATCATGATGAATTTTGCCGCGGACTAGCGCGACAGCTGCATAGAGCGGGTTTACCTGCGGGAGCCGCTGAGCTCCTGTACATACCGGATGAGGCCGACGCCGATGAGAAGGATGCCGAACAGGCCCCAGATCAGCAGCCCCCCGGCGAACCGCAGGAAGGGCTCGAACAGGGAGGGAACCGTCATGATGAACCCGACGGTCAGCAGGACCAGCACGAGCTCCAGGCCGGCGAGGAGGAACCCCAGCCCGATCAAACCGTGGGCATCGGGCTTCCGCTCCAGATGCCGAAGTGCATAGACGGTCAGCAGAGCCCAGATCAGGCCTCCGAGCAGGAAGGAGGGCCAATGGAACCGGTACAGGATCAGCGTGTCATCGGTGAACAGCGCCTTGATCAGGAATTGCGGCCCGCTCAGCAGGTTGGCGAGCGGCGGGTACAGACTCCCTTGGTCAGCGGGGTCAGCCTCGGCTGCGAGCAGGCCTGCACCGAGGGTGAGCAGGCCGTACAGCCCGAGGGAGAGTGCGGTCCATGTCAGTCGTCTTCGGGTCATTTTGCAGTGTCCTCGCTTCTTCATTTTTCCTCTATTTACTATATCACGACTGCGCACAAAAACGGACGCTTTCCCGAGAGGAAGGTCCGTTTTTGTGCGCGACGGGGCAGAAGCTAGAACTCGATATAGAACGGCTCCTGTGCAGGCCGCAGGCAGTATTCGATCCGCTGCCGGAAATTGTTCCAGGTCACCTTGTCGAGTGCTTCCGGCAGGGGAAGAAGCCGCTCTCCAGGCTCTCCTCCGTAGGTACGGGTGCACCTCCTATCGGGCGGCCCAGGAACAGCGTGTTGCAAATGCTGCCCTTCACGTTCTGGAAGATCCCGCAGAAGCGGACGATCTCGATCTCGACGCCCGATTCCTCGAGGGTCTCCCGCACGGCGGCGGCACTCAGGGATTCGCCCTCTTCCACCTGGCCTCCTGGCATCTCCCAGCCGCGGCGGGGCCCCCGTACGAGCAGGAGCTCACCCCGGTCATTCAATACGATAGCGGCTGCAGAGACGATATGCTTCGGCGGCATCCTCAGATCTCCTCTTCACTGGTCGGCAGCAGAGGCACGTAGACGTCCACCTCGCTTGGCCACAAGGGACGCTCGAAGGAGTAGAACTCCAGCGCCAGCGCCTTGGTATCTTTGCGCAGCCCGCGGGACAGCAGTCCGTTCTCGATCTCCAGGTAAGGATCGCCCTCCGATCGGATGGCCGCATAGCGGTGCGGAGGGACCGTGAACCCGGTCATTCCGCCGGGGATGGTATGCAGAGAGCTGACCTCGAGGCAGTAGAAGTAAGTGAACAGCACTTCACTTGCGTAATGGGCGCAGACATAACGCGCAGGATGAACGGCATGATGAATCTCGTGCCGCCGCCGCCTGAATTCTTCGCGGACACGGTGCACCGAACGTTCACCGTCTTTGCCGAGCTCGAACGGGACGGTGACGTGCAGACCGATCAGCTGCAGCTTCTCGAGGGAGACCAGATGGATCCCCGGCTTCGACAGGATGGGTTGGGACATGGCGAAGACTCCTTTGTATAGGTATAGGGTGGAGAGCGTGCCGGACGGCTCGGTTGGCTGCGGGCAGCGGTCGTGGTGTTCTCGTGGGTTCGCAGCGGGGCAGGGTGCAGGCCGGTAGATGATGTGGATGGATGACCGGAAGCAGACGAGGTGCTTTGTAAGCGCAATCATAATAGAACGGATCGCTGCTCCGATCGTCCGAATGGGGCGGCGGACTTGACTAAGGCTTAGATTCTTCTCAGGATCTGGTTAATATATCCAGCAAGTCTATCATATCATAACCCGGCCCCCAGGACAAAAGCTGGTTTGTGAAAGCTTCGTGACGACCCTTCATCTGCTGCCGTCTGATCTTCCAATAGGAAGCGGATGGTATGGTACGTCGTTGAACGAACGGGCGAGTGATACTCCCATGCGGGGGATAGGCGAGAGAAGTGCTCCTGCTGCCACAGCGATCGCGGAGCTTATAATACTTATAGTAAAAACGAAACGGGGCTTACAATAAAAAAACCTCCATCCGGCAGGAGCCGGAGGAGGCTTGAAGCAGCGGTTACTCGGTTGTTGCGGAGAGAGCGGTGGAAGCGGTCGATTCGTTGCCCGCATCGTCCTCCGCTTTGACGGTGAAGCTGTAGGCAGTCTTGGAGGTCAGGCCGGTTACGGTAAAGGAAGTGGAGGCCGTGCTGCCCACCTTGGTCGTACCTTGATAGATGTTGTACTGCTTCACGAGATCATTGTCCGTGCTGGCGCTCCAGGACAGGGTGGCTGTCGCGGCGGTCAGGCCGGTCAGAGTAACATCCTTCGGTGCAGCCGGAGGCGTCTTGTCGGAGGTCGTCGCGGAAGCGACATTGCTGGCGGCGGCCTTGTTGCCGGTAGCATCCTTCGCCCGGATCGTGATCTGGTATGTCGTGTTCAGAGCCAGATTGCTCAGCGTATGGGACGTGTTGGTGGGGCCTGTCGTGGCGACGAGGACCGAACCGTTGTAGATCTCATAGGAGGCGACTTCGACGTCATCGGTCGTCCGCGACCAGTTCAGCGTCAGCGAGCGCACATTCTGCGAGGACACGCGCAGGTCCGAGATCGCTGCAGGCGCGGTCGTATCCGCCGGGTTGATGTTCGGGCCGATGACCTTATGCGGCACGTTCGTATCGACGGTCGTGCCGTTGCCGAGCTGTCCGTTCGCATTGCGGCCCCAGGAGTACAGGATGCCGTCATTGCCGTAGGCGATGCTTTGGTTCTCCCCTGCGGCGATGGAAGCGACCGAAGAGAGGCCCGGGATGGCCGCTGGCACGCTGCGGTTCGTATTATTGCCATTGCCGAGCTGCCCGTATCCGTTATACCCCCAGCTCCAGACGGTGCCGTCGCTTTTCAGCGCCAGCGTGTGGTACGGCCCTGCGGCAATGCTCTTGACGCCCGTTACGCCGGACTGCACCGGTGTAGTCTGCGAGATCGTCGAGGCGTTGCCGAGCTCGCCGTTGCCGTTATACCCCCAGGCCAAGACGCTGCCGTCCTTCTTGAGCGCCACCCCGTGGTAGTCGCCGGCCGAAATCGACTTGACGTCGGTCAGAAGCGCTACCTGGACCGGAACGCTGCTGCGGGTCGTGGTGCCGTTGCCGAGCTCCCCGTAGGAGTTCTGGCCCCAGCTCCAGACCGTACCGTCATTCTTCAGAGCGAGGGAGAAGTCTTTGCCCGCTGCGATGGCGACAACGCCTGTCAGGTCTTTGACCTGCACCGGCGTGCGCTGGCTGGTCGTGGTGCCGTCGCCGAGCTGCCCGTAGCCGTTGTAGCCGAAGGACCAGACGGTGCCGTCGCTCTTCAGGGCCAGGCTGTGATTCTCCCCGGCGGATACGGCCGTCCAGTTCGTCTGGGTCGAGACCTGCACCGGGCTGTAGCGGGTCGTTGTGGAATCGTCGCCGAGCTGCCCGTAGCCGTTGTAGCCCCAGGCATGCAGCGTGCCGTCGCTTCGCAGCGCAATGGTGTGGTTCTCCCCGCCGGCAATCATCTTCATGCCGGTCAGGTTGATGGCCTTGCCCGGGACGGCGGTGGAGTTCGACGTGCCGGTACCGAGCTGTCCGTGGCCGTTATAGCCCCAGCCCCAGACGGTGCCGTCGCTCTTGATGAACAGGGTATGGTTCCCTAGCAGGGAAACCGCCAGAGGGACAGAGCCCAGGGCCGCCGAGGTCACCGCCGACACCGCAGCGCTCGCTTCAGAGACATTGCCGGCAGCATCCTTCGCCTTGACCGTGAACGAGTACGTCGTGTTCGGGGAGAGGCCCGTTACCGTGAACGACGGCTCGGTGGAGGATCCGACCTTGGCTGTGCCGTTATAGATGTCGTAGCCCGCTACCTTGACGTCGTCGGTCGAGGCATCCCAGGCTAGCGACACGCTCGTGCTCGTTTTGCCGGTGACCGTGACATTGGCTGGTACGCTCGGCGCCTTGCTGTCCGCCACCTTGACAAGCTTCACGGCGTCGAGCGGAACGGTGTAGCCCGTGCTTGAGGCGTTCTTGCCGGTGACGGTGAAACGGAAGATCTTGAAACCCGGTGTATTGAAGTAGACCGGACCGCGGTTATATTCCGTGATGGCCGACTGGGCCGCCGGTTTGTAGAAGTCTATCGGCGTGCCTTGGGCCGTGCCGTCGATGGTCAGGGCCGCCGTACCGGCATTCGCTCCGGCCTTGCCGGCTACGCGCACTTCATAGCTGCCCGCTGCGCTTACGTTCAGGGCATATTCGACATAGTCGCCGACCGCGTTCGCGTTGTAGCTCTCCCACTGGCCGCCGCTTGCAGCCGCATCGGCGGTCAGGGTCGTCGCATCGCCGGAGTCCGCCTGCGGCGCACTCTCGGCCTCGAAGGTCAGCGACGTGGAGGAAGCCGCGTTCGTCGTCACCGCCAGCGGGCTGCTCGCCGGGGAAGCGTTGCCTGCGGCATCCAGCGCCTTGACGGTGAACGAGTAGGCGGTAGCCGGCGTAAGGCCTGTCACGGTATGCGTGGTGCCGGTGACAGTGGCCAGCTTGGTCGCACCGCTGTAGATGTCGTAGCCCGTGACACCGACATTATCCGTGGCGGCGGTCCAGGAGAGCGAGACGGTCGTATCCGTCTTGCCGGTAGAGGTCAGGCCGGACGGGGCGGTAGGCGCCACGTTGTCTGCCGTTCCCTGAGGCGTGAGCTTGATCGCGTCAAGGGCGATCTTGTAGTCCGTGCTGGCAGCGTTCCGGCCGGTGACGGTGAAGCGGAACTTCTTCGTGCCTCCGGCGGCGAAGGTGATGCTCCCGAACGACTTCTGCTCATAGGCGGCCGCTGTGCCGTAAGCATCCACGGGCGAGCCTTGGGCTTTGCCGTCTACGGAGAGCTGGACGATGGAGCGGTTGTTGGCGGAGCGCACCAGGCCTGTGATCGCATAGGTGCCGGCCTGCGGCACGTTCAGATCGTACTCGATGTAGTCCGCCACGGCGTTGGAGTTGTAGTACTCCCACTTGCCCCCGCTGGCGGCGGTATCGCTGTACTGCGTCGTAGCGTCGCCGGAATCCCGCTGGGTCAGCAGCTCCGCTTCAAAGAGCAGCTCCCCTGCCGTCAGGGCCGCGATGGCAGGGGTCGTCACGGAGAGGCTCTTGCTTGCCGGAGAAGCATTGCCTGCGGCATCTCTGGCCTTCACGGTGAACGAGTACGCTGTATTCGGAGCAAGCCCGGTCACGGTATAGGAAGTATCCGGGACGGAGGCGACCTTCGTGGAACCTTGATAGATGTCGTAACCGGTGACCTTCACATTATCCGAGGCAGCGGACCAGCTGAGCGTCACGGAGCCGGCCGTCACGGCCGTGGAAGTCAGAGAAGCCGGCGCCGTGGGAGCCGTGATATCCGCACCGTACGTGGCCGAGGTGACGGAGCTGTAGGTGGAGGCGGTTACCGTGGTGGAACCCGAGGCGGTGGGGGAGGAGGAGCCTGGGGTGTCCGTACCGGCAGCACCTGCCGTACCTAGAGATTGGGAGGCCAGCAGCAGCGAGCTGGCGATGAGGAGGTTTTTGCGGTTGGATGGTTTGGATGTCATGGATGGGGTCATCTCCAATGTTCATGAATTTGGGGTGAGGATAGGTAAGGAAGGAAAAGCGGTTCTTGCGCGGGTGATACGGTGGGTATCCCCCCTGGGGACAATCCTTATAATTCATTGGTTTCACGTTCTGCTTCGCTGCAGCATCGGACGGCGCCGCCTGCAGCGGTCGATACATATCGTATCCGATGAGCCGGTCATATGACTACTGACTCCTGTCACAGGTTCGGTCATGGAAGTATTTAGGAGGCACCCGATAGGGAAGCACCTTGGCATGGAAACGAAAAAAGACGCCTCTCCTCAGGAGAGGAGAAGCGTCTCGGGGCGGATGGCCACCTTAAAGGTCAGTGAATCGGGGGTGCGGCCGATACGGAAATGCTGCAGGCTCGTTCTACTGCCGGTTCCGAAGCTTAGGAGAGGTACGGGCGTAACGTCCTTGTGGAGTCTCCCCTACCCCGGCCACAGGCGGGTAACGGCGTACAGCTGCGGACCTGCGGCGTCCATGTGGAACTCCGCCTTATAAATATCGGGCATCGACGTGCTCTGCCAGAAGGTGAAGTGATAGGCAGGGTCCCAGGCTCCGAGCATCAAAGTCATGATATCGCCGTGCGTGCCAAGAGCGAGCCTGCGGCCGGGGTTTGCGAGCAGCAGGCGCTGCAGGACGGCGGTTCCCCGCTGCCGTGCTTGCTCACTGGACTCGCCGCCGGGATAGCGGAGCAGGGGGTCCGCGAACAGTGCCCGTTTCGCTTCATAGAAGGCTTCGCGTGAAGGGAACAGCGGCTCCTCCGACAGCTTCCGCTCCCGGAGGTCCTCTTCGAGCAGGATGGCCTGTCCAAGACGCTCCGCCAGCGGTTGCAGCGTCAGGACGGCACGCCGGTAAGGGCTTGAGACGAGGAGGTCGATCCCCTCGCCTTCGAGGAGCCGGGCCGCTCTCAGGGCGTCTTCTTCCCCTGCTGCAGACAAGCCGCGTTCCCGCTCCTGCCCGGCGGAGTAAGGGGAGGCTGCGTGTCTCACGAAATAAACGGTGGTAATGACCGCGGACATGATTCATCTCCTTCCATCTTGAGGTAGGTGCGGTTACTTGATACGGCCGAACATAGCGATCGCGGAGGTTACGACAAGCGAGGGGTTCTGCGTATGCAGGTAATGCCCGCTGCCGGAGTCGGTCACATGGACGGAGTCATTCGAGAGGGCGGCCAGGCTGCGCTGCAGCTGAGCCCAGCGGGCTTCGCCGTCGACGAACACGTCGGGATACCCGTGATTTCCGCCCGAGAGCACCGTGATGGGCAGGCTGCGCAGGAAGTCGGTCTGCCGGCCCTGGTCGATCTGGCTGTAGGTGTTGTACACATCCGGGTCATAGTGGCCTTCCCTTCCGCCGGATGCGGCGAGATCCTCTTCCACGATGCTTCTTCGCGTCTCAGCCGGGTATTCGGCGAATAGGACGTCCTCCATATGTTCATGAGAGGCATCGACGAAGATCAGGCCTTTGACGGATGCCGGGTACAGATAGGCATATTCCCGGATATAGAGTCCGCCCATGGAATGGCCGATGAACACAAGAGGGCCGTTCACTCCCGCCTTCTTGAGGAGCAGGTTCAGCCGGTTCGCCGCATCCTGCGCGGAATAGGAGGCCGAGGCGGGGGCATCGCTCAGGCCGATATTGGCCCGGTCATAGGTAACCACCTGTGTGACCTTGGCCAGCTCTGCGGCTGCCGCATCCCAGATTCCGGAGGAGTCCCCGTAACCGTTCTCGAAGACGACCGTAGGCGTCCCGGTGCGGCGCTCCCCGCGGATTGTGAGATGCAGCCCGTAGCCGCCGATGTCCACTTTACCCTGGAAGACAGTGCCGGATTCCGCCACGGGCCGGTCCGTGGTGGAGTCTCCCTCCGAGGGGGAGGCTGTGGCGGCTGCGTCTCCCCCCGCAGCCTGCGCGTAAGGAACCGGCAGAGAGACCGAAAGAAGAAAGGATAATGCCGCTGCGATACTTCTGCGCTTCATAAGAAAAGGACACCTCACCATATGGGTAATTTTGCCAAACGTCGTATAGGTTTGACGGCTGAATTGTACCCCAACACGGTATTGAAGTAAAGTAAACAGGGAAGAAAAGGGCCGTATCTTACGAATCGTTTGGGGGCAGCGCCGTATGACTCTGGAGTGTCCAGTGGAAAGCCGGGTCGCAGGGAAACCGGAGGAAGGTATATCGAAGAGGGAACGGTAAAAGCGGGAGAAGGGCCGGGTACGTTTCCCGCAGCTTCAGGAGGGCAAGGATAAACGAAGGAGCCTTGCCGAAGCAGGGCAGCCGGATAAGGAAGGGAGGGGATCCGAATGAGGAAAGCGGCAAGGTGGTTTTGTATTCTGTTGGTTATGATAACCGCGGCCGGAATGGAGGGCTGCGGATCCAAAGCACCGGCCCCCCCGGCGGGGCAGACAGCCCCTCAGCCGCAGCAGCCGGCGGAGCCGTCCGGTGAGGCCGGGCAGGAGCAGGTTCAGCCGGCGCTGAAGCCGCGCGATGAGATCCGGGACCAGGTGGAAGCCATGTCCCTTGACGAGAAAGTAGGGCAGCTGCTGCTCGTCGGGCTGGACGGCACGGTGGTGGACGGGCATGCACGGGAGTGGATTCATACCTATCATGCCGGGGGCTTCATCCTGTTCCGGGATAATATTGAGAATGCGGCCCAGCTGGCACAGCTGACGGGGGATCTGAAGGAAGCGAATCGGAGCGGCGGGGGTGTCCCGCTGTGGCTCAGCCTGGATGAGGAGGGCGGCCGGGTCAGCCGGATGCCGGCGGAGCTGGCGAAGCCCCCTTCCGCGGCGGCCGTAGGCCGGGCTGACAAGCCGGCCGCATCGCTGGCCATCGGGCGCGCCGTCGGCAGAGAGCTCGGGGCCTTCGGCATGAACATGAACTTTGCCCCGGTGCTCGATGTGTTCAGCAATCCGGGCAACACCGTGATCGGGGACCGGGCGTACGGTCGGGATCCGGCACAAGTCATCCGCATGGGCATCCAAGCGATGAAGGGACTGCAGTCACAGCAGGTGGCGGCGGTCGTGAAGCATTTTCCGGGGCACGGGGACACATCCGTGGACTCCCACTACGGGCTTCCCGTCGTAACGCATGATCTCGACCGGCTGCGGAAGGTGGAGCTGAAGCCATTCGCCGAGGCGGTCCGCAGCGGGGCCGATGCCGTGATGGTTGCCCATATTCTTCTGCCGAAGCTGGATGCGGAGGTGCCGGCCTCCCTCTCCCGCCGTGTGGTTACCGGTCTCCTCAGGGAGGAGATGGGCTTCAGCGGGGTTGTCGTAACCGATGATCTCGTGATGGGGGCGATTACCAAGCGCTATGATCTTGGACAGGCGGGAGTACAGGCGGTAGCCGCAGGGGGGGATGTGCTGCTCGTCGGTCACGGGTATGAGGCCGGTACGGCGGTATTCTCGGCGGTCAAGCGCGCGGTGCAGGAGGGGGTCATCACGGAGGCGAGGCTGAAGGAGAGCGTGGTGCGCATTCTGCGGCTGAAGGCGAAGTACCGTCTCCGCGATGAACGCCCGGGGGCTGTGGACACCGCCGCGCTGAACGAGGAGATGAAGAACGCGATGAAGGGCCTTGAGGCGCCGCTTCCGGCGGGAGGAAAGTAGCACATCCGGCCGGCTGTACCGCGGAGGTATCTGCTTGTGAAGTGCTTCTGGGAGAAGCCGAAAAGAGCCGGCAGCGATTATCGGGAATCACTGCGGCTCATGGCGGTACTCAGCAGCTCCAGGCTCTCGAGCACTTGGGCCTGCTTGTCTGGGGGGACGTGGCGCAGCAGGCCTTCGATATAAATCTCCAAGGTGTCCGCGATCATGTCAGCTTGCTGTTCACCCTGCGGCGTCAGGGACAGGACCACGAAGCGTCTGTCCCTCGGGTCGGGGATGCGGCTGATAAGCCTCATCTCCACAAGCTGATGCACCTGGCGGCTGAGGGTGCTCGTATCTGCGCTGAGCACCTGGCCGAGGTCGTTCAGCGACAGGTTGGGGCGCCTGCCGAGCTCGTACAGCACGTGGCTTTGGAGCACGGAGACGCCGCAGCATTGGGCGCCGTCCTTTTGCAGCAGCCCGAACCGGTGGACGAGCCCCTGCATCATTTCCCGGACATGGGTATACTCGGGTCGTTGTGTATTCATGGGCATCACCTGATTCCGTTATACCATGAAGGATTTGATAATCACAGCTATGGCGTTATAAAAAAATAAGGAGACGGCCGAAATCGGCCCTCTCCCCGCCTGCTTCTACCCGCTCTTAGTGTTTCCTCCCCGGGATCATCTGCGTCTGGATCCGACGCAGCAGGGTCCGCAGCTCCCCGGTACCGGGGGACCTCGCCGCCACATACGCCATGCCGGCCTCCGTATAACGCTTCTGCCCGCCGCCCCCTCCGACAGGTGCCAGGCCGATCACGACCGGCCGGCGTTCCGCCGGTAGCAGGGATTGGATGCGGGAGGAGGCGGTCACCCCGTCCATGACCGGCAGGGACGTGCTCATGAGAACGAGATCGTAGCGCTGGCGCTGAACGGCCTTGACCGCGGCGAGCCCGTTTGGCACCGTATGGGCCGTGTGCCCTAGACGGCTTAAGATCCGCTGGAGGTGCAGCCGGGCGGCCTCCGTCTCCTCGGCGACGAGAATGTGCAGCGGCCTGTCGGCCCCGTCTTCGTCTGTTCGTCCGTCCTCGACTGCAGCGCTCCAGGGGCTGACAGCCTCATATGAAGGAGAGAACGCCGGCTGAATCTCTACCGCGGGAACCTCCGCCACCTCCTCGGGGAAGAGCAGGGTGAAGGTGAAGACGGACCCCGTCCCCTCCGTGCTCTCTACCGAGATGGTACCGCCCATGAGCTCGACGAGCTTTTTGCAGATCGCAAGCCCCAGTCCGGTGCCTCCGTACTTGCGGTTCACGCCGGGATGAACCTGGGAGAACGACTGGAACAGGTGATGAAGCTTCTCGGCCGGAATGCCGATGCCCGTATCCGCTACCGTGAAGTCGAGCATCCAGGATCCCGCGGTGTCCAAGCGGCGGCTGCGGACCGTTAAGGTAATGTTCCCCGTCTCAGTGAACTTCAGCGCGTTGCCGACCAGATGGATCAGGATCTGCTTCACCCGGGTGGAGTCGCCGAGCAGCGGCGGCATGCCCGCCCCCAGGTCCGCCCTTAGCCGCAGTCCTTTCTCCTGGGCCTTCGGCGTAAAAAGATCGAGTACCTCCCGCACCGTGTCCTGCACTTGGAAGCGGTGGTGTTCAAGGACCATTTTGCCTGCCTCGATTTGGCTGAAGTCCAGGATATCCCCGAGGATGCGCAGCAGGGAGTCGCCGCTCTGGCGGATGATCTCCGCGTATTCCCGCTGCTCCTCCGTCAGCTCCGTATCGAGCAGGATATCCGTCATGCCGATGATGCCGTTCAGGGGCGTACGGATCTCATGGCTCATGACCGCTAGGAATTCCGACTTGGCCTCGGCTGCCCGCTCAGCCGATTCCTTCGCCTGGATGATCTCGCGCTCGCTTGTCGTGTCGGTGAAGATCACGACGGCCCCCATCAGCCTCCCGTGATCGTAGATCGGGTGTGTGCGGTACTCCACGAGGAAGGAGGAGCCGTCCTTGCGCCAGAACACTTCATCGGTCACGTATCGGGAGAGCCCGTCCCGCGCCGTCAGGAAAATGGGGCACTCCCTACGTGGATAAGGGCTGCCGTCCGGCTTCGAGTGATGGACCGAGGGATGGACCCGCTTTCCTTCGAATTCTTCCGGCGTATAGCCGAGCATATCAGAGGCGGCGGGGTTCAGGAATACGCCCCGCCCGGACAGGTCCACCCCGTAGATGCCTTCGGCTACCGAGTTCAGGATCAGCGTATACCGGCTGCTCAGCTTCTGGATTTCCTCCAAATGCTTTTTGCGTTCGGTAATGTCGCTGGCCATGCCGTAGACCCCCACCACCCGGCTTTCCACTACAATCGGCACATACTGCATTTGGACGTCGATGTCTCTGCCGTCCTTGCTGCGAAGGATCATCTCCCCGTTCTGCGGCACCCCTTGGCAGGCCAAGGTCCAATAGCCGGAGGCCCTCGGAAGATCACAGGGGGCCACGAGCCGTCCATGAGAGCTTCCGAGCAGCTCCCCGCGGCTGCAGCCGACCAGTTGTTCCAACGAGGCGTTGACACTCGTAAGCCGTCCTTCGAGATCCATCGAGTAGATAGCCGACGGATGGTAATCGAAAAGCGATTTGAACCGCTGCTCGCTCTCCCGCAGGCGGTTTTCCATGCTTTTGCGCTCCGTGATGTCCTGGGTGGTCCCAATCATGGAGGCGGCGCGGCCGTCCGGGCCCCGGCAGATGTCGGCCTGCGCATGAATATGGCGGAGCTTGCCGCTAGGCAGCACAACCCGGTAGTCACAGTTAAACGGGGCGCCCTGCAGAGCGCGTCGTACGGCAAGGTCGACCCCATCCCGGTCTTCGGGATGGATGCTGGAGAGGAAGGCGTCGTACGAGCGTACCTCCCGGCCAAAAATCCGCTGAAACTCCGCCGAGCCCTCCACGCGGTCCGACAAGACATCCCAATGCCAGGAGCCGCAGCGGGCGACCCGCTGCGCCGCGGCCAGGCTCTCCTCGCTGTGCGTCAGGTGCTCCTCCATCCGCCGGCGGTGCGTGATATCCCGCCCGATCCCGAGGTAGTGCTGGACGGCCCCGTCGGTGCTTCGGACCGCTTTGAAGGTCGTCTCCACCCAGACGTACTCTCCGGACGCACGGCGGAACCGGCAGGTAAAGACGTCTTCGTCTGCGTAGGAGCGGCCCTGGAGCGCTTCATAGTCCTCCGGATGATACAGGGCGGACAGCCGGGTGCCTTCCAGCTCTTCCGGCGTATACCCCAGCAGTTTGCTCACGGAGGGGGAGATGAACCGGCAGACCCCGTCGGGCGTCGAACACGAGATGATATCCGTTGCATGGGTTGCGATCAGCTCGTACCGTTCTTCGCATTCTCTGCGTTTGCGCTCGTGCTCGAGGGTCTTGGTCACGTCTTTGCCAATAGCGTAGACTCCGGTGATCCGCCCGTCCGAGACGATCGGAATGTACGTTACCTCGAGATCGACCTTCCTCCCGTCCTTGCAGGTCAGCGGCATCAGGAACGGGGAGGCGGCCTTCCCGCACAGGGCTTTGGAGAACTCTCTCTCCCGGCGTTCGCCCAGCTCTCTGTCCCTGGACAGCTCGGCGATTACCGCCTCGGCAGCCTCGTGCAGGGAATAGCCCGTAAGCCGCAGAGCGGCCGGGTTCGCATGAAGATGACGCCCGTCGCAATCGAGAATATAGATGGCGTCGGGGTGATGCTCGAAGAGGGACGGGTAGAGGCCGCTTTGGGCCGGCAGGGCCGGTGTCGCCGGGTTGAAGTCGTGAGGCAAGGCCGATCAAATCCTTTCCTATCCGTTCATGTCCGCAGGCTCTTGGGGACTGTTACTTATGTTTAAAGAATTTACGGCGGCGTTGAAACAAGGGAGGAACGCCCAATACCAATAAATTCTAGGAAAAAAATTCCAAGCCCATGCATCCCTAAGCGCTTTGTGGTACGATGAGAGAAACGGCAGGGAGGGACGATGGATGAACACACGTGCCTATAACCCTTATGAAGATCCGGCGCTGCATGCCACCCAGACGCACCGCAGCCGCGGATGGGGTGCAGAAGAACGGGTGCCTTTCAATGATGCGATCTCTCATTTTGATACCGTGAATGGTTTTCGGATGCCGAAGCGGATAGAGGAGCTGCCTTCGAGTATCCGGACGGCCTTCCGGATCTACGCTTTGGTGTCGGCGGTCTCACTGGCCGCCGTGCTGGCCGATTCGCTGATCTCCTCGGTCGGCGCACGCCTCCCTTAAGAAAAAAATAAGATTTGGGTGGGGGCATTTTATAGCAGATGCGTTTAATATATATATAGATACAGAATCGTCCTGTACAAGAGATTGAGGGCGGTACATGAAACCATGCAGGGGGTACGTTCATGAATTGGAGTAAGGGGACGGCGGAGCGGGTCCGGGTGCTCGTGCTCTCCGGCAATCTGGGAGATGGACACCGGCAGGCGGCCAAAGCTCTGGCGGAAGCCTCCCGGCTCGGCACCCGTGAAGCGGTGGATACGGAAGTCGTCGATTTCATGCAGCGCGTCTATCCCCAATTGCAGCACGTCGTCAAATTCGGATTTCTGAAAATGGTGGAAAAAACGCCATCCATCTACGGATATTTTTATCATAGGACCAAATATGACAAAGGGCTCTCGCCCTTGTTTGCGCTGTTCCTGCGGCTGGGACGGCGCGCTCTGCTGCGTCTTGCGGCCGAATACCGTCCTGACGCGATTATCTGTACCTTCCCGCTTGCCGCGGCAGCCGTGTCGCTCCTCAAGGAGGAAGGGCGGCTGCACGTTCCGCTGATCACGGCAATCACGGACCACACGGATCACGCGTTGTGGCTGAACCCGGCCACGGATCTCTATCTCGTCGGTTCGGCGCAGGTGGCTTCCGCGCTGCGCGCCCGCGGCATCGCTTCCTCGCGGATCGCAGTAAGCGGCATCCCCGTAGCGCCGCGGTTCCATGAGGAAGAAGACCGCGCGGTGGTGCGGCGGGAGCTGGGCCTGCGGCCGGACATGCCCGTCGTGCTGGTGATGGGCGGAGGCGGCGGACTGCTCAGCGAAGGCATCCGGTCTCTCCTGCGCTCCGAAGACGTGTGCGTGGATGTGCAGCTCGTCATCGTCTGCGGCAGCAATGAGGCCGTGAAGCGCGAGCTGGAAGAGGAGCTCAGGCGCCGTCCCTCTGGACGGGTCCGGCTGCTGGGCTTCGCGGGAGATATCCACCGCTGGATGTCGGCGGCGGACCTGCTGCTGACCAAGCCCGGCGGGCTGACGACCTCTGAGGCCGTGGCCAAAGCGCTGCCGATGCTCCTCTACAAGCCGATCCCCGGCCAGGAGGAGGACAACGCCGCCGTGCTTGAGCGCGCCGGCGTGGCTGTGCTGGCTGAGGGCGGCCGGGCTCTGACGGACCAGCTGCTGGAGCTGGTCCGTGATCCGGGCCGCCTGGCGCACATGCGCCGGCGGGCGGAGGCGTTCCGCATCGCGAGGCCGGCCGAGCGGGCCTGGGAGGCGGTGCTGGCGCTGCAGCCGCGGTCTCAGCCCGAGCTGGCGCCGCGCCCCGAGCTCAGCGTGCGCAAGGCCTGGTAGGCGGGCTTGCGGAGGCGCGCGAGCGTAGCAGGCGGAGCGGGCCCCCACGGGTGCGTGGCTGAGCTGGCGTCGCGTCAGGTCCGGCGTGGGTAAGGCCTGGTAGGCAGGCTGGCGGAGGCATGCGCGCGAGCGTAGCTGGCGGAGCGGGCCCCTGCGGGCGTGAGGCTGGACTGGCACCGCGTTGGGCCCGGCGTGGGTAACGCCGTCACGGGGCCGGTTGAACCCGTAGGCAGGTGCTGCGGGGTTTCTAGTAACGTAGCACCTTCTTGCTGCAGCTGAAACCAGTTCTGCGGCGTCTTGAAGCTAGCCTCTACGACGGGCCGGTGGGCTGCGCATGGCTGTCTAACGGTATCACCTGTCTTAAATATAGGAAAAGAAGAGTAAATAAAGGAACTGAGATGCCTTATTTGGGTATTTCCCATCATTTCCTGAGGAATAGCGGAACTCAGGTATCTTATAGAGCACCGGGAGGCCGAAAATCCCTTTGATACGGTCATTTAAGGTATCTCAGTTCCGCTATTTTTGAAAAGGCCTCTTGTAGAACGTGAATAGAGCACCTGAGTTCCGCTATTTGCTTATCTGCGGCTTGCTCCTTGTTGGAATCCCGGGAAGGCCGCTCAGGTACACGAAAACGCCCCTTGCGCTGCAGGGGCGTTTTTGAGCTATCGAGGACAAGTCATCGGCTTCATTCGTTGTTGTAAGAAGAGTCGGCCAAGGAACGGGTAAGGGGACTGAGCGGATAGAAGGTAAGGCCCTTGCAGGACGTACAGGTGCTGCTGTAGCAGTCCGCCATCTCTTCTATCGCACTGCCGCAGGTGTCGCAGCATCGGAGAGGCAGGTTCTCGTAGAACTCGCTTGATCGCATATGCATGATACCATCACTCCCTTTTTCCAGGATACTCCTACTATACTCGAATCCACTTGGGAATGTAAGCGATTTCTTGTCGACGGACTAACTATTTTTGCGCTGGCAAAGGAGACGTGTGTGAAATGTGTCAGCTCTTGATAACGAAGAGGAACGAAGGAACTTTGCATCGAAGTCCATCGGCATGCATGGGCGATCATTTGCCAGATGCCAATGTATGAGGGGGCGAAAAGTGGAGGTGGGGGCGGGGCACCCGGGCATCCGGGCAAAGGGCGCGCAGACAGCGGATCGGACGCAAGCTTGCGCCAGCCGAAGTCTGCGCGCTTAGCCTCAAGCCTGAGGCTGGTCCGATATTGAAGCAGGGGTGTGAGTTAAACCGCGGAAGTGTTGGTTTGAGGTGCTGCGACTTAGGCCGGCTGGGGCAGTTAGCGTAGGATTAGCTGGAGCCAGCTTGCTGTGGAACAGCACATTACTCTGAGCGTGGAGATGGGGCGGGGCACCCGGGCATCCGGGCAAAGGGCGCGCAGACAGCGGATCGGACGCAAGCTTGCGCCAGCCGAAGTCTGCGCGCTTAGCCTCAAGCCTGAGGCTGGTCCGATATTGAAGCAGGGGTGTGAGTTAAACCGCGGAAGTGTTGGTTTGAGGTGCTGCGACTTAGGCCGGCTGGGGCAGTTAGCGTAGGATTAGCTGGAGCCAGCTTGCTGTGGAACAGCACATTACTCTGAGCGTGGAGGTGGGGGCGGGGCACCCGTGCATCCGAGCAAAGGACGCGCAGGCAGCGGATCGGGCACTCGGCCGATGCCAGCCGGAGCCTGCCAAGCACGCTGCTTGGCAGGCTTCGGAGCAGGCCAGCCTCCCCGGCAGGACGGGCGTGCTTCCCTGCTGCGTAGAGCAGTGCCGCTCTTCCGCCTCTGAGGCTAGTCGACAGGAAGGACGATGGTCAGGCGGCAGCCATCGAGGTCGCCGGCAGAGAGGTACATGGAGCCGCCGAGCTGCTGGACCCGCTCTTTCATGGCCGTAAGGCCGTAGCCCATGGGGGCTCCTTCGTCGTAAGGACGTCCGTCATTGGTCAGCAGAAAATGCAGCTCCCGCTCTTCCTGGGTGAGCCGAAAACGGAAGCGCCGGCCGTCCCCGTGCCGCATGCCGTTGGTAAGCCCTTCCTGCAGCGCATGATAGATGACCTTTTTCTGCAGGGCACTCAGCGGGGGCATCGCCGAGATCCGGTGCTCCACCTCGATCCCCGACGTATCCTGCGTGTCGTGCAGCAGCTGGTGGAGTGCCGCGGTCAGATCATAATCCGCTGTGCTGGCTGAGAGCATGTGTACGGAATGGCGGATTTCGTTCATGCTTTTGCGGACGAGCTCCTGGGAGACATCGAGCTTCTGGAAGCCCTTTTCGTCGTTCTTGGCGATCAGCCGCTTGGCAGCCTCGATCTGGACGACGGTCGTCGTCAGCGTATGCCCGACAATATCATGAATCTCACGGGCAGCACGCCCCCGCTCTTCCGCCACGGAGAGCTCAGCGACCGCTTCGGCCGTCTCCCGCATCGATTCCTGCAGCCTGCGCTTCGTCTCTTCAAGCTCGATGGTCCGCTCTTCCACCTGCGCCGCAAGGGAACGGTGCATGCGCAGCAGCTTCAGCTGCTGTTCTATGCGGGAGAGCAGTTCTTTTTTGACGACGGGCTTGGTCACACAGTCGTTCGCTCCCGCCTCGAAGCCATCGACAAGGCCGTCTGCGCGGTCTTTATCCGTCACGAGCACGATCGGCAGCTCGGTAGCCTTATAGCGGCGGCGGATAAGCCGGATCACTTCGTACCCGGTCATCCGCGGCATCATGAGGTCGATCAGGAGCAGATCCGGTTTCTCTGCGGTGATGGAGGCCAAGGCTTCAGGCCCGCTGGAGGCCTGAGCGACCGTATAAGGCTGGAGCGCCAGAAGATTATCGAGCAGCTGCAGGTTCACCGGATCCTCATCCACGATCAGGATCCGGGCCGCAGGCCGAAAGGCACGGTGACTGCGCATATCCGGCAGCAGTCCGGCGGTGACGGAGCGGTTTGCGGTCTTTTCTTTGCGCCATTCGTCCGAAGGGGACTCCGGCATCGTATGTCCCCCGTCTGGTCCGGCCGGCGGTTCGGCGAAGTCGGAAGCCGAAGAGGCTTCCGCTGAGGGCTCAGTCCAGCAGGGAAGAGTAAAGCGAAACCGGATGCCGTCCGGGCCACTGCTGTGCTCAAGTGTCCCCCCGTATCCTTCCACGAGGTTCCTGACCAGAGTGAGTGAAGGTTCGTCTTCGGGTAATCTTCGGGCTGTGGGTGCTCCCTCCGAGTACGAGCCGAATGCCTCCAGAATTCTCTCCCGTTCGTTCTTCTGCAGTTCGATCCCGGTACCGAGAACGGTCACTTCCACGCAGCCGTCCCGCACGCCCGCATGGATGCCGATCTCCCCGCCGGAGGTAAAATCCAGCGCCTGACCGAGGAGGGTGTAGAGAATCTGCTCCAGACGGTTCTCTTCCGCAGAGACCGAAGGCAGATCAGACGGGAGGGAGGCGGCGAGCATCACGCCTTTTTTGGCGGCCAGCGGGGCGAAGACGTCGAGCGCAAGGCGGATGGAACGGTTGATCTCGACTTCGGTGCGCTGCTGCGGCAGCAAAGGTTTGGCCATTGAGAGATCAATCCTATCACGGGTAAGGCTGGCGAGGCGTTTGCCGCTGGAGACGGCCAGCTCCAAGGAGCTGCGCGCTGTCCGGTTGAGCGGCCCGGCAGCGCCGTCCAGCAGGGATTCGGCCAAGCCGATGATGCCGTTCAACGGTGCCTGCAGCTCACGCGATGCCATCGCAAGCCGTTCTTCATTCAGCCGGCTGACCGCGGCCAGCCGGCTGTTCTGACGCTGGAATTCTTCTAGGAAGCGTTCCCCCCGGCCATATGCCTCCGAGGAGCGCTGAAGAAGCATCATGCTGAGACAAATCAGGCAGAGAAGGACCGTCAGGAAAATCCCGTCAGCCGCATCCCCCCCAGCAGAGATTCCCGTATCACGCCATGTGCCCGGGAGAAGACGGGACAGCACGGTCACCGCGATGGCAGCGGCCCATACGGCACAGCCGGCGAGCAGCCAAGCGGCTGATTTCTCCTGGGAGCTGCGGTAAGCCTGCACGGCCAGCCAGGCGGTCAGGACAAGGGAGATCAAGAACAGAACGGGGAAGATCAGGGTCATGGTTTCTTTATACAACACGGGGTCCCAAAAGGCGGCCGCTAGACTGAATGCCAGCACAATGAACATGCTCCGGCGGAGTAACCGGCGCAAATGCAGCGGGCCGCTGCCGTAAGAGGATTCGAGCAGAGCGAATAAAGCGTAGGCCCCCGCCGGAAGGGTCAGCAGACATAGCTCCTGTGCTTGGTAGGGGAGGAACAGGGCGGCCATCTCGGCAGACAGCAGGGCACCGATGGCAGCCGAGCCGGCGAGCAGTGCGAAATAGAGATAAGCAGGCTGGGTACGGCGGCGGAGATACAAGAGACAGCCGGAGACGGCGGCTCCGAGGAACATTGTGCCGGCCGTCAGGTGGGTCAGGTCGCGCCGGATGAGCCCGAGCCATACATTTCGTTCGCTGTCGATGGACAACTGCCCAAGTTGAAGACCCTGTCCGTCCTGATAGATCCGGACGAGGAGGTTTTGGCCGCTCTCCTCCACGGAAGGGGCAAGCCCGGCCGCAGATTGCGCCATTGGAAGCTGGAGGATAGGAAAGGAGCTGTCCAGAGGAAGCCCTCCCAGATAAGGCTGGTAGGAGGCGAGACCGCGGACATACAAGACGGGATGCTCCCATCCGCCTGCCGGAACAGGGCGTTTAAGCCATAGGTACCCGGTATACCGCTTGCCCGCGTACTGCGGAACAGCCTCGGTCCATGGCCGCCAGTCCGCTGCGGATTCATCCGCTGCCCGGCCGGCTTCGGCAGGAAGATCACCTATATGAACCGACCAGCCTCCGTCCCTGAGGCCCAGATCGTATCCTGCGGAAGAGACCGGCAGCAGAGGCAGGAAGCCGAGCAGTCCCGCGCCCGCCGCAGCCAGGATGAGCAGAAGGAGGACGGTCAGGGCCGGCCGGGTGAAGGCAGTGATTTGAAAGTGCATAACGATAAGGCCCCCTTCGCACGATAGGATGGCTATCCGGTTGTTCCGAGGGAGCCCGGCAGCACAGGAAATCCGAATTGTGAAAAACCGCACAGTTTTGGATGTATCCTCTCTACTATGAGGCATGGGACGGTCACATGATAAGTGACGCCAGTCATAAGTTCATGCATGAACTGCAGGACGAACCGCCCAGTGCACTTGACTATGGACAGCGAGAGAAAGGGAATACGGGGAAAAAGGACGGAAATCGAAACCGAGGTCAGCCGGTGTATGAGGGGCCGAAAAGGCGGGCGAAGGGCTCGACGGGAGAGGAGGCCAAGGGTTTGAAGCTCTAAGGGAAGGGCGCAGATCGGCAGTGAAATAGAGCGGGGGCGAAAACGCAGCGGGGAAAAGAAAGAGCAAGGGCAAGGCCGGTGCCCGTGCGGACTGGTGCTGCCCAAAGGTATACAGTCACAGATCCGGCCGGAGGGGCAGATTCCAATAAGCGGACAGGGTCAGCGGCACAGGAGGGGGACCCCGTGCGGACAGGAAGCGGGGGAAAGTCAGGCATACCTGCAGCTCGATGCGGCTCCACAGGGCACGCAGCCAAGGCCAGCGGCATGACAGGGCGCTCGGTATGAGGCGGGGGCAGCGGCCGGGAGGGACTTCGTGTCGGACAGGAAGCGGAGGAAAGTCAGGCATACCCGCAGCTTGATGCGGCTCGACAGGATGCACGCAGCCAAGGCAAGCGGTATGACAGGACGCTCGGTAAGAGGCGGGGGCAGCGGCCGGGAGGGACTTCGTGTCGGACAGGAAGCGGAGGAAAATTCAGGCGTACCCGCAGCCTGATGGGGCTCCACAGGAAGCACGCAGCCAAGGCAAGCGGCATGACGGGGCGCTCGGTAAGAGGCGGGGTTAGCAACGTCGGTGGGGACTCCGTGTCGGACAGGAAGCGGAGGAAAATTCAGGTATACCGGCAGCCCCATGCGGCTCCACAGGAGCCACGCAGCCAAGGCCAGCGCATGACGGGACGCTCGAGTAAGAGGCAGGGCCCGCGGCGCAGGGGGGGGACTCCGTGTCGGACAGGAGGCAAGGGAAAAGTCAGGTATATCCGTAGCTTGATGCGGCTCCACAGGGCACGCAGCCAAGGCAAGCGGCATGACGGGGCGCTCGGTAAGAGGCAGGATGCGGCGGAAGGAATCCCAGCATGCCTGGGGCTTCCTCCCCCCAGAGGGGCGAATCCAACACAAACGGCAGTCCAAGATTCCTTAGACTGCCGTTTGTGGGTACGCTTCCGGGAACTGAAGGCCGCATCCGGGAGTTATGGAGTCATCCATTCCTTCAGGGCAAGAATGGCTTTCGTCCGGTCGTTGGTACCGATCTTGTTGTAGATCATCGACACATAGTTCTTCACGGTGCCTTCGCTCATGAAGAGCAATCCGGCGATCTGCCGGTTGTTTTTTCCCTCCATCATCAGGGAGATGATATTCTTCTCCCGCTCCGTGAAGGAGATCCCCTCCGACTTGAGGCGCTTCGGATCGAATTCGGCGGTGGCGGCCGCAGAGGCCGAGGACAGCCGGGCCGCGAGCTTGGAAGCGATCACAGCGGGCATCATGAGCTGGCCTTTCACACAGTCGCGGATGGACTGGATGAGCTTGTCTCCCGGCATGTCCTTGAGCAGGAAGCCCGAAGCGCCGTTGGCGAGCCCTTCTACTATATAGTCGTCTTCGGCGAAGGTGGTGAGGATGAGGATAATCGTTTCGGGAAACTGTTTTTTGATCCGCTTCGTGCTCTCGATCCCGTTCATAATCGGCATTTGAATATCCATTAATACCAGATTCGGACGCAGCTGCTCCACCAGCTCAAGGGCCTGCTGGCCGTTCTCGGCCGTCCCTACGACCTCGAGGTCGTCCTCAAGAGTCAGGATCGTGTGCAGTCCGTCACGCATCAGGGTCTGGTCGTCCGCCAGGACGATGGTTGTCGGGCTGTTCATGGTTTTCACTCCATTCATGCTTCCATTATAGAGCAATCCCCGGACGAATTGAATGCCCTGCTCCCTCTGCGCCGAAAAAATATGACCGCCCGCATGATGCCGGTAACTGGTCATTGTGACCGGGCCGGTCCTATGATAAATAGCGTAAACCAACTTGAAACGATGAGGTGTCTATTCATGAAACCGATGGAACCCGGCCGCCCGATCTCCGAGAAGGAAGACATCGAGCGGAACAAAACGTCCGCCGTGCTGGCCTATATTCTGTTTTTCCTGCCGGTCTTGACCGCCAAGGACTCCCGCTTCGCGATGTACCATGCGAATCAAGGGCTTCTTCTGCTGCTGACCGCGATGGCATTCAACATTATCCTGGGACTGATCCCCGTCATCGGCTGGCTGCTGATGCCCATAGCGAACTTGGCTGTCTTGGCGCTCGCCGTTCTTGGAATGGTGAAGGCTGCAAGAGGAGAACGCCGGCCGCTGCCGGTCGTCGGTTCCTTTACGCTGATTCCTTCGCCGGAATAAGCCCCAATCTCCTCCCGCAGGAGGACGACCTTCCACAGGCTGCGGCATCTTAACGAATGAACCCGAATTCTGGCCACGATACAGGGTACTGCACGTTCCCAGGTTTCCCCTTTCCGTTCCTCAGCCAGCGTGTACCCGTACCTAACGTGTCCCCGTACCCCATACGGTAAAAAAATCCCCTTCGTCTCCTGCCCCTCCGATCCCCCAAGTAAAGGAGAAGAATCCATGTCCCCGACCTTCCCGCCTCCCGCAGGCTCCTCGGCCGTTCTGCAGCGCCCGGCGCCCGGCCGTACGGTCTTCACGGCCTTGTCCCCTGCAGCGGCGCCCGCTGCCATCCCCGCGGCCGAGCCGCTGCTCCTGCCCGCAGAGGCTTACGGCGAGCTGCGCTGGCTGCTCGCCTCTGCGCTGCAGAGCCCGGCGGCCGCCGCCGTACGCCTGCAGCGCTGGCTCGGCACCCTGCCGGACGGTGCACGGCTGCCCGCGCTCTGGGCCGCCGCCATGCAGCAGCAGCTTGCCCCGGCCGCAGGCGCCGTCCCGCGGCGCCCGGCCCCGCCGGCAGCGCATGCCGCGCAGGCCGGCCTCGAGGCGGCGGCGCACCACACGGCCGCAGCGATGCTCGCACGGCTTGCCCCCCCGGACGGCGAGCTGCGCCTGCTGCTGCTCGGCCCCGGCACCGCCTGCACGGCGGCGACTGTGCTCGAGCTGCTGCACGCCGCAGGCCGTCCGCTCCCCGCCAGGGTTGCCGTCTACGCCGCGGAGGCGGACCCGGCCGCTCTTCTCGCCGGCGAACGCGCCCTGCAGCGGGCCGGCACCGCCTGCGGTCTGGCGGTCCGCTTCCACGCGCTGCCGCTGCGCGGAGCTGTGCTGCCCGCCGCTTGGCCCGCCGAGCTGACCGCCGGGGGCGGAACCCTGCTCGCCTATGCGGCCGGTCGTCTGCCGGGCGCAGATCCGGCCGGCCCCGCGCCATCGGCTGAGCTGCTGGCAGAGGTGAACGGCCTGCGCCCGCGTGCGCTCGTGCTCAGCGTGCCGGACGCGGATCTCGCCGCGGCAGGCGGGCCGCTCGGCCGCTTCGAGGCCGCCTGGCCTTACTATGAAGCGCTGTTCCGCTGGCTGGGCGACCGCCTGCTGCCCGCAGGCGTGCGCATGTCCCTGCAGGCCCGTTACGGGGCGGGGCTGGCCTCGGTCCTTGGCGAAGCAGGCCCGGCTGGGGCGCCGACTCCAGAGGCACCGTGCGTACGGACGGCGGAGTGGATCCGCCGCCTGCAGGTCTCCGGGTACCGGCCCGCTCCGCTCCCGCCGGGACCAGGAATCGGCGGCCCGGTCACGGACGGGCTCCGCGTGCAGCCGAACCCGTGGTATTACGGGCTCTCCTATGCGAATGTCAACCTCCAATCGGTCCTCTGCGCAATCCCCGCTTTTTGAAGCGAGCCCCCTCGGGTATAATGGAAAAGTACGGCAATAAAACGGCTCCGAGCCGTCCGCCGGCCCGGAGGTTCCCATGCCTTTTACCAAAGTATTCTTCGTCAATGTCTCCCTGCTCGTTACGCTTTCCTATCTCGTAAACCTGGGTTACAAATATAGCGCCGGCCGCTTCGGCTGGTGGACCGCCATGTCTGCGAGGGTACGCGATGCTCTGGTGGCGGCGCTGCTTGTGTTCGCCGGCTGGGTGACGATGCTCTTCGGTCTGAGGATCAACGAAACCATGCTCTTCGATCTGCGCCTGGTGCCGGTGATCGTGAGCATGTTTGTGTTCCGGCGGACTTCGCTTACCCTTCTGGTGGGCATCGGCATCGGTCTGGTCCGCCTGACCCTCGGATGGAATGACGCGGGCTTGGCCGGCTTCTTCAACCTGACGCTGCTCGGTCTGGCCGCTGCGGGCCTGTCCGTCTGGTTCCGGCGGGCGAGCGTCGGCTATCCAGCGAATTTCGTGATATCGCTGCTGGTCATCAATGTGCTCAACGCCGTGAACCTGGCGCTGTTCGGTGCCATCCCCATCTTGGAGTACGTGAGCACGATCATGCCTTACACGCTTCCCATGGGGACGCTGCTCAGCGCCCTGTTCCTGTTCATTCTGCGGGACTTCTACCTCGACCAGAAGCGGACCGCTGAGCTTCGTGCGACGAACGAACTGCTCGTCGAACAGAAAAGAGAGCTGGAGCGGGCTAAGGCGGTGCTCGAGCAGCAGGCACGCGACCTGCAGTTGGCCTCGCGCTACAGGTCGGAGTTTCTGGCGACGATGTCGCATGAGCTGCGGACGCCGCTGAACAGCATCATCACGCTCTCTCAGCTTACGGCCGACGGGCATGAGGGGCGCTTCACGGAGGAGGAGGTGCAGTATCTCGGAATCATCCGGGCATCCGGTGAGGAGCTCCTGCGGCAGATCAACGACATCCTGGATCTCTCCAAGATGGAAGCGGGCCACCTGGAGCTGCACGATGAGGAGGTCTCCGTCCGGGAGATCGCCCAGATCCTGGAGCATATCTTCTCCTGGGCTGCAGGCCAAAAGGGACTCTCCTTCTCCGCCACCACTGCCGGGGATGCTCCCGAGATCATCCGGACGGATGCGGCCCGGGTCCACCAGATCCTCAAGAATCTGATGACCAACGCGGTCAAGTTTACCGAGGAGGGCGGCGTCGCCTTGGAGATCGGCGCCGTACGCGGAGGGCCCGACGGGGAAGAGGGACCCTGGGTGGCTTTCTCCGTTCTCGATACCGGCATCGGCGTCAGTACAGACAAGCATGCGCTGATCTTCGAAGCGTTCCGCCAGGCGGACGGTTCCATCTCCCGGAGGTACGGCGGCACGGGTCTGGGCCTGTCCATCTCGTTGGAGCTGGCCAAGAGGCTCGGCGGCCACCTCAGCGTAGAGAGCGAGGCGGGGAAGGGAAGCCGCTTCACGCTGTATTTGCCCGTAAGCCGGCAGCAGCCGGATTCGATTCCGTCATAGTCACCCATTTAAGGCGTCCCTGGGAGGGGTCTTTTTCTTTTCCATTCGAAGCTCCGAATAAAAACAGTCCGTGCGGGCTAAAGTAGGATGGGTATGCGAACCGGGTCTGGTGTGAATTGTAAAATAAAATTTACAAAACATTATATACTTTACAAAAGTAAGTGATTCGGCTATGATGAAAAAAACAAGATTTGGGAGTGAGCCACATGAGCCAAGTAAACCAAACGATCAGCGCAGAAGAAGCGATTCTGTCCCGTCATTCCGTACGCAAATACGAGCGTGACGTGGTGATTCCGGAAGCGGAACTTAACGAAATTCTGTCCCTGGCGCACAGCGCACCGTCCTCATGGAACCTGCAGCACTGGCGTTTCCTCGTGATTCAGGAGCAGGCGAACAAGGACCGTCTGCTGCCGATCGCCTTCAACCAGCAGCAGGTATCCGACGCTTCCGTCGTTGTCGTAGTGCTCGGCGACCTGGAAGCGAACCTTATCGCTCCGAAGGTCTATGAGTCGGCGACGCAGGAGATCCGCGACATGATGGTCGGCCAGATCAACGGCGCGTATCAGAACAATCCGGCCGTAGCACGCGACGAGGCGATCCGCAACGCTTCCCTGGCGGCGATGCAGTTGATGCTGGCAGCCCGTGCCAAAGGCTACGATACCGTACCGATGGGCGGCTACAACCCGCAAGCACTGATCGAGGAGTTCAAGATTCCGGCGCGCTATGTACCGGTAATGCTCCTGCCGATCGGCAAAGCGGCGAACCCTGCACGTGCGACCGAGCGTCTGCCGCTCGATAACGTCGTCATCAACGAGAGCTTCTAATCCGAACGGTGGCCATCTAGGCTCACTTACCGAACCCCCGATCCCGCCGCTTAGGCGGGCCGGGGGTTTTTTGTTAAGCATGTGCTTCCTCGAAAGAACCTCGATCAGGGGTTTTTCTTACAATATAAGAATGTATATCTCGCCAGGACTTGATCCCGTCATCTTATATTTCTTATCAACGCACATCTAAACGCGCACCGTCCGTAAAAGACGGCGAAGCCGTTTAGCTTGTAACCGGGATGTGGGCCGTCCCCGGTTCGGTCTCATGTCTAATTTTCGGGGGAAAAGATGCATAGATCGGCCTGTAGGCGAATGATTCGGCCCTGGGGTATAATCAGGATAACATCACCGGACATACCGAGGATTTCAGCGCATCCGGTACGGTAAGCGTTACCACAAACGGCGGCGGCTCCCCGCTTCCGATGCGACGGCATCGTCCGGCCCTTGAGGTGACTTTCTATGAATCCGGTTGCAGCACTAATCCGCTGGTCCAACAACGTGAACATCCGCAATAAGCTCATTCTTGCTTTTATCCTCGTCGTCTTCATCCCCGTGATGCTTGTCGGCGGTTTTCTGACCTATGAGTTCCGCCAGACCGTGCTTGACCATGCAACGCAGCAGACCTCGAATAACGTGGATAAGATCAAGCAGAGAACACTTGAAATCATCCGGATGCCGATCGAGGTATCGAACAAGCTGCTTGTCGATCCGCGCCTCAGCACGCTGGTCAATACCCGCTATGATTCCACCTATGAGGTGGTGGAGGCCTACCGGAATTACGCCGAATTCAAGGAATATATGAAGCTGTACAAGGAGATCACCAATATCCGATTCTACACGACCAATCCGACGCTGATCGACAACTGGGATTTTCTCCAGCCGGATACGAGGACGATGGGGGCCTTCTGGTACCGCAATGCGATGGCTAACAACCACGATACGATCTCCTGGAATTATATCGAAGACGAGACGAAGGGCAATCAGAAGTATCTCAGCCTGGTGAGGCGCGTGGTATTCCATGAGTACCGGACCTCCGGTGTCCTGGTCATCAACGTCAACGCCGATTCGCTGAATGCGATGGTACGGCAGGAGCCGTTCGATACGATGCTGCTGGATGAGCGGGGGTATGTCGTCGCCGCGAAGAATCCCGCGTGGGTCGGGCGCAATGCGGCGGAGCTGCAGCTTGGTCCGGACTTCCTGAACATGGTGACCGGAACCTACGAGGCCGTGTTCAGCGGGAAGCCGTCGAAGGTGCTCGTCGAGGATCTGCTGCCGGAAGCGAGCGGTAACGGGCTCAAGATCGTGTCGATTTTTACGATCGAGAGCATCGTCAGCGGAGCCAACCGGATCTCCCTGATGGGCCTGATTATTATCCTGACGAGCCTGTCGATCGCGATGGTGCTCATCTACTTTTCTTCGAAGCTATTGTCAGGCCGCCTGTTCCGGCTTAAGGAGCAGCTCGTTCAAGTGTCCACAGGGAATCTGAACGTGGTTTCGACCATCGACGGGAACGATGAGATCGGGATGCTGTCGCGCCAGTTCAACTACATGGTGGAGAGCATCCGGGAGCTGATGGAGGAAGTGAGCGAGTCCAATCACCAGAAAAGCCAGCTCGAGCTGCAGCAGCGGGACATTAAGCTGAAGATGATGGCAAGCCAGATCAATCCGCATTTTCTGTTCAACGCGCTGGAGTCGATCCGGATGAAAGCCCATATGCAGGGGCAGGCCGAGCTTGCCGCGATCGTCCGCTCCCTGGGTAAGCTGCTCCGTAAGAATCTGGAGATCGGCGGAGGGCGGATTCCGCTGACCGAGGAGCTGGAGATCGTGCGCTGCTACCTGGAGATCCAGACGTTCCGCTTCGAGGACCGGCTGACCTTCAAGCTGGAGCTTGACCCGCTCGCCCGGGACATCCCGCTGCCGCCGCTGATGATCCAGCCGCTCGTGGAGAATGCGATCATCCACGGCCTGGAGAGCCGGGAGGAGGGCGGGGTCGTCGAGGTGCGGACGAAGCTGGAGGATGACCACCTGCGGATCGAGGTGATCGACAACGGCCTCGGCATCCCGCCGGAGCGCATGGCGTTCATCGAGCGGTCGCTGGAGGACAGCGACGGGGAGGGCGAGCACCGGATCGGGCTGCGCAATGTGCACCAGCGGCTCGGCCTGACCTACGGCGAAGGATACGGATTGCAGATTACGAGCAGGCCGGATGCGGGCAGCCGCATTCATTTCATGATACCGGTAGGGGGATGATGTGATGAAGAAGGTTGTGATTGTCGATGATGAGCTCGCGATCCGCAAGGGGCTTCGCACGCTCATCGACTGGGAGCGGTACGGCTTTGAAGTGGCGGGCGACGCGGCGAACGGCCGGGAGGGACTGCGGCTGCATGCGGAGCTGTCTCCGGACCTGATGGTCGTCGATATCAAAATGCCGGGGATGGACGGGCTGCAGCTGCTCGAGGAAATCCGGAAGACGGATTCGGCGTGCCGGTTCCTTGTCTTAAGCGGCTACGCGGACTTCCAATACGCGAAGCAGGCCATCGGGTGCGGCGTGAACGGGTACATGCTGAAGCCCGTGGACGAGGAGGAAGTGCACCGGGAGCTGGAGCGGATCGCCGCCGAGATGGAGCACAAGGCGCAGACGGTCCGGCTCAGCCGCTCGAGGCGGCGTGAAGAGCTGCTGCGGGCCGTGCTTCACGGCGGCGCGGCCGCGCAAGGACTGGGACGCGAGGAGCTGGAGGAATTGACCGGAGGTCAGGGCCGCACCTGCGGCATTCTGCTCGTGGCGGTGAACCCGAGCGCGGGCGCGGAGGCCGGAGCGGCCGCGCACACCGCGGCCGAAGCTTACGGGACCGCGAAGCGCTGGCTGACCGAGTCGTTCGATGCGTGCGGCTGCGGGTTCGTCTTCCCGGCCGAGCCTTACATCGGCCTGCTGCTCTACGAGAACCCGGGCATGCCGAAGGTCCGGCAGCGGCTCTACGACGAGCTCAGCGAGGGACTCGGCGCGCTCGGCCTCGCTTTCACGGCGGCAGCCGGGCCGGCGGCGGGCAGCCCGGAAGGCCTGGCAGCCTCCTACGCCGGGGCGTGCCGGCTGCTCGGGCAGCGCTTCCTGCTGGGCGGCGCGGAGATTCATACGCGGCTCGGCGCGGAGCTCGAGGAGCTGCTGGCAGCAACGGCGGAGCCCCCGGAGAAGGTGGCTGCCGCTGCGGAGAAGAGCGCCGAGAAGCTCTACTTTGCCCTGGACCTCGGGGACAAGGAAGGGGTGCGGGACGCGCTGACGGAGGCCGGCCGCTGGATGCTGCGCCAGGATCCGGCCGAGCAGGCGGTGAAGACCCAATTCGCCCAGCTGGTCACGGTGGTGCTCGGCAAGCTGTCCGAGGGCGGCGCCGCAGCGCTGCCTCGGGTACAGGAGAGCATGCCGGTCGTGACGGGGATCTACGAACAGCCGAGCTATCAAGCCCTGCTCCGTTATGTGGGGAGCGCTTTCGACAAGCTGATCGACACGGCCGGCAGCACGAGCAGCGAGCCGGTGCTGAAGCAGATGCTGCATTTTATCCAGCGGCACTACAGCGAGAACCTGAAGCTAGAGACGCTCGCGGAGCTGTTCAAATACAACAGCGGCTATCTCGGCAAGCTCTTCAAGAACTACACCGGCGACAGCTTCCACACCTACCTCGACAAGGTGCGCATCCGGCGGGCGATCGAGCTGCTCGGTGAGGGGCTCAAGGTGCATCAGGTCGCCCAGCTCGTCGGCTATGCCAACGTGGATTACTTCCACAGCAAGTTCAAGAAGTACGTCGGCATGCCGCCGTCCGCTTACAAAGAAAAGCCGCAGCGCGCCGAGGTGAAGATCGGCGAAGGTTTCTAGGACGGAAGCGTATCGCGTTCCGGGCACCGGGGCATCCAATATAAGTAAAAATGGGCCTGTCCAAATCTTCCCCTCCATGTTATGTTACTAAGATATCTGAGGGGGAAGAGACATGAAGAACAAGGGCGTCATGATGGTACTCGCCGCGGCCGTTGCCTGGGGGTTGTCGGGCATCGGGGCGCAGCTGTTTTTCTCGCACTATGGTTCGTCTCCCGGCTGGCTCGTGTCCGTCCGTATGCTGTCCGCCGGGGGGCTGATGATACTGCTGCATGGTCTGCTGCAGGGAGCGAAGAGCACCTTCTCGGTGTGGACGCACAAGAAGGACCGCCGCTCGCTGCTCGTCTTCGGGCTGGTCGGCATGCTTGGGGTGCAGTATACGTTCTTCGAAGCGATTGACAAGGGCAATGCGGCTACCGCGACCCTGCTTCAGTACCTGGGGCCGGTCTTCATCATCGCTTACGTGTCGGTCCAAATGCGCCGGATGCCCGGCGGCCGGGAGCTGTCGGCCTTCGCGCTGGCGCTGATCGGGATCTTTCTCATGACAACGGGAGGCTCTTTCGGCTCCCTGACGATGTCGGTGGAAGCGTTCGTGTGGGGCATCCTGACGGCGCTCGCTGCGGCGTTCTACACGCTCTACCCCGGCCGCCTGGTCGCGGCCTGGGGCTCGGTGCCCGTCGTGGGCTGGAGCATGCTGATCGGCGGGGCGGGACTCGCCGTACTGCATCCCCCATGGACCTTCGACTGGAGCCAGAGCTCGCTGTACATGGGCGGGCTGCTCGCGTTCATTGTCATCATCGGAACGATCATTCCCTTCTTCCTGTTCCTCGAGAGCCTCCGCTATGTGACGGCCGCCAAGGCAAGCATCCTGAGCAGCGCCGAGCCGCTGACCTCCGTGCTGGTCGGTATGCTGTTCCTTCACATCCCCATGGATGCGGTGCAGCTGCTGGGGAGCCTGTGCATTATTCTTACTGTTGTTGTCCTGACCCTGCCGTCCCGCCGTAAGGAGGAGGCTGCCGAAGACCCGGCAGACTCGGGGGAGCGGAAGGGGGAGGAAGTCCGGCCTCTGCCATGACGGCAGAGGCTGTTTGCTATTTGGGGCAGGGGGATTGCTGCTTCTATTTCGGTTGCGTTATGGGCATCACGACCGGGCTGCGGCCCGGGCGAGGGCCCCGCTTTTGCGCAGGGAGAACGAAACGAAGGCAGCGATCAGGCTGAGCAGGGCCGCCACACTGCCGATCCAAGGGTTGTAGTGGACGGTGGAGGTCCAGCTCACAGCGGCCCCGCCTGCGCCGGCGCCTGCCGCGAGTCCCAGGTGAATCACGGACAGATTGAGGCTGAGCACGAGATTGCTGGATTGGGGCGCCTGCTGGATGAAGTAGGTCTGAAGGGCCGGCGCACTCATAAAGAGGGAGCTGAACCAGATCACGACGAGGATGAGGCCGGCGGTCAGCGAGGCGGTGACCAAGGGAAGCAGCCCGAGCGTGACCGCTGCGAGGGCGATGGTGGAGATGAGCATGAACACGCTGCCCCACCGGTCAACCCCGATGCCGCCCAGCCGCGACCCGAGCATGCCCACCAGCCCGAGCGTCAGCATGATGGCGCCAAGCAGGGAAGCGTTCAGGTGAAGTACCTCCTGCAGGTAAGGAGTGAGGTACGTCAGCAGCACCGAATTGCTGCCGTTCTGCAGCAGGGAGACGAGCAGGCCGCTCAGAATGACAGGTTGGCCGAGCACCGAGAACCGCTGGCGGAACGTGACTGGCGCATCGCCTTCGATCTGGGGGAGAAGCTGCAGGAGCAGCAGCGTGACGGCGAGACTGACAGCGGCCAGACCGGCGAAGATGGCCTGCCAGCTCCACCACCCGGTGACCGCGATCCCGATGGGCACGCCGAGGGCCATGGCGCTTCCGAAACCGAGTGCAATCATGGAGATGGCGCTGCCCATCCGCTCCGGGGGCACGAGTTTCGTGACCGAGGAGACCGCGACGACCGTATAGACGCCTGCGCTCAAGCCCAGGATGATCCGGGAGACGAGCATGACGGCATAGCCCGTACTGGCCCAGGAGAGGAGGGATCCGGCGATGAAAATGGCGAGCGAGCCAAGGAGCAGGGATTTGCGGCCGAGACGGGAGGTCACGGCGATGAGAATGGGGGTTCCGAGGGCAAAAGAGAGGGAATAAGCTGTAATGAACTGGCCGGCGAGTGCGATGGAGATGCCGAGGTCATCGGCCATGGCGTGCAGGACGCCTCCTACGACAAGCTCGGCCGTCCCCACGAGGAAAGCGCCAAGGGCAAGCAGCAGAATAGGCAGTCGATTCATAAACCATCATCCTTTCGGTTACGGACTTTTCGGCACGGCGGGCCGGCTGGAGTCCGATCGATCTCGTTTGATTGACAGTATAATACGGCTGCTATATCGTGGTAAGAAGGCAAAGGTTTTGGACATTGTCCTGTTATTTTGACTAACTATACTTTAGTAAGCGGGTGAAGGTATGGAGCAGCCTTGTCCTGAGGTACAGAAGAACTCGAACATCTGCGACGTCCTGCAAATTCTCGGTGCCAAATGGGCGTTCCTCGTAATTGATGAACTGCAGAAAGGACCGCAGCGGTTCAAGCAGCTGCAGCGCAGTGTTGCGGTGGTCAAGACCCAGTCTCTGACCGATACGCTGCGCCATCTGGAGCAGACCGGCATCGTCCGGCGTGAGGTGTATCCCACCGTGCCCGTCACGGTCGAGTATTCCCTGACCGAGAAGGGGCAGGACTTCCATGGGGTGCTGAAGGAAATGGACCGTTGGGCCCTGAAGTGGCGGATCCGCGACGGCCAGGCGTAACAGGCAAAAGCCGCTCCCGAAGGAACGGCTTCATCCCGAGTATGCAACATCATAGCTTACATTCCTGTAAGGAACCGGAATTTCGCCTTTGAAATATAAAGCGAATATTCCGGTTCCTCTTTCGTTTGGCAGCCTTGGCAAGAGGCGCAGGCGGCGGGGCATAAGCCGGTGCTTGGATGAGCAGGGGCCCGGGCTGTGCGGGTATCCTGACTATTGCTTGCCCCAAACAGATTGCGCTGTATCCTGCTCGCAACCTAACGGATTGCTCCCTGTCCAAGAACGGGATGCCTTCGGAAGACGGGACCACACGGGCAGTCTTCTCTGCCGGTGCGGCTATCCCCGAACGGCCACCAGCGCGGAACGCGGAGCCGAGCTTCCAGACGGATGCTGCCAGGAGCTGACCTGCGGCGTTCCGGCGCCTGACGCTTCGCCCGGGTGCTGCACCGACAGGAACAGCGTCTGCTCTCCCGGCGTGAACGCCGGGGAGGCAAAGGCCGCCCCGACGGGAGCGGAGGCGAACGGGGTGACCCCGCTGCCGGCCGGTGCCTTCAGATCAAGCACATACAGGCCGTTGCTGCCGTACCGGCGGTAGGCGGAGCGGAGCAGGCGGTACGGCGCCACATCCGCAGCGATCCAGAGCCGGCCGCTGCGGTCGAAGGCAAGATGCCCGGGTGAAGTGAACCCGCTCTGCGGACCGCCGGTGGCCGAGATCTCGAAGTCGAACGCGAGAGCTCCCGCATCCCCCTCCTCTTCCACGATGCGCAGAATCTGGCCGTGTACGCTCGTATCCACGAGCGAAACGTACAGGCTTCCGTCCTGCGGATGGAGCGCCGCATCGCCCTGGCGTCCAAGCGGTGTCGCCCCCAGCAGGAGGGCCGCCTCGGCCGCATGGACCAGCACGTCGGCCTGCTCCCGGAACAGAGCTTGCAGCTGTTCCTGCGTATACTTGACCGCATGCGGCAGATCCAGGCCCGGAGAACGCAGCACTTCCTTCACCGCGTCGACCGACAGCTCGATCCACCGCCCGTTCTCCAGGTCCGCCGCGTAGAGGGTGCCTTCGGTCAGAAGCTCCGAATTGGCCGTGCCGCGTCCCTCGTCGAACCGGCCGCGGCTTATGTACTTGAACAGCGGCGACTCTTCGGCTGTATCTCCCATATAGACGGCAGCGCGTCCGTCCCGGGTGAGCTTCATTGGTGCGCCGGAGTGGCGGAAGCGGCCGAGCGCGGTATGCTTGCGCAGCTTGAAGGAAGGATCTGCCGGATCTATCTCCGCCGCCCAGCCGTAATGGCTCGGGTCCAGCCCCGCATCGTGGCAGGTGTCGTCCCAGCTGCCTTCGGAGGTCAGCACCGTTCCCCATAAGGTGACGGCGCCGGTCCGGTTGCCGAGCGTCCCCTGTACTTGGACCGCTCCGTGGACGGCAGCCGCTCCGCGGGCCGGCCCGGTCAGCTCGAACGGGTCGAGACCGGTGATGCGTCTTGCCGCAGGGGAAGCGGGATCCATCCGCCACTGCCCGTCCATGCCACGGTATACTTCCAGAACGGACGCTCCCTGGTTGTACAGGCAGCTGTGGATCTGCCCTGCCGTGTATGCACCTTCACTGCGGCTGCCGTGGGCCCACTGCGGGCTGGAGGTCTCATGGTCGACGTACAGAAGACCTTTTACGCGTGAACCGTTCTCCGGCAGGAATACGGCGGAGGCGCTGTCATAACCGAAGGTATCGCCCTTTGCATTGATGATGTCCCCGTAAGCCGCAATGACGTCATACCGGAAGCCTTGGGGAAGGGTCAGTTCGTCGGTGGAAACGGGCTTCCCTGCGAGAGAACCGGAGGTAACGACCGGTGTTTCCTGGTCGAAAAGGACAGAGGCCGCCTTGGCCGTACCGCTTCCACCCAGAAGAGATTCGAGACCTGAGGCTGCCGTGACTAGTGTGGCTGCTCCGGTGCCCAGGTAAGCAAGGAAATGACGCCTGGTAATAGGTTTATTGGTACTCATATGCCCTCCGGATGTCGATTAATGTTATTCTATGTCGTATCGTGGAAGATGGAGAAAAATATATAGTAGGATCGGACTGCTTTCATATATAATAGATTAGCATAAATATACAATGGCAACTAGGACTCATATGATAAATTTCTTCAGCTTCAATAGGTACAGCAGGTTGGATGAAGGCGGCTGACGTAATAAAAGGAGGGGCTTGCCATTGAAGATGTGCCCGGTTTGTCCGGAGGATGAGGCCCTGCTGTATTCGCTGTACGGGGCTTCACGGCAGGAGGAGCTGGATGCCTGGGGCTGGAGACCGCAGGAACGGGAGGCGTTCCTCGGCATGCAGTACCGGCTTCAGCAGCAGTCTTACCGGTCGCAGTATCCGGAGTCGGACCATTGGATCATCGTTCATGAGGAGCAGCGCGTAGGCCAGGTCCGGATTGACCGTAGCGGGGACGATCTTAGGCTCGTCGATCTCTCGCTGCTGCCGGCTTGGCGCGGCAGGGGAATCGGAACTCAGCTTCTGCGGGAGCTTCAGATGGAAGCGGGGGCCGCGGGCCGGAGCATCCTTCTGAGCGTGGTGGAGGGCAGTCCCGCTGGCCGGCTGTATGAGCGGCTCGGGTTCGAGACGGTGGGGCAGCCCTCCGTCTACCGGCAGATGCGGTGGAAACCTTACATGGGCCATGTCGTTAAGTGACCCCGAGATGAGCTGCAGGACCTTCAACTTCTGTAGAACTCTGCTGTAAACGCAATCATGCGATTGCGAGGAAAAATCAGATCAGGATGTGATTCCATGTCAGAACCTTATATTGGCGAGATCCGCATGTTCGGCGGCAATTTTGCTCCGGTCGGCTGGGCCTTATGTCATGGTCAGCTGCTGCCGATTTCGGAGAATGATGCCCTATTCACATTGATCGGCACCACATACGGAGGCGACGGACAGACGACGTTCGCCCTGCCGGACCTGCGAGGCAGAGCTCCCGTCCACCAGGGTAAGAATCCCATAACGCAGAGCAGCTTTGCTCTCGGGCAGATGGGCGGTGTGGAGACCGTGACGCTGACTCAGGGGAACATTCCATCGCATACCCACCCGGTGCGGGCACAGAAGGAGCCGGGTACGACCGGCAGTCCTGCAGGCGGTCTGTGGGCGGCCTCCGCAGTCAATCCTTATGCGGTACCCGGCGGTACACCCAGCGGAACCATGCATCCGGCAGCGGTATCCCCGGCAGGCGGGAATCAGCCGCATGACAACATGATGCCGTATCTCGCGGTCAATTTTATCATATCTCTTGAGGGGATTTATCCGTCTCAGAATTAGTGCATTGAAGTTTTTTGGCAAAGGAGCATGCGGTAATGAGCGAAGATTTTATAGGCGAGATCAGGGCATTCTCTTTCGGTTACGCCCCCAGGGGATGGATGCCGTGCAACGGTCAGCTGTTGGCGATTAATCTGAACCAGGCCTTGTTCTCCATCCTTGGCACCAATTACGGCGGGAACGGACAGACCAACTTTGCGCTGCCTGATCTTCGGGGCCGGGTGCCCGTCCACCCGGGCACAGGGATCACACTGGGCATGATCGCGGGCGAGGAGTCCCATACGCTGACCGTGAACGAAATCCCCTCTCATACGCATCAAATCATGGGGAGTTCCTCCGAAGCTTCGACGAATCAGCCGGCAGGTGCCGTCTGGGCGAAGCAGACGGCGGCAGGCTATGATACGGCGGCTGCGAACACGGTTATGGGTTCCGCCGCACTGTCTTCCGCAGGAAGCTCGCAGCCTCACAACAATATGCAGCCCTACGGTGTAGTTCAATTTTGCATTTGCGTCGAAGGGATATATCCATCCAGAGAGTAACCCATTTACCGAGAGAAAGGAGTGGATGCCGACTTGGAACCGTTTGTTGGTGAAATCCGGATATTTGCAGGGAATTTTCCGCCGAAGAACTGGGCTTTCTGTAACGGGCAGCTGATGCCGATCATTCAGAACACCGCTTTATTTTCCCTTCTCGGCACAATGTATGGGGGGGACGGCAAGACCACCTTCGCCCTGCCGAACCTTATGGGCCGGGCGCCTATCGGCTTCGGTCAAGGACCCGGGTTAACGAACCGGACGCAGGGAGAGGCGGGAGGCAGTGCGGCGGTTACGCTGCTGAATTCGCAGATGCCTTATCACACGCACTTGGCAGCAGCCCATTCCTCATCCACGCAGTCCAGCCCGGAAGGGGCGGTCTGGTCGAAGACGGGGGGACGGCAGGGGCCTGCCGCTTATGCCGCTGCTGCGCCGGACACGCCAATGAGCCCGCAGGCGCTGGGCATTACGGGAGGCAACCAGCCGCACAACAACCGGCAGCCTTACCTTGCGGTGAATTACATTATCGCTCTGCAGGGCATATTCCCGCAGCGTAATTAATCCGTTGAGCCAATAGTTGAGATCCCGGTGCCGGATCGAAGGGTGACCGGGAGGACCAGGGAGGTCACATGTTGAATCGGACACTTGCTCCGGATGCCGCATCGGCCGCTTCGGCGGCCTTTCGTCTGATGCGGTGGAGTTTATTTTGTTTATGGACGGTGCTGGTTATCCTGCTTGTACCGGATGGTACCGTTCAGGCGGCGACTTTTACCGTCAATCATACCGCTGATACCGCTGACGCTGCACCAGGCGACGGGGTGTGCGCCGATGCATCCGGTGCGTCCGGGAAATGCACGCTCCGTGCGGCGATTATGGAGTCGAATGCACTCCCCGGCGCTGATACGGTCAACGTGCCTCCGGGCGTGTATACGCTCACCAGGAACGGAACAGACGAGAATGGGGCGGCCACAGGGGATCTGGATATCCTGGGGGATCTCGTGCTTGTAGGTGCGGGTGGCAATGCAGAGGGTGATCCTGCAGCGACGGTGATCCAGGCGGGCGCGAGCAGTGGTGCGGGCATTGACCGAGTGATCGATATCAACCCAAATCTCGACTTGAACGTGAACGTAACGATTCAGGCGCTGACCGTCCGGTACGGCCGGGGGACAGACGAGTATGGCGCCGGCATTGCTGCCGATTCAGGCAGCGGAACGATTCGGATCTATAACTCTATCGTAAGCGGCAATACGTCAGTCAACGGGAACGGTGCCGGTTTGTATCTGTCTGGCGGCAATCCGGCGGGGAAGCTCCTCGTCGACAAAAGCCGAATCACCGGCAACAACTCCTATAACCGCGGGGGCGGGATTTTTGTGGAGGGCGTAACGCCTTTCATCATGACGGACACGACCGTTGAGAACAATACAGCAACGGGGGGGAGTGGGGGCGGCCTTTTCCTTATGGGAGACGCCCAGCGAACGGTCTCCTCCAGCACCATTGCGGGGAACTCCGCGACGGGAACGGCCGGAAGCAGTCTTGACGGTCTCGGCGGAGGTGTCTATGCCATATCTAAACTGAATCTGGATAATTCTACGGTCAGCGGAAATACGGCAGTGAAGGGGGGCGGCGGTCTGCAGCTGGCTTACGCGGTGGAAGGCGCCTACCTTGTCCGCAATGCAACGATCTACGGAAATACGGCGGATTCGGACAATAATGCTTCCGGCAGCGGTGGAGGGATCGGGGTCCAGGCCGGCACGGCTTCTCCGCTGATCCACAATACCATTGTCGCAGGCAACAAGCTCGGTTCCCAGGCGGCCAGCGATATTTTCGGCACAGCCGCAGGGGGCAGCAGCTATAACCTGATCGGTACCGGCGGATCCGGCGGGCTCGTCAACGGGGCGGCCGGCAACCAAACCGGCGTCAGCGATCTGCGGCTCGGTGCGCTTGCCGACAACGGCGGGTCGACCAAGACGCATGCGCTGCTCGCTGGCAGTCCGGCGCTCGATGCGGGTACAGCCGCCCAGGCGCCGGGAGCGGCAGACCAGCGGGGCACGGCATTTGCCCGTACGGCGGATGCGGCTGATGCTGACACGGCGGCAGCCGTCGATATCGGTGCGTTCGAAGCGCACCCGAGCGTCGAGGACTTGCAGGATGCTGCGATGGGTACGGGCGGGACGCTGCAGATTCCGTTCCATATCGGAGATGCGGATCTTGGCGTGGATACGGTGACCGCGGTCTCGAGCGATCCACAGCTGATCCCTAACGCGGGAGAGAACCTCGCCGTTTCTGGCAGCGGTGGCACACGGACGCTTACAGTCAAGCCGGCAGCCGGACAAAGCGGTACGGCGACGATTACGGTGACCGTTAGTCACCAAGTCGGCGGCGCTGTCCGGTCTATGACGGATTCGTTCCAAGTCACCGTCACGGCCCAGCCGGATCTTGCGATCACGAAGACACATACGGGGAATTTCCGTAAGAGCCAGACCGGAACGTATACGATTACGGTCACGAACGTAGGCTCGGCACCGACAAGCGGCGTGGTTACGGTAGAAGATTGGCTTCCGGCGGGATTAACATTCGTTAATGTACAAGCTGCCAGTTGGTCCTGTGTTACTGGACAAGAACCGACACAGTGTTCATCGGCACAAGTTTTAGGACCGGGGGACAGCTATGACCCGATCGTGCTAACCGTGAGTGTTCAGGAGGAAGCGGCATCGACGGTAACGAACCGGGCTGTCGTCTCCGGCGGAGGCGATGTTAACCCGTCCAATAATACCGCAGAGGACAGCACGATCATCGAGTCGAAGGCAGCGACGACGACTAGTCTGACTTCCTCGAAGACGCCGAGCGTCTATGGGGAGAGTGTAACTTGGACGGCCACCGTATCAGTGGTGGGGCAGGAAACAGGTACGCTGACCGGCAAGGTTACGTTCAAGGATGGCACCAACGAGCTTGGCACCGCAGATCTGGATGCCACTGGAACTGCAGGCATCTCGTCGGGAGTACTGGCGGTGGGCATCCACCGCATCACAGCGGAGTACAGCGGATCGGCTAATTATCTGGGCAGCGTATCGCCAGTTGTGGAGCAGACGGTTCTTTTCGGATCGACACAGACAGAAGTGATCGCATCCGCTCCGTCAGGCGTTTACGGCCAGCCGGTTACGTTCACGGCCGCTGTTACAGCAGTGGCTCCGGCAAGCGGTACGCCGGCCGGGACTGTGACGTTCAAGGAAGGGAACACCGAGCTAGGTACGGCGGCGCTGGATGGAACGGGGACGGCCTCGCTGCCTGTGAACAAGCTGACCGCCGGGACGCACCGTATTACGGCGGTCTATAGCGGCTCAACTTCATTTGCCAGCAGTGTCTCTGCAGGGCTCGACTATACGGTGGAGCGTGCCGATACGGCTGTGACGTTGAATGCGGCGCCGGCCTCATCCGCAGTATACGGCGAGCCGGTTATCCTGACAGCACAGGTGGCTGTGCAGACACCGGGTGCCGGTACGCTGTCGGGTACGGTTCAGTTCATGGAAGGCGGTACGGCGCTCGGAACAGCGGCCGTGGGTGGAAGCGGTCAAGCGGTCTTTACTCTTCCATCGCCGCTGGAAATCGGAACGCATGAATTTACAGCCGTCTATACAGGTGATGCGAACTTCAATGGGAGCACTTCGGCCCCGGCCAACCCTTTGACCGTGGACCCAGCGTCAACAATGCTGAACCTCACTGGATCCGTTGCAGCCAGCGTATATGGTGAGTCTGTCACTTGGACAGCCCAGGTTACCGTGACTGCACCGGGTGGCGGAGCTCCTGCGGGAAGCGTTACGTTCATGGAGGGGATGGAAGTTCTCGCAACAGCCGAATTGGATGGAAGCGGAGCGGCCTCTTGGAATACATCGGGTCTTAGTGTCGGTGCTCATACGATTACCGCAGTATTTGAGGGCAGCGCCAGTCATACTGGTAGCTCGGGTTCAGCCAACTTGCAGGTAGGGCAGGCGGACACGACTGCGGAGATTGGCTCTAGCGTTTCCTCAAGCGTCTATGGCGAGCCAGTCAAACTTACAGCTAAAGTTAAGGTGAATGCACCCGGCAGTGGTGTACCAAGCGGCATGGTTACCTTCAAAAACGGTGCTGAAGTGCTTGGCACTGCCCTGCTGGATGCGAAAGGGATAGCGGTCTGGACTGTTGAGCCCGGCTTCCCGGTCGGCTCGTACGCTTCGTTGACCGCCGAGTATGCGGGCGATGAACGGTACACCTCCAGCATCTCTACAGCTCTTTCGGCCTTTACAGTTGCCCAAGCGGCGACCTCTACCAAATTGACAAGCGATCCAGAAAGGACAGCCGTCGACGAGACGGTCATCCTGACCGCAGCGGTCTCGGTAACGGACCCTGGGAAAGGGCAGCCGGGCGGAACCGTGACCTTCAAGGAAGGGGCCGACGTGATCCGTAAGGTCAATATAGATGACACCGGCATCGCTAAGTGGCCCATACCTAAGCTGACAAAAGGCGAGCACAACTACACCGCCGAGTACAGCGGGGATGCTTCCTTTGAAGGGAGTGTTTCATCTGAAGTGAAGGTCACTGCCGATCTACGGCCGACCACTACCTCGCTGGAGGGAACGGTTACCGGGTTTGTCTATGGCGAGAAGGTAAAGCTGACGGTCAAAGTGAAGTCCACAGGTACAACGCCGACAGGAGAGGTTGTGCTCCTTAGCGGTGCTACAGAGCTGGGCCACGGAGTCCTTGAGGCAGACGGTTTAGCCGTAATTGGACTGACAGAGTTTGTGCCGGGTACTTATAACCTCACCGCATCCTATGCCGGTGATGGTCTCCATGCGAAAAGCGTATCAGCCTTTACCCTGACCATAGACCGGGCCGCAACCTCGACGGCGGTATTGCCTTCGGTGAGTGACGCGGTTTATGGAGAGAGCGTCAATTTGAGTGCCAAAGTGCTTGTCATTGCTCCAGGAATGGGCAAGCCAAGCGGGACGGTCAGCTTCCTGCGGGACGGCCAGCTTCTGGGCGAAGCTCCGCTGGACGCTGGGGGGAATGCTCTTCTTAAGGATATTACTTTGCCGCTGGGAAGCTCGGAGATCAAGGCCGTATATGCGGATGGCAATCCGCTGTATAAGGGCAGTGTCTCCTCCCCGATAAAAGTAATGGTAAGGGATCCGGGACTTCAGCTCGACAGTTACATCTACACTCTTCGTCTCGGTGAAAGTCATGCGACGGTGGTGACAGCCGTCTACGGACCAGGCGTACTCCGTGACGTGACCGCCCAATCTATCTTCTTCAGCACCAATTCATCGGTTGCTAAAGTGGATACTGCGGGCAAGGTAACGGCGGTCGGCTTCGGAAAGGCCGACATTACCGCCCAATATGGCAGTGAGCAGGCGGTTGCCAGCGTAACGGTGACGAGCACTATCCTAAAGTCGTTGACACTGTCCGAGGGTAAGGCCGTTCTTGAGCCGGGCAAAACCGACACCTACGAAGCGATCGTGGGCAGCGGTGTCAGCACCATCGATATCCGAGCGGAGGCAGAGGACGCGGATGCCAAGGTATCGATCAACGGCGCTACAGCCGTAAAGGGAGCGGCATCGGTGAAAGCCGATCTCTCCGAAGGGCTGAATACCTTCGACATTACCGTTACCGCCCCGGACGGCTCCAAGAAGGAGTACATCCTGAAGGTCACCCGTCAACACTCGAGTTCGAGCGGTGGGAATGGCGGCGGTTCGGACAATGGCGGCGGAAGCGATAACGACGGCGGCACGGGCAGCAGTGGCGGCGGTACGGGGGGCGGCGAGCTCCCTGACCCTGCACCGAAACCGGAAGTGCCGGCAGCAGATGACACACCGTGGCTGATTCCAGTTCGGCCGGGCGGCACCGAATTCGTGCCGCTCGCGGGTACCGTGAGCCATAATGGCTCGACCACGGTAGTCAGCCTGAGCGAGGGAGCCGTCAAGGATAAGCTCGACGGCAAGAAAGGACCGAAGGTCTTCCTCATCACTGTGCCGGAGGGAGTGCAGCGTGCACAGATCGAGATCTCCAGCGGCATCATGTCACTGATCGGAACAGGCCATGGGGCCAGCAGTGTGGGTGTTGCCGCAGACGGGGCCTCGTTCGATCTGCCGGTGCGGCTCTTCACACCGGAGGCGCTGGCCAGAGCACTGGGAATCAGTGCCGCGGACGCCGGGCAGGCCCGCATCTTGATTGCGATTACGGCCAAGCCGGCGCCGGCAGGCGTGGATGCGGCATCCGCCCGCCTGTATGACTTCTCCATCGTGGTGGAAGCCGGCGGACGGACCTATCCTTACGATCAGTACAAGGGCGTCTACCTGACCAAAGCTTTCGGGCTCCGGCCTTCGGCCAATGCCAATCAGGCTGCCGGTATCAGCATCAGCGGGGAAGGCACGGTGTACCCGGTTCCGTTTGAAAAGGCGGAGGTGAAGGGTTCCACGGTTCTTGTACTGAAAGCTGATCATAACGGAACCTTCGGTGTGATCACACATTCCACCGGCTTTACGGATACCGCGGGAACATGGGCCCAGGATGCGATTGAGCGGCTAAGCGGCCGGCTCGTCGTGGATGGTTATCCGGACGGAAGCTTCCGGCCTGAGGTTCCGGTAAGCCGTTCCGAATTCGCAGCGGTCCTGGCCCGTGCACTCGGTTGGGTGCCGGATGCGGCGGCCTCCGTGCAATACACGGATGTCGATCCTGCGGCATGGGATGCCGGGTTTATTGCTTCGATGTCCGAGCGGGGACTGATCTCCGGCTACGAAGACGGCTCGTTCCGCGGCAGCCAGCGGATTACCCGCGAAGAGGCCGCGGTGCTGCTGACCCGGGTCCTCGGCTATGTGCAGGCGGAAGCTCAAGCCGCAGGCGCGGGGGCCGGTTCATCGGCGGCCTTCACCGACAGCGGAGCGGTGAGCGGCTATGCGCGCGAAGCGATTGCCAAGGCGCAGGTCTTGGGACTGCTGTCCGGCTATGAAGACGGAACGTTCAAGCCGCAGGGCCTGACGAACCGTGCCGAGACGGTCACGTTGATCTCCAAGCTGCTGCAGCTGACCGGCTTGTCCGGAAGCTGAAGCGGGAAGAACGTACCAGGAAATGAGAAAGAGGCTGCACCGTCCGAAGGTAGGGGGTGCAGCCTCTTTCTTTTGTACCGGGGAAGGGGAGGATAGTTTAGGTATAAAAGATTTCTGCATATGGGAAACCGGCGATCCCTTGTAGACTGGGGTATGGAGACAATATCCCAGGCCAAATAGGAGGATATGTGGATACTTGTGATGAAGAAAATGCCATCTGGGAAACGGTCGTAAGGAAGCTTCGTGCAGCCGGTTGTGTGTTTGCCGAAGAAGAAGCCCGGCTGCTCCTCTCCGCTTCGCGGAGCACTGCCGAACTGGCTGAGCGGGTAGACCGGAGAGCGGCGGGGGTTCCGCTCGAACACATTGTCGGATGGGTGGAATTCTCCGGCCTGCGGATCGAGCTCGATCCCGGTGTGTTCATTCCCCGGTACAGGACGGAGTTTCTTGTTCGGCAGGCCGCGGCACTCATGCAGCCGGGAGACATAGTCGTTGACCTGTGCTGCGGTTCGGGAGCTGTTGGCGCAGCCTTGGCTGCAATGAGGGGGCGTATTGAACTGCACGCCGTGGATATCGATCCGGCTGCCGTACGGTGCGCCCGTCGGAATATTCGTTTGGCCGATGGCCTCGTATATGAGGGGGATCTCTATGATCCGCTGCCGGATGAGCTGTGCGGAAGGGTCAATGTTCTTATAGCCAATGCGCCCTATGTGCCTACCGAGTCCATCCGGCTTATGCCGCCGGAGGCCCGCATGCATGAGGCAAGGATTGCGCTGGACGGAGGGCCTGATGGGCTGGGTGTCCAACGAAGAATCGCGGCCGGGGCTTCCCGGTGGCTGGCCGTTGGGGGTTGTCTGCTGATCGAAACCAGTAGGATGCAGGCGCCCTGGACTGCCGAGCTCCTTGCCCGATCTGGGTTGCTTCCCCAATGGGTTCATTCCGAAGAGCATGACGCTAACGTAATCATCGGGAGGCGAACCGAATGTGCAGGCCAAGTGGGATGACAGTCTTAACAGAATAAACGCCGGTGATAGAACAGAGGGCGGCTGCCGCGCAGCTGCTCTTTTCTGTGTATTTTAGGATAAGGGACCGCAGTCTGTTATGTATAATAATGGTCATGCTGTAAAAATATTTATTGACTACATAGTCAAGAACCGATACGATAATCCCATGAGCAGACCCCGAGAATTTAACATCGAATGTGCCCTTCAGCAGTGCATGGAAGTGTTCTGGACGAAAGGCTTTAAGGCGACTTCCTTCGAGGACCTGACCCGCCGTACTCAGGTCAAGAAGCAGAGCTTGTACTGTGCCTTTGATGACAAACGGGCCTTATTCCTGAAGGCGCTGGCCTTGTATCGTGAGCAGCAGGTGGCGAGGATGGAACAATTCGTCTCTCTGGACGGTTCTCCCTTGGAGAAACTGAAGATGATGTGCGACGCTTCCTTTACCCCAAGCGATGAAGCGGGCCGCAGAGGATGTTTCATGGTCAACTCCGCGCTGGAATTCGGATCCAGTGATGAGGAGGTAACCCGACAGGTCGAGATGATGTCCTGCGAAATGGAACGGTTGATCGGGAAGTTGATCCGGAGTGGTCAAGAGCAGCGGCAGATCACGAACCGGCATACCGCTGATGCGCTTGCCGCCCATTTGTCAGGCGCTCTTCTCGGTGCGCGGATGATGGAGAAGTCAGGTGCCTCACCGGAGCGGATTCAAGCGGTTTTGCATACGTCTATTGCGCTGATCCTGCCTTAAAAAAATGACTTGGAGGCTCTAAAGATGAAAACGAATGAGTCAGTTCAATCCTTGTTCAAGCCTTTTACTTTCGGGAATGTAACTTTGTCTAACCGCATTGTAATGGCCCCGATGACCCGGCAGTACTCTCCGGACGGTGTGCCCGGCCCGAATGTGGTTGACTATTACCGCCGCCGGGCGGAGAACGGCGTGGGCCTTATCGTGACGGAGGGCACTGTAGTTCCTCACCCCGATGCATCGAATCAAGGCAATGTACCGCACTTCTACGGTGAAGCCGCATTGAACGGATGGGCCAAGGTAGTGGCTGCGGTGCACGAGGCTGGCGGGCGGATCATTCCTCAGCTTTGGCATATGGGCGCCAAGGGCAATGCCGGTGAATATACGGAAGCGGAAGTCGCCTCCATAGTGGAAGCTTTCGCGCAGGCCGCATCCGAAGCCAAACGGATCGGTTTCGATGGTATCGAGCTCCACGGGGCGCACGGCTACCTCATCGACCAATTCTTCTGGGAGCAGACGAATCCCCGCACGGACCGTTATGGCGGCGATCTGGTCAAACGCACCCGCTTTGCGGTGGAGATCATCGAAGCCTGCCGTCGCGCCGTCGGTCCCGAGTTCCCGATCGTACTCCGCATCTCGCAGTGGAAGCCTTCGGACTATTCGGCGAAGCTGGCCGGCACGCCGGCTCTGCTGGAAGAGTTCCTGGCGCCATTGTCCGCTGCAGGCGTCGACATCTTCCACTGCTCGACCCGCCGCTTCTGGGAGCCTGAGTTCGAAGGCTCGGATCTGAATCTGGCCGGATGGACCAAGAAGCTGACGGGGAAACCGACGATTACGGTTGGATCGGTGGGCCTCGACGGGGACTTTACGAATCTCTTCACCAATGGGGAAGGCGCGGGGAATGCCAAGATCGACGGATTGATCGAGAGGCTCGAACGCGAGGAATTCGATCTGGTTGCCGTGGGCAGGGCCCTGCTGGTCGATCCTGCCTGGGCAAGCAAGCTGCGCGACGGCCGGACGGATGAGCTGACTCCCTTTACGCCGGAGGCATTGAAAACGCTGGTATAACTCATGATGGACCGGAAGCTTATGCCTCCGGCCGGTTGATCCATCTGAAGTGGAAGCGAGAGCAGGCTGCCCCAGGCAGCCTGCTCTTTATTTGCGTATGGTGATTACAGAAGGCCTTCCCATAGAGAAGTCGTCTGTAAGGGAGGGGCAAGTACGCCGCTGCCGGATAATTCGGCGGCTTAACTTAAGGCTGGGCTGCTGCAGTTCCCCGATCCTATGGCTCAGCTGCTGCTCAATCAGGCCCAAGCTCCTTGTACAGCACGGCGTGCTTCTTCCGGACATATCCGGACCGCGCATAGGTCTTCAGGGCGGCTTCATTGCTCCCGCCGGTGATCACCTTGATGCTCTGAACCCCCTGCCTATGGAGGTGTTCTTCCAGCAGGAGCAGCAGTTCACGGGCCAGTCCCTGCCCGCGGGCCGTCTCCGTTACGAAGAGCTCCGTGATTTCGGCCTGCCGCTCCCGGTAACAGAAGGAAGCGAAGCTCCGGGCACAGGCAAAGCCGCTGAGCGCTCCGCCAAGAAACGCCACAGCAACCAGCTCGGGGCTAAGGCGCAGGCTGCGGGCCACTTCTTCAGCCGTGATGTCCACTCCGTTGAACTCTTGGTTGAGCCGTACAAGGCCGTCCGCATCGTCCGGACACGCCAGCCTGACAGATCGCTGCATTTTTGCCGCCTCCGTGTGATCAGTTTTCGATCGTTCCTATCCTGCCTCCTGATGCGTCCCCGCTTGCCGCTTACGGATTCCTTGCCACTATTGTTACGAAAATATCCCCGTAATACCGCTCCGTCCTCTCGATCTCCAGTCCCGCCTGCTGCAGGGTGTCCAGCGTGCTGCGGTTCAGGCAGCAGCCGTCGCACAGCCGTTTCCAAGCCGGCGTGAGCCAGTCCTGCAGCCGGCCGAGCGCCGCATGCTCGAGGCGGACATGCTCGAAGAACAGCACCGTTCCTCCCGGCTTGCAGACCCGGCGGATCTCCCGCAGCGCCTGCTCGGGATCGGGGATGGTGCAGAGCACCAGCGTACCCACGACCGTGTTGAAAGAATCATCGGCAAAGGGGAGGTTCTGTGCGTCCCCGCCGACCGGTTCGACCGGCACGGGAGCGAGCAGGGCCCGCTTCATCGAGGCGCTGCGCATGACCTCGCTCGGCTCCAGCGCGGTCACTTTGTCGCATCCGCGGTACAGCGGGAAGTTCAGCCCGGTTCCCGAGCCGATCTCGAGCACCGTCCCGGAAGCTTCCCGCAGCAGATTGGCTCGGATGCGGGTGAAGCCCCGCTTCTCCAGCCAGCCCATCAGGGCATCGTAATGCCTGGCAAAAAAAGTGCTCATCTCTCCTCAGTCCTCTACCTGACCTGCGATGCTTCCCTGCCCGGTTCACATTTCAAAAAAAGCATCCCGTTCAACTTTGCTTACCCTCAGCGCGTACCGTTCATACCAGTCCGTGCGCCCCTTCTCCTGCGCCGTCTTATGCAGGGCATGCTCCCGCCACGCACGGATCGCTTCGAGCGAGTCCCAGTACGACACCGTGATGCCAAGGCCGTCGGCGTCACGGGCGCTTTCCACACCAAGAAAGCCCGGCTGCTGTGAGGCCAGCTCCACCATAAGATCGGCCATGCGGCCGTAGCCCTTGTCGCCGGCGGTCCGTTCCGAGGTAAAAATCACCGCATAGTATGGGGGCTGCGGTGTTTTAGCTATTTCGCCCATGTGACCGAATCCTCCCTCATGTTTCTCTTCGCTATGGCTCCACTTTACCACAGGCAGTCCCGGAGGGGGAGACCCTTCGACCCCTCTTGACCCTATCTTGACTCCATCCGGGCCGACCCAATCCCCCTCGGATCCCCTCCAATCCTATCCGACCCGCTACAGTCCCATGACCCCTTTGTACCGGGCCCGACATCCGATTTTGACATGATATCAGGTGGAATCCGGCGTGTGTTCCAGGGGCGGCGGCTCCGGTATCATAGAGGTATACAAAGAACGAATCAAAGGAGGGAGCCTAATGGAACCGCTAACAACACGGGGGGTTCTCCCTATGGAGAAGCCCCGCCGCTCCGGCGGATTCTGGCAGACGATGGGCCGCCAGAAGTACCTGTATTTCATGTCCGTGCCGTTCGTGATCTGGCTGATCGTCTTCAGCTACGTGCCGATCTGGGGCTGGCTGATGGCTTTCCAGAAGTTCCGGCCGGGCCGGTCGATCCTCGAGCAGAAGTGGGTGGGTCTTGCCAACTTCGCCGAGCTCTTCGCCGACGAGCGCTTCTACCTGGTGCTCCGCAACACGCTGGCAATGAGCGTCATGGGCCTGGTGGTCGGATTTACGGTGCCGATCATTTTTGCCCTGCTGATGAATGAGCTCAAGGGCCAGTTCTTCAAACGATCGGTCCAAACGGTCTCGTATCTGCCCCACTTCGTGTCGTGGGTCGTCGTAGCCGGGCTCGTAACGAAAATGCTGTCGACCGAGGGAGGCGCGGTCAACTCGCTGCTGCTCACCCTTGGGATCATTGATGCACCTGTTCAGTTCATGGCCAAAGGGGAGTGGTTTTGGTCGATTGTAACCGCTTCCGACATGTGGAAGGAAACCGGCTGGAACTCGATTATCTACCTCGCCGCTATGGCCGGCATCGATCCCGAATTGTATGAGGCCGCCACGGTGGACGGGGCGGGACGTTTCCGCAAGATCTGGCACATCACGCTGCCGGGGATCCGGCCGACCTTCATGGTGCTGCTCATCCTCTCGATCGGGCACCTGGTCTCCATCGGGTTCGAGAAGCAGTTCCTGCTCGGCAACCCGCTCGTCATCGACTACTCGGAGGTCGTCGACCTGTATGCGCTCAATTACGGAATCGGGCTTAGCCGGTATTCCTACGGCACGGCGATCGGGATTTTCAACTCCGTAGTGAGCATCGTGCTCGTCCTGACGGCCAACGGCATCTACAAGCGGTTAACGAAAGAAAGCATCATTTAGGAGGGCATGCGTATGACCTGGACACGCAAAAGCTTGTCCGACCGGCTGTTCGACGTGGTGCTCTATGCGGCCATGATCTTCACAGTGATCGTCACCCTGTACCCGTTCCTGAACGTGCTGGCGATCTCGCTCAACGATTCGACGGATACGGTGCGCGGCGGCATCCACATCTGGCCGCGGGAGTTCACACTGAAGAATTACGAGACGATCTTCCAATATTCCGGCCTGCTGGCAGGCTTCCGCAACTCCATCATCCGGACGGTGGCGGGCACGCTCATCGGCGTCATCTCCGCCTCCATGGTGGCTTATGTGCTCAGCCGGGAGGAATTCCAGGCCCGCCGCCTGTTCTCGATGATGTTCGCGCTGACGATGTATTTCTCCGGCGGTCTGATCCCGGTGTACATGCTGATGCGGGATCTGCATCTCATCAACAGCTTCTGGGTGTACCTGATTCCCGGGCTGCTCAGCGTCTGGAACGTGTTCATTATCCGTTCTTATATTAACGGTCTTCCCTATGCACTGCAGGAATCGGCAAAGATTGACGGTGCGAACGACTTCACGATCTACTGGCGCGTGGTGCTGCCGCTCTGCCAGCCGGTGCTGGCTACCGTAGCCTTGTTCATTGCGGTAGGACAGTGGAACTCCTGGTTCGATACGTATCTCTATAACTCTTCGAACGAGTCGCTGACCACGCTTCAGTACGAGCTGATGAAGGTGCTGCAGAGCACGCAGAATAATGCCGACGCCGCGCGCAATCCGAATATGGCACAGAACATTGCGGCCGTGTCACCGGAATCGATCCGGATGGCCATCACGATTGTCGTTACCCTGCCGATCCTGCTCGTATATCCGTTTTTGCAAAAATATTTTGTGAAGGGCATGACGCTGGGAGCCGTGAAAAGTTAAGCCCCGCGGGCAGGTTATCCGGGAAAATCCGGAAGGGCTGTGTTACGATAACCGTGGGATGAGAAAAGGGAGGATCCGCATAATGAAGAGACGAACGACGAAATGGGCCAGTGTCATGCTGGCCGCAGCGCTGGTAACGGTTACCGGCTGCTCCAAGAATCAGGCCGCCGAGCCGGGCGAGGCCTCCGGGTCAAGTACGGAGCCCGTCACGCTGTCCGTATTCAGCGCAGACCCCAATCCGGCTTGGAACAATATGCAGGACGAGGTGGGCAAGAAGCTTACGGAGAAAACGGGCGTCACCCTCAAAATGGAATTCCCGGTCGGCTCTTCCGACCAAAAAATACCGCTGATGGTCTCCAGCGGCGAGTATCCCGATATGATTCTGCCCAAGGGAGACCCCGGCAAGCTGGTGGCCGCCGATGCGCTGGTTGATTTGACGGACCTGATTGAACAGCACGCGCCGAATCTGAAGAAGGTCTATGGAAAATATATGAAACGCCTGCGCTGGAGCACAGAGGACCCGAGTATCTATATCCTCCCTATTTCACCGGTGGATCAGGAATATTTTGATGCGGGCGGCGGCTTCGAGCTGCAGCATGCGGTTGTGAAGGAGCTCGGCTATCCGAAGATCCGCACGGTACAGGATTATGAGAACGCCATCAAAACATACAAGGAGAAGCATCCGACCATCGACGGCAAGCCGACGATCGGGCTCTCGCTCAATGCGGATGACTGGCACATCATGATTTCCGTGACGAACCCGGCGTTCCTGACGACGGGCGCCCCGGATGATGGGGAGTACTATATCGATCCGAAGACGTACGAAGCCAAATTCCACTATTTCCGGCCCGAAGAGAAGGAGTACTTCCGCTGGCTGAATCATATGAACGATATCGGACTGATCGACCCGGAAAGCTTCGTGCAAAAGTATGACCAATACAAGGCGAAGATCGCTTCGGGCCGTGTGCTTGGGCTGATCGACCAAGACTGGGACTACCAGGAGGCGCAGAACGCGCTGCGCAAAGAGGGCAAATTCGAGCGGACGTACGGCCATTATCCGGTTACGCTCAATGAAAGCTTCAAGGACCACTCGTTCCAGGATACGGGCTACCTTGCCGGATATGGGATCGGGATCACGAAATCCGCGAAGGATCCGGTGCGGGCGATCAAATTCTTGGATTATCTGGCGTCCGACGAAGGTCAAGTCCTCATCAACTGGGGGATCGAGGGCATGCATTACAAGGTGGAGAACGGCAAACGGGTCATCCCTCCGGATGTTCTGGACAAGAAGGTCAATGATGCCAACAACTTCAACAAGGCGAGCGGGATCGGGTCGTACTACATCTCCGGGCGCTACGGCGACGGTGTGAAGGATTCGACAGGCAACACCTATACCACAACCACCGTAGAACAGAAGATTGCTTCTTACTCGGAGGCGGACAAAGAAACGCTGAAGGCGTACGGCGCAACGACCTGGAAAGACTTGTTCCCCAAAAAGGAAGAATTCCCGGTGAAGCCTTGGGGGGCGGCTTGGTCGATCCCTGTAGAGCCGGACTCCAACGTCAACGTCACCTACAACAAAGCGAAGACGATCGTATGGAAGCGGATTCCGGAAGCGATCCTTGCGAAGCCGGAGCAGTTCGATGCCATCTACGACGGGATGCTGCAGGAGCTGGATAAGGTGGGCGTGAAAAAGATGGAGCAGGAGTATACGGAACTGGTCAAGGAGCGTGCAAAGCTGTTTAACGAGTAGGGCAGGTAAGTGCCGGCGCACCCATGACGGGCGTCAGGAAGCTGCCGGGAATAAGGAGGAAGCCTTTAGGGCCCGGTCGTCGGGTCCTTAAGGATGTCCTGAAGGGAACGGACCTCTTAAGGTGGGCGCAGTCAAGGCAGCGGGAAGGGGGCAGGCCGCTCTTTCAGACGGCTGAACGGCCCCCGCGGCAGGTGGAGGCTAAAGAGGCCGCAGATGAAGCTGGAGGGTCCCTTCCTCTCGTGCCTTGGGCTGCTGCCCTGTACATATCGGTATCCATTCAGCCGCGGCCGTAGAGCCGCAAGGAGGAATTACGAATGAAATTCAGTGACGGCTTTTGGATGACCCGCGAAGGGTATCAATTGATCAATGCGGTCCAGGTATTCTCGGTGACGGCGGAAGAACGCTCGGTTACCGTACTCGTGGCGCCGAGGGATGTATCGCGCCGCAGCGGGCAGCTCGACTGTCCGCTGCTGACGATCCGCTACTTCTCACCGCAGCCGGATGTGATCGGGGTGAAGATCGAGCACTTCGCAGGTGTGCAGCATGTGGGGCCGGATTTCGAACTGCAGCGCAGCGAAACGCACGATGTTTCGGTAGAGCGCGTAGACGGCGTGGTGACGCTGACGGCGGGCCGCGTATCGGTGAAGGTACTCGAGGCAGGGGACTGGAGCGCCGTGTTCTACCAGGACGGACGCCGGATTACGGGCAGTGGGACCAAGGCCATCGCGCATGTCAGCGGACCGGAAGGGGACGTGCATGTGAAGGAAGAGCTCGACCTCGGTGTCGGAGAGCTGATCTACGGTCTCGGCGAACGGTTCACTCCGTTCGTGAAGAACGGCCAGACCGTCGACATCTGGAACCGGGACGGCGGGACGAGCAGTGAGCAGGCGTACAAGAATGTGCCGTTTTATCTGTCCAATCGCGGATATGGGGTGTTCGTGAACCAGCCGGAGATGGTGTCCTTCGAGGTCGCCTCGGAGAAGGTGTCGAAGGTGCAGTTCTCGGTGCCGGGCGAGTCGCTGGAGTATTACGTAATCGGCGGACCATCGGGCAAAGAGGTGCTGGAGCGCTATACGACGCTGACCGGCAAGCCTGCACTGCCGCCGGCCTGGTCGTTCGGGCTGTGGCTGACGACCTCGTTCACGACGAACTACGACGAGGCGACGGTGAACTCCTTCGTGGACGGGATGCGCGAGCGCGATCTGCCGCTGCATGTGTTCCACTTCGACTGCTTCTGGATGAAGGCGTTCCACTGGACGGACTTCCAGTGGGATCCCGAAGTGTTCCCGGACCCGGCTGGCATGCTTAAGCGGCTGAAGGAAAAGGGGCTGCACATCTGCGTCTGGATCAACCCGTATATCGCCCAGCAGTCGCGGCTCTTCGCCGAAGGCCGGGAGCGGGGCTATCTCATCAAGCGTCCGAACGGCGACGTCTGGCAGTGGGACCGTTGGCAGCCCGGCCAGGGCATCGTGGACTTCACGAATCCGGAGGCCTGCGAGTGGTATGCCGGCTACCTGCGCGAGCTCGTGGACATGGGTGTCGATTCGTTCAAAACCGACTTCGGTGAGCGCATCCCGACCGATGTTGTGTATCACGACGGTTCCGACCCGCAGCGGATGCACAATTACTATACGCAGCTCTACAACAAAGTCGTATTCGATGTGCTGGAGGAGAAACTGGGCCGGGGCCAGGCAGTGCTCTTCGCCCGTTCGGCGACTGCCGGCGGCCAGCAGTTCCCGGTTCACTGGGGCGGCGACTGCTTCGCGAGCTACGAATCCATGGCGGAGAGCCTCCGCGGCGGCCTGTCGCTCGGCCTCTCGGGCTTCGGCTTCTGGAGTCATGACATCGGCGGCTTCGAGAGCACATCCTCGGCTGATGTCTACAAACGCTGGACGGCATTCGGCCTGCTCTCCTCGCACAGCCGCCTGCACGGCAACGTGTCGTACCGCGTGCCGTGGGCGTTCGACGAAGAATCCGTCGACGTCATGCGGTTCTTCACGCAGTGGAAGTGCCGCCTGATGCCGTACCTGTTCGGCGGGGCGGTGGAAGCGTCGCAGAAGGGGCTGCCGCTCATGCGGGCAATGCTGCTTGAGTTCGGCGATGACCCGACCTCCGGCTACCTCGACCGCCAGTATATGCTGGGCGACTCGGTGCTGGTCGCGCCCGTCTTCAACGAAGAGGGCCGCGTGAGCTTCTATCTGCCGCAGGGCCGCTGGACGCATCTGTTCACCGGCGAGACGGTGGAAGGCGGCACCTGGCGCGAAGAGGAGCACGGCTACATGAGCCTGCCGATCTATGTGCGGCCGGGCACGCTGCTGCCGGTCGGCGCGGATGCCGAGCGGCCGGACTACGACTACGCTGACGGCCTGGAGCTGCAGCTCTTCGAGCTGGCGGATGGCGCCACGGCGGAGCGGGTTGTCTACAGCACGCAGGCGGAGGAAGTATTGCGCGTGAGCGTGACGCGCAGCGGCGGGAGCCTGAGCGTGCGCACCGAAGGCGAGAGCGCCGGCGCGTGGAGCCTGCTGCTGCGCGGCGTGGACAGCGCCAGCGCCGAGGGCGCCGCGGCCGAGCGCACGCCGCAGGGCGTGCGGCTCACGCCGGAGGCGGGTCGCCGCGAGTGGAGCGTGCGGCTGGCGTAGGCGGGCGGCACGGCAGGCGAGGCGCGGCAAATACCCCAACCGTGAGGTTGGGGTATTTGGTCTGCGCGCGCTGCGCGAGCGGGGCCGTGGGCGCCGGGGCCGAGGGCACGCCGCAGGGCGGGCCGGCGCGGGTCAGGTATCCGATGTAAAACATCGCATACCTGCCTGAAAGGTTAGTCGGAGCCTGATATGTGATGTAAACCATCGGATGCGGGGCCGAGAAAGCCCATTTGGGACAGCTGGAGAAGATTATCCGATGTAAGATATCGGATAACCGCCAGTTGGGAGGAGTGAGTCCTGCCATGTGATCAATTACATCAGATGCAGAAACGGCAGCCATGCTTTGGAGCTCATCCTCCCAGTGAAGCTTGTCAAATTGGCTGCTCCGCCTCACCGCTCCACCCCCCGCCGAACAAGGATTTTCCGCTCTATCGGGGGCGATACAACAGGCCGCACGCTGGCTAACACGGAAAACCCGCGCAAGCCCGTTCGCAAGCTTCCACCTCGCCCAAGCCGCACCGAACACGGATTTTCCGCGCTATCGGGGCGATTCAGCACTCTATAGGCGGGCTAACACGGAAAACCCGTGCAAGCCCGTCCGCAAGCCTCCGCTTCGCGGCTCCAACCCGTGCCGAACACGGATTTTCCGCGCTATCGGAGCGATTCAGCAATCTCACGCTTTCTAACACGTAAAAACCGTGCAAGCCCGTTCGCAAGCTTCCACTTCGCCGCTCTACCTCCCGCCGAACACGGATTTTCCGCGTTATGGGAGCGATACAGCAGGCCGCATGCTAACCGTACGGGCCCGTGCAGCACACCGGTCACTTGAGCCCTCATTGCTCCCAAGCTAGTCCCGGATAACCCGGCATCCCTGAAAGTCCAGCCAGCCGCGGCTAACATACGGGGCAACCGCTGGTTGTCCGCTTGCACTCCCCAATAAGGCAAATAAAAAACGGCGCCAAACGGCACCGCATCTCCATTTCAAATGATAAACCCGGCACCCCTGAGATAAACCGGATATTCCAAGGGGGCCTTACTTGTACCAGCGCTCGTACTGCTCCTGCAGGTTCTCGCGGGTCAGCTTTTTCCGGTGGAGGCTCAGGCTGGGCGCCTGATAGTTCAGCTCCGTGATCTGCTTGTTGGCATCGTTCAGGGTCGCGTCGATCTCGGGGCTGCCGGGATCCTGCTTCAGCAGTTCCATCGCGAGCTCCATGTTCTTGCGGATCTCCGTACGCAGCATCATGAAGGGCGGCTGCACCTTGGCCTGTGTCATAATGGAGGCCAAAATATCGCCGGTCGGCACCTCAAGCGGTTTGCCGAAGCCCGGAAGCTTCTCCAGTCCGCCGTTCTTGACGAATTCCTCGTACGCTTCATTGGCGAGCCGATGCTGCTCGAGCTGGGCGTGCAGGATGACATCGCGGTCCTCCAGCGTCTCTTTCGGCAGGGGAATGATCGGCCGTTCCGCCGCTTCCTGTTCCCCTTGGTGGCCGTGTCTGCGCCGTTCTTCCCGCTCTCTGTTCAGCATAGGTTCACGCGTCCCCTTTCTGAGCCGTCTCTCTCCCAGCGTAAGGGATGCGGAAGGTCTCGGTCAAGTCCGGGCCGGGGCCATCACACGGACCCTGCGTCATGGACCCGCACCACTCGCCAGTTCACCGCGACGCCTTCATGCCTGCCATGCTGGGCCTGCCAGGAAGCCCCACCGGACTAAGCCGGAATCAGCTCACCTGCTGCCGCGTGGATTGCCATAACACCGCAGCCATCGGCCGCCTTCATGCCTGCCATGCTGGGCCTGTCAGGAGCCCTCACCGGACTAAGCCGGAGTCAGCTCACCTGCCGGTGCGTGGCTTGCCATAGCGCCGCAGCCATCGGCCGCCGGCTTGCCTGCAGCAGCCCGGGCCGGCAGGGAGGGCTGCGCAGCGCATCCCAGCCATTCCGATCCCTCCCTGCCCGCCAATGCCTGACCTGACCTCCCCGGGAATCCCCGCCCGGCTGCTAAGTTAAAACCGGTTCGCCCGCCAGCGGACGCACAGCCTGTGAGACTTCCACGTGCACGAAAGCGTCGTAGCGGTCCGGCAGCCGGCTCGGCACATAGTTGCCGCGCTCATGCGTGGGGCGGTACACCACGCCGATGGCCCGGTGGCCGATCGTCTCGCGCAGCACTGCCGGGGCGTCCTTCAGCTGCAGGACGCAGTCCTCGCCGACGGCATGGTGCAGCAGGTCTTCCCACGACCCGCTGATGCCCTGCGGCACGTCCATCACCTGGGCTGGCGCTCCCCAGCTGGTGCCGGCCATAACCGTGCCGCGGTGGGTACCGAAGCCGATGGCGTACACTTCACCGGGCGCCATCTGCTCGCGGGTGAGCTGGCCGACGTTGACCATGCCGTCGGTGAACATATCGGTCGCCCGGGCATCGCCGATGTGCGTGTTATGCTCCCACACCACCGCTTTAGCGTCCGCCCCGTGGAAATTCAGAATGCGGTGCAGCACCTGGGTCATGTGCCGGTCTCGGATGTTCCAGGATTCTGCGTCATGAGTGATCATCGCGCGGTAATACCGCTCGCCGTCGACGGCCACGAGGGCGTTGATCTCGACGTCCAGCGCTTCCTCCTGCGGGTCCTGCGGGCGGGTACGCTCGGTCCGCAGCTTGGCCAGCAGCGCAACGACTTCATCTTCGCAGCCTTCGCCGAAGAGCGACGCGGAGATCCCGTAAGATTGGCCTTCGCCGCCGAAGGGCTCGAAGCATTCGAACGCCGCACGGGCTTCCTCCACGTTCGGTGAGCCGGTGCGCTCGAGATATTGCAGGATTTCGTCCATGGACTCCCACAGAGAGTAAACATCAAGCCCGTAGAACCCCACTTTGCGCTCCGGCGGCAGGGAAGCATTGTGCTCCTTGAGCCACTCGACCAGACTGCCGATCTCGTGGTTGGCCCACATCCACTCCGGCCACCGGTCGAACGCTTCCAGAGCTTCGGCTGCGCTGCCTGCGGCGCCGGGAAGGCCTTTGATATACCGGTTAACGCTGAAGCAGGAAGGCCAGTCTCCTTCGACGGCGATGATGCGGCAGCCATGCTCGGTGATCAGGCGCTTCGTCAGTTCAGCCCGCAGCGTGTAGAACTCCGAGGTGCCGTGCGAGGCTTCGCCGAGCAGCACACAGCGGGCGGAGGACGCGGCTGTGATCAGACTGTCCATCGCTGCCTTTTCTTTCAGGGGAACGGCCAGCTTCTGAAGGGCTGCGATACGTTCTGTCGATTTGCTTAGCATGAGATATGGATTCCTCCCGATATGGATTTTCTTATCGTACCCTTACCCGTAGTATCCTTACCCGCCTGGCATTTCATGCCCCCAGCCCCTGCTTTTTCCTGCCGCTGTACAAAGCTAACCTGACAAGTAAGGTATTGCCACCCCTCGGCCGGGATGATACACTGATATCCAATTATTATCCGGGTAGGGGAAGGGCTGAAGGCCAAACGGCATGTCAAGAGCCAGGCTTGCTTGACCCTTGGCTAATTACCGGGCGAGAGGAGAGAGGGCATGCAGGTTAGGGAGAAGGAAATCATCGAGTATCCGAGTACGCTCAAACTGGCCGGGCTGTCCATAGGGGCTGCCATATTCGTGGCCGGGGGAGCGGGATTATTCGCTTGGGGACAAGAGGAGGAAGACCTCGAATTGATCGTCGTGGGGGCGGCGGGCATCATCTTCTTCGGAGGCTGTCTGCTGTATTTGCTGTCCAGGCTGATTCGCCGCAAGCCGTCGCTGGTCATTGACGATGAGGGGATTATGGATCATTCCTCCTACACGGGAGGCGGGGCCATTCGATGGGAGCAGATTCGCGATATCACGGTCTATGAGCTGATGGGCCAGCGTTTTATCGGACTCGAGCTGCACGACCCGGGGTCCTTTTTGGAGAAGCAGAGTCCGTTCAAAAGAGTCCTGCTGCGGATGAACCGCGGCTTGGTCGAGGCCTCCGTCAACATTCCGCAGACGGGCGTCAGGATGCCTCTGGATGAGCTTTACGCGGTCATGACGGAGCGATGGAATGCCGCTCTCCGTACAAAGGAGTAACTGGGTCTTTGGACTCAGTATGGCCCAAATACATAGAAGAGTGATTGAATTTCCAAAGGATTAATTGTAAAATCAAGCCGAACGTTGGAAATGTAGTCTTTTAATCCCACGTAATCTAATTCTATATAGGTAATAATACGTATTCCATATATTTCAAATTGGGACGGGCGGATCGCTGCCGGACCAAGCCTGAAACCCAACGGCCGCGGCGGACGTACTTGATCCCTAAGCGTACCGCTGTGGCTTTGTCATCAGGCGGAGTAAGGTACAGTTGAAACGTTTCGTTCTGCGACCGGAGGATCTATGAGCTACCGCATACAGGCAACAGAGAAAACACCGGCCCTGATCATATACCTCCTCGACATCAGCCGATCCATGACGCTTCCCATGGGAGGCAGGCGGAGGCTCGATCTCGCGCTCGATTCGTTGACGGCGGCCTTGAAGCAGATGGTGTTCCGTTCGACGAAGGGAGGCAGACTCTCCCCGCGGTACCGGGTGGCTCTTATTGCTTACAGCGACGCGGTCTACGATCTGCTCGGAGGAATCAAGCCGATCGATGAGGTGGCCCGCAAGGGCATTCCGGAGCTCGTCCCCCAGCGGCTGACGGAGACGGCCGAAGCGTTCGCTTACGCCGAGAAGCTCCTGATGGCCGAGCTGCCGGGCCTGGCCGACTGTCCCGCTCCCCTCGTGTGCCATATAACGGATGGCACGCCGACAGGGGCCGATCCCGAACCGGTCGTCCGGCGGCTTATGGACATGAGGGTTCCCGACGGGGCTGTGCTGGTGGAGAACATCTTCATCTCCGAGCATCTGCTGGTCGAGCCGGTCGGGGATGTCCGCAGCTGGGGCGGCATTCAGGACGATACACCGTTCCTGGAAGAGACGGCCGTACGGCTGAGACGCATGTCCTCGCGGATCCCGGAGAGCTATCTCGAGCTTCTCCAGGACTCGGGTTACCCGCTGTCCGCCGGATCGTATATGATGCTGCCGGGCAGCAGCGCGGAGCTGGTGGGGCTCGGCTTCCAGATGTCCTCCGCCACGCCGGTCCGCTGATGAATACATACGAATTTCGATTGGATCCGGCTGAGGATGTTCCTCCGACCACTGTCGTGATCGGTCCCGCCTTATACCGCTTTGCGGCCAGACGGGCCGACGAGAGCCGTCTTGCGGGAGAGCCGAGCCAGGATTATCTGGCCCTGCGCGCGGATGAGGCCGGCGCCTCCTTTTGCATCTGCGACGGAGTCAGCCTGTCCTTCTTCGGCGGGCTGGCCGCCCGGCTGCTCGGAGATGCCCTGCTGGAGTGGTGCGCGAACGGGATCTCTACCGAAGCTGAAGAGCAGGAGGTCCGGCTGAGTCTGGCGCGGCTGCTCATGGAGCTGACGCACACAGCCGGCGAGGAAGTGCGGAACCATCCGCTTCCCCCTATGGCCGCAGGCCTGCTGCGGGAAGTGCTCGAGGATAAACGCCTGCTCGGAAGCGAGGCGATGTTCGTCTGCGGCAGGATCGATCTTCCGAACACGGCGTTTCCTGCGGGACGGCTCGTGTTGGGGTGCTTGGGGGATATCCGGCTACGTTTCGTATCTACCGATGGGCGGTGGGAGCCCCCGCCGGCAGGCAGTTCGACGAGACAAAGGTGGTCAACGAGGCGGGGAGTCGTTGGAGGCCGTCCGGCTGTGCTTATCAGCGAACTGCCGGCTACGGCAGCTGGTCTGACCGTCTATACGGACGGATTGGCAGCTTACTGCGAAGGGGTAACGAACCTGCCGCCCGAGGGGCCTGATCCTTTGCGTATCTGCTGGGAAGAAGGAGATTATCCGGCGGATGACGACCAGCTTTATTTTCAGGTGCAGTGGCGGAGCGGTCAGCCGCCGAATGACAGAGAGGAGGCATCATCATGAACCGCATTATGACGCTGCTCAGGGAACGTCTGGATGTGGATGTGGAAGTGCCGGACGACATGCCGGTGGGCCGTCTGCTTCCTCTTCTGGCGGAGGCGGCGGGAGCGGCCGTCCACGACGGGGGACGGCTGATTCTGGAAGCGAGTCTGCCGGGAGAGGCCTGGAGGATCCTTCCGCCGGAGCGCACTTTGAGCGACGAGGACATTCGGGACGGGGCATTTCTTCGCATCGGCCGTATGTCTGCACCGCCTGAAGACAAGTCCGGACCGGGGAAGGCCGAATCCGCTTCAGGGGATTCATCGGGCCTGCCGGTTGCAGGCTGGAAGCCGCTTTTTTCCTGACCTGGGATGTAACGTCGGACCTCCGAGGTCCCAAGCAACGCAACATCATGTGGAGGTACTTCTATGCAGAGACCCCAGTATTTTCAGCGGTCGCCACGGATCAAAAAGGGAATTCCTTACGGCACGGTGGAAGTGCACCGGCCTCCGGCGCCGCCAACCCCTCCCAAACTGTCGCTGATCTCCATGCTGCTGCCTGCCGGCATGACGGCGGCCAGCGTCCTGCTGCTCGTGATGCTGAATCCGAACCAGAACAGCTCGTACCTGGTCGTGCAGCTCATCTCGATGTCGACGATGGCCGTCTCCTATCTCGTGCCATTCCTCACGCACCTCTCGAACAAGCGGGAGTACAAGAGGGAGAAGGCGGAGCGGGAGTCCAAATACGAAGCGCAGCTGGAGAGCCACCGCAAGGAACTGGAGAAGGTGCGCGAGCTGCAAAAATCAGTCATGCTGGACACCGACCCGCCGCCCGAGGAATGCGTGCGCCGCATCCGTGAGTGGAGCGGGGAGGTCTGGAACCGTTCCCCGCAGGAGGAGGACTTCCTGCACCTGCGCCTTGGGGTGGGAGACCAGCCGTTCTGCATCCGGATCAAAGCGCCGGAGCAGGACGGCTACGAGAAGGAGCCCTTGATTGAAGCGGCCCAGAAGCTCGACGAAGATTACCAGGCGGTCTCCCATGTGCCTGTGCAGCTGCCTGTCTTCGAGTCGAAGGTCATCGGGATCGTCGGGGACCGGCAGGCGGCCGAGAACATGGTACGCGTGCTGGCTCTGCAGCTGGCTGCCCATCATGCGCCCGACGAAGTGAAGGTCGGCGCTTTCTTCGGGGAGGAAGAGGCCCCGTACTGGGAGTGGATGCGCTGGCTGCCCCATACCTGGGATGACGAGCGCAAGGCGCGCTATCTCGCCAAGGATATGAGCACGACCCGGCAGGCCCTGGATGCGCTGTACCATGTGCTGCACCCACGCAAGCTTGCCGCCTCCCCCGGGCGGGAGGCGGAGATGAAGCTGCCGGCCTATGTGTTCTTTCTCAGCGACATCCGGCCGATGGAGGACGAGCCGCTTGTGCATCTGCTCCTGCGGGAAGCGGAGGCGCTGTCCGCCTGCACGTTCATCCTGTCGGACCGCCGGGAGACCCTGCCGAAGGAATGCGGCATGATCCTGGAGGTCACCCTGGGCGAAGGCAGGCTGCTGGAGACCGCTTCCGGCCAGAGCGGCGTGACGGGCCGGGAACGTTATTTTATCCCCGACCGCATCACGCTGGAGCAGGCGGACGAGGCGGCCCGGCTGCTGGCCCCTTACCGGCTGCGCAAGTCGGCGGCCGGGGAGCTGCCGAGGGTACTGACGCTGTACGACATGTTCGGCGTGCGGGAGACGGGCGAGCTGTCCCCTGCGGCCAACTGGCGGAAGAACCGGTACCCGGACACGCTGCCGGTTACGGTAGGCGTGCGGGCAGGCGGCAAGCCGGTGCAGCTCAATATTCACGACAAGATCGAGCGCCGGGGGCACGGGCCGCACGGCCTCATTGCGGGAACGACCGGGTCGGGCAAAAGTGAAGTGATCCAGTCGCTGATCGCTTCCCTCGCGCTGCAGTTCCACCCGCATGAACTGGCGTTCATGCTCATCGACTACAAGGGCGGCGGGATGTCGAACACCTTTGCCCGACTCCCGCATCTCATCGCCTCCATCACGAACCTGGAGGGGAAGGGGGTGATGGACCGGGCGCAGGTGTCGCTCAAAGCGGAGCTGGCGCGCCGTCAGCGGATACTGAATGCGGCGGGCAACCTGCAGCATATTGACGAGTACTACCGGTCCCCTTACCGGGATAAGGAACCACTGCCGCATCTCGTCATCGTTATCGACGAATTCGCGGAGCTGAAGAAAGAGCAGCCGGACTTCATGAGCGAGCTCATCTCGATTGCGGCGATCGGCCGGACGCTGGGGGTTCACCTGATTCTGGCAACCCAGAAGCCGGCCGGCGTGGTCGACGACAAAATCTGGAGCAACGCCCGCTTCCGGATCTGCCTGCGCGTACAGGATGAGGCGGACAGCCGGGATATGCTGCGCGTACCGGATGCGGCGCGGATCAGCAACCCGGGCCGGGGCTACTTCCAGGTGGGCAGCAACGAGGTCTTCGAGCTCGTGCAGTTCGCCTGGAGCGGCGCCCCTTACCAGCCGGAAGCGGCATCCGCCGCCGTGGAGGCGGAGGCTTACACGGTCGCGCTGAACGGTACGCGTTACCGCTGTGCCGCACCGGCGGCCGCCTCCTCGGCCGGGGACCGGCTCGATGAACGCAAGCAGCTGCAGGTGTTCATCGACCACCTGGCCGAGACAGCCGGGGGCGAAGGCATCGAGCCCCTGCCGGGGCCGTGGACGCCGCCGCTTCCGGCGGAGCTGTTCCTCGGGGACCTGCGCGACGGGGCGTCCGGCTGGAACGGCACCGGCTGGCAGCGGGCGGAAGGCTGGCTGCAGCCGGCCCTCGGCCTGATCGACGACCTGGCGAACCAGGCCCAGCGTCTGCTGCGCTTCCCGCTCGAGGAGGGGCATCTGCTCATCTACGGCATGCCGGGAACCGGCAAGACCACGATGCTGCAGACGCTGCTCCTGGGGCTGGCGTCCGAGCACCATCCGGAGGATGTCCAGTTCTATGTGCTGGACTTCGGGCGGATGCTGAAGGACTTTGACCCGCTGCCGCATACCGGAGCGGTCATCCAGCAGGAGGAGGCGGAGAAGGTCCGCCGCCTGTTCCGGTTCCTCGCCGTGCAGCTCGACCAGCGCAAGCAACTCTTCTCGGAAGCGGGCGTCAAGTCGCTCGAGACGTACCGCAAGGTGACCGGGAGCGCGATGCCGGCCGTGTTCACCGTCCTGGATGGGTACCTCAGCTTCAAAGATGCCTATCCGGACGAGCACGACCGCTGGGAGGCCCTCCTGCGGGAGGGGGCGAGCCTCGGGCTCTACTTCGTTGTGACGACGAACCGGGTATCGGACATGTTCGACAAGATCCGGAGCAACTTCCCGCTGGCCTTCAGCTTCGAGTTGGCGGACCCGAGCGACTATTACTTCGCCGTGGGACGGCCGGTGCGGCCGCTCAGCCAGGCGCCGGAAGGGCGCGGTCTCCTTAAGGGTGCGGTGCCTCCGCTGGAGGGACAGATCGCCCTGCCGGCAGGCGGGGCCGACGAGTTCGAGCGCACCCGTGTGATCCGGGACACGGTGAAGCGGATGAGCGAAGCCTGGAACGGCCCCTGGGCATACCGGATTCCGGTGATGCCGGAGGTCGTTTCGCTGAGCGCGCTGCTCGAGGGAGCTTGCGGGGCTCCAGCGGGCGGCGGTGAAGCAGCAGACCGGCCGGGAACCGGGGACAGGGTGCTGTGCGTTCCGGTGGGCCTCGAGACCGAGGAGCTGACACCGTTCTGCCCGGACCTGCGCGACGGGCCGATCTTCGTGGTCGGCTCCCGCATGGAAGGCGGCAAAACCGCGCTGCTCACTTCCTGGGTTCTTGGGTTGGCTGGGGCCAACCGGCCGGAGGCGCTGCAGCTCGTGCTGGCCGACTTCCGCCGTACCCCGAGCGGCCTGTATGCGCTGAGGCAGCTTCCCCACGTCACCGGCTGTGCGGTGGATGAGGACAGCCTGCTGGGGCTGCTCGGGCCGCTCCGGGAAGAGCTTGAACGCCGCAAGTTCCTTTTGCAGTCCGAAGAGGACGGAACCGTGGGTGCGGGCTTCCCGGCGATCGTGCTGGCGATCGACGACGGGGAGGCCGTGGCCCGGCAGATCGGCATGTCGTATGAGCTGCAGGGCCACCTGGAGTGGATTCTGAAGCAGGCCAGGGGCCTTGGCGTCTACATCCTCTTCGGCTGCATCCCGGCGGAGATCGGGAACTGCTTCGACAGCTGGACCGGCCCGGTCAAGAGCGCACAGACCGGATTCCTCCTCGGTACGACGGAGAGTGCGGATCTGAATCTGTTCAACCTCAAGCTGCCGTACGCCGAAACCGGCAAATCCCTTCCTTCGGGAGAAGGGTTCTATGTCCGGCGCAGGCATGCTCCGTTCAAGGGTGCCCTTCCTTTTACCGGGGGAGCGGGTCCTGAGCAATGGGTGAGACGCATTACTGAATCGGTCGGCCCTATGGCAGGCCATATGAGCTAAAGGAGGAGCCGCTTTGAGAATTAGAGTCAGTCCCGAGCAGCTCGGGCAGGTCGCCCTGCAGTTCCAGCAGGCTCAGCATCAGAGCCAATCCTCGATTGCCCGCATGCGCGGTGCAATCGGGCGGCTGGAATCCCAGTGGAGCGGCGTGACCCGGGAGGAGTTCTACCAGTCCTTCCAGCGTGCAAGCCAGATCATGGGCCGGTATCTGGAGACGCTGCAAAAAATTGAAGGCGACCTCAAGCAAATCAGCCAAAAATTTGCAGATACGGACAAAAAGGAAGACTCTTCCTCCGAATTATTAAAGAAAGCCATAATTTCGGGCCTGTCCACCGCAGGCAAGCTTGGGTTTGTCGCGAGTGCGCTGCAGATCACCGCCAATGCCAAGCGGGCCGACCTGGTGGACATAGGCGTGAGAGACTGGGTGAAGAACGGAAAAGTAGCGGAAGTCTGGAGCAGACTGCTTCCGGTGAAGAGTGTCAATACGCCTCAGAAGATGGCGGCCAAGCTGGGTAATATCGATCACACGCTGCCCGGCGGCAGCATTAAGGCAACGAATATAGCGAAGCATATCCGCGGACAGCTCAAGCCGTTCGGTTTGGTTGGTGTTGCTCTGACATCCGTCGGTGAAGTCAAACCGCTCGTCTCATCGATCCAAGACGATATTGCGAAGTACGATGGCCTGGAAGCTGCAGGGCATGTCGCGACGGACGTTGCCTATTCCACTACCAAAGTGGCCGCCACGGTGGGCGCTTCGTATGCGGGAGCGGTCGGCGGGGCCCAAGCGGGCGCCTTCTTGGGCTCCTTCGTCCTGCCGCCGATCGGTACGGCGGTAGGCGGCATCGCGGGCGCCATCGTCGGTTCTTCCTTGGGGGGAGCTGTAGTCAGCGAAGCCATCGAGAACCTGGTGCCCAGGGAACGGTTTAAGTCCGGGGTCAAAAAGCTAAAGGGCCTGCTTGGCTTGTAACGTACATAACAGGAGGAGGGCAAGACTGCCCCGTACGCAGGGGTGGTTTCGGATACATGAGTGCATCTACGATAAAAGTTTCGTTAGAGGAATTGGCCCTGCTTCTTCACCTGAAGGGACGGGATGAGGAATCGAAATTAATGCTCGGTATCGCTTATGAGGAGCTCCCGCCCAAAGAGGTGGAGAACATCTTCGTTACCGCATCCCATTCGCTTCTGGTCCGCGACCTGCTGCAGGTAGCCGGGGATGGGGAGAAGTTGAGTATCGCTTCCCCGCTTGGGGAGTACTTGGATGCGACCGGCTCTCCGGAGGCGACGCTGTTCTACCAGCGGGTGGACACCGCGCTGCAGACCTCTTATACCGGACACCTGCACCGCAAAGGAAGCTCTTATATCTCTTATCAGAGCTTGGACGGGATTGTTCATACGTTCAAGGAGGTGGGGAGCCCTGAAGGCCTTGCGGAGGAAGGGTTGTCTCTGCTGGGCTTAAGGATCAAGGTCGATACGGAGAACGACGGCCCCCTGGCTGATCTTCCCGCCCGGTTGGTGAATGACTTGGCGGGCCTGACTTCCGAGCAGGCAGCAGAAAGCAGGGACGCCCTGGTGTCGGGTGGATTCACCACGGAGCAGGCAGAACGCTTCCTGGAGGATGCGCAGCATGCGGCTTCCATCTACAGCGTCATGAAACTGGAGGAGGGAAAAGCACAGGAACTGCGGGCAGACCGCGGTCTGATTGTCATCGAGTCCGAAGGGGCCCAGTGGCTGCTGTACCCTGATGGGCAGGGGAATAACTTCACGGTTTCTAAGCTGTCCCCATCTCTCTTCAGGACCCAAATACAAGAATTGGACTTTTAGCGGCAAAGGCGGGTTGAAGATGTCCAAAAAATCCGATGGAGATTTTTTTGAATCTGGTTTCGGGAAGTTATTGATCGGGGTCGCTGCTGCCATTGGAGCCATTTACACATTCCTCGTGGCTGCCTCCAAGTATTTTATGATCGCCGTTATGGTTTGTATGGCGGGCGGGGTCGTTTATCTGCTTTTCCTGAAAGAGGTCTTTTACGCGCTGATGCTGCTGGTACCCTTGCTCATCTGGTATGCCATGTACCGCTACTTCACTAGTAAGTAAAAAGACCTAGGAAGGTATAAGTCGGCGAACGTAAATTTACATTTAATTACTTTTATTTATGCATAATTCCATATATTTTCCTGGTTTAACTTCGTTTTATTGGCCTAATGTCAATTAAAAATAAGCCTAAATCCATTGTATTCCTGCTTTGGATATAGTACGATAGAAACGGGTATAATCTCCACCTTTACTACATATTGTCGCAGGAGGATGACACCATGGCAAAAATTTTGGTCTCACCGGAGACACTCCAGCAAGCATCCAACACCTTCAAACAGGGCGGAGCTGAGAGCCAGGCTCAAGTGCAGAAGCTGAAAGCCACCATCAACGGGCTTCAGGGACAATGGGAAGGGATGACGCAGCAGAAGTTCTTCGCGGACTTCCAGCAGGCGGAATCGATGATGAAGAACTATGTGGAACTGCTGCATAACATCTCGACACAACTGGATACCATCGCGCAGCGCTTCCGTCAGGCGGACGGCCAAGGGTAAATGTACCCGATCAGAGAAGACCAAGCCCGAGTGCGCTTGGTCTTTTTGTTGCCCATCCGGGGAAGATATGAGTCTACAGTACCAGGAACCGATCGTGATTTATCGCGTTTTAGGAATACATAGAACATCACAAAGGAAGGGATTTCCTTGTTGTTTCAACCCGAAGCGGGAGAAGAGCTTCGTACAGCCGATAGCCGGTATATCATTGCGGAGCATCCGGCCGCTCCCGGTCTGCCGTACGGGCAGGAAGGCCGGCAGGGCACGGTCTACCGGCTCGATGATCCGGAAGGCGGGCCGTCCCGGGCACTGAAAGTATTCCGCCCGCGGTTCCGGCAGCCGTTCATCGCAGAACAGGCCCGCCGGCTGGCGCCTTACGCCTCCATGCCGGGGCTGTCGGTCTGCGGCAGAACCGTCTGGGTGCCAGGCGCCTCAGAGGGCCCGCCGCAACAAGCGGGACTGGACTACGCCGTGCTCATGCCCTGGATCGACGGTCCCACATGGACGGATGTACTGCTGGACAGGCGGGAGCTCACGCAGGAGACATGCCTCCAGCTGGCGCTTGCTCTCTCGAAGATACTCTTCGATCTCGAACGCAGCGGGATGGCTCACGGGGATCTCTCTTCCGCGAATTTGCTGCTTCCGGCTCTCCTGGGAACAGCGCCTTCCTGCAGTGGATATCCCGTCGAGCTGATCGACGTGGATACGATGTACCACCCTGACGCGGCTCGGCCGCAGGTGCTGCCGCAGGGGACACCGGGCTATGCCAGGGGCGGAGCGCAGCAGACGGGAGCCTGGTCTCCGGAAGCGGATCGGTTCGCAGGCGGCGTCCTGCTGGCTGAGATGCTGGCTTGGGCCGACCCCTCCTTGCGGAGGGAAGCCTATGGGGACAGCTACTTTGACCCTGCGGAGATCGGGACGTCCTGCCGCCGTGGCGAACTGCTCTTAGAAGCGGTCCGGACCCTGTGGGGGGAAGAAGCCGCAGCGCTGTGGAGCCGGGTATGGCACAGCAGCCGGGAGGAGGAGGCACCGGGCTTCAAGGCCTGGTACCTGCTCCTCAACCGGATTCATAAGGAGCCTGCAGCCCGTAGGGAGCCTGTCAGGCAGGAGGAACAGCCAATGGAAGAGTTCATGATCATCGGCGGGGAGCCGGAGGAAGGACTTCAGACCCGCCTTGAAGCCCACAGTCTGGGAAGGGCTGCGGTGTTTGCGGAGCTGGAGGCCTTTCTCACAGATATCAGGCAAGGGGGACAGCTGCCCGCCCCCTGCCGTGTAATCGTGCTGCATACCTCGCCCGATCACGGCCGGCAGGAAGCGGAGCGGCTGCAGCAGGCGCTGCTGCAGATGGGCAGAACCGGCAGCAGCCGGCCGGCTCTGTATCTGGTCATCAGCCGGATGAGCTTGTACGAGCAGTTCATCGAGCTGGACGAACTGCTGGCGTATGACAATGCCTGCGCGGTCTTCCTGCCCGGCATGGACGGCGGCCAGCTTGTGCGTCTGCTGTCGGGTGAATATGACCGGGACGGCATACGGCACCCCCGGTTCAGCGGACCGCCGCAGAAGGCAGCGGGTGCCGGCAGCAGGGCACACCAGCCGGCCGAAGCGGGCCCAGCGGTGGACCAGACGGATGCGGAGGTGGCGCAGCGTCAGCCGGTGGCCGATACGCCAACGCGCATGGCGGACTCGCAGCCGCAGCCGCATGACGCCGGCAGGCCGCCGGAGAGGCAGGCGTTCTCCCGCCCCGTTCCGCAGGCGCCGGATGCCGGCAAGATGCAGCCGTCCTCCGGCCGCTCGGTCGCACCGGAGGAGCGGGAGCTGTCCCGGCCGGCCCAGCCGCAGGCGGCAGAGGAGACGGAGCGCGTCCGCCGGGAGCCCCCGCCTGAGCCGCACCCGGCGCCGGAGGCTCCGCCTGAGCCTCCGAAGGAAACGAAGCGGGGCGGCCTGTGGGGCCTGAAGGACAAGCTCAGCATCCGCTTCGATGCGGATGAGCGGGGCCGGGGAACCCAGACGGCGCCGGAGAAGGAACGCCCCACCGGCAAGTCGTTCCTGTGGAGCCGGGAGAAGAAAGTCAAGCTCCCGAAGCACGGCAGCATTCTCGTTACCGGCGACCGGGGCAGCGGCGTCACCTCGACGGCCGTGAATCTGGCCCATCTGCTGTCCGGCTACGGCACGGTGGCCCTGCTTGATTTTGACTATAAGCGCAAGGGGGTCTCGTACCTCTTCCCGGAGACGGTGAAGCGGCAGACCGACGAGCGGCAGAGCTTCGGGCTCTATGCACTGCTCAACAACCCGAGACTGTTCGAGGACGTCATGTTCGTGGAGCACGAACAGCTCTCGTTCGTCACGATGACCGAGCCTTACGTGCTCGAGCTCTACGGTGACCGGCGGTTCGAGCGGACGATCGGCGAGAAGCCGAGGGAGGAGCTGCTGCAGGATCGGCGCTTCTATGCGGCAGTGAACTACGTCAAGACGCTGGTCGACTGGGTGGTCATTGACCTGCCGGCCGAAACGATGAAGATCGCGGAGGACCTGTCGATCTACTCCGATTACGTGCTGTTCACTTCGCATAACTCGGAGCTGGCGCTGTCCAACCTGCTCTTCGTGGAGCTCGGTTCGCTGTACAAGACCAATGAGCTTGCGTTTACCAATTACCTCGCCAAGGGCTCGATCGTGCTGACCCGCTACGAGAAGGAGAGCCTGCTGGACCGCAGGGAACTCACTGGCGCTCTGGCGGAGAAGCTGATCCGCAGGCAGGGTGATCCGTGGAACCTCAAGGTGGTCGGGGCGATTCCTTACACGCCGGGTTATGCGGGCCAATACAGCACCGGTCGGATGCTGAGTCTCGGCGAGCTGCGGGAGCCTTTTCTCCAGATTATCGAGAATATGTAGCCGAAAGCCGAGCCCCGTGATGTTACATCACTAGAGAGTCAATCGTATGAGTCAGAGTCAAGGAAGGAAGGCGTCATAGCGTGTTTAAAAGGGGCAGCAGCGATACACGGGTGCTAGTCAACAAGCTCAAATCCATCGGCGTGTACTTGCTCGCGCTCGGGGTGTTCCTGGCCTCTCTGGTCATGATTCTGAACAACACCTCGAAATACAAGCGGGATGTCGCCGTAGCTGAATTCAGAGAGGACGTCGGGAGCGGGACGCTGATCAAGAAGGATATGCTTCAGAAGCGCACCCTCGCCGAGCGGGACTACGACAGCAAGACCATGGTGCCTTATGATCAGGCGGCAAGTCTGATCGAAGGCAAGTACACAGGCATATACATACCGAAGGGCGTCCCGCTCCAGAAGACTTGGTTCACGGACAAGAAGAAGGAGCGGCTCAAGTACCTCAAGGACATGAAGGAAAACCAGGAGTTCGTGACGATTCCGTACGATTCCCGGTACAGCGGGGGACGGGTGCTCCTGCCCGGCGATTACGTGAAGCTGTACGCGGTCTACCAGGGGACGGACCCGGCCACGGGACAGCTGAACAAGCTGGCGGATGTCGACGTCATTTTCAAAAAAATCAAGGTTACCGACCTGCTCAACGCCGAGGAGGAATCCGTGCTGGGGTACCTTGAGGATGCGCAGATGCTCTCCCGGGAGCAGCAGGAGGCGCTCATGAAGCGTAAGGAATTCCAGGACAGCCTCACGCCGAAATTTATGGGTCTGGTGCTCACGAACGAGGAAGCCGAAGCGCTGCAGAAGTTCCTCGGCAACGGGAAGATCCAGATCAAGGCGGATATCCTCACCCGGGATGAGAATGTGGAGAACAGCAACAAGATCGGATCGCTGCTCTCGCAGCTGCAGGGCGGAACTCCAGCACCGGCGCCGCAGGCGGACGGCGCAGCTCAGCCATAGGGGGCATAGAACACAATGGATTTTCTAAACCGCACCAAGAAGATCATCGAATACAACGTCGAGAAAATTCAAAGCGAAAGCTACTTCTGCTCGAACTTCGGGTTCGTCTCCCTGCTCAACGGGGCGGGGACTTCGACGCTGGCCGCCAATACGGCCTCCCTGCTCTCCAAGCAGGAGAAGAAGGTGCTGCTGCTCGACGCGAACTTCCACCAGCCGAACCTGTTCTACTTCTTCGACGGGCTGGAAGTGCCGGAGAGTCAGTCGCTCAGCATGTATTTTGCGAACAAGATCGAGGAGAAGGAGCTCAATATCCGGGTGCCCGGCCATGAGAACCTGTGGCTGATCTCCACCTCCCCGAAGGACCGCGTGGACAAAATCCTGCAGGCCAACGAGGACAATCTCGGCCGGCTGATGGAATACGTCTCGGAGACCTTCGACTTCGTCATCGCGGACATCCCGTACCTGCCGATGAGCGAGTGGTTCATCGAGATTCTAGAGCGGATGGACAAGTCCATCATCGTCTGGGACGAGCAGAACGACTGCGGCTACAAGACGCTGCAGATGCTCGAATTCCTCGACAGCCACAGCGACTGCGTCAACATGGTGAAGAACGTGGTGGTCAACAAGCGGACGAAGCGGGCGTACGAGCTCGACAAGATCAAGAAGGAGTTCAACTGCAACTACGTCTGCTCGGTTCCTTACATCGATGACATGGACGAACTGAAGGCCGCCGGGGAGCTCATCATCAATTCGGGCAAAATGTCCCGCGCCTACGGTAAGGAGTTCTACCATATGGTCGATTACCTGCTGAGCAACCATAAGACAGGTACCGGCGGAGGTGAGAGCTGATGCTGACACCGGAGAAGCTGAAACAGCGCCGGGCGAGGTACGGGCGGGCCTCCCTCTATACGAAGGAAGAGATTTCGTTCACGAAGATCGTCGAGCAGTGCAGCCGCTACCTGCACCGTCTGAACCGGGAGATGAACCTCAGCGCGCTCAAAGCGAAGCAGCGGACCCGGGATAACATCGACCGGTTCGTGAACGACCTCGAGGTGAAGGTCGAAGGCTACGAGAACCCGGACCAGCTGCGCAAGGCGCTCAAGGATGAGATGATCCACTACGGCATCATCTCGGAGCTGATGGAAAATCCGTCGGTCAACGAAATCCGCATCAACGGCTATGACCGGATTTTCTACGAGGCGGGCGGGATGACGAAGCGCTATGAGAAGTCCTTCTCGAGCCCGGAGGATGCCCGGAGGGTCATCGAGCGTCTGCTCGGCGAAGTGCGGATTACGGAGAACGAACCGTTCAAGAACGCACGGACGCTCGAGGAAGGCTGGCGGATCAACGCCATCCACGGCGAGATCTCGCATCTCGGGGAGTACGGCGTGGTCATCCGGAAATTCCGGGAGAATACGTTCCGCGACGAGGATTTCCTGGAGAATGGCGTCATGACGCAGGACATGCTTAACTTCCTGCAGTTCATGCCGCAGATCTACGTGAACTGGTGGACGGTCGGACCTACGGGCTCCGGCAAGACCGCACTGAACGAAGCGATCCTGAAGAAAATGAACCCGTCGGACCGGACGATCATCGTCGAGAATCCGACGGAGATCCGTTTCGAACAGAAGGACGAACGGACGGGGCAGACGGTCAACGACTTCCTGCAGCTCGTCGCGAAGAACCCCGATCCGGAGAACGAGAAGAACCCGAACTGGCCGACGATGAACAACCTGCTGACCAATGCGCTTCGTCAGACGCCGAAATATCTCGGGGCGGGGGAGATTCGTACGCCGGAGGAGTTCAAGACGATGCTGGTCGCCGCCCAGACCGGGCACCAGACGTTCGCCACCTTCCACGCGGATGCGGCGGACAAGGCGCTGCAGCGGTACCTGACGACCTACCTGATGGTATCGCCGAACGAACCGCCGGAGCTCGTCATGAGCAATCTCTGCGATACGATCGACTTGATCGTCTGCGTGAAGCTCTTCCCGAAGACAGGCAAACGACGGGTCACTTCGATTGCCGAAGTGGTCGGCTCCGAAGGCATGAAGCCGTTGATCAACGTCATCTACGAATACGAGATCGAGCATGTCGACGATGACGGCGTCGTGAAGAGCTCCTTCGTCCGGCGCAATGCGATCAGCGACAAGCTTATTACGAAATTCAAGGATGCGCATATCCCGTTCAACCGGTATGCGAAGTGGACCCAGTCTCCGGCAGGAGGCCGGGAGGTGGAGGCGACGTACTACGAGGGTACGCAGAAGGAGGCTGTCCTGCTGTGATTCGCGAGCTGAAACTGTTCCTGTTCAGCAGGGATATTTTCCCCGTCCTTCTGGCGCTCCTCTCCCTGTTCCTGTTCACGGTGAAGTACTGGAAGATCGATCTGCAGAACAAGTCGAAGGAGATGGGCTCCCGGACCTTCACCAAGCTGCTGGCTTGGGGGGTGGAGAATAACCGGAAGCGGGTGCAGAAAGAACGGATCGGCCTCAAGCAGCGGAAGGTCGTGAAGCTGTACCAGCGGATTCTCGGCAGCGTCATCGAGGCCTACGAGATCAAGATTACCGTGGAAAACTTCACGGTCTTCTTCATCGTGCTGTGGTTCGTTCTCGTCAGCGTGCTCTACTGGACGATCGAGAACCTGCTGATGGCCGTACTGATCGCCACGCCGGCCGTAGCCGCTGTCTTCGCTGCCATCGTCACCTCCTCGAAGTCCAAGATCAAGGCCCGGGACACCGCGGTGATGGACTTCCTGGATATCATCTGCCCGCTGATCGGGCGCGGGGTCACGGCGACCTTCGAGCGAAATATCGCCGCTGCCGATCCCCGGATCCGGGGACATATCCAGACGTACATCAACCAGCGGAAGTTCAGCACGATTGCGGTTGAACGCGCGATGGATGAGCTGGCGGAGAAGCTCGGCCCCCGGTTCCACGAGTTTGCGAGGAAAGCCAAGAATTACGAGTACAACGCCCGGGAAGGCGATGCCGAGGCCTTCATGGACGTCGTCGAGATGAACAAGCTCATCCGGATGTTCGAAGTCCGGTCCGAAGCGCTGTTCGAACGCAAGAACCAGGACATGCTGGCGCGGATTCTCATCATCATCCTGCTGGCGCTGTATGCCAACTACGTCGGCATATCCGCCGAGTTCATGCAGGGCTCGGGCATCGCACATATCATCAACTCGGTCGTCGTCTGCTTCTGCCTGATCATCTATGCGGGCAATCAGATCGTTCAGATTACGGCCCGGGTGAATGACGACGAATTCACGGAAGAAGCGTAAGGCAGAAGTGTAAGGATAAGAAAGGGGATGCCCTGTGGCATCGATATTATTTTTTGCGGTGATCGGCTCGCTGGCCCTGGGCTGGCTCGGTTATGCGCTCGGGAAGGCGATCTTCCGGCCGGTGGCCAAGAAGAAGGCCGTCCGTTTCCGGGTGAAGCAGGAGAAGAAGAAGGACTGGGACCCGGACAGCGTATTCCAGCTGCTGAAGGTCGATCTCAAGGAAGTGTTCCTGTCGGAGACGGCCGAACAGGAGCTGAACGCCAAGCTGCGGCGGCTGGGTCTCGCGAAGAGCGCCCGGGATGTGCGCAAGGAGCAGATCGTGCTGGCCGGCGTATCGCTGCTCGTGGGGCTGTTCTCTTATTGGGCCTTTGCACCGGTCCTTGGACTTCTTGGGCTTGCGATTGCTGTAGCCGGATGGATCTATCCGGTGGAGACGATCAACCGGGAGATCCGGCAGATGAACGAGATCGTCTACAAGAAGTTCCCGTCCTTCTACCGGCGCAATTATTACTCCTACAAAAAGAACATCAACACCTCGCTGTCCCGCGTGGTGGAATCTCACATGCGGGTATGTCACCCGGCATTCCAGCGGGAGCTGAAGGTGTTCCTCGAGGACATCGAGTCAGTGGGTGAGTTCGAGGCCATCCAGCGGTGGAAGAACCGGCTGCCGCTCCCTTATATCATCCGCTACGCGGAGATTATCGAGAGCCGGCTCCGGGGGGAAGACAATACCCCGGTCATGGAAAACTTCAAGCTGGAGCTCGACAAGATGCGGGAGGTGCAGGTCGACAAGGACCTGCTCAAGCTGGAGAGCCGGATCAACGGCGTGCTCGGCCTCATGTATGTGCCGTTCTTCCTGCTTCTCATCATTTATTTCCTGGCCCAGATGCAGGGCTCGGGACTCGTGCAATTCTTCAGGCAGCTGCAGTAACGGCTGTCATAACCAATTCGGGAGGATTAATTTATGGTGAAGTTCGCTCAAATGGCTGCGGCCATCTTTATTATTGGGGTTATCATTACGGTACTGAACAAAAATATGGAAGGCTGGATTGGCGAGGTTTGGACGTATGTATGGAATCTGTTCCAGGGTTGGATGGGGAATGGAACGGCGTAACCAACTTTTGAAAGTGGGAGAGGGAGCATGCACCATTTTTTCTGGCTGATCGTCCGTTTCTCCATGCTGATTCTCGGGATTCTCTGCTTATTCTCTTTCCTGACCTTTTTCCCTTACCTGATGGATGTAAAATCCATTGCTAACCAGATCTCGCTTCAAGTGATGAACGACGGTTATCTGGATCGGGAGGCCGTGGACAAGCGGCTCGCCGAATTCCGGACGGAGCGGGGCTTCCTCTCGAGTGCCACGCTGGTGCCGGGGGAGGCCGATGCCGGGTATCTGCTTCCGGGCATAGGATCACCGGATGAGGTGAGCATCAGGGCTGAGTACAGTCCGGGCGAGGGCCAGGCGGAGCGTGAGCTGCTGCCGCTCTCGAAGGGAGAGAAAGCAGCCCGGGTTGCGGCAGCCGAGTCGGGTGGGATCGCGCCTGTGGATGTGCTGGACCGTGACGTGCCGATTCGCGTAGAGATCCGGACCAATTACAAAGTCGAGACGATCGCCTTCGGCAAACGCCTCGTCATGTATCTGCCTTTCAGCGTCAGCTCGGCAGCCATCACGATTGCGGACTACAAGTGGTAGCGCCATGGTCAGATTCGGAACCTTCGTAATCAAGATGATGCTGCTCCTGTTTGCCCTGCTTGTCGTGACCGATCTTATGAGGTATTTCCTGCTTCACTCGGAGGTGGAAGCCGAATCGAGCAAAGGCTTGAAGTATATGCTCTCGGCCATGGGTACGGGTGAAGGCTCGAATGTGATGGGCACAATCGAAGAGGTCAAAGGGCAGACAAGGGATGCTTTCGATCGCTATATCGCCACCCAATATCCGGACTCGGCCTACGTGAAGGAATCGGGTGAGGACGGTACTTATTACTTTTATAACATCACGCCCCGGCCTGACCGGCTGCAGAACACCAAGCTCCGGATGCTGTCCGGGCGCATTACTGTGCAGTTGAAATGGCCTGCGGAGGTCGAGAAGTCGGAAGGCTCTGCAGATCTGATCCCGACGTATGAGGTGGGACTGGGCTACCGCCGGTTCCTGATGTCCTCCTTGAACCTGCACCCGGGTGCGGATACGGTATGGGAAGAGAGTTCGATGATGCGGTTTCCGGTCAGCCATGTGGAGCTGGCGGAATTCCAAATTGGAGCGAGCTCCGGAACGGTTTCCGTGCCGGCGCCCCTACCAACACCCTGAACGAATGGAGGGATTCGAATGAAGAAGAAAGTAATAAGCATGGCGGCTATATTGACCGCTGCTTCGCTGCTGGTCGTATCCTCGGTCTATGGCCGGACCATTATCACCTACGTGTCCGAGTTCTTTGAACCGACACCGGCTACGGCGGACTACGGCACCGTGAAGAAGCTTACCGGCGACTTCCGGCAGCAGGAGATCTCGGACAGCCAGACGGATGCCGTCTGGACCAAAGGCAGCGTCACGATTAGGAAGCCGGATGGAACAACGTCGAAGAGCGAGATTCCGGTTGGCGGCTTCGAGGTGGAGACGAAGAAGTGGCCGCAGATTCCGGGCGTACCGGATCTCGAGTACAAGACCTTCGGCAGCGATACGGCGGCACCATAAGGGGACGACACGGCGAACATAGGGGGAATACATAATGAAACGCGGTTTAAAGACAGCATTGGCGGCTTCGCTGCTTTTCTCAGCTTTCGGCGGCTTTGGCGGAGGCAGCATAGCAGTGCTGGCGGCAGGATTCAATGATATCGAGAACCACTGGGCTAAGGAAACGATCACCTGGGGGCAGCAGGAAGGGCTGATTAGCGGTTATCCGGACGGAACCTTTAAGCCGAACGTACAGGTCACGGAAGCGGAGTTCGTCAAGATGATGGTGGCTTCGTTCAAGACGGAGGTCAGCGAGGTGCAGTCTCCGAAGCATTGGGCGGATGCTTATTACTATTTTGCAGAGTCGAAGAATTATCCTCTGAAGGGATATCAGGAGCTTGCCCAGCGGGATCAGCCGATTACCCGGGAACGGGTAGCGGAATTTGTAGTCGGGACCGTCGGTAAGAACTACAGCGGGGATCAAGCGATTCAGTATCTCATCGGATTTAAGCTCGCAACAGGCAAAGTCGAGGGCGAGATGACCATTGCCTCCTTCAAGGGCCAGGATACGTTAACCCGTGGGGAAGCGGCCCAATTCATCCGTAACTTGAAGATCAACAATGTGAATTACTTCCGGACCAGGCCCTATGAGCCTTCGCCGGCCAGCGAACTGCCTGTCATGCCAAGCCCGACCCAGGTGGGATTGAATCAGATCATGTACGTGTTGAATACACACGTCATGACCAAGTTTCCGAACTACAGTGTCCGCAGCGCGAATCATGACGGTCATTTCGATACCAGTACGGTTACGGTGATTGACGGAAAGAACCGAAATCTATTGGTAACGCAGATCGAATATGATCCAAAGACCAAATCGATTGTCTTATTCCACCTGCTGGAATCCGAAAGAGAAGGAAGTGTGGAAATGACAGCAGCATCGGTGAAAGCACTCGGTTTTCCAGTGCCTGACAACTTCACGGATACCCTTCATACGGTTCTGAAGGAACACAAAGAACAGCGGGTGCAGGCAGGACAGTGGACCTTGTACCTCAAACCGGATGAAAATCTCATGACTCGCATGGAAATCATCGTCGAATAGAAGGGGATTGCGGATGAGGAAATGGACTATCTGGTTCCTGGTCGTCGTGCTTCTGATTCCTCTATGGCCGGCAAATGATAGAGCTAAGGCACAAAGCGGATCGTCACTGGTGGAACGATTCCAAGACTTTATGAAGAATAAAGATTTGAACGGAACCTACACAGCCGAGGATTTCGAGAGAGATAACAGACAGCTGAAGCGGGAGATTGATGAGTATTTTCAATCCCTCGGTTTTCTGTTGTCCAGAGACGGGGTAGCGGGAGAGATGAAGATCAACTACCCGCTGGCGGCCATCAAAAAGGTCATCGTGTACGGCATGCCTTTCGATGATCCGGGTGACGCTCCCAAGGCGGGGAACAAGCATCGATATTCGGGCTATACGGAAGACCTGACCGTATTCCCCAACTACGACTTTCCGCGGGACTCCAAGGAAGTAACTCCGTTACTGGAGAGAAAATGGATCGAGGAACCTTGGACCAAGAATATTCCCCGGGCGGAGAAAACAAAATGGATGAATTATGAGACTGGGGATCATGCCGACTCCGCTAACCAAGACTCTCATCTCGAAATGTCACCTAAAGAGTGGCTGAAGAGTACGGTGAACAAGTATAACAACAACAGCAACCTGCTTGAGGATCTCCGGTGGGATGTAGACAAGCTGTACAAGCATGCGGTGATTCTGTCCCGTCCAACGGAGTATTCGTACGGACAGATCGTCCTGTTCCACAACCGGGATGGTACGGTCTGGTACGACGACTTCCTGATTCCACCGCTGAAGAGCCGGTATAACATTTCGCTAAGAGGCTCATCGCTAACACCGAATAACAAGGGGCCTGAGGGTTCACCGCTCAAGCTTCATACGGAGGTGGAACTCAGCGCTTACAATTCGGAGCCGGTGCGCATCAAGGTGTGGTTCCGCAGGCTGAACGGCGATATCATCAATTCCAAAGAGATCGAGCTTTCCCGCGAGCACCCAATGGAAAAGGTCAGCATCGACTGGAAGCGGCCGGGCGGCGGGGAGAAAATTACCGTCGAAGCTTATGCGGTGAACAGCAGCGGGCAGCGGGACGAGAAGTTCCAAGAAGCCTACGAGGAAGATAACGTAGACTATATTACCTTGTCCGCTCCTGTGGATGTACCGGACGGCCCGTACGAGGGCTTCTATCCGGTCAGCGATCTGAATAAACTCAGGTCCCAGGAGGACGTCCGTTCTTATGGCGGCAACCCGGCGTTCATTCAGGAGCTGTCGACCGGCGGCAAGACCGTTAGCAGCTTATCCGACCTGCAATCGGAGCCGGTCTGGAAAGACAGCAAGGGCAATGACATCGGTCCCCGCAGCTTCTTCGTGAATGACGGAAGCCGGACGTATCTGAAAATCTCGTCGCTGGCTTCGCTCTCGGGGGCCAAGCTGACGAGCAAGCTGACGGCCCCGGCCTTCAAGACGGAGCACAAGTCTGAAGTCACTCGCACGGAACAAGGAGCCTGCGTAACGGAGACGGAGTGCGAGACGATCTATTACGTGACCGAGACGTTCAGACTGCAGTCCATGGGCTCCTACTATTCGCAGAATCTGGCGGAGTTCGAAGTGGAGCAGTCCCGCGCGCCGCAGATCAGCAAGTTCGCGGTGGACCCGCAGGGCAATCTGCGCATCTCTGCTTCCGCGTTCGGATTTCCTGCGGGCGGGCTGAAGGCGGATCTCATCCTCGACTACGAGGCGAACAAAGCGAAGCTGCCGGAAGGGCTGCGAACCTTGGACAACCCGGCCAACCCGCAGGGCGGCTACTGGCGCAAGATGGTGCTGCCGGCCTTTGCTTCGGAGAAGCAGCCGTTCATCCACGAGCTCACCTCGTCGGATGGGGCGGTGATCACGAAGGGCACTGAAGCCAAGCTGAAGGGCGGATCCTCGGATGAGCTCGTGATCTCCCAAGAGAAGCTGCAGCAATTGTTCGCTTACAGCGAACAATTGGACCTGTTCCGCCAGTCGGAAGCCTACCAGAAGGCCCAGGGAACGGAAAAACACAGGCTGCTGAAATACATGGAGGGCATCGGGAAGGACCGTCCGGCGCTGTCGCCGGGGCCTCATACGCTGACCCTTTACGTGACCGACACCTTCGGCCGTTTTGATTATATCACCATCCGCTATTCGCCTGTTGCTCTGCATGACGGCAAGGCGAAGCCCGAATTCGCCTACTTCCAGGGCAAAGGGGCGCCGACCGAGTTCAGTCACGAGACGGCGAACGGCCGCTCCGGCATGAACACTTACCGGGATTATGCCGTTCACTTCGATCTGACAGTGCCGGAAAGCATTCATAAGAGCGGCACGACGCTGGAGCGGCCGGGCTTCCTTGCGGCATGGGCCACGGATTTCCCGGCCATGCGGACCGGTTCGCAGTATAAGGTCGGCATGTCGAAGGACACGGCCGGGGCGCTGCATGCTGCGGACACAGGTGATTTTAATACCTTCGATGCGGACGGATCTGTGAAGAATGTCAGCGACCTGGTACCGGCCAATGAAGCGAAGGTCTACAGCAAGTTCGATCCTAGAGACTTCTATAACCCGAAGCTGATCCAGGAAGAGAAGAACACGTCGGCGCAGTTCAAGGCGTTCCCGAGGGTGATCCGGTCCGGTCAGGGCCTCTTCACGGAGAGCAGCCTGGAAGTGAGGGCTGTGCTCGAAGGACCGAGTGAGGCGGACAACATCCGCCGCATGGCGGAGCTCGTCAGCAGTGTGGTCGAGGGCGGCTCGGGACTTCAGCTCTCGGGAGCCAAGGATGAGGAGCTGATCACCTCCGTAACAGGGCCGGGCAAGTACGGCGATCTCACGAACAATCTGAGTGAGAAGAACCAGAAGCTCGTGCTGCAGGCCGGCACGGTGCAGTCGCTGATCGAAGCTTCGAAGCCGGTCACCACGAGCCAGACGATTATCGAAGACAGCAGGAACCGGCTGCAGGTGCAGCGCACGGAGTTCGCCTTCGCCTTACCGGTCTGGCTGGAGCCGGCCAAAGGCGCCTTCGGCGGGAGCAACCTCAACACGAAGTCGTACGAATGGACCGGCCGAGGCTACCGCGGCTTCATGATCCATCCGAATACGAAGGACGGCTTCTACACGATGCGGGTGGAAGGCAGCGCGGATCTGTCCAAGCTTGACCCGTCGTTCGCCGGGCGCAAGCTCAGCTTGTACAGCCGGCTGGAGCCGCTCGTTGTCCTCGGGTCCGTGTTCCAGGACATGTGGGTCGATACATCCCCTACTGCACCGGCCCAGCCGGGGAACGTCGATTCAGGATCGGGTTGGCAGTGGACCGATTAAACAGCTGAGCGTATCACAAACGGCAGCTTGAGAACAAAAGAACAGCAGAAGGACCGCACCCCGGGGCTGAGGGTTGCGGTCCTTTTTGTGCTTGCAGCAGTCTAAAGCTCGGAGGGTTAGTGCCGGCCCAGGTCATACATTAGTACGGCCTGAAGTACACACCCGGCTGGGATGAGGCATCTGTCTATGAAGCTGGGCCAGACCGTGATGCCGGGTCCTCCCTTTTGGCCAGTGCAGCATCCTGGCAGCCTAATCCTGCAATGCCTGCGTTCCTGCTCCTGCCTACAGTCCCTTCCACCGGACAACAGTGAGCGAGACGGTCTGGGCGCCTGCCCCCTTGGTGTAGGCCCGGTTCCCGATGTCGGCGCCGGTGGAGCTGACCTCCACGGTCTCCCAGGAGCCGCGGGTGAGCTTGTACTGCACCGCCGTGCCTTCGGCAATCGGCAGCGTCACGGTATACGTGCCGTCGCTCTGCTTCACCAGCTTGGAGGCCGGATCGGCCGGGTTCCAGCTGTTGAACGAGCCGGCGACGTAGAGGCTGTCGCCCGCAGGCGTATTCGCCGGCACCGTGACCTTGAAGGTCAGCGTGCTGGCCCCCGCAGCCGGGTTCGTGGTCACGGACAGCGCGGCTGATGCGGCGGAGGTGTTGCCTGCGGCATCGAAGGCTTTGACCGTGTAGCTGTAAGCCGTTGCAGCCGTCAGGCCGCTGTCGGTGTACGTCGTACCGGCGGTGGTGCCGACCTTGACGCCGCCGCGGTACACGTCATACCCGGTCACCTTCACGTTGTCCGTCGAAGCGGTCCAGCCGAGCGTGACGCTCGTGTCCGTCTTGGCCGAAGCCTGCAGGCCGGCGGGGACGCTTGGCGCTTGGCTGTCCGCCGCGGGCGGGCCGGAGGTGATGACGCCGCCGCTGTAGGTGGACGTGCCTGCCGGGAAGATGTAATTCTTCCCGCCGTTGTTATCCCAAGTGCCGCTGCCGTTGTTGAACACGGCTTCGAGGGAGGTGGCGGCGCCGAGGTCCACGGTCAGCTTGTGATAGCCGGCAATCTCGGAGGCCGGCATAGCGGTACCCGGAGATGTCGTCCATGTGCCGCCCGCCGGACGGTAGTGCATGTATGGCGTCGTGTAGCCAGGTTTGTAGTAGACCGTGGCCGCATTGCCCTGGTCGGTGGTCGACAGGGTGGCCGCGGCGCTGGCGCCGGACGTGTTGCCTTTGGCGTCGAAAGCTTTCACGGTGTACGTGTACGCGGTCAGGGCGGCCAGGCCGCTGTCCACGTAACGGTTCGTCGCAGAGGTTCCTACCTTGGTGCCGTTCCGGTAAATCTCATAGCCCGTAACGCCAACATCATCCGTGGAAGCCGTCCACGTCAGCTCGATGGACGTCTTGGAAGCGGCAGCGGCTTTGATGCCCGACGGTACGCTTGGAGGTGTCGTGTCGAGTACCGGAGGCTTGTCCGTCAGGAACGGATACGTGCCTTTGATATCGCCATTGAGGTCTTCGATGATTTTGCCGCCCTCGTTCTTGTACGTGCCTGCACCGACATACACCTGCTGAATGTCGCTGCGGGTAATGTTGCCCTTGCTGTCCTTCGCTTCGATGTAATAGTCGACAAGCTCGTCACGCAGATCCTTGATGTAAGAGTAGTAGAGGTCGCCGATCGCCTGCGCCGGCACCTTCTGCAGTACGGCCTTGGAGCCGGCCTGCCAGTCGACGCCGTTCATGTCCGGCTTCAGGTCGCGGCGCTGCATCGGATATTCCTTCCACTCGCCGACCTTGGCCGGATCGATGCCCGCGACGCCCTGCGCCTTCAGCGCCGCCGGGTCGTAGACGCGGAAGGTATTGTCCGCCGCATCCGCCTGCTTGCTCGTGTGCTTCCGGATCTTGACCTTAATGTCCGCCACGCTGTTCAGGTCATACGCATAGGTATAGATACCGAAGGTATTGTCAAAATGGTGCAGCGTCCAGCCCTCGGACTTGTCCACGTTGGCGCTGCCCGGATTATAAGGCCAGCGCTGCGGCCACCAGACGGACGGTCCGGTGCGGTCCTTGTCGGCTTTGGGCGTGACGTAAGGCTTCGAGAAGTAGAGCGACTGGTTGAACGAAAGGGTCGGCTTCACGGAGTCGTCCTGGTTCTCGTCATAGTAGCCGAAGCCCGAGTCGATGGCCGGCATGAGGAAGTACCATGACAGCTCCGCCGGGTTGGCGCCGCCTGCATAATCCTTGGATGCGTCGCCCTTCACCGGATAGGACATCATCCACGGGTTGAGCTGGTTGCCCGCATAGGTGACTTCCTTGTCGAGTGCGGTGGCCGGCTGCCAGTGGTTCGGATGCTCGTCGAGCCAGATCTGCTCCGCCGTCTTCGCGTAGTTCTCGGCCGCCTGAAGCAGCGCGAAGTTGCGCTCAAGGTAGTGGTAGCCGTGCTCGAAGGAGACCGTCATGCCTTCTTCGACGCCCGCCAGGTTCTTCTTCGGCGTGTAGTTCGTGCCCATCACGCGGTTGAAGTCGGCGAACTGGCCCTTCCAGATGCCGAACGGCAGCTTCCAGTGATGCCACTGAGGGTCGGAAGACGAATCGCGCGTATCGATCCAGGAGCCGTCCTGCACGTGCACGACATCCGTCGACGCCGGCTTGTTCGACGCAAGGTATTCGTCGATGCCCATGCCCTTGACCCCGGAGTCGGAATACGTCACCGCTCCCGCATTGAGGTAGGTGCCTTTGTCGCCTGCGCGGCCGGAGGAGTTGTCCCCATCATGCGCGATGACGAAGAACTGCTTCTGCGGCACCAGCCCTTCGAACGGCTTCAGTGCCTTCGCCGTCACCTGGCCCTGATACCCTTCCTCCCAGGACTCGGCTTGGGCTACCGGGACCCCGACGATCTTGGACTCTTTGCCCGTCGTCGGATTCACATATTTGACCCAATGGGGCGTGGAGGCAAAAGGAAACTTGTTATGCGTCACCTGCTGCTCGTTGAACATCTGCTGCGACACCCAGGAGCCGACATTGCTGACATTCTGCAGGTCCGCCCGGTTCGGCGGGGAGACCATCGTATCCTTGCCCGGGTCGTTCAGCAGCGGGTAGTCTCTCAGCGTACGGGAGAAGTGGTTGTTGCCGATGACCGACCACTGGATGCCGAGCTTCTCCAGCACGGGAATGATGCGCTCCGAGAACCCGAGCTCCGTCGGGAAGAAGCCCTTGGACGACTTGAAGTCGCTTCCGAGGAAGTAAGGCTGAGCCAGCGTCGCGTTGTGATAGATGAGGTCCTTCAGCATATAGTCGTTGCCGACGAGAGGACCCATCGTATGATGGCCTGTAAAATGCACCATATCCAGCGTCCGGTTGCCTCCCGGCGTTTTCAAGGTGTTGTAGGCGTTTTTCCACGGAGCTCCCCAGTTCGTGTTGCTGTAGCCGGATACGTTGTTCGTGTACATGAAGCTGTTCACGTTGTTGATGACCGCGGCGGACATCGTCACCTGCATCTGGGCGGAGGGGTGGGTGGCCTTCAAGGTGCCGGCCACATCCCAAGGCCATTCCAGGTAGGCGCCGGTCTTGGCATGGTGCGTGTAGTAGGAGACGAGATCGTCATGGGGCATCGGAGCGCCGCTCGGCAGGTAATAGGTGTAGTTGGCCGGCGGGTTCTTCTTGAGGTCGATCACTTGTCCGTCATACATATAGCGGACCGGACCGCCTACCGGTGTGGAATCGTATTTGGAGACGTCATAGTAGGGCCAAAAGTTCGGCATGTGGTTGTGATACACATGGGATGCGGCGATTTCCGCCGAAGCGGAGGCAGATGGCAGAGCGAGGGCCAGGGCCAACGCGGCGGCGCTGAACCGGCGGAGCCATCTTGAACGGGATTTCATCAGAAGGACACCAGCTTTCTTTAGAATGGAATAGGAAACCGTGATTGTTATGGCGGCTGGCGGACAAGGCTCTGCCTCCGGTAACTAGAGGAGAACCCCGGCCGCGGAAGCCGTAGAATCAGGGGTGAGGGATCAGGCGGGTCGGACGGAAGCCTCCTTTCGGCGGGAAGAGAGGAAGGATTCCATCTCAGCCCCTTATTAGCAAACGCTTTCATTTAGAGTCCGGCGTTTCGGTTGATTCTGTGCTCTGACCAGGCGTCTTACGGACTTGAAACCGGTTTCCGGAATGCTGTAAAGGATCTGACCCGTCAGCACCAAGGTAAGTGACAGTGGGCATCCGGCCGGGAAACGATTACAATCCCATTATATGGTGCAGCCTGCAGGACGGGTACCTGACAATATTGCTCTCAAAAGTGGAATATATTGATCTATCAGGCAGCAAAACCTGCACTACGAAAATGAGCGGCCGATTGAAACGCCCCGGCGGTTGTACCGTATCCCCCTATATCACGCTTAAGGCTTGAGGAGGTGAGAAGACGAATGGCGGAATGGTCACCGGATTGGCCCGCCCTGCTGCTTCTGCTTGGGATCACGTCATGGGTATGGGGACCTTGGCTTCTGGCCCAAGGCACATTCCTTCCGGCGGGAGCAGGGCAGCGTGGAGACGCGGTGTCTCTGCCGCAGGAGCCCCAAGACGATCTGCGGCCTCTTGGAACCCGACGGCCGGCCGTTCGTCTTCTGCGTCCGCCGAGAGCGGGGGAGGATGAACGGGATGAGGAGGACTGACCTTCTTTGGAACGGAACGCTGACCTGACCGGGTCATGGTAAAGCATCCATGCGCAGGCTTGCAATGAAAGCCGCAGCGCGCACGATCCAAAGGAGGAAAAGAAAACCGATGTATACTTTCGTCCAGCCCCTGACCGACTTCTTGGCTCATATGCTCACCCTGCTCTATGAAGAGACCCGGGACTGGGGAGCGGCCCTGCTCCTGCTGACCTTCGGCGTCCGGTTGCTGCTCGTCCGCTTCAATCTGAATGCAGCCCGGCAGCAGGTCCGCACGGCCGCCGCCCAGCCGGAGCTCGCCAAGCTGCGGGAGGCGCACGGGTCGGACCTGGCCCAGTACGTCCGGCACACCGCGGACGTCAACCGCAAGTACGGCATCCGGCCGCTGGCCCCGTTCGCCGCGGCGCTGCTGCAGGCGCCGCTGCTCATGGCCATGTACGGCCTGTTCCTGACCCACGGCAGCACGATGACGACGGTGCTGCTCCCCTGGATGGCCAGTCTGGGCACGGCCGATCCGCTGCACCTGCTGCCGCTGGCGGCCGGGCTTCTCTCCGCCGCGGCGGGCCTGATCCCCTTGGCGGATGTGCCAAGCCTTGGCAGCGCGCTCCCCGGCATCGGCAGCCGCTTCGTGCTGGGCGGCCTCCTGCTGCTCGTACCGCTGGCCGTCACGTGGACGGCGCCCGCCGCCGTGGCCATGTACTGGACCGCCGGGAGCGCGTTCGCGCTGCTCGAGCGGCTGTTCTACCGCACGGCGCCGGGCCGCCGTCTGCTGCGCCGGGGGCTGCCGGAGGTAGCCGTGGGCGGCTCGGCAGGCTAGACGCAGACGCGCCTGTCGGCGGGAGTGCCGCCGCTGAGGCGGCCTGGATCTGCCCGGCTGCCGGCCGGAGGAGCTGTGCTCCTTCAGCAGCGCCGGGCTGCCCCCTGCCTTACGGAGATTTCAACAACCATCCTGACCGGATCGTTTCATCTATCTGCTTTAGGATCGTGATCTAACTTGACGGCATACCCAAATCCCGCTTCCCGGATGCGTCCGAGAAGCGGGATTTTTTTGATTATAAGAATTCCTATCTCGCCAGTAGCATCAATACTCCGTCGTGATCACCGGCGTCCCCAGCGTCAGCCGGGATTCGCCGGTCTCCGAGCTGCGGTGCACGGCGGCCTGCAGGTTCAGCATCCGGCCACCGCTCTGAACCGACGCCTCGATGAGCGGCGAGGCGTAGGAGACGCTCGCGCTGCGGCCGTCGTCGTAGCTCTCGACCGCCTCGGCCCGAAGCTCTGCCTGCAGCCAGCCGTTCAGCTTGTCCGCGGAGGCGTAGTCCGCCTTCAGCTTGCCCTGGACGATCACGTTCCAGTTCGGCGTGACGCCCATGCCTTCGAGCACGCGGGTCAGTTTCGTCTGGGCCTCCTCCATCCGGGACGGGACGTCTGCGCTGGCCATCCCGGTCTCAGGGGTCTCGGCGGAGACGATCAGCTCGGTCGATCCGTCGGGGAACATCACCCAGAGCAGGGTACGGCGGATACCGCTGGAGTCCGGGCCGGAGGCCTTGTAGAGCACATGATCCCCGCCGCTGCGCAGCTCCGCCTGCGGTAGGCCGAGCCGCTCGCTGAGCCGGCGCCCGGTCTCGAGGAACGCTTCCTCGCCGGCATGGGGCTTGTAGGGGCTGATATGTTTGACGACGACGCGCACAGGGCCGTCGATCACATCAAGAGAGAGGGGCAGCAGCCGTTCCAGATCGCGGTTTGCACCGGCGCCGGACGCCAGGGCTCCCCAGACACAGAGCGCGGTAACGGTAAGAAGGAGGAAGAAGGACGCGGTACGTTTCATTGGCATAAGCCCCCTTGAATCTATCAATCTGATAACTACTACAAAGCATAGTCAGAGAGAGAGGAGATTATACCTGGAGCCCCAACACCTAAAAAAATTACAAAAGATCCTAAAACCAGCCTCGTTCAAGCGGTTTCAGGAATCGCTTACAATAACACTATAAAACGCTTACATGTAAGCCGCACAAAAATGAGGTGACTCCCATGCAACAACTGAAGCGCATAGCCCTATGGTTCGACTCGCTTCTGGAGAACCTGGCACAGATCGCGCTGCTCTCCATGATCGTGATCGTCACCGTACAGGTCCTGACGCGCAAGCTGTTCAATTACGTACTGCCGTGGTCGGAGGAGGTCACGCTGCTGCTGCTCGTCTGGTTCGCCTTCATCGGCATCGCCATCGGCTTCCGCGAGAGGCTGCACCTGGCGATCGACTCGTTCACGACGAAGCTGCCGCCCCTGGCCAACAAGGTGCTGGACAAAGTGATCTATGCCTCCACCCTGGCCTTCGGTCTCTACCTCGTCGTTTCGGGAACCGAGTTTACACAGCTCATGCACGAGAGCCGGCTGGCGGCCACCGGGCTGCCGAATTCTGTTATTTACGTCATCATGCCGATTACCGGTGTCCTCGTCTGTATCTATTCCTTCCTGCAGCTGATCGGGATCGATACGGTAAGACATAAGGGCATGGACGAAGGAGGGGGCCACTAGCATGGAAGAAACCACAATCGCCGTACTCGTCCTCTCGATCTCATTCGTCGTCATGCTGCTGCTCCGCTTCCCGGTCTCGCTGACGCTGGCGGTCTCCACGCTCTTGACGGTCATGTATCTCGATATTCCGCTGGCGGTCGTAGGGCAGCGGATGATCCAGGGGATGTCCTCCTACTCGCTGCTCACGATCCCGTTCTTCATCCTCGCGGGGCACATCATGAGCGAGGGCAATCTCGCCCTGCGGATCGTCAACCTCGCCCAACTGTTCGTAGGGCGCATCCGCGGCGGACTCGCGATGGTGAACTCGGTGGCCTGCATGTTCTTCGGCAATATCTCGGGCTCCGCCGTTGCCGACGTATCGTCCATCGGATCGGTGATGATCCCCATGATGAAGAAAAAGGGCTACGACACCGACTACTCCGTCGGCGTCACCGTCTCCTCTGCGATCCAGGGCGTCGTCGTACCGCCGAGCCACAACCTCGTGCTGTACTCGCTGGCCGCAGGGGGAGGAATCTCGATCACTTCGCTGTTCCTTGCCGGCATCGTGCCCGGCATCATCCTGTGTCTCTCGCTCATGCTGACGAGCTACGTGTTCGCGGTGAAGCGGGGGTACGCCAAGGGCGACCCGATCGACCGCAAGGATGTGCCCAAGATTCTGCTCGACGGCTTCATGTCGATCCTGACGGCGGTCATCATCCTCGGGGGTATCTTCTCCGGCTGGTTCACGGCTACGGAGTCGGGCGCGCTGGCCTGCCTGTACGCTTTTATCCTCACGTTCGTGATCTATAAGGACATTCCGTACAGCCGCATGTGGCTCATCTTGAAGAAAACATTCCGCACCGTATCCATGGTGCTGTTCCTGATCGCCGCCTCCGACGCGTTCTCCTGGCTGCTGGCGTTCCTGAAGATACCGGCGATGGTGACCGACGCGATGATCTCGATCTCGGATTCCCCGTTCGTCATCCTGCTGATCATCAACCTGCTGCTCCTGCTGCTCGGGGCGCCGATGGATATGGCTCCGCTCATTCTGATCATGACGCCGATCCTGCTGCCCGTCGTCACCCATCTGGGCATGGATCCCGTACACTTCGGCATCATCATGATGCTCAACCTCGGGATCGGGCTGCTGACGCCGCCGGTGGGCACCGTCCTATTCGTCGGGTGCGCCATAGGCAAGATCTCAATCAGCGAAGGCACGAAGGCCATGATGCCGTTCTTCTATGTGCTGTGCGTCGTGCTGTTGGTGCTCACCTACGTGCCGGGACTTGTGATGTGGCTGCCGCATCTGGTGCAGGGCACCGGATAGACAATAGATGGCAGTAGATTGAAGTGCATGCTGGAAGTACAATATGGATAAGCAGAAAAGGGGTAGTTCTCACATGAAAACACTCAAGAAAACGGTTACGGTCCTGTCTGTGCTGGCGATCGCCGGCGGCGTGCTTGCGGGCTGCGGTGCGAAGGAAACGGCGGGAGGCGCCGAAGGCGAGAAGAAGGCGGAGGGCAAGAAATACACATTCCGCCTCGCGGATACCCATCCGGCGGACTACCCGACAGTCATCGGCGACAAAAAGTTCGCAGAGCTCGTCAGCGAGCGTACGAACGGCCGCATCAAGATCGACGTATTCCCCGGCGCCCAGCTTGGGGAGGAGAAGGCGGTGCTCGAGCAGGTGCAGCTCGGCGCCATCGAGTTCACCCGTGTGTCCTCCGGACCGCTCGGTGAATTCTCGAAGGGCTTCGGCGTCTTCTCGCTGCCGTACGTATTCGACAGCGACCAGCACCTGTGGAAGTTCCTTGAGAGCGATGCCGGGAACAAGATGCTCGACAGCCTGGAAGGGGCGAAGATGAAGGGTCTGGCCTACTACAGCTCCGGGGCGCGCAGCTTCTACTCCCGCAAGCCGCTCACGAGCCTGGCCGACCTCAAGGGCCAGAAGATCCGCGTCATTCAGAATAAGATCAACATCGACCTCGTGGCGGCCCTTGGAGCCAGCGCGACTCCTATGCCGTACGGCGAGGTGTTCTCCTCCCTGCAGACGGGCGTTATCGATGCGGCGGAGAACAACTTCCCGAGCTACCAGTCGTCGAACCATTTTGAAGTGGCGAAGAATATGATCCTCGACGGCCACCAGCGTGTGCCGGAGGTGCTGCTCATCTCCCAGAATGCGTGGAACAAGCTGGGCGAAGAGGACCGCAAGCTCCTGAAGCAGGCGGCGCTCGACTCCGTCAAGACACAGCGCGAGGCATGGGATAAGTACGAGAAGGAAGCCGAAGCCAAGGTTCGTGCCGCCGGCGCGACGATCACGGAAGTGAAGGATCTGAAGCCTTGGCAGGATGCGGTGAAGCCGGTAATCGACAAGTACCGTGCGGAATATAAGGAAGCGCTGGACGCAATCGACGCGGCGCGCAAGTAAGCTCTGAGTCCGGGTTCCCGGGCGAGCGCGCTCCCCGTATACCGGGGGCGCGCTTCTTGCGCTTACGGCTCCTTTGAGAGTGGAACGAAGCCTTGGGCTGTACGGGTTACGGCCGTGGCGCAGGCTCCGCAAGGCGCCGTCCCGGTGTACGATGGCACAGCATGGAACCTGCTGTTCGATACAAAACACCCCTTGGTATCGCTTCCATGTTACAATGAAAGAAGTCAAACATCTGGAGAGATGGAAGGAAGGGGAGGACCTATGAGAGCGCGCATCGCACGATGGATCGACGGACTGCAGCGGTATGCGCTGCTCCGCGACAAGCCGCTGACCCTGCGGCTGTTCGTCTTCTCGGCCCTGCTCGTGGCGGTGCCGCTCCTTCTGGTCGGGCTGATCTCCTACCAGCGGTCTGCGGACGTGCTGGAGAGCGAAGGGCGCGAGTCCAGCTTGCAGATCATCGAACAGGTCAAGAGCCACATCGAATATTACGTGCGGGATTTTGAGATAACGACGCTTGGCATCGTCAACCATCCTGATGTGACCCGGATGCTGCGCATGCGGACGGCGGAGGAGATTCAGCAGAGCGGCATCCGGACGGCCGTCGTGCAGATGCTGAAGAATGCCTCGTATTCGCGTTCGGACATCTCGAACATCACGCTGGTGCTGGACGGCCGGCAGACGTTCGATACAGCGGGCGTCCGCAGCCCTTATCCGGCCGATGAGCTGCGCAAAGAGTACTGGTATGCCGATGTGCCGCTCGACGGCACGCCGAAGCTGATCTCGAGGGTCATCCGCTGGCCGGACGGCCGGCAGGAGCAGGTCTTCTCCATCGTCCGGCGGCTGATGTCGCCGCAGACGCTTCAGCCGGCGGGGGTGCTTATCATGGATGTGAATTTCAAGCGAATTCAGGAAATCTCCGAAATGGTCTCCATCGGGCGGACCGGCTTTCTCTATATGGTCGATGCCCAGAACCACTATGTGTATCATCCGGATCTGACGCTCGTAGGCACCCTGGCCGAAACCTACCATGCCGGAGGGATGACGCAGGAGAGCGGGGCCCTGATCACCGAAGACAAGCCGCGCCTCTTCCTGACCTACAGCCTCTCGTCTTATCTAGGGTGGCGGCTGGTGACGGTGCTGCCGTACAAGGAACTGACGGACGGCACTGACTACATTGGGCGCACGATTCTCTGGACCCTGGTCATTGCCCTGACGGCCGCCTACCTGCTCGGCATCGGCTTCGCCGCTTCTCTGGTCGGACCGATCCGGCGCCTTCAGGCTTACATGCGCCGGGTGGAGGTCGGCGACTTCAGCGTGAAGCTCGACGTCCGTTCCAAGGACGAGATCGGCCTGCTCACCCACGGCTTCAACAAGATGGTGGAGCGGCTCGAGAGCCTGCTCGAGGAGATTTACTTCAGCCGGCTGAAGGAGACCGAGGCGTCGCTGCGGCAGAAGGAGAGCGAGCTTAAGGTACTGCAGTCGCAGATGAACCCGCACTTTCTCTACAACTCGCTGGAGACGATTCGGGGCATGGCGCTTGATCAGGATATGGACGACATCGCGTCCATGTCGGGGGCGCTGGCCAAGCTGCTGCGCTACAACCTGAAGAACGACCGACCGGTGGTCACGCTCCGGGAGGAACTGCTCTTCTGCCGGATGTACCTTCGGGTGCAGCAGTACCGCTTCGAGGACCGGCTTCACTCCGAATTCGATGTCCCGGACTGGGCGCTCGGCCTGCCGGTGGTGAAGTTCGCGCTGCAGCCGATTGTCGAGAACAGCATCATCCACGGCATGGAGCCGGGGGCTGCTCCCATGCGGATCCGCATCAGCACGAAGCGGGACGGGGACGAGGCGTTCCTCGTCACCGTCGAAGATACGGGAGTGGGAATGCCGCAGGAGGTGCTCTCCCGGATCCGTCTGGATCTCGAGCAGAAGGATGTGCTGGCCGGGGGCGACCATATCGGGGTGGCCAATGTGCATAGGCGCATCGTGTATTTGTACGGGGAAGCCTTCGGGGCCCGGGTCGATTCCCGGGAAGGCGGAGGGACGACCGTGACGCTTCGGTTTCCGCTGGCGGGCGGCATACAGGAGCCGGGAGCCGGTGAAGCGGGGGCCGGGCTGCGCGGAGAGCCGGCTTTGCCGCCCGCACTCTAAAGCAAAAGGGAGGGAAACGTGCCATGTACAGCGTGCTGTTGGTGGATGACGAGAAGTGGGTGCGCACTTCGCTGCGCAAAGTGATCGAACGCACCGGCCTGCCCTTCGAGGTGGCGCGGGAAGCCTCCCACGGGCTGGAGGCGCTCGATGCCCTGAAGGAGGCACCGGTCGACATGGTGCTGACCGATGTGCGGATGCCGGTCATGAACGGCATGAGCTTCGTCCAGCAGCTGCGGCAGACGGCCAGGGAGCAGAGCGTGATCGTCGTCAGCGGCTATGACGACTTCGCTTACGTCCAGGGGGCGCTGCGCCTCGGGGTCACCGACTACCTGCTGAAGCCGGTCGAGGTGGAGGAGATGCACGCCTGCCTGGAGGGCTGGCTCCGGGGCCGGGCGGCGGCCGGACATGCTGCGGCTCCAGCGGTTTCCTGCGACCCGGCGGACCGCTCACCGGTAGAGCAGGTGCTCGGATATATCCGGGAGCATCTCGGCGGAGAGCTGACACTGACCGACGCCGCCGCGCGGGTGCACCTCAACCCGAGCTACCTCAGCCAGCTGTTCAAGCAGCAGCTCGGCCGGGGCTTCGTCGAGCATATTGTCGAGATGCGGATGGAGGAGGCGAAGCGGCTGCTGACAGCAACCTCCCTGCGGGTGAGCGAAGTCGCGCAGCGGGTGGGGTACACCGATGTCGCTTATTTCAGCAACACCTTCAAGCGGAGCGCCGGCTGTACGCCGACGGAATACCGCCGGTGCCCGCCCGCATAAGATGAAGGAAGGGGACTTCCCCTGCATACGCATGACTTGGAGCGTCCGGATTTCCGGGCGCTTTGTTTCTGCGGAGGAGCCCGGGTGTACCGTGCCGGCCCGGCCGCCTCCGGGCGGTGCAGCCCTCATATGCCATGATTTCGTTCCAGTCCGGGCTGTTATGAGGTATACTGGAAAGATACACCATGTGCAGTCTCCTAGAGAACCAGGTAAGGTCAAGTTGCGAAGGGGGGAGAATGACGATGCATGCAGGCTTCACCGCGCGCCATATCAAAGCACCGGCAGCGTGCGAGGTACTGATCGTAGAGGACGACAACATCAGCCGGCGGGTGCTTCATACCATTTTGACCCAGCTGGGCTTTGGTCATATCGATATCGAGGATAACGGGGAGGCCGCCGTATCCGCCGCCGCAGGGAAGGGCTACGATCTCATCTTCATGGACCTCCGCCTGCCGGTGCTCGATGGGCTGTCGGCAGCCCGTAAGATTATGGCGGACTGCGCGGACGAACGGCCCGTGATGATCGCCGTCACCACGAACACGCTGCCCGAGATCAAGCAGCAGTGCATGGCCGCAGGTATGGCGGATTACATCGTCAAACCTTACTACAAAGCAACGCTGGTGGAAGTGCTCGATCATTATTTTCCGGTTGTCCAGTAAAATAAAGCATGGGAAAGGAAGGCTGCGCTATAGCAGCCTTTCTGCTCACCTAGGGCTTGATTCGGTCATCTTCTATTTTCTTATAAACGTGCATTGTCCTTAAAGGACGGCGAAGCCGTCTATCTTGTATTCCTAAGGGGGAGAGGCTATGCCTGCCCATACGGAGGCGGGAGTGCTGCTGCTCGAGATCGCGGAGCAGCTCGCAGACCAAGTGACGGAGAGACAGTACGGCCTGCAGCCCGATCTCATCCACCGGTTCGGACCGGCGGGCCGAGAACGGACGAAACAGGATACGGTATTCAGCCTCAAATATTTGGCGGAGAGCCTCATGATGGATAGTCCTTCCCTTTTCGTACATTATATCACCTGGCTGAAGGCGCTTCTCGAGGGATACAAGGTCGGTGTGAAGGAGATGGAGATCAATCTCGCTTGTATACGGGAGGAAGTCTGCCGTACGATCGGAGGGGAGCAACAAGAGTACATCACCCGGACCCTCGATCTCGGTCTGCATCAGCTCACCCTCCCGGCCGAGGTGGCATCGTTCATCGCGGCCGATGCGCCGTACGGAGATGCAGCGGCGGAGTATCTGCGCATGCTGCTGGAGGGCCGCCGGCAGGAAGCGAGCCGGCTCATCATGGAGCTGGTGGAGGGGCGGACGCCGCTGGCCGACATCTATCTGCACATCTTCCAGCCGGTACAGTACGAGATCGGCCGGCTCTGGCAGACAGGCGGGATCAACGTCGCCCAGGAGCATTACTGCACGGCGGCCACGCAGCTCATCATGTCGCAGCTGTATCCGTACCTCTTCGGTTCGGAGCGCAAGGACCACCGGCTTGTGGCCACCTGTGTCGGCGACGAGATCCACGAGGTGGGTCTGCGGTTGGTATCCGATCTCTTCGAGGCGGAAGGCTGGGATACGTACTACCTTGGTGCCAATGTGCCGACCCGCAGCATCATTCAGACCCTGATCTCGCAGCGGGCCCATGTGGTAGCTATCTCGGCGACCATGACGTACCATGTCCATCTGGTGAAGACGCTCATCGAACAGATCCGGGCCTCGGAAGGATGCCGGGGGGTCAAGATCATGGTCGGCGGCCTGCCCTTCAATATCGATCCGAAGCTCTGGAGGCGGGTCGGCGCGGACGGCTGCGGCAGGGATGCGGGCGAGGCGGTTCGCCTGGCTGCAGAGCTGCTCCCGCAGGTCCCCGCATCCTAAGGAGGCAGTTTACCTATGACGATCGTAGAGGAACCGGAAGAGGCCCGGCCGCCGGAAGAGACACAGCGGCTGAGGGAGACCATTGCCCGGCTGTCGGACGAGCTTATCCGTTCCAAGCAGCGCGAAGATGCGGCGCTGACCGAATTCTCCGTGATGAATAACGAGCTCATCACGCTGCAGCGGCTGCTTGCGAAGACCAATAGCCAGCTTCAGGCGGCCAAGGAAGAGGCGGAGAGGGCGAACGCAGCCAAGAGCGATCTGCTGGCGATGATCTCCCATGAGATCCGTACGCCCTTAAGCGGCATCATGGGGATGTCGGAGCTGCTGGGACTCTCCGGCAAAGCGGCTGAAGCCAAGCAGGAGCTCGGGCTGATCCGTTCCTCGGCGGCCCTCCTGCTCACGATCGCCCAAGACCTGCTCGATCTCTCGCGGATGGAGGCGGGCAAGCTGACCCTGGTGCTGCGGCCGTTCCGGCTTCACGAGGTGCTGCTCCATGTTGTGGAGCTTCTGACGCCCTCCGCCGTCTCCAACGGAACGGCGCTGCTTCAGCAGGTGGAGGAAGGCATCGCCCCCGTCTTTGTCGGCGATGCCGACCGGATCCGCCAGGTGCTGATCAATCTGGCGGGCAACGCCATCAAGTTCACGCCGGGGGGCACGGTCTCCGTTCGGGTGGGGCTGTTGGAGGGCGACCGCCGTACTCAGCGGATCGCCCTGGAGATTCGGGATACGGGCAGGGGCATCCCGCAGGAGAAGCTGGCGGAGCTGTTCCAGCCGTATTACCAGGCGCATGACGCCGTTTCGGCGGATATGCCGAAGGGCACCGGCCTCGGCCTGTCGATCACGAAGCGGATCGTGGAGCTGATGGGCGGCACGATTGCCGTTGCGAGCGTCCTCGGGGAAGGCTCGACGTTCCGGGTGGAGCTGCCCCTGCCTGTCGGGGAGGACACCGAGAGGGATGGGGAATCCGATGCCGGCCCAGCCGAGTCCCCGCAGCATGCGGCAGCCAAGCAGGGGACCGCCGTCCTGCTGGTGGAAGACGACGCGATCTCCCGCCAGGTGATCCTGATGCAGCTGCAGAAGCTGGGCCTTCAACACATCAAGGCTGCCGGCAGCGGGACGGAGGCGGTAGAGGCCTGTGCCCGGGGGCCGTTCGACCTCATTCTGATCGATCATCACATGCCGGGGATGAGCGGCAGTGAGGCGGTGCGGGCGATCCGCCGGCAGGAGGCCGCCGCGGGACGACCGCGCACTCCGATCCTGTCGCTGTCGGGGTCCACGCTCGGCAGACCCGGGGAGGGACGCGTGCTGGGTCCCGATCTGGACGATGCCCTCATGAAGCCCTTCACGCTGAGGGCGCTGAGGGAGGCGCTCGGGAAGTGGCTTCCGGCCTTCCGGCCGGAGCCGCCGCCGGAGCGCCTCGAGCGTGAGGTGCTCGCGGAGCTCCTTGCGCTGGATCCGACCCGCGCCCTGCTGCGGCAGCTTGTGGCGGATTACCTGGCCGACACGCCTGAGCGTCTGCAGCAGCTGAGGGAAGCCGCCGGCCGCGGCAGCCATGAGGAGATTGCTCGCTTGGCCCACGGCCTCAAATCGGGAAGCGTTACGCTCGGCCTGCGCCCTCTGTCCGGCCTGCTGCATACGCTGGAGGAAGAGGCGAGGGAAGGTCAGCCCGCAGGGAAACTGTCCTGCCTCATCAGCGGGATTCTCGCCGAGTACGAGCGGGCCGCCGCTTCGCTGCGGGCGCTGGCCTGAGCTCGCCGGAGGGCCGTGGAGATCGGCTGGCGCAGCAGCACAAGAAAGAGTCCGTCCCCTGATGTCAGGAGGCGGACTCTTCCTGTCTGCGGAGCCATAGTCCTTTGGCGACCGTGTAGAGAACGAGCAGGGCCGGCATGGTCGTTACTTCCACGGCCGTCTTCCCCTGAGCCGCACTCTGCACAAGAGAAACGAGGGGGACAGAGCCGGCCGCGGCGAGAAGGAGGTGCAGCGTCGATGGGCACAGGCGGCATCTATTGGCCAGAAAGCGGACGCTCCAGGAGAGCAGGGTGCGGTAGATGAGGAAGACCGCGAGCAGGCCCAGGGCTTTTCCGGCAGCAGTCACGGGAATCACCCCCTTCGAGCGGATTCGGACGCAGCGGCTTAGGCTCAAGGCAATTCCAGGCAGCCGCGCACCCTATTCTGCTTACCCACCCAGGGAGGGGGTCACCCACGGGAGACTTTCGGGCACCATACGGCTTATGACGGATGTGTTGAAACAACAGGCCTGCCCGGCGCATGAAAAAGCAGCCTGCAGAGCTTGAAGCTCGGCAGGCTGCTTGGGAACCCCTCGCTAAGGGAGGGCGCGATTAGTACTGCGTGTTGCCGGATTGGGACGTATTGCCGGAGGCAAAGCCCTTGAAGAGCGTCGGTACGTTATGGTAGCGGGTGTTGGTGATTTTACCGGTGGAAACCGGGCTGTCCGTGCGCAAAATGGAATCCTTCACGTTGGAGATGTCGCTGGAATCCACGTTCATGACCACCTTGAACGTAGTGCCGCCATTTTGGCGGAGAAGCTTGCCGATGTCATCCGCACGGAAGTTCTTGATATTGAAGGTTCCGGCCGCATTGGCCTGGAATACTTTGTCGTACGCCTTGTAAGCGGACCCGCCCGTGATGTTCACCGTACCGGAGGACTTGAGCGTCAGGGCATCCTCGCCTACATCCTTCCAGTTTACATTCGTGATGTTGCAGCTGCCGTAGCAGTGAACGCCGTCAGCTGCCGGTGCGCCGAGGTTCACGTTCTTGAGCGTGCCGCCCGCTTCCACGCGGAAGACCGGCTTCTGGCCTTCGGCCTGGCTGCCGTCGCCCAGTGTGCTGGAGTTAGCTACATACGTGTTGCCGCCGCCGTCAAAGGTTTGGCCCGCAGCGACTACAATTGTAGAGTTTACTGTAACGGTAGCGGCTTGTGCAGGAAGTGCGGCGAAGACCGAAGAAACCAGACCGAGCGACAGCATCATGCTTCCGACTTTTTTCATTTTCATAACTAACGCCTCCATAGATTAGATTGGATTTTGTAAAATGGTTTACATCAACTTTCCGGTGATTAGGCTGGGTGGAAGGCACCTCCTTGTTCCGGGAGTAATAACAACGTACCAGAATTTCCTGATATCGGAAATAATCAGAGTTTTAGTTTGAAGGCGGTTTCAAGTAAAGGTTGAATGAGGCGTATCGGATTGACTGGGGCATATGCTCCTATGCCGGTGGAAAGTTGAATTTACACTATGGATGAAATGCGGGCTCCCATGTGGGGAGCGGGCCGGCGTGAAGAGAACACCGGAGCGGGAGTGCTCCCAAGTCTGCCGAAGCGCAGTGAAGCGGAATATGCAGGATTCAAGATGGGGTTACCGACTGCGGTATAGAGGCTGATTCGCGGGGGATCGAAGCCGGGGACCATGCGAGGATTATCGAACGGTCATCGCCCGAGGCTCCCCGGAGGTTGTTTGACCCTTTCCCCAAACAGGTAAGTAATAGTAACCACCGCATGAAAGGGGAGAACGAACCATGGAAACGCCCAAGAACACGGAACGCATGCGCCAGCGTGTGAACCGCGACCATCCGGAGCAGTATCCGACGGACAAGCCGAGTCTCTTCGATCTCTACGAAAGTGAGCAGACCGTGGACGCCATTCCGGTGGAGGATCTGACTTTGGAGCAGCAGGAAGAGAAGAACGGGGAAGAGACCAAGCACCGCTCTTCAAGCGAACGCAAATACCATCCGTAAGGGTGAAGCGGCCAACCGTATATAGCGGGACAAGGACATCGGGAGCACCGATGTTCTTTTTTTGAACGGACCCCGATCAGGGGTTTTTCTTATGAGTGTGATCTGGTTCACATCCTCGTTCCGGGGAGCGTGGTATAGTAAAGACATGAAAGGGAGCAGCACACGCGAGAGCATCGAGAGAAGATGAAGGGAAGCGAAGATCGTGAGCCCACCCCAACCGCCGAATCAGCCGCCCGCAAGTCGGTTACCAAACGTTCCGTTACGGTCAACGAAGTAAGGAAAGCAGTGCTAACCTAAATGTCCGCCTGGATCGAAAAAGATACATTTTCTGCACCCTACTTTGTGAATTAATTCACTTGATCTGATTCGAAACGCAACCTACTAAATATGAAGGAGATGCTTCCATTATGTTAACCCGATTTCTTAGAGACAATGTATACGCCGCCGGCCTGCTTCTGCTTCTTCGTCTGTATCTCGGTTACCAATGGTTTACCGCCGGCTTGCATAAGCTGACAGGCGGCTTCGATGCCGCCGGGTTCCTCAAAGGCGCCATTGCCAAGCCGGTGCTCGATAAAGCGACCAATGAACTCGTATATCCGACCTTCACGGCATTCCTGCAGCACTTCGCCCTGCCGAACGTGAAGCTCATCAACTTTATGATCCCAGTGGGTGAAACGCTGATCGGTCTGGGTCTGATCCTCGGTGCACTGACGACAGCCGCCGCGTTCTTCGGCCTGATGATGAACTTCATGTTCCTCTTCGCAGGTACCGTAAGCACAAACCCGTGGCTGATCCTGCTCGGCGTGCTCATCTTCATGGCCGGCACGAATGCAGGCCGGTTCGGCGTAGACCACTACCTGATGCCATACCTCCGCAAGCTGCGCCGCCAGGGCGGGGATGCGGCGGGCCGAAATAACGGAACGCCTGCCAAGGTCTAACCGAATCGATTCCGAGATACAAAAAGCCGGGAAGCTTGAGCTCCCGGCTTTTTGCTGTGTCTTTGCAATTCTCAGGGTGATCTTACCCAGTCTGTGGATGATGTCCCGCCTGCTTTTTCTTAGCGGCGTAACCGGCCAGAAGGACAACTGCAATGATGACGATAATGATGCCCCATTTGAGCACGCCGTTATCTCCGATAAATCCTTTGAGCAGGGGCTCGTCCGTAATCATCTTGCCTGCCGTCATGGCAAGCACGGCGGTGCCGAGATAGACGATGATCGGGAAGCGTTCGATGAGTTTCAGGATGATCGTGCTTCCCCAAACAACGATCGGAACCGATATGATCAGGCCGAGGACGACAAGGAGGAAGCTGCCGTGTGCCGCTCCTGCCACAGCGAGCACGTTATCGATGCCCATCACCGCATCGGCGATGACAATCGTACGAATGGCTTCTTTGAGCGAGGTGGTCGCTTTGATATTATCGTGACCCTTGTCGTCGGCGAGCAGCTTGTAGGCGATCCATACGAGCAGCGCGCCCCCGATCAGCAGCAGTCCCGGGATCTGCAGCAGCCATACCGCCACAAGTGTGAAGATGATCCGGATAATAATCGCGCCTGCCGTCCCCCAGTAGATTGCTTTCTTTTGATGCTCTTTCGGCAGGTCTTTGGAGGCCATGCCGATGACAATGGCATTGTCTCCGGCCAGGATCAAATCGATGATGATGATGGCTCCAAGGGCAGACCAGAATTCCGGCGAGAACAGTTCCATAATGAATGACTCCTCCCTTTGCATTGTAGTGTGACAGCGATCATGCAATTTTTTCTACACGTTTCGTCGTATCGCTTATACGAGATAAGGGCCGATACGTTTCAACGAAAGTGCAGCATCGTCGGATGCCGGTAAAACATGCTTACAGTTAGTATTACCCAAGCTGTTCGGGTTTACTTGAGGTCATGATTTCTTGGCAGCGGGGAGGAAGACTTCAGGCTTTAATGACAACAAAGAGCTTTCCCGGGCTCCCTATGAGATCCCGAGAAAGCTCTTTGTTCATGCCACGGATAAGGGGACGGCAAAGAGAAGGAAACCTGCCTCCGTGCCGGCTGGTGAATGGCTGCGAACGGCAGGGCTTGCCCCTGCGTCCTGCCTAATAGCTTGTCTTCAGCCAGTTGTCCTTCGACCAGACGAGCTTGCCTGCCCCGGAGCCGTTCGATGCCGTCAGCCTGGCTTTCAGGGTAGAAGGATCCTCCGCCGTGTAGCTGTATGGCAGCGAGGAGAAGCCGTTCCAAGAGAAAGCAACTACCGGTGCAGGCACAGGGGCAAGCGGGGAGCCGGAAGTATCGCTGCTCCCGCGGAACGAAGTTCCGTTCAGCGAGTAGAGCGTGTCGAGCACCCGGATTTTGCCCGTGTAGCTGCTGTCCGCAGGATCCGTCTGGTTATTGCGCACCGGGCTGGCCACGTCGATGATCTGCGATTTCTCGACGAGGACAGCTCCGCCTTCCGTGGAGATAGCGCCGTTGCTCGTCACGCCGAACTTGTAGCCCTTGGACTTCAGCACAGTCTCCATCGCGGTGGTGATTTTCTTTTTGGCGGCATAGGCGGCGGCGCTGTCCATCACAATATTGTAGGCATGGGCGTTGCCGCCGCGCAGACGGGGCATCCGGTCCTGGATGTCCTTGTAATAGTTATGGTGCAGAGTCACCTGCAGATTCGGATTCGTGGAGTCGAATTCGGTGGAACCCACGAGATGGCCCTTCTTCTGGGACGAAGCGACGGCGATGATATCTTCCTTTGTCAGGCCGATCGCGCTGCTGCGCAGGTAGGCGTACATCGGGTAAGCGGAGGGATTCGCTTCGAGCGCATCGATCTGCTTGCGGACCCAGCTGCCCGAGCTGCCGTCATCCCCCTTGAAGGTGGACCAGGAGATCGTCACGCCGCTGCTGCCCTTCTTGACATCCACAAGTCCGTCATACGCCTTGTTGAACGTGCAGTGGTCGATCCATACCTTGCTGTCTTCCTCCAGCGTGACATAGTCCCAGTCATTCTTGTCATAGTCGCCTTTGGTGGATTCGTCCCATTCCCACAGCTCATCGAACTCCAGGTTGCGGATGATGACATTGGAGCTGCGTTTGAAGGTGAAGGCGGCATGCTTGATCTTGGCACCGTTCGCGGAGAAGATGGTCAATCCGTTGAAGCTGTCGACGTTGATTTTGCTCACGCCGGTCGTTTTGAGTACAGGATGGGTCAGCGGCGCATTATGAGCGGCAAATGGGGAAACCTGTGCAGCAGCGGGAATCTCGTTCCAGCCCAGGTTCAAGTCGTTCATGATCTCGATGACCTTGACACCGGACCCTTTCTTCAGCGCGGCGGCAAGATCAGCCGCAGTGTAAACCTTCTTGTACCGGGCCGTGTCGGTTTCCGAGATGCTTCCGCCTCCCGTGTTGCCGGCCGAGAAGCCGGTCAGGTTGTAAGGCGCGAGGGCCGGATCGGCGGCATTCGCACTCATCAGGGGCATGGCGGACACCATGAGCGCTGCGGTTGTGAGCACTTTCAGTAAGCGTTTGCTTTTCATATGAAGTTCCTCCCATGTTCATTTGGATTGGCATTGCTGTTACTGCAGAATAGCCGCTGTCAGTAGTGCGCACTCCTCCTTTCCCAGATGCAACCAAGCGTAGCACCGGGGTCGAATTACAGCAATGCGCTGATTTTAACTTGTTGGGGCGGTCGGCAATTGGAAGGGGATATGAAGAAAGAAAGCATTATGCACTTCTGCCAAAAGTTCCTAAAACCCAATGTCCGGATTATTGCCGTTATGGTGCCGCTCCCTGATAATGGGGCTACACCCGGATGGGCAGCACCTTCAGCCGGGGAATGGGCCGAAAGGAGAGGATCCTTCACTTCATCTTCAAGCACGAGTGAACAGATGAACGGAATCACCTGGGAGAGGACAGAACTCCAGGCACTCTATCATTTAGAATGAAAATCCTAAGGAGGAATCATTAACGTGAAAAAAGGACGCATGAACAAACCTGCAGCGCTTCTGCTGTCTTCCGCCCTGGCGGTCTCCATGCTGGCTGCCGCACCGGCCGCCGCCGCTCCCGAGCCGATCTATGCCGCACCGAACGGCTCGGCAAGCAACCCCGGCACGCTGAGCGCGCCGACCACACTGGCCGCGGCACTCACCAAGGTGGCTTCGGGGGGCACCATCTATCTGCGCGGCGGCACCTACAGCTTCAGCTCCACGGTGACGATCGACCGCACGAACAGCGGCGCTTCCGGCGCCCGCAAAGCTATCGTGGCTTACGGCACGGAGAAGCCCGTGCTTGATTTCTCCGGCCAGACGTTCGACTCCGCGAACCGCGGCCTGCAGATCAACGGCCACTATTGGCTCGTGAAGGGGCTGGAAGTCAAGGGCGCCGGCGACAACGGCATCTATATTGCCGGCAATTACAACCGTCTCGAGAACGTCGAGGCGCATCATAACCGCGACACAGGCATCCAGCTCGGCCGGTATGCTTCGACCGCCGCGAAGAGCGAGTGGCCGAGCTATAATGAAGTTATCAATTCGTACTCCCATGACAACTTCGACCCGGATAACGGTGAGGATGCGGACGGATTCGCCGCCAAGCTGACGGTCGGACCGGGCAATGTGTTCGACGGCTGCATCGCTGCCTACAATGTGGATGACGGCTGGGATCTCTATACGAAGACGGATACAGGGGCGATCTCCCCGGTAACCATCCGTAACAGTGTGGCCCATCACAACGGCCAAACATCGGACGGCACCTCCACAACCAGCAGTGACGGCAACGGCTTCAAGCTTGGCGGCGAGAAGATCGCCGTGAACCATATTGTGCAGAATTCGGTCGCGTACCAGAACAAGAAGCACGGCTTCACGTACAACAGCAACCCGGGATCCATCCAGTTCAAGAACAACACGTCCTGGAGTAACGGGCAGAGCAACTTTGCCTTCGATGTCGGCACGCACGTCTTCACGAACAACCTGTCGTACAAAGGCGGATCGAGCGACAAGACAAGCGGCACGGATGTGTCGAGCACGAACGTGTGGTGGAAGGACAAAAAGACGGTGAACGCCAAGGGCCTTGCGGCCAGCGACGCCGACTTCGTCTCCCTGACGCCGGCGGTCTCCCGCAATGCGGACGGCTCGCCGAACCTCGGCAGCTTCCTCAAGCTGGCTGACAGCAGCGATCTCAAGGGAGCCGGAACACCAAGCGGCACGGACATCGGGTATATCCGCTAAGCGGGAATCTGGGTCGGATCAGCATAAGCGGCCATAAGCGGCATAAGAGGCAGCGGAACATGAACACATGGCGCCTGGTATTCAGGCGCTCTTTTGCATGCTGCGAAAGGCCGGAGGGTGGGATCAGGAAGAGGCGGAGAAGTTGGGCGCAGATGGCCTACTCATTTGGAATAAATTGTTTCGGAACACGTGAACATTCTCTGGTATAATGAGTAAAACGAATCGGAAGTTCTCGTCTTTGCCCTATATGCCGCTGCCAGAGATGTTTTGACTTATGCCGTCTTAGAAGAGGGGAAAAAGCCATGCTCCGGATCATCTTGTTCTACGTACCGATGGGAACCTCAGCCCTGCTCGCCGCCTTGACCCATGTGATCATCAACGGCGTGCTGGCCCGTTCCGCGAATCCCGACGTGACGATCTCCTCGTACGCCGTAGCGCTCAGCCTGTCCTTCCTGATCGATCTGCCGATGAACATCATCCGCCAGACCTCCAGCAAATATTCGCGCGACCGGGTCTCCTTCCGGTCCGTCGCCCGTCTGACCGCCATCGTCTCGGGAACGCTGGTCGCCATCAGCGCCGCGATCGGCTGGACGCCGGCCGGAGAGCTCCTGTTCCGGTACGTGTTCGGCGTCAAAGAGTCCCTGGTCGGGCCGACCGTCGGCGTCTATCAGGTGCTGGCGTTCATGTATGTGTTCACGGCTCTGCGCAGCTTATTCCAAGGCGTCATCATCAATCAGCTGCGCACCGGGTGGATGACGTTAGGCATGGCGGTCCGCGTGGCGGTCATGTTCGCCATGTCCTGGTACTTTATCCGCGAGGGGATGACGAACGACGGCCGGATCGGAGCTTGGATCTTCGTAGTGGGCCTCATCATCGAATGCATTGTCGCCGTGTGGGAGGGCCTGGCCCTGCGGAAGGCTCTGCCCCCCTCAAGGGAAGAGCAGAGCGTGGGGAAGGTGGGGCTGCTGCTGCCGTTCTATCTTCCGCTGCTGTATTCGTCGATGGTCCTCGTGCTGCTCAACCCTTCGATCCAGGCCGCGCTGAATATGAGCTCGGACCCGACGCTGGCAGTAGCCGCTTATGCCGTGGCGATTCAGCTTGCGAATATGGTGGCCTGGTTCTGTGCGTCGGTTCACCAGATTGTGCTCCAGTTCTACGAGAATGAGCGCCGGAACGTGCTTCTCGTCGTCACCGGTCTCTCCATCCTCTCCCCGTCTCTGCTCCTCGGCATATCGTCACCGCTGGGCAGACCGCTGCTCGAAGGGCTGCTCGGACTGCACGGCCCACTGCTGGCCGAAGTGCGGCACCTGCTGCTCTTCCTGTCCGTGCAGGCGCTGATCTTCCCGTGGATCGACTTTGTGGCAGGCAAGTGCATGATGCTCGGCCGAACGAAGGCGATCATGGCCAGCAAAATGGTCTCCGTCGGACTCTCCCTGGCACTGCTCATTCTGCTGGTCTACACCATGCCGGGGCTGAACGGGCTGCTCGCCGGACTGGTGACGGCTATCGCGGCCCCGCTGGAGCTGCTTGTCATCTGGCTGTGGCTGAAGCGCCTGGAGCAGCGGCCTGCCGCACCGGCCCTGCAGGGGACGAAACCGGCCTGAGGTTGCACCGGCGTAAGGAACGCCTTATGATAAAGAAGCGATAACTATAAAAAGGGAATCGCAATCAGGCATGTATCATCAGTGATTGGGGTTCCGGCAGAAGCGTCGGCGGTTCCCGTCGATAACAACGTAGAGACCGTGCAGACAGAGTGCAGCGGTCTCTTTCCAATGCAATCATTTATTAGTGAGGTGAGAGGATATGAATCCGGAAGCACTGCGGCAGGTCATTCGTGACTTATCGGAGCAGGATGCGAAATCGATGCTGTCACTTCTGTTCGCTCACGATGGTTATTCTCCGGAGACGCATGAGAGCTTGAAGCGGTCTCTGCTGGAGATGGCGAAGCGGCGCCCGGCAGTCGGCTATGGGACTATCCGGCAGGTGCATATTGCACTTGGAGATTCGGCGGGAGGTTCGCTGAAGCTGACGTTCCGCGCGCCTGCGGGAGAGGAGACGGAGCACCGGGTGCTGGTGCTCCGTGACGCACTGCCGTTCTCGGTCGGTCCCCTATGGAAGCTGGAGGAGCAAGAGGGGCGTGAGGAGCGGCGGCAGTGGTGTATGCTTCATATCAACTTGGATGACGGGGATGAATATCTGTTCCGGGGCGAGGAGCGCTTCCGAGAAATGAAGGACCGGCTGGAGGCCATACCCGAGGGGCTGCCGGTCACGATCTGGGTGGGCTTCGATGCGCATGAACAGGCGGGGCTTCGCTTCGCGCTGCATCTGCTCCGGGGCAAGGAAAACCCGGTCTCCGTAATGGATACGAGCGCAGCCTATGCTGCCCTGTACCATTCTGACCCGCGGAACGGGAGGCGGACCGGAGAGATCAATCCTGAGGAGATCGGGCGCATCTGGGAAGCGCAGACTTGCAGCCGGAGGCTGTCGCCCCAGGAGAGACAGAGGCTGGAGTCCGAATGGCTGGAGCTTTCCGGGCGGAAGACGGCGCTGCGGATCTGGCAGGACGGGCGGATCACGGAGGTGCGAGAGGACTACTATGACAGTGTACTAACCGCCGCGGTAGAGCATATCCACAGGGATCGCGGGAACCAGGAGTGGATCAGGTCCGCTCGGGTGGTCGGTGAGGTGATCGGCCATCTGGAGCAGGACATCGGCGATGCCTACGTCGAATACCGGCTTAGGCACTTGATCTATCAGGGTGTGTTGGAGATCCATGGAGTGCCCCGGGGTATGCGGTATTATGATGTAAGAATGAAACAGCCGCTCACGGGTTTGGAACAGCAAGGGGGGACCGGTGACGATGAAGAAGATGCTGAAAATATACAATGACCCCAAGGGAGATGCCTATAGGAAGCTGATCGACTATGCCGTGGAGCGGGCGGCGCTGTTCGCGTTGGCCGACCGGGAGCTCGGGGCGGCAGAAGCGCCGGTTCCAGGAGGCGGCCGGGCTGGGGCACTGCTGCGCAGACTGCAGCCGTACCTGGTCCGGACCTGCCCCATGGGCGAAATCCGGCAGCGAAATAACATCGGCTACAGCATGGAGGGGACGGTGTATGTCTACCGCTGCTGTCCTGAGGCGGCGGAAGTGCTCAAGAAGGCCGCCTCCTCGATGCATGCCTGGCAGCACCCCGATCTGCCGGAGGATCTCAGCTTCTGGGACGCGGAGGAGCAGGATTGGCTGATCAACGTCGCGCACGAAGAGATGCTCTATATCCGGCTCTCCGAAGACGAGGGCAGGGCACTGGCCGAGGAGATCCCGGGGGTGTTCGTGGTAGGGGAATTCAACCGGGAACTGGATGCTTTCCTGGAGGATGCCCTGCGTCACGGGGCGGAGAAGCTGGAGCTGATGGGCTGGGGACTGCAGGAAGTCCCCGGGAAGCTGACGAGAATCACGACACTGCGGGAGCTGCAGCTCTTCGAGCAGGACATCCGGCAGCTGCCTCCGGCCTTATTCGAGCTGCGGAATCTGGAGAGCCTGACCGTCTACACCGCCGATCTCGAAGAAATTCCGGGGGAGATCGGCCGGCTGGAGAACCTCGTTCAGCTCTCAGTCTACTGCTGCAGCTACGACCGTCCCCACCAGGCGGGGAAGCTGATCGGCATCGACGAGGTGACGCTCAGCTTGCTGCCGCCGGAGATGGGGGAGCTGTCGAAGCTCGAGATTCTGCGCATCAATGCCACCGGTCTAAGGCGGGTCCCCCCCGAGCTGGCGAAGCTGAAGAACCTCCGGGTGCTCGATCTCAGCCGCAACAAGCTGGAGGCGGTGCCGCATGAGCTCCTGAGCCAGCTGCCGAATCTGGTGCATACCTCGTTTGAGGGCAATCTGTTCGGGGAGTGAGGCCCTGGGCTGAAGCAGAAGATCAAGACGAGTATCCCTATCGAGAAAAGAGAGCCGATGTGACAGCGATCTGCCTTTCCCACGATGAGCCGGAGCGGTTCATCCGGGAGTGGGGCCAGAGGGCCGAGCACCAAGGAGTTCGACTGTAACTGTATTGCAAAGAGAGCAGGCCGTCCGGCCTGCTCTCTTTGCAATACCCCGCTGCCATGCAGGAATAAGCATGACGGAGGCGAAGCCGCAGATCTCTCCGGCTACCGCACATGCTGCAGCTTCTCCGGGTTGACGACGATATAGATCGCCCGGATCCGCCCGCCGGCCACCTCGAAGGACATGACCGAGGATGGCTCCCCTTGGATGTAGGTCACGAGGCCGGGGCCGCCGCCCACAAGGGCCGGCCGGTACGAGAAGCCGGGAGGCGACTTCTCAAGCAGCCCGGCGAGGAAGCGGATGATCCGGTCCGCCCCGAGAATCGGCCGGACGGCCGCCGTAACCCGGCCCCCTCCGTCCGAGAACAAGGAGGCATCGGCCGAGAGCGACGACAGCAGCCTCGGCACGTCGCCGGCGGCGAGGGCCGTCAGGAAGCCCTCGATCAGCTGCCTGGCCTCCTGTCCTCCCGCAGGTCGGAGGGCGGCAAGGCAAACCGTGCCGCGGCCATCGTCCGGGGCGGAGCTGCCGATGCTGCGCTTCGCGCGGTGGAAGATCTGCCGGCAGTTAGCCTGGCTTTTGCCGACGATGGAAGCAATCTCCTCATAGTCATAGAGCAGCACCTCGCGGAGCAGGAACACAGCCCGCTCCGTAGAGGAGAGCTGCTGGAGCAGCAGCAGGTAAGCCGTCGACACGGATTCCTGCAGCATATACTGCTCGGGCGGATTGCCCGAGGAATCTCTGTCGTTGAGCAGGGGCTCAGGCAGCCAGGGGCCCACATACACCTCGCGCTGCTTCTGGGCCGAGCGGAGCCGGTCGATGCAGCGGTTGGTCACGACCCGGCACAGGTAGGCTTTCAGGTTGCGGATCGGTTCGGGTCCGGCCGCATCGAGTGACAGGAAAGCATCCTGTACGATGTCCTCCGCATCCATCACGCTCCCGAGCATACGGTAGGCCAGGGAGAACAAGAGCGGTTTATATGTCGTATACGCCTGTTCGGCCACAATGCCGTTTTCCATGACAAACCCCTTTCCCGGATCGAGCCGGATTTCTGCTGACATGACCGGTATTCCGCGGCAGTGATTGATGAGCTTCGCTGTGCCTAGGCGAGGGCCTCAAGCCGCACGCCCGGCCTGTTGTCCTGAAGCAGCTTACGGACAGCCCGACCTGCGCTGGCCGCCGCCGCATCGGCGAGCATCTCCCCGTGGCTGGCCCAGTCGCCGGCGGCATACAGCCCGGCGAGCCCGTGCACCTCGGGGCCCGGATAAGGGCCGCTGTGCCCGAGGTGCACGGCATTGTGAACGACAGTTATGCTCGGCAGGAACTGTCGGGCCGCGGTTTCGCCCTGCCAGCCGGGATGAAGGAGGCTCATCGTCTGCTCGAGCAGCTTTTCGTCCGCCTGGGGATCGCTGTCCCCGCCGCCGTATTGAATCAAGTGTACAACCAGTGTACCATTCCTGCTTAATTTTGCCACCCTGGAATGATGGGTGAAGAAGACGGGCTGATCGAGGCCGAGGGCAAAATGGAGTCCGGGTGAAGGCAGCCGCTTCAGGGCCAGATCGAGGCAGGCGGCCTTCACCGGCCGGGCCTCATCCTTCCAGCGCCGAAGGACCGTCTCCTCCGCTCCGCGAACGAGATGGAACAGGGAGGCCGGGGATACAGCCGCAAGGACAGCGGATACCCGAAGCGTCTCCCCGCCCTTCAGCCGGATGCCGCTCACCTGTCCGTCATCGTGCAGGATCTCTTCCGCCGCCTGCCCTTCGGCTATGGCAGCGCCGGCCTTGACGGCCAGCTCCCGCAGCTGGTCGACGATCGTCTGCCAGCCTCCGTCGAGATACAGTACGCCGCCTTTCAAGGAACGCTGCAGCTGCAGCAGCACGGGACCGGCCGGCTGATGATCGATATCCCGGGAGTAAGTCGACGTGCGGCACAGTGCGTAGAAGATATGGCGCACCATGGGATCGCGTACCTCCCGTTCCGCCCACTCCCGCAGGGAGATGCGGGGCAGGGAAGCGGTATCGGTTTTGGAGAGCCCCAGCATCAGACGCCCAAATTCCATCTTGCCGGACCAGGACAGCAGCCGCGAAGAGAGAAGCTTCAGGGGATCACCGGGAAGCGGTACGACCCGCCCCTGCCAGATGCCGAAGCCGCTGGCCGGAGGAGAGCCGCCGGGCAGCTGCAGTCCAAGCTCCTTCAGCATGGCATAAGCCTCCCCCTCTCGGTACAGTGCGTGGCCGCCAAGGTTGAACAGTGCGCCGCTGCGCTCCACCGTCATCGCGCGTCCACCGAGCCGTGGCGACTGCTCGAGGAGCACCACCTTTTGCCCTGCTTTGGCCAGCTTCACTGCGGCCAGCAGACCTGCCAAACCGCCTCCGATTACAGCTGTTTCATACGTATTCCTGTCCATGCGGTTCATTGCTCTCATCCCTTCGTGTGTGAATATCCGTTCTGCCTCATATGACGGGGAGGGGGATACTTCTGTGACACACACGGGGAATGTTTTATCTTAGCTCATGGATATGCAGCAGGGGCCCAAGATATGGACGGGTAGGCGAGATTTTATAATTGCAGAACGCGGCTTCGGCTCGAAAGATCGGCGGAAGAAAGCGTTCGAAAAATAGATCCGGGTGCCCCGTGAACCGGCCGGAGCAGCCGCCAAGATGAAGGTGGGTCAGCGATAGTGAGGCAGACTCCATCGCGCGACGGACTCCCGCTCATAACAAAGAGGCATTCACCCGGAATTCGGGTGATGCCTCTTCCTCTTACGGACGGTCTTCCCGGAGCCTCATTCCAGGTACCGGCAGTTCTATATTCCCATCGGCTGCGGCTGCTCCTCAGCGGATCCACTGGACGACGCTGTCCAGGCTTTGACGAGTCTTCGGACGGGGCTCGTTCTTGCGATAGCCGAAGGCGGCCATGACGGTCAGGGCATAGCGGCCGTTCTCCAGAATGCCCTCTTCCTCGAGGATCTTGCTGGCACCTTCGGGATCGAAGCCTTCGATCGGGCAGGAGTCAATGCCGATCTGGGCGGCTGCCGTCAGCATGTTGCCGAGGGCGATATAAGCCTGCTTCCCCGCCCAATCCTGCAGATAGCGGTCATCATCGAGGAGCTTGGAGGTGTTCTCCTGGAAGTTCTTATAGAAGCTGCTCAGCATCTCGACAACGTTATCCGGCATGTGATGTACGTTCTCCATCAGGTTCTGCAGGTATGCGGAGCCTGCGAGCAGATCCTTTTTGGTACGGCTTAGCAGCAGTACGAAGTGGCTTGCTGTCGGAAGCTGTCCCTGTGCCCCCCAGGACACCGGCAGCAGCTTGGCACGGAGCTCAGGGCTCTGGACGACAACGAATTTCCAGGGTTCGAAGCCGAAGGAGCTAGGCGACAGGCGGCCGGTTTCGAGAACGAATTCGAAATCTTCGTCCGGGATCTGGCGTGCGGCATCGAATTCCTTGCAGGCGTGGCGGAACTGGTAAGCTTTCAGAATCTCATGTTTCAAATCAGCTTGGGTTGTCATTGGATCATCCCTTCCCATAGGCAGAGTAAAGGCATGACTATGTATGAAGAAAGCGGAGGTTGATGCCCTTTTGTAACTATAATAGTTACAGTTTTACTTCCTGTCAAGTGTCTTTTTTGGGAAGGGTTGGGAGTCAGTCGGCAGTGCCTCTTCAGGGCATTCCAACACCTGCCGGGGGCTGTGGTATAATAGGCCCGGACCCATATGGAAAAACTGTGCAGGGCGATAACCGGACTAAGGGGGATTTCTGTATGCAGTATCATCGGATTACCGATATCAACGACAACTATTTTCGTGCCATGCACGAGCTGATGGGCCGGGTATTCCCGCCCGAGGAGGTGCTGGAGTACGATCTGTGGGCCGAGCCGCTCCAGGACCCGGGCATTCGGGTATTCGTCGCTGTGCTGGATGGGGAAGTCGTAGGCGCCACGGAGTACCGTTATTATGAGGATCTCGGCGTGGCGATGACCGATTTCACGATCATCGGACGGGATGCCCTCGGGGTCGGCCCGTTCCTGGCCGGTCAGCGGATGGAGGATCTGCGTGAGGTTGTGGCGGCGGGCGGCGGAACACTTCAGGGCATGTTCGCGGAGATCTACAATCCCTATCTGTCGGAGCAGCTGGAGTTCGGCGGGGTGAAGGCGATGAATCCCTTCGTCCGCCGCGAAGTGCTTGCCCACCTGGGATACCGCAAGCTCGACTTCGACTATGTTCACCCGTCCTGGCATAATGACGGCGAGGCGGTCCACGGACTGGACCTCTGCTTCATGCCGATCGCAGACCCGAAGCAGACGGATGTCTCTGCGGAGCTCGTGAGCACCTTCCTCGAGCGGTATTATGCCGTGCTGCCCCAGAAGCCGCAGGCCTGGTACACGATGGTGGAAGGCTTGAAGGGCCGTGAACGCGTGGAATTGAAGGCGATCTGACCCTCGATCTGACTCTTATGTACGGAGAAAAAAAGCCTCAGGGCGGCAAAGGCGGGTTCCGCCTTAGGTCCTGAGGCTTTTTGGGCTGGCGTTATGGGATTCACGGCTTCCTTCCGCTGCCGGCGCAATGGAAGAGCATGGCACCCAGCGGACGTATGCCGACGGCGGACAGGCTACTCCTCCTCCGACCCGCTCCGGCGCCGGGCTTCGGCCTCCTCCAGCTCATCGAGGGCCTTCTCGAGTCCGTAGTTCAGCAGCAGCGTCTTGAAGCCTTTGCCGCGGGTTTCGGCCAGCGCTTCGAGACGCTCCCGAAGATCTTTGCGGAGGTAGACGCGGTCCTTCTCGTGCGTCTCCTTGCGCTCCTTCTTCTTGAGCCGGGTCTCGAGCACCTGCAGCACCGTCTCCGCAGCGGCCTCTGCTCCGCCGGCCGAGGCGATCAGCGCGGCCGTCTCAGCGGGCGCCTCCGAAGCGGCGACGGCCAAGGCCGCACGCTGCGCCTCAGGCGCATCCGTACCGTCCGGCGCATCGTCCGGACCGGCTGTTTCGGGCGCCTCCGGGGCGGAGACGCCGGCTGCGGACGGCTCAGCATCGGGCGCGGCATGGATGCCGGCAGCGGCGGCCAGCAGAGCGGCTTCCGCCGGCTCCTCCGAAGCGGCTACCGCCCGGGCGACCGCTTCCGACGCCAGCACCGAAGCGCTGCGGCGCTGGCGGGCAGCGGCGGTCCGCTTCGCCGGCGGTGCCGGGCTTTCGGCCGCCGGAGCAGTGTCCCCGCCGGAAGCATCGGATGCGGCGGGCGGGTCGAAGCTAACGAGCAGTTCTTTTTTTCGGGACGGCATGGGCAAGAACCTCCTTGGTTAACTCAAAATAAGGTGCGACCGCCGGATGGGACCGGTCCGACCATACAGCCGGCCGGCCCTCATAGGCAGCCGCGTTCGCATAGCGGATGGACCGGGGGATTACGGTCTCGAGCAGGGGGAAGCCCTGGGCCTCGCAGTAAGCTCGCGCAGAGGCGAGCAGCTCCCCATGCAGCGTGGACCGTGAATCCACCATCGTCGCGGCGACGCCTACAATCCGCGGGGAGGAGGAGCCCTCATCCCGCAGCCCCTCGATGGCTTGGACGACGCGCTGCAGCCCTTTGACGGAGAAGGCCTCCGGCACGAAGGGCACGAGCACGCCGTCGGCCGCTTTCACCGCATTGGCTGTCAGCAGTCCCAGCGAGGGCGGGCAGTCGATCAGGATCCAATCATACTCCTTCTTTACCCGGCCGAGAGCTTCCTTCAACAGATGCAGCGGCCTTGCGTACCGGCCGGGCTGCCCGAGCACGTGGACCTCGAACCCGTTAAGCCCGTCCGAAGCGGGCGCAAGATCGAGATGATCGCTGACCGGCACAGTGATGTCGGCAAGCGGCGTGCCGTGCAGCAGCACGTCGGCGGTAGACCCGAGCTCCAGGCGGTCCGGGTCCCGCCCGAAGACCACCGCCGCATTGCCCTGCGGGTCGATATCGATAATAAGCACTCTGGCGGGATCGGCTCCCGACGCCAGAACCGCCGCGAGGTGGGTGACGAGCGTCGTTTTGCCCACCCCTCCCTTATTCATACATACGGCAATGACATTCCCCATGGTCTCTCCCCGCTTACTCTCTGAGCTCCTGCAAAGAAACAAATTTGATTCCATTGTATCACAGGGCCGGAGATCCTGGGGGAAAATGATGGAAACGATACGGGAGCGGGGCCTCTGACATCTTGTCCGCTTCCTGCTATAATAGGGGCAGATGAATTCTAGGAAAACAGGTGAAGACAGATGAAGCAGACGGCGAAGGTCATGGGGGTTACGTTCTCCAAGGATACGCTCGCAGGAACACTGAAGACGGTCATCGGCCATTTGGATCATAAAGACGCGGGTTACATGCATATCATCACGTGCAACCCGGAGATCGTCATGGCTTCGGCGCATGATGAGGAGCTGCGGAACATTCTGGGCGACGCGGGGCTGGTAACGGCTGACGGGATCGGCATCGTGCTGGCTTCCCGGTGGCTCGGGGACCCTCTGCCGGAGCGGGTCACAGGCTTCGATATCCTGATGGGGCTGCTGGATGAGGGGGGCCGCAAAGGCTACTCGTTCTACCTGTTCGGCGCGGACCCCGAAACGAACGCCAAAGCGGCGGAGGTGATCTCCGCACGCTACCCGGGACTGCGCATTGCGGGCCGGCAGCACGGCTACTACAAGCCGGAAGAGGAAGAGCGCATCATCGGGGAGATTGCGGCGGCGAAGCCGGATATTCTCGTTGTCGCATTGGGTGCGCCGAGAGCGGAGCGGTGGCTCTACCGCAACCGCGCGAAGCTGCCCGTCCGGGCGGCTATGGGCGTCGGCGGCAGCCTGGACGTCATCGCAGGCAAGGTGAAACGCGCTCCGGTCATCTGGCAGAAGATGAATCTGGAGTGGCTGTACCGTCTGCTCTCCGAGCCTTCCCGCTGGCGCCGGCAGCTTGTGCTGCCGAAGTTCGCGGTGCGGGCGCTGTTCAGCCGGGGCCGGTCGTAAGGCCGCCTCACCTGCGGACGCAGCAGGCCCCTGTCCCCGTCCCTGACGTCTGTGCGTCGGAGGGCAGGCGGGCAGGGGCCTTTTTTCGAATGTCAGAAAGTAGAGCGCATGCGTGCATCATCCGGCGGAGCGGCCGGCGAGCGGCAGGATAGAGAGGAGCAGGGGGATGAACCACAGGGTGCCGGCGCTGCCGCTTCAGATGGGTCCTGCTGCCGGCCGGAACAAGCCCATGTAGCCGAGGCCGTATACGGAACCGACGGTGAGAAGCACGGTCCACAGCAGGAGGGAGACGGTCATCCACAGCATAACCCAGCGCCGGGAGGAGCCGAAGGTCAGGGCGACGAGGGCGGCGAGGTCCGTACCGAGCAGGACGGGGGCGACCAGGGCCAAGCCGGGCACGCCGTACTTCTCCCAGATGCGCTTCGCCCGCGCATATTTCTTCGAGGTGCCGTGAGCGGCCCCGTCGTTCGCGTTCCCGGCCCCGCTGCCGGGAGGCGGCTCGGCCGGCAGGGCTTCACCGGCACCGGCCGCCTCGGCCTGCGGCAGGACGGCTTCCGCTTTCGCGGCCCGGCGCTCGGCCTGCCGTGCTTTGCGGCGCACGCGCCAAGCGCTGAATTCGCGGAAGAACAGCGCGAGCAGCAGCAGCGGAATCCAGTTGCCGATGAACGCCGAGAGAGCTGTGCCGGCCGGGTTCAGGCCCCAGGCGATGCCGAGCGGAATGACAACGAAGACGTCGACCCAGGGAACGGCGGCCAGCAGGAGCAAGGCGCCATAGGACCAGAAGGAGCCTCCCCCGGCGGCAATCATTTCGTACATGGGTATTCCTCCTCTGCAGGATGTCCGGCCTGCCTGTGGCGGGCCGGCCTGTGCCTGCCTTGGTTATAACGGCCGCAGACGGAGAGTGTTCCGCTTGCGGGCGTTTTCATGCTTTCTTCTAAGGGTAAGGGATCCCTGCCGCAATGACAACCACGAAAGCAGGGGATTTTTTCGGGATACGGATTTCTTGTGCGAAGGAACCCATGGAAAAGACGGTACAGCCGTTTACCCCCAGGGCCCATTTACGGTATAGTGGAGAGGAGCCTGAAGTTTGGCGGGAGGAGATTCAGCAGAAGTATGTCTAACAAAAACGATTGGGATGAATGGATCAACGACATAGACAAAGAACTCAGTGAGAAGAAGCGGGAGAAGCCCGGTGATCCGGGCCCGGGCGAGCCCGAGTGGCCGTCATGGGAGCCCGATCCGCGGGACGGCGGCTTCTGGGACGATCCCCGGGGAGCGGAAGGGGGCGGAGCGCCGGGGAACGAGGGCGATCCGCGTGAAGCTTACGGGGGCGGCTTCTTGGACGAGCCGCCTTCAGGCGGGGCGCCGCGGAGGCCTTCCCGGCCGATGCGGGCGAGCGCGCCGCTGAGGCCTACGGCGACGATGGAAGACGCGCAGGAGCTGCTCCGCAAATATTACGGCTACCCGGATTTCCGGGAGGGCCAGAAGCGGGTCATTGCGAGCGTCATCTCCGGCACCGATACGCTCGGGATCATGCCGACCGGCGGAGGCAAGTCGATCTGCTACCAGGTGCCTGCGATGCTCATGGAGGGGACGACAATCGTCGTCTCCCCGCTGATCTCGCTGATGAAGGACCAGGTGGACGGGCTCGATTCCATCGGCGTGCCGGCGACGTACCTGAACTCGACGCTGTCGTACGCCGAGGTGTCGAAGCGCATCCGCATGGCGGAGCAGGGAGAGTACAAGCTGCTCTATGTGGCGCCCGAGCGCCTGGAGTCCGAGCGCTTCCTGGAGCTGCTCTCAGGGCTGACGGTGCCGATGATCGCCGTCGACGAGGCGCACTGCGTCTCGCAGTGGGGGCATGACTTCCGTCCGAGCTACATGCGCGTCAACGAGCTCGTGAATCACCTGCCGCGGCGGCCGATTCTCGCGGCGTTCACGGCGACGGCGACCGACCAGGTGCGCGAGGATATCGTGAAGCACCTGAAGCTTGCAGAGCCGCAGGTGTTCGTCACAGGCTTCGCGCGGACGAATCTGTCGTTCTCCGTTGTGAAGGGCGAGAACAAGCGCGACGTGCTTATGGGCTATATCCGCGAGCATGCGGACGAGGCGGGCATCATCTACGCGGCGACGCGCAAAGAGGTTGACCAGCTGTGCGAATACCTGCTGCGGCAGGGTGTGGCGGCCGGCAAATACCACGCGGGGCTGACGGATACGGAACGGGCGGACATGCAGGAGAAGTTCCTGTACGACGAAGTCCGGGTCATGGTGGCGAGCAATGCCTTCGGGATGGGGATCGACAAGTCGAACGTGCGGTATGTCATCCATTACAACATGCCGAAGAACATGGAAGCCTATTACCAGGAGGCGGGACGCGCCGGACGGGACGGGGAGCCGAGCGACTGTACGCTGCTGTTCTCGCCGCAGGATATCCATATCCAGAAGTTTCTCATCGAGCAGTCCGTCTCCGACCCGCAGCGCCAGGCGCAGGAGTACCGCAGGCTGCAGCAGATGGCGGACTACTGCCACACGCCGCAGTGCCTGCAGCGCTATATCGTCCGCTATTTCGGAGGCGAGATGGAGCAGGACTGCGGGCAGTGCTCGAACTGCGCGAGCCCGGACCTCGAGATGACGGACATTACGCTGGAGGCGCAGCAGATCTTCTCCTGCGTGCGCCGGATGCGCGAACGCTTCGGCATGACGCTGGTGGCATCGGTGCTGAAGGGCTCCCGGGCCAAAAAGGTGCTCGACATGCGCTTCGACCAGCTCAGCACCTACGGGCTCATGAAGAACCGCACGGAGAAGGACATCATCGACCGGATCCAGCTGCTCGTGGCCGAGGGTTACCTGCAGCTGACCGAAGGGCAGTACCCTGTGCTGAAGCTGGCGCCGAAGGCCGGCGTGGTGCTCGCGGGCGAAGAGCGCGTCGTGCAGCGGGTACGGGTGAAGCCGGCCGCGCCGGCGGTCAAGGATGTGGAGAACGAGCTGTTCGACGAGCTGCGGAAGCTGCGCTCGGAGATTGCGAAGCGGGAGGGCATCCCGCCGTATATCGTATTCCCGGACAGCACGCTCCGCGAGATGTGCGGCGTGAAGCCGACGAACCCGGCGGCGATGCTGAAGATAAAGGGCGTCGGGGAAGCGAAGTTCTTCAAGTACGGCGCTTATTTTATCGAGTTTTTCAAAGGGCTGTCGGGCTGATCCGGGGAATCCCCGGACCGGCGCGGGGCCTGGCATATAGAGGAGGAACGGCGTGGCGAAGTCGAAGTGGTATGTAGTGTGGGAAGGGCGGCAGCCGGGCGTGTACAAGACCTGGGCCGAATGTCAGGCGCAGACGAACGGGTTCCCGCAGGCGAAGTTCAAGGCCTATGAGAGCGAGGCGGAGGCGAAGGCGATGCTCGCCGCCGGATGGAAGAAAGCCTTCTCCGCTGCGCAGAAGGCGGGCGCGGGAGCCTCGGGCTCCCGGAGCGGCGGGGCCCGGGCGGCAGCCGCTGCGGCGAACGCATCGGGAGCGGAGGCGGATCTCGACAGCCTGTCCGTCGACGTAGGCTGCAGCGGGAATCCGGGCATCGTGGAGTATAAGGGCGTGTATACCCGTACGGGCGAGGTGCTCTTCGAGCATGCCCCGATCTCCAAGGGGACCAATAACATGGGGGAATTCCTGGCAATCGTTCACGGGCTGGCCTATCTGAAGAAGAAGGGCAGCTCCATGACCATCTACAGCGATTCCATGACGGCCATTGCATGGGTCCGCAACAAGAAGGTGGCTTCCACACTGGTGCGGGATGCTTCCACGAAGGAGATCTGGACGCTCGTCGACCGGGCCGAGGAGTGGATCCGCCAGAATACGTGGCCGAACAAGATTCTGAAGTGGAACACAAAGGCCTGGGGCGAGATCAAAGCCGACTATGGGCGCAAGTAGGCGCAAGGGTCTGCGACCTGAGCGAACGACAAAGCCTTTAAGCGAACTGTATAGTATTTCACATTTTTTAATCGACTATTTTCGACATCATCTGGAGACTCCGTGTGTTATTATTTCTTACATAATAAGACATGGGGGCAGTGACTTTGAATCCGTATCTGGGCACTTGGATTCAAACGAGCCAGTAGTGCAACCGACCATCTTCCCTCGGGGAAGATGGTTTTTCTATTTATACGTCAGAGGGAGGGGGGAATTAGCGTATGGAAACCGTAAGAATTGAGGAAATCATCCGGCAGCTGGGTGTAGATGAGGAGAGGTTCGCGAAGTGGCAGGAGGAGATGCGGCTCACGAAGGGGACGGAGAACGGGGAGAGCGAAGCGTCGGACGGGTAGGAGCGATCAGCCTGGGGTCCCGGTTACGCATGCGTTAATCATACATAAGGGCTGCCGTGATCGGCAGCCCTCATCTTTGTGCCCTCCGGCCCGGCGAAAAGGTTACTCAGGCCGTTCCAGCTCGAACAAGGAGCCGAGCCGGCTGTAAAAGTTTCCTGCCATCCGTGCCACCGGGCTGAGCTTCTCGGGATCGATGTGCCCCCGATCATCGTAGAGCTCCTCGTCGATGTGGAAGTGGACCACCCGCCCGATCAGCAGATCGCAGGCCGGGCTGCCTTCGGTGCCGCCCAGCTCGATGGCCTGCTCGAGGACGCATTCCATCCGGATCCGCGCCTCCTGCAGGCCGGGTACGGGGATCGCCACGCTCGCCACGGGGGTCAGTCCCGCACGCTCCACTTCACTCTCTCCGGGCGGAAGGGCCGCAGCCGTCTTGTTGGCCTTCTCCACGATAGATTCATCCGTAATATGTATGACGAAGGAGCCGGTATCGACGGCATTCCTGGCGGTATCTTTCCGCTCGCCCATCTTGCGCTGCACCGAGACGGACACCAGAGGAGGCTGGCTGGCCACGATGTTAAAGTAAGAGAAGGGGGCTGCATTGAGCACCCCTTCATTCGACAGCGTGGTCACCAGTGCGATAGGCCGGGGAACGATGCTGCCGATGAGCAGCTTGTAGTTCTCCCGGTCCGACTGCTGCTGCGGATCAATGGAAATCAACGACCGTCACCCCCGCCGAAGTGCTGTGCGAACCAGCCGGCTGCCGCGGCGGCTTCCGACGGCGTCAGCTGGTGGCCGTACGATTCCCAGTGAAGGGTGACTTCGGCACCGGCACCGGACAGGAGAGCCTGCAGGTCCTCGGTCTCCTGCGGCGGACAGATCGGATCGTTCTTGCCTGCTCCAATGAAGACCGGCAGCCCGGAAGCGTCCGGTAGCTCGATGCCCCGGCGCGGCACCATCGGATGATGGAGGATCGCGCCGCGGAACGCGCGGGCATAGTGGAAGAGCAGGGAGCCGATGATGTTGGCTCCGTTGGAGTAGCCGGCCGCGACGAGATTGCTGCGGTCGAAGCCGTATTTGGCCGCCGCTTCGTCCAGGAAATCGTACACTTCTTTCGTGCGGAAGATGAGATCCTCTTCATCGAAGACGCCTTCCGCCAGACGGCGGAAGAAGCGCGGCATGCCGTTCTCCAGGACATTGCCTCTTAAGCTGAGTACGGCCGCCCCGGGCGCGATGCGCCCGGCGAGACCCAGCAGGTCGTGCTCCGTACCGCCGGTGCCGTGAAAAAGCACCAGGGTCGGTGCCTCCGGCCGGCTGCCTTGCTGATAAATATGCCTCATGATTGATCTCCCTCCAGTACTCTCACTTCGATTGGAAGCAGGTTCGCTTCGATTTGGGCGCGGTGGGGCTCATACCACTCGGGCAGCATGACTTTCTCACCCAGGGCTTCAGGCGCTTCATCTCTGGCGAAGCCCGGAGGATCTGTGGCGATCTCGAAGAGAATGCCGCCCCCCTCGCGGAAGTAGAGCGCGTTGAAGTATTGGCGGTCGACGACCGGTGTCGGCTGGTAGCCGTAAGCCTGCACCTCGGTACGCCAGGCTTCATGCTGTTCGAAATCCACGGCGCGCCAGGCGATATGATGCACGGTTCCCGCACCGTCGCTTCCGCGCTCCATAGCCGCCTTCGGCACATCGATCACATTGCCGATTCCGCCTTCGGAGCGGTAGCGGGTGTAGCCCGCATCCTCCGCCACTTTGACGAAGCCGAGCAGTTTCTCCAGCGCGTCCATGGTGCGGACCGGATTCGTGCTGAACAGCACCGCGCCGGCGAAGCCCTTGATGGCATGCTCCAGGGGAATGCCGCCGAACGCCCACTGGCTGTTCGCGCCTTCTTCTCTTTCGACAATCTCCAGACGAAGCCCTTCATTGTCGCTGAACTGCAGAGACGTTTCGGAGAAGCGGGTTACCTTCTCCGCCCGGATCCCGAAGCCGGCCAGACGCTCTTCCCAGAAGGCGAGAGAGCCTGTGGGCACGGCGTAGGCAGTGATGCCCACCTGACCGCCGCCGATGCGTCCCCGCCGGGAGCCAGGCCAAGGGAAGAATGTAATGATCGTGCCGGGGCTGCCGGCTTCGTTGCCGAAGTACAGGTGGTACACTTCGGGTGCATCGAAGTTGATCGTTTTTTTGACGAGACGCAGGCCGAGGATGCCGGCATAGAAATCGACGTTCTGCTGGGGATCCCGCGCAAAGGCGGTGATGTGGTGAATTCCTGCGGTTTTCATAAGTAAATTCCTCCTTGGGATTAGGTTTATACATTCAAGGCAATCGCCTGGAGTGACGCTGCTTTTCATTACCCGTCCAATGGACGTTCCTTTGTTACTTTCCCCTATACGGCCTGTTCCATTATTGGAAGAGGGCGTCGAGCGACAGAGCACCGGCACCGGTCAGAGCCACACCGATCACTGCCGCGATCAGCACAAGCGGATATTCGTACCCGTTGGCCGTAGACCACAGGCCATTGGCTCCATGAACTTTGACGATGGCTCCAAGCATCGTGGCGGCCAGAAGAACAGCGGCGAGCGGAGTGAGCAGTCCGAGAGTGAACAGGAGGCCGCCTACGAGCTCCATCAGGCCGGCGAGCACGGCCATCATCACGCCGGGCTTGATGCCGACCGATTCCATCCATCCGCCGGTCCCTTGGGGACCATAGCCGCCGAACCATCCGAATAATTTTTGGGCACCATGCCCGATGAAGAGCACGCCGATCACCAAACGAACCAGGAACAAACCAAGAGCTGAGAGAGTTAACATGTTTACCATCCTCCACAATTTTATTTTAATTAAATATTCTTGAATTAAAGATATATGATGAAGAGGCAGAAACCGTAAACCGGCTACCGGTCTTCGGCTCCTTTCCCGAGCTTCTTGAGCAGTTCCACGGCCTTCTCCTTCTCCTCCGCGGCAAGTCCCTGCATCAAAGCATGAATCGTATCAGCATGGCCGGGAAAAATACGGTCGAACAGCTCGTTGCCGGCGGACGTGATCTCCGCATAGACGACCCTGCGGTCCTCCTTGCAGGGAACCCGGTTCAGCAGTCCCTTCTTCTCCAGCTTGTCGATATTGTAAGTAATGGTGCCGGAGGTGATCAGGATCTTCTCCCCGATCTGCTGCAGTGGAATTCGGCCCTTGGTGTACAGAACCTCCAGAATCGTAAACTCGGAGGGGGACAGACCATACTGCTTCATATCCTTGACGGCACGGTCCATGATGGTCTTGTAGGCTTTGGACAGCACCACGAGGAGCTTCAGGGATGCGGCATGGGAATCACTTACCGAATGGGGCATGGCGGCTGACCTCCTTCCTCTGAAAATCATCAATTCAAGTATCTTGAATTAAAGATAAACCATTTGACGATTTATGTCAAGCCCCCAAAAAAACTAAGCCGGCGTGCCTGCCATCCTGCTCCTGAAAGGAGAAACAAAAGAATGGTAAGCGGCCGGCAGCGTCTTGTTCCATGCCCTTTTTACGAACCCCCTCTGACAGGGCTTGTGCGGAGGATCAGCGGCCGTACATCCGTACGATCTCCTGCGCTTTCTGCCGCAGCGTATCGGCGACGGAGGAGGGTTCGAGCACCCGTACATCCGTTCCATAGCTCATCAGCATGCTGTAGAGCCAGGGCTCATCGGGGCGCTGGCACCGGACGAGAAGTGCGCCGTCAGGCAGCGGCTCGATCTCGGCTTCCCCAAACCCGTCCTGCACCTTGGCTTTGGCCCTGGGCGTGAACTGCAGCACCAGTGTAAGGAGGGGACGCTTAGCGCCTTCTTCGGCATTCCAGCCAAAGCGCAGCTCCTCCAATTCTCCCGCCCTTCGCTCGAACCGTTCGCTGAGCAGAGTGAGGTCGGAAATGCGGGAGAGCCGGAATACCCGAAAATCCATGCGCAGCCGGCAGAAGCCGTAGAGGTACCAGATGTAGCCCTTGAGCACCACACCCATAGGCTCGCAGATCCTTGCGGAATCCTCGCCTTGAGAGCTTGTATACCCGAAGGAGATCAGCTGCGCCGCGCGGATCGCCTGTTTCAGCAGGTGAAGCTTGGCTTTCTCGGCCTGCCCGCCCTGCCAGGGGTTGAGATCAAGAATCATCTCGCGGCGCAGGTCGGCGGATCCCCCGGGAGCGGTGCGTGAGACCAGGGAGCCTACCTTGTCCAGGAGGGAGCCGATATCGATGTCAGGCTCCGCCAGGGTGGTCTGTATGCCGCGGAGGGCGACGATAATGGATTGGAGTTCTTCGAGCGAGAGATACTGGCGTTCAATCCGGTAGGTCTCCATGATCTCGTACCCGCCGGCCGCACCGGCGTACGAGGCGACGGGGATGCCCGCACCGTTAATCGCCTCCAGATCGCGGTAGATCGTGCGGAGCGAGACCTCGAAGCGCTCCGACAGCTCCTTGGCGCTGACCCTCCTCCGGTTCAGGAGCAGCATCGTGATGGCGAGCAGACGATCCAGCTTCAGCTTGATTCCCTCCTTGAGTGGCTTCTTTCCTTCCAAGATACCAAAAAATTCCCAAACCGCCTAGCCGTTCCTTGAGAAAAGCTTCTCCGTTTTGCGGAGCCCGAGTTTCTTAAGAGGATATAAAAAGCCCGGATCGGCGTGCAGGCCGTCCAGGCTCCTTCGCTGAAAAATAAATAAGAGGAACTTCCTATCAGAACGCCCAGCTGCCCTTGCGGAAGAGCGGAACAGCCGTGCCGTCCCCGGTGATGCCGTCGATGTTCATCTCCGCGGAGCCGATCATGAAGTCCACGTGGGTGATGCTTGTGTTGAGGCCGCGGGACTTGAGCTCGTCCTGAGAGAGGCCTTTGCCGCCTTCCAGGTTGAAGGCATAGGCGCTGCCGATCGCCAGGTGGTTCGATGCATTCTCGTCGAACAGCGTATTGTAGAAGAGCAGGCCCGATTGGGAGATCGGGGACTCATGCGGCACCAGCGCCACTTCCCCGAGATAGCGAGCTCCTTCGTCCATATCGATCAGGGTGCGCAGCGTGTCCTCGCCCTGCTCGGCGGAGACGTCGACGATCCGGCCGTTCTCGAACGTGAGCTTGAAGTTGTCGATGAGGTTGCCCCCGTAGCTCAGCGGCTTCGTGCTCGATACCGTCCCGTTCACCCCGTCGTAACGCGGAGCGGTGAAGACTTCCTCCGTCGGCATGTTCGCCAGGAACTGGATGCCTTTCTCATTGGTGCTGTCAGCGGCTACCCATAGGTGGCCTTCCGGAAGCTCGATTGTGAGATCCGTTCCCGGAGCGGTGTACTGCAGCTTTTTGAATTTCTTTTCATTGAGGTAATCGGATTTGGCATTGAGATTGCGGATATGCTCCTCCCAAGCCGCCACAGGGTCCTCCTGGTCGACGCGGACGGTCTTGAAGATGGCTTCCCACAGCTTCGCGACCTGCTCCTCTTCGGAGAGACCCGGGAATACTTTGGCTGCCCAGGCTTTGGACGGGGCCGCGGCAACACACCAGCTGAATTTGTCGGACTGCATGTACTGCCGGAATTGGTGCATCGCTTTGCCGTACGTCTTCTGGTGATTCATGATCCGGCTCTGCGGTACGCCCTTGAGCAGGTCCGGGTCGGAGGAGGTGATGGAGACGACCGCGGCACCGTTCTCGGCCAGCTCGAGCATCTCTCCGGCATACCATTTGGGCTCCTCGAGGAACGACTCCTCCGGTGCCAGGTCATACCGCAGACGGGTGACCGTATCGTCTGTCCAGTTGACCTTCACGAGGTAAGCGCCTTCCTCATAGGCATGCTTGGTGATCAGACGTACGAGCTCGGCGGCATCGATCGTGCTGTTTACGACGAGCTTCTGGCTCTTCTGGATCTTCACCCCGAACTTAACGATCAGCTCGGCATAGCGGTTCAACAGCTCTTGAAAGTTGGACATGCTCGATTCCTCCTATATGCGGTGTTGTGTAGTGAGTTATATAGGAACAGGGTGCAGACCCGGTTGTTCTCTCATTGTACAACATTCCGGCTGTGAAACGAAAAAAAAAGAGAAGCCCGGGGAGATCCCCAGGCTTCCAAGCATTGAAATTCTTATTCGCCGATTCCGATCCACTTGAGCGCCCCTGCCGTGTAGAGCAGGATCGCCACGACGAGGACAGGAGCGACATAACGCAGAACAATGATCCAAAGACGCAGCCATACGGGAGTCATGCCCGCTTCCTCGACAGCTCCAGACCACCGGTATCCGACGAACAGCGTTACGATGAGACCGCCGAGCGGGAGAAGAATGTTGGAGGCCAGGAAGTCAGCCGAATCCATGATATTCTTGCCGCCGATGAGCGTGACATCGCCCAGTACACCGCCGACCGAAAGAGCGGACGGAACGCCGAGAACGAAGGTGGCGATAGCTACGATCCACGTGGCTTTGGTACGAGTCCAGCTCCATTTGTCCATCGCATAGGCGACCGGCACCTCGAGAATGGAGACGGAGGAGGTCAAAGCGGCAATCGCCAGGAGGATGAAGAACAGGCCGCCGAAGAAACCGCCGAGCGGCATGGCAGCGAAGGCGGCAGGCAGTGCCATGAAGACAAGTCCTGCGCCCTGCGACGGCTCAATGCCGAACGAGAACGAAGTAGGGAAGATAATCAGGCCTGCAACAAGGGCATAGAGCAGGTCGCCTGCGCCTACGGCCAAGGTCGCGGTACCAAGGGACTGGCGCTTGTCAATGTAGCTTCCGTAGGTAATCATGATGCCCATCCCCAGGGAAAGCGAGAAGAATGCGTGTCCGAGTGCAACGAGTGCGGATTCGGCCGTCAGCTTGGAGAAGTCCGGCTTCAAGAAGAATTCGACGCCCTGCATAGCCCCCGGAAGTGTAAGCGAGCGGACCATAAGAATGATGAGCAGGATCAGCAATCCGGGAATCAGAATTTTGTTGAACTTCTCAATCCCGCCCGAGATGCCGCGGGCAACGATCCAGATGTTAAGCAGGACGACGACGGTCTGCCAGAAGACAGGCCAGAAGCCGCCGGCAAAATCGAGAAACTGCTTGGTGTAATCCGTGCTGGAGAACAGCGAGCCGCTGAATGACATGGCGGCGTAGTGCAGCGTCCATCCGGCTACAACGGAGTAGAACGTCATGATGAGGAACGCGGCGATGACCGAGAGGAAGCCGAGTGCACCCCATCGTTTGGAGCCCGAAAGCTTGACGAAAGAGCTGTATGCATTACCGCGTCCGCCGCGGCCAATGGAGAGTTCGGCCAGCAGTACCGGGAGACCTACTACCAGAAGGCAGATCGTGAAGAGCAGGAAAAAAGCCGCTCCGCCGTATTTTCCCGTAATATAAGGAAACTTCCACATGTTTCCAAGCCCTACCGCGCTGCCGATCGCTGTAAGGATAAAGCCTGATCTGCTGAACTGTTCCGAAGTAGAACGCTTGTTTGGATCCGAATTCGTTTGAGCCATTAGGTTCAAAGTCCCCGCTTTCTGTCAATATCATACAAAGATAATATGTGTATGTTATATGAAAACCCTTCATTTTGTCCATGTATTTAATTGGAAATGGGTGGCGAAAACCAGCGAATATTATTATCCGATGACAAATTAAATGCTGTGAAAGTGACATGTCCGGATAGGAATGGATCATCCTCCATTTTTCCTACGATGTCTCCTGCTATTTCCTGCCGAAGCAAGGGCTTCAAAAGAAGGAATGTTAGGCCGTTATAGAGAACAGATACAATAAAAACTACGAATCGCTTCGCGAGGGCTGGCTCGGAGGGACAGCATGGGACACGAAACAGGGCAGGAACCGTGGGAGATCGAACGCAGCAGACTGCTGCAGCGCGTCCGCGAGCTGGAGCAGCGGGAGCGGGACCTGCATTACAAGCTGAAGACGCAGGAGAACTTGAACAGCAAGATTCTCGACGCTCTTCCGATGGACATCTTCATGGAGGATGCGGAGGGACGGACGATTTATGCCAATAAAGCTACATACGAGCGCAATGGACTGACGGAGGAGGAGCTTCTCGGCCGCACGCTGTATGACTTCTTCCCTTACGAAGTGGCGGACCGCTTCCGCAGGGAGAACCTGGAGGTCTGGCGGACCGGCAGGCTGATGACGAGCGAAGGCACGTTACTGGTGGGGGGGGAAGAGATCTACTTGTATACGGGCAAGACGCTGATCTGCCCGGATGAGCAGACGGGCGAGAAGCTGCTGCTGGGCTTTGCCCTTGATATCACGAACCGGGTGCTGGCGGAGAAGTCGCTCAGGGAGAGCGAGGAACGCTTCCGCAAGCTGGTGGATCAGGCGGCCGACAGCTTCTTCCTTACCGACGGCAGCGGGCGGCTCCTGGATGTGAACCGGCAGGCCTGCTTGTCGCTCGGGTACACGGAAGAGAAGCTGCTTTCGATGCAGGCGTGCCAGATCTCCTCGTTTCCGGAGGCAGAGCTGCAGTTATTGCATGAGCGGGTCGTGAAGGAGGGGATGATTCACTTCGAGGACGAGTTCCGGCGCAAGGACGGCACCCGGCTTCCGGTGGATATCCGGCTCGGGCTTGTCCAAGTCGGGGATAAACAGATGGTATTGGCGCTGTGCCGGGATATGACCGAGCGCAGACGCGCGGCTGAGAAAATGGAGCATATGGCTTACCATGATGCCCTGACGGGGCTGCCGAACCGTTGGTATGTCCACAAACGGGTCAGGGAATGCATCGCAGAAACGATGGGGAAGCCGGGGCCGCTTGCGGTCATCATGTTCGACCTTGATCATTTCAAGGTGATCAACGACTCGCTTGGACATGAAGCCGGAGACCGGCTCCTGCAGCAGGTGGCGGGACGCCTCCGGCGGGGACTGGCTGCCGCCGACACGATTGCGCGGCTAGGCGGGGATGAATTTCTGCTGCTTGTACCGGGGGTGCGCACGGAGGACGAAGCTCTGGAAGCGGGACGGGCTGTAACGGAACTGCTCAAGGAGCCCTTCGAGCTGGGCGGGCAGAAGATCAGCATCACGGCCAGCGTAGGCATCTCGCTGTATCCCCGGGACGGGGGCACGATGAATTCGCTGGTCCGGAGCGCCGATATCGCCATGTACCGGTCCAAGGAGCTGGGCCGCAATGCCTGCCGGCTGTTCACGCCGTCGATGAAGGATGAGGCCAAGGAGCGCCTCCGGATGGAGGTGCTGCTGCGGGAGGCGATCATGGAGAAGCAGTTCGTGCTGCATTATCAGCCGAAGCTCGATCTCCGCAGCGGCCGGGTGTACGGGGTCGAAGCGCTGGTGCGCTGGAACAGCCCCGAGCAGGGGCTCGTGTATCCGGGCGCTTTCATCGGCATCGCGGAGGAGACCGGTCTTATCGTGCCGATGGGCGAGTGGATCGTCCGGGAGGCATGCCGCCAGTGCAGGGAGTGGCTGGATGCGGGTCTTGGGCCTCTCGCCGTCAGCGTGAACCTGTCTCCCCGCCAATTCTCCAAGGCGGATCTCGGGAAGGTGATCGCCGAGATTCTCGGCGAGACCGGGCTGCCGCCGAATCTGCTCGAGCTGGAGCTGACGGAGAGCACGGTGATGGGGAATCCGGAGGAGGCGGCCCGGATGCTGCACAGCCTGAAGGAGCTCGGCGTGTGCATCTCCATAGATGACTTCGGAACGGGCTTCTCCTCCCTGAGCTACCTCACCCGCTTCCCGATCGATACGCTGAAGATCGACAAGTCGTTCATCACCCGGCTTGAGGAGGAGCAGGCGAACGGCGCCATCGCCGCCGGCATCGTATCCCTAGCCCACAGCCTCCACCTTAGAGTAGTGGCCGAAGGGGTGGAGACGCAGCGGCAGCTGGAGTTTCTGGCGGCGAAGGGCTGCGACGCGGTCCAGGGCTTCCTTATCAGCCGGGGGCTGGAGCCCGGTGCGCTGGCGGCCTTCCTGCAGCAGCGATAAACCTCTTGCATTTCCATGATTTTCCGGATATGCTGTTTTGGAACAAACTTCATACTGTGATGCACGGGAGCTTGGGAGACCGCCAGGCTGAGAGGAAGGCCGCTGCCTTCGACCGTTAGACCTGAACTGGATAATGCCAGCGGAGGAACGAGAACCCACACCATCAGCGCGCAGCGGGAGCGGCCTGTTGTCTATTTAGGCAGCGGGAGCGGCCTTCCCGTGCTGCGCATTACACCCGTGGACCGCTTGCGATAACATCGAGCGGTCCTTTTTGTCGTGCTTTCCCCACTGGCGGTCCTTTTCGGGGCGGAGCGGCACAGATGCCGCGCGTCCAAGAACCCAGGAGGATAAGAACCTATGATGAATGAGAATCAGTCCGTGAACGAAATTGAGGCAGCGACCGAAAACGGAGCCGCACAGGAAGAGCAGACCGCGGCGAAGATCGCCGGTCCATTTCCGGGCAGCCGCAAAGTATACGTGGAGGGCACGCGCCCCGATCTGCGCGTGGCGATGCGCGAGATTGCGCTGAGCCCGTCCACCGGGCGGTATGGGGAAGAGCCTAACGCGCCGGTGCGCGTGTATGACACCAGCGGGCCGTATACGGACGCCGAGGCGAAGACCGATATCCGCCGGGGGCTGCAGCCGAGCCGGCTGCCGTGGATCCTGAGCCGGGGGGATGTCGAGTCGTACGAAGGCCGGGAAGTGAAGCCGGAGGACAACGGTTATCTGCAGGCCGAATCGGTCAAGGAGGAGCTGCTGTTCCCGGGGCTGAAGCGTCGTCCGCTGCGGGCAAAGCCGGGTAGCAATGTGACCCAGCTGCACTATGCGCGCAAAGGCATCATCACGCCGGAGATGGAGTACATTGCCATCCGCGAGAATGTCGAGCCGGAGTTCGTGCGCAGCGAGGTGGCGCGCGGGCGGGCGATCATCCCGTCAAACATCAACCACCCGGAGAGCGAGCCGATGATCATCGGGCGCAGCTTCCTCGTGAAGGTCAACGCGAACATCGGCAACTCGGCCGTCGCCTCCTCGATCGACGAGGAGGTCGAGAAGATGACCTGGGCGATCCGCTGGGGCGCCGATAACATCATGGACCTCTCAACGGGCAAGAACATTCACATGACCCGCGAGTGGATCATCCGCAACTCCCCAGTGCCGGTCGGCACGGTGCCGATCTACCAGGCGCTGGAGAAAGTGAACGGCAAGGCGGAGGACCTGACGTGGGAGGTGTACCGCGACACACTGATCGAGCAGGCGGAGCAGGGCGTCGACTATTTTACGATCCACGCGGGCGTGCTGCTGCGCTATATTCCGATGACGGCGAAGCGGGTGACGGGCATCGTCTCCCGGGGCGGCTCGATTATGGCGGCCTGGTGTCTGGCGCATCATCAGGAGAATTTCCTGTACACGCATTTTGACGAGATCTGTGAGATCATGAAAACGTACGACGTGGCGTTCTCCCTCGGGGACGGGCTGCGGCCGGGCTCCATCGCGGATGCGAACGACGAGGCCCAGTTCGCGGAGCTCGACACGCTCGGCGAGCTGACGCACCGCGCCTGGAAGCACGACGTGCAGGTGATGATCGAGGGGCCGGGCCATGTGCCGATGCACCTCATCAAGGAGAACGTCGACCGCCAGCTCGAGGTGTGCGATGAAGCGCCGTTCTATACGCTCGGACCGCTGACGACGGATATCGCGCCGGGCTATGATCACATCACGTCCGCCATTGGCGCGGCGATGATCGGCTGGTTCGGCACGGCCATGCTCTGCTACGTCACGCCGAAGGAGCACCTCGGCCTGCCGAACAAGAACGACGTGCGCGAAGGCGTGATAGCCTACAAGGTCGCCGCGCATGCCGCCGACCTGGCCAAAGGTCATCCGGGGGCGCAGGAGCGCGACAATGCGCTGTCGAAGGCGCGCTTCGAATTCCGCTGGCGCGACCAGTTCCACCTTGCCCTCGACCCCGAGCGCGCAATGGAGTATCACGACGAGACACTGCCGGCCGAAGGGGCGAAGACGGCGCACTTCTGCTCGATGTGCGGGCCGAAGTTCTGCTCGATGCGCATCACGCAGGATATTCGTGAATATGCGCGGGAGCACGGCTTGGAGGAAGAAGAAGCGCTGCGTGCCGGCATGGAAGAGAAGTCGAAGGAGTACGCCGAGTCCGGCAGCGGCGTTTACCGGTAAGGTGAAGGCGGAGCCATTATATCTAAATTGATTTCATATGTACGTTGACGGGTTTCCGAATCCCGTCCAGGAACGTCTCCTGCGAGACGCTTCCCGGACGGGGAGAGGGCCCTTTTTTTGTTTTATACTTTTTTTAGAAATGGTTTAGAGGGGCTTTAGAAGCGGGGGGTATTCTGGATTCAGGGAGAAGCCGAAGGGCAGCCGGGCGGCTCCAAATCCAAGAGTGGAGGAAATCACAATGAACAGGAGTCTCAAAAAGAACGGCAAGGTATGGAAGACGGCGGTGCCCCTGGCACTGGGCGGAGTGCTGCTCGTGACCGGCGGCATGTCGGCGATGGCGGGAACCTCGGGCTATGAGGCGTATAAGGCCGCGCTGAAGCAGCAGCATACGGTGCAGAGTGTGACGGCGGATGTGGAAGTGACCGTGAAGGATAACGGACAGGCGCTATGGCAGGCAGTACCGCACGTGAAGCTCGATAAGGCTGGGCACCGGGCCAGCGGGGAGATCGGGCTGGGGAACGGCGCGGGGGGCGAGCGGCTCTCCTTCTATGCGGGAGAAGGGGAAGGACTGGCGCTTAAGAACAGCACGGATGAGACGTACTATGTGGTCTCCGAGGAATCGAAGGCCTACCGCAAGCACCACAGGGAAGCCTCGGAAGCGGGCGGTCCGTCCGCCGAAGAGCTGGAAGGGATTGTGGATGCGCTGGCCGGCGGCCTCAAGCAGCAGATGACGCTGGATACGAAACCGGACGGAAGCCGGCAGGTGGAACTGCAGCTGTCCGCCGCACAGATCCCGCCGGTGGTTCAGACGCTGGGTGCCCTGGCTGTGAAGCATGCGGGAGACCCGGAGCACCGGCATGAGAACGAAGCTGCGGAGGACCTGCCCCGGTGGTTCGCGGACTCGCAGCCGGAGCTGCCTTCGCTGACCCAGGACATTCGCATCGAATCCTTTCACTTAAAGGCGTATATCGGCCCGGACGGTTTGCTGCAGGGGCAGGTGGCCGAGCTGAAAGTGGACGGGAAGGATGCGTCCGGGGCGGACCATGAGCTGGCTCTGACCGTTCAAGTGAAGCTGTCCGGCCATAATGCGACGGCACCGGATACGGTAGACCTGACCGGTAAGCCGGTCCGCACGCTGGAGGGGCATGAAGGCGGAGCGAAGTAAACGGGAATGCCCGTGTGATAGGGAAGCTGCGGACAGACCGGACGGAGGGTTATGCATAGGGCAGCCCCTCCGGCGGCTTCCGGGGCCGCTCCGTGGGAAACGGTATAGGAAGAGGAGGCGAAAATGATGAACGATGCGTTACTTGAGGTCTGCGGGCTGACGAAGCTCTTCCGCAGCGGCCGGGGCGTTCAAGAGATCAGCCTGAGCATCGGTGCGGGAGAGATCTACGGTCTCTTCGGGCCGAACGGGGCCGGGAAGACGACGCTGCTCAAGCTGATTACCGGCTTGATTCCTGCCGCGGGCGGGCAGGTTCGCTGGTTCGGGCACAGCTTGGAGGACGCTTATGAGACGGCCATGAAGCGGGTCGGCTGCGTGCTGGAGGCAGGCGGCACGTACGGCTACCTCACCGCAAGGGGGCAGCTGGAGCAGGTGCGCCGCCATTACCCGAACCTGGCGCCGTCCCGGACGGACGAAGTGCTGGAGCTGACGGGGCTGCGTCCCTACGCTGGAGAGAGAACACGCGGCTTCTCGCTCGGCATGAAGCAGCGCCTCGCGCTGGCTTCCGCCCTGCTGCCCCGGCCGTCCTTCGTGCTGCTCGATGAGCCGACCAACGGGCTCGATATCGAAGGCATTCTGGAGATCCGCGGGGCGGTCCGGCGGCTCGCCGAGGAGGAAGGCGTCGCCTTCCTGATCTCCTCCCATATGATCGGGGAGATGGAGCGGGTCTGCAGCCGCGCCGGCGTCCTCCTGGGCGGGCGTCTGGTTCTTGAGGGGCAGGTCGCCGATCTCCTGCAGGCGTATGGCTCGCTGGAAGCCATGTACCTGTCGGCGGCAGGGCAGCGGATCAGGGAGGGGGCGTAAGTCAATGCATGCTTTTTACGCCAGTCTGCATAATGAGCTCACCCGGCTCGCGGCCCAGCCCAAGACCCGCTGGTTCCTGGCGGCGGCGCTCCTGCTGCCGCTCGGCCTCTCGTTCTTGTCGGCCCGGCTGCAGGGGGGCACGGGCCTCTCCGCTCTGCTTGGCGGGGATCCTTACCTCGCGCTGCTCGGCATCTATACGGCCCTTGTGCTGCCCCTCTATCTGTTCATGACCGTGGCCGACCTGTTCCCGGGGGAAAGCGAGGCAGGCACGATGACGCTGACGCTGCTCCGCCCGGTCTCCCGGGCGAAGATCTACGCGGCCAAGGTAGGGGCGGCTGCCGTCTATACCGGCCTGCAGCTGCTGCTCCTGACCGCCGTCAGTCTGCTGTGCAGCCGGCTGCTGCCCGGCGCTTCCCCTGCCATGCTGGGAGAGGCCTCCGCCTTCCAGGCCGCGCTCGCCGCATGGGGCGCCATGCTGGCCGTCGGAGCCTTCGCGGCGGCCCTCGTACAGCTCACCGGACGGGCGACCACGGGCCTGGCGCTCTGCCTGGTGGCGTACGGCGTACTGAAGTTTCTTCCGCTGTTCGTTCCCGGTCTGTCGGTATGGTCCCTGTTCACCTATACGGGCTGGCATACCCTCTGGCTGGGAGACGGCGTCCCGGCCGTCCGGCTGTGGAATCTGTCCCTGCTGCTCCTGGCCTATAGTATAATGGCTTACACAGGCGGTTTGGCGATGTTCGCCAGACGCTCATTCTAAAGCGGCAGGGAGCGAAAAAGCATTGTCCATCCGAATGAAGCTCATACTCTCGAATATTGCCATGGTGGTCGTTCCGGTCGTGCTGTTCGCCCTGACCATGACGCTGGTGGCGGGGCTGGTCATGCACGATGCCTTCGGACTGAAGTCCCTCGTCTTCCCGGGCAGCGGACCCGGAGAGAAGGCGGTGGAGAAACACTTCGAGCGCAAAAGCGAATGGCATGCCGTGCTCACCTACTTTGCCCGCGAGGAGCCTGAACGGTTCAAGGACGAAGCCTTCCTGCGGCAGACCGGCGAGAAGCTGGCCGAGCTGCAGTCGGGGCTTGTGGTTCTGCTGGAGGGGGAGGTGGCCTTCGCTTCCCGGGGGATCGGCACGGTCGATGATCCGGCCGTTCTCCGGAGCCTTCCTACAGGACCGGGGGGCGATCGGGATGAGCAGGAGGTGGTGCTGAACGGCGTGTCGTACTATGCCTTTGCGCAGGGGCTGCAGTTTGCTGACGGGAGCAGCGGTCTCCTCGTCGTGCTGGAGGATCAGAGCCAGCTCAGTTTCATGATCCGCCGGGTCTTTCCGCTGGTGCTCGGCATCCTTCTGCTTGTGCTCGCCGTGACGAACGGAGGGCTGACCTATCTCGTATCCCGTAGCATCATCCGGCCGCTCCGCGAACTGAAGGCGGCGGCGGAGCGGATCAAGGACGGCCAGCTGGAGAAGGAGCTCGCCCTGCGGCGCAGGGACGAGATCGGCGAGGTCGGCGCGGCCTTCGAGGAGATGCGGCAGCGGCTGCTCGCTTCCATCCGGACCCAGCTGCAGTACGAGGACAACCGCAAGGATCTCCTGACGAACATCTCGCATGACCTCAAAACGCCGCTGACCGCCATCCAAAGCTGTGCCGAGGGGCTGAGGGACGGCATTGCCGACACGCCGGAGAAGCAGGCGAAGTATGTCGGCATGATCCACAGCAAAACGCTGCATCTCAACCGGCTGATCGATGAGCTCTTCCTGTTCTCGAAGCTTGATCTGAAGCGGCTTCCCTTTCACTTCGAGCCCCTCGAACTGCGTGCTTATCTTACGGACTATGCCGAAGAGCTGAGAGTGGACCCGCGGATGCGGGAGATGCAGGTCCGCTTCGATTCCGGCGAACCGGGTCTGCCGCTGTGGATCAGCGCGGACCGGGAGAAGCTCGGACGGGTGCTGATGAACGTCGTGGATAATGCGGTGAAGCATGCGAAGGGACCCGGGGCCGAGCTGCGGATCGCCCTTCGCCCGGCCGGCGGAGAGGCGGAGCTGACGCTCGAAGATAACGGTCCCGGCATTGAGGCGGAGGCGCTGCCCTGGGTGTTCGACCGGTTCTACCGGGCCGATCCGTCGCGCGGCGCCGATACGGGGGGCAGCGGGCTCGGGCTGGCTATCGTGAAGGGCATCGTGGAAGAGCACGGCGGACGTGTCCGGGCAGAGAGCGGGCCGGGAAAAGGGATGCGAATTCTCATCACCCTGCCGCTGCTCAAGGAGCCGCCGGGCAATAGAGACGGCAGCCCTTAAAGGGAGAGGAGAACGACGGGTGAAGCGGATTCTGATCATTGAAGATGAGAGCGTTATTGCGGAGGTTCAGAAAGATTATCTGGAGGTCTCGGGGTACGCCGTTGAGATCGCGGCAAGCGGGGAGATCGGGCTGCAGAAGGCGCTGCATGAGCCCTACGATCTGATTCTTCTGGATCTGATGCTGCCGGGGGTGGACGGCTATGAGATCTGCCGGCAGGTTCGGGCGGTGAAGAATATTCCGATCCTGATGGTTTCGGCCCGCCGCGAGGAGGTCGACAAGATCCGGGGGCTGGGCCTCGGCGCGGATGACTATATCATGAAGCCGTTCAGTGTCGGGGAGCTCGTTGCCCGGGTAAAGGCCCATCTGGCCCGATTCGAGCGTCTGACCGGAGGCGGAGGGAGCGGGGAGGCCAAAGGGCGGGACAGTCTGCAGGTCGGCGGGCTGTCCATCGATACCCTGGCACGCAAGATCCTGGTGAATGGCGTAGAAGTGGCTTTTACCTCCAAGGAGTACGATCTGCTCCTGTTCCTGGTGCAGCACCCAAACCGGGTGTTCGGCAAGGAGCAGCTCTTCGAGCGGATCTGGGGGCTGGATGCGATGGGCGACAATGCTACGGTCACGGTGCATATCTCGAAGCTGCGCGAGAAGATCGAGACCGATCCGTCCAAGCCGCAGTACATCGAGACGATCTGGGGTGTGGGCTACCGCTTTAATGTGTGAGGGGCTCGTGATAGCTCGTGATTTCGTTTTTGCGCTCCGTTATGCTCCGCATAAAGGTCGCTGTCAAAAACGAAACACATCGCCGGGCAGGGGAACAAGAAAGCACTCCCTTATGCTCCGCATAAAGGTCGCTGTTAAAAAAGAAACAAGTCGCGCAAAACGAGACTTCGGGGAGGAGGCTAAAGTATGAAACCGATAGGCATGCGTCCGCGCAGGTGGCTGCTGACGCTTCATCTGCTGTTCGCCTCGATCATGCTGGGCGGGGCGGTTTTTTTTCTGGTGATGAGCATTACGGCTGCGGCGACCGATGACCCGGTCCTCCTTCACGCTTGTTATGCGGTCATGCTGGCTTTGTCCAAAACGTCAGTACGGGCCTCGACGATCGGAACCGTCGTGACAGGTGTGCTGCTCTCGGTGCTCACGCACTGGGGGCTGCTGAAGTACTATTGGATTATCGCCAAAGAGGGGTTGACCGCCGCAGCCGCCGCTCTGGGTATCGCCGGAATGTATATCTGGTCGGGCCGGGCGGCTTCGATAACCGCGGCGCAGGGCATGGACGCTTGGACGAATCCGGCGTTCACGGCGAATAACGCGATGCTGTTCACCGGCATCGCCCTGCAGCTGCTCTCGCTGATCGCCATGTTCGCTCTCTCGGTGTTCAAGCCATGGGGTCCCCGGCGGCGAAGGGGCTGAAGCGGTCTGGTCGGGAGATCGCCGACAGGCGACAGGCGGTAGGCAGGCCTTATAGAAACAGGAAGCTTTCCGGAAACGGCCGGAGGGCTTTTTTGGCATGCAGCGGTGTCCAGGAGCTCTGTCCAGCGCTTGTGTCCCGTGGATGCACCGGTGTAAAGATCCGGTAAACCCTGCAGCCATCCAGGCAGCTGACGGGTAATGGAGTACTAGGGGGAACTAACGCAGTGGAGCTTCCCGTTCCTTGAGATACTGCGAAGGAGGCGCGCCGGTCAGGCGCTTGAAGGTCCGGTGAAAAAACGAAGGATCGCAGTAGCCGAGCTGCTCGGCAATATCCGCCACGGTCAGGTCCGAGTGCCTCAGCAGATAGACGGCGGTCTTGACCCGCAGCCCGTGCGCGTATTCGGAGATCGTCTGTCCGGTGACCTCCCGGAACAGCAGGGCGGCATGCCCCGGACTGCGGCCGATGACGGCGCCGAGGTCCTCCTTGGTCACCTTCTCACGGTAATGGTTGCGCAGGTACGCGGTCATAAGCTCGCCCTGCCGGCGGCGCAGGGAGGTGTGCGGACCTTTGTCACACTCCCGATTCAGCCGGGTGAGCGACTCGAGCAGCAGCGCGCTGCAGAGCACGCCGGCGTAGGGGGACGCTTCCGACCATTCCTCGGTCATCGTCTGGGCCCGGGCGAGCAGGAGCTCCCAGGCCGCACAGCGCCAGCGCAGCGGCTGGTCCGATTTCAGCACAGGGAGGGCAGTGACGTCCGCTGATCCGGGGGAGAAAGTCGTCACATATTTTTCATGGGTGAGGGAGGGAATGCTCTTGCCGTAATAGGTGACACCGGGAGGGAGCAGCAGCACGTCACCTTTCTCGAGGAGGAGCTTCTCCCCCTGCACCCAATAGATGCATTTGCCGTACCCCATCAGAATGTAAGACCAGGACTCGGCCTCCCGTTCCACTTCTTCGAACCAGGGCATTGTGCCGGCATCCCTGCGGATATTTTCGATATGGAGCATGGCGGGCCTCTCCTTTTTCTCTATAACGTACTATCTCATAAATCAGACTATAGTACATTCATCATACTATATTTCATGGAATATTGGGAGAATGAGGATTACAATAATGGGAGACAATTCGACAAGAATCGAGTTAAAGGGAGAGACAATGACATGCGCAAAACCAAGATTATCTGTACACTCGGACCGGCCTGCGACAACCTGGAAGTGCTCAAGGAGATGATCCAGGCGGGTATGAACGTGGCCCGGCTGAACATGGCGCACGGCGATCTGGACGAACAGCGGACCCGCATCCGCCGGGTGCGGCAGGCGGCGAGTGAACTGGGAGCTGCGGTGGCGGTGCTGCTCGACATCAAGGGGCCGGAAGTGCGCATCGGCAAGCTGAAGGAAAGCTCGTACGAGCTGAAGACGGACGGGAAGCTGACGCTGACGACGGAGATCATCGAAGGGACGGCCGAGCGGATCTCGGTGTCTTACGCACAGCTGCCCCAGGATCTGCATCCGGGCAGCCGTATCCTTATCGATGACGGCCTGATCGAGCTGCGTGTCGAAGAGGTGGAAGGCACGGAGATTCACTGCCGCATCGTGAACGGCGGTGTAATCAAGCCCCGCAAGGGCGTCAACCTGCCCGGCGTGAAGACATCGCTGCCGGGGGTAACGGAGCGGGACGTGCAGCATATTCATTTTGCGGCGGAAGAGGACCTCGATATCATCGCCGTTTCATTCGTGCGCAGAGCAGCGGATATTCTGGAAGTGCGCGAGCTGCTGGAGCGGCTCGGGGCCGGTCACATCCAGATCATCTCGAAGATCGAGAACGAGGAAGGCGTGGACGCGCTGGATGAGATCCTGGAGGTATCGGACGGCCTGATGGTCGCGCGTGGCGACCTTGGGGTCGAGATTCCGGTAGAGGATGTGCCGATCCTGCAAAAGCTTATGATCCGCAAGTGCAACCAGGCCGGCAAGCCGGTCATCACGGCGACGCACATGCTCGACTCCATGCAGGTGAACCCGCGTCCGACGCGTGCGGAAGCGAGCGACGTGGCCAATGCGGTACTCGACGGTACGGATGTGCTCATGCTGTCGGGCGAGAGCGCAGCGGGCAAATATCCGGTGGAGTCCGTACAGACGATGGCTGCGATTGCCGAGCGGACCGAAGCGACGCTGCCGTACTGGGATCATTACGTGAAGCGTGCGGCGGAGCAGACGCCAAACGTCACGGAAGTCATCTCCCAAGCGGTCGTGGGCTCCTCGCTGGAGCTCCATGCCAAAGCGATTCTGACGCCGACGGAGACCGGTTTCACCGCGCGGATGGTGTCCAAGTACCGGCCGAAGGCGCCGATCGTGGCGATCGCTCCCGACGAGCGGGTCCGCCGCCGTATGAGTCTCGTCTGGGGCGTAACCCCGGTGCTGGGTGAGCAGGTCACTTCCACCGACGCGATGTTCCAGTCTGCAGCGGACGGCGGGAAGAAGAGCGGGCTCGTTGCATCCGGAGACCTGGTGATCGTCTCTGCAGGGGTGCCGATCGGTGGTGCCGGATCGACGAACCTCATCAAGATCATGAACGTGGAATAGGAAGAGTTCGCTGCAAGGCAAAGAGCGCCCGGGAACCGCAGAAGCGGGGGATCCGGGCGCTCTTTTGGTGAGGAACAGGAAACTACGATTTGCCGGCTTTGCCCAGAGGATCGGCGCCAAAATCATGATCGTAGTGCGAGCGTTTCTTCGTGTTGGCCGTCGTATCTTTATAGAACTCTTCCTCCTGGCTCTCGAGCGGCAGGGAAGCCAGCTCCCATTCGGTGTTGCCGAGAACCGGGTCAGCCGGGAATTCGTCACCGCGCTTCAGCTTCTCTTCGCGGCCCCATTCGTTGGTATAAATGCCGTCGGTTTCGACTTCTTCGCCCGACATCGGATTCATGTTTTTATCATTTGCCATTGCTGCCAAAACCCTCCTTGTGGTCGAATCGAACGTTAGTATGCCCGCCTTCGTTGAAAAAATGCCGCGCCCGCGGTATGATGTTTCCGTTATCATAGAAAGGAATGCGCTGGACATGACAGAAGCTTTATGGGGAACAGGGGTAAATGCCGCCGCGATTGTCGCCGGGGGCCTTGCCGGGCTGCTGCTGCAGCGGATGAGTGACGGCATGCGCCGAACGGTGATGCAGGGGATCGGTCTGGCGCTGATCGCACTGGGGGTATCGATGGCGCTGAAGTCGGATCAGTTTCTGCTCATCGCAGCCTGCCTGACGCTCGGGGGCATCCTTGGCGAGCTTGTCGGTGTGGAACAGGGGCTGGAGCGGCTCGGTGCGCTGCTGGAGCGCGGAGTTAATGCGCTCACCCGCCGGCTGAGGCAGGGAACGGGACCGGGGGCGCAGGAAGGACGGCTGGCTGCGGGCTTCGTCAATGCTACGCTGGTGTTTTGTATCGGCGCTATGGCTGTGCTGGGGCCTCTGGACAGCGGCCTGCGCGGAGATCACGTGGTGCTGTATACAAAGTCGCTGCTCGACGGCTTTTTATCGATTATATTTGCTTCGACGATGGGCGTGGGGGTGGCTTTCTCGGCACTCCCTGTGTTCCTGTACCAAGGCATGATTGCGCTGGCCGCGTCCTGGATCGCCTCCGGGCTGGACGAGGTGCTGCTCGGCGACATCATCCGCCAGGTGACAGCCGTAGGCGGGGTGCTGATCATCGGGGTGGGCATCAATCTGCTCGAGCTGCGCCGCATTCATGTGGCGAATCTGCTGCCGGCACTGGTCTTCGCCGCACTGGCTGTTCCGGTAACCGGCTGGCTCATGGCCTGGTGGGCGGGGCTCGGCTAGGCGGGCCGACGGCAGCCTTCTTATATAAATAGAAGCTTTAATAGAAGGAAGGCGACAGACTGCAGCGCCCTACAATAAATGAAGAAGCCGGTCTCCTGCCGGAGACTGGCTTCTTGGCATGCCCGGCGCCCGGCGGCAGGCGGGCCGGGGAAGTGCTGCGGCTCACCGTGGGATCTCGACAGAAGGGAAGCGCTTAGTCCTGCGGAGGGATGAGCTGCCCGAGGCCGCCCATATAAGGCCGCAGCGCTTCGGGCATGCGGACCGATCCATCCTCCTGCTGATGATTCTCCAGCAGAGGGATGAGGATTCTCGGCGAAGCGACGGCCGTATTGTTGAGCGTATAGCAGTACCGCAGCCGTCCGTCTCCATCCTTGTACCGGATGCCGGCCCGGCGGGCCTGGAAGTCGAGCAGGTTCGACGACGAGTGGGTCTCTCCGTAAGCGCCGCGGCTCGGCATCCAAGTCTCGATGTCGTACTGCTTGAAGGTCTTCTGCGACATGTCTCCGGTACAGACGGCGACCGTGCGGTGAGGGAGCTCGAGCAGACGGAGCAGGCGCTGCGCATGTCCCGTGATCTCCTGCAGCAGCGCTTCGGCGGTCCCGTGATCGGCCTCGCAGAGCACCACCTGTTCCACCTTGGCGAATTGGTGCACCCGGTACAGGCCGTGCGTATCCCGGCCGGCCGAGCCTGCTTCGCTGCGGAAGCAGCTCGACACCGCCGCAAGCCGGATCGGCCGCGCGACGTCGACGGTCTCTCCGCTGTAATAGTGCAGCAGTGGGATCTCCGAGGTGCCGGCCAGGTACCGGTCCTCTCCATCGAGGCGGTACACCTGGTCTTCCCCGAGAGGGAAGAAGCCGGCGTGGCGGAACGCCTCCGGCCGGAGGGCGAGCGGCACCTCCAGCTGCGTGAAGCCTTCGGCGATCAGCAGGTCTACGGCCAGCTGCTGTACCGCCCGGTGGAGCTGCGCCCCGGCCCCGCGCAGGTAATAGCCGCGGCTTCCGGCCGCCTTGACGCCCCGGGGGAGGTCGATGATGCGGTGCCGCTCCCCGAGGGCGGTGTGGCTCAGCGGCTCGAAGCCGAACTGCGGCGGCTCGCCCCAGCGGGCGATCTCGACGTTGTCCGCGTCCGAGCGTCCCCGCGGGGTATCCTCCGAAGGCACATTCGGCACACGCAGCAGCAGGTCTGCCCGCAGCCGCTCGGCCCCGGCCAGCTCCGCTTCAAGCAGGACCAGCTCGCCGTTCACCCGGCGGACCTCCCGCTTGGCAGCCTCCGCTTCTTCCTGCAGGCCCTCCCGCAGCCAGCCGGGGATAGCCTGCGAATGCCGGTTGCGGCTGCCGCGCAGCTCCTCTACCTGCTGCAGCAGCGCCCGCCATCGTTCATCGCAGGCGAGCAGCTCCTCTACGTCCAAGGGGATGCCCTTGAGCTCGGCCGCCTCCTGCACCTTCGTCTTGTTTTCCCGAATCCATTGAATGTCCAGCATCGTTACCGCTCCTTTGTGTGGGTTTGGGGTCCAAAAAAACACAAAAAGCGCCCTCATCCGTATGGGACGAGGAGCGCTTGGACTCGCGGTGCCACCCAACTTGACCGGACTCCAGGGTCCGATCCATCTTGGTTCCGCGGTAACGGGCGGGCCCGGTTAGCTTAGGGGACGGAGTCCCTTGACGAAAACGCCTCCGAGTTGGATGCTCATCATTGGCATAATGGCTGGATGCTTTTGTAATAGTATACGCAATCCGGAAAGAATCATCAAGGGGAAGGTGCCCATAAGGTTTGGGATAGGACCATTCCTAGGTAGGTGTAGGAGCGGCAAGGGGGGGCGGCAGGTTGATACCGAAACGGAGGAAAGGTTCGTTAGCAATGAACTTTTCTGGTGGCAGCCTTATCCAAATATGGTATGGTAGTGATATGGTAATAAACGGGGCCGGGTTATGATGAGCTGTCTTCATCCGTTAGCCCCAGAGAGGTGAAAAAGTCGTGACGTTTGTCAACCGCTTGGCCTGGTTTTTCCGCGAACGGTGGGTCTGGTATCTCGGTGCCGTCCTGCTTATGGCGATTGTGAATGTGCTGGGCATCGTGCCGCCCCGGATGATCGGCAGTGTAATCGATGAGATCCGTACGGGGGCGCTGACCGGTGACCAGCTGCAGCGCCATGTCCTGCTGCTCGCCGGTCTGGCTCTGTTTATGTATGTCATCACTTACATTTGGGTTACGACGCTGTTCGGTAACTCGCTGCTCCTCGAGAGGATGCTGAGAAGCCGGCTCGTCTCGCACTTCATGCGGATGTCTCCTTCGTTCTTCCACCGCAACAGCACCGGAGAGCTCATGGCTCTCGCCACCAACGATATCCCTTCGATCGGCCAGACGGCAGGCTACGGGGTGATGACGCTCGTCAATACGATCGTCGGCACGTCGGTCGTGCTGATCACGATGATCTCGCTTATCTCGTGGAAGCTGATGCTGGCCGCCCTGATCCCCCTGCCGCTGCTGACCCTGCTGATCAGCGTGCTCGGCAAGCAGACGCGGGCCCGGTTCATCGCGGCGCAGGCGGCCTTCGGGCGGATGAATGACCAGGCGCTGGAATCCATCTCGGGCATGCGGGTCATCCGCTCGTATGTGCAGGAGGAGCACGACCTGGCCTCCTTCGACCGCGTGACCAAGGATGTCATGAACCTCAACATCCGGGTGGCGGCGGTTCAGGCGCTGTTCCATCCGGCTATTTCGCTTATCGTTGGCATGAGCTTCATCATCGGGATCGGCTACGGGGCTTATCTCGTGTTTCATCATGAGATCACGCTCGGCCAGCTGGTGTCGTTCAATATCTATCTCGGCATGCTGATTTGGCCGATGATCGCCTTCGGCGAGTTCATCAACGTGCTGCAGCGCGGCACGGCTTCCGTAGACCGGGTATCCGCCAGCTTCGCGCAGACGCCGGAGGTACAGGATCCGCAGCAGCCTGCGGAGGTAGACCGGCCCGATTCGATCGAGCTGCGGAACCTGACTTTCCGGTATCCCGGGGCGGCGCAGGACAGTCTGAGGGACGTGTCGCTGCGGCTGGAGCGAGGCCGGACCCTCGGGCTGGTCGGCCGGACCGGCAGCGGCAAGAGCACCCTGCTCAAACAGCTGCTGCGCTTTTATCCGGTGGAACCGGGGGCGGTGCTGTTCTCCGGCACGGGGATCGAGCAGCTGTCGATGAGCCGGGTCCGCGGCTGGATCGGCTATGTGCCGCAGGAGCATCTGCTGCTCTCGAAGTCGGTGCGCGACAACATCGCTCTGGCCCGGCCGGATGCTTCGGAGGAAGAGATTGCCCGGGCCATCGCGATGGCATCGTTCACTGCCGATATCGGAATGCTGCCCCAGGGGCTCGAGACGATCGTCGGCGAGAACGGCGTCATGCTCTCCGGGGGGCAGAAGCAGCGGATCAGCATTGCGCGGGCCCTGCTCGCCGATCCGGAGATCCTGATCCTGGACGATTCGCTGTCAGCGGTGGATGCACGGACGGAAAGCGCCATCCTCGAAGCGCTGCGGGCCCAGCGGGCGGGGCGGACGACGCTGATCGCCACCCACCGGCTGTCGGCGGTGATGCATGCCGACCGGATTCTGGTGCTGGAAGACGGCAGGATCAGTGAAGAAGGAAGCCACGAGGAGCTGATGCAGCGCGGCGGCTGGTACAAGGAGCAGTTCGAGCGGCAGCAGCTTGAGGCGAACCTGCTCGAAACCTAGAGGCAAGACGAAGGAGGTACGACGATCCATATGGAACCGCAATCGAATGCAGGGGAAGCGAGGGTCCCGGTTTTTCGCAGACTGCTCGCTTATGCGCTCCTGTACAAATACCGGATTGCCGCGGCGCTGCTCGTGCTCTGCTGTGCCGTGGGCGCAGAGCTGGCCGGACCCTTTATCGCGAAGACCATCATTGACCGGCACATCGGGGGAATCGCTCAGCCTTGGTATGAGTGGAGGGGAGGCGACGTCTCTCTTCCCGGGGGTACCCGGCAGGTGGAGCTGGATGGCGCTGTGTATGTACGCCAGGATTGGATAGGGGAAGCGGTTCCTCCGGAGTCCGGGCCGTCCGAGCGCCCGGCGTTCTGGCGCGAAGCCCGGATTTTGCAGCTGGGCAGCGGCATGTATCTGCTCCGGGATGCCGGGGGCTTGACCGGCGGTTCCTGGTCCGTTAGCCAAGAGGGAGCCGGTGCGGACGCCTCGGTGCTGTCCTGGAAGGGAGCGGGCGGGGAGACCCGGCTGCTGCCGGCCCGCAAGCTGACCACCGGCGAGACGGTGGCGTTCTACCGTTACGACATTCCGGAGGTCATCCGGTGGCTGGCGATCTTCTTCGGCCTGCTGGTGCTCGGCAGCGCCCTGCATTATATCCAGGGATTTACGCTGCAGACGACAGCGCTTCGCATCATCCAGCAGATGCGCATGGATCTCATGAATCACATTCAGCGCATGCCGATCCGCTATTTTGACAGCACGCCGATCGGCCAGGTCGTCTCACGGATCGCCAACGACACGGAGGCGGTGCGAGACCTGTTCATGAGCTTCATGGCGACCTTCGTGGTCAGCTCGATTAACATCATCGGGATCTATATCGCGCTGTTCCTGCTCGACTACCGGCTGGCTTTGGTGACGCTCGTCTTCATGCCGCTCTTCACCATCGTGATGTACGTGCATCTCAAGTATTCCAAAAAATACATCTCCGTGATGCGCGCGAGGCTCAGCGATATGAACGCCATGCTCAACGAGTCGATCAACGTCATGCCTATTCTGCAGGCCTTCCGGCAGGAGAAGAACAGGATGGGCGAGTTCAACGCGCTGAATGAGGACCGCTACCGTGCGAATATCAAGCAGATCCGGCTGTTCTCGCTCTCTTCGCGGAATTTCACCGGCTTGGTGGGCTCCTTGTTTACGGCAGGGGCCATCTGGTACTTCGGGGGGCAGTCGCTGCAGTCGGTGATCTCCTTTGGGGTATTCTATGCCTTCATCGATTATACGGGCCGCTTCTTCCAGCCGATCATCGGCATCTTCGATCAGCTCATGAATGCCCAGCGGGCGGTGGTATCGGCGGAAAAGGTGTTCGGCCTGATGGATATTGAGGGGACGGAGGTGGCCCGGGCAGATGAAGTTCCGCGGCCGCAGGGACAGGTCCGGTTCGACAATGTCACCTTCGCTTACAAAGAAGGCGAGCCGGTGCTGCGGGGCATCACCTTCGAGGCGAACAAGGGAGAGACCGTGGCGCTGGTGGGCCACACGGGATCGGGCAAAAGCTCGATCATGAACCTGCTGCTCGGTTTCTACGAGCCCTCGGACGGAAGGATTCTGATCGACGGGCAGGAGATCCGCACTATCTCCAAGCAGGCGCTCCGCAAGCACATGGGGATCGTGCTCCAGGATCCGTTCCTCTTCACAGGGGACATCAAGTTTAACGTGTCCCTCTATAATGGCAGCATCGGTCCGGAGCAGGTGCGCAAAGCGCTGGCGGACGTAGGGGCCGCAGGTTTCGTCGAGGCGCTGCCGGGCGGCTATGACGAGCGGGTCGTCGAGCGAGGCAGCACCCTGTCAGCGGGGCAGCGGCAGCTGATCTCCTTTGCCAGAGCGCTGGCCTTCGATCCGGCCATCCTGATTCTCGATGAGGCGACGGCTTCGATCGACAGCGAGACCGAGAGCCTGATTCAGGAGGCGCTGCGGGTGGTCAGCGCAGGGCGCACGACGTTCGTGATCGCCCACCGGCTCTCCACCATCCGGGAGGCGGATCAGATTCTGGTGCTGCACCGCGGCGAGATCGTCGAACGCGGGACGCATGAGACCCTGATGGAGCTGCGGGGCCGGTATTACCGGATGTACCAGCTGCAGTCGGGAGGCACGGTGCAGACCACGTCAGCGTAGCTATCCGGGTAAGGACGGGGAATATGTACAATAAAAGGACCGCAGGCCCGGATCATATCGGGTGCGGTCCTTTTGCTTGGCAGGGGCGCAGCCGGCCATCTTGGCCGGTTCGAGCAGTGCGGCCTGCGGGTGGAGAGGGAGTGCTGCTCCTTCGGCCGTCCCTGTCCTTTGTTTTACTGTGAGCTCCGGCGCATACCGGGAATTGCCTTCGTCGCTTCAGGCGTCTAGATGCTCATTTTCGGTTCAGGGTCCCGGCTGCGGATGACCAGCAGCAGCCCTTCCCGGATCTGTACGGTACCCGTCTCTTCGACAAGGACATTGGAGATCCCGAGGGACTGTCCGATGGTCAGCGAAGCCTCGTGAAGCGGATACTGGAACCCCTCCAGGGAAATGCCATGTACATCGAGGGTCAGCGGGAGCAGGGATACGTGCGTGTGGGGGCTCTTCTGCAGCTTCAACGGTGTATCCGCAGCGATCAGCTGCAGGTCGTTATACTCGTCGGCAATCCGGCACGGCACGCCGGCCAGGAGGCCGCGGCGGAGCAGATGCACATTCGCGAGAGAATGATCCCAGCGGCTGCCGAGCACGCCGGCCATGACGATCTCGCGGGCCCCCTGCTCCAGCGCCCAGTTGAAGGCCATCTCCGTGTCGGTCAGATCCTTCATCACCGGGTCACAGGCAAGGAAACGGATGCTGCTCTTGCGCACGTGCTCCAGCTCTTCCGCACTCACGGAATCGAAGTCGCCCAGGGCGATATCCGGACGAAGGCCCTGTTCGGTGAGGAAGAGGGCGCCGCGGTCAGCACCGATCAGTTTGTCCCCTGGCTGGAGAAGACGAAGGGCCCAGGGACCGAGGACGCCTCCGGAAAAAATGACAAAACGCGCCGCAGCGCTCATAAGCGAACCGATCCTTTCCGGGTACCATGCTTTTCCTCATTGTAGCATAAGCGGAGGGGAAGGATATAGAGGAGGTCTTCGGCCGGAAGGAATGATAAAATGTGTGCTTGAGGGCTTTTCTTCGGGGCACAGGGCGCATACAAGAGGTGCGGCTGGGGTAATAACAAGAACAAAGGGTCTGGAGAGGATCCGGCCAAAGGAGGCGGACTGATGAAAATCAAGGGGCGGTACGAGAACATGGACGGCATTCGTCTGCGCAAAAAGCTGCCTTTTATCCAAAAGTGGCGGAAGGAACGCAAAAAAATCAAGCTCAAGGACTGGAGCTACATGGTCCCCCAGTGCGCGGAGAAGCAGATTGAATTTCTGAAAAGCAATCATACCGAACCGACGATGACTTGGATCGGCCATTCTTCATTCCTGCTGCAAATGGAGGGCAAAAACCTGCTGACAGACCCGGTTTGGGCCCAGCGGATGGGGCTGGAGAAGCGGCTGACGCCTCCCGGCCTGATGCCGGCCGACCTTCCGCGCATTGATGCGGTACTGCTGTCGCACAGTCATTATGACCATATGGATATGCCTTCCCTACGCACGGTTCATCAGCACAATCCGGGTGTGCAGATGCTCGTGCCCGTCGGGCTTGGCAAGAAGCTGCGAAGCAGCGGATTTCACAAGATTACGGAAGTGAATTGGTGGGACACGGTGAGGCTTGACGGGTTGGAGCTTCATTTTGTTCCGGCCCAGCACTGGACCCGCAGAACGCTCTTCGATACGAACGCATCCCATTGGGGGGGCTGGGTTCTGCGTCCTGTCACCCATCATGGGGAGCGGCTTGCCCTTTATTTTGTGGGGGACAGCGCCTATTTTGGGGGCTTCAAAACCATTGGCGAGCGCTTCCGCATCGGTTGGGCGCTGATGCCGATCGGGGCCTACGACCCCGAGTGGTATACCGGCAAGCAGCATGTCAATCCCGAAGAAGCTGTCCAGGCCTTCATCGACTGCGGCGCACAGGTCTGTGTGCCGATGCATTACGGCACCTTCCGCCTGGCAGACGACACGCCGCGCGAAGCCTTGGACCGGCTTCACGCGGCGTGGGAACGCCATGGCCTCGCTCCCGAACGGCTGCGTGTGCTGACCTTCGGGGAGACGATACGGCCGCTGGCCGAAACCGTGGGCGCCGGAGGCTGATCGGTTAGCTGCGGTCCCGGCGGGACATCTGCTGCCAGACGGAGCCGGCGGCCTCTTCGCCGCCCTCGATCCGCTCGAGGGCCATGCGAATCTGCAGGCGAACCTCGAATTCGGGTTCGTCTTCAGCCGCCTTCAGGGCAGGCAGCGCCTGTTCGTCTCCGAGCTCGTACAGGAAGCGGGCAGCCCGCCAGCGGACCAGCTTGTTCGGATCGGAGAGTGCAGCGATCATAGCCTCTTGTGCCGCCGGATCGCCTAGATCGGACAGCGTGTCCCCGGCAGTACGGCGGACGGAGGGGGAAGGATCCTGGAGCGCCCGGTACAAATGCGGAAGCACTACGGGATCCTTGAGATCGCCCAGATACACGGAGGCGAGACGGCGTACCGCGGCCTGCTCGTCGTCCAAGGCGATGAGCAGCAGAGGCAGCGTCTCGGCGGAAGGCTGAATCCGGCGCAGCGCCGCATAGCGCTCCTTCCATTCGGGCGAACGCAGCAGTTCCTCCGCCTCCGTGTAAGACAGCTCACGCCGTGTTTTCTCCGCGCGCTGCTGGGCGTCACCGGTGCCGGCTCCGGCCGCTGCTTGGGCTGCCAGCTCCTCAAGCTGCGCATCGGAATAGGCGGCATCGAGCTCCTGCACCACTTCGTCCAGCACCTCCTGCAGGGAACCGTAGCGGGTGTCCCACTCCTCCAGGGTGCGTTCCTTGATCAGGTTGGGTGAAGCGGAGGCTGCTCGGACTGCCGTATCGCTGAAGCGTGCGGGCAGAGCGGCGCGCTGCTCTTCATCGCCGCTGGAGACACGCACCTGCAGCGGAATGCCGCGGAAGTGCTGCAGGAATACGTGAACCTCGCCGAAGGAGGCCTCCGCCGATGCTCCCTCTCCGTTCCCGGCCCCGGAGGCTGCCGGAGAGGAAGTGGGGCTACCCTCAGGCTGGGTGGAATCAGCGACACCGAGCACCTCCCGGACCTCGGCGAGAATCCGGCTCCAATCGCCTTTCGGCAGACGGTCCACCGCAATGAAATCCGCTGCGCGGTAGAAGGCTTTGACTCCCTCGATCGCCAGGAGGCGCTGCAGCTCGGGGGTAGGGGCTTCCGCAGCCTGCTCACGGGTGTAGGTTTCGCGTACACCGCTCGGCAGCGACTCGCTCATGTTGATTTTCATGGTGTTGGGGCTTGGGGTCGGTTCAATGGATACGATGGGCATCGGTGTACAAACTCCTTCTATTATATATATCGTTCTTGGATGATCCGCAGATGGTGCAGTTCATGGCCCGCGATAATGTACGCGAGCGCCCGGGCGGAGACCGGGTATCCGCTCGCCGTTCCTTCACGGAGCCAATCGGCTGAGGACAGTCCGGAGATCAGGCTGAGTGTGGACTGCCGGACGGCGGCCAATTCATCGGCGAGGCGCTGCAGAGGCCACTCGTCGAAGGAGGCGCCCCGGATGAACAGGTCTTGATCGAACCCGGGCAGCGCAGTGGTGTCACCCCGGGCTACGCGAAGCAGGCGGTAGCTCATCACCCGCTCGGTGTCGGCGATATGGCCCAGCACCTCTTTGATGCTCCACTTGTCTTCAGCGTAACGGTGCAAAGCCTGTGTCTCTGTCAGGCCTGCCACCAGCCGTGCGGTCTTCCCCAGCTGTTCCGTCAAGTGAAGGCTCACGTCCCCTTCGGGAACCTGTGAGATGTAACCTGCATAAAACGCATTGTACTCGTTTTGCTCCGGTTTTGCCAATGTCATGGATTCTCCTCCTCATTTTCGAAAAAGGACCTTGAGCCTCCGTGAAGAGGCCTCGGGTCCTTGGTGTAGACAATGTATTATAGGCTCCATCCGTCTCGGGATGGAAGTCTTGCGTGAATGATCAATCCAGATCCAGAAGGTTCCGGTGCAGGTATGTATCGTCCAACGCTTTGGTCAGATCGAATACCGTGTGGGCGAGATCCAGATTCTCGAACACATGCTCACAGGAATCCTTATACGCTATCTCTTCCTCATAATGGGACATATACCGGTCGATGAGCTCCTGGGAGTCTCCGCGTTCCTGTTCCCGTTTGAGCACGGTGTCCCGGTCTGCATAGATGAAGATCCGGACAACCCGGTCCCCGTATACCTTCTTTAAGGCTTCCGCACCGAACCGGTTTAACACGAGGTAGACCGCACCGAATTTTTGGAGCTGCTCGGCAACATCCGTCTCTTTGATGCCGTAACAGTTTCCGTCGATCTCGATGACTTCGATAAATTCCTGCTTCTCCTCGGCGGCTTTGAACTCATCTCTGGAAATAAAATGATAGTCCTGCCCGTCAACTTCGGATGAGCGCGGAGGGCGTGTCGTATACGATATGACCTGCTTCACGCCTAACGTACTTCCGGACATCTGGGCGACCGTACGGCGGCCTGCGCCGTTTGGGCCGGTGAATACAAAAATGATTTCGGTGTCTTTCAGCTCGTACATGGAAACCCTCCTTCGATTTGAAGTGCAGTTCCTTGCCGGGTGGATCTACCTGTATTTTACATGGTTTCGAAGAAGAGGTAAAGGCATCGCTTACATACCGTTTTTACTGTGCTTTTATCCAGGGGGTTGTGCACTTGGCTTCAAGAGAGTTTGTCCGTAGGTCAAAAATGATTATGCCCGACGCTTCTGTTAATCTGTCCCTTGTTCAGGAGTATGGGGGCGGCAGACCCAGCCGGCTCATCCTGTTGAAGGCGGTGCCTAAAATGGCAGCAGCCCCCAGGCTGCGTGCCTCAGGAGCTGCTGTGTGATCTCAAACGTCTTCGGTAACCCGGGGGTTGTATTCCGCTCAGAGCGCCGCTTGCGGTTTTGGGTTGACGCCGGGCCGGTCAGACCCATGGTGTAGGCCAGCCGCCAGTGCTATCTGCCGCGCTTGCGGCCTCCGGCTGCACCGCTGCGTCCTGCCGGCTTCGGCCCGCGCCCGGCACCGCCACGCTCCGGCGTTCCGCCGCCGGACCGCCCGCGCGCTCCAGCGCCGCCGCTGCGTGCGCCCGCCGTGCGCACTCCGCGCTCGCCGCCCGCCCGCGGGCTGCTGCTCCAGCGCTCGCCGCCGTCGCTGCCGCGTGCCCCGGCCGCTGCGCGTCCCCGCGCTCCAGCCGCCCCGCGGCCCTCGCCGCGAGCCGCACTGTCGCGCGTGCTGCCCTGCGTGCCGCTCCACGGCAGCGCGCCTTCACCGCCGCGTGCGCCCGCTGCACCGCGTCCGCCTGGCCCCGCCGTGCTCCGCGCCCCGCGAGCCGCGCTGTCGCGTCCGCCGCCAGCCGGTGCTCCACGGCGCTCCGCGTTATCGCTTCCGCGGCCTGCAGCCACCGCTCCACGCCCGCGTCCGCCCGGCCCCGCCGTGCCCCGCGCTCCCCGTCCACCGGCAGTGCGTGCTTCCCCGCGCCGTCCGCCTCCTTGGCGTGCGCCGCGTTCATTGCGCTCTCCGCGCTCTCCTCGATCCTCGGCCCCAGCCCCGCCGCGTCCCGGACGCTTCACGAGCTGCATCTTGATGCCTTTCTCTATCGCCTCGAGATAGAAGGAGTCACGCTGTGCCACAAAGGTGATCGCTTTGCCTGTTTGTCCCGCTCGTCCTGTCCGGCCAATCCGGTGGATATAACTTTCCGCATCATGAGGGATATCGTAGTTATATACGTGAGTGATGCCTTCCACGTCCAGTCCACGCGCTGCTATATCCGTAGCAACAAGGAACTGAATCTTGGCGTCACGGAACCGCTTCATGACCTGTTCGCGCTTGGCCTGCGTCAGATCTCCATGCAACTCGTCCACAGCGTAACCGCGTTCGTCGAGCTCTTCCCGCAGCTTCGTTGCGCGCAGCTTCGTACGGCAGAAGATCATACCGAGGTAGGGAGGGTCTTCTTCCATGGCTTTACACAAGGCCTCAAGTTTTCCACGGTCCGTTGTCTGAACGACGACCTGTTCGATCTCATCCAATGTGACCCGTTTGGCCTTGACTTCGATCTCCACCGGCGGCTTCATATATTCTTTGGCAAGCTGGCGGACTCGCTCCGGCATCGTGGCCGAGAAGAGCAGCGTCTGTCTGCGGCTTGGCGTCGCTGAGATGATCTCGACTACCTCAGGCAGGAAGCCCATATGGAGCATCTGGTCGGCTTCGTCCAGGACGAGCGTGGACAGCTTGAACAGCTGAACCGTCTCGCGTCGCAGGTGATCGAGCAGGCGGCCCGGCGTTGCGACGATAATATGGATCGCCCCTTCGAGCTTGCGGATCTGCCGCTCCACATCCTGGCCTCCGTAGGCTGACAATACACGAATGCCCTTCAAAGGCGCCCAACGAGCCACCTCTTCGGTAATCTGGATCGCGAGCTCGCGTGTCGGCGTGACAATCAGGGCCTGAACATGGGTACGGTTCGGATCGATACTTTCCAGAATGGGAAGCACGAAGGCCAGCGTCTTTCCTGTTCCGGTCTGGGCTTGAGCAATGACGTCATGGCCGCCGAGTACGGAAGGAATCGCTTCCCGCTGAATCGGCGTAGGCTCGTTATATCCATGTTTATGGAGTGCTTCGGCAAGCTCCTGGCTGATGCCCAGAGCTTGAAATTCGTTTTTCTTCATTATATAAGTCTCCCCGCTGTTTGAAGTCTCTTCGACTATTTTCAACTTCCTGCCCGCTCCGCATACCTGAGAACAGTCATATATATAGGAAGCTTCTTGGTTGGAATCATCAGAAACCGGGGCCTTCGGAATAATGGTGGCCGGAGTTAGGCACCTTCACCATTCGATCAGGCGCACGATTAGGGCATAGCCGCTGAGTGCTTCATCCAAATGTATCCATAGTATCTCCACATTCTACAGGAAGGCGGTCCAAAAAGAAACTGCACAGAGCCAAAGTTCGGCCCGTGCAGTCTGATAGGCTTCCATTAATATTCCCGTCCGTTCCCTTCAGCCTGATTCGGTATGGTAGGATCCGTACCGAAAGTCCGCTCCATCGTACGAACGAAATCCGGAATGAAAGGGGAGAGGGATCTTCCGTGCCAGCTTTCAATAGCCAGCCGCGTGAATTGATCGATTACGTAGGGGTCGGCCGTAATATACACATCGTGGATGGCAGGCTCCATAGAACGGATTTTCTCGGCGATCTTTTGTTTAAAGAGATGGGTAAGGTGTTCATGATGAAGCTCCGTTTGAGCGCCGCTGACCCCGTCGATCTTTTGAGTGGGGGCTACATAATAGGTGCGAAGGTCCCCGGCAGGATTTTCTCCGCGGGAGCGTCCGTCTTTGTTCGAATCCAGGGCCCTCTTGTCTCCGCCATGCGTACCGCTTGCCGAATTGTCCATCGTAATGGCGGTGTAGGCTACGCTGTCGCCTACAAGCACGATGGCCGAATTGACGCCGTCCATCGCCGCCACCTGATCTGAAAGATTCTGGTTCATTTCCAATTTGGTTACTTTGTGGGATACGGGGGCATACTGCTGCTGAGTCTGATAAGCGCGGGAGGTATCTTGTCTTGGCATATCCCGTTTGCTGCCGTAGTTATTGGCACTGTTGTAATCGTACCAGGAGTAGCATCCCGCTGCGACAGCGAGGGTGAAGATGGATGAGATCAGGCCGATCAGTCGAAGAGCGCGTGCCATGGTTGTTCCTCCTTAGAACCGGATAGTCGTGAAGCGGATTTCGGCAATATGGCAGTGAAGATGGATAAAGGAGATGCAAATGCGGAATTCTCCTTCCTAGAATGGGTCATCCAAGAGGAAAACATGCGGCACAGAAAGGGGGACCAGAACATGCATAAAACCACCGCTTAATGGAAATAACCAAAGAGAGGCAAAACGCTTAAACCCATGAAAAATGTACACTTACGAACAATTTGTGAACTCTCTGAGATTCATTGACAAAAAAGAGACACGAATTTATAGTTAATATGGTGATCAGGCGTATTGACAAGATATGACCTTTTTTGTACGAAAAATATTTGCTTTCTAAGGTGGGATTGATAAGATGATTCGATGGCAAAATCTGTGGCGTTTCATCCCTCTTTTCGGGTTGATGATGTTGCTGTTAACGGGGTGTGGAGACGATACGATTTCCACCTTGAGACCGAGAGGTCCCGTAGCCAGAGACCAGCTCTTCCTGATGAAGCTCAGCTTCGGGATCATGCTGCTGGTCGTCGTGGTCGTATTCGTTCTTTACTTGTATGTCCTCGTGCGCTTCAGAAAGAAAAAGGGCGAAGACATCATTCCAAAGCAAGTGGAAGGCAGTCATACGCTCGAGATTATTTGGACGGTTGTACCGATTATCCTGCTTCTGATTCTTGCAGTTCCAACGGTGAAGTACACGTTCCAGCTTCTTGAAGACCACAGAGACAACAAGGATGCACTGCCTGTCAAAGTAACCGCTCACGCTTTCTGGTGGCAGTTTGAGTATCCGACACTCGGCATCTCGACAGCCCAAGATCTTGTCATCCCTACCAATAAGAAGATTGCATTCGAAATTACATCGGCTGATGTGAAGCACTCCTTCTGGGTTCCGTCGCTCGGCGGTAAAATGGACACGAACCCTGGATTGAGCAACGTATTTTACCTGCAAGCCGATGAAGTGGACACCTTCAAAGGCAAGTGCGCGGAGCTTTGCGGCGCGTCCCACGCCCTGATGGACTTTAAAGTGAAATCGCTTGACGCAGCGGCGTTTGATCAATGGGTAGCTGATATGAAGGCGCCTTCTACCGTTCCTGCTGATGCCAAGGCCGGCGAAACGCTCTTCAAGGACAACTGTCTCTCCTGTCACGCGGTCAATGCACAGGGTCTCGGCGCGGGTCCGAACCTGAACGGCTTTGCTTCTCGTGAGCTTGTAGCCGGCATTCTGCCGCATAACGATAAGAGTCTGCATGAGTGGATTTCCGATCCGCAGTCGGTGAAGCCAGGCGCAAGAATGCCTGCTTTCGGTCCTACTCCGATCGAGCCGATCCCAGGCAGCAAAGCTCTTGAGGAGCAGCAGATCCAAGACATTATCAAATATCTCAACACGCTGACATTGAAGTAAAGAGCATCAGGGAATAAAGGAGGTTTCATACGGTGGCTCACGCACACACGGTAAAACGTCACACCGGGCTGATGGATTGGCTTACCACGGTGGACCATAAAAAGATCGGTATTTTGTACCTGATCGCCGGGGGGATTTTCTTCCTGATGGGCGGTTTGGAAGCGATCTTGATCCGGGTTCAGCTTCTCCAACCGGACCAAAAGATTTTCATTGGCGACACATTCAACGCGCTTACAACGATGCACGGTACGACGATGATCTTTCTCGCGGCGATGCCTGCCATCTTCGCATTTATGAATGCGGTTGTACCGCTTCAGATTGGCGCTCGCGACGTCGCTTTTCCTTTCGTCAACGCACTCGGTTTCTGGTTGTTCTTCTTCGGCGGTGTTCTTCTTAACACTTCCTGGTTCCTCGGCAGTGTTCCGGCGGCAGGCTGGACGGCTTATCCGCCTCTTTCGGGTCTGGTACACGGCGAAGCCGGTACATTCCAAGGCGGCATGGACTTCTATGTGCTCGGTCTGCAGATTGCAGGTCTCGGGACGCTGATCGGCGGTATCAACTTCCTGGTTACAATTATCAACATGCGTGCGCCAGGCATGACTTACATGAGAATGCCGATGTTCACTTGGACGGCGTTCATTACTTCCCTTCTGATTCTGTTTGCTTTCCCTGCGATTACGGTCGGTCTTGTTGAACTGATGTTTGACCGGATCTTCGGCGGCGGATTCTTCGATGTCAGCAAAGGCGGTAACCCGGTTCTCTGGGAGCACATTTTCTGGATCTTCGGTCACCCTGAAGTATATATCCTGATTCTTCCGGCCTTCGGTATTATCTCGGACATCGTCTCCACGTTCTCGAGAAAACGCCTCTTCGGCTACAGCTCCATGGTATTTGCAACAGCGCTGATCGGCTTCTTGGGCTTCATGGTTTGGGCTCACCACATGTTTACGACAGGGATCGGTCCTGTAGGGGACGCGATCTTCGGGGTTGCCACGATGGCGATCGCGGTGCCTACCGGCGTTAAGATCTTTAACTGGCTCTTTACCCTGTGGGGCGGCCAGATCCGCTTCACTACAGCGAATGTCTTCGCAACGGCCTTCATCCCAACGTTCGTTATGGGTGGGGTTACCGGGGTTATGCTTGCGGTTCCTGCGGCAGACTTCCAATATCACGATACGTATTTCGTCGTAGCTCACTTCCACTATGTAATTGTCGGCGGCCTTGTGCTTGGTCTGTTCGCGGCTTCCTATTACTGGTGGCCAAAGATGTTCGGCCGTCTTCTTAACGAGACGCTGGGCAAGATTCACTTCTGGACATTCTTCATCGGCTTCCATATGACATTCTTCCCGCAGCACTTCCTCGGTTTGATGGGGATGCCGCGCCGGGTGTTTACATATCAGCCTGGAGTCGGACTGGAGACAGGTAACTACATCTCTACGATCGGTGCTTTCCTGATGGGTATCGGTACGATCGTGTTCTTTATCAACATTATCGCAACGGCAAGCAAACCGGCTAATGCGCCGGCTGACCCTTGGGACGGCCGTACGCTGGAGTGGTCCATTCCTTCTCCTCCGCCGGAGTACAACTTCAAGCAGACTCCGCTTGTTCGCGGATTCGACGCTTTTTGGAAAGAAAAGATGGCCGGAAACAAAGAGATGACGCCAGCCGAGCCGGTAGGTTCGATTCACATGCCATCGCCTTCGATTCTGCCGTTCGTAATGTCTCTCGGTTTGTTTATCTCGGGCTACGGCTTTATGTATCACAATTACTTCGTCAGTATTCTCGGTATTGCCATCACGTTTATCTGCATGTTCCTGCGTTCAGTCTATGACGACGCCGGCTTCCACATCGAGCCGGAAGAGCTTAACGATAAGGGGGTAAAGGCATGAGTGCAGCACATCACGAAGTAGGCGGCGCCCTGCCTCCTCACGCCGAAACGGCGACACTGGAAGGTAAGAATAAGGTACTCGGTTTCTGGCTGTTCCTCGGCGGCGAGTGCGTACTCTTCGGTACGCTCTTCGCCTCCTTCATTGCCCTTCGCAACCAAGTGCCGGATGGACCTACAGGACAGCATCTGTTCACACTGGATCTCGTTGCCCTGTCCACGTTCATTCTCTTGACGAGTTCCCTGACGAGTGTATTCGCCACAATGGCGCTGCACCGCGGAGACCTCAAGAAGGTTCAAGCTTGGATGGCGGTTACCGTATTGTTCGGTCTTTCCTTCCTTGGTCTCGAAGTGTATGAATTCATCCACTATGTGCATGAAGGTCATACGTTCACCAAGAGTGCGTTTGCTTCGTCTTTCTACACGTTGGTTGGTTTCCACGGAGCCCACGTTGCCTTCGGTGTCCTCTGGATTACACTGCTGATCATTCAGTCCTTTAAGAAGGGCTTGACAGTGGTTACCGCTCCGAAGTTCTATGTTGCGGGTCTGTATTGGCACTTTATCGACGTTGTCTGGGTATTTATCTTCACGGTCGTATACCTGATGGGGAAGGTGGGTCCTTAAATGAGCAGCCAACACCACACGTCTTCGCCTAATGAGCGCCACCGCTTGGAAGGTCCGAGAAACCATTACTTGTCTTACCTGATTTCGATTATCCTGACCATGATCGCTTTCGCGGTTGTGCTCTACGGTGGTCTGGATCGCTCGTTTATTATCTTCTTCATTGTCGGCATCGGCGTTGTTCAGGTGATTTTCCAGCTAGCTTACTGGATGCACATGAAGGACCGGGGACATATGTTCCCGATTGTCGGTCTGGCCTTTGGAGCGTTCGTAGCATTATCGGCAGTTGCCGCCGCAGTATACTGGGTTTGGTGGTAAGCGTAGGAGAGGTCGCTTGGTTTTTGAAGGCGCCTCTCCTTTTATTCATTTTAATTTTGTCGAAAAATTTCACGATTCTGACAAACCTTATCTGAATAAAGAAAGGAGCTGCCGCAGAGGATGAACACCCATATGAATCATACCGCCCTTGGTTCCGACGCGTCATTTGCCGCCTTATGGAGTCCCGGCTTATTCCTGTTATTTGTCGTCATAGGGGTTGTATATGCGCTGGCCGTTGGCCGTTGGCGTAAGGAAATCCCCAACAGCGAGCCGGTAACCTTACGGCAAAAAATGTGGTTCTGGACAGCACTCGCTTTATGGTATGCGGCTGAAGGAAGTCCGCTGTCCTATTACGGGCACCACTATTACTTCAGTGTGCATATGCTTCAGCAATCGATTCTGTACTTGATTATGCCGCCGATTCTGCTGCTTGGTCTCCCGGCATGGCTGCTAAGAGCCGCTCTGCGTACAGAGAATATCAAGCGTATTGTCTGGTGGATAACCTCTCCTATTTTTGCCTTGTTCTTCTTCAACTTTATTTTCTCTATGTACCATATCCCCATGGTCATGGATTGGCTTATGGCCAAACCGGCTGCATTATTCTTGTATAAGGCGGTTTTCCTGTTCTCAGCATTTCAGCTGTGGTTTCCGGTGTTTTGCCCGCTTCCTGAATACAGCCGCATGTCGGAGCTCAAGAAGATGGGCTACATTTTCTTGAATGGTGTTCTTCTGACACCCGCATGCGCATTGATCATCTTCGCAGGGAAGCCCATGTATGAGATGTATGCGGCCGTGCCGCCTCAGCTCCTATACCTGCCTATGGTGGATGATCAGCAGCTCGGAGGCGTGATCATGAAGATTGTTCAGGAAATCGTATACGGATGGGCTTTATGGTATACGTTTATTCGCTGGTACCGGACGGAGCGAAAACAGGATGAAGATGAGGAGCTTCGTGAATCATCTTACACAACTGCAGCCGGTTCGATGAACCGTGCCTAATCCATTCTCAACGGCAGGCCAATAGCTTAGGGTCTGTCTTACATAAGAAACGGGTGAAACCTAACGTGAAAGTGCCTATACTGCCAACGATTTCAACCTTATTCATTGTGATTAGCGCGATCTTCGTCGCCTTCGGCTGGTACCAGATCATGAGGGGCAAACGCGAAACTCACCAAAAGCTAATGCTGTGGGGAGCCTTCTTCGCCCTTGCTTTTTTCCTCGTTTATGCCAGTCGTACCGTCTTTTCGGGGAATACGACATTCGGTGGGCCGGAAGAATTGAAGCTGGCGTATCATTTGTTTTTATTCTTCCATATTGTGCTCGCTACATCGGCTGCCGTATTCGGGATTATCACGCTGCTGCACGCATTCAATAAGCGGTTCGCCAAGCATAAGAAGATCGGCCGCTGGACAGCCGTGATTTGGCTGTTAACCGCTCCGACCGGCGTAGTGGTCTATATCCTGCTCTATGTCATGTATCCTGGCGGCGAGACGAAGCCGATGATTGATGCCATCCTGGGCACCTAAATAAAGAACCTGCCGTATCCCATAGAGATGCAGCAGGTTTTTTGTGTATATAAGGATTAATTGGGTTGGTCTCGAGGATCGGAGTTTTGTCGATTCCCCAGGTGCTTCCACCATACACCGGCCCATTCCGTAACAAGAGGGTCGCCCCTACGAGCAGTCTGATCACCGAGCGCATCACCGAAAAAGAACCGCATCAGCTCCTCCGCTTCCTGCGGGGAACCGAACGCGTAATCGGTACGGATTCGGCGGTGATGGAAACCGTAGCGTTCCTGGAGCTGGGCGTAGTAGCCGTGGAGGAAATCCGGCGGCTCGGGCACTTCACAACCGGTCCCCATCGTTTCAAAGAGGATCACTGTACCGCCGGGACGCAGGAGGCGGACGATCTCATCCATCATTCGCTCCAGGTTGGATTCCCACACGGGAATATGGTTGTCAGCCAAGTAGCAGAGGCTCCATCCCGAGACAATGAGGTCGAAAGACTGGCTCGCGAGGGGGACATGGCGGTGGTCCGCCGTGAGGGTCTTGAGGCGGGAAAGATAGGCGGAGGGAGCTTGGCTGACGAGCTCCTCCAGCATCGCGGGGGAGAGGTCTGCAGCGGTCACCGTGCGGGCCAAAGGAAGAAGAGAGCAGGTCAATCGGCCGCTGCCCGCTCCGAGATCCAGAATATCAAGGCCCCGATAGGGGCAGATCTCCTCAATCACGCCCGAGAGGTCGGGCTGGGCCGCAATCAACCGATGATATTGATGGGCTTCGGTCTGATAAATCAATTCATGATTCGGCATGTTTAAAAACCTCCTTGCAGTGGAATGTCCACAGCATACACCTTGCCGTAAGGGAAAGGTCAAGGAGTCTGGATGCCTGCCGTCTGTGCGGTAAGCTCATACAGCTCAAGCAGTTCTTCCCGGCTAAAAAGATCGGCCTGATGCTCAAAAGTCACATGGAAACGGTCGCTGCGTGCGGCCAAACGCTTCAGATAGGCACCGGCCCTGCCATAATCGGGGTGATGGTTATGCCAGGTCTGCACCGGCTGATGGTTGAAGAACCGGTCCTCGGCATACCTTACATTGCTGTAGTGTACGAGATAAACCGAAGGTGCGACGGCATCCAGCCACCCGACCGCATCGAAAGAGGCGCTGAGTCTCGTCGCAATGTCGAGCCTTGCCGTATCGACAGCAAGCTCGATCTCACGGTACGTTTGGAACATACGGACGATGACGTCCTGGTAGTCGCCAAAGAAGTCGTGCTCCAGCACAATCTTTTGCCGATAACGGTGCTGCAGCTCCGAGAGGTGGTCGAATAGACGATGGGAAAGCTCGCTGAACACGTCCTCCGTGAGATCATCAGGTTCGCAGCGCTCATCAGGCTTTGGAAGATTGGAATACTGCAATTGATCAGCCCTGCCGAATATAGGCAGGAAGGGGTAATGGTAGAGAATATAATCGGCTCCCGCCTCAGAAGCAAGCTTTGCTTCTTTCTCCACCGTGAGGAGCGCCTCGAAGGCTTCGTCCGGGTCGGGTGAGGTCAAGCGGGGGAGCGTATAGCCCCGGTTTGCCAGTACGGGGGCATGTATACCAAAGGCCAGGCCTTTCTCGCGGCAAAAGGCACTGAACTGCAGCAGGGCTTCGCGGTCTGCAAACTGCGAGATCTCCATGCCGCCGATTCTCTCCGAGCCGAATCGCTCCCAATCGTCCGGACGGAAGCCTCCCCACATGCCGATCTGCAGGCGTCTAGGTTTCAATGATCTCCCTCCGGTTCAATGAAATGGACGGTCTCCATTCAGAGCATGAAATGAACAGCTTTCCCTATCTATTTTACCATCCCTGGATGTGAGGTTGTAATACCGGCTTTTACGGGAGCATAGAGAGGGATGCTCTTGACGCATCCTATGGATAGGACCATCTTGACCGTCATCTGTACCATCGTCCATGCAGAGCCGCTGTTTCGCCTGCAAGCAATAAAAAACCGGCTGCCGTAAAGGCAGCCGGAGCTTGAGACGGATTAGCGCAGGGCGCTGCCGCCGAAGATGAAGCGGTATTCCCAGTGACGGCCTGCGATGGAGTCAATTCGTACGCCGCCGGAGTCTTTGGAATACGTGTGTAACACTTTGCCATCGCCGAGATAGATCCCTACGTGGGTGATCGTCTGGCCGGACTTATTGCTTGGATAGCTCGATGCACTGCCACCCTTGTAGCTCATGAAGAACATGAGGTCACCGGGCTTCAGGTCCCGCCAGTTCGTGGAGGTTTTGCCGATCGACTTCACGTAGTCTCCCTGGGTACGGGAGCTGCTTGGCAGGGTGAGGCCAAGGGCATCCTTGAACGCTTGACGGACAAAGTCGGAGCAGTCAAAGGTGTTTGTATTGGAACGGTCCGACGCATATTCATATGGTGTACCGAGATAAGCTTTACCGGCTGCAATCACTTTGCTTACAGCTGCGCTGGAGTAAACAGTACTGCTCGAAGTGGAAGTACTGGTGCTAGTGGTAGTGCTTGTACTCGTTGGGATCGTCCCGTTTGTGCTTACATACTTGCTGCTCGTGGAGATATAGCCTTCCTTCCCCGAGGATGTACGCACTTTATACCAAAAGCTGTTGTATTTGCTCAGGATTTCTACGCTTTCACCGGTACGGATATATCCGTAGCTGGCTGCTCCCGTATTAGGCTCACTGCGAAGGGTTACACTGCTTACGATTTGGGCGCTGGCTGCCTCCGCTTGTTTCGTGATGAAAGCCGTCGATCCAAGTGTAATGGTTGTAGCGAGCAGCATCATAGTCCATTGCTTTTTCATGTCAGTATTCCCTCCTGCGGTTTCTGGTTAGTTGTTGATCACGGCTGCGATCAGGCGGTACATACGTACGGTTGACATCTTGGCCGCCATCCCCCCACAATGGAAATATGGAGTGTAAGAATGGGGATGAAGAATCATCATGCAAACGTGGGTCTTGGGACCTTTGGTCATATCACAAAACCTGATCGTCATACTCTTGTCTGCCGCCGCAGGGTACGGATTGCTCCGGCTGAGACTGCGGGGGAGCGGCATCGGCGGTCCTCTGGGAGAAGCGGTCCAAACCGCACTGCTCTTGTGGGTGCTGGTCTGGAAGCTCAGCATCCTCTTGTGGGAGCCTCAGAGCATTCTGGGCGATCCTGCTTCCCTCCTGTATTTCAATGGGGGAGAGAAGGGGGTGTGGCTGGCCTCCATCGTGTCGGGCTTGTACATCATCTACACAGCCGAACGACAAAGGCTTGACCGCATCCTGTATAGCGATTCGCTGCTTCTATCTCTTTTGGGTGGGTATACCCTCTATGCTCTAGGGGTGATGCTGTTCGAGCCGATGGAGCTCGGCAGGCGCCTGCCGATGAGCATCCTGTCGCTGGCTGCGACTGCCCTGTGGCTGCGTTACCGGCCGGGGGGCACGCTTCAGTCGCCGATCCGCCGTGCCGCGGCACTGCTGGCAGCATATGCGCTTGTCTCCACAGTCACCGGCCAGTTAGCTGACCGATCTGCGGAGGCCGGCTCTGTAATGGCCGAGGCCGGCGTGGGCCTGAAGCCGGGGCAGGCGGCCCCGGATTTTGAACTCGGCACGCTGGATGGGTCGAGTGTGAAGCTCTCTTCCTACCGCGGGCGTACCGTCATCGTGAACTTCTGGGCGACCTGGTGCCCGCCCTGCCGCACCGAGATGCCGCATCTTCAGGCGTACCATGCCGCGCAGCCCGAGGGCGGCCCGCTGATTCTGGCGGTGAATGCGACCACTACAGAGGTAAGTGTCCCGGTAGTGTCCGGCTGGAGCGAATCATGGAAGCTCACTTTCCCGGTCCTCCTCGATAAGGAGGGTACAGTTACGGAAGGGTACAATATTCATTCTTATCCGACTACCTACGTTATCGACAAGGACGGGGTTATCCGCTATAAGCATACGGGCCCTATGACCGTCGACATGCTTGAGGATGCGGCGGCCAAGGCCAAGTGAAGCGACACTCACACTATAAAGGCTTCGGGGGGATGACTTCAATGGAAAATGGCGCCTTCGGAAGGCACCACCGGATCAAATCGCGGTTCCGCCAGGGAATCTTCTATAAAAATTCGCTATAGGGGGATCTGTTCTTTTTAATTGGATAAGCGTAATAGATCATGGTACCATGTGGATATATGACAGGTCATATTGAGCTGATTGGTATATCATTTTAGGTCAAAGGGTGGGATTGTGCGTGGCACAGACGAGTATTATCTTGCGTATTGAGTTGGATCATAACCACATTACGTTCGGTGAAGTTGCGGCTACGATCGGCAAAGCGGGAGGGGACATTACGTCGATCGACGTAATCCGTCCGGGTAAAGACTCCTCTGTCCGGGACATTACGGTAGACATAGCGGAATCGGCGGAATCGGCAGTCGTCGAAGCCCTGAAATCGCATGTGGGGATCAAGCTCATCAACGTATCAGATCGTACATTCCTTGCCCACCTGGGCGGCAAAATTAACATCCAACCGAATCTGCCGATCAAAAACAGGGACGACCTATCCCGTGTCTATACGCCGGGTGTGGCGCGGGTCTGCACAGCCATTCACGAGGACCCCAAGAAAGCTTATTCGCTGACGATCAAACGGAATACGGTAGCCGTCATCAGCGACGGTACGGCCGTCCTGGGCCTGGGTGATATCGGTCCCCACGCCGCTGCTCCCGTAATGGAAGGTAAAGCCATGCTGTTCAAGCAGCTGGCCGGGGTGGATGCTTTCCCGATCTGTCTGGACACCAAGGACACGGAAGAGATCATCCGCACGGTGAAGGCGATCTCACCTATCTTCGGGGGCATTAACCTGGAGGACATCTCTTCCCCACGCTGCTTCGAGATTGAAACCCGGCTCGCGGAAGAGCTGGACATTCCGGTCTTTCACGATGACCAGCACGGTACGGCGGTTGTGGTGGTAGCGGGGCTGCTTAATGCGCTGAAGGTGGTCGGCAAGAAGATTGACAGCGTGCGCATCGTCGTGAACGGGATCGGAGCGGCCGGCGTGTCCATCTGCAAAATGCTGCTGGCTGCCGGCGTGACGCGTCTGGTACCGGTAGACCGGGAAGGCGCCATCGTACGCGGTGGCAGCTACGAATATCCAATGTGGCAGTGGCTGGCGGAGCAGCCTCAGGTCGAAGCAGAGAAAGGCACGCTGAAAGAAGTGCTCCGCGATGCCGATGTCTTCATCGGTGTCTCCCGCGGCGGCCTGCTGAATGCGGCAGATGTACAAACCATGGCACCGGACCGTATTGTCTTCGCGATGGCGAACCCCCAGCCGGAGATCGATCCGGAAGAAGCGTTGCCGTATGTGCGGGTACTCGGAACGGGCCGGAGCGATTATCCGAACCAGATCAACAACGTCCTCGTATTCCCGGGAATCTTCCGTGGAGCTTTAGACTGCCGGGCACGCCGCATCAATGAGCCGATGAAGCTGGCCGCCGCCCGCGCCATTGCTTCGGTTGTCACCGAGTCGGAGCTTAACGAGCATTATATTATTCCGAGTATCTTTAATGAGCAGGTTGTCACCAAAGTGCGCCGCGCCGTAGTGGAAGCGGCTATCCTGACAGGAACAGCCCGCCGGACACCGCCGGATTTCCGCTAAGCCGGCGGCTGGTTTCCCGAGGTCATAGCAAGCCGAATAACGCCTGTCCTTTGTGCTTACACAAGGGGACAGGCGTTATTGTTGTTAAGGGCAGGGTCAGGTGAATAATGGAGTCGGAAGGCCCCAGGCTTACCCGGGGTCCACCCAGGCCTGAGACCACGCCTCCATCCCCTTTAGTACAGGCTCCAGTGCCCGGCCTTTGTCGGTTAATGAATATTCGATGCGTACCGGGGTTTCGGGGAAGACCTCCCGTTTGATGATTCCCTCCGCTTCCAGATCCTTCAGGCGCTCTGACAGCAGCCTGCCGCTGATCGGAAGGGCCGATTCCATCGTGCAGAAACGCTGCGGTCCCGTGAGCAGCTGATACATGATCAGGGCGGCCCAGCGTTTGCTCAGCAGCTTCATGCCCCTTTCAACCTTAGGGCATAGGGAGAATTGTTCCATCGTGCGACCACCTCCTATCTATTATACCCGTGAGGCAGCGGTGGGAACAATTTTCATGATTTACCAGAGGTAAAGAGTGCGCGGGCGGGTTCGGGTAAGCCTTTACGGGAGATAGATACGGACGATGTCTCCTTCCCGTATGCTTCCTTCCCGTTCCACCGAACAGACGATGCCCCGGCGCCGCTTGGCGGCCTTGATGAACCTGCCGGCGAGCTCGGGGAGCTGCAGGGCGTCGGCGATCTCTTTGCCGGGACCTCGGCATGGCAGGTTCTCGCCCTCCCCGATCAACCCGCAGGCTTCGGGGAACAGCAGGCGCGTGCCTGGCGGCAGGGAGGTGAGAGCGGGATAGCCTTCAAGCAGCAGATTGGCACCAAGCCATTCCGGCCGCACCTCCGGGATCCCCATGGCCTCGGCAATCAGCGCGCACTCCTCTGCGGAGACAATGGAGATCTGACGCCGGTTGGCAATGAGGGTGCCGCGCGGATAGAAGGACTGCCGGCTGTCCGCTTTGCGGTAAAGTCCATAATGGCGGTCACCCGGGATGCCTCCGAGCTCTACCGGGATCTCCGGCTCGCGGGAGGTCACGAAGGTCTTTGGCTCCCTGGCGGCAAGTACGGCGGCTGTGCGGGCTTCATAATAAGTTGGAGCCATGAACGGCTTACCTCCTCCGATTTAGTAATGCAAGGCGTTCAACTGCAAGAAAAACCCGTCAGCCTGGGTCCGGGAAAAGACAGACCTAGGTGCCGGGTTATCGGGTTGTCTTGTTGCAGGGGGCCCAAGGAGCGGTTCCCCGGGAAGCCAGTGATTAGTCGGCAGCACCGGCTGGCATAACTTCAGGGGAAGTCAGCTTGTCATAGAACTCGGTGTACTTGTCCTTGTCTTCGCCTGCGCGCAGAGCCATAGCAGCGCGCGGGTGATCGTTCAGTACGCCTGCGATCATGTAAGGGAGGATGTAGCCCCACTCCCACTTTTCGCGCATGGAGACCATGTGCTTCTCGATAATGCCGAGAACCGGACGCAGATCGTATCTCGGATTCTTCAAGTGGCTGACGAGCAGCTCAGTCGGGCAGTTCCCCGCCGCGCGGCCCATGCCGTATACGGACGTATCCAGGAATTCCACGCCGCGTGCAGCACCCATGATCGTGTTGGAGAAGGCAAGCTGCTGGTTGTTATGCATATGCAGGCCGAGCTTCTTGTTCGGAAGCAGGCGCTGGAACTTGGACACGAGGTAGTCGATGTCCTTGTAGTCCATGCTGCCGTAGGAATCGACGATGTAGACGACATCGACCGGGCTCTTCGCAATCTCTTCGAACGCTTCGTTCAGGTCGTTCTCCATCACGTGGGAGAGGGCCATGATATTGATCGTCGTCTCATAGCCGAAATCGTGGAATTTCTGAACGAGATCGAGCGCCTTGTCCGTATCCTTGATATAGCAGGCCACGCGGATCAGGTCAAGAAGGCTCTGCTCGCGCGGAAGGATATCCTTCTCGTCGACACGTCCGATGTCCACAAGCGCGGACAGCTTCGTATCGGTCTTCTGCGGAAGGACTTCCTTCAGGAAGTCTTCGTTGAGGAAGCGCCATGGACCCGCATCGGCGCCCTTGAGCAGCTTCGCCGAGTTCTTATATCCGATTTCCATATATTCGACGCCGGCTTCGCTCAGTCCGTAGTACATGTCCTTAACGAATTGGACGCTGAAGTCCCAGTTGTTGACGAGTCCGCCGTCGCGGATCGTGCAGTCCAGAATTTTGTGATGTTCTCTGGTCATGATCATAGGCTCCTCTCCCGAATCGGGCTCGCGCTTTTAAGCTTTTATGCTTTTAAGCGGTAAAGTATTTGTATTAATTTCTATTTTTACATATCCGATTTGCACTTGTCAATGATAACAAATTCCAATAGGCGAATCAATCGAAAAAGGGAGGCCTGCGTCGAATGGGGGAAGGATTTGGCGGCGGGCATGTGGAAGATATATTTTCTATAAGGAAATATAAGACGGCAGGATCGAGTCTCGGTTGAGATATACAATCTAATATTTAAAAATAAACTGCCGGAGGGATGTCAGGTGCTCGAGTATAATATTGCTTTCCTTCGCCGGGGGGAGCATCTCCTCATGCTGAACCGGAGCAAGCCGCCATTGCTCGGATTGTGGAACGGTGTCGGCGGCAAGCTGGAGCCGGGCGAAACACCCTTGGAGAGTGTGCTGCGTGAGATCGGGGAGGAGACGGGAATGATCCTCGGGGAGGAAGATGTCCATTTCGGCGGCATCGTGACCTGGGAGATCGACGGCCGGATGGCCGGAGGAATGTACGCGTATGCGGCTGAAGCCGGTCAGGACGGATGCGGGTCCATGCCCCGCGAAACGGCGGACGGCATTCTTGCCTGGAAACCGGCCGACTGGGTACTGAGCCCGGATAACCGAGGCGTGGCGGGGCATGTCCGTTACTTTTTGCCTCCGATGCTGCAGAAGACGGCTCCTGCCGAGTACCGCTGCATCTTTCGGGAGGGACAGCTGCTGACCTGTGAATGCCTGTCGCTGGATCTGTCTCTTTATACCTAGGCGGACCGGTGGATTCCTGGGAAAATGGGGGAATAGGGTCATTGTCCGAAGGAGGACGAATGTGGTATAGTTTTCCTTAAAATGATACATAATGTAGCATTATTCGGGAGGAATTACTGTTGATGAGACGAATCGCCTCGCTTACGCTCGCTTCGCTGTTCATGTTCACCCTATCCCCGCTGCTTGCCCATGGTGCAGAGCCTGCCAAAGCAAAGGGGACCGCACCGGCAGCCGTATCCGTGTTAACGGACACCTATGGAGGCGTCCGCATGGATGTGCAGCCGGGTGAGGTGAAGAAGGAGACACCAAAGGACGGCAGGCCGGAGAACAAGATTGTGCTTGACCGCAGCAAGCTCAAGGAAGCATTCGGTCAGCTGAAGGGGAAGACAGCGGAGCACCCGGCGGTTACCGCCGTGATTCCATCCACGGAAAGCACCGTGAAGATTCACATTGCGGACGCAGTCCTGGAAGAAGCGCGGAAGGCCGTACCGGGCGCCTACCTGGTTCTGCAGCTGCCGAATGTCAGTTACAAGCTGCCGGTCGACTTTTCCGAGAAGGCGGCTGAGGAGCTCAAAGTGCCTTCAGCTAATGTAACGGTGATTGTCACGATCAAATCGATGCCGGAATCGGCACTTGGGACAGCGAGAGAACGTCTGAAGGATGCGGGAGCGACAGAGATCCTGCCGGCGCCGGTCGACTTCAAGATCACCGGCCAGCGGTCGAACGGCCAGACGGTGGATCTGACCCGTTCGGGCTCATCTTATGTGGAGCGGGTGCTTACTCTCCCTGCGTCCGTGGATCCTTCCACAGTTACCGCGGTCACCTACGCGAATGGGGAAATCTCCTTCGTCCCAGCCCTCTTCAACTATAACCAGGCGACGGTACTGTCTCCGGGAGGCGGCTGGTTTACGGTTGTTTCGAGCAGCAAGGAATTCACGGATACGACCGGACACTGGGCTGAAGCGGACATTCACCTGCTGGCTTCCAAGCTGCTCGTCAAAGGCACCTCGGCTTCTGAATTTTCGCCGGACAAGCCGGTAACGCGCGCGGAATTCGCGGCGATGCTTACTCGTGCACTGGGGCTGCCGGACAACCGGGGCGCATCGGCCAAGTACAGCGATGTCGGCAAGTATACCTGGTTCGCAGGTCCTGTGGGCGCCGCCTCGGCAGCCGGCCTTGTGGACGGTTATGATGACGGCACCTTCAAACCGAATGCGCGGATTTCCCGCGAGCAAATGGCAGTGATGCTGACAAAGGCGCTTGCTTACGGCAGCGGCCTTCAGGGTGTGCAGCCGACGGGGGACCTTTCGGCCGTGTCTATCCCGGTCTTCCAGGACGGGGCCAAGATCGCTTCCTGGGCCTCGGCGCCGGTCACCGAAGCGCTGGCTGCGGGTCTGATGGAGGGCGTGACACCGGAGAAATTCGCTCCGAAGGAGAACGCGACCCGGGCCCAGGCCGTCGTGCTGCTGAAACGTCTGCTGATCAGCTTGAAGCTGATCAACGCAGTATAGCCCTCTTCTATTGCGGGGGAGGCTGCGGCAAACAAGAGAGAAGCTCTTTCCGATGGGGAAAGAGCTTCTTTTTTTCGTAGTGGCTTTCTTACGGCAGCCGAAGAAGGGTCCAACTGCCGATCAGGGGCAGGGGCTTGGTAAGGCCGTTGACCGCATTCAGGATGCCGATGAGCATCAGCACAAGCAGAGCCAGGTTGGCCAGCGGCACAAGGAGCAGACCCAGCAGGGGAATAAGACCAAGCACCAGGTTGGCCCCTATGGCGGTGAGCAGCAGAATCAGTCCCTGATTGGCGTGGTACATGGCATATCGCGAGTCCTTGGCCGCCAGCAGCGGCAGGAAGAACAGAAGATAAGCGGCTGCGGCAATCCATTTGTTGGCCTGAACGTCGTCCGGATGAGGGGAATGGGTCGGATCGGTGCTCACGGGAACCACCTCTTTCTTGAGTTTACGGAGCAGTCGAAGCAGCAGGGTCTGTGTATACCATCCTATGTCCAGAGGAGGCCCGGTATGTATCCCGGCAGGAATAAGCTTCCTCGGGCAGGGCAAAGCTATATGGGAAACGATCCCTGATCAAGCGAGCGGAAAGGAAGCGATTGGCATGAACAGCGCACCGATAACCTTCGAATTCGAAAACCGTAAAGCCGCCCTGCTGGCAATGGACACCATGGAGGAGCTCGGCTACAGGACCGCTCTTCATGATGAGCCGCAGAGGCCGCTGCTGCATGTCATTGTGGACAAGGGCGATCTGACTTCAGCTCTGGAGATTGCCGAGGCGCATGGAGGCCGGCTGGTTGAGACGGCGCACTTTCCGCAGGAGCCGGCCGTGTTTGCGATGGCCTATGACCCGGACGGGGGCATTATCATTCCCGCCCATCTGGTGGGCGAGGATGAAGTCGACGTCTCCGCTTCCGCGTACGGCGGTGCTTCCGGAGATGCATATACTAATGAAGACGACACCTTCGATCCCTCTCGCGAGGACTATAACGGATTTGATGCGGGCATCCATCTCTAGAAGGCGGGAGCCGGGCACGATGGCAGCGGATTCCCCGGATCCAGGCGGACCGCTGTTTTTTGCTGCGGGTTCAGATCCATGATACGGTCTGCGGAACGCGTCTTCTCTGAAACAAAGATGAGTTCTCTTTCAAATATTGGACATGACCTACAAGATTTGAGCGGGTGAACAATGTTGCACGGGACCTATTTTTATTAATGCGGAAAACACTGTTTCTCTAGACCCACACGAGGGGCGTTTGTTATGATGGGTGGGACTTTGAGGCGGACGAACGCCGCAGAATGATGGAGGGACACCGCTGTGGAAACCTATGATTCTTTGAAAGAAGGCGAGAGGGGCGCTTGGATCAGTATAGCCGCCTATATTCTCTTGTCCATTTTCAAAATTAGCATGGGCTATATGACCGGTTCTGAAGCTCTCACGGCGGATGGAATCAACAATACGACGGACATTATCGTGTCGGTGGCCGTTCTGGCGGGACTGCGCATCTCCCGTAAGCCCCCGGATGAGGATCACCGCTATGGACATATGCGGGCGGAGACGATTGCTTCCCTTGTGGCCTCCTTTATCATGGCGCTGGCCGGTCTGCAGGTCATCATCCAGGCGGGCCGCAGCTTCCTTGAGGGGGGGCATACGGCGCCCGATCTGCTTGCCGCATGGATCGCTCTGGGCTGTGCCGTCGTCATGTGGGGCGTGTACACGTATAACCGGAAGCTTGCGAAGCGGATTAATAACCAATCGCTGATGGCCGCGGCCTACGATAACCGGTCCGATGCCCTGGTCAGTGTAGGAGCGGCGGCGGGGATCATCGGCGCCCGGTTCGGTTTCCCGGTGCTCGATGCGGTGGCGGCGCTGGCGGTAGGTGTGGTAATCCTCAAGACCGCGTGGGATGTTTTCTCGGATGCATCCCATGCGCTGACGGACGGATTCGACGACCAGAAGCTGGAGGTGTTCCAGCAGACAGTGGAGTCCACCCCAGGCGTCAAGCGGATCAAAGACATCCGCGCCCGCGTTCATGGAAGTCATGTGCTGCTCGATGTGGTCGTGGAGGTCAGCGCCGAACTGTCGGTAGGCGAGAGCCACGATATCAGCGACGAGATCGAAAGACGCATGGCGGACGAGCATCATATCAGCAACGTGCATGTGCATATAGAACCGTATTCCGAGTCGGAACGGGAACGGCCGCAGCAGGTCTGAAATGAATTGCCCCTGAAAAGGGGCTTTTTTGTTTTTTTGCAGCATCGTTTTCGACATTAAACGACTTAGGGGCGGTTGATTCTAAAATAAACTTAAGAATATTTTGTCAAAATTGCAGGTAACAAATGGGCGTGATCATTATATAATCAAGTTCGGGACAAAAAATTGGTACTATAGTCATTCGAATCCCTAAGGGTGATGGGATAACCGGAGTGCCGATGTTCTTTGATAACATCATACGATAGAGGAGAAACAGGACAGAATGACTAATTCTACCAAGTCAACCCGAGTTGACATGGCAGCTTGGATGCACCGGAATTTCCGGCAGTCCAGTGCAATGGTCAGCAAGACGGTTGTTACATGTATGCTGGGTACTACGATGCTGACGGCTGCACTGGGTGCTGCGGATTCCGCTTATGCTGCGTTGCCGGCGGAAGGCACAGCGACGGCTGCGGTCTATGGCAGCGGAGGACAAGGTACAGCTGCTCAGCTGACCGATTTGGAAGGCTCCTACGCCAAGAAGGAGATTCTGGCTCTGGCCGAGGCCGGCGTAGTCTCCGGTTATGAGGACGGAACTTTTGCGCCGACCCAAGGCATGTCCCGTGCGGAGATGGCCAAAATCCTTGTGAAAGCCATGGGCCTGGCGGAAGATCCGTCTTATGCGGAGAAGTTCACCGATATTCCCGCTGACAGCTGGTACAAAGGGCATGTAGGCGCTCTATTGAAGGCAGGCATTACGCAGGGAACGTCCGAGACGGCTTTCAGTCCGGGCAGCTCGGTCAGCCGTGAAGAGCTTGTCGTCTTCTTTGTCCGGGCTTTCGGGCTCGAAAAGGCTGCAGAGACCTATGACGGTCCAGATGTTTTCACTGATGGAGCGTCGATTTCTCCTTGGGCGCTGCCGCATGTTCACTTGGCTTACGGCATGGGCTTTATCGGGGGAGTCGCCAATGACGATGGATCCCTTCGGTTTGATCCCCGCTCTCAAGCGGAGCGGCAGGCTTTGGCCCGTCTGGCTTACGAGTACATTGGCAAGAAGCAGGATTATGTAGCAAAAGCCAAGGAATTGGTTACTGCAGGGCAGCCGGCGGCGCCTGATGCGCCGAAGGCAGAAGAGCCCGCCGCTCCTGTCGCGACTACTGCCTCAGGTGGAAGCGGCGGAGGCGGAGGCGGTGGGGGCGGATCGTCGTCCTCCAAGAAGACGGAGAGGGCTCTGGAGCAGGCGCTCGCATCGCTGGCCATCGGCTTTGCGTCCGGGGACAGCGAGCAGAACGTCAGCAGCTCGATTACACTTCCGGCGACGGTTGTGTACAAAGAGAGCGGCGCCAAGGAAAAGACCGTGCTGGTAAGCTGGACCTCCAGCAATAAGGACATCGTCGGAACGGACGGTCTCGTGAATCGTCCGGCAGCGGGACGGCCGGATGCTCAGGTTGTGCTGACCGCATCGGTGCAGAAGGGAAGCAGCAAAGCATCCCGGAACTATACACTGACGGTTAAGGCATTGACTTCACCGAATCCTGATCCGCAGCCGGACCCGGATCCACAGCCAGAACCGCAGCCGGCGGGGTTGATCCGTTCGGTTAAAGGGATCAACACGGTGAAGGCACACTCTTCCGATGGTTTGATACTGACGAATTTTAGCGTGGAACTTAGCGGTCAGGTTGAAGGGGCTTGGAATGTTCCGCAATCCATCAGGTTGGGGGAGCAGACGTACCAAGTTCTCCTCTGGCAGGAAGGAAACACCAGGCAGCTGATTCCAGTATATTTTCTCGATTATCTGAATGAGGACAGGAATCTACTCTTTTTCGAACTGCTTCAGCGCTTTGATGAAGCAGGTCCAGTTGTGTCTACTGGACAAAAATATACCGTCGAGCTTCTTTCTGATGAAGGTAAGCTTATCGAGTCCAAATCGTTCCGGGTGGGTTTGCAGCCTACGGCTTTAAAGGCAGCTGATTTCGATAGTACCCCCGGGGTGGACGGTAGGGACTTCACAGTAACCTGGAACCCATCCCAGTGGGAAGAGGCTGAGCTGCAGCAGGTGTATATCCTGCCGGCTGACACGGAGCTGGATCGCAGCAAGCATCATCCGGTTGCTGAATTCAAGGATCGGACTACGAGCGCTTGGACGGGGAATACAACAACGCAGGACAGCCTTGGTCAAGCATTGGCTCAAAAGGAATACAGCGTTATTGTTGCGGCAATTCATGGCGAACAAGATGCGGTTTCAACCGTTCTTTTTGCTCCTGATGCCGTTAGTACGGCGCCGCCTGCCGTTGAGAGCGAGCTTTATGATGACGGGCGTGAATTATCGGGGCGAAGCGAGTCCAATGCCATTGTTTATCTTAAAGACAGCAATGGCTGGGTAGTAAGTGAAGTACAGGCAAACGAATCCGGCAGGTTCCATCTGCAGGTACCTTTGTTTTATATGGCTGCCGAAGGGACGGTCCTTGAAGTATCAGCAAAGAGCCCAGGCAAGCTTGAAAGTCCGGGGGCTCTAGTAACGCTTACTTCGGGAACCAAATCGGTTATCCGAGGGCTGGAAGCTTCGATCTTTGAAGATGGCGGAAGAGTTCGCCTTCCTGAGGACTTCAACGGTGTTGTGAATGTGTTCGCCGGAGACGGTACCGTGCTGGCGGAACGGTATATTTCCTATTATGAATATGAACCTTATATTCTGCTGAATCAGCCGTGGCAAACGGCCAAGCTCAAAGCGGGGGAGAAAATCTCTGTCCGCATCAGGGAACAGGGGCGGAGTGCAAGCGATCCTCAGTTCTTCGAAGTTCGACCTGTAGAAGGGACAAGCGCAAAACCATCCGTGATGGGCACCGTCAACAATGCGGAAAGCTGGATAGATCTAGAACTGCCCGATCCTTGGGCAGCAGTTACGCTCAAACGTCATGATGGTTCCCTGCTGTGGACGGGCTTCAACGATGGTCTTGGGATTAACGGCCTGCTGTTCAACCCGGGGGATTCGCTGCTGCTTACAGCTGATGAAATAGGCAAGTATGAAAGTGAACCGGTGATTCTAGAAGTTATTTCGGCAGACCGTACCAAGCTCGGGTCCGTCACAGGCGTTGTATATGAGGATGGCGGCACGATTACGGGGAACACCGAACCGGATTGGTATGCGACGTACCAGGTAAGGAAATCGGATGGGACCATTAACATTCCCGAGGTTTCCACTGTTTCGGACGGCATCTCATCGGTAAGTGTGCGGGGGAGTTACCAGGTTGGGGAACAGCTCACTGTAACCGCTCGTGCAACCGGCAAGCTGCAGAGTGAAGGGCATTCGCTCATCGTTCAGAAGGGGTCTGATGCCAAAACCGCTGTTCCTGTTATAGAAAATGTGTACGCTGGTGGGTATGCGGTCAGCGGAACCGCCGAGCCGAACTCACTTGTTACGGTAACGCGTTCCAATGGACAGGTTACATCGGGTTATGCCGACTCCTTCTCAGGATTTTTCCACGTTTCTGCCGGCAGAGAGCTGCTGGCTGCTGACGAGACGCTTAAGGTTACGGCAGATGCTCCCGGAAAGGCTGCAAGCAGTACACTTGAAGTGAAGGTGCGGGCTGTTCCTCAGACTCCAGTTCCAACGGTAACCGTTTCGGTGTATAACGGATCGGTAACCAAACTGCAAGTGATCTCCCTCCCCGATACTGAAATTGAACTGCAGGATGAGCAGGGAAATCAGCTGTATTGGGATATGACAGGTAATTCGGGTGAAGTCGTATTTGATATGGATTACGTTTATCCGTCCGTCGGAAACAAGCTCTATGTTTTTGCACGGAAGTACAATTTGGCAGAGAGTGCTCCCTACGTCGTAAACCTGGGTGCAGTCCAAGCGAGCTCTACGCCGAACGTATCAGGAGTTGTATACACTGATGGGTATTGGCTGGAAGGGGGAGCGGCTCCGAATTCCCGGATCCGGCTGGTTAGCGGCGGCACTGCTATTGCAGGAAGTCATGCAGATGACGAAGGCGGTTTTGCGCTTGGCCACAATGGTAATGACTGGTTGTACGCTGGTGAAGTGGTTCAGGTCACCTCTCAAGAGCCTTATAGATCTGTTAGTCTACCGGTTGACTTCGTTGTTCAGCCGGTACAGGGAGCAACTGAGGCTCCTACGGTAATCGGGGATGTTTATGCGAATACGAACTGGTTCGAAGTCCAGACGGAACCAGGCGCGTTTGTTGTGCTCCGTGACATGGAGAACAAAGTGATCTCCGAGAATTATGCGGACTTGGAAGGCAGAGCTGAATTGAATTTGTACCGGTGGATGAGAAACGGAAATACGTTCAAGCTTACCTCTGATGCGATTGGTCGTACGATCAGTGACACGGTAATGATTAAAGTGGCTCCGGCTCCGCCGACAACCAAGCCATATGCGGTAACCTCGTCAGTTTACGCTGATGGAGGGGAGGTTCGCGGCTATACGGAAGCTTACGCAGCAGTAGAGCTAAAGAAGACCGATGGCACGGTGATTGCCAGCGGTACGGCTTCATATGACGGCTCGTTCTACCTCCGGACCCAACCACTGCAACTGACAAACGGAGAATTCTTGTCCCTCATTGCCAAGAATTGGGACAAGAGCGCGAGTGAGGCTTACAGTGTTACAGTGCAAGGCGTCGTTTACGGACAAACGGCAAAGCCTTCGGTTACAGGAGTCGTATACGAGATGGGCGGCAGCCTGAGAATTGAGGCAGGTCCACGCCAGTGGGTGCGCGTGTATTCGGAAACAAAAGGTCAGCTCTTTATAGAGTGGACGGGCGATTATTATTACGGCTGGTCCCGTTACGTAAGTCTCCCGAATCAGCCTGCGGGAACTAAGGTGTACGTGTATGCTGATGCTTTCGGTCAAGCTGAAAGTGAAGCAGTGGTTTACGGCGTACAGCCCACGGTGCAAACGACAAAGCCTACGGTAACAGGAATCGTTTATTCCCTAATGAATCCGGTGAGTGTAACCCTTACCGAATTTACACCAGGGGATACGCGTATTCGAATCAAACGTGCCGACGGGCAGCTGATCGCCCAAGAGTGGGCTAATAGATCCACTCTGCAGATCTATCCTTGGTATCCCTTAATCGAGGGGGAAACGCTGTATATCACTGCGGAGGATCCTTATAAGAAGGAAAGCGATCCTTTCCTGGTTATGGTACAAGGGGCGCCTATGACCGTTACACCGTCAGTATACGGCTCTGTGTATGAAGACGGAGGTTTTGTCACAGGAACAGGGGCGCAGTACTCTGAAGTAAGGATATTCAGAGCTGACAACACTCTCATTGCAACGGGATCTACGGGTTACTATGGTTCCTATAGTATTGATTTGACCTCATATTTCTTTACTCCGGGCGAAATTCTCTTGGTAGACGCACAGGCATCCGGCTATAAACCGAGCTACAAGGTTTCCCTTAACGTACTTCCAGTGGCGGGGCAAACCGCAAAGCCAACAGTGAATGGAACCGTATATCAGTCTGAATCTTACGCACTCTACGGCTATGCTGTTCCTTACTCTAAGATTACGGTGACACGGGAAGATGGAGCTTCCTTTACCGCCCGGTCAGGGGAGTATGGTTATTTCTCAGCGTATTATCCGAGCAATAATTGGCTGGTGAACGTAAGTCATCTGAAGATTACAGCGGATGCGTACGGCAAGCTGGCCAGCGAGCCATTGATCGTTCCGGTTGTGTCCATGAAGACACCGGCTCCAGGAGTAACGGTAAGTGTTTACGGCTCCACCTACACGCTGTCAGGCTATATGTATCAGCCGACACAGCTGCGGGTTCGTGATGGCTTTGGTCTGGACCTGTACAATACGGTTAATGGCAGCTTCTCGTGGGACATTTCGGGTTATCTAATCCGTGGAAATCAGTTAATGGTGACCGCTCAGCGGAACAACTACTCTGTCAGCGACGTGGTCTACCTGACGCTTCCGTCTAACAGTTCTTCGGTGGGCGGGGATGTCTACGGTGGAGGCGGTAGCTCTGTAAGCGGGTCGGTGTACGGGTTCTCGACAGGAGGAAGCACGGCTTCCTCTCCGAGCGGTCCGGCTTCGTCCGAAGAAGCTTATCAAGCGTTCGCAGCAGCGGCTGTGCTTCCACAAAGAAGAGCCGCTTAATCTGTAACGCAGCAGCCTAAGATCCCAAACCAAGCAACACCCAAAGGGCCCCGTGCTCAGCAGTGACTACTGCCGAGCACGGGGCCCTTTTCATATTACACCGCCTGCTTCAGCCGCGGCACCATGCCTTTTAGGTACCAGACCAGGGCGCCGAAGAGCAGCGCGATGCCGGCTGTCGTCAGCGAGACGTTCAAGCCGCCGGCGATGAGGAGCTTGGCGAGGCCGACGCCGCCGATCATGAAGAGGTTCTCGCTGAAGTTCTGGATGGCGATGGTTTTGCCGGAACCGACGAGGTCTTTACCCTGATCTTGAAGCACCGTATTCATCGGGATGATGAACAGGCCGCCAAGGGTACCGATGAGCAGCAGCAGGATGACCGTCAGCACCAGATGCACGGGCAGAAGAGCTAGCAGAATCGCCGCCAGCATCAGGAAGCCGAACAGGTAAGCACGGTAAAACTTCTCGATCCGCACGAGCCGCGGAGTCAGCAGAGCGCCGATGACGATGCCGACACCGGTGGCTCCGATGATCCCTGACTGCAAAAGCTGATTCTGCACGCCGAGATATTGGGCGATCCAGATCAGGAAGGTGATCCGCAGCACCGAGGAGGTCATCCAGAAGGCGCTCGTGCCGACCAGGGAAAAACGGGCCTTCGGCTCCGCGAACAGGATGCGCACTTCGCGGAAGAAGGAGCCGGCGGAAGCGCCGTAGTGCAGCTCCGGATTGCCCTCCCGGCAGGAGATGAGCGGAGTCAGCACCGACGAGGCGAGGTACAGCAGAACACAAACCGCAATTCCGAGCGCCGGGGCAAAGGAGGCGAGCCAGCCCCCGGCCACGGTGCCAAGCAGGATCGCCAGGATCGTGTAAGACTCCAGGTTGCCGTTGGCGCGGTAGAGCTGCGCTTTGTCATCGCCGGTAATGTCGGTCAGCACCCCGTACTTCGCGGGAGAGAAGACGACCGCACCGACCCCGACCAGTGCATAGGCGGCAGCCGGCGGGAACGGGGTGAAGAGCAGCAGCGTCCCGCCCGTCTTAAGCAGGTTGCCGATGAGGAGCACGCGGGATTTGCGGTTCTTATCCGCGAAGGTGCCGACGAATGGGGCAAGAACCACGTAGGCCAGCAGGAAGCCGAGCTGCACGCCCAGCATGCCTTCCTCCGGATTCGCGGAACCCCTGGCCGAGAGGACGCCCAGGATCACGAAGAACACGGCATTGTCGGCAAAAGCGCTGAGAAACTGGGAGACGTAAAGCGAGCGCAGGGAACGGGAGGCGGAAGAAGGAATGCGGTTCATGGAAGGTCACGCTTCTTTCGGTGGAATTTGGGTTTGCGGTCCGGAAGCCCCCGGACGTGCCAGTTCAGCTGCCATGCGCTGCAGCGAGGCGTAGTCGGTCTTGCCGCTGCCGAGAAGCGGCAGGGAGGCGACGTTGACGAAGCGTTCAGGCAGCAGCAGGGCCGAGATGCCTCGTTCGGCCAGATAAGCGGCGAACCGTGCCCGTTCAGCCCCCGGACGGGTGTGGAACAGCACGATCCGCTCTCCTTTACGTGGATCGGGCAGGGCGACCGCGGCTGCGGTCTCATCGCCGAAGCAGTCGGCTGCAGCCTGCTCTACGGCGTTCAGCGAGATCATCTCGCCGCCGATCTTCGCGAAGCGCTTCAACCGGGCGACGATGCTTACGAACCCGTCGCCGTCGAGCTCTACGATATCTCCCGTGCCATACCATTCGGGGCAGGGAGTGAAGCCCTTGCCGTGAAGCAGGTATCCCTGCATGACGTTCGGCCCTTTGACGTACAGGCTTCCGCCCGGTACGCCGGGTACGGATTCGAGTTTGTACTCGATGCCGGGGAGGAATCGGCCCACGGTGCCTTTGCGGTAGTGCAGCGGCGTGTTCAGCGACAGGACGGGAGCGGTCTCGGTAGCGCCGTAGCCCTCTAAGATCCGGATGCCGAACTTGTCGTTCCACAGCGTGCGTACCTCGTCCTTCAGCTTTTCGGCTCCGGCTACGACGTAGCGCAGGGCATGGAAGTCGTAAGGATGAGCCGTCCGGCCGTAAGCGGCCAGGAAGGTCGAAGTGCCGAACAGGATCGTGGCGTTGCGGTCATAGACCAGCTCCGGGATGACTTTATAGTGAAGCGGACTCGGGTACAAGTAGACCCGCATCCCTGTCAGCAGCGGCAGCAGCGTGCCGGCCGTCAGGCCGAAGCTGTGGAACAGCGGCAGAGAATTGAACACGGAGTCGGAAGACGTAAAGTCGATGGACGCCCGGGCCTGCTGGACATTGGCATACAGATTACCGTGGCTGAGTACGACACCCTTGGGCTTGCTCTCGCTGCCGGAGGTGAACAGAATTACGGTGGGCAGGCCTGCCTGGCGGTCGGCTTTTCTCCTGAGCAGCAGGTCAACTAAGGCTCCGAGCTTCACGCCTGCCCCCAAGGAAGCTTTCAGGTCCTCCAGATATACCATCCGTACCCGGCTGCTGAGGTCCGCTGCCATCGCTTCTAGGCCGGCCTTCTCGATGAACGTCCGCGAAGTTAATACCGTGCGGACATCGGCGGTCTCGCAGGCATCCAGAACAGCCTGGCGGCCGGCCGAGAAGTTCAGCAGCGCCGGCGTCCGGCCGAGGCGGAACAGGGCGAGTAGCGTGACGACGCCTGCGGAGGCGTTCGGCAGCAGTACAGCCGCAGCGGGCTGCCCCTGAAGCAGAGGCGAAAGACCTCGGCTGAGCGCATAGGCTGCGGTCAGCAGCTTGCGGTAGGACAGCACGCCTGACGGGTCCTCGCAGGCTGCAGCCCCAAGCCCATGCCGGCGGCCGGCTTCGAGCACTTCGTCGAACAGGTTCGCCTCCGGCTTCAGACGGCTGCGCAGCAGCTGCTCCTGCAGAGCGCGTCCGATCCGGTCGGCCGCGGCTTCCTTCTGCCGCCGCATGCTCCCGCCGCGGTCCCAGTCGATCCGCAGCGGGGCGCCGACATCGATGGAGACGGCCGGGAACCAGACCGTCCGCAGCTTACGGCCGAGGTAGGAGGCCTTGGAACGCTCCAGCCCGTTCAAGGCAATCGGGTACAGGGCCGCTCCGGTCCGCAGAGCGATATAGCCGACCCCGCTGTAAATTTTCATGAGGCTGCCGGTCGTCGTAATCCGGCCTTCCGGGAAGAGCAACAGCGGCGTACCGCCGGCGACCACTTTCACCATCCTGCGGACGGAGTAGGGGTTCAGCGGATCGACGGCAATATGGCGGCGCAGCCGGATGAACGGGGCAAACCGGGCGGCGATTCGGGTATTGACGACGAACGTCACTTCCTTCGGCAGGAAGAGGGCGAGCAGCACCGCGTCGAGCAGCGAAAGATGGTTCGGCATCAGGATCGCCGGGCCGGAGAAATCGAGTTTCTCGAGACCTCTGACCTTGAGGCGGAAGACGGCGGTGAGGCACCATTTGAGAATCCATAAGATGACAGGCATGAAAGTATCCTCCTATTGGGCAGAAACGATAGTTGTGGTTTAAGCGTGAGTGGGAATAGATTGGAATTGTGTTCTTTGTTAGATGATCTTAGTACTTGGTTCTAAATTTAGTATACGGCTTCTCCGTCAGAACAGAAGTACTAACTTTATATAGTACCGGCAGTGTAAGCGGCGGGGGGCAGCCAAGCCGAATCCGCCATGCTGGCTATCCCCCGGCCAAACAGGCGCATGCCAAAAAGGCCTTACCCATAGGGCAAGACCGTCCTCCTAAGAAGAGAATCATCTCATTCAGCTTCCATAGCTCTCTGCGGCACTCTTACCGGCCGTATAGCCTGTTGTAAAAGCCGCGGTGATGTTGTAACCGCCGGTGTAACCGTGGATGTCGAGTACTTCCCCGCAGAAGAACAGGCCGTCGGTCAGCTTGGACTCCATGGTCCGGGGGTCGACTTCCTTGAGATTAACGCCGCCGCCCGTAACAAAGGCTTCCTCAATCGAAAGCGTGCCATTGACTTCGACGGGGAAGGCCTTAAGCAGCTTCGCCATCTCGAGCCAAGGCTGCTTCGGAATGTTATCGAAGGTGGTCTCCTCCTTGAGACCGGCCTTCGACAGGATAAGGCCGATCATCCGTTCCGGCAGAGTACCCTTCAGCACGTTCTTCACCGCTTTCTTCGGCTCCTGCTCGGCCAGCCGCAGCGTCTCGGCATAGAGTTCGTCCGCCGAACGGGCCGGGAACATGTCGATAGTGACGCGCACGGTCGGCACAGTGAACTGTTTTTTGGTCTTCACGACGAACTGGCTGCAGCGCAGCGCAGCGGGGCCGGAGAGGCCGAAGTGGGTGAAGAGCAGGTCGCCTTCGTGCTCGATGAGCTTCTTGCCCTTCGGGTTCCACACCGACAGCGTGATCTCCCGCAGCGACAGCCCCTGCAGCTCGTGGCTCTTGATGAAGCTCTCGCGCGAGGTTAACGGCACCTCGGTCGGATACAGCTCCGTGATGGTGTGCCCGCCTTCCTCGGCCCAGGGATACCCGTCTCCCGTCGAACCGGTCTGCGGCACGGACTTGCCTCCCGTGGCGATAATGACTGCCCGGGACTCAATGCGCTCCCCGCCCCGCAGCTCCACACCGGCGGCCGTGCCGTCCCGGTACAGCACCCGCTTCACGGGGGAGTGCACCCGGATCGTGACCCCCTGCCGGCGAACCTGGCCGACGAGGGCGTCAACCACGGTCTTCGCCCGGTCGCTGACGGGGAACATCCGGCCGCGGTCTTCCTCCTTCAGGGCAATGCCCAGATCTTCGAAGAATGCGATAATGTCACGGTTGCTGAACGTGGCAAAAGCGCTGTAGAGAAACCGGCCGTTGCCGGGGATATGCTTGATGATCTCGTCGGGATCCTTGGCATTCGTGACGTTGCAGCGGCCGCCGCCGGAGATGCCGAGCTTGCGGCCCAGCTTGTCCCCTTTGTCGAGGAGCAGCGTCCGGGCGCCGTGCCGGGATGCGGCGATAGCGGCCATGAGACCGGAGGGTCCGCCGCCAATGATAATGACATCGTAGTTCATAGACCGTAGGGCTCCTTGCTTTCGCTTTGAGTATATGCCCTCTATCTTACCCTTTTTTGGAACCGGAGTCACGGTCGGCAGGCAGAGAGAGGCGACAAAAGTAGTGTTTCCCGGACAGTGGGTTGCGACAATGAAGGGATCCGTTCTCGTACTATAATGGGGTAATCGTTTCGTTACCATCCGTTTAAAGGAGAGATCAGTTGGCACATGACGCTTACTTCCATGGAATCCCCCGAATCGCAATACCTGCAGCATGACCGGATGCTGCTCGATGAGATGGAGCGGCGGATCCTCCGCCTGGCTCAAAAGAATCATACGCTGCTGGGCACACTCAAGCGGAATACGGAGACTCTGGAGCTGGTCAGGGAAGCTGTGACATGCCATAAAAACCGCATGAGGCAGCTCTGGAAGCAGCTCGGTGAGATTCAGAATAGACGGAAGGGCTAGACCGCCAAGCGGGCTGCCTTCCGTGAGCATAGAGACACAGCATACCGCTTTCTCTTCCCGGATGAAATTCCGGGCAAGAGGGCGGTATTCTTGGTTCCAGACGATGAAAGGCAATGATTTTCATTAACAAAGAAGGAGTGATCGTCCGAAACATAAGGATATGGATAAGCTGAAAGGGGAATGAAAAGTGAAAATCACTGTGGGGAAAAAGATCTTCGGAGGGTTCACCCTCCTGCTGGTGCTGCTGCTTGCCGTCGGGATCTTCGGAGTCAATCAGATGAATCGCCTCTATCAGCAGACTAAGCTGATCAATGGTTCCTGGATGCCTGGCATATCGGAGAGCAAGGAGATTGAAACAGCAAGCAAAGAGATTGTAGCCAAAACACTGATGATGGTTGTGGAATCCGACCCGCAAAAGCTGGCGGACCTGTCCAAACAGATTGATACGCACTTTGCAGACGTTGATGTCCAGGTAAAAGAATATGAAAAGACCATTTTGCCTGGTGACACGGAAGATCAGCAGAATACGGATGCGCTCAAAAAGGAGCTATCCAATCTGAAGTCGGCCGTAGAGGAAGGAAAAAAGCTGGGCACCGAGCTTAATCTCGAAGCGGGGGCCGGCGCGAGGATCCGTGAGGTGAACGCGGTCATCGGTAAGATTACCGATAGTCTGGCTGCATCTGCGGTGATTCTGGACAAGATCACTACCTATAACGAACAAGGGGCGGCCAAAGCGGTATTAGAGGCGGATGCCACGAATAACGGCGGCCGTTCGATCATCTGGGGAGTGACAGGCCTCTCGTTCCTGATCGGCCTCCTTCTCGCTTATTTCATCTCCCGGAGCATCTCCCGTCCGCTGATCCAGGCTTCGGAGGCCCTTGGTCGCGTAGCACAAGGGGATCTGACGGTAGAACCGCTGAACGTGAAGAGCCAAGACGAGGTCGGGCAGCTGGCCGCGTCCTTCAACCGGATGACGGAAGATATGAACAGCATGGTCTCCCAGATCAAAGTATCTTCGGAGATGGTGGCCGCTTCGGCAGAAGAGCTTCTGGCCTCGGCTGAACAAAGCTCGAAGGCGGCGGAGTCTGTAGCGGACAGCTCCCAGGAAGCTTCGGATTACACGGAGAAGCAGATGCAGGGTGTGGAAGAGCTGTTCAACGCTCTGTCCGAAGTGTCGGCAGGAATGCAGCAGATTTCGGGCAACGGTGAGATGATGCTGACGATGGTGAGGGAAACCAATGAACTTTCCGACCGCGGCGGGAAGGCGGTTCAGGCAATTACCGACCAGATGAACGAGATCAACCGGACCACGGAAGAATCGTCACAGATGATCCGGATGCTTGGGGAACAATCGAAGCAGATCGGCAATATCGTCACGCTGATTACCGGCATTGCGAATCAGACGAATCTCCTCGCGTTGAATGCCGCCATTGAGGCCGCCAGGGCAGGGGAGCAGGGCAAAGGGTTCGCGGTCGTGGCCGGCGAGGTGCGCAAGCTGGCCGAGCAGTCCGTCCAATCCGCCGCTCAGATTACGTCGCTGGTTGATTCGATCCAGCGGGATACGGACAAGGTGATTCTCTCGGTAGAGAAGAGCACGGATAAAGTGTACGAAGGGATCCGCAAGGCGGAAGACGTAAGAGAGGCCTTCACGGAAATCAAGGAATCGATTCAGACGGTGTCGGTCAAAGTCGAAGAGGTCACCCATTCGGTCGAAGACATGACCGCCTCCAGCGAGGAAATGACGGCGACGATCGAGACGGTCAGCACAGCTTCCGAGCAGCTCGCCACCGTGTCACAGACCAATGCCGCTTCAAGCCAGGAGCAGCTTGCTTCGATGGAAGAGATCAGCGCATCTTCCCAGTCGCTGGCGCACTTGGCGGAAGAACTGAACGTTGTGCTCGCGCGCTTCAAGACAAACAAATAAGAGCGTGACAGCCTTAAAAGAATGACAAGGTACAACAAGAAAACGGCCGCTCCCGGTGAACCATCCGGGTGCGGCCGTTTTACTTTGCGTCCTTATTAGGTGCGATAAGAAAAGCCCTCCGGACTCTCCCGCAGGCTGTTCATCACTGAATCGATGTACTGGCCTGGGAGCCCGGAGGGCTGTTAGGACACGCGGCTGGTTGTTCTGCGAGGGCGGCTGCCCTACCGCTACTACCGCTATGCCGACTGGGTATGCTGGGCTTCCAGCTTCTTCACGGTCAGCCGCGAGATCCGCAGATCGTCTGTCTCCTCGATGACGAATTCATAAGTGTCGCCATAGCGGATGCTCTGCCCCTGCTTCGGGGGAATCTCGACCTGCGAATAGATCCATCCGCCGATCGTATCGTAATCCTCCGATTCGATCTCCATACCGAAGTGTTCGTTGACTTCGTCAATGAGCAGCCGGCCGTCGATCGAATAAGAGTCATCGTCCCGAACTTCGACGCTTGGACGCGGGTCCGGATCGAACTCGTCCTGGATCTCCCCGACGATCTCCTCCAGGATGTCCTCGATGGTCACGAGGCCCGAGGTTCCGCCATACTCATCGATGAGCAGGGCGATCTGGCCTTTTTTCTTCTGCATCAGTTTCAGGAGCGTGGAGATCGGCATGGATTCGGGCACCTTGGTGATCGGCCGTGCGATCGAACGGATGTCGTCCACCTTGCCCTGTGCCTTCAGCAGATCCTTGATGTGCACGAAGCCGATGATATTGTCCTTATCGGGATCGCAGACCGGATAGCGGGTGCGCATCTCGTTTAAGGCAAGGTCCATGTTCTCCTCGAACGACAGATTGGCATACAAGCAGCCCATCTCCGTCCGGGGAATCATGATTTCCCGCGCGTTCGTTTCGGAGAATTCGAATATATTATCAAACAGCGTCAATTCGGTATTGTCGATGAACCCGCTTTTGTGGCTCTCCTTCATCAGCACGCGAATTTCCTCTTCCGTATGCGCCGAGTCGTGCTCCGTCGCTGGTTCGATGCCTACCCTCTGCAGCATCCAGTTGGAGATGCCGTTGAGCATCCAGATGAACGGATACATCACCTTGTACATGATCATAAGAGGCACGGCGGCCCACAGGGTGACATTCTCGGACTGCCGGATGGCATACGTCTTCGGGAATTGCTCGCCAAGCGTAATATGCAGCGTAGTGATCAGGGAGAAGGCGATGAGGAACGAGACCGTATGCACGACGGTATCGCTCAGTCCGAGCCAGCCGCTGAGCACCGGCTCCAGCGTCTTGGCGATGACCGGTTCACCGACCCAGCCGAGGCCGAGGGAGGCCAGCGTGATTCCGAGCTGGCAGGCGGAGAGGTAAGCGTTCAGGTTGCCCATAATCCTCTGCGCAAGACGTGCACTGAGATTGCCCGACTGGGCCAACGCGTCGATTCGGCTGTTCCTTACTTTCACCATCGCGAATTCGGCTGCAACAAAAAAACCATTTAACAGCACAAGCACTACGATTAAAACCACGTTAAGCAATAAAGGTAACGGGTCACTACTCAATCATTCCCTATCCCCTGCGTGAGGCGGATAGGTACACCTCCTTGAACAAAGCAATTTTTTGGACAAGATCCAGTTTGACCGGCATAAAGAATGTTTATAAATTATTATACCGAATCGGGAAAAGGCGCTCAAACGACGAGAGGGTGCTTGCGATGCATGCAGATGATGCTGCAGCGGCGTTTCATCCGGGGAATGGCTGTTTTCCCCCTTTACGCTGTTAATTTGACCGAATTTGTTCAAAATCATGATTTTCAAGTTGTTAGTTTAAGGGTATTTACCCTTTTTCCTTCCATACGAAACGAGCTGAAAGCCAAGAAGTGATGTTCCCGAGAAAACGATGGCAAAGGAGCGAGTGGTATGCCGAATCTGTGGCAGGCGGTCCAAAAAGGAAATACCTCGTCAGGCATCGCGGCGCTGGGCAACGCCGGGCTGGCCGTCTTAAAGGGAGTAGCGGCCTTCTTCAGCGGCAGCGGCGCCATGTTTGCATCCGCAATGCATTCCGTCGCGGATGCTGTGAATCAAGGCTTCGTCTTTGCCGGCAGCGTGCTGGCGGAACGCAAACCGACCAAGCGGTTCCCGACCGGCTTTGGCCGCGTAATCAATATCTTTTGCATGGTAGCCGTGATTGTAGTGACGGTAATGGCATATGAGACGGTGAAGGAGGGCATCCATTTACTGCAGCACCCGGTGCATTCCGGAGGCTTCTGGCTTTCCTTTGTGATCCTGCTGGCGGCCATTGCTGTGGACGGCGGAGTGCTGATCAAGGCGATGCATGAGATCGTCAAGGAGACCCGGGTGGAAGCCCGCGGCCTTGGGGTAATTCCGGCGGCCTTCCGGAATGTGGGACGTGCGGCACCGCCGACCCGGCTTGTGTTCTACGAAGATATCGTGGCAACAAGCGGAGCTGCTCTGGCTCTGGCTGCGATTGTCATTGCCGAGTTCACGCCGCTTAAGATCTTCGACGGCGTCGCTACGATCCTGATCGGTATGCTTATGATGGTCGTCGCGTTCAAGGTCGGCTTCGACAATATGGCCGGTCTCATTGGGGTGGCCGCTCCGGTGGAAGTCGAGACGAAGGTCTCGAAGCTGATCCTCGGTGACCCCGATGTGCGCGATATCAATACGCTTCGGATCATCCAGGAAGGCCGGTTCTACCACGTCGACGGCTATATCGAGCTGCGCCGCGGGCTGGCGCTGGCGGATGCGGATGACATCAAATTCCGGGTGCGGGACAAGCTGCTCGCAGATACCGACATTGCGGATGTAACCTTGGGGATTATCGAAGACAACGGGATTCAGACTTGGAATTTGGAAGAGCTTCAGGATGAGAGCAGGGGCTAGTGTCCCTGCTTTTTTGCCGGCTCTTCATTTTTGTTTGACTTCAGTCGATATATTGAGTATACTAGGTGTTATGCTTTGCAAAAGAAGGAACCTCACATAACCCCTATGAATTGAATCCCCTCGAATTTTAACCCAACTTTCTATGATTCACCGCACATCGAATGAACAATTCTTAAGGATTCCCATGAATGAACAACTGTGGTTGTACTGATTCACACTGGCGCGGTCATCGGAGCCGCAAGGATGGAAGAGAGGTAGGGCTTTCATTGTTTTGGTTTCACAGCATCATGACAGATTCACATGCAAGACCAGGGGTTTAAGGTTCGGCAGGCCGCAGGTTAATAGACGGCCGCACGATATAGGTTCCATACCAGCAGAACATGCATTACACCCATTAGCCTTGACTTTGGCTGCTCGCCAATGGTCGGGGCTTTTGTCGTTGATACAGGCCGGAGAACCCGGCGGCGGCACAGATCACAAACAAACCTCGAAGCACTCTCTTTCGAGCCATTCGGGCGAAGCTCTTCCATTTTCTGCGGGTGCCGGTTCCGCATGGATTAGGGGGAGCCTACCGCATACTAGGGATAAGAAGGGAGATGAGACTATGGCTAAGAACAAAAAGAACCGTTCGAACAACTCCAAAGAGCAGGACATGCACGAGAACAGCAATGGGCAGGCCAATGCTGCGGGAGTGATGGATAAACGGCTGAGCGGACCCAACCGCCCGGCTGAATAAGGAGGCACGCTCCGTGACGACCCCTAACCGCCCCGGGGGACATGACCCCGAGGGTTACAACCATGTCAATACCGACATAGAGTACAACGCCAAAAATGACCCGGCGCTCGATCCCTTCGAAATCGAGTTCAAGCCGGAATACCAGGCTGGCCGCGGCCCCCGGGAAGCCTTCGTCAACGAACACGGGGTGCTGATCGGCGACCACGACTATACCTCCGAGAATTCGCCGCTGGAGCAGTGGAGCAAGGATACCGACCCGGCGGTCATGTCGGGGGACGAGTGGGTCCACCCGTACAAGGACGTCGGCTTCCAGACGGCGGAGAACCGGGATATCTTCGAACGCGGCATTCCGCCCAAGGCGGACCGGTTCATGCATCCCGATAAGGACGTCGCCTACGATGCATTCCAGCCTGGGGAAGCAGACCCGCGGCGCAGCGAAGGGAACGACTAGCCCCGGGTGCATTGTCCGCTGCAGGCGTAAGCACCTGCAGCCCTTTGCTTTCCCGATGACCCGATGTATAATAGGACATAACACAAATGTCCCTTTGCGGAACATGGGATCGAAGGAGTGAGCAAACAATGTCCATGTCGTTTGAAAGATACATGATGGATATGGTGCAGCCGATGAGAGATGAGCTGACGCGCATCGGCGTCCAGGAGCTTCGCACCCCTGAGGAAGTGGCGGAAGCGCTTGAGAACATGAAGGGCACGGCACTGGTTGTCGTGAACTCCGTATGCGGCTGTGCCGCCGGACAATGCCGTCCTGGCGTAGCCAAGGCGCTTCAGCATGAGGTGAAGCCGGATCACCTGTACACGGTCTTCGCGGGCCAGGACAAAGAAGCGACAGCGAAGGCGCGTGAATTCTTCGCGCCGTACCCGCCGTCCTCCCCGTCCATCGCTCTGATGAAAGACGGCGAGCTCGTTCACTTCATTCAGCGCCACCAGGTCGAAGACCGGTCCGCCGAGATGATCGCGAACGACTTGATCGGCGCTTTCGAGACCTACTGCAAATAAGTGCGCAGCGCTCCCGCCGGATCCCTGACAGGATCCCGGGAGTTTTTTTGTGGTAAGGGACCCTGCCCCGCCGGGCCTGTTTCAGAAAGTGCGGAGCCGTTTAACCTATGAAGAGAATCGTGATATACTGTAAGGAAACTTGACAGCGGGAATACATAGCGCGTGCAACCGGACTTCAGGAGAGCCCGCTCGTCACGGAGATTAGGACAAAGAGAGGTGCTCGCGATGAGTTTGCAGCAGGAGATTATTGCCAAGCTGGGCGTGAAGCCCGAGATTAATGTGCAGGAAGAAATCCGCCGGCGGGTGGACTTTCTGAAGGAGTATGTCCTGAAAGCGGGAGTGGACGGGCTCCTCATCGCCATCAGCGGGGGGATCGACAGCGCCGTGGCGACGGGGCTGTGCAAGCGTGCAACCGACGAGCTGACCGAAGAGAAGGGCCGCGAGTACAAGACGCTCGGCGTCTTCCAGCCTTACGGCACCCAGGAGGATATTGCCGACAGCTACGCTACGGCGGAAGCCTTCAACCTGAAGTACAAGGTCGAGACGAACATCGAAGAAGCGGTGAACGAGATTGCCCTGGAGACCGAGCATGCGCTCAAATCCATCGGCGTCCACCAGCATGTCAGCCGCGGGGGCAAGGGGAACATCAAGGCCCGTACGCGGATGGTCGTGCAGTATGCTCTGGCTTTCGATCTGAATCTGCTGGTCGTAGGTACTGATCACGCGTCCGAGGCCATTACCGGCTTCTTCACGAAGTGGGGAGACGGAGCCGTCGACATTACGCCGCTCAGCACGCTGAACAAGCGTCAGGTGCGTGCGCTGGCCCGTGAACTCGGCGTGCCCGCGAGCGTGTTGGACAAGGCGCCTACGGCGGGACTGTGGGAAGGCCAGACCGACGAGAAAGAGCTGGGTATTACTTACGAGGATAACAGCGATTATCTCGAAGGAAAGCAGATTCCGGATGAAGTCCGGGAGAAGCTCGAGAAGCACTATTTACGGACCGAGCATAAGCGTACCGATATTCCGGGGATCTGATCCGCTGCCCGGCTAAGGCTCATTTTGTGCATGGCATATACAAAAAAGAACGGCCCTCTCCAGACTTGGAAGAGGGCTGTTTGTATTAGCGAAGAAGTTACTTCATCCCGGCATTGCTCTGTAGGCGCTTTGCGATCTGAAGGAAGTCCTCGGCGGAGATGCCGGGGGCGAACTCTTCGGGCACCTCCGGCAGGTCGGGGATCGGTGCGCCCGGAGGCGAGCCGAAAACCGTCTCGAGCGGCGACCCGTCTTCGGGATGCTGTCCCTTCCAGATCAAAGCGATGTCGCGGTAATCGTCCGGCGAGAAGGTGTAGAGCCTGCGGTGCTCGCCGATCGCCTCGAATTTGCGGGCCTCGTCGAAGTACTTGTTCTCGAGGTTCGGGATCGGAAGCATCTTGGTCACATCCACACCGGTCGCCACCTCCAGGGCCTTGGCATAGGCGATGATATGTACACCCCCGCGGACAAGCAGATAGCCGATCATATGCCGGGCCGTCGGATGGTCGGTCATCTCGTAGACCCGCATCTTGTGGGTTCTGGCGCCGCACTCAAGGAAAAAGTTATGGAGCAGATCGAGTACCAGGTTGCCGCTGTTAAAAACGTTATCGCCGACCCAGGGACGTCCTTGAGAGTCCGCGACATAGGCCGTCTGCGCGTTCGGGATAAAGTGCAGGCTGTAGCGTTTGTCCTTGGCATTGCGCATAGGTCCGATATCCGGGTCGCCGGGATACGTATCGCGTCTCTCGCCGGTCAGCACCATATTGATGGTATGGGAGACGAGCTCTACGTGGCCGAACTCCTCGGCGGTAATGCTGGCGACGAGATCATAGAACGGCTTCAGCTTCTTTTTGCCGCGGAAATTGTGGGATTGAAACATATAGTTGTTCAGCGTCGACATCTCGCCGAATTTGCCCCCGAGCAGCTCCTGTACGGCAGACGCCGCATTGGGGTCGGAGTAAGGGGACTTCGGCAGTTCAATTTGCAGCTTGTTATGACGGGTGATCATGATGTTATCCCTCCCTGGCCTGATGGGCTCCACTTCACGAATATGTCGGACGGGAGGGAAATATGACGGACAACCAGGGGGGGCGGAACCCCTTGGGACGTACTTAGCGGCTTATCCGCTGCAGCACCTTCTCCGTACGGCCGAGAATGTCGTCGATCTGCGCTGCCGTCGTGCAGAGCGGCAGCCAGTAGTAGATCGTATCACCCAGGGGACGGAGGAACAGGCCCTCCTGCAGTCCCTCTTCGTAGACCCGGAAGCCGATGCGCTCTTCCCAAGGATAGCGCTCTCCCGAGTCCCGGTCCCGATACAGCTCGAAGGCGGCCACCATCCCGAGACCGCGGAGGTGAGCGACGCCCGGATAGGCGGCCAGCCGGGAGGCGGCCTGCTGCAGGTGCGAAGCCGAGGCTACGGCCTGCTCAAGAACGCCTTCTTCATCGAAGATCCGCAGGGATTCAAGGGCGACGGCGCAGGCAAGCGGGTTGCCGGTGAAGCTGTGGCCGTGCGTGAACGTCTTGAGCTTGGTGTAATCGTCGTAGAAGGCATCGTAGATGCCGTCGGTGGTCATGGTGACGGAGAGTGGAAGCATGCCGGCCGTCAGGCCCTTGGAGAGGCACAGGAAGTCGGGCGAGACCCCCGCATGCTCGCAGGCGAACATGCGCCCGGTCCGGCCGAAGCCGACCGCCACCTCGTCGGCGATAAGGTGCACGCCGTACTGCGTGCACAGCTCGCGCAGGCCCCGGACATAGGAGGCCGGGTGGAGGATCATCCCGCCGGCCGCCTGGATCATCGGCTCGACGATAAGCGCCGCAATCTCGCCGGCGGAAGCCTCGAAGAGGCGTCTTACCGCCTCCAGGGCTTCAGCGGCCGCGGCTTCCGCATCGCCGTCCTGCCGTCCGCGGGGATCGGGCGACGGCACCTTGTGTGCCCCGAAGAGCAGCGGCCGGAAGACGGAGTGGTACTGGTCCACGCCGCCGACGCTGACCGCTCCGATCGTATCCCCGTGATAGCTGTGCTCGACGAAGGCGAATGTCGTCTTGGCGGGACAGCCGGTCTGCTGCCAGAACTGGAAGGACATCTTCAGCGCCACTTCCACCGCCGTGGAGCCGTTGTCGGAGTAGAAGACCTTCGTCAGCCCGTCCGGGGTGAGCCCCGCCAGCCGCTCGGCCAGTTCGATGCCGGGGGCGTGCGTGAGGCCTGCGAACATGACATGGTCCATCTGCGTCATCTGCCGGTTCACCGCTTCGCGGATCCGGGGATGCGCATGGCCGTGAACGTTCACCCACCAGGAAGAGTTCGTGTCGTAGTAGGCCTTCCCGTCCGCATCGTACAGGAAGACGCCCTCGGCCCGCTCGATCAGCACCGGGTCCCTCTCGGCATAATCCTTCATCTGGGTGAACGGATGCCACACATAGCGGCGGTCGGCTTCCAGCAGCCGCTGTTTTTCTCTTTGCTCCATGCTTTTCCAGTCCTCCTTGAACTCACTCGCAAGATCCGATACGATGAATGCAATCCTCATTGTACCAAAAGAGTGAAAAGAAAGGACCTTATTCCATGATCATCGGCATTGGAACAGATCTTCTGGAGATCGCCCGCGTGCAGGCGATCCTCGAGCAGCCGTCCGGCGAGCGGTTCCTGCAGCGCGTCCTCACGCCGGCGGAGCGGGAGCTGGCCGCAGGACGCGGCGGCAGGCTGGCCGAGTTCACCGCCGGGCGCTTCGCGGCGAAGGAAGCGGTCGTGAAGGCGCTGGGCTGCGGCATCGGCCGGGAGGTGGGCTTCGGCGACATCGAGGTGCTCCCGGACGCCAAGGGCAAGCCCCACTGCCGGCTGTCCGAGGCCTCGCTGGGGCGCCTGGCCGCCGAAGGCACCGAGGTGCGCGGCCTGATCGTGCACCTCAGCATCACGCACAGCGAGACGTCGGCCATGGCCTACGCGATGGCCGAGCTGAGGGCGTAGCCGTGCTGGCAGAGGCATCGCCCGTGAAGCGGGGGCCCGGGTCTCCTGCGGGCCGCCGCACCTACTCTTCGGCCAAGATCGGCACGCGGACCTCAAAGAACCTCCCCATCCAGGACGGACAGGGAGGTTCTTTGAGGCGTGCACATAAGATCGGCCGTTACTTCTTGCCGGCCAGCCAAGCGGACAGGCCTTCGATTTCTTCGGCGCTCAGCTTGTCCTGAAAGCCGGGCATGCCGCCGCCGCCGCGTGCGATCTGCGCGGAGATCTGCTCCTTGCTGAGCCTTCCGCCGACCTGCTGGAGGTTGGTGCTTGGTCCGACTTTGCCCTCGAGCGCGTTCCCGTGGCAGGAGAGGCACCGCTGCTTGTACAGCGCCTGAAGAGGCTCGGAAGCGCCCTCCATGGCTTTGGCCGCTGCGGCGGTGTCGGCCGCGTTCTTGCCGCCGCCGAACGGCTCAGGGCTGTTCTTGGGCCCGCAGGCCGCAAGCATGGCGGCCGCAGCGCCGATCAGCAGCACGGCCTGAATGGTCTTCTTGATTGTCATTGGTATCGCATCCCCCTTGTCCATAAACGAAGCAGGCCTGCCACCGCCATCAGGGACAAGCCGCCGAGGCCGGACACCAGAATGGGGGCGAAGCCGAGATACTTCCACGCGGTTACCGCGGTGAGAGCCAGCATCCATACGCCCAGCACCGTCAGCGGCCAGCCGAGCCGCCTGCCGAGCACGAGATAGGCGGATGCCAGCACGAAGCCGGGCAGCAGGGCGCTGTCGTCAGGCGTCAGTCCCCACAGACTCATCCGGGAGGCAGCAAGGTACAGGGCGGCCAGCCCCAGAACTACGGCTAGGCTCCGGACCAGCGGGGCAGGCAGCAGCGGTGCCGGCACGCCGGCAGGGAGCCTGCGGCGCAGTCTTTCCCACAGCAGCAGGCCAAGGGAGACGAGCAGCGCCGACAGGAATAGTCCCATCGGCATCCGGCCTGCGTCCCTCCAAGGCTCCGTGAACCGCAGTCCCGCATTCACAGCCCGTTCCGCCCCCCAGACCAGCAGCCATGGGGCGAATGAGGCTGCAGCCAGACGATGGCGGTCCCGCAGGGCGGAACGCAGGGCAGGACCCGAAGCGCTCCTCGCGATCAGATCTCCTTGTTTCATAAGGGCCACCTCATTTCATCACGGCTCATGCTTCTCTGTATAGGTAGCGTACACTTTCCTTCATCGCAAAGTCAAACCCGCTTCCGCCCTCAGGGGGTGGGGAAGAATCGGTGCTTTTGGGCGTAGGCTCGGGGCGATTCGCCGGTCACTTTCTTGAAGATGCGCGAAAAATAGAACTCATCCGTATACCCTACGCTGCCCGCGATGGACTTCAGCCGGTAATCGGAGAGAACGAGGAGCTCCTTGGCCCTGTCGACCCGCAGGTGGGTCAGGTAATCGATCGGGCTGTAGCCGATGTATTTCTTGAAGAGGCGGGAATAATGGCTGACGCTGAGTCCGGCCATCTGGGCCAGCGCCTCTAGGGTGAGCGGCTCCTGGTAATGCCCGATCATATAGTCCTGGGTGAGCTCGATCGCTGCCGTCGTATCCCCGGCGATCTTCTGTGCCCGGAAGTCTGCCACGAGTGTCAGGAAGAAGTCCTGGAGCACGATCTTGCGGCGCATCGCAGTCATATGCCCCCGGCGCTTCCACAGAAGGTCGAGCTGCTCCATCTGGTAGATGAGCTGCGGCGTGTTCGTTACCGTATACATTCCCTCGAGCGGGAACTTGGATTCGGCGGCATTCCTGTAAATCCACTGTTCCTTCTCCTCGTAACATTCCGTATAATGAAAGCGGAGAAAGTAATATTCGAGCGGCTGCTCGGGATCGGTCGTCCGTTCCACGATCATGCCGGGCGTGAAGCAGAACAGCTTGCCGGGCTCGGCCGGGTAATGGGTGCCGCCGATGGTGAAGGTGCCCCTGCCTTTGATGATGAGCCAGACGGAATGATATTTAATCGACCGGGATTTCTGATGCCAGTGGCTCTCGCACTTCTGGTGGCCGACGAGCAGGATCGACACGACCAGCTTGTTCAGGCGCGCGGCCAGTTCTCCGGGAGTCAGCATCGGCAGTCCTCTTTTCGCTTCGGATTTGCTACTCTCCATTATAGCCTGACAACGTGTGCAAAGCGAAGGAGAACTCATGTACAGTACAGAACAAAAGCATTATTTCTCGGAAGAGCTGCTGTCGTGGTACCGCCGGCACAAGCGCGATCTGCCCTGGCGCCGCAGCCGCAATCCGTATCATATCTGGATCTCGGAGATCATGCTGCAGCAGACGAGAGTCGAGACCGTCATCCCTTATTTTCATAGATTCGTGGACAAATTCCCGACCGTGGAGGCACTCGCCGATGCGCCGGAGGACGAGGTGCTGAAGGCCTGGGAGGGCCTCGGCTATTATTCGCGCGCCCGCAATCTGCAGAGCGCCGTCCGGGAAGTGCAGGAGCGCTACGGAGGCGTCGTACCGGATACGAAGGAGGAAGTGTTCGCGCTGAAGGGGGTCGGCCCGTATACGGCGGGCGCCATTCTCAGCATTGCTTACAACAAGCCGGAGCCTGCGGTGGACGGCAATGTCATGCGCGTGCTCTCGCGCTACTTCCTGATCGAAGAGGACATTATGAAGGGGAGTACCCGGGTCCTGATGGAAAAGCTGGCCAAAGAGCTCATCCCCGAAGGAGCGGCCGGCGATTTCAACCAGGCCCTCATGGAGCTCGGCGCTATGGTCTGTACACCGAAGTCGCCGCACTGCCTGACCTGTCCGGTCATGCTGCACTGCTCCGGCCGGGCCGCAGGCATGGAGGCGGAGCTGCCGGTGAAGAAGAAGGCGAAGCCGCCCCGGCCGGAGAGCCGGTATGTCGCGCTGCTCGAGGGCACGGGCGGGCAGGCGGGCCGCGTGCTGATCCGCCAGCGTCCGGCGGAGGGGCTGCTCGCGCGGATGTGGGAGCTGCCCCATACGCTGGCGCCTGCGGTGGAAGCGGCAGGTAGAGGCACAGCGCAGGAGGCGGACCCGGCTCCTGCGCACAAGGCGCTGGCGGAGCATCTGGCGGCAGACGGGCTGGGCCTCGGGGAGCTGCGGTGGTTTATGCCGGCCGAGCACACCTTCAGCCATATTCACTGGGAGCTGGACGTCTTCCTCGGCACGCTGGACAACCCGTCGCTGCTTCCCGAAGCCTCGGCGCCGCTGCCGTCCCACTACCGCTGGATCTCCCGGGAAGAGATGGAGCAGTATGCTTTTCCGAATGTGTTCCTGCGCATCCTGAAGGCTTACTTCAAGGAGCGGCAGGGCCGCCCTTCCCATGGCTGATCCGGTCCACGGGAAGCCCGAAGCGCAAAAAACCTCCGACTCTCGGGTAGAGAGCCGGAGGTTTTTTGCGGCCGGTATTCCCTGTGGGTGAGGGAGCTAATAGATCAGTTTGGCCATCCGTTCGGGATCCTTGACCATAATGTATTTCTTGTCAATGGTGATGATGTCGTCCTCTTGAAGCTCCTGCAGCACCTTCGTGACCGACTCGCGCACCGTGCCGACCATGTTGGCCAGCTGCTGGTGGGTGAGCTTCATGTTGATGAGATGCCCGCTTGAGCGCTGAAGGCCGTGTTCTTCCGCGAGCTGGGAGATCACCTTGATTGTCCGTGTCCGCACATCGAGGAAGGTAAGATTGTAGATCTGTTCGTTGGCTTTGCGCAGCCGTTCCATCGTGACTTCAAGCAGTCTCATGCACAGCTTGGGGCTGTGTTCCATGAAGCTGGCAAAGTCCGAGCGCATCAAGGTGTAGATCGAGCAGGCTTCCAGGGTTTCGGCTGCGGCGGAGCGCTGGAGCCCCTTCTGGATCAGCGACATCTCCCCGAAGAAATCCCCCTGGCGGAACAGGGAAAGAATGATCTCCTTGTAATTGTCGATCCGGTAGATCTTGACGACGCCGCTGCCGATCAGATAGAATTCTTCCCCGAGGTCTCCTTCCAGGAAGAGAATGGTCCCCTTCTTGTATTTGCGCTCCTGGAAGAGCGGGGCGACCGATTCCAGCTCCGTGACGGACAGGTCTTGGAACAGGGGGACGTGCTGCAGAAGAGATATCAGATTGCTCATAAGATGGCTTCACTCTTTTCCGGTCATTCTTCAATTGATGAAGAGAATACTAAGATTATATCGGTCCTGGTGTCATGCGGCCAGAATTTCTTTCCTTACTATAGAAAATTTTATAATCATGTTGGCGGGCCTGCCCGCCCAAGGAGCTGATCGTATTGGATCCCGTACTGCTCTTGTCATTCACGGCGGTTGCCGTCTTGTTAACCCTCGCTCCGGGCCCCGACCTGCTGTTCGTGATCGCCCAGAGTCTGGCGAACGGCCGGAAGGCCGGCATCATCACCGGTCTCGGACTGAGCACCGGAGTGGTGGCCCACACCTTTGCTGCGGCCGTCGGCCTTTCGGCCCTGCTGTATAATTCCCTCATCCTCTTCCAACTGGTGAAGTACGCCGGAGCGGCCTATCTGCTCTATCTGGCATGGATGGCATGGAGGGAAGGGGCAGGGGCCGCAGGGCTGGCCAGTCCGCCCCTTCAGCCGGCCGGGGCGCTGTACCGCAGGGGCATTCTCATGAATGTGCTCAACCCGAAGGTGTCGCTGTTCTTTCTCGCGCTGCTTCCGCAGTTTGTGTCGGCGCAGGGCGGGGAGCCGGCCGTTCAGATGGTCGTCCTCGGCGCGGTCTTCATGGTGCAGGCCATGCTGATCTTCACGCTTGTGTCTCTGTGTGCAGGGGGGCTGGCCGACAAACTGACCGGCGGCAGAGGCATGCCGACCTGGATTCACAAGGCCAAGGCGCTGCTGTATGCGGCCATTGGGCTGCGGCTGGTCTTTTCGGAACGCTGAAGCTGCGGTAATACGAATCCGACTCTGATCTCAATCCGATGGGGCGCGTGATCATGCCGGTCTTTCCGGCTGCCGCCCCATCGTGTTTTTCTGTACAAAAAAAGCTCACCGTCCAAGGAGAACGGTGAGCTTTTGCTGTTATCACAATGCTTACTTCGCTGCCGCTTCGTAACGCTTGCCAACTTCTTCCCAGTTGACAACGTTCCAGAATGCTGCGATGTAGTCAGGGCGCTTGTTCTGGTATTTCAGGTAGTAAGCGTGCTCCCATACGTCCAGACCGAGAACAGGCGTTTCGCCTTCCATGATCGGGCTGTCCTGGTTAGGCAGGGAAGCTACTTTGAGCTTGCCGTCTTTGGTTACGGACAGGAATGCCCAGCCGGAACCGAAACGTGTCGTAGCCGCTTTCGCGAAATCTTCCTTGAACTTGTCGAAACCGCCGAGCTCCGCGTTGATCGCATCAGCAAGCTTGCCGCTTGGTGCGCCGCCGCCGTTCGGTCCGATCGTTTCCCAGAAGAGGGAGTGGTTCGCATGGCCGCCGCCGTTGTTGCGAACAGCAGTACGGATGCCTTCCGGCAGAGCGTCGAGGTTCGAGATCAGCTCTTCCACGCTTTTGGATTGAAGATCGGCGTGAGCTTCCAGCGCTGCGTTCAGGTTTGTTACGTAAGTGTTGTGGTGACGATCGTGGTGAATCATCATCGTCATTTCGTCAATGTGGGGCTCAAGTGCGTTGTTCGCATAAGGCAGTGCAGGTAATTGATGTGCCATCTTCTAATCTACCTCCCGCAAAGTATAAGTTTTCCAAGATCCATTATCGCCTATATTCCATATAAAATCAACATATATGTATGTTAAGTGTTGGCGAAGCCATAAGAAGGGACGGAATGCAGCCCCTAATATCCGCTGCGCTTCTCGATCTCGTGAATGATTTGTCCGAGCATGGCGGTTCCCTGGGCGTTGAGCCACGGCGACAGGTCGCTCATGACCCGCTGGTGGTAGTGAAGCTCCTCGGATGTCCATTCTCCCGTTTTGCGGTCGTTGAGCTCATGGATACGGCGGATGTCATCGGTCATGGGAGGCACCTCCTTTCGGTACAGAATGGGGACAGTACCGGATTATTCTAACTCCGGCCGCCGGCTTTTATGCAGACCGGCAAGGGCCGGCCTGTCAGCTGGAGGAGCCTGAGCTTGTACTGCCGATTCCGCCGCGGGAGCCTGAGGAGCCGGAGCCGCCTCCGGGTGAGGAGCCGGGGCTTCCGGAAGAGGAGCTTATCGAGCTGGAGCCTGACGATCCGCTCTTGGGGGGGACCGGCGTGCCGGCTGAGCCCGCCTTTGCCGCTGTACCCGCATCGGCTGCGCTCCCGGTACTGCCGGCTCCGGCGGTGCCGGAGGTATCGGCACCCGCGGTGTTCCCGGAGCTTCCGGGAGCGGTTCCTTTCTGAGCGGCTGGTGGTGCCGGGGCCGGGGTAGAGCGGCTTTCGGCCGCCGAGCCTCCCGCGGCATCCCCGCTCTTGGTGAACGTTCCGGCCCGCTTGGTAGTTTCGGGCGCGGCCGCTGGCGGCGCAGGGGCTTTGCTCTCTGAATTGCTCCCGGTAGTCGGCTTGGCCGGCTGAAAGGGGGGACTGCCCGGCCCCGCCAGGCCTCCGGAGCTGCGGCGGTAATAAGGTACGGCACCTCCGTAGAAGAGGGCCGCCTCCGCCGGGTCGATCGAGCCGCTCCCGTCATCGCAGCTGCGGTTTTGGTCCGCATCGGCACAGGCGTCATCGGGCGGTACGGGCGCGGAAGATACCCGAGCTTCCGGCGTACGGTTGCCGGCCGGTGAAGGATAGGACGGCTGAGGGCTTCCGCCGGAGCTGACCGGGGAACAGCCGGCTGCCGCCGTTAGTGCTGCTGCAACGAATAGAGGAAGCAGTTTGGGCTGGCGCCGTGCATACCGTAAAGATACCGGAGATGTCATTTCGTTCGCCCCCTTGAAGTAGGTTTATGATTCTATATACGCAGGACGATGCACCATGTTCCATATTTTTACATAATATGACTCCGCCTTCCCTCGATTCTAAAACTTTGCTGAAATCATCCGGGAATCATTGCCAAGCGCTCCCAATTCAATTTATACTACTCTATGGAAACTTTTAGTAGAGTTACTTTGCGTTTGGAAGATTGGGTTGAGAAGATAGATGAAGGAGGAGCCGCTATGGATTGGCCCAAACCAAGGCTGGCCTGCGCCGGATTGGCGGCAGCCCTCGTATTATCGCCGTTGTTGTCGTGCGCAGCCGACGCAGCGGCCGGGACGGGATCAGCGGAACCGGCACCGGCCCGGGAGTCCGAACCGCTCCTTCCGGCGGCAGCCCCGGAGGTCGTACCGGGCAAGGTGCTGGTGAAGTACAAGAAGACGGCCGAGGCGCCGTCGGGTGCCCGAATGCTGAAGGCGGCGGGCAAAGTCAGCAGCACGGTGACCGTGCCTACACAGGAGCAGGAGAGTGTGCCGGAAGCCGTCGCAAGACTAATGGAGAATCCGGATGTCGAATATGCCGAGCCCGTCTACCGCTTCCACTATACGGATGTGGGGTATCGCCCCGCGGTGCAGGTAGAGAAGGGCGGCCTTCTCGGAGCGGGGAAGGGGAGCGGTACCGGGCTGAAGTCCAAAGCTGCGAACGATTACTACATTGACTACCAGTGGGGCTTGGCCGTCACCGAATTGACCTATGGCTGGGCGAGGGTGCGTGAGAACGCAGACCGGCAGCCGGTGACGATTGCCGTCATCGATTCGGGGGTACGGGCGGATCACGAGGATCTCGCCGGGGTCCTGCTGCGGGGCTACGATGTGAAGAACCGGGATTGGAACCCCGAGGATGAGAACGGCCACGGCACGATGGTGGCGGGGCTTGCCGCCGCCGTAACAGATAACGGGATCGGCATAGCGGGAGCGGCCGGACCGGGACCCGTGCGTATACTGCCCGTGAAGGTGGGCGGCAGCGGACAGACGGATATCGAGAGCTCGGATGTGGCCGAGGGCATCTACTGGGCGGCGGACAACGGAGCCGATGTGATTAATCTGAGCCTTGGGATGCCGGGTGAGGTGCAGGCGGTGAAAGATGCCATTGAATATGCGCTCGGCAAAAAGATCGTCGTCGTGGCCGCTACCGGCAACGACAGCAATCACTGGACCGGAGACGAGCCGGCGAATATGCTGAAGGCGGAGGAGGACACGGGAGAGGAGCAGCCCCGGAGAGCTTACCGCACGTTGTTCCCTGCCAGCATGCCCGGCGTGGTTGCTGTAGGCTCGGTCACCCGTACGGAAGGAGGCGGCCTGACGATTGCCGACTTCTCGAACATCGGCAGGGTCACCGTGGCTGCACCGGGCACCTCCATGTACTCTACCATGCATACCGGTCCGAGTGCGATAGGCATCGGTGACGGCACCTCCTACTCCGCTCCGCTCGCCTCCGGACTGGCGGCCCTGCTCAAGATGCAGGACCCGGACCTCACCTCCGCTGATGTGGAACGGATTTTGTACCACACGGGCCGTAAGCTTGAGCCGCCGAATTCCAGGTCCGGCGGTGCCTACTCCGCCTCGGTTTACTATGGCGGGGGCCTTCTGAATGGGGCCGAAGCCTTCACGCGGCCCCGCCTGAGCTTGACCGCCACGCGGACGCCCGCGGGAACGACGGGCCAGCCGATGCTTCAAGTGAAGCTGAAGGCGGAGGATGACACCGGCCGGGAAGTCGAAGGGGACCTGAGCCAGGTCCGGGTGACCCTTACAAGCAGAGCCGGTGAGGGCCAGACGGTGACGCGGGATGTGTACCTCGGCCGTACCCTGGAAGAACGGATACCGGAGGAGGACGTCTACCGGCTGGAGCTGCAGGCCAAGCTGCCGGAGGAGCTGGAAGGCCGGTATGTGCCTCCGGGGCCGGTCGTTCTTATGAAGCGTCCGGGTGCACCGGAAGCTTCTCCGGCTGCAGGCAGCTACACCTCCAAACAGACTGTGGAATTGAAGACGGCGACCGCCGGGGCGAAGCTCGTCTACGGATTCGCGGGGAGCACCGCCGTCTATGATTATACGGGTCCGATTACCTTGGATGAGACCCGGACGCTCGTCACCTACGCGGTCAAGAACGGCATAGCGAGCGAGCCCCGCAGCTATAAATACACCATCGGCAGAGGAGGATCGCCTTCAGGCTCCGTCGGAGGCGTGATCCCTTCGGCCGGCGGCGCCTCCCCTCCGGCGCCCGCTCCTGTTACGGTAGCCCCTCCCAAGGAGGAGTTGAAGGAGAGGATCGCTTCGGCCCAAGGAGCTCCGGTCACCGTGGATGTGACGGATAAAGGCTCGGGCGGCTGGGTGTTCGAACTGGCGGGAGAGGTATGGAACCTGGCCAAGACGTCCGGAACGAAGCTGATCATCCAGGGGGATGGGCTGAGCTTCACCGTACCGCCGGGAGCCATCGAAGTGGCGGACGACATCCCGGTGAAGCTGAGCGCGATTTCGGCGGCGGAGGCTCCGGGAAGGCCGGAATATGCCGAGCTCGCTTCTCCAGTCTATAAGCTGAGACTGGAGGCTGGAGAGCAGGAAATCGGCGTGTTCCGAAAACCGGTGCTGCTCACCGTCGGTTATGACGGCGGGAAGATCACGGACCCGAACCGCTCCGGGGTGTACCGGTATGATGAAGGGACGGGGAAGTGGAGCTATGCCGGCGGACGGACGGAGGAGAATCAGTACCAGGTGGAGCTTAAGGGATTCGGCCGGTTTGCCGTAATGCAGTGGAATCGTCACTTCGCCGATCTCGATGGGCATTGGGCCCGGGAAGCGGTCGAACGGATGGCATCTAAAGGGGTGGCGGAGGGCATGACGGACACGGAGTTTGCTCCCGACACCGAGGTGACAAGAGCCCAGTTTACAGCCCTGCTCGCCCGGGCACTTCGGCTGCCGGAAACCACCGGGGAACTGCCATTCGGCGATGTGCCGGTGGACGCATGGTACCGGCAGACGCTGGTGAATGCGCTGGAGGCCGGGCTGATCAGCGGCGTCAGCGATACGCAGTTTGCCCCGGAAGACCGGATCACCCGTGAGCAGATGGCGCTCATGCTGGTGAATGCCGAGAGCTATGCGGCCGGGCGCCGTAATGGGGCTGTCCTGACATCGGCTGCATCCGCAGCCTTCAGCGACCGGGAACAGATCAGCGCATGGGCGGCGGACGCCGTGACGAAGGCCGCAGGCTTTGGGCTGATGAAGGGAATGCCGGACGGTTCGTTCGGACCGGCAAGACCGGCCTCCAGAGCCCAGGCGGTGACCGTGCTGGGCCGCCTGCTGGATCCGGATGCGCCGTAAGGGGCGAAGCGAGTTCTAGAAGAAGCCGCTTTTCGGGACGAAAGTCCCGGAAAGCGGCTTTTTTGGCGTTGCTCTGAAAAACGGCAAAGTTCGTGAAAACGCTTAATAATAAAGCGTTTTCAGTAGAAAATTAAAAAAATATGAAGATTTTTTGCGATTTCTTAAAGAATAGGCAGGAATTTGGGCCGTTTTGTCGTATTTTACTATAATACCAATCTCAGTGGCGGGGAGAGTTCGACTTATGCTTGTGAGTTCCTATCAGGTTCGCTCGTTTCAATTATCCGATTATGTAGCGGTGACCTGTCTTCTCGAAAGCGTGCTGACGGAAGAATGCTACGAAGAAACGATGGAAGCATTTGCGAGACAGCTGTCTTGGGACAGTGAATTGGTTTTGGTTGCAGAACAAGAAGGGGAGATCGTCGGCATCATTGTCGGCACGATCGATAACCACAACGGATACTATTACCGGATCGCCGTGGAAAGTGAGCATCAGCGCAGAGGCATCGGCCAATCCCTGATCGAATCGCTTCGCCAGCGCTTTATCGGCCGGAAGGTTCGGCGCATTCTCGTTACCGTGGACGTGCATAACGAAGTGGTGCTGCCAGTGTACGAGAAGGCGGGTTACCAAGCCGCCGATTTTTCGCGTGCGCCCCACCGTCTCAGTATAGTAAACGGATAGACCCCACCTGCGGAACTTCAAGAAAGTGATGATATAAGCATAACCGGAAGGCTGCGGCTGTTTCGGGTATGCTTTTTTTGTTGGTAAATGTATAGAATGTGATTTTTGTTGGCAAGGTTCGCCGTCTCTCCCTTGAAAGCGGCACAACATAAGTTTATGCTAGTAGCAAGATTCCTGCGTCCGGGAAATAGGTTTACACGGCATTGGTTCCAAGGACGCATGCAGCAAGCGAGTGCAAGACAGACGGAACGGCACTTTTTTCAGCAAACGCAGAGCACCCCGCCATCTGAAGGCGGTCCGATGCAGAAGGGCAGGCACCTTATGGGAGCATTTCATCCATATTTGATCAAGAGCTTCAAACACGATGGGCACCTGCACCGGATGTGGCTCAAGAACTGGCTCGTTCCGGACGATCTACTGCACGAAACCCATCGGGCCGAGTCCATGTTTGTGCTTATCAACAGCCAGACGAAGATTGTGGAGGCCGATGGCAAGGAGTGGGTCAGCCGCATTCCGGGTATTTCTTTTTTTATTCCGAAAATGTGGTTTAATGTTGTAGCCCTCATCGAGGAACACGGAGTCCGGTACTACTGCAATGTCGCTTCGCCTCCTTACGTAAACAACGGTATTATTACTTATATTGATTATGATCTGGATGTCATCCGGATGCCGGCAGGCGACATTCACGTGGTCGACCAGGACGAATATGAGCAGCATAAGACGCTTTACCATTATTCTTCTATTGTAGACGGGAAGGTGAAGCAGGGGCTGAATGCCCTGCTTGCCAGAGTACGGGCCGGCGAGGCGCCGTTCCAGGACGAATTGGTTATGTTTTATTACGAACGTTGGAAAGAATATGGGGCGGAGGGGTAGGATGGGGCTGCTTCCTGCCAAAGGCATGAAAGAGCAGGAGGAGCGGAAGACGGCGGCTTCCCCGGAAGGGGCTCTCCGGGAGATCTGGGTGTGGATGAAGCTGACTGCCGCCGGACTCCTGTTCGTTGTCTTGATCCACCAGTACTTCTTTCATTTCTCAACCGTACGGGGGATATCCATGGAGCCTACTCTTGAAGACGGGGAGTGGCTCTTCATTAATAAAACAATCCGCTTGGGAGGCGTTCCGCAGCGGGGGGACGTGATTGTCATTAAGCGGACCGGCGACGACGGACAGGAGCCGGCCTTTCTGGTGAAGCGCGTTGTGGCCGTAGGCGGAGATGAAGTGCATATTCGCCGCGGCAGGCTGTATGTGAACGGACAGGCGGTGCCTGAACCTTATACCGACACGCTGATCGAGGACGGCGGATTCGAGCCCTACACGGTGGAAGAGGGCCAATTCTTCGTCATGGGGGATAACCGCCGGCAGTACGCCAGCCATGACAGCCGAAGCTTTGGTCCCGTTTCTCTCGATGAGGTGGTCGGAAGGGTGGAATGGATCCTATGGCCGCTGGACAAATGGCGGGGGTTATAGATGGAAGGAGAGGAAGGGCGCATGTCGGAGGAAGGGCGCAGGGAAGACAAACAACAGGAAGATCAGCATACCGAATCCCATGCGGGCCCGACCTCCCTGCCGGAGTATGATGCACAGCAGTGGAAACGGATCAGGGAGAAGCTGCGAAACGCGGCGCCCGATCTTGGGATAGACAAGATCGGCTTCGCCTCGGCCGAGCCGTTCACACAGCTCAAGGACATCCTCGAGCAGCACCGGGAAAAGGGTTATGAGTCCGGCTTCGAGGAGAAAGAGATCGAGAAGCGGGTAGACCCGGCGCTCACCATGGAGCAGCCGCGGTCCATCATCTCGATTGCGGTAGCCTATCCATCCAAGCTGCCGAATCCGCCGCGCTCCGAGCCGGGGCGCTATCGCGGAATCCTCTCCCGCTCTGCCTGGGGGACGGATTACCATCATGTGCTGCGCGACCGCCTGCAGAAGCTGGAGAACTGGATTCGCGCCGAAGTGCCGGGGGCCCGTACCGTATCGATGGTCGATACAGGGGTATTGGTCGACCGGGCGGTCGCAGAGCGTGCCGGGATCGGCTGGATCGGGAAGAACTGCTCCGTCATTACGCCGGAGTGGGGCTCCTGGGTGTATCTCGGCGAGGTGGTGACGAATGTGCCTTTCCCGCCGGATGTGCCGGTGAACCAGGACTGCGGGGACTGTACGCTGTGCATCGATGCCTGTCCGACCGGTGCGCTGGTGGGTCCGGGTCAGCTCAATGCCCAGCTGTGCGTATCGTATCTGACCCAGACCAAGGGCATAATCGAGGATGATGAGCTGAAGCGCAAGATCGGCAACCGCCTCTATGGGTGCGACACCTGCCAGATCGTATGCCCGAAGAATAAAGGCATCCATGCGGACCATCATCCCGAGCTGCAGCCGGACCCCGAGCAGGTGAAGCCCCTGCTCGTGCCGCTGCTGCAGATGACCAACCGGGAATTCAAGGAGAAGTTCGGCACAAGCTCCGCCTCCTGGCGCGGCCGCAAGCCGATTCAGCGCAACGCGATCCTGGCGCTGGGGAATTTCCGCGACCGGGAAGCCCTGCCGGAGCTGATCCGACTGCTCCGTACCGATGAGCGTCCTGAGATCCGGGCCACGGCCGCTTGGGCAGTCGGTCGAATTGGCGGAGAGGAGGCTCGGGCAGCTCTTGCCGAAGCGCTGGAGCGGGAATCTGACGAAGCCGCGAGGCGGGAGATGGTGAAGGCCCAGGTCAAGGTGGAGGCAGAGTCACAGGAACGGGGACACCATAAAGGGGAGACAGGCGCATGAAGGCAATCCGGTATCATGAAATCGAATCTCCCATTGGGATACTAACGCTCGGTGCCAGCTCTGAGGGGCTCTGTCAGATTGAATTCGGCTCCTTCGCCGAGAATGAAAGCCGTCTGCGCGATTGGTCCGGACGTCAGTTCGGAACAGACGCCTGGGAGCGCGACCCGGCTGAGCTGGCTGTCGCGGCGGATCAGCTGCGGCGGTATTTTGCCGGAGACCTGCAGGTCTTCGAACTGCCGCTCGATCTGCGGGGAACCCCCTTCCAGGTTCGCGTATGGCAGGAGCTGACCGCGATCCCTTACGGGGCGGCGTGTTCCTATAAGCAGATAGCAGAGGCGATTGGATCGCCCAAGGCTGTGCGGGCCGTAGGTGGAGCGAACAACCGCAATCCCGTGCCGATTATCGTGCCCTGCCACCGCGTGATTGGGGCTGCGGGAGCCATGGTCGGCTACGGCGGCGGCTTATCGATCAAGACCTTTCTGCTCGGGCTTGAAGGCTTTGAAGGTGGCGCTCCTGCGGCAGGAGGCGAATTAGTATGAGATATGTACATATCGAGAATGTGGAATCCGGCCAATACCTCGGGCGCACCATTTTTACGGCCAACGGGTCTGTTCTTCTGTCCGAAGGCGTGCAGCTGACCGTGTTCATGATCAATCAGCTCAAGCGCATCGGAGTGACCATGATCTATATCAAGGACCAGGAGTTCGAGGATCTGGAGATTCCGGAGCTGGTATCGGAGGAGACGAAGCGGGCGGTGATGAAGCGGATGACCGACACCTTCAACTCGATCCGGTCCGGCAAGGATTTCAATACGAAGAGCCTGAACTTAAGCATCGACTCGCTGCTTGAAGAAGTGATGCAGAACAAAGAAGTGATGGTCCAGCTGACCGATATCCGGACCGAGGACAACGCGATGTATGTGCATGCGCTGAACGTCTGCATGATGTCGGTGCTCATAGGCATCAACATGGGCCTGCCGGCTTCCCAGCTCCGTGAGCTCGCCATTGGGGCGCTGCTTCACGATGTGGGCAAGCTGGAGCTTATTACGGATGACGAGCACAGCGATAAGCGGCGGCATCATACTTGGCGCGGCTTTGAGGTGTTGAAGAACAAGCGGGAGCTCAGTCTGCTCATCGCCCATGTCGCATTTCAGCACCATGAGACCATGGATGGTGAGGGCCTGCCGCGGCAGATCCCCGGCGAAGAGATTCATCTCTATGCGCGCATCGTGGCGGTTGCGAATACGTACGACAATCTGCTGTTCGAGCGGGATGGCAAGCGGATGCTGCCACACGAGGCCTGCGAGCGGATGATGGTGCTGGCCGGGGCGAAGCTCGACCGCGAGATCGTGATCCAGTTCCTCCGCACGGTTTCGGTTTATCCGACGGGGGCTTCCGTTAAGCTGACGACACGGGAGACCGGGGTCGTGGTAGGCCAGCACCGGGGGCTTCCGGGACGGCCTATCGTCCGGGTTGTGAAGGGGAGCGGAGACGATCTGGAGGTCAAGGAAGTGGATCTTGCCAAGATGACAACCGTATTTATCGAGTCGGTCCTGATGTAGGGAGGCATTTGTCACTCCTTGTCAGGCGTGCTATGATAAAGAAATCTAAATTAACGGTAGAGGTGAACGAAACAATCATGTGGGGATATATCGTAACCGCGGTAGTCGCTCTGCTGGTCGGAGGGGCAGCCGGATTTTACATCGGAGTGATGTACCTGCGCAAGCAGATGGAGAAGATGCAGAGCAATCCCGAGATGCTCCAGCAGATGGCCAAGCAGATGGGGTACAACCTGAACAAGCAGCAGATGGCCAAGATGCAGCAAATGATGAAGAAACAGAAGTTTCGTCCTTAACCGGGCCAAAGTCCGCGGCTAGCGGTTTTGCGTTCCTCCGATACGGAGGGCGAAAGAGGAGGGAAGGGCCATGCCGGCCAAAGAATACAAAAATAACCGCGTCATTGAGAACCGCGAACAGATCGAGCATCACGTCCGCGAGATTCTTCGGTTGATCGGTGAAGATGTGGACCGTGAGGGTCTGCAGGACACTCCGGCACGCGTAACGCGCATGTACGAAGAGATTTTTGCAGGCTATGAAGCCGATGTCAAGGACATCCTCGGCGTGGCGTTCGACGAGAAGCACGAAGAGCTGGTCATCGTCAAAGATATCGTCTACTACAGCCAATGTGAGCACCATATGGCGCCTTTCTTCGGGCGGATTCACATCGGATATATCCCGAGCGGGAAGATCGCTGGATTGAGCAAATTCGCCCGTCTGGTTGAGGCCGTAACCCGCCGTCTCCAGGTGCAGGAGCGGATCACTTCGGAGCTTGCCGACATCATCGAGAGCGAGCTGGAGCCCCACGGCTGCATGGTTGTGGTGGAAGGCGAGCATCTGTGCATGTGCGCCCGCGGCGTCAAGAAGCCGGGCAGTAAGACGATTTCCTCAGCCGTGCGCGGCGTATTCCGTACGGATGCGTCCTCCCGTGCCGAGTTCCTGTCCTTGATCAAGGACTAGCCTGTTTCCGGGCCAATGGATGGAATAGAAGAGCGCAGGACCCTCTCCCCTTGGGAAAGCGGTTCTGCGCTCTTTGTTTGATTCAGTAAGCGTAGGAGCCGATCCTTACGGATACACCTGCCCGCCGGCCGGATCCGTAAGGAGTCGGCTTACTTGGGCGCGGCTCATGGTGAACATTATTTCGGGGAAATGCGGCAGGAATCAGCGGCATCAACGGCTCTGTCCGTGGCTTACGACTTCAGGCGATCCGGTCGAGAGTGTCTGCAGGAAGCCGGTCGTCATTTGCAGATAGGTTTTCTTATGGGCGCGGTAGATGAGCTCATGGCCGTCTTTCTCCAGCAGCCAGAGCTGCGATCCGGACTGGTCTTTCTGGAGCTCGTAGATGCTCTCCACCATGTTCCAAGGAGCCTTGAGGTCTTCCTTGCCGTGAATGAAGAAGATCGGAATATCGTACTTCGTCTCTTTGACCGTCTGATAAGGCACCTGATTCAGACTGACGCCATTGAGCAGCGGGAAGAACATATGGACGAGACCCTGGGAGAACTTCGGTAGATTCGCGACCTGCTTCATATTATGGTACAAGGTTTCAGGTTCCAGGACAAAGGTGCTGTCAAGGATCATCCCGTCAATATCCTTCGTCTGGAGAGCGGCCTGCAGGGCGGTGCCGGCTCCCATGGAGAAGCCCCAGACATAGACCCGGTCCGCGCCGCGGTCCTTGGCATACTTCACGGCTCCCAGCAGCTCCTGCGACTCGCGGAGACCGCCGGTGACGTTCCAATCCGGCTGAACGTAGCCGTAATCGAACATGACCACATTGAAGCCCATGTTGTGAGCGGCCTTGGCCAGATCGTAGATCGGCACCCAGATCTCCTCTCGGTTGCCGCCGTACCCGTGGGAGAAGACCACGGTCTTGCGTGCGTTAGCCGAGACCTGCTCGGACGGGATGTACCAGCCGGAGAGGGTCGAAGATCCGTTCAAGCTGGGGAATGTGATGTCTTCAAACGCGGTCCCGATGGAAAGTGCCGGATTGGAACGCAGCGGATCGATATGCGGCCGTGCGAGCGTCCAGGCGATATAGGCATGAAACGCCATCAGAAGGCTGAATAAGAGCAGGAGGACGGACAGCAGGCCGATCAGCAGGCCTTTGTGCCGGCGGACGAAGGTTCGCCTGACAGCGGTTTCAACGGTGGTGGGGTTTATAGGTACAGGTGAGTAGGATGAATTGGTTTCCATAAGCGGTTCCCTCCCAAGGAAGTAAGCTGAGATGACTGGTTGCGGCAGACGACGCAGGCGGGGCCCTGATCCACTTCGATCCTGGCAGCTTTCGGTCCGGCGTACCGGAAGGGAGAGGCTGTTGCTATCGCTAAGGAAATACTCCATAGGGAGAATGTGAGGCTCCAGACCCGATCCGGGTCGATACCATCGGATAGGCCGGCATAAGCCGGCTGCTCATGGGAAGGCGGCAAGCAGGTTCTTCCACTTGTAAAGTATCGGCGGAGTTGGTTATTTTCTTTACATAAAAGCTGAATAATCAGATAATTTACTTCTATTTCTATAGTAAAGGGACGAGGGCGTCTCCGTCAATGTTCGTCGAAAATTGTAAGCCATCTGTAATCTTGCCGTAACAAACGGAGGTTTAATACCACCTTGATGGCGGGTATAGGGGGAGGCGGGAGGAAACGATATAGGAATATCGGTCAAAATGGGCTATAATAGATTTCAACTAGTGAAACGTTATTTCGGGGAGTGAAAGGAATGGAAGATGGCAAATTAACGGTGCGTGCCGTAGAACGGGCTCTGGATATTCTGCTCTGCTTCACGGAAGCGGAGGATCTGAGCCTGACGGAGATTTCAGCCCGGGTGGGCCTTCACAAGAGCACTGTCCACCGGCTGCTTGCCTCGCTTGAAGGCAAGGGCTTCATCATCCGTCATCCGGCAACAGAGCGCTATCGGCTCGGCTTCCGGATCTGGGAGCTGTCCGCAAATCTGACCCACAGCGACGATCCGGCCGTCATCCTGCTGCCTGAGCTTGAACGGCTGCGCGACCAGCTTGGCGAGACGGTCTCGCTCTATGTACGGGACGGCCTGGAACGCGTGCGCGTGCAGGCTGTGCAGAGCAATCAGGCCATCCGCCGCGTCGCCCCGATCGGTGCCCGGCTGCCACTCTATGTCGGCGCCTCCAGCAAAGTGCTGGTGGCCTTCGCCGAATCCTCCGAGCAGCAGGCGCTGCTGGCGGACCCGGCCTGGCCGCCGTCGGCAGACCCCGCCGCCTATGAGCAGCAGTTGGCGGAGGTGCGGTCGCTGGGCTACGCCACCAGCGTCGAAGAGCGTGAGCCCGGCGCCGCCGCTGTCTCCGTCCCCATCTTCGACCGGGCGGGGAAGCTGGCCGCCGCGCTCGCCGTGTCCGGTCCCTCCAACCGCTTGACGGTGGAGCTGATGAAGGAGCATGCGCCTCTGCTCATGGATGCGGCCCGGCGGATGGGCAAGATGCTGCGCTGAGCGGCAGCCTCTTGCCCGCCGTTGCAGGCTGCATGCGCAGCTGTCTGTCCCGCCGTTGCCGGCTGCACTGCGCCGCCGGCTAACCCGCCGTTGCAGCTGCATGCGCTGCCGTCTGCGTCGCCGTCTGCGCCGCCGTTACGGCTGCATGCGCTGCCGTCTGCCCCGCCGTTGCGGGCAGCACTGCGCTGCCGGCTTCAGCCGCAAATCGCTATTGCCCACTTATAGCTCATGCCCTATCGGCCCCACGCCCGCTTTCACAACCGCCTCCATTTCCTTCCATGTGAATTCGTCCCCTGTTCGAATGTGCTATAGATACATCACAAAAAGCCTTGAGCCCTCTCCGTAAGGAGAGAAGCCCAAGGCTTTTGATTAAGGCCCGCTTGGTGGAGCTGGCCTGCGAGCCGATCGTCTTACGCCATGATCTGGCGAAGAACGGTCTGCAAGATACCGCCGTTGCGGTAGTAATCCACATCCACGTAGCTGTCGAGACGAGCAATGACTTCGAAGGAGAAGCTCGTGCCGTCTTCGCGGGTTACGTTAACGGTAACCTTTTGGCCCGGCTGTACATCGTTGCTCAGACCTACGATATCGAACGTTTCGGTACCGGTCAAGCCGAGCGTGCTCCAGCCTTGGCCTTCTTGGAACTGCAGCGGCAGAACGCCCATGCCGACGAGGTTGGAACGGTGAATCCGCTCGAAGCTCTCTGCGATAACGGCTTTGACGCCGAGGAGGAACGTACCTTTGGCCGCCCAGTCACGGGAGGAGCCGGTGCCGTACTCTTTGCCTGCGATAACGACCAGATTCGTGCCCTGCTCTTGATACTTCATGGAAGCATCGTATACGGACATGACTTCGCCGGTTGGCAGGTAAGTCGTTACGCCGCCTTCGGTGCCCGGAGCCACTTGGTTACGAATCCGGATGTTCGCGAAAGTACCGCGCATCATCACGTCGTGGTTACCGCGGCGGGAACCGTAGGAGTTGAAGTCTTCTTTCTTCACGCCGTGCTCAAGGAGGAATTTACCCGCTGGGGAATCCACCTTGATGTTACCTGCAGGCGAGATGTGGTCCGTCGTTACGGAATCGCCGAGCAGGAGCAGCGTTTTGGCGCCGCGGATATCGGCAATGTCGTTGAGCTCCGCACCGAGGTTCGTGAAGAACGGCGGGTTGGCGATGTACGTGGAGTTATCGTCCCACTCGTACAGCTCGCCTTCCGGTACGTTGATTGCGTTGAAGCGCTCGTTGGAACGGAAGACGTTCGCGTACTTCTCGCGGTACAGGTCGGCGCTCATGCCCTGCGTGAACGCTTCTGCGATTTCTTGTGCCGTAGGCCAGATGTCCTTCAGGTAGACAGGCTCGTTCTTCTGGTCGTAGCCGATAGGATCGTTCGCAAGGTCGATGTTCACGGTGCCTGCCAGCGCGTAAGCGACGACGAGCGGTGGCGAAGCCAGGTAGTTGGCTTTTACTTGAGCGTGTACGCGGCCTTCGAAATTCCGGTTACCGGACAGTACGGCAGCGACCGTCATGTCATTGTCGGCAATGGCGCGGGATACTTCGTCAGGCAGCGGACCCGAGTTACCGATGCACGTTGCGCAGCCATAGCCGGCGACGTGGAAGCCCAGGGCTTCGAGGGACTCGAGCAGGCCGGCTTTGCGCAGGTACTCCGTTACGACCAGGGAGCCTGGTGTCAGGGAGCTCTTCACGTAGCCTGGCTTACGCAGACCGCGGGCAACGGCTTTCTTTGCCACAAGACCTGCACCGAGCATTACGCTTGGGTTCGAAGTATTGGTACAGGATGTGATCGCTGCAATAACAACCGCGCCTGTGCCCATTTTGCTTACTTCGCCGTTCGCATGCGGAACTTCCACCACTTCGGCGATTTTCTCGTCGGAGAGGCCGTAGCCGCCTTTGTCGATCGGTGTGCGGAGAATGCTGTTGAACGATTCCTGCATGCTCGTCAGCTCTACGCGGTCTTGAGGACGCTTCGGACCGGCCAAGCTTGGTACGACCGAACCGAGGTCAAGCTCCAGCACGTCGCTGAATACCGGATCCGGCGTATCGTTCGTACGGAACAAGCCCTGCGCTTTATAGTAAGCTTCCACGAGAGCGATCTGCTCTTCGCTGCGGCCCGTGTTGCGGAGGAAGTACAGGGACTCCTGGTCAACCGGGAAGAAGCCGATCGTTGCACCGTATTCCGGAGCCATGTTGGCAACGGTAGCGCGGTCTGCCAGGGAGATGTTGCTGAGGCCCGGGCCGTAGAACTCGACGAACTTGCCGACGACGCCTTTTTTGCGGAGCATTTGGGTAACCGTCAGAGCCAGGTCAGTCGCCGTAGCGCCTTCGGACAGCGTGCCGGTCAGCTTGAAGCCGATAACTTCAGGAGTAACGAAGTACAGCGGCTGGCCGAGCATACCGGCTTCCGCCTCGATCCCGCCGACGCCCCAGCCTACGATACCGAGACCGTTGATCATCGTCGTGTGGGAGTCCGTACCTACGAGGGAATCCGGGAATACGAAATCTTCGCCGTTGATTGTGCGTGTAGCCGCTACGGATGCGAGGTACTCCAGGTTGACCTGGTGAACGATCCCTGTATCCGGCGGAACGGCACGGAAGTTATCGAATGCGGTTTGCGCCCAGCGCAGGAAGCGGTAGCGCTCTTCGTTGCGTTCGAATTCCACTTTCTCGTTGAATTCGAGAGCGTCTTTGGAGCCGAAGGCATCAACCATGACGGAGTGGTCGATAACGAGGTCGACCGGTACGAGTGGATTAATCCGCTTCGGATCTCCGCCGGCGCGCTTCATCGTGTCTCTCATAGCGGCCAGGTCAACTACGACCGGTACCCCTGTGAAGTCTTGAAGCACGATACGTGCAGGGATGAACGGAATTTCTTTATTCGGATCGCGGTCGGAAGCCCAGTTCGCGATTTGCTTGACGTGCTCTTCCGTGATTGCTTTGCCGTCGAATTGGCGGAGAGCCGCCTCGAGAAGGACTTTAATGGAGAAAGGCAGGTTGGATACGTCGCTGCCCTGTTCCTGGAACGCCTGCAGGCTGTAGTAGTTGTATGTCTTGCCGCCTACTTCCAGCTGCTTGCGGACCGAGAATTGGTCTTGGTTAGACATGGTAGCAGTTTCCTCCTTCATGATATGAATCAGCTGCTTTGTTCTCGTTTCACTGTGTGAAACACGATTTCAAAATTAGCTTTACTCTTAGTATACAATGGGAGTCCCTTTCCGTAAAGGTCGAATTCGTTCATTTTTGTGACTCTCCGCGCATACGATGGACTACACGCCGCCTGCTGTTTTCTGCAGCTGAGCTTGTCCGTTCGGGTGCTTACCTCACTTAACGAAAGGGGCTGCAAGCCGTTGAGTTGGAAAACGACTCTCTACGACTATGTACATCACCGAAACCGGATGGACATTGAGAATTCCGTAGAGCCGATGCTGCCGTTTGTAAGCGATGAGGCGTATTTGTCCGCCGAGCGGTCGAGACTAGCCCGCCGCTTCGACAGTGACCGCGAAAGAGGCCTGCTGCCCGTCAAAAATGAAACCCGCCTCTCCATCCGACAAACCGTTCCGTACAAAGAGGGAGTTGCCGCCGAGTGCGTACTGAAGCGGATTGCCGTAGGGCAGCTTGGGCACGACGCTTACGAGGAACAGCGGGTGGAGCAGGAACGGATCTACCTGGCACCTTCTCCCGGGGGCGAAGGCTGGACGATCCGCCGGATCGAGCCGCTTCATGGGGAGCAGAGACTCCGGTTGAAGGCAGCCCCCCCGGGTGCGCTGCTGGAAGCGGACGACGAATTCGAGAGTGTGGGCTTGATGCGCGCGCCTTCGGTACCCTTGCTCGGTCCTGGAGTTGCTCCGGTGGCCGGCGCTGTTTCCCGGCGTTCCTACAACCGTTTGGAAGCAGTGCGGTACGCAGACAAATGGTGGGATGGAAATAACCCGGCCTACATCGCATTTGAAGTCGACTGCACCAGCTACATCTCCCAATGCCTCTTTGCAGGGGGGGCGCCGATGAACTATACTGATAAAAGGGATGCGGGCTGGTGGTACAAAGGCAGGCTCGGCGGCCAGGAGCTTTGGAGCTTTTCCTGGGCCGTGGCGGAGAGTCTGCAGTTTCACCTTCGCACGAGCCGCAGCGGGCTTCGCGGCCAGGAGGTAGCCTCCGCGGGCGATCTCGAACCCGGCGATGTCATTGCCTATGATTGGGACGGAGACGGCAGATTTCAGCACAGCACGATCGTCACAGCCAAGGATTCGAACGGGATGCCGCTGGTTAACGCACACACGGTCAGCTCCCGGCGCCGATACTGGGATTACAAGGATTCCCACGCATGGACGACGCGGACACAGTACCGCTTCATACATATTTCGGATGCATTATAATGACGATAGGTGAGCCATTCCTTTACCGTAGGTAGGGTTCGCTTTTTCGGGCGGGCCCATGCACCGCTTTTCTTCTTTCTGACGTAATGGACGACAGACTTCATTAACCGGAGGGTACTTATGAGCAAAATTCGCGTAGGCCTGATATACGGAGGCAAATCCGGAGAACATGAAGTGTCTCTCCAGACTGCTCTTGCCGTAACGAAGGCATTTGACTTGAACAAATATGAGGTTCAGCCTTTTTACATAACCAAAGAGGGAGATTGGCGCACGGGTCCTCAGCTGACGGCACCGGCGGAATCCGTCGATGCGCTGACCTTTGAGTCCGCGTCCGCTTCGGGCGGCGCGGGCACCTTTGCTCTTCAGCCACTGTTTGGTTCGCCGGCTCCGGCCAAGACGCAGGGAACACAGTCCGCAACCGAGAGCGGCGGCACGGCTGCCGCGCAGCTTGATGTCGTTTTTCCCCTGCTTCACGGCACGTTCGGTGAAGATGGCACGGTCCAGGGGCTTCTCGAGATGGCGAATATCGCTTATGTAGGAACGGGCGTTCTCGCTTCAGCCGTGGGGATGGATAAAGTTATGATGAAAAAGGTCTTCGCTCAGGAAGGTCTTCCACAGTGCGTATTCCGCCATTTTACGAAGAATCAATGGGAGAAAGACAACGCGTTCTTTATTATGGAAATCGAAATTGCGATCGGCTATCCTTGCTTCGTCAAGCCGGCTAATCTGGGTTCAAGCGTCGGGATCAATAAGGCTCGCAACCGCGATGAGCTCTTGTCTGCGATCGCCGAAGCGTTCCGCTATGACCGCAAAGTGATTGTCGAAGAGTTTATCGATGCCCGTGAGGTGGAAGTGGCCGTGCTCGGCAATGACGAGCCGCAGGCTTCCGTTGTGGGGGAGATCGTTTCTTCCAGCGAATTCTATGACTATAAGGCGAAGTATATCGACGGCAAGTCCTCGATGATTATTCCGGCGGAGATCGACAGCGAGCTGTCTTCCCGAATCCGTGACCTGGCGGTTCGTGCGTTCCAATCCATTGATGGCTCGGGCTTGTCCCGCGTTGATTTCTTCCTTCGCAAAGATAACGGCGAAATCTACATTAATGAGATTAATACGATGCCGGGGTTTACGCCTTTCAGCATGTATCCGCTCCTTTGGAGAGAGTCCGGCAAGCCTTACAGCGAGCTTCTGGATGACCTGGTCCGTCTGGCGATTCAGCGTCACGAAGAGAAGCAGCGTCTTAGCTATTCGTTCGATTTAACGTAGTCCATCCGCAAGCCGGTGCTTTTCTGCATCGGCTTGCTTCGTTTGGCGGCATCCCTTATTCTAGGAATTAAGGGTATGTCTAATCGAGAGGAGCGTCGGTCATGGGATTCCAAACCGAATTCAATTCCGTCTGCAAATTCAAGTCGGAGCAGGAGCTGTACGAGCTGCTCGAATACGGCCGCGGCAAAATGGTCAAGAGCGGGTTCCGCGTGTTCCCGGCCGGCCAGAAGGTGATAGCCTATACCCTTTCCAATCAGGCGATTGCCATTGTGAAAATTTTGGCTTCCATCGCTGAGATCAACTTCCAAGGGGAGGAAGTGACCCAGGTCGAGATGGAGCTTGTGCGGCGTTTGACGGACGAAGAAGCAAGGATTCAGACGGCCCTGGCTCACGAGATGTTTTTCGGGGAGCAGGAATAATAGCGAAGCTTCATTTGCTTAATGGCTAGCGGCCTTAATCATCAGGCTCATGAAATACCTAAGAGCAGTTCACCTTGTAGAAGGGGGGGCTGCTCTTTTGTTTGCATCCGGCTGGCAAGCCGGGCTAGTCTGTCACGGAGGCGTATGAACATGAACCTTATTTTTATGCCGGAAGGACAGAACGGGCATCCTAAGTTCATAGGAAAAATGGACTGAAAGGGGGCATAAGCGTGATTGTCCGGTTGGGTTATGTGGCCATGTCCGTGATGGTGAAGAACGCTTCACCTTCGAAGACGATGACCTATACGAATTTTGAGAAGCTCGGGGACCGGGAGGCCGCCATTCGCAAGCTTGAACGCATCGCCGCGGAGAATATTCGTAACACACTGCGTCTGCTGAAGCATAACCGGGCTCATGATATTGAAATGTACCGGATTTCCTCCAAGCTCATTCCGCTTCTCGGGCATGAAGGGCTGGGGGATTGGGATCCCATCGAGCGGCTGTCGGGCGATTTTGCCGAGCTCGGCCAATACGCCAGGGAGAACCGGATGAGGCTGTCCTTTCATCCCGATCATTTTACCGTCTTCAGCACACCCCGGGAGGATGTTCTGCGCAGCTCACGGGCCGATCTGGAGCGGCATGTCCGAATGCTGGAGGCGATGGGATTGGATGCGTCGGCCAAATGCAATATCCACGTCGGCGGAACTTATGGGAACAAAGAGGCTGCCCGGGCCCGGTTCCTGGAACAATTCGGAGCATTATCCGAACGGATCCGCGAGAGAATGACCCTGGAGAACGACGATAAAACGTTCAATGCCCTCGAGACCCTGGAGATCTGCGAGGAGGCGGGGGTGCCGATGGTGCTCGATATCCATCATGATGCGGTGAATCCGAGCGAGCTTTCGGCTGCGGAGCTGTGGCCGAGGATTCTGCTTACTTGGAAGGGACAGAAGGAGCAGGGGGACGCAAGCGGCTCCGCGCGGGATCTTCCGCCCAAAATCCACGTCTCGAGCCCGAAGAGCGAGAGCGATCCCAGAGGACATGCTGAGTATATTGAGACAGGGGTATTCATGGATTTCATACGTTCTATCGCACCGTTGACACCCCGGCTTGACGTGATGCTCGAAGCCAAGATGAAAGACGGCTCCCTCCTGAAGCTGGCGGAGGATCTCGGAAAGGAGCAGAATGTCACCATGCTCTCCCAAGCGTCTTTTGAAATCTGAGCTAGAGAATGCGGAACCGGAGCTGGCCAAACTTCTCTTGAAACTTCTGGCAAAATACGTTACCTTGATGTAAGCGAAAGGTACGAGCCTATAAGCGACAGGGGGACGTAAGGATATGAGTTTGGTTGCCGGGAAGAACATCGTGGTCATGGGCGTGGCTAACGACCGCAGTATCGCATGGGCGATCGCCCAGTCTTTGGCGGCTCAGGGCGCAAGACTGGTCTTTACTTATGAGAACGAACGGGTGGAGGAACGCGTACGGAAGCTTGCCGGAACGATTGAGGGAGCGTCCATTCTCCCATGCAACGTAACGGATGATGCGGATCTCGACCGTCTGGCCGAGAATCTGAGGGAGCAATTCGGTGTTCTTCATGGTATTGTGCACAGTATCGCTTTTGCTCGAACGGAAGAGCTTGAAGGGATGTTCGTGAACACCTCGCGAGACGGCTTCGCTTTGGCTCATGACATCAGTGCTTACTCCCTTGTTGCCGTAGCCCAGAAGCTCTACCCTCTAATGACCGAGGGCGGCAGTATTATGACAATGACTTACCTTGGTGCGGAGCGTGCCTTGAAGAACTATAACGTGATGGGCGTGGCGAAGGCCGCCCTGGAAGCAAGCGTCCGCTACCTAGCGAATGACCTTGGCCAGTTCAATATCCGGGTTAACGCTATTTCGGCAGGGCCGATCCGGACGCTTGCAGCCAAGGGGATCAAAGACTTTAACTCCATTCTCAAGACGGTGGAGGAGAAAGCCCCGCTTCGCCGGACAACCGAAACGGC
>NZ_CP187970.1:617500-727500 GCF_049942825.1 Paenibacillus sp. S-38
GCGGAAGAACTCTCGTTAAGGAACTCGGCAAAATGACCCCGTAACTTCGGGAGAAGGGGTGCCTCGGTAGGGTGAATAGCCCGAGGGGGCCGCAGTGAAAAGGCCCAAGCGACTGTTTAGCAAAAACACAGGTCTGTGCGAAGCCGCAAGGCGAAGTATACGGGCTGACGCCTGCCCGGTGCTGGAAGGTTAAGGGGAGCGGTTAGGGGTAACCCGAAGCTGTGAACCGAAGCCCCAGTAAACGGCGGCCGTAACTATAACGGTCCTAAGGTAGCGAAATTCCTTGTCAGGTAAATTCTGACCCGCACGAATGGCGTAACGACTTGGGCGCTGTCTCGACGAGAGATCCGGTGAAATTTTAATACCTGTGAAGATGCAGGTTACCCGCGACAAGACGGAAAGACCCCATGGAGCTTTACTGCAGCTTGATATTGGACTTTGGTACGATCTGTACAGGATAGGTGGGAGCCTGAGAAGCCTGAGCGCCAGCTTGGGTGGAGGCGCCGTTGGGATACCACCCTGATCGTATCGGAGTTCTAACCTGGTACCGTGATCCGGTGCGGGGACAGTGTCAGGTGGGCAGTTTGACTGGGGCGGTCGCCTCCTAAAGCGTAACGGAGGCGCCCCAAGGTTCCCTCAGAATGGTTGGAAATCATTCGAAGAGTGCAAAGGCATAAGGGAGCTTGACTGCGAGACAAACAGGTCGAGCAGGGACGAAAGTCGGGCTTAGTGATCCGGTGGTACCGAATGGAAGGGCCATCGCTCAACGGATAAAAGCTACCCTGGGGATAACAGGCTTATCTCCCCCAAGAGTCCACATCGACGGGGAGGTTTGGCACCTCGATGTCGGCTCATCGCATCCTGGGGCTGAAGTAGGTCCCAAGGGTTGGGCTGTTCGCCCATTAAAGCGGTACGCGAGCTGGGTTCAGAACGTCGTGAGACAGTTCGGTCCCTATCTGTCGCGGGCGCAGGAAATTTGAGAGGAGCTGTCCTTAGTACGAGAGGACCGGGATGGACGTACCGCTGGTGTACCAGTTGTTCCGCCAGGAGCACGGCTGGATAGCCAAGTACGGACGGGATAAGCGCTGAAAGCATCTAAGCGTGAAGCCCCCCTCAAGATGAGATTTCCCAAGTCAGTAAGACCCCTTGTAGACGACGAGGTTGATAGGTTCGGGGTGGAAGCGCGGCAACGTGTGGAGCTGACGAATACTAATCGGTCGAGGGCTTATCCACTAGCTTCCGTAAGGAAGCGGCAGCAGTAATGTAGATGTGAGGTCTTTAGCTAGCGAGTGAGGATATATCATTTTGGTAGTGACCTTTGTGCGAAGCACAACGGAACGCAAAATGATATACCCGAATGTATATCCAGTTTTCAAGGTACAAGCTGCCTTGAATATGTATTACCGTGTATCCTGGCCGATACACAAACCGTTTGGTGATGATGGCGGAAGGGAACCACGCGTACCCATCCCGAACACGAACGTTAAGCCTTCCAGCGTCGATGGTACTTGGACCGCAGGGTCCTGGGAGAGTAGAACGTCGCCAAGCGGATCTTAAGATCCATGATACAGCTCACTATTCCCTGATAGCTCAGTTGGTAGAGCACTCGACTGTTAATCGAGTTGTCACAGGTTCGAGTCCTGTTCGGGGAGCCATTTCTTGGAGAGGTGTCCGAGCTGGCCGAAGGAGCACGATTGGAAATCGTGTAGGCGTCACAAGCGTCTCGAGGGTTCGAATCCCTCTCTCTCCGTAGCATTACCTTTAGGGTTTATTGCAATTATCATTGGTTCGGCCCGTTGGTCAAGGGGTTAAGACACCTCCCTTTCACGGAGGTAACAGGGGTTCGAATCCCCTACGGGTCATCTTTATCCCATGGAGGCTTAGCTCAGCTGGGAGAGCATCTGCCTTACAAGCAGAGGGTCGGCGGTTCGATCCCGTCAGCCTCCACCATAATGATTTTACTGACGCGGGGTGGAGCAGCCCGGTAGCTCGTCGGGCTCATAACCCGAAGGCCGCAGGTTCAAATCCTGCCCCCGCAACCAATTTTCTTAGTGTGGAGCCGTGGTGTAGAGGCCTAACATGCCTGCCTGTCACGCAGGAGACCGCGGGTTCGAATCCCGTCGGCTCCGCCATTTTTTACAACAAATACATCGAGAACGGGAAACTTACGTTTCTACTGCATCGGTGTTGTTTTATGAAATATGCCGTCGTAGCTCAGCGGTAGAGCAACGCACTCGTAATGCGTAGGTCGGAGGTTCGATTCCTCTCGACGGCACCAGCAACATTATGGCGGTCGTGGCGAAGTGGTTAACGCACCGGTTTGTGGATCCGGCATTCGAGGGTTCAATTCCCTTCGACCGCCCCATTTCTTCTATTGGGGATTAGCCAAGCGGTAAGGCAACGGACTTTGACTCCGTCATGCCTAGGTTCGAATCCTAGATCCCCAGCCATGTAAGAGCCATTAGCTCAGTCGGTAGAGCACCTGACTTTTAATCAGGGTGTCGTAGGTTCGAGTCCTACATGGCTCACCATGTTTTTCTTACATCCCCTTTGCGGAAGTGGCTCAGCGGTAGAGCATCGCCTTGCCAAGGCGAGGGTCGCGGGTTCGATTCCCGTCTTCCGCTCCATCAATTCGATCTAGCGTATCACAGTATTTTATGTTATTATGCGGAAGTGGCTCAGCGGTAGAGCATCGCCTTGCCAAGGCGAGGGTCGCGGGTTCGATTCCCGTCTTCCGCTCCAAATTCCCACCTCCGTAACATACATGCCGGTATGGCGGAATTGGCAGACGCGCGCGACTCAAAATCGTGAGGGAAACCGTGGGGGTTCGAGTCCCTCTACCGGCATCATCTTAACGGGACGTAGCTCAGCTTGGTAGAGCACCTGGTTTGGGACCAGGGGGTCGCATGTTCAAATCGTGTCGTCCCGACCATCAGTTTTCTTTAACCTCATGCGGGTGTAGTTCAATGGTAGAACTCCAGCCTTCCAAGCTGGTAGCGTGGGTTCGATTCCCATCACCCGCTCCATGTCCCAGTAGCTCAGTCGGATAGAGCACTCGCCTTCTAAGCGAGTTGTCGGGGGTTCGAATCCCTCCTGGGACGCTTTTTATGAATATATAACCTTCTACATTTTGTGTAGAAGGTTTTTTTGTGTTTTCTCGAAAGCTTGTTCAACCACCCGATTCCTCCTATGGAAAATTGTGCTTGCCCCTCTCTCGAAGTTCATGTAGAATCGAACCGAGTGAATTGTTAACCTATAATCGTTTTAAATGGTTAACGTATTGGAGCGATCTATATGGGGAAAGGTTTTTTCGTTACCGGAACGGATACGGAAGTAGGCAAGACCTGGGTCACCTCCGTCCTTGCCGCTGCGGCAGTAAGACGCTTAACTCTACAGACTGGAAGGTCTGGGCAAGCCACCAGCCTGCACATCTGGAAGCCAATACAATCTGGAACCAGGTTAGGTGATCCTAGGGCGGATAGTAGGCGACTGCTGAGAGGCAGTGGTATCGAACAATCCGAGACGGAGACCGTCTCGATCACACTGCAGGCTCCGTTGGCCCCTTGGATGGCGGCGCGGCGGGCTGAGATCCCGATCCCTTGGGATGAGCTGCTGGCCGAAGGAACACGTAGGCTGGCAGCGTATCCTCGTCTCCTGGTAGAAGGAGCCGGTGGACTGCTTGTTCCGCTAACAGCGCGGCACACCGTTGCGGACTTGGCTGCAGCTATAGCTCTGCCGCTGCTGGTTGTCGCACGGACCCAGCTCGGTACGGTTAACCATACGCTGCTGACCATTGCGGCGGCAAGACAGAAGGGACTCCGAATGGCAGGTGTTATACTAAACGGCTATTCGGGAGAGGACGATCTGGCATTAAGCGAGACGATCGAGATGATCGAACACTTTGGCTCCGTTCCGGTCCTGGGTGTACTGCCGAGGCTGGAGGAGGATCCGGCAACGATGAATGAATGGGAAGTCTGGAGGAGCAAATGGATCGGGATCGTGGAGAACCGGGTACGTATGGACGAGATCATGGCCTTTTTATAAATCATAGGGATTCCATAGAAGAAGCAGAGGAGCTGGGATGAATGGTTACGACATCTACCAACTGGAACGGGCTGGCGGAGAAAGCGATACTGGGTGAGCGATTGACAATGCGAGAAGGGCTCGACCTGCTGGAAGCACCGGATGATGAACTGCTGCGGATTATGGATGCGGCATTTCAGGTGAGGCGGCATTACTACGGCAAGAGGGTCAAGCTGAATCTGATCATCAATGCCAAGAGCGGGTTATGCCCGGAGGACTGTGGATACTGCTCCCAGTCGATTGTCTCAAAGGCGGCGATTACGAAGTATCCTCTGCTAGAGAAGGAAACGCTTGTGGACGGTGCGCGCAAAGCGATGGAGCTTAAAGTAGGTACATACTGTATTGTGGCCAGCGGACGGGGGCCAACCGGCAAGGAGCTTGATCAGGTGGTGGAGGCGGTGAAAGAGATCAAATCGACCATGCCGATGAAAATTTGCGCCTGCCTCGGCATTCTCAGCGAAGAGCAGGCCGTCAAATTAAAAGAAGCCGGTGTAGACCGCTATAATCATAATCTCAATACGAGCAAAGCCAACTTCGGCAATATTACTACGACTCATACCTATGACGACAGGGTAGAGACGGTAGAGAAGGCGAAAGCAGCAGGCATGTCGCCATGTTCGGGCTGTATCATCGGCATGGGAGAGACGAATGAGGAGATCGTCGAGATGGCTTATGCCCTGCGAGAGCTGGATGCGGATTCGATCCCGGTGAATTTTCTTAACTCCATACCTGGAACTCCATTGGAGAATCAAAGGGATTTGGACCCGCGGCGGTGCTTGAAGGTGCTGGCGCTGATGAGACTGATCTGCCCCACCAAAGAAATCAGGGTGGCTGGCGGCAGGGAGGTCAATCTCCGGTCGATGCAGGCTCTCGCGCTGTATGCTGCAAACTCGGTGTTCGTAGGCGACTATCTGACCACGGAAGGCCAGGAGGCAACGGCGGATCATCATATGATCGAGGATATGGGCTTCGAGATTGAGCTCTGTGCCCTTTAGGGAGGACATGTGAGGAATGAGCCGACAGCATATGATGTGGATGCAAAGCGAACTGGAGTCGCTGAGAGAGCGGGGGCAGTACCGTTCACTCGTAGACTCGGAGCCCCGGCCCGGCGGTTGGGTCATCCGCTCAGGGCGTCGGATGCTGAATCTGGCATCCAACCAATATCTTGGGACGGATTTGCTGCAGATAAGACAGGAGCTGGGGGCCTTTCCGGCCGGTATGGGAGCTGGGGCATCGCGGCTCATAACCGGTCATCATCCCTTATGTACGAGGCTGGAAGAGGAGTTTGCCCGCTGCAAAGGGACGGAGAGCTGCCTGCTCTTCTCCAGCGGTTATATGGCGAATACCGGTGTGATCCCTGCGCTTGTAGGGCGGTCGGACTGTGTATTCAGCGACCGCCTCAATCATGCGAGCATCATAGACGGCATCGTCCTCAGCAGGGCGCAATGCTTCCGTTATCCCCATAGGGATCTGGACCGGCTGGAAGATCAGCTTAAGAAAGCGCCTCGGGGTGCCAAGAAGCTGATCGTTACGGATTCGATCTTCAGCATGGACGGCAGCATGGCGCCGCTGCGTGAGCTGGCGGAGCTGAAAGACCGCTATGAGGCCATCCTGATGGTGGATGAAGCCCACAGCGGCGGACTATACGGCGAAGAAGGCCAAGGGCTTGTTCATGCTATGGGATTAACCTCCCGGGTGGAGGTTCAGATGGGAACATTCAGCAAAGCTTACTGTGCTTATGGAGGCTATATCGCCGGGGATTCCATGTTAAAGGACTACCTGATAAACAAGGCCCGCAGTTTCATTTTTACAACCGCGCTCCCTCCGGCCGTGATCTCGGCGGTGTACCAGAGCTGGCAGTCGGTCAGAGGCCACAGCGTGCGGAGAGATGAGCTGCAGCGTAAGGCGGAGATGTTCCGGCAGAGACTGCAGGAAGCCGGCTTCGATACGGGAGGAAGCGAGTGTCATATTGTTCCGCTGGTACTGGGCAGCAATGAAAAGACACTGAGAGTCAGTGAAAAGCTGCAGCAGGAGGGAGTTGCTGCCGTTGCTATCCGGCCTCCTACGGTACCGGAAGGAACGGCTAGGATCCGCTTCAGCCTGATGGCAATCCATTCGGATGAGGACCTTAAGTGGGCATTGGAACGCATAATTCGAATAGGACGTGAAGAAGCATGAATCTGCCGCGGAGTGAGCCCCGCATGCTGTGGGTTCACGGATGGGGCATGAGTCCCATCATTTGGCCTCATAACGCTGAAGCCGGTAAGGGAATCCATTCTGTGCAGCCAGAGGACCTTCTTCCAGGTTGGAGCCACAGCTATTTTACATACGAAGGGTGCCGTTCCGCTGTGCAGATGCTTGAGCGGCTTCATCGCTGCCTATGGGATGAGAGGCCCGATGCGGTTGTCGGATGGTCGCTGGGTGGAATGCAAATGCTTCGCTGCCTGGTGGAGGAGCTACGGTCCGGCAGGCAGCGAGGCGGGAGGATGCACGGTGGAATGCCGTTAGTTATTCTTACGGGCACCAGCCTCCGTTTCATCGACTCGGATCGGACTTACGGATGGCCGCGGCGCATCGTAGAGCGAATGAGGGCACGGGTGGATGCGGAGCCTGGCGCAGTGGCGGAACGGTTTGCCGAAGCCATGCTTACGGGAACAGGGTACGACCAAAGGCTGGCGGATCAGGTGAAAGCGGCGGTCCGGTCCACCGATTTTTCCCCGGAGGGACTGCATGCGGGGCTGAGTTTCCTGATTCAAGAAGACCTCAGGGCCGACTGGCAGGCTCTCGCCCGACCGGCCCTACAGAGCGGCACGATGCGTCTGCTGTGGCTTCAGGGCCAGGAGGACAACATCTGCCCGGTTGGAGCGGTTCCAAAGGAAGAAGAGGGATGGAGGAAGGTTATCCTTCCAGGTGTAGGGCATCTACCCTTTTTGGAGAGAACGCCGGAGTTCTACCAATGCATAAAGGAGTTTCTTCATGGAAACCTGGAGTATCGATAAGAAGAGGGTCCGGCGGCATTTTGACCTGCATGCCCATGAATATGACCTGTATGCGGAAGTTCAGCAGCAGATGGCCAACGACTTGATGAGCCGCCTGCTGCTGTGGAGAAAGGGCCCTGAGGTGAGCAGAATCGTCGAAATCGGATGTGGTACCGGCCGGCTTACCAAGAAGCTTCTGCAGGCCTATCCCGCGGCAGAGCTGATGGCGATCGACCTTTCACCGAAGATGGCGGAGGTGACAAGGCTTCGCTGCTGTCCTTGGGCCGGCGAACGTCTTACCGTGCTCGCTGGGGATGCCGAGACTCTGCTCATGTCACCTTTTTGCACACAGGAACAGTTATCAGGGGTTGATCTGGTTGTATCCAATGCGGCCTTTCAGTGGTTTAATGACACGGAGAAGACGCTCAGCGGCTGGCTGAGCCGAATGCGGCAGGATGGACTGCTGGCATTTAGCACCTTCGGGCCGGAGACGTTCCATGAGCTGCATAGTGCTTTCCGGCAGGCAGAGATCCTTCTGGGAATTCCTCACCAGGCCAGCGGGCAGAGGTTCGTGAACCGGGAAGAATGGCAAAGGCTGCTGTATGCCTGCGGCGAGGTTTCCTGGGAGCTGGATTGGGAGGAGAAGCGGGTGACCCGGAGGTTTGACAGCGTTCGTTCATTCCTCGACAGCGTGAAGCGGGTGGGGGCGGGGAACAGCGTCCGGGATGGTCGCTCCGGATTCGCTATGGCACGTAAGCGAATGGAGTTGATGACCGAAACGTACAACCAGACCTATGGGGAAGCGGGGATTCCGGCCACCTATCATATGTATTACGCATTGTATGGAAAAAGGTAGATTTGGGGCCCGGAGTATGGCACAATGTCGGCGGATGTCATATAATGATAGGGAGAAGTCTTCGCAAACGTGTGCGAACAGACTTAAAACGTTTAAATGGGGTGTAGAGATGAATTTGTTTGATCTGACCGGAAAAGTGGCTTTGGTCACCGGCGGTGCCGTAGGACTGGGCGGAGGCATTTCGCTTGGCTTAGCCAAGGCAGGCGCGGATATTGTCATCGTTACAAGCAACGACCGTTCGCGTGAAGTTCAACAGGAGATTGAAGCTTTGGGACGTAAAGTACATACGATCGTAGCCAATCTCATGGACGAGCAGGCGCTGAAGGGCGTCGTGGAAGAGGCCCTGTCCGTATTCGGCAAGATCGACATACTCGTCAACAACTCCGGGATCATCCGCCGGACACCGGCTGCGGAGCATGGTGCGCAGGATTGGCATGACGTGCTCAATCTGAACCTGAACTCCGCGTTCTTCCTCTGCCAGCTGGTGGGCCGCGAGATGATCAAGCAGGGCTCGGGCAAAATCATTAACATCGCATCCCTGCTGAGCTTCCAGGGCGGGATCAACGTTCCTGGCTACACGGCGTCGAAGCATGCGATTGCAGGCGTAACCAAGGCCCTGGCGAACGAGTGGGCCAGCAAGGGCGTCCAAGTGAATGCGATTGCACCGGGCTATATGTCTACAGACAATACGGCCGCGCTTCGTGCCGATGAAGAGCGCAGCTCCCAGATTCTCGTTCGTATTCCGGCAGGACGCTGGGGCACGACGGAAGACCTGCAGGGGCCTGTGATTTTCCTGGCATCCGCTGCTTCGGACTACATGAGCGGCCACGTGCTTGCCGTTGACGGCGGATGGATGGCACGCTAATGGCAGAGAGCGGACAAACCCAAGAACACCAAATGTTCCGTCCGGAGATCATCACCTTCGGAGAAACCATGGCTCTCATTATGCCGGAGGGGTCCAAAGGCATCGAGTATTCGAGCAGCTTCCAAGGGCTCTTCGGAGGCGCGGAGAGCAATGTAGCGATCGGCGTATCCCGTCTCGGGCATCGGGCAGGCTGGTTCAGCCGGCTCGGCAAAGATCCTTTCGGGCGGATGATTCTGAAGAAAATCCGCGGGGAAGGCGTGGACGTCTCCCGCACGGAGCTGACGACCGAGGCACCGACAGGCCTGATGCTGCGCGAAGTCGTATCCGGTAAGACTTCCGTGTATTACTACCGCAAAGGCTCAGCTGCCAGTCTGCTGCGGCCTGATCACCTCGATGAGGAATATATTGCCCAGGCCCAATATCTACATGTAACAGGCATTACAGCGGCCCTGAGCGAGTCGTGCCGGGCCACCCTCCGAGAAGCAATCCGCCTGGCGAAGAAGCACGGCGTGAAGGTCTGCTTTGACCCGAACCTGCGTCTGAAGCTGTGGACGATTGAGGAAGCAAGAGGCGTTCTGCTGGAGCTGGCTCAAGAAGCGGATTACTTCCTTCCGGGACTGGATGAGCTGAAGCTGCTCTATCAGACGGAAAACTTCGATGAGATTGTGGCGAAGCTGTCCGAGCTGAAAGCGGTGTCCATCGTCAAAGGCGGAGATGACGAAACCTACGTTGTCGAGAACGGCGAGGTCTCTGCGGTACCGTACTATAAGGCGGAACAGGTAGTGGATACGGTGGGAGCCGGAGACGGGTTCTGCGCCGGATTTTTTGTGGGTCTGCTCAAAGGATACACGCACGTGGAAGCTGTTCGCCTCGGAAATCTGATCGGCTGTATGGTCGTCCAGATGGAAGGCGATTGGGAAGGCATCCCCACTTGGGAGCAGGTAGAAGCATTCTTGAACAACGTCAAGCACGTGGAACGGTAGGGGGAGGATACAACCAATGAAAAAGCTGCAGCTCGTACAGAAGATTGTGAACGAAGGGGTCGTTGCGGTACTGCGCGGCGACACACCGGACGAAGTCGTTGAAATGGCCGAACAGGCGATTGAAGGCGGCATTAAGGTGATTGAAGTGACGATGACCGTTCCTTTCGCCCTGCAGGCGATTGAGAAGCTGGCGAAGAAATATTCGAGCACCACGGTCGATGCCTCCCGTTATGCGATCATCGGTGTAGGTACGGTGCTGGATCCCGAAACGGCACGCGCGGCCATCCTGAGCGGCTCCGAGTTCGTCGTCGGGCCTTCGCTTAATCCCGATACCGTTACGCTGTGCAACCGGTACCGTGTACCTGTCATGCCTGGCGTGATGACCATCCAGGAGATTCAGCGCGCGCTCGAGCTGGGTGTGGATGTAGTGAAACTGTTCCCAGGCAACCTGTACTCCCCGAGCATGATCAAAGCGATCAAGGGTCCTCTGCCGCAGGCGAATGTCATGCCGACCGGCGGGGTATCGCTCGACAATCTGGGCGAGTGGATCAAAGCGGGGGCCGTAGCTGTCGGCATCGGATCGGATCTGACGACCGAAGCGGTCAAGCAGCGCGATTACAGCCTTGTAGCTAAGAAGGCGGCCCAGTACGTGGAAGCTTATCGTGCAGCCAAGGCCTAATCGTTGAAGAAGGTGCTCTTTCCAAGCGGAAAGGGCACCTTCTTTTTTGTTAGGGCGTGCCCAGCTAAGCACGCATCTTCTAGCCGGTGAAAGTCCGGTCGCGGGAGGGGCCAAGCCCCCGCGTAGCTTGGATACTTGCGTATGGCGAAATCTGTACGTAAAAGCGTATCGACGGAAGTGCTGTCAGAGACAGCGCGAGCAACATGTCAGGCCGTAACATGAAGTGAATCCTGCCGCGTCGTCAAAAAGGCCTCGCAAGAGGGAAAAGAGGAAGCCGAGTCTCGCCTATAAGGACGAAGGCCAAGGAAGCTGTATGGAACTTGGAGCTGCAGCGAAGAATCTTCCGGCGTATAGGGAGCGGCATGACATGAAAGAGGATGCAGTGAACTGGGGAGACCCTCCCCTGCACGGGAATTTTTTTTTGAACCCGTAAAGAGACTCTCTATAAGCATGCATGGCTAAATGAGTAGTCTGCAGGAAGGGAGTCCGAGGGGCTCATACTACCGAGGAACGCAGGACAACACAACCTGCGGGAGGGAAGGAGCTCTGCTTTGTTCATGTTTCTTAAGGAGGTACGAGTCAGTGAATGCCAAGCGGCTAACGACACCAAAGGAAAACGTTCAACAACTCCAAGAGAAACTAGGTCATGCGGCCAAGGAGAACAAGAAGCGTAGATTCCATGCGCTCTATGACAAGGTGTATCGGATGGACATTCTGAGGGAGGCATGGAGGAGAGTACGAGCCAATAAAGGATCGGCTGGAATCGACGGAGAGACACTTGCGGACATAGTGAAACAAGGAGAGAACGTCTTTTTGTACAAATGCCAACGAATCCTAAAAGAAGGCAAGTACCATCCGCAGCCGGTAAGACGGCGCTACATTCCGAAGAAAGATGGAAAGCAAAGGCCGCTGGGTATCCCTACCATCCGAGGCCGCGTCGTACAGATGGCAGCGAAACTGGTCATAGAACCGATCTTTGAAGCGGATTTCCAGGAAGCTTCGTTTGGATTCAGGCCGAAGCGAAGCGCCAAGCAGGCGCTGGATCGTATCCGAAAAGCATGCAACCGTAAAGGGAATTGGGTGGTCGACGTCGACATCCAAGCTTACTTCGATAACATCAATCAAGAGAAGTTGATGAAGCTGATGGAAATGCGAATTAGTGACAGGCGCCTCTTGAAGCTGGTAAGAAAGTGGCTGAACGCGGGTGTCCTGGAGGAAGGAATGATTCGACGCACGGATCTGGGAACGCCGCAGGGCGGAGTCATCTCTCCCCTTTTGGCGAACATCTATCTGAACTACTTCGACATCCTGTGGGAACGACATGGGAGCGGACTGGGGGAACTCACACGATATGCCGATGATCTGGTAGTAGTGTGCAAAACAAGGAAAGAAGCAGAAAGAGCCTACCAACTGATCCAGACGATTATGGAACGGCTCGATCTTACCCTGCATCCCATCAAGACGCGCCTTGTCGGGTTATGGACAGGAGAAGAAGGGTTTGACTTTCTCGGCATGCACCATCGCAAAACAAAAGCGGAAACTTCCCAAGGGAAGGTGTACTACACAACCCAGCAGTGGTTAACCCGGAAAGCGGAAGAACGTATTCGGGAGGTTGTTAAAGAACGTCTCGCACCGCCGAAGATGAGACACAAGTCATTCGCCGAACATGTGCGGTGGCTGAATCCAAAGATTCAGGGGTGGAGGAATTACTACTACACAGCCTACAGCCAATTAAAGCTGGCCAAACTGGACTGGTACATTTTGCAAAGGTTTACGAGATGGTATGCCAAGAAGAGGCAACGTGCGAGGTGGGGGAGTTCGCTTCAAGAAGTAAGGTTTCTGACCAGGCAATATGGACTTAAAGCGCTTTTGTGATCTGCATGCACATGAATGACGAACATCGGAAAGCCGTATGAGGGAAAACCTCACGTACGGTTTGATGAGGAGGGGCAGAAATTTTCTGCCCTTTACTCTAGAATGGCAGTGGCAGCAGGGCCTGTGCTGAGTCTGATGTAAGGATACGCAGCCGGTATGGTGTCAGCGTACGCGATCTTTGAGGGATATCCGGGGCTCCCCGCTGGTCAAGAACTGGTACCAGCGCTGCCGGAACCGGACCTGAGGACCGTCGGCTCCCACATGGGCTTCCATGCGCAGGGCATCCGGGATGGGACGCGGGTGCTGGCTCTCTACGACGGCACGGTCTTCCTCCAGCACCCGTGCGCTGTAGCGGGAGAAGATACGGCTCACCCACGGAAATTTGGTGAAATTCCTGCCTGCATAGCCGAAGATCGCCGTAACTTCCCGATCAACCGGGGTAAAAGTTACGTAATTGATGAACCGGCTTCGCCGTGGCTCGGCCGGAGTGAGCAGCCACTGCTGGGGAAATCGGTAGGTTAGCAGGCCGCTGCCATTGCGAATGGTGATCCGATCATCGGTGGCTTCAAAATCGATATGGATGCTTGAAGAGCTGTTCCACCCGATGGTCCGGCGGTGAACGATGGGCACGTGGGCTGTGTCGATGACACTCTCGATGACCTGGGAGAGATGAGCCTGCCACACGGCATCGTAGGGGGCCAGCACAAGTTCGGGGTCGTCAAGCTCCGGCAATAAGGAAGGAGGCTCCGGCATCTGTCCGTTCAGTTCGCGCAGTGTCATGGGAGATCCACTGCAGGCCCGCTTGTTCCTTGACAGGGTAAGCCTGGGTGTGGTCAAAGTCGGGAATCTTCCTGTCCGGCTGGGCGAGAATGGATGTGCAGGTGCCATCTCCCTGAAAGGTCCAGGCATGGTAGGGGCAGCGCAGCCGATCACCTTCACAGCTTCCGAGCGATAAGTCTGCCCCGCGATGAGGACAGTAGGCATGAAGTGCCTGAGCAGTACCTGCTGAATCGCGGAACAGGACGAAGTCGCGTCCGGCAATCCTTTTCCTAAGGAGCCGGCCCGGCTTCAATTCTTTGGACCAGCCTACAGTATACCAGGTGCAAGGGAAAACATCATGATCTCCTTCTTGGCTTGCACGGTAACGTTCGTCGGACATATGGGGCCTCCTTTATTTTATCAATCGATAAGTTAAAACTATACGGTACAGTGGGGAGGGACAGGAATGGTACAAAGCAGGACAGCCGCAATACTCGGCTATTACCCTTCCTACAGGTATGCACAAACATGATAAAGTATTATGCGGAGAAAGCTGCCAAGAGCCAGAGGGAGATAGAAGGGGAAGGAAAAAGTGACGCATGGAGGCAAAGAAGGCAAGGATTGAAGGCAGCTATGGAAAACGAGACAGGAGGCATAACACATGCTCGTGCAGGGAGTTGACGGGCTGCCCCTTAAACGGTGTCCCCAGCGCTTCACACCGAAAGCTAAGGCAGGATGACGACATGGAGACAACAAGGACGTTCGGAAGCCAAGAGGGCATAGAAGGCATGCACATACTTAGACACATAGGTAGGCTATAAGCACGAGCATCCCACAGGGAAGTGAGGGTAGGGGGGGGAGGAGGGAAAAGAGGCACATAGAAGGCACATGCCATTACAACGAACACTGTTGTACAGCGGTAGGATGGTCGAAATGAGGGGGGCGGGTGATCATGCCGGTTAAAGTAAAGCGCGTGCAAATCAGAGGGGCCAAGATGGGTGGTGGCGGAACTAAGAAGATAGAAAAACAGCCCCCTGCAAGCAGGAGGCTGTTGGGAATGCGATGGCAATCACAGGGTGATGCTTGAAAGATTGATCTACTCCGTAGCAACGGATTGATCAGCCTGCAGGTTCACCGGAGCGATCCGGACGAAGTTCGCCTGGAGGTTAGCCAGCAGACCTTCGATCGTTGCTGCGGCTTCCGTTTGGCCGGATTTCGTAAGCTCTTCCAGGTAAGCGCCGAGCAGTTCGTTCAGATCCTTGGTGCTTTGAGGTCCGATCTGTTCGATCTTCACTTTGGCACCTTTGGCGATACGGCGCTCGATAGCCGCTTGATCCAGTCCCATCTCAGGAACGAGGCGCTGGTAGATTACGCCGCCGGTCATCCCTGCGCAGATCCATGGACCTGGGTCGCCGAGAACCACGGCACGGCCGTTGGTCATGTACTCGAACGCAAAACCCTTCAGGTTCGCACGGGAGGCGAGGCCGCCCAGATCGTCACGGAGCGGAGTGGTAATCTCGCCGCCGAAGACAACGTCTGCGCCCGAGAAGCGGATGCAGGCACGAGTATCGGCATTGCCCTGGATCAGGAACAGACCCTTCTGAGCGCCGTAACCGAACGATTTACCAACGGAACCGTTGATAAACTGCTTGTGCTTGCTCGGTGCCTTCAGGATGGCAACCTTGCCGCCGAGGGACATCTTACCGACGCCGTCTTCCGCACCGCCGTGTACCGTGATGTCTACGCCGCGGGCGTTGAATGCGGCCAGACCGTTGCCCGGTACGGAACCTTCAGTCATCGTGATGTTCACCGCAGGCAGGCTGTCGTAGCTGCCGTCAAAGCGGTCTCTTACGCGGTGGCTCGCATAGCGTGCCCCGAGAATACGGGATTCGGCATCGACTTTGCTCCAAGTGCGTTCAACCGGTGCATGGAACGATACGGCATCCGGGAAGAACTCTTGGCCTTCGGCGCCGGCAGCGATCCGGATATCGGACGATACGGCAGCAGCCACTTCGGCATGAGCTTCCTGCGCAGCAGCAAAGGAGAGCGGAGCCGGACGGAGCAGGTCGGACAGGTCGATGCGCTCGAGGTGCGAGATCTGCTGGAGCAGGTCGGAACGGCCGACGAGTTCCTGCAGGTTCTTGAAGCCGAGCTGGGCAACGGTTTCGCGAACCTCTTCACCGATACCGCTGAAGATACGGACAAGGCCGTCTACGGCGAGATCGTACACACGCGGTACGAAGCGGCGAAGACCTTTCTCTTCGGCTTCTTCCATGGAGTCGATCTGCGTAGCGATACCTACGTGGCAGGTATCCAGGTGACATCCGCGGCAGGTCGTACATCCGATGGACTGCATCGCGATGGAACCGAAGCCGACACGGTTGGCGCCGAGCATAACCATCTTGACGACGTCCTGACCGGACTTCATGCCGCCGTCGGACCACAGTTCCACGCGGTGGCGAAGGCCTGCGTCGATGAGGGCCAAGTGAGCGAGCTTCGTTCCGATCTCGGTAGGCAGACCTACGTGCGTGATGGAGTGAATACGCGCCGCACCCGTACCTCCGTCGAAGCCGGAGAGCGTGATGACGTCTGCGCCGGCCTTGGCTACGCCGACGGCGATGGTGCCGACACCCGGTACAACCGGAATCTTGACGATGATCTGTGCCTTGCGGCCGGAAGCTTCCTTCAGCTCCGAGATGATCTGTGCCAGGTCCTCGATCGAGTAGATATCGTGGTTGTTGGATGGCGAGATCAGATCGGAACCGATCGTGGCGTTCCGTGCTGCTGCGATCTTGGCCGTAACCTTGGAGCCCGGAAGGTGACCGCCTTCGCCCGGCTTCGCGCCTTGACCGATCTTGATTTCAAGGAACGCTACGGCATTCGCCAGCTCGACGTTGACGCCGAAACGGCCGGAAGCGACCTGCGCACCGCGCGTACGCTTGTATTTGCCGAGCATGTCTTTGATCTCTCCGCCTTCGCCGTTCATGGTAACCATGTTGAGGCGTTCGCCGGCTTCGGCGTAAGCGCGGAAAGCTGTTTCGTTCTGCGAGCCGAAGGACATCGAGGAGATGAGCATCGGCAGGCTGTGTCCGCCGATACCGATCTCGACCTGCGACGGGTCAAGCGGCTTGCGGCCTTCGCTGTGCGCCTTCTCGAAGTCGAATCCGGCAACGTGACGGATCGAGATGGCGTTCTTCTTCTCTTCGTCACGAAGCTTGTCGCGGTAGTCCGTGTAAGGAGCCGCACCGGAAGCTGCGTCGCCGAGAGCCTTCCACATGCGCTGGAAGAAGCGGAAGTTCTTCGCCGCCTTGGCTTTCGGGTTTGTGAAGTCGTTGTAGCGCGCTTCGGCTTCGGCTTCGAGCTCGGCATACCCTGTGCCGGCCTTGTCGCTGCCGAGGTAGTTCACGATATCGAGCACGTCGGCCAGCTCTGGCTTGAGGCCGATGGACGAGAAGAAGCGGGTGTAGCCGCGCAGCTCGTGCGTACCGATCGTGGAGATGACTTTCTCCAGACCCTTCATGAGGGCCGTGAATACTTTGCGAGCTGCCGGCGCGCCGTCTTTGGAAGCAGCGGTAGCGAACATAATGTATGGAGACAGAACGTCTGCGCCAAGGCCACAGGCCACAGCAATGTCATGCAGGTTGCGGATCGCCGCGCTGCGCAGGACGATGGTCGTCTGGCGGCGCAGGTTGTCGCCGAATCCGAGCTTCTCGGCTCTAAGGGCAATATCAACCTTGGAGACAGCCAGATGTGGATCCATCCACAGACGGTCGTTCTGATGCGCTTCGCTGTCGTCGAGGACAACCAGCATAGCGCCGTTCTTCACAGCACGGACCGCTTCAGCCGCCAGCTCATTCAGAGCCGCTTCCAGCGAACCGCCGCGAGGGAACGTCGTCGACAGCACAGCAACGCTCTCACCGTTCGGGCCGCCGAAGAGGTTCACGAGCTGCTCCAGGCTAGGCTGCTTCAGCTCGGCCAGAGAATCGATCCCGTTGCTGCCTTCGAGCACGACAGGGTACAGAATCTCCACGCGAGGGCGGGCATCCGGCTCGCCGTATACTTTCGGACGAGGACCGACAACGACGCGTGTGGAGAAGTGCTCCATTTCGCGGTCACGGTCAATCGCCGGGTTCGTAACGACAGCTACGCTTTCCTTGATGAAGTCCGGAATGTTCTGACGCTCCCATGCGAGGGCCGCATGCGGGCTGTCGTGACCGAGGGAACGGATCGGCTCGGCGCCGGTTTCGGCAGTCGACTCGATCATCGTGATCCCGTCGCGGTCCCAGCCGAACGAGCTGTATACGGCATCGTTAGGTACAACGTCAGCCGATGGAGCCGATTCGCTAACAGCTACATCCTGTACGAGGTGCTTGCGGAGGCCGTCCAGACCAACGCGTGCCGAAGCGCGCTTCAGTACCAGGTTCTGCACTTCGTAGTAAGGGATAACCTGGATATGCTCGCCCGGTGTCAGCACCACGCCGATTTTCTCGCCCGGTGCGATCGGCTTCGGATCAGCAACCATCTCGCCGACGGTGATCACGCCCTGCTCGGAGGAGAAGTACAGCGAAGTTTCGCTCTCCACCATCCATACCGGACGAAGACCGAGGGCATCGACGCTGAAGATACACTCGTTGCCGTAGCGGGATACGATACCGGCAGGACCTTGGGCGAAGTGGCCCCATGTCTGGCGGTAGTAAACATAGAGATCCTGCAGCTCCGGACGGAACAGCTTCATCTCGTTGTGGATCGGCGGGAAGACGACTTCCATCGCTTCGAACAGGGACATGCCGGAGCGGTGAATGAACGTCTCGATCGTACGGTTCATGTCCTGGGAGTCACTGCCCCCGTCGACGAGCGGTACGCCGACCATGTCGGCTTCGATGCGCAGCTTCTTCACCGTGTTGATCTCGCCGTTGTGGCCGAGAAGGGAGAAGGGCTGAACGCGGAAGAAGCTCGACTGGGTGTTCGTGGAATAACGGTTATGTCCGATCGTGACCTGAGCTGCGAACAGCGGGTCGCGGGTATCGTTAAAATATTTCGGCAGGATGCTTGCGGCACCCATGACCTTGTAAGCCGCAGTCACGTTGCTCAGTGTGGCGACGTGCACGGTGTATTGATCTTCGATCGCAACATGAAGCTCAAAGAGGTGATCGGCAACTTTCACTTCCTGCTTCTCGCAGAGGCCGGCGATCTGCCAGAACGTAGGCTCGTCATTGCGGCCGTTCGGACCGAGGACGGAGCTGTCCACCTGGTTCTCCTGCTCCATCAGGATGGAGACACCGAACTTAGCGAACAGGGCGCGGATGCCTTCCTGCATCTGGGCAACCGTCAGGTCGAGCTTGCGCGGCACGAAGATGTGGGCTACGGAGAAACGCTCATCGTATGCAAGCTTGCCGTCGAGGCCGTTCTCCTGGAGTTTCTTCTCCCAGAGGGCTCTCGGGATATCCGTCAGGATCCCACAGCCGTCGCCTTCACCGTTGATGAATCCCGAACGATGCTCCATCTTAACAAGAGCTTCAATCGTTTTCTGGATGTTGTCACGGGATGGGAAACCGTCTTTCTCTACAATACAAATGATGCCGCAGGAGTCATGTTCGGTGGCCAAGAGATTCTGAAAACGGCCTTCATCACGCATAACTTGATTCATTCTAGTGGTCAGCAGGCTGACCGTCACCTCCCATGTAATTAAGTTGCGGTTTCGTCCATAATAGAAGGTTCTGTACATGATCTTAGAAAGTATATAGCAAGGCTCTATACCGGCTCTAAATCATGGGGACGAGCTCCTAACGCCTCAAGCCGCGGAAGGGCACCGGACCCCCGATGCTGCTGCAAAGAAAGCGGACAAAGCCAAATGGGCAGAATGGATGAATAAAAATACAATTATTCTGCATAAATGGCGCTGCCGACGCGCCCTTACACTCATAATCGGGTAAGAACACTGGGCCATAATTAAAAAAATAAATGTGCCCAAGTCGACAAAATGAGCGCATATCCTCGTGGCTATCATGGCGAAAACCTTACAATTAGCCGATGATATTGGGTTATAAAGTAGTTATAGGATACCATGAAAATGTTACTTAGACAATAGAACATTCGGCAAAGGAACCAATTGTAAGCGTTATCTATTGTGCATACGTGGTGAATAAAGGCAATTTTCTTGCGATTTTGTGTGTTCTATAAAAAACGAACGAACTATTATCATATAGTGATAATAGTTCGTGATTGTAGTGATAAATATTTTTGTTATGGGCAGGGGGTTATTTCATGCGGGAGAAGGCGCGGCTTGCCGCTTCGATGGTGTAAGCAATATCCGCTTCGGTATGCGCGGTTGTCGTGAACCAGGCTTCGTACTTGGAAGGGGCCAGACAAACTCCCTCGGCCAGCATACGGCGGAAAAAGGAGGCGAAGCTCTCGCCGTCGGTATCCTGCGCTTCCTCATAGTTGGTCACCGGATGGGAGCAGAAATGCGTCGACAAAGCGCCGCGGATGCGGTTGATTGTCAGCGGAATGCCGTGCTCCGCTGCCGCCGCGGCAAGTCCCTCCTCCAGCATCGCGCCGAGCCGGTCGAGGCGCTCGTAGGTGCCCGGCTCGCTCAGAGCCTCCAGGCAGGCGATGCCGGCCGAGATCGAAGCGGGGTTGCCCGCCATGGTGCCGGCCTGGTAGGCCGGACCCAGCGGAGCCACCTGCGACATGATCTCCGCCCGCCCGCCGTAGGCGCCGATCGGCAGCCCGCCGCCGATGATCTTGCCTAGCGCCGTCAGGTCGGGCTCGATGGCGGCGTAATCGGTGCCCGCCGGAAGGCCGGCGAACGTGGAGGCGGCGCCGTAATGGAAGCGGAAGGCGGTGATGACCTCGTCGTAGATGACGAGGGAGCCGTTGCGCCGGGCCGCGCCGCACAGCGCCTCGAGGAAGCCGGGCTGCGGCATCACCATGCCGAAGTTGCCGACAATGGGCTCGACCATCACGGCAGCGACATCATCGCCCCAGCGGGCGAGCGCTTCGTCCAGCGCCTTAGGGTCATTGAACGGCACGGTGATCACCTCGTGCGCGATGGAGACCGGAATCCCCGCGCTGTCCGGGATTCCGAGGGTGGAAGGGCCTGAGCCTGCGGCGACGAGCACCAGATCCGAATGGCCGTGGTAGCAGCCGGCGAACTTGATGATCTTGCTGCGGCCGGTGTAGGCGCGGGCCACGCGGATCGTCGTCATGACGGCCTCCGTGCCGGAGTTGACGAAACGGACCTTGTCGAGCGAGGGGATCGCTTCCTTCAGCATGCGGGCGAAGCGGATCTCAAGCTCGGTAGGCGTGCCGTACAGCGTCCCGTTCTCGGCTGCACGCACGATGGCCGCTGTGACATGCGGATGGGCATGGCCGAGGATGACCGGGCCGTAGGCTGCCAGGTAATCGATATACCGGCTGCCGTCCTCATCCCAGAAGTAGGCTCCCTGCCCGCGCTTCATAAAGACGGGGGCACCGCCGCCGACGGCCTTGAACGACCGGGACGGCGAGTTGACGCCGCCTACGATATGCTGGAGCGCTTCTTGATATAAGGAAGAGGAGCGCGGCCTGGCGTCCCCTGCGGATGATTGCTGACTCAGCTGACTCATATGTATAACCCTCCCAAACGATTCTCTTCTATAGTGAATGGAACGGAAAGACGCCCCGAAGCGGGGCGCCTCCCAGTCCATATTCTTCATTATAAGCGATCGCCGCGAGAAGGGGAAACGCGCCTTCCTTACACCTGCGGGGCGTGGGTCAAGCGTCCCCGGAGCATGGTGACGGCCTCTCCGGCGATCCGGATGCGTTCACCGGTCTTCTCGAGGTGGAGCACCCCTGTTCTCGAGGAGCACTGGAGTGCCGTCATCCGTTCCCGGCCCAGCTTGCCGTGCCAATAAGGGAAGAGGGAGCAGTGCGCCGAGCCGGTGACCGGATCTTCAGGGATTCCCAGGGACGGGAAGAAGCAGCGGGAAGCGAAGTCATAGCGCTCCTCGGACGAGTGGGAGGTGGCGAGCAGTCCGCGGTACGGCAGTGCCCCAAGCAGGGCATAATCCGGGCTCAGGCTGAGGACCGCCTCCTGCGAGGAGAACTCCAGAATGAGATCGTCGCCATCCGTAGCCGCTGCGGAGGGAAGAATCCCGCCGAGTGTTTTCCGGAGCTGTTCCGCCAGGTCATTCTCTTCCAGGGAAAGCTGACGGACCGGCTTCAAGGGGAAGTCGAGCGTAATCCGTCCGTCCTCGTTCCTCTCCGCCTTCAGCAGGCCGCTACGGGTATGAAACTGCAGGACGGTCTGCGGATCGGCCAGCCCTCGGTCCCACAAATAATGGGCACTGGCCAGGGTGGCATGGCCGCACAGATCCACTTCGACCGCCGGAGTGAACCAGCGCAGCCGGAAGCTGCCGTCCTCCTGCTTCCAGAGGAAGGCGGTTTCGGACAGGTTCATCTCCATGGCGACCTGCTGCAGCCAGGATTCCGCCGGCTGCACCTCCAGCAGGGTGACGGCTGCCGGGTTGCCGCGGAACGGGCCCTCCGCGAAGGCGTCGATGATGTGAATTTCAGGCAGGGAAAGGGATGGGTGGGATTCGGATAGGGATTCTGACATAGGGGAACTCCTCCTTGGGATTAAGTAAAATTGACTGCGTTATGGAGAAGTGTAACAGAGGCGAAAGCGGGGAGAAACAGTACAGTGAAACAGTTGAGCTCATAGCGGGGGCGGGAAGACTCGGACCCTGCAGCTGGCGGAAGGGCAGGGGCAGGCCAGCAATCGCTGCCTACCAACCTTCCGGAAGAAAGCCGCCAAGCGCTTTGGGGACAAGAGGCCGATCCGGCATAAAAAGAAAAAGAGGCCGGACCGGCCTCCTTATCAAGCAGCTTCTTCGCTGGTTCAATCCCGTTTACGATTTCTTAACACCATGGAACTTTCACCGCATGTATCATTTGGGACATAAACCGATGGCCGGTCACTGCTTCTTGGTCGAGCTTGTCCCGGCCGCGGATGTGCCGCTGCCGCTCTTTGTTCCGGTTTTCTCGGCCGGAGCAAACGGATCGCGTCCTTCGAACAGGGCTTTGATATAGTTCTGGAGTTTCTCCTTGTTGACGCTGATGACTTCGGCGCCGCCCACCCGCTTCTCCACCACCAGCTCCGTCGGAGGAATCTGGGACGAGACCATGCCTTCGGTCTTCGCTTCATAAGCGAGTGTGCCGAGTTTCAGCATATCGGTGGTCGTCAGATTGGTCGAGATATAAGGATCAATGCTGTTCAGCACCTTGGGCAGCCGGATAAGCGATCCGGTCGACTGCATCTTGACCGCTACCGCCTGGATGAACTTGCGCTGGCGCTCCGTCCGCGAGAAGTCGCTAAGCGCATCGTGGCGGAAGCGGACGTACTGCAGCGCCTTTTTGCCGTCGAGCTGCTGAAGGCCCTTCTTCAGGTTGATGTCGTACTCGTGTCCGTCGGCGGAATCCTTGTACTTCATGTCCTTCTCCACGTCGATCTCGATGCCGCCAATGGCATCAATCAAGGCGATGAAGCCTTTGAAATCCGTATACACATAATACTGAACCGGAATGCCGAGCAGATCGCTGACCGTCTTCATGGCCAGATTGGGCCCGCCCGTGGCGATAGCCGTGTTAATGCGGTCGTCGCCGTGACCGGGAATTTTGACGTACGTATCCCTCAGGATCGAGAAGAGGTAGGCTTTCTTCGTGACAGGGTCGATCGAGGCGACCATAATCGAGTCGGAGCGCGGAATCTCGTTCTTCTTCAGGCCCCGGGAGTCGCCGCCGAGGATCAGCACATTCACCCGCTGCTTGCCTTCCCACTTCGGCGGGGTGTAAGATTCGTTAGTAGCCACCTGCTTGGGGGTGAGTCCTCCCCATTTGGGTGAAGCGGGATCATCCTGGATATGGTTTGCGAAGCGGAGAAAAGAATATGTAAAATAACCAATACCGACAAGCAAGATCGTAATCAATAAACCAAAAGTCCATTTGAGCGTACGGGCCATATTCGATCGGTTCCTTTCTTGAAATATCAGAATGCTTCGTGCTGTGGAGACTTCGGGTTTCTGATATTTAGTGGGCCGGTGCACACCGGCTGTCCGTCAAGCCTCAGCAGAATCCTGCAGGCGTGGGAAAGGGACTGTGCTGCTCTGACCGCATCGTCCGAAGCAAGGTACCGGGAGCGGATACCGGGAGAAGGGCATGCTAACCCTACCTATAACATTTGGAGCGATCGTCCGTGTCATGCGCAGGTTCGGGTAAATCCAATATGACCCATTATAAAAGCTGGGGACGCATCCCTGCAAGCTTCGGCAAAATATGACAGAAAGGCGTGTTGGCATTGACGCTGGCTATTGATGTCCAAGGACTCCGCAAGGAGTTCATGGTGCAAAAAAACCGCGAGGGGCTGAAAGGGGCCGTTCAGGATCTGTTTAGAAGAGAGTATAACCAAGTTCGCGCCGTAAAAGACATCTCCTTCCAGATTCCCGAGGGGGAGATCTGCGGATATATAGGAGAGAATGGAGCGGGCAAGTCGACCACGATTAAGATGCTCACTGGCATACTCGTTCCGACCGCCGGAGAGATCCGCGTGAACGGGTACATCCCGTATAAGGAAAGGGAGAAGTTCGTCCGCGGCATCGGCGTTGTGTTCGGACAGCGAAGCCAGCTGTGGTGGGACCTCGGGGTGGTGGAATCGTTCCAGCTGCTGAAGAAGGTATACCGTGTGGAAGACCCGGATTACCGCGAACGACTGGCCGAGCTGACGGACCGCCTGCAGCTGGGAGAGCTGCTGAACCGTCCGGTGCGCAAGCTGAGCCTCGGCCAGCGAATGCGCTGTGAGCTCGCGGCTTCGCTCATTCACAATCCGAAGATTCTATTCCTAGACGAGCCGACGATCGGTCTCGATATTGTGGTGAAGACGGAGATTCGCGAATTCCTGAAGTCGATCAACCAGCGGTTCGGTACGACAATCCTTCTCACGACGCACGATCTGCAGGATATCGAGGCCCTGTGCTCCCGGGTCATTATGCTCGATGACGGCCGCATCATCTATGACGGAGGCCTGGAGGAGCTCAAAGCCCGCTGGGGCAAAGGCAAAGAGGTCATCCTCCGCTTCGCGCAGCCGGCTTCCCTCCAGCGGCTGAAGGAGCTGACGGCAGGGCTCGAGGTGCATTGGTCCCTCGAAAACGAGATGACGGCAAAGGTCTGGATTCCGCAGGAGCAGGCCGGCGTGTCGGAAGTGCTCGGCCGCGTGGTGAATGCTGTGGCGATCGAGGACATCAAGATTATTGAGACAACGACTGACGATATCGTCCGGGAGATCTACAAGTCGGGGTCAGCGGAGACGAAGCAGGTTAGGGAAATGGAAGTGACGCTTCATGGGTAGCGCCTATTTTGAGATCATCCGAATGCGGTTCCTCATGATGCTGGCCTACCGGGTGAATTACTACAGCGGCATCATCATCTATTCGCTGAATATCGGCGCTTATTATTTCTTATGGAAAGCCATCTACGGCAGCAAGGAAGTGCTGGGGGGACTGACCTTGACCCAGATGACGACCTATGTGGCCGTATCCTGGATGGCGCGGGCATTCTACTTCAACAATCTGGACAGGGAGATCGCCAATGAGATTAAGGACGGCAGCGTGGCGATCCAGTTCATCCGTCCCTATAACTATATTATCGTAAAAATGATGCAGGGGCTCGGAGAAGGCTTGTTCCGGCTGCTGCTGTTCTCCACGCCGGGCATGGTCATCGTCTCGCTGCTCTTCCCGGTGAAGCTACCGACCGATCCCGGTGTATGGCTCGTGTTCCTCGCGATGCTGTTCCTCAGCTTCCTGATCAACACGCAGATCAACATCATCACGGGTCTGTCCGCGTTCTTCCTCGAGAACAATGAAGGGCTGATGCGGATGAAGCGGGTGGCGGTGGATCTGTTCTCGGGGCTCGTCGTGCCCATGTCGTTCTTCCCCGAGTGGTCTCAGGGTCTTATCAACCTGCTGCCGTTCCCGGCGATCACCTACCTGCCGGGCTCTGTCTTCACGGGGAAAGTGGCGGGCATCGGGGCATGGAATGTGTTCGCGGTTCAGCTCGTCTGGTTCGCCCTCCTCATTATTCCGCTGTTCATACTCTGGCGGGGCGCGCGTACGCGCCTGTTCGTGCAAGGGGGCTGACGCGCATGAGATTCTATGGGGGACTCGTATTCGATTATCTCAAAAACTACATGAAGACCCGGCTCACCTACCGCTCCGACTTCTGGATCGAGGTGCTGTCCGACCTGCTGTTCAACGGGCTCAACCTGTTCTTCATTCTGGTGGTCTTCGGCCATACGGCCGCGATCGGAGGGTGGAACGAGCAGCAGATTCTGTTCATCTACGGCTACTTCATGGTGCCGTACGGCTTGTTCATCACGTTCTTCAACCTGTGGGGCTTCAGCGAAAAATACATCGTCAAAGGCGAAATGGACCGCATCCTGACGCGGCCGGCCCACAATCTCGTGCAGCTTATGCTCGAGAACATGGATCCCTCCTCGCTGTTCTCAGCGCTGGTCGGCTTCCTCATCATGGGCTACTCGTGGACCCAGCTGGACCTGGGCATGATGTGGTACGATCCGCTGGTATTCGTACTGCTCGTACTCGGCTCTATGATGATCTACGGGGGCATTTACATTTTCTTCACCGCGCTCTCGTTCTTCTCGGATTCGCCGACCGGCATCACCGCTCTGCTGTGGAATCTGCAGAATTACGGCCGCTATCCGATGACGATCTACAACCGCGGCCTCTCGCTGCTGCTGACTTGGGTGCTGCCGTTCGGCTTCGTGGGCTTCTATCCGGCGGCTTACTTCCTTGACCGGGAGAATTGGGGGGCCTTCGCGCTGCTGACTCCGGTCGTCGGCGCCGTGTTCCTGACCTTCGGCCTCGCCGTATGGAATTACGGGGTCAAACGGTACCGCGGCGCAGGCTCTTAATCCGGCTGCAGCCATGCGTGAGAGATAGAGTTTTGGGTTTATGAGGCTAGGACTCAGAGAGCTTCCTTCGGGAGGCTCTTTCTTTTTGAAGCACCGGATTCGGAAGAGCAAGGGAGGAAATTTAATCCATTATTAAGGTTCTTTTAAGGTTCCCGTCATGCCGGGTTCATAGATGGCAGGTATGCTGGAGAGGTAAAATCAACCGGCTTCGGTCATCCCCTCCGTCTATTCGGGACCGTGAATCCCGCATGGGCGGTATTTGTGCTGAGGGGGAGGAAGGGCGGCTTGACCTGCCCCAGACCGATAAGAATAAACCGCATGGGAATGGCGAAGTCCGGATCTGACTGAAAAGGGGAATGCATAATGATACGTATCGTTATTGCAGAGGGCCAGAGGATGCTGCTCGACGCTTTGGCTGCCATGATTTCTCTCCATTCCGATTTTGAGGTCGTCGGCAAGGCATCTACTGGAGAAGAGGCATTGAAGCTCATCGGATTAACCCGTCCCGATCTATGCATAACGGACATTCACCTGCCCGGGATGAGGGAATTGGAGTTGGCGGAGAGGATCAAGGGCGGCGGCTGTAAAGTTGTTATTCTGACGGCCCTCGTGCAGGTGGGCTATTTTGAACGGGCCATTCAGGCGGGGGTGAGCGCTTATCTGTCCAAGGCCAGCGGGAGCGAGGAATTGATTAAGGCGCTTTACAGCGTCATGAGCGGACGGCGCGTCTATACCCATGAACTGCTGGAAGAGAGCACTGCAGAGGTGAATCCGCTGACCGAGCGGGAGAAGGAAGTGCTTCTCTTGGTGGCGGGAGGGAAAACCACGCAGGAAATCGCAGGTGAGCTTCATCTCTCCAAAGGCACGGTGCGCAACTACATATCGGGAATTCTTGACAAGCTTCGGGTGAAGAACCGGATTGAAGCCATTCTCCGAAGCAGAGAGAAGGGTTGGCTGGACTTGAAGAGGGAAGCGGGCCTCGGGTATGCTGTAAAGTGAAAGTCACCGTCTGCCATGGAGCAGGCGGCGCAGGAGAAGGAGACCGCTTTATGACAGCAGTGATTGGACAGCCTGCACCCGAATTCCGGCTTCCCGCGACGGGGGGTACGGACGTTTCTCTTTCGGATTTCAGAGGACGCCCCGTTCTTCTGTACTTTTACCCCAAGGACATGACCCCGACCTGCACGAGCCAGGCCTGCGATCTGCGGGACCGCGCGGCCGAATTCAGCGGAGCGAATGCCGTCATTCTCGGCGTCTCGCCCGATCCCGTCAAGCAGCATGAGAAGTTCCTGGCCAAGTACGGGCTGCCGTTCGTCCTGCTCTCGGACGAAGACCATGCCGCGGCCGAAGCCTACGGGGTGTGGCAGCTCAAGAAGCTGTACGGCAGAGAATACATGGGCATCGAACGCTCGACGTTCATTATCGACAAGGACGGGCTGCTCGTGAAGGAATGGCGCAAGGTGAAGGTGAAGGGGCATGTGGATCAGGCCCTGCAGTACATCAAGGAGCATCTGTCCTGAACGGATGCCGGAAGGCCGCTCTTACGGAGTGGTCTTTTTTGTTTTTTGGCACGATAAACGGCTTCGCCGATATAAATGGTTGGATTTTAAAAAAAGGGTAGGAGGATGGCGGGGCAAGAGGTACACTGGAGGAAGGGATTGGAAGTCCGGCGGTTCGCTTGAGCGGCTGCCGGTGAAATAGCATAGGAGGAGATAGGGAAGATGCGTATCGTGGTGCTGGATGGGTATACCTTGAATCCGGGAGATCTCGATTGGGGGCCTCTGGAAGCCTTGGGCGAGGTAACCGTGTATGAACGCACCCCCGCGGAGCAGGTAGTGGAGCGTGCGGGGGCGGCGGAGATCGTGCTCACGAACAAGACGCCGCTGACCGCCGGGATGATCGCCCGGCTGCCGAAGCTGAAGTATATCGGTGTGCTGGCGACAGGATACAATATCGTGGATACGGCTGCTGCAGCCGAACGGGGCATTCCGGTGGCGAATGTGCCGGACTACAGCACGGATTCGGTAGCGCAGCTGGTGTTCGCGCTGCTGCTGGAGCTCACCCTGCATGTAAAGCTGCACAGCGATGCGGTTCATGCGGGCGAGTGGACCCGGAGCGCGGACTTCAGCTTCACGAAGTCGCCGCTGCTGGAGCTCACCGGTCGGACCTTCGGTGTTCTGGGCTTCGGCCGTATCGGGCAGAAGACGGCAGCCATCGCCAAGGCCTTCGGCATGAACGTCGTCGTCAGCGGCAGGCAGCCGAAGGCTGTTCCGGGCTTCGAGGAGGTGCCATGGGTGCCGGTGGACGAGCTGTTCGCCGTCTCCGATGTGCTCTCTCTGCACTGCCCGCTGACGCCACAGACGGAAGGGATCGTGAACCGGGAGCGGCTCCGCCGGATGAAGCCCGCCGCCCTGCTCATCAATACGTCCCGCGGCGGACTCCTCGTGGAGCAGGATCTGGCGGATGCACTGAACGATGGCCGGCTTGCCGGCGCAGGGCTCGATGTACTGTCGGTGGAGCCGCCCGGGGAGAACCAGCCGCTGCTGACCGCACGAAACTGCCTGATCACCCCGCATATCGCATGGGCGACCGTGGAGGCACGGACGCGGCTGCTCGGCCTGGCGGCGGACAATGTGGCGGCTTTCCTTGCAGGGACGCCTCGCAATGTGGTGAACGCCGCGAGGTAAGGTACAGGCCAGGCAAGCCGGGGCAAGCTCAGAAGAGAACGGGATAGTCCATTCCAAAGCTGGGGAGTGATTTTGTTCATGAGTCTCGATCGGGAAAAAAGCATTCGGATGTATATCGGTACATACAGTGAGGAAGGCGAGGATTCGCTGTTCCTGATTACGATGGACAGAGAGACCGGAGAGCTTCGGCGCCAGGCGGCGTATGCCGAGGTACAGAGCCCCTCGTTTGTCATCCGCAGCGCGGCGGGAGACCGGCTGTACTGCGTAAGCGAAATCGATATCGAAGGACGCACCGGCGGCGGGGCCGCCGCTTACCGGATCGATCCGCTGACGGGGGAGGCGAGCTTTCTCGGCAGACAGGACGTCCATGGGGCGGCCCCCTGCCACTTGGCTCTGGCTCCAGGAGAGCAGACGCTGGTAACCGCCAATTATTCCAGCGGCAATGTATCCGTCTTCGGCATCGGCCCAGGCGGAGAGCTGCTGGAGCTGGCGGAAACGCACCGGCACACCGGGAGCAGCGTCCGGGCGGACCGGCAGGGAGAGCCCCATCCCCACTGCGTGGTGATCCGGGAAGGCTTCGTCTACGTACCGGATCTCGGCAAGGACCGGATCGTCACGTACCGCCTTGCGGCAGATGCGAAGGAAGGGCTTCTGATACCGCACGGTGAAGCGGCCGTTCATGCGGGGGCCGGTCCCCGGCATCTCGTCTTCCATGAGACGCTGCCGTATGCCTATGCGGCCAATGAACTTGACTCGACGGTAGCGGTATTCGCCGCTGCTCCGGCTGAAGGAGAGCTGGTGGAGCGGGAAGCGGTATCCACCCTGCCGGAGGGCTATTCGGGAGAGAGCCATGTGGCGGATATCCATATCCATCCGAACGGGCGGTACCTCTATGTGTCGAACCGGGGGCATGACAGCATCGCCGTGTTCGAAATCGACCAGGGGACGGGGGCTCTCCGTGCGGTACAGCATCAATCCACGCTCGGCAGCTTCCCGCGCAGCTTTGCCGTGACGCCGGACGGAAGATTCCTGCTGGCGGCCAACCAGAACTCGGGCTCCGTCGTCGTGCTGCGGATCAGCGAGGAAGACGGAAGCCTGAGTCCGGCGGGCCGGGAGCTTGCCCTGCCGAAGCCGGTGAGCATCCGGTTCCTGCCATAGCGGCGGGTACTGCCTAGAGCCGGTAAACATCGGCAGGGGCACAAGAGGACGAAGGGCCGCAGGTCCGATACTTATAGGTATTGGAAGGCGCCTCCACTGCATCGCATGGGCATATCCTAAAGCGCTGAAAAGGGGCGTATTCCATGGCATTAAGGTACTTAGAAATCCGCATCCTCAGTGCATCGTTAGCATGGAAGAACCTAGGCGCCCTGTGGTGCAAAAACGCAGATAGACAGGCGCCTTCCAAGGCATAAAAGCTTCCGGTCCCCCATATAATCTAGTATTTCCAGAATACTAGATTATACGGAGGGATTTTTTTATGGCGGGCAGAACGCAGGCGGCATTATCCGCAGTAACCCGGCAAGCTGCAATCGTGGCGTTAGGCATCATCCTGCTTCTGCTGCTCTTTCCAGGAACGCTCCGGGCCATGCCCGAAGAGAACGGGAACGAAGTGTACTCCACCTTACAATCCGGCAAGCGAGTCGCGGCCGACGGGCATTATACCGCTGCCGGCAAGCCTACCGTCTACCTCACGTTCGATGACGGCCCGAGCCATTTGACGCCGAAGGTCCTCGACGTGCTGAAAGAGGAAGGAGTGCCGGCCACCTTCTTTGTGCTGGGAGAGCAGGTGGAAGCCAGACCCGAAGTGGCCAAGCGGATTGCCGAGGAAGGCCATGTGCTGGGCAACCACACGTACAACCATGTGTACCGCGAAATTTACAGCGACTTCTCCGTCTTCTGGGAGCAGCTGCAGCATACGGAGCGGGCGGTACAGGAAGCGGCAGGTGTCCGGCCGCGGCTGGTCCGCGCTCCGGGCGGCACGTTCGGAAACTTCGATGCCTTCTACTTCTATTATCTGGAACAGGCCGGTTATCAGATTTATGATTGGACGATCGACAGCTCGGATGCCCGAAAGAAGGGTGTGACAGCTGATGAAATATACGGAACCGTAGCCCGGGGACCATTCCCGAACGAGGCGGTCGTGCTCATGCATGACAGCGCGGGCCACGAAGAAACCTTGAAAGCGCTGCCGAAGATCATCCGGCTGTTCAAGGAGAAGGGATATGCCTTCGCTTCGCTGACACCGGAGGTGAAGCCGCCGCAGTTCTCTACGGGGAAGGTCAAATGGGCCCGGAGCATCACGCCGCAAGGCCATGCGGCCCGGCTGGCCGAGATGCGGCAGATCAGCTACGTCTGGCACAGCGAACCGGCCGGGGAAGTGCCGGCGGTGCTGCCCGCGCCGCCGAGCGTGCTCGCCTCCGGTACCACGGAGCCGGAGGCGCCGGGACCGGACCGGCTCGACGTCGTGCTGGGCTCGAAGCGTCTGACGCTGGCCAAGGGGGCGTTCGAGGCCGGGGAGGGCGGCTACACGGTGCCTCTGCGGGAACTGGTGGAGGCGATGGGGGGCGAGGTCCAGTGGAACGGGAAGCTCCGCACCGCGACGGCCCGCTATGCCGGGCATGCGGCCCAGTATGATTTTGACCGTCTGGAGCTTCGCTTGTACCGTCCCGGCGAGGAAACGAAGGTAGTGCCGCTGCCGGAGATGAGGCTGAAGGACGGAACAGTCACGGTACCGCTCGAAGGGACGTTGAAGCTCTTCGGCAGCCGGATTCTCTCTACCGTAGATGCGCAGACCATGGGGGAAGCCGCGGAGGTGAGCGCCATACTCTACGGCAACTGGTGGCGGCTGCAGCCCTATGGGGTCCCTGTCCTGAAGGCGTCGGGGCAAGTCTAAACTCTCTCATATCGGGTCATACTGGAGAACATAGACTGCGAGATTCGGGAGGCTGTGCCCCCGCTTGGATTCTCGCACAAACGCTAGGAGGTTCCAGTGCCATGACCCATTCCCCCTTTGCTCCGGATTCACCGCAGGCTCTTATCGAGAAGATTATTTATCAGGTTGAGAAAGTGATCGTAGGCAAACGAGATGTTGTGGAAAAGCTGATGACCGCCCTGCTCTGCGGGGGGCATGTGCTCCTTGAGGATGTGCCGGCGTCGGCAAAACGATGCTGGTGCGGGCGCTGGCCCGGGCCGTAGACGGCAGCTTCAAACGGATCCAGTGCACACCGGATCTGCTGCCCTCGGACCTTACGGGCGTGTCCGTGTATAACCAGCGTACGGCGGACTTTGAGTTCCGGCCGGGCCCGCTGCTCGCACAGATCGTCCTGGCCGACGAGCTGAACCGGACCTCGCCCCGGACGCAGGCGGCACTGCTGGAAGCCATGGAAGAGAAGCGGATCACGGTGGACGGCACGACTTACCCGCTGCCCCAGCCGTTCTTCATTCTGGCGACGCAGAACCCGCTGGACTTCGAAGGCACGTATCCTCTGCCGGAGGCGCAGCTCGACCGCTTCCTGCTCAAGCTGAGTCTCGGCTATCCGGGCCCCCGCGAGGAGGTCGAGATGCTGGGGAGGATGGAGGAGATCCATCCGCTCGCCGCCGTACGGACGGTCGTGCTGCATGAAGAGTTCACCGCTTTGCAAAAAGAGGTTCGTACCGTCCACGTAGATGAGACGATCAAGCAGTACATCGTCGGGCTGACGACGGCTACGCGCACGCATGCCGATGTGGTGCTCGGGGCGAGCCCGCGGGCTTCCATCGCGCTGATGCAGGCTTCCCAGGCCCTGGCTTTCCAGCGCGGGCGGGGCTACGTCATCCCCGACGACGTCAAGGAGCTGGCGGTGCCTGTGCTGGCCCACCGGCTGATGCTGGCACCCGGGGCGGCGGCAGTGGGCCGCACCGCCGAAGGAGTGGTTGACGCTATAGCCGGAACGGCTGCGGTGCCGGTACGCCGGCCTGCGGCAGGCTAGCGAGGGACGACGGCCATGCGGAGCGTGCTGTTGTTCTTGGGCTGGCTGGCGGTTACAGGCTGGTCTGCGGTCTGGGCCTTTCTCTGGGGAGGCCGTACGGCTTGGTTTACGGTCTATGCGATGACCTTCCTGCTTCTGTACGCCGGAGGGCTGCTGTGGTCGGCACGCCAGGGGGTCCGGGTGAAAACGGATCGGGGAAGTGAGGAGGCGCAGCGGTCCGTAGATCGGCCGGACCGGGCTGTGGACCATGGAGACCCGGTACACCTAAGATATCAGGTGCGGCTATCCGGAGGCTGGGTACCGGGGATCTGGGTGCTACTGGAAGAAGCCTGGGTGCATCAGGGCACCGGGGAGCGGCTCTTGGTGCGGATGGCGGCCCCTCTGCAGCGCAGCGGCGCGGAGCTTCACGGGGGACTGCCGCCGCTCAGGCGGGGCTGCTACCGGCGCGAGGCGCAGGAAGTGCGGCTGAGCGACGCGTTCGGGCTGCTGCAGATGAAGGCGGGGAGCCTGGAGGAGGGAAGCGAAAGGCCGTCTCCCGTTCAGGCGGGTAAGGCGGAGGTGCAGAAGAAGAGCGGAGTGCCCGGCTGGTTTAGCGCTGAGGATCAAACCGCAGTGAAGCCGGGTGGCCGGGCAGCCGCTTCGGAAGGGAATGAGCCCGGCGGCGGAGAGATCTGGGTGCTGCCCCGGTGCCTGGGCGCTGCGGCATGGCCTGCCGGTTCGCTCGGCGATGGCCGGCCGGTCCGGCGCCTGGCCTGGTCTGCCGCTGAGGTGCCGCAGCTGAGCGGCACCCGGCCTTACGCGCCGGGCGATCCGCTCCGCCGGATCCACTGGCGCAGCAGTGCGCGCACGGGCGACCTGCGCGCGAAGGAGCTGGAGCCGCCCGGCCCGGGCCGGCAGCTCGTGCTCTTGGACGCGGCCGGAGCCGGGGGGAGCGAAGGAGCCGCCCTGTGGGCGGATCCTTTGCTTACGGCGGCGGCGGAGGCCGCGGCCGGGCTCTTGCGGCGCAGCCTCGCCGAGGGGCGGCGTGTGCGCCTCGCGGTGAGCGACGCGCACGGCAGCGCCGCGGAGGCGCAGGGCAGCGCCCGCCTGGCCGGGCTGCTGCGCCTGCTGGCGGCGGTGCCGCGCGGCGGGGCGGCCGCGGATACGGGCGGCGGAGGCTTCGCCGCGCTCGTGCTGCGCGAGGCCCGCTCGGCCGGCGGCGGCGCGCTCACGCTTGTGACGGCGCGCGCCGATGCGCAGCTGCCGCAGGTGCTGCGCCGGCTGCCGAAGGGCAGCGCCGGCGTGGTGTTCGTGCACGGCCCGGGGGAGCTCCCGGACCCGGTGCACGCGTGGAAGCGGCAGCTCGAGGCGCTCGGCTGCCCGGTAACGCTGCTGCCGGCCGGGACGCCTGCGTTCCCCGCGCCGGCTGAGGAAGGGGGTGCCCGCCATGCGGTATGGGGCACCTAAACCTGTGCCGGCACGGCACGCGGCGGGGACCTGGGCAGCCCGCCGGGCGGCCGAATCCCCGCTGCTCGGCTGGGGAGCGGATGCGGGACTCACCCTGCTGCTCTTCCTGCTGCTCGTGGAGTGGCTGTATCCGCTCCGCCTGCTCGTCTATGTAACGGAAGTGTATGCGATCGGCCCGTTCGTGCTTACCTTCGCGCTGCTGCTCCTTGCCGATACCTTCCGCCTGCCTGCGTGGGCCGTATGGCCGGTCAAGGCAGCCTGGATCGTCACGGTGACGGCCTGGTTGCATGCCGGAGGAACCCTGCCTTCCCTGGTGTGGTGGGAGCAGTGGGGGCACGAGCTGCTCGCCGATGCCGAGGAAGGGCTGCGGGGCGAGCTGGCCGGCTGGGAGCCGGCCACGCGGACCCTGCTGTTTCTCTCAGGATGGGCGTTCTTTCTCTCCGTAGTCCAGTCCTTCGTGCTTGAGCGCCGGAGCATGCTCTGGTTCGGCGGGCTGACGCTCTTCTATCTGGGAGCGATCGAATGGATCTTCGGCGTCGATATGGGATACGCCGCGCTGCGGAGCGTGGGCTGGACGCTGCTGCTGCAGGGCTGCCTGCAGGGGGCACGCTGGCACTGGTGGAGCGGAGCGGCTGCGGAGGATTCTTCGCCTTCGGAGACCGGCGCTGTCCGGGAGCGGCCCTATGGGGGGACCCTGCCCGCCGGTGTGGTACTGGCCGCCTGCTGTCTGCTCTTCGGCTGGCTCGGTACCCTCCTGCATCCGGGCGCGGTGCGCCCGCCGGATTGGTCGGCGGCGCTCCGTGCGCTGGAGCAGGGGATTCACGGAGCGCCGTGGGTCCCCCAGGACCGGGGAGCGGCGGCACAAACCGGATATGGAACCGATGACACGAAGCTTGGACAGCCGCTGACCCCGGACAGCAGCCCGGCGTTCACGGCGGTGACCCCCCGGCTGACGTATTGGCGGGGGGAGGCCAAGAGCTATTATACAGGGCAGGGGTGGACGGAGTCCGGCGGGGAACTGACACAGGACCTTGCTTCCGGTGCGGTCATCGAGGGATCGCCGTCCGCCGCAGGCACCCTGCGTCAGCAGGTAACCGTTCAGGCGTGGAGCCTGAACCGCCAGCTGTTTGCCGGCGGCACGGTGACCGCCGTGACGAAGATGACGTCGGAGAGCGGGCTGGCCATTCCTGCCTCTTGGGTCTGGAAGGATAAGGGGACGGACCGGATCTCTCTGCCGGTGCTCAGTGATCCGATGGTCTCTTATACGGTGGAGTCCAGGCCGGCCGCCGAAGAGGACGAGGTGAGTCGTGCCGATTCCCTGGCGTACCCGCCTGAGATTCTGCGGCGCAATCTGCAGCTGCCGGACTCCCTGCCGGCCCGTGTCAGGGCGCTGGCTGTCGGCCTGACGCAAACCGGCATAACACCGTATGCGAAAGTCAAGGCGGTGGAGGACTATCTCCAGTCGCAGTATGTCTACAGCCTGCAGGACACCCGGGCGGTGGAGGCCGGGGAGGACCTTGTGGACCGGTTCCTGTTCGAGCAGAAAACAGGGTACTGCGACCACTTTTCCTCCTCCATGGTGGTGCTGCTCCGGGCCGGCGGCATACCGGCCCGCTGGGTGAAGGGGTTCACCCCCGGCGAGGTAATGGCCGTCACGGCGGGGGACGGAGGGAAGCCGAGCTACACGGTTCAGGTTCGGCAGCGGGATGCCCATTCGTGGGTGGAAGTGTACTTCCCGCAGCTCGGCTGGGTCTCCTTTGACCCCACGCCTGCACTCCCTTCGGCGCAGCGGGCAGACGGGAAGGAAGCGGCGGCTGCGCCGGCCGCGGAGCCTGAGGCTGCCGGGGACTCGGTCTGGCAGCGGGCCGGTTCTTGGCTGGCCGCCGGAGGGGGAACGCTGCAGCAGGGAGCCGCAGCCGGGCTGTCGGCGCTCCGCGAGGAAGGCGGGCCGCTGCTCCGCCGGCTCCTGGCGGCTGTGACCGGCCATGCCGTTCCGGCAGCCGTCGCAGCTGCCCTTGCCGTCGCGGTCCTTGCCGCGTACGCGCTATGGCGGCAGTACCGCCGGCTGCCCGCGCTGCCGGGCTTCGGCCTGCTGCCGGGCCTGCGGCGCGCGGTGCGCCTGGCCTTCGCGGAGCGGCTCTGGCGCCGCCTGCAGCGGGCCCACGGCCGGGCGGCGCAGGCGCAGACGCTGCGCGAGTACGCCGCGTCCCGGTGCTGTGCCGGTGAAGCCCAGCAGGCCGCACTGCTGCAGCTCACTCAGCTGCTCGAGGCGCTGCGCTACGCTGACCCGCGGGCGCCGGAAGCGCGCGTAACGCGCCGCTCGCTGACGGAAGCGTGGCGGCACGTGAAGCGCAGCCGGCGGCTCTAGCCGGCCCGAAATAAGCCGCCGACATGGCGCAGAAAAGCCCGGATTCCGCCGATGCTGCGGATCCGGGCTTTTGGGTTGCGGGTCTTCTTTTACCGGTCTTGTGGAGACTAGGCTATCGACCCTGAGCTTTTCCCAGGGCAGGAGTATCCCCCCGCATCCCTGTACCGGGCCGCCTGTATTCCCTGCTTTTCCTGTATAACTGCAGCCTGTAAGCCGAGCGGTCCGCTCACATGCCACAGCCGTACCGCCGGCGGCACTACTGCTCCCCTTCACGCTTGCTGTCGTTGCGCCGCTCCTCGCCAGGCGTCTGTGCTTCGTTGGGCTGCTCCCGCCCCCTGCGCTCCCACTCTTCCACAACCCGCGCATTATGGGCCCGCAGATCGGAACGGAGACCTTCCCTGGGCCTTTCCTCGAGCCGACGGAGCCGCCTGGAGATCGATTCGAGCCGAAAGATCACGTACAACGGAAATCCCAGGAAGAGCAGGATTCCCAAAGGGCTGATGAACATAACTGCCGCCTCCTTTTCATAATGATAAATCCCATTCTTGATTTAATTTTACCATATATTGGAGTCGGTGTTCATGTCATCTGCGCTGTACTTCAAAGAAGCCCGTCACTCCGACCCAAGTCCCAGGTGATCCCTTGCGGCATCGCTTATCCTAAGCGAACCGACGGGAATTCGAGAGGATAATCCCCTCAAATTCCCATCTCTTCTTGTCCCACCGAGGGCGATTTTTTCGTAACCGCTATCAACCCCATAGCTGCGCGCAGAAGGCGTTTTAGAAGGTTTTTTCGACCGGACCGTCCACTTTTCCGCCCTGTTCCCCAAATCGGGATAGGCATTGCCCTTTGTCCGGGAGACGCTTATAATAAGGGCTATTAAAAAAAGAGGCGGAGGAACAAACAGAACATGGACAAGCCGAATGAAATTATCGTGGTGCTCGACTTTGGGGGGCAGTACAACCAGTTGATCGCGCGCCGCATCCGTGACCTTGGCGTCTACAGCGAGCTGCTGCCATTCAATACGCCGGCGGACAAAATTCGGGAACTGCAGCCCAAAGGGATCGTATTCTCGGGGGGACCTGCCAGCGTGTACGGGGAAGCTTCTCCGCTGGTTGACCCGGCGGTGTATGATCTTGGCGTGCCGATCTTCGGGATCTGCTACGGGATGCAGATGATGGCCCATCAGCTCAACGGCAAAGTGGAAGGCGCCCTGAAGCGGGAATACGGTAAGGCGGAGGTTGACTTCGCGGCGGGCTGTGGGCTCACTCACGGTCTGGAGAGCCGTCAAACGGTATGGATGAGCCACAGTGATCTCGTGGTGCAGGCACCGGAAGGCTTCGTTGTCGATGCCGGTACGGAGCATGCGCCGATTGCCGCGATGAGCCATCCGGACCGTAAGCTCTATGCCGTCCAGTTCCATCCGGAAGTGCAGCACTCCGTCTACGGGAATGAAATGATCCGCAACTTCCTCTACAAGATCTGTGAGTGTGAAGGCACGTGGAGCATGGAGACTTTCATTGAAGATACGGTACGTGAGATCCGCGAGCAGGTGGGCGACCAGAAGGTGCTCTGCGCGCTGAGCGGCGGCGTGGATTCTTCGGTTGTCGCGATGCTGATCCATAAGGCGATCGGCGACCAGCTGACATGTATGTTCATCGACCACGGTCTGCTACGTAAGGACGAGGCGGAGAGCGTCATGGACACGTTCGTCGGCAAGTTCGACATGAAGGTCGTCAAGATCGACGCGCGCGAGCGGTTCCTCGGCAAGCTGGCCGGTGTGGACGATCCGGAGCAGAAGCGCAAAATTATCGGTACGGAGTTCATCCGTGTCTTCGAGGAAGAGTCGGCACAGTTCGACGACTTTGCTTTCCTGGCACAGGGTACGCTGTACACGGACATCGTGGAGAGCGGCACAGCAACGGCACAGACGATCAAGTCCCACCACAACGTGGGCGGTCTGCCTGAAGACATGAAGTTCAAGCTCGTGGAGCCGCTGAAGGCGCTCTTCAAGGACGAAGTTCGCAAGGTGGGCGAGGAGTGCGGTCTGCCGGAGGCGATCGTATGGCGTCAGCCGTTCCCGGGCCCGGGGCTTGCGATCCGTGTGCTGGGCGAAGTGACCGAGGAGAAGCTGACCATCGTGCGGGAGTCCGATGCGATTCTTCGCGACGAGATTGCCAAAGCGGGCCTGAACCGCGAAATCTGGCAGTACTTCACCGCGCTTCCTAACATGAAGAGCGTAGGCGTTATGGGTGACGCCCGTACGTATTCGTACACGGTCGGCATCCGCGCCGTGACGTCCATCGACGGCATGACCGCGGACTGGGCGCGCATTCCTTGGGACGTGCTCGAGAAGATCTCCGTTCGGATCGTCAACGAAGTCGACAACGTCAACCGGATTGTCTATGATATCACGTCGAAGCCGCCGGCTACGATCGAGTGGGAATAGAAGATAAAGCAGAGGACCTGCGTTTTCCCGAGGGGAAATGCAGGTTTTTCCATTGGGCCCGATGAAATAAAGACGGATTACCGAACGAAGGTCAAAAAAAATATGACAATGTTCGGAATATCCATTGACAAGCTTCGACACGCCTTCTAGAATGGAAAGAGTAAAGCAGCAGCCAACAAAACCGCATACAGGAATAACGTTTCGTATAATTCCGGGAATTGGCCCGGGAGTTTCTACGAGATCACCGTAAATGATCTGGCTACGAACAAGGATATCGGTTCACGGAATCCCCGTGGAGCCTTCTTTATGCTTGGACGAGCCCGGACCCTCTTCATGGTGCCGGGCTTTTTTGTATAATTTTAGGGAATATGAGCCAACCTTATATTTTCTGAAGCTATTCAGTGCTCCAAGCAAGCAGCTGTCTGCAACAGAAGGCGCGGCCTGTGGATGATTTCCCATGCCGCCCCAAGCGTATCCCGCCTCCGGCGGACGCTGATCCGAGCTCGTTGTTCCCCAAAACCACTTGGAGGGATTTTAGGATGGATCGTTTCTTTAAGCTGAAGGAGAACGGAACCACGGTACGCACCGAAGTGATGGCCGGATTGACGACGTTCATGACGATGGCGTACATCCTGGCCGTCAACCCGAATATTCTCAGTGCGTTCGGTTCCGGAGCTACAGGCATGGACTGGACCTCGGTCTTCCTGGCGACGGCGATTGCCGCCGGCGTCATGACGATTGCGATGGGCCTCTTCGTGAACTTCCCGGTAGCACTGGCTCCGGGCATGGGTCTTAATGCTTACTTCGCTACGGTGATCTTGGCTTCGCAGGGTACGTTCACGTACCAGATGGGACTTACGGCCGTCTTTATCTCCGGTCTGATTTTCATTGTGCTTACGGTGACCAAGGTGCGCCAGATTCTGCTGGTAGCCGTACCGGACTCGCTCAAGCACGCGATTACGGTGGGGATTGGTTTGTTCATCGCTATCGTCGGATTGAAGAACAGCGGTCTGATGACGATTGCCGTTGAATCGACAAACGATATTGCCAAAGGCAAGTATACCGATCTGCTCTCCTTCGAGTCGGTCATTCATATCGGCAGCATGCATAATGTGAATGTCATTCTCTGTATCGTAGGCCTGGTGCTGATCTCGGCGCTCATGGTACTCAAGGTGCGGGGGGCCATCCTCTTCGGAATTCTGCTCACTACCGTTGTCGGAGCCTTCATGCATAATCCGGACGGCTCCGCCGTAGTGAACTTTGCGAACCTGGGCCGCCCTGAGACCACGTGGGTTCCTGATATGAGCAAGCTGACGTTCGGTCACTTTGACTTCGCAGGCGTTCTTAACGCGGGGATTATCACCGTCATCGCCACATTCACGTTCGTGGAGCTGTTCGATACGTTCGGTACGCTGGTGGGTACTGCCAACCGTGCGGGTATGATGAAAGATAAGGCAGAAGGCAACAAACGCGTCGGCAAAGCCATGATGGTCGATGCTGTAGGTGTCAGCGCCGGTGCGCTCGTCGGTACGAGCACCGTAACCGCGTTCGTAGAGAGTGCGGCTGGGGTAGCCGAGGGCGGACGTACGGGTCTTACCGCCGTGACGACAGGCGTGTGCTTCCTGCTTGCCTTGTTCCTCGCCCCTGTGGCTGCCCTGATTCCGGGGTCTGCGACGGCGGCGGCGCTCATTGTTGTCGGCGTCCTCATGATGCAGGCCGTCCGCGAGATTGATTTCCAGGACCTCGTATATGGCATCCCGGCCTTCTTCATCGTGGCGCTGATGCCGTTCACGTACAACATCGCCAACGGGATTTCGTTCGGGATCGTCTCTTACGTGCTGCTGGCGACCGTGGCGAATGTAGGAGCGAAGGGGCAGTACAAAGTCCACTGGATGATGTGGCTGCTAGCCGTATTGGTTGTAGCCCGCTATGTCTTCCTCGGCGGGGAATAAACGGCTAAGGTCATAAACGTGTGAGGCCTTGGCAGGATCAGGATTAAGGGGAATTCTTAAACAGACAAACAGATAAATATATATTACAGGGGACCAGGCCCCGGAAGCCGGACAATCACTGTCTGGCGGCCGGGGCTATCGTATGTTCAGAATCACTCGGTACCACTTTCGTATTTTAAATTTTCAGAAAAGTATATTGACTTCCCCCGGAACGCATACTATAATGACAAACAAATCCAAAACAAACCCCATAATAAAAACGCGACGAACGGGAACAGTAGCGGGAAGAACCTGTACAGAGAGCTGCGGAAAGGTGCAACGCAGTCAGGGACGCCGGTGAACACTCACCCGGGAGCGGCAGAGCCGAAGCGCTGATGCAGATTGCATCCACGCCAGTAAGCTCTGACGGGTGCCTCCGTGAACAGGCTTCAAGCGGGCAGCTTTGAACTCATGATGAGGGAGCTGTCAACAAGAGTGGTACCGCGATAGGTCAGCCTGTCGTCTCTTATTTTAGAGACGGCGGGCTTTTTGATTTTCAGTCCGGAGGCAATGCCGGGCATCAATCAATTTCATAGCAGTAAACGCGATGAACGGGAACAGTAAGGCAGGCCGGTGAACAGAGAGCTGCGGGGTGGTGCGACGCAGTCAGCGGCAGGTCTGAAGCTCGCCCGGAAGCGGCGGGATTGATAACAGCGGAAGAGCGGCAGGTGCTCTTCGGCTGGAGTAGATTCCGACGGAGGCCCACCGTGAGAAGGGCTTCGAGGTGGAATTCCTGATGAACCGGCGGCCTGCAGGCTGCGGGGATACGGAATTCAAGAAGAGTGGTACCGCGGCAGGGCATCGAGCCCGTCGTCTCTTATGCAGAGACGGCGGGCTTTTTTGATATTTCATCAGGGTAGTTGGGAACACGGTCTTTAAGAATGGCATCAGGACAAGGGATAAGCCAATACACTACATTTTGGGAGGATAACGACATGAGAAAAATTATGATTTTCGATACGACCTTGAGAGACGGAGAGCAGGCCCCGGGAGCGACGCTGACACCGCAGCAGAAGATCGTGATTGCGCGGCAGCTTGCGAAGCAGGGCGTGGACGTCATTGAACCCGGATTCCCGATTTCGAGCCCAGGGGATTTTGCCGCGGTGGAACAAATCTCAAGAGAAGTAACGGGCGTGGAGATCTGCGGCTTCGCCCGCGCCGTCAAGGGGGATATCGATGCGGCCGTGAAAGCGACACGGGACGCGGAACGCCGTCGTCTGCACATGTTCCTCTCCTCATCGAGCATTCACCTGGACTTCCAGCTGCGCAAATCGCGGGAGCAGGCCATTGCGATGGCCCGGGAGATGGTCGCCTACGGCAAACAGTTCGTGGAGCGCATCGAATTCTCGCCGATGGATGCCACACGGACCGGAGACGAGTTCCTCTTCGAGATGATCGAGGCCGTCATTGCCGAGGGAGCGACGATTATCAACATCCCGGACACGGTAGGCTATGCGCTCCCCGACGAGTACGGGGCCATGTTCACGCGGGTGATGCAGAATGTGCGGGGCAGCGACCGGGTGGAGTTCAGCGCCCACTGCCACAACGACCTGGGGCTGGCGGTGGCGAACTCCCTGGCGGCGATCAAAGCGGGGGTCTCCCAGGTGGAGGTTACGGTGAACGGCGTTGGAGAGCGTGCAGGCAACTGCTCGATGGAGGAGCTGGTCATGGCGCTCGAAACCCGGGGGAATGCCATGGGGGCGGTCACAGGCATCCGTACCGAAGAGATCTTCGCCACCTCGCAGATGGTCTCCCGGGCGATGAGCTTCCCGATCGCCTTCAACAAGCCGGTGGTCGGCCGCAACGCCTTCCAGCATGAGGCCGGCATCCACCAGGACGGCCTGCTCAAGAACCGGAATACCTACGAGATTATGGATCCGGAGCGGCTGGGGGTACCGCGCAGCATGATCATTCTCGGCAAGCATTCCGGCCGCCATGCGATTCGCCACCGGGTAAGCGAGCTGGGTGTGGAGCTGACCGACGAGCAGATGGAAGGCTTCTACGCTTCCTTCAAGAGCCTGGCGGACAGCCAGAAAGTGGTTCACGATCATCAGCTCATGCAGCTGATTGGGGATGCCGTGAACCGGGTAATGGAACCGTACACGCTGGTCTCCACCCAGCTCGTGACCGGAACGGCCGGACACCGCGTCGCATCATGCACGATCCGCAGCGAAGCGACCGGGGAAGAGAAGACTTATACGGGAACGGGTGAGGGCCCTGTCGAGGCGGTCGTGGCGGGCATCAAGCAGGCGCTGCCCTTCGCCGTCGAGTTCGCCGATCTCGAGCTGTACTCCTTGTCCTCCGGCGAAGAAGCCAGCGGGGAGGCGATCGTCACCGTACGCAGGGATGGAGCCTCTTACCGGGGGATTGCCGCTCACCGTGATATCCTGATCGCCGCCGCTCACGCCTTCATGGCGGCGTGCAACCAGGCGGCGAGAGAGGGGGCCGAGGTGCAGGAGCAGGCAGAGATAGCGGAGGCCCGGATCTCCTAAGGCGGCTGCCGGCAGGATACTTAATGAGGTAAAATGACTGGAAAAAGGGCTGTGGATACTAGTTATCCACAGCCCTTGTGTATAATGTGGGTAACTTCAAAAAAGGCTTGCGATTCGCGGGTTTGGGAGGTTTCTCATTTCGCGGCACGCGTGGATAAGTTTTCATGAAAAAGCTGTGTATAATGTGGATAAATCTGTGGATTGAATTAAAAAAGCCGATAATATCAAGGAAAACGACAAATTTTTATGTGGATAAGGCTGTGGATAGGGACTTCATTTTTCTGGATATCCTCAGCCCGTTGTAAGCGAATACATGAATCCGTGGACAACATTTCTTGGAACAAGTCCACATTGTGGACAACCGGCCCAAAGCAAACGGATGATTCGACTCTATCCACAGGGGTGATATAAATACAAAGCCTGAAACCGCTAGAAAGGATGGTGTCCCATGCTGAACCGATTCCGGCTGATTCAAAGCGATGAGGTGAATCTGTCTTCCTTTGACCCCGAAGAGACCGGCGGCATTGAGAGCAAGGAACAAATTCACGAAGAGTTTAAGGACCTTCAGGAGCGGCTGAAGGAGCTTCAGGATAAGCTGTATGCCGGCAAAACGCATGCCGTGCTGATTATTTTCCAGGGCATGGACTGCAGCGGGAAGGACGGCGTGATCAAAAAGGTGCTGTCTAACCTGAACCCGCAGGGGTTCCGGGCGGAGAGCTTCAAGAAGCCGACGGCCGATGAGGCGGCGCACGATTTTCTGTGGCGCACGCATAAGGTCATGCCGGCCAAAGGGTATATGGCCGCTTTCAACCGTTCTTACTACGAGGATGTGCTGATTACCCGGGTGCACGGCCTGATCTCGGACGAAGAAGCGGACCGCAGGCTGGATCATATCCGGCATTTTGAAGCGCTGCTGCTCGATAACAATGTGGTGATCATCAAAATTTTTCTACATATCTCACCCGAATTTCAACTCGGCAAAATCCGGGAACGGCTGGAGAACCCGGAGAAGCTCTGGAAATTCGATATGAGCGATCTTCAGGAACGAAGATATTGGGAAGAGTACCGCAAAGCGTATGAGGTGGCGCTGGCCCGCTCCGCAAAAAAGCGCAGTCCCTGGTACGTCGTTCCCGCCAACAAGCGTTGGTTTCGCGACTACCTGGTGCTGCGCATTATCGTGGAGGAGCTGGAGGCGCTGCCTCTGCAGTATCCGACCCCGGAGATCGACCTCGCCGGATTGTTCGACGACCGAAACGACCGCCGTCCGGAGGCTTAACGTAAGAACGGGAGCACCGGCTTATGCACTTGGAGCTATTCCGCCAGTCCCTCCCACTCGTCATAGCAGGCCGTAAGCTGGGCGCGCTTCTCTTCGAGGAGCGCGTTCTTCTGCTGTACGAGGACATAGTCGTTATAGACCTCAGGGAGCGCCAGCTCGGCCTCGGTCTCGCCGATCTCCGTCTCCAGCTGGGCGATCTGGGCTTCGAGCTGCTCCAGCCGGCGCTGCCGGGACCTTTCTTCGCGCTTCGCCTGCTTGCCGGCCTCATACCCGCCGCCTTTGGCGCTGTCCGCTTCCTGAGCGGAGGAAGCGGCTGTCCCGCCGCCGCTCTTCGCGCTTCGGGCTGCAGCCTCCTTCGCGAGACGCTCCTGCTCCATCTCCGCGAGCTCCTGCTTTTTCTCCATATAATCGTCGTAGTTGCCGAGATAGCCGGTCACCCCGTCCGCTGCCAGCTCCAGCATGCTCTCGGCCATCTTGTTCAGGAAGTACCGGTCATGGGAGATGAAGAGGAGGGTGCCTTCGTAATCGATGAGGGCCGACTCCAGCACTTCCTTGCTGTATAAGTCCAGGTGGTTCGTCGGCTCGTCGAGAATCAGAACGTTGGCCTTCAGCAGCATAAGCTTGGCGAGCGCGACTCTGGCTTTCTCGCCGCCGCTGAGTGATCCGACCTTCTTGAAGACATCTTCGCCGCTGAACAGGAACGAGCCGAGGACCGTACGCACCCGGGCTTCCTCGAGGTGAGGATACTCGCTCCAGAGTTCTTCGAGCACCGTGTTGTGCGGGTTGAGACCGGTCTGCTCCTGATCATAGTACCCGATCTTCACGTTGGCGCCCCAGGTGAACGAGCCGCGGTCCGGCGCGTGCTGGCCGATCAGCGTCTTGAGCAGCGTCGACTTGCCGACCCCGTTCGGGCCGATGAGGGCGGCCGTATCGCCGCGGCGCAGCTGGAAGGTCACGTTCCGGATGAGCGGGTTGACCCCGTCATACGACACGGCGACGCCCCGCACGTCCAGCACCTCGCGCCCGGAGATGCTGTCGACCTCGAAGGAGAAGCTCGCCCGCTTCAGGTCACCGAGCGGCTTGTCGATCCGCTCCATCTTCTCAAGCGCCTTGCGCCGGCTCTGGGCGCGCTTCGTGGTCGAAGCCCGCACGATGTTGCGCTGGACGAACTCCTCCATCTTCGCAATCTCGTCCTGCTGCTTCTCGTACTGCTTCAGCTGGATCTCGTAATCGGCTTCCTTGAGCTCGACATACCTGGTGTAGTTGCCGGTATAGCGGCGCGAAGTGGTCCGCTCGATCTCGTAGATGGCATCGACGAGCGCGTCCAGGAAATAGCGGTCATGGGATACGACCAGGATGGCGCCGGAGTAGGAGCGCAGGTACTGCTCGAGCCAGGTCAGCGTCGCGATATCCAGATGGTTCGTCGGCTCGTCGAGCAGGAGCAGGTCCGGCGCTTCGAGCAGCATCTTGGCGAGCGCGAGGCGGGTTTTCTGTCCGCCGCTCAGTGCCTGCACCGGCGTGGCGGGGTCCATGCTCCCGAAGCCCATGCCGTTCAGGATGCCGCGGATCTTGGCTTCGATCTCATAGCCGCCCCGCTCGCGGAATCGTTCGGAGAGCTCGGCATAGCGCTTCATTGTATCTTCCGTCTTTTTCTCGTCGGCCAGCACGGCCTCATCGGCCATGAGCGCCTCAAGCCGGCGAAGCTCCCCTTCGGTCTCGAGCAGCTCCGAGAAGACGCTGAGCAGCTCGTTCCACATCGAACGGTCCGAATGCAGGCCGCTGTTCTGTTTGAGGTAGCCGATCCGCGTTTCCTTGTTCTTGAAGATCTGGCCGCCGTCATACGACAGCTCGCCGGCAATGATCTGCAGGAGCGTTGACTTGCCCGCCCCGTTCACGCCGACGAGCCCGATCCGTTCCCTGGCCTCGATTTGTAGTGATATATTGGAAAGCACGGTATTGACCCCGTAGCTTTTGGTGATTCCCGACACCTGCAGCAGCATGGTTGACAAGCCTCCCGAACCTCGAAATAATCTTGGGTAGTTGGATAAATGAATGACGGTTTCTTTTCTTGTGTAGTGTAGCATATTCCCGCGCCGCTGTGCATTCCCTCCCGAGGCTTCGTCCGAGGCACTCCCGTTTCCAAGCAGGGGGTCCGGCTGCCCGGAGCCGCAGGCGGGGGAAAGGCTGTTTTTATTTTCATGTTGTGATAGAATGTTGGTATTCCAGAATTGAACCGCTAAAGAGAGGCCGCCCTCATGAATATAAAAGAGAGAAAAATCGAGCTTCGCCGCCAAGCGGAAGCCATTCGGTCTGCCCTGACGGAGGAACAGCGCAAAGAGAAGTCCTCCGTCATCAGCGCCAAGGTGATTGAACGCCTCGAGGAGCTGCTGCAGCCGGATCCTTCCGTGCGCCGGCGTCCGACGCTTTTCACTTATATGCCCGTGAAGACGGAAGTCGATGTGACTCCGGTGCTTGAAGCCTGCTGGAAGCGCCACTGGCGTGTGGTCGTTCCCAAAGTGTTCGCCGCCCACAAACAGCTGAAGCTGTATGAAGTCCGTTCTTATGCGGATCTGGAGCGGGGAACCTGGGGCATCCGGGAGCCGGTTGCCAAAGCGCAGCAGCTGATGGATATCCGGCAGATTGACGTTGCGCTCGTTCCGGGACTGGCCTTTGACCAGAACATGGGCCGTCTTGGCTACGGAGGCGGGTTCTATGACCGCTTCATGCAGCAGTACGTGCGCACGGGGCTGCCGAAGCCTTATATTATCGCCGCCTCCTTCGATAAGCAGCTGATCCCCGAGGTCCCTATGGGGCTGTTCGATTTCCGGATCAACGAGCTCATCACCGAGACGAGAACGATCGTGGAAGGGAGCGGGAAGACCGATGGCTGAGCAAGGGAGTGGAGCAGGGGCCCTGACCCATTTTGACGGGGAGGGCCGGGCACGGATGGTGGATATCTCGGACAAAGCCGAGACGGTCCGTGCGGCTACGGCACGGACTACCGTGACCATGCAGCAGGGTACGCTGCATCTGATTAAGGAAGGCCGGATCGGCAAGGGCGATGTGCTTGGCGTCTCGCAGGTGGCGGCGATCATGGCGGCGAAGAAGACGTCGGACTGGATTCCGATGTGTCACCCTCTCCCGCTGACCGGTGTGGAGGTCCGCTATTCCGATAACGGAGAGGGCGAGCTTTATATAGAAGCGACCGTGAAGACCAAAGGCCAGACCGGCGTGGAGATGGAGGCGCTGACGGCGGTATCGGCTGCTGCACTTACGGTATACGACATGTGCAAGGCGGCAGATAAAGCGATGCGCATCGGGCCTACGCTGCTGCTCAGCAAGACGGGCGGCAAGAGCGGCGATTATCAGGCGGAGCTGTAGGCGGACGGGGCGGGAGCCGGCTCTCGGGGCTTCGGGTGAAGCGGAAAAGCCGGCCTTTGACCCTGATTTTTTTTGTATGCACAATCCATACCCGGGAAAGGAGCAGGCTTATGCGCTGGAAGGTGGCTATCTTGACCGCAAGCGACCGCGGATTCCGCGGGGAACGGGAAGACACGAGCGCCCAGGTGATCCGGGAGCTGATCGAAGAAGAGATCGGCGGCGAGATCATCGAATACCGTGTCGTACCGGATGAAAAAGACGAAATCATGGCCGCACTGATCGAAATGACCGACTACTTCAAAGCCGATCTTATACTCACCACCGGCGGAACGGGCCTGGCCGCCCGCGATGTGACGCCCGAGGCGACACTTGGCGTGATCGACCGCCAGGCTCCGGGCTTCGCCGAAGCGATGCGTATGGCGTCGATGCAGAAGACGCCGCGCGCCATGCTCTCCCGGGCCGTATCCGGTATCCGCGGACGGACGCTCATTCTCAATCTTCCCGGAGCGCCGAAGGGCGTGATGGAGAATCTGTCGGCGGTGATGGGCCAGCTCCCTCATGCGCTCGGGATTCTCACCGGAAGGGAAGGGGACCACGGCGATGAAGCGTGAGGATCTCCTTCAAGAGGTGGCGGTGGAGCAGGCGGTCGGCCTGATGCTGGCCCATGACCTGACGCAGATCCTTCCCGGGCAGTTCAAGGGGAGGCTGTTCCGCAAAGGTCACGTGATCCGCGAGGAGGATATCCCGGCTCTGCTGTCCATCGGCAAAGAGCACATCTACACGATGCGGCTCGTGGATGGCATCCTGCATGAGGACGAGGCTGCGCGCCGGATGGCCGAAGCCGTCCGCAGTCCGCAGGTGGAGCTGACCGAGCCGCATGAAGGCAAGATCACGCTGAAATCGGCGATCCATGGCCTCGCGGTCATCGACAAGGCGCGGATCGATGCGATGAATGCGCTCGACGGGATCGTCATGTCGACGATCCGCTCGCATACCCCGGTGAAGCCGGGGCAGCCGCTGATCGGCACACGCGTCGTCCCGCTGATCATTGAAGAGGAGCGGATCGCGGAGGTGGAACGCATCGCCTCCTCTTCGGAGGAGCCGGTGCTGCAGGTGAAGCCGTTCCGTCCGCTGCGGGCGGGGCTCATTACGACCGGCAGCGAGGTGTTCAAGGGCCGCATCCAGGACAAGTTCGGCCCGGTGGTGCGGGAGAAGCTGGCCGCCTTCGGCTCCGAGATAATCGAGCAGCGGTTTGCCCCGGATGACAGCCCTGTGATCGTCCGGGAGATTCACCGGTTCCTGCACGAGGACAAGGCCGAGCTCATCCTGCTGACGGGCGGCATGTCCGTCGATCCGGACGACCGCACCCCCGGTGCGATTAAGGCGGCCGGGACGGATATCGTCTCTTACGGCACGCCGATGCTGCCGGGCTCCATGCTGCTTATGGGCTATATCGAGGGAGTCCCGATCATGGGTCTGCCCGGCTGTGTCATGCATGATCCGTTCACCTCGTTCGATGTGCTGCTTCCCCGCATCTGCGCGGGAGAGATCATCGAACGCCAAGATATTACAGAGCTCGGATACGGCGGGCTGCTCGGCTGTTAGCTGACAGTCAGCGGAGTACCGTGCCAACCATTTCATGAAGGAGCATGCTTATGTTAGGGAATATAGGCATCAGCGAATTTCTACTTATCGCCGTCATCGCACTGCTCTTGTTCGGACCGAGCAAGCTGCCGGAGCTGGGCCGGGCCCTCGGCAAGACGCTGCGTGAATTCAAGCAAGGTACGCGTGAACTGCTTGGTGACGAAGCGGAGTCCGCGCCGCCCCGCAAGGATGTAACTCCGCAGGAACCGCCGGCGGCCGTGCCGACTCAGGCCCCGGCATCTGCACAGGAGGCCCCGGCGGCACAAGCGCCGGCATCCGCACCGAGCCAGCCGGCGGCGCCGAAATCCGAGACGCCGGCGGAGAACCGGACAGACCAGCGCCGGCTTCCGGATTGAGACTCCGCACGATTATCATTGAACTTCCTTGGCAGGTGAATCCGCATGAATCATGAAGAAGAAGGAATGACGCTGGTCGAGCATCTGACCGAGCTGCGCAAGCGGATCTTCTGGGTCCTGCTTGTCCTGGTCATCGGGATGGTCATCGGATTGGTCTACGCCAAGCCGCTGATCCTCTATCTGCAGTCCATTGCGCCGATCGCGAATGTGAGCTGGCATACGTTCTCCCCTTGGGAGCCCATCAAGCTCTATATGAATTTCTCTCTGGTCACGGGGCTGCTCATCGCCCTGCCCTTTGCCTTGTACCAGATCTGGGCCTTTCTGAAGCCGGGGCTGCGTGAGGTGGAACAGAAGGCTTCGCTGCTGTACGTTCCTTTTGCCTTCTTCATGTTCCTGCTGGGGCTGGCGTTCGGGTATTTTGTCGTGTTCAAAATGGCCTTCTTGTTCACGTCCTCGATCTCCGCGAACCTGCAGCTGACCGAAACCTACGGCGCCGCACAGTATTTCTCGTTTATGTTCAATATCCTGCTTCCGATTGCGCTTGTCTTTGAGCTGCCGATCGTAGTCATGTTCCTGACCAAAATCCGGGTGCTGAATCCGCTTGTGCTGAAGAAAGTCCGGCGGTATGCCTACCTGGCGCTTGTCGTGATCGCTACCATGATCACACCGCCCGATGCGGTGTCGGCGATCGTTGTGGCCCTGCCGATGATTCTACTGTATGAGTTCAGTGTATTTCTGTCCGCGACCATTTACCGCAAGCAGCTCTTGGAGGATCAGGCATGGGAGGCCGAAGCCGCCACGCTGGAAGGAAGCTCAAAGTCTGTCGAATGACAGGCTTTTTTCTTTTACCAAGAGGACAGAAAGGATGTGGGCGGGAGACCCCGTTCAAGCTCGCGGCCGGGGAGCAGCTGCCGTATATTTCCGGTTTGCTTGGATACAATGGGGGAGGTGCGAAAAAGTTGTAAAAGCACTTGCAAATTCACGACGAAGTCGGTATCATAAAGAGTGTTGTTAGCACTAGAGGTATTCGAGTGCTAACAACAAGATTCGACTCGACTCTGTACCTAATTTTAAAGGAGGCTATTTTCTCATGATCAAACCGTTGGGTGATCGCGTAGTTATTGAAGCCATTGCAAAAGAGGAAACGACCGCAAGCGGCATCGTTCTGCCGGACACAGCGAAAGAGAAGCCGCAAGAAGGCAAAGTCGTCGCTGTAGGCAGCGGTACCCTGAAAGACGGCGAGCGTATTCCGCTGGAGCTGAAAGAAGGCGACCGCGTGATCTTCTCCAAATATGCCGGTACGGAAGTGAAATTCGACGGCCGTGAGCTGTTGATTATGCGCGAAAGCGACATCCTGGCGATTCTGGCTTAGGAACGCAGCCGCTATATACTTAAGTTAGACGCTTTCACTTACTTACACAATGGATCCGGAGTCGTCCGGAGGAAGTATACATGGCAGTACCATTTTTATATTCGGGAGGGTTCATTCATGGCTAAAGAAATTAAGTTCAGCGAAGACGCTCGCCGCGCGATGCTCCGCGGGGTTGACGCTCTGGCGAATGCCGTTAAAGTTACACTCGGTCCTAAAGGCCGCAACGTAGTACTCGAGAAGAAATTCGGTTCCCCGCTCATCACCAACGACGGTGTAACGATCGCGAAGGAAATCGAACTCGAAGATGCTTTCGAGAACATGGGCGCTCAGCTCGTGAAGGAAGTAGCTACGAAGACGAACGACATCGCCGGTGACGGTACGACGACAGCTACGGTTCTGGCTCAAGCTATGATCCGTGAAGGTCTGAAGAACGTAACGGCTGGCGCTAACCCTATGGTTATCCGCAAAGGGATCGACAAAGCGGTTCGTGCAGCGGTTGAAGAGCTGGCAAGCATCTCCAAGTCCATCGAAGGCAAGCAATCCATCGCACAAGTAGCGGCTATCTCTGCTGCTGACGACGAAGTGGGCGAGCTGATCGCAGAAGCGATGGAGAAAGTGGGCAAAGACGGCGTAATCACCGTTGAAGAGTCCAAGGGCTTCGCTACGGAGCTGGAAGTGGTTGAAGGCATGCAGTTCGACCGCGGTTACATCTCCCCTTACATGATTACGGACACGGACAAGATGGAAGCTGTTCTGGACAGCCCGTACATCCTGATCACAGATAAGAAAATCACGAACATTCAAGAGATCCTGCCGGTTCTCGAGAAAGTGGTTCAATCCGGCAAGCAGCTCCTGATCATCGCGGAAGACGTGGAAGGCGAAGCCCTGGCTACGCTGGTAGTCAACCGTCTGCGTGGTACGTTCACTTGTGTGGCTGTCAAAGCTCCTGGCTTCGGCGACCGCCGCAAAGCTATGCTCGGCGACATTGCTGCCCTGACCGGCGGCCAAGTCATTACGGAAGAACTCGGCCTTGAGCTGAAATCGACGCGTCCGGAGCAGCTGGGTTCCGCTCGTCAAATCCGTGTAACGAAAGAAAACACGATCATCGTGGACGGCGCCGGCGACAAGAAAGACATCGGTACGCGCGTATCCCAGATCCGTGCCCAACTGGAAGAAACGACTTCCGACTTCGACAAAGAGAAGCTCCAAGAGCGTCTTGCGAAGCTCTCCGGCGGCGTAGCTGTCGTGAAAGTTGGCGCAGCGACCGAAACCGAGCTTAAAGAGCGTAAGCTCCGCATCGAAGATGCGCTGAACGCTACGCGTGCAGCGGTTGAAGAAGGTATTGTAGCCGGCGGCGGTACGGCACTCGTGAGCGTGTACAATGCAGTTGCTAACGTGGTTGCTGAAGGCGACGAGAAGACGGGCGTAAACATCATCCTGCGCGCTCTCGAAGAGCCGGTTCGCACGATCGCAGCTAACGCTGGCCAAGAAGGTTCCGTCATCGTGGAGCGCCTGAAGAAAGAAGCTACAGGCATCGGCTACAATGCGGCAACCGGCGAGTGGGTCAACATGATCGAAGCCGGTATCGTAGACCCTGCGAAGGTTACCCGTTCCGCTCTGCAGAACGCGGCTTCCGTAGCGGCTATGTTCCTGACGACCGAAGCGGTTATCGCTGACAAGCCGGAAAAAGATAAGCCTGCTATGCCTGACATGGGCGGCATGGGTGGTATGGGCGGCATGGGCGGATTCTAATCCGATCCATCTGCGGAAGATGGCAGCATCCTTAAGGGTGCCGCCATCTTTTTTTGCTTTCAGCCGGGTACCCTGACAGACAGTCGCCTTTTGCTGAGGAACGTTCAGGCCTGTCATCCATACCGTCCAGGTATTTATGATATACTTGGAGGGCACAAAGGTAGAATAGAACCTTAAAGAGTATGGAGGCATTCTATGCTTCATTTAACGATGAACGGACTGGCCGCAGCGGTCTACCGTTATTTCCCATATCCAGTCTTGGAGCAGGGCTGGCAAGTATATTCCGAGGGTCGGATTATCGATTATATCGTCGATGGAGTACTGATCCGGGCCTTTGTTATGGATGACTCTTACGAGCGGGATTACCCGCTTCTAGTTGAGCTCAACTTGGAGGATCTTAGATACAGTACTTGTGACTGCCATTCCGATGGTTACTGTGAGCATATGGCGGCCGTGGTGTTCGAATGGTGTGACCGGGCCGATTACGATCCTGCGAAGCTCCTGAAGTCCGGCAGTTCGGCTTTGGGGGGAACGGGCGGGAGTTCGGCTGCGCGTCTGTCCTCGGCAGGAGGAGGGGAAGCAGGCGATTGGGCCTCGATCCTGGATACGCTGACCACGGCAAGAAGCTTGCTGCCCCGGGAGGAATCGGCTGTTGATTTGGAGTCACCTGTTGAGGGGAGTGGGCCGGTCGGTTGGCATAAGTACTTCCGCAGCCGTGTTCATCCGAACCGCTTCAGCAGCCTCCAGGCGGCATCAGGGCTCTACGACAAGGTGCTGGGTGAGCTGCTTCCTATAGCTGAAGGCTGGGAAGAGACGGCGGCTAAGCTTTATGAGCTGCACGTCATTCTATTTGCGATGAAGCTGACGGAAGAGATTCAGGTGAGCCATATTCGGCAGCAGTATGACTTTTCGTATTATCAGCGGATGGAAGTGTATCGGGATCTCGCTTCCCGCTGCTGGGAGCACTTTGCGGATATAGTGAGGGTAATCCCAAGGCAGGCCGCCTGGGAGCACTATGAATCGGTGCTGCTGGAGACGGAAGAGGTGCTGCATTCCTATGCCCAGCCCGCACCCTCTACGGTTGTGCCCTGGATGCAGATCTATACGGCCCTTTGGTGGGACTTGCTGTGGAGTGAGGCGGGTGCTGAGAGGGAGAAAGCCCGGCTGCTAAAGGTTTCCGAAGAGGAGGAGCTTCCGTCTTCCCGTGCCGAATGGCTGATGAGTGCACAGCTGCTGTTCGCCATGCGTGGAGGCATGGATGAGGAGGCGATGGCACTGGCCGCCCGGATGGGTCATTCGGCTCCGGCGAAGGTGCTTCCGTACCTGGAGGTTATGGCGCGCACTCGCAACTGGGAGCGCATGGCGGCGTGGCTGCAGCGGCTGGTTCCTTGGATGACGCGCGTTCCCGGCGGTCAGCTCGGCAGCTACTTTGCCCTGTGGGAGCAGGTAAGAGGGGCGCTGGGGCTGCAGCAGGAGTGGAAAGACGCTGTCTTCGCGCTTCTTCCCCGCAGCCTGGATTACTATACGGAAGAATTGATGAACTCCGGTCTGTACAAGGAATGGGTCGACGTACACCTCGTTCTTGGGTATACCCCGATGGATTTTCGGGCGAGTGAACTCAAACCGATCGAGACGGAGCAACGGGAGCTGCTGCTGCCCTGGTATCACCACAGCGTAGAGCTGTTCATCGCGGAGAAGAACCGGGATGCGTACAAGCGTGCGGTACGGCTGCTGAAGAAGCTTCAGAGCCATTACAAGAAGCTGAAGCGTACGGAGGTCTGGGACCGGTATTTGGTCTACCTGACGACCCGCTATTCGCGTCTGAGGGCGCTTCAGGAGGAGATGCAGAAACTGCGAAAAGGAGGAGATGCTTCGTGACGCTGCTGAAATCATTGGCGGACGTCCAAGGAGCCTGCGAGGCGGACGGCAGCTGGGTGCTCTGGGCCCTCAACGAGCGGGGACAGGCCATCACGACTGCGGAGCTGCGCCTGCGGCTGTTCGCATGGCATGAGCGCAGCCTGTACGGTGCGCTGCTCGAACCAGGCAGCCAGCCTGAGAGCGTCCGGCTGAGCGCCTATGCGGCGCTGGAGTACCTGGCCGCGCCGGGTACGGCCATCCATCTGCCGCTGCACTGGTCGGCGCAGCTGGAAGCTGCCAGGCAGGTGGCTGCCCTTGGCATGGAGGCGCTGCGCAGCGGCTGGTACCGCCCTGACGCGCAGGCTTGGCAGTCCGGCCAGCTGGGCTGGCAGCTTGTCGTGCCGGAGGCCCGGGCTGCTGAGGCGGCCGAGCGGATGGAAGCGGCCGCAGCGCACGGCGTCGACGGCGGCGACTGGTTCAGCCGGGCGCTCGGCGAGCTGCTGCAGAGCGACCCGACCGTGCAGGCGGCCTGGGACGAGCTGCAGCGGGAGCAGCCGCTGCTGCAGGCGGTGGCCCTGGACTTGGCCGTGGGCGATGAGGCGCTGGCTGAGGCGTCGCTGCGGCTGGACGAAGAGGCGTGGCTGGCCGCTGCCGGCTGGCGGCCAGACGAGGTGCCGTTCCGCAGCTGCTTCCAGCTTATTGAGCCGGAGGATGAGGACGACGAGTGGACGCTGCGGATGCTGCTGCAGGATAAGGATGATCCGACTCGGCTGGTGGAGATCACCCTGGAGGCGGATGGACTGCTGCTGGCGCCTGACGGGCTGCCGGCCGAGTGGGCCGAGCATGCGGCCCGGCGTGTGCCGCAGGACGTGGAGCGCAGCCTCCGCGCGGCTCCGGAGCTGGAGCGTGAGGGCGGCAGCGGCTTAGTGAGAAGCCGGCTGGGAGAGAATGCAGCCTGGCTTTTCTTGCACGAAGGCAGCCTGAAGCTGCTGCAGGCGGGCTATTCGGTGTTCCTGCCGGCCTGGTGGGAAGAGCTCCAGCGGCTGACCCCGCGTCTGAAGGCGAAGCTGAAGTCGTCTGTCGGCTCAGGGGGCAGCTCCTTGCTCGGCCGGGATCAGCTGATGCAGTTCGACTGGAAGGTCGCCATTGGCGATATGGACTTCTCCGAAGAGGAGTTTGCCCGCATGGCAGCGGAGAAGAAGCGTCTCATGAAGGTCAGAGGACGCTGGATTCAACTGGACCCGGCCATGCTGAGGCAGATGCAGGAGGCCATGAGAGGGCCGGACCGGCGGGGAGGCCTGTCCCTGCGCGAAGTGCTGGAGCTGCATTTGCTGGCTGGAGAGCAGGCTGAGCTTGATGTAGAGGACGATCCGGCAGCTGCCGGCGAAGGGGCTGCTCCTGCGCTTCAGATGGAGGTAGAGCTCAACGCCCATATGGCGCAGCTGCTTCAGCATCTGCAGCATACGAAGCAGATCCCGATCGTGGAACCCCCGGCGGGGCTGCAGGCGGAGATGCGTACCTATCAGAAGGAAGGCATGTCCTGGCTCTTGTTCATGCGTCGGTTTGGCTTAGGTTCCTGCCTTGCGGATGACATGGGGCTCGGGAAGACGCTGCAGTTTATTGCTTACCTGCTCGCTTCGCGGGAGCAGGCGGCGGATGATGGCAGGCAGCTGGCCCCGGCCATGCTGATCTGCCCTACCTCGGTGCTCGGCAACTGGCAGAAGGAGCTCGAGCGGTTTGCACCGACGCTGAAGGTCCATCTGCACTATGGCCCTTCGCGTCATCAAGGGGATGCTTTTGCTGAGGCGGTGAGCGGAGTCGATCTTGTGCTTACCTCCTATACCCTCGCTCAGATGGACGAGGAGACGCTCTCCGGCGTGCTTTGGGATGTGATAGGGTTAGATGAGGCCCAGAACATCAAAAACGCTTATACGAAGCAGTCGACGGCTGTCCGGCGTCTCGAAGCGGGACATAAAATTGCGCTCACCGGCACCCCGGTCGAGAACCGGCTGACGGAGCTTTGGACCATTTTCGATTTCATTAATCCGGGGTACCTGGGCTCGTTGAATGAATTTAATCATAATTACGTGGGGCCGATCGAAAAGACCCGTGACGAAGTACTGCTAGGACGCGTGCAGAAGCTCATTCGTCCCTTCCTGCTGCGCCGGGTGAAGAAGGATCCCGCCATTCAGCTGGATCTGCCGGACAAGTACGAGACGAAGGCTTATATATCGCTGACCGTCGAGCAGGCGACCCTCTATGAGAATGTCGTACAGGATCTCATGAACCGGATCGATACCTTGAGCGGCATGGAGAAAAAGGGTCTCATCCTGGCCACCCTGACGAAGCTGAAGCAGATCTGCGATCATCCCGCCCTCTTTCTCAAAGACAGCGGCGGGACGGCCGTGGAGTCGGAGCTGGAGCGCTCCTCCAAGCTGTCCCGGCTGCTGGAGCTGGTGCAGGAGCTGCGCGCTGAAGGGGAGAGCTGCCTGATCTTTACGCAGTTCGTTGAGATGGGGAATCTGCTTCAACGTACGCTTGAAGAGCAGCTTGGCGAGCGGGTGCTGTTCCTGCATGGCGGGGTGCCCAAAGCACAGCGGGATGCCATGATTGAGGGCTTCCAGCGTCCGGATTCAGCCGATGGGGAACGCAGCAGTGTGTTTGTACTCTCTCTGAAGGCTGGAGGCACAGGGCTGAATCTGACAGCCGCCAATCATGTGTTCCACTTTGACCGGTGGTGGAATCCTGCTGTCGAGAACCAGGCGACCGACCGGGCGTTCCGTATCGGACAGACCCGCAACGTGCAGGTGCACAAATTCATTGCCCTCGGCACGCTGGAGGAGCGGATCGATGAGATGATCGAGCGCAAGCTGGGACTCAGCCAGCAGATCGTGGGCACGGGCGAGAACTGGGTCACGGAGATGTCGACGCATGAGCTGAGAGAGCTGTTCGCCCTACGGCGTGAGTGGATCGGCAAGTAAGAGGAGGACAGGCCATGAGAGAAGAGATACAGGAGCCTAGGGAGCTGTCGGCCATCGGCTCTTTGAATGAGGAGCAGAGGGAGGGGACTTCAGGAGCTTCGGAAGAAGGAACTGTGAATGCCGTGAAGCCCAAGCGTGGGAGGAAAAGCAAAACGGCGCCACCCTCCGATCCTCTCGAAGGCCTGGACGTAGAGGGAGCGCCCCATCTGCAGCGCATGTCCCCGGCATGGCAGCGGCTGTATGAGGCCATTGGGAAAGCGGCCAAGTCTTGAAGAAGGCCCAGCACGGAGCTGGCAGGTCGTTGCAGTTTGGTATTAGAGGGGAGTGCGTCATTTTGTTTGCTCTAAGGTGGAGTGAATGATCCAGCCATTGAACTAAGCTGAGCTATTGGCTGTCTTCCTGCCGCTGTCTTATTGTTCTAGGCATAATCGTTTTACGGCCACATTTTCAAACGGTTGTTGAGGGTCTATATAGCCTTTTTTTCATCAGCCCCTAGGTAGTGGGCGGGTGCCTTAAAGTAGGCTTGAGCCAATAATCGATCCAACTTAGCACATCAGGTCAGGGTATAGGATGCGGAGCTTCCTGTCTGACCCATAAGCATAGCAAAGGGGCTATCCCAAAGTAGAGTTCTCTACCGGGATAGCCCCTTTGCTGTTTGGCTTGCTCTTAGTCGATGAAGTCAGCGAGCGACAGGAAGCGTTTCAGCATCGTAGCTGCTTGAGCACGAGTAGCTTCGCTTACCGGAGCGATTTCGCTGTCCGTCAGACCGTTGACCAGACCTGCGTTGATTGCAGCTGCAACTTCAGCTTGAGCCCATACGATGCTGTCCGCATCTTCGAACTTGCTCAGTACTTCAGCTTGCTTGGAGGAGGAAACGGAAGTCTCGATGCCTGCATAGTTTGCAGCACGAACGACCATAGCGGCCAGTTCTTCACGAGTGATTTCTGCGTCCGGACGGAACGTGTTGTCCTCGTAACCGTTGATGATGCCTGCATACGTAGCGGATGCTACCGTGTTAGCATACCAAGCGGAAGAGTTCACGTCTGTGAAGTAAGTGTTTGTCGTTACAGCGTTGAGGCTCAGGGAACGTACAACCAGAGCAGCGAACTCTGCACGAGTGATGCTGCGGTCCGGTTGGAACTCGTCTGCGGTTACGCCGTCAACAACCAGCTTGTTCGCGAGCAGTTCCACATCGGATTGTGCCCAGTGGGAAGCCAGATCGTCGAAGGACTTGTTGGACTCGATAACCGTATAGATGCTGTTGCTGTTACGCTTCAGCGTAGCAACCGTCTTGCCGTCAGTCGTTTCGAACGTAGTTGGTACGAAGCTCAGCGTCTTCGTTGTTTCGTTGTAAACAACGCCGGCAGCTTTCTTCGAGTCTACATTCTTGTTCACGTTCAGCGTACGGGAAACGAAAGTTTTGCCCAGGTCAACGGCAACCGTTTTGCCCTTCGCGCTTGCTGTTACGTTGAAGTCAACAGCGAGTGCGATTGGAGCAGCGCCCAGTGCATAAACAGCCTTGGTTACATCTTCGCCGGCTTTCTTGGCAATCGTCACAGTAACCGTAACATCCTTCTGCTCAGCAGAAAGGGACTTCGCCAGAGCATCACCGTTCAGTACGGACAGCGGGAGCGTGTACGTACCGTTGTCGGAGATAACCGTGATCTGCGCGTTGTTGTACTTCTTCAGCGCATCCAGCAGAGCGGACAGAGGCAGGTCAAGCTTCTCGCCTTTGATCGTGATCTCTACTTTGTTGGTTGCAGCAAAAGCGGTTTGCAGCTCGTAAGCCGATACGGAACCCGTTACAGCATCAATCTTGCCGTTGCTGCTGGTGGAACCACCGCCGCCACCGCCACCAGGGCTCGATTTTTTACCGGAGTTGTTAACGCTGTAGGTTGCTTCCAGAACGCTGTTGAAGTAAGCGTTCAGGTTCACGCTGTCGTATGTTGTCGAGCTGACGCTCTTCGACCAGTTCAACCGGAAATCGTATCGCCCTGTCGAAGCGTTGTAGGTTGCATATGTAGCGGACAGGATGGAAGAACCGGAAGCATAAGTAGTCAGGTATACACTTTGTCCTACGGAGTAGGTGTCAGAGTATACCGAACCGCTAACCGATCTGTTGTACTTATCGTACTTCACGTTCTCGAAATGCACTGCTGCCAAAGCGAGTACGGGAAGCAGGATCGAAACAAGCATAAATAATGCCAAGGCTTGGGAAGTCTTTTTCATTACGCGTGTGTTCATGCCAATAGTGCTCCTTTTGTTTCTCAATAGATTTGTTTGTTGTTCATTCGATTGCACTTTGTATTCACACCTCCTTTTCCAGCGCATAATTGTAAGGACCAGGGTATATTCTATCATCAATCCGACATTAATGGTAGTATTTACACAAAAAAAGAAGGTAGATTCACAAAGAATCCAACCTTCTATCTTCGACATCATTCAATTACAGGCGATCCGCCAGCTTCAAGAACCGCTTCAGCATAACAGCTGCTTCCGCACGGGTAGCCGGCTTCGAGGAACCCAGTTGGTTGTCAGCTACACCATTGATCAAGTGAGCATTCAATGCGGCGGCCAGCTCTTGTTGAGCCCAAACTACTTCATTCGCATCAGTGTAACCAGACAACAGCTTATCCTGAGTAGCTTGTGGGACATGAGCAGAGATTTGGACATTATCCAGGGCGCGAACAATAATGGCGGCCAGCTCTTCACGTGTTGCGGAGTCATTCGGACGGAAGGTATTATCCTCGTAACCGTTGATGATGTCGGCATACACGGCCGAAGCAACCGTCCCAGCGTACCATGCAGAAGCATTCACATCCGTGAAGTATGTGCTGGAAGTTACCGATGGAAGTTCGATAGAACGAACAATCAGAGCTGCAAATTCAGCCCGGGTGATTGCACGATCCGGTTGGAATTCGCTCGTCGTTACACCGCTAATGAGGCCTTTGCTTGCGAGCAGTTCAATGTCAGCTTGAGCCCAGTGGGAAGCCAGATCTTCAAAAGTAACCTCTGCATAGACCTCTTCATTCACATTGTATACGTCCGTGTAAACGGAATCGGATACAGACTCATTTGCGCTTGCAGCACTGGAGTCAGCTGCTGCGAATGTCATGGCAGGCAGCATGATGGCCATCATCATGAAGGCTGCGAGCAGGCTCGCGATCTTGCGGGATACAGCTTGGTTCATCTTCATTTCTCTCCTTTCAGAAGTAAGCTGGTTTATGTAAGGGGTGATCTCTAAATAGATATTAATCTACTAAACTAAACGCACCTCTTTCATAGCACAACAGGGATCATTGTATCATAACTAAATAGAAGAATGGTAGCCTGCCCCGACTGGGATTGGCTACCATTTTAAGCGGTAAGGCTATTACAGATTAGCATTGACCAGGCTTTCGATTTTCTGCTTCTCTGTCGGATCCTTAGCAAGGAGCTTGTCCATCAGCGCTTGGTCACTCTTGCCCTGCTTTTGCATCGCGGCGAGATACCAGCGGACATTCTGTAATACAGCCGCGTCATCAAGTGAACCACCGATACTGTTTCTAAACATATTTTCTGCATCCGCGAAGTTGTCTCGGAAGAAGTAAATTTGTCCGAGGGCAAGAGTCATGCGCGGTGTGATATTGAACGGATTACCTTGACCTTGCTCTTTTGGCAGTGTAGCCAGATGCTTTTGCTTTTCCTCAAACTGTTTAAGCGTGGCCAAAGCCGCATCCCAGTGCTGATTCTGCTGCTCGACATTTCCCGCTTCACGGGCCTTATGCCCCAGATCCGTATTAAGGGAGATACTGAGTTCGTATAGTTCCACTTTCCATGGGAAGTTATTTAGTTCCATGTTAGCCAATTCAAGAGCTTCTTGGGTCTTTTCTTTTGTAATGTAGTTGTAGATTTGACGTTCTGTCAAAAGGTAGTTGTATGGCTCTTTTTGTCTTGCTTGTTGGAGCAGGGTATCCGCCTCTGCAAAGTACTTTTCATCCTTGGTTTGATTGTAGGCCTGAAGAAGAAGTCCTACCTTAGTATAGACATAATCCGGATGAGTGGGATCAATAGTTAATGCTTGGTTTAGAGGAGCTAGGATTTCACCTAAGCTGCTTTGTCCCGATGTTGCTAATGCTTTGGCATTTTTAAATTCACGGTTCGCGCTGACAAGCTGAACGGCATTAAAGAAAAGAACGAGAGAGATAAGCAATATAAAAGATGGGTAGATCCAACGTACACTGCCACCGCGTTGAAGTACAGCAGCTGACTTTTTGAGCATCAATTTATCACAAGAGATCAAGACGCCTAGGCACAGGTATAAGATAAAGCCTAAATATACATAACTCAAATCAAAATCAAGTGCGCTATGAATGAGCAGGGATACAGCCAAGATATAAAAGACTAACCGCTGGGACCTCTCATCCTCATCCTGCCGCATATAATTTCGGATAAAAATATAGAAAATCAAGATCAATATAGCTGCAAAAATAGCGAAACCCAATATACCAACTTCGGTCAGGTATTGAAGATAGAAGTTATGAGCCTGACGACTGGTGTAAGGATTGTTTTGATACTTCTCATACATGGCAGCCCAGGCCCCTCCGCCTGCACCAATAACTGGATAATCACTAAATAGTTTAAGTGCATCTTTGTAGAAGGTTCCTCGCTCTAGTACGCTGTGCTGCTGAAAATTTATGTTTTCTACACGAGTACGGATATTCTCAGGAAGCACCTTAGTTATACCGCTTCCGGATAAGAGGAGACCTGCACTTAATGCACCTATAATAACTGCAGCAGCGGGAATGGAAAATCGCGACCATGCTTTATTTTCAAACTGACTGCAGATCTTGGAAATGGCCGGTTCTCCAAATTTTTGAAGAAGCACGGCAAGTACCGCATAAATAAGTGAAACGAATAACAAGCTTGTCCAACCGGACGAGGCCAAGGAAGGGGTGAATGTATTGAATTGCTCCACGCCAATTGTAGTGATTTTATTGAGAATAATAAAGGAAAGCGCGAAAGAAAGAATCAGGTGTATAAGAAATAAAAGTTGCCGACCAGCCTTAAGGAATGGCAATATGGTAAGCAGAACAAATGGCAGTATTACAAATCCGCCGCGAGATAGAGTAACAAAAAATGAAATAATGATGGGGATAACCATAAATGAATGGACCCCCGTTACAATCCATTTCTTTGACGTTACGACAAGGTAGATTGCGATGAATAAGAGGGCAGTCAGAAAGCCTGCGTATGTGTTAGCATATTGAAAAACTGAAGTGAGACGCGGACCGTTGGAATCGGACATAACTGCATGGAGATAATAGTTATCCTGCATAGGGGCAGCAAACCATTTTACCAATGAATAAGCGAACTCTTTGTTACCGAGCCAGTTCAATATCCCAAACCATAAAATAAGATACGAAGTTGTAACAGTAGCATTTTTAAGAAGTGTCAGGCCTAAATTATTATTTTTTGTTAAGTAGTACCCAATTGTAAAGAAGGCAACGTATATTATTTGAATGTAAACCATGTTGGTCGCATATTTACTAGAAGCTGCGCTAATGGTGGAAATCAAGTAAGCTAGGGGGAGGAACCAAATTAGAATAGCTGCTAGATCAGCTACTACTTCCATTTTCCATTGAAAATATAGATATATACCCACTAAAATAAAGATAACGGCTGCCCAAACAAAGGAAGAGTAAATCGGGCCCTCGAAATCAAAATTGTTTCCGTTAAATAATGCTCTTTGAAAAGGCGCCCAAACCAAGAAGATTGTCGTGATACATGCAAGAATCCAGAATAGGATTGAACTTTTGTCGGGTGAATCTGACGAGTTTTTTAAGCCTGCAGAATAGGAGTAACTTTTTTGGGGACTCATATTAATTCTCCTTTATTTTCATTAAATACGCAAAAAATATATCATAAACTTATACTAATGGCCAATTTTATTTATATCTTATCTAATAGTTTGATATAATAACGTAGTTGTAAAAAAATTATAGAAATGGTTGGTAAACTGTATGTTCAAAAATCCGGTAGGAATTTCAAAAAATTTATGGGGATATCGTCAGTTGATTAAAGATTTAACCTTCCGTGAAGTGGCATCCAGGTATAAGGGGTCGGTTTTGGGGATTTTATGGTCTTTTATTACCCCCTTACTTATGCTAGTAGTATATACGTTTGTATTTAGCGAAGTGTTTAACTCAAAATGGAATGCTGCAAGTAACAGTAAGATAGAGTTTGCTATTATATTATTCTGTGGTCTAGTTACATTTAACATATTTGGAGATGTTGTCAGTAGAGCTCCTTCTCTCATATTGAATAATTCAAACTATGTAAAAAAGGTTGTCTTTCCACTAGAGATATTACCTGTAGTTGCTCTAGGCTCAGCATTAATTAATAGTCTTATCAGTATGGGGTTACTGATTCTTTTTATTGGTCTTTTTATGGGGGCCATTCATTGGACACTTATATTTGTTCCCATAGTTCTCTGTCCATTATTGTTGTTAGCGGTAGGTTTAGGATGGTTTCTATCGGCACTAGGCGTTTATTTAAGGGACATTGCTCAAGTCGTTACAATTGCAGTACAAGCATTAATGCTATTAACTCCTATTTTTTATCCAGCAACATTAATTCCAAAAGATCTATTATTCTTATATTTTTTAAATCCTGTGGGATATGTTGTGGAGAATATGAGAAAAGTCATGATTTGGGGACAAACACCTGAATGGGGAACTCTGGGTGTGGAAATGCTTATTGGTGTTATTGTGTTTTTTGTGGGTTACATTTGGTTTCAAAAAACTCGGCCGGGATTTGCGGATGTAATTTAATAAATGGAGGTTTATATGAATTCAGTTTCCATAAAAGTATCCGACGTTTCAAAAGTATATAAAATTTATAACAAACCTCAGGATCGTTTGAAACAGTCCTTATATAGAGGAAAGAGAAACTTTTACCAAGAGTTTACCGCATTGAAAAACGTTTCTTTTAACATTGAAAAGGGCAAGACTGTTGGAATAATTGGCAGAAATGGGTCGGGAAAAAGTACCTTGCTCCAAATTATTACTGGTACTTTACAAGCCACAACAGGTTTTGTGGAAGTAAACGGCCGAGTGGCCGCTCTGCTTGAGCTGGGAAGTGGTTTTAACCCTGAATTTACTGGTCGTGAGAACGTCTACTTGAACGGTGCTATTCTGGGAATTAGTAGGGGGGAAATGGAAAATAGATTAGACGACATTTTAGCCTTTGCGGATATTGGTGATTACATTGATCAACCGGTTAAAACTTACTCAAGCGGAATGTATGTAAGACTTGCTTTTGCTGTTGCTATAAGTGTTGACCCGGAGATACTTATTGTGGATGAGGCTTTAGCCGTGGGAGACGGGCGCTTTCAGTTAAAATGCTTTGAAAGAATAAAAGCCCTCAAGGAAGCTGGGACGACCATTCTTTTGGTTTCCCATGACCTGCAATCCATCCGGCAGTTTTGTGACGAGTGCATTTTGTTTGATAAAGGTAGACTGCTAGAACAAGGCCTTCCAAATGATATTGTAAATAAATACACTAAAGTATTATTCTCAGCACAAGAAGTTAATGAAGAAGAGGGAGAGACGGAAGCGTTTCAGGGCGCCAATACACTAGATAACGATAGTAGTTCTTCGGAGTCTAAGGAATTTCGATATGGTAATGGAGACGGCACTATTGATTCAGTTAGTCTCCTTGATAAGAAAGGAAAACCTACAACAGTAGTGACTTCGGGTGAGGAAGTCATTGTCAGAATGGACGCGACAGCACACAGATATATTAAGAAACCAATTTACGCGATTACCATTAAAACTGTTAAGGGTCTTGAAATATATGGAACAAATACTTACTATCAGAATCATGAATTTGTTCCCTTATCAGAAGACGAAAGCATTAGGGTGGAATTTAAACATAGATTAGTATTAATGCCAGGGACCTATTTTATCTCTTTTGGATTCGTTGAATTAATTAACGAGGAGATAACCCCTCTTGATAGAAGGTATGACGCGATTGAATTGAAGGTTCTGCCTAATGGGAAGGATCGTAGCTTTGGAATAGCAAATCTGGAGTCAAAGATAAATTATACCAAACTAGCTGTAAAATAATGTTTTTGGATTGAGAGGTTAATATGAAAAAAAAATATGGTGAAGTCAGTCTTAATCTGAAATATTATACTGGTCAAGATGGATATAGTGACGGTGATATCGAGAACGAAATCTTAGAGATTGTGAAAAATACTGAAGATTATACCCACTTGGTAGAGAATGATGAACGCTGGCCTATTTTATATCATTTATCTCCAATAAGAAGAAATTTATTGGAATGGGTACCTATCTCATCTCAAGAGAGTGTTCTAGAGATTGGTGCCGGATGTGGAGCGTTAACCGGTTTAATGTGTGAGAAGGCACAAAGAGTGGTCGCGATTGAATTGTCGAAACGAAGAGCTGAGATTAATGCCTATCGAAATAAACGACATAGTAATTTAGAGATCCTTGTCGGTAATCTAAATGACATGAAAATTAACGAAAAGTTTGATGTTGTTACCCTGGTTGGTGTTCTTGAATACGCACCAAGTTTTACTGTTGATGAGAAGCCGTTTGATCGTTTTTTGTCAAAAATTAAAGATTTTATTTTACCTGGTAAGAAGCTTATTGTCGCTATTGAGAATAAATACGGTTTGAAGTATTGGGCTGGTGCCAAGGAAGATCATACTGGGGTTATGTTTGATAGTATTCAAAATTACTATAATACTGAGCGTGTTAAAACATTCAGTAAGAATGAAATAACATTGCTTCTCCAGAGAAATGGGTTTGTTAATTTAAAATTTTATTATCCTATGCCTGATTATAAATTGCCGACCCAAGTTTTCTCAGAAAAAAGGCTCCCTAACATTGGAAATATAAATGGCTATGTAAATACAGATAGTGATAGACTCTCACTTTTTGATGAGCGGCTTGTCTATAATAACTTAATTGCCGATGGGCAGTTTGAATTTTTCGCTAACTCCTTTTTAGTTATTTGTGAAAATGGCGGTAGATAGGTGGGATTAAAATTGGAAGTTCTTTACGCTAAATATTCAAGGGAAAGATTGCCGGATTTTCAGACCGAAACATTGTTTGTTGAAGACGCGCATAGTGGGAGACAGGTCATAAAAAGGGGGCTATCTTCTCAAGCGGACGAGCACATTAGTAACATTTATGAAAATACCATGAGGTTGGCTAAAATATATAGTGGGCAAGTCCTTATTCCCCATAAAAGAGAAAATTCGTTAGTCTATAAATTTTTGAATGGCCAAACTTGGGATAACAGGCTTTTAGAGGCTCTACTTCATCAGGGCAAGGATAAATTCATTTTACTTCTGCGAGAATTTTCATTGTATATACATAGTCTACAGTCTACAACAAGTGGATATTTTAAAGCATGCAATGAATTTAAAAAGGTATTTGGGATAGAAATTGAACTGGAGCAGGCGCATTGTGTGTGTCCAGCTAATATTGATCTTATATTTGATAATGTTTTTATAATTGAAGAAAAGACAGAGAATATCATTTTGGATTGTGAATGGGTTTTTAATTTTAATATTCCATTAAAGTTTATTCTATTTAGAAGTGTGTATGCATTCTGGATTAAGTATCAAACCCAAATCGGTCGAGTAGTCACAATGGAGGAAATATTGGAACTGTTAGATATTTCGACTGATGAGGCGCTTCTCTTTTATCGGATGGAAGAAGAGTTTTTCCAAGTCTATGTACATGGCGAAAAATATAAATCTGGGATACTGAGTTCTTACAATAAAGAACCTTATACTTCGCAAAAGGTAACTAGCTTAATCTATGATAATTTATACGATGTACAAGTTCTTCTTCCAATAAATAATGTCTATACTTACGAGAAAACTAACCAAAACGAATTTTCTGAAGAATTTAAAGAGCTGTCTTTTAAGTTTTCAGATCCATTTGAAGATCATATTCGAATTGATCCTGTTAATTTGCCAGCTTTAGTGGATATAAAATCCATTGAATTATATAAAGTGAATGTAGATAAGTTGGAAAGAGTTTTTGTTTGTGATAAGGAGACTGAATTTGCTAACCTCTCCTATAGTGATAATATTCTTATCATAGAAAAGGGGAATGTTTTTTCATTTTTGACATTAGACAAGAAAAATCATTTATTTTTAAAAGTTCCTGAAACGAAGGGGAAAATTATTATTAAGGTAAATATTAGAGTTTCGAAAAATATAAAAGACGCAAGTGATTTTATAAAAGCCAAACTCGAGGAAACCAAGCAGCTTTATAGTATGAGAGAAAATAACTGGTTAGAGCAAGTTAATGAACTCAATGAAAATGTTGCGCAACTGCAAAATGATGTGGCTAATTTAGGTAGTCAATTAAAATCGAAGGACTTGAGAATAAGAGAACTAGAGGTTTCTTATAATATTAATATTGTAAAGCTTGCTGATGCTCTTAGTCACATTGAAAACCTTGGTGCAGAAGTCAAGCTATTAAGCCAAGTTATATCAGAGAAACAAAATATAATCAACTTGATGTCAAATTCACTTTCATGGAGAGTTACCCGTCCAGTTAGATTCATAGGGAGGACATTAAAGAAAAAGTAGGTGAGCATATGTCATCCCTTAATATAGACATTATTATTGTCACTTATAATTCTGCCAAATGGATTTATAAGTGCCTGGAGAGTATCGCGTTTACCAGATATAATCATAAAAATATATTTTTAACAATTGTTGATAATGATTCTTGTGATGATTCGATAAGAATAGCAGAAGACTTTGATAAGGCTTCTATTTTTGGTGGTTTTAATATATTGAAGGAAAAGCATAATCATGGTTTTGGTAAAGGCAATAATATAGGAGTAAAAAACAGTTGCCAAGATTATATTTTGCTATTAAATGTAGACACAGAACTTGAACCGGATTCTTTGCAGTTTCTAGTCAATAGAGTTATAAAAAGTGATGGTAATATTGCTCTGTGGGAGCTAAGACAATTTCCTTATGAGCACCCCAAAATTTACAACCCCCTTACCTTTGAAACCTCATGGTCTAGTGCTGCTGCTTGTCTTATAAAAAGGAGTGCATATTTGGAGATAGGTGGCTTTGATGAGCAAATTTTTATGTATGGGGAAGATGTGGATCTTAGCTGGAGATTAAAGGAGAAAGGCTATAAACTGGTATATGTTCCCGAAAGTACTGTATACCACTTTACTTTTGATCGTAAACAATCGGAAAAAGAAAAGCCGGACCAATATTATTATAGTGTTTTTAGTAATTTGCTTCTTAGATATAAGTTTGGTAGTTTCTTTGATGTAATCAAGGGATATCTTTTGTGTATTCTTCTTATCTTAAAGGGAAGACAAATTAATCGTATACGCTTATTGGCATTGCTTTCTAATAGTATACCTAAGGGTGTTACTATTAGAAAAGGGAGAAAGGGAAAGAGAATGCCTTTCTGGGGACGCGGGCGAAATGGAGATTTATATAAATTCAAAATATGGGATTACGAGATAGAAAGATTAGGAGCAAAGTATAAAAATACACCTGTTAATGGAAATCCTTTGGTGAGTGTTATAGTAAGAACCTGCAATCGGCCTCAGATGCTTAGAGAAGCTTTGTTGAGTATTAAAAACCAGACATATAAACATATAGAAATTATTGTTATTGAAGATGGGCAGAATTTTGCTGAATCTTTAATACAAGTAGAGTTTTTTGATTTAGCGATAAAATACGTAGCAACAGGAATGAAAGTTGGAAGAACTAAAGCTGCAAACTTAGGATTGTCTCTTGCAAAAGGTGAGTATTTTAATTTTCTTGATGATGATGATTTGTTTTATCCTGATCACATTGAAGTTTTGCTATCAGCCCTGACCAATAACTCAAATTACTTAGTGGCTTACAGTCTGGCTTTTGAAACTCCGATTTCAGTCCAGGTTTCTGAAACTAGAAATATTAAATATAATCTAATATTTAATGAAAGATTTAATATACTAACCTTATTGGAAAGAAACTTCCTGCCAATACAAACAGTAATGTTCTCTGGTAGACTTTACAAACAATTTGGTGGATTGGATGAGGCTTTAGATGTTTTAGAAGATTGGCATTTATGGCTGAAGTACGCTTTTAAATGTAATTCATTTTTATTTATTCCTAAAATTACGTCTTTATATAAAGTGCCGCCTAATAGAAGGGATAGAAAGAGGCGAAAAGACTTTTTTAAAAATGCAAGTATGCAAGTATATAAATTGATTCAACAAGAATACCTAACTATTAAAGTAGAGGATTATAAAAACTATAAAGAACAGAATGCCAAAATAAGAAAATTTAAAGATAAGTTGATCCGGCAGTTCAATAACTTTTTGAGAAACTACTAATGTTAAAGAGGGTGCAGGCATGAAAGATGCAGGTAAAAGTGATTTATTAACTACGATTGCTAATCTAGAGGTTAAAATTAAAAGTTACGAACAGCAGATTTTGCAATTGGAACAAGAAAAACAAAACTCTTTAAGTCTCATTAAAAATCAAAATAATTTAATAGACGATTTAAACAACCAATTAGAAATTATATATCAATCAAATGGGTGGAGATTTTTATCTAAATACTATAGAGTTCGTGATTCCCTCCGTGCTCCCAGATTATTTAAAAGAACTAGTAAATCAAAAAGTAAAGAAATGAATATTAATAATGATTTGGTATCTATAATCATACCGGTTTACAATAATTCTAAATTTCTTAGACAGTGTTTCGACAGTGCACTGAACCAAAATTATGAAAATATAGAAGTTGTAGTGGTGGATGACTGTTCAACAGAGAATGAAGTGCAAGCTATTATTAATGAGTATTCTACAAACAAAAGATTTAAAGCATTTAAAAATAATATTAATAGCGGAATAAGTGCTACTATGAATAATGCAATAATAAAAGCGGAAGGTAATTGGATAGCCTTTTTAGATTGTGATGATTGGTTGGAACCTGATGCAGTCTCAAAGTTAATGAATGTTATTCATGAGAAGAATGCGGTGTATGGTTACACGGATAGAATTAACGAATTTGAAAATTCGAATTCCAGAAAAATCGAATCGTTTGCAGTAAGACCTACTCAAAACTATTTCAACGAATTACTAGTAGGTATGTATACAACACATCTGAAAATTATTAAAAAGGATGTTTTCCTAAAAATAGGGCTACATGAATCTCGATTCGATGGAGCACAAGACTATGACATTGCTCTAAAGACGGCCTTTCATTTTGGGGATGCTTTCGCATATCTCCCTGAAGCAGTCTATCATCATCGAATCCATGATAAGCAAACTACCCAGGAAGCTGCAATACGAATAGAAAAGATAGTTGCCACAATTAAGAATGAAGCAAAACTTAGAAATCAGATTAGAAAGGGTCAGTCTGATAAGTTAGTATCTTTTGTTATCTTGTCTTTTGAAAAAAAAGATATGACCCTACAATGTGTTGAGTCTATAATGAATTCTGTAAAAGTTCCATATGAAATTATTATCTTTGACAATGCATCCTCGCAGGAAACCCAAGAGTTTATCCGGGAGAAGGTTGAACCGCTACCTAAAGTAACTGTTTTTTATTCCGATTCGAACCTAGGTTGTCCTGGCGGTAGGAGGAAAGCAACTACGTTTGCTAAAGGCGACTACATTATCAATTTAGATAACGATATACTTGTTACTGAGGGGTGGATAGAAGAACTTCTAGTAACCGCGGAGAAAGAGCCTAATATAGGAGCCGTATGTTGTAAAACAGTTTTTCCTAATGGAGAAATTCAATTTAATGGTGGTACTTACAGTATCACAAACAATGACTTTATTACTTTTTTACTCACAGATAATAGTAAAAGGGAAGAAGATGTTGAAACTGCTCTATGGCACGAATGTGGCTGGGTGCCAGGCGGGGCCACACTGTTTAAGAGGATAGTTGTAGATAGGCTCGATTACTCAGAGGGGTATATTAATGCTTTTGAAGATAATGATATTGCAATTCAAATTAAAAATTTGGGATATAAGATGTTGAATTGTCCCTCATCCAAAGTTTACCATTATCATATCATGCATAATAAAGAACAGATCAATAAAGAGAAAGATTACATGCGTGTCAGATATAATAATGAGGGTTTTGTTAAATCGCTATTAAATTTTTATAAGAGAAATGCCCTTATTATTAACGATCCATTTGTACATCGTTTGATGAACGCCGAAGGGTTATCCAAATCAGAAATCAAAAATAGAGTCAAAAAGCTCATAGCAGATGGTATCGAATAAATTCTTACAGAAGATAGGAGGCCCTCATGAAAGGTATTATCCTAGCAGGCGGAACAGGCTCGCGCCTCTTCCCCTTAACCAAAGTAACCAATAAACACTTGCTCCCGGTGGGTAAGTATCCGATGATTTTTCATGCTGTAGCCAAATTAAAAGAAGCAGACATCCAAGACATTCTTATCGTTACGGGAAAGGACCACATGGGTGATGTCGTCAACTTGCTCGGCAGCGGCTCGGATATGGGGGTAAGCTTCACTTATAAGGTTCAAGATGAAGCGGGCGGTATTGCCCAAGCGCTTGGTCTTGCTGAGCAATTTGTCGGTGATGACCAAATGGTTGTTATTCTTGGTGACAATGTATTCTCGGACAGCATTGCTCCTTATGTCCAAAACTTCAAACAGCAGCAAACGGGCGCAAAGATTCTGATCCAGGAAGTACACGATCCGAACCGCTATGGAGTTCCAGAGCTGCAGGGAGACAAGATTGTTTCGATTGAAGAGAAGCCTGCAGCTCCAAAGAGCAGTTATGCGGTAACGGGGATCTACATGTTCGATAGCAGCGTGTTTAGCATCGTTAAAACGTTAAAACCATCGGGTCGCGGTGAGCTGGAGATCACGGACGTGAATAATGCTTATATTGCTAATGGTACCCTTACATATGACATCCTTCAGGGATGGTGGACGGACGCAGGTACCCATGCATCCTTGGCTAAGGCTAATGATCTGGCTCAGGAGCTTGTATTTGGTGAAGAGTTCGGCAAGTTGAAATTGTAGAGGTGGCGTCGAGATGAATATTATTCAAACCAAGTTGGATGGAGTTGTCATTATCGAACCGGCTGTATTTGGAGACAACCGGGGCTTCTTCATGGAAACGTTCAGTGCCCAGAAGCTGAAAGAAGCAGGGCTGGAATATCCCTTCGTTCAGGACAACCACTCGCTATCCGTTGAAGCGGGTGTGCTCCGCGGCCTGCATTATCAGTTGAATCCCAAGGCCCAAACGAAGCTTGTTCGTGTAGCAGCCGGGGCCATCTATGATGTGGCTGTGGATATTCGTAAGAACTCCCCGACCTATGGTCAGTGGGTCGGTGTCATTTTGAGTGCAGAGAATAAACGTCAGCTGCTCGTTCCGCAGGGGTTTGCTCATGGCTTCTGTACGCTGGTACCCAATACGGAAGTTTTGTATAAGGTGGACCAGTACTACTCGCCTGAGCATGATCGAGGCATCGCGTGGAACGACCCGGCTCTTGGAATCGACTGGCCGGTATCCAAACCCGTGCTGTCGGACAAGGATGGGAAGCATCCGCTTCTCGCAGACGCAGACAACAACTTCGAATAACGGAGGCCTTCTTTTATGAAAGTTCTTGTAACCGGCGGAGCCGGCTTTATCGGCAGTAACTTTGTGATCTATATGCTCAATAAATATCCTTCGTACCAAATCATCAACGTTGACGCTTTAACCTATGCAGGTAACCTGGAGAATCTGACGGCGGTTCAGGATAATCCGAATTATACTTTTGCCAAAGGGGATATTGCGGATTCTGCGTTCGTAGAAGGCTTGTTCCAAGAAGGGATCGATGTAGTGGTTAACTTCGCGGCAGAGTCCCACGTAGATCGGAGTATTCTGGACCCTCAAATTTTTACGAAGACAAACGTGCTCGGCACCCAGGTTCTCTTGGACGCGGCGAAGAAGCACGAAGTGAAGAAATTTGTTCAAGTGTCCACGGATGAAGTGTACGGATCTCTTGGCGAGACAGGACTTTTCACGGAGACTACCCCCTTGGCGCCAAACAGCCCATACTCCGCAAGCAAGGCTGGCGGAGATCTAATCGTGCGCGCTTATCACGAAACGTACGACATGAATGTGAACATTACGCGCTGTTCGAACAACTATGGACCATATCAATTCCCTGAGAAACTGATTCCTCTGATGATTGCCAATGCCTTGAATGACAAGCAGCTTCCGGTCTATGGGGATGGCCTTAATATCCGTGACTGGCTGTATGTAGAAGATCACTGCAGCGCGATTGACCTGGTAATGCATGATGGGGTGAGCGGCGAAGTATATAACATTGGCGGTAACAACGAGCGTACCAATATCCAGATCGTAAAGACGATCCTAGAACAGCTGGGCAAGCCTGAATCCTTGATTACCTATGTCCAGGACAGACTGGGTCATGACCGCAGATACGGTATTGATGCAGCGAAGATTACGAATGAGCTGGGCTGGAAGCCGAAGTATCATTTTGAATCCGGAATCAAAGCTACGATTGCCTGGTACTTGGACAACAAGGAATGGTGGCAGCGGATCCAGTCAGGGGCATATCAAGAGTACTACAACCGTCAGTATGCTTCGAGATTGGTGAACTAGAACATGAAGGTGCTGGTTACCGGTGCGAATGGCCAGTTGGGGCAGGATGTTGTTGCTTTGTTTGCTGAGCAGCATGAAGTACGGGGGCTTGGTCGTGCACAGCTTGATATTACAGAGCTGGAGCAATGTCTAGAGCAGGTGGAGTCTTTCCGTCCGGATGTTATTATTCACTGTGCCGCTTATACGGCAGTAGACCAAGCTGAAACCGATGTCGATGGAGCTTACCGGGTTAACGCAGTAGGCACACGCAATATGGCTGTAGCGGCAGAGAAGGTCGGCAGCAAGCTCTGTTATATTAGCACGGACTACGTATTTGATGGAAAGGGCACTTCCCCATACAAGGAGTACGATAAGACCAATCCGTCCGGAATATACGGGAAGTCCAAGGAAGCCGGAGAGCAGCTCGCCATATCCTTGTGCTCTCGCTATTTTATCGTGCGTACGTCCTGGGTCTATGGACTGCATGGGAATAATTTCGTCAAGACGATGCTCAAGCTCTCGGAGGATAGGGATCGTTTGAAGGTGGTACATGATCAAATCGGTTCTCCGACCTTTACGGAAGATTTGGCCGGCTTCCTGCTGGCTTTGGTGGGTACGGAGAAATACGGGATCTATCATGCTTCGAATTCCGGTACCTGCTCCTGGTATGAGTTTGCTAAAGCCATCTTCGAAGAGAGCGGGAAAGCGACGATCGTCGAACCTTGTACAACGGATGAATTTCCAAGACCTGCACCGCGTCCTTCCTATTCTGTAATGGACCACTTGTCCATCCGTATCAACGGGTTCAGCGAGATTCGCCCTTGGCGTGAAGCGTTGGTCGACTTTTTGCATAAATATAGTCAGGTTAAAGCATGAAAAAAGTAAACGTGCATATCGTTACCTATAATAGTCAGGATGATATTGCGGAGTGTCTGATGGCTGTATTGGAGCAGACGTATCCCCTTCATCAGATTATTGTGATCGACAATCAATCACAGGATAACACGGTCCAAGCGATTCATGGGCTCCAAGACCGAGGAATCACGGTGGTCGCCAATAAGGAGAACAATGGGTTTGCCGGTGGGCATAATCAGGCGATCCGCATGGCCGATCCTGGAGTGGATTACTATCTTGTACTGAATCCGGATGTCAAATTGCATCCGGATTATGTTGTTTCTCTGGTTCAGGCTGTGGAGAAGGATCCATCGATTGGAAGCGCGACAGGTATGCTGGTGTTCACCGAAAACCCAACGGTTATCGATAGTACAGGCCTGCGAATCAACAGAGCCCGAAGGGCTTTTGATCGTGGGCAAGGAGAAGCAGCGGATCGGTGGAGACAGGAGGACGAAGTATTCGGCGTATCCGGGGCAGCCGCGTTCTATTCCAGTCGAATGGTGCGGGATATCAGTGTGGATGGCGAATTCTATGATGAGGATTTCTTTGCCTATAAAGAAGACGTCGACGTCGCTTGGAGAAGCCGTGTGATGGGATGGAAAGCCCTCTATGTACCGGAGGCCAAGGGCTATCACCGCCGCGGCTGGAAGAAGGGCTCACGAGGGACGATCCCGCTTCGGATTCGGCGATATTCCTATATCAACCGATATAAAATGATGATGAAAAACGACCGGCTGCTCGAGGTCCTCAAGCAGTGTGTGCCGCTCTTCATGTATGAGCTTCCAAGCTTACTTTACTTTCTGGTGAGAGAACCTCAGGTACTTGGAGCGTGGAAATCCGTATGGAGTACGTGGAGCGAGCTTAGACGGAAAAGAGAATACATCCATAGCAGAAGAAAATCGGAGTGGCAGGAGATTTATAGATTTTTTGAGTAAGGGCCCTGTGTTCCACTCTTCCTACTATTTCATGATATAATATGACTATATGTCATGCTATGTGGAGAAGTTTAATGGACTTGAGTATTATTATTCTTAACTATAATACCCGTGAATTAACCCTGCAGTGCTTGGAATCCGTATATCGTTCACAAGGCTGCAGCTTTGAAGTCATCGTGGTCGACAATGCTTCAAAAGATGATTCGGTTGCAACCATTGAGAGAGAATATCCGTCTGTTACATTGGTAGCCAACTCAGCGAATGTCGGGTATTCCAAAGGGAACAATCAGGGGATGCGCTTAGCTAAGGGGCGCTACATCCTTCTTCTGAATTCGGACACGGTCATCCAACCGGATACGCTCAAGGTTATGGTTGACTTGATGGACAAGAACCCGCAGTTTGGCGCAGCGGGCTGTAAAATCGTTCTTCCCGACGGTTCCTTGGACAAAGCGTGCAAACGCGGCTTTCCTACACCTTCGGCTTCCTTTTATTATGCGTTTGGCATTTCGAAGCTGTTCCCCAAGTCAGCTAAGTTCAATCAGTATCAGCTGAGTCATCTGGATCCCGATGACGAATATCCGGTGGATTGTCTCGTTGGTGCTTTCATGATGGTGCGAAGAGAGGCCATCGAGCAGGTAGGCATGCTGGACGAGGAATTTTTTATGTATGGCGAGGATATTGATTGGTGCTATAGAATTAAGCAGGCCGGGTGGGGGATTTACTATTTCCCCAGAACCCAGATTGTTCACTATAAGGGCGCAAGCAGTCGCCGAAAGCCTTTTAAGATTATTTATGAGTTTCATAGAGCGATGTTTCTTTTTCATAAAAAGCACTTCCAGCGTAAATATTCTTTCCTCATTAACGGGTTGGTTTACGCTGGCATTAGCATAAAATTGGTATTGTCCTTGATGATGAATCGATTCGGGTCGGTGAGGTGAGAAAAGAGTGGTTCGACAAAGCCAAGGCTTTTTGTCCCAATTATACGCGCTAACGGATTTCTTATGTATCCAGCTCGTCTTTCTGTTTTCTTGGTGGTTGAAATTCAAAAGCGGCTGGATCCCGCATGAGAATCCGCTGCCTATCGAGATGTATGCCTTGTGGAGCATGGTCTATGGCGCTGTCGCCATCTTTCTCAGTTACTTCTCGAATTTCTATACACCGAAGCGGAAGAAGAGGTTCTCTTACGAGCTCTTCACCATTATACAGATTAATGTCATCAGCCTGCTGATTTTGCTCAGCTTCTTATTTATTTTTAAGGAGTTGGACATATCCCGTTCGTACCTGCTGCTGTATTTAGTATCCAATATTCTTGGCATCAGCTTTTATCGTTATGCCCTAAAGATCGCTCTCAAGAAGTTCAGACAAAAAGGATACAATAAGCAGTTTGTTCTTATTCTGGGAGCGGGGTCGCTGGGCAAAAAGTTTTATGCTAACCTGAACCGGCATCCGGAACTGGGGTATGAAGTCGTTGGTTTTCTGGATGATTTTCAAAGAAAGCATGAAACGGGGTTCGAGCATTACAAACCAATTGTGGGCCAGATCAATGAATTGGAAGCGATCCTGCAGAACCTGCTCGTGGATGAGGTTATCATCGCACTGCCGCTGAATGCCCATCACAAATACGGTAAAATTATCAATATCTGCGAGAAGGCCGGCGTCAAAACCTTGATTATCCCGGATTATTTTGATTATCTGCCGTCCAAACCCTACTTCGATAACTTTGCAGGCATTCCGCTCATCAACGTTCGCGATATTCCGCTCGACGAGTTCCGCAACCGTTTCTTAAAACGCGCCTTCGATATTATCTTCTCCCTCGCGGCGATTCTTATGACGCTGCCGTTGCTCGTGCTGATCGCGATTGGCGTTAAGCTCACTTCGCCGGGGCCGGTGATCTTCAAGCAGGAGCGTGTCGGGCTGAACCGACGGACGTTCATGATGTATAAGTTCCGCTCGATGCGGGTGCAGACGGATGGTACATCCGATACGGGGTGGACGACGGAGAACGACCCGAGGAAGACGAAGTTCGGTACGTTCCTACGCAAGACGAGTCTGGATGAGCTGCCGCAGTTCTTCAATGTGCTGTTCGGGCACATGAGTGTGGTGGGTCCGCGTCCGGAGCGGCCGTACTTCGTGGAACAGTTCAAGGAAGAAATCCCGAAGTATATGGTTAAGCACCACATCCGCCCAGGCATTACCGGGTGGGCGCAGTCCAATGGTCTGCGTGGCGATACCTCGATTGAAGACCGGATCAAGTACGATATCTTTTATATTGAGAACTGGAGCTTTCTCTTCGATATCAAGATTATCTGGAAGACGATCATCAATGGTTTCGTGAACAAGAACGCTTATTAGTAGAGGGAATCACTGTAATAAATAAGGTGTATACAGGTAGTACCAGCATGACTATGCAGTACGCAGGATTTAAGAGCTGCCCATGTACTTATTAATACCTACTTAATACAACGCGAAACTCCTCCAACCGATGGTTGCAGGAGTTTTTTCTTGTACGCCCAGCATGGGCGCCATCTCTAGGGTGAGAGTCCCGAACGGGGGCTGGCGAGCGCCTACCGTTAGCCAAGGGCAAGGGTGTCGGCCGTGAGGCGGAATCTGAAGGAAGCCGGAGGCAAATGCACGGGCCAAGGTACACGAACCTAATTTGAGGCAGTGTCAGTCGGATGAGTCTCCAAGACAAGACGAAATCCAAAGCCGCCAAGGGCTGATGCTGTAAACTTAGGTGGTCGCGGGCAGACAGATGGCGTTCTTATCTGGGGAGGCCTGCGGATACGCGAAGTGACTTCGTAACCGCGGCTGAGAAGCCGCGCTGAATCCGCAGGAGTCAGCAGAGGCCATAGTACGCGAGTACGGGACGCCGGAAAGCGGAAGGGCTGAACCGAAAGGAGAGAGGAAACCGGTGCGTTCGCGTGAAGAGCAGAGACAGCAGAATATTCCGCAAGGGAGCTCGCGGCAGAGAGAAGCGGTGAAGCCGCCAGGGTATGCCGGAGCGCCGAGTTCTTCGCCGGCACAAGCCGACCTTTTCTCTCGCAAAGGCCAGAGCAGGCTGCTGGAGAAGATGCTCGAAGGGCACAACCTTCGGCTCGCCTACAAGCGAGTGGTACAGAACGGAGGAGCGCCCGGAGTGGATGGTGTAACGGTAGCCGAGCTACAAGCTTACCTGAAAACCCACTGGGAACAGGTGAAAGCCAACCTCCTGACGGGAAGCTACAGACCCGCGCCAGTCAAACGGGTGGAAATCCCCAAACCCGGAGGCGGTGTACGGCTGCTTGGCATCCCGACCGTAATGGACCGTTTTTCTCCAGCAGGCGCTTCTGCAAGTGATGAATCCGATTTTTGATGCACATTTCTCGGGGTACAGCTACGGTTTCCGCCCGGGAAGACGGGCGCATGACGCCGTAAAGCAGGCACAAAGCTATATCCAAAGCGGCCTCAGATGGGTCGTGGATATGGATCTGGAGAAATTCTTTGACCGGGTGAACCATGACATGCTCATGGCTAGAGTAGCACGGAAGGTGGAGGACAAGCGTGTCCTGAAGCTCATCCGCTCCTATTTGAACGCCGGAGTCATGTCGCATGGAGCGTTGGAGCGCACACCGGAAGGCACGCCGCAGGGCGGTCCGCTCAGTCCGCTTCTGGCGAACATCCTGCTGGACGATCTGGACAAGGAACTGACAAGACGGGGACTGCGGTTTGTCCGCTATGCGGACGACTGCAACATCTTTGTCTCCAGCAAGCGAGCAGGGGAGCGCGTGATGGAATCGGTGATTCGCTTTGTGGAAGGAAAGCTGAAACTGAAAGTGAACCGGGATAAAAGTGCAGTGGACCGGCCATGGAACCGCAAATTCCTAGGCTTTAGTTTCCTGTCGAACAAACAGGCGACGATTCGGCTGGCTCCTAAGACAATTTCGCGATTCAAAGAGAAAGTCCGGGAACTGACGAACCGAACCAAGCCTGTACCGATGGAGGAACGCATCCGGCGCCTGAACCAGTACATGCTGGGCTGGCTAGGTTATTTTCGCCTAGCCTCGGCGAAGACGCACTGCCAAGCCTTTGACAAGTGGATTCGGAGAAGACTCCGCATGTGTCTATGGAAACAGTGGAAACGGGTGAAGACACGCATTCGCGAACTACGTGCGCTCGGCGTTCCGAACTGGGCTGCCTATATGTTGGCAAACTCCCGTCGAGGTCCGTGGGAAATGTCCCGTAGCACAAACAATGCCCTCCCGACTTCCTACTGGGAAGCGAAAGGGCTTAAAAGTTTGCTTTCTCGTTACTCGGAACTTTGTTAACCTTTTGGAACCGCCGTATGCGGACCCGCATGTACGGTGGTGTGAGAGGACGGAGGCTAGCCGCCTCCTCCTACTCGATTGTACCCCTTGTCTGCATATTGGGCCAAGTCCCCACATAGACATGTTATCAGATGGATTCTTGACTATGGCGTGGAGGGGATGAAGGGATGCGGCGGTATACATGGGTTGTTGCCCTTGTAATGTTGTGTATGGTCTTGGTGGTAACCGGCTGCGGCGGGAAGAAGGATGCGGGTTCGATCGTGAAGGATTTGGACAAGGTGGTCGGCAAGCTGCAAAGTTATCATGCCAAAGGGCTTATGAGGCTCAATACGAGCGCGGAAGCCCAGGAGTATGACGTGGAAGTGTGCTATCAGGCGCCGTCCTATTATCGGATCTCGCTGACCAACGCAAAGAAAGATATTACGCAGATCGTGCTGCGCAACGATGATGGGGTGTTCGTGCTGACCCCGCATTTGAACAAGAGCTTCCGGTTCCAAAGCGACTGGCCGAACAACCAGGGACAAGTCTATCTGTATCAATCGCTTGTAGAGAGCATTGTCACCGATACAGACCGTCAATTCGCAGAGGATGAGAAAGCGTACGTGTTTGACGTGGCGGCGAACTATCAGAACAATTCGCTGGTGCGTCAGAAGATCTGGCTGGATAAGAAGACGTACCAGCCGCAGCATGTGGAAGTATCGGATGCGAGCGCGAATGTGATGGTGGAGCTGAACTTCAGCGAATTCCAATTTGACGCGAAGTTTGATAAAGCCCAGTTCGACATGCAGCATAACATGACAGGCTGGCAGACGAAGACCCTGCCGACGATGAAGCATGAGGAGACAGGGAAGGAAAAGGCCGGCGAGGCCTCCGGCAGCGGTAAGCCGGCGGCAGGTACTGCGGGTGAAGCGGGTGCTTCCGGCAAAGGCGCCGAGGGCGCTGCAGCAAGCGGCACGGCGGCTGCCGGCACGAACGGCACGGTAGGCTCCAGCGCGGCCGGCAAAGGCGCTGAGGGCGCCGCAGCGGGCGGTACGGCAGCTGCCGGCACCGGCGGAGCCGCAGCCGGCAGCACCGCAGCAGAAGGCGCTCACGGCGCCGCTGGAGCCGCCGACACGCACGGCACCGCTGCTGCCGCCGCAGGCGCAGCCGGCCAAGCCGCCGCAGGCGCAGCCGGCCAAGCCGCCGCAGGCGCAGCCGGCCAAGCCGCCGCAGGCGCAGCCGGCCAAGCCGCCGCAGGCGCGGCGGGCCAGGGCGCGGCCCCAGCGGCCACCAGCACAGCCGGCCCGGCCATCGATACCGGCGCCAGCTCCAGCGCAGCTGCCTCCGGCTCTGCGGCGAAGCAGACGGCATCGTTCGGCGTGATCGAGCCTCACTACCTGCCGAGCGGCGTGAAACGCCAGGACATGACCGAGGTCAAGCTCGGCGAAGACAAAGCGGTGATGCTGCGCTACTCCGGTACTTACAACTTTACGCTGCTCGAGTCGCGTCCGACGACCAAGGAAGTGTCCTACCTGCCGGGCGATGTGCTTGATCTCGGATTCACGCTGGGCGTGGTCACCGGGGAAGCGAAGAAGACGCTCGTCTGGACCTCCGAGGGCGTGGAGTTCCGCCTCTCGACAGCGGATCTGCCGCAAGATGAGATGATCAAAGTCGCCCAGGCGGTCCAGGGCGAGCTGGGCAAATAAATAACCCATTGGAAGGGTTTCATAGCGCATCCTCTCCCGAATTACCAATTTCTACGTTGACAGGTTGCGGTGGAACGGATTAACATGGGTTTAGCGATTGACCATCCAGGGAAGCTCTCTCCGGGACGCCTATCAGGCCCCCGAAGGGTGGCTTCCCTGGGTTTTGTAAGATCTAATGAGGCAGAAGAAGGTGGAGGCATGGATTCGTTTTACCGTCCTACGCGGGTGGAGATCTCGCTGGATGCTTTGCGCCATAACATCGGAGAGTTCCGCAGGGTGCTGCCGGAGCATGTGCGGATGATGGCGGTGGTCAAAGCCGACGCGTACGGACACGGTGCGGTGGAGGTGTGCCGGGAGGTGCTGCAGTGCGGTGTGGAATACATCGCGGTAGCGTTCCTGGACGAAGGCCTGGAGCTTCGGAAGGCGGGGATTGCCGCTCCGATTCTGGTGCTGGGCTACACGCCGCCGGAGGGGCTGGAGACAGCCTGGAACCATGATATCACGCTCAACCTGTACACGGATGAACTTCTCGATGCCTGGGAACGACTCGGACCGCGGGAGCGGCCGCTGCGCATTCACATCAAGGTCGACACAGGAATGAACCGGATCGGCGTCACCGGTGAAGAGCAGGCCGTCGCGCTCATCGAGCGGGCGCTGGGCATGGCCGGACTGCAGGTGGAAGGGCTGTTCACCCACTATGCCTGCGCGGACGAAGAGGACAAATGCTATACGCTGCAGCAGTACGCGCGCTTTCAGCAGGTGGTGGAACATTTCCGCAGCCGGGGAATCGAGTTCCCCTATGTGCATGCCGGCAACAGTGCGGCGGCGATTGACACGCCGGAGCTCACCTACAACATGGTGCGTCTCGGCATCTCCATGTACGGCCTCTATCCGTCGAATGAGGTGATGAAGGAGCGGGTCGACCTGCAGCCGGTGCTCAGCATCAAGACCGGTGTCGTCATGCTGAAGAAGGTGCCTGCAGGTGAGGGCATCAGCTACGGCGCGGTCTACCGGCCCCAGGAAGAGGAAACGATCGCGACGCTGCCCATCGGGTATGCTGACGGTTTCTCACGAATGCTGACGGGCAAGGCGTATGCTTTGGTCCGCGGCAGACGCGTGCCGATCGTTGGGAGAATTTGCATGGACCAGTGTATGATGAACGTTACGCCCCTTGCCGATATTTCTAGTGAGGAAGAAGTCGTCATATTAGGAAGGCAGGGGAGTGAGACCATCTCGGCGGAAGAGCATGCGCAGTGGCTGGGCACAGTCAATTACGAAGTCGTCTGTATGATCTCCCACCGGGTGCCCCGGATGTACATCCGCGGGGGGCAAGTGGTCTCGACCATCAATCCGCTGCTGCGGCATTTATGGGAGCGCAAATAAGGAGCATCCAGGTCAGGGTTTGACAGGCCGTGTCGAAAGGATTTCATTTCCATCGATTTTTTTCGTAGGGCTTGAGAGGATTTTCTTGGTTTGCCGCGAATATGTAGGGAGACATGGTTTCAGGAGCCTCCCGGTATAACATATCCGCTATACTCTGTGCATATATTGCTTTTGTATATATTTACAGAACTTTTGCCATAATGGAAGTAGGGTGCTTGTATGTTTTTGGGGGTGCATGATCAGGTGGCCAATGTGCAGAACACGAAACGAATTATGATCAGTTTACCGGACCATTTGCTGCAGGAGGTGGACTATCTCGTGGAAAAGGAAAATTCCAATCGGAGCGAGTTCATCCGACAAGCGATGAAGCTTTATTTGACTGAGCGCAAGAAGCGGCATTTGCGTGAAACGATGCAGCGTGGATACATGGAAATGGCCAAGATCAACCTTCACATGGCCTCGGAAGCATTCCAAGCGGAGGAAGAGGCGGATACCACGCTTGACCGTCTGGTGAGCGGGGTGTGACTCGGTTGATTGTCAAACGTGGCGATGTCTTTTTCGCAGATCTGTCCCCCGTCGTGGGGTCCGAGCAGGGCGGTATCCGGCCCGTTCTGATCATTCAGAATGATATCGGTAACAGATTCAGTCCCACGGTCATCGTGGCGGCCATTACGGCCCAGATTCAAAAAGCCAAGCTGCCCACGCATGTGGAGATCGACGCGGAAGCGCACGGTTTTGACAGGGATTCCGTCATCCTTCTGGAGCAGATTCGCACCATAGACAAACAGCGTCTTACAGATAAGATTACCCATCTGGATGAAGAAACCATGCGCAAGGTCGATGACGCCCTTCAGATAAGTGTCGGACTGATTGAATTTTAAAACCATGTTATGCCAGCCGGAGGCGGGGGTGCGTATGCCCCTGCTTTTTTCGCTGTATACCGGTGTGGGATTTGAGAGGAGAAGAGGACAGCCGATGACACAAGAGGGAACGGGTACATCTGTACTGGAGTTGACCGATGAGAAGAAAGCGGCGGTACGCGAGCGGATCCTGAAGCAGATTGCAGGGGAGCTGTCGCTGCCGGCAGGCAAGGTGAAGACGACCGTAGGCCTGCTGGAAGAAGGCAACACGATTCCGTTCATTGCGCGCTACCGCAAGGAGATGACCGGAGAGCTGGATGAGAACCAGCTGCGGGATATCGAGGAGCGCCTGACGTACCTGCGCAACCTGGAGGATCGTAAGTTCGAAGTGCTCCGCCTCATTCATGAGCAGGGGAAGCTGACGGATGAGCTGCAGCGGTCGATCGAAGCGTCGGTGAAGCTGCAGGAGGTCGAGGACCTCTACCGGCCGTATCGCCAGAAGCGCAAAACGCGGGCCAGCGTAGCGAAGGAGAAGGGGCTTGAGCCGCTCGCCCAGTGGATCGGGTCGCAGCCTCGGCAGGGGAACCTGATGGGCGAAGCGGGCCGGTATGTGAACGGCGAGAAGGGCGTGAATACGCCGGAAGAGGCGCTGCAGGGCGCGATGGATATTCTGGCGGAGAGCATTGCCGACGATGCCAAAATCCGCGCTTGGGTCCGCCGCCATACGACGGAGCAGGGCGTGCTGCGGACCGAAGCGAAGGATGCGGAGGCTGAATCCGTATACGAGATGTACTACAGCTATCAGGAGCCTGTGCGGAAGCTTCCGCCCCACCGGATTCTGGCGATCAACCGCGGAGAGCGGGAGGAGATGCTGAAGGTGTCGCTGGATGTTCCGGTGGAGCGGATCCATGACTTCATGATCAAGCAGGTTGTGAAGGGGCCGTCGATCGTGAGGGATACGCTGGTGGCGGTCGTTGAGGATGCGTACAAGCGTCTGCTGGCTTCGTCGATCGAGCGCGAGGTACGCAACGAAATGACGGAGAAGGCGGAGGAGAAGGCAATCGAGGTGTTCGCCGAGAACCTGCGTAACCTGCTGCTTCAGCCGCCGGTCAAGGGCAAGGTGGTGCTGGGCGTCGACCCGGCGTACCGGACAGGCTGTAAGCTGGCCGTGGTGGACGACACGGGCAAGATGCTGGAGATTGCCGTCACGTACCCTACGCCGCCGAACAACAAGGTAGCGGAGGCGAAGGCGAAGTTCAAGGCGCTGATCGAGAAGTACGGCGTTGAGCTTGTTGTTGTAGGCAATGGGACGGCTTCCCGCGAGACGGAGCAGTTCGTCGCTGAACTCATCGGCGAGCTGAAGGAGCGCCGCCTTCAGTACCTGATCGTAAACGAGGCGGGGGCGAGCGTCTACTCCGCGTCGAAGCTGGCGCAGAGCGAGTTCCCGGATCTCGACGTGGCCGAGCGCAGCGCAATCTCGATCGCCCGACGGGTGCAGGATCCGCTGGCGGAGCTCGTGAAGATCGAGCCCAAGGCGATCGGCGTGGGGCAGTACCAGCACGATGTGGCGCAGAAGCGGCTCGACGAGAGCCTGACGTTCGTCGTCGAGTCGGCGGTTAACCACGTCGGCGTGGATGTTAATACGGCTTCGCCGTCGCTGCTCTCATACGTGTCGGGGATCAACAGCACGCTGGCGAAGAACATCGTGAAGTACCGCGACGACAACGGCAAGTTCGTCAGTCGTACCCAGCTGCAGAAGGTGCCGCGTCTCGGTGCGAAGGCTTACGAGCAGAGCGTAGGGTTCCTGCGGGTTGCCGAAGGCAAGAATCCGCTGGATAACACGCCGATTCATCCGGAGTCCTACGATGTAGTGGACAAGCTGTTCCGCGAGCTGAAGCTGAGCGCGTCGGAGCTGGGCTCCCCTGAGCTCAAAGCGAAGCTGCAGCAGGCGGATGTGGAGGCATTGGCCGGGAACCTCGGCGTAGGCGTGCCGACGCTGCGCGATATTCTGGACTCGCTGCTGCGTCCGGGAAGGGATCCGCGGGAAGAGCTGCCGCCGCCGATGTTCCGCACGGATGTGCTTCAGCTGGAGGACCTGAAGCCGGGCATGGAGCTCAAGGGAACGGTGCGCAACGTGATTGACTTCGGTGCCTTCGTGGACATCGGGATTAAGAACGACGGGCTCGTGCATATTTCGCAGCTCAGCAATTCGTTCGTGAAGCATCCGATGGATGTGGTGTCGGTCGGGGACGTGGTCACCGTCTGGGTACTGAACGTGGATACGAAAAAGGGCCGGGTCGGCCTCACCATGAAGAAGCCGGCGGACGTGTAACGGCTGCCTTTTCCAAGCTCAGCTGCTTTAGTGGTGCTGAAGCGGGAGTGCGCTCACCCAGGCATCGGGCATTGATATTAGCGTGGATCAACAGAAATAGAGCATAGGCCGGAGGAGGGGACCGTACACTGGACAGTGGGTCCCGGTGACCTCGGGCTTATGCTCTATTCGGCTGATTAGGGGTTGACCGGGGAAGCCGGCTGGTCGCTTGGCTCCTCATCGGATTTGCGGGTCCGGTAAAAAAACCAGCAGTCGTTCAGAAGCCGGATCTGCCGGCGGTTCTTGTTGTAGAATGCCCGCATGAGTTGGTTGCAAAGCCATTGTGGCAAGGCTCATCAGTCCCTTCGCTCTAGCTGCTCTGTACTACAGCTTATGGGCTCCGGGCTTCCGGGGTGCAGGTCCCACTGCGGACGGAACGGATGAAGGGTTAAGCGAGCTCTTCTTCCTCTTCGTACCACTGCTCCAGCTGGGCTTGAAGGGCGCGGATCTCGGTAAGGAGGGAGATCAGAGGATACTGCTTCTCCTGCTCCAGAAGTGCAGCGAACGAGCGCTCGAGCGCATTGATATACTCGAGTCCGTGCTGCACCTCATATCCGGGGTGAACGATCTCGATGCCGTCGAACTCGGCGATAAAGACGGGCAGGACCGGTGCTCCCGGAGCCGTCAATTTGTCGAGTTCCTTGTGCAGCCGCTGGTTCAGTGCGCCGAGCTGGTACATGTGCGTAGCGGGCATTTCAACGAATTCAAGTTGATCATTCAGCTTCAATAGGGCATACTTCATGTTGGACGTCGACATGGGGGTAAAGGCTCCTCTCCGTACTTCGGAACAGGGGATGATCGAACAAGCCGAAGCGCTGTTCCGCGATTCCTACTTGACAGTGTAGCCCAACCTGCGGTTACAATTCAAGTGAGAAACCTATAGAGAGATCAGAGCAAAGGATGGGAGAAAAATGGATGACCGGCAGCTGCAGCTGTGGGTGGAACAAATTTCGCTGTCGTCGTTTGGCATACCGTTTGAACACAAGGCCCGTTTTAACCGGAGGTTGAGATCCACGGGCGGGCGCTATTTTATGCGCAGCCATGATATCGAGATTTCCTGGCTCCACTACGAGCAGTTCGGTATGGAAGATGTCGAGAAGATCATCAAGCACGAGCTCTGCCATTATCATCTTCATATCAAAGGCGGAGGGTATCAGCACAAGGATGCGGACTTCAAGTGGCTGCTCGAGAAGGTGGGCGGATCGCGTTACTGCCAATCCCTGCCTCAGGCATTCCAGCGCAAGGAGCCGTATAAGTACAAGCTCGCCTGCGTGAGCTGCCCGATGGAATATCTGCGCAAACGCAAGGTTGATCCCCGTAAATACGTGTGCGGCAAATGCAAGGGGAAGTTGAAATTGCTGGCACTTGACTTGAAACAGCATTCATGATAAATTAAAAAATGTCCTTCCCTGATAGCTCAGTTGGTAGAGCACTCGACTGTTAATCGAGTTGTCACAGGTTCGAGTCCTGTTCGGGGAGCCAATTTTTTTTGGAGAGATACCCAAGTGGCTCAAGGGGACCCTCTGCTAAGGGGTTAGACTGCGCAAGTGGTGCGAGGGTTCGAATCCCTCTCTCTCCGTACAATGAAGAACCGCCAATTAGGCGGTTTTTTTCTATTATATAGGGTATGTAAATTCGGCATGAAATGAAGGCCATTGCTAACACAATTCACCAGAGGGCGACCGGAGGGACAAGGAATTCCGCTAAATGCAGCCTCCTAAGAGGGTTGGGTCAGGGAGGCGGACGCTCTGGTGGAAAGATGTACTGCTGCAGAGCCGTTCCAGGCTAACGTTTGCTGCAAAGCGGAGGGTCTTGACCGCACATCGATAGCACGCCGGAAGATGTAACCCGAAGATTCATATTATTTATAAAAAAAGACTTGCCAAAGGACAAGCGGTTCGATATAATAACACTTGTCGCTTCGAAGGAAACGACAAAATAGTTAATAAGGCCCGTTGGTCAAGGGGTTAAGACACCTCCCTTTCACGGAGGTAACAGGGGTTCGAATCCCCTACGGGTCAGTTTCTTATACGCGGTTGTGGTGGAATGGCAGACACGCTATCTTGAGGGGGTAGTGGGCGTACGCTCGTGGAGGTTCGAGTCCTCTCAACCGCATTGAAGCAGAACGGGAAGAAGGCCTGAGGATGAAGCTCAGGCCTTTTTTGTTTTGTCTACCCGCATCTTCCAAGCCTCGATATTGAAACGGCTCAGCATCCGTGATTTGTTTGGGGAAGGTGTCTTTCGGGTAATCTATCTGCAGAGATGGGCAGGCAGATCCAATCATTCCGAAGGGAGCGGAGAAGGATGTTGAAAACCGAACAGTTGGAAGAACGGATTGTGAAGGTGCTTGAGGCCAATGACGTTTGTTCGTTCGGGACGGTATCGGGCAATCAGCCGCGGGTGCGCTATATGGCGCTGCTGCATGAGGGCATGACGATCTATCTGGCGACCAACAGCAAGACGGACAAGGTGGATGAACTGAAGGAAAACGATAACGTCTTCGTGCTTGTTGGGTATGACGGGCGCAAGTCCGACGAGATTCTGCAGATCGCCGCGAAAGCGGAAGTATGCGAGGACCGGTCCCTGCGTGAGAAGCTCTGGAACGACAAGTTCGAGGCCTGGTTCAAAGGACCGCATGATCCGGAGTATGTCATCCTGAAGGTGGTTCCGACCCGGGTGGAATTGTATGAAGGTTCGACAGGGCCGCAGGTATGGGAAAAATAAAACAATCGGGCACGGATTCAGCTCGTACGGGGAGCACAGAGGAGAACTCTTCTGTGCTCTTTTTTTGTAAAATTTTGAGTGTTTCTGCCGTTTCCAGTCAAGAGGACGGAGTTAATGAAAGGTGGGGGAGACTTGTCCCGTACTGCTTAATCCATGTTCCGAAGAAGAAACGGAGGGAAATCTATTGTTCAAACGTATCGATCGAATTGCCGCCGACCTGCCGAAGGCTACGTATGCCGACCCGAATGCGGCCGCTGCCGTCCAGGAACTGCTTGGCGGGCGTTTTGGCGAGATGTCGACACTGAATAACTACCTGTTCCAATCGTTTAACTTCAAGGGCAAAACGAAGCTGAGACCGTTCTATGATCTTGTGGCAAGCATCACGGCGGAGGAGTTCGGTCACGTCGAGATGGTAACGAACGCGATCAACCTGTGTCTGGCGGGTTCGACTTCTCCGGCCGAGCCGGATATGTCTCCGCTCCAGGATGCGAAGAACTTCCGCAATACCCAGCACTTTATTGCCGGGGCACAATCGGCGCTGCCGTACGATTCCATGGGCAAGGCATGGAATGGGGAGTATGTGTTTAACAGCGGCAACCTGATCCTCGACCTGCTGCACAACTTCTTCCTGGAGTGTGGGGCGAGGACTCACAAGATGCGCGTCTATGAAATGAGCGACCATCCGGTTGCACGTGAGATGGTTGGTTATCTGCTCGTCCGCGGCGGCGTTCACGTGGTGGCTTATGCCAAGGCGCTGGAGGTGGCGACAGGGGTGGATGTAACGAAGCTCATCCCGATTCCGAACCTGAGCAACAAAGCTTTTGAAACCACGCGCAAATACGAAGCGGCGGGGCTGCACACGAAGCTCTTCACCTTCAGCGATGAGGATTACAAAGGCATCCGCGACATCTGGAAAGGGACTCACCCCGAAGACGGGCAGCCGCTTGAGGTCATCGACGGAGTGCCGGAAGGAGCGCCGGTGCCGGAGTTTGACGAGACGCCGGAAGAGTTCGCTCCGGGCATCGGACCGGAGGAATTCATGCTGATCGCCCAGCGTCTGCAGCGTTCGGCTGGGTTGTAATCCGGCATCGCGGTCAAGGCGGTATGCCGTTTCACATAGATGAAGCCCGGATGGGAAAGAGTCACTGCTCATTCCCATCCGGGCTTTTGTCGCTGCATTACGGCTTCCCTCTCTCTCCGCTTTACTCTCCGATGGCAAAGAGGTATAATGAGGAGCATCACCTGCGGTTGTGGTGGAATGGCAGACACGCTATCTTGAGGGGGTAGTGGGCTTACGCCCGTGGAGGTTCGAGTCCTCTCAACCGCATCATAGGAACACAGACGAAAGAGAAGTCGAAGGGGCTCTTCCTGCCCGGGCGGCTTCTCTTTTTTTTTGATTTACCCGGGCGGCCGGGAACGGCCGGGCTATAGGCGCATGAGCGCCTGGCGTTCGGCTTGCGGCCGGCACTGGCGGCAGACGCCCACCACTTTGCTGGGACCGGCGTAGAACGTGAGTTCCTTGGCGGGCACCTTGCGGCGGCAGTACGAGCAGCTCTGCCGGCCGAGAGTGGATGTGCTGCGCCGCCCGAAGGGGCGGTTGGCGCTCCTGCTGCGTTTTCGAAGCAGGATGCCGAAGAGGGCTGCTGCTAGGAGCAGGACACCTATGATGACCACGGGGGAGACGGGAGAAGAAAACAGGCCGGACATGTGAGGTCACCTCGCTGGATAGGCTGTATGGAATACATCGCTGTGCTCAGGAGTTCGACGCGGCGGCCCGGGTTTCCTTTTATCTATGTATCCGCATGGTGGTGTAGCCGCGGTCTTTACAGGATTTTAAAATGGGCTTAACGCATAATGGTTGCAAGTCTGTGCCGGCCCGGCCCATAATAGGCTCATTGTAACAATACGGCAGACGTGAGGAGGAAGGGAATATGAACATTCTTCAGAATAAGCCATTGGTGATCGGGCATCGGGGGGCGGCCGGGGAAGCGCCGGAGAACACTCTCGCTTCCTTTGCGCTGGCGGTGAAGCAGGGGGCGGATGCGGTGGAGCTTGATGTTCACTTGTCTGCGGACGGTGAGCTGATCGTCTGTCATGATGCGACAGTGAACCGGACGACCGACGGGGCCGGTGCGATCGCCGATCTAACGGCCGCTCAGCTGCGCAGGCTTGATGCGGGACGATGGTTCGACGAGAAGTATGCCGGTGAGCCTGTGCCGACACTGGAGGAGGTCTTCCGCGAGACTCCCGCAGGCGTCATGATCAATGTGGAGATCAAATGTCCTTACAGCAGCAGGCTGCAGATGAGACTTTTTGAACTGCTGAAGCTCTACGGCCGGTTGGAGGGGACGGTGGTTTCCTCTTTTAATCACAAAATCCTCCACAGCCTCCAGGCTGCCGAACCGGTGTTGAAGGTGGGGCTCCTGTACGATGCAAACCTGGTTCATCACCGGCGGCTTGCGGAGAGTTCGGGTATGAATGTTTACTCTCTGCATCCTTACCATCTGCTGATCGATCCCGAAGATGTGGCGGATGCGACGGCGAACGGACTGCAGGTGTATCCTTTTACAGTGAATGATGAAGGGCAGATGCATAGGGCGGTGATGGCGGGCATGTCCGGGATCATTACCGATTATCCGGCCCGGCTGAGATCGCTGCTGGAAAGAATGACTTAGGGAGGCAGAAGAAACTGCTCCCGGAGGCATAAAGAAAACCTCCTGTCCTTCCGATAAAGAGGGAAGAGATGGGAGGTTCCAGACCTATGTTCAATGTACGTTCGCTGGGAGCCCGCGTCCTGCCCTTTGTGCTGGCAGTGCCGCTGCTGCTTCCCTTCGCTGCGGCCCCTGCGTCTGCGGCGGTTCCCTTCCCGGATGTGAATCCGAACCGGCACGCCTGGGCGATCAGCTCTATCGAAGTCATGTCGGAGAAAGGGATTGTAACCGGCTACCCGGACGGCCGTTTTCTGCCGGACCAGAGCATTTCGAAGGCGGAATGGACGACGATGGTGTACCGGCTGTTCGATAAATATCGCCCGAATCTGTATGCGTATGGATCGGACAAGGTGGAGGGGTATGCGGATGTGCCTCCGCTCCACTGGGCGTATCAGCCGATCACCGAGATATACGATGCCTCATTCCGGATCGGAGGCTTCGGAGAGGATTTGCACGGCGACCTTGCCTTCCGGCCCGATATGCGGCTGAACCGGCTGCAGCTGGCGCAGATTCTCGGGAGCTTGTTCCGCAACCGTCTCTTGAATGCGCAGCTGGCTCCAAGTGATGCCTGCTCCCTCGTCGCTTCCCTGAAGGACGTTCCGTCGAAGTTCCTGCCGGACACGGAGGTCTATAGTGAGGCACAGGCCGACGGGCGTTACGTGGCAAGCGGCTATATGAATTCCGAGGAGGCCGGGTCCGTGTATCCGACGCTGTTCCTGGGTAACGGAACCGGCAACTGTGCATACGGGGACGACGAGCTTTCGAATCAGCAGGCGAAAGCGCTGGCCAGCCTGCAGGCATCCGGTATTATGTCGGCGGATGATGCGGGATATTTCCGGCCGCTCGATGCGGTGAGTCGTGCGGAAGCCGTGACGATCCTCGATCGGATCTATCTGTATCTCCGGGGACTCGGGTATACTGCCGATTATTCGTCCGTGGAGCTCGAGGAACCTTCGGAGCGGGATGGAAGCACGGGAAGCGGCAGTGGTACGGCCGGTACGGCGGTTCCTCCGGTAAGCGGCGGAGCAGCCGGCGGCAATGCCTCTGCAGGAGGCGGTGCATCCGTGCCTCCGGCCGTGATCGGTGCCGATGGCACCGGGGTGATCTCCCGCAATGTGCTGCGTAAGGGAGAGATTGAGACGACGGTCCGGCCCAACGGGCGTGAGTACCTTCAGTTCGATCTCGAATCCGACTGGAAGGTCGATCTCTATGTCATTGTTGACGGGCAGATCGGATTCGTACGCCAGGAAGACCTGCCGATGACCATTCCTGTAGATGGGGTGACTTCCGTAGTGTTCCGGACGCAGCAGAGGGAGAAGCAGGTCGGCGCGGTAGATAATGTGGCTACCCTTACGACCAAGCTGTTGGATGAGATGCCGGCCAAGGGTAAGAAAAAATAAATCCTTAAAGCTTCCATCGCGTCCATCCCGGCTGTTCGGGTCAGACAAAAACTCAAAGGCTTCCGTTCTCCTAAGGGGAGAGGGAAGCCTTTGTTTGCGCTGCGGGCTCCGGGGGGCCGCTTTTTTACTGCAGCAGATGCTTGTACGGAGCGTAGTCGATCTGCTTTTTGTCCAGGTACGAGATCAGGCTCTTATAGTCGCGGCGCGGCGTGGCCAGAATATAACCGCGGATGCAGTGATCCTGCGTGACAGCAGAAGCGTTGTCCGCTAGAGCGACCTCGCCGATCTTGGCTGCGATCGTGTGGCGTGCGATATCCCGGAAGGGGGAGGGCACCGGTTCCACCAGCATTTCGAGGAACTGCTTCGATTCATCGGTCCACAGGTGCCGCGAGGCCTCGACATAGTGATTCTGCCAGTCGAGCTTCGACCTGCCGTCTTCTTTGGGGAGAACCTTGATGAATTTGCGGAACATGAAGTAGCCGCCGATGGACATGAAGGCAATCAGAACGAAGACCCAGAACATGATAAAATACATAAACCCGTCAGGGGCGGCTTTTGTGCTCAGATAGATCATGGAATGGATTCACCTCATTCTCCATTATACCTCAGGGGCCCGGCCGGGAAAACATGGAGAAGGGCGATGATTTGTGTCCTTTTATAGATTTCTTCGTTCATTCCCTGTAAAATAGACGGGAGTGAGGCAAAAGAAGGAGTGTGTTTGAAGAGCTATGGTGAGAATTGGATCGCACGTATCGTTTTCAGATAAAGGTCTGCTCAATGCCGCCAAAGAAGCCGCTTCTTACGGGTCCGGCACGTTCATGATTTATACGGGGGCCCCCCAGAACACGCGCCGCAAGCCGATTGAGAATCAGTTCATCGAAGAAGGCAGGACGGTGATGGAGGAGAACGGGATCGGCGAGATCATCGTTCACGCTCCGTATATCATTAACCTTGCTTCCTATAAGGAAGACACATTCGAGCTTGCCGTCCGCTTCCTGCAGGAAGAGATGCGCCGGACGGACTACATCGGCGTGAAGCAGATCGTGCTGCACCCGGGGGCCTACACGGACAAGGATGCCGAGTATGGCATCGGACGGATTGCTGAAGGGCTGAATGAAGTGCTCGAGGGCGTCAAGGACACCGGCGTTCACATTGCGCTGGAGACCATGGCGGGCAAAGGCACCGAGATCGGCCGCAGCTTCGAGGAGCTGGCCTCCATCATGGAGAAGGTCGAGAAGAATGACCGTCTGACCGTATGCCTGGATACGTGTCACGTACACGATGCCGGCTATGATATCGTGAACGATCTGGATGGCGTGGTGGAGGAGTTCGACCGGATTATCGGGCTGGACAAGCTGGCTGTCATCCACCTCAACGACAGCAAGAATCCGCGCGGCGCAGGAAAAGACCGGCACGCTCCGGTAGGGGCCGGCTGGATCGGATTCGAGGCGATGCACCGCCTGGTGCACCACGAGAAGCTGAAGCATCTCCCGTTCATTCTGGAGACGCCGTGGATCGGCAAAGAAGATGGAACCGAGCGCCCGATGTATGAGGCGGAGATCGCTCTGCTGGGCGGTACGGTAAAGGATCGGTTCGGTGCGGATTTCCTCGCCGATGTCGAGATTCTCAGCCATTTCTTCAAAAAGCAGGAGCTCGATCCGCGCAGCTATGTTCTTCAGACCTGGGAGCTGCTTAAGACCGACGCCAAAGCGAAGAAGGCTGACGGCCGTGAGCCGATGGAGCGCCTCTATGACCTGATCATGGCGGACAACCTGTTCCCGCAGCTTAAGGAAGAAGAAGTCAACCACAGGCTCACCGCGTGGTTTGCCGGCGATCAAGTATTCGCAGCAGTATAATTCATGGCAGCCGCCGGACGGCATCAGGCCGTTATAGGACTGAGACGTACGGCGCTGCCCTAAGGCAAAGGAGTAGAAGAAGAGTTCCATGGTTCCTAAAATGACATCCCAAAACAAACGCATCGACCGTGCCAACCGTGCACGGATGCTGGTATCCTGCCCGGACCGCCCGGGTATCGTGGCCGCGGTTTCCCGGTTCCTCTGCGAGCACGGAGCCAATATCGTGCAATCCGACCAATATACGATGGATCCGGAAGGCGGTCTGTTCTTCATCCGGATCGAATTCGATCTCGAGAATCTCGATGAGCGCCGTGAGGGCCTGAAGGCCGATTTCGCGAAGGTGGCGGACGAGTTCCGGATGACCTGGAGCATTACCCGTGCCAGCCGCCGCAAGCGCCTCGCGATATTCGTCTCCAAAGAAGACCACGCTCTGCTGGAGCTGCTCTGGCACTGGCAGTCCGGCGATCTGGACGCCGATATCGCCATGGTCATTTCCAATCATGACGATATGCGCGGGCTGGTGGAGCCGCTGGGGATTCCGTATCACCACATTCCCGTTTCCGCCGAGACGAAGGCGGAGGCCGAGAAGCGCCAGCTGGAGCTCGTGGACGGCCAGGTGGACGCGGTGGTATTGGCGCGGTACATGCAGATCATTTCGCCGAAATTCATCGAGCACTTCCCGAATCGCATCATCAATATCCACCACTCCTTCCTTCCGGCCTTCGTCGGGGGCAAGCCTTATGCGCAGGCCTACAACCGCGGTGTCAAGATTATCGGCGCTACGGCCCACTACGTGACGGAAGAGCTCGACGGCGGCCCGATCATTGAGCAGGACGTTCAGCGGGTCAGCCACCGGGACAATGTCGAGGATCTGAAGCGGATCGGCCGCCACATCGAACGGACCGTGCTGGCCCGTGCCGTGAACTGGCACGTCGAAGACCGTGTGATTGTACATGGCAACAAGACGGTAGTGTTTAGTTAAAGGATCATTTCGAAGCAGGAGATCGGCAGAAGCCGGTACTTTCCCCCAAGGGAAGGTACCGGCCTTTTTTTTGTGGCGTGAAATGTGGTAGGTAACCTCACATTAGAAAGTTCCTGTAAACGGTTGCTTTTCGTTTTTATGCGCTTACAGAAGATATATACGAATAATAATATCGAATATTAACATGAATGTACGCGATTTTAATCTGCTGTATTAAAAATGTTAACAAATATTACACTTGGGTATTGTAATTTACGGATTTCTCTTGTATATTTAACACAAGAACAATATATGTTAGTTAATATAACATAAAATGAAGCGGATGGTTCCTTGTTGGCAGAGTTTGAATAGATGTTACATGAAAATAACAACACTGTGGGGAGTGGAGAGAGATGAAACGGAAACTGGTGCTGGTTGGGAACGGGATGGCGGGCGTGTGGTGTGTGGAGCATATGTTGAAGCTGGCGCCCCAGCGTTTTGAAGTGACGATCTTCGGCAGTGAGCCGCATCCGAACTATAATCGGATTCTTTTGTCTTCGGTGCTGGCAGGGGACTCCAGCATGAAAGACATCGTTCTGAACGACTGGGACTGGTACCGGGATAACGGCATCACTCTCCATGCGGGGCACACGGTGACCAAGATTGACAAGGTGAAGCGCACGGTCACCTCCGACAAGGGGGTTACGGTTCCTTACGATGAGCTGATTCTGGCGACAGGTTCCCGGGCGTTCATTCTTCCGGTACCGGGTGCGGATAAGGAAGGCGTCATCGCGTTCCGCGATATCAAAGACTGCGAGACGATGATTGAATCGGCCAAGAAATATAGGAAGGCCGTGGTTATCGGCGGCGGACTTCTCGGTCTGGAGGCGGCCCGCGGGCTGCTCAATCTGAACATGGAAGTGTCCGTTGTGCACATCCATGATTACGTGATGGAGCGCCAGCTAGACCAGACGGCATCTTCCATGCTGCGCACGGAGCTTGAAGCCCAAGGGATGAAGTTCCTGCTGCAGAAGCACACGGAGCAGATTCTTGGCAGAGACCGGGTGACCGGCGTGAAGTTCAAGGACGGCAGCGTAGTGGAGGCGGATTTGGTGGTCATGGCTGTCGGGATTCGCCCGAACGTGGCAATCGCGAAGGATCACGGTATTGAGGTGAACCGCGGGATCGTGGTGAACGACTTCCTGGAGACGAATGTGCCGAATATCTATGCGGTAGGGGAGTGTGCCGAGCACCGTGGAGTGGCTTACGGTCTGGTCGCTCCGCTCTATGAACAGGGGGATGTGCTGGCGAAGCGGCTTTGCGGATTGGAAGTGGCGGGTTACGAGGGCTCCGTAACTTCCACGAAGCTCAAGGTATCCGGGGTAGACGTATTCTCCGCCGGACAGTACAGAGAAGCGCCGGGGACGCGGGCCATCAAAGTGGTCGATGAGTTCGACGGCATATACAAAAAGGTGCTGATCCGTGACGGCAAGGTGGTCGGTGCCGTGATGTTCGGAGATACGAGCGACAGCACCCGGATCTTCAGGCTGGTCCGGACCGGCGAGGATGTCAGCGGCCGGGAGAAGGAAGTGGTGCTCGGCGAAGGCTTCGGCGGCGCCGGAGGGAAGAGTGCAGGCTCCGGCGTAGCGGCCATGGCGGACGATGAGATCATCTGCGGCTGCAACGGGGTGTCGAAGGGGGCTATCGTCAAAGCGATCAACGAGCAGGGGCTTACGTCGGTAGATGCGATCAAGGCCTGCACGGGCGCGTCGCGTTCCTGCGGCGGCTGCAAACCGCTCGTCGGAGAGGTGCTGCAGTGCACGCTTGGGGCAGAGGCGGTGACGGCCGTCAAAGAAGGCATCTGCGGCTGCACCACGATGGGCCGAGACGAGGTCGTGGAAGCGATCCGCTCCATGCACCTGACCACAAGTAAGGAAGTCATGAACGTGCTGGGGTGGGAGAACACGGAAGGCTGCTCGAAGTGCCGCCCCGCGCTCAACTATTATCTCGGGATGGTCTGGCCGGTGGAGCATGAGGAGGAGCGGGAATCCCGGTTCGTCAACGAACGCAATCATGCCAATATCCAGAAAGACGGAACCTATTCCGTTATCCCGCGGATCTATGGAGGCGTCACCTCTCCTCAAGAACTCAAACGGATAGCCGAGGTGGCGGAGAAGTACGAGGTGCCGCTTGTGAAGTTCACCGGAGGACAGCGTCTTGACCTGCTTGGGGTGAAGAAAGAGGACCTGCCGAAGGTGTGGGAGGATCTCGATATGCCGTCGGGTTATGGTTATGGTAAGGCGCTGCGTACTGTGAAGACCTGCGTTGGTAACACGTTCTGCCGATTCGGCACCCAGGATGCGATGGGAATGGGGATTGCCATCGAGCGCCGTTTCGAGCGCCTGAACACGCCGGCTAAGGTGAAAATCGCCGTATCGGGCTGCCCGCGGAACTGCGCGGAAGCGACGATCAAGGACTTCGGGATCGTGGCGATCGATGGCGGCTGGGAGCTGCATGTCGGCGGCAACGGCGGCGTGAAGGTTCGTGCGACCGACCTGCTCTGCAAGGTGAAGACGGAAGAAGAAGTGATGGAGTATGCGGCCGCTTACCTGCAGTTCTACCGGGAGACAGGCAAATGGAACGAGCGGACGAGCGAATGGCTGCCGCGGGTCGGGCTCGATACGGTTCGCGCCGCGCTGGATACACCGGAGAAGCGGCAGGCTCTGGTTGCACGGATCGATGAGGCGCTGCAGGTGATGGCCGATCCGTGGAAGGAGATTATCGAGACGCCTTCACTGCGCGCCACCTTCGAGGAACTGCCCGGCTCGCTGGCTGTGGATGCTTCGGTTGCTGCGGAAGCGGCTGCCGGCCTCGCGGCCGAGTCGGAAGCTGCGGCGGCGGAAAGGCCTTAAGCTGACCGGCCTGCGGGACGGTTGTCCCGAGGCTCTTTTCAGAGGGGTTACTATCTATTTTACTTAGGAGGTCACGCCATGACACGCATTTTGGTTGGGAAGGTATCGGATATCCCTACGCTCCGTTCGCGGACGGTCCGCGTAGAGGGGACGGAGGTGGCGGTCTTCAAGCTTTCCTCGGGTGCCCTGTATGCGGTGGAGAACCGCTGTCCGCACAAGAACGGGAAGCTGTCGGAAGGGATTGTCTGCGACCATCATGTGTTCTGTCCCCTTCATGACTGGAAGATCAATGTGAAGGATGGCCTCGTTCAAGCACCGGACGAGGGCTGTGTGAAGACCTTCGAGGTGGAAACGGATAAGGCCGATAACATCTATCTTCTGACGGAGGGAACAGGCGGCCTGACGGCTTGATGAGTTGCGGACGGCTGTGTTGCGAGGAGAAACCGGCAGGCGGGTGGGCGGCGGCCCCATCCGCCTCTTTTTACTGCGTGCTGCAGGGATAAAGCGGCTGGCAGGAATGCACAATAGGAGATGGCCTTGGGCCGGCCGGAATTTTTAGGATGGAAGCTCTGTGTTCCAGGTGGAGGCAAGGACGGTCCATCGTCATCTATTTTAACGGAATGTCTGCGTACACGGGCAGCGCCCGCGTGCTGCCGCGTCGGGATATGGCAAACTGCGTCGGACAGTGGTACAATAAGGTAAGAATGAAGTGTTCATAAGGCGTTGTGCACACGTTAACAAGACGGGCGTCGGAGGGATTTGGCCCGCAGCCTCCGGCTTGTTACCGCGCCCTTCTGCCTTTAGCACATTGCTGTCAAAAAGAAACAGAGTGGAGGACTACTAATGACGGTCACAAACAAATCGATTGAGCAGCTTTCCATCGACACCATCCGTACGTTGTCGATCGATGCGATCGAGAAAGCGAAGTCCGGCCATCCCGGCATGCCTATGGGCGCCGCACCTATGGGGTACGAGCTGTTCGCCAAGGTGATGAAACATAACCCGGAAGATCCGAACTGGATCAACCGCGACCGTTTCGTGCTCTCCGCAGGCCACGGCTCCATGCTGCTGTATTCCCTGCTGCACCTCTCCGGCTACGATCTGCCTATGGAAGAGCTGAAGAACTTCCGCCAGTGGGGCAGCAAAACTCCGGGTCATCCCGAAGTGGGCCACACGGCTGGCGTTGACGCTACGACCGGTCCGCTCGGACAAGGCTTCGGTATGGCTGTGGGTATGGCGATCGCCGAGGCGCATCTCGGCGCGGTGTACAACAAGGAAGGCTTCCGTATCGTAGACCACTATACATACGCGATCTGCGGCGACGGAGACCTGATGGAGGGCATCTCCTCCGAGTCCGCTTCGCTTGCCGGCCATCTCAAGCTCGGCAAACTGATCGTCCTGTACGATTCCAACGATATCTCCCTCGACGGCGAACTGAACCTCTCGTTCTCCGAGAACGTGGCTCAGCGCTTTGAAGGTTACGGCTGGCAGGTGCTCCGCGTAGAGGACGGCAACGATCTGGAAGCCATCCATAAGGCGGTCCTGGAAGCGCAGGCCGACTACCGTCCGACCCTGATCGAAGTCAAGACCGTCATCGGCTACGGTTCTCCGAACAAGGCCGGCAAGGGCGGCCACGTGGGTCCTCACGGTTCCCCGCTTGGCGTAGACGAAGTGGCCCTGACGAAGGACGCTTACGGCTGGGACCGCGAGCAGCACTTCTACGTTCCGGATGCCGTGCGCAGCCACTTTGAAGAGGTTAAGCGCAAGAACGTCGGAACCTACGACGCCTGGAAGGCTTCTTTCGCCGAATATGCAAAGGCATTCCCTGAGCTGGCCCAGCAGTTCGAAGCGGCCCTCAGCGGCGAGCTTCCTGAAGGTTGGGAGTCCAAGGTTTCCCTGGACGCTCCGGCAGAGAAGGGCACGCGTACCGCTTCGGGGATCGTGCTGAACGAGATCGCGAATGCCGTGCCACAGCTCATCGGCGGCTCGGCTGACCTGGAGTCCTCCACGATGACGCACATGAAGGGGCTCGGACAGCTTACGCCTAAGGATTACAGCGGACGCAACGTCTACTTTGGCGTGCGTGAGTTCGGTATGGGCGCGGCTGTGAACGGCATGCTCCTTCACGGCGGCCTGAAGGTATTCTGCGGCACCTTCTTCGTCTTCTCGGACTACCTGCGTCCGGCGATCCGTCTGGCCTCCATCATGAACGTGCCGGCGATCTACGTCTTCACGCATGACTCCATCGGTGTCGGCGAAGACGGGCCTACACACGAGCCGATCGAACAGCTTGCGGCGCTGCGCGTCATTCCGGGTCTGACGATCATCCGTCCGGCGGACGGCAGCGAAACGGCGGCAGCTTGGAAATATGCCGTGCAGAACAAAGTAGGTCCGGTTGCCCTGATCTTCTCCCGTCAAGCGGCTGTGAAGCTGGAAGGCTCTGAGAAGGGTGCCGTGGACCGCGGTGCCTATGTGCTCTCCGATGCGCCTAATGGCAACCCTCAGGCACAGATCATCGCGACAGGCACGGAAGTGCAGCTGGCGGTTGCGGCACAGAAGGCTCTGGCGGAAGAGGGCGTGAACGTCCGCGTCATCTCCATGCCTAGCTGGGAGCTGTTCGACAAGCAGACGCAGGAGTACAAGGATTCCGTTATTCTGCCTGGCGTCAAGGCCCGCCTTGCGATCGAGATGGGTCACTCCTTTGGCTGGGAGCGCTATGTCGGCGATGCCGGCGATGTGCTCGGAATCAACAAGTTCGGCGCTTCGGCACCGGGCCCGGTTGTGATCAAGGAATACGGCTTTACGGTTGAGAACGTGGTTGCCCGCGTGAAGCAGCTGTTGAAATAAGCAACTTACATCAGAGGAGCGGTTGTTTCCCCATGTCCCAATTCGAGAACGTTACAGTAGTAAAACAGGCGAATGTCTACTTCGACGGCAAAGTGACCAGCCGTACGGTGCTGTTTGCCGACGGCACGAAGAAGACGCTTGGTATCATGATGCCGGGTGAGTATGAGTTCGGCACCGATGTACAAGAAATCATGGAGATTCTGGCAGGGGACCTGAGCGTCCTGCTGCCCGGCTCCAGCGAATGGCTGCAGATCAGCGGCAAGGGCGAGTTCACGGTTCCGGCCGGGGAGAAGTTCAAGCTGAAGGTCCGTACGGTAACGGACTACTGCTGCTCTTACATCAGCGAGTAATAACAATAAAACGGCTGCAGGTCCGAACGTGGACGATGCAGCCGTTTCTTTATTTGTTCCTGGTGCCGTAAGCCTGTATCTTTATTCTTTCGCTTTTGCGCCTTACGCTTCCGCCTTGCTGCGAACATAGGCTTCGAGCTTGAGCCGGACATAAGGCGGCAGGCCGGAGAGCATGCAGCCGTAGCGGTAGTGGTCGCCTTCCGCATGAATGCGGATGATACGGCCGGTCACCGGCGGCAGGTCCGCTTCCTGAGGGAAGTGGATGACTACAAACATATCTTGGGCCAGCGGGGAGGAGGACGTAATGAGCAGGCCGCTCTCCGAGAGGTCGACGAGCGTCCCGTCGATCAACTGTCCCGAGAAGGAGCCTTCCTGCTGCCACTGGTACACCGAGAGGTGCAGCTTGATATTGAGCTGCACGCGGGCGCTGCGGCGTCTCTCCTCGGCGGTTGTCTTGGCGGCAGGAGCTTCGGTCCATGCGCCTACCTGCAGGCCCATCCAGTCTTCATAGCACTGGATGACGGAGGAGAGATCCTCCTCGCTGAGGCCTTTGGCCCGTCCCATCTGGAAGATCCCCGTCGCCGCGCGGAGCATTGGGGAAGGCAGCTGGAAGTCGTTGGCGGTATCGCCGGCCAGCAGCAGGTCCTTCAGCATCAGTCCAAGCGAGAATTGGTTGCTGAAGTCGCGGTTCACGATCTTCTGGCCCTTGAGCTCCGCCTGCTTGGAGCTTGCACCTCCGGCGAGTACGATGCCCAGGAACCGCTCTGGATCGAGTCCGGCCTTAGTAACCAGCGACAGCCCTTCCATCAGGCCGAGCGCATTGATGCCGACCATGGTGTTGTGGGCGAGTTTGGCGTGGGAGCCGGAGCCGGAGGGGCCCATATACACGATGCGGGTGCCCATTGCCTCGAAGACATCACGGTGGGTCTCCAAGGCCTCTTCCTCCCCGCCGATCATGAACACCAGCGTGCCGTTCTCGGCTCCGGGCTTGCTGCCGGTAACCGGCGCGTCGAGGAAGTCGACCGCTTGGGCGGCCAGCTCGCCGTGAATCCGTCTGCTGGTCACGGGAGAGACCGTCGAGCAGTCGATGACCGTCTGGCCCGGACGAAGGGCCGCAATGATTCCTTCAGCCCCCAGAATGTGCTCCAGGACGACATCGTCCGTGCTCAGCATCGTGATGACCACATCGGCATCCTTGGCAGCCTGTGCGGGTGTGGCTGCGCTGCGTGCGCCCAGCGCCAGGAGGTTATCGGCTTTGGAGGGCGTGCGGTTATAAGCAATGACTTCAAAGCCTTTTTTCAGCAGGTTGACCGCCATAGGATTACCCATGGTGCCAAGACCGATAAAACCGATCGTTTTCATGATTCCACCTGTCTTTCGTTAGGATCGTCTTCCGGAGCCGAACGCCGGCCGGATTAGGGGGGCTGGTCCGGGCGTCTTGGTACCATTGTAGCATTTCGCCGGGCAGCGTGTGAATTCTCTTGCGTTAAGGATGGAAAATCAAGTATTCTTAGCTTATAGATACATAAATGAGACGCATCCGGATCATTCGGAAATAGGAGGATTAGAACTCATGACAGCCAAGCTTCGTTTTGACTACAGCAAGGCCCTGGGCTTCATCCAGCAGCATGAAGTGGACTATTTGGAAGGGGCGGTAGCCCTCGCGCACGAACAGCTGCATAACAAGAGCGGCGCAGGCAGCGACTATCTAGGATGGATCGACCTGCCGGCCGATTACGATAAAGAGGAGTTTGCCCGTATCCAGCAGGCGGCACAGCGCATCCAGTCGGATTCCGACGCGCTGGTTGTCATCGGGATCGGCGGCTCTTACCTCGGCGCCCGCGCGGCGATCGAGATGCTGTCCCACAGCTTCTACAACCTGCTGCCGAAGGGTCAGCGCAAGACGCCGGAAGTATACTTCGTCGGCCAGAACATTTCGTCGACCTATGTTACCCACCTGCTTCAGCTGCTCGAAGGCAAAGACATTTCCGTGAACGTCATTTCGAAGTCCGGTACAACGACGGAGCCGGCGATCGCGTTCCGTATTTTCCGCGAACTGCTCGAGAAGAAGTACGGCAAGGAAGGCGCACGCAAGCGCATCTACGCTACGACCGACAAGGCGAAGGGCGCCCTGAAGAGTCTGGCGACCGAGGAAGGCTACGAGTCCTTCGTCATTCCGGACGATGTGGGCGGACGCTACTCCGTACTCACCGCGGTGGGTCTGCTGCCGATCGCAGCGGCCGGCATCGACATCGAAGCCATGATGCGCGGCGCGGCGGATGCGCGGGAAGTGTACTCGAATCCGAGCCTCAAGGAGAATGAAGCTTACCAATACGCGGCGGTGCGCAATGCACTTTACCGCAAAGGCAAGTCGACCGAGATTCTCGTGAACTACGAGCCATCCTTGCACTTCGTGTCCGAGTGGTGGAAACAGCTGTTTGGCGAGAGCGAAGGCAAGGACAACAAGGGCATCTACCCTTCCTCCGTTGACTTCTCCACCGACCTTCACTCCATGGGCCAGTTCATTCAGGAAGGCTCCCGCAACCTGTTCGAGACGGTCATTCAAGTAGAGCAGGTGAACGAACAGATCACGATCGGTACCGACAGCCAGGACCTGGACGGGCTGAACTTCCTGAGCGGCAAGACGATGGACTTCGTCAACCGCAAGGCATTCGAAGGCACCATGCTCGCCCACACGGACGGCGGCGTGCCTAACCTGATCGTGACCCTGCCGGATATGACGCCATACACCTTCGGTTATATGGTTTACTTCTTTGAAAAAGCCTGCGGCATCAGCGGTTATCTGCTGGGCGTCAATCCGTTCGACCAACCGGGTGTAGAGGCATATAAAAAGAACATGTTCGCGCTGCTCGGCAAGCCGGGCTACGAGAAGGAAAAAGCGGAGCTTGAAGCCCGTTTGAATAAGTAAAATCATGTAATGAGAAGAAGCCGTCCCCGGCTGCAAAAGAAGCGGTTCATCCTTCGGATGGCTGCTTTTTTTGAAAGGGGAGCGCGGCTGCTCGAAAGCTTGGAGTGAAGGAGGGCGGCGACGCCTCATGTTACCCCAGTATCGGACGGTGCGGGCCTTCGGCTCCGCCGAGATCGTCATCAAGAAATCCCGTTTCATCGGCTTCGCGAAGCCGGTGTCGACCGAGGAGGAAGCGGTGGCGTTCATTGAAGGGATCAAGAAAGAGCATTGGAACGCCACGCATAACTGTTCCGCCTATATGATCGGTGAGCGGGACGAGATCCAGAAAGCGTCGGACGACGGGGAACCGAGCGGGACAGCAGGCAAGCCGATTCTGGAAGTCATTAAGAATCAGGGACTGAAGAATGTCGTTGTTGTCGTAACCCGCTACTTTGGCGGGATTATGCTTGGGGCCGGGGGACTGATCCGTGCGTATACCGACGGGGCGGTGGCCGGTCTAGCTGCGGCAGAGCAGGTGTATCAGGTGCTCCACCGGGAAGTTCGGGTAGAGATCGACTACACATGGCTCGGCAAAGTGGAGAACGAGCTGCGCGGCCGGGGGACACTCCTGGGGGAGACCACATTTGCGGATAAAGTGACACTGCTTTGTCTGCCGAGGGAGACGGAAGCCGACAGCTTCATCGCTTGGATGACTGATTTGACCCAAGGTCAAAGTTTGATTTTGCAAGGTGAATCACGCTACGTAGAGCATGCCGAGCTTTCGTAAGGAACCTCGGCGGCTTCATGTAATAGATGCATTGTCATTACGCAGCAGGGGGAGTGAGGATGTGGCAAGAAAAGCGGTAGCACAGGAGCTGAGCCGTGAACGGATTCTGGAGGAAGCGCGGCAGCTGTTCGTCCAACACGGCTACTATGCTTTAACGATGCGAAGCATCGCCAAGTCGATGGGGTACAGTCATGGGGCGTTATATTATCATTTCAGGGAGAAGGCGGAGCTGTTCTACGCCTTGGTAATCGAGGACTTTCAAATGCTGCTCGAGCGCCAGAAAGAAATGATCCGGCGGACCCGTCTCGGCGATTTGGCACAGCTGGAGAAGCTGATGCTGGAGTTCATCAAGTTCGGGCTGGAGAATCCGAACCATTATGAGATCATGTTTATGATCAAAGATCCGGAACTGCAGCGCTATTCCAGAACGGAGCAGGCGCAGTGCCTCGATCTCTTCGCTACGGTGGTACGGTCGGTAGTGGCCAAGCAGGAAGGCGGAGAGAAGAAAATGTACAGCCTGCCTTGGAGCCTATTCATGTCGCTGCACGGTTTTATCTCTTACAACATCCACTTCAATCAAACGTACGCCGACGTCAAGCGGCTGGCCGAACAACATGTCCAATATTTGTGCGAGGGGCTGCAAGGATAGCATACTGCCGAAATCCGCATCCTAAGATTCTTTGCAGCCCCTAACTTTAATACGGTAAAGCTTAACCGCGTACAAACTTTACCATGACATTTCGTTCCCGCGGTCCATCGAACTCGCACAGATAGATTCCCTGCCATCTTCCGAGAACAAGACGGGAGCCGGCGACAAGTATCGTCTGCGACGAGCCAACGGTCATTGCTTTTAAGTGGGAAGCCGTATTGCCTTCCGCATGTCTGTATTTGGGATGCTCCCAAGGGTACACCTCATCGAGGCGCATCAGCACGTCATGGCGTACGTCCGGGTCGGCATTCTCCTGGATGGTGATACCGGCAGTCGTATGCGGACAATAGACAACGGCGAGGCCATCCTCCATCTGGACCTGTTTCAGAAGATCGTGCACTTCCCGGGTGATGTCCGTCATGGAATCGCGTTCCCGGGTTTGGAACTGCAGGGTATGTATCATGGAAGAACCTCCTTATAGGTTGATAGGGCTCGCTTGCTCTCATTATATTACACGGCGCACCCGCCTACAAAACATGGTACAATAGGAATATGCAGCCCAATTTGCCCGATCGAAAGGATGAAGAACCACGTGAACCTCGCTGTGAATACCCTTGAGAATACGGAATTTATGATTGAGGAAATCAAGAAAAAGCTGCGCATGGCCTCTGGCGCCGCCCTGAAGGCTTCCCAATTGAACGATACGCAGTATGAAGATCTGCGCGACATCTATGAGATGGTAGCCGGCAAGAACCAATTCAGCATCTCCGAGATTGAAGCGATTACCACGGAACTCGGCAAGCTCCGCCGGAGCTGAGTACATCCGGATTCGTGCCCTGGAGGGCAGCGGCACAACTTGACGCTTCACGTACAAAGGTACAGGCAGAGCCTCTCAGCCTTCCATAGGATATAGGGTAACAGACAGCAGGGTCCTGCTTGCTGTATCAGCCTATATTTTTTCGGAGGTGTGCAGAGTGCACAAAGCGGTCCGTAAGCAAGATGTGTCGAAGCTGATCGGCAAAGAAGTGGTTGCCGTACGTAAAGACGGAACGACTGTCCGCGGCAAACTGGTGCGTGTCAGCGGAACCCAAATTTTTATCTCCCCCCGCAAGGGCAAACAGGTGAAAACCTCGGCTATCCTGCCTTTGGTCCTGTTTGATCTGCTTGCAGTAGGAACAGCCCCTTACGCCTATGGCGGTGGGTACGGCTACGGGGGGTATCCTGGAGGGTATCCCGGCGGCTACGGCTTCGGTCCTTATGGTGGCGGCGGCTGGTTCTGGTAAGGGGCACGGTAAGGTAACATGCAAAACCCCCATGCACTCCTTGGATGAATCCTTGGAGCATGGGGGGTTTTTGTTTTCTGCTTCTGCCACCGCTTGGGGGAGCGTGTCAAGACTGAGGGTGCCCGTCAGCGTCACCGTCTTGGGTCCGGCCGTTCCACAGGAACAGGAAGACCAGAGAAACCGCCACGATCAGAGGGGGGAGGTAGAAAATAAGAAATTCATCCATGGTGGTCATCCTTTCTTTGGGGGACCCGCCCCCTGAACATAATTCGCATCGAACAGAAACAGCCGCATGAGCAGCCACAGCGAAGGGATGAGGACGAACAAGCCGGCGATAAAGGCGGCAAGGAGTGCCCCCGCCATGGTTTCATTGGTAAACCCCTCATAGATGTTGATATAAGGGTAAAGCACATAGGGAAGATGCCCGGCACCGTAGCCGTAGAAGGCAAAGGCGAACTGCAGCATCACGAACAGGAAGGCCGTTCCGTACCGCTCCCGTTTCCACACGCAGTAAACAGCGACCAGGAAGCAGAGGAACGAAGCGGCGAACATCCAAGGTAACTCCATCATCCCCGCAAAATGATCCGGATTCTGCGATCGGATCCCCAGGAAGACAAGGAAGGAGCTGATGATCGTCGGAGCGCTCCATAAGAGCGCGTAGCCCCGGACGACCTCGAGAGCCGTCTCATCTTTTGCTCGGGCTGCGTAGTAAGTAAGGAACATGGCCGAGATATAGAGAACCGAGACGATCGCAAGCAGGACGACGCTCCAGGAGTAGGGGCTGGCAAGCAGCCGGTTCCACAGGAAGAGCACCTGGCCGTTCCTCTCCTCGATATACCCGCCTTCCGATATGGTCAGCACCGTGGACAGCGAAGCGGGGATGAGCAGGCCTGTCGCGCCGTACAGCAGCATATATCCCCGGTTCTCCTTGTTCCCATAAGTGGAGAAGGCGTAATAGGAGCCGCGCAGGGCGAGCAGAATAATGGCGATACTGCCTGGGATCAGCAGCGCCGTGCCGTAGTAGTAAGCCGTCTCCGGGAAAAAACCGACGATGCCGATAACGAAGAAGATCAAGAACACGTTCGTCACTTCCCATACGGGGGAGAGGTACCGCTGTATAATCTTATGGATTTTGTTCTTTTGTCCGGTCAGCACGCTGTAATAGCTGAAGAATCCGGCTCCGAAGTCGACGGAAGCGACGATGAGATAGCCGTACAGAAAGGTCCAGAGAACGGTGATCCCGAGCAGCTCATAGGTCATGAACGTAGGCCCCCTTTCTCAATACCGAGAGAGATCATCTCCTGGATGACATCATAGTTGCGGAAAAGCTTACTCAATACGCGTACCACCGTGACTCCGAGCAGCAGATAGAGCAGGCAGAACAGCAGCAGCATGGCATCTACGTGGGCGGAAGTCGTGGCCGCATCGGATACCTTCATGTAGCCCCGCAGGATCCACGGCTGCCGGCCTACTTCAGCGAAG
>NZ_CP187970.1:5532500-7615000 GCF_049942825.1 Paenibacillus sp. S-38
GGTCCTGCTCCATTTGCTCTCTGCCCTTTCATTGGAACTGAAATTAGTCGTAAGACAACCAAAAAGACAAAACGAAAAGGGGCTTGGTACCAAGCCCCTGTTGTTCGTCTTATCGAATTTCTTTGATTCTAGCTGCTTTACCGCGCAGACCGCGAAGATAGTAGAGCTTCGCGCGACGGACTTTACCACGGCGAGCCACTTCAATCTTCTCAATCTTCGGAGTGTGCAGTGGGAACGTTCTTTCAACGCCGACACCGTAAGAAATTTTTCTTACTGTGAATGTCGAGCTGATTCCGCCGCGGTGACGCTTAATAACAACGCCCTCGAACAGCTGGATACGCTCACGCGAACCCTCGATAACCTTAACGTACACTTTCAAAGTGTCGCCTGGACGGAAATTCGGCAGGTCGGTGCGCAGTTGTTCCTTTGTGATCTCCTGGATCAAATTCATGGATGACTCCCTCCTTCCACACAGGTGTTCATGCCGCTCATTCTGTAGTTCTTCGTTGTTACGTGCAGAGGACCACCGTTTTCGGACGCATGCCCATATGGGCAATTTGTCACAACGTTTAATATCATAGCACATCCACACAGGAAATACAACTAGCATTAGGAGAAAGAGTCCAGTATTTTCATATGAACCTCATAGAGCCACTCTTTTCTGCCCCATGCTTACGAATACTCCCTCTAATGGCGGATTTGCTGCACAATCACTTCATATATGCTTCCCCGGATTCTTACCTGAACGTCGGTTGTCTGCACGTACCCGTTGGACCATTCCACCGTGAAGCGGAAGAGGCAGGTACTTCCGTCTTTCAGCATCCGGTGATGCTCCGTATTGAACAGCTCGCCGGTATAGCGCCCGTTCCCTGCCGCAAGCAGAACGGACGGCTCCCCCGTTTCCATAAGAACGGCGGTCACCCGCTCGGCTTTGGTCTTACTGCTCCCCGTATCCGTGACCCGCGCTCCGAGCACGAAAGCCTCGCCGGCCCAGAACACGTCCGAGGCCCGCTCTGCATCCGCATGCTTCGCATTCCAGGCCAGCCGATAAGCCTCCCACTCCGGCGTATGCGTCACTTCTCCCGTCAGCTCCAGCGGCAGGGCCTCAAAGGAATACGTCTGTGAATACACTCCACCCCGGCCGTCGGTCACCGTCAGCCGCATAGTATAGCTTCCCTCAGGCAGCGGGCCATAGGTGAAGGCCTTCTCCGATCCGGACGGCAGCCCTGTCCACTGCTGGATCACTTCGACCCCCCCGCCCTCATAGCTGCTCTCAACCACAACGCTCAGCGGATCGAGATCCGGGTCCGAGGCGGTAATCCGAAACAGCGGTGTATCATGCTCATAAATCGGCGTATCAAAATACAGCTGCCCTGCCGGAGGCCTGTTAATGATCATCCAGGCCTGCGGCGACCAGTCGGATTCCGCTCCGTATTGATTGGAATAGGTAAGGCCTCGAGAAGCTCTCTCCGCCCTTTCCCCTCCACCGCACCGTGCATGCACGTTTCCGTGCACACGGCGCTCCATCTTCTGTACCGCAGAAGACTTGGGGCTGTTCCTCCATGCCCGTTACAGGCACTTCACAGGTCGTGCCCCTGCTCTCACAAGGATGAATGCATTTCGGCCCGGGCCTTATAGCAACCGTCATCTCCCCGTCTGCGGGCCTCATGACGTCCCCTGCTTTCCTTGTTCCCTGCCCCCCTAGCTATCCGTGCCATCCTTAGGTACTGCCTCTGGGCCTGCGGGCTGGCTGCCGCCATTGTCCGGCAGAGCGGCTTTCCTATGGGACGATCGTACTCGCCGCCACCCGCGCCAATCTCTTGGCCGGCATGTTACCATGCCGCAAAGCTGTAGACCCTTTCCTTCGGCCGTTCGTCAGACCGGTGCTCCGGTCATTCTTACCGTAGATGGCTTTTTCAGCCGTCCGGCATATCGGTCCGCCGGCCGCTGATCTGTCAGCAGCCCGGCCTCCCTTCTGCCGACTTCACCTGGCTTCATACCAAGGCGCCCTGAAGCGCACTTCGCATGCAGGAGTATTAACGAGACCCGGCGGGGAAAACATGGCTCCCCCGCCGCGTTCTTCGGGAGCAGAGTTAGGCTTTCCTGTATGAAAGCCCCTGTCCTTTCCGCCGGCACCGCGGATTCAAGCGGTGCCCGGCGTTATGGCAGAACAAGTCGCACATCCCATACTTTGACTCTGACTCTTAATTTTTTTCCGGCCGGCAGATCCTCCGGCACCCCCCAGCTTGCACTGTTGTCGGTGGTGTTCTGCGGCCTGCGCCCGCTGTCGAGGATCATGACGTTATTGGACTCATTTGTGATCTGGAGCTGGTAGGCGGTGAACACAGGTGACGGATCGGGATCCGTCTGGCTCCACCTCAGCACTGGCTGTGTTGTGTTCAGCACCGTAGGCTCATCCTGCGTTCCGTAAGGGTACGTCATATAAGCCGCCGGCGGCCGGTTGGTCTGCATCCAGCCGATGTTCGACCAATTCGACCAATCCGTCCCGTCGCTGACCCGCACCTGCACCTGGTATTTCCTCCCCATGGCCAGGTCCGTGTCCAGCGCCCAAGACCATCCCGTCTCGTACGTATCCATCGGACGGTTGGTGAGACAGCGAACGCAGGCCCCCGACTCGTCCTTGATGGCGATATCGTAGACGGAGAATAAGGTGTTCGGATCGGTGTCCGCCTGGTTCCACGTGATCGTCGGCCTCGCTCCCACGAAGGTCGGCGCGGCCTGCGTGCCGGCAGGATACGTCAGCGAAACGGTGGGCGGCACATTGGTGACCGGCATGGTGACCTCGACCGTCACCTCATACCAGTCGCTCCACGCGCCGTATTCATCTTTGACCGCCTGACGGACGGTATAAATCCCGCTTTCGGTCGGCCTGGTCAGCTGTCCGTTTTTCAGTATACCGCCCGGTGTGGTATAGTTCCGCTTGCGCTCGATGACCCCCCGGGTTGCCGCATAATCGATCCCGGTTGGTTCTGTGGAGTACTGACTGCCGCTGAGCCAACGGTCAGGGTCCCGGCTCGCATCGCTCCACCAGACCGTGCCGTCGGTATTAATCCCCAGCGTGAACTCCGATATCGGCCGGCGGTGCACGATAAGCGTCTGGCTTTTCACATCCGAATACTTCCGGTAGGAGGCAAAAGCGGCATTCGGATACCGGAACGGTTCCGGCGCCGGATCATCCGGCATCGAATACTCCACCCGGTACACGCCTACCTTATCCATCGAGGCGTGTGGAGACGTGACCGTAGAACCATGGTACGCCGAGAGTCCGGAGAAGCCGTCTCCTGCGTCGAGGAATTTGCTCGGGTTCGTGTGAACATACGTCCAGCGGGTGAGGTCTGCGATGCCTGGGTCATTTTCCTGGTCCCAATAGCTCTTCACATATTCAGCCGGCGTTCCGACGATTACTGTGTTATGCGTCGGGTTTGATTCCCCCGTATAAGCAGTCGAAGCAAAGTTTTTAAAAGCGACGTATCTCGTTTCGGAGTAGGGACCGTACATCCCCGCCGAACCGAAGGTCGTATCTTCCGCTTCGAGCAGCGGTACTCCATTGACATAACCCTTGAGACGGGAGCCGTTCATTTTGAGCCTGACGTTCACATAAGCCCCGAACTTGACCGGATAAACGACCTCTTTCAGCACCGTACGCTTTCCATCCACGAGTTTGACGAGCTTGGATTTCTTGTTGGACACTTCAAGACGGTACATATTGCGATGATCCGTCATCCGGCCCGACACGCCATAAGAGGCGATATCCGTACCCGAGTCATAGTTCAGCTTGAACGCAGCCGAGATTTCGCCGTTCATCAGAGTTTCGGACGGATTATAAAATTGCCCGTAATTGGCAAGGTCCGCACTCTCGCGCTCGGCGTCTCCCTTGATGATCCAGGCCTGGTAGCTGAACGAGCTGTCGAGATCCCATGCGACATGGACCATAATCGAGCCGTCAGCCATGATTACCGGTTCTGCCGGAGTGCCCCCGGTGCTCTTGCCTGCAATTTTGGCGATGGGCCTCAAATCCAAGTCATATTCGTAAAGGGCGATGTTCGAAGCATCGTTCCTGGCAAACATGATTTTGTGATCGGCTGTCAGTGTCGTCGCATAGCGGTCACTGCCATAGTCATACTCGGAATCCTCCTTGTCGTACAGGGAAGGTCCCAAGTAGGTGCTGTACTCGCTCAACGAGCGGAGATCCAGCGTATGAAGATAGCTGTTCTCATAGCGGGATTCCTCGTTCTCCCCTGTAACATAGGCCGAGAAATAAACCACCCGGTCATCCGCAAACCCGGCAATCATCGCTTCGTTGTCCGCGATCGTTTTGATCAAGGCGCCTGTAGTGTTATCGTACACTCCTGTACCGACGATGAGCTTGGAGTTATCCCCCGAAATATAGCGGATCCTTCCGTTGTAGATGGAAGGCACCCAGTAATAAGGCGTGCTGTAGACGGAAGGGATGGACCAGATTACGCCTCCGCCGGGTGTTTTTTTCTGCAGGTCGCACACATTCTCGTACTTGGCTTCGCTGTAATAGCAGTTGTAACTGTATACATTGCCTGCAAAGTCTGCACCATAGATCCTCGGATTACCGCCGTACAGGTCCGTGTCGGACAAAATGACTTCATTCGCCGTTCCCCCATAGATCACTTGGGGCGGCGCCCCCACTTGGTACAAGGGCTTCGGAGCAGGCTCGATCCAAACGTTCGACGGCGGGAGAGTCGGAGGCCGGTCCGGATTCGGTTCGGAGAATTTGACGTACTCCTTGAGGTAGTACAGATAATTCGGTTTGGCCGGCACCGTGCTGCCGTCCATCCGGGAAGAGGTCTCGATATCGGCCAAGCTGTACACGTAGGTATAGTAGTTGTACCCCCCGGAAGAACCGGTATGCCGGTCGCTGGCAACGAACTTGACTCGCCCGAGCTCATAATTCACCGTCGCCTTGTAGTTGTTATTCCAGTAGCCCGATCCGTCCGTCATCACCCCATATTGAGGCAAGTAGGAGGTTGAGGTGCTGTTCGTGTTGACCCACGTGTTCCCTGAACTCCCTACGAAGACGTCAGGCTTTACCATATTCCCAGCGCCGCGGCAGTAGTCCCAGCTCAGGGGACAGCTCCACTTCAGCACCCGCTGGGTCAGGCTGCGGTCCAGAATCGAGAGGCCTTGACTGTTCACCGCCGCTGTCTCCAGCGCCCCTTCCCCGGCGTTGTAGAGATACTCCTTGCCCTTCTCGGCCCTCGATACCGAGGAGGTTTTCCATGCATTGCCCAGCAGTACCGCAGTATCAAAGCTCTTCGAGATCATCTCCGGCGGCTGAAAGTCCGAGCCCTGCACATAAAAATCAACCTCCGGCGCTTCGTTGACGATCTCGAAGGTGAAGGAGCCTCTTGCGTCCTTTTTGTATCCCAGCGCTTCCTTTATATAAATGTCGATACTGCACTTCCCCACCCTGGTCGGGTTAAAGGTGAAGTTTCCGAAAGCATCCGGCGCAATGCCGGCCCAGGACTCATCCGCATACGAGCCGTTGTTATTGCTGTCGCACGCCAGCTTCACCTGATGCGTCTCAATCAGATCGTTGTCCGGACTGTAGGACGTATCTTTGAAATACATCGTGCTGCTGCGCACGCCATACCCCGGATTATCGAGCTGCACCACCGGCGGCAAATCCGGCTGGACGATTAGGGTATCCCGGGCCGGCTGCAGAGACTTCAGGCCGTCATGGTCCTTGACCTCCAGCGTGATAGGCACAGGCCCTGCGGTCGGGTACATGCTCTCTTTGCCGGTCCACAAGCATTCGGAGATTTTTCCGTTCTTCTTGGGGCTGTAGCTTTTGGCGCAGGAGATGTCGGGTGTAAAGGTTCTGCCCTCCACCACCTTGGGAGGCAGCGTGATGATGGGCACCGGGTTCGGCGCCACGACTTCAAGCCTCGCCGTCTTGGGACTGCCCTGCCCTCTCGCTCCCCGGGTATCGGTTGCGGTGACCTGAATCTCATGCGTGCCGAGCACATCCGCTATGACCGGGCCAAAGTGCGGATCATATTCCCACCAGCCCTTATCTTCCGCCACCTTGCGGAGCCATTCGCTCGATGATCCTCTGAAATCGAAATAATAGATGATGCCGTCATCCTCAGGATCGTACGGCGTCTTAGGAACGGTGCTAGGATCATGGATGATCCCCAGATCTACACGATCCCCAAGCACAACCCGCTGCACGGGAGGGTATTCGTAGCTGTTGCCCCCGTCAAAGAACCCCGGCTCGTACACCGGACCTTCGTTGCCATCCGCAGGCAGGACCACCTCAAAGCTCTTGGGTCCCGACGTGACCTCCGTTCCGCAGGTGGACTTCACCTTCATCGTGACATCGACCCGCCCCGCTCCCATCCCTTTCGGATACGGCGGACCGTTGAAGCCCTGCGCATTGCCTTGCGTCGTCGTGAAAGTGTGGGTCAGACTGCCCTGTGTGTACGTCCACGTCACGGTGGCCAGCGCACAGCCCTCCCCGCCGGTGATGGAGATGTCCGGCTGAAACGTATTGTCCTCCCCATACGGCAGCGTCGGTGTGATAAGGATTTTGAAATCGGCGGTCACGATCTCGGGACCGCCGGTTGTGGGACCCCCGCCGCAGGAGGCCACGGCGGTAAACCGTTCGGTTAGTGCGTTGTTCGAACGGTTCTTGTCCTCTGTCACGGCTTGATCGGGGTCCACCACTAACGTGAAATCGACCGGAGCCGTATGCGTGAATTTGTAGGTGAACGTCCCGGTGAGCAGGACTCCGTTAGCGGCACCTCCCGAGACGGTGTCTGTCTTGAGCACCGTAGTTCCGTTCGCTCTGAGTTGGACCTTGAACGGCACTGCCGTGCTGTCTCCATCGTTGCGGTAGGCGTACTTGAACGTAACCGTGTCGTTGACCGCGATGCAGGCCGTATCGGTTTTGAGCGAAACCGTCGACAGGTCGGGCGTCGTGGGAACGCCGTAGGTGATGTCGATGTAGCCCTCGTAGACGTAGGTTTTGGCTTTCCATAGGGTGTCGACCTTCATATAATAATTTCGGTCTTCTCCATATGGAGCAGATCCTTGAACTGTTTCAAAATCTACGAAATTACCAAAAAGCTTACCGTTAAGGAGCCTTCGTATTTTGATCATTCCTGTTCCTGCTATTTGGCCTTTTCCCCAAGCATAAGGCTCTGGTTTCGGCCTACCATCTGAATAATCTGAACCTGTTGCATCTGTTCCACCATAAATCTCTATAGAACTTGAAACTAAATCTTTTGGATAAAATTTTGGGTCTGGCACATCACCAGTTGAAGTTGGTTTTTTTAAATGAAAACTAGCTGGAGGGCTAGCAAAATAATCTGCAGTTACGGCATAACCTTCTTTGTTATAGTCCGGTATATCATCCTGTACTCCTGAAATAGCGTAAGAATATCTAAGGTCGTAACCTCCCTTGCCTGGTTCCCCATAGTTGAATGTTGCCCCAGTAGTTCTATAATTTCCTGTTGGACGAATTAAGCCAGGAAAGGTTGTTACCCCTCCTGACATCGTATCGTCATTAGGAACAAATTGAATAGGTTCTGCAGTAGATTTGGCGTTGTGTTCCCACTTCTTCCCATTGGGAAGTCGATACATATGATGTCCAGGATCTGTTGAGGCCCTCCCATAAACAGGAGTGTCAATCCCAATTAAACTATTTAATTTAATATTTGTACTATTCTTAATTTGGCATTTCCCTAATTGTTCCACGTCATTTACAATTACCTTGCAGGTTTCAAGTACTCCGATAACATACTCATTCAAGTCGATGTTTTCAAATGTTTTGATCCCTTCGGGAGATCCTGAACTTCCTTGAGGAGTTTCAAATACTAGACCATTACTAAAATTAATGAATAGCCTCTTAGAATAATTAGCAGCATAAGCTCCATCTGAATAAAAGACCGGAAGAATTAGTTCCACGACAAAAAAGAACAAAAGTATGCAACTGAGATTTGTGATCGTTCTCCTTCTCAATTAATTCACTCCTCTAGTAAAAGACAACACGATTTCCACTTGCAAAAGCAACTTGGATGCTAAACTCACCCTTAGGAATTTTCGCATCCATCTCCTGCTTATCTGCGTATGCGAGAGTTTTACCTGTAAATCTGCCTGTTTCTTTAGTAGGGAATCCCCCAATCGTTTCTTCCGATACCATTCTTATACCAGCAGAAAAGGTTGATGACTGAGGAATCGAATATCTACCTTCCACTCCTGTTCCAGTTACATCGTAGACTGTCGGTACTATAAATACATATTTGCCCTTATACCAATCAGATTTAATCGCTAAAAATTTTGTAGCAATCAACTCTTGAACCATTGGATCATCTGACTTATCCATATCTAGCACAATTAATCCCTTGTACGTCACCTTGATATTGCTTGTTATATCGTGTGTCAATGGAAACCGAACTTTTAACGGAACGCCAAACACACTCTCAAAATTGCTCCCGCTGTTCGCCAATTCACTATTACGAACAGCCAGCGCGTCCACGGGCAGCGTGTCCCCTGCCTTTACCTGCAGGACACGCTCGATCACCGTGATCGTCTGCGCACGGGTCGTCGTTTTCTCAGGTGCCAGTTCCCCGCCCGCTAGGCCTTGGATCAATCCCAGCTTGACGGCTTGGGTCATCGCCGCATTGTCCTCCAGCTGCACCTTGGGATCGGCGTACTCCTTCTTTGCCATCCGCACTGCCAGCTTCGCCATCTCGGCGCGGGTCATAGGACCATTCCATTCTTGAAAGTCCCTGTCCCGCAGAACCCCCTCGCCTTTCAGTGCCGTTACGTACGGATCGTACCAATTGCTCCCCGGCTCCCCAGGCTTCACCCCGGCGGCAGACGCGAGCATCTTGATAAACTCCGCCCGGCTGACCGGCTTCTCCGGCCGGAAGGTCCCGTCCTCGTAGCCGTCAACATAACGCTTGGCCACCGCTCCTTTGATCTGCACCTCAGCCCAATGACCTCCGATATCCGTCAGCGAAACCACTGCAGCCGGTGTGTTGGCTGCCGCTTCCGTACATCCGGTACCGAGCAGTGAGACTAACGCTGTCAGCGCGATCCATGACTTCATCAATTTCATCCTCTCCCTCATGAATAATGTCCTTCCTGTTATCGACAAAATTACCCAGTTACTGAAGCATTTGTAACGAATCCAGCGCAGAAAAATTCCACGGAACACAAAAAACCGCTTTATCGTATGACCTCCCGGTCCCTACGATAAAGCGGTTCTTCCGCACACCAACGTATAGGTATAAAGTAACATACTCGGCCAACGCGTGCAACCTAAATATTTCCATGCACAAGCGGTTATTCCTTAGAATCCTGTGAAGCACGCCAATCATCGAACCATTTGCGCTCCTTGGGCGTAAGCTCCACGTTCTCCAGCAGGTCCGGCCGTTTGGCCCAGGTCCGCATCAGAGACTGCCTGCGCCGCCACTCGTCCACATTCTTGTGGTGGCCGGAGATCAGCACATCGGGCACTTCCCAATCCCGGAACTTCGCGGGACGTGTGTAGTGCGGGTACTCGAGCAGTCCGGTGGAAAATGAATCCGTGACCGCAGACATCTCGTTGCCGAGCACACCCGGCAGCAGCCGAACGACGCTGTCGATCACCACCATTGCCGGCAGCTCCCCACCGGTCAGCACATAATCGCCGATCGAAAGCTCGTCAGTGACCAGATGCTCGCGGATCCGCTCGTCGTAGCCCTCATAGTGGCCGCAGATAAAGATGAGATGCTCCTCCTCGGCGAACGATTCCGCCAGCTTCTGGTTGAACGTCTGCCCCTGCGGGCACATCAGGATGACCCGCGGCTTCCTGCCGGACGACAGCCCTTCCGTAATCTCCTCGACCGCCGAGAAAATCGGCTCCGGCTTCAGAACCATCCCACCGCCGCCGCCGTAAGGGTAGTCGTCCACGGTATTGTGCTTGTTGTTCGCGTAATCGCGGAAATTGACCGTGTTCAGGCTGACGATCCCTTTGTCGCGGGCCTTGCCGAGAATACTGGAGGAGAACACCCCGTCGAACATCGCGGGGAAAAGCGTCAGGACGTCGATTCTCATAGATCCAGCAGACCTTCCATAATATGGACGGTAACTTGCTTAGCCTCGATATCCACGTTCAGCACAACCTCGTCAATGTAAGGCAGCAGCAGCGGTTTGCCCTTCGGACGCTTCACAACCCATACGTCGTTGGCACCCGGCGACAGAATCTCGGAGATCGTGCCCAACTCTTCGCCTTCATCGGTCACGACATTACAGCCGAGGATTTCATGATGATAAAACTCGTCGTCCGGCAGCTCCGATAAATACTGCTCTTCCACCTTCAGCAGCCAGCCCTTATATTTCTCGACCTCGTTAATATTCGTAAACCCTTTGAACCGGACGATATACATCGTCTTATGGTCGCGGGCGGATTCCACAGTCTGGGTCAGCACGGTCCCTTTCTCGGGATCGACGAACAGCAGCTTGCTGCCCGGAGCAAAGCGCTCTTCGGGAAAATCCGTTTCCGGCACAATCTTCAGCTCGCCGCGGATGCCGTGCGTATTGACGATTTTGCCGACGGTGTACAACTTCTCGCTCATATGGGTCCCTCCCCGGCCGGTCATAATAAAAGAGAGCTAGGAGCAGCTCCTAACTCTCATACTTTCCATTACGAAACGATTTCAACCGAAACGCGTTTCGACTCCTTCACTGCAGCGGATGTGACCACGGTCCGAAGCGCTTTGGCAATGCGTCCCTGCTTCCCGATCACCTTACCGACGTCGTCGGGGTGAACGCTCAGCTCGTACGTAATGCTTCGTTCATCCTCGGTCCGGTTCACGCGTACTTCATCCGGATGATCTACCAATCGCTTCGCGATTACTGTCACAAGATCCTTCATCGGTACCCTCCGTATCCATTACGGATTACTTCTGCAGTTTCGATTCGTGAAACTTCGTCAGGATGCCAGCTTTACTGAACAGGCTGCGAACCGTATCGGAAGCTTGTGCACCGGATTGAAGCCACTTCAGTGCTTTTTCTTCATCAATATTTACAGCGGCTGGTTGTGCAACCGGATTGTAAGTACCAATTTCTTCGATGAAGCGACCATCACGCGGGGAACGGGAGTCCGATACCACGACGCGGTAGAAAGGAGCTTTGTGAGCGCCCATACGCTTAAGACGAATGCGAGTTGCCATTGATTTCACCTCCTCATCAGAGTAAGATCTTCGGTTCTATTTATATTAGAATGGGAATTTCATCCCGCGGCCGAGCTTTTTCATCTGCTGCTTCATCTGCTTGTTGCCCTTCGGGCCCATCATGCTGGAGAACTGCTTCATCATCTTCCGCATGTCGTCGAACTGCTTGATAAAGCGGTTGACGTCCTGCACGGAATTGCCGCTGCCCGCGGCCAGACGCTTGCGCCGGCTTGGAGAAAGCAGGTCGGGATTCGCCCGTTCTTCCTTCGTCATGGACTTCACGATCGCCGCGATGCGCTGCATCTGGCGGTCGTCCACCTTGAGGTCCTTCATGCCCTTCATCTTGCCGGCACCCGGCAGCATGTCGAGAATCTGGTCCAGCGGACCGAGCTTCTTCACCTGCTCCATCTGGTCGAGGAAGTCATCGAAGGTGAACTCGGCGGTACGGAGCTTGCGCTCCATCTCCTTCGCCTTATCGGCGTCGATGCCGGCTTGCGCCTTCTCGATCAGGGTGAGCATGTCCCCCATGCCGAGAATCCGCGAAGCCATCCGCTCCGGATGGAACGGCTCGAGCGCGTCCATCTTCTCGCCCGTGGCCGCGAACTTGATCGGGCAACCCGTAACCGCCTTGACCGAGATCGCCGCACCGCCGCGCGTATCGCCGTCGAGCTTCGTCAGCACGACACCGGTCAGCGGTAGCTGCTTGTGGAAGTTCTCCGCCACGTTCACGGCATCCTGCCCCGTCATGGCATCGACGACGAGCAGGATCTCGTGCGGCGTAACCGCCTCGACAATCTGCTTCAGCTCTTCCATGAGGTTCTCATCGATATGCAGGCGGCCTGCAGTATCGATGATGAGATAATCGTTGTTGTGATCCTTCGCATGCTGCAGCGCCTGCTTCGCGATCTCCACCGGGCTGACTTGGTCGCCCAGGGAGAAGACCGGCACCTTAAGCTGCTCGCCGATCACCTGCAGCTGCTTGATTGCCGCCGGCCGGTAAATGTCGGCCGCTGCAACCAGCGGACGGTGATTCTGCTGCAGGAGCATCTTCGCCAGCTTACCGGTGGACGTCGTCTTACCTGCACCCTGCAGACCCGCCATCATGATGACGGTCGGCGGTTTGTTCGAGCGGGCGAGCTTGCTCTGCGATCCGCCCATGAGCTCCGTCAGCTCTTTGTTTACGATGTCGACAACGACCATCGCCGGGGTAAAGCTCTGGAGCACTTCCTGGCCGATGGCCCGCTCCTTCACTTTGGCTATGAATTCCTTGACGACCTTAAAGTTCACATCCGCTTCCAGAAGTGCAAGACGCACTTCGCGCAGGGCTTCGTTCACGTCGTCTTCGGTGAGCTTGCCCTTGCCTCTCAGCTTGCTGAACACATTCTGGAGCCGGCTGGCCAATCCTTCAAATGCAGCCACAGGTCGTCACCACCTTACAGGATGTTGTTATGTGTTAGTCGAGCTCATTCAGGCGCCCGATCAAGGAGACCGCTTCAAGCTTCCGCTCCCCTGGCAGGCCGTCGCACAATCCCGTGAGCTTCTCCAAAAGGAGAGCCCGCTGCTCATGCTTCCGAGCCAGTCCCAGCTTCGCTTCATAATCTTCAAGCACGGCCTCGGCGCGTTTGATATGTTCATATACCGCCTGGCGGGAGATCCCGAATTCGGTTGAAATCTCGCCGAGCGAGTAATCGTCGTGAAAGTAAAGCCTCATAAAGATCTGCTGCTTCTCTGTCAGCAGCTTTTCGTAGAAATCGAACAAGAGATTGATCCGGTTCGTCTTCAGAAGGACGCCGTCCTCGGTCACCGTGCTCACCCCCGTTAAGGTAAAACACTTTACAGCGTGAACAACAGAGACTATCATACCCAATCCGAAAGAAGATGTCAAGCATTTCTCCTTGTCAGGATTTCAGCCCCATATGGCAGACGCCCTTCCCTGCCGAAAATCCGCATTACACCTGCTCTTCCGCCTTATCTGCCTCGCCGATCCATTTGCTGAAGAGCGCATGCACGAACTGGTCCGAGTCGAACGGCTGCAGGTCGTCCATCTTCTCCCCGAGGCCGACGAACTTCACCGGCAGCTTCAGCTCCTGGCGGATCGCTACGACGATCCCGCCCTTGGCCGTACCGTCGAGCTTCGAAAGCACAAGGCCTGTAAGGCCCGACTTCTCGTCGAACAGCTTCGCCTGCGACAGCGCGTTCTGTCCTGTCGTCGCGTCGAGCACGAGCAGCACCTCATGCGGCGCATCCGGAATCTCGCGCGTGATAACGCGGTAGATCTTGTTGAGCTCCTCCATCAGGTTGACCTTGTTCTGCAGTCGACCGGCCGTATCGCACAGGAGCACGTCCGCCCCGCGGGACTTCGCCGCCTTCAGCGCGTCGAACATGACCGCCGCCGGGTCCGAGCCCGCCTGCTGCTTGATCACATCCACGCCCGCACGGCGTCCCCACTCCTCGAGCTGCTCGATCGCTCCGGCACGGAACGTATCGCCCGCCGCCAGGATGACCTTCTTGCCCTCGTTCTTCAGGCGGTGCGCCAGCTTGCCGATGGTCGTCGTCTTGCCTACGCCGTTGACGCCGACGAACAGGATGACCGTCGGGCCGGAGTCGGCCATCTTCAGACTCACCTGCTCGTCACCCTTGAGCAGGGCAATCAGCATCTCGGAGAGCACCGGCTGCAGCTCGCTCGGATTCTCGATCTTCCGCTTGCGCACTTCGCTGCGGAGATCTTCCACCAGCTTCATGACCGTATTGACGCCCACATCGGCGCCGATCAGGATTTCCTCCAGCTCCTCGTAGAACTCCTCGTCGATTTTTTTGCGCCGGGAGAATAGGTCGTCCACACGCTCCACGAACACGTCGCGGGTCTTCGACAGACCTTCTTTGAATTTGTTCGTCACCGCTTCGGTTTTGGCAGTGATGGATTCTTTCAGCTTCTTAAAAAAACTCACGGGGCACCTACCTACCTTTATCGAATGTTCATACTTCCATTGTCCACTATGAGAGGGGGGTGTGTCAAAAAGGCACCGCCGCCGAGACTCCCCGCTCTCGGTAAGGCCCTTATAGCCTGAAACGGACCCCGCCGCCCAAGGGGCGATGAGGTCCATTCCACACAGGATATCCTGCCGTCACTCCAAGCTTCAGCCCGCTTCCATGATCGCCTCGTCTTCTTCGAGCCGGACGGAGACGAGCTTGGATACGCCGCCTTCTTCCATCGTGACGCCGTAGAGCACGTCCGCCTCTTCCATCGTCCCCTTGCGGTGCGTGACGACAATGAACTGCGTCTGCTCCGAGAACTCGCGGAGATACTCCGCGAAGCGCGAGACGTTCGCTTCGTCAAGCGCCGCCTCGACTTCGTCAAGCACGCAGAACGGCACCGGCTTCACGCGGATGATCGAGAAGAGCAGCGCGATCGCGGTCAGCGCCCGCTCCCCGCCGGAGAGCAGCTGCAGGTTCTGCAGCTTCTTGCCCGGCGGCTGGGCGACGATCTCAATCCCCGTATCGAGCAGGTTGTCCGGCTCGGAGAGGATCAGGTCGGCCCGGCCGCCGCCGAACAGCTTCGCGAAGACGACGACGAAGTGCGAGCGGATCGCATCGAAGGTCGTGCGGAACCGTTTGCCCATCTCCTCGTCCATCTCGCGGATGACGAGGTATAAGGCGGTCTTCGCCTCCACGAGATCGTTCTTCTGCTCCGCGAGGAACTGGTAGCGCTCGTTGACGCGCTGGAATTCTTCGACGGCACCCAGGTTGACGTCGCCGAGAATCGCGATCTCCCGCTTGAGATCGCGCACCTTGTTCTGCGTGCCGAGCACATCCTCCGGCACCGGGTACTTGACCTTCGCCCGCTCGTAGCTCAGCTCGTAGTCCTCGGAGAGCTTCTTGAGCAGGTTCTCGAGCTCGACGTCGAGCCGGTTGACCCGCACCTCGGTCTGGTGCAGCTGCTCCTCCACCTGGCGCAGCTGTGTGCGCTGCTCGCGCGTCTTGTTCTCTTCGGCTTCGAGCTTCGCACTCCACTTGGCCCGCTCCGCCCGTTTCAGGTCGAGCTGCTCGGAGCACTGGTCCCGCTTCAGCTTCAGATCGTTGAGCTGCTGCGTCTGATCCACCGATTCCTGCTCATGGCTGCTCATGTCGCGGTCGAGCTGCCTCAGCTGGTTGCGGTTACCCTGCAGCTCGCTGTGCAGCGCCTGCAGCTCCAGCTTCATCCGGCTCTCCTGCGACTGCAGCGACTGCTTCTCCTGCGCCTGGGAGGCGACCTGCACCTTCAGGTCGGTGAGCTGCGTCTGCAGCTCCTCCTTCGCGGACTCGCTCGCCTTGCGGCGCACCTCCGCGTCGCGGATCGCCTGCTGCAGCTCCGCTTCCTGGCGCTGCAGCCGCTCGATCGCAGCCTTCGCCTCCAGCCCGCGCCGCTCAAGATCGCGGCGCTCCTCGCTCAGCGAGTCGCCGTCCGCGCCGTAGAGCGCGAGCTGCTCGGCGACCTGCTTCGCCTCCTGCTCCAGCGGGGCGAGCGAGGCACGCACCTGCTGCTCCTCAATGCGGCGGCTCTCGCCTTCGGCACGCAGCTCATCGAGCTGCCGATTCGCTTCGGCAATCTCCTCGCGCAGCGAGACGGCCTTATTCCGCAGGCTCTGCAGCTGGGACTCGGACATCGTAATCTCCTTGTCCATCTCCTCGATCTGCCGCTGCCTCGAGAGCAGGCTGCCCGTCTTCTTCTGCTGCGAGCCCCCGGACATCGAGCCGCCCGGGTTGACGATATCGCCGTCGAGCGTCACGACGCGGTACCGGTACTGGACGCGGGCCGCGATGCGGTTCGCTACTTCCAGCGTGTCGGCAATAATCACATTGCCGAGCAGGCTGCCGGCGATATTGCGGTACGGCTCGTCGAACTTCACGAGATCGACCGCGACGCCGACGAAGCCTTCCATATCCTGAATATTGCGCTGTTCATGCTCCGGTACGCTGCGGCCCCGGATGACATCCAGGGGCAGGAACGTCGCCCGGCCGAGCTGGCGCTTCTTCAGGAAGGCGATGGCCTCCCGTCCGTTCGCCTCATTCTCGACGACAATGTGCTGCAGCGCCCCGCCGAGCGCCGTCTCTACCGCCGTCTCAATGTGGGCCGGCACCTTGACGAGCTCGGCCACCGCTCCGCGGATGCCGCGGAGGTCGCCGCGGTCCTTCGCCTTCAGCACTTCCTTGACGCCGTGCACGAAGCCGTCGTAGTCATTGGCCATCTCCCGCATCGTATCCCGGCGGGAGATCATGCTGTCGATCTTCTGCTCCCACTTGCGCAGCGCCCCCTGTGCCTCTTCGAAGAGCGACTGCTTCGATTTCAGCCCCTGGCTCACCTCGATATAGCGGCTGCGCATCACCTCGATGCCGCTGACCGCCTCTTCCAGGCGCTTCTCAAGCTCGGCCTTACGCTGAGTGATGCTTTCCTGCTGCTCCTTCCACTTGCGGTTCTCGCCGCCGAGCCGGTCCATCCGCCGGCCGAGCGCCTCGAGCTGCTGCTCTGCGTAACGCGCTTCGTTACGCGCATTGGCCGCCTCGTTCAGCACTTCGAGCAGGTCGCCCTTCAGCCGCTCTTCCTCCTCGCTCGAGAGGCCGCCCGCGACGCCAAGCAGCCGGTCCTCTTCGGCGCGAAGCTTCCCTTCCGTCTCGGCCAGCAGGGCCTCCACCTCGCGCAGGCGTCCCTGAAGCTCGGCCATCTCGGCCTCCCGGCCGGTCAGCCGCACCTCCTGGCCTCGGATCGCCAGCTCGAGCTGGGCCCGGTTTGCGGCATAGTTCTTTTTGCGCTCCTTGAGCACCTCGCCCTGGCCCTCACACTTCTCGAACTCCGCGCTTAAGTGCAGGAGATGCTGCTGCAGCCGCTCCACCTGCTCCTCGAGGCTGCGCATCTCCAGCCGGTGCGTCTCGAGCTGCGCATCATGCACCGAAACAAAGCCGGAGAGCTGCAGCTGCTCTTCCTTGAGCACCTCGAGCTTCTTGTTCGTCTCTGTCCAGGTCTCGTAGATCTGCTCGATCTGGTAGACATACATCGCAATCTCGCTGGATTTGAGCTCCGCCTTCAGTTCCTTGAAGCGGATCGCCTTCTCCGACTGCTCGCGCAGCGGCTCGAGCTGGTCCTCAAGCTCCGTCACCAGGTCGTGGATGCGCAGCAGGTTCTGCTCGGTCTCCTGCAGCTTTTTTTCGGTTTCGCGCTTGCGCGATTTATATTTGACGATGCCCGAGGCCTCTTCGAAAATCCCGCGCCGGTCCTCCGACTTCGTACTCAGAATTTCCTCGATGCGCCCCTGGCCGATGATCGAGTACGCTTCCTTCCCGATCCCCGTATCCATGAAGAGCTCCGTAATATCCTTCAATCGGCACGACTGGCGGTTGATCAGATATTCGCTCTCGCCGCTGCGGTGCACCCTCCGGGTCACCGTCACTTCCTGAAAATCCAGGGGCAGCGACTGGCTCGAATTGTCCAGCGTAAGCGAAACTTCCCCGTAGTTGACCGCCTTGCGGGCGTCACTGCCGGCGAAGATGATATCCTCCATTTTGCCACCGCGAAGGGACTTGGCACTCTGTTCGCCGAGCACCCAGCGGATGCCGTCCGAGATATTGCTCTTGCCGCTTCCGTTAGGACCGACGACTGCCGTAATGCCCTGAACGAACTCCAGTTCGGTCCGGTCCGCGAACGATTTGAAGCCTGATAGTTCAATACGTTTCAAAAACAACGTTCACTCACCTCTGCACCTATTGTACCACATTCCTCTTCAAAAAAGGGAGAAAGGAGCCGCCGTACGGCCCGCTGGACGCGCTCCCCCCACAAGCCCGGACACGCTTACAACGCAAAAACGGCGTCCGCCCCCCGGCGCCGCCGCTTCCTACGATCTTACTTCTTCGGTTCCACTTTCACCTGCAGCTTGGCAAGCGCTTCCGCTGCTGCGTGCTGCTCCGCCTCTTTTTTGGAACGTCCTGTGCCTTCGCCTAGCAGCTGGTCCACCAGGAACACCCTCGCCACAAACTCCCGCTCATGGGCCGGGCCCCGCTCATCGACAATCCTGTATTCGAGCTGCCCCATGCTGTGCTGCTGGGTATGCTCCTGCAGATACGTCTTGTAATCGGCTGTCAGCAGCCTGCCCTGTTGGGGAAGATGCGGGAACATATACTGCTGCAGGAAGGTTCGGACTCTCTCCAGCCCTTGATCGAGATAAAGCGCGCCGATGAAGGATTCGAACACATCCGCCAGCAGCGCGGGCCGTGTCCGTCCGCCGGTAAGCTCCTCACCTTTGCCGAGCAGCACATAGGCTCCGAACTCGAGCTGCTCGGCGAAGCCGACAAGCGACGGTTCGCAGACGATGGAAGCGCGGAGCTTCGTGAGCTCCCCTTCCGAGCGGTCCGGATATTTGTCAAACAAGTATTCCGATACCGTCAGCTCCAATACCGCGTCACCGAGGAATTCCAGGCGTTCATTGTCTTTGTACTGGCCGATCCGGTGCTCATTCACGTAAGAGGAGTGGGTGAAAGCCTGCCGGAGCAACTCCGGATTGCTGAATGTGATCTTAAGCTCAGACTGAAGCAGCTTCAAGTTGCGATGCATGTCTTTTATCACCTTCGTGTTAGCAGTTTGTTTTCCGGGAAGCGGGTACACGCCTTCCCGGAAACAATTATTTTAGTATAGACAGCCGCATATAAGGTTATGCTTCGTATTTCTTCAGCACGACCGTGGCATTATGTCCGCCGAAGCCGAATGAATTCGACATCGCCACGTTCAGGTTCGCCTCACGGGCAACGTTAGGGACATAATCCAGATCGCATTCCGGATCCTGGTTCTCGAGGTTGATCGTCGGTGGAATCTTGCCGTTCTTCAGCGCCAGTGCGCAGACAATCGCTTCTACGCCGCCCGCCGCTCCGAGCAGATGGCCCGTCATCGACTTCGTCGAGGAGACCGCCAGCTTGTAGGCATGCTCGCCGAACGCCTTCTTGATCGCCGTCGTCTCCGAACGGTCGCCCACCGGTGTGGATGTTCCATGCGCGTTGATGTAATCCACAGCCTCGGGCTCGAGGCCCGCGTCCTTCACGGCTTTGGCCATACAGCGGGCTGCGCCGTCCGGATCCGGATCGGTCATATGGTATGCGTCGCCGCTGCGTCCGTAGCCGATGATCTCGGCATAAATCTTCGCCCCGCGCTTCTGCGCATGCTCAAGCGATTCGAGGATCAGGATGCCCGCACCCTCGCCCATGACGAACCCGTCACGGTCCGTATCGAACGGCCGGCTGGCCTTCTCCGGCTCGTCGTTGCGGGTCGACATCGCCCGCATCGCACAGAATCCGGCCACCCCGGTCGGGGAGATCGTCGCTTCGGCGCCGCCGCAGATCATCGCATCCGCTTCGCCGTACTGGATCGCCTTGAAGGCATCCCCAATGGAGTGCGTGCCTGTGGCGCAAGCCGTTACGGCCGTGCTGTTCGGGCCCTTGGCGCCCGTGAGCATCGAGATCATGCCCGCCGCCATGTTGGCGATCATCATCGGGATGAAGAACGGGCTGACCCGCTTCGGTCCCTTCTCAAGCAGAATCTTGTGCTGTTCTTCCCACGTCGACAGCCCGCCGATCCCGGAGCCTACATATACGCCGATGCGCTCGGCATCCACGCCTTCCTTCGGGTTCAGATCGGCATCCTTCAGAGCCATCTTCGATGCGGCTACAGCGAGCTGCACATACCGGTCCATCTTACGGGCTTCCTTGCGTTCCACATAATCTTCCGCGTTGAAGTCCTTGATTTCCGACGCAATGCGTGTCGGATACTCGCTGACATCAAAAGATTCGATGAGCGAAATCCCGGATTTACCTTCAAGCAGGGAGTTCCAAAACGTCTCATGATCCTTGCCGAGCGCCGACATCACGCCGATTCCTGTAATCACAACTCTCTGTTTCAAATGTGTCCACCTCTATTGTAAATAACTTTCGTTATTATTTTCGTTTATGAGTAAAGGAAGGTGCCGCAGGAGCACTCCCCGGCTTCCGGCCTCGTTTGTTCCATGGAATGGAGATAAGTCCCGTTCTAGTGCAAACGGGACTTACGGCTTAAGTATGAGATTTTATGTACTCCACTACTTGACCTACAGTAGCGATCTTCTCTGCATCTTCATCAGAGATTTCCATATCAAACTCATCTTCCAACTCCATAACCAATTCTACTACATCGAGAGAATCGGCACCAAGGTCATCCTTGAAATTTGCTTCAAGCGTCACTTCCGCCTCATCCACTCCGAGTCGGTCGACGACGATTTTTTTAACGCGATCCAAAATATCGGACATCCGGTTCACCTCCTCCATGGTATTATACTGAACTTAGGGACAAAATGCCATAGCACGTCCCAAGCTTAACAAAAAAACCGGAAACGCCTTACATGTACATGCCGCCGTCGACATGAATCGTCTGCCCGGTCAGGTAGGACGCGTCCTCCGAAGCAAGGTATCTGACGGCTTTGGCGATGTCCTCCGGCTGCCCGAGGCGTGCCAGGGGAATCTGCGTCAGAAGGCTCTGCCGCAGCTCCTCATTGAGCTTGTCGGTCATGTCCGTCTCGATGAAGCCCGGGGCGACGCAGTTCACGGTAATCCCGCGGGAAGCGAGCTCCTTCGCTGCTGACTTGGTCATGCCGATCACGCCGGCTTTGGCGGCCACATAGTTCATTTGGCCCGCATTGCCGAGCGCTCCCACCACCGAGGAGATGTTGATGATGCGCCCCGAACGCTGCTTCATCATCGGACGGGTCGCCGCCTTGATACAGTTGAACACGCCCTTGAGATTCGTCTCAATGACCTGGTCGAACTCCTCTTCCTTCATACGCATGATCAGGTTGTCGCGGGTGATCCCCGCATTGTTCACCAGAATGTCAATGCGTCCGAAGGTTTCGAGCACCTGCTTGAACATGTCGTCGACTTCCTGCGACTGGCCGACATTCGCCTTGATCTTGACCGCCTTGCGGCCCAGTGCTTCCACCGCCTGCACGGTTTCGGCCGCGGCGCCTTCGCTGCCCGCATAGTTCACGACAACGTCGGCTCCCGCCTCCGCCAGCGCGACGGCAATCGCGCGCCCGATCCCGCGCGATGCGCCGGTGACCAGTGCTACTTTCCCCGTAAGCATAGGTTCGTATACCCCTTTCATTGCCGGCTGACCGGTTTAAGCTTCAGGCGAAGTTTCCTGCCCGTACTTGTCCAGCGCCTCCAAACTGTTGATGCTGATGACGGTGACGCTGCGGTCGATCTTCTTGATCAATCCCGCGAGCACGCTGCCGCTCCCGAACTCGATGAACGTATCGACGCCCTGGGCCAGCAGCCAGGCCACACTGTCCTCCCACAGCACGGAGGAGTGCACCTGCTCCACCAGCGCCTCGCGGATCGCACCGGGCGCTGTGAGCGGACCTGCGTTCACATTGGCAACCACCGGCACGGAAGCTTCCTGCATCGGAAGGCCTTCGAGCGCCTCCGCCAGCTTCGCCGAAGCCGGCTTCATCAGCGACGAGTGGAAGGGACCGCTGACTTCAAGCGGGATCACCCGCTTCGCGCCGGCTTCCTTGCCCCGCTCGGCGACCGCAGCCACGCCCGCCGCGCTGCCGGAGACCACGATCTGCCCCGGGCAGTTCAGGTTCGCCAGCTCCACGGTATGGCCGCCTGCGCTGATCTCGATGCAGAGTGTCTGCAGCGCTTCGCGTCCCGCGCCGAGCACGGCCGCCATGGCGCCTACGCCGCTCGGGACCGCCTGGTCCATGAACTGCCCGCGGGCGCGGACCGTTCGGACGGCATCCTCGAAGCCGAGGACGCCGGCGGCCACCAGGGCGCTGTATTCGCCAAGCGAATGGCCGGCGACAAAGTCCGGTCGCACGTCATACCGGCGACGGAACAGCTCAAGGTAAGCGATGGAGGTCGTGAGCAGCGCCGGCTGCGTATGATACGTCAGCTTGAGCTCGCTCTCCGGCCCTTCGAAGATCAGACGGCTGAGGTCATAGCCAAGCGCATGATCCGCCGCCGCAAACAGGTCTCTGGATGCAGGGTCCGCCTCCGCGATATCCCGGCCCATCCCTACGGCCTGGGCCCCCTGGCCCGGAAATACAAAAGCAATCTTGCCCATAGCTGTCTCTACTCCTTCAGTCGTAAGTTGCAGGGAAACCGTGGAGGCTTCCCTTTTACCAGACGAGAACGGACGCCCCCCAGGTCAACCCGCCGCCGAAGCCGACGAGCACGAGGCAGTCGCCTTCTTTCACCCGGCCTTCTTCCACAGCTTCCGCCAGGGCTACCGGTATGGAGGCCGCCGACATGTTCCCGTATTTGTCCAGGTTGATCATGCACTTGTCCTCCGACAGCTCCAGACGGTTCAGCGCCGACTGAATGATCCGGATATTCGCCTGGTGGGGCACCAGAAGATCAATGTCGCTCTTCTCGATGCCCGCCTTGCGCAGCGCCTCTTCCGCCGCACTGCCCATGATACGGACAGCGAACTTGAACACGTCGGAGCCGGCCATGTAGATATAGTGGCCCTTGCCCTGCAGGGACTCCGGCGTCGACGGACAGCGGGAGCCGCCCGCCTCCACCTTGAGCAGAGGTCCGCCCGAGCCGTCCGCGCCGAGCTCGAAGGACTTGAAGCCGCGCCCCTCCGGCACTTGTCCGAGTACTACCGCACCCGCTCCATCCCCGAAGAGAATGCAGGTGTTGCGGTCCGTATAGTCGGTGATGCGCGACAGCACTTCGGCTCCGACCACCAGCGCGTATTTATAAGTTCCCGTGGCGATGAAGTTCGACGCGTTCGCCAGGCCGTAGATGAAGCCGGAGCAGGCGGCCGACAGGTCGAACGCAGCCGCCTTCTTCGCCCCCAGCTTGTCCTGCAGGATGCAGGAGGTCGACGGGAACGACATATCCGGCGTCACCGTAGCCACGATGATCAGATCGATCTCTTCGGGCGTAATGCCCGCCTGGGCGATCGCTTTGAGCGAGGCTTCATACGCCAGATCGGAGGCCGCCTGCTCGGCCTCCGCCAGCCGGCGCTCGCGGATGCCCGTCCGGGTGACGATCCATTCGTCGTTCGTCTCGACCATCTGCTCGAGCTGTTGATTCGTCAGCACGCGGTCCGGCACATATTTGCCGGAGCCGATAATGCCTACTGGATGTAACTTCATGGGGATTCCAACTCGCTTCCCTTGCTGATTTCCACAGAGATACTGCGGACGAGATCATTGCTGAGCGCAGTGCGTGCCTGCCTCACCGCATTCTTGAATGCGGTCGCGTTGGAGGAGCCGTGGCTTTTGAGCACGAGCCCTTCCAGGCCGAGCAGCGGCGCGGCACCGTGCTCCGTGTAATCCATTTTGCTGCGGAACCGGCCGAGGCCGTTCTTCACCAGAGCCGCCGCCAGCTTCGTGTACCATGTGCGCGTAAACTCCGCTTTGAGGACGGAGAAGACCGCCGAGGCGGTGCCCTCCATGGACTTCAGCATAATGTTCCCGGCAAAGCCGTCGCATACGAGCACATCGCACGGCTTCTGCAGTACATCGCGCGACTCCACATTGCCGACGAAGTCTATAGGGACCTTCTCCAGCAGCGGGAACGCCGCCTTCGTCACTTCGTTGCCCTTCATCGCTTCCGTACCCACATTGAGAAGGCCGACGCGCGGCTTCTTCATCCCGTGCACCTTCGTCCGGTAAATGCTGCCCATGATGGCATACTGGACGAGCTGCGCCGCCGTGGCATCCATGTTGGCGCCGAGGTCGAGCGCAAGCACCCCTTCCCCGTCAAGGGTCGGCAGCATGGGGGCGAGTGCCGGGCGTTCGATACCCTTCATCCGTCCGACCACGAGCAGACCGGTTGTCATCAGGGCTCCGGTGTTCCCGGCTGAGATCATCGCGCCGACCTCGCCTTCCTTCACCATCCGTCCGGCCACCACCATCGATGAATCCTTCTTACGCCGGACGGCCTTCACCGGCTCGTCGTCCGCCTCGATCACTTCGGAGGCATGGCGGAGCTCCAGGTTCGCGGGGCGGCTGCCCTGCAGCAGCGGCTCGAGCCTCGCGGTATCCCCCACGAGCACGATGACGGTGTCCGGATACTCGGCGGCTGCGGCGAGCGCGCCCTCCACACAAGCCTGAGGCGCATGGTCACCGCCCATTGCATCAATCGCGATCCGCATGATGCTCTCCTCCTTCATGACGGTCCTTGCCCGAATCCTTGCTTGAATGATAGATGGTAAAGTTGCCCTGAAACACGACTTCTTCGCCTACGTAGGTGACCACTTCCACCTTGGCCTTGCCCTTCGAGATGGAACGCACGTAGGCTTTGGCGATGCACTTCTCCTGCAGCTTGACCGAGCGGACGAAACGGATGTCCGCCGCCGCCGTCAGAGCCACCTGGTCGTTGATGAGCGCGACGGCCAGCGAATTGGCCTGGGCGAAGATATGATGCCCCCGCGCGATCTTCGTCCGGGAAAACACGTGCTCCTCCCGGATTTCAAACATGGAAATGCCGCTCTTGTCCAGCTGCAGATCGATCACTTCCCCGATCACCTCGTGAAGGGGGAGCGAGCGGACCTGGTCGTAGGACTGCTCGGCCATCTGCTTCATCCGCTCCCGCAGCTCGGGGATCCCGAGCTCAAGACGGTCAAGCCGGATCGTCTGGATGGATACCTGAAACAGTTTTGTGAGATCTTCGTCCGTGATGAACGGGTTGTCTTCTATCGCTTTGGCAAGCTGCTGCTGCCGCTGTCGTTTCGGTAGGCGTTCGATTCCCGGGCACCACCTTTATATAAGCTTGGATGCGCAATTTCCGCTCTATGTAACCCCTAGGATTCTTTGGTCTAACACTATATCTTATGACCAAGTCACAAAAAGTATAATGGATTTAAGATAAAAATGGAAGGTCCGCAGGGCAAAAAAAATAGCACTCCACTAAAGGAAGTACTATCTTTCCGAAAATATGAGAGATTATTGAGTGATGATCTCTCTTTTCTTGTAGTGACCGCAAACCTTGCACACACGGTGAGCCAGTTTCGATTCACCACAATTGTCACACTTTACCATGCCTGGAACTTCTAATTTAAAGTGAGTCCGGCGCTTATCACGGCGCGTTTTGGACGTTCTCCTTTGAGGTACTGCCATATTCCCACCTCCTTCAACGAATTCACACCGCCGGCTGCAGTGCGCTGTCCTACTCTTGTTTGAAAAAGTCAGCCAGTCCGGCGAGTCTCGGGTCGACCTTGTCCTGCTTGCAGCCGCAAGCTTCGACATTCCGGTCCGTTCCGCAGACGGGACACAGACCCTGGCAATTTTCACTGCACAACGGGACGAACGGCAGCGCGAGCATAACGCTCTCCGCCAGCAAAGGCTTCAGGTCCACCCGGTCCTCGGATATGTAGATGACGGGATCCACTTCCTCGTCGTCGTCCTCCGACTCCTCAGGCTCTTCGCCCTTGACGAACGTCTCATGAAAATGCGTGGTGATATGCTGATGCACCGGGGCCAAACAACGGGAACAGGACTGCTCCACATCGATGCGAAGGTCACCGCTGACTTCCGCCGTCCCCTGCCGGTCCACAGCTTCCAACCGCACTTCAAGCGGACCGAACTTCTGCAGGCTGCCGGTAGTCGGCAGTATGCCGGTCAGGTCCTCCGTTCCTTCCAATACGATGGCGCCTTTGGCTGCCAAGTCTTTCATATGGAAAAACATGAGTATCACCCCAAACAGACAAAGATTATTATATCGACTGGTGCCGCTCCTTGTCAACATTTTCAGTTGATTTCCGTTTCGTGCTATAGTAAATCATCATAGACTCGCCCTCTGCCCCGGCGGAGGATGCGGCACCAAAGGAGCATTGGAACCATGCGGACGGTGGGCCTGATCGTCGAGTACAACCCGCTGCACAACGGGCATTCTTATCATTACCAACAATCTCTGAAGGTATCGGGCGCAGAGGCGGCCGTCTGTATCATGAGCGGCCACTTCCTCCAGCGAGGCGAGCCGGCGCTGGCGGGCAAATGGGCCCGCGCGGAGATGGCGCTGGCCATGGGCGCCGACCTCGTGCTCGAGCTGCCCGCCGCCTATGCCGCCCAGCCGGCGGAGTGGTTCGGCTTCGGCGCCGTCTCGGCTCTCGAGGCGACCGGCGTCGTCGACTCCCTCTGCTTCGGCAGCGAGAGCGGGGACATCGCCTGGCTGGAGCGGGCCGCCGAGGCGCTCGCCTCAGAGCCCCCGCAGCTGCAGGAGGAGCTGCGGCTCGGGCTGAAGGCCGGGCTGCCCTACCCGGCCGCTTACAGCCGGGCGGTCGCCTCGCTCGTGCCCGGCGCGAGCTTCGAGGAGCTCGCGAAGCCGAACAACACGCTCGGCCTGCATTATCTCATTGCGCTGCGCAGGCTGGCAAGCCCCATCCGGCCGCTGACCATCGCGCGCACGAAGGCGGACTACCGGCAGGAGGACATCACGGACCGGCGCATTGCCAGTGCAACCGCCATCCGCAAGCTTCTTCTCGAAGGAGGCACACCCGCGGATACCGCACCGTATCTGCCCTCTTCCACGCTGGCCATTCTCCAGCGGGAATACGCGGCCGGAAGGGCGCCGGTCAGCTGGGAGCGCTTCGCACAGCCGCTGCTGCTCAAGCTCGCCACGATGAGCCCGGAGGCGCTGGCGGAATGCCACGAGGTGACCGAGGGGCTCGAGCACCGCATCCGCACGGCCCTCAGCGAGTGGCAGCCGGGCACCGGGGAAGGCGCCGTCGCCGCCCTGCTCGAACGTCTCAAAACCAAGCGCTATACGCGCACGAAGCTGCAGCGGACGCTGCTGCACATTCTGCTTGGGCATTCCAAGGCGGCGCTGGACCCGGGAGTGCTCCGGCAGGGCGTGCCCTACCTGCGGGTGCTGGGCTTCAGCACGAAGGGGCAGGCGCTGCTCAAACGGATGAAGAAGACGGCCAAGGTGCCAGTCCTCACCAAGGTGCCTTCCGGCGATAGGCCGCCCCTGCTGGAGCTCGATCTGCGGGCTACTTCCGCCTATGCGCTCGGGTACGAGCGGCCTGATCCCCGCGAGATGTTCCGCGACTATTACCAGGCGCCGATCCGCTGGAATATAGAGGCCGAGTAACCCGGCTCTTCCTCTGGACGCTGCTCCCGGAAGGCTTCTTCCCAGCTGAAGGGCCTGCCCCTGCTGTCTATGCCCCGGCAGGATGGAGGATGGAGGGTCGCCGCAGGCGATCCTCCCGGCCGGCAGTGAGCTCTCCGCGGAAGAGGGAGCCGTGCTTGCCGTATACCGCGCCGGCGGAGACTTCCCCGGGGCAGTTCCCCTCTATTACCCCTTCATCCCGCTGGAATCCCCACCCAGCCGCTGTTCGGGCTCCTCCTTTTCATCCCAAAAAAAGACCGATGCAGAGCATCAGCCTCCCGTCTTGGTCTGCAGCGACGCCATGTAATCCAACGCGTCCTGCATCGTTCCTACCGGCACGACCTTCATCTTCGTGCCGATCTCCTCGGCCCGCTTCTGGGCGACCGAGTAATTGGCAATCGTCTTCCCGCCCTCGCTCACATCCTTCGGAGCGAAGAAAATCTCCGCACCCGCCCGGTCGGCGGCGACGACCTTATGCTGAATCCCGCCGATGACGCCCACATGGCCTTCGGGGTCGATCTCGCCGGTGCCGGCAATTTTATACCCCTTGGTGATATCCTCCGGCACCAGCTTGTTGTAGATCTCGAGCGAGAACATGAGGCCGGCCGAAGGACCGCCGATATCGCCCGCCTGGATCGAAACCTGCTGCGCTTCCGACTCCGCCTTGACGCTGAGCACGTCCACGGGCTCGACCCCAAGGCCCACCCGCGGCCCTCCCGTTTCGCCGGGCTGGACCGGCAGAGTCTTCATCGCAATGTCCTCGGTCCGCAGGGCACTGCCCCGCCTGAAGGTAACCGCCGCTTTGTCGCCTTCCTTTTTGCCCGAGAGGGCGTTTCTTACATCCACATAAGATTGGATCGCCTGGTCGTCGATCTTCGTGAGATAATCGCCGGGCAGCAGCACATCATGCGCCGGAAAACCGGTATACACGCGCTGCAGCACCACACCGTCCTTCGAGATGTGGTAGGGAACCTTCAGCTTGTTGTACGCCGCCTGCATCGCATCGGCCTGCGAAGTGAGCATGACGACCTCCTGCCGCTGCGAATATTCCTCCTCCGTCTCACCCTCCCTCAGCAAATCCTGCTTCGGCTGGCGTTCCTGGTAAGGCAGGATGAAGGAAAGCAGGTAGCCGATGACATTCGCATTGCTGACCGATACCGTCGTCAGCATGAGCTCCCCCCGGTCCTCAGGCCCCGGCTGGCTCACCTTGACCATCGGGCCGATGACGTCGGCGCTCCCCGGCTTGAAAATATACAAAGGCAGCGGCATGAAATAGATGAAGAAAAGCAGCAGAATCGCCCCGAACACCGAGAATACGATGCGTGACGCCTGCTTGATGTGTCTGGTCTCTCCCATGGAACTCCCTCCGCCCCTTCGGCTTCCAATCGGTCTCTCTAGCTATCCTACGCCCCGCTGGTCTAAACCATGCGGACAAAGCGTAAACATGTACCATCCGCCGCCGGCCTTGAATTCTTAGCGCCCCGTCGCGCCGGCGGACGACAAACCGAAGCTGGAGTGATGCGGATGCACCGCCTGCAAGCCCTCTTGTCGCCGCGGCTGGCCACCCTCTTCCTCGGCACGGCGGCGCTCGCCCTGGTGGCGAGTATTATTGCCTTTCCGGACGGGGCGTTCCGGGCTTCGCTCCAGGGCCTGCAGCTGTGGTGGAAGCTCGTGTTCCCGGCCCTGCTCCCGTTCCTGATCGCCACCGAGCTGCTCCGCGGGATGGGCCTGCTGCACGGTCTCGGCGCTCTGCTCGAACCCCTGCTGCGCCTCCTGCTGAGGCTGCCCGGGGCGGCCGGCTGGCCGCTCGCTTTGGGCTTCACGGCGGGCATGCCCGCCGGAGCCTCCGCCGTGGGCCCGCTCCGCAGGGACGGCCTGCTGGAGCGGGAGGAGGCCGAACGCCTGCTGGCCGGCTCCCACCTGATGAGCCCCGTCTTCCTGGTGGCTGTGGTCGGGACCGGCTTCCTGCAGAGCCCTTCCGCGGGACTTGCCCTGGCGATCCTGCATTATATCTCGGGGGCTCTGGTGATGCTGTGGCACCGGCTGAACTCACCGTCCACCGGCGTTGCCGCGAGGGAGAAGGAAGCCCCCCGAGCCGGACCCGGCTGGCTGAGACGAGCCTGGGCGGCCTATCATGACGCCAAGAACCGCGACGGCCGCGCCTTCGGCAAGCTTCTCGGCGACTCCGTCTCCTCGGGCGTACAGCAGCTCTTCCTGATCGGCGGCGCCATGATGATGTTCTCCGTGCTGCTCCATGCCATCAGCCTCTCCGGCCTGCCGGGCCTTCTGGCCTCCGCGCTGTCGCTGCTCGGGATGGCCCCGCCGGAGGCGAAGCACCTGGCTTCGGCCCTGCTGGCCGGGGTACTCGAGCCGCATCTCGGAGCATACGCCCTGTCCCAGGCGGCAGGCACCACCTCCGCGCCGCTGCCCTACGCGCTGCTCGGCGGGCTGCTCGCCTGGGGCGGCTTCTCCACCCACGCCCAGGTCAAGAGCCTCACGGCGTCGACCGACCTGCGGTATTCGCGCTTTTTGCTCGCCCGTCTGCAGCACGGGGGCACGGCCTTTTTCCTGACCCTCGGGCTGTGGCAGCCGCTGATGAGCCGGCTGCATGCCGAGCGTCCGGCTTTTGCCGACTTCGCTTCCCCCGGCTACGCCTGGTCGCTGGAGAAAGACAGCCTGTGGCCACTCGTCTCCCCGATGATGCTGCAGTTCGGGGCCGCGCTGCTGGTCATGCTTGTCCTCTCTGTCTTCGCAGCGTTCCTGTTCTACCGCGGACAGGACCGCGAATCCCTGTAGCCCCCTGCGGCATGCCTCAGCACTCGGTCGTTCCCGTGCCATACTTGCCGCGCAGCGCCTGTTCGACTTCAGGCGGCACGAGATCCGACACCGGTCCGTGGAAGCGGGCGATTTCCTTGACGATGCTCGAGCTGAGGTATGAATACTGCGGCGTGGACGTCATAAAGAACGTCTCGATGTCCTCGCACAGCTTCCGGTTCGTGGAGGCCAGCTGCAGCTCATATTCAAAATCCGATACCGCGCGCAGTCCTCTGACAATGAGGTGCGCGTTTTTTTTCTTCATATAATTAATCAGCAGATCGCGGAACGAATCGATCTCGACATTGGGCAGATCCCGGGTCACTTCCCGCAGCAGCCCGACCCGCTCCTCCACGGAGAACAGCGGATTCTTGCTCGTATTGTTGAGCACCGCCACCACCAGCTTGTCGAATACCTTCGATGCGCGGTGAATGATATCCAGGTGCCCGTTCGTTACGGGATCGAAGCTGCCCGGATAGACCGCCACTTTGACAAAAGGGACACTGCCCTGATCGCTCGTATGCATATGTATGTTCTCTCCTCTACTCGTTACCGTCCGGCTCGGGCTCCTGGGCCTGTCCGTCCGCCGTATGCATGAAGATCGTGATGGCCGTATCGCCGTATTCGGCCCGCCTCAGCCACTCCAGCGCCCCGGTGTTTCCTTCGAACACATCCTCCGCATCGTGCTCGATGACCACCTTCGCCCCTTCGGCCAGCAGCCCGCCTTCCTGAAGCTCCGCCAGCAGATCCGGGATCAGCTTCATACGGTATGGCGGGTCCAAAAAGACCAGATCAAACTGCGCTTCCCGCCTGGAAAGCGCTCGCAGGGCACGCAGCGCGTCGTTGCGGTAAACCTCCGCCCGGTCCGTGAAGCCCGCCGCCTTCAGATTCTGGTGGATGGTCTCCACCGCTTTCTTGTCCGTATCCGTCAGCACGGCCGCTTCCATCCCGCGGCTCAGCGCTTCAATACTCAGGCCGCCCGTTCCGGCGAACAGATCCAGCACCCGGCCCCCGTCAAAATACGGGCCGATCATACTGAATACCGCTTCCTTCACCTTGTCCGTGGTCGGCCGGGTCCCCATGCCCGGCACCGCCTTCAGCGGCCGCCCCTTGGCACTGCCCGATATGACTCTCATCCCACAAGCCTTCCTTCCTTAACTGCATCGAATCTAATGCTATCGTACCATAAACGGAATCTCCTGCACAAAAACCAAAAATTTTTTTGTCGTTTGCATGTATAACTTTCCTCCTATGGGGCTATCCTGTAATTATCGACATCCGAAAATGTCGTAGACAACCGCGGAGAAGACTTACGTTCCCCATAAGCTCTTCGTCCGGTTTCTCCTCTCCCATGAAAGGGCCTCGTCGTGAGACGGGGCCCGATTTTTTATGCACGGCGAAAATGCACCAGGCCGCCTTCCGCCTCCTGAGGTTTTTTGACTCCCAAAACGGGCGGATGATACAATGCTAACTAAATAAAGGAGCGCCCGATGCCGGAAAGGAGGAACGAACTTGTCCCGGTTCCTGATCGAACGCGCACCCGCTCTGCTGGTCGTGCTCATCGCACTCATCATTAGCACATCGCTCCCTCCGCAGCAGTCACTGACAGTGCCGCAGCAGGATTATCTGCAGGACTATGGGACGAATGTCCCCGATGTCCTGCCCGTGAAGCCCGCTCCCGCCAAGTGGAGCGCCGTTCCGAACACGCCTCCCCCGCCTTACCGGGAAGGAAGTGAAGGAACGGTTCAGAGCGTTCTGCTCGTCCTGCTGCTGCTCTTCTTACGCTCCGATGCGCGTAAGCGCCTGCGGGCCCGACTGCTCTCCCCCCTCAAGTTCACTTCTGTTTTTGTAGCGGGATTACGCCACCCTTCCCGGGCAAACTGAAACTACAAACTAAGAGGGGGATGTACCCAAGTGAATCCAACACCACCGTCGGAAGCTGCCCAAGCAGCGCAAAAGCAGCACCGAAAGCTCACGAAGAGCAAATTTTTCCGCCGCGCGGTCTTCATGACCGTAGGCTCGATTTTCGTATCGGTTGGCCTGGAAATTTTCCTTGTACCGAATAACATCATCGATGGAGGAATTGTCGGCATCTCGATCATTCTCTCCCACCTGCTGCAGATGCCGCTGGGATTATTTCTCGTGCTGCTCAACCTGCCCTTCCTGATCATCGGGTACAAGCAGATCGGCAAAACCTTCGCGATATCGACCTTATACTCCGTCATCCTGATGTCGATCGGCACCACGCTGCTTCATCCCGTGAAACCCCTGACGATCGATCCGCTGCTTGCAGCCGTCTTCGGCGGCATCATCCTCGGCATCGGCGTCGGTCTCGTCATCCGATCGGGCGGATCGCTGGACGGCACCGAGATCGTGGCGATCCTGCTCAACAAGAAAACCCCGTTCTCCGTCGGCGAAACCGTCATGTTCTTCAACTTCTTCATCCTGGGCTCAGCCGGCTTTGTCTTCGGCTGGGATCACGCCATGTACTCGCTCATCGCTTATTACATTGCCTTCAAGCTGATTGACATTACGATCGAGGGGCTGGACCAGTCCAAGTCCGTCTGGATCATCAGCGACCAGCATAAGGAGATCGGCGATGCGGTCACCTTCCGTCTCGGACGGGGAGTCACGTACCTGAGCGGCGAAGGAGCCTTCACGGGCGACGAGAAGAAAGTCATCTTCAGCGTCATTACCCGTCTGGAGGAAGCCAAGCTGAAGTCCATTGTGGACGAACTGGATCCCGGCGCGTTTCTTGCCATCGGCAACATTCATGATGTCAAGGGCGGGCGCTTCAAGAAAAAAGACATTCACTAACCAAACGATCCTCCCCAAGGGATCGCTACAGGAGACCTGAGGCTTATGACCGTCGCATTCATTCTCATCCTTCTGCTGCTTCTCAGCCTTGCCGCAGCCAGCCATTACTTCTACACCATGGCCATAGCCCGGCGGCCGAAGACCTTCCTCGCGGGGAATCCGGACCTCAAGGACACGCCGGTATCCGACCCGGTCTGGCTGGATGCCCAGCCGCTGGAGGCATGGGAGCTCGTCTCCGGCGACGGTCTGCGCCTGAAGGGATATTTCCTGCCGGCCCTGCGGGACACCTCACGGATCGTGCTGCTCGCCCACGGCTACAGCGGCAGCGGCAAAATGCACATGAACGCGCTGGCGAAGCTCTACCACGAAGAGCTCGGCTATCATGTGCTTCTGCCGGACGCCCGCGGCCACGGGGACAGCGAGGGCACGTATATCGGCTTCGGCTGGCCGGACCGGCGCGATGTGCTGCTGTGGATCGGCGAGCTCATCCGCCGCTTCGGCGCGGAGGCGCAGATCGTGCTCCACGGCGTCTCGATGGGCGGGGCCACCGTCCTGATGACCGCCGGCGAGCCGCTGCCCCCGCAGGTCAAGGCCGTCGTCTCCGACTGTGCCTATACCTCGGTGAAGGACGTGCTGTCGTATCAGCTGGGGCGGATGTACAAGCTGCCGGCCTTCCCCTTCATCGGCATGACGTCCCTCATCACGCGGCTGCGCTCAGGCTACTCCTTCGGAGAAGCCTCCGCCCTCGAGGCGGTGCGGCGGGCCGAGAAGCCGATCCTGTTCATTCACGGCGGAGCGGACACCTTCGTCCCCACGCCCATGGTGCACCGGCTCATGGAGGCCTGCCGCGGGTATAAGGAGCTCTTCCTCGTGCCGGGCGCCGGTCACGGGATGGCTTATACGGCCGCTCCCGAGGAGTATGCTTGGCGGGTCCGCCAGTTCACCGAACGCTTCGTGCACGAGCGGGCCCCCCAGCCGGTGGCGCAGCCGTAAGCCGTCTCCTGGGGCCTGGCTCCTGACCCTCCGGAGCCAGGCCTTCATCGCAGCAAACAGCCCCGTTCTCTTTTGCCGGAGAGCGGGGCTGTTTGCTTGCGGACCTTAGGCAGGACATTCAGCGTCCCGCCCCTTCTGTGCCGGCCAGGCGTGCCGCCGGAGGCCCTAAGGATACACGAGCGAGAACGTCGCGTCCGCCTTGTCGGTGGCTGTCGATACGGGCTGAAGAACCAGCTCGTAATTGTAATGCCGGATATAGCGGTCCGGGTAATTGTAGGAGCGCAGGGAGACCTTGGCTCCGTCGGCAAGGCCTGCAGTGATCGTGAAGGTCGCATCGCCCTTGAACGCCGCGCTGCCGTCACTCGCCTGCTGCTTCAACACAAAGCCGTAATGGCGCAGATAAGTGCCCGGCTGATTCGCCGATTCGAAGGACACGGCCTTCGGGTCGGCCAGCCCCGGCACAATGCGGTACTGCGAGTCCTCGAGCGGGGATACATTCGCGTCGATGCGCATCGTCTCCCCGCTGTGCCGCAGGTAGCGGTCCGGGTAATTATGCGACTGCAGGCGGTAAGGCCCCCACTTGGCGGCTTTAAGCCGGTCCAGCTCGCTCTGGCTTACCTCGAACGCCGTGGCATGCCGGACGCCGGCCGGCAGCGAGAACGTGCCGGAAGCGAGCTTGGTCCAGGTGCCGCTGCCAAGATCCGTCGTTGTCCAGGCGCCGAATACGCCGCCTTTGGAATAATAATCGGCGTAGAGGTACCACCGGTTCTCGCTGCGCGACTTGATAACGAACGGCCCCTCCGTCCCCGTCTCGGTAATGGCGCCTGTGTAGACGGAGAAGGAACCCGGATTCAGCGAGGCCGACCGCGCGGCCAGAATGCTTTTGGCTGTCGTCCCGGTGGAGCGTTCATCCTTGAAGAAGAGATAATTCGTGCCGTTCCACGGATGGATGTGGCTGTCGATGACATCGTACCCCGGGTCGTAATAGACGCTCGGCGTCGTAACCGTCTTGAAGTCCGATGTGTAATTGATATACGTGCGGTTGCGGTCCGTATTGCCGGACCAGATGATGCCGTACTGCCCCTTCGCCGCATCCCAGAAAAACTCCGGCGCCCACGTATGCATGGCGGCCGTATTCATGCGGACCAGCCTGCCGTTCGTCCAATGGATGAGATCGGCCGAGTCGTACACCATGATGTACTCGCTGTTCCAGTTGTCGGTGCCGAGCAGAACGAAGGTGCCGTCCTGCTTGCGCCCGACATACGGATCCCGCATGTGCTTCGTGCCGATCGCCGGCCGGAATACCGGCTGGTTGCCGTTCAGCGGCGTCCAGTTCAATCCGTCCGTGCTGTAAGCCAGATGCAGGCTGTCGTCATACGGCACGCCCCCAAAATAAGAGAGCACATACCCGGCCGGCGGGTCGGCTGCCTGTACCGTTTCCGGCACGGCCGCCCCTGTGGACAGCAGGGCCAACACCAAGGCCCATGCGAGCAGAATTCTGCTTACTTTGCGTTTCATCTTCTTCTCCTCCTTCTGAGCTGCAGCCTCTTATCAGGCGGACTGCAGGATTGCCCGCTGCTGCCGGGCTTGCTTTACATTTCATTCAGACCTGTGCCCTCCTCCTTTCGCCGAAGCTGCTTCTATTTTATAAGCGCTTACACGCATTGGAAATAGAGCTCTTTTCGATAAAAGTGCATTTTCTTTCGATGGCCGGTTCCCTGCCCGTCCCAAACCGGGTACACTGGGGAAGCAGCCATAGGATGGACATGCAATAGAGCTATACAAAGGGGTCATACCAACGAGATGCACGAACACGAATCATGGTATTACAAGAGCAAACAGGAAGAAGCCGGTCCCTTCACCCTTCCCGAGATTCAAGAGCTCATTCGCTCGGGTGCGGTGCTCCGGACAACCCAGCTCCGGCCGGCATCCGAAGAGGAGTGGCGTCCCGCCGCATCCTGGAGCGCTGTCGAATGGGAGGAGCCTGAGATCCCCATCGTCAGGCCCTGGATGCGCTACTGGGCCCGCTCTCTTGATCTACTGCTGTGGGCGACCGTACTGGAGGCCCTCCTTGCTGCGCTGCCGGTCTCTGTCCCGATCCCTGCGCCCAGGCTGCTGCTGCCGATCCTCTTCGCGCTGCTCTGGCTTCCGGTGGAGAGCCTGCTGCTCTCCGCCTGGGGCACGACGCCCGGCAAGCTGCTCTTCGGTGTGAAGGTGCGGCGTACGGACGGCGAAAAGGCTGCATGGACGCAGGCGTTCCGGCGCAGCATGCTGCTGCTGTGGCGCGGACTCGGGCTGGAGGTTCCCGTAATCTCCATGCTGACGATGCTCAACGCGCACCACGAGCTCCACCGGCACGGGCAGACCTCATGGGACCGGGACACCGGCCTGCAGGTTGAGTACCGCAGCAAGTCCTGGAGCAATACTCTGGCGGTGTGGGTGCTCATTATCCTGCTGGTGTATCTCAGGCTGTATTACCAGCTTCATGGATTGACATCCTGATCCCCGCCATACAGACCAAAAAGGCCTCCGTTACTTCCGGAGGCCTTTTACCTGGGGTATTCCTTCCATCGTCGTCCGCTCATCAGGCGAACCTCAGCTTAAGGAACATCGTGATGCCCTGCGCTACCCAGCGGAACCAGCCGATCGCCGAGATCCAGAGCGGGATGCTGAGCAGCATACCGTATACCATACCTACCGAGAATCTGCTTTCCATATGCCGCACCTCCGTGTTTGTCCTATCCCCATGCTGTTCTCTGGCTGTTACGATCACTATATCAAAGGATGATTTGGAATGATTTAGGGATATGTTAGGAAAGAGTTAGTATTGAAAGCGTTTTTAGCTTGTGTTATGTACCTATTAACCTGATTTGGACAGAACAAAACCGGCACCCTTCGATGCCGGCTCTGCGTTTGTGTCCGTAGATGATCTAAATTCCTGGGGCTCCCCGGTGCAAAAGCACCGGTTTATTTCTCGTACAGCTCCAGCGGCAGACCGTCCGGGTCGGCAAAAAAGGTAAACCGTTTGCCCGTCGTTTCGTCCACACGGACCTGCTCCACCGCCACTCCGTGCCCCGTCAGCTCGCCCACCGCCTGGTCGATATCGTCTACCTCGAAGGCGAGATGTCTCAGCCCTCTGGCCTCGGGATAGCTCAGACGCTTCGGCGCATCCGGAAAGGAGAACAGCTCGATCTGCGCTCCCCCCACCTGCAGGTCCAGCTTATAGGACCGCCGCTCCGCGCGGTATGTCTCGAGAATAACCGGAAGTCCCAGAATCTCCGTGTAGAATTTCTTCGATACCTCATAATCCGAACAAATGATGGCGGCATGATGAATTTGATTGATCTGCAGCATCTGTTTCTCCTCCTTAGTAGCTGATCAGGGACGCCATGAGCAGGCCGGAAGCCAGGCTCAGGCAGAACGAGAAGATCCCGACGGACACGTTGCCCTTCGGAATTTCGGCGAGTACCTTGAACGGCGTAAGCAGCTCGAACAGGTAGAAAATGATGATTTGAAACGCGATGCCGAGCAGGCCCCAGATCACCAGGTCCAGGATGCCCACCGAGTGATAGACCGCGGAGGCGAGCACGAGCACCTGGCCGATGATTTTGCCGCCGAGGTCATAAGCGGCCGCTTTGCCCGCCGCTACCTTCGCCGGATCGCTCAGCTCTCCGCCGTCGCGGATCAGCTTGAACTCGCTGTACGGCGTCGTCAGGTTAAAGAACAGGATGCCGAGCCCGACGAGCGGCACCGTGACTGCCAAATAGATCAAAAAATTCAAAATGGTCCCGAACTGGTCCATTTCTCCAACCCCTTGCTTATGTAGTGTGCCGTCAGCCGGGAACCCGCCGGCTTCAGATCCTGCGGATTCCCGGACCCTTTTACGCCAGGGCGCAGGGCAGATAATACGATAAATTGCCGGTAATCCGGCCTCCCACGCGGGCCACGACTGCCGAGCCCTGCCCGTCGATGAGGAAGCAGCCCCAGAGCAGGCTTCCCCGGTACGGCCCGGCCAAGGTCTCAATCTCCACCTCGGGCAGCGGTGCGTACTGTTGGTAGACCATCGGCTGGTGGCCGTATTCTTCGTCTCCGCTCGCTTCGGCTGCCTCTCCCTCTTCGTAGATGGTCACCCCGCTGCCCTCCCGGCCGAGAATCGGCTTGGAGACGTAGGCGGCGCCTTCGGGGAACATCGGCTCGAGATACGTCGGCAGCATGTAGCGCGAGATCGCCTCATGCTCCTCTTCCGTGTAGAACTCCCCGGCCTCGTGCAGATTCCAGATCAGCGCCTGCAGAGCCTTGGTCTGCGCCGCAAAGCCCGAGGGCGGATTGATCACCGCCAGCTTGCGCTCCGCAATCAGCCGAAGCACATGCTCTCCGGTCGGATAGCCGTCGGTGTCGCGGTCCTCGGCCAGCTTCTCGATGGCATGCAGCCGGTACAGGATATCGACGGGCTCCGGCTCTCCTTCGCCGGGGTACTCCGCCCACAGCCGCTCCCCCTGCACGCGCAGATCGCCAAGCGCCACGAATCTCGCGTCCGGCAGGCCGCTGTTTGCCAGCAGATACTTCGTCGTGCCCGCATCCTCTTCGTGCCAATCCAGCGCCGAGAAAAAGATGTGCTCCGCCGTGTATCCCGCCGAGCGGTACAGCTCCAGCATCCGTCCGAAGGCCTTCGGCAGCATGGCCGCGCAGCCCTCATTGGGGTTCTCGGCTCCATACGCCGCACAGACCCGGCCGTTGACATGGAAGGCCTCGACGATCCCGGTCGGCGTATCGCTGTTGAACTCAAGCATCTTGAGCCCCTGGGGCGTCTCGGCAAAATCGAACCGCCCGATCAGCGTCGCCTTCTCTGCGTCGAAGCGGAGCCGGATGGCGCCGTAGGCCGCTTCGGGGAGACCGAGCTCGCGCCACAGCTCCGCTCCGCCCTGCTGCACGATCTCTACCGTCCGCGCATAGATGCGGCCGAGCTTCTCCGCCGCCCCGCGCATCTCCGCAAGCAGCTCCGGGCTTAGGCGGTGCAGCCCGGCCAGCGCATATTCCTGCTCGTACATGACGTCCCAAGTAAAGACGCCTTCGCGCCGGAGCGCGCCGTACAGCGTGTCGCGGCGCTCCTTATAACTTCTGCGGGAGAAGCCTGCGGTCCTTTCCTCCACGCGTTCTCCCTCCTTGCCTTCTGCGGGTTCATCCCCTGGTCACAGCTCCCGGTCATCAGGAACTCGAACTGCCGCTGGAGCCGATGCCGCCCTTGGAAATCCCTGAAGAGCTTCCCGAGACGGTTCCGGAGGACGATGCCTTCGAGCTCCCGGAGCTCCCGTAATAATAATGAGAGGAAGAGGAGGAGCCTCCGCCCCCTCCGTCATCGCAGTACCCGTCGCGGTTGTTGTCCACGCAGTCCCGCGAGTCGGAACATCCTGCAGCCCCTCCGAGCACTAACGTGGAAGCAACGAACAGCTTCACCATCCGGCGCGTCCTGCTGCCCTTGTGCTGTTCCATTTTCACTGTCACTCCTGTCTTTGCGGCTCTTCTGGACCGCCGCCGCTGCGGTGCCGTTCCGGTCTACACCGGAACGGCGTAATACACATACGTCATCCGGTCTTCGTCGATCTCCGCCGATGTCCGGTACCATTCGCGTCCGTCCGTATACAGGTAATTCGCCTGCAGGTGGAGCATCGCCTCGAGCGTATCCTTGAACGTGTAGGAGTAGATCAGCGGGTAATCCGCCGTCCCTTCCCGGTACTCCCGAAGCTCCATCCGCACACCTGCGAACCCCCGCGCTCCCGGCGTGCCCCAAGGCATGGTCCGCTCGTCTTCGGCTTCCTTCACATAGACCACATAGCAGCCGGTCTCCACCGCACACGAGCTTTTCTCATACACGCGGCCGTCCTTGACGAAGTAATCGCAGGCAAACCGCAGCGCCGCTTCATCCCGGCCGATCCGGTCATAGTAGTACAGCACGGGGAACGTCCGGCTGCCTTCCTCGTACAACCGATACTCCAATCGGACCACTGTCCCTCCGCTCCTTTCGCCATATCGCTCCCTTACCACACCTACCAATACGCACGGTTGCCGCAAAAAGTTGCGTTTTTTCCAGCCGGGCCCTCCAAGCTTGTCGTCCGCATTCGACATCAAGGGCCTATCCGTCCCCCTCGCTCCCGGCCCGTAAGGCCGTGCTGTGCAGGAGGTGAACGGCTGTGCCGCCCTCCCCTTAGGACGGTGCGTTTATGAATCAGGAGCGATGCCGGAAAGGAACGTCTGCGCGGGTGAGCTCCTTTGGGGAAATTCAAGGATCATCCCCTTGGCTGTCCATGAAGACAGTCCCTGTTCGGCAGGGCAGCTCACAGACCCCTCACGCGCAATCCGTGCAGTCCCGGTCTCCCGTCTCGTCAGAATAAAAAGCGTGCCTCCCGTAAGGAAGCACGCCTTCATCCAAACCCGGCGGACAACCGCCGTCCGAGGGCTTCACGCCCGATTAGAAACCGAAGTAGTTCTTGGCATTGTTGTACGAGATGTTCTGCACCATCGTGCCGAGCAGCTCCAGGTCGTCCGGCGCTTCGCCGTTCTCCACCCACTCGCCGATCAGGTTGCACAGAATGCGGCGGAAATACTCGTGGCGCGTGTACGAGAGGAAGCTGCGGGAGTCCGTCAGCATGCCGACGAAGCGGCTCAGCAGGCCGAGGTTCGCCAGCGCCTTCATCTGGTCTATCATGCCGTCCTTCGTATCGTTGAACCACCACGCCGAGCCGAACTGGATCTTGCCCGGTACGCCGCCGCCCTGGAAGCTGCCGATGATCGTACCGAGAACATAGTTGTCCTTCGGGTTCAAGGAGTACAGAATCGTCTTCGGCAGCGCATCTTCACTGTCGAGCGCATCGAGCAGTCTTACGAGCGGCTGCGCAATGTCGCTGTCATTGATGGAGTCGAAGCCGGTGTCCGGACCGAGCTTGCCCATCAGACGGGCATTGTTGTTGCGGTGGGCGTTGATGTGCAGCTGCATCGCCCAGCCGAGCTCGGCGTACAGCTTGCCGAGGAACACGAGCGTGTACGTCTTGTACTTCTTCTCTTCCTCAAGCGATACGGCTTCTCCGCGGAGCGCCTTGGCGAAGATGCCGGCCGCTTCTTCCTTCGTCGTCTCGGCATACGCTACGTAGTCGAGGGCGTGGTCGGAGACCTTGCCGCCTACGGAGTGGAAGAAGCGGACGCGGGATTCGAGCGCCGAGAGCAGGCCGTCATAATCGTTCACGGACTGGCCGGAGACTTCCGCCAGCTTCTGCACCCAAGGCAGGAATGTCGGACGGTTGATCTCGAGGCCCTTGTCCGGACGGAACGAAGGCAGCACCTGCACGTCGAAATCCGGAATATCCTTGATTTTGACATGGTATTCGAGCGAATCGGTCGGGTCGTCCGTCGTACAGATCACGCGCACGTTCGATTTCTTGATGAGGTCTCTGGCACCGAAGCCTTCGCCGCTGATCTGGGCATTGAGCTTCTCCCACAGCTCGGGACCGCTCTTCTCGTTGATGAGGTCGGAGACGCCGAAAAAGCGCTGCAGCTCCAGGTGCGACCAGTGGTACAGCGGGTTGCCGATCGTGTGCGGCACCGTCTTCGCCCAGGCCAGGAAGCGGTCGTAGTCGGTCGTGCCCTCACCGCCGGTCACGAGGTTCTCCTCGGCGCCGTTCGAGCGCATCGCTCTCCACTTATAGTGATCGCCGTACAGCCAAGCGTCGGTGATGTTCTTGAACGTCTTGTTCTCGTAGATCTCCTGCGGGCTGAGGTGGCAGTGATAGTCGATGATCGGCATTTCTTTGGCATAGTCATGGTACAAGCGGACAGCGGTTTCATTCGTAAGCAGGAAGTTCTCGTCAAGGAACTTTTTCATGTGATTTCCACCCATTTCTTATTAATGTTCACGTGAACAACATACCTCTATGTTAACCTGAACCCGCTGGAATTGCTACACCATTTTTGTGCTTTTGGCTCCGAACCCGTCCTATCTTGCGTTTCCTGCCGCTCCGCCTCCGATGGGCGCTGGTAAAGTTCGCCGGCTGAGCCCCTGTAAGAGATCGCCGTCTTCAAAAGACTGCATGCATGAGGCTGCCTAGCTCCGAGCAGCTGTGGTACTTATGAAAAACAGCCGTGCGGCAGGAGCGCACGGCTGAATCTAGGAGTGGGAGGCCGCCGTGCCCAGCGCGATGTAGACCGCCATAAGGCCGAAGAGCAGCACCACGAAATTCACGAGCACGAACAGGCACCGCAGCACCGGGGAGCGGTGAAATTGAAACGGCGAGCGAAAGACTCCCTGTCCTTCGATAAGGAACATGATCAGCAGCGTATGGACGATCGTATGGCCGACGATCTCCCGGAATCCGAACACCGTCGTCGTCGTGATGAACACCAGGGTCACCAGTATCGAGATGAACCGGTTTAGAATGCCGACAATGAACGTCCAGGCCAGCCCCAGCTCGATGAACGCGCTGATGAGCACGAAATTCTCCATGCTGAATCCGAAGGTCGGAATATGGTATTCCTCCATAATCCCGTAGGCGAGCTGGGGCAGCGTCATCTTCTCCAGCCCCACCCAGGCGAGAGACAGCCCTGTGAACAGGTACAGCACCGGCGTGGCCGTAGGCCGCCACCGGGTCTGCTCCACGAGGAGATAGTAGACGATCCCGACGTAGAACATGTAGTCCAGGGCGTGGAACAGGCCGTAATCGGCCAGTGCATGGACGTACAGGACGGCGAGCGCCGCGCCGCTGATGACAAGAGTTCTACGGTAGAGCAGTCCGGCAAAGGCGATAATCAGCAGCACCGTGACCCAGTAGCCGTCCGCGGCGAGCTCCGGAGCAAGATACGTTCCGGTCACGAGCTGCAGCAGCAGTCCGGCCCCCAGGCCGATCCGCAGGATGAGCGTCTCGTACGGCTTCCAGCGGTCAAGGACCGCATGGACCCTGCGGATGAGGGGGACCCTCTCGAGCGGCTCGTTGAATACGGCGGAGAGCAGCAGCCCGGCCAGGGTCACTCCGAGCCAGAACAAAAACGATGGCGTTATCACCTCGGTCATCGGCACGGGAGCCTCTTTGCCGTGGGGTACGAACCATTTCACGTGCGTATACAGACCGGGAAACAAACGGAGATGGATCATGTGCAGCAGCCTTTCTGGGAAGCGTCTTCGAAGATAAGCTTAGGATATCCTCTTTCCCCGAAAAGCTTGTACGGTGAAGCAAGCCGCCTTGGCAGCCGGGGCGGTGTGCCCGGGCCCGAGCTTGGCGCCGGGCGGTAGGCGTGCTTCCTCCGCTGCCCCCTCGCCGGGAACCGGAGCGGAGGGTGGCCGCGAACCGCCCGGCCTCTGCGTACAAGGCTCAGGCGGCAAGGAGAAGCCTCCACAGGCTTGGTCAGTGACATGCGGGGCCTCCGCAGGCTTCGCCGGCGACAACCGGTATGCGGGGCTTCCTTAGCGCTCCGGTCCGGGATGTCCTGCCGCTGGGCTGCTCACCGCAGGACCGGGCGGCGAACCGCCCGCGCCGCAGCCGGCCGGAGCCCCCCTGCGGCGCGGCAGCCGCATCGCCCTGCCGCCGCGTACACAGCGGACAGCGCCCGCCGTCCTTGGAAGACCGTACCCCGGCAGGAACCGCGCGGGCAGCGGCCGCCCGGCTCCCCTTCTAGACGCCTCCGTCGTCCTTTTTGAACAGGCCCCCCACATACCGCGCCAGCCTGACGCTGATCTCCGAACGCACCACATCCCGCGTCATCGCCAGGCGGTCCTCATAACCGCGGCAGACGTAGCGGTAGTGAACGGCGCTGTCCACCGTCTCATCGTCGTAGACCTTGATGCCGTGCTCGCGCAGCGACTTCTTGACAAGCACGAGGTCCATGTGAATCCGCCGCATGAGGGCGTCCAGCGCGATCACATAGAGCTGCTTCATGGATACGGTCGAGAGCTCCATCTGGATCCGGTTCTTCTCCACGATGGTCAGCATCATCGGCAGCAGCGTATAGTCGCGGATGAGCTCGAGCTCCTGCCTGGTCGGCACCTGCGCCCGCACCGCCGGCGCTTCCCCCGACTGGATGCGCTGCCGCTCGATGAGCTGCGCCCGGTGCTCCGGCAGCATCATCCGCGAAGATTCCCAACGGCCGTTGCCCTGCAGCTTCTTGCTCATTTATAATGCCCCCCGATCTTGGCGCTGCGCTCGTGCGCCTGGGCGGAGTCGAGCTTGGAGGAGGCGCGCAGGAGCGCCGTGCGCCCGAACCGGCTGTTGATAGCATCGGTCACCCGCTCGAGCCTGCGGGTCTTCTCCTTGTTGTCGAAGAGCGTGAGCTGGTACTCGCTGTCGCTGCACAGCCCCGACAGCGTCACACCGATCCGCCGCACCGGCTGGCCGTCCCAGTGGAGATGGAACAGCCTCCGGGCCGATTCGTAGATCTCCTTCGTGATGTTCGTGGGGTCGGGCAGGGTCGTCTGGCGGTAGAAGCCCGTTCCCCGCTCGTAATCGGCCCCCCGGGCGCCCGCGGAGACGACCCGCCCCATGTACCCCTTGGCCCGGCACCGCCGCCCCACCTCCTCGCTGAGCTCGAGCAGGATCACGTCGATGTCCTCCTTGCGGCCGTAATCGCGCGGCAGGGTCATCTGGTGGCCCAGCGCCTGCTGGTCGTCGAAGAGGGTGCGCGGACGCACGGGACTCGGATCGATCCCCCTCGCCGTCTGCCAATACAGCTCGGCCTGGATGTCGCTGTTCTTGCCGAAGCGCACCCGCATCCGCCGCTTCAGCTCCGCGAGCGGCAGCTTCGCGATATCGCCGATCGTATGGATGTTCATCCGGGCAAAATGCGCGGCCATCCGCGAGCCGACGCCGTACATTTTCTGCACCGGCTGCTCCCACAGAAGCTCCAGCCCCTCCTCGTCCAGCGTGAAGATACCGCTGCCGTTTTTCTTCGCCCAGATGTCGGTGGCCATCTTCGCCAGCATCTTGTTCGGTCCGATGCCGACCCGGGTCCATACGTTCGTCTCCACCTGAATCTTGTGCTGGATCTGCCGGGCGATCTCCTCGGCCGAGCCGAAATAGGAAAGCGAACCGGTCACATCGAGGAACTGCTCATCGATGGAGAACGGCTCAACCAGGTCTGTAAACGATTCGTAGATACCGGTAATTTGTATGGAAACATCTATATACGTCTGCATCCGCGGCCGGACCACGATCAGCTCCGGGCACTTGCCCAGCGCTTCCCCGAGCCGCTCGGCGGTCGTTACCCCGTACTGCTTCGCAATGGGACAGGCTGCGAGAATAATGCCGGACCGGCGGGCCGGATCCCCCGCCACTACGACGGGCCGGTCCTTGTATTCGGGATGAGCCGCTTTCTCGACGGAGGCATAGAATGACTGACAATCTGCAAGCAGAATAACACGCTGCATAGAAACCCCTCCAAACGGGAATATACGTTCGTATGTATTGTATACAGGATACCGAACAAATATTCGCATTTCAAGAGGAAATAATTGCAAATGGGCTCTCTTTCGTTCTTGCTTCCCGGAATCGCATGCCAAAAACCCCTGTTCCCGAAAGGAACAAGGGCTGGTATGGGGCTGTCTGAAAAGAGCCGTGAACACGCACGATGTGCGGCATTCCGGCGGAATAGACTTTACGAGTACAGCAGCCAGATGCGGTCTCCACGCGAAGTCGTCTGCTGCCACAGCCTACGATCAGAAGCCCGGCTGTACCTTCACCTGCTCGTGCACGACCAGGGCTTCCGCGTTGCCTGCGCCGCTGTTGCCGGACACGACCGTGTCCTCGCAGCCGGCAGCCAGCCGGATGCCCGCCGTGGTGCAGGCCATGAGCATGTTGCCCGACACAAGGTTGTAGCGGCAGCGCGCTCCATCGCCCGAAGCGGACGGCTCGAGCAGGATGCCGACCTCGGCCTTGCGGACCACGTTGCCGGTCACGACCGCGCCGTCGGCGTTGGCAAGCACCAGGCCCCGCGGCACCGAGTCGATCCGGTTGCCCGAAATAATCGTTCCCGACAGACGGCCGTCGAGCGACTTGCCGTCGCCCTCGAGCACGATGCCGGCCTCCGAAGCCCGGGCGATGTCGTTGCCCGTCACCGTGTTGTCCACGCAGTAGCCCCGCAGCACGATCCCCTGCTTGCACGACGAACGGTCCTTCGCCAGGCCCGCGGCCGAGACGGTGTTATCCGTGATCCTGTTATGCGTGCAGGCTTTGCTCGAGGAAGACAGCACGATGAAAGCATCGGCGCTCTCCTCAAGCAGATTGCCGTCCACGGTACTGGTCGAACAGCCGGCATACAGGTATACGCCCGGCTTCTTCAGCCCGCGGAACCGGTTGGCGCGGATCTGCAGATGGGCGCCGCCTTCCGCGGCGATGCCATACCCTTCGTAGAAGCTGTTCGAGGACAGAATCGTATCGAAGGAGCAGCCCTGCACTGTCACATGGCGGCTGTCCACAAGCCACATGCCGTTCGGGATCGAAGCGAACGTGCAGTTCTCGATCCGTACGTCCTCACAGTCCGACAAGTGAATCCCCTTCTCCGCCGCCTCGAACGAAGCGGCCTCCGTCAGGGTGCCGACGCCCTCGAAGCCGATCCCCTCCACCGCAACATGCTCCGCGCCCGATGCGCTCACGAGCGGAAGGGCGTATCTCATGCCCTTGAGTACCGAAGCTTCAGGTCCGTCGCCGACCAGACGGATCTTCGAGCCGAGCGTGACCGGCCCCGACAGCATATACCTGCCCGGAGGCACGTACACGACTCCGCCTCCCGCGCGGTTCGCCGCTTCCACCGCTGAACGGAAAGCGGACAGATCGTCCTGGAACCCGTTCCCCTGGGCACCGTAGGCCTTGACGTTCAGCCACAGCGGCGTCTCGCTCACCACGGCCGGGGCGGCGGCCGCTCCGACCCGCGGCGTGCCGGCCAGCATCCAGCCGGCCGCGGCGGTTCCCATCACCGTCAGCAGCTTGCGCCGCGACAGCGCTTGTTTGTCATGCGATTGCGAATCCTTCTCCGACATTGCCGATCCCCCACCCATCTTGGCCCCGGGTCACGGGGCTCTATCGTTTTGTTGTATGGTCATCCTGCTGACTCTTGCATGCAGTCTTGATTGACAGTCTCTCCTTGCGGTCTATATCTCGTATTCTATCATAGAGACCCGGCCGGGGCATACCGGAGAAGGGGCGCTGCATGAATTTACCGTCCGGAAAGAAGCGGGGGAAGAAGCCGGGAATACTGCAGATGGGCATCACGCGTAACGCCCAGGTGGGCGGAGGCCGTGTACTTCGGCTTCAGCTCTTCGAGGATGCTCCCGCTGCTCAGCGACAGCTCCATATCGGCCGTGAACCCGGCAATAGGACGCTGCAGCCGGCCGAAATAGCGGGTGAACAGATCCCCGGCCAATAGAATGTCATCCGCTTCGTGATAGAACACTGTATGCCCCGGACTGTGCCCCGGCGTCCAATAAGGCTGCAGGCCTGCGTACGACGCTTCCAGGCGCAGAGCCGTCAGCTTCTCCTCCGGCACCGGCGGAGCATAGCGGGCCCAGACTCCTTCCCTCAGGGAACGGTAAGACCGGCTCCCCGTCAGGAACGGAATCTCTTCGCGGTGAACGACGATCGGCACCTCGGGATAGGCGTCCATGAGCGGCGGAAGGATCCCGATGTGATCCTGATGGCCGTGCGTCAGCAGCACACGCCGCAGCGGCAGGCCTGCGAATGTCTCCCGGAGCGCCCTGCGCACCCCCTCCCACATCGGCAGAACCCCCCCGTCCACGATCGTAATGCCTTCCTTCTCCCTTGCGAACCAGATCATCACCGGAACGGGAAGCCATACGGATCCGCCCCATACATGCGGGGTCAGCTGCTGCAGTTTCATGCTTTTTCCACCTCTCCATTTTGTACTGATCGATACATAATTGGGCATACAAAGGGGAGCGAAAACAACACATGCGTAGACGATGTGAAGCCGTCCTGCCTCCCGCCGAAGCTATGAGTCCGTTTATGGGCCGTAGGGGTGCGCTGTATGCGGGCAGAAGGTTGATCGTGAGGGAGGACCCGTATCGGAAGGTGCGGCTGGATCACCCCGAGGTGCCGGGATCACCCGTGGGCGATTCAAGCGTTTTTCGTGAGTGATATGTTGAACGCCCCTCAGACGGGAACCGGCGTCGGAGCCTATGATGTTCAGAAAATGTTCGGGAAGCCCTCCTGCTGCGGAAGGCGATGCCCTTCACGGTTACGGGTGGATCCAAGATAGCGGAACTCCAGTATCTTATGGAGGTATTTCCCGTTATTTCCCGGTGAATAGCGGAACTCAAATACCTTATGTGGCGCCGATAAGCCCGGAAACCGCTTTGATCTCACGAATAGCGCATCCGCGTTCCTCTATTTTCAAAAGTGCACCGGCAGCAAGGGAAATTACGCATCGTACTTCCGCTATTTCATGGACAACTCCCCCATGAACGTCTCTACTTCGCAAAAGCACTTCCCTTACAGGCCAGGCCCCCGAAGATCTCCGGCCTGGTCCTGATGCTCCCATCCCCCTCACGCCCCGCCGGTTACCGCCGCGAGCGTCCGCTCCACCGCATCCTCGAGCACCTCCTGCGGCGGACCGCTCTTCAGGAGCAGCGAGAAGCCGCCGAGCGCCATCGTCAGGAAGCGGGCGTTCGCCCTGATCTTCGTGTCCGCAGGAAGCTCCCCGCGCTCCACCGCCTCGCCCAGCACGCCGGCGAACAGGCCGGCGAGGCGCTCCTGAAAGCGCAGAGCGTCCTGTGCCAGCTCCGCATCCCGTCCGGCCAGCTCGGCCATCGTGTTCACGAACAGGCAGCCGCGGCGCGCCCGGGGATCGAGGCCCATCTCCACCACCTGCCGGAACACCGCAAGGAGACCTCCGAGGCCCGGCCCGCCTCGTGCTGCAAGCTGCCGAATCCCCTCATAGTAGTTCTCCTGGTACAGGTTCAGGCACCGGAGGAAAAGCTGCCTCTTGCCTCCGAACACGGCGTACAGACTCGGCCGGTTGATGCCCATCCGCTCCGTGAGATCGCTCAGCGAAGCCGCCTCATAGCCGAGATCCCAGAACACCTCGAGAGCCGCTCCAAGCGCCTGCTCCTCATCAAACTCCCTTGGCCGTGCCATCCTTCACGCCCCCATTATGTACTGATCGGTATATAATAGATCATACCGCAAGCTGACCCTCTTGGCAAGCCGCCTTTGGCCCCCTCCCTTCCCCCGGAATAGGGCGGCTTCCCGTCCTTTGAGGCAGTACCGAATCGAGCCTTATCTTGTAAAAAAAAGCACGCTCCGCCTCAGCGGAACATGCTCCACAATTTGATCAGATGAAATGTATTGCTCGGATCGATCTTCTGGCTGATGACGAAATTCACGAGATGCTCGGTCTGCTGCTCGGTGACCCTCTCCCCGAGCGTCTTCGTCAGCAGGCCGACGAAACGGCGTACCTTCGCCCGGTCCTGCAGGTCGTATTTGCTGACGCCCTGCAAAATCATTTTGACGCGTTCCTTTGTCTCCGGGTTCTTCATCTTGAACTTGATCCGCTCCACCTGGGCCGGATCGAAGCCGTGCTTCGTATAGCTCATGCCCTGCACCTCCGTTATTATCCTTCCTGTGCTTGGTCTGACTTGATCCCACAGTAAGTTTATGACGGAGGGCCCGGCCATGTTGACTCTTAGCGTATAAATTAGTCCAACATCTCGCTGCTCAGAATCTGCTCCCGCTGGAGGAACTCCCTCAGCGGGGTATACGCGGTGCCGGTCCAGAACTCCGGCCGCTTCACAAGCTCCGCAGCATCGTCGCGCGCCTGCTCCATGACTTCGAAGTCCGTGACCATATCGGCGAGCCGGAAATCCGGCACCCCGCTCTGCTTCGTGCCGAAGAAGTCCCCTGGGCCTCTAAGCTCCAGGTCCCTCCTTGCGATCTCGAAGCCGTCATTCGTATCGGTCATCGCCTTCATGCGCTCCTTGCCGACCTCGTTCTTCGGATCGGCGATGAGCACGCAGTACGACTGGTGCTCGCCCCGGCCTACGCGCCCGCGCAGCTGGTGCAGCTGCGAGAGGCCGAAACGGTCGGCATCGTACACGACCATCAGCGTCGCGTTCGGCACATCGACACCGACCTCGATGACGGTCGTGGAGACGAGCACGTGCACCCGGCCCGCGCTGAACTCCCGCATCACCTCGTCCTTCTCGCCGGGCGTCATCCGCCCGTGGAGCAGGCCGACCTTGTAGTCCGGAAACTCGAACTGGAGCTGGGCATGCACGTCAATCGCATTCTGCACGTCGAGCTTCTCCGACTCCTCGATGAGCGGGCAGATCACGTAGGCCTGGCGCCCGGCGGCCACCTCGCGGCGGATGAAGCCGAGCACGCGCTCCAGCATGCCGTGAGTCACCGCATACGTCTTGATCGGCTTGCGCCCCTTCGGCAGCTCGCGCAGCGTCGAGACGTCCATATCGCCGAAGGCCGTGATGGCCAGCGTGCGCGGAATCGGCGTCGCCGTCATCGTCAGCACGTCGGGGTTCATCCCTTTGCGCCGCAGGATGCTGCGCTGGTTGACCCCGAAGCGGTGCTGCTCGTCGGTAACGACAAGGCCCAGCCGCCGGAAGAACACGTCCTCCTGGATGAGCGCATGGGTGCCGACGACGACGTCGATCATCCCCATCTGCAGGGAGGCGAGAACCTCCCGCCGCTGGCGGTCGGTAAGGCTGCCCGTCAGCAGCGCGGTCTGGATGCCGTACGGCTCGAACAGCCGGTCGAGCGAGCGCTTGTGCTGCTCGGCCAGAATCTCGGTCGGCACCATGAGCGCGCCCTGGTAGCCCGCCTTGACGACGGCGAACAGCGCCGAGGCGGCCACGACCGTCTTGCCGGCGCCGACATCCCCCTGCAGCAGCCGGTTCATGCAGTGCGGATGCTGCAGGTCCTGCAGGATCTCCGCGAGCACGTTCTTCTGCGAGTCGGTCAGCGTGAACGGCAGAGAGCGTACGAAGGCCCGCACGGCGGGCAGATCGACGGGATGCGCGACCCCGTCCGCCCGCTCATGGTTCAGCGCGCGGTACGCCTGCATCTTCAGCTGGAAGAGGAACAGCTCCTCGTACACCATCCGGCGTCTCGCCCGCTGCCCCTGCTCCATGTTCCCCGGCAGGTGCAGCAGCGTCACCGCCTGCTTGCGCGGCAGCAGACCATACTTGTTCAGCAGCTCCTGCGGCAGCACTTCGGGGATCATCTCGCCGTACTGCACCAGCGTCTGCTTCAACGTCTGGCGGAACCACTTCTGTGTCAGGGCCGCCGTCAGGGAATAGACCGGCTGAAGCGTCCCGATCTGGGAGGTTCCCTGTCCCGGGAACTCCACCTCCGTCACGGTCAGCTGCAGCCGCTTTTGATCCCATTTGCCCGTCAACACCACCTCGGCGCCCGCCGTCAGCTTGTCCCGCAGATAGTGCCGGTTGAACCAGACGGCCGTCACGAACAAGGGGTCGACGACAACCTTGCAGGTGAGCCTCGATTTGGTCCGCCCGTACATCTGCACGAGAGGGACACCGACAATCGTGCCCTGCACCGTAATCTTGTCTCCGTCCTTGACCTGCGTCAAATCGCGAAGCGTGTAATCCTCGTAGCGGAAAGGATAATAATCGAGAAGCTGCCCGACACTCGAAATACCGAGGCCGAGCAGCTCTTCAGGCTTCTTGCCTTTGACGCCGGACACTTTCGTAACCGGAAGGGAATACAGATCCAGCATGGTTCTACCGCGGAAAGACGAACGCCGCTACGGTTCCTGGTCCTACATGGGTGCCGATAACCGGACCGATCGGTCCATACCGCACTTCGGTTACATCAAAATGCTGCGAGATCTGCGACTGAAGCTCCGCCGCCGTCTCCTTGTTCGTCGTATAGCCGGGAATCAGCCGGAAAGGCCGGCCCCCGAGGTCTTCACGAATGAGCTCCACAATGCGGCTCATCGCCTTTTTCTGCCCCCGCACCTTATCAAGCGAGTAGACCTCCCCCGCGGGATTCAGCGACAGGATCGGCTTGATGTTCAGCAGCGAGCCGACCAATGCCGCCGCCCGGCCGATGCGTCCGCCCTTCTGCAGGTACTCGAGCGTATCTACGAGGAAGTAGATCTTGGTCTCCTCCTGCAGCTTCCGGACGATCTCCAGGATTTCCTCCTTGCTCCGGCCTTCGCGGGCCGCTTCGGCCGCCGCGATCACCATCATGCCGATGCCCCAGGAGGCCGACCTGCTGTCCACGACCGTAATGTCCGCTCCTCCTTCGTCCATGGTGCTCGCTAGAACCGCAGACTGATACGTGCCGCTGAGCACGGAAGCGAGATGGATCGAGATAATCGGACCGTCCCCTTCCTTCGCGAGCCGCTCATAAACCTCAAGGAACTCCGCCGGCGAAGGCTGCGAGGTCGTCGGCAGGCTGCCTGCCGCAGCCAGTTTGGTGTAGAACGCCTCGGGACCGAGATCGACGCCGTCCGCGTACGCATCCGAACCAAAGAGCACCTTCAGCGGCACCATCTCAATACCAAGCTCCTTCCGGACGTCGGCGGGCAGATCCGCCGTGCTGTCCGTTACAATACGCACTCCGCTCAATAAAGCCTCCCCCTCTTCAACAACATATCGGTATGGAGCTTCGGGAGACACCCCCGAAAGCCCCGCTTCAAACCCAAAGCCCCTCCGGCAGGCTGCACCGGCAGCCGGTTCTCCGGAGGGACTCTCATCTGTTCGTATCTATTCAGCCGAGATGATGTAATAGTACAGCGGCTGGCCGCCGGCATGCACTTCCACTTCCACATCGGCATACGTTTGCTCCACATAGCCCACCAGCTCGGCCGTCTGGCTTTCAACTGCTCCCTCGCCGGTATACAGCGTCAGAATCTCGGCTCCGCCTCCCAGCAGGCTGTCGATCAGCCTGCGGCAGGACTCCAGGAGATCCGGCTCCGCCGACACGATACGGGAGTTATGGATGCCGATGTAATCGCCCTGCTTGATATCGATGCCGTCCATCTGCGTATCCCGGACGGCATACGTCACCTGGCCGGCCTGCACCCCCTGCAGCGCCTGGCCCATATCCTCGGCGTTCTCTTCCGCGGCCGCCTCCTCGTTGAAGGCCAGCACCGCAGCGATGCCTTGAGGAATCGATTTGCTCGGGATGACGATAATCTGTTTGTCCTCCACCAGCTCGACCGCCTGCTGGGCGGCCAGGATAATGTTCGAGTTGTTAGGGAGCACGAAGATCGTGCGGGCTTCCACTTCCGCCACTGCACGGACGATATCCTCAGTGCTCGGGTTCATGGTCTGGCCACCGTGAAGCACGCGGTCCACGCCCAGGCTCTGGAAGATCCCGGAGATGCCTTCGCCGACGGAGACCGCCACGAAGCCGTACTTCTTCCACTCAGCCTGGCTGCGCGCACCGGTATCCTCCTGCGCTTCGGCGATCTGCTGCTCCGCAAGCCGCGCCTCGGCCGCCATATGACCCGCTTCCTCGTTCAGGATATGGGTGTGCTGATCGCGCATGTTCTCGATCTTGATCCGGCTGAGCTCCCCGTATTTTTGCGCCAGGTTCATGACCGTGCCGGGATATTCGGCATGAATATGCACCTTAACGAGGTCGTCGTCGGCCACGACGAGCAATGAATCGCCGTAAGCGGACAGCTCCTCCCGGAATAGGCCCTCCTCGAATTCGCGGCTCGCCGGCTTGCCCGGGTTCAGCGTTACCATGAATTCGGTACAGTAGCCGAACTCAATGTCTTCGGTCGCAAGCTTCGATTGGGCGCTGGTCAGATCATGAGCGTTCGCATAAACGCCGGCCCCGCGTCCTGCGGCGTAAGGGGTCTCCGCCGGCTCGTCGAGCGGCTGGACCGCGCCGAAAGCGGCATACGGCATATCGGCCGGCTCTTCAATGATACCGGGCTCTTCGGATTCCAGGGCCGAGAGGAAGCCTTCGTAGATGAGAACCAGACCTTGGCCGCCGGAGTCGACTACGCCCACCTGCTTCAGTACAGGCAGCATGTCCGGCGTGCGGTCCAGCGCCTCCTGGGCTTTGCCGAGGATATCCGCCATGACGGAGACGACGCTGGTCTGACGCTTCGCCGACAGCAGCCCCTGCTTGGCGGCTTCCTTCGCCACGGTGAGGATCGTCCCTTCCACGGGCTTCACCACGGCCTTATAGGCCATGTCTACCCCGTTCTGGAACGCGGCCGCCACCTGCTGGCTGTTTGCCGCCGGCAGATCCGACACCGCCTTCGAGAAGCCTCGGAAGAGCTGAGACAGGATGACGCCCGAATTGCCGCGCGCCCCCATCAGCAGGCCCTTGGCCAGCGCCTCGGCCGCCTTGCCAAGATGCTCCGAAGGCCTGCGCCGCAGCTCCTCCACCCCGGAGGTCAGCGTCAGGTTCATATTCGTCCCTGTGTCGCCGTCCGGCACCGGAAATACGTTGAGCGCATTCACCCGGTCGACGTTCGTCCGCAGACGATAGGCCCCTGCCTCGACCATCCGTATAAAGTCTTGCCCGTTCATTTCGTTTAAGCGCTTACTCAAAAAGACCATTCCCCTTCCTGCGATTACCCTGCCCGGCGCGTCAGTCACCTGGCTCGTCTGACAACTGCTGCATGACAGTCTTTACTCTGCGATTCGCACGCCCTGTACGAAAATATTGACGGAGTCCACCTGCAGACCCGCCACTTCCCCGAGCATGTACTTTACTTTGGTTTGAACATTGTGGGCCACGACCGAGATCTTGGTGCCGTAGCTGACAACGATGTATAAATCTATAGTCAGTACGCCTTCTTCGTCACGGTGGACTTCCACACCGCGGCTCAGATTGTCACGGCGCAGCAGTTCGGCGATCCCGTCTTTGAACTGGTTTCGGGACGCCATCCCGACGAGTCCATAGCAATCCAAAGCAGCGGATCCTGCAAGTACGGAGATCACTTCATCCGTTACATAAATCTTGCCATATTGTGTTGCCAATTCGACAGCCATCTCCATACAGCTCCTTTTCACCCAGATTCGGATGGACTACGTTCCATTGTACTATATCTTTTGGAAGAAATGAAGAAGAGCATCCCCCGGGGCTGCCGGAAGACCGGCATCGCTTTATCCCTGCCCCGGTCCAAGGCAAGATATACGGCTGCGCCGTCTTTTACGGACGAGGCGCGTTTATATAGAAGATGAAGGAATCGAGCCCCGGCGAGATATCAATTCTTATATTTTAAGATATACGGCTGCGCCGTCCTTCAGACGGCAGCAAAGATGCCTCCGGAAGACCGATCTCCGGGCTTGTCACCCTAGGATGAATAAAAATCCAAGGCTTCACGTTGACGTGCCCAATCTTCGTGTGCTATGATATTCGAGTGTGTTTTTGACGCGGTTGGTTTTAAGGAGGTGTAAGCAATGTCCCGCAAATGTTTTATCACTGGTAAAGGTCCGGGTACCGGCAACAACGTATCCCACGCGAACAACAAGACTAGACGCACTTGGGGCGTCAACGTTCAAAAAGTTCGAATCCTGGTAAACGGTAAGCCGAAGCGTGTTTGGGTAAGCGCGAAGGCTCTGAAATCCGGTAAAGTAACTCGCGTTTAATTTTTGCGTCAGCAAACAAAAAGCACCTGAGCTATCAGGTGCTTTTTTATTTGTCCGGACATCTGCGATGAAGCCGATTCGGGGGTCCGCCAGCAGTCCGCCTGGGTCTCCGAACGTCGTAAGTCTTCCTGCCCCGTCTACGAGATAACCTGGAGACCTCCTCCCGCCTAACGGCAGCAGCAGCGGCAGGAAGACCGTCGCACGATATGTACCGACTGTCCTCCGCACTCTCGGTATGCCTGTTCGGTGCCCGGCCGGGTGCCTCTGCCGGCCCCGCTTCCGGCCCGGCCTTCCCCAAAGTACGGGCGCGATGGCCCATCCAATGGCTTGCCGGTCCCGCCGGCTAAGCCCCCCCGGCAGCGCAGCCTGCTCACGCCTCCCTCGCCCTTCTGTGCTCCCAAGGCCCCGCCGTAAGTCCGGGGGATGGAGCTTGCCCCCCTGCCGCCGCAACCCCTTAAGGCCGGAGGAGAGCCATGCTGCGCGGATCCGGCCTTAAGGATACCTGCCGAGCCGTACAGAGCACTTTGCCGCCGGCCCTGAGGGTGAGGCAGCACTTAGCACCAAGGGAATGGTTACGACCACTGTCAGGCCACACGCGCCTTATGTCCAAGGAATACCATGCACTGCCGTTCGCCGGCAGTGCGGCAAGCTCCTCTGCCTTCATGTCCGGCCAAGGGGCTTCCTCCGACTACGGCGTGCTCTTCCGCCATCCTCGGGTGCTGCAGACAATCTACACTGTCCGCCTCAGCCACAAGCCTGCGCCTTCCGCCTATGTCTCCCGCTCAAGATCCTGCACCCTGCAAGGAGCCCGCAAGCCCGTCATTCGGGTCCGCCGCCCGGGAGGCCCCGGCCTGCTCCGCCGGTTGAACCGGTTGGACGGCCCGGCCTGCCCGGCTGCCGCCGGTACCCGGAACCTCTTCAGTTTTTGCTGAAGGTGTTCAGGACGGCCTTCACGAACCCACCCAAAAATTTCGGAAGCTTGATCGTATAAAATTTCATTCTGCGTTCTCCTCCCTCCGGGTTTTGCGGTGCAAAACCGTTTCGTAAGCACTGCGGAGTTCTCTGCTGACGCCAGTCTTCGCCGGGCATGCCTCATGCCGCTTCTTCAGAGATTCCGGCCCGGCTTCGGTGCTCTCCACAGCAAATCCGCTCGTAAGCATTATATTCCGCTCCAGCCAAAACGTGCCTATCTTTCCCGTCTCTGCCCCGAGCCCGCTTTCGGAGCGCTCACCTGCTGCAGCTATAGACATACTGCCCGAAATCTCCGTTACTGCGTGCTGTCCGCCGTACTCACGGCTTCGCCCCCTGCTCCTCAGCCGGCAACAAAAAAAGGTTACAAAAATTCAGCCTAAGCCGTACTTTTGTAACCATGTGTATGCCCCGGAGGGACAGAATATGCTTTTCTTGGCAGGCGCCCGGCTTACGCCGGAATCCCCTGCCCCGTTGCGGCCAGATAGACCGCGTAAAAGACCGTATAGATGAAATAAAACAGGATCGTTGTAAGCACGAATGCGATGCGGGGCCCCCGTTCCTCATTTCTCTTGAAGAACTGAATACCGATATACAGTGCCCCGAGAGAGAACAGGTACTTCACCACATCCTGGATCATTGCAAAAAGAAACAGCAGCGCCGCGCAGACCAGGCTGAAGCCGATGATCTTAAGAACGCGCATTGGCCGCTCCGCTCCCCTCGCGGATGCTGCGGATGGCCGCCTCCCGGTCCGCCTGGCCGAAGATGGCATTGCCGGCCACGAGCACGTTCGCTCCGGCCTCCACCACAAGCCTCGCCGTCTCGGCATTGATGCCGCCGTCGACTTCAATATCGACGCGCTGCAGCCCGCGTTCGTTGAGACGGCGCCGGAGCTCGGCGATCTTCGGCAGCATGGCCGGGATGAACTTCTGGCCGCCGAAGCCGGGATTCACCGTCATGATCAGCACGAGGTCCAGCAGATCGTCTTCCATCACGTAGTCCAGTACCGAAAGCGGTGTGGACGGATTGAGCACCACCCCGGCACCGATGCCCTGTTCCTTGATCAGGGACAAGGACCGGTGCAGATGCACGCAGGCCTCCGCATGGACCGAGATCAGGTTGGCCCCCGCTTTGGCGAAGGCGGGAATATACTGATTCGGGCGTTCGATCATGAGATGCACATCGAGCGGCAGTGCCGTTCTCGGGCGGATCGATTCCACCACCAGGGGCCCGATCGTAATATTCGGTACAAAATGGCCGTCCATGACGTCCACGTGGATCCAGTCGGCTCCTCCCCGTTCCACTTCGGCGATATCCTCGCCGAGGCGGGAGAAGTCCGCGGACAGAATTGACGGAGCAATCCGCAGCATGCTAATACCTCCTCTTTTTGTCTCGGATTTCCTGTAAGAACTGCAGATAATTGTGGTATCTGGAGGCGGAGATGAGCCCCTCCGCCTGCGCGGCTTGGACCCGGCAGTCCGGCTCGTGCAGATGCAGACAGCCCCGGAACCGGCACTCCTCCGCATAAGGGGCGAATTCACGGAAGCATCCGCTGAGGCCCTCCGCTTCCACCTGCAGGAAGTCCAGCTGTGAGAAGCCCGGCGTATCGGCGACGAGTCCGCCGTTCTGCAGCCGGATCAGCTCGACGTGACGGGTCGTATGCTTCCCGCGGCCGAGCTTCATCGATATGGCGTTCGTCTCCAGGCCCAGGCCGGGCACCATCGCGTTGAGCAGCGATGACTTGCCGACACCCGATTGTCCGGCGAACACGCTGATGCGGCCGGCGAGCTTCGCCAGCACGTCCTCCACGCCGATGCCTTCCTTCGCGCTCGTGACGAACATCGGGTACCCGATGGACTCGTAGAGCTCGACCACCGGTCCGAGGTCCACCGGCTCGGCGTCTCCCGTCTGCTGCCCGACCAGGTCGCGCTTCGTTAGGGCAATGATCGTATCGAGCCCTGCGCTCTCCGTATGGACCAGGAACTTGTCCAGCAGAGGCAGGTTTAATGCTGGCTCGTCAATGGAGAACACGAGCACGGCCTGGTCGACGTTGGCCACAGGCGGCCGGATCAGCTCCGACGTGCGGGGCAGAACCTCGGTCACCGTACCTTCGCCGTTCTCCGTCAGCTCGAATGCCACGCGGTCTCCGACGAGCGGCGAAATCCCGCGCTTCTTGAAGACGCCCCGGGCCCGGCACTGCACCGATTCCGTCCCGGCGCCTCCCTCCGGCAGCACATAGTAATATCCGCTTAGAGCCTTCACGATTAATCCCGCTGGCATTATGGGTTTTGGCCTCCTGTGCCTGTCGTATTGCCGGACGCCGCCGGCGCCTGCGTTCCGGCTGCCGGCGTTTCGGTTCCCGGCTTAGCCGAGCCCGTACCGGTTGTTCCCGTTCCAGAGGTTCCCGTTCCGGAGGTGCCGGATGTGGCGGGCTTCCCCTCTGCAGCACCGCTTGGCTCCGCCGTACCGCCTCCCGGCGTGAACGGCTTGCCGCTTTTACCATGATTCTTGAAATCTTCATAGGTGACGGTAATCACGTCGATTACCGTATTATCCGCTTTGATCTGGATCGTCGCATTCTGATCCGGCGAGACGACCACGTTTACCTGGAACGTCTGCAGCTTATCGACACCCGTGAGGGTCTGATACTCCACACTTTCCCGGGAAGCGTCCGTCAAGATAATCTTGACCGTCGAGACAGCCCCTTCCTTGGCCGGGCGGACCGGCACGTTCACGGCCATCTGCCCCGCCTCCTTCGGCAGTCCGGATGAGACGGTCAGGGAGATCTCCGTCCCCGGCGCCACCACGTCATCCGGCTGGTAAGGGAACTGGCTGATAACCTTGCCCTGGCTGAGCTTGTAGTTCGGCTGGTAGCTGACCCCGTCCTTGGCGATCTTGAGCTTGTTGACCAGAATCTTGTTCTTGGCCTCATTCTCGGAGAGGCCGATCAGGTTCGGCATCGGGATCGTCTCCGGCCCCTTGCTCACCGTGAGACTGACCTGCGTTGCCGCGGGGTCCGTAAATTCGGCGTTCGCCGCCGGGGTGTGAGTGAGCACAATCCCCGGATCCTCGTCGATCGGCACTTCTTCGGTCTTGATATTCTCCGCTTTAATCCCAAGCTGCAGCAGCTTTGTCTTCGCGTCTGCGAGCTTCAGCTTCGTCAGGTCCGGCATCTTCTGCGGAGGAGGCCCGGTGCTTACCGTAAGCTTGACCTTCGAATCCTTGCGGATTTTCATATTCGCCTTATCCTGCAGGATGACCGTATCCTTGGGGACCTCGGTACTGCTCTGCTCCTGTACGTCCACCCCAAGCCCCAGGGCCTCGAGCGTTTGCCTCGCCTCGGCAACCGGTCTGCCCTTGAGATCCGGGACCATGACATCCTCAGGCGCCGAGGTGACGGCCTGCACATAGCGGACCAGGTACCACATGCCGCCGACCATCACGGCCAGGACCAAAAGCCACATGACGGGCTTGACCCAGCCTTTTTTCTTTTTTCCGGGAGGGTTCTCCGCGGGAGCCGACTTCTGCGGCTCGTCATCCTCCACCGCACTGATCTCATACTGCCCGGGACGGATGGCCGGCATGACCCGGGTCCGCTCCTCGTCCATCTCATCGTCGTCGTAGAAGCTCACTTTGGGCTCCTCCCGCCGGTGCGGCTGCAGGCAGGATTCCAGGTCGCCGAGCATCTCCTTGGCCGAACGGTAGCGCTCCGCCGTGCTCTTGCGCATGGCGCGCAGGATGATGTTCTCCACGCTCTGCGGGATGAGCGGATTGACCTTGCGCGGCTCCTCCACATCCTCCTGCAGGTGCTTCAGCGCTACGGAGATGGGGCTCTCGCCGAGAAACGGCAGCCGCCCCGTCAGCATCTGGTACATCACGATACCCAGCGAGTACAGGTCGGACTGTTCCCCGGTCGGCGTACCCTTGGCATGCTCCGGCGAAAAATAATGCACGGACCCGACCACCGAGCCGGTCTGGGTAATCGTCGAGGATGTGACGGCCCGGGCGATCCCGAAGTCGGTTACTTTGACGCGCCCGTTTTTTCCGATCAGAATGTTATGAGGCTTGATATCGCGGTGAATGATCTGGTTATGATGGGCGTGATCCAGCGCATCGCAGATCTGCCCCGCAATATGTACGGCTTCCTCCACTTGAAGGGGAGCCTTTTCCTTGATCCGGTCATTGAGCGTTGTGCCTTCGATATACTCCATGACAATATAGTGCACGTCATCTTCCTGACCGACGTCGTAGATGCTAACCACGTTCGGATGCGACAATGAGGCTGCGGCTTGTGCTTCGCGGCGAAATCTCTGGATGAATTCTTCATCGTGCACATACTGCTGGCGCAGTATTTTTACGGCGACATGGCGATGTAGTAAAATATCTAGTCCCTTATAAACGATGGCCATTCCGCCGCCGCCGACCCGCTCGAGAATCTCATAACGTCCTCCAAGCTGCCTACCGATCATTGATGTCCTCACCTCGCTTCTCCGTCGTTAGATATCTCCGGTCCGGCACCGTCATTGGCCACGAGCACTACCGTTACATTGTCGTCCCCGCCTGCGTCGAGCGCTTCCTTGATCAGACGGCGCGCTTTCTCTTCCAGCACTTCCGTCCCGCTGGCAGCTTCGAGAATCCGCTCATCATCCACCAGTCCGCACAGCCCGTCGCTGCAGAGCAGCAGAAGATCCCCCTTCTGCCACGACACCTCCTGCACGTCGACCTCGATGGTCGGCTCCGTGCCGAGCGCCCGTGTGAGCACGTTGCGCCGGGGATGATGGCTGGCTTCCTCGCGCGAGATCTGACCGTTCTTCACGAGCTCGTTGACGAGGGAGTGGTCCTCCGTCAGCTGCTCGATCTGTCCGCCGCCGATCCGGTAAGCGCGGCTGTCGCCGATGTGAGCGATCACCGCACGGTCCGGGGAGGCAAGGGCGGCGACGACCGTCGTGCCCATGCCGTGGTAATGCTCCCGCTGCGAAGCGAATTCGAACACTTTTTCGTTGGCGACTTCAATCGCCGATTTCAGCTGCCGCTGCCGCTCTTCCGAGCTCACGCCGGCATCCAGGAACTGAATGCCCACCTGGATCAGCTCTACCGCCATTTGACTTGCAATATCTCCGGCCTGATGGCCGCCCATGCCGTCGGCCACAATGGCCAGACTCCAGCCGTTCAGGTCTTCCTTCACGACCGCCCGGTCCTCATTGACCGTGCGTACACGGCCGATATCGGACAGATAGCAAAGTCTCAGCATCGATTGGTTCACCTCGCACCCGACTCCATATGCTTCGCCCGCAGCTGCCCGCAGGCGGCGGCAATATCGCTGCCCTGCTCGCGGCGTATGGTGGCGTTGATTTTATTTTTCTCGAGAATGCGCTGGAACGTAAAAATATCATTGCGCGGCGTACGCACAAAGTTGCGCTCCGATACGAAGTTCACCGGGATCAGGTTGACATGCGCCATCGGGAAGGACTGCAGCACCTGGGCCAGCTCCTCCGCATGCTCCGGCTGGTCGTTCACCCCGCCCATCAGGGCGTACTCGAACGTAATCCGGCGGCCCGTCTTCCCCACGTAGAATTTGCAGGCCTCGATGAGGTCGGCAAACGGGAAGCGGCGGTTCACCGGCATGAGCTTCGAGCGCAGCGTATCGTTCGGCGCGTGGATCGAAATCGCCAGGTTGATCTGGGTTTCCTCTTCGGCGAATTTGTAAATGTTCGGCACGATTCCACTCGTCGACACCGTGATGTGCCGCTGGCCGATATTGAGGCCCTTCGGATGAATCATCACGCGAAGGAACGTCATCACCGCATCGTAGTTCTCGAATGGCTCCCCGATCCCCATGATCACGATGGAGCTGACCCGCTCTCCCGACTCGTCGAGCAGCTGCTGTGCCTTCACAACCTGGGCGATAATCTCGCCCGGCGTCAGGTTCCGCTTCAGCCCGCCGAGCGTGGAGGCACAGAACGTACAGCCGATCCGGCAGCCGACCTGCGTCGTAACGCAGATGGAATTCCCGTAGTTGTGTTTCATGACGACGGTTTCGATCGCGTTCTTGTCGGCAAGCTCGAACAGGAACTTGACGGTGCCGTCCTTGGAGCGGTAATGCGCCACTTCATGAAGCGTGACAAAGTCGAACTGCTCCCGCAGCTTGTCCCGGAGCGTCTTCGGCAGGTTCGTCATTTCGTCAAAGTTTGATACTCTTTTCACATACAGCCAGTCGAAAATCTGGCCGGCCCGGAAGCCGGACTCCCCGTTCTCCTTAACCCACTCCTGCCACTGGTCCCAGGAATAGTCGTAGACGTACGGCTTGCCTTCGGGCATTTTGTCTTTTGTTCTCATATCGATCACAACCTGTTTATCAAATGTGTGTATGCCTAAGTATGTCAGAACCCGCGAGGGATGGAAAAAACAGCGCCGTCCCTGGGGACGGTTCGTGCCTGGCTGCAAGGGACGGACAGCGAAAAGGTCCGGCGAAGTGACGGAGGAATAACACGGATTTGGCGTGTTAGCCGGCATCCGGCACGGCACTGGGGCCAGCGGCAGACGATATAACACGGTTTTTACGTGTTATTCGTACGCAAGCGGCGCCTGACCGGCCGCTAACACGGATTTTACGTGTTACCGAGCATCCCGCTCGGCACTGGGGCCAGCGGCAGACGATATAACACGGTTTTTACGTGTTATTCGTACGCTAGCGGCGCCTGACCCGCCACTAACACGGATTTTACGTGTTACCGAGCATCCCGCTCGGCACTGGGGCCAGCGGCAGACGATATAACACGGTTTTTACGTGTTATTCGTACGCAAGCGGCGCCTGACCGGCCGCTAACACGGATTTTACGTGTCAGCGGGCATCCCGCCCTGACACCGGGGCTGGCGGCAGTGATAAAGACAAGCATGCTTCCAGTCACCTGTGCGCCCTATCATGGTGCACATACAGTATTTGTCAGGACACTTCCTGCAATTCACCGTCGATGTTAGGCTCCAGCGGTGAGGCGACAAGGCCGATTGATCCGCCCTTCTCACACCCCAAAGCCAACCTATATTATACCATATTTCCAGCGGCTATGCCCGTTTGCGCAGCCGGGCGATATAGAAGCCGTCGGAGCCATAGTCATACGGCATGATCTGCACCGATGCCTCCCCGGCCGCTTCCGATTCCTTGCCCTCCGGCCGCGCAGCGGCTGGAGGGGCGTCCGGCGCGAACTCCGGGTGACGTGCGAGGAAGGCGCGGACCGCCTCCCCGTTCTCCGCCGGCTCCACCGTACAGGTGCTGTAGACAAGCACGCCGCCGGGCTTCAGCAGCCCGTGCACCGCTTCCAGCAGCTCCTGCTGGATGGAGCAGATCTCGCCGAGCTCCGCCTCCGTCTTCGTCCACTTCATGTCGGGCTTGCGGCGGATGACGCCGAGACCCGAGCATGGCGCGTCGAGCAGAATGCGGTCGAAGCTCTCCGGCGCATAATGCTCCGGCAGCCGCCGCGCATCGGCGGTGAGCGTCGTGATGCTCTCATGCCCAAGACGCTCGGCCTGCTCGCGGATCAGCCCGTGCTTGTGCTCATGCACGTCGCACGCCACAATCTCGCCGCGCCCCTGCATCTTCTCAGCCAGGTGCGTCGTCTTGCCCCCCGGCGCGGCGCAGCAGTCGAGCACCCGCTCGCCCGGCTGCGGGTCCACCCATTCCGCGACGAGCATGGAGCTCTCGTCCTGGATCGAATACAGCCCCTCCGCATAGTCCTGCGTCAGGGCCATGTTGCCGCCGCCGCGTACGATGACGCCCGCGGGGGCCAGTGGGGAAGGCTCGGCTTCGAACCCCTCCCCGCGCAGCCGTTCGACCAGCGCCTCACGGGAGAGCTTCCGCGTGTTCGCCCGAAGGCTGACCCGTGGTGGTTCATTATTCGCCTCGCAGAGCCGCTCCGCCCCCGTTTCGCCGAACTGGGCGATCCAGCGGCGCACGAGCCACTCGGGGTGCGACGCCGATAGAGCGATGCGCTTCGGGGCGGGAAGCCCCTCCGGCAGCACCAGCTCCGCCCGGCGCCGCAGCACATTCCGCAGCACGCCGTTGACCATGCCGGAGATCCCCTGATGCCCTCGGCGGCGGGCAATGCCTACCGCTTCGTTCGTAACGGCATGATCCGGGATGCGGTCCAAGTAGTAGAGCTGATAGAAGCTCAGGCGCAGCAGGCTGCGGACCCAAGGCTCCAGCTTGGACAGCCCCTTGCTGACAAAGCCTTCAAGGAAATAATCGATCGTGTTCAGCCGCTGCAGCGTACCGTACACGATCTCGGTCGCCAGCCCTGCGTCGGGCCGGGACAGCTTGTACTTCTGCAGCGTCTGGTGCAGCAGCAGGTTGCTGTAGCTTCGGTCCTGCTCGATGCGCACAAGCACATCGAGCGCCGCTTCCCGCGGCGAGCCCGCTCTCGCACCTGCATTCCGGGCACCGCCGCTGCGCTTCGCACCGGCCGGAGCCGCTCCGCTGCGGCCAGTGTCTGCACCGGATGCTGCGCACGTCTCCGCCGAGTTCACGACGGCGGCCTGTCTAGCTGAACCCGCACGCGGGCCGCCTGTCCATGCGCTGCGGCCCGGAGGCTTGGCTCCGCCCTGCGGCGGACGCTGTCCTGCTGCACCGCTGCGCCCTACCGTACTGCCGCGGCCCCGGCTTTTGTTGTCGTCGCTCATGATCTCATCCGCCCCCTAGCTTCCCAGTACCGAGCCGCGCTGCAGCTGTCCGCCCCGCGCCAGCACAGCGGCATCCATCGCCTTCTTGCCCGCCGGCTGCACCTCGGTCAGCCGAAGCACGCCCGAGCCGGCAGCCACGGCGATGCCGCGTTCTCCCGCTTCCAGCACCGTGCCGGGCACGGTGCCCTGCGGCGCCTGCTCCCCGGCACCCGGCTTCGCACACTGCCATACCTTCAAAACCTCGCCGTTCCACAGGGTGAACGCGCCGGGCCGGGGATGCAGCGCGCGGACGAGCTGCCAGATCTCCACAGCGGAGCGCGACCAGTCGATACGCTCCTGCTCGCGGGTGATATTCGGCGAATAGACCGCCTCCGCATCGTTCTGCGGCACGGCCTGCACGCGCCCGGCCAGCAGGTCCGGCAGCGTATCCTGCAGCAGCTTGGCCCCCGCCGCGCTGAGCTTGTCGAACATCGAGCCGGTCGTATCCGCGTCCCCGATCGGCACCTCGATCTTCGAGATCATGTCGCCGGTATCCAGCCCTTCAGCCATGTACATGATGGTGACCCCAGTGACCGGGTCGCCGTTCATGACGGCATAGTGAATCGGAGCGCCGCCCCGGTACCTCGGCAGGAGCGACGCATGAATATTGATGCAGCCGAGCCTCGGCAGATCCAGCACCGATTTGGGCAGAATCTGCCCGTAAGCCGCGGTCACAATGAGATCCGGCGCCAGCGCGCGGAGCGCCTCCACCGACTCGGGACGGCGCAGGCGCTCCGGCTGAAGCACCGGCAGCCCATGCTGCTCGGCCTCCACCTTGACCGGCGTCGGGGTCAGCACCCGCTTGCGACCGACCGGGCGGTCCGGCTGCGTGACGACGCCGACCACTTCGATGCCTTCGTACGAGAGCAAAGTGCGGAGGGGAAGCACGGCAAACTCCGGCGTGCCCATGAAAACAATCCTCATGCCTCGTCACGTTCCTTCGACGGCTCATTGCGGTAGACGCTCTCCGCCAGGTCCGTGTAGAGCACGCCGTTCAGGTGGTCCACTTCGTGCTGGATGCAGCGGGAGAGCAGCTCCGTGCCTTCGATCACGATTTCTTCCCCGTGACGGTTCAGGCCCTTCACTTTGACCCGTTCGTAGCGCTTGACATCCCCGCTGAAGCCCGGAATGCTCAGGCAGCCCTCCGGCCCGAGCATCTCGCCTTCCTTCTCGATGATCTCCGGATTGATCAGCTCGATCAGCCCGCCCTGCTCTTCGCCGCAGTCCATCACGATGACGCGCTTCAGAATCCCGATCTGGGGCGCAGCGAGACCGACGCCTTCCGCATCGTACATCGTATCCGCCATATCGTCGAGCAGTTTGATAATATTAGGAGTAATCTTCGGGACCGGCTTGCATACCTCCCGGAGTACCGGATCAGGGTCCTTTACGATCATGCGAATTGCCATTGTCATCCACCATCCTTTAGATTTGAAACACAAGCGTCCCAGAGAGACACTGATTCCCCTTAAGGCCGCGCCAAAAGGGGCTATCCCTTGCACATCTATATATATGCCGCTTCCGGCATCATTACATCAGCAGCTGGGGATCCACATCGATCGACACCGTCAGCTTCTGCGTCTTCACGGCGTCCTCCAGTACGGAGGCCGCCTGTTCCACAATCTGGGCGATGTCCTGATCTCCCCGATATTTTATCATGCATTGGAACCGATATCTATCCTTGATCCGCGAGATCGGAGACGCTACAGGGCCGAGCACCTCCAGCTCCACGCCCTGGTTCCGGCGGTCCTCCGCCAGCTCCCCCAGCCGGGCTGCCAGCACCTCGCCCGAGCGGATCAGCAGCTGCACCTGTTCGTGGGACAGCGTGATGAGCACGAGCCGGTGGAACGGCGGATAATTATGGAGCCGGCGCATCATCATCTCTTTGCGCATGAAGCCCATATAATCGTGGCGGCTTGCGGAGACGATGCTGTAGTGCTCCGGCGTATAGGTCTGCACGAACACCTCGCCCGGCAGCTGATGCCGCCCGGCCCGTCCGGCCACCTGGGTCAGCAGCTGGAACGTCCGTTCCGCCGCCCGGAAGTCCGGCAGGTTCAGCACGGAATCCGCAGCGAGCGCGCCGACGAGGGTCACGTAAGGGAAGTCGAGCCCCTTTGCGACCATTTGGGTGCCGAGAAGCACATCCGCCTGCCGGCTGCCGAACATCGTCAGCCATTTCTCGTGCGAGCCCTTCTCCGTCGTCGTGTCCACATCCATCCGGATAACCCGGATGCCGGGGAACAGCTTTGCCAGCTCCTCCTCGACCCGCTGGGTTCCGGTGCCGAAGTGGCGGATGTGCTCGCTTCCGCAGTCGGGACACAGCGACAGCTCCCGCTCGGCATACCCGCAGTAGTGGCAGCGGATCGCCCTTGAACTCTGGTGGTACGTCAGCGAGATATCGCAGTGCGGGCAGTCGGCGACATAGCCGCAGGTGCGGCACATCACGAACGTTGCATACCCCCGGCGGTTCAGCAGCAAAACGATCTGTTCTTTCTTGTGTAACCGTTCTTCGATCGCTTTATACAGATCGCGGCTGAACATAGAGCGGTTGCCGTTCTTGAGCTCCTCCCGCATGTCGATAATTCTCACCGGAGGCAGCGGCCGGCCTTCTACCCGGCTCGGCATCGACAGCAGCTCGAACGCGGGGCGCTCCGGTGTGGCCGCCATCGCCGCTTCGGCCGACGTGCGGTACATGCTCTCGAGTGACGGCGTGGCCGAGCCGAGAATGACGGAAGCCCCGTGCTCCGCCGCCCGGGCGATCGCTACGTCCCTGGCATGATACTTGGGACTCTCTTCCTGCTTGTACGTCGTTTCGTGCTCTTCATCTATAATGATAAGTCCAATCTTGGTAAAAGGGGCAAAAATCGCCGACCTCGCGCCAATCACCACGCTGACCTCCCGGCGCGCGATCTTGCGCCACTCGTCATAGCGTTCTCCGTGCGACAGCCGGCTGTGCAGCACCGCCACCCGGTTGCCGAAGCGCCCTTTGAAGCGTTCGACCATCTGGGGCGTCAGCGCAATCTCGGGCACGAGCACGATGGCCTCGCGCCCTTGATCCAGACAGGTCTGGATCGACTGCAGGTACACCTCGGTCTTGCCGCTGCCGGTGACCCCGTGAAGCAGGAACACCCGCTGCCGCTGGGACAGCACCGCATCCCGGATGCGCCCGAACACGCCGGCCTGCTCCGGCGTCAGCGGGAGGGGCGAGGTCGGCTTGAAGGTGCGGGAGGCATATGGATCCCTCTGGACCTCGACCTCCTCAATCCGCAGCCAGCCCCGGTCCGCCAGCGCCTTTACGCTGCCCGCCGACAGGTTCAGCTCCGAGAGCAGGTCCGTCAGCTTGATCGGCTCCGGCTGCCGGATGAAATGCTCGAGCACCTCGCGCTGCTTCGCCGCCTTTGCCGGCAGCTCTCCAAGCCAGGCTTCAAGCTGCGACGGATCCTCCGGAGCAAAGACAGTCAGGGCCTTCTTGGCGGTCATCCGGTCCTTGACCATCTGAATCTCGACCAAAAAGCCCTCGTCAAGCAGCCCCTTCACCAGCCCTGCATCGTCCGCGAACTTGACCATCAAGGACTGAAGCTCCACGGTCTCCTGCCGCCGGACGTAGGCCAGAATCTCTTCCTGCCCGGGGAGAAGAAGAGGCAGCAGGCCGGTGGCCCCCGGCTCCGCCGCCTTCACGTGCCGCTCATACTTGGCTTTGAGCGCGCCCGGAATCATCGCCTGCAGCGCTGTAACTTCATGGCACAGGTAAGTGCGCGAGATCCAGCCCGCGAGCTTCACAAGCTCCGCCGTCAGCGGAGGCTGCAGGTCCATCGCCGTCTTGATCGGCTTGACCTTCGACGGATCGAGCTCCGTGCCCGGGTGCAGCTCGACCACGAACCCCTGCACGGTCCGGGGCCCAAAGGGCACGCCGACCCGGGAGCCGACCGCCACGAGCTCCCTCATATGCTCCGGGATGCTGTAATCAAAGGCCCGGTTGGTCGGCCGGGCCGGAACATCAACGATCACTTTCGCGTACATGCTTCGGTTCATTCCCCCTTCGGAAGGCGCTCCGCGATCAGGGCCAGCAGCCGTGCTGCCACGTCCTGCTTGGACAGCATCGGCAGCGCTTCGACGAGCCCCGCCGCATCATAGATGCGGACGAGGTTCGTGTCCGTGCCGAAGCCGGCCCCCTCCACCGTCACATCATTGGCGACGAGCAGGTCGGAACGCTTGCGCTTCAGCTTGTCCGTCGCGTTCGCCTCCACATTCTGCGTTTCGGCGGCGAAACCGACGATGAACTGAGTCGTTTTGCGCTCCCCGAGCTCCGCCAAAATATCCGGATTCTTGACGAGCTGCAGGGTCATCTCGTCGGACTTCTTCTTGATCTTCTGCTGCGCCGCCTCGGCCGGCCGGTAGTCGGCGACCGCAGCGGCCTTGATAATGATATCCTGCTGCTCCATCCGGGACAGCACGGCCTCTCTCATGTCGAGCGCGGATTCGACGCGTACGACCTCCACGCCGGCAGGAGCCGGAACCGACGCCTTCCCGGTCACCAGGGTCACCCGGGCGCCCATCCGCCTTGCCTCATCCGCAATGGCGTAGCCCATCTTCCCGGAGGAATCGTTGGTGAGATAGCGGACCGGGTCGATCCGCTCCACGGTGCCTCCGGCCGTTACGAGCAGGCGGCGGCCCTTCAGCAGCCCCTCTTCGGCGAAGTAGCGGTGAAGCACGGACGCAATCTCTTCAGGCTCCGCCAATCTGCCCTTACCCACGTAGCCGCAGGCGAGCTGACCGACGCCCGGCTCGATGAAGCGCACGCCCCGGCCCGCCAGCGACTGCAGATTGGCCTGGACCGCCGGATGCGCGTACATATGCACGTTCATTGCCGGTGCAACGAACACCGGCGCCTCGGTGGCAAGCAGCGTGGTGCTCAGCATATCGTCCGCCAACCCGAGCGCCATTTTGCCGATGAGATTCGCCGTAGCCGGGGCGACCACCACCGCATCGGCCGAGTCCGCCAGGTCGATATGCATGATGACCGACGGGTCCTTCTCGTCGAACGTGTCGACCGCCACCTCATGGCGAGAGAGCGCCTGGAAGGTCAGAGGCGCAACGAATTTGACTGCGGACTCCGTCATGATCACCCTGACCTTCGCGCCCGCCTGCGTCAGCCTGCTGCAGAGCGCCGCCGCCTTATAAGCGGCAATGCCTCCGCATACGCCCAGCACGATCGTTTTTCCTTGGAGCATCGGACTCCCTCCCCGTCCCATCAGTTGTTGTGCCCTGCCGGCCTCACACTACCTGTCCTGCCGAGCAGCAGGGCACGGCGTGCCGACAAACCGCTTCAGGCAGCCGCATTCTCAAACGTATGTTCGGTTCTAATAAACAGCGGCACCGCCCTCATCGGACGGTGCGCACGCTGCTGCTTTTCTGCGGTTCCAGGAACTGCTCCATAAGCCCGGGCCGGCACACGGTGTCTTGAAGATCAACGCCTTCGCCCTCCATGGAGGGCGGATGCACATTGATTGGCTTACTGAGAACAAAACCCCATTCCCGCCTGCGGTGATGCTTACGGTCATCTCAAAAAAATAACAACCCGAGGGTTGTTGTTTTTTTATTTCAGGGATTCTTTGGCCGGCAGCTTCTCGTAGGACACGTGGTCCTCATAAATCTCTTCGAGCGCGAGGCCCACCTGCTTATGCGAACGCTTCTGGCGCACCTCGGTCTTAGCGCCGTCACGCAGTGCACGGGCACGCTTGGAAGCGGCCACCACCAGAGAGTACTTGCTGTCGACTTTGTCGAGCAGCTTATCGATAGAAGGATACAGCATTATTTTCTCACCTCCGCCATCCAATGCTCAATCTTGGCCATCATCCGGTCCTTGCGGCAGTGCTCGGCCGTCAGAATACTCCGGATCCGCGAACAGGCCGAATCGACTTGATCGTTCACAATGGCGTAATCGTAATGCTCCATCATGGCAATCTCGTCCACTGCAACGGACATCCGGCTGCGGATGACATCCTCGGGTTCTGTGCCCCGTCCGACAATCCGGCTCTCCAGTTCGGTCAGCGACGGCGGCAGCAGGAACAGGAATACCCCTTCCGGGAACTTCTGCTTGACCTTTAGCGCGCCTTGCACCTCGATCTCGAGAATGATGTCCTTGCCGCTGTTCAGCGTGTCTTCCACGAATTTGCGCGGAGTACCATAGTAATTACCCACATATTCGGCCCACTCCAACATCTGGTCCTGCTCGATGAGCTGCTGGAATTGTTCCCTGGTCTTGAAAAAATAATTCACCCCGTCGACTTCACCTTCGCGCGGGCTGCGCGTCGTTGCCGAAACGGAATAAACGATATCGGGAGCGCACTCCCGAAGCGCTTTGCAAACCGTTCCCTTGCCCACGCCCGAAGGACCCGAGAGCACAATCAAAATCCCTTTGTCCACCGGGGTATCGCTGTAATTACTCGTCATGATCATCGTCCTTGTTGGAAAGTCGATGCGCGACCGTCTCCGGCTGTACCGCGGACAGGATCACATGGTCGCTGTCCGTGATGATGACGGCACGGGTGCGGCGCCCGTACGTCGCATCGATCAGCATATGGCGGTCGCGCGCTTCTTGGATAATCCGTTTAATCGGCGCCGATTCCGGGCTCACGATGGATATGATTCGATTCGCGGATACGATGTTCCCGAAACCGATGTTGATTAATTTGATCGCCATAGGTATCCCCCTGAACTTTCTTCTGCTTTTTCCGGCTATCCGGCAGCCGCGCACCCCGTACCGGGCCGCCCGGCTCCGCCGCATGTTTTCCAGGCTTCACCTGCACTACGTAAGTACCCGGGCTCCGGTTTCACCCCGGCAGCACCTCGCGGCGTCTCTTCTCTTCAGCCCGTCGCCTGGTCACAGCAAGCCCGTCCGCCAGCCTGAATCCTAAGCACAAAGAAAGATGTTAACTAGCTGCTGGTCATTTACTCGATGTTCTGGATCTGTTCACGCAGCTTCTCGAGCTCCGACTTCATCTCCACCACAAGGGCGGAGAGCCGGGCGTCGTTGGCCTTGGAGCCGATCGTGTTGACTTCCCTGTTCATCTCCTGAACGAGAAAATCAAGCCGTCTTCCCTGGGGTTCCCCCAGGAGGAGCAGCTCCCGGAACTGGGCCGCATGGCTGAGCAGGCGGGCCAGCTCCTCGTCGATGGAGGCCCGATCCGCGAACAAGGCCACTTCCATCGCCAGCCGGCTCTCGTCGGGAGGCTGGTGGAGCAGCTCGCCGATCCTCGCCTTGAGCTTCTCCGCATAGTCGCGGACGACCAGCGGAGCCAGCTCCGCCGCCGCGCTGCGGTGCTTCTCCAGCACGGCGATGCGCTGCTCCAGCTCCTGCTGCAAATACGCCCCTTCGCGCCTTCTCATGACGCATAGGGCGGCAGCGGCTTCTTCGGCGCAGGCCGTCAGCGCCGCCTCGATCCCTTCCTCATCCTCCGGCATGCCGCTGCCGTAGGTGAGAAGGCCGGGAACCGCGATCAGATCGCGGAGCGTCAGCGGATCCTGCAGCGCGAATCGCTCGCGCAGCTCCTCCGCCGCCTGGCGGTAGCCCAGCGCCAGATTCCAATCGATATGTACATTCTGCGGGGTGCCGCCCGCCCGCTCTACCGTAACGTAGGCGTCGACGCGCCCCCGCTTCACATGCTGGCCGATCGCCGCTTTCACGGCGTTCTCGTAACGTGCGAATTCTTTGGGCATCCGGATGACGATCTCGCAGTAGCGGTGGTTGACGCTCTTGAGATCGATCCCGATCTGATAACCGGCCATGGTGCGTTCGGCTTGTCCGAAGCCGGTCATACTGGTAACCATGGCGCTCACATCCATTACCTTATTCTAATTCATTTTGGAAGTGGGGACAAGTGCCTTCTCCCCGCCTTCTCCCATACGTACTCCGTCAGCTGCACGGTCATTTCGTAAGCGAGGAACGGCGTCATCAGATAGATGCCGTTGAAGCGGCGCATCGCCGCATCGAGCAGCTCCCTGCCGATCTGCACGCCCATCGCACGCCCTTCCTCCCCGCGCAGGCCGCTCATCCGCTGCCTCACGTCGTCCGAGAGCTGAATGCCCGGCACCTCGTTATGCAGGTACTCGGCATTGTTCCCGGAGGCGAGCGGCATAATGCCGATGAAGATCGGCACGCTGAGATGCTTCGTCGCTTCGTAGACCTGCTCGATCAGCTCCGCGTTGTACACCGGCTGGGTCATGATATAGTCCGCCCCGGCCTCCACCTTACGCTCCAGCCGCTGAACGGCTTTGTCCAGATACTTGACGTTCGGGTTGAACGCCGCGCCGACGATGAAGTTCGCCTGCTTCTTCAGCGGCTTGCCGGAGAAGGCGATGCCTTCGTTGAGCTGCTTGATCATCCGGATGATCTCAAACGAAGTGAGATCGTACACGGAGCTCGAGCCCGGCAGGTCGCCAAAGCGTGCCGGATCGCCGGTGACGGCGAGCACATGGTCGATGCCTAGGGCATGCAGACCCATCATGTGCGACTGCGTGCCGATCAAGTTGCGGTCCCGGCACGCGATGTGGATGAGCGGCCGGATGCCCGTGCGCTCCTTCACGATGCTGCCGAGGGCCAGATTGCTCATCCGCGTAACCGCGAGCGAATTGTCCGCCATCGTCAGCGCATCTACGCCGGCTTTCTTGAGCGCCTCGGTGCCTTCCATGAACTTGCCGATATCAAGGTCCTTCGGCGGGTCGAGCTCAACGATCACCGTATGCCGCTGCCGGACCAGGTCGACGATGGACGGCACTGCCGGAACCGCCGCTCCCGCATCCGCAGGCGCCCGCTCGGCCACCTGGGCGGCCGGCGCCGCTGCGGCCCGCTTCGCCGCCTCCGGATCGGGCACATAGCCTGCGAGCGCTCCTGCCACGGCGGCGATATGCTCCGGCGTCGTGCCGCAGCAGCCGCCGATGATGCGGGTGCCGAGATCGGCGAAGCGCCGTGCCGTCTCGCCGAAATACTGCGGCGTAGCCGGGAACGAATACCGTCCGTCGACATAGTCGGCCAGGCCTGCGTTCGGGAAGACGGAGTACGGCGGGTGCTCCGCTTCCGCAGACGCCGCCCCTTCAAGCGAACGCAGCAGACCATTCGGACCGCTGCGGCAGTTGAGGCCGACCACGTCGGCTCCGGCGTCGAGCAGCTTCGCGAACGCCTCCTTCAGCGGCACGCCGTCCTGCGTTACGCCCGCCCCTTCCGTGGCAAACTGGCAGATGACCGGCAGATCGCTGATCCGCCGCACTTCCTTCAGGGCGATGAGCATTTCGTCCAGGTCCAGGAACGACTCCAGCAGCAGGCCGTCCACCGGCGTATCGTAGAGGATGGAGATCTGCTCCCGCAGATCTTCCTTAACCTTGTTCGTCCTGACGTTCTTGCGCTTGCCCGCCCGGATCGACCCGACGGCGCCGACGACGTAAGCGTCCTCACCCACGGCCCGGCGCGCCAGCTCCACGCCCGCACGGTTGATCGCCTCGACTTCGCCTTCAAGGCCGAACTTCGACAGCTTCTCCCGGTTCGCCGAGAACGTATTCGTCTCGATCAGCCTGGCCCCCGCTTCATAGTACCGGCGGTGAACGTCCATGATGACGTCGGGCCTCAGCAGATTCAATTCTTCATATGATATGCCGATGGGAAATCCCATCTGGTACAGGTAAGTCCCCATGGCTCCGTCCCCGACCAGTACCTGGCTGCGGAGCGCCTCTCTAAGTCCCGGCTTCATACGCGGCAGCCCCCTTCTCTCCATGATGAACCATATCTCTTGTCTTCAAACCGTCCTAGAAGCTTCCTTCAAAAACAAATTCGGCCGGACCGGTCATATACACGCGGTTGTCTTCCTCATTCCACTCGATGAACAGGTCGCCGCCCTTCAGCGATACCGCCGCTTCGCGGTCGAGCGCGCCGGTGAGCACCCCGGCGACCAGCGTCGCGCAGGCCCCTGTGCCGCAGGCCAGCGTCGGCCCCGCCCCGCGCTCCCATACCCGCATATCCGCGTGTCCCCGGCTGCGGACCGTCACGAACTCCACGTTCGTCTTCCGCGGAAAGAATGCATGGGTCTCGAGCTTCGGCCCCCAGGTGTAGAGATCCTCCCTAGGCGCATCATCCACGAAGATGACGCAGTGCGGGTTGCCCATGGACACCGCAGTGAAGCGAAGCTCGCGTCCGTTGACCGCCACAGGATATTCCACCACCGTCTCTGCGTCGATCGTCGTCGGGACCGCCAGGCCGCCGAGCACCGGCTCCCCCATATCCACACGGACGGCGGTGACCCGGCCTTCCTCGAACGTCAGCACGACAGGCTGGACGCCGGCCCCGATCGTTTCGATGGTAAGATGGGCTCTGCCGTGCTCGACCAGCCCCTTGTCATGAATATATTTGGCCGCGCACCGGATGGCGTTCCCGCACTGCTCCGCCTCCGTGCCGTCGGAATTGATGATGCGCATCGTATAGTCCGCCCGCTCGGACGGAAGCACAAAGACCAGTCCGTCCGCCCCGATCCCGAAGTGGCGGTCGCACAGACGGAGCGCCAGCGCCCCCGCGTCCTCCGGTAGACGGTCATGGCCGTGGAAGACAATAAAATCATTGCCGAGGCCCTGCATTTTCGTAAAATTCGTCGTTTTCATCGAGAGAACTCCCGTTTTTCGCATTTTATCCCATACTATAACGCACTTTGGCAGGGATGCATAGCGTTTTCCGCCAAATTTTAAAGGAAACGGGCTCAAAATGCAAACAAGGCCGAACCTCATCCGAGATCCGGCCTGCGAGTATTTAAGTGGGTAGAGTAACGGACAAACGGCTCAAGCCCTTCGCTTGATTACCGCACAACCGGTTTGACCCCTTTGGAGCCCGGACCATAGACGGCGGGCTTGCGTTTCGCGGGCTTGCTCATCAGGGAGCCGAAGCCCATGAGGAAGGTCGGGATCCCGGCGAAGCCGAGCACGAGAATCCAGTCCGCAAGACCCAGCGGCACGGTTTTGAAAATCGGCTGAAGCTGCTCCACGTACAGCACGGGGAACATCAGCAGCAGCGAGGAGACTACCGCCAGGACAAGCCAGACGTTCTGCAGCGGGTTGCGGTGGAAGATCGAGCGTGAGCTGCGGCAGTCGAAGACGTGGATCAGCTGCGCCATGACAAGCGTGACGAAGGCGACCGTCTGGGCCTTGACGAGCGCGTCGGCGCTGTCCCCGCCCTGCTTCAGCGCAATGTAGAATGCAGCCAGGGTGCAGACGCCGATCAGGATGCCGCGCGAGATGATCTTCCAGCCGAGCCGGCGGGCGAAGATGTTCTCCTTGGCCGGGCGCGGCTTGTGCTGCATGAGATCCTTCTCGGCCTGGTCGACCCCAAGCGCCATGGCCGGCAGGCCGTCGGTGACCAGGTTGACCCAGAGAATCTGGATCGGGATGAGCGGCAGCGGCAGACCGGCCATCATCGCCAGGAACATCGTCATGATCTCGCCCACGTTCGAAGCGAGCAGGTAGCGGATGAACTTGCGGATGTTCTCGTAGATCCCCCGCCCTTCCTCTATGGCCGACACGATCGTCGCAAAATTGTCGTCGCTGAGCACAAGCGAGGACGCCTCCTTCGACACGTCCGTCCCGCTGATGCCCATCGCAATGCCGATATCGGCCGCCTTGATCGCCGGCGCGTCGTTGACGCCGTCCCCCGTCATTGCAACCGTATGGCCGCCGCGCTGCAGCGACTTCACGATCCGCAGCTTATGCTCCGGAGAGACGCGGGCGAACACGTACACGCCTTCGATGACCTTGTCGAGCTCCTCATCACTCATCGAGGCGAGCTGCTGGCCGTTCAAGGTGCGGCCGTCCTGCGGGAGAATGCTGAGCTGGCGGGCGATCGCTTCCGCGGTCGTCTGGTGGTCCCCCGTGATCATCACCGTCTTGATTCCTGCGCGCCGGCATTTGAGAATCGCCTCGCGGACCTCACGGCGCGGCGGATCGATCATCCCGGTAAGCCCCACGAACACCAGCTGGGCCTCCACCTCCCGCTCGTCCTCGCCCCGCTCGCCGGCCTTCAGGTCCCGGTAAGCCAGACCGAGCACCCGCAGCGCATTCTTCGCCATGCCCTCGTTGGCCGCCAGCACCTTGGACTTCAAGGTGGGCGTGAACGGGATCACCTTCTCGTCCCAGAGCACATAGGCGCACTGCTGGATGAGCAGATCCGGCGCCCCCTTGGTGCAGACCATCCGGCCTCCCTGGTGCTCCACGACCACGGACATCCGCTTGCGTTCCGAATCGAACGGCAGCTCGTGAACCCGCCGGTACAAGCCGTCGAGGGAGGCATGGGTCATCCCCGCCTTGGCACCGAGCACCACGAGCGCCCCCTCGGTCGGGTCCCCTTTGATGTTCCACTGGCTGCCGGGCTCCTCATCCTTTTTCTTCTTGCCGTCTGCCGCCCGTTCTTCCTCATACAGCTGGGCGTTATTGCAGAGCACCGACACCTGGAGCAGCCGGCGCAGCATCTGATGATTGCGCACATCAATGCCCTTGCCGTCACGCAGTATTTCGCCGCTCGGCGCGTAGCCGTCGCCCGTCACCTCCAGCACATCCCCGCCGAGCCACAGGTGGGTAACGCTCATTTTGTTCTGGGTCAGGGTGCCGGTTTTATCCGAGCAGATCACCGAAGCACACCCCAGCGTCTCCACCGAAGGCAGCTTGCGTACAATGGCCTTGCGCTGGATCATCCGCTGGACGCCGAGTGCCAGGGCGATCGTCACGATCGCCGGCAGCCCTTCCGGAATCGCCGCCACCGCGAGCGACACGCCGGCCAGGAACATGCCGTACGGCTCCTGCCCGTGCAGAATGCCTGCCGCAACTACCAGCACCGTCAGTCCCAGCGCGACGATAATCAGGATTTTGCCCAGCTGCTCCAGCCGGTGCTGCAGCGGGGTCTCCTGGGCGTCCGTCTGCTGGATGAGATCGGCGATCTTGCCCATCTCCGTCTTCATGCCCGTGCGGATGACCACGCCCTTGGCCGTGCCCCGGGTGAGCATTGTCCCCATGAAGCCGAGGTTGCGCTGGTCGCCGAGCGGAATCTCCTCCCCGAGCAGCGCCTCCGTATGCTTGGCCACCGGCACGGATTCCCCCGTAAGCGCGGATTCTTCGGCATAGGCGCCGTACGCTTCGATGAACCGGATGTCCGCCGGCACACGGTCGCCGCTCTCGAGCAGCACGATATCCCCCGGCACGAGCTCCCTTGCCGGCACCAGCTCCACCCGGCCTCCTCGCAGAACTTTGGCATTCGGCGCCGAAAGCTCCTTCAGTGCACGCAGCGACCGTTCCGCACGGAATTCCTGCACGAAGCCGAGAATGCCGTTCATAATGATAATGGCGATAATCGTGACCGCATCGAGATATTCGCCGAGCAGCCCCGAGACGAGTGTCGCACCGACAAGCACCAGCACCATGAAGTCCTTGAACTGGTTCAGAAACAGGGTGATCGGCGAAATGCCCTGCCCTTCCGCCAGCTCGTTCTTCCCGTGTTCAGCGAGCCTTCCCTGCGCCTCCTCTTCGCTCAGCCCTTGTGAGGGCTCGGTTCCCGACGCCTGAAGGATCTCCTGGACCGTCATGTGAACCCACGATTTCTGACTCATCTGCTTTATCCCTCCCAATAGGTTGTCTAGGCTAAATGTATTCAGACAAGCCGGAAAATAGCACCGGTTCGGAAGGGGGCGGGCAGGTGACGAAGGAGCATGGTTTATCGGGCACGGCTGCTGGAAACGGCGGCGCTTGGTTTGAACGGCAGCCCCTCTCCCACGCCTTATCACGAACGTCCTCGGAGGGGGAAACCGGCGCTGCCGGCCTGCCCGAAAGCGTCATTCGGAGACCGCTCTTAAAATTTCCTCAAAAATATGGCATGATAGAGAGTGGCGCAGGTTAATTTATCGCCAGGAATGGAGTTGTCCCTCATGTCATTCGACGGTCTCGTCGTCCACTGTCTCGTCCGCGAGCTTCAGAGCCTCGTAGGCGGCAGAATCAATAAAATCCAAATGCCTACCGAAAACGATATCCTTCTGCAGGTCCGCGCGCCGGGCCGCAGCGTCAAGCTTCTGCTCTCCGCCAATCCGACTTATCCCCGTGTGCATCTCACCGAAGAGAGCTTCCTGAATCCGAAGGAAGCCCCGATGTTCTGCATGCTGCTTCGCAAGCACTGCGAGGGCGGCATCATCGAGAGCATCGAGCAGCCGGGGCTCGAGCGGATCATCCACTTCGGCATCCGCCAGCGCGATGAGCTCGGGGACCTCAGTACCAAAAAAATCATCGTCGAGATCATGGGCCGCCACAGCAACATCATCCTTACCGATCCGGCAGCCGGCACGATCATCGACGGCATCCATCACGTCACGCCGGCCATCTCGTCCTACCGGATCGTCATGCCGGGGAGCTCTTATACGGCGCCGCCCGAGCAGCATAAGACCATGCCGCTCGAGGTGTCGGAGCCGCAGTTCACCGCCCTGATGACCGTGGCCGCCGAGTCGGCCGAACTGGGTGAAAGCGCCGCCCTCCGCTTCTGGGAGGGAGCGCTCGTGCAGCGCTTCAGCGGCTTCTCGCCGCTGGCGGCCCGCGAGCTCGTCCACCGGGCGGCCGGCGGGGAGACTGTCCTCGCTCCGGCCGCCGCCCCGGCCAGGCTGTGGCTGCAGTTCGCGGAGCTGATGCAGCGGCTCCGCGAAGGCGAAGCGGAGCCGGTGATCGTGGAGCAGGCCGCCTCCGGCAAGGCCTTCTTCTCTATCCTGCCGCTGACGCACATCGAAGGCGAGACCCGCCGGTATTCCGCCGTGTCCGAGCTGCTCGAGGCGTATTACAGCGACAAGGCGGAGCGCGATACGGTCAAACAGCGGGTATCCGACCTCATCCGACTGCTCACCAACGAGCGCGCCAAGAATGTGAAGAAGCTCGAGAAGCTGCAGGAGACGAGGGAGGACGCCCGCGGAGCCGACCGCTTCCGGATCCTCGGCGAGCTCCTCACCGCTTCCATGCACCTGCTCCGCAAAGGGGAGAAGAACATCGAGGTGATCAATTACTATGATGAAGACCAGAAGCCGGTCGTCATCGAGCTCGATCCCCTGCTGACCCCGTCGGAGAACGCGCAGCGCTACTTCAAGAAGTACACGAAGAGTAAGAACTCGCTGATCGCCGTAGAGGAGCAGATGAACCAGGCCCACGAGGAGATCCTCTACCTTGACACCCTGCTGCAGCAGCTTGCCACGGCCTCCCTCTCGGATATAGAAGAGATCCGGGAAGAACTGACCGAACAGGGCTATCTCCGGGCCCGCGGCCGCAGGGGAACGAAGAAAAAGGCGAACGCGAAGCCCGTGCTCGCCTGCTACACTTCTTCGGAGGGCATTCCGATCTACGTAGGCAAGAACAACACCCAGAACGAATACCTGACGAACCGGCTGGCCCATGCCGGCGACACCTGGCTGCATACCAAGGACATCCCGGGCTCCCATGTCGTCATCCGCAGCCCCGAGTTCGGCGAGAGCACGCTGCACGAAGCCGCCCAGCTGGCGGCCTATTACAGCCAGGCCAAGGAATCCAGCGGCGTACCGGTCGATTACACGCTGATCAAGCACGTCCGCAAGCCCGGCGGGGCGAAGCCGGGCTTCGTGATTTACGATCACCAGCGGACGCTGTTCGTCACGCCGGATCCGGATCGGATCAAGGCGCTGCCTGTGGCTTCCAAGTAAGGTCCGGCCCGGCTGCATCAGATTCCAGAGGCGGGGTCCCGCCCGGAGAGTGCACGGCGCCCTCAGCCTCCTATAGGCGAGAAGGCGCTGCCGCCCCTTAGGCTGAACCCACCTCGATTCCATGTACAGCAAAGAAGCGCGCGGCCCGTCCCCAGGACGGCCGCGCGCTTCTTCTTTTGTTCCCTGCCGATTCCGCCTGCAGAGCAGACGGTCTTCCATTCCGCCAGCATCCGTCTCCGATACCGGACCTCCGATCGTCCGGACCACCGCTGCGCAGCATTCAGCCGATCAGCCGCTTCATCTTCTGCGCGGCTTCCCTGGCATCGCCCGCCAGCTTGTGGACGAACTGCGTGCCCGGCAGCAAGGCGTCTTCCGTCGCCGAGCGCCCGCCGATGAACACCTTCGTCCGCAGCCCGAGCACGCCGATCCGGCGGTCGAGCTCGCGGTAGAACGGAAGCGCTTCCTCCAGCAGCCCCGGCGAAGAGGAACCGAACGCGAAGGCCGCGGGCTTCATCTGCCCCAGACAGTCGAAGAGGCCCTTCTCGGAGGGTGCTGCCCCGAGATAGACAATCCGGCAGCCGGCCTGCCGCATGAAATAGCCGAAGAACAGCACCCCAAGCTCATGCCGCTCTCCCGGGGAACAGGCCGTAATGATCAGCGGTGTATCGGGGGAGCGGTGATGCAGATTCCGGAGCGCCAGCAGGCGCTCGCGGATGATGTGGCTGCCGAAGTGCTCCTGATATTCGGAGATCTCCCCTCGCTCCCAGCGGTCTCCGAGCTCCACCAGCACGGGCGCCAGCACCTGCAGAAGCACAAAGTCCATGTCGTGCTGGGAGAGCAGCCGGTCGAAGAACCGCTGCGCTCCGGCCTGATCCAGCCGGAGAAAGCACTGCAGCAGGCTTTCACGGTAATCCGCCGTCTCCCCTTGAAGCAGCTGATCCGGCAGTGCGGACAACTCCGCCCCGGGAGCGGCGAGCTCGCCGGCTTCCGGCCCCATCGCTTGGAGCTCCTCGGCTGCGAGCCCGATGGGTACGCCTTCATCCACTTGGCGCTTCAACCACAGCAGGACTTCGATATCCTGCTTCGTATAGCCCCGGTATCCGTTCGGAAACCGCGAGGGCGCCACCGCCCCGTACCGCTCCTCCCACTTGCGGATCAACTGCGTCGACATGCCCGTTCTCATCGACACTTCCTTGATGGTATACAAACGCCGATTCATGAAGCCGACCTCCGAACCCTTGGTGGCCCCAGTATAAACCATTTACAAAGCTTATACAACAAAGGGAGAATCCCTCCGGCTGCCAACAGATCAGGTGCTGAGCGCCGGGAGCAGGATCTCCACCGTGGTGCCGACTCCCTCCTTTGAGAAGATTTGCATCGTGCCTTGGTGATTCTCGATGATTTTGTACGACACCATAAGTCCGAGGCCCGTCCCCTTGTTCTTCGTAGTGAAAAAGGGCTCGCCGATCCGGGCCAGCTTGCTCTCGGGGATGCCGAATCCCTGATCGATGAAGGAAACCCGCAGCCTCCGGTCCTCCGTACGCTTGGCGCGCACCGTAATCGTCCCGCCCTTCGGCATGGCTTCGACGCTGTTCTTGAGCACGTTGATGAACACCTGCTTGAGCTGGTTTTCCACGCAGCTTACGTACGGGAGAGGCTCGTCGATCTCCGTCTCGATCTCCACATTCGAGATGATCGCCTGCGTATCGAGCAGCATGATGACATCCTGAAGGATGGACGGTACCGACTTCGGCAAATAATCAACGGCCTGCGGCTTGGCCAGCACGAGAAGCTCGCTCACAATCTCCTCGATCCGCTCGAGCTCGGCCGACATGATGGCGAGGTAGCTCTCGTTATGCCCGCCGGTGCCCATGAGCTTCGTGAAGCCCTTAAGCGCCGTAAGCGGATTGCGGATCTCATGCGCGATGCCGGCGGCGAGCTGTCCGACGGCCGAGAGCATCTCGCTCTTGCGCAGAAGCTCCTCGGTCTGTTTGCGGTCGGAGATGTCTTCGGCGATCCGCAGGTAATGCAGGGTCCGCCCGTCCTCGTCCTTGATCGGCAGGAACCGCACCGACTCCCAGTACGTCTCCCCGTCCTTGCGCCGGCTCTGCAGCTCGCCTTTCCATTCCCGCCCGGAGCTGAGGGTGCTCCATACCTCGGTGAACGAAACCGAAGAGGCCTGCCAGTCATTGAGCTCCCGGAAATGGACGCCGATCATCTCGGTCTGTGCATAACCGGTCACTTCGGCGAACTTCGGATTGACGTACAGGATCATTCCCTCAAGATTGGCCAGCAGAGTGATCGACGGGCTTTGTTCAATGGCGTAAGACAGCTTCAGGAGCTCCTCATTGGCCGATTTGAGCTCCGTGATGTCCACGAACGTCAGCACGATGCCTTTGATGAAATGATCGCCTGTCCGGTAAGGAAGCACCCGCATCATATACCAGCTGCCTCTGCGGCTCTGGATTTCCTTCTCGATCGGCACGAGCGTCTTCAGCACCGTCTCGGCATCCTGCACGATGCCCTCATAGAGGAAATTATGCGAAATGTGCCGGATCGGCCTCCCATAATCCACATCAAGCAGATTGATCTCCCGGGTGATCGCCGGGGTGAAGCGCCGGATGCGCATTTCTTTATCGAGAAAAATCGTGCCGATCTTCGTGCTCACCAGGAAGTTGTCCATGTCGTTATTGAGGTCCGTCAGCTCCTGGATCTTATACTGGTACTCCGTGTTCACCGTGACGAGCTCTTCGTTCACCGACTGCAGCTCTTCGTTGGTGCTCATGAGCTCCTCATTGGCGGCAACGAGCTCCTCATTGGTCGCCTGCAGCTCCTCGTTGGAAGTCTCGAGCTCTTCAATGGTCGCCTGCAGCGATTCTTCAGCCCGCTGCAGCTCCTGCTCCAGCTCGACGATCCGCTGGTTCACATTGTGGTCCATATCGAAGGTCTCGGGAATCCGCGGGGCCGGAGGCGGCATACCCGCATCCTCAAAGACGACGAGCACCAGCTTGTCAAACCTTTTATTTTTGGTTGAAAACGGCTTCACTGTAAGGTTAATGTAAGGCGACTGATCGGAGTTATTGGCCTTGATGTCATGGTAGTAGATCGTCCGCTGCTCCTTGCTGACCTTCTGCACCGCCGTAACGATGGCGACAGCCAGATGCGCCTCCACCATCTTGTAGATATTCCAGCTCGGCTTGCCCCGGGCCAGCACCAGATAAGGGTTGATATTGCCGCTGAGATGCAGCACCTCGTTATTCTCGTCCAGTACCATGCAGGGCGGCATATGCTCATCCACGAAAGCCGTATAGAGCTCGTCGGGCTTGCGGTAGGACGGGATCTCCCTCAAGGGGGAGTATCCTCTGCGTGCCATCTGGTGCACCTTCGTAACGTCCACGCTGTCACTTACTTCGACGGCGCTTGGCACGGGGGAACCGGCCATCCGGCTGCGCTGCTGATACACGTTCCACTTCCGGTCGAAGGGGTAGAAGAGGGAGCTCAGCTTGCCGACCGTTTCACTGGGTCCGAGGAACATGAATCCGCTTGGATTCAGGGAAAAATGAAACAGCGAGAGCACCTTCTGCTGCACCTCGGACTGAAGGTAAATCAGCATGTTGCGGCAGGTCACCAGGTCCAGGTTGCTGAACGGAGGATCCTTGGTAATGTTGTGGGGAGCAAACACGACCATCTTGCGGATATTCTTGTTCACCTGGTAATTGTCGCCGATCTGCGTAAAATAGGACTGGAGATACTCGGACGGCACACTCTGTACAGCGGATTCGGGGTACACCCCCTGGGACGCGTACTCGATCGAATCCTTGTCGAGATCGGTGGCAAAAATCTTGACCGTATAGGGCTGCTCCTGGCGCGAGATCAGCTCATCGAAGAGCATCGCAAGCGAGTAAGCCTCCTCGCCCGTTGAGCAGCCGGCCACCCAGACGCGGATGTGCGCTTCCCGCTTCTTGTTCTCGAGAATGGCGGGCAGCACTTTGGTGCGGATAACCCCGAAGGCCTCCGGATCGCGGAAGAAATGCGTCACGCCGATGAGCAGATCCTTGCCGAGGCTCATCAGCTCGTCGGGATTGCTCCTCAAGTGGTGCAGGTAAGCTTCTGCGGTGGAGAGGCCGAGCAGATTCATCCGTCTCTCGATTCGGCGGAGGATGCTGTTCTCCTTATAATAGCTGAAGTCTATTCCGCTGGAAGCCTGCAGCAGCTCCAGGAAATGAGGCAGGGAGGAGAGGTCAAGCCCGCTATGGTGATCCGGAGCTTCTTCCGCCTCCTCCCACTCGATCTCCGCCTCGCCGGAGGTCCATTCGATGAGATAATCCGCCATGGCCTGCGGGGTCATCACCTGATCGACGATCCCGGTCAGACGGGCGCTGTTCGGCATTCCGTCGAACTTGGCCGTGAGCTCGTCCTGCACGATCACGAGCCCGCCGTGCTCCTTAATCGCTTCTACTCCTCGCGTGCCGTCGCTTCCCGTGCCGGAGAGAATCACGCCGATGGCCCGGCTGCCGATATCCTTGGCCAGCGAGGTCAGGAACATATCGATCGGCAGGTTCAGTCCGGCTTTCTGCCGGTGCTCGGTCACCTGAAGCGTCCGGCCGACGATCGTCATGTCCTTTTTGGGGGGAATGAGATAAATGCAGTTGGGCCGCACCTCCATGAGATGCTCCGCCTCGTAAATATTCATCGAAGTATTTTTCGTCAGAATCTCGGCCATGAAACTCTTGTAATTCGGAGACAGATGCTGAACGACAACGAAAGAAAGCCCGCAGTCGGGCCTCATATGGTCAAAGAACTGCTGAAGCGCCTCAAGCCCCCCCGCAGATGCGCCGATCCCGACGATATATCCGCCGGGTGGGGATTGTTCCTGCACATCCTGTTCCGATAGAATGGTGCTCATCTGCCTCAACCTCTTTCAGCACGGCCGCGGCTTGATCCAGCAGGCTGTCTCAAACCCCGGCCTATGATTATCGCAAATCGGCTGTGCTTGTTTCTTAACGGCTGTTCATCCATTATAACCCTTTTTAGGGTCCTTGTGATTTCTTTTTTATAGTGTGAAAGCGCCTTCGGCCCTTCGGGTGGTAGAACCCCTATGTTTTCGTTACAATAGAAAGAAGCTTGACAGCAGAGAGGAAGCTTGACAGCCTGCAGAGAAACCGCCATATGCTGGACTTCTTCGAAGAGTAGGTGAACCCCAATGAACTTTCACGCCGAATTGCTGGCCGAAACCCTGTTGACGGGCGATCCGGACTTCATGGAACCTGGTCGACCGCCAAAGGGAGGCCGGCAGAAATTCGCTTTATGTATACACCCGGCTTCTGACTCCGGCGATGCGGTACATCGGAGACCTGTGGGAACACAACTCGGTCACTGTCGCAGACGAACATCTCGCTTCCTCGGTGTGCGACCGGCTCCTCAGCCACTATGCAGCCGGCCTGGAGCCGCATGAGAGCACCGCGGATAAGGCCATGTTCCTCTGCATGGAGCAGGAGATGCATTTTCTCGGACTCAAGATGATTTCCTCCTACTTTCAGGAATACGGCTGGCAGACGCGCTTCTACGGGCCGAACCTGCCGCTTGAGTATGCCTTGATCGCGGCCGCGAACTGGAAGCCTCAGGTGATCGGCATCTCGGTATCCATGGTGTATGCGCTGCCTGCGCTATCCGCCTATGTTGAAGCCTTCGAAGCCCTTCCGCACCGCCCCACCGTCCTGCTTGGAGGACGCCTCGCCTCCCGCTTCCGACTGCAGCCCCACTGCTCCCCCGCCACAGTCATCCTCCCCGAATTGGAGGATGTCCGAGCATGGATGCGTTCCTATACCGAGGCCGGCAGGGTGCTCCGCTCCGAGAAAGGGTTAGGGTGACCTTCCCATGCTGATGCAGGCTAAGCACTTGCCGCTGCCTTACTTCCATGTCGACGCTTCCCTGCGGATCCTGGACCGCTCGGCCCATGCGGAGCTGCGGTTTCCCGGGGCATCGAAGCTCGCCCAGATTGCGGACGAAGGCTCCCTGGAGAAAATGGGCCGGTTCCTCCGGCCCGGCAGCACCGTGCGGCTGGAGCTCAACTTCCTATGCGGCACGGAGCGGCGGCCGGAGCTCTTCGAGCTGCACCAGCAGTGGGAGGAAGAAACCGGCACCGCCCACCTGCTTCTCTGTCCTCTTCAGGACCGGCTGCAGCGGATGCAGGATACGATGGAGCGGCTTCGCCGCGAGAAACGGCAGCCGGAGGGAGGGGGGCCTGCGGGCAGCCGTCCGCTGAGCCCGGTTTCGCCGCCTGTGCCGCCCAAGGCGCATGCCGATCAGCGCGAGGCGATCAGTGCGCTGGAGACGATCGAAGATCTGGTTGGCATCATTCGTTCGGATCTCACCGAGGCCGGCAAGGGAGCTTACGCGGTACTGCTGCTTGAGCAGTCCGCCCTGGCCAAGGGGCTGCTGAAACGGTTGTGAATGACCGGAGCCTGCTGTCTGCCTTTCGGCTTTCGGCCTTGGAAGCTCCCTGAATCCCAGGCCACGCGCTCCCGCATCCTCATACGAAGAAACCCGGAATATAAAAGCAGAAAAGACCCGGAGCCGGCGGCCTCGGGTCTTTTCTGCTTTAACATAACTGCTGAGTGAGAATCTATCATCAGGAAGGATAAGGACATGAACATCTCGGCAGCTGTCTTCATCGGGGAACGAAGGCCCCGCGCCGCGGGGGTACTGCCTAGCCTGGCCCTCACGAGCCGTAGTGTGCCGTTGTCCGGCATCCGCGCCTCGTTACCTGTTGATACGGCGCTGAAGATATTCGAGCAGCGGCTCCCGCAGGTCTTCCCTCTCCAGCGCCATCTCGATCGTGGCTTCGATATAGCCGAGCTTATCGCCTACATCGAAGCGCCGGCCCGGAATCGGGAAGGCCGCCATCTGCCTATGACGGTTCAGGATGCGCAGCGCATCGGTCAGCTGGATCTCCCCTCCGCGGCCCGGCGCACTGTCCTCGAGGATACTGAAGATGTCCGGCGTGAGGATATAGCGCCCGATCACCGCAAGGTTCGAAGGCGCGGCGTCCCTCTCCGGCTTCTCCACGAGATCCTCGACTGTACGCCAAGCCTCTCCCTGCCTGCCGGCAGCCGGCGAGATGATGCCGTATTTGTCCACGTCATTCCAGGGCACTTCCTGGCAGCCGATGACCGAAGCCTGCGTCTGTTCGTGAAGGTCCATCATCTGCTGCAGACACGGTGGATCCGACTGGATGATATCATCGCCGAGCAGCACGGCGAACGGCTCGTCGCCGATGAATTTGCGGGCGCAGAGCACGGCATGCCCGAGGCCCAGCGGCTGCTTCTGGCGGATGTAATGGACATCCGCCAGATTGGATACGGACTGCACAAGCTCCAGCAGTTCGTCCTTGCCGTTCATCTCAAGCAGCGTCTCCAGCTCCGCCGACTTATCAAAATGATCCTCGATCGCCCGCTTGTTGCGTCCGGTGATGATCATGATATCCTCGATCCCCGAGGCCATCGCTTCCTCTACGATATACTGAATCGCCGGTTTGTCTACAATCGGCAGCATCTCTTTAGGCTGCGCCTTTGTGGCCGGCAGGAACCGGGTCCCAAGACCCGCTGCCGGTATGATTGCTTTTCTGACTCTCATGCTGTCGTTTCCCCTCTTCTGGTGTATAAATCGTCGACCACCCCAGCCGCAATCCGCCGGGCGCCCACCGGTGCATGGAAGACCACTCCGCCGCGCTCGCCGTGATAATCGGAGCCCGCCGTAACGAGCAGTCCGTGCCTCTGCGCCAGCGCTTCATAGTGCGCTTCCTGCTCCGGCGTATGGTCGGCGTGGTAAGCTTCTACGCCGGCAAGCCCTGCAGCGGCCAGCTCGGCGATCAGCCCGTCCTGGCTGTACAGCCCCGGATGCGCCAGCACCGGAGCCCCCCCGGCCTCCCGGATCCAGCCCACGGCTTCCGACGGCGTGATCCGCGGCGGGTTGACATAAGCCGCGGCGCCCTTGGCCAGGTAGCGGTCGAAGGCTTCCGCCATGTTCGCCACGTAGCCCTTGCGGACCAGGGCATCCGCGATATGGGGCCGTCCCACGGTGTCCCTTTCCCGCTTCAGCGAGCGGACGGACTCCAGCACATCCTCCATCGTCACCTCGAGCCCCAGCTCCTGAAGCTTCTCAATGATCATCTCATTGCGCCGGTCGCGTACTTCACGCAGTCCCGCGAGGCGTTCAAGGAAGCGGGTGTCCTTGTGATCGATCCAGTACCCGAGCACGTGGATATCTTCGCCCCCGCTGACCGTGCTGATCTCCACTCCGGGTACAACCGTGATCCCATAGGTCCGGCCCGCTTCCAGAGCTTCGTCCAGGCCGCCCACGGTATCGTGATCGGTGATGGCGACGGCGGAGAGCCCGGCCTCGGCCGCCAGGCGCACATTATCGGCCGGCGGCCTCGTGCCGTCGGACGCCAGCGTATGCGTATGCAGATCGGCGTATGCCATGCTGCTTGTTTCCCCCTTCATTCATAACAATAGAATAGTGCCATGGATCCGGGCGGACCGGCCCGCCTTACAGCCACTGGCTGAGATCGCGCTCCCTCAGGAAGCTGAGGAAGGTTACCGCCGAGATCGGCAGCAGCGTCGACCCGAGGTAGATGGCATGGAAGCTGCGGGCGAACGAAACGCCCTCCACCTGTTTGGCCACGAGCACGCCGAGCGCGGTCTCATGCTTCACGGAAGACTGGGAGATGACGGAGATACCGAGCCCCGCTTCCACGGCCGACTTCACGGCTCCCGTACTTCCGAGCTCCATGACGATCTTCAGCGAGCTGAGCTCACAGCCCGCCCGCACCAGCTCTTCCTCCATCACCCGGCGGGTACCTGAGCCCTGTTCCCGAAGCACGAAGGAATACGGAAGCAGATCCGGCACCCGAATGGTCTCCTGCGCCGCAAGAGGGTGGTTCTTCGGCACGATCAGAGTCAGCTCGTCGCTCAGCACCGGCTCCGCATGGACATCCGGATGATGCACCTCCGCTTCGACCAGACCGAACGTCAGCTGGTGATTCAGCACTTCCTCAAGGATCTGCTTCGTATTGATCACCTTCATCGATACCGAGATATTCGGAAACTCCTGCGAGAAAGGGCCGAGCAGCCGCGGGAGCACGTACTCGCCTACAGTGAGCGAAGCGCCCAGATGAAGCCGGCCTTCGAGCATGTGCGTGAATTTGGCCATGCCGGCGTCCGTCTCCTTCATCAGCGAGATGCTCCGGGAAGCGAACGGCAGCAGCGCCCTGCCCGCTTCCGTCAGCTCCACCCGCTTCGTCGAGCGCACGAACAGCTTCGTCCCGAAATAATCCTCGAGGGACTGCACCTGCATCGTAACCGCCGGCTGCGTCATATGCAGAGCCTGAGCCGCGTGGGAGAAGCTGCCCTTCTCCGCCACCGTGTGAAATATATGCAACTGGTGAAAATTAAGCGCCATACGAGATATCCTCCGCTTGCTTGGTTCCCCTATTATAGCAAAAAACAAAAAGGCATGCCGGAAATCTCCGGCATACCCCAGAAGCTCCTACCCTCCCGATTTCCGCACGCCCCTACGCCATTGATGGCAGGACTTTCGCCGCCGGGACTTCGGGCCCTTTTATTTACGTTTGCGGCTGTTCTTGATGAGCGTCATTCTTCTAGAATGCCGCAGCCACGAGTAATAGGAGCGAAGATCCCTGAGTTCCATCGTTTCGGACATGCGCCCGAGGAACGTAACGACGATCATCTTGTATCTGGGCGGCATCCCCAGGGGAAGATCCTGCACCACGGGGGCGAATTCCGCCACCATGACGAGATCGTCATCGATCAAAAAAACGTCCTCTTCATTCTTGTAGTATGTACGAATGCTGTCTGACTTCAGCTTATTCCACAAGAAGGCGGTGATATCGTGAAACCCGGTCTTCTCGGTCTCGACGCGGTCTGCCCAGCGGCTGCGTGCATGGTGAGTGACAACAATATCGGAGATTGGTCTGCCGCCGAGCAGCGATGCAGTGCCCATGCTTTTTCTTTCCCGGCCGTTGAAACTGCTCCCTTGCACAACACAACCCTCTTCCTAGGAAAATGGTCCATCCGTCCTATGTACACGAAATGTTCCTTACATCCATTTTACTCCATTCCAATAGATAATCAAATAAAAAAAACTTTAGAAAGGAGCGGACGATTTCGTTATGAAAAGGCTGTCAATCAAGCGGCAGCGGTAGATTCAAAAAAACGGACACCCGGAAAAACCGGGCCTGGCAACGACAAAAAGGCTTCTGGGTCAGAAGCCGTCCTTTCGACACCTTACTACAGCCATTCGTCCGTATTCGGCAAGCTCCGGGACACAGCCCCCCCCCTGCGTCCGGCGCGTATACTGCAGAATCCCGGATATCCCCGCTATCCCTCACCGAAGGAGCTGCCTGGGGTTCCCTGTCCTACAAGGTGTAGAATCTTGTTTTGTCTGGAATATTACTGTTATACTCAGTTTTGATCTCATTGCGGTAGGAGCGCTCCACCTTCTTGACGAAGGGCAGCCGCTGCAGCTGCTTCATCGTTTCTTCGAGACGGTCTGCGTAGATATACATGGCGGCGTAATGAAGCTTCTTGGAGATGAAATGGACGTTGCCGTACTTCTCCAGCTGCTTGCCGGCGGCCTTCAAATCACTGAACCAGACGATGATTCCGGTACGTTCGGTAAACATGGATCCAACCTTCTTTCTGACGTAATGGAATCGGGACGAAGTGAACCATAAAATAGAATGAGAATAACCGATGAAACAAGGGCAGGACGCGTTTCGCTCTTGCCAATGGAAAGGAATGTGAAGATAGAATGCCGCTGCAGGAGCACCATTCGAAACCGTTGATTGAAGTCACCCGCGGAACGCTAACCGAGAGCGTGCACCGCGGCCATATTGCCGTAGTCGATACGGCCGGCAGCCTGATCGCCTCGGCCGGCAGCCCTGATTATTATACCTATGCCCGGTCCGCCGCCAAGCTGCTGCAGGCCATTCCCCTGGTGGAGTCCGGCGGGGCCGCAAGGCTCGGGCTGACCGAGGCCGAAACGGCGCTCTGCTGCGCATCGCACGGAGGCGAGCCCCGGCACACGGAAGCGGCGAGAAGCCTTCTTGCGAAAGCAGGCTGCGATGAAAGCGCTCTACGCTGCGGCCCGCAGGAGCCGATGTACGCTCCGGCTGCGGATATGCTAAAAGCCGGCGGCCAGCCGGCCACCGCCCTGCACAACAACTGCTCGGGCAAGCACGCCGGTATGCTGGCACTTGCCCAGGTTATGGGTGTATCTATACATCAGTATACCGATCCCGGGCATCCTGTCCAGCAAAAGATGCTGGCGGCTGTAGCCGACATGTGCGGTGTGCCGCAAAGCGGCATCACCCTCGGCACCGACGGCTGCGGCGTACCCGTATTCGGCGTTCCCATCGCGGCGCTGGCGCTGGCTTACGCCCGGCTCGGGAGTCCTCGCGGACTGCCGGCAGAGCGGGCGGAAGCCTGCCGCCGGATCGTGGAGAGCATCCGGCACCAGCCCTACTATGTAGCCGGCACCGCCCGCTTCGATACGGCGCTGGTGGAGGCCACCGGCGGGCGGATCATCGGCAAATTCGGCGCGGAAGGCGTCTACGCCGCCGCGGTTCCCGAGCTCGGCCTCGGCCTGGCTCTCAAGATCGAAGACGGCGCCGAGCGCGCCATCTATCCGGCGGCCGCCGAAGCACTGCTCCAGCTTGGGGCCCTCCGTCCGGAAGAGGCCGCGAAGCTCGCCGCCTTCCACCGGCCGCCGGTGTACAACCGGCGGGGGGACATCGTCGGCGAGATCCGGCCGGTATTCCGGCTCACCCGGCCGTAAGCCGGCGCGGCAAGTCCGTCTCCTAGCCGCACTTGCCGCTGCAGCTTCCGCCGGAAGAGCAGCCGCCGGTGCTGGCCAGCGGGTCGTTCGAAGGCACCTTGATCGTGTCCGACACGGAACGGGCGATCATCTCCGAAACTTCGTAGAGCAGCTCGTCCAGCTTCCGCTCCGCTTCCATGAAGCGGCGGACCGATTCCACGGCTTCGAGCCGCGACTGCACCTCTTTGACCGCATCCAGCGCTTCGTGGTAGTTCGGGTGGTAATGGCCGAACCTTTCGCACTCCTCGAAGCGCTCTTTGCTTTTGCCGAATTCCTTCACAAGCGCACGGACCTCCGGGTCCGCATCCTTGCGTTCTTTCCAATATAGGTAATCCGCCGTCTCGGCGGACTGTTTGATATAATCTGCCAGCTCGTAAGATCCGAGCAGGAGCGCGGACATGTCGAGCGTCTGCGGTTCCATGATAGCCATATGGTCATCCCTGCCTCTCCCCCCGCTTGTTATCTCCTCACGGGGACAAGATCATTATACCATATTCACCGCACGCCTGCCTCACGCTAAAATTTATCATTGACCCCCGGGAGAATCAGCTTCATCTCCTGCCACTGCCCTTCAAGCAGCCGGATCTCTTCGCCCTCCCGGCCCGCTCCGGGGGATTCTCCCGGTCCGGCGCCGAAGCCCGTCACGCTCCACGTGCCGCGGGTTTCCTGCAGCTTGCGCGGCACGAGCTTCATATCCGCGCCCCCCAGCCTCAGTTGAAGGGCGGTTCGGAGCTCGATCGCTTTCTCCACCATTTCCCTGCGGGTTGAGCTGTGGTAGCTCCGGTAATCCCGGAGCCAGCCGGCCGGAATCTCCCCGAGCTTCGGATACAAGTCCGCCGTCTCCGGCACACTGCCTTCCATCTGGTAGCAGGCCACCGAGCTCCGCGAATAGATCAGACCCTTGTCTCCGGCAGCGGCCTCCCCCGGGAGCAAAGCTCCGCGGACGGAAGCCGGAGCCGCCGCCTCCAGCTTCGGATACCGCTTATCTTCCTCATCCCCGCTGCCCTGGGGCAGTCCGGCCATGAAACCTGCCTTCTCCAGCAGGGCCGAGAAGTGCTTGAGCTCTCCCGCCTCGACAATGAAATCCCGGGCTCCCGCCTGCTCGAGCAAATACCGCTCCGCCCCCGGAAGCTTCGCCACCGCTTCCGCCGTCTCTTCTTCGGCACAGCGCAGCAGCATCGCCTGAACGAAGCGGGTCCTGCCGAAGGGCTTCGCCCACTGCTGCAGCGTATGCTCCACATTCTCGGGGAGGCCGTACATCGCATGCTCCTGCAGGAACGAGCAGATCTCATCGGCCGTCCGCCCCTGCTCGAGCGCCCGGCGCACCGATGTCCGGCTGAGCTTGTACAAGCTGACGTGATCCGCGGAAGCCAGGTCGGCCAGGCAGGCGAGCTCCCAGCGCACCGCCTGGGAGACATCCGGCGGTACCAGGATGTCGAAGTCGGGCTGTACCATAAATCGGCCATCTTCACCGCCGGGGGAAGCCTCCGCATCGCCACCGCCGTTCCATGGATGAGCCGTCCAGCGGTAAACCGTCAGACCGGACGGGTCCCTGCCCTCCTCCAGCCAGCCGAACGCCGTCAGAGGAGCGATCCACTGGCCGCGCAGGCCCGCCGCCAGCTCAGCCGGAGCTTCCGTGCCGGTCAGCCCTTGGTGATGTAGGGCCGAGATGGCCGCTTCCGCCGGGAACCAGACGCCCGCCGGGATCTTCTCGAGCAGCCGGACGGCATGCTGGAGCGGTGCGCCGACGGGTGGTCCCAGCCGCTGCCATAGGCCGTACAGCACGCGGTCCTGCTCTGCCGCAGAGAGCGCCAGCCAGCGCTGCAGTCCCTCCGGCTGCAGGAACAGCTCTTCGTCCCCGGGGACCAGTACCCCGAGCCGCATCGCCAGGTCAAGCAGGACGGCGAGCTCGAGGGGGTAGGTGTCGCCGTAAGCGTACTTCAGGCCGGCGCCCGACAGCCGGGCCGGATCGAGGCGGATGCTCTCCGCAAGCTTCGCCATCTGCTTCTTGTGCAGCGTCCCGTGCTTGGTGAGCTTGAGCCCCGTCTGTGCGGCGGCAACCAGCACGCCGAAGAGCTCGCCGCTGAGCCCTACCCCGCTTCCCCCCAGCCCGTCGGCATCCGGGAACGAGTCCGCCGGCAGCGCATCCTCTAGGCCAGGGAACAGCAGATCCTGCCACATGGCGAAGCCGTCCGCGGGCAGCACATACGTATGCTCGCCCCAGGTCTTGCGGAACGCGAACACGATGCCCCTGCGCAGCAGGCCGGCAAGCCCCGCACGGGCCTCTGCTCCGGAGAGATGGCCCGGAAGGGCTCTCTCCAGCGCATGGGCGTCGAACGGCTCACATGCCGCCCGGCGGACGACGGCCTGAAGCACTTCCCGCTCGCACGCGCCGAGCCGGTTGTACACGGTCTCCATGACGGCTTTGTCCGTCCATAGCTCCTCCAGCGTCATGCCGCGGCCCAGCCAGGGGGCGTAGACGGTCTCCCGCTCCATCCGGTTTCTGAGCTCCCGCGGCATCCTTGCCGCAAGTTCCGCATACTTCATGGAGCCGCCTCCTCCTTCGCAGATTTGCCTTCCTCCATCCGGTACCGGTAGCCCTGCTCAATCAGGAACAGCTGCCGGTTCAGGGCGAATTCCTGTTCTCTCGTATCTTCGCTGATCACCGTATAAAAGAAAGCTTTATTGTTCCCGGCCTTCGGACGCAGAATGCGGCCGAGACGCTGGGCCTCCTCCTGGCGGGAGCCATAGCTCCCCGACACCTGGATGGCCACGGTCGCATCCGGCAGGTCCACCGCAAAATTGGCCACCTTGGACACGATGAGCTCCTGGATGGCGCTTTTGCGGAAGGCGTTATAGAGCTCCTCGCGCTTCTCGTTCGGCATGGACCCGGTAATCACAGGAATCCCGGTGCGGCTGCCGAGGTCGTGCAGCTGCTCAAGGTACTGTCCGATAATCAGAATCTGCTCCCCCTTATGCTGCTCGATGAGCCTGCAGACGACATCCAGCTTAGCTGGATTCATGCTGGCCGCCCGCATCTGCTCCCGCGGAGAGGAGCTGCGGTACGCTTCCATCTCCCGCTCCGGCATCGGCACGCGCAGCTCGACGCATTCGACTGAGGCAATCCACCCCTGCGACTCCAGATCCTTCCAGGGCATCTCATAGCGCTTGGGACCGACCAGCGAGAAGACGTCCTGTTCCATGCCGTCCTCCCTGATGAGCGTAGCCGTCAGGCCGAGGCGGCGCGTAGCCTGGATGTCCGCGGTGACACGGAATACCGGGGCCGGAAGCAGGTGCACCTCGTCGTACACGATCAGGCCCCAATCCCTTTTGTTGAAGAGGTCCATATGAGCAAAAGGCTCGTCTTTCGACTTGCGGTAGGTCAGAATTTGATAGGTGGCGATGGTAATCGGCCGCACTTCCTTCTGGGTGCCGGTGTATTCCCCCACCATGTCCTCCGTCACGTCCGTCTTGTCGAGAATCTCGCGCTTCCACTGCCGCACGGAGGTGCTGTTCGAGGTAAGGATGAGCGTGGCGCAGTTCAGCTTGCCCATGGCCGCGATCCCGATGACGGTCTTGCCCGCGCCGCAGGGCAGCACAAGCACCCCGCTCCCCCCGAGCGTGCCGCCTTCCCGGTAGAAGGAATCGACGGCGGCCCGCTGGTAGGCTCTCAAGGAGAAGGGACTCTCCTCTCCCCCGTCGCGCAGGCGGATCGGCAGCTCTTCCCCCCGCGAATATCCGGCCTGGTCGTCCACCGGAAAGCCCAGCTTGATGAGCTCCTGTTTAAGCAGTCCCCGATACTGCGGAGAGAAACGGAGCGTCCGCTCATCCACCTGGCATAAGCCGTAGGAACGCAGCGATTTGTACATCACCATCTCCTTGATGACCGAGAGATCGTCCGAGATCAGCAGCAGGTCCTCTCCCGTGCGCTCCATCCGGACAAGTCCGTACCGCTCCACGAAGCGGCGGATGTCGCTCTTCACGGCGGAAGGAATGCCGAACTTCGACCACATCTCGAGAAACGAGAGGATCTCCCCGACCGTAATGCCCGCCGCGGCGGCATTCCACAGCGACAGGGATGTCATCCGGTAGGTATGGATGTTCTCGGGCGATTTGACGAGATCCGCGAAACGCGACAGGCCCGCGCGCACTTCCTCGAACGAGGGATGGCGCGTTTCCAGGAGAATGCAGAAGTCGTTCTGGATAACCAGAGGCCGGTCCTTGTGAAACTGCATCAGGCTCCCTCCCAACTTTTTCAAATAGAAGCATACCTATCTCACCTGGGCTCGATTCTGCAATCTAATACTTCTTACTAAACGCCCATCGTCCGTAAAGGACGGCGGATCCGTTTTTCTTGACAGATACTGTTAGTATGAGGGTTCCCCGCCCAGTTTAAACATAGCCGGCCTCCGGCGGTGGGAAAACGGAGCATTGCAGCCCGAGGTCGACGGCGATACAATGGAGATTCCTGCATGTACCTTGCGCGGGCAAGCACTACTCGAATCTTTGGAGGATTGATCGGTCATCATGTCTAACCCATCCTTTGTTCCTAACAAGCAGCGTTTCCGGAGCCGGATTCTCCTGCTCTGCGCCTTCATGCTCCTGCTGGCCGCCTGCTCTGCGAAGCCGGCGAAGGACGGGGCCGAAGCCGCGATATACAAGGCTTACCCCGACCTCAAAGGCCGGCCGGTGACACTGACGGAGGTGAAGCGGGTAGTCGACGGCGATACGTTCGAGACCGCGGCGGGCGAAAAGGTCCGGCTGATCGGCGTCAACACGCCTGAAACGGTGAAGCCCGGCAGCCCCATCCAGCCGTACGGCAAGCAGGCGAGCGCCTTCACCAAGGGGAAGCTCACCGGCCAAAGCGTCTATCTCTTCGCAGACACAGGGGACAAGGACAAGTACGGTCGTCTGCTCCGCTATGTCTTCATCCGGGGGGAGAGCGTCATGTTCAACGAAACGCTCATGCGTGAAGGCTATGCGAACACAATGACGATCCAGCCGAACGTCATGTTCCAGGACCTCTTCCGCAAGGCGGAGAAGGAAGCGCGCGAGGCGAAGCGCGGCCTGTGGGGCGACCCGGAGAGCGCAGCGAAAAAGAAGTGAGAGAGATCATGCTCACAGAGATCATGCTCACAAGGAAATAAGGCGTAAAATGAAAAGAAGCAAAGGAGAGGCCGCCTGCCCCTCCTTTGCTTCTTTCATTTCCATATTCTCCGGACTACAGCCCTCTTGACCGCCGTTTACAACCGCTCCGGAGCCGGCAGTCCGAGCACCTCGAGCGCCTCGCCCATCGTCTTCTTGAAGCGGGCGGTAAGCCACAGCCTGAACTGCCGCTGCTCTTCGCCGGCGCTCCGGATCGGCAGCGCGCTGTAGAAGGTATTGAACCGGGCTCCTAGCTCATAGGCGTAAGTGCAGATTTGGTGTGGAGCCAGCTCTCCGGCCGCCGTCTGCAGCGTATCCTCCCAGAGGCTGAGCTGCCTGAGCAGCGCGTGCTCCGCAGGCTCGGGCTCCTCCGGGAAGCCGCTTGGCAGAACGCCGGCCGGCATGTGCTGCGCCTCAGCCTCCGCTTTCGCCAGCAGCGTTGCCGCCCTCGCATACGCATAGAGCACGTAGACCCCTGTGTTCCCGGTCAGCTCCGTTGCCTGCTTCAAATCAAACACCACCTCGGTGGCGAGATGAAAGCGGAGCAGGTAGTAGCGGATGGCCGCCGCCGCAATGAGCCTGCCGGGCAGACCCTCCCGTTCTCCGCGCTCCTGCTCGATCACCTGCTGCATAGTCTGCAGCAGCTCCGCGGCCCGGATGCCGACGCCCTGTCTGCCGCTCATCGCATACGAGGCCTTCTCATCCGACGTGTCCACCCCTAGCTCCCGTGCCGCGGCCGGACTCAAGGAGACGACGCCATAGCTCACGTGATGCAGCCGGTCCGCCTGCTCCTTATAGCCCAAGGCTTCGAGCGACTGCTTTACCACGGCCTGGGGGTACGCTTGACGGGAATCGATCACGTTAATCACCCGGGAGGCTCTGCCGAAGGCTCCTGTTCCCTCCCCCGTCCCATGCGTAGTGCTGACCTCTCCGTCGAATGCCGTATACCTGAAGTTCTCCGGAAGCAGCCCGAACTTCCACAGGTGATATGCAATGTCTTTGGCCGTGTAGGTCAGAATGCCGTTCGAACGCACGAGCACCTTGGCTGCCTGGTAGCCGGCATCGGCAGCCTCCCCGTTCCGGTCCGCGTCCGGCTCATCCGCCGGCTGAAGCACCCAGCAGCCGGCCTGAGCCCCCTCCGCCACTTTCCGGAAAGCGGTCGTCTCCTGAAGCCGTTCAAACGCCGCCTTCCAGAAGCCCCGCCTGACGATGCTGCTCTCCCACACAAGCAGGTCATAGCCGATGCCGAACAGCTTCATCTCCTGCAGCTGCTCCCGTACGATCTTCTCTGCGGTCAAAAGACCGAGCCAAGAGAGAGCGGACTGCCCTTCTTCGAGCGCATGCAGCACCTTCGTGCGTTCCTCCTCAAGTCCCGGCCGCGCGGCATATTCCTTGTTGATCCAGGCATAAGCGTCCCAGCAGTAGTCCCCGAATCTGGGATGATCCCCCTTCAGTCCGGTATGGAGCAGCCCGACGACCGTATCGGCGAGCTGGTTGCCGAGATCGTCAATATAGTTGTGCACCTCGACTTCATACCCGGTTCTCCGCAGCAGCCGCACGAGGGTATCCCCGATGACGGCGTTGCGCAGATGGCCGATATGTGCGGATTTGTTCGGGTTGATCGATGTGTGCTCCACGATGATTTTCTCCTGCTTCGACGGATCCGCAGCAGCGGGCCGCTCTTCCTCCTCGGCCCATCTCCGCCAATTCAGCCGGAAGTTGATAAACCCGGGAGGCACCGCCTCCACCTGCCGGATCAGCCCGTCTGCGAGCCCGTTCTGCTCGAGCCGGTCCCGGAGCTGCTCGGCCAAGCGCATCGGCGGGATCCGCAGCTCCTTCGCGAGCACCATGGCGGCGTTCGTAGAGTAATCGCCATGCTCCAGCAGAGAGGGAGGCTCGATCCGGATCTCGGCCGGATCCCGGCGGCGCAGTCCCTTCACCTCCTCCAGCATATCCTCTACACATTCACTTACGGCCTTCGCCAGCCTTCCTTTGACCATGCCTGTTCCCTCCTTCTGGATAATGGCTGTGTCCTGGATCCCAATACAAAAAGCCCCCGTCTCACCAAAGAGACGAGGGCTGTGACACACACTCGCGGTACCACTCTTGTTGTTAACGGCGCTTGGAACGCGCCTTAACCGCTCGAACCGGATAACGGCTTCTGCCGGATCCGCCTACACCGGGAATCTTCCCTGCTCGGCAGACCGTCTCCGGGATCCGTTTCACCTGCCGCTCCCGTACCGGCTCCCACCCTCCCGGCTCGCTTGAACGTTTCATCGGCGGTTACTTTTCCCATCACAGACGATTGCTTATGAATTTTAAACAGTATATCCCAAGGGGTCATGGGTATTCAAGTCCTAATTTTCAAGGGTACAGCCCGGCCCGGAATCACGAAAGTGTTCCCTCCTGGCTAATGTGTCCCGCTGACATCCATATCATCAATCGTCCGGGTCACCTTCTTGTAGGTCGAGGAAGCGATCTTCTCCTGCAGTTTCGTATAGAACAGCTCCTCATCGATCGGCAGGTCGACCCAGTTGTCCGTCCATGCGGACAGGTACATCGCATTGGACAGCGTCAGGCCCAGAATGCCTTCTTCGCCGGGTGCCAAAAGCGGCGTGCCGCGGAGGATATGATCCGTGAAATTCTGCGTGATGCCCTTATGCTGCGTCCCTTCCGACGATTCCACCGGCACCTCCCACCTCCAGCACTCCGGCTGGCCGAAGCCGCCGCGAAAGTCGCGGTTGAACTCTGGCTCCGGCACCCGCAGCCGCCAGAAGGTCAGCTTGCCGTCTTCGATGACGATCTTGCCGCGGTCTCCGGTCACCTCATATCGGTTCGTGCCCGGCGCTTCCCCTGTCGTGGTGACAAACAGCCCCGTCGCCCCATTCTCATATTCGACGTAAGCGGTGACATCATCCTCCACTTCGATGCTGCGGTACTTGCCGAAATGGCAGAACGCCCGTACGCGCTTCGGCATCATATCCACCGTCCACTGCCAGAGGTCGAGCTGGTGGGGATCCTGGTTGAGCAGGACGCCACCGCCTTCCCCGCCCCAGGTGGCACGCCAGCCGCCAGAATCATAATAGCTCTGGGAGCGGTACCAGGTCGTGATAATCCAGTTCGTGCGCCGGATCTCGCCCAGCTCCCCCGAAGTGACGAGATCACGGAGCTTCCGGTACAGGGGATTCGTCCGCTGGTTATACATGATGCCGAAGGCTTTGCCTGACCGTGCCGCGGCTTCGTTCATCTCCCGGACCTGCTTCGTATACACGCCTGCCGGCTTCTCTACGAGCACATGGTATCCATCGCCGAATGCGCGTGAAGCGATAGGCGGATGATCATAATGCGGCGTGCAGATCAGCACCGCATCGAAGCTCTTCGACGCGAAGAATTCATCCAGCCCGGAGAACAGCTTCACCCGGTCTCCGTACTGCTCCTTCGCCCAAGCCAGACGGTACGGGTCGATATCCGCCACCGCCGTCAGCTCCGCCCCATGGACTTCTCCCTGAAGCAAATAGCCTGCATGGCCTCTGCCCATATTGCCGATGCCCACAATTCCGATGCGTACCGATTCCATGCGCTTCGCCCGCCTCCCCTGCTTTTATGCACCTGACGGCCCGGGCTAATATCCCTCCGTCCGACGTTCTTCTCTTATTATACCCTGTGGGTTAGCCGCGGCAAGGAAAAGTTCCATCTTTTTACAAAAAACAATACCCTCCCGAAAGGCTCGGAAGGGCGTCATCATCACAATTATGCACATTAAAAAAATTAGGAGTGCGTTTTCTCCGAAATTTGGCTGAGCGCCTGTCCGGCCTCATCCTCGAATTTGTCACGGACAGCCAGGTCACCGATCGATACGATTCCGATAAGCTCGCCGTTCTCTACGACCGGCAGACGGCGGATCTGTTCTTTGGCCATCACTTTGGCCGCCTCATCCACCGTGGTCTCCGGTCCTACGGAAACGACGCGCCCGCTCATCACTTCCGAGATGGCTGTGGAGCCGGAATGCTTCTCGGCATAGCCCCGGACGACCAGGTCGCGGTCGGTCAGCACGCCGATCAGCTTACGCCCGTCGACTACAGGAATGAAGCCTGTATCTTCCTGCTTCATCTTGACTGCCGCCTCGAAGATATTGTCCTTCAGGGTCACTACCGCACAATCGGTGGTCATGATTTCACGAAGCGTTTTGCTCATGGCTGTATTCCCTCCCAAAAGAAGATGGCAGCCTGCGGCTGCACAGAGTAATGGGGTTGCATCGTCCCCCGAGCTTCTGCAGGAATAGCTTCTCCCCCGCATACTCTCCCCATGCGCCTCCCGGCTGCTACATAACGGGAAAGGCTACTCGCCGCGGTGTTCTTTCATATAATCCTCCGTTACCGCCAAAAACAGCTTGGCCGCATTCACCATCGCCTGCTCGTCGATATCGAACCGCGGGTGATGATGCGGATGGACAATGCCCCGCTCCTTATTACCCGCGCCCACGAACATGAAACAGCCGGGAATCTGCTCCAGATAGTAGGCAAAATCCTCACCCGCCATAATCAGCGGGGAAAGACGCGCCTGCTCGCTGCCGAACACACCGGCCGCCGCCCGTTCGAACCGGCTGGCTTCACCGGCATCGTTCACCACCGGAGGATAGCCGAGCCGGTAATCGATCTTCGCCTCCGCCCCGTACATGGCGCAGGTCTGGCGGACCAGCTGCTCGAAGCGCTCCTTCACCTCAAGGCGGATCCGGCTGTCGAAGGTTCTTACCGTGCCCTTGAGCACGGCCGATTCGGCGATGACATTGAAGGAGGTTCCGCTGTGGAACGAACCAACGCTGACCACACAGGGCTGGGTCGGGTCCGTGCTGCGGGAGACGATCGACTGCAGGTTCACGACCAGCTGGGAAGCGACATAGACGCTGTCCACCGTCTCGTGGGGCAGCCCGCCGTGCCCGCCGCGGCCGGCGACGGTAAGGGTGAACTCATCCGCCGCGGCCATGAACGGCCCGGGTCTGGAAGAGACGGCGCCCACCTCCAGCGGCGTCCACAAGTGAATGCCGTACACGACATCCACTCCCGCCAGCGCTCCGGCTTCTATCATCCCGAGCGCCCCGCCCGGCGTAGTCTCCTCCGCCGGCTGGAACAAGAATACGACCCGGCCTCCCACCTGGTTCCGGTGCCGGCTCATCGTCCGGGCCACTGTGAGCAGGGTCGCCGTATGGGCATCGTGCCCGCACGCGTGCATCACGCCCGGCACCTGCGAAGCATATTCCGCCGTCTTCTCGTCCTGGATCGGCAGCGCGTCCATATCGGCCCGGAGTGCAACGGTCGGTCCATCCGGGGCTCCCTGCAGAATGCCGATCACTCCATGCCCCCCACCGACATTCTCCCTCACTTCCAATCCCCAGCTCCGCAGCTTTTCCGCCACGAATGCGGCCGTGGCCGATTCCTGGTACGAGAGCTCGGGATTGCGGTGCAGATGGCGCCGCCATTCGATCATCTCCGGCACTGCCGACAAAAGTGTTTGTTCCATTGATTGCATGGCTATGGCCCTCCGCTCCAACGCTTCCGTGTAGGATACTTTGCTGATTAAAGTTATTTTAACAAATCCTCATCCGCGTTTCACCCTGCCCGGACACAGGAATTTCAAACTTTGCCAGAGGGCCGGGTTCGGCCCGTCTGCATTAGGCTTGCACTGCGAAGGGAAACATACTATCATGAATAAAGGGTTTTGGGAAGCTATGGAATGCTGTGTATACATATATTAGGAGGGTTTACCTGTGATCATTGAAAACAGCGGATTAAAAGGACTGAAGAGCGATCTGGCTCACCTCGACCAATCCATGGAGCAGCTGGGCTTCGTACGGTGGCAGTGGGAATACTACCGCGCGACTTATGACCTTCAGCTCAAAGATAGAGATTCCCAGAATGACTACTTCCTCCGCATCAACACGCGCGTGGAAACCGGCAAGCTCGAATCCCCGCACGCCATTCTGTACATTGAAGACGTGTACATCGGACAAGGCACGTTCCCGCACGGCGTGAACTACCAGGCCAAAATTCCGGATTATATCATGAAAGATGCGACGAGCAAGCTGGCCCAGCTGAAGACGAAGCTGACTTCGTAACCGGGGACCGCTTATGACCCCACAGCGACGAGGAACGCCCGACTTTTTCCTGCTGTTCTTGACGTTCTCCTTGGTCTGCTTCGGTCTGGCTTTTGTATTCAGCGCAGGCATGGCCTTCCGTAAGGACGACCCCTGGTATCTCGTCATCCGCCAGGGTCTGGCCGTCGGTCTCGGAACGGCCGCCATGTTCTTCTGCATGAATGTCGACTACCGCAAGTTCAAGAAGTGGCTGCTGCCCTTCTTCGTGGTCGTCGTCATTCTCCTCCTCTTGGTCCCCCTGATCGGGGCGGGTGCCGAGAAAGGGGCGCGGAGCTGGATCCGGATTGCGGGCGGGTTTACCCTTCAGCCTACGGAATTCGCCAAGCTGGCCGTGATCATCTATCTGGCATCCATCATCACCAAGAAGGGTGAGAAGTTCCAGGAATTCAAGCGGGGACTCGTTCCTCCTCTGCTTGTCATCGGCTTCATCTGCATGCTGATTATGATGCAGCCGGACTTTGGGTCCACCATGATCATTCTCTTCGCCTCCGCCCTGATGATTATCGTCGGGGGGGCGAACATGAGGCACATCCTGTACCTCGGCGGAGCTGGACTGCTGTTCGGGGCCATGGTGGTTTCCTTTTATGTGCTCACGGCAGACCCGGGGAACTACAAGCTCGGGCGGCTTACCGCCTATCTTAATCCTTTCTCAGACAAGCAGGGCGCCGGCTATCATCTGGTGCATTCCCTTTACGCCTTCGGCCACGGCGGGTGGACTGGAGCCGGCTTCGGCCAGAGCATCCAGAAGCTTCATTACCTGCCCGAAGCGCATAACGACTTTATCTTCGCCATTATCGGCGAGGAACTCGGCTTCATCGGGGCTACGCTTTTCCTGCTGGTCTACCTCGCTTTTCTGCTGCGCGGTCTGGTCGTGGCCCTGCGCTGCCAGGATCCCTTTGGCACACTGGTCGGCGTAGGCATCGTCTGCATGATGGGCGTCCAGGCGTTTATCAATCTTGGCGGCGTAACGAATACCATTCCGATGACCGGGGTGACCCTGCCGCTGATCAGCTACGGGGGCACTTCCATGCTCACTACATTGATCGGCATCGGCATGCTGCTCAGTATCTCGCGGGAGTACAACAAGCCGGACCAGGAAGTACGCAAATCCACGAGTGTCACCCACCGCAGTGCCGCGGGGTATTTCACCCGGGGCAGCTGATCGCCGCAGGAGCGGTACAAGCTTTTCGCCCTGCAAAAAAAGAGAGCCCGTCCGGCTCTCTTTTTTATGTATATGCATCTCTGCTGCTTACTTCACCCGGTGCAGCGGGTCCTCCGCCGCAGCCGGCGCTTCCTCGTCACGGAAGGCCACACCTTCCACCTTCACGTTCACTTCCACCACCGACAGGCCCGTCATGTTCTCTACCGCTTCCCGAACGTTCTCCTGAAGGTCCCGGCATACCTCTTGAATCTTGCTGCCGTACGATACGATCACCCGCAGATCAATCGCCGCTTCGACCTGGCCGACTTCCACCGACACGCCGCGCTGCGCGTTCTTGCCGCTCAGGCGTTTGGCCAGTCCCTCCGAGATCCCGCCCGACATGGCGGCAATCCCCGGCGTCTCCAGTGCCGCCAATCCTGCAATGGTCGCCACGACATCATCCGAAATGCGGATCAGGCCCGATTGTAATTCTTCGCTCAAGAGGATCACTCCTTCAAGGTTATAGCTCTATTGTAATAAGATGAGTTGCTGAAAGCAAATGTCGCTGCAGCCGGACCGAAGCGGATAACCGCAGCCTGTGAGGCTTGCCTTCACGAGACGGCACCCTGTTTGCGGTCGATGCCGGGGACCGGTTCCAAGCAAGGCAGAGCATGGATTATCAGACGAAGGAATGAGGCCCACTTCCCTGGGAACAGGACCCTCGGACAGCGGGTCAAAATAGATTGACACCTACGGATATATCTAGTAATATCCGTTATCGGGTCTTGCAGGTCCTGAGGTATATGCGGGCATCCTGGGAACGCTTCTTCCGCAGCGATGCTTTTAAATCTTGGTTTTGGGGTAAAATTGAATGTATTCCATTCCAAGCCACCAACCTACCCAATGCCAAACGACATCACGAGTCAGCGGCTCTGCAAACGGCATTTTCATAGGCCTGAAGATTCTTTCAGGGAACATGTATAGATCCATAGGGGGGAAAACGATGAAACGGTACGGTTTTACCATCGGTCTGATCTTGAGCTTCCTGCTCAGCGCTGCGGCCCATTACATAGGCGAGCCTGTCTTCAACCCGACCGTGCAGTTCTTTATCTCCGCCATCGCCGTGATCTTTGTGGCGGGCTTCCTCGGCAAAGCTACGGAAAGCGTCGCCCATTACGCCGGCGAACGCCTTGGCGGCTTCCTTAACGCCACCTTCGGGAACGCTGCGGAACTCATTATCGCCATCTTCCTGGTCAAGAACGGCGCATTCGAGGTCGTGAAGGCGAGCATCACCGGCTCGATCATCGGCAACATGCTCCTCGTCCTCGGCCTCAGCGTTCTGCTGGGCGGGCTCAAGTTCAAGGAGCAGACCTTCAACGTCAAGCTGGCGGGACACAACGCATCCCTGATGCTGCTGGCCGTCATCGCCCTGTTTGTTCCCGCCTCTTTCACGAAGAGCCTGACCACGCTTGAGAACCAAGAGCTGAGTGTCGTCGTATCGGGTATTCTCATCGTCGCTTACCTGCTCTGGCTCTACTTCTCCATGGTTACCCACAAGAACGAGCTTGCCGATGAAGTCGTCGAGCATGGGGAGCCTGCCTGGTCCAAAGGCATGTCGGTGGTCTTCCTGATCCTCGCCACCGTGATGGTAGCCTTCGAGAGCGAGTGGCTCGTGAGCACACTGGAACAGTTCAGCCATCAATTCGGTCTCTCCGAGCTGTTCGTCGGTGCCTTCCTGATCGCCATCGTGGGCAATGCGGCGGAGCACAGCGCCGCGGTCATCATGGCCCGCAAGAACAAGATGGGCGCCGCCATCGAGATCGCCATCGGCAGCTCCCTGCAGATTGCTCTGTTCGTGGCTCCGCTGCTTGTGCTGCTGTCGCTGTTCTTCGGCAATCCGATGGACCTCGTGTTCAGCACTTACGAGCTGGTGGCCATCGGGGTAGCCGCCTTCATTGCCTCCTCGATCTCCCGGGACGGTAATACGAACTGGTACGAAGGGGTCCTGCTCCTTGTCGTGTACCTCATCATCGGTATAGCCTTCTTCCTCGTCTAAGGGGCTGAGGCGCCAAAGAGAAACAAAAAAGAGTAACCCGAAAGGGTTACTCTTTATTTTGGCTCATGGCCTCATACAGCGCTGCCAAATTGCGCTCCAGCTTCACCAGAATCTGCTTGCCGGCGGCTTCTTGGACGAGTTCTGCCCGGATGGCAAAATCGATCTCCCTTGACAGGCCGTAAATCTGCGTATCCAATACCTCTTCATACAGAGGACATTTGCGCGTAGTTAAGTTTTCCATCTGCACTTCGATCAGCTTCTCGATCTTGTCCGCATCTTCCTGAAGCAGCTGCAGCGCTTTCTGCGACAAGCTGAGCAGCACATCTGACGACATGATGCTTCCCCCCTGTATACTCCTGAAGCGAAACCCGGCAGCACACCGGCCCGAGTTCGCCCTCCGGTTCTCCCGAAATCCGTGAATGGCTGCATTCACGCTCCATATTCTTAATTTTAGTCGAAACCCAGCGAATACACAAGTCGTCCGTATAATAATACGTTTTTGGGAATCCGTCCTGTGAAAAAAGCAAAAAGGCACTTTCACAAAGCGCGAAAGTGCCTTCCTATGTACCCTTTCAAGGGAGCCCAGGCGGTTAGTCCTGAATGCTGTTAATCGTCAGGCCATGCTTCTTGAATACTTCCGCCATGGCTTCCTTGGCTTCTTCCGCATCCGGACCATGCACGTGCAGATCATAATTGCTCGTTGTCAGGAGGGTGGTGAACAAACCGAGGATGCTCTTCACGTCGATGTACTTGTTATCGTACTGAAGAACGATAGACGATCTGAATTTATTAGCGGTTTGTGAGATTTCCACAATTGCTGCATTGTTTGCGTTAGCCATACAAATCCCTCCATGCGTCGGTTGAATAATCGTCAAATAAATCGCTTTCTTCCTTATGATACCTTGGAAAAGGTTAACATGCAAGGGCAAAATTCGCCCTCCCGGCGCGGTGTCCCGGCTATTTCAGATGCTCCGGGTTCAGCCCTTCGAGCTCCGGAATCACGAATCTTCCATCCTTGCGGATCAGCACGTCGTCGAAGTAGATTTCCCCTCCGCCGAACTCCGGGCGCTGGATCAGCACGAGGTCCCAGTGGACCGAGGAGCGGTTACCGTTGTCCGCCTGCTCGTAGGCCTGACCCGGTGTGAAGTGCAGACTGCCGTCGATCTTCTCGTCGAACAGCGTGTCCTTCATCGGATGCAGGATGTGGGGATTGAAGCCCAGCGAGAATTCTCCGATGTACCTGGCCCCCTCGTCCGTATCGAGAATCTGGTTCAACCGCTTCGAATCATTCGCCGTCGCCTCCACGATTCGCCCGCTCTCGAACCGGAACGTGACATTCTCGAAGGTTACGCCCCCGCTGACCGACGGCGTATTGTAGGCGATCGTCCCGTTGACCGAATCCCGTACCGGAGCGGAATACACCTCGCCGTCCGGAATGTTGCGCTTGCCGCAGCACTTGACCGAGCCGATTCCCTTGATCGAGAACGAAATATCCGTCGCCCCCGGCCCCACGATCCGTACCCGGTCCGTCCGGTTCATCAGCGCCTGCAGCGGATCCATTGCCACGGACATTTTGGCATAATCCAGGTTGCATACGTCGAAATAGAAGTTCTCGAATTTCGAGGTGCTCATGCCCGCCAGCTGGGCCATGGAAGCGTTCGGATAGCGCAGCACGACCCAGCGGGTCTTTTTGACACGCTGCTCCAGGTGCACCTGCTTGCTGTAGATTTGGGAGTAGAGCTTCATCTTCTCCTCGGGCACATCGGACATCTCACTCACGTTCTCACCGGCCCGCACCCCGATATAGCAGCTCATGTCTTTCATGCGCAGCAGGTCCATCTGCGTCCAGTGCTCGATCTGCTCCTGCGTCGCCCCCTTGAGTACGGCCGCACGGACCGACGGATCGATAAGCTCCACATAAGGCACGCCTCCACGGGCGTACACTTCCTCCACCAGACATTTGACGAGCTCCCGTTCGGAGCCGATCATATCGATCAGCACCTTCTCCCCCTGCTGAACATCGAGGGAATACCCCACCAGATTACGGGCCAACTGCTCCAGCCGCGGATCGCGCATCTGTCAATCGTCTCCTTTTATCTTTGAATGATGAACCGGAATGTTACTTTGTCCTTCTTTATTTACCGCCGCTCTTGGTCCATCTCATCTTGAGGTAGCCCCCCGCCGCCAGCAGCAGACCGAAGAGAGCAAGCAGAATCAGAAGCCTGCCTTTATGCTTTGTAAAATGCAGGAGATCATGCCCGATCAGCGATTCGAGCAGGATCATCGGCATCTTGCCGATCAGGGTGCCGACAATAAAATCCCTTGACCGCACGCGGGTCACCGCAGCCGCCATATTGATCGCGAAGGAGGGGAGCACCGGTATCACCCGGGACAGCGTGATATACAGCAGTCCGTGCTTCTCCAATTTCTCGTTGAAGCGGTCCGCAAGCGGGTATCTCGCGAGCCGTGCCTGCGCCCATTCCCTGCCGAAGCTGCGGGTGCCGTAGAACGCAAGAACGGCTCCAAGACAGGCGAACACATAATTAACCAGGAACCCCAGCCATAGACCGAACAGGAGCACGTTCGCTCCGGCCACCACGACGAACGGTACGAACGGCACGATCGTTTGAAGCAGAATAAGCAGAGCTCCGCAGGCCTGCCCGAAGAAGCCGAGGGAGCCCAGCGTATCCGTTAGATGCCTAATATCCCACTCGCCCATGCCTCGTCCCCCTCTCTTCCCTTATTGTACCAAAAAAAAACGGGCTTCCAAACTCTGCCCGGGACGCTTCCTCCCATTCCTAGCTTTCGTTCCATTCGCCCCTTCCTTTACTTGACACAGACCCACTCTATCTTATAGAATTAGAAGTCGAGAATGAGCTCTGATCCGCACATAGCGGACTTGCTTATTTATGGTGGAAGTCGGTGTCACCCTCTATAGGTTTTGTTGCTGTCGGGACCGCGGCTGGGTTCTTCCCGACAGATGCGCAAAATCGGGCACAAGCTTCACCCGAATCCTAACTTTACTTATAAAGGAGCCCACCATACAATGTCACGTTACACAGGTCCTAAATTCAAACTCTCCCGCCGCCTCGGTATTTCCCTGAGCGGTACCGGCAAAGAACTCAAGCGTCCGTTCCCTCCAGGCCAGCACGGTCCAGGGCAGCGCAAGAAAATGTCCGGCTACGGCGTACAGCTGCAGGAGAAGCAAAAGCTCCGCCACATGTACGGCTTGAACGAGAAGCAGTTCCGCAACCTGTTCGATAAGGCTGCGAAAATGCAAGGGATCTCCGGTGAGAACTTCATGTTCCTGCTCGAGAGCCGTCTCGACAACCTCGTATACCGTCTGGGTCTCTCCAACTCCCGTGCAGGCGCACGTCAGCTGGTTTCCCACGGTCACGTAACGGTTAACGGCAAGAAAGTTGACATCGCGTCCTACCTGGTTTCCACCGGCGACGTGATCGGTCTTCGCGAGAAGAGCCGCGGCCTGTCCGCAGTGAAAGAAGCTCTCGCAAACCGCAACTACCTGCCTGCTTACCTTGAGTTCAACGAAGCTGCAGTAGAAGGCAAGTACGTTCGTCTTCCTGAGCGTTCCGAGCTCGCACAAGAGATCGACGAAAAGCAAATCGTCGAGTTCTACAGCCGTTAATCTCCGGCTCATCGAAACAAGCTGCCCGCTTCTTGCCGGCAGCTTGTTTTTTTGCTGCCGCAGCACCCCGCATCCCCGCCCCACGACCAAAAACAGCCCGCTCCCCCGGAATAACCGGAGGGAGCGGGCTGTTCATCTTTTCTTCGTAACGGCTCTGTTCCGTATTATTGGAACTTCACCAGGTAGTAATTGCGCTTGCCCCGGCGGATGACGAGGAAACGTCCTTCGAGGCCGTCGGAGGCACGGACGACCTTATCGAGCTCCGTCGTCTTGACTCCGTTGATCGAGACGGCGCCGCTCTCCACATCCTGACGCGCTTGCCGCTTCGACGGGGCCGCCTTCACCTGCACGAGCAGGTCGAGGAGCGTGATCTCCGTACCGGCATCGAGCTCGGTGGACGGCACGTCACTGAATGCCTGCTCGATCTCGCTGCCGGAGAGGGAGCCCACATCCCCGCTGAAGAGGACGGTGGAGATGCGGATCGCGCTCTCGGCCGCCTCGGCACCGTGAACGAGCGTTGTCATCTCCTTGGCAAGCACGCGCTGTGCTTCCCGCTTCTCCGGCGCTTCCTTCACCTGGCGCTCCAGCTCGCCGATTTCATCCGGCGACAGGAACGTGAAGTACTTCAGGAACTTCACGACATCGTTGTCGTCCGTATTGATCCAGAACTGGTAGAACTGGTAAGGCGTCGTCTTCTCTGCGTTGAGCCACACGGCGCCGCCTTCCGTTTTGCCGAACTTCGAGCCGTCGCTCTTCGTCACCAGAGGCACCGTCAAGCCGAAGGCCTGATTGCCGTTCGTCTTCCCGATGAGCTCCAGCCCCGCCGTAATGTTGCCCCATTGGTCGCTGCCGCCGATCTGCAGGGAACAGCCCCGCTTCTCGTTCAGCTGCTGGAAGTCGTACGCCTGCATGATCATGTAGCTGAATTCCGTGAAGGAGATCCCCTTCTCGAGACGGGAATCCACGGAGTCCTTGGCCAGCATGTAATTCACGGTAAAGTTCTTGCCGACATCCCGCAGGAAGCCGATGACATTCAGCTCGGACAGCCAGTCGTAGTTGTTGGCCGTCTGCGCCGGGTTCTTCTCGGCTTCGAAGTCCAGGAACTGCGAGAGCTGGTTTCTCAGCTTCTGCGTCCACTCCTCCACGACTTCCTTCGGGTTCAGCGTCCGCTCGGCCGCCTTGCCGCTCGGGTCGCCGATAAGGCCTGTGCCCCCGCCTACCAGCGCTACAGGGATATGGCCGGCCTGCTGGAAGCGCCGCAGCACGAGCAGCGGCAGAAGGTGCCCGATATGCAGGGAGTCCGCCGTCGGGTCGAAGCCCGCGTAGAGCACAACAGGCTCCTCCGCCAGTTTCTTGGCGAGCCCCTCCCGGTCCGTCACCTGGTTGATCAATCCGCGGAATTCCAAATCACTCAAAATATCCATTGCCATTACGGTATCATCCTCTCTCTTCTTATGAAAATACAAAAAAGCCTTCTCCTCCACAAAGGGACGAGAAGGCTCAGCTCGCGGTACCACCCTAATTAAAGTCCTCTTCCCGGCTCCGCAGGGCTGCCCCTGACAGTCCGGTCCGGCGGACTTTCACTTCATCATGGATAACGGGCGGTCAGCCCGATCGGAAGCTACGCAAGGAACCCGCCCAAAAGACGATCTCCCTCTTCCCTTCCGCTGCTCCGGACGGTAATTCGGACGTAAGGTCAGCTGCCGGCTCGCACCACCCGCCGGCTCTCTGTAAGCTGGGTTCCCTCTCCTACTGAATCCTTCACTGCATTTGGCTTATGGAATTATTAAAACCATTTATACCACAGGCCCAAAAGAGTTGTCAAACCCTGCCGGCATGGCAGGTCAGCCCCCAGTATTCAGCATTCCATAAGGCCCTCATCACCGAAACGTCACCGATGGAGGAACGGAATCCCATGCCGAACCTTGACGCTTTGTGCTATAATTGTTAAGGAATGTTTGGGCCAGGCAGGAGGAAGCCGATTCATGGAACTGGATCAAGAGAAAGTAACCGAGAGGAAACCCAAGGAACCGAAGAAACCCCGCAGTTATAAACGTGTTTTTTTTACCGCAGGAAAAGTAACGCTGAGCAGCGTCAAGTGGCTCTTCATCTTAGGGCTCATCGCCTGCTTCCTGGGAGGAGGCGCGGCCTTCGGCTATGTCACCTCTCTCGTCAAGGACGACCCCGTGCGGAGCAAAGAGGAGATGCTGAAGGAGATGCAGGACGACGCCTTGACCGGCTTCGTGTATTTCCGGGACGATTCGGTCGTCGGCCAGCTTCGGACGGAGGAAGACCGGAGGATGGTCGCCTTGAACGATATCCCCCAGCATGTCCTGGATGCTGTTTTTGCCATTGAGGACAAGAACTTCTATGAGCACAACGGCGTGGACTTCAAAGGGACGGCCCGGGCCGTCGTTCAGAAGCTGCTCAAGGAGGATGTGCAGACGGGCGGCAGTACGATTACGCAGCAGCTGGCCCGCCGGGTCTTCCTCACCCTGAGCCGGGACGACAGCCGCAAAGCGAAGGAGATTCTGCTCGCCATGCGGATGGAGCGCCTGATGTCGAAGGATGAGATCCTGCTCGCCTACCTCAACAAGATTCCGTACGGCAACGGCTCGTCCGGCTACAACCTGTACGGCATCAAGGCGGCCGCCAAGGGCATCTTCAACATCGACGACCTGTCGAAGCTGAATCTGGCTCAGGCCGCCTATCTCGCCGGGCTGCCGCAGCAGCCGAGCAACTACTCCGCCTTCACCTCGAAGGGGGAAGTGGACGGCGCGGCCTTCAAGCGGGCTGTGCAGCGCCAGCAGCTGGTGCTACGCCGGATGCTTGAGGAAGGCAAGATCACCGATGCGCAGTACCAGGAGGCGCTCCAGTTTGATCTGAAGAGCACGCTCGCCGAGAAAGTCAAACGGGCCTACACCGAGTATCCTTACCTGATGATCGAAGTGGAACGCGAGGCCGCCAAGGCACTGCTCAAGGTGGAGAATCCCAAGCTCAATCCGAAGGAGAGCCCGGAAGAGTATGCCGAGGCGCTCAAGAGTATGCAGACCAAGCTCAGCCGGGGCGGCTACCATGTCTACACCACCATCGACAAGGATATCTACAGCTCGATGCGTGCGATCGCCTCGGACGAGAAGAACTTCACTCCGGAGGACAAGGTCAAGGGCATCGAGCAGATTGGCGCAGTGCTTATGGACAGCAGGACCAGCGCCATTCTCGGCATGATCGAGGGCCGCGACTTCTGGAAGGAACAGCTCAACCACGCAACCCAGGCTTACCGGCAGCCGGGCTCCACCATGAAGCCGGTCGCTGCATACATACCTGCCATGGAGGCAGGCAAAATTCAACCGGCCTCCGTCATCGACGATGTGCCGATCATCCTGAAGGACGGCAGCAAAGGCTATCATATCCCCGAGAACTGGGATGACGGATACCACGGTCTGATCACCGTCCGCCGGGCCTTTAACCAGTCCTACAACATCCCGGCCATAAAACTGTTCCTGAACGACGTAGGGATCGAGAAGGCCTGGGCGTTCGCGAACCAGATCGGGGTTACCTCGGTAGGCGAAGACGACTATGTCGCCCAGACCGGCGTGATCGGGGGGCTGCGCAACGGGGTTACCGTCAAGGAGCTCACCAACGCTTATGCCACGATGGGCAACAAGGGCGTGTTCAATGAAGCCTATATGATCCGCAAAATTACGGATTCGAACGGCAAGGTCGTGTTCGAGCACCAGCTGCAATCGAACCCGGCATTCTCGGAGCAGACGGCCTATCTCATCACCGACATGATGCGTACGGTTATCACCTCCGGCACCGCGACCGACCTTATGAAGACCTTTAAGCACTACGGCCAAGTGCCGATTGTCGGCAAAACAGGCTCCACCCAGGACGATGCCGACGCCTGGTTCATGGGTTATACGCCGGACGTTACCCTCGGCGTCTGGGCAGGCTACGATCTGCCTGTCCATAAGCTGAGCAAGAAAACGGGCGGCACCAACCGGGCAAAAAACATCTGGGCTCTGGTCATGGACTCGACGATCGAGAAGCATCCGGAGCTCTTCCCCACAAAGACCTTCGAGCGTCCGGCCGATATTGTGGAGATGACCGTCTCCTCGCTCTCCGGCAAGCTGCCGAGCAATGCCACCAGCCGTGCAGGAAAGCTGACGACGGACCTCTTCAACAAAAAGTATGTGCCGACCGAGGAAGACAATGTGATGGTCCGGCTGCCGGTCATTACGTATAACGGCATCAACTATATCGCGCGGGAGGAGACGCCGTCCGACTTCGTCGAAGAAAAATCCGTCATCAAGCGTCCCGAGCCGCTCGGCAAGCTGTTCCGCGAGCTCCGCAGCATTATCGGCAAGCTGCCGGCGGACCGCAAACGGAGCCTGGACTTCTACAAGCCGAAGGATTACGAGCAGGACGCGCCTTCCGAGACGGATCCGCGCAAGGACGACGGCAATGCGCCGAATGCACCGACCACCGTCGTAGCGACACGCACAGGGGAGTCCAACGTAATCACCTTCGGTGCCAGCGACAGCGGCGACGCGGTCGGCTACCGTCTCTACCGCTCGGTGAACGGCGGCAGCTTCCAGCGTGTCAGCGGCGTGGTCTTTGCCGGAGACGAGACGAAGTTTACCGACACGTCCTCCTCCGGCGGCACCTACGGGTATTACGTCACGACGGTCGATGTTGCCGGCAAAGAGTCTTCGCCAAGCAAGGCGGCCTACACCGACGGCACGAGCATGGATCTGCTCTTCGGCGCCGGTAACGGCGAAACCGCGAAGACGGAGGACGACAAGAAATCCGAGTCCTCCGACGACAAGAAGAGCAGCGAGAAGGAGTCAGGTGATGACAAAGACAGCACCCCGGCACCCAAGAGCGCTCCTTCGATCCCTACCGGGGTTACCGTCAAATCCAGCGGCGGCGGCATCGAGCTGAAGTGGAAGGCCAACGCCGACAAGGAGAAGGTTACGCAGTACAATGTTTACTTCAGCGACAAGGAGAACGGCAAGTACTCCAAGATCGGCACCGTGAAGGGCGGGACGGAATTCAAGTATTATGCCGTCTCGACGGAAGGCTACTATATCGTCTCGGCGACCAATGAGGCTGGGGAGTCGAAGTCTTCGGTGGCCGTCAGGTCGAAGAAATAGCACGAGGCGGTTGTATAAGAGCGAGGGGGCGAGAGACGAGAGTCGAGGGACACTCGCTCGCGAGGCGGTCGTACAGAGGGGGGCTCCTCCGGCAGCTGTTCAACCCCGTGAAGGACTGATTAGATGTTATGGAATCTTCACGGGGTTGAAAGGCTGACGTAAACTCCTCCGGCTCCCCCCTCTTCCCTCCCTGCTGCGAGCTCTCTCGTCAGGCTGGCAAGTGCCATCTCCCCGGCCCTGACTTTGGGGAGGAAATAAAAGTACCGCCGGCGGCTTCGCTCCGCTGGCGGTATTTTTTTGCTGCTGCTTTGCCTTGTGAAGAGCCGGCAGAAAATGCAGGGATAGAGCGTGAAGCCCCGCCAGCATCGGAAGGCGAAAGATCGCTGGGGGGGAGTCCCCTGCTGCGGACACCCCTCCTGGTTCTATGCAGCATGGCAACCCTACACTACCTCCAATGCTGCCGGCTCCCTTTCAGGATCGATGCAGCACCAACAACCACCCACTGCCTATGCTGCTGCGGACTCCCTTTCAGGTTCTATGTAGCAGCAGAACCACTCACTGCTTATGCTGCTACGGACTCCCTTTCAGGTTCTATGCAGCACCAACAACCACCCACTGTCTATGCTGCTGCGGGCTCCCTTTCAGGTTCGATGCAGCACTGCAACCACCCAGTGCCTATGCTGCTGCGGACTCCCTTTCAGGTTCGATGCAGCAGCAGAACCGCAAAGACAATCCCTGCAAAGCAGGCCTATGCCCCGCTTTGCAGGGATAACAAAGAACAGCCAGCGGGAATCATCCGCTGGCGGTTCTTTGTTTACAAGATAAGAACAGGTTACGATTAGGGATTACCTACCGGATAAGTGCAGAGCCATTAATCCTCAATTGTGGAGAGGTCGCCTGTAGGGAGGTTCAGCTCCCAGGCTTTGAGGACTCGGCGCATGATCTTGCCGCTGCGGGTCTTCGGCAGCTTGTCTTTGAACTCGATCTCGCGCGGGGCCGCGTGGGCGGACAGGCCTTCCTTCACGAAGCGGGAGATGTCGGCCTTGAGCTCATCGGACGGCGTGTAGCCTTCGCGCAGGGCGATGAAAGCCTTGATGATCTCGCCGCGCATCGGGTCCGGCTTGCCGATGACGCCTGCTTCGGCTACAGCCGGGTGCTCGACGAGCTTGCTCTCGACCTCGAACGGGCCTACGCGCTCACCGGCGGTATTGATGACGTCGTCGATCCGTCCCTGGAACCAGAAGTACCCGTCTTCGTCCATATAAGCGGAATCGCCGGAGATGTACCAGCCCTGAATCCGGAAGTACTCCTCGTACTTCGCCGGGTTCTTCCAGATCTTGCGCATCATGGACGGCCAAGGCGTCTTGATCGCGAGGTTACCCATGCGGTACGGCGGCAGCACGTTGCCCGCATCGTCGATGATGGCCGCCTCGATGCCCGGCAGCGGCTTGCCCATCGAGCCCGGACGGATCGCCATGCACGGGTAGTTGCAGATGAGCTGGCCGCCGGTCTCCGTCATCCACCACGTATCGTGGATGCGCTGGTTGTAGACCTTGAGCCCCCAGCGGACGACCTCCGGGTTGAGCGGCTCGCCTACGCTGAGCACGTGGCGCAGCGATCCCAGGTTGAACTGCTTCACGGCATCGTCTCCGGCGCCCATCAGCATCCGGAAGGCCGTCGGCGCGCTGTACCATACGGTTACGCCATAGCGCTCAATTGTCCGGTACCAGTCCTGTGGAGAGAAGCGGCCCCCGCGGATGACGTTCGTAGCCCCGTTCAGCCAAGGTGCGAAAATCCCGTACGAGGTTCCGGTAACCCATCCCGGGTCGGCCGTACACCAGTACACGTCGTCTTCCTGCAGATCCAGCACGACACGGCCTGTGTAGTAATGCTGCAGCATCGCATTATGCACATGGAAGACGCCCTTCGGCTTGCCCGTCGAACCCGACGTATAGTGGATGAGCAGTCCATCCTCGCGGTCGACCCATTCCAGCTCCAGCTCCTCGGAAGCATTCTCCATTTCCTTACGGAAATCGACCTGCCCCTCAGCAAGTGTAAGGTCTTCCCCGACCAGAATGACGTGCTTCAAATGCGGCAGTTGATCTACAGGTACACGCGACAGCTGTGACGGCGTCGTTACGATAGCGACCGCCTCGCTGTCCTCCAGCCGGTCGCGCACGGCCGTTTCCATGAACGCCTCGAACAGCGGACCGACCACCGCTCCGACTTTGATGGCCCCAAGCAGTGCAAAGTACAGCTCCGGCGTCCGGGGCATGAAGATGAAGACCCGGTCCCCTTTGCCCACCCCCAGTCCCTTGAGCACGTTGCCGAATCGGTTCGACTGCTGCTTCATCTCGAGATATGTATATTGTTCATCGCGGCGGTCGTCACTGTAGTACAGAGCGACTTTGTCCCGGCGGGACGATTCGGCATGCCGGTCGATCGCCTCGTAGGCCGCGTTCAGCTTTCCGGTCTGCGACCAGGAGAATGTCGCCTCAATGTCTTCCCAGCGGAAGCCCGCGCGTTCCTCTTCATAGTTCTTCATGTTGGATTGTGCCGTTACAGGTGCAATGCTTTCCACATTCGTCTGATCCATGCCGCAGCCCTCCATTACCTCTTCCATTGTTTTTGAAACGCTTTCATTGCTCACCACCCTTATTATACCATAAGCCTTTTTATTCGACTATTTTTTTGTTATGCTGGAAGGGACAGTTCTGGAAGGGGGAAACGTTCCACCGGATGAATCACATCAAAATCTATCAGCAATCTTCGGTCCCATATCAGAACACGGAGCTGGTTCTCGAAGGTCCCGTACCTCCCGAGCAGCTGCGCAAGTATACGATGCACCCTGACCTTGATGCCTTCCGCAGGCCCAAAGAGCAGTTTGAAGCGCTGGTGGAGATCGCCGGCCTGCCAGAGGGGCGCATTATTCTCGCCCGGCATGAAGAAGTCATCGTTGGGTATGTTACCTTCCACTATGCCGACGAGCTGGAGCGCTGGTCCGAAGGCGGCATGCTCGATCTTATCGAGCTCGGCGCCATTGAAGTTGCCAATGCGTACCGGGGACTTGGACTTGGCAAGAAGCTGATCCGGCTTGCCTTCGAAGACGGGCAGCTGGAGAATGTCATCACCTTTACGACCGAATACTATTGGCACTGGGATCTGGAGTCCAGTGGGCTGACCGTCTGGCAGTACCGCGACATGATGGAGAAGCTGATGAAGAGCGTCGATATGGTCTGGTTCGCCACGGATGACCCGGAGATCTGCTCCCACCCCGCCAACTGCCTGATGGTCCGTATCGGCAAAAACGTACCGCTGTCCTCCGTCGAGCAGTTCGACAGAGTCCGATTCCGGCAGCGGTTCATGTACTAATGGGGGCGCAGGGAAGCATGGAGCGACAAGCTTTGTTTATTTATAACGAGAATGAAACCGCATACCGGTTCAATGATGATCATCCGTTCAACCAAAAGCGTCTGCTGCTGACCGTGGACCTGCTGCGCCGGGCGGGCGCCCTCCCCCCCTCCTGTATGGAGCCTCCGCGGCCTGTGGACCCTGATAAGCTTTGTACCGTCCACGCCAAAGAGTACGTGGAAGCCGTGATCGCCCTCAGCCAGCCCGTACCGGACGAAGCTTGGGTAGGCCGGGCAGCCACCTATGGGCTCGACACGGAGGATACGCCTTTCTTCCACGGGATGCATGAGGCGACCTCCACGGTTGTCGGCGGCTCCGTACAGGCGGTGGATGCCGTCATGACCGGGCGGACCCCGCATGCGCTGCATCTGGGCGGCGGCCTGCATCATGCGCTGGCGGGCAAAGGAGCCGGCTTCTGCGTGTACAACGACGCCTCTGTTGCCATTGAGCATGCCAAGTGCCAATACGGGGCAAGGGTGTTGTATATCGACACGGACGTGCATCACGGAGACGGAGTGCAGTGGAGCTTTTACACCGATCCCGACGTCTGTACGTTCTCCATTCATGAGACCGGCAAATACCTCTTTCCGGGTACAGGAGCCGTTCAGGAGCGCGGGGAAGACAGCGGCTTCGGAGCGACCGTGAACGTGCCGGTAGAGCCTTACACGGAGGATGAGTCATGGATGGAGTGCTTCGAAGATGTGCTGGTGAAGGTGATCGACCAATTCAAACCGGGCCTGATCGTATCCCAGCACGGCTGCGACGCCCATGCCTTCGACCCCCTCGCCCATGTGCACTGCTCCATGGAGATTTACCGGGCGATGCCGGCACTGATTCACCGGCTGGCCCATCAATACTGTGAGGGCCGCTGGGTCGCCCTCGGCGGCGGCGGGTATGACATCTGGCGTGTCGTTCCGCGGGCCTGGAGCCTGCTGTGGCTGGAGATGACGGATCATCCCCTGCGTGATGCCATGAAAGCGGATGCGGGCCTTCCGCTTCCTGCTGACTGGGTGAAGGCTTGGCAGCCGTTCAGTGAGGAACCGCTGCCCCCTACCTGGCTCGATCCGGTGGACACTTGGGCGCCGATGCCCCGCCGGGCCGAGATCACGGTCAAGAACCGGCAGACCAAGGAGATCGCGATGCTGTATCTGAAGTAGCTCCGAGCGGAAGCAGAAGCATGCAGAAAGCACTTTTTTGCAGCCACATCGCACTTCGGACTGCCTCCAGATGCTGCATCTCCAAACAAAAAACACAAGAAAACCCGCAGCCCAAGGGCCGCGGGTTTTCTTGTGTGCTATTAGAACTCCAGCTTGCTCTCAATGAACGCTTTCAGCTCGCTGATCGGCATCCGCGTCTGTTCCATCGTATCGCGGTCACGCACGGTCACTTGGCCGTCCGTCTCGGACTCGAAGTCATACGTGATGCAGAACGGCGTACCGATCTCGTCGTGGCGGCGGTACCGCTTGCCGATCGACCCCGTCTCATCGTAATCGACGAGGAAGTGCTTCGCGAGGTCGGCGAACACCTTGTGTGCGCCTTCGGACAGCTTCTTCGACAGTGGGAAGATCGCCGCTTTGTAAGGCGCAAGTGCCGGGTGGAAATGCAGAACGGTCCGGCTGTCGTCGCCTTCGAGCTGCTGCTCTTCGTACGCGTCGATCAGGAAGGCCAGGGTTACACGGTCCGCACCCAGTGACGGCTCGATGCAGTAAGGAACATAGCGTTCATTCGTTTCCTGCTCGATATAGTTGAAGTCCTCACCCGAATGGGACATGTGCTGCTTCAGGTCATAGTCGGTACGGTCCGCAATGCCCCACAGCTCGCCCCAGCCGAACGGGAACTTGTACTCGATGTCGGTCGTCGCGTTGCTGTAGTGGGACAGCTCGTCCTCATTGTGATCGCGCAGACGGATGCTGGTCTCGCTGATGCCGAGCTTCAGCAGCCAATCGCGGCAGAAGCCGCGCCAGTACTCGAACCACTGCAGGTCCTCGCCCGGCTTGCAGAAGAATTCAAGCTCCATCTGCTCGAACTCGCGCGTACGGAACGTGAAGTTCCCCGGCGTGATCTCGTTCCGGAAGCTCTTGCCGATCTGGCCGATACCGAAAGGCAGCTTCTTGCGCATCGTACGCTGTACGTTCTTGAAGTTGACGAAGATGCCCTGTGCCGTCTCGGGACGCATGTACACCACGTTGGCGCTCGATTCCGTTACGCCCTGGAACGTCTTGAACATGAGATTGAACTGGCGGATATCCGTGTAATCCAATGCGCCGCAATCCGGACAAACGATCTTATGCTCGGAGATCAGCTTCTCCATGTCGGCGAAGGTCATGCCGTCTACAATGATCTCGATGCCCTTCTCGCCCAGCGCGTTCTCGATCAGCTTGTCGGCGCGGTGACGCACTTTACACTGCTTGCAGTCGATCATCGGATCGTTAAAGTTGCCGACGTGGCCGGAAGCGACCCATGCCTGCGGGTTCATCAGAATGGCTGCATCCAGACCGACATTGTATGGGGATTCCTGGATGAATTTCTTCCACCAGGCGCGCTTGATGTTATTCTTAAGTTCAACGCCGAGGGGACCGTAATCCCAGGTGTTGGCCAGGCCGCCGTAAATTTCGGAGCCCGGGAAGACGAACCCGCGGTGTTTGGCAAGAGCCGTGATTTGATCCATGGTTACTGAAGACATGATTAGCAACTCTCCTTCTGGTTATGTAAAGACAGATCCAGTCTCTTCTACTGGAGCCGCTGAAGCATTCCGTCGATAATGCGGAACGAATTCTCGGACGCCTGCTGGGTAAATTCGGCAAAATTCACATGGGCCGATCCATCCGCCTTGTCCGACATGGAGCGGATGATCACGAACGGAACCCCGTTCATCGAGCAGGCCTGGGCCACTGCCGCGCCTTCCATCTCCGTGCACGTGCCGCTAAGCTCCTTATAGAGCTGGCTGACGGTCTCGCGGCTCGAGATGAACTGGTCGCCGGAGAGCACACGGCCTTCCTTCACCCGTCCGCCGAACAGCTCGGCGCTTACTTCCGCCGCCAGCTTCCGGAGCTTCTCGTCGGCCGCGAACAGCGAGGTGGCTTCATAAGGAATTGTTCCCCGCGGGAAGCCGAGCGCCGTCACGTCCATGTCATGCTGGAGGCACTCCGTCGATACGACGATGTCGCCCACATCCAGTCCCGGATCGACCGCCCCGGCGACACCGGTGAACAGCACCGCTTCCACGCCGAAGGTATCGATCAGGATCTGCGTCGTCACCGCCGCATTGACCTTGCCTACGCCCGACTTGCAGAGCATGATCGAGCGGTCATGGAATGTGCCTTCATAGAAGGTGATCCCTGCTTTGACCTTCTGGGTAACGCTCTTCATACCTTCATGAAACAGCTCAATCTCTTCTTTCATCGCGCCGATGACGCCGATTTTGCCGTAAGTCAATTGAAATCCCCCTCACCGAACCCCATGCATTTTCCAAATATTGGCTTACATAACTGTTGATAAAAGTCCCTTCGCCGCTCCCTGCCAGCACCCTCATCTGTGACAAAAAGAAGTGGCTCACTAGGAACGTTGAGCCACCGAGTTTCTATGAATGACTTCATGCGGCAGAATCACCTGGGTCAGTTCGGAAGCATCCTTCGTTTCCTTGTTCATCAGCTTCGTCAGCAGACGCATCGCTACGGCCCCAATATCATACATCGGCTGCGCAACCGTTGTCAGCAGCGGACGAACCATGGACGCCATACGAATATTATCTACGGAGATCACGGATATGTCCTCCGGCACGCGGAGACCGGAATCCTGCAGGCTATGTATTGCACCGATCGCCATCTCATCCGTCGCGGCGAAAATGGCCGTCGGACGCTCGTCCAGCTCAAGGAAATGCTTGGTGACTTCCATGCCGGATTCATACCGGTAGTTGCCGATCCGCACATAATCCTCGTTAACCGGAAGGTTTGCGGCTTCAAGCGCTTTCCTGTACCCCTGGTAGCGCGCATATCCGTTCGCGGGATCCTGCAGCGTGCCGGAGATCATCGCGATCTTCGTATGGCCGTTCTGCAGCAGCACATTCACCGCATCGAAGGCCGCCTTCTCATGGTCAATATCGACCGAAGGAATCACACGCTGTTCATCCGCCGTCGCGCACAGCACCACGGGCACCGAAGACGTCTTGAACGCTTGAATGTGATCTTCCGTTACGGCGCCGCCCATGAACAGGAGTCCGTCCACCTGCTTCTCGAGCAGCGTATTGATAACGCGGATTTCCTTTTCTTTCTTCTTATCCGCGTTGCACAAAATAATATTGTAATGGTACATGTTAGCGATATCTTCGATTCCACGGGCAACTTCGGAGAATATGGAGTTGGAGATATCAGGAATGACCACGCCGACGGTTGTCGTCTTCTTGCTGGCCAGGCCTCTCGCTACAGCATTCGGACGGTAGCCCAAACGCTCGATGGCTTCGAATACTTTCTTGCGCGTCTGTGGCTTCACGTTCGGATTGTTGTTGACAACCCGGGATACGGTTGCCATGGAAACGCCTGCTTCTCTGGCTACATCATAAATTGTCACAGTCACGGCCATTCTCTCCAATGTTTAAAATGTATAAAGCGATCATGTCATTTAGCCTTATCATACGACAAATTGCTCAGGTACGCAACGAATATAAGGCTAGTCCTATGTATATAGTATCAAATCCATACCAAAAAAGCCAACTGACATGGACCGCCTATGCCGGCCGAACCCGGACTAAAAAATAAACATACCGTCTCCAAGCCCCTCTCCGTCCTGGTAGAACGGACGGCAACTTTGTGCTTGATGAGACGGTATGTATGTGCTGCAAGCAGGCGGGCATCCCGAAGAACAAGAACCCGGCCTGCGGGACGGCGTTCTTTCGGTTACGCCAAATCCTGCACGGCAAGCGAATGCTTCGTAATCTGTTCAAGACGCTTGCGCACGTCCTGAGTCCAGTCGGCATCGCCGAGGGACTGCGCCAGCAGCAGCAGATCGAGCAGCTCGTTGATCCGCTCCCGGATGATCGATTCCACCGGATCGGAGGCCCGGTTCTTCTCGGTGACCTTCACCATCAGATGGGCCACTTCGCTGATTTCATCGAAGTGCACCTGCTGTTTGCCGGGCTTGCCGCCCAGTGTTCCGATCAGTCCCGTAAGCTCGGGCTTGATCTCCGCGAACACTTCGTTGCGGCTGCAGGATTCGCAGGAGAAGATCGGCACGTTCTCGATCTCCACCTTGTTCTGATACATAACAGTTCGAAGCCGGATGTTCATTTGATTTCCGCATTTACAAAGCTTCTGCAACAATACCACTCCTTTTAGAGACAAAAAGCAGACCTGGGGTAAGCCTCCGGCACCGCATGATATGGGGCCTCGGACTTACCGGAAATTACAGATCCCGGAGACGTGCTGAGCGTGCTTGTACGGTACTGTAATATTCGCATAGGTAGAATTATTCTACCTGTCCGCCTCTTTCTCCTGCCGGAGGTGCGTTAGTAATATTTAGCATCCACCGCTTTGGCGTATAGCCTCCGCAGGGGAGGGATATGCAGCAGAGCCATGCCGATGGCCGCTCCGATGCCATCGTTGCGCAGATCCGTCAGGGATACCGATCGCCGCGGCACGAAGGACTGGTGATACTCATCGGTAATTCCGTACAGAAAGCACAGCAGGACGATGCCCGCCATGACGGCCGCAGTCAGCCGTTTGGGACGGAAGGCCCATACGAACGTCCATCCGAGCACCAAATACGAGAAGAAGTGCCCGAAGTCGAAGCTCTGCAGCGCCGGAAACCAGCGGTGCAGCACAGCGAGCCAGCCGTCCAGATCATCCCCCGTCTTGGAGGAGAAGTAATAGATGACCGCCATCCACAAAAGGGCCGGCAGCCAGCGAATCAGCCCGATCATTTATTGCGGTACGCGGCGAGCACATCAACGAATGCCTTGCTGAAGGCAGGCAAATCCGGCGGGCGGCGGCCCGAGACGATGTTCCGGTCGACCACGACCTCCTCGTCCACCCAAATCGCTCCGGCATTCTCGAGGTCATCCTTGATCCCCGGTGTGGAGGTCATCGTGTAGCCCTGGCAAATCTTCGCCGAAGCGAGCACCCAGCCCGCGTGGCAGATATGCGCGATCGGCTTCTCCGCCTCGTGGAATTCCCGTGTCAGACGCAGCACGGAAGCGTAGCGGCGGAGCTTGTCCGGCGCCCATCCGCCCGGAACGTACAAGCCGATGTAATCCTCCGACCTCACTTCATCGATCGCATACTCGGTCGTCAGCGGCACCCCGTATTTGCCGTGGTAGACCGTGCCGCTCTTCGGTCCGGCTAAGTGCACCTCCGCACCCGCTTCACGCAGGCGCATAACCGGATACCACATCTCCAGATCCTCAAACTCCTCATCGACAAATGCCAGAACGCGTGTGCCTTTCAATTCCATGGTTCCCACTCCTTTTATCGTGATTATTTCGGTTACAAACTTGCTTAAGCTCCCGTCAGAAGGGTTCTTCAGCAGAACTCTCCGGCCGGATAGGGCGGCGGCACAGGATCTTGGGGCGCCTCCTTCTGCGGATCGGCGGCACCTTGCGGCGCCGGCGCACCGCCTGGCGTCCCGTTCTCCCCGCCGGGGCCGGCCTCCGTTCCCGAAGCGGCCCCCTCGCCGGCTAGGCCGGACTTCATGTACCGGCCCAGCACCTCCGTCACGGCGGCGCTGCTCGGACATGGCGCCAGCTCCCTCCAGATCTGCGGACCGTCGCCGCTCGCGCTCTGCAGCAGCGAGTTCTTGACTTTCAGTATCGACTGGACCGACATGCTCAGCTCCGTAATGCCAAGCGCCAGCCAGATCGGCAGCGCGCGGATGTCCCCGGCCAGCTCGCCGCAGACACTGACGTGCGTGCCGTGCAGCCGCGCATTGTCGGCCGTCAACTTCAACATACGCAGCACCGCCGGGTGGAACGGATCATAGAGATGCGCCACCTGCTCGTTCATCCGGTCTACGGCCAGCACGTATTGCACGAGATCGTTCGTGCCGATACTGAAGAAGTCGACCTCCTGGGCCAGCAGCTCCGAGATCATCACGGCGGCCGGCAGCTCGATCATGATGCCGACCTCGATGTCCGGCCGGTAGGGTATGCCCTCCGAGTCGAGCTCCCGCTTCGCCTCCTCCAGCACCAGATTCGCTCGGCGCAGTTCGTCCAGAGACGAAATCATCGGATACATGATTTTGATCCGGCCGTAGTGGCTTGCCCGCAGAATGGCCCGCAGCTGCGTCTTGAACAGGTCCGTGCGGTCGAGCGAGATGCGGATCGCCCGGTAGCCGAGCGACGGATTCTCCTCCTCCGGCAGCGCCAGGTAATCGAGGTTCTTGTCGCCGCCGACATCAAGCGTGCGGATCACGACCGGCCGCCCGTTCAGACGCTCCGCCACTTCCCGGTAGACGGCAAACTGCTCTTCCTCGAGTGGGAAGGAGCTGCGGTCCATGTACAGGAACTCCGTGCGGAAGAGCCCCACGCCCGATGCATTGTTGCCCATGACCTGGGTCAGCTCCTTCACCGACGAGATGTTCGCGGCAAGGTTCACCTGCACCCCGTCCCGGGTGCGGCTCGGCAGGTGGGCGAGCTTCTGCAGGCTCTCCTGCATCGCATTCCAGTTGGCCTTGCGGGCCTTGTAACGCTCGACGACATGCTCGCCGGGATTGACGTAGACGATCCCCTCGTCGCCGTCAATGATCAGATAGTCCCCCGTCTGGATCGGCGAAGCGAGCTTGCCCTCAAGCCCGAGCACATACGGGACTCCCATAGCCCGGGCCATGATGGCCACATGGGAGGTCTTGCCGCCGAGCATCGTGACGACACCGAGCGCCTGATTGACATCCAGGTGCACCATCTGCGATGGCTGCAGCTCCTTGGCTACGAGCACATACGGCTGATCCTTGGGCGGCAGCGTCTCCTCCAGCGCGCCGAGCAGATGCTTCAGCAGCCGGTTGCCGACGTCCTTGATGTCGAGCGCCCGTTCCTTCATATACGTATCGTCGAGGAGGTCGAACATGTTCACGAACTTCTCGATCGCTTCCTTGACGGCCACCTCGGCCGCTTTGTACTGCCGCTGCATGATGCCCTGTACTTCGCTCATGAAGATGGGATCTTCAAGAATCGCAAGATGGGCATCGAAGATCTGGGTCTGTTCCTCTCCAAGCACGCTGACGAACTCCTGCTTGATCTGTTCGATCTCGCTCTTCGAATGACGGATGCCGTCATAGAGCCTCTCGAATTCATAAGCCAGGTCGGTCACGTCGATCAGCTTGTCGGGGAAGTCCCACTCCCAGGTCGGAATGACGAAGGCTTTGCCCATCGCGATGCCCGGTGATGCTCCGATTCCTTCAACCATGCGCTTTCCCTCCCCCTGCCACGGCGTTCTTCAGCACGACGGACATCACGGAAGCCTGTCCCTTCTTGACGGCCTTGAACGGAGCGAAGCTCCAGGACTTGACCGCTTCCACGTTCGTGATCAGCATCGGCGTGGCGAGCGATTTGCAGTTGTTCTTAACCTTTTGAAGATTGAATCGAATAAGCAGCTGTCCCGCCTCCACCTGGTCGCCTTCTTTCACATAGGACGTAAAATATTTGCCCTGCAGGCCGGCCGTATCGATCCCGATATGCAGGAGCACCTGCAGCCCCTGCTCCGTCTCGATCCCGAGTGCATGAAGCGTCGGGTACAAATGCATGATGCGGCCCGAAACCGGCGCCACCAGCTCCCCCTTCTCGGGAAGGAACGCGACACCGTTGCCCACCAGCTTCCCGGCAAAGATCTTATCCGGCACCTCTTCTAGAGGAATCATACGTCCCTGCATCGGCGATGAGAACATCACCTGCTGAATATCTTTGCCGCGCGCCTTGATAATCTCTTCGCGGATGAGCTCCGAGTACGTTCCGAAGACGACCTGCACGTTGCCCCCGCCGAGCCGGATGACGCCGGCCGCACCCAGATGCTTCAGGGCGGCGATATCCATCTGCCGGTCGTTCACCAGCGTAAGCCGCAGACGGGTGATGCACGCTTCGATGTTCTTGATGTTCTCTTTGCCTCCAAGCGCCTGAAGAATCAGCGGAGAGCGGTACGGAATGTCACCCGCCCACTCCTCCAGCTGCGAACCTTCCTCGCGCCCCGGCGTAGGAAGACGGAACCGGCGGATCGCCCAGCGGAACAGGCCGTAGTATACGAGCCCGTAAGCCATGCCGATCGGCAGCAGCAGCAGCCCGTTCTTCGACAGGTGCAGGTTGATCAGATAATCGATCGCCCCCGCGGAGTAGGAGAAGCCGTGGTGGATATCGAGCGCATAAGCGATCCACATGGCCAGCCCCGACAGCAGGGCATGAACGACGAACAGATACGGCGCCACGAAGAGGAACGCGAACTCGATCGGCTCCGTTACCCCGGTGAGGAAGCAGGCGAACGCCGCCGTCAGGAATGTTGTCCGGATCTTCGGCTTGAGATCCTCCCTCGCCTCCTGGATTATCGCCAGCGCGATGGCCGGCAGAGCGAACATCATGATCGGGTACAGCCCCGCCATATAGATCCCGGCCGTCGGGTCGCCTGCGAAGAACCGCGGCAGATCGCCGAAGACCGGCACACCCTGCGGCTCATAAGCCCCAAGCTGGAACCAGAAGAAGTTGTTGAATACATGATGAAGTCCTGATGGTACGAGCAGCCTGTGAATAATGCCGTAGAGGAACGTGCCGAAGCCGCCGAGCCCAAGGATGAAGTCGGCCAGCGCCTGCATCCCGTTCTCCAGCAGCGGACCGATCTCCAGCATAAGCAGGACGAGCAGGAAGATGGCCAGCCCCATAAACAGCGGCACAAGCCTCGGCCCGCCGAAAAATTGAATCGACTCCGGCAGCTGAATATGCTTGACCCGGTGATAGATGACCGCGGCGATCAGACCGATCAGAATGCCGCCCGGCACCCCGAGCTGGAACGACTCGCCGAGATAGCGCTGCAGCGATTCGGAGAACATATAGTGGCCGATGAGGGCCGACATGCCGGCTATACCTGCGCTTTCGGTCAAGCCCAAAGCGACACCTACCGCGAAGATCAGCGGCAAATACGTAAAAATGCTGCCGCCCAGCAGCAGCAGAATCTCACCGATCCGGGGCAGTCCGGCCTCTTGCCAAGGCAGCGTACCCAGACGCAGCAAAATCGCCGCCACGGGCAGCGTAATGGTCGGCAGCATGAGCGACCGGCCAAGCTGCTGCAAATTCCCCATCCAGTTCAAACAGGCCGTTCCCCCTTTCCTATTACGATGGTAAGGCCCCGCGCCTTTTTTGTCAAACCGCTGCATGCGCTTTATTGGGGGATGGGCGGAACGTCTGCAGCCTGCCCCACGACAAAAAAGACGGGCTCTGCGCCCGCCTTCCGGTTAAGTGGATATTAGAATTGGTAACGGTTGAAGCTTTGTGCCCCCATACCGAACTGGCTTTGGGCCGGTTGGCCGGAATCTTCACGCAGGTAGGAGTCATGGCCCGGCTGATTGCCGCGGTAGTTCGCCGTATGGTACGACTGCGGGCTTTGGAACTGGTTGTACTGGGACTGCGTAGAAGAGAACCCTTGGTTCAGGGAGCTGCTGAAAGAAGATGGAGCAAACTGGGACTGGGAGCTGAAGTTCTGTGCGCCGATGCCGAATTGGCTTTGTGCCGGCTGCGTGGAGTCCGCACGCAGATATGCGTCATGACCCGGCTGGTCGCCGCGGTAGCTAGCCGTGTGGAACGACTGCGGGCTTTGGAATTGGTTGTACTGGGCCTGCGAAGCGGAGCCGAAGCTGCCCAGCGAAGAAGCGCCCAGATTGCTGATCGAAGTAGCGCCGATGCCGAATTGGCTTTGTGCCGGCTGCGCGGAGTCCGAGCGCAGGTAAGCGTCATGACCCGGCTGGTTGCCGCGGTAGCTCGCCGTGTGGTACGACTGCGGGCTTTGGAACTGGTTGTACTGCTGCGAAGAAGATGCGCCGAAGGAGCTTAGCGTGGATGCGCCGAACTGATTTTGCTGGCCCAGGGACTGGTTGTACTGGGACTGCACGAAGCCTACCGGCTGGTATTTGGTTTCCAGGCCGCGGTACTGGGACGATGTTTGACCTAAGTTGTTTTGGAAGCTGTTTTGAAAGCCTTGTTGGTTGTACATGAAGAAAATCCTCCTTGGATTTCAATTCAAAAGTCTTCCGGTGCAGCCCGTGTGGACCCGCCCTTTCCAGAAGCCTTTCTTATTGTCTTCAAGGAGGATTTTTTTTATGACAGTGGTTTAGGTATAAAGTGCACTTTCGAGAAAAAAATTCCCTTGGCCCGGCTGGATTAAGTGCAGCGGCCGATCTCAGCCAATCCCTTGGCCGCCGCCTGAGGATTCTTCTGCCGCGTGATGGCCGAGATTACGGCGACGCCCTGTGCGCCGGCCGCCAGCACCGGAGCCGCGTTGCCCGCGTGGATGCCGCCGATGCCGACGAGCGGCAGATGAGGCCATCGCGACCGGATCTGCGCTATGAGCTCCGTGCCGATCGCCTCCCCCGCGTCGCTCTTGCTTGCGGTTGCATAGACAGGGCCCACGCCCAGGTAATCGGCCCCTTGGGACACAGCCCACTCGGCCTCTTCCATGGTGCCGGCCGAGATGCCGACGATCGCGTCCGGACCGAGCAGCCGCCGGGCCTCCAGCCCGGGCAGGTCGTCCTGCCCGACATGTACGCCGTCGGCTTCGAGCAGCAGCGCCAGATCCACCCGGTCATTGACGACGAACGGAATGCCGGCGCTGCGGCACAGCTCGCGGATCTCGCGGCCGGCCGGCAGCACATCGCGCAGCTGGGACTGCTTGTCGCGAAGCTGTACAAGCGTGACGCCGCCGGCGATCGCTTCGCGGACGATTTGGGCCGCGGAGAACTGCTCATAGCCCGCCGTATCCGTTACCAGATAAACGGCTAAAGATTCATGCAGTGATGAGCGGTACAAACTTACTTCCCCCCGGGCAGCAGAATCGAATCTTCCACCTTGATGCAGCGGTCCATGATCACTTCCAGACCCGCCTCCGAGGCGATTCTTGCCGCTTCTTCATTGGATATGCCGAGCTGCAGCCACAGCACCTTGGCTTTGATCGCGGCAGCTTCTTCCGCTACAGGAACCGTCTGCTCGCTGCGGCGGAACACATTCACGATATCGACCGATTCCGGAATGTCGGCGAGGGACGGGTAGCAGGTTTCGCCGAGAATCGTCCCCTGCACGGTCGGATTCACCGGGATGATGCGGTAGCCCTTCTTCTGCATGGCCTCCGATACCATGTAGGACACACGGTCCGGTTTATCGGACAAGCCGACGACAGCAATTGTGTTCGAGCTCTTCAGGATTTCTCTGATATGGTCACGGGACGGATTCTCGAATGCCATCATATCCACTCCTTTGGGCCCGGCGGGCCTGAGTATGATCTTACGGATTAGAGGTTAAGATTTGGTATAGCTGATCGCCTGCCGGCCCATGGCTTCCCAGGTGGCCAGAAACTGCTTTTTGTCGATCGCCTTCTTGCTCAGTCCGGACAGGGGATCGTTAATATATACATGCTGTTCATCGAACCCGACCAGCAGTACGGCATGCTCCATGAACGTCGTCTTGATCGGCCCGATCGGCGTATCCCATACGCTCCACTTCTGCGGCACCTTGAAATCAATGGTCGTCCATACGACGACCGGCACGCCGCTAAGCAGCTGCTGCTCGATGGCATGGAACGGCTCGCGGGTCAGGTCGACGGCCGTCGGGATGTACTTATGGGCCAGCTCGAACAGGGCGGTGTGGTAGATGCCGAAGCCTTTGCTCTTGCCTGTGATGTCACCGACAAACCCGGTATTCGGGTTGCCCCAATATCCTACGGTGCCATCGGCATTGTAGGTAATGGGGGTCGTATCGTGCTTCATCTCCGGCAGCAGTTCCATCTTCGTCTTCTGCACGCCGTAATACTGCAGCAGCATCGTCAGCGAGGTCAGTTCGCAGCCGGAGCGAAGCTCGGGCAGCTGCCGGATGATCGGCGCATCAAGCATCGCGCCGGCCGGCGCTTGAACAGGAGCAGGCACAGGGGGAGGGGTCTGCTCTGCGGGTGCAGCCGGCTGGGCGGCTGCGGTCATCTCCGCCAAGGCGGCTGCCGGCACAATGACCGACGACTCCGCCTCGGCCCTTGCAGCGTATTTATCGTATAGAAGGATGGAGAACACCCCGCTTGCAAATAAAAGCCCCGCAATGAGGAACATCCCCATCGTCACCTGGATCCCTTTCCTCATGATTACCGCTGCCTTCACAGCCTGCACCGCCCTTCCGGTTGTAGATTCTAAGATGCGAGGAGGAATACACGCCGGTCTGCTGGTCAGTTCCTACTGCTGTCCCGTCCTAGTGTTCTTCCTCCCCAAGGAGTTCAATCTGAGCACCGAGCGACAACAAATGGTCGAAATACTGCGGATAAGACTTCGCCACGTGATGCGCGTCGTTAATGATAAGACCTTTATCGGATCGAAGGCCGACAATCGTTAACGCCATGATCACGCGGTGATCGTAATGGGCATTGATCTCCACGCCGCCGGGTACGCCCTGCGGACGGCCGTGCACGATAATCTCGCTCTGGCGCTCTTCCACCTCGGCCCCTGCTTTACGCAGCTCCGCCAGGAAATCCGTGATGCGGTCGCACTCTTTGTAGCGGAGGTTTTCCACATTGTAGAAGCGGGAGGTTCCTTCCGCGAAGACTGCTGCCGCTACCATGGCAAGCACCCCGTCAGTGAAGTGGTCGCCGTCGAACTCGCCCGCCTTCAGGCTCTGATTGCCCTGCACGTGAACCACGTCGTTCTCGTGCGTCAGCTGGACGCCCATCGCACGGAGCACATCCACGACCGCCCGTTCGCCCTGACGGCTCTGCTCTGCCAAGCGAAGCACACGGACATCGGAGTTCGTGACCGCCGCCGCGGCAAGAATCGCCGCCGAACCCGGATAGTCTCCCTGCACGACGTAGTTCTGCGGCTTGTACTGCTGGCGGCCCGGGATGCGGTAGTGCATAAGATCCTCGGACGCTTCGATCGTAATGCCCGCCTGGGCTATGACTTCGAGCGTCTGGCCGACAATGACCTTGGACTTCAGATCATGAAGCACCGTAATCTCGCTGTCTTCCTCGAGCAGCGGAGCCACGAACAGCAGCGAGCTCAGGAACTGGGAGCTGACATTGCCGGAGACGGTGATCTTACCGCCGCGCGGCTTCCCGCCCCGGATCGTAATCGGCAGCTTGCCTTCGCGGTGCTCGACTTCGATGCCCATCTGGCGGAGCGAATCGATCAGATCGTCATGCGGACGCTTGCCGAGCGAGTCCGGATAGCGGTTGATGAACGTTACCTCCGGGCAGAAGGCCGCGACGGACATCAGGAAGCGGAGCACCGCGCCCGCATTGCCTACGTCGAGCTCTTTCACATCCCGCGGATGGCGGCCGAAGCCGCGGATCGTCATCTGCTCTTCGTCCTCTTCGAGCACGGCGCCCAGGTCGCGGATACAGCGGCGCATCGCATCGCTGTCTTCACTGTGTGCCGGGTACCGGACCGTGGATGTTCCGTCAGCGAGTGCGCCGATGAGAAGGTAACGCGTCGTGTAGTTTTTGGAGGACAGGGCATTGATCGTCCCCTCGAGCCTGTGGGTTGGTTTGACAATGGCTTTCATGTGGTATGTATCTCTCCTTCATATAGAAGATAATGAATGAATGAGGCACGGGCGCCGGGGCTGGCCCCAGCCGTGTACTTATCGCACGCTTCCCAGGAGATAACCTGCGAAGGCGGCACCGAAGCCGAGCAGGTAAGACAGGAGAAGATACAGCCGGGCGGCTCTATCTCTCCCACCGCTGTGCAGCGCATCGGTCTCCAGCTTGAACGTGGAGAAGGTTGTGTAGCCGCCGGCAAACCCGGTGCCGAGCAGCAGCAGAGCGGTCCCGGACACCTTGGCGCCTGCCAGCCATCCCAGCAGGAAGGAACCTGTCAGATTAATGAACAAGGTGCCGTAAGGCCACGAGGGAAAATAATGCGCGGCCCACCGGGACACGCCGTAACGGGATACGGCCCCAAGACCGCCCCCTGTGCCTACGATGAGTAAGGTAAGAAAGACATTCGACATCATTCGGCAGAATCCTTTCCCCGGGAACGAAAATATGCCCCCCGGCCCAGCCGGATGCACGCGAGTCCCCCGAAGAGGGAGACGGCGCCGTACATGGCCGCGGGCACTAGGGCGCCCGCCTCAAGCAGCCTCACCATCTCGAGGCTCAGGGCCGAGAAGGTGGTGAAGGCCCCAACGAAGCCGGTTGTAAGGAAGGCCTTGAGATTCGGATGGAGGCCGAGCGGCGCCGAATAAGCCAGCCGGCCCAGCAGCAGGCAGCCGAGCAGATTGCACAGCAGCGTTCCCCACGGGAAGGAAGCTCCCGTGACCACAGGATTGAACAGGAAAGACAGCCCGTAACGGGCGGCCGCCCCTGCGGCCCCTCCGGCGCCGACGAACCAAACCGTCATGAGGTTCCCTTCTCTCTGGATGTAATCACGCTGCCTGGTTTGACAGCGAATGGGCAAGTTTCTTATGATGAATGGGAAGCCAGCCCGGTCTCTTGGCCCAGAGGCTGCCGTCCTACTCTTCCCGAAGCAAAGGAGCACCGACCCATGCAGACGATTACCCCCGAGGAAGTAAAGCGCCGGATCGACAGCGGCGAGAAGCTGGACGTTATCGACGTCCGAGAAGACGAGGAAGTTGCGGCGGGCATGATTCCCGGCGCCATTCATATTCCGCTGATGCAGCTGCCGGAGCGGCTCGCCGAGATCCCACAGCGGGGCGAAACCGTCCTCGTGTGCCGCAGCGGCGGACGCAGCTCGCGGGCCTATGACTTCCTCCAGGCCCAGGGCTTAACCGGACTGAAGAATATGTCCGGCGGCATGCTGGCTTGGGATCAGCAGGACTAATCTCCACTCTTTCCAAGCAGAGCAGTTCCCGTCGAGCGCAATGGGGCATAGGGGTCCAAGATAAACGACTTGGCCGTCCCTTACGGACGAGGCGCGTTTATAAGAAAAATATAAGATGACGGGATCCAGCCCAGGCGAGATATACATTCTTATATTTTAAGAAAACCGTCCTCGACAGCTCTGCATAGACAGTAAGCGTTTATTCACAGAGGACGGGAACGATTCCTGTCGACCGATCGCCCGCTGTCGTTTCACATAAGACGCGTCCGTCAGGACGCGTCTTTGGCATGCTTCAGGATCTTCCCGGCAATGGACTCCACATCCAGATCCGACGTATCGACCGCCAGGTCCGCGAACGTATAGGCCTCCCTGCGGTTCTCGGCCAGTGTATGCACTCGCTCCTCCAGGTTCCCCTGCAGCAGCGGACGGTTCGTATCCGTACGCACCCGTTCGATAATTCGCTCGGGCGAGCACAGCAGCGCCACCACGAGGCCGCCCTCGCTCATCGCCCTGCGGTTCTCTTCCCGGAGAACGGCTCCTCCTCCGGTAGCCACCACCTGCCCGCTTTCCTTCAGCACGGCTGCGACCGCCTCCTTTTCCGCTTCGCGGAAGAACGTTTCGCCGTTCTCGGCGAAAAGCTCGGGGATGGTCTTCCCGGTGCGCTCTTCAATCACGGCATCGGTGTCCACGAAGCGCCAGCCAAGGCGCGCTGCAAGGGCTTGTCCTACGGTGGATTTGCCTGTCCCCATCATTCCGATCAGTATCATATTGCGGTAATTCACGGTTTCCTCAGCACCCTCTTCTCCACTAGGTAAACTCTCCCTATCATATCACAGCTTGGACGGACGTGAATAGAAAACAGAGCAAAAACATAAGATGGAGGATGTATGTGTCCTTCCAGATTCATACAACTGCGATTACCTTCAAGCGGCATCCGGCCGCGCACCGAAAGGAGAAGACGTGTCATGCCTCATTCCTCCTGCCGAACGGCAGCTCCGGTCCACTCGCCGACCGACTTCAAGCTTCAGCAGATTCTGGACCCTTCTACTCCCCTATGCAAGGATGACGTCGTCTGGATGCTCGAATACATCAAAAAAAAGGTGGCTGAGGAAGACCCGAATCTCATGGATCTTTCCCAGCCACGCTTGCTTCAAAACTTTAGATACTTCGCGGAAATCGCGCTCATGGTCATTCAGCGGCGCAACGGTTTCGACCAGGAAGAAGGACGGCTCAAAGCCTGGGTGGAGGAAGCCGCCTTCGGGCTGCGCCCGCCGGCGGACTCCCCTCTGCGCCGCAGATGACGGGTTCGCCCGATTACTGCTGGTCCATCCATTGGAAGTGGAAGGTGCCTTCTTTGTCCACGCGCTTGAACGTGTGGGCGCCGAAGTAGTCGCGCTGTGCCTGAAGCAGGTTCGCCGGCAGGCGCTCCGTACGGTAGCTGTCGTAGTAAGACAGCGCCGATGCGAAGGCCGGTACGGCAATCCCGCGCTTCACGGCTTCAGCAACCACGTTTCTCCATGCGTCCTGATAGTTCTGAACGACGCCTTGGAAGTACTCGTCGAGGAGCAGGTTGCGCAGCTCCGGATTCTTATCGTACGCATCCTTGATGTTCTGCAGGAAGCGGGCGCGGATGATGCAGCCGCCGCGGAAGATCATGGCGATAGCGCCGTAGTCCAGGCCCCAGCTGTATTCTTCGCTGGCCGCACGCATTTGGGCGAAGCCTTGAGCGTAAGAGCAGATCTTGCTCGCGTAGAGCGCTTTGCGGACCGCTTCGATGAACTCGGACGCATCTCCTTCGTACTTCGATACCGCAGGACCCTGGAGTACCTTGCTCGCCGCTACGCGCTCTTCCTTCATCGCGGAGAGGAAACGGGAGAAGACGGACTCGGTGATGATGGACAGCGGCACGCCCAGGTCCAGGGCGCTCTGGGACGTCCATTTGCCTGTACCCTTCTGGCCGGCGGAGTCCAGAATCACGTCGACCATGGCTTTACCCGTTTCCGGATCCTTCTTCGTGAAGATGTCCGTCGTAATCTCAATGAGGTAGCTGTCGAGCTCGCCCTTGTTCCACTCGGCGAAGATCTCGTGGAGCTGCTCGGTGGATACGCCCAGCACATCCTTCAGCAGCTGGTACGCTTCGCAGATCAGCTGCATGTCGCCGTACTCGATGCCGTTGTGCACCATCTTCACATAGTGGCCCGCACCGCCCGGCCCGATGTACGTGCAGCATGGATCGCCGTTCACTTTGGCCGAGATGGCCGTCAGGATCGGTGCAACCAGCTCATACGCGTCTTTAGGTCCGCCCGGCATGATGGACGGACCTTTCAGCGCGCCCTCTTCGCCGCCGGATACCCCGGTGCCGATGAAGCGGAAGCCCTGTGCCTCGAGAGCCTGGCTGCGGCGTGCCGTATCAGGGAAGTAAGCATTGCCTCCGTCGATAATGATATCGCCTTGATCCAGGTGCGGGATCAGGGATTCGATCGTAGCGTCCGTAGCGGAACCCGCCTGGACCATGATCAGTATTTTACGCGGCGTCTCGAGGGATGCCACGAATTCTTCAACGCTGTATGTACCTACCAGGTTCTTGCCTTGGGATTCTTCGAGAAGCGCATCCGTCTTCTCGCGGGAGCGGTTAAACACGGAGACCGTGAACCCCCGGCTTTCGATGTTCAGTGCGAGATTCTTACCCATGACCGCGAGGCCGATAACACCGACTTGCTGTTTGGACATTTGGATTCTCATCCTTCCTATTCCTCTATTTATTTAAACCTCGAAACCCAACCTGAAACAGGCGTGAAGGCTTCCCAAAGCACAAAATGGCTGTGCTTGTCCCCCTAAGCGAACCTGTAAGCGGAAGCCTTCTCCCCCTTTAGATCGTCATCGATCCGTAACCCCCGTCAACGCGCAGAAGCGAACCGGTGACGAAGCTCGAAGCCTTGTCGGAAGCGAGATACACGGCAGCGCCCTGCAGCTCTTCCGCGTTGCCGAACCGGTTCATCGGGGTATGGCGCATAATCGACTCCGTCCGCTCCGGCGACAGAATCTTGCGGTTCTGCTCCGCAGGGAAGAAGCCCGGAATGATGGCGTTGACGCGTACGCGCGCCGGCGCAAATTCGCGTGCGAGGAACTTCGTCACGTTATTGACAGCCGCCTTGGAGGCCGAATACGTGAAGACGCGGGACAGCGGAGGATCCGAGGATACGGAGGAAATGTTGATGATGCTTCCCCCTTCACCCTGCTCCACCATATGCTTCCCAAAGATTTGGCATGCGAGTACGACGCTCTTCAGGTTCACTTCCATGATAGAGTCCCACTCGTCCATGGTCAAGTCGAAGAACGGCGTCGGGGAGTTCTTGCCCGGGCAGTTCATGAGAATGTCGCAGCGTCCCGTCCACGCGAGCACGTCCTCCAGTACCTTCTTCAGGTCCTCCGGACTTGTCGCGTCGGCCGCGAAGCACTTCGCCCGTCCGCCCGCTTCCTCAATGGCGCGCGCCACTTCTTCCGCCTTCTCCTGGTTGCGGCCGACTACGGCCACATCCGCACCGTGCCCGCCGAGCGCTACAGCCATCGAGCCGCCCAGTGTACTGTTGCCGCCGATTACGACAGCCGTCTTGCCCGTAAGATCGAATAAGTTCATCGCCACTTGGGTGTACCTCCTAGGATTTGGTGTACATCTGCTGGAAGGCGGCGATCGCGTCGAACTCGTCCTTCAACTGATGGTACACACGATTATAAATGGTTGTCAACTGTTTGTAGGTTTCATGGGTCGGAATACTTGCTTTTAAGTTCTGGCTCACCTGCATCCAGTCGTACACGCCCGAGAAATCCTTGATCTCGCCGAGCGCCAGCATGCCGAGCTGTGCCGCGCCGAGACCCGAGCTCTCGATGGTATTCGGTACGGCCACCGGCGTGCCGAGCACGTCGGCCATGATCTGCAGCCAGAACGGCGAGTTCGCGAAGCCGCCCGAGGCCCGGATTTCCTTCGTCGGTCCGACGAGCTCCTCCAGCGCGCTGTTGACCGAATGAATCCGGTACATGACGCCTTCGAGCACCGAGCGGATCATGTGCTTCTTCTGGTGGTAGAGGGACATGCCGAAGAATACGCCGCGCGCATTCGCATTCCAGTACGGCGCCCGCTCTCCTGCCAAGAGCGGCAGGAAGATGAGCCCGTCGGAGCCCGGCGCGACTTCCATGGCCAGAGAGGTCAGGTAGTCGTACGGGTCCATGCCCCGGCGCCGCCCTTCCTCCGCCTCCGCGGTCGCCAGCTGGTCGCGCACCCAGCGGAACATGATGCCGCCGTTGTTAATCGCGCCGCCGACCACCCAGAAGTTATCGGCCAGCGCGTAGCAGAACAGCCGGCCCTTCGGGTCGGTGATCGGCTCGCGCACAACGCCGCGGACCGCGCCGCTCGTGCCGATCGTCACCGCGTGGATGCCGGGCTCGAAGGCCCCGACGCCGAGGTTCGCCAGCACGCCGTCGGAGGCGCCGACGACAAACGGCGTGTCGGCCGCAAGGCCCATCGATACCGCATCCTCCTGCGCCAACCCCTGCAGCGTATACGTGGTGGAGACCGGACGGGAGAGCTGTTCTTCGCGGACACCGCAGGCCGCGAGGGCATCGCGGTCCCACTGCAGCGCCTTCAGGTTGAACAGTCCGGTGGCGCTGGCGATGGAGTAGTCGATGACAAGCTCGCCGAACAGCTTCGCGAACACATATTCCTTGATGCCGATGAACTTGTAGGCGTTCTCGAAGAGATCGGCCCGGTTGTCGCGGATCCACATCAGCTTGAGCAGCGGGGACATCGGGTGGATCGGCGTGCCGGTCGCCCGGTAAATGTCCAGCCCGTTCGACTCGCGCAGCCCCTTGACGTAGCCGACGCTTCGGTTATCCGCCCAAGTGATGCACTGGGTCAGCGGCTGCAAATCGCGGTCGATGGCAATCAGGCTGTGCATCGCCGAAGAGAACGATACGCAGAGCACCTGGCCCGGCAGCACGCCGGCCTTGCCGACCACCGTCCGTATGCCGGTCACGACCGCCTGGAAGATTTCGTCCGGATCCTGCTCCGCGATATCCGGTCTCGGCGTATGGAGAGGATATTCCACCGCGTGGGAAGCGATGACCCGTCCGTCCCGGTCGATCACGAGCGTCTTGGCGGACGTCGTGCCGATATCCGCGGCGATAATGTATGGTTTGGTGAGCTGCGTCATCTTATCTCAGGTTCCCTTCCGCGTTGAATTGCAGATCGTACGGCTCCGTGAGGATCTCGATATCCGGGTGCAGCTTCGCTTCCTCGAGGAGGTTGACCGAGATCTCGATCTCGCCGAGATGCAGCGTATCCTGGATGCGAACCAGGCGGCACTTCGTGTAATCGAGAATGTTGCACGTCTTCACCGCCGCCTTGATCGCCAGCTCGTCGTTCGCCAGGGTCGTGGCGATCTTCGTCGGCGCGCAGACGGTAGAGGTCAGCCCGTTCGCATAGGTTGCCGGCAGATCCGTCTTGTCGACGAGACGCTGCGTCGTAAAGTCGGCCGTTCCCACCCCGTTGGCGTTGCCGTTCGTCTCATGCGTAAGGTCGAGCACGACCATCTTGGAGACGTCGGGTCCCCCGTGCGCATAAGGGGTCGGATAGCGGCCCGTGATGTTCGGGTCCATGCCGTCGCCGCTGATGTTCTTGCCGATGTAATCGATGACAAGCACGTCGATCTGGTCGAAAAGAATCTTCGGCAGACGCGCCTTCGCGGCCTCAAGCAGCACCATCTCGCGCTCCTCGATGTCGGCGGCCGGCAGCACCTCCACGATGCAGGTCTCGTCAAATGCGTTCTCGACGACGGCTACGCCGAAGAAGATCGGCAGCTTGTCGAGCATGATCCGCGCCATCGCCGGCACGTTCTCGGCCATGTATTTGAAGCCGAGCTGGTGGCACGCTTCGGCGCCCTTCTGCTTGCCGAGGCCGATGGAGATCATCTTCATGATGCCGCTCTCGATCCGGCCGCGGAAGGCGGTATGCGGCTTCACCCGGTTGATGACGACGATGGCGTCGGCTTCGGATGCGTACTTGTCGACGTACACCGGCAGGCCGTTCGGCAGCTCGTCGATCTTCACGACCTCCATCGTCGAGCGGATCGGCGCGCCCATCGCCACCTCGGTTACGCCGAGGTGGTGGAGCACGTCCCGCTGTCCTTCCGCCGTGGCGCCGCCGTGGCTGCCCATACACGGAACGATGAAGGGCTCTCCTCCCGCTTCCTTGATCGCGTCGATCGTCGTCTTCGTCAGCGTGTCGATGTTCGCCACCCCGCGGCTGCCGACGGCCACGGCCACCTTCATTCCCGGCTTGATCGTATCGACTGCACCGGGCTTGGCGAGCTCGCGCTTCAGATCTTCGGCCGGGTTCTCCAGCTTCGTGCCGTCGAACTTCTGGCGGATCCGCACGACCGGCGGAACGGGAATGTCTTCGAGCAGTTTGTTCAGAATGCTCATGGGTTAACGTCCTCCCTCAGTGGATTGGACGGACTCGCGGATGACGAGCTCCGTGTGGAACAGCACGGTGGACTTCTCCACCACTTTATTGTCAATAAAAGTTAAAAGCTTCTCGGCTCCCGCCCTCGAGATCTCCTCGATTGGGCGCCGTACGGTCGTCAGGGCCGGCGTCATGAACGCGGAGAACAGATGGTCGTCGAAGCCGGCGACCGAAATGTCCCCCGGCACGCTCAGCCCCCGCTCGGTGACCGCCTTGACCGCGCCTAGCGCCATGTCGTCATTGGAGCAGAACACGGCGGTCGGCCGCTCCGGCAGATCGAGCAGGCGGCCCATGCCTTGGTAGCCGCTCTCCAGATCGTACTCGCCCGGGACGATCAGATTCTCGTCCATGGTGAGACCGTGCTCCCTAAGTCCGGCGAGGAACCCTTCGCGCCGGGCCTGCGAAGATTTGAACCCTGCCTTCCCTTCGATCAGGGCAATCCGGCGGTGGCCCTGCCCGATCAGAAATTCCGCGAGCCGGAAGGCGCCGCCGCGGTCGTCGGGCAGCAGGTTCATCACCTCGACCCCTTCCACCGGCCGGTTGAGCACCACCAGCGGGATCTCCTTCTCCGAAGCATACTCGATGAAGGCCTGGTCGCTGGCGCTCTGGCTCATGACGATGATGCCGTCGAAGCTTTTGCGGTTTACTTTATGGAAGCTCTTGTAATCGTCGATCCCGCGTACGATCAGATTAAAGTTATCCTGAATGACGTCGTTGACGCCCTTGATCGCCTCGTACAAAAATCCGGCCGATGTACCCGTATGAAGCGTTGAAAAAAACAGGCCGAGATTGTATGATCGATCCAAGACGAGTGAACGCGCATTATAGTTCGGCGTATAATTCAACGATTCCGCGATGGCGTGAATACGCTCTTTGGTCTCCGGATTAATCAGGGGAGAGTCGTTGAGGGCCCTCGATACGGTCGTATGGGATACGCCCGCAAGCCGTGCGATGTCTTTGATCGTAACGCTCATGCTACCACCTCGAATTTATGATAACACACCTGTGCACACGTTAACAACGTTCATTTTTTGCAGGACGTCCCCCCAAAATGAACGTTTTTTGCTGCGGCCGGGAAAGCGTCCTCGGTTATAGCCTGTCCTCAGGGCCCTCTTCCCTTCCAGATCCCTCCCCCTTCCGCGTCAAGGGAGAATAGGATCTGCTTCATCCGTCCGGGAATGGGGTCGTTTTATAAAAAGAAACCGATGGCGGAAACGGCTGCGAGAGAGACGCTCTGAAAGGTACACAAAAAAACGGCCTGTGTGCGAACACAGACCGTTCTAAAAATGCCTCTTACATTTCAAGCAGTAACATTTCATGCCGCAGCCCCTTCAGCTTTTCTTTGCTTGCCTCCACCTGTTCGTGATCTTCCGCCTGCAGCGCATCATATAGGGTGGAAAGTTCGTAATCCAGCTCCAGCCGGAGCACCGGAATCCGCTCTTCCGGCCGTCTGGACCGGAACGCCTGCATCATTTCCTCCACCGTTACCACCGGTTCCTTTTGAAAGAGCACCTTATGTTCCACCCCCGAAATTTCCACCATGCGGATGATCTCTCCGAACATGATGTTTTCAATTAAAATTTGACGGTCCTTGAAACGCTTGACGACGGCATGCCCGCGGGTGTCGCCGATCATTTTCTCCATCAGCTCGGCGAGCTTCTCATCCTTGAAGGAATAGTTGCCTACGATTTTATATCGTTCGCCGATCCGCTGAAATCTCAGCTTCACGAGCTTCCGTCCGGTCCGGATTGAAACAATGAACTGCTGTTCGCTCTCGTTCCAGTAAAGGGAATACCCTTCCTGGATCAATGTCTTGATGAAGTTACGGATTAGCCGACGGTCAAATCGTAACTCAAGGTTGCAATACTCCACTTCATGACTCTTACTCACGGCAATCCCCTCCTGGATGATATCGGCAGAATCGGGCTTCGACGAATAGCGCAGCCGCTGCGGCGTCGGGTGCTGCTCTTGGCGGATCGAGGACTGTGAAAAAGCTGCAACCTCTTCGATTGAATTTTCAGACTATTCAGTTACTTACTCCTATCTTATTATGAATCATATGATTTAGCAACTTGGATTATTGTCTTTTTTTTAAGTTCCGCGCACCTATTTTTTCGCCCGGCATACACTTACGTAATCGCCCTCATCCTAGGCGGGGCTTGGCATCGGCTCAGAATGTCCGGTCTCAAAGCCTGGACGGACAAGAAGGCGTCTCACCATCTGAAAGCGGTGTCATGAGTGCGATACAGGACAGCCAGGGTTGTCCGTATGTCCAGGAAGCCCCTTCTTTACAACGGCTTCATAATTCCGAGGTGCCGTCCCGGTTCATGCCCGCTCCGTTCCATCTGCACGATGTCCGGCGGCGGCTGTTCCAGCTCCCTAAGCCCGCTGCCGTGCCGTGCCGTGATTGGATATCCCTCCTTTTACGGGGCCCATAACTTTCTCCCGTTCCCCGTACACGGATTATATGAGCGGTCCGGGGCCTTTCATGCCCATCACGGCATTCTTTGCAAAAATGACTTCTAGGGCCTGGGTCAATATGTTCCACCTTTTTCCTCACATTTTTCCACTTCTCCGTCCTGCAAAATCATTTATAATCGGTTCCAGGCGCATTGCAAGCGCTATCATTCATTTAGGAAGGGAGGCTGGTTCCTACTTTTCTCCGGTTCATCCGCAAGCAGGTCCTATTCCATTGTACAAAGGAGATGTTGTTTTGATGTCCAAGCACTGGTCCCGGCGTAAAGCCGCAAAGGCTTTTGTAAGCGCTGCCTTGGTGTTCGCTCTGTGTGCCGCACCCGGCGGAGAAAAAGCCTTTGCCCACCATGACGGCAGCAACGGCGTGATGATGCAGTATTTCGAATGGTACCTCCCGAATGACGGGACCTTGTGGAGCCGGCTTCAGACGAATGCGTCCGCCCTTCACAATGCCGGGGTCACGGCCATCTGGATCCCGCCCGCGTACAAAGGCGGCGGCAGCAACGACGTCGGTTACGGTGTCTATGATATGTACGACCTCGGCGAGTTCAATCAGAAGGGCACCGTGCGCACCAAGTACGGGACGAAAGATCAGCTGGTCAGCGCCGTGAATACCCTGCATGCCAATGGAATGCAGGTATATGGGGATGTGGTGCTCAATCACCGGATGAACGCCGACGCCACCGAGACCGTAACCGCCGTGGAAGTGGATCCGTCCAACCGCAACAGCGAGGTCTCGGGCGACTACTCCATCACCGCGTGGACCCAGTACAATTTTCCGGGGAGAGGGAATACCTACTCCTCTTTCAAGTGGAAGTGGTATCACTTCGACGGCGTGGATTACGACCAGTCGCGCAGCGCCAACAAGCTCTTCAAGCTCCGCGGCACCGGCAAGGGCTTCGACTGGGAGGTCGATACCGAGTACGGCAATTACGACTACCTGATGGGCGCCGACCTCGATTGGGATCACCCGGAAGTCATCAGTGAAACGCGCACCTGGGGCGATTGGTTCGTGAACACGGCCAAACTGGACGGCGTACGGCTCGATGCCGTGAAGCACATCAAATTCGACCGGATGCGCGATTGGCTGAACGGCGTGCGGGCGGACACCGGCAAGAACCTGTTCGCTGTAGGCGAATACTGGAGCTGGGATATCAGCAAGCTGAACAACTATATGTCCAAAACGGGCGGCTCCATGTCTCTCTTCGACGTGCCGCTGCACTACAATCTGTATGATGCTTCGAACGGCAGCGGCGGCTATGATATGAGAAACATCCTGAATAACACGCTGTTGAAAGGCAATCCGGCGAAAGCCGTTACCTTCGTGGACAACCACGACACCCAGCCGGGGCAGGCGCTTCAATCCACCGTACAGGGCTGGTTCAAGCCACTCGCCTATGCTCTGATCCTCACCCGCCAGGAAGGGTACCCCTCCTTGTTCTACGGCGATTACTACGGCACGTCCGACGGGAAGATCGCTTCGTATAAAACCGTCCTGGACAAGCTGCTCGCAGCCAGAAAGACCTATGCCTACGGCAAGCAGAACGACTATCTCGACCACCAGGACATCATCGGCTGGACCCGTGAAGGAGATACCGCGCATGCGAATTCCGGCTTGGCCACGCTGATGACCGACGGTCCGGGCGGCAGCAAGCGGATGTATGTCGGCACAGGCAAGGCCGGCCAGGTGTGGAACGATAAGACCGGCAGCCGGACGGATACCGTGACGATCGACGGCAGCGGCTACGGCACGTTCCCGGTGAACGGCGGCTCCGTGTCCGTATGGGCGAAGCAGTAAGAGGATCTGCCGGGGAGCCCAGCGTGCAGGGTACGCATGTGGCCAGGCGATAGGATCGGGCTGGGCGGCGGCAGCGAGCCAGGCGGCAGCGCGAGCCTGGCGGCAGCGCGAGCCTGGCGGCAGCGAGAGCCTGGCGGCAGCGAGAGCCTGGCGGCAGCGAGAGCCTGGCGGCAGCGAGAGCCAGGCGGCGGCGAGAGCCAGGCGGCAGCGAGAGCCAGGCGGCGGTGCTAGCTAGGCGGCGGTGCTAGCAAGGCGGCAGCGTCCGTCAGCCTGGTATGCACAGCACCAAACCAAGGCCGTTCCCGGAGGAACGACCTTGGTTTGGTTTCGGCAGACGAACGGACACAATAAAGAGACTCATGTCCAAAATGTACTTCACGCAGCAGCCAATTCCGAAATAAAGGAACTCAGATGCGTTAAATTGTTCATAGAGACGGTTCATTTTGAAATAGAGGAACTGAGGTTCCTTATTTCCAGTATGGAAGCTGCCTAAGGCAATTTCGGGACCCATAAGATACCTGAGTTCCGCTAATCCTCGGGAAATACCGGGAAATATCCGAATAAGGAATCCTAGTTCCTTTATTGTCGCCTCTTGTTTCATGCGGATCGCAGGCTTGCCTTCCGTTTAGCATCGGTGCGTCAAACTCCTGCTTCAGTACGGGGAAAATTGGACACTCCGCTTCTTCTGCAAAGCTGGTACGGCACGTTATTTAGTGCTTCGTATCGAACTACTGAGCGCACTACTCACCACTTCTGTGCTTTACTAGACAACCATATCGGCACGCATCTCCCTGCTTCATCAGACAACCGTATCCACACGACACTTCTCTAGACAACCATATCAGCGTGCCATTTCCCTGTTTCTCTAGACAACCGTATCGGCACGATATTCCCTGCCTCACTAGACAACTATATCAGCACGCCATTTCGTGCTTCTCTTGACAACCGTATTGGCATGATACTTCCCTGCTTCACAGAGAACCATATCGGCACGCCGACAGGCCGTTCCCAATGGAACGGTCTTCGGCCTGCTTCCCTTTTGCGCAGCGGGGCCATTCCTACTCCGGGATGGGAGGCACCGGTACAAGCGTCAGCCAAAGAGTTCGATCCGCAGCCTGAGGGTCAGGGCTCAGGTCGATTACGGACTCTCCCTTTTGTCCGCTTCGGAATTCAAGTCCGTGGTTTGCGTGATGTTGACCGTATAGGTGACATCGTTCGTCTGCGGATTCTTCGTCAGCTTAAGCACTTCACGCATATAGCGGTTGATGACCGTACCTTCCTCGAGGCGCACCGTTTCAAAATAATAGTATGCGTACTCATCTTCCGCCCCCTGCAGCTTATCGAGGATCACGGGCTTTTTATAGTAATAGTTGTTCCGGTACTGCATGGTAAGCGTGGCTTTCACCTGCTCGCGCAGCATCTTCAGCTTCTCGGCATGAATCTCGTCGGTCACGACATACTCGGTGCCCGTGGAGGTCCGCGGAATATACACCTGCTCCGGCGTTTGGCGCCACCGCTGCTCCAGCTCGCTCTGCAGGATGTAGACCTCGTCGGAGTAGCGCTCCTTGGCTTTTTTGAGGCCCGACGTGTTGATGCCCATCCGCTTGATGTCCTTCTCGCGGTAATAGAGGCCCGCCATGTAATTGTTCTTGTCGTACGTCTGCAGCACCGGATACTCTGCGCCGAGGTACTTCAGCTTGAGCGCTTGGGGATTGTCCCAGACGATCGCCTGGTATTCGGGATCCCCCGTTTCTTCCGGCTGTTCCTCGTTAATACGAGAATTGATATAGATCGTGCGGGTATCGCCCTGCCAGTTGATGTTGGCTCCGAGTAGACGGGTGAGCTCCGCCAGCGGCAGATAGCTTTTGTCCTGATACACCAGTGTAGGCTGGCTGAGCTGAACGGCTTTGCCGTCAAGCACGATATTGAAGTCCGGCCGCAAATACGCCTCCACTTTCTGGAGCACGTCTTCGGCATAGACGCCGGCTGTGAATGTGCTGGTGAGCGCCAGCCCGGCGGCGGTAAATTGCAGGATGCGTTTCATAAAGCGTTCGGTCCTTTCCGTTTAGTGAACAATCGAATCTAAAACAATACTTCCGCTCCAAGAATCCAGGATAGCGGATCGCTTTTATAGTATGATATCGGTTTTTTCGGCAAGCTTTGTTGGCTTTTTCTTGTTCTTTATACAGAACAACAAGGCGAAGGCAGCCGGACCCGTTCCAAACGTCCTGTACGAAGGGGAAAAATACGGCACAGGACGCACTCACTTGACCTTATATAGGGGAACATGCGGCACAGGCACAGGAAACACTCGCTCGACCTTATGTAAGAAAAATACCGCATGGGACTCACTCGCTCGACTTTATGTAAGAAAAATACTGCACGGACTCACTCGCTCAACCGTATGTAGTTCCGCAAAGGACGCACAGGTCGATCTTCTTGCAATGATTCGACAAGGGGCAGCCATAATCCTGCTCTACTCCTGAATTGACAGGATAAGGCAGGGCTTGGGGCATCAAAGGGCCAAGGTCCCGGTTGGCACCAACGCAAAAAATCCGCCCGCAGACGCTGCGAGCGGAAAAAGAAGCATAGGGCATTGTTAACCGGCTGAACAATCGTGCGAACCGTTAAGCCTGCCTGCTGCAGTCTCAGGCACTGGTTCGTGAGACCTCACCAGTCAGGCGGCGCATGGGCATTGCTGCGTCGGGTAGTCCTACCGTCTCACGAGACATGCCTCATCCATCCTGCGCCATGTCTCATGCTCATACATCACTCATGTGTCATTCGTATGCCCCATACCTCATCTATTACGTGCCATGTCTCGTGCCTCATACCTCATGCCCCATCCATCATGTGCCAGTCTCATTCGCCTACATCATGCTCATGCGTCACGCCGGACTGCACCGGCTTAATACGCCTTCGGCACTTCAACCCTGCGGGTGATCCCGTTATCGGTAAAATACAGATGTACGCCATGATCCTGATCATCCATGAAGTAGGAGACAACCTTCGGCTCCCCATGCTTGACGGGAACCAGCAGCGTAACGATCCGGTGGCTGCGCGCCATGCGGGTCGCCGCCTTCATGTGCCAATGCGGCGCAAGACCCTCGATCTCGGCCGGATCGACGCCCGGGAACCCGCTCTCGCGGGTCAGCTCCAGGTCCCCGGAGGAGCAGTAAACGAACCGGCCGTCGAGATCGGCCCGGCTCCCCTGGACGCGGAACCGCTGACCTTCCGGCTTCGGCTCATGCAGTGTCTGCAGCAGCCAGTCGACGCGGGCAGGCTGGTCGAGATCGACCTGGTCCACGACAACGATATAGGAGTCGTCCATGAAATACAGCTCCCGGATATAACGCTGCAGATACGGTACGTCCGCCTGGTAGGCGGTTGTCGCATCACAGCGGGAATAGCTGTATCCATTCCGGCGTTCGGCCGCTTCCACGGTGCCCGAGGCCGCCATGTTCTGCACCTTGTCCGTGCCCGCATATTGGCCGAGGCCGTCGATCAGGATGCTGTTCGTCGAGCGGGTCTGCCTCCGCCACTCCCGGTGCATCGTGCTGCCGAAGGCGATGTAATACCCGCTCTCGATGGCCAGCGGCTCCCCGTAAGCATGGAGCAGAAAGCCGTTCTGGTCCCCGTGGCTGTGCGAGATCGAGCCGTAGGGCGAGCTCTTCGTCAGCAGCATGATATGCCGCTGCGGGTCGTCCATATGGCTGTGGAAGGCGACCCAGCCGACGTCGCGGAACCATTTGACCGGCTCGTAGGAGCCATCCTTCGGCGCCGCGGCTTCCACCTGCGGGTAATCATGACGGTAAGCCATATCGTCGAACCGGAAATCCCACCAGCCGTAGTTATAGAACTTGCCTTCGGCTTCCGTGTCCGTTTCTTTGACCCGCTCGTAATACCACTGGTACAAGGGGTTCCCCGTCACCCCGGCAAACTGCCGGATGTTGAAGCCGGTTTTCAGCGACACGGGGTCTCCAAGCGTGGACTGGTCTCCGAAGCTGGCCCGGACCGTGTCCGGTGAGAAGCAGTACAGCGGGAAGTCCCCGGTGCGCGTAAAGAACGGCCGGCGGTAGAAGTCGATTCCCAGGTGCTTCCTCAGCAGATTCATCGCTTCGGTGACGAAGGCCATGCCGGTCGTCCAGTACATCGGCCCCTCGGCCCAGCCCCCGTCCGCACCACCCCAAGGCGTATACAGCCCGGCATAGTACTCCAGCGTGTAGTCCAGCCACTCCCTCACGCGCGGCTCCTCGCCAAGCAGGGCAAGGGAGCAGGGCACAAGGACGCTGGAGAGCGACCGGACGGCGTGGCTGTCGAACGGCACCTCGTGGATCTTGGAGCGCTCGATGACGTGGAAGGCCACCTGAGCCGCGCGGGCGGTCAGCGCTTCGCGCACCTGCTCCCGCTCTTCCACCGTGAGCTCGCCGTGCAGCCAGTCGTAGCCCCAGGCCAGCGCGCCCGCCACCCGGAATGCCGCCTCGTCATTGTAATCCCGGGACGTGGTGCCCAGCGGGTCCCAGCCGGCCAGGTGCAGCAGCCAGGCTTTGGCCCGCGCCGTCATCTCCCCGTCCCCGAGCACCGCCCCCGCAATGGAGAGATGCTTCACCGCGTAAAGCGCCTCCTGGCAGTCCATGTACATCTGCCGCCAGAGCTTCGCTACCCGCTTGTTGCCGGGATACGGCTGGGGCTCGGCCATAAGTCCGCGCTTCATCCAAGGTTTCACCGAGCGCTCCAGGAAGACGTCCCAGCCGGCGTAGGCTGGATCCTCACCGATCCGGGCCCGGAACTCCGTAAGCTCATCCGCCTGGAGCCACAGGCGCGGATGGGCTTCGGACGCCTGCGCGTACCGGGCCTCCCGGGACGGCAGCGGTGTCTCCGGCAGACCCGCCGGAACGCTGAACCGGCGCACCCGGCTCCAGGCAGTCCGGTCGGCCGTGCTTCCCTCCTGCGCCAGCTCCAGCGCATAGCGCCAATAATACGTTCCCGGCTGGAGCACTTCGTCCGGCGTATGGAAGTTATAAGGAATACCGCGGATCGTCCGGGTGCTCTGCTCGGGGAAATCTTCCGAGAGGGAAACCTGCAGCATATACCGGTCATTCTCGGGAAGCGCGGGAATCCAGGTAAAGCGCGGCGGATTCTCCACGAGTATGGTCTCTTCGTCCGGCTGGTACTGCACGGTCAGCCGGCCGCTGCGGGGTTCATATAAAGGGGTGTGCGTCTCGGTGCTCATGGTAAGCTTAGCTCCCTTCGATTAGGTTCCATCCTTGTTCATCCAGCCGGCACAGGCGCTGCCGGCCACCGGCAGTGACAAGCCACGCTCCCGGCCCGACTTCTTTCAGCTCCACAGGGCTGCCGGCCCGGTAGGCATGCAGGAAACGCGCCCGCCGGCCGCGCCGGGTATGCAGCAGCGCCGTGAGCTCCAGGCTCGGATCTACGCTGGTGCCTGGCGTCCGTACGACATACAGCCGCTCCCCCGGAGACAGCAGCACCGTATGGGACAGCGTGCCGCCGCCGGCGGGCTCATAAGCCAGCTGCACCGTGAGCGAGCCGTCCGGGCCGGGCTCAGGCTCGTACCGGGCGGCGAAGGCCAGCGGGAGTTCGGTGCCGCCGACCGTTTGGACGATGGTGCCCGCCCCAGCCGGCAGAACAGTTGACGGGCTGCCGGCTGGGGCGACAAGCGGATGCATCCACCACTGGAGCTCGTGCCCCGGCTCCCCGGGCTCCTGCGGCGCTTGTTCCTCTTGCTGCGGCTCCAGCGCCACTTCGAAGCAGTCCAGCAGCCAATCGTCCGTGAGCAGTAGGTGCCGCTCCAGCCGCCAGCCCGGATAAGCATCCGTACTCTGCAGCCGGACGATCAGCGCCTCCTCCCGCTCCTCGAAGCGGAGGCAGCGGCCGGCATGCGGCTGCTGCGACATCCCGCCGATCGCGACGGTATTGTGGGCCGCGGTCTCCGCGAACCATTCGCGGCGCAGCTTCGAGCCGTATGGCACCATCCCGACATCGGGCGTCAGGGTGCCGCCCGGGTGCATCAGCGTAAGATGCAGCTTGTCGTAATGGCCGTGCGAACCGCCGTGCGCGCCGAAGTCGGCGATGAACCCCAGCGGGCTGCCGGGCCGGCGGCCGACGGCGAAACCGGAATCCGGCAGCAGCAGGGCGTCCCTTCGGCGGGATCCCGAGCAGCCGGTGCCCTGCGGCTGTACGGCCGCAGGATCGTCACCTTCTCCGTAGAGCAGCGCCTCCAATCCGCAGCGGCGGCCCTCCCCGCTCCCGAGCTGGCGGTACACATCCCGAAGTATGGGCTTCAGCTCCGGCAGCCCATAGCGGGACAGCCCCTGCTCCACGGTCTCGGCGATCTCGCGGGCATACGGCTCCCTCTCCATCGGTCCGTCATGGAGCGCGGGAAGCCGGCCCGTATCATCGGCCAAGCTGCCGAAGACCTGCAGCATCTGGCGCATCGACTGTCCACCGGCGCCTGAAGCCTCATACAGGTCCATCCCGAAGCGCTCCGCCATCTCCGCCGTGATGAGATAGGCGCGCAGGACAAAGAGATGATAATACGTGCTTCCTTCGAACTCGAAGCCGTCGGCGTTCACCCCGGTGGACAGATGGTGCTTCCAGCCGCCCTCCCCTTCGATGAGCTCCTCCAGCCTGCTCCGCTCTCCGCGGACCGCATAGACGCACGACAGCGAAGCGTTGAGCCAGGCCGTATAATTGTTCTCGATATTCCGGCGCTCTTGGACGAGAATTCGACGGTATTCGGTCATGCTCGATTCCAGCATGGAAAGGAAGAGATCAATGGCAGCGCTTTCTTCGGCGGCAAAAACCATCCCTTCCTCCTTCAAAAGCAGATACGCGCGCAGCATGGTGACAGACCAGATCGCCTCCGTCAGCGCCTGGTGGAACGCGCGGCCCTTCAGCATCCAGGGCTGCGCGTCCGGATGCACCTCGTAGCGCGGGAACTGCTCCGCATACGCGAGGAGCAGCCGCTTAGCCAGCTCCCCTGCGGGGGTATCCCCCGCCGCCGCATATACGGCAGCCCCCTGCAGGGCGGCCCGGGCAAGCGACTGGTGCTTGAACACCAGCCAGGCGCCGCGGTATTCCGCCCCCTCGAGTCGGCAGCCATGCGGACAGCGGAAGCTCGCCGCATCCACTTCCAGAGGGCTAAACTCCAGCTCGGTGTGATGCTCGGGGCAAACGTACTGATGCCACCAGCCGCCCGGCTCCGATGGAACGGCCAGCGCCCCTGCTGCAGCCAGCGACTTGAGCTCCGCCTTGAGCACTTCAACCACGCTGGAGGCCCAGCCGTATGCTTCAACCTTTGTCCTCAGCCCGGTCTTCACCGCCCTGTTCATCGCATCAGCATCCCGCCGTTGATCTCGATCGTCTCCCCCGTCAAGTAGGAGGCCAGATCGGAAGCGAGATAGAGCACGGCACCCGCGACATCCTCGGGTGTCCCTTCCCGCTGTAGAGGGATGCCGCTTACGGTGGCCGCGCGGGCCGTGTCCGTCGTGAACGTCGCATGGAACATCGTTTGGCCGATGAAGCCCGGCGATACGGTATTGACGGTAATGCCGTGCGGCGCCGCCTCCTTCGCCAGTCCCTTGGAGTAGGTGAGGACAGCCGCCTTGCTCGCCGCATAGATCGATGATCCGGGTCCGCCGCCGTTGTGGGCCGCCACTGAGGACATGTTGATGATCCGCCCCGATTTCTTGGCCGTCATGCCGGGCAGGACCCGCTTGCACAGGAAGACGGTGCTTTTCAGGTTGACATCCATGATCCGCTCGTAGAGCTCCTCGGTCATCTCGCTGTTCGCCAGCCGCTGCACCAGGTGCCCCGCATTGTTCACGAGAATGTCGACCGTTCCTCCGAACACCTCCTCCACCCGGCTGACCAGGGTGTCGATTTGGTTCAGATCCGTCACGTCCGCCTGGACCAGTACGGCTTCACCGCCCTCCGCGCGGATCGCTGCCACGGTCTCCTCCCCCTGTGCCACATTGCGCAGGCAGTTGACGCCCACTTTCGCGCCGTTCGCCGCCAAGGCGACGGCAATCGCCCGGCCGATCCCTGCATTGGAGCCGGTGACCAGTGCAATTTTTCCCGTAAGATCGATCTTCATCTCGAATTCCTCCCGATGGATATCATTTTTCCGCTCTTCCAATCGTTCGAACGTCCAGGCCTCCACGCATTCAAGCGTCGTCCAATCGTTCTATCGTGCATGTGTTCGACTGTTCTTCTGCGACCTATATCTGCAAAAATGAATTGCCGAAGTCTCATTCCAGTCCCCCTGCAGCCTCCGCCTTACAAAAGTCCTCCGACGAGATGCGGGTGCGGACGCTGTCGGGCACTTCCGGCAGATTGGGGATGCGGCCCGAGGCTGCGGGTGGGAGCAGCCCTTCTTACAGTCCAATCTCCCGACGCTGCAGCGAAGCCCGCATCCACCCACGCCAGGCTTCCTTCATCGCCTCCTGCCCCATCCGTACCTGCCGCAATGGCATCGTCCCCGCTTCGGTATTCATTCCTCACTTCATCCGAACCCGTCCTCAGCGTTGCCCCTCCCGCTCCGCTTCCTGCCTCGTCCGCAGCGCGGGGCCGGTCGTCTCCGGCATAACCATCGTGATCCGGCTTCCTTCCCCCGGGACGCTGTCGATCTGCAGACCATACGCCTCCCCGAACACCATCTGGATACGCCGGTGCACGTTCATCAGCCCGATGCCTCCGCGCCGGATTCCGGCCTCCGCCTCGTCAGCCAGCCGGTTCTGGCTCAGCCGCCTGCGGAGCTCCGCCAGCCGCTCCGCAGGAATGCCCACGCCGTTGTCCGAGACGGTGACCAGGAAGCGTCCGCCGCTCTTCTGCGCATCCACCGTGATCCGGTGATAGGATTCGATGCCGTCCGGGAACGCATGCTGGAACACGTTCTCAATCAGCGGCTGCAGCGTAAGCCGGACCATGTTCTCCAGCAGCAGGGAAGGCGGCACCACCACATCCAGCTCGAAATCCCGCTCGGTCCGGTGCCGCAGGATGATCATGTAGTTGCGGGCATGGTTCAGCTCGTTGGCGACGGTGATTTCCTCCAGATTCGTCTGGATGGAATAGCGCAGCATGAATGCCATCGCCTCCACCATCTCGGAGATCTCCCGCGAGTCCTGCACGATCGCATAGCAGTTGATCGTCTCGAGCGTGTTGTACAAAAAATGCGGGTTAATCTGCAGCTGCAGCGACTGGAATTCCGCCCGCTGCCGCTCAAGCTCCGAGCGGCCGAGCTCCAGCGCATTTTTCTGCTGCTGAAGCTCCGCTTCATACACCTTCTCGATCATCTCGGAAAGCCGCGTGACCATCAGATTGTAGCTGTGAATCAGTCCGCCGATCTCGTCGGTACGCCCGATCTCGTCGATGTGCTGCCAGTTGCCCTTCTCCGTCTCGCGCATGCTCTCCCGCAGCTCCCGCAGCGGTGCGACGATCGAACGGCCGAAGCGGCCGGCGAGCACCAGCGCCGCCAGCAGCGTCACAAGGCCTACGGCGAGCGTCGTCGTGCGGATCGTCACCGCGGGCGCCCTCAGCTCATCCACCGGTACGGAGACGACCAGGTTCCAGTTCGCATAAGCGGACTTCCGCGAGACGAACATCCGCTTCTCCCCGGCATAGTCCCCGATGATCGCCTGCTGGCCGGCGCTGTGCAGCACACGGTCCGCAAGCCCGGCCGGAAGGGCGGTCTCCTCCTCAGACCCGTGCGGATGATAGATGTACTTCCCGCTGTCGTCCACGATGAAGAATTGGCCGCCCCGGCCCGCATTCACCCGCTCCCAGAGCTTCGCCAGCTCCGCCAGCTTCAGCTCGATCGCCACAATCCCGCGGTTGGATTCCGCATAGGACGCCCCTCTGACCTTGACGGCCATCGTGGCCACCGTCCCCCGGTCTTCCGGCCGGATGCTCAGGTCCAGCAGGATGATGCGGCCGTCTCCGGGCGTCGAGCTCATGAGCTCGTCGTATTTGGCGCTGATCTGCTGCGGGTCGAGGATCAGGACGTTCTGGTTGTCGTACACGATCGAGCGCCCGTGATGGCCGACCACATAGATCATGTTGAGCTGCTTATAGAGAGGGATGATCGAAGTTACCGAGTTCTGGGCGAACTTCTTGATAGCCTCCGAATAGAAGTAATATTCGTACGCGTCAGCCGGGTCCATCTCCATGAAAGCGCGGACCTGGGGATTCGAGGAGATGGTGCTGCTCAGCAGCTCGTAGGTCTGGAGGTACAAATCCGTCTGGTTGACCGCGCTGTCGATGGTCTGGCCCATGTACTGCTCCACCTGCCGGTCGAGCGTCCGCGCCGACTGGATGTAAGAGACTACGCCGACACAGGTCAGCGAGAACACGATCACGACCAGAAAATAGCGGTAGATCAGGGCGGATAGCGTTCGCCGCTTCATGAGTCCATGCCCAGCTTCTGCCGGAACTCCGAAGGCAGGCAGCCGGCGTATTTCTTGAAGGTCTTGGTGAAATGGGGATGGTCCGCATACCCCACCTCGCCCGAAATGTCCGTAATCCGGTAGTGCGGCAGCTGGAGCAGCTTCTTCGCCTTCTCCATCCGCCTACGTGTCCGGTACTGTACGAATGTCTCCTGCGTGGACTGCTTGAAAAGCTGGCTGAAGTACGAGGGGTTAAGCCCGATGTGCTCCGCGACCTCCTCAAGCGACACTTCCCTCGCCAGATGATCCTCGATGTAGCCCTTCGCCTCTTCCACCGGATCCTTTACCCGTCCCTTGCGCTTGCTGCGCAGCTCCCCGAACAGGACCCGGCAGCTTCCGCAGAACCCGCTCCAGGCCGCTTCGGGCGCTGCCGCACCGGCTTCGTCGAAGGCCGCATGCAGCTCGAACACATCGCGTGTGTTGAGCCGCCGGATCAGCAGGGCATGCAGCTCGGCAAGCACTTCCCCGTGCCGGTTCGGCTTCAGGCCGAAGGAGCCGAGCTCCTCCCGGATCCGCTCCAGCACCTTGCCCAGCTCCTCCTCCTGCAGCGTCCAGACGGCTTCGTCAAGCCCGGTCGCCCAGCTCTCCAGCTTCGTTACCGGTACGAACGATTCCGTCCTCAGCTTCGTGCTCACCCGGATGAGCTTCTGCAGAACATCCCGGAACTGCCCGATGCTCACGGGTTTCAGCAGGTACTCTTTGACCCCGTAGGAGACGCACTTCTGCGCGTATTCAAAATCCCCGTACCCCGAAATGACAACGGTCTGGATATCCGCATCCATCTCCGCGGCGGCCCGGCACAGCTCCAGGCCGTCCATCTTCGGCATCCGGATATCGGTGAACAGAAAGTCCGGCCGTTCTTCCCTGATCAGCCTCAGGGCCGTTTCCCCGTTCTCCGCGGTACGGATGCTGGCCAGGGGAATGCCTGACTGCTCGACGAGCTTCTGAAGGCCTCGGCGGATCATAGGTTCGTCGTCGGCGATGAGGATGCGGTACATAGTCGTCAGTCTCCTTTCGGGGTGGGGGCGCTTTCATCTGGCTGTCTGCAGGAGCTACCGGCGCGGCATGGAGATCGTCACAGCCGGGTCTTTTTTATTGAACTTCTCGGTTGCTTCCTTGAGCACCTCGCTGCCGCCCTTCGACTTCCACTCTTCGATGACCTTCGGCCAATCGGAGATGGGCTCTTTGCCGTACACCATCTTCACCATGTGCTGGAGAACGACCGGTGCGGCGTAGTCGGATTCCGGCGCGATATCCGGATTCTTCGCGAAGGCTTCGAGGCGCGGCTCGAACTGGATGCCGTCCCGTCCTTCTTTTGCTAACATGGTATCATAAATGCCCATCAATTTCTTGCCCGGCTCCGTCAGACTGAGCGTGCCCTTATTGTAGGTCGTATCCTGCACCATCCACAGGAACGCCTGGCGGTAGCGCTCTTCATCCACGCCCTGCGGATCGGTCGGCGACTTGTAATCGATTCGGCCATCCACCGTCTTGTAATTCTCTCCTTCGATCCCGAAGGTGAAGAACTTCTCCGCCTCATCCGACAGCATCCAGTCGTAGAACTTGATGATCGCCTCGGGATTCTTCGCATTCTTGTTGATGAACCACGCACGGGTGACGGAGTTGTAGAGATAGTAACCGCTCTTGCCGTCCGGCCCGACGGGGGACGGGATGAGCTCGACCTTCGCGGAGGGCACGCTGGCCTGCAGCTGCTTCTCCCACTGGAGTACCTCATTGGCGTTCATCGACCACATGCCGGCCTTGCCGGAGAGAATGTTGTTCTTGTAGACCGTCGGGTTGATCGTTGCGAACTCCTTGGAGATCAGCCCCTCGTCGAACATCGTTTTGTACGTCTGCAGCGCCTTCGTCATGTTCTCCGTATTAAAAAACTTCGGCACAATCTCGCCGCCCTGCTCCGTGAACATTGAGAGATACGGGAAGACATCGTATGCCCCGAAGAACGTATCGGCATACTTGAAATTCTCGCGCCCCTGGTAAGGCTGCTCTACGCCAAGCTCCTTGAATTTGCGGAGCACATTCAGATACTCGTCGACCGTCTTCGGCACCGGCAGCCCCGTCTTCTCGAGCAGATCCATGCGGACCGCCGTCGCCCGGCGGGAAGGGTTCGAGAGGAATTCGGGAATCGCGTAGATTTTGCCCTGGTACGTCTCCTTCTGCCACGCTTCCTTCGGAATCTTCTTGAGCAGGTTCTGCCCATGCTTCTGCAGCAGATCGTCGAGCGGCAGGAACACGCCAGCCTGTACGGAGCCCGCCATCTCCTTGCCGGAGACGCCGCCGCTGCCCTGCACCACATCCGGGATGTCGTTGGTCGCGAACATCTGGATCATCTTCTGCTCGAATTCCTTGTGGGGCACGAGCACGATATCGAGATCCGTATTCGTCATCTCCTCGAGCTTCTTGACCCACTTGTCTTCGTTGATGTTCGGGGACTTCTCCACGTGATTGAACGCCAGCGTCCGCATCGAGACGGAGAACTTCGCCTTACCGCTTCCCGCCGCGCCATCCTGCGCCGCTTCTTCCCCCTGCTGGGCACAGCCGGCGGCCATGCTCACCGCGAGTACCGAGGATACGCCTACCTTGAGCCATGTTTTCATCTGTACAGCCCCTTTTCGCTTGATGTAGAGCGCTTTCATAGTTTGTATTGTAGGGTGGCCTTCCCGCTGCGGCAAGGGAGTGACTTTGGCTCTCCTTGTGTTTTTTGCAGGAGGTCCCTTGGATCGCTTAGAATCCGGCCCTGGATTAGGACCGTTAGACGAACGGGACTGGTAACGATCGGACAGGTGAAACGATACAAGCAAAGTAGGGAGCTAAAACAAATCAGTCAACGCAGGACAGTCACACAGAACAGTCAACACTGAACCGTCAATACAGTACTGCCACACCGAACCATCTACACTGACGAACAGTCAAACCGAATACCAGACGGTGACAACTACGGACAGTTCCCTCGGCTTTATCGACATGCAAGCGGGACGATCAAACTTCTCGTGCGTCTTCCCCGCCTGCCCCCTTGCTTCATTCGCTTAAGACTTCACCGAGCCGATCATCATGCCCTTTACAAAATGCCGCTGAAGAAACGGATAGATGAGCACGATTGGGATCGTCGCGATGATAATCGTCGCCATCTTGATGCCCTCCGGATCCATATGGGCCAGCGAGCTGAACTGGGATGCCGACGGGTCGATATTAATCTCGTCGCTCATGATGAGCTGGCGCAGCTTCACCTGAAGCGGCCATAGAGCCGGTTTGTTGACGTAGTACAGCGCATGCATGTACGTATTCCAGTGGTTGACGGCGTAGAAAATACCGAGCGACGCCATCACCGGCTTCGACAGCGGAAGCACGATGCTCCAGATCATCCGCAGCTCCGAACAGCCGTCAATCCGGCCCGAGTCGATAATCTCACCAGGAATCTGCATGAAGAACGAGCGCATCACGAAGAAGTTGAAGGCCGAGATCGCCCCCGGAAGGAGCAGCGCCCATAAGGAATTCGTGAGACCGAGCGACTTCATCAGAATAAAGTTCGGGATGAGCGGCGCGCTAAAGACCATCGTGATGAGCACCATGATGACTATGGCTCCCCGCCCCATGTACTCCGGACGCGAGACAGGGTAAGCGAGGGAAGCGGTGGCGATGAGATTGATCAGCGTCCCGACCACCGTGATGTAGACCGTAATCCCGAACGACCTCCAGATGGCGGCGTCGCTGAAGACATACTGATAGTTGATCCAGGTAAAATCGACCGGCAGGAACAGCACCTTCCCGCTGACGATCGCCTCCGAGGAGGAGAACGACTGGGCGAGCACGTTCAGGAACGGCAGGAACATCGCCAAGGCCAAAAGCGTTAAAAAGGTAAGATTGACGGCGTTGAAGGTCTGCCAGCCGGCGCTTGCTTTTCTCATAGGGTCACCTCCTTGTATGGATACCGATTAGTATAGACTCTCGCCCGTTGTCTTGCGGCTGAGCACGTTACCGATAACGATCATCGCCAGGCCTACTAGCGATTTGAACAGGCCGATGGCTGTCGTGTAGCTGAACTGCTGGCCTAGTAGACCGAGCTGGTAAATGTACGTGTCGAGAATCTCCCCGCTGTCCTTGTTCAGCGGATTGAGGAAGACGTACACGCGCTCAAAGCCGAAATCGAGGAACTTGCCGATATGCAGCAGGAACAGGATCATGATCGTCGGCAGAAGCGCCGGGAGCGTAATGGAGAGCGTCTGCCGCCAGCGGTTCGCCCCGTCGACCTCCGCCGCCTCGTAGAGATCGGGATTGATGCCGGCCAGCGCCGCCAGGTAGATGATCGTGCCGTACCCGGAGTCTCTCCAGATCCCCGAAGAGATCAGGATTGTGCGGATCCAAGATTCTTCGCCGAGGAAGTAGACGGGCTCGAAGCCCAGCCAGGCAATGAACTGGTTCACCGCGCCGGTCGTCGGCGAGAGGATGCCGATCGCAATCCCGCTTACGATGACCCACGAGAGAAAATGCGGCATGTACACGACCGTCTGCAGCACCCGCTTGTAGAAGACAAGGCGCAGCTCGTTGAGCAGCAGCGCGAGGAGGATCGGGGCCGGGAAGGCCAGGACGAGATCATACAATCCGATGAGCAGCGTATTGTTCAGGATGTTCAGGAACTCCCCGTGGGCGAACATGCGCCTGAAGTGTTCCAGCCCGACCCACTTGCTGCCCGTGAAGCCCTGGAAGATGTTATACTCCTGGAAGGCGATGACCGATCCGAGCAGCGGGACGTACTTGAAAATCACGAAATACAGGATACCGGGCAGTGAGATGAGATAAAGTGCTCTGTACTTCCACATCAGCCGAAGCCGGCTGCCGCCCGTCTTGCTTTTGGCTGGCGCGGTTACCGGGGGCGCCGCCTGCATGTTGGCCGCCATAGGGATTCCTCCTTTGTGCTTCTCAGCAGGTTGTTTATAGCTGTATCGTACCGGAGAAAGCGATTTCACACTAGGGAGCGGCTTTCTGCCTCCTTGTGTTTTTTTTAGGAGTTCGCCGGCGGGAGGGGCAGGTGCGGAGGGATCGGCGTTATGCTATAATTAGAATTAGTCTTAATTGCAACAAGGGTTCTGTCCGCGCTTTTGTGAGCCGGAGGTATACCGGGACCCTTCCCTGCAGCCATGAATCTACCAGAAACGGAGTTACCTTCATGACGTTTAGCGGATTTACCCCACATGATTTTGACACCTTCTCCATCGAAGGATTGGAGGGTCGCATGGAAGCGATCCAGAGCCGGATTCAGCCCAAGTTCCGGGAGATCAGCGAAGCGCTGCTCCAGGAGCTGTCCGTCGAGGCGGGCGAGGAGCTGCACCTGCATATCGCGAAGCATGCCCGGCGCAAGGTCAATGCGCCCGTCGATACATGGATGAGCTTCTCCAGCTCGAAGCGCGGCTACAAGCAGCTGCCCCACTTCCAGATCGGCCTGTTCGACGACCGGGTGTTCCTCTGGCTGGCGCTCATCTATGAGCTTCCGAACAAAGTGAATATCGCCCGCACTTACTTGAATGAGCTGGATACCGTACTGTCAGCGGTCCCGACAGACTACATGCTCTCGGCCGATCACATGAAAAAAGACGCCGACTCCTTCGGCGATCTCGGCGAAGAAGGCGTGCGCCGTGCGGTCGAACGGTTCCGCGATGTCAAGAAGGCCGAACTGCTCATCGGCCGGAATATCCCGGCCGGCACTCCGATGCTGCAGAACGGCGAGGCATTCCTGGAGACGGCACGTGAGACGTTCCGCACGCTGATGCCGCTGTACCAGCTGGCGGTGCGCGGGGCCGGGCCGGCGGAGGAAGATTTGGAAGAATCGCTCGCTTTTTCATCAAAAATTTAGGTAAGCCTAAGGTTCCTTTAAGATAAACCTTAGCCTGCTTGTATATCCTAGGGAATGGCACGAACTGCCAAGCCCATCAGCCCCTTAGAAGGAAGGTGTCCCATGAACAGCTCTTACGCCAAAAAAGCACTCGCCACCTCCCTCGCACTCGCCCTTCTCCTGGGCGGCGGCACGGTCATCGGCAAGACCCAGCTGGCCCTGGCGGCCGACCCGGCCGACGCCGCCGTCACCGCGCAGCCGTCCGCCGGAGCGGATACCGCAAAGGAAACGGAAGGTAAAGCCCGCGGCGGCAAGCATGAAGGCCGCGGCATGCCGCTCTACGAAGAAGCCGCCGCGGTGCTCGGGATGGACAAGGCGGCCCTGAAGGCCGCGCTGAAGGACAAGACGCTCGTCCAGCTCGCCGCCGAGAAGGGCATCTCCGAAGCGGATCTCATCGCGAAGCTGCAGGCCGAGCGCACGAAACAGATCGACGCGGCCGTTGCCGCAGGACGGCTGACTGCGGAGAAAGCCGAGAAGATCAAGCAGCACATGGGCGAGCATCTCAGCCTCATGGTCAACCGCAAGTTCACCGGCGAAGAGGCCCGCGGCAAGCACCACGGCGGCAGGCATACCATGCTGCCCGCGCCGGATAAGCTTGCCGGCATCCTCGGCATCACCGAGGACGAGCTGAAGAAGCAGCTCGCGGCCGGCAAGTCCTTGACCGAGATCGCCGCCGCCAAGGGCATATCGAAGGAACAGCTCGTGGCGAAGATCAAGGAAGAGATCACCCCGTGGATCGAAAAGATGGTCGACCGCAAGCACCCCGCGGCCGAAGGCCAGACCAAGAAAGCCCAGTAGTCTCGGGCTTTCTGCATAACTAAAAGCCGTCCGAAGGCTCAGGCCTCGGACGGCTTTTGGTTATGCGGCGCTGGTGCGCCCGGTTGGCCTTGGCCCCGCCCTTGCGCAACCGCTGCCTTCAATCGGGCAGCCGGTTGCGCGCTTGGTTGGCCTTTTGCCCTTGGCCCTATGAAAATAGAGGAACTCAGATGCTCTATTTCTATGATTCGATGCGTCGCTACAAAAATAAAGGAACTCAGATACGCTATAAGTACGCTGAGCCCTCCAAATGCAGGGTTCAGCGCAAAATAACGAACCTGAGTTCCGCTATCCTGCGGGAAATGAAGGGAAATAATCAAATAAAGAACTGGAGTTCCGCTATTTGATTAATCGGCATCTGCTAGGGAGAGACTCCAGGATCCGCTTCATTGCAGCAAACTTACTCAAAGTGACATCTTCAGTGCAGGCCAAAAGCAAACTGCAGTTCTACCGAACCCTTATCGGCCGTATCTCCTATCCCTCAGCTGTCCACATGTATAGGATAGTCGGCAGGATTTTTTTCCTTGGGTTTATGTTGTCTGGTTTGTGATCCCGGGTCCACGCTTCCGGGCACGCACTTCTGGACACGTGCTCCCGGGCATCTGCTCCTGGGCACGCACTCCTGGACACGTGCTCCCGGGCATCTGCTCCTGGGCACGCACTCCTGGACATGCGCTCCCCGGTTCATGCTACTGGGCACGCACTTTTGAGCATCGTGCCCCTGGGTTCACGCTATTGAGCACGTGCTCCTGGGTTCGTGCTCCGGGGTCATAGTTGGCGTTTTTGGGTTCCGGTTCTGTGGTTCCGGTTTTGTAGTTCCGGTTTTGCAGTTCCGGTTTTGTAGTTCCGGCTTTGCAGTTCCGGTTTTGCAGTTCCGCCCTTCTACCAGCGAGGCTGTATCATTTTGACAGCGACCTTTGTGCGAAGCACAACGGAGCGCAAAATGATACAGCCGAGCACTCAGCCGAGCGCTCAGCCCTGCCTCAGCCGTGCGCTCAACCGTGCCCCAATCTCCTCATGCCCCTCCGCCGAAGGGTGCACGAGATCGGCGCTGAGCCATGACATGTCCGGCAGCAGCCCCGTGCCAGGGACATAGAGCACCCCCGGATGCTCCAGTGCCTCTGCGGCCGAGCGGACAATGCTGCGGAGCCGCGAAGCCTCCCCCTCCTCCGGACACGGGAGGAGATCCGTACAGATCAGCCGCCGGTTCCGAAGGCCTATACTCAGCATCACGAGAAAACGGTGCACCTGCCGCGCGAACCGCTCTTCCTCCCAGTCGCCGATGCCGTGGATGCCCATCTCCGCGACAGCAAGGTGCCAATCGCTGCGGGAGGCGATATAGAGCGCCATGGCCTCATCCATGTGAGCGCTTCCAGCAAAGCCAAGATGGATGAGGTCCATGCCGAGCCGGGAGGCCGTACGCATCGCATAAGTGCCGGCGGGCCTTACGGCATCGCCCCCATGCGTAATGGAAGAGCCGTAACAGAGCAGGCGCTGAGCCGGAAGCTGGCCGGACGACGGGGGAAGAAGATCGCCTTCGATGCCCGCGAGCTCACAGATCCCGTCGCTCGGCAGGATGATCCGGACGACGGCGGGGTCGAAGCCCATGCCCCCTGCCCGGGCCAGCGTCTGCAGCTGCTCGAGATGGCCGGGCCTGCGCACGACAATCTCGCTGCGCTGCCCGTCCACGTGCACAGCCGCCCAGGGATAGACGCCCTGGAAGGGGCCAAAGTAGACCTCAGTCTGTCCCGATCTGGAGATGGCCGTCCGGTCCGCCTGGCGGAGCGTAATACGTGCCTCATCCCCCCGAAGCACGAAGCGGATTTCGCAGCCGCACGTATGGTAAGCACTCTCATCGCGGGCTTTCGGATTCAGAGCCAGCCGGACGGGCTCCGGGACCCGGCTCAGGCGGACTCTGCCGCCCTCCATCGGCAGCACCGTCTCGACATTATGCAGCTCCACATTGTGGTACCTCATCATCCTTCTCCCCTTCCCGGGCGGGAAGAACCCCTTGGGATGACTCCGCCTTCGCTTCGCTGATGGGTGGTCCCGCCGTTATCGGCTTATGGCCCGTGAGCATCGCCTGCCGCCGGTTCGCTGACGACCGGGTCACAGTCCTCATTACCCGCTCTACCCCCAAACGGAACGCCCCTGCCGGAATCCCGTATTAAGCGATTTCCCCTCCGGGATACAAGGTGGAATGCGACAGGTGCTTCGGCTGCGGAAGCGGACGGCCCGGCACAGCGGGCTGCAGGGATTCCGGCCGGCTTGAGTATACGGAAGCGGACTGCCCGTCGTAGATGATCACCTGTGTTCGGCCCGTGCCCAGCAGGTCGCCGTGTGCCGCATACCCGTCCGCACCGAACTCCGTGTGGACCTGCATATATCCGTCGTACAGGCTTGGGTACACCCCTCCGCCTCTGCGGTAGGCCAGGATATAATCAAGGCCGCTCTCGTCCCATCCGCGAAGGGTCTCGATAATCGTCAGCCAGCCGTTTGTCTTTCGGTCTTCCTTCCACACTTCGTTCCCCTCGGCATCGAGCAGGAACAGGGCGTCCTTCCCTTTTTGCAGCTTCCCTGTGTCCTCCCGCACCATCCGGTCAAGTCCGGCCACCTGCAGTCCAGGCAGGTCCCGGCGAAAACGGCCGAGCGCCACGTGCTGTGATTCGATGGAGCTGGAATAGCGCCACAGCTCCTGGCCCTCCCTGTCGTACATCACCGTAACGCTGCCGCCGATCACTAGCTCCTTATGGCCATCGCCGTTGACGTCCCCGACCCAGATGCAGTCGGCATGATCCTCGAGGTCCCTGCAGCTCCACCGCACCTGTCCCCGGGCATCGAGCAGATCGTACCCCGCCATCACCTCATCGAAGCCGTCCCCGTCCAGATCATGGCACCATGGATAATGCCCCGGATTGCCCTCGAAGGTCCACAAGAGACGCAGCTCCGGATCCAGGGCCCACAGCCGGTGATACCGGTCCTTTAGGATAATGTCCCGGGCGCGCGGGCCGCCTGTCAGGTTCGCGACGATGATGCAGTCATGGGCATGCGGGTCCGGCAGCTCGGCTGACCTTTTCACGCGTCCGGTAGCTCCCTCCAGCACCTGCAGTCGTCCGTCCATGACGCAGATCACCTCCAGCTTCCCGTCCCCGTCCAGGTCGTAGACCTGTGCCGGGTAGTCGGAGCCCGGGCCACCGGCCTGCTCACTCGGCTTCCCTGCCTGCCAGAGCAGACGGCCGTCGAGATCGAAGGCGGTCAGACATTGTACCTGATGCGGCAAATACCGCACATCCTGACGGTCATCCGGCTGCACGAGCAGCAGCTCCATTCTCCCGTCTCCGTCAAGGTCGCCGAGCAGCATTCTGCACCGGGGGCCTGCCGCACGTATATCCAGCTTTGCTATCAAATGGGGATAACTTGCACCACTTGTCATCTTATCTCCTCCTGCTGCCTTCATAGGAGCAGCCACTTTCGCTCCCGCGGCACATATGGGCCATGATATCCTCTGCGCCCACCGCAAGGCAACGGTACGATCTTGTCCTCCGGGTTTGGATTATTTTGAACCTGTAGACTATCTTGTCGGAACCGTGGTTGGGCGGAAACAGCAGCAACTCCACGGATCAAGGAATGCTGCCACACCGCAGCGGGCGCGGAGACGGGCTTCCTGCCAAGCATAAGCTGCGAAAAAAATCGAAGCCGTTCGCAGAAGGAAGGTCTTCACCTGTCAATGAAAAAACGTAGGCCGGCAGAGCCACCGGGTGTCATTTCATGCGGCAAGCTCCGCGCCCAGAATTCAAGCATCCGTTCTGCGGCGCGATGTTCAGTACCAACCGTCATAGAGCTGGAAAAAACCACCCGCAGCTGCATGCTTATCCTTGTTGAAAAGCTCGCACTGACGTTGAATAAACGCCGTTCCGATCAAGAGAGACCTTCCTCTCTACTCAGTAGACCCGAGCCTTCCTCCCCTCCGGCATCCCTTCCCTGCACCTCTTCTTCCTTAAAGCGCCTCTTCCCCGGCGGTCTCGCGGTACTTTCCCGGCGTGGTACCGGTGATTTTCTTGAACACGCGGATCAGCCCGATATCGGCGGCATACCCCACCTGATGCGCGATCTGGGTCACCGTCAGCCGCTTGTCCCGCAGCAGCCTCTTCGCATGTCCGACCCGCACCTTCGCCACGTAATCGGTAAGGTTCTCGCCCTGCTGCTTTTTGAAGAAAGCCGACAAGTACTGCGGCGTAATGTGGAACGCATCGGCAATGGACGTCAGGCTGAGCCCCCCGTCCCCGTACCGCTCCTCGATGTGATCGCGGATCGCCTGCAGAAGCAGCTGGCTGTGGTCGCTCGAGCGGGCCTTCATGTACCGGCAGAGGGTGAGGAACAGGCCGGAGATCTCCGCATGCATTTCCTCCGCTGTCTCGCACAGCGACAGCTTCTTGAACGGATCGAAGCTGCCCGGGAATATATCGGCCGGCTGCAGGCTCATGCCGTTCACTATTTTGAGCAGGGTGCTCACCATATTGAAAAAGAGGCACCGCCCCATCTCCGGCGTAATCCGGCGGGAGCCGAAATGCAGTGCATAAATGCTCTCCAGGAGCCGCCGCACCCCTTCCGCATCGCCGCTCTTCACAGCCCCCATAAGCTGAACCTCCAGCTCAATCGGGTAGTGATAGTGATGCTCCTCCTCCCGGAGGTCGGAGAAGCGGATGACGGTATCCGCACCGCTGACAATGCGGTGATCGGCCGCCCTTGCCGCCTCCAGCGTGCATTCGCCGATCCGGCCGAGGCCTTCGTGGATGCCGCTTACCCCCAGGGTCAGCTGTACTCCGAAGCGGCTTCGCATGACATGCTGCAGGGTGACCGCGGCCTCGAGGAGCTCATCCTCCAGCCGGCCGGCGGTCCGCTCATCCGGCTGCCGCCCCCCGTCACGCTCAGGCCGCCTCGCCCCTTCTCCCGCACTCACCGCAGCGGCTCCCTGCACCTTCTCCGCCTTCTCCGGAAGGAAGTTGACGAGCACGCCCATCGTCGTACGGTCCAGTTCCACGGTGTACCCGTGATGGGCCTCTGCCAGCAGATCCCGGCAGACGTTCGAGATGATGAAGCGCACGAGCGCCCACTGCCGCTCCGATGCTTCGCCGCCGAACTCCCGAATATCGCCGACGCGTACGAACAGCACGGCAAAGAGGTCCGATTCGAACCTCATCTGCATGAACCGCAGCGACTCCGGTGTGACCGCTCCGGGATCGACCTCGCCGCGCAGCAGCCGCTGAAGAAAATTCGCCTGCAGCACCGGCGTCTGCCCGGCCAGCTTGTCCCGCAGCCGCCGCTCCTCCTCGCGGCTGACCTCGATCGTCTCGCGGATCAGCTCGAACTCGCCGAGCTCTACGTCCCAAGCCCCTCCCACCTGAGCCCGGCTGCTGCGGATAAAGCCGACCAGCTCGCGGATCGGCGAGGAGTTCCGGTAAGCCATCCGGTAGGCGGCAAGCCCCCCGCCGAGCAGGCACAGGAGCAGCAGACCGAGCGCCCAAGCCTTCAAGGTCTGCAGGCTCCGGAGCACCAGGTCTTCCGGGAGCACAAGCACATAGCGCCACGCCGTTTGATCGGAGCGGGCATACGTCACAATGTGCTCCCGTCCGTGCTCATCCGTAAGCTCGAAGCGGCCGGAGCCCCCGCCGATCCGTTCCAGAAGACCGCTGTCCGGAGCCTCGTCCTCCTCCGAGCCGAGTACGAGCTCCCCGTCCGCATTCACGATGAACACGCGGCCTCCGCCCGCCGCCGCCTGGGAGAGCATGGAGCGGACCGGTGCGGCGTCCAGCAGCAGCACGAGCGCCCCTTTGATATCCTTGGTCTCCACCAGCGGCAGCGACTGCACATAAGTCAGCATGGTGCGCCGGCCCACATCGCTCGATGAAATCTGCCTGGCCGGCAGATACGAACGATGATGGTACGAATCCAGCACCTGCCGCTTCCAATCCACGTAGGACAGCCCCTCCACCGGGTAAATCCGCTCGAAAAAGGTGCGGGTATCCGTGCGCGCGCTCGACGACAGGATCGTATCCGACGCCCCGAAATACAAATAGGCATCGCTGATCAGCGTGCCCCTTCCCCGGTCCTGGGCCAGGTGGTCCTTCATAAATTCTACGAGCTTGTATGCATCCTCCGGCGCCTCCGACCCGTCGCTGTTGAGCAGCCCCTGCAGCTTCGGGTTCAGGGTGATGCGCTGCGACGCCTGCTCCACTTCCCGCAGCCTCACGTCCAGCGTCTGCCGCAGCTGATCGAGCAGGGCCGTATTGGCCCGCTCTGCGTGCTCCATCATCATGCCCTCCACCTTGGAATACAGGACCATCCCGATGGACACCGGCAGCAGAAAGATAAGCAGATAAGAACTAAGCAGGGTCAGAAAAACACTTTTGCGGTTCCAGACGAAAGACGGAAGACGGATGAGCTTCGGGATCATGGGGACCTCCTAACGTAAACGGCTGCCGTCTTCTACATAAGACTGTACCCGTTTATCATAAATTACAGATGGCTGAAACGAGCGCTTGCGAGTTATACCTTCTGTAATTTCCAGGATAAACGGCTTCGCCGTCCACGAAGGACGGTGCGCGTTTGTCAAGGTAGTTTCAAACAGACCAGCTGCGAATGCTTACGGATCCAAGAACAGGAACGCCTGCGCACAGCATATGCGCAAGCGCTTTCTTCCTAATCCTATTTCGCGCCCAGCTCCCGAATTCCTTCCGTCCGCCCTACATTCGTCAACTGCTTATTTTCGTCCGCTGCTCTAACCCATTCATCGCGCCTCGACCATCGTGGATTGTCGGAATTCCGCCCTCCTCCCGCAGCGCCGCTATTCCTTAATCGCGCCGATCATGACGCCTTTGACGAAATATTTTTGCAGGAACGGGTACAGCAGCAGGATCGGAATCGTCGCTGCGATAATCGTCGCGTACTTGATCGTCTCCCCGATCGGAATCTTATCCAGCGAGGAGGCGCCGGTCGTCATATTGTCGGTCGAGTTCGTAATGAGAATCTCGCGCAGCACCAGCTGCAGCGGATACAGCTCCCTGTCGCGCAGGTAGAGCATCGCCCCGAACCAGGCGTTCCAGTGGCCGACCCCGTAGAACAGGATCATGACGGCGATCACCGGCAGCGACAGCGGGATAATGACCCGGAACAGAATCGTCCAGTCGTTCGCCCCGTCGATGCGCGCCGACTCCTCGAGCGACACCGGCACCGCCTGGAACGAAGTGCGCATAATGATGAGGTTCCAGGTCGAGATCGCACCCGGCAGCAGCATCGCCCAAGGCGTGTCGATCATGCCGAGCGAGCTCACGAGCAGGTAGGTCGGGATAAGCCCGCCCTGGAAGAACATCGTCAGGACGATGAAGAACATCATCGCATTGCGGAAATACAGTCCCTTTCGCGACAGCACATAGGCGCCGAGCGAGGTCATGAAAAGATTGATGGCCGTGCCGGCCGTGACATAGAACAGCGTATTGCGGTACCCTGCCGGAATCATCGGGTTGTCGAAGACCGCTTTGTAGGCGTCAAGCGAGAAGCCCTCGGGCATCAGGAGCAGCCCCCGGTGCTGCATCAGCGAGGCCGGGTCGCTCAGTGAAGCGAAAGCCACATAGAGGAACGGATACAGGGTCAGGATGCTCAGCAGCACCATGAACAGCGCGTTCGAGCCGTCGAACATCCGCTCTTCCCAGGTCCGGCGGTTCAGCATAAGTCACACCTCCTTTATCTTCGGGAGCTACCACAGCTTCGTGTCCGTCAGCCGTTTCGAGAGGCTGTTCGAGACCACGAGCAGGGTGAACGCGATCACGGCATTGAACAGGCCCACGGCCGCCGTGTAGCTGTAGTTCGATTCGAGAATCCCCTTGCGGTAGACGAATGTCGAGATGACATCGGCCGTTTCGAAGGTCAGCGGCGTGTACATCAGCAGAATCTTTTCGCTGCCGACGGTCATCATCGTTCCCATCTTGAGAATGAGCAGAATGATCACGGTGGGCATGATGCCCGGGATTGTGATATGCAGCGCCTGCTTCCATCGTCCCGCGCCGTCCACCTTCGCCGCCTCGTACAGCGTCGGATCGATCGCGGCCAGCGCCGCCAGATAGATGATCGAGCCCCAGCCCACTTCCTTCCAGATCCCGGATGCCACGTAGAGAAAGCGAAACCAGTCCGGCTCCCGCATATAAGCCGTCTCCGGCATGCCGAGCACCATCAGCAGCTGGTTCACGACACCGTCGCGCGCCAGAAAGTCGACCATCATCCCCACCACGACCACGATGGAGATAAAATGGGGCAGGTACGTCACCGTCTGGATCGTCCGCTTGAACCACTGCACGCGGAGCTCGTTGAGCAGCAGAGCCAGCCCAATCGCCGCCGGGAAGCCGAACAAAAGATCATACAGGCTAAGCAGCAGCGTATTGCGGATCAGCCGCCAAAAGTAGAACGACTCGAAAAACTCCTGAAAATGCTTGAACCCCACCCAAGGACTGCCGAGAATCCCGTCCCCGAGGCTGTAGTCCTTGAAGGCGATTTGCAGACCGTACATCGGTCCGTATTCGAACACCCCGTAATAGAGCAGCACCGGCAGCGCCATCAGATAGATGACCCGGTTGCGCCGCAGGTCCCTGCCCATTCGCCGGAGAAGGCCGCCTTTGGTACGGGCTTTGGCCGCGCTGGCCAGCTTCTCTTCCATCATCGCCATCCCTTCTCCTCCTCCCGTGTGTGGGTGCGGAGGCAGACGTCAGGTCTCCCGCCCGCGCCTGCCAGCCCTCCATCCACCGCACTCTTTTCTTAAGGTAAAAGCCCCATTTACCGCTTATTGTAGCGCTCGAGCGCAGCCTGCTGGATTTTGATCGCTTCCTCGAGTCCCATGCCCTTCAGCGTCTGCACGTACTTGTCGAAGTTCTCCAGCGGCTCCACGCCCATGATGAACTTGCTGTACATCTCGTCGCGGTACGTGTTGATGTCGCTCATGATCGATGCATACTTGCCGCTCTCTTCACGGTTCGGCGTGACCAGCGGCATCCGTCGTTCGTTCGTCGGCTCCGCCCACACCTTCAGCGACTCCTTCTGCTCCGGCAGCTCGGCGTACTGCTCCAGGTACCGCTTATCCTGCACGAACATGCCGTCCCACGAGGAGCGCGCATACTTGGCCATCGCCTGCTGCACCGGCAGCCCGTCCGGGTTCTTCATGACAAGATCGGTAAACTTCGGATAGCCGTTCTCCATCTTGTAGCTGACGCCCTCAATGCCGAAATTCATCAGCATGTGCCCTTCCTCGGAATAGCCGTAATCGAGCCACTTGACCGTTTCCTCGACATTCTTGTTGGTAGAAGAGATCGATGCCGCCTTGCCGTTAAAAATAAAATCGATCTGCCCCCAAAGCTGCTTATCCCCCTTCTTCAGCACGGGATATGGAATCGCGACGAGCTTGAAGTTCGGATCCTTGCTCTTCATGAGATTCATGTATTTGCCGATCCCGCCGCCCGTGTTCATGACGGTCACGCCGAGCTGGTTCCCTGTAATCTTGGCATCGAGCAGCTTGTTGTCCGTCGCCGCAAAATCCTTGTCGAGCAGCCCCTCCTTGTACCACTTGTTCATGAGGGTGAGGTACTCCTTGTACCCCGGCTCGATCGGCCCATACTTCACTTGGCCGTTCTCATGGTGGAAGCCGTAGGAGATGCCGTAGGCCCCCAGGATCGCAGCAGACGAGTTCAGCTCACCGGTGGCCGGCGTAAAGGCGCGCATGAGATAAGGAATCTCGTCCGCCTTGCCGTTGCCGTTCGGATCCTTCTCCTTGAACGCCTTGAGCACGGTATAGAGCTCGTCAATGGTCGTCGGAACCTGGAGGCCCAGCTTATCGAGCCAATCTTTGCGGATCGCAAGCCCCTGATATACCTGAAGTGCCTTATCCCCCCGGAGGAACGGGAAGCCCCAAATGCTGCCTTCGTCGGTAGTGACCTGCTTTTTCATCTCGGGATTGGCGTCGAGCACCTTCTTCAGGTTCGGCGCGTACTTGTCGATATAATCGTTCAGCTTGAGGATCTTGCCGTCCTTGATCGCTTTCTCGGGACCTCCGGGATAGTCATTGATAAAGTAATGCTCGATGACATCCGGGAGCTTGCCGCCCGTGATCATGAGGTTGAACTGATCCTTCTCCTGCCCCTGCGGCGGATGCTGGAATTCGACCTTCACACCCGTTTTCTTCTCGAGCTCCTTGTACATGGCGATCTCGTTATAGCTCTTCATCGTGGCGGCCACCTGTGTCGCCATGCCGGTCCAATAGGTCAGGCTTGTCAGCTTGGCCGGTTCCTTGCCTCCACCCGGGGCGGCCGCACCGCCAGGCTCCGGGCTCCCGCCCGAGCATCCCGCCGCAAGTACCGTCAATACCATTGCTGCCGCACCCGCTGTTATTTGTCTGCTCCGTGGGTGCTTTCCGTTCGTTTGCTTCATCCGAGTGTACCCTCCCTTGTTCGATCCCGCCCCTTACGGTGGGGATGCTGCCCGTGGTTTCGAAATAAACCGCTTACAGTTAGCTGTGGCAAGAGCTCTGCGTCGTTCCCCTGATGTCATGGCTGCATCATACGCCGGCACTTGCTTCCCTGTGAACTGCGAATTCTTCAGAGCGACCTTATAAATTCGTGAATCCGGGCTATCCGTTCTGAAGGATACCGCTTCTTCTTATGATTGAAACGTTTAAATATAAAGAAATCACGAGCAATCCCGGTCGTCTCTTTCCACGGATGCTTCTGAATGAGCGGTTACTCACACTCTTGGCTCGTTTTGTTTTATACTATAGAATATCAGCCATCCGGCAGCAAGAAGGAAGGTGCCTCCCATGTCAAACGAACCGTCAGCAGAGGATGCCTGGCTGCAGCAGCTGCTTGAGCTTGGAGAATCCGGCAAAGCCATGACGGAAAAACAGCTCAAAATCGTGCAGGCAGCCATAGAGATCTTCTCGGTCAAGGGCTACTCCGCCGCCTCCACCAGCGAGATCGCCCAGAAGGCCGGGGTGGCCGAGGGCACGATCTTCCGCCACTACAAGACGAAGAAGGATCTTCTTCTGTCGATCGTCGGCCCCACCATGGCCAAGCTCGTCGCCCCGTTCGTGCTGCGCGACTTCACTCCCGTGCTGGAAGCCCGGTACGCCGGCTATGACGACTTTTTGCGGGCGCTGGTCCGCAACCGGCTCGTCTTCGTGCGCCGGCACCTGCCGGTGATCCGTATCCTTATGCAGGAGATTCCGTTTCAGACCGAGCTGCGCGAGGAATTTAAGGCGGTGCTGATGAGGGAAGTGTATGTCCGGGTCGAAAAAGTGATTCACCACTTCCAGGCCCAGGGCCAGCTCATCGCCCTGCCGGCCTTCACCGTGGTCCGTCTGACCGTCTCCGTCGTGGTCGGGTTCCTGATCACCCGCTTCATGCTCTTCCCTGAGCTCGACTGGGACGAGGAAGAGGAGCTTGAGATCTGTGTGAACTTCATTATGCACGGGTTGTCCGCCGGCTCCCGGGGAAAGGAGCAGCCGCCATGCTGATGCAGGGACACGCGGTCTATACACGCATTCTGCTCCATTCCGATAGCGATGCCTTGTGGCGTTTGAAGACGGAGAACCGGGAGTTCTTCCAGCCGTTCGAGCCCGTTCAGGACGAGGCTTCCTATACCCGGGAAGCCGTCAAGGAGCTCATCGCCCAGTCGCTCGCCGAGCAGGAGCAGGGCGGCAGCTTCTCCTTCGGCATCTTCACGCCGGAGGACGAGCTGATCGGGCGGGTCCGCCTCTCGTGCATCGTGCGGGGGGCGTGGCAGAACGCCAACCTCGGCTACATGCTTGCCGAGCGGTGGAACGGCCGCGGCCTGATGACCGAAGCCGTCGGCTTGACGCTGAGGTTCGCCTTCGAGCATGCGAACCTGCACCGGGTGCAGGCCGGCATCATGCCGCGCAACCTCGGATCGCAGCGTGTGGCCGAGAAGAACGGCATGCGCTTCGAGGGCCTCGCGCAGCGGTATTTGCGCATCGCCGGCGTCTGGGAGGACCACCGGATCTATGCCATCACCGCGGAGGAGTGGAGGGAGCGGCGAAGCACCGCCGGGTAGCCGGCTTCCCGCCCGCGGGCGCTGCTGGCGTGCCGCTGCCAAGTGTCCAAGCACTCCGGGTTACCCGTACGGGGATCGTTCCGGCCTGCCTCCAGCGCCCCCCCTGCGTGCTTGCCGTGTCTCTTTTCCGCCGCCCCCGTCCCCAAGGATTCCAAGTTAAAATCAACCCAAAAAGGCTGCCCCGCCGACCGGATGAATCCGGTGGCAGGGCAGCCTTTTTGAGCATGCCTGCAGAAGAGCTGCATGACTGCACACTTCCCTGGTGCTGGAGGCCTTGGCCAGCAGCAGCGCTAAGCCGTCTGGCGCAGACGCCCGCCTTCGGCCCGGTCCGCCGCGATGAAGCGGAAAAGCAGGAACACGGCCGCAGCCGACATCAGAGCGCCGGAGTAGAACGGCAGGTTGTGGCTGTAATCGTACACGCCGGCGCCGAGCAGCGGGCCGGTGATGCGGCCGAGGCTGTCCATCGACGAGCTTAGGCCGGAAGCCACCCCCTGCCCCACCTTCGTCTTCTGCGTGATAAGCGAGGTGACGCACGGGCGGATCAGCGCATTGCCCGCCGCGAAGACGCTCAGATAGATCGATGCGGTGAGCAGCGACGTCGAGAATAGGATGAGTACGAAGCCGACCGCCGACAGCACCAGTCCGATGCCGATGACCGTGGACTCCTGCCCTCTCTTGATCAGCCGGCGCACGACGCCGCCCTGGATCAGGGCGCCGACAATGCCGCTGACGGCGAACATGATGCCGAGCTGCTGCGCGTCGGCGCCGATCTTGTCCCGCTGGAAGAGCAGCAGCGTCGCCTCTAGCCCCGCTAAGGAGAATGAGACGAAGAACGATAGCACGTACAGGTACTTCAGCGGCCCGTCGAAGGCCTTCCAGCGCGAAACCTTCGGCTCCTGCGGCTTGCGGCGCTTGTCCTCAGTCAGCGACTCGGGCAGCATGAAGAACGCGAAGACGAAGGTTGCGAAGGCCAGCACGGAGGCGGCGAAGAAAGGCACCTCGGTGCCGAAGCCGCTCAAGAGGCCTCCGAAGGCCGGGCCGAAGATAAAGCCGAGGCCGATCGACATCCCGACCAGGCCCATGCCCTTCGTCCGGTTCTCCTCCGAAGTGATATCCGCAACGTAGGCCACCGCGCAGGCTGTCGCCGCGCCGGAGAACAGGCCGCCGAGAATCCGCGAGAGGTACATAAGCACGAGGTTGTCCCCTGCGATGCCGAACAGGAAGAACGACAGGCTGAAGCCGAGCGCTCCGGTCATGATCAGCGGACGCCGGCCGATCCGGTCCGACAGGCCGCCCCAGAAGGGCGACATGAGGAAGGAGGCGAGCGAGTACACCGAGAGCAGCAGCCCGAGGTGGAAGCTGCTCGCCCCTGACCCGGTTATGGCATCCGGCAGGACGGGGATGATAATGCCAAAACCGATAAAAATCGTCATCAAGAGAATCATGACGACACCAAGCTGTTTATTCATATGTGTGCAGGTTCCCTTCAAAGGAGGATAGGTAGAGGGTCATGCCCCCGGCCGCTTCGAGCGGTGCCAAAAACAGGTGCGGGGTCCCTGTTATCGTACCATATCTTGAGAAGCGAGTGAAACACGCGTCCTGAAGATTAACAAAATCGACAAACCTTGAGCTCACCCAAAAGTTTCGTAACGATTTCTGAAAACCGCTTGCATCCTCGTCCTATTTTGCTATACTCAGTTTGTTTGCTTTTTTCCAACAAATTTCGCACACGAAGGGTAGGGATGACCGTGGATCAAACGAAAACTCCCCTGTTCACCGCACTGAAGGAGCATGCCGGACGCAACCCGGTACAGTTTCACATTCCAGGACATAAGAAAGGTGTCGGCATGGACCCGGAATTTCGGGAGTTTATCGGCGACAACGCGCTGTCCATCGACCTGATCAATATAGCACCGCTTGACGACCTGCATCAGCCGACCGGCGTCATCGAGGAGTCGCAGCAGCTTGCCGCCGAAGCCTTCGGGGCGGATCATACGTTCTTCTCCGTCCAGGGCACGAGCGGCGCGATCATGACCATGATCCTCACGGTCTGCTCGCAGGGCGACAAGATCATTGTTCCGCGCAATGTGCATAAATCCGTCATGGCCGCCATCATCTTCGCCGGGGCGAAGCCCGTCTTCCTGAAGCCGGTGCGCGACGAGAACCTCGGCATCGAGCACGGCGTCACGACCAGCTCCGTGAAGCGGGCGCTTGAACGCCATCCGGACGCGAAGGCCGTGCTGGTCATCAACCCGACCTATTACGGTGTCTGCGCGAACCTCAAGGAGATCGTCGAGATCGTGCACGGCTACAACATTCCGGTGCTTGTGGACGAAGCGCACGGCGTGCTCATCCACTTCAACGAGAAGCTGCCGATGTCCGCGATGGAAGCGGGCGCGGATATGGCCGCCACGTCCGTACACAAGCTCGGCGGTTCCATGACGCAGAGCTCCGTGCTCAACATCAAGGGAACCCGCGTCAGCGTGCGCCGCGCGAAGACGATCATCTCCATGCTGACGACGACCTCGACCTCCTACATTCTGCTCGGCTCGCTCGACACCTCCCGCCGCAATCTGGCGCTGAACGGACGGGCCATGGCCGACCGGGCGATTGAGCTTGCCAATTATGCGCGCACCGAGATCAACCGCATTCCGGGGCTGTACTGCTTCGGGGAGGACATTCTCGGGACCGAGGCCACCTTCGACTTCGATCCGACGAAGGTGAACATCCACGTCCGCCATCTCGGCATCACGGGATACGAGGTGGAGAATTGGCTTCGCGACGAGTTCAACATCGAAGTGGAGCTCAGCGACATGTATAACATTCTCTGCCTGGTTACACCGGGGGATACGCGCGATAACGTCGAAACGCTGCTCACCGCGCTGCGCCGCCTGTCCGAGGAGAATTACAACGTCCGCCAGGCGAACGAGCTGGTGATCAAGAACCCGAAGATCCCGCAGCTGACGCTGACACCGCGCGACGCGTTCTACGGCGATACGGAGATCATCCCGTTCAAGGAATCCGCCGACCGCATCATCGCGGAATTCATCTATGTCTACCCGCCGGGGATTCCGATCCTGCTTCCGGGCGAGGTCATCTCGCAGGAGCTCATCGACTACATCACCGAGCACGTCGAAGTCGGCCTCCCGGTCAAAGGCCCCGAAGACCGCAGCATCGAATTCGTCAAGGTCATTGTGGAGACACCGGCGATCTTCTAAGCCCAACTCCCTCTGTCCCTGCAGCATCCGCTCTTCCGTTCAATGGCAACGGGAGCGGGTGCTGTTTTTTTGTACGATGCAGCTGCGTGCAAGCGCAACTCGGAAGGGGCGGAATCCGTCTGGTAATCAAAACAGCTCCGCAGGCGGTCCAGCCACCGTCTGCACACAGAAAGGATGTCCTTATGAAGCTCCCCTCCCGCACGATCCGCACAGCACTTCTCCTCAGCAGCCTGCTCGCCGCGGTTCAGCCGATTCCTCCGGAGTCAGCCTACGCCTGTTCAAAAGGGGAGTTCCCTGCTCCCGAGCAGGAATTTATGGAAGCCGATGCCGTCTTCACGGCCGAAGTAATCTCGGACCGGAAAGTCTATTACGGCGGCTATCCGATGCGCCAGCTCACCCTGGCTCCGGAAAGCCCCGCCTTCAAAGGCGAAGCGCCCCTGACCGTGCTGACAGCCTTGGACAGCGACCAGTGCGGAGCTCCTGCGGCCGCCGGTGACCGGTACTTGTTTTACTCTCACCGCACGAATGGTCTTCTTCACCGCATTTCGATCTTCGATATGAAAGCGCCCCCGTCTCCCGGCGGTCCGGCACCTGCAGGCCTTCACCACCCTGCGTCGGCCGCGGCTCATCCCGAATCGGCACGGCTCCTGTACTACAGGCCCGACGTACGAATCTATGGCGAAAAAGGAATGCTGCCTCCGGAAGGCATCCCGGTGATCTACGATCATTCGCTTTATCTGCCGCTTTCCTTCTACCGCGAATCGCTCGGGCTGGCCGCAGACTGGCTGCCCGAGGAGAACACGGTGAGCTTCCGCAGCACCGGTAAGGCCATGTCTTCGGAAGGGGGCGCCCCCTATCTGGAAGATAAGAACGCTCCGGATGCCGGCATTCCATTCTTTCCCGGCACCCGGATGACATTCGACGGCACGGAGCTGCCTTCCTCCGAAGAGCCCTTCCTGCTCCGCGGCGAGCTGTACGTCCCACTGCGCCCCGCTGCGGAGCAGCTCGGCTATGTAGCGGCCTGGGCGGACGGGACGGTGGAGCTGTCCCCGCGCGTCCCTTTCGCCAGCGCAGCGGACGCCAAGCTGACACTAAAGCTGGTCTCCGGCCGCATGGACGGCCCCGATTTGGTGATGGAGCAGCTAGGCTCCGAAGGCTTCATCTACCGGATCCCTACGGCAGCGCACCCGGAATCAGCGCATGCCGAAGAGCCCGATGCCCTTGTACGTACCGGAAGCTTCGAGGATCTATCTGATCCTCGCTCTCCTCTGTACGAACACAGCATCCGGCTGTTCCTCCGCTCCGCGGAGCGCGAAGCGGAGCTTGCCGTAGACGGCGGGTTGATCAGCCGCCTGCCGCTCGACCCCGCCCTGCGCAGCAGGCTCGGGGCGGCACTGGGCCGGCCGCTTCCGGAGCTTCCGGCCGGTTGGCTGCTGACCGAAGATCACCTGCCGGCGCTGCCCTCCTCGCATTAAGCCGCGAGCAGCGCTTGCCGCCTAGGCATCCTCCCCGTCGATACGCCGCTCGAGCCAGGCGACGGCGTCGGCAATCGCATGCTCGTTGTGATGCACGCCGTGACGCTTCGCCACGCTCAGCAGGTTCGGGTGGGCATTCGCCACGGCGATGCCTACGCCGGCCCGGCGGATCATCTCCAGGTCGTTGAGATGGTCGCCGAGCGCAATGGTATTCTCCCGCGGAATGTCCAGCATGTCCATCAGGCGCTCCAGCGCGTGGCCTTTGGTCGCCCCGTAAGGCAGAATCTCCAGGTACCTGTCGTCGGAGCGGACCCACTCGATCTCGGCCCCCTGGGTCTGCGCGACGATCGTATCCGTGTATTCGTCGAGCAGCTCGGGATCCCAGGCGAACAGAATTTTGCTCCAGGGTCCCGGTGCTTCACCTGGCGACGTGATGGGTCTCTCCGGGAATCCTTCGATCCGGCGGTGGCGCTCCGTCATGAGATTGTCCTGCAGGAAGTAGGGGATGTCCGCCCCCTGAGGATAAATCTCGATGCCGATGCCGGGAAACTTCATCTTCACACGTTCTAGTACACCCGCACACGATGCGGGGAGCGTCTGCTCCCATACGTTCTCACCCCGCCGGAAGTCATGAATGACCACGCCGTTGTAAAGAATCGCCGGCGCATTCAGCGGCAGCCGGTCGGCGTAAGGCTTCGCCGAAGCCGCGATGCGGCCTGTTGCAAGCGTGAATCGGCCTCCCTGCTCGGTGAACCGCCGGATCGCCGCCTCATTCTCCGGAGAGATCCGCTTCTCGCTGTCGAGCAGCGTTCCGTCCATATCCGTCACCAGCAGGTAGCCGGCAAACTTGTTCGTATCCATGACCCTATCCTCTCTCTCCGGCATAGAACCGGCCTCCCGGCCTTCCTGCCCGGAGACTGGTTGTATTTCCCCCTGGGGGAATGCTATGATGATGCTTGAGCACGTTCGAAGCATAGTGCTGGAAGAACTTTTCGAAGTCCATTCATAGGCAGGTGCATTGATCATGGCGCAAAGCGCGTATATCAAATTCGTTGACGGTTCCGCCCGCTCCACCCTGACACTTGACGAATTGAAGGCCCAGCTGGAGCACTACCGGGGCCAGCTCGCGCAGACCGGACGGCAGCTCGGCTGGGAATACGACGATGCGGGATTCCCTTATGCCATCGAAGAGAAATCCGAGGGCGAGCACCGCTGGTTTTATCTCAAAGGCAAGAATCCGCTCTACAAATACATCGTGATGGGCATCGGCTCGGAGCCGGCCGGTGACAGCGAGCGCCATTATGTACAGGTCGTTCTCCCCGACGGCGCCACCCACGGCGACAAGTCGAAGGGCAACGAATTCTGCAAGTATTTCGGCCGTTTGTGGAAAGCGGAGCTGCACCTGTTCAACGGCCGGACGATGTACTTCAATCCACGCAAATAGCATCAGGGCTTGTCGGTTCAGCCCCAGCCCCGCTTACGACATCCGGCTGCGGAACGTCAGAAGCAGGGCTTTTTGGCATGCATCCTCCGCTCCGTCCCCGAAACCGCCTCCTCTTCCATGATAAACGGGCTTCCCGATTTGCACGAAAAACCCTTCCTGCTCACGTATGCGTGAACAAGAAGGGTCTGGCAGACCATATCAGTTAGGGCTGCTCTTGTTCTTCTACAATCTCATTGTAGATAGCAACAACGCGATCCCACTCTTCTTCGTCTTCAATGCTTGCCAAGAAAGCTTCACCGTCTTCTTCCTCGATGCGGAAGATGACTCCGTCAGCCTCCACGTCATTGCGATCAAGAAGGACCGCATAAGCACGGTCGTTCGCTTCGAAGGTATATACCATCACCATCTCATGCTCGACGCCGTCTTGGTCGGTTACGATAAAAATATCATCTTCATGATCATGGTCGCAGGAAGCGTCATGGATGTGATCGCTCATGGGGAAAACCTCATTTCGTCATTAAATTGAATGCTTCCCCCGTATCGTACCATGGGCCATCCGCACAAGTCAATGAAGACAGGCCTAAAGCAAGGCGGCCTTGGCCTTATTCCGACGCGATCGTCTTCTCCGATACGACGGTGTATGCCCCGCCCTCTTCGGTTTGGATCGCGAACTTCACTTTGTAGCTGCCGGCTTCGTCGAAGGCTACATCGAACGGCCACGTGTACCAGAAACTCTCGCGCTGGCCGATCACCGGCTTTTCATGAACTTGAACCTCCTGTCCGCTCGGGGATACGATCGAAAGCTTGAACGCCGTAATCGGCGTCACCAGGGAATCCACCTGCGCCACGACCGCAAATTCAAGGCTGTCGCCCTTCTTCACCTTGCCGAACGGCTGCTCGATGGAATAATCGTTGCTGATCTTCTTCGCGACGAACATGTGAACATTCGGCTTGTAGATCGCAACGGTCTTGTTCGCGTCATCCCACTTCACCAGCGCCTGCAGCGAATCGGACAGGACGCGGACCGGGAACACCGTACTTCCTTTAATCAAAAAAGCGGGCGCCTCATTCTCACCGAAGGACTGTTCCGCATCATTAATCAACACCTTGGCTTTCGAGAAGCCTTCGTAATCGCCCCATAAGGAGCTGGCCACTGCCCCCGCCGTCCCGAACAGGGATAACGACAGCACCAGCGTCAGCAAGCGCGGCACTTTCATTTCGAGCAACCTCCATCATCTTTGGCATGTCTGCTAGGTTATACTCCCGCAGCCCCCAAGAGTTGCGCACATTCGGAAGAAGTTCGTTAAAATAATTTGGAAGCCCCTCTATATCTAGTGGGTATCCGAGCTTTTAGGGCTTGGTCCAACAAAATATGGTAATCCTATATTACATCCGTCGGGCTTGGGACACCGGAGGATTCGGTGAGTTTTGTCGATCTTTGACGTTTTTTACGTTTTCCCGGGTAATATTCCCATAAAAAAAACGGAAGAACCATCGTGATATCGTCCGTTTTGTGGTAAATTTCTCATTGAAGGAATGCGGCCTGGCAGGTAAGATGGAGCGTAAGAAAAAAACGCTGGAAACAAAAGTAAACGGAGAGTGTAAGATGCAGCTCCCATCCGGCCTGAAATACGAAACCAGGATATGGAGGCCGCGAGGCCGTTAACAAGTTAAGTCTATAGAGAGCGGAGGAAACCCCTTGAGTCTGACGATCCGGATGATCGGAACGGGAAGTGCTTTTGCAAAAAAATACTTCAATAATAATGCCCTGCTGAACACACCGGACGGGCGTCTGCTGATCGACTGCGGCGTGACCGCCCCCCATGCGCTCCATGCCCTCGACATCCCGCTGGATTCGCTGGACGCGGTGCTCATCTCCCATATCCACGCGGATCATATCGGCGGGCTAGAGGAGCTCGCCTTCCGGCTGCTCTACATTCACAAGCGCAAAATCAAGCTCCTCATCGCAGACACCCTCGTCGATGTGCTGTGGAACCACTCTCTGCGCGGCGGTCTCGAGAACCGGGAGGACGGGCTCGCCGGGCTTCATGATTACTTTGAGGTCATCCCGCTGCAGGAGGGCGTGCCCTACGCCCCATTCGGCGGACTCAGCCTGAAGCTACTGCGGACAGCTCATATTCCAAACAAAGCCAGCTACTCGATCCTGCTGAACGATTCGGTATTCTACAGCGCAGACGCTCGTTTCGATGCGGGACTGCTGCGTTCGCTCCACGCCCAGGGAATCCGGCACATTCTTCATGACTGCCAGTTGTTCTCCCCGGGTACCGTCCACGCCTCGCTGGACGATCTGCTTACCCTGCCGGAGGACCTGCAGGGGAAGGTGCTGCTCATGCATTACGGCGACAGCATGCCAGATTATATTGGCCGTACCGGACGGATGGCCTTCATGGAGCAGGGCCGCGTCTATCCGCTGGACTAGGCGGAGCCCCCCTTCATCCCCAGCATACCGGACCCGCTGAAATGGCCCGATCACGGTCGGTCATGGGAATCCAGCCTTCCTCTTCATGCCTATACCGGACTGCCCTCTTCCTGCCCGATCCCCCATCGGGTTTTTCGGCATGCCCATCCCTGCCGAACCAGCCCGGTCGTTCGCATCGCACTCCATCTGCAAGCCCGATCCCCAAATCGGGCTTATCGGCATGCACACCTCCCCAGCATCTTCCATACAATGGCATGACCATGAGATGCAGACAGCCCTTTTTTCTTTCGCAAGCGCCTTCATTCTAACAAACATGTCTCTTCCCTCTGCCCGCCCGAATAGACTAGCAGCAGTGGAGGCTTCGACCGATTAGCACACGTGCGAAATCTTAGGCCGCCCGATCCACCCACGTTTGACAGGAGGTTAGGTATCATGAGCGCAGTAAAGGACATCTCCATCCTGTGTGTCCCCTTTGATCTGGGGGCCGGCCGCAGGGGCGTACGCCTCGGGCCGCATGCAATCCTCCAAGCCGGACTGGAGCGCAGGCTGCGGGGACTCGGACTCCAGGTGGAAGTGCTGCAGCCGTTTCCGGTTCCGCAGGCAGGGTCTTTGGACACGGCCCTCCAGTACGCGGGCACCCTTCATCACCTGGATGAGACGGCCGGGCTGAACGAGCTGCTGGCGCAGGCCGTCAGGGGAATCCTCGGCAGGGGCCGCTTTCCGCTCGTCCTTGGGGGAGACCACAGCATCGCCATCGGTACGGTGGCGGGGATCACCCCGCATCTCAAGAATCCGGGAGTGATCTGGTTCGATGCCCATTCGGACCTGAACACCCCGGAGACCAGCCCGTCAGGGAATATTCACGGCATGTCCCTTGCGGCCGCCCTGGGTCTCGGTCATGACCGCCTTGTCAGGATCGGGGGCATTACCCCGAAGATCAAGCCGGAGCACACGGTCATCATCGGCGCCAGGTCGCTCGATCCGGGGGAGAAGGAGCTGATCCGTTCCCTCGGCATCCGCTGCTTCACCATGCACGAGATCGACCGCTTGGGCATCTCCCGGGTCATGGAAGAAGCCGTGCAGACCGCAGGCACCGGAACGGACGGCATTCACGTCTCCTTCGACATCGACAGCATGGACCCCGGCGAAGCGCCGGGCACCGGCACCCCCGTGCGCGGGGGACTGAGCTACCGCGAAGCGCACTGTGCGCTTGAAATGCTGCATGAATCGGGCCTCGTCCGCTCAGCCGAGGTCGTGGAAGTGAACCCGGTGCTCGATACCGATAACAAGACCGCCCGGCTGGCCGCCGAGCTCATGGGCTCGCTGCTCGGTCAGCGTATATTATAATAAGAAGAGGGAGAGTCACGCCTCTTCCGGGCACCAACAGATCCAGCCGTACCGTCCGCAAGTCCCGGCATAAAGCGGAGAGAACCTGGGCATGCTACTCTACCAGGAGGCGATACCTATGGAATCCCCTAAAGAGCAAGTGGTAGCCGTACGCAAGAACGGCGACGGCGATATTGTGGAACTGAAGCTGTCCAGCGGCCAGGTCGTCGATTACCTCGAAGCCCAGGCCATGACGAAGAACGGGCAGATCGCCGGCTTGAACGTGTTCCGTGGACGTGACGGTGACGAGCACCTGCGTTCCAATGCCGATGGCGACCCGAGCAACAACCTCGATAACTTGCCGGGCTTCTAGCCCTTGGGCCAGCGTTGCGGTTCTGTACAGGCAGCCGGAAGGAGAAGCGATCCTTCCGGCTGTTTTTTTGTGCTCTCCCCTGCCGCCATTGCTTACTCTCCCGTGTGCTCTCCCCTGACCGCTGCAGGCTCTTTTCACCACGATCCCTTCCTAAGAACCTTACCTTAGCTGGCACCACCGACATTCAGGCCGGGAACTTGCTGCCGACTTACCGAGAGGGCGGCCCTTCCATGTTTTCATCCGATGACCTTTTCCCATTCGTTCGCGGAGCCGCCAGTTACTCCCTTCCTCCGCCTCTTCATCATCTCCCCCTCCTTGTCGATAAACCTATGCATGAGCCTGTTTCATGCTGCCAAGCTTGAACGGGCAGCAGGCAGTACCAGGCGGCTTCACCGTCGCTTTCATTCAACATTTATTTTTCATTCAACATTCATTCCAGGGGGATACCGATGAAGAACCTTAAAGTCAGTGTCAAGCTGCTCATTCTTACCGCCATGTCCATTCTGATTATTCTCGGCATCGGCGGGTACGGCTATTTCGCAACAAACAACATGTCCCATGCCTCCTCTTCTATGTACGGAGACAACCTGGTGGCCATCTCTACGACGGCTCAGATCCGGATTAACAACCGGGCCATCGATACCTCTGTGCTTGAGCTCATGCTGACGACGGATGAGGCAAGGAACGAGAGCCTGAACAAGAATATTGGGGATCGCATCCAACAAAACATGGAGCTCACGTCCCAGCTCGAATCGATGCTGAAATCGGACGAGCAGCAAAAGGCTCTCGGGAAATACAAAGAGCAAATTCCCGGTTACTCCGACTCCACGAAGAAAGTCGTTAATCTCGCCATGGGCAACCTGAACGAGGAGGCCTACTCGATCTATGTCAACGAAACTTCGAATCTGCGCGAGAATCTGAACACTACTCTCTCGGAACTGTCCGATGTTCTGAAGAAGGATGCTGAGAAGAAAAACGCCGATACCTATCAATTATCTGTCAGCGTGCAGCGGCTCAACCTTACGGCGGTCGTCGTGTCCACTCTCCTGTTCCTTGCTATGGGGGCCTACATCTCCCGGCTGGTCACCCGTCCGCTCCGCTCCATCCAGGAGCTGATGGCTCAGGCGGAAAGCGGCGATCTGACCGTGCAGGGCACCTACGAATCGAAAGATGAGATCGGGCAGCTGACCGGCTCGTTCAATACGATGGTGCGCGGGCTCCGCACGCTTGTCAACCGGATCAGCGACCAGGCGATGACCCTGTCCGCTTCCGCGGAAGAGCTGACGGCGAGCAGCGAGCAGACCGTCCGGGCCTCGGAGCAGATCGCATCGGCTACCAGCGAGATGGCCGGCGGCTTCGACACCCAGGTCCGCACCGTGCTCACAGCCTCCCAATCTGTGGAGAGCATGCACCTCAAATTTACCGATATTGAAGAGAACGGCGCCGAAATGTCCGAGCTTGTAGGCACCGCCTCCTCGGCAGCTGATCAGGGCGTCCACGCGGTGAGCTCGATTCTCCGCCAGATGGGCGAGATCGAGAGCAGTGTGTCGGAGACGCAGCAGCGCATTCTGACCCTCGGGGAGCGGACGGAGCAGATCGGCACGTTCGTTACCACGATCAACGAGATTGCAAGACAGACCAACCTGCTTGCCCTGAACGCATCCATTGAAGCTTCGCGGGCCGGAGAGGCCGGACGCGGATTTGCCGTCGTAGCCGAAGAGATCCGTAAGCTGGCTGACGCCACTTCCCAATCCTCCAAGCAGATCGCCGACATTATCACCGGCGTCCAGTCGGAGAGCCTCCGGGCGGTCGAGTCCATGAACCGTGGCGCCGAGCGTGTGGAACAAGGCGTGAAGCAGAGCGGAGCCGTGTCCGAAGCGTTCCAGTCGATCGAAGCGGCCATCCGCCGCGTAAGCGAGAAGGTGCGCGCCGTCGATGCCGCCATCCGTACGGCAGCAGCGGAATCGGCCCATATCACGGCAGCGATGGAGCAGTTGAGCTCCGTCTCCGAACAGGGTGCCGCCAGCGTCCAGCAGACCACGGCCGCCAGTGAAGAGCAGCTCTCCACAATGGAGGAGGTCGCCGGCTCCGCCCGCTCCCTCGCCCAGCTTGCCGAAGAACTACAGCATACTTTGTCCCGGTTCCGGGTGTAAGACGATTCCAGCCCTATGCGCATCCTCAGCGTACAGGGCTTTTCATTTTGATGGGGCCCGGCTCGCCCCGCCAAAAAAGAAAGTGCTTGACAGGGAGATGCTGGCAGGATTTTATCGCTTCGCACAGAATTTTTGTTAAAGTATAAGGTACGGGTGCCCTCCATCCCCAAGAATCTCCAGCATCCCCGCAGCCCCTTCGTACCGGAGCCGATCGAACACAGGTACCTAAGGTCTGACCGCGAACAAAGAATACACAACACCGGGAGTTGGAGTACCAAATGAACGCGAAATGGATTTTTTTCCTCTACACAGGTGCAGTCTGTCTGTCCTCCATGTTCTACGATCAATCGCCGAATCCTCTGCTGCTGGTCCTTGCCGCATCCGTGTATGCTCTCTCCCTTCTGAAGAAGCAGCCCGGCCTGCCGTTCCAGGGACTGCAGCTGGTCCTGCTTGTCGTCTTTCACTTCTTCAGCGGTACATGGTGGATTCTCGTGCTCTATTATCTGCACATGAGCTTCCTGGCCTACCGGCTCCACCGCCTATGGGCGGCCATGGTCGTAAACGGTTCCCTGATGGCCGCCTTCTCAGCGGTCACGCTAACGCATACGCCGATGCACCGTGACACCGCCCTGCTCATTCTGTTCGCCGCTGCAAGCTGCCTGGCGCTCTCCTTCCTCTTCCGCAGCTACATTCACGATATTGAGAAACAAAAACAGCGCCTGAGCAATGAGAAAAAGCATCTCAGTACCCACGACGCGCTCACCGGTCTCTATAACTTCCAGGAATTCCACCGGCAGCTTGAGCTGCTTGCCGGGGCCAAGAATCCTTTCATTCTTGTGCTGATCGACTGCAAAGACCTTAAATCCCTGAACACTACGAACGGCTTCCAGGGAGTAAACCGCATCTTGAAGCAGGCCGCGCAGCTGCTGCGGATTATGTTCCCGGACGCCTGTCTCATCTCCCGCTACGGAGGAGACGAATTCGCGCTGGTCATCCAGGCGGAGGATATGGAAGAGAGCTCCCAGCGGATGACCCAGCTGCTGGCCTCCGAATTTCCCAGGCTTGCGGCTATCGAAGTGAACTTCGGAATGGCCTGCTTTCCCCAGGAAGGACAGCACAAAGACGACCTGATTCTGGTCGCCGAACACAACTTATATCTGATGAAGCGGGACAGCTGGCTGAAGCGGGAAGAGCATATGCTGCGGAGCGAGAAGCTGCGTGTCGTAGGGGAGCTCGCATCGGGCATGGCGCATGAAATCCGCAACCCGCTGACGACGGTGAAGGGCTTCCTGCAGCTGTCCAAAGCGGGGGACTACAATGTGGAGCCGTGGTACGACCTCATCATGGACGAAATCAACCGGATGAGCATGCTGACGGCGGAATTCCTGCAGTTCTCCCGGCCCCATGTCACTCAGTACAAGGTGCAGTCCATCACAGGATGCATCTACCGGATCATCCAGCTGCTGGAGTCGGAGTCCACCCGGCTGGGGCACTCGATCCATTTTGTACATCCCGAAGAAGATCTCCGGATGCTGATGGATCAGGATAAGATGCTGCAGCTGCTGCTCAATCTCGTCAAAAACGCCTATGAGGCCATGCCGGAGCAGGGGATGGTCGATATTCACCTCGCGGCCCGTGACGGGATGGCCGTCATCGAGATCGCCGACAACGGCAAAGGCATCCCCGAAACGGAGCTCGACAAGATCTTCATTCCCTTTTATACGACCAAAGATTCAGGCACCGGGCTCGGCCTCTCGATCTGCCATAAGATCGTGCAGGACCATGAGGGGGTCATCGAGGTCGAAAGCGTCCTCGGCCTCGGCACCAAATTCACCATTACCCTTCCGCTGACGGAAGCAGATGCGCGTCCGAGCGAGCCGCTGATCACGACAAGCCGGCCAACGATTTCCGTATAAGCCCGTTCCACAGCTCGGCAGCCTGCTGCATCGGATCATGACGCCTCTCGGAGGCGTAACTCAACCAACCGACAGCCATTCCCAAGAGGGCACCGCCCAAAACCTCCTCAGGCAGGTGCCCCAGGCTTTCTTCCAGCTCCTCTTTGGGCTTGTCCCCCGCCTCCCGCATCATCGGGTTCGTAAGCTTGAGCAGAGCCGCACCGATGTCATTCACTTCTTCGGCTATCAATCCGGCATGCCGTCGGATCCCCATCGCATCGTACATGACGATCAGACTGAGTATCGTGGACAAGGCAAACGGAATGGAAGCAAAGCCCTTCTTGAGGCCCACATAGGTGGCAAGCGACACAACCGCGGCCGAATGAGAGCTCGGCATCCCTCCGGTGCCGAACAGATCCTTCCACTCGATCCGACCGGACTGGCGAAGCTTCATCGGGACTTTGAGCGCCTGCGCGGCGCCGATCCCGGCGATGGACGTCCATAACGCCCTGTTCATTACACATCACCCCCGGATTTAGCATCCGAAGCTGCCCCCGATTCTATGCCTTCCATCCTCTCCTAGCCTGCCTACCGCTTACACCCGTGACCCTAATCTTCACGTGAAGCCGCATCCTGCGCGAGTGCCCTCCAGTAGTCCTCTGCATGGCGGATCCGCAGCCCATAGCCCGGCTCGATGCCCTCTGCAGCCAGCTCCGCCTCGCTATATCTCGATACGGGCAGCAGATCAAGCAGCGCCGTCCAATCAGGCTCCACCGTCCCGCCCTGCAGCAGCCCTTCGAGCGGTGCCAGGCAGCGGGTCGAGAAGACCCCGTGCAGCGGGAAGGCGCCATGCTCCCCATCCGGCAGGCAGGCCAAGCTGCCGTCTTGAAGCATCCGCTCCAGCAGCCGCAAGGCCGCGGCCGGCGACACGCAAGGCATGGCGCTCCCGGTAACCCACACAGCGTCGTTCTGCGCCAGGGCGACCCCAGCATGGAGTCCGCCCAGGGGCCCCCGGCCTTCATAATAATCGGCAAGCACGCGCACACGCCGCGGCACATGCTCGAGATAGCGCCGCGGGTCGTCGGTGATGAGAATGATCTCGCTGCAGCAGGACTCCATCACCTGAAGCTGGCGCTGCATGATCGTACTCTCCGCGTAAGGCAGCAGCCCTGCCTCGATTCCTCTCAGACGGCGCATGGTACCGCCCGCCAGAATCACTCCTGTCATCATACTGTCTGTTCCCCCTCCGGCTTCGCCAGATGATATATCCTCACTATACCGCCTTTGCTCCCGTCTGCCTGTCACAACGGTCACAACTCCGGCAGGAAAAGTTAGCCGGACGTGATAACCATCACATCAACCCCCGGGAGATTGGGGTATCTTAAGAAGAAAGAGCTGCAGTACGGGGATTTCAGGAAGAGCAGGAGGGTGCCAGAACCAATATGACAGACACCAAATCAAGCGGCATGATCCGCCACCAAGCGAACTCGGAGTGCTTCTCCGCCCAGAACCTCGACCGGTTGAAGGCAACCATGTACGAGATGAACGTAAAGGCCGGTGACCACCTGTTCTGGGAGGGCGATCCGGCCGACAAGCTGTACTATGTGAAAAGCGGCAGCGTGCGCATCACCAAGGACAGCGGGGACGGCAAGCATTTTATTCTCTATACGCATGGCGAAGGCGACCTCTTCGGACAGCTGGATCCGTTCCAAGCATCTCTGCACAGCTTCAATGCCGAGGCGCTGGAAGACAGCGTCATCGGATTCATCCAACAGAAGGACCTCGATACCCTGCTCTGGCAGCATGGGGATCTTGCTGTGGAATTCATGAAGTGGATGGGGCTGATCCATCGCATGACGCAGACCAAATTCCGCGACCTGATGATGTTCGGCAAGCCGGGCGCCCTCTGCTCCACGCTGATCCGGCTCTGCAATTCCTACGGGGAAAAGCAGGGCGACGCCATCCGCATCACCCGTAAGGTGACGAACACGGAGCTCGCCGAGATGATCGGCTCCACACGGGAGAGCGTGAACCGGATGCTGAGCGACCTCAAGAAAGCCGATGTCGTCACCCTGGAGGGCGGCTATACCATCGTCAAAGATCTCTCTTATTTAAGGGACATCTGCCAGTGCGAGAATTGCCCGCTCGACATGTGCCGCATCTGAATTCAGGGCTGAAAACGGGTCAGCATCGAGAGGGGGAAGCTGGCTTCTTCCCGGCCGTCCAGCGTGCCCCAGGCCATAATCCCGTTCAGATAGACGACATGGAAGGGCAGCTGCACATTGTGCACTTTGTACAGGCCCGGCGGGAAATCCGCAGGGTCCAGCGTATAAGACTTGGCTGTTTCGTATTTGCTCTCGAGCACCGCCTTCTGGCTCGGGAATTCCGCCCGTTCTATGTCCTCACGGAGCGTCTTCATTTCGTGCTCCAGCTCTTCCCTCGACATTTGACTATACAGTTTCTTCATGCTTCCCGCTCCTTCCGAATATAACGCTCCGCCAGCGCCGTGAGCCGGAGCCCCTGCTCCGCGATCAGACGCTGAATCTTGGCGAAGCCTGCAAGATAATACGCTGCGCGGTCCCCGGCCTCTACACCGGCCAAGCTGCGGCCCAAAAAGTGCGGCACCAGCACCAGGCGCCGCAGCAGCACGAGCTGCGGCAGCGCCTGCAGCTCCGCCTCCGTCAAGGCGGCTGCCCGGCCGTAGCCTTCGAGCGCCCGCTCCGCCGCCTGCCAGCAGGCCTCTTCAGCTTCCGGCGAGCCGAGGGAGTCCGGCGGGAAGAGCTCGGCGAGGAAGACGCCAAGCTCCATCGCCCGCCAATCCGGCGTAACGAATTCAAAGTCAAGCACCGCGGTGATCTCGTCTCCGGATGCCAGCATGTTGCCGTATACGATATCGGAGTGAACGAGCTGCACCGGCAGCCGGAGCAGCTCCGGAAGCGATTGCTCCAGGGCTGTTAGAGCCGTGCGGACGCACTCCGCCGCTTCTCCCATCCCTGTGCCCCCCATCTCGTCCAGCCAATCCCACAGTACCTTCCGGCTGACCAGCGGGTGTACGTTATAGATATCGTAATAGGGCTCGTACGCAGGTGCGTCCGGTATCCGTACCTGCTGCAGCGCGGCTGTCAGTTGCCCCACGGCCTCGCCGGCCGACCGCGCCACTTCCGGTACGTCCAGCCGGGCACGCTCTCCCTCGATATAGCGGAACAACACCGCCAGCTTGCCGTCGGCGGAGTATACATACGTCCCTCCCTCCCGCGAGAGGCAGGGCTGTGGCACGGCAAAGGGCAGTCCCGCCCCGCCCAGGGCGTGCAGTACGGCGTGCTCGAACGCCGCTTTTTGTTCGTCCGCATGATTCTCGTAAATCCGGAGCACATAAAGCTCCCCGTCCATCCGTATATATCGGGTGGTGTTGTTGACACCGCTCTCTTTTTCTTCGACAATCCACGACGGATTCTCAAAATAGCCGGCAAGGATCGAGCCGATTCGCTCCTCGCTTGTAAAGTTCATGTCTCATTCCCTCGATTCATGTCACCTTATGTAACAAAGTTAGGATCGTTTTTTGCTAGAACTATTGTATAATAGATTTATCCGAAGTGGAAAGGGAGGAATGATTCCGATGACGACTGAACTCATTATCGGCGACCGCAAGATTCCCGTTCGTTTCATCTCGAGTGACCAGAAAGCGATTCCAAGACTCCTTACCGTGCTGGAAAGCTCACAGCATCGGCAGTCTGTGCCGTCCTGCCCTCCGATCCAAGAGATCGACCATATTGAAGTCATCGGCAATAACGCCGTCCTGTACGACTCCAAAGCCCGCAGCAGCGTTCAACTGCCGCTCTACTAAGAGCGGTTTTTTCATTTTCTTTCATGCTAGGATTTTACCGATTGCCGGAAGTGATGGTCCTGCGGTATAGTGGACATACCATTCCCATCTTACAGATATGAAGGACGGTCCAACATGAGCGAACAAACCAACAAGCGCCGTTTCTTCCGGCTGAAGCTTCAGCGCCCTCTCGGCGCCGAGCTGCGCATGGTCGGTGTTCATGACAACCAGGCGGTGACCCGCACGATGAAGACGGCCCTGCTGGACCTCTCCGCAGGAGGGGCCCGGTTCATCGCTACCGGCCCTCTGCCCGATGAGAAGCACCTGCTTGTCGAGCTGCGGTTCACTGCGCTCGGCAGAGACTATAAACCCCTTGGCGTCATTGTCCGTACAGTGGATACGGGCGGGAATCCCCAGTACTGCGCCCAGTTCTCGCTGGACGAGCAGGACACCGCCTCCCTCGCAAGCGTCATCAACCAGCTGTCCGTCAAGCTGCGCAAGAGTCCTGTGCTCGCTTCCTGCAGCTTCCTGCCCGAGGACGAGCTGGAGGGGCTTGGCCTCTTCTAGCGTACCGGACCGGACAAGCCCGCCACAAGATACCGTTTACCCGACTCCGTATACCAGGACCAGCTGCGAAACAGAAGCTGGTCCGTTTTTAATTTGTCATGCAGATCCTTCAGACCCAGGACCGCCGCATCCATGCCGAACTTGCCGAAGACCGAGAAGAGATAGGCGGTCCGCTCGGAACCGAGGGTTTTCCCGTTCAGCTCCTCCATAATCTCCGACTTGCTCTCGTCGATCAGGATCATCTCGCTCCAGACGACGATCCGTCCGTTGGGCTTCAGGAGCGAGAGCAGCGTCTGGTTGTACGCGGTCACAAGCGAATTGCGGAGCGAACGGATCGCTTCAATGATCGCCTTCCGCTGCGCCTCGGTATACTGCTCCATGTACCCGTGAAATTGCGCGAGGGCGTCCGCATAGAAAAGCTGCGTGTGTACGCCGGAAGAAACGACCAGCGAGAACGATTTCTTGAGATGCGGCATCACTTCGACCCGCCGGGCCTCAAACGCACTGTCCCTCAGGAAAGCGACGAGCTTGTCCGCAGCCGCACCGCCGCTCAGCAGCTCTTCATACCTCTCGTAGAACGAGATCTGATCGAGCCCCGTGTAATCCACGCGGGTCAGGGATTTGATCCGCCCCGCCGCGGAGCTTCCGGTGGACTCAAGCACCTCTTCGAGCACGTTGTCCTCGGTGTCGAGCACCGTCAAGCCCTGGAAGTGCGTGCTGACATCCGGCAGGTCCACGTCTCCGTGATTTCCTGCGCCCAGTACAGCGGCCTTCTCCCTCCGGCCGAGCTGCGCGATCGTATCGTTAACCAGCCCCCGGATATGGTACCGGTGCGTCCCCCACTCCGCTTCCCCCCAGTCGAGGGTCTCCTTGTCTGCATCTATCGCCTGAGCCGGATCGGCCGGCTGCTGCGGCTCCAATCCCCATCTAAAGTCTCTCATACGCTTCCCTTCCCTTCAGAGGCTCGTTTTTCCTGTAAGTATAGCATAACGATTCCGGCGAAACCTATGCGAACCGTCACAGCTTGTTCCCCTCCGGTGCGAACCCCTTCACAAAAAATTGATAGGGGAGTTGACACGAACCCACTCCCTTGGTATGATAATAAACGTCCCAAGCAAAACGAGATCAACTCAATTCGAAGTTCGATCCGTTCCTATTATGACTTGTTAGCTCAGCTGGGAGAGCACCATCTTGACAGGGTGGGGGTCACTGGTTCGAGCCCAGTACAGGTCATACACGCAGAAGAGTCCTTGAGCTATCAAGGGCTCTTTTCTTTTTCCCTCCTCACGGGTTGACTGGTTAAACCCGGAATATCGGTGGTAATTAGCCTTAATGTTGCCCTTGACCAAAAGAGTTAGCCGGGGCTATGATACATGAGAACGCAAAGGAGTGTATCCCGCTTATGAACGAACAGGCAAAAGAGCAGCCCCTCCCCCCTTCGGGCTGGAGGGAAGCCCGGCAGAGCCCCAGTCTGCCTGAGGCTCACAGATCGCTCAAGGTGCCGGCACACGGCTCTTGGCTCAAGAAGTTTCTGGCCTTCGCAGGGCCCGGCTACATGGTCGCCGTCGGGTATATGGACCCCGGGAACTGGGCCACCGACATTGCCGGCGGGTCCTTGTTCGGCTACAGCCTCCTGTCGGTCATCCTGCTGTCCAACCTGATGGCGATCCTGCTGCAGGCACTCTCAGGGAAGCTCGGCATTGTGACCGGCCGGGATCTCGCCCAGGCCTGCCGGGACCACTACAGCAAGCCGGTGGCGATGGTCCTGTGGTTCCTGTGCGAGCTGGCGATCGCCGCCTGCGACCTGGCGGAGGTGATCGGGGCCGCCATCGCCTTGAATCTGCTGTTCGGCATCCCGCTCGTCTACGGCGTCTTGATCACCGCCTTCGATGTGCTTCTCGTGCTCCTGCTGCAGAACAAGGGCTTCCGCTATATCGAAGCGCTGGTTATCGTGCTCATCGCAACGATCGGCGGCTGCTTTGTGACGGAAATTTGGCTGTCGAAGCCCGATATGGGCGGGATTCTTCACGGGTTCGTTCCAAGGACCGAGCTTGTCACGAATCCGGCGATGCTGTACATTGCCATCGGGATTCTGGGCGCGACGGTAATGCCGCATAACCTGTATCTGCACTCTTCTATTGTACAAACACGCGATTATGCCCGAACGGCGGAGGGGAAGCGGCAGGCGATCCGGTACGCCACATGGGATTCCACCATTGCCTTGTTCTTCGCCCTGTTCATTAATGCCTCCATCCTCATTCTCGCGGCTGCGACCTTTCATCGGGCCGGCCTGACCGAGATTGCGGAGATCGGAGAAGCGTATCACATGCTTACACCGCTGCTGGGTACGACCATCGGCAGCATCCTGTTCGGCGTGGCGCTTCTCGCTTCGGGCCAGAACTCCACCTTAACCGGCACCCTGGCCGGGCAGATCGTCATGGAAGGCTTCCTCCAGATCCGGTTGTCGCCCTGGCTGCGCCGTCTCATAACCCGGGTGATCGCCATCATCCCGGCAGTCATCGTCACGGCGCTGTACGGCGAGAGTGGAACGGCCCGGCTGCTCATTCTCAGCCAGGTGATTCTGTCGCTGCAGCTCTCCTTCGCCGTTGTGCCGCTGGTTCAGTTCACCGGCGATCCGCGCAAGATGGGCGAATTCGTCAACGCCCGCTGGGTGAAGCTGCTCGCCTGGGGGGTCGCCGCACTCATCATCGGCCTGAACGCCTATCTGCTGTACCGGACCCTGCTGGGGTAGCGGCCGGCCAAGGCGCTGCCCGGCTCCCCTCCCCGGTGTCCGCAAGGAAGCCGGGGAGCTTTATGTATAGGGCCAGACGCACTCCTCCGGCTCCTTCTCCCACAGGAACGAGATGAACTTCGTGCCGCCGAGCTGATGCATCTCGCTGCGGTCCCGGTAGGAGATCCGGCAGCAGAGGCGGGGCTCGATCCACTGGATCCCTCCCTCCTTCCGGGTCCACAGCCCTTGGGCAAGCGCAAGAAACCGGCTCCGGTCCTCAGGCGTCAGCCCTCCCGCCACCTTCCCTACCGGCTTGTTCTTCACGGTGCGGAAGTGCAGTCCGATCACCAGCTCGAACGGGTCTGCGCGGTATCCCAGAATCACCGCATCGATTAGGCGCGGATGCTGGATCCCGATCCAATCGGGACTGCGTCGGCCCGGCACGTAGATGGAGTCTTTGCGCTTCGCCACGATCCCTTCCAGCTGCTGCGCCGCCGTCCGTTCATAGAGGCGGCGGCCCTGGGCTTCCACGGTTACCGTAGGCATAAGAATCCCTCCCCGCGACACAAGCAGCTCCCCGAGCCGGGCTTTGCGCTGTGTCAGAGGCTCGTCCAAGTGATGCCTGTCCGTGTAAAGCAGGTCAAACGCCGCGAAGAGGACCAGGTGCGTCTGCCGGGCGGTGCGGATCTTGGCCGTGTGGCTGATCCGCAGCCGGTACGCCCAGTCGTCGAAGACCGGACGCCCGCTGCGCAGCACGATGCCTTCCCCGTCGAGGATCACGGAGCGGACAGGAAGCGTCGCCAGCGCTTCCCGCAGCTCCGGCAGCTTCTCCGTCACCGTGCGCCCGCTTCGCGTGTAGATCTCGCAGCGGCCGTCCTGCTTGTGCAGCAGGAGACGGCCCCCATCCCACTTGGGCTCGAAGAGGAAGTCCGCGTCATCGAAAGGCTCGCAGGCAGCTTCAGCCCGCATGGGGGTTATCCCGGTAAACAGCATGCATCTTCTCCTCTCTGCGCGGGTACCGCTTGCCCGCCCGTTGACCTTACTCTCTCCCCACTCTTACGTCAATTCACTGAGTACGGCCACGGCGGCCTCAGCCAGCGCCTCTCCCGCCAGGAAGATCTGCATTCCCCGGCGGCCCGCGCTGATGCTCACCGGATCCAGAGCGAGCGCCTTGCGGTCCAAATACAGCGGATAAGCCTTCTTTACGCCTAAGGGGGATACGCCCCCGCGGATATATCCCGTAAGTCCCTGAATCTCTTTGACCGGCACCATCTCGACTTTCTTGTTGCCGCTGACAGCGGCCGTTTTCTTCAAATCGAGCTCTTCGTCTCCCGGGATACAAACGAGCAGCACGCCGGTCTTGTCTCCCCGAAGCACAAGCGTCTTGAACAACTGACTGGCCGGCAGACCTACTTTGCCTGCCACCGTTTCCGCGTCAAGCTGGTCCTCCTCCCAAGTATACTCATGCAGCGTATAGGCCACTCCAAGCTTATCGAGCAGCCGGCAGGCATTGGTTTTGGACGCCACAGGAATCCCCCTCTCCTTCTTCCGGCAAAGCCGGAAAGCTCTCTTCCACGTTTCCATATATCATACCATACTGCGGGGGGCGTGCCGCAGCCTGGGCTTTCCGCCGCTCCGTCTCCGTCCCGCCAGCAGCTTGCGGCCTGAGGCGAATCTTGGCTGTACCTCTCCTTTCCTCCATAGTCGTCCTCCCTTCATCCATTCACTCCAGCCTTATTAGGAACCCACAAGAAAGCAAAAAACGCACAAAGCCTGCGGAGGCCTTGTACGCCGGACTTCGACAGACCGTTTCTGTCGGATTCTGTATTTTCTGTTACTTTCACGCCTTATCCGCCTATAATTCGACAAATTTCAAGCTGTTTCTCGGTTCAATTTTGTCGAAAGAGGGTAAGGGAGAATAACTCTTCACTATAGGCCTGCCCGTCGGCCCGCCCCATCGGATTGTTGGCATACTGCGTCCAACACATGCATACACTTTGTCTATCATTGTCATAATGTGAATAAAAGGAGACAACCCCTATGTACTACTGCATCGTATGCAAACAACTGCATTCATCCGAGTCGTCCCCGGATCACATGGTATTTACGACCGGCTTCCACTACGTTCACGACACGCTGTACCGGGCAGGTATGTGCGTGAAGGTACCGAAACGTCCGGAGACACCGGCCCCGGTACATGTACTGCAGTCCACTTCCGCTTGATTCTTGATTCTCAGGAAGGGACGCCAGATTCCACCATGACAGCGCTATGTGCCACCGCCGCAACGGCCGCTTACGGTTCCCAGGCCTTCGGCACCGTCTTCGGACGCAGGGACCGCAGCTTCGCCAGCCGCGTCCGCTTCTTCTTCGCCTCAAGCAGGGAACGGATCTCATCCATAAGCAGCCGCAGCCGTTCCCCTTCATCTCTCCCGTTCGTCTTCAGTTCATCGTACAGATTGCTCTTCATCCCGATCCAGCTCCTTACCCTGCATCATGCCTCTATCCCAGGGGAGACCCGCTAGGCGCCCTTCCCCGAGAGCGGCTGGTATGCCAGTATGCCTCCCAGAGCAAAGCTGCGGACCGCCTTGCGCTCCGTACAATAGACCAATACATAGCTTCCGTGCACGGACAAAATCCGGACCACCCGCTTCGTGAAACGCTCGGCACCATCCGAATAGATGAGCTCCACCATGCTTCCTTTGTACTTTCGCATCCAGGCTTCCACAGTCATTCCTCCTCCGAAACACAGAACATCCGTTCCCTTACCTCTTATTATGCCAAACATTCGTTCGCATTTCAAGTGGTGCATTCCTGTCCATTTGGTGTAATATCTTAACAAATCGCCAATGCTAGGGGCAGGAGGATTCGCTCATGAAAATTATGGTCACGGCGGAGGAAGCCGTTGAGAAAGGCGTGTGGCCGCAGGTACAAACCCTGTTCGGAAGGGATGCCGGAGAGGAATTCTGGCCTCGGGAGGAATTCATTCTGACCGAGGAGCAGGCTTTGGAACTGAAGCTGATCTCCAAACCTTGAGCAGCACAGCACAAGGACGCAAAAGGCACCCTCTTGGAAGAAGGTGCCTTTTGCGTCTTGGTGCTGACGTTTCGTATGTAAGTTTACCGTTTCGGCCGTCCGCGGCTGCCCCAATCGATGGAGCTGTCGCGCGGGTCCGTAATGTTGATGTCTTCATTGCGGACCGCCTGGAGCAGATCGGCGATCGTCCGGTCGAGCAGCTCCCCCTTGTGCCGGGAGAACAGGCGCCGCCTCTCTTTCATGAGAATGTCCACAATGAGCTTTTTTTGCTGCTTGCTCAGAAGCATAGCTTTACCGCCTTAACGTGTCGATTGGAAAAACTCGATCCACTCCCCGTCCGGACCATGGAAGAAGAAGTACCTTGAACCGTTCGGCAGCGTGATGATCTCTTCATCGATCCGCTGCACTTCCAGCCTGCCGATCCGCTCGAACTCCTCTTCAATATCATCTACGGTGAAGGCCAGATGATGCACCTTGCCCTCCTGGGGCAGTCCTCCGTTATACCCCTGGATAAGCTCGACTTCCGTCTCGCCCTGATCCCCAAAGCCTAAGAATGCCAGCTTGATGACACCGTTCGTATGAAGCAGGGTGTCCTTGAGCTTCAGTCCCACCACCTCTTCATAGAAGGCTACGGAGGTATCGATATCTTTGACCATAATGCCTACGTGTTCGATTCTGGTACGTGCCACTTTCGCCAGCTCCCCTCTCCTGGTAAACCGCTTGGTTTCACCGTATTATACCATATCCTCCCGCATCACCGCCTCCTACCGAGGCTTCTCTCCCGCCGGCCTTCGGCTGACGCGGCACAGACGGAGCCCCTGGGCACCCTGACGTGGCAGTGGGCATATAGTGGTAGAAACCCTACTCGATTCCCCAGGGAATCGCCCGAAAGGATGCGGCAGTCCATGAACCGTAATGCGATACTTCGAGCTCTCGCTCCCTCAGAGGCCGGACACGGCGTCTCCCCCTCTTCCCCCGCCCCTGGCGGCTTTTCTAACCCCCAAGCTTTCCAGGAGCTTCTCAAGCACGGCATGGACCCCCTCAGCGCCTCACGCATGGTGGAGTCCTGGGAAGCCGGCGAAGTGTTCCCCCCTTACCAGAGCGGATCGGTATTCCATCTCTGGGGGACGTACCTCGTGTAACCCCCATCAGCTGTCGGTATGGGCGCGCTGCAGCTGCCGGATATGCTTCACTCTCGACTCCGCCCGGGCTGAACCGAGAGTTCCCGCCTGGAGCATCGAAGAGGAAGAGACGGCGGTTACCCGGACCCGGTCCACCTGAATCCGGGGACACGACTGTCTTACGGTCATCCGAACGGGCTGATCTGCGGAGGGAAGCGGAATCGGGACGACGAACAAGGGGAAGTTCTCGAACTTCCCCTCATTCCCGTAAAAGCGCGGGATTTCCCGCTGTACGGCCAAGGCCAGCGAAACGGGAGCAAAATCGACCAGATCGCCCACCAGAAGCGTGGAAGCGTAGCCTATGTCAATGACACGGATGCTCCCGACGACGGAGGTCCGGACACCGCGGCTCACTCGGGCTCCTCCGGGGTTAAGGGCTCTATCGGCCCGATAATCAGAGACTCGGGCGGCGTATCGAACACGCTCGAGAGGCGGATGAGATTCGCATCCCCGATCAGGAACAGGGAGGCGCTCGCCACCCCGGTAATTTGAACGCTGCCCACATGCAGCTCCTTATTGTCCACGAACAGATTCATGTGCCGTCTTCTCCCTTCAAATCCGCTTTCTTGTTCACGAAGTACATCTGCATGCCCCTGCGGACATCGTCGATCACCCGATCTTCCACCCACTTCTCCTGCTCCGCCGTCAGTACAGGCTGATCCGGAGCCGCAGCGGACTTCAAGTAATAATCGATCCTCGGCCCCACCTGACTCTGCAGATCACCGATCATGACGTTATGAAAATCAGTTCCGAACTCCACGCCGTACTGGCGCTCCAGCTCGCCGAGCTCCGCAGGACAGCTCTCATTCAGGTAATTGAACACCTTGCTTTGGATGCGTTCAAACGACTCGGATTTCGCCGTATTCGTCCGGATCGGCTCTCCGCCCGCAGAAGCATCTTCAAGCGCCGAAGGACCGAGCCCTTGGGGGGAAAGCCCCACATTCAGCGTCCCTTCGAGCCGGTCCACTTTGAGCTGATCGAAATTATATTCGATTTTTTCAATGGTGATCCCCTTTTGCTTCTTCAGCGCCTCCACTTCCTGTGCCATGGAATCCACCCGCTTCTCCAGCCAGCGGATCCGGTCCGTCTGCCAGGCCAGATATTCGTTAAGCTTGCGGAAGTACGATTCGGGTGTCATAAACTTCATCGGTTATTCCTCCGTTTCACCGGGGTGATGGCAGCGGTACTAAAGGCAGAGGAGACTGTTCTTCCCCGCTTGCCCCCTGTTCAAAGCCAGGTGCGGGACCGGTGAATCCGCCGGTATTGTATAGATTGGAGAGCGACCGGATCGTGCCCGCCGTTCCAATCTGCAGAACGGACGAATTGGACACGGACCCTATCTTCAATTGGTGGATCACGATCTGTTGATGGATCACCAGCTGCACGATTCACCCCACCGCCTTATCCGCCGACGTGATTATGGAATCGGCCAGGTCCGCATCATATGTATTGGTCGAGCTGACCATATTATAAATCCGCAGTCCGTCGCCGGTATTGAATGAGCCTGCTCCGGCAAACGTTTTGGCAACAGAGGACGGGGCGATCTGTATCGAGTCGCCGATATGCACTACGGAGCCTGTACCGACGTTGACAATCTTGATGGCTCCTACTACTGCCGGCATGAGCAACACCCTATCCGTTATTGGATTTGATACAGTATATGATCCTGCGCGTTCAAGTATGTTTTGATGAAGCGGCTGCCGCCGGGCAATCATGCTTTGAGGGGCGGGCTCATATACTGGAAGCAGCGAGGAGTTGATGACATATGGAGGGTCCGAACCCCAATCCGTTCGAGATGAATTGGAAACAGTTCGAGCAGTTCTTTGGGGGCAAAATGCCGTTCGCCGGCCAGGCCGGTGTGCCGGGTGCCGGCGAAGGGATGGCCTGGGTGGAGAATTACGTGAAGGACGTGCTGCGACAGGCCATGCCGGCTGCGGAAGCGCCGTCCATCAAGCATCATTTTCATACCGAAATCTTCGATACCCACAAGAGCGTTATCGTCAAAGTGCATATTCCCGACCGGGCCCAGGCGCGCCGGCTGCGGCTTCTGCTCAGCGTCAGCCAGGTGCGCCTGGAGAACCTGCCGGATGACAATACGCAGACGATCCGCCTCACCTCTCCCATTGTCCCCGGGAGCTGCAAAGCCGTCTACCGCCAGGGCGTACTCCAGCTTCACCTGCGGAAGCAGGCGGCTGATAACCTGTTTCACGAAATCGACATCCGTTTCTCATAGGAGAACTTTCGCCCGAAGCTTACGCGGAGATCAAAAAACGCGCAGCTGTATCCCTTTCTTTGCAGAAGAAGGTCCAGTGCGCGTATTTTGGGCTCTGCCTGCAGGAACCACGCCGTGTTCCAGCAGCGGCTAGTTATTCGCCGTATTGTTCGAATCCGCTATATCGGGATCGAGCGTGTTGGTGAAGCTCACCAGGGTGAAGGTAGCGCTGAAATCTCCGGTATTGCCGCCCCCCGCCCCCGAGGCCGTCTTCGAAGTGCTCTTGGGGGTGATCTGCAGCACGTCGCCGAAGACCAGCTCTCCTTCGTTACCCGTAATCTTGATCGGTGCCAGAATAATGGAAGGCATATGGCTTCCTCCTCTACTTGTAGTGGTAAAGTATATGTGCCGCCCATGAAAAACAACACTGGAATTGCCGGGCACCAATGAAAAAAGGGTCTATCTCCCTCCGCCCGAAGACGAAATGGAGATAAACCCTATGATGTCAAAAGCATCTGCCGAAGACCGGGATCGAACCGGTACGGTGGTCACCCACCGCAGGATTTTAAGTCCTGTGCGTCTGCCAATTCCGCCACTCCGGCATGAGTGGGCCCTGAGGGACTTCATCCCCTGTTATGAGCTGACCGCTCTAACCAACGGATTCAGTCCCAACAGACCAATGAGATTTATTATATCCACGAACCTTAGAAAAATCAACATTTTCTTTTTCATGATTTCACTCTGTTATGGAAAGTTCATGTTTAGGGAACTTCGCAACCAAATGAACAGCAATAATAATACGTTTGTTAATCCACGCTCTCATGTCATTACTGCTGTATCGCTCAAAAATTCTGTCTCTGTTCACATCATTCGTAGCGTATTGAGGAGGTAAACTATTCAGCGAGTAAGCTATGGTGTCGTTTCTACATTTTTTGCACTTACAAAACGTTTGATATTCCGGTCCGGTTAACAAAACATCGACAAAGGTTTCAACGATTTCTTCCATGATGTTTTTGTAGCCATTCAGCATGTGGGAACCACCGATCTATAGAGAGTAAAAGTGAAGTGAATAGGGATAACATCCGTCAATTTATGCGGGACGATACGAAATCCGTGATGACCAATGGGATAAAATCAAGGACCTGCTGCCAGCCGAAAGAAAACCACCAGGAGGGAGACCCCCGAACAACCATCGCCAGATGCTGAACGCTAACCATGATGATGATAAAGGCTCCTGCGCTTGGTCAGTATATCCTTCCAGTGCCCCCTTTCTAAATATGCAATATGTACATAGGAAGAAGGAAAGATGAACAGTCCGGAGTAAAAAGCCGGCCAATAGCTAAGCAGCAGGATCTTCCAGGAAGACCAATGTTCGAAGCGCTTGGAATAAACTTCAACCCATCGTAACAACTTGTATATATGTCGTTGGAATAAGATTGGCCAATAAAGAGGATGCAAACAGGAGCATGGCAGAATAAAATAAACCGGCAGACAGCCTGCTCAGTATCGTGTGATTGCGCCAACATATCTCTACCGCTATATAAAAAAGAAACCAATCGGAATCAAAAAACTAAGGAGCGATAGAAAATAGATCCAGCCGGCCATGGTTGACTTCACCTCGTAGTTCATTGCCAGAGATCGGGATAGGAGTACCTCATGAAGGTATCTCTACATTTGTGATGGCAAATGGTTTTACTGTTTAACTAAATTATCGGTCAAGATACTCATTCCCATAAGGTTAGCCCATTGTAAATTTTTAGAGCTGCGCCCTACCGCTGTGGAGCTGCAGGACCGCCATGCTTCTTTAGTGAATGTCTTGTTTCTTGAAGCTTCCGCCCTTTACTTCGGCAACATCGTACACCATAACAAAGGCACTCGAGTCAATCTCATAAATGATTTCTTTCATTTTGCTTTCTTCCAGCCGGTTAATGACGCAGGTAATTTCTTTGAACTGCTCGTTGGAGTATCCGCCTTGCACGAGATTATATGTAGCACCGCGCCCTAAGCGGTCCCGAATGGTCTCAACCATGACTTCAGGATGTTTGGTGATAATCTTAAACGTTTTGGCGCCGCTTAATCCTTCTTCAACGATATGAATCACTTTAGAAGCTATGTAATACGCAATAGCCGACATCAGAGCCCCTTGAAGACCGAATACAGTCGAGACGACGATGAACACAAACATATTGAGGAATAGGATGAGATCACTTGTACCGAAAGGCAATTTTCGAGAAAGCAGTACGGCTAACATATCGATCCCATCCAATGCGCCGCCATTCCGTAATGCCAAACCCATGCCAAAACCGATAATAATCCCTCCGACAACGGTTACCAGAAGTGTATCTCCTTCAATTATAGGCGAGATATGATGCAGAACAACCGTGCCGACGGCCAGAGAAGCAATACCGATCACAGAATAAAATGCAAAGCTTTTTCCGATTTGCTTGTATCCTAGAAATATAAACGGAATATTAAGAACCGCGATTAACAGTCCTAGCGGCAATCCGGTAAGCTCGAATCCAACGATGCTTAAACCTGTAACACCGCCGTCGGATACGTTGTTTGGAATCAAGACGGCCTCAAGTCCGTAGGCAGTGATGAATCCACCGAGGATTACCGCTAGTCCCCGCAAAACCTTTACTACTAAAGCAGCTCGTTTGTGTTCTGTCTTCATCCTTTGACCTCATTTCGTTTTCAATAGACCCGCATTCTTTATCATCGTTCAGCGAACCCTCGGTTAATTTTACCTGATATCTATACAAATATCACATTCCATTGCTTAATCGATTGAACCGTTCTGCCTCTGCAGACTGTTGTTCGTATTCGTTAAGATTGAAAAAGTCCATTTCGACCGTCCTTGTACTCCTATCTATTCAATTTGCAAACCGAATGCATACCTTATTGTAACCATTAGCCGTATCCAGCTTGTGAGTTGAAATGGGTAGGGGGGGAACTCATGTCCCATATCGAGAAAGTAATAAGCATCATAAAACAAAAGCATCCGCATCTTATTGAAAATAAACCCTTCGACCTGAATACTACCGGTTCAGCAAATGATGTCATGATCATCGACAAGGATGGACCCGATCCAAGGGTCTTTCGCTTCCCCAAAGAAGGACATAAGGATGCTCATCATCACATACTGCTTGAACAGCTCATCATGCCTCGATTAATAAATTGGGTCCCTCATATTCCTCAGTATGACATCATTGAAAATGACCCTATCCCTTATGTAAGTTACCCTATGATAGTGGGAGATCAACTCAAGCCCCCTCTCTCCACTCAAGTACCTGAAGATAAACTATCCAGTATCTCTAAACATGTGGCTACCGTACTGTATGGAATTCATTTATTTCCTGGCAGCGCCTACTTTCCAATCGAACTATCAAAATCGGAATATTTTAAATTTCATTGGAAACAGCATTACAAAACAATAATCAAATACGTATGTCCCTATTTAGAACATAGACAAAATCAATGGATTGCTTGGCTTTATGAAAGCTTTCTCAATGATGACCGGAATTTTCAGTTCCAGCCCTGTTTTATCAATGGTGACATGAAAAAGGATCATATTATTATTGATCCAAAATCTTATCAATTTAAAGGTATCATCGATTTGGGTTTAAAATTTGGAGACCCTGCTATGGACTTTGGATATATCAGGCTGGGAGAATCATTTATGTATCAGCTGCTGCAGCATTATAAAGGGGATGTAAACGGGACATTCGTTCAAAGAGCCCGTTTTTACCAATTTACAGTACCTTTAACAGGGCTGCTGATAGGTTTTACTCAGAAAGATCAAACATACATCCAGATCAGTCTGAACCAACTAAACCATTCCATACAGGAAAGCCAATTTTAAACAGGGCTTTCTTGTTGGCTTCTTAGAGACGGACCCATCGCCATGGGCCGTCTTCTTTTTTTATTTCCGAACAAACGAAAAGGGCCGTCTGTAAGATGGTTCTTCGAAGAGAACTTCTTCCAGAATGACTGACTTCAACTTTCGCATGTTTCTGCCGATATACTTAGCTGGATAGACCTAATAAAATAAAAAGGTGGCATCATGATGAAACTGCTAAAGAACCTTAACATTTTTAAAAAACTCATGATTATCTTAACCGTAAGCGTGATTGCTCTTGGATATGTAGGATACTTGGGATTAGCGAATATTACTAAGATGGCCGAGAATTCCGAGATTATGTATCAGCAGAACCTGCTGCCGCTCAATACGGTTATGCAGATCCGGGTCAACGCGCGGGCAAGCGACGCCTATACGCTTGAGCTGATGACCACTACGGATCCTGCCCGGAATCAGGAATTGATTGAGGAGATCACATCCGCCTGGGACGAGATTGACGGAATGATTCAACAGTTGGAGTCGACGAATTTACGTGAAGAGCAAAGGACCCTCATTGCCGAATATAAAAAGCATGCCCAAGCATTGACGGAGAGCAGAAATCGAGTCATTGCTTTGGCCGATCAGAACAAGAATGCGGAAGCCTACGCCATTTACGCAGAATCGGTCGAAGCCAATCGCAAACTTGTGAATGATACGTTAAAGCAGCTGCAGAAGATGAAAATTGAAGACGCCGGTGGAATCAATACAGCCAACCAAGAAAGCAAAGGACGCACGCAGAGCCAAGTCTTTTATACTGGCATCGCAGCCATCCTTATTCTAGTCATCCTGAGCTTCGTGATTACGCGTATGATTGTCAAACCAGTAAGAGAGGTGAAGGCCCTCTTAACCGAAGCGGAAAACGGTGACTTTACGGTAAAAGGCAGCTACCGTTCCAAAGATGAGATCGGTGAGCTTACTACTTCCTTCAACAATATGACGGCTAAGCTGCAATCGATCTTTGGTACGGTTCAATCCTCATCCCACATTGTAGCCTCCACGTCCGAGGAACTGAGCGCCAGCGCCGAGCAGAACAGCCAGGCGTCCGAGCACATCGCGACAACGATTCAAGAGCTCGCTGCCGGAACCGAGCTGCAGGTGGAAAAAGTCGAGGACAGTTCTTCAGCCATCACGGATATGACCGGTTACACGCAGACCATCACGGATAATACGGAGAAAATGAAGCACGACGTCCTGCACGCGTCCCAGATGTCATCCGAAGGCAACCAAGCCATTTTGGAAGTGACGACTCAGATGAATTCAATCTACGCCAATGTAAACAGCCTGTTCGACGCCGTAAAATCGCTCAATGAGCGTTCCAACGAAATCGAGCAAATTACGAATGTGATCTCCGGCATATCAGCCCAGACGAATCTGCTCGCTCTCAATGCTGCGATTGAAGCAGCACGGGCCGGCGAACATGGCAAAGGCTTTGCTGTTGTTGCGGGAGAAGTAAGGAAGCTTGCGGAGCAATCTAATCAATCGACTGAACAAATTTCCCGTCTGATTCAGCTGATTCAGCAGGATACAGGGCTTACGCTGCAGACGATGGAGAAGGCCTCGCAAGAAGTGAATGCCGGTCTGAACGTCGTGAATCATGCAGGCAGCTCGTTCCAAAAGATTGACCAAGCCGTCAGCGGTGTCGTTACACAGATCGAAGGCATTTCTGAAGCGCTGAAAAAATTGGCCGGCGGCGCCACTAACGTAAATACATCTATCGATGATGTTCGGGGTGTTGCCCATAAGTCGGCTTCCATAACGCAGAACATCTCGGCGGCAACTGAAGAGCAACTCGCTTCGATGCAGGAAATCTCTTCGTCCGCACAGGCACTTGCCGGCTTAGCCGATGATCTACAAAAAATCGTGAGCCAGTTTAAGATTTAACTCTTCAAACAACTGGAGCAAAGCGATCACGCGGTTCAAGGGAACCGGCTGGTTCAAATGGCAATCAGACCGAAAAGCTCAAGCGCAGGCTTGGGCTTTTTGTGTTGAACTGAGGCGAAGAGGGCCCTGGTACGATCAAGATACGTTAACGCACAAAAAGCGCCCCACCATTTTCGGTCAGGGCGCTTTCATATCATTTCTCAGCGTTATGCCGCCTTCTTACATTCGGTAGCAAAAACAACAAGGCCATAAAAGAGAAAAAACCCTTATACATTAAGGGTTTCGCGCCTATGGGCCCTGAGGGACTCGAACCCCCGACCAATCGGTTATGAGCCGACCGCTCTAACCAACTGAGCTAAGGGCCCACAAAATGGAGGCAGGAAGTTTGGTTGCGGGGGCAGGATTTGAACCTGCGGCCTTCGGGTTATGAGCCCGACGAGCTACCGGGCTGCTCCACCCCGCGCCAGTAAAAATATCCATTGCTTTATGGCGACAGGATTAACTATACACCATGCCAAACTCCTGAGTCAAGTATAAATTTATACCGTATACCGGACGCCAAACCGCCCTTTGCGTGAACGGAATACCTGAACCTCGCTCGGGCATTCATACCCGTAGATCCACCAGTCCTCTTCCATCCGTTTGGCCAGACAGCCGGCCTGAAACTTGCTGTCATATAATTTCACCCAATAGATCCAGTTCATTGATTCACACTCCGCTTGCCAGCCGTTGATGAATTCCTGCTCTTAGCATAACCAAAAAGAAGCTTCCTTATTTGGGAGAGAAGCTTCTTCGTATGGTGTAATGTAGAAGTATGATGATACGATGATTCCAGTGTACCTTTCACCGTCAGCTTGCGTTCTCCTCCGGCCCCGCAATGTAGGCCACTACGCCTTCCTTCTCTGCGAGATCCCTCTGGTGATGCGCAATACGGGAGGAAGCGGAGGATGCGATGGCCGCGACGAGGTCGTCGAGGAAGGTATGAATCTGCTTGCCGTTCTTGGTATCGAGCCGCTTGATGATGCCGATCTTATGCTTGTCAAGGTGGCCGAAGGTGGTGACGGCTATGCTGCCATAGCCGAATACCGATCCGAGCGCCAGCGTTTCGTCACACCCGAACAGGCCTTCATCCGATTCGATAATCGACTGGATTGGCTCCGTCAGCAGCCCTTTCTCGGCTAGGACGTCCAGTTCGATCCCGACCAGTATGGCATGCTGGAGCTCACGCTTCTTCAGCACCGCGTGCACGGATTCCACGCACTCCTCCAATGTCAGGCTGGGCTGGTAAGGCAGCTGCATTTCCCGAACGATCTCAGCTATGTCTTCTATGGTGACTCCGCGCTCTTCCAGCTTCTGATAGACGGCGGTTTTAACTTCGATGCTGTGAACCTGACGTTTCATGGAGATCGCCCCTTATACCGGAATGCGTTCATTATAACATACGATGATAACGCTTGCATTAGGCTCGTGCAGGGAAACGGGACATCTTTTTCCACGGAAGGTTTTTCCCTTGGAATGGCTGCCCAGCAGGCGTTATAATAAATAAAAGGAGGGAATCCCATGTTCTATGGTATCGCCGTATTTCCGTCTCAAGAGATTGCCGAGGTCGCGGCTCCGCTGCGCAAACGATATGATCCCCGTGATTTTCTGATCCGTCCGCATCTCACGGTGTACGAAAAACAGGAGTGGACGCACGAACAGCTGAATGATGCGGTAGCGGTTCTCCATTCCATCGCCGGTGCTTGGCAGCCGTTCCAGCTCCACTTCAACCGGTTCTCCAGCTTCTATCCGGCCAGCAATGTAATCTATATGGCCCTCTCCGACCCCGAGCCGCTGCGCCGGCTCCACGAGGCGATCTCCCAAGGTCTGCCGCGGCCCGTACCGGAGAAGCCTTACCTGTATACGCCCCATCTTACGGTTGCCCAGGAGCTTGGCGACGATGAGCTCCACGATGTCCTATCGAGCCTGAAGAATAGGACACTCGACCTCCAGTGCACGATTGACCGGTTTGCCCTGCTGCGCCAGGAGCAGAACGGCGTGTGGAAGACGGTCAGCGAGTTTGTGCTCTCATAAGATAATAGTATTCCTTGGAATCCGCCCTGGAAGGGGCGGATTTTTGTGTGCTGATCATCATGCAACCCTAATTCCGGATGATTCTCAGCCTCCCGATTTGGCAAGCCCCCGAACTCCCGGTCTATGCTGACATGAACCGACCAAAAAGCCGGTCCCTTTGGACCGGCTCTGCTGGAATGATGAATCTATAAGTACTTAGTTTACTGCTATGAATTATTGCTTTTGAACACCTACAAGACGCTTCGCCACGCCGCCGTTTTCGGTCGTGAAGGTTTCGTACACTTTGACGATAAGTGGGAAAACTCCCTGCGGGCTTACGCCGCTGAAAGTAAATTTATTCTCTCCTGGAAGCAGACGACCTTCCCCGACGAACGGTTTGGTAGCCGATCCGATGAAGTTGCCAAGGGCGTCATAAAGCTCGAACATCAAGCCTGTGGAGCTTGCATCAAGCTGCACGAGATCCTGACGCTTCAGTTCCAAGTTCGGCTTGGCACTGTAAACATATCCCTCGGCACTGAAGGTGTGAGACAGATTCAGTGACTTGAATTTAATTTCAAAAGGATATGCCACTATCGTCTGGTTGATATCACCCGACGGTTGAAGCGGAAGTTTATAAGCCGCAATGGTCGTTTTGTAAGGCGCCGCCAGCTTCATATCCTGTACCTTCACGCCCAGCCCCGTACCCGGCTCGGACAGCGGTACGGCATAAGAATAACTAACCGTAATCGCCGACTTCGGAAGAATTTGGGCTGTAGAAATCTTCTGTCTCGCCCCGCTGTACTCGTATCCGTCACTGCTGACAAGATCGGCCTGGAAAGCAGGCACCGCCACCGGCTTATCGCTCTTGTTGTACACCTTGAACTTCGCGGTTACGGTCTTCGCGCCTTCTTCCGTGTTCTCGAACATATCGAACTGGGCCACCGACACATCCAGCTCCGCCGGGATCAGCTCGCTGCGCTTGTCAAACTGCATGACGTCGCCGATATTGTACGGCACAAATTTCGTATCCGTCGGCCCGGCCGGCAGCAGAATGTTCAGCCGGCCCACATAGTAGCCGCTGCGGGCCGTGTTCACAGCAGCTGCTGTCCCCGCACTTGCAGCACTTGCAGCACCGGCATCCACGCCGGAGGCCGCCGCATCGGTGCCGCTCGCACCGGCATCCGTACCGGCGGACGAGCCTGCCGAGGCCGCCGCAGCCGTCGAAGCCGAGGCGTCAGAGGCCGCTGCCGCTCCGCCGAACTGCTCCTGCGTCAGCACGTTCAGCGAAGTAAGCACCGTATCCTGATCCGTTGGGATGGCGAAATGGATGTACTTCTCTTCCTTCGGCTGCAGGGACAAGGTTCCCTGCTCCACACGGGAGCCGGAGAACACCTTCTCTTCATTCCTGCCGTCAATGACGAACGCCGGCATCTCTTCCTTCTTCGCCGTTGGATTGTAAGCGAGCAGCTGCACGACGAAGACCGTGCCGTTCTGCGTCGATTCCTTCTTGATATTCACCGGCGTGTACTGGATCGGAGAAGTCAGCGAAGGGATGACGAACGTGTCGGACCATTTCTTCACGGCCTTCGGGTCGGTGATAAGCGATTCGCTCCCCTGCCATACAGTGCCGGTAATCGGGGCGGCCACGATGACGGTTTCCTTCTTCGGATAGACGTAGACGTCCACGTCCGTCCAGTTGACTTCGGTCAGCGTGATCTCATCCGTGCGGTCCACTACGGAGATGTAGCCGACCTCGGTGGTCGCTTTCGGCTGAATCGACTTGGGGCTTCCGGCGCTCGGCTGCAGCGTGTATACCGTGCCTTCGCTGGATTTGACGCGGAGCTCATAATCCGGTACCCGTGTTACGCCGCTGCCGTTATTCTTGAGCCGTACGACGACGCCAAGCCGGGTCCCTTCCTCTACCTTCTCGTTCAAGACGGCCTTGACTTCAAAATCAAGCAGGTCCGTCAGCTTATAGCTCACGACGGCCGGCACGACCGATTCGGCAGCGGGCGCTTCGGCGGCTAGCGCGGCATAGCTGGGATTGATGAGAGATGCGGAGAGTATAACGGATGCTACGGTTATTTTCAGTTTGCGGTTCACTTGGTTCTCCTCCTGTCGGATCCTTTGTGGATTGCTCGGCCCGTTTACTTCGCCAGCTGAACTTTCTCTTTGTCCTTCAGCTGGTTCTGGCCGGAGATGATCAGCTGCTCCCCTTCTTTGACGCCGGAGATGACCTCCTGAATCGTCTCATTCAGCCGGCCGAGCTGCACCTTGCGCTTCTCCGCCTGGTCCCCTGCGAGGACGAATACGAAGGTGTCGCCGCCTTCGCGAACGACGCTCAGGGTAGGAACGGCAACGACCATCTGCTCGTTCTCCCCGGTGAGCTGAATCTGCGCTTTCATGCCCGGCTTCAGCTTGCGGTCGGCGTTCGGCACTTCCAGCTCCAGGGAATAGGCCTTCGTATCGCCGCTCATCACGTCCGCCAGGTAGCTCACTTTGGCTGCGGTTTTGTCCACAACACCCGGGATATAGAAGATGAGCTCGCTCTTGCCGCGGACCAGGTTGGCCGCATCCTCCGCCAGCTCCGCCTTGATCTTGATCGGATCGAGCTGCTGGATCTTCGCCGCGCTGAAGCCGGCGCTGAGCGTCATGCCCTCTTGGATCGGAAGGTCGGTCAGCACGCCGCTGACGGCCGCCTTCACTTCCATGTTGCCGAGGGTCCGGTCCGCTTCGCGAAGCGTCACGTTGGCCGTCTGGATCCCCTGCTCCAGCTCGATGAAGTTGTTCGTGCTGTCGAGGGTCTGAAGCTTGCTGCGGTTGGCCTCCAGATCCAGCTTTTGGCTGCTCAGCTGCGTTTCGGCCTGCTCCAGCTGGATCTTGGTCACGAGCCCGAGATCGTAGTCATTGCGCATTTTATTGTAATTTTTCTCGGCATCCTTGATGGCCTGCTCCAGCTTGGTAATCCCGTTCTGCAGCTCTTTACGGCTATCCGAGAGCGTTGCCTTCGCCTTCGCGATCTGCTCCTGCGAGCTGTTCAGCGAGATCTGCGCCTTCTCTTTCTGGATCAGGACATCGGTCGGATCCATCCGGAAGATGACCTCTCCCTTCTCGACCATGTCGCCGCGCTTCTTCATGATGGCCTGCACGTCCCCGCCCGACTTCGTGAGGACATCGAGCTGAATGGAGGAAGCGACGTCTGCCACCTGCTCAAGCGGGTCCCCAATCTTCTGCTTTTCGACCGGAGCCACCTTGACCGTCTTGATCTGCGCCTCGGCATTCGCCGCAGCCGGAGCCGCCTCCGGTTTGGCTGCCGAGCAGCTGGCCAGAAGTGCTGCGGACAAGACCGCGGCCCCCAGCACTTTCACGGCAGGTTTCATCGATTTGGACTTTCTCTTCATCCGATTCATCGCCAAACTCTCCTTTTTCCCTTGAGCTTATCTATGATATGACCCGGTATCTTCATTCGTGGGATCAGTGGGGCGTCACAGGAGACGGGGGCACAGCCTCGGCCGGCTTCCTGCGGAACAACCGTGCCATCCGCCGCTTGAAGTTCTCGATCATCTCGTATACGATCGGCACCACAAGGAGCGTCAGCAGGGTCGAGGTCGTGAGACCGCCGATAACCACCACGGCAAGCCCCTTGGAGATGAGCGTGCCCTCCGACAGCCCCAGGGCCAGCGGCATCAAGGCGATGATCGTCGCTCCGGCCGTCATGATGATCGGACGCAGCCGTGTCAGCCCCGCCTCGATCAGCGCATCCCGGACACTATAGCCCGCTTCGCGCAGCTGCTGCACCCGGTCGACCAGCACGATGGCGTTCGTGACCACGACACCGATCAGCATCAGGAATCCGATCAGGGAAGTGATATTGATGGATTCGCCGGTCACCAGCAGGCCCAGAAGTCCGCCAATCGCTGCAAGCGGAAGCGAGAACAGGATGGCGAACGGCGCACTGCCGTTGCCGAAAGCAAGCACCATGACCAGATACACGATGAAGACGGAAGCCCCCATGGCCACGAACATCTGCTGGAAGCTTTCCTGGATGTCGTCGGTGACGCCTTTCACCTCGGCCCGTACGCCATCCGGCAGCTCAACGCTCTTCAGCGCTTCAGACACCTTGGCGCTCACCCCGCCTTTATCCGCCGAATCGATCTTCGCCGTTACACGCACAAATACATCCTGCATCTCACGGGCAATGGAAGCCGGCGCCTCGATTTGCCGGATTTTGGCCAGATCGCTGAGCTTCAACACCGCACCGGAAGGCGTGGTGATCAGGAAGCTGCCGATCTTCTCCACGGAGTTCTTATCGTTGTTATCGAGCATGATCTTCGTCTCGAAGGTCGTATTATCGAACTTGAGATCCCCGATTTTCTCTTCGGCGATCCAGGAACGCACGTTTTCGATCAGCTGGGCGGAAGAGAGGTTATACAATCTCGCCTTGTTCTGGTCGACGTTAATCTCGATTTCATTCTTCGATTCGCTGAGGCTGTCTTCGATATCGATCAGTTCAGGGAATTCCTTCATTTTCTCCTTGACCGCAAGGGCACCCTTGATCAGGGACTCGGTTTCCTCCCCTTTCAATTGATAAGAGAAATCCTCGCCCGACGATGGAGGGCCCCCGGCCGACAGCAGAATGGTGTCCACCTCGGAGCCTTTGGGCAGCAAATACAGAATCTGCTCCTTGAGGTCCTGCGTCACGTCCTTCGCATTGACTCCCTCGTTGGTGGCGGCGAAGAACTGCGAACGGTAAGCGATCCGCTCATCATCGTCGTTATACCCGATGAGGGATTCCACATAGTCATAGATCGGCTCACCGGATGCGGTTTTGGCTTCGCGCATCATCGCTTCGATCTCCTGCACCTTCAGGTCCATCGTCTCGAAGGAAGTTTCGCGCGGCATCTTCAGCTGAATCTGCATCAGGCGGTCCGAATCGCTGCTCGGCATGAATTCCGTAGGAAGGAACGGCACGGTGCCGACCACGGAAACCACGAATGCGATCACCGCCAGCAGCATCGTCTTCTTCCGGTTATTGAGGGACCATCTCAGAACCGAGAGGTACCCGCCCGAGAACTTGCCTACCTGCGTTTCGTCGTGATGCTTGATGTTCTTGGATTTCAGGACCATGAGCTTGGCGAGCATCGGAATAACGGTCACCGCCACGATCAGGGAAGACAGCAGCGCCACGGACAGCGTAATGGCGAACGGGCGAAAAATCTCCCCGAGCACCCCGCTGACGAAGGCAATCGGTGCGAATACGCCGACGGTGGTAATCGTAGATGAAGTAATGGCTGATGCCACCTGGGCCGTAGCGAGCTTGATGACGGATTCGCCGCGCTCCTGCGCCTTCACGAGCTGGCTGTAAATATTCTCGATAACGACGATACTGTCGTCGACGACCCGCCCGATCGCAATGGCGATGCCGCCGAGGGTCATGATGTTCAGGGAGATGTCGAGCGGAGCCATGATGAGCAGCGTCACCATGATCGATAACGGAATGGAGACCAAAACAATCAAGGTCATCCGAACATTTCTAAGAAAGATCAGAATCATGACCGAAGCGAGCAGCGCCCCGAGCGCTCCTTCTTTGACCATGCCGTTCACCGACTTCTGGATATCTACCGCCGAGTTGTAGATCGTCTTGAACGTGATGTTCGGATACTGCTGTTTCCATTGGGCCATGAGTGCATCCGCTTCGGCAGCAAACTCGATCGCATTCGCGTTCTTCGTCTTGAACAAGTTGACGCCGATCGCAGGCTTGCCGTTCAGCCGGGCGTTGAACGTGGATTCCGTAATCGCTTCTACCTTGGCGATATCCTTGAGCAGAAGCGTAGTTCCGCTCTGGGTCGTCAGCTTCATGTTCTCGAGGCTGTAGATCGTGTTCAGGTCGCTCTTCACCCGGACCATCTGCGAGTTGCCGTTAAAATCGACGGTGCCTGCCGGGCTTGTCATGATGGCGGACTTGATGCTCTGCGATACGCTGGCCGGCGTCAGGCCGTAGCTGTTGATCGCGTTCGCATTCATCTTCAGGGTGAGCACCGCCTCCTGGTTTCCGATCGAATCCACGTGGTCAATCCCTTTGATGGTGTTGAAGCCGGGAAGGATGACGTCCTTATAGATCTTGTCGAGCTCCTGCTGGTTCATGTTGTTCTCGCCGTATACGGCCAGATAGTAGACCGGCTGGGAGGCAAAGCCGAAGGTGGTGACTGTCGGCTTCTCGGAGGTCTGCGGCAGGTCGACGTTCGCGATGAGGCTCTCGACATCCCGCTTCGCTTCCTCCGGGTCTTCGTCCTGCTCGAGCTCGATCACCACGGTGGAGAAGTTGTCACTCGACGTGGAAGTCAGGTTTTTCAACCCGTCCAGCCCAGCTACGGCCTTCTCAAGAGGCTTCGTCACGTCTTCCATGACATCTTTAGGCGGAGCCACATAGGTTGTGTTAATGAGAACTACCGGAAAGGAGATATCCGGCAGACTCTCCACCTTCAGCGTAGTCGTCGCATAAGCACCGCCCCCGAACAGCAGCAGCACAATGATGATGACAGCCGTGATGTTCTTCATTGAAAAGTTAGTTAATGAATTCATCTTTCTATTCCTCCATTACAATGGCTGACTACCTTTTAGACGGAGCCCGTTCCGGCACCCCTTCAAAACTCGGAAAAATTTTCCTCACGCTGGCCGCTGCTGTCTTCAGCCGATCCCCTCCACTCCTTCCTCCTCTCTAAACAGCCGCTCCCTCAGCTCCATCCATTCTTCCTCGATGCCTTCCATCCGGGCCAAAAAAAGCTGGTACATCGCCGACATCTCGAGAAACCTGCGTTTGGACTCTTCGAACGCAGGGCGCTCCTCCTGCCCGATCGTGCTGAGCGACTCAAGGGAAGCAAGGATCGAGTCGCACTGCTCCTTGACCGAATGAATCTTCTGCTTATTGGTTCTCATGGCTGTCAAACTGAAATCCTGCGCTATGTAATAATAATCCCGGCGGTCACTGCCGGTCGGCACCTTCTGGCACATGCAGTGTTTCTCCAAGGCTCTGACCTGCACACTGACGGCCGCTTTCGTAACACCAAGATGCTGGGACAAATCCTGAAGACTCATCGGTTCCTTCGAGAAGAGAAGCAGGGCAAAAATCCTTCCTACCAGAGGAGAAAAGCCTTCACTCTCAAAAGCCAGGGACATGTGGTTGCTGAATGATCGGCGTACCTCGGCAAAGGTCTTCTCATGGGGCGGTCTGTTCATTCCATTCTCCTCGGATTGCGATGTTATGATCGTTAAGAAAGTTGTTAACGTTAATAACATAATTCATGGGCAGTTTGACTGTCAATATATTCCTTACCAACTTAACCCAATCTTGACTATTGCCTTCCCCATGCCTCCGCTTCCACGCCTCCCGCTCTGCGGCCCTTCCAGGCCGGGCTAAGCTTACCTTATTCCCTGTGAACCACCGCCCCTCCATCGGACGCTCCTACGGCTCCATCTCGGCCGGCTGCCCGTCGCGCCCCCCTAAGTCACACGATCCAATCCCACCAGATCAACGGCTTCGCCGTCCTTTAAGGACAATGCGCGTTTATACGATATAAAAGATGACAGGATCGAGCTCTTGCGAGAAATAAATTCTTATATACCAAAAAATACCGCTGCTTCGTGTTTACGCAGCAGCGGTCCGATAAGTTTCTCAAGGGAACATTAAGTTTCTGTTAACCGTTTTATTCCATGGTTGTAAACCATTGAATCCGCTTGGAGGCAATCAGCTTTTTCTGTCCTTGGAACGAATCGTAGACATTCAGCTTGTAGTGCTTGATGAATGAGATGGCATAGATGGCATCCGGATCGTTCACCTTGATCTCCTGATTCTTGTGCGAACCGACCGTCAGCCGGCCTTCCTCGCTCTGCACCCCGGAGTCTCCTTCTTTGGCGGCCGTGCCCTCGAAGTCTTTTCCATCATATTCACGGGAGAACTTGAACTTGCCTGCTTCATCCTCCACTTCGAGGATGATTTTGCGGCCTTCCATATTGACGACGGCCGGCTCCTTCTTGACCAGGTCATAATCGAACTTGAGCTGGATGCCGGTCTGGTCCATCGTGGTACGGACGTTGCCAAACGTCAGCTCATAAGGAGCCAGCGCAATGTTCTTGACGTTGTCCTGTACGGTGAAGTTCTCGGCAGGCAGCCAGAAAGCCGACGCATTCACATACGCTTCCGGCTTGCTCTCCTCGCCCTCCGCGAGCTTCTCGCCTGTAACGGCATCTCCGATGATGACATGCATGCCGACCGAAGGAGAGCCCTTCGGAATCGTGGCGGACAGCGTAAGCAGCGCCGGGTTGCCGGGTCCGACCTTCGTCTTCACCTCGGACACGGATGCCGGGAAGACCGTTCCGTCCGACGTTTTGAACTGGGCCACGAGCTTCGCGAGATCCGTGAACCGCTTCTCGGTGTTCGTCACTTCGAGCTGGGCCGTAAGGAGATCGGACGTCTCCCCGGGGTAGGTGGTGATGGAGCGGATCTTGTAGTTCACGCTCCGTCCGACGGCCGCCGATTTGAACGTATCGCCGATGTTCGTATAAGGAATATTCATGAGTTCGGAGCGGTGCGTGAATTCCAGCAGATCGCTCGTCTCTCCGGAGGAGTCCGAGCTGCTGCCGGAGTCCTTGCCGGAGGAGCCTGTCCCGGTGTCCGCCCCTTTCTTCTCCTGAAGCACCAGCTTCACCGTGCCGAATTCGTACGTGTAAGGGATCTTCCCGACGAACTGGAAGGAGGCCGACGCATTCGGCGCAAGTCCGATCACGTTGTCCGTCTGTACCAGCTTAACGTCCACCTTCACTTTATCCTCAAGCATGAAGTAGCCTGACAGATTCGGAATCGGCAGCGATTCGGGACCTTTGTTCGTCAGCGTAATGCCCGCGGTGAGCAGATCCTCGTCCTCCCAAGGGAGGCGCTGCACCGTCTTCAGCTGGGCGGTATACGTGCCCTCTTCATTCGTAAAGCTGTACTCCTTGCCCGTATCCGCCCCCTCCGCCTTCGTGACGGCCGGCAGGGCATAGAAGGCTATCGGCAGGTTCAGCTTGAGGTCGGCGGCGTTCTGGACGATAACAAGCTGCCAGCCCTCGGTAGACACCGAGTTCGGAACCGAGCCGGTCAATTCGATATCCTTGGTGACCTTGGGATTGATGACCAGGTCCTTGATCCCCTTGGCATCCAGCGGATACATATACCCTTCCGAGGTTCTCAGAAGGTATTGATAGGCGGGAAGCGCCCTGCTCTGGGTTCCCGTATTCTCCAGCGTGAGCACCACGGTGGGCGTATAGTTTTTCTCGTTCTTGCTCAGCAGCACCTTCTTGATCGAAGACTTGACCGGATTGCCGGCCAGATCGATCGTATGGGAACCATCCGCCGGCGTCACGAGGTTGTAGGTCTCCGGTACGGCCACCTCGCCCAGCTTGCTCTCGAAGTTCGGCTGCGAGAAGTCCCACCGGATGACATCGAAGATGAGATCGGTCAAAGCCGTCTTCTCATTGACCGTGGCATAGAAGGAGATGTCCTCGCTTGACTTGGCGGCAATCCGGTTCTTCTCCTTGTCCTGCGGAAGGAGGCGGACGGAGATCTGCTGCCCGCTCTTGGTCCGCATGCGCACCCAGTAATCGATGAAGAGCAGCTCGCTGTCCCCGTCGTTATGTACGGTCACCGTGAAGGTGACGGTGCGGTTGCCCGGCTCCGGCAGCATCGTCAGGTTCTTGAGCTCGAACGAGGCGCTCTCGCTGATCTTCACCTGCCCGATCGCTGGAGCGCTGCCGAGCGACAGAACGGCGGCCGAGCCGGTGGAGGCGGTACTGCTGCCGCTCTCTGCCGCGAAGCCCGGCAGGGCTGACCCGAGGGCCAGCGCTGCCGTAAGCAGCATGACCCCCGTACGATACGATTTGGATTTACGTTTCATCTGGCTGTACCTCCCTGTGCGGTTCAAACAAAATCAAACAAAATATCCGTAACTAGCAGCCTTTCGTTACTTGCCCATGCCCATATCGATCTGGGCATTCGGATTCTCCTTCAGCTTTTGCAGCATCGCATCCCCTTCGGTCTGCCACTGCTTGAGCGCTTCGCGCACCTGCAGCTTGCCGCTGACCACCTCCTGGAACTTCATCTGGCCGAGCTGCGCCACCTGTCCGATATACGGCTTCTCTGTATAGAGCTTGGAATTGTCCGGATTCGACACCGGGAGCAGCGTCGTGAACGCCTTGATGTTGAACTCCGCCCCATCCTTCTGCTTAATGTACTTCTGACGGGCAACCAGCGAGTTCTGGCCGCCGGATTTCAGACGCGCCCAGTCTTCCCCGTTCACGAACTTAACGAAATCCCAGGCATCATCCGGATTCTGTGCGTTGCTGTTGACAGCCATCAGGCCTTCCATATAGATGCTGCCGCCGACATTCGGCTCTTCCGGATGAACAGGAAGGGTGACGACATCCCAGTCGAACGGTGTGAAGTTCTTCATATTCTGGGAATGCTTCATAGCATTGGCAATCTGGTCAATCTGATGGTAGTTTATCACCGCCATCGCCACTTTACTAGAGAGGAAATCATCACCTTGATAGGGCATATACTCCTCCGGATTGCCCGCCATCATCGCCTGACGCATTTTTTCTTGGTCCACCGGTTCAGGTGTAAGCTTCTCGGTCTGCAGTCCCTGAATCGTCTTCCAGACCTTCTCCCACTGATCCGAATCCACCGTCATCTTCTCCCCGGCGTCGTCGAACATCTTGAGCTGCAGCGGAGCCGAATAGATTTGGGAAGCATAGTAGTTATTATCGCCGCTGTTGTACGTAGAGAACGAGAAGCCGTACTTGCGGTCTTTGCCTTCGCCCTTCGCCACCCGGCGCGCCAGGTCGAAGACCTGATCCCAGGTCATCTTGTCCGTGGGGTACGTAACTCCGGCTTCATCGAACAACTTCTTGTTATAGACGAGGGCCGAGGAGCTGAAGAGCGGCGCCAGCGCAAAAATCTTGCCGTCCCCCGCCTTCTTGATGCCTTCAATAACCGCCGGCACATAATCGCTCGTATCGAACTTGTCCTTGGTGATCATCGGGTCGAGCTGCTTCAGCAGGTTGTTCTCGATAAGCTCGGGCATCTGCTCGAAATTGACCATGACCACGTCCGGCGGATTCGGGCCGGTCATCTTCTCCTTCATCATCTCCATCGGGCTCTTCTGCTTCTCGCCTTCCTTCGGCGGCCCGTACATCACGCTCTCGTCCATCAGCGGAACCATCTCGATCGTGATGTTCTTGTTCGCAAACTCGTACAGCTCGGTGAACCGCTGACGGAACCACTCGTCATCCGGGGTGTAATTCATCGTGCCTATGCGCAGGGTGCGCGGGGTATCCTTGTCTTTGCCGCCCTGATCCATACAAGCCGCCAGGGGCATCGTCATTAACACACTGAGGGACAGCAGGGCGCCCCGTTTGATCATGGAATTCATCGGTACAGCTCCTTTATAGGAATGGGTATAGGATAGAATGGCAGGGTCCGTAATAAAAACGCAGAAAATCTGATAGGCGGAACTTAAACTTGGCTGAGCAAAGGCTCGGGAGATGGCCTTCACCCGAGCTCCTTCGGCGTCCGGATGATGATTTTCTCGCCGTCGAACTCCATGGACGCCTTCCCTTCTATGCCGAGAGCGGTCAGATAGGCCCGCGGGATCTGCAGCCGGCCCGCGCGGTCCAGGACCACGTATTCCTCGTGTACGCCGAATGCCGCGGCGGCTTCCTGCTCCGCTTCATCCAGGTTCGGATTGCGCTTGATGAACTCCGTGCTCGTCATGCCGTCACGGATCGCAACGACCCGGTCCACCTTGCCGGCCAGAGCCATATCGTGGGTGACGATCACGACCGTTACGCCAAGCTCGGTGTTCAGCCGGCGGAAGATATCCATGATGAGATCGGACGTTCGGGTATCGACCGAGCCGGTCGGCTCGTCGGCGAGCAGCATCGACGGCCGGTTGGCCAGCGCAATGGCGATCGCCACCCGCTGCTGCTCCCCGCCCGAGAGCTGCTGGAGCTTATTGTTCATCCGCTCTTTGAGCCCCACCCACTCCAGCAGCTGCCTGGCATAGGCCCGGTCGTAAGCGCCGCTGAGCATCATCGGCATCTCCACATTCTCCAGCGCCGTCAGATACGGCACCAGGTTGCGCGCGTTGTTCTGCCAGATGAACCCTACGGTCTTGCGTTTGTACTGCACGAGCTCCTCATCCGAGATCTTGAGCAGGTTCCACTCGCCGACCTGCACCTGGCCTGCAGACGGCCGGTCCAGGCCGCCCAGAATATTGAGGAGCGTGGACTTGCCGCTGCCGCTGTTGCCGATAATGGCCATCAGCTCGCCCTGCGCGACGGAGATGTTGAGCCCCTGCAGTGCGACGACCTCGATGTCGTCGGTTTTGTAGATTTTGACCAACCCTTCGCAGTGAATCATGAATTCACTTCTCCTCTCCGAGCTTCACGGCCTGGTGCACGCGCAGGCGCCGGATATGCAGGAGCAGCAGCATTGCACCGGTCAGCATCATAACCCCGACTACGATATACAGCTGGCTCGTATCCCGGGTATCGAAGATCACCCGGAACGGCGGCACCTGCGTCTTCACGTTCTCCGCCGTCTGCAGGAACGGCAGGAAGAGATAGCTCGTAAGCTTGCCGATCCCGAAGCCGAGGCCGATGGCCAGACCCGCCGTAAAGATCTGCTCCAGGAGCAGCATCCCGGTCAGCTGTCTGCGTGAGAGGCCCATGGCCCGCAGCACACCGAACTGAACGACGCGCGAAGAGAGATTAAAGAACCAATACAGAATGTAGCCGATCAGCGAGACGAGCGCCGAGACCAGGAAGCCCAGGCTCAGAATGCCGAAGACGCCGCCGCGGGCCGGATGCTTCTTCTGGATGATGAGCTCGTTGCGCACATCCTTCACCGTCGCGATTCCGACCTTCTTCGCACTCAGCGCTTCAAGCAGCGGTGCCACCTTGGCGCCCTCCTCCATCTTCAGCCACACGTCATAAGGCGTAACCGGAGCCTGATCGAAGATATAATCGAGATTCGCGATGAAAAACGGCATTTCATCCGGATACTGGCTCGGCCAGTACGGCACAGTGGCCACGACGATGAACTCGACGGGCTGCTGTGAGACCGTAATGTTCAGCAGGTCGCCCGGCTTCAGGTGATGCTTCTCCGCAAAGGAGTCCGGGATAATCACTGCCTGCTCGTATTCCCCAAGCAGATTCAGATAGTTGTTCGGATGCGACTGGAACAGGTCGGGCCGAAACCATGCCACCTCGGCGAAGTCGACGTTGTCGATGCCCATAAGCATGCCTTGCCCGAGCGTCTTACCCGACAGCACGACGTTGCCCTTCGTGGTGAGCACACGGGCGGCGTGCTCCACGCCTTCGAGCTCCCGGAACACGGCGAACGGCGGCTCGATGTAGCGCATCTTCACCTGGGTGTTCTCGCCGCCTCCGGCACCTCCGGGCTGACCTCCGCCCTGTCCGCCTTGGCTTCCCTGGCCCCCGGCTCCTCCCGGCTGGCCTTGTCCCCCGCCCTGGCCCTGGCCCTGGCCGCCGCCCTGCGGCGCTGTTGGCAGCTCGAGCGGCACGGCCTCCCACTCCGCGCGCATGATCACATCCGTCCCGTAGGCATAGTGGATGCGGTCGGTGGAGTTCAGGTCGATCGTCCGCGCCGCGGAGGCGTTATAGACGCCGAGCCCCAGGGTCAGGATCAGGAGCAGCATCAGCGGGTAATAGGCGGTCGACGAGCGGGACAGCTGCGTCAACGTCAGATAGACGGGGACGGGCAGCAGCCGCTTGCCGAGCCAGTTGCCCAGGCGCAGCAGCCACGGGAACACCCGCAGGAAGAACAGGCCGAGCGCGATGATCGACAGGGCCGGAATGAAGAAGAGCAGCGGATGCACCGACAGCTGGTCGGTCGTCATTCCCGTGGCCCGGAACAGGTCCTGCCGCTGGGCGAACAGGTAGTACCCGTAGCCGACTAGACCGAGCAGCAGCACATCCAGGAACCAGCGCTGCCAGAAGGGCCTGCGGTCCGAGCGGGCCAGCTGCTGCTTGTAGGAGACGATCGAGCCCCGCGCGTAGACGACCGCGGGAATGACGCTCGCCAGCAGTGCGATGGCCACCGCGGCCGCCCCGTAGAGCAGCGCTTCGGCAGAGACGCCGACAGGCACGTCCTTACGGTCGACGAACGTCAGGAAGCCGCTGGACGATCCGATGCTCTTGGCCATGAACCAGCCGAGCATCGGACCGAGCGCCATGGCCGCCCCGCCGAGCAGCAGCCCTTCGAGCAGATAGATCCAGATGATCTGCCCCGTGCTGCCGCCGCGGCTGCGGATGACCGCGATCACGGTCCGCTGCCGGTCCAGGGACTGGCGGGCATTCATCACAATGTAGTAGAACACCATCGCGATCATGGGCGCGGCCAGGGTGAAGAGCAGCAGCTGCAGCTGCAGGCTCTGGACCTTGAACTCCTGGAGAAGCTGAATGAACGACACATCCACACGGGTGTTCTTCAGCTTCTGGAAGAGCACAATATCCAGCCGCTCGAGCTTGGCTTCAAGCGGCGACAGGTCGCTCGTCTGAATATTTTTCAGGTCGAACGCGTAATACCAGTTCGCCAGGTTGAGAGGGATTTTTTTGTTCTTCAGGATATAGTCCTGGAACCCCGCCTCGCTCATGAAGAAGGTGCCGAGCAGCCCCTCCATCCCCTGGTACCAGTACGGATCGCCTTCACTCTTCGGCTTGAAGGCGCCCGCGATCTTGACCTTCACCGGCGCAATACCATTGCCCCCCGAGATCGGATAGATGAACACGTCGCCGATATGCATATCCGCCCGGTACAGGGCCTCTTCGAGCAGGGCCACCTCGACGACGCCTCCCTGCGGCTGTTCCGCAGGCCACTGTCCGAGCGTGAGCTCAGCCTGCTCCTGCAGGCCGTTCTGCGCCATGAGCGTCATCTGCCGCCGCTTGCTCGGATCGACCTTCGACGGATCCTCCGGCGTCAGCTGGGAGGCACGGATCGACAGGCTCCGCACGAAGGCGGTATAAGGGAAGGCGATCTCCGTGGGAAGCTCTTCCCGGATATACCGGTCCACCTCCTCGAAAGCCGCCACATCCGCCTTATCGCTGCCCGCCGCCTGATAGCGCGCCATCACCGAGCCTGCCGGCAGGCCGCTGCTCTTCTCCTCTAGCGACTTCGCCACCACCCGCTTCAGGGAGCCGTCGGCATACATCGGAATCGAGGTGGTGAACGCAACCGCCATGATCAGCCCTGCCAGCGTGCTCAGCGTGAGCCAGCGCGTGTTCCACATCTTGCGGAGCAGAAACCTCAGCATCAGCATCAGCGGCCCACTACTTTCTGTCCCGGGGTCAGGCCCTTCAGGATCTCCACGTCCGTGGCGGTCTGCTGGCCGATCTCCACATCCACCTCACGCTTCGCGCCCTTCTCGTCCACCACCTGGACATAGTTTCGTCCGGCGTAAGAGCGCAGCGCCGCCGCGGGAATCGTCACGGTGTTCTCCTTGCGCTGCGTGATAATCTGCACGCTGAGCGGCCTGCCGCGGTCAAGTCCCTGCGGGAATTCGTCGAGGGCGATTAGCATGTAGTTGTCGATCGAGTCGGGCTTCGAATCCCCGCTGCCGTCGCTCTGACCCTCCCCGCCTCCGCCGGACGCATTCTCGTCCTTCGGCGCAGGCAGACGCAGCACCTTCCCCTTATGCTGGCCGGCGGCATTGATATCAACGACCGCCTCCATGCCCACGGCGACCTTCTTGAGATCGTCCGTGGAGATCGTCGCGGCGACAGTCAGCTGCGACAGATCGGCGATCTTCGCCACGGCGTCATAAGCCTTGGCCGTGTCGCCCTTCTTGAGATAGACGGACACGATCGTGCCGCTGTAGGGCGCCGCAAGCTTCGCGCCGGCGATCGTCTTCTGCAGCTTGTTCAACTCCTCGCGCTTCAGCTCGAAGTCGATCTTGGCCTTCTCGAGCTCCTCCGAAGTGAGCTCATCGGCCTTGCGCAGCGACTCGATCATCGCGAGCTCGTCCTTGCGGGTCTGCAGCTGCTTCTGCTTCAGCTGGCTCTCCTGCTCGGTCACGTCCAGCTCCGCGATGACCTGTCCGGCCTGCACCTGGTCGCCGGTCTTCACGGCGATGCTCTTGATGCGCCGGTTGTCCTCGTCGGTGAAGTACAAATCCTCCTCCACGGTCGCCATCAGCTTGCCGGAGCCCCGGACCTTCGTCTCGAGCGTCTGCGTCTTCACCTCATACTCCGGCTTCTTCGACAGCTGCGGAGGCTTGATCTCCGGCAACACTTCTTCATCGGCCTCCTTCGGCAGGAGAGAACAGCCGGATGTCAGCATGAGCCCAGCGGCCAGGCAGCCGATCAGCAGCCGACGCCCTCCAAGAAATCGCACGGCCCCCTTCGGGGCCTCACTTCGTTCAGCCCGCATCCCTGCCGATGAACTTACCATCCACCATTTCGAATACACGGTCGGCAACCTCCATTATGGTCTGATCATGTGTTGTCATGCAGATCGTTGTGCGCTCCGTGCGGATGATCTCCCGGAACACCGCCATCACCTGAGCGCCCATCTGCGAATCCAGCTCCGCCGTCGGCTCGTCGGCCAGCAGCAGGCTCGGCTTGTGGGCAATCGCCTTCGCAATCGCCACTCGCTGCTGCTCACCGCCGGACAGCTCGAAGGGACGGTGATGCATCCGCTTCGTCAGTCCCACAAGCTCCAGGCAGTGGGCGATTCTCGCCTTCCACTCGCTTCTCGGCACACCGGCCATGCGCAGCGACAATTCCACGTTCTCCCAAGCGGACAAGAGGGGCATTAAGGCAAACGATTGAAAAATAAAACCGATATCCTGTCTTCGTATGTACGTCCGCTTGTCGTCGCTGCTGCTGTGAAATGGGTGGCCCTTGAACAGGATCTCTCCCCGGTTCGGCTGGTCCAATCCCCCAATAAGATTGAGCAGTGTGGTTTTACCTGAGCCCGACCGGCCCTTGAGCATCACAAGCTGGAGCGGGTACAGCTCCATATTGATGCCTTTGAGCACATGGAGCGTGTCCCCTCCTACGGCAAAAGAACGCTCCACCCCTCTGACGGTCAGCAGCGGAGTACCCGTGTCCACCTCGGGCAGCCCCCCCTCTTCCGCCGGAGGGACCTCCGCTGAACCATCGGCCGGGTTCACCGCAGTTCTAGCCCCTGCTTCAGCTGCGGATGAGCCTCCGGGTTCTGCTGTAGATTGTTTTCTCCGCAGCCAAGACATCATCACAATCCTCCTCCAGTCCTTCTCCAAGCGCACGGATCACCGCGCTGCAAGACGCCCGCGGCGGGAGCGGCACACGGCCGCCCTCCCGTGCAGGCCGTCTATGAGTCTGGGAAAATGACAAATTGTTACAGTACTAATAGAATAGACGGATGCCGCCGATAAAAGGTTACATGAGCCCGAAATTTTTTTTGGCTATGATTTCCTCTCGCAGGAAAATTACATATAATAACCAAAGGAGTGCAGCAAGATATGGACGCTAACAAAGAAATTATGAGGACCTTGGTAAAATACTGTCTGCGGACGTTCGGACAAGGCGTAACGATCGGTGCCGCCGCCGTTCTTGTCAACTGTCTCTTTACCGGTGAAAAACTGCTGTCCCTGGAGAACCTCGGCCTTCTGCTGCTGGTAGGCCTCGGCACGACTGTCGTCGGCGTCTCCAACTTCATGACTTACGCCAAGCCCTTCCGTGAGATCGAAGGGTTCATCTCCCATATTGCGAATGGCGACCTGACCCAGGATATCAACCTCGAACGCCTCGGTTCGATGAAGCGTTTCGGCGTCCCGATGAATGGGATGCGGGAAGCCCTGCAGAAGCTGGTCTCCGAGGTTAAGCTGACTTCCGACCAGGTTCAGGCTTCGATCGAAGTGGTACAGCGCCAGATGGAGAGCACAAGGAACGACTACGCCCTCATCCTGCAGAACCTGCAGTCGATGGATTCGGGCATGCGGACCCAATCGGTTGCGGCAGCCGAGAGCGCCAAAGCCGTTGACGAGATGACCCAAGGCATTCTGCGGATCGCAGAGACGTCCTCATCGGCATCGTCGGAAGCTGCGGAAGCCGCCGGTTCGGCCGTCCGCTCCCGCGAAGACCTCTCGGGGATGAACGCGCAGATGGGACGCATCCGCGAATCGTTCGGCACCCTGACGGCAACGATTCACGAGCTCGTCGGCCGCACGCAGGAGATCAGCGGCTTCATCCAGTCGATCCGCGGCATCTCCGAGCAGACGAACATGCTGGCGCTCAATGCCGGCATCGAGGCGGCCCGTGCCGGCGAGCAGGGCAAAGGCTTCGCGGTAGTGGCCAGCGAGATCCGCAAGCTTGCCACCCAATCCGGCGATTCGGCCCAGAAGATCGGCGATGTGATCGGGCAGATCCGTACGAACTCCGAGCAGGCGTCGAGTGCCATGCAGCTCTCCGAACAGGAAATCTCCCGCGGCCTCTCCGTCGTCGCTTCGACGGAAACGACGATCCGCCAGATCCTCGAAGCCTTCGAGAATATCAATGACCAGATCCGCGAAATGTCCGCCGTAGGCGAGCAGATGGCTGCCGGCAGCGAGGAAGTGGCCGCCACGGTGGACAATATGGCCTCGACGGCTCGCCACTCTTCGCAGGGCATCACCGAGATTGTGAAGCTTACCGATAATGTCCAGATCAGCATGGGCGAGGTCAGCGGCGCGGCCGAGCGCCTCGAACACATGGGCAGCAAGCTGAGCGGGCTCATGAACCGTTTCAAGGTGTAAGGCTGCCGGCGAAACTGGCCTGCGAATTGAATACAGAAGCCCGATTGCGGCACAGCAAAGACCCCCTCCACTCTACCCAAGAGCGAAGGGGGTCTTATTGATATTTATGGACAAACCTGCTGCTTCACTAGTTCACCCGAGATTAACGCGAGCGGAATTTCTGCGAATGCTCCTTTGCCTGCTCCACGCTCGTGATCCGGTTGCGCTGCCACTCGAGCAGGATCCGGTCAATGTACCGGAAATGCACTTTGCCGGCAAAGACCGCTTCCTTGAGCCCGGCAAGAATCAGCTCCTCCGGATGGCCGTCCTTGTCGAGCCACCCCGCGATCGATTCAAGCTCCATCGGCGTCAGGGGACGGCCGAATTCCTTCTCGAAGATCGTGAACACGTCCCGGCTGCCTGCACCGGCAGCGGCTCCCGGACGGATCCGCCGGGACGCCTTCTCCTCCTGGAGATCCTCCAGCCGGCACTCCGCCAGCCGCTCCAGGAGCGGTGTCCAGTTGTACTTCTCGCTGTGCACCCCGGATGCCGGATCCATCTCCTCGTCGATCTGCAGCAGCCCTTCCTTGAGCAGCTTCTGCAGCGCGGCGATGACCTTCTCCGGCGGAAGCGACATCCTCGACTGGATCTCCTCGAGCGTCGGGAAATCCTTCTGCTCCTTCTGCTTGAAGGCCATGACATGCAGAATCAGCATGACCTCCGCCTCCTGCAGGCGCAGGCGCGAGTAATACTGGAGGAGCCAGTAAGGCACATCCACCTGGCCGTCCTTCCAGCCGAGAAGAAGCGCCGCTGACAATTCCTTGTTCGTTCCTTGACTTGATCTCATACCCTGCCCCTCTCCCTTTTCTATGCCGGCCGCGGGATCAAGGGTACAGACGGTAGAGCAGACGAGGGAACGGAATCGTCTCGCGGACGTGATCCAGCCCGCAGATCCAGGCTACGGTGCGCTCCAGGCCGAGGCCGAAGCCGGAGTGGGGAACCGAGCCGTATTTTCTCAGGTCCAGATACCACTGGTAAGCTTCCTTCGACAGCTCGTGCTGCAGGAAGCGCTCTTCCATCAGCTCCGGATCGTCGATCCGCTGGCTGCCTCCGATAATCTCCCCGTAGCCCTCCGGCGCGATCATATCGGCGCAGAGCACCACCTCGGGGCGGTTCGGATCAGGCTTCATATAGAACGCCTTGATCTCGGTCGGATAGTGGGTGATGAACACCGGCTTGTCGTAGCTCTGGGCTATGGCCGTCTCGTGCGGTGCGCCAAAGTCTTCACCCCATTCGAACTCGTGGCCGTTCTTCTTCAGGAACTCCACCGCTTCGTCGTATGTAATGCGCGGGAACGGCGCCTGAATGTTCTCCAGCTTCGAGATATCGCGCTCCAGGGTTTCGAGCTCCTTGCGGCAGTTCTTCAGCACCGACTGCACGACATGCGAGACGAACTGCTCCTGGATCTCCAGGTTCTCCTCATGCGTCACGAAAGCCATCTCCGGCTCGATCATCCAGAACTCGATGAGGTGGCGGCGGGTCTTGGACTTCTCTGCGCGGAACGTCGGTCCGAACGAGTAGACCCGGCCGAGCGCCATCGCAGCCGCTTCCATATAGAGCTGCCCGCTCTGTGTCAGGTAAGCGTCTTCTTCGAAGTACTTCGTATGGAACAGATTCGTCGTTCCTTCGCAGGAGGACGGCGTCAGGATCGGCGGATCGACCAGATGGAAGCCCCGCTCGTCGAAGAAATCCTGCACGGCGCGGATAATCTGAGCACGCACGACCAGAATGGCCCGCTGCCGGGGAGAACGGATCCATAGATGCCTGTGGTCCATAAGGAAGTCCACCCCGTGCTCCTTCGGCGTGATCGGATAGTCACTGGCAATCTGAATAATCTCCAGCCCCGTGACCGTCAGCTCGAAGCCGCCCTTGCTGCGCGTATCTTCCTTAACGACCCCGGTGACGTAGAGGGAGCTCTCCTGCGTCAGCATGCCCGCATTCTCCCACACTTCTTCGGGCACTTCACTCTTCACAACCACACCCTGCATAAATCCCGACCCGTCCCGCAGCTGCAGGAACCGGATCTTGCCGCTGGAGCGGATGTTATGCAGCCAGCAGCCGATCGTCACCGTCTGTTCCACATGCTTGCCCGCTTCGCGGATGGTGCACAATGTACGGCTCATTGGTTTGATCTCCTCCTTGTTCGCTAACCGTTACAACTACCCCGGAAGACCGAGAAAAACGGGCCCTGTCCCCGAAGGGAAGGCAACCCGCTCTCCTCTGCAGGACGCAGCCCGTTTACAGAACAAACGTTTGCGCTCCTGTCCGTCTTCTTATTCTACATGATTGCGGTTCAAAATCAAGCCGTAGGTGTCGCGCGCGATGACCAATTCTTCATTGGTCGGAATCACGAGCACCTGCACCCGGGAGCCCGGCTTCGTGATGGCACGGTCTTCGGGCGAGCGGCGGGCGTTCTCCTCTTCGTCGAAATCGATGCCGAGGAAGCTCAGCCCGCGGCATACGGCCGCGCGCAGCAGCGCGGAGTTCTCGCCGACCCCCGCGGTGAACACGATGGCGTCCAGACCGTTCATCGCCGCCGCGTAGGAGCCGATGTACTTGCGGAGCCGGTACTCGTACATCTCGAAGGCCAGTGCCGCATTGCGGTCTCCGGCTTCCATCGCCTCCGCGATCTCCCGCATATCGCTGCCGATATTCGAGATGGCGAGCAGGCCGCTGTGCTTGTTGAGCATCGAGTTCACTTCGCTCAGTGTCAGATCTTCCTTGGCCATCGTGAACGGCACGATCGCCGGGTCGATGTCGCCGCTGCGCGTACCCATCATGAGACCTTCCAGCGGAGTCATGCCCATGCTGGTATCCACCGACCTGCCGCCGTCGACAGCCGTGCAGGAAGCGCCGTTGCCGATATGGCAGGTCACCAGCTTGAGCTCCTCCAGCGGTCGGCCGAGGAACTTCGCCGCCTGTTCGCTGACGTATCCGTGCGACGTGCCGTGGAAGCCGTAGCGGCGGATCTTGTGCTTTTTATAGAGCACCATCGGAATCGGATAGAGGTACGATACCGGAGGCATCGTCTGGTGGAAGGCCGTATCGAACACAACCGCCTGGGGCACCCCCGGCATGTTCGCTTCCACTGCGTGGATGCCCAGCATATGCGCCGGGTTATGCAGAGGGGCGAGGTCGAAGAGGCGCTTGATCTCCTGCTTCACTTCTTCCGTGACGAGCACGGAGCTCGAGAACGATTCGCCTCCGTGGACGACGCGGTGTCCGACCGCTTCAATCTCGCTGACGGACTTCAGCACGCCGTGCTGCGGATGCACGATCATGTCGAGCACCTTGCGGATCGCGGTGGTGTGCTCGAGAATTTCACGCACTTCGCGCACCTCCGGCTTGCCGGTAGGCTCGATGGTGACGATTGCCGACTCCATGCCGATCCGCTCTACGCGGCCCTTGGCCAAGACGGATTCGTCCTCCATCTGGTACAGCTGGAATTTGAGCGAGGAGCTCCCCGCGTTAATTACGAGAACAATCATATCCGGTCACCATCCTTATCATAGCGGAAGAAGCCTTGTCCCGTCTTCATCCCGAGGTGGCCTGCGCGCACCATCTGCTTCAGGATGACCGCCGGACGGTATTTCACGTCGCCGAATTCGCGGAACATCCGCTCCATGGCTGCAAGGACCGAATCCAGCCCGAAGCGGTCGCACATCTCGAGCGGACCGTAGTGGAAGTCGTACCCGATGCGCATCGCGCTGTCGATGTCGGCGGCTTCCGCCACACGCTCGGACAGCACATGGAGCGCCTCGTTGATCAGCACGCAGATGAGGCGCGTGGTGACGAAGCCCGGCGATTCATACACCTGGATGCCCCGCTTCTGGATCGTGTCCTCAACGAACTGCTTCGTCTGGGCGAAGGTATCTTCGCTTGTTCGGAGTCCGCGGATAATCTCAACCATGTGAATCTTCGATACCGGGTACAGAAAGTGCAGCCCGATCACCCGCTCCGGCTGCTTGGTCTCGGCCGCAAGCTCCGTCAAGCTGAGCGTCGACGTATTGCTGGCCAGCACCACGTTCGGCGGGCATACCTCGTCCAGAACGCGGAACACTTCTTTTTTCAGATCCAGATCTTCGCTGATCGTCTCGATGACGAGATCGCAGTCGGCGAAGCTCTCCAGCGACGTTTCTTTATGGATTCTCGAAAGAATCAGTTTCTTCTCGACAGGCGTAATCGCCCACTTTTCCATCTGTTTATCAAGTGAAATCTCGAGCTGCTCGAGCGCAAGGTCGAGCTTTTCCTTTGTACGCTCTACCAGTACGACTTCCAGGCCCTTGCCTGCAAGCATCTCGGCTATTCCTTGTCCCATTGTGCCGGCGCCGACGACGCCGATTTTGTTCCATGCCATAGTCCGTACACCCTTTCTGACCTGCTTCAGATGTATTATACACAACCGAATTAAGAAATGAAAAAGCGTATGGCAATTTTCACAAAGAAGACAAAATGCGAGCGGATCCATTTCCACTCCATGACAATTCACCCATTTTCATTCATAATAAACGGGTCAAACGTACTCTTTTTGTCACCTTTTTCCGCGTCCGGCTCACGCTCTTTGGGCCTTAGGATACCCGGATTTGCCAAGATTCAATGATGGCTGGACAATGAAAAAGAACCCGCCGGCCGCTTCACAAAGGAAGGGACAACGGGTCCGTAGATATTAACGGTTGTAGGACAGGCGGGATTCGTGTGCCTGCTCGTAAGCGGTGATCTTGTCGGCATGCTGGAGCGTCAGCCCGATATCGTCGAGTCCCTGCAGCAGGAACTGGCGGCGGTGCTCGTCAAGATCGAACGCGATGTTCAGGCCTTGACTGTCGGTGATCGTCTTGTTCTCCAGATCGACGGTCAGCTGGTAGCCTTCCTGCGCAGCCGTGCGCTGGAAGAGCTCTTCCACCTGCTCCTCGCTCAGCTTGATCGGCAGGATGCCGTTCTTGAAGCAGTTGTTGTAGAAAATGTCGGCATACGACGGCGCGATCACAACGCGGAAGCCGAAGTCCTGGATCGCCCAAGGCGCGTGCTCACGGGAGGAGCCGCAGCCGAAGTTGGCGCGGGAGATCAGGACCGACGCGCCTTGGTAGCGCGGCTGGTTCAGGCTGAAGCTCGGAATCTCGGCGCCGCTCTGGTCGAAGCGCCATTCGTAGAACAGGAATTGGCCGAAGCCGGAGCGCTCAATGCGCTTCAGGAACTGCTTAGGGATAATCGCGTCCGTGTCCACGTTCACGCGGTCCACCGGAGCCACGAGGCCGGTATGCTGGTTGAAAGCTTCCATTGTGATAACTCCTCTACATTCGATATCTATAAGTCCAAGTCGGATGAATTCGATTCAAATCTTACGCTTCTTGCTTGACCTTGAACTGCCAGTCGCGCACGTCTACGAAGCGTCCTTCGATTGCAGCGGCTGCCGCCATCGCAGGAGACACGAGGTGCGTCCGGCCGTCGCGGCCCTGGCGGCCTTCGAAGTTCCGGTTGGACGTCGAAGCGCAGCGCTGGCCCGGCTTCAGAACGTCGGGGTTCATCGCGAGGCACATCGAGCAGCCCGCATCGCGCCATTCGAAGCCCGCTTCCGTGAAGATGACGTCGAGGCCTTCCTTCTCGGCTTGGATCTTGACGCGGCCCGAACCCGGTACCACGATCGCCGTAACATTAGGAGAAACCTTGTGGCCTTGGGCAACCGCCGCAGCGGCGCGCAGGTCTTCGATCCGGCCGTTCGTACAGGAACCGATGAACACGTAGTCGACAGGAATCTCCGTCATTGGCGTGCCCGGTGTGAGGCCCATGTATTCAATGGCCTTCTCAGCCGCCTTGCGCTCGTTCTCGGTGGCAAAATCAGCCGGATTCGGTACCGTCGCCGTTACGCTGGTTCCCATGCCCGGGCTCGTGCCCCAGGTGACCTGCGGGATCAGGGAGTCAGCATCGAATTCAACAACCCAGTCGTACTGTGCGCCTTCATCCGTGGAGAGCTGCTTCCATGCGGCTACGGCTGCCTCGAACGCTTCGCCCTGCGGTACGTACTGGCGGCCGCGGAGGTAATCGAAGGTCGTCTGGTCCGGAGCGATCAGGCCCGCTCTTGCGCCGGCTTCGATGGACATGTTGCACACGGTCATCCGCTCTTCCATGGACAGGCCGCGGATCGCTTCGCCGGTGTACTCGATAACGTAGCCCGTTGCGAAGTCCGTGCCGTACTTGGCGATGACGCCGAGGATCAGGTCCTTCGCCGTGACGCCCGGCTTCAGCTTGCCGTTGATGCGCACTTCAAGCGTCTTCGCCTTGGACTGCTGGAGGCACTGGGTAGCGAGCACGTGCTCGACCTCGGAGGTGCCGATACCGAATGCGAGGGCGCCGAAAGCACCGTGCGTCGAGGTATGGCTGTCGCCGCAGACGATCGTCTTGCCCGGGTGCGTCAAGCCGAGCTCAGGGCCCATAACGTGAACGACACCCTGGTCGATGGAGTCGAGGTCGAAGAGCGTGACGCCGAAGTCCGCACAGTTCTTGGACAGCGTGTCGATCTGCTGCTTCGAGATCGGGTCGGTGATGTTGTAGCGGTCTTTCGTCGGTACGTTGTGGTCCATCGTCGCATAGGTCAGGTCCGGACGGCGCACCTTGCGGCCGCTCAGGCGAAGGCCTTCGAACGCTTGCGGGGAGGTTACTTCGTGGACCAGGTGCAGGTCGATATAAATGATGCTCGGTTTGCCCGGCTCCGATTGAATTACGTGATTGTCCCAAATCTTCTCGAACATGGTTTTGGCCATTGGTTCCACCTCAATTAATAAGTCGTCTCTTTTGTAAACCCATCGTACCATTTCCTTATTCATTGTTCCAAGATATAATATCTATAACATTCATAGGATTTGATTATAAAGATAGTACCAGGTCACTCCAACCATTCCTTATAGAAAAGAGGCCTCCTTATGGAACTCCGCCAGCTGCAGTATGCCCTGCAGATCGCCATCGACAAGAATTTCTCCCGCGCCGCCGAAAAGCTCCATATCGCCCAGCCCTCGCTCAGCCAGCAGCTCTCGAAGCTCGAGAAGGAGATCGGTGTACTGCTCTTCCAGCGTACGACCAACTCCGTCGAGGTAACCCATGCCGGCTCCCTCTTCGTGGAGAAAGCCCAGGCCATCCTCGATATGGTGGAGCAGCTGAGACGCGAGATGGAGGACATCTCACAGATGCGCAAGGGCAAGCTCGTCGTCGGCTCCCTGCCGATCACCGGAGCCCACGTGCTCCCGTTCGTGCTGCCCGTCTTCCAGGCGCGCTATCCGGAGATCGAGATCACGCTCGTTGAGGAGACCTCGGCGAACCTCGAGCATCTCACCGGGATCGGCCAGGTGGACATCTCTCTGCTCTCCATTCCCCTGTTCGACGAAACGCTCGCGGCGGAGCCGATCATCGAGGAGGAAATCGTGCTCGCGCTGCCGCCCGGCCATCCGCTGGCGCTCGGCAGCCAGCCCTCCGACAGCTTCGACGTCGCTTCGCTGCAGAGCGAGCCCTTCATCGCGCTGAAGAAGGGCCAGGGCTTCCGCCAGATCACGCTTGAGCTCTGCCACCAGGCAGGCTTCTCCCCGAACATCGTCTTCGAGAGCTCCAACATCGATACCGTGCAGGCGCTCGTCGCTGCCGGGATGGGCATCAGCTTCATCCCCCGCATGGTGCGCCGGCGCGGGGGAGGCGAGCTCTCCCCGGTGTACCGCCCGCTCGCCGGCCGGCCGACAAGGACCCTGGTTATCGCCTCCCGCAAGGGACGCTACCTGTCCAAAGCGGTGGAAGCCTTCATCGAGACGTTCCGCGATGTGATGAGGGAGGCCGCTCTGCAATAAGGGAAAGCTGTATCAGCTTGCCGTGAATACGTCCTGCGGACGCGGCCGCCCCTGCGTTCATAGATCCTATTCGCAGGCGGTCAATAAGCGCTTACAGGATTCAAACTCAAATAGGTGTAACGGAAAAAATGTAACGAAAAAAGCCTCCGGCCAAGCCGGAAGGCTCCTTGTCTGCTCTCTCTTATGCGTGACTGCCGTCCGCCCTGCCCTCCGGCCTGCACGGTTATTCCTGGTACAGGGAGGGACGGCGGTCCTCGAAGATCGGAATGCGGCTGCGCACCTCAGGGACGAGACCGAGGTCGATCGTCGCCCGGATGATCCGCTCGGATTCATCCCCCTCAGCGATCACCTCGCCCCAAGGGTCGATTACCATAGAGTGGCCGAAGAACTCCGTCGTGCCGCTGATGCCCACCCGGTTGCAGGAGACGACGAACATCTGGTTCTCGATCGCCCGGGCGGTAAGCAGCGTGCGCCAGTGGTGCAGCCGGGGCTTCGGCCACTCCGCCGGCACGAAGAGTACCTGGGCGCCGCCGAGTGCGAGCCTGCGGGCCAGCTCCGGGAAGCGGATATCGTAGCAGATCATCGCGCCGGCCGGCACCCCGTCCAGCTCCAGGCGGCCCACCTCGCTGCCGCTGAGCAGGAACTTCTCCTCATCCATGAGGCGGAAGAGGTGGATCTTGGAATACGCACCTACCTGCTCACCTTCGCGGTCATAGGAGTAGATCGTGTTGTACACGCCGTCCTCCCGCAGGTCGGCCACCGAGCCGCCGACGATCAGCACGCCGTGCTTCCGGCTGAACGCCGACAAGAGCGCCCGGGTCCGCTCTCCTTCCCGGTCCGCCAGCTCACGGATCTGCTCGAGCGCATAGCCCGTGTTCCACATCTCGGGGAAGACGATGACGTCCGGCTTGACGTCCCCTGTCACCGCCTCCTCCAGCAGGGCTTCGAGCTTCGCGAAGTTGTTGTCCGGCTCCCCGATCGCGATGTCCATCTGGAGGAGCGCGAGATTCCATTTTGTGCTTGTCATAAGCTTCCCATCTTTCTGAGCTTGGGACGGCGCCGCTTCCGGCCGTGCGCCCCATCGTTTTCTTCTAATGATAGAGGATGAGTTCGAGAACTTCAATGCCGTCCGGACTCCTGCCCCCTGCTGCCGGCAGGAAAACTTCCCGGGGCGGTGTACACTCCGGCCGTTTCATGTTACATTATTCCTATCTGATGACCGTGAATTAAGGCAGCGGGCTTTTTGCCTATGCTCCCCTGCGTTTTCAGGCTGTTTCTTTCATTCTATAGACCATTGGAGTGACATATATATGACTTCTTCCACACCGGGCGTGGTCAGCGCCTTCCCCATGCAGCCCGCCCAGCGCCTGCAGGAGCTGCCGACGCAGTTCTTCTCGAAGCTCGTACGCAAGGCGAACGAACAGATCGCCCTCGGCCATGATGTGATCAACCTCGGACAGGGCAATCCCGACCGTCCCACGCCGGCGCATATCGTCAAAGCGCTGCAGGAGGCGGCGGAGAATCCGCTCTATCACCGCTATCCTCCCTTCAGCGGCTTCGGCTTCCTGAAGGAGGCCGTCGCCCTGCGGTATAAGGAGGACTACGGCGTGGACCTCGATCCCGAGACGGAGGTCGCCATTCTCTTCGGCGGCAAAACCGGCCTCGTTGAGATCGCCCAGTGCCTGCTGAATCCCGGCGACGTGTGCCTCGTGCCCGATCCCGGCTATCCCGACTACTGGTCCGGCGTCGCTTTGGCCGGAGCCCGGATGAGCTTCATGCCGCTGCGTGAGGAGAACGGCTTCCTGCCGGACTACAGCGCCCTGCCCGCCGAGGAAGTGCGCCAGGCCAAGCTCATGTTCATCAACTACCCGAACAACCCGACGGCGGCGGTCGCGAACGCATCCTTCTATAAGGAAACGATCGAGTTTGCGGCCAAGCACGGGATTGTCGTCTCCAGCGATTTTGCCTACGGGGCGGTCGGCTTCGACGGCCAGCGTCCGCTGAGCTTCCTCCAGTTCCCCGGCGCCAAGGAAGTCGGCGTGGAATTCTACACGCTCTCGAAAACATACAACATGGCGGGCTGGCGTGTAGGCTTCTGCCTCGGCAACCCCGAGATCGTCCGGATGATCAACCTGATCCAGGACCACTACTACTGTTCCCTTTTCGGCGGGATCCAGGTGGCGGCGGCCGAGGCGCTGAGAGGCCCGCAGGACTGCGTCCATGAGCTCGTCTCCGTCTATCAGGGACGCCGGGACGCCCTGTTCGGCGCGCTGGATAGGATCGGCTGGAAGGCCGCCAAACCGGCCGGCTCCTTCTTTACCTGGCTTCCGGTGCCCAAGGGGCACACCTCGGAATCGCTGGCTGACCGGCTGCTCGAAGAAGCCAAGATCGTCGTCGCGCCGGGCATCGGCTTCGGCACCCACGGCGAAGGCTATGTCCGCCTCGGCCTCCTTACAGGCGAAGACCGCCTGCAGGAAGCGGCGGAGCGGATCGACAAGCTCCGTCTGTTCGGCTGATGCGGCCGCGTTCTTAAGCGAATCGTGAAGCCGCACCGCCTTTACAAATCCGGCGGTCCCATGATATGCTAAGAAGAACCAAACGTTATGATGGGAATAGTAGGAGAGCCCCTTCACGCTCAGAGAGTAAATTCCACTGGCTGCGAGAATTTACCGTGAACCTTTGCCGAACCCGCCCCTGAACGGCCGGTGATGAGCCGGACGGCACCCTGCCGTTATGAGGATGGAAAGACGGATGAATCATTCATCAACTAAGGTGGTACCGCGGAAGTCAAGGCTTTCGTCCTTACAGGACGGGGCCTTTTTGTTTTATTCCGGCCGCTGTGCCGCGGATTGACGTTTGAAGATTGAAGGAATGAGGGATATGCAATGCAGGGAACGATCGTAGTCAAAATCGGCAGCTCCTCGCTGACCTCGGATGAAGGGGGGCTGAACCGGGATTCCATCGCCTTCTTCGCCTCGGAGCTTGCCCGTCTGCACCGCGGAGGGGACCGCGTTCTTCTTGTCACCTCCGGTGCCGTAGCCGCCGGCTTCCGGGCCATGGGCTATGCCGTGCGGCCGAAGCTGCTCCACGAGAAACAGGCGTCGGCATCGGTCGGGCAGGCGCTGCTCATGCAGGCCTACCAGGCGGCCTTCGCGGAGTACGGGATCGGCATCGGCCAGATTCTGCTGACCCGCTCCGACTTCTCGAACCGCCGGCGCATCCAGAATGCCCAGGCGACGATCGAGGAGCTGCTCCGGCGGGGCATTCTCCCCGTCGTCAACGAGAACGATACGGTGGCGGTCGACGAGCTCAAATTCGGGGATAACGATACGCTCTCCGCGCTTGTCGCCAACCTCGTCCGTGCACGCCGGCTGCTTATCCTCACGGACACCGACGGCCTCTACACCGAGGATCCCCGCCACAATCCCGAGGCCAAGCGCATCGACCGCGTGACCGAGATCGACGAGCATATCTACCGCATCGCCGGGGGCTCCGGCTCCATGGTCGGTACGGGGGGCATGCGCTCTAAGATCGAGGCGGCCCGGATTGCTATGCGGGGCGGCGTGCCCTGCTTCGTCGGCCGGGTGACCGAGCCCGGCGACCTGGTGAATGCAGCCGCCGGCACCGGCCGGGGCACCTACTTCGATACGAGCGAGCATAACCTGCCGATGAAGAAGCAGTGGCTCGGATTTCACTCGCAGCCGAAGGGCCTGGTTACCGTGGACGAAGGGGCCGAATCGGCGCTCGTCAGCGGCGGCCGCAGCCTGCTGCCAGCGGGTGTGCGCGAAGTCTCGGGCGAATTCCACCCTGGCGACGTGATCGAAGTGGCCGGCGTGAACGGCCAGATCATCGGGCGCGGCGTCGTCAACTACGAATCATGGCAGCTGCAGGCGGCGGCCGGCCTCGGCTCAGAGGAAGTGCTGCGCCGCATCGAGGTGCCCCGCATCGAAGTAATCCACCGGGATGAGTGGATTACCCTGGCCCAGTCGCTGCGGACGAAGGATTCGGCCCATTAGAACGGACGGATCTCTTATGCAATGCAATGGCCTGACGGCCCGTATAGGCAGCACCCATTAACCCGATCGAGGAGGAGACAGCGATGTCCCAGTTGGAAGGCGCAGTAGCGCTCAGCGAAGTGAAACAGAAGGCGGGGCTGGCCAAGCAGGCCGCCCCCCTGCTTGCTCAGCTCACCACCGAGCAGAAGAACCATGCCCTGCTGTATATGGCGGAGTGTCTCGAGAAAGAAGCGGAGTCGATCATCACGGCCAATGCCGAAGACCTGCAGCGCGGCCGGGAGAGCGGCATCTCCACCTCCCTGCTCGACCGTCTCGCCCTGAACCGGCAGCGGATCGAAGCGATGGCCGAAGGCCTGCGCCAGATCGTCACGCTGCCCGATCCGATTGGCGATACGCTGGAGGCGTTCAGCCGCCCGAACGGCCTGCACATCCGCAAGGTGCGCGTGCCGCTCGGCGTGATCGGCATCATCTATGAAGCGCGTCCGAATGTGACTGTGGATGCGGCAGGCCTCTGCCTCAAGACCGGCAATGCGGTCGTGCTGCGCGGCGGATCCTCCGCCCTGTCCTCCAACAAGCGCATCGTAGAGGTGCTGCACCAGGCGCTGGAGCAGACCGACCTGCCGCCGTTCGCCCTGCAGCTCGTGCTGGATCCGAACCGCAGCTCCGTGGACGAGATGCTGAAGCTGAACGGTCTGCTCGACGTGCTCATTCCGCGGGGCGGCGCTTCACTGATCCAGAACGTGGTCAAGAATGCGACCGTACCGGTCATCGAGACCGGCGCAGGCGTCTGCCATACGTACCTGGACGAATCCGCCCAGCCGGACATGGCCCTGCAGATCGCCATTAACGCCAAGGTGCAGCGCCCGTCGGTCTGCAACTCCATGGAGACGCTGCTCGTGCACCGCGGATTCGCCGCACAGCATCTGCCGATGATTGCGGAGCAGTTCCTGCAGCAGCGCGTAGAACTGCGCGGCGACGAAGAGGCCCGCACGCTGGTGTCCGGCATCTCCGCCGCCACCGAGGAAGACTGGGATACGGAATACAACGACTATATTCTCAACGTGCGGATCGTCAGCGGACTCGATGAAGCTCTGGAGCATATCCGGCTTCACGGCACGATGCACTCCGAGTGCATCGTCACGGAGAACACGCTGCACGCCGCTCGCTTCCTCCAGGAAGTGGACGCGGCCGCCGTCTACCATAACGCATCGACCCGCTTCACCGACGGCTTCGAATTCGGGTTCGGCGCCGAGATCGGCATCTCCACCCAGAAGCTGCATGCCCGCGGGCCGATGGGGCTGCCGGCACTGACGTCCAGCAAATACTGCATTACGGGCAGCGGCCAGATCCGGGGATAAGCGGGGCACTTGTCCCTTTTCCCCGGACTACAGCCTTCCGCAGCGCAGTTCACGCGGCATCTGTACGGCGCCTTATCCCATCCTTTCTCGCCGGCGGACCGCCCTTTACGCCGCTTAAGCCCCGAAGCATCTCGGACTCCCTCAGGGCACAGGCCGGCACCACAACAACGAAGAATACTAAAGGAGCATGATCATTCCCATGGCCACAGGATTGCCACAGCAGCAGATAGCATTCGTAGGAGCCGGATCCATGGCCGAAGCCATCATCCGCGGACTTATCGACAAAGGCGGCGTGCCGGGCGCAAGCCTGTTCGTCGTCAACCGTTCCAACGGGGAGCGGCTCGCCGAGCTTCATTCCCGGTACGGCATCCGGTATGCCCTGGAGCAGAACGCCAAGGACGAAGCGGTCCGTTCGGCCGACATTGTCGTACTCGCCTTCAAGCCGAAGGATGCCGTAGAGGGCATTCTCGCGCTGAAGAATCAGCTGCGCCCCGATCAGCTGATCGTCTCGGTGATCGCGGGTCTGTCCGTCGCGACCATTCACGGGCTGCTCGGCGGCGAAGCTTTTGCGGTCGTCCGCACGATGCCGAACACCTCGAGCACCATCGGTCTCGGCGCCACCGGCATCGCCTTCTCGGAGAGCGTGACGGAGCAGCAGCGCCGGCTCGCTTCCGATATGTTCGCTTCCACCGGCATCGTCGCCATCGTCGACGAGAACCAGATCGATGCCATTACAGGTCTCTCCGGCAGCGGACCGGCTTATGTTTATTACATGATGGAGGCGATGATGGAAGGCGGCATCCGCTCCGGTCTCTCCCGGGAAGAGTCCCGGCGCCTCACGATCCAGACCTTCCTCGGCGCCGCCGGGATGGTGCAGGCTACCGGGGAAGAACCGGCCGATCTGCGGCGCAAGGTCACCTCGCCGAACGGCACGACGCAGGCGGCCATCGAGGTTATGGAACGCGCCGGCTTCCAGGATGCCCTCATGGCAGGCATGCACAGAGCAATGGAACGTGCGGGCGAGATGGGCGAAGCGATCTCCCAGTCCGTCACCGCCTCCAGCAAATAAACACGGGGCGCTATCGCTCCCCGCTCCATCACAATCCACGTGCATTTTCGCAGAAAGAAGGTGTCCGCATTGACTTCCGAATTCAGCCAGGCTGCCTCCGGCGCCTACTGCACAGCAACCTACCGCCTCTACGACGACAAGGCGGACTTTCACAAAAAAGCAACCGGCATCGCCGTAGGGCTCACTGTGGGCTCCTGGACCGACCTCCCCGAAGCGCGCAAAGCCGAGATGGAGCGCCATCTCGGCCGCGTGGTTTCGGTCGACGTCCATGAGCCGGCGGACGCCGCTTCCGGCGAGCGCTTCGCCGACATCACCATCGCCTATCCGGACGTGAACTTTTCCCGGGACATTCCGGCGCTGCTCGTCACCGTGTTCGGGAAGCTCTCCATGGACGGCAGGATCAAGCTCACCGATCTGTCGTTCTCGGATGATTTCCTCTCCGCCTTCCCGGGGCCCCGCTTCGGGCTGGGCGGCGTCCGGGAGCTGCTCGGCGTACCGGAACGGCCGCTGCTTATGAGCATTTTCAAATCCGTCATCGGCCATGATCTTCCGGCACTGAAGGAGCAGTTCTACCAGCAGGCGCTCGGCGGCGTCGATCTCATCAAGGACGACGAGATCCTGTTCGAGAACCCGCTGACCCCGATCGAGCGCCGCGTGGAAGCCTGCATGCAGGCGGCCGCCGATGCACAGAAGGAGACCGGGCAGAAGCTGCTCTATGCCGCCAACCTCACCGGTCCTACCTTCGACCTTGTGAACCAGGCCCGCCAGGCGATCGGTGCAGGCGCCAACGCCCTGCTCTTCAACGTGCTGGCCTACGGCTTCGACGCCCTCAGCGAGCTCAGCCGGCACCCCGACATTCAGGTGCCGATCATGGCGCACCCGGCCCTTGCCGGCGCCTTCTATCCGTCCGCCTACCACGGGATCTCGGCGCAGGTGCTGCTCGGTAAGCTCATGAGGCTGGCCGGCGCGGATCTTGTCTTGTTCCCTTCTCCTTACGGCTCCGTCGTGATGCCAAGGGAAGAGAACCTGGCCATCAAGGAAGCGCTGCTCGACACCACGGGCGCTGCCGAAGGCACCGGCTTCGGCCGTCTAAGGACCAGCTTCCCTGTCCCATCCGCAGGCATTCATCCGGGCCTTGTGCCGCTGATTCTGAAGGACTTCGGCACCGATGTCGTCGTGAACGCCGGCGGCGGCGTTCACGGCCATCCGATGGGCGCTGCCGCCGGCGGCAGAGCGTTCCGCCAGGCGATTGACGGCTGCCTCGCCGGCACCTCCCTCCGGGAGTATGCCGCAGCCGGTCGGCCGGAGCTGCAGGCGGCTATCGACGCATGGGGGATCCGCGAATGAGCAAACAGCGCGTTATCTTCTGCGACTTTGACGGCACCATCACGGTTAACGACAACATCGTCGCCATCATGAAGCATTTTGAGCCCCCGGGCTGGGATGCGATCGTGGAGGACGTTCTGGCGAAGCGGGTGTCGGTCCGGGAAGGCGTGGGGCGCATGTTCGCCCTGCTGCCTACGGAGCGCCGCCAAGAGATTACCGACTATGCGATCGGCAACGTCACGATCCGGGAAGGCTTCCTCGAGCTGCTGGAGTACTGCCGCCGGGAAGGCATCACCTTCCTCGTCACCTCGGGCGGCATCGACTTTTTCGTCTATCCCGTGCTCTCGCCGTTTCCGATTCCCGAGGAGAACATCTATTGCAACGGCAGCGACTTCAGCGGTTCCCACATCGAAATTTTGTGGCCGCATGCGTGCGATGAGCACTGCCATAACGACTGCGGCATGTGCAAGACGGCGATTATCCGCTCCTATCCGTCCGAGTCGTATGAGCGGATTCTGATCGGGGACAGCATCACCGACTTCGAAGGGGCGAAGCTCGCCGACCTGGTCTTTGCGCGTGCGCACCTGGTAGACCTGTGCCGGGAGCTCGGCCTGAATTATAAGCCGTTCGAGACGTTCCATGAAGTGATCCAGGGATTAGAGGAGTTGAAGGTACGATGAGCCTCGCCATTCGATTAGAGGACAAGCAGCAGGCGTTCGAGGAGCTGCGCGATATCAAAACATACCTGGCGGGACGCAATTGGTTCCCGGGCACGAGCGGCAACCTGTCCATCCGTGTCGGCGAATTCACCCCCGAGCAGTTCGCCTTCGCCGTAACGGCCAGCGGCAAAGACAAGTCGGTGAACACCCCTTCCGACTATCTGCTTGTCGACCAAAGCGGCAAGCCGATCGAAGCGACGGGACTGAAGCCGTCCGCCGAGACGCTGATTCACTGCGAGATCTACCGGGCCACGGGGGCGGGCGCGATTTTCCATGTGCATACCGTCTTCAATAACCTCGTCTCCGAGCTGTACGGGGACCGGGGCAGCGTGCCGATCGACGGTGTCGAGCTCATTAAGGCCTTCAACATCTGGGAGGAAGAAGCCCAGATCGAGATTCCAATCGTGCCGAACTACGCGGAGATCCCGCGCATTGCCGAGCTCGTGGAGCAGGCGATTCTCCCGCGCATTCCCGGCATCCTGATCCGCAAGCACGGCATCTGCGCCTGGGGCGCCAATGCCTTCGAAGCCAAGCGGCACCTGGAGGCTTTCGAGTTCCTCTTCGAGTACGCCTACCGTCTGGCACTGCTGCGCAAGTAAGCGTCTCCCTCTGCACCCCGCCTTTTCGCGGATTGCGGATAGTGGACTAGCAATAAGCGGATAGCCCAAACACCAAACGCCTGTAAACAGCCCAGCAAGCTGATTTACAGGCGTTTTTTACTTTGGCTTAGCCGGCTCCGACTGTTCTGCCGGCAGGTTCACCACCAGTACCATTTCGTCTCGAAATCCGCTGTACTTGGCCCCCCCTCTCCCATGCTCTCGTACCCTCCTGGGTCAGTGAACTCATGAAAAAAGAGGCCGGCCTCCGCTAAGCGGAAAGACTGCCTCTTTTTGCTAAACGGCTTGCCTTACTTTCCGTACTCGCTCGGATTCGCGCTCCAGGCTCTCAGCGCCTGCAGGTCGCTCTCCTGAACACTGCCGTTCTTCACGGCCACATCGAGCAGGACGGAGTAGTTCGTCAGCGTCTCGAACGGCACACCGGCCTCGCCAAACGCTGCTGCGGCCTTCTCGAATTGGTAGGAGAAGATGCCGAGTACGCCGAGTGCCTGTGCGCCAGCGTCGTTGACCGCCAGTGCCACCTTCAGCGAGCTGCCGCCGGTGGAGATCAGATCCTCGATCACCACCGTCTTCTGGCCGGCTTCGATATGGCCTTCGATCAGGTTCTCCTTGCCGTGGCCCTTCGCCTTGTCACGCACGTACACCATCGGCAGGCCGAGCTTCTGGGCGACCCATGCCGCATGCGGAATACCGCCTGTCGCTGCGCCTGCAATGACTTCCGCATCCGGGAAGTTGTCGCGGATGAGCTGAACGAAGCCCTCGGCGATCCGCTCACGGATCTCCGGATAGGAGATCGTCAGCCGGTTGTCGCAGTAGATCGGCGACTTGAGGCCGGACGTCCAGGTAAAGGGCTGCTGCGGACGGAGCGCAACGGCTCCGATCTTCAGAAGGTCGGAAGCGATCTGCTCAGCCAGAGCTGGGCTTGTAACGATGGTTTTTTGACTCATGATATCGTCTCCTTTGAATGGGCTGTGTCTGGTTCTATCCTTGAGCTCTAACGGCTTGTTAATTGGCTTGTCGATTATTCCGATACCGAAGCAATGATGGCTTCCAGCGCCGCTCTCGGGTCTGCTGCGCCTGTGATCGGGCGGCCGATCACCACATAATCCGTACCTTGGGCAAAAGCCTCCGGCGGCGTCATGACGCGCGACTGGTCGCCGATATCCGAGCCTGCCGGACGGATCCCCGGCGTGACGGTAAGAAAGCCGCTGCCGCAGGCTTCCTTGATCCGCACCACCTCGAGCGGGGAAGCGACAACGCCGTGGAGTCCCGCCGAGCGGGTCAGCTGGGCATAGCGGAGGACTGCCTCCTCCACCGTGCCGGCAAGTCCGATTTCCTCATTCATGACCGCCTGGGAGGTGCTGGTCAACTGTGTCACGCCGATGACCGCCGGACGGACCGCCGACGGGCCAAGACCCGTCAGCGCCTTGTCCACGCCTTCCATGGCGGCTCCCATCATGGCCCGTCCCCCGGCGGCGTGCACGTTGAACATATCCACGCCAAGCCGCGTGATGCTCTCCGCCCCGCCCTTGACCGTGTTCGGAATGTCGTGCATCTTGAGGTCCAAGAAGACATGATAGCCCTTCTCCTTCAGGCTGCTGACAAACCCCGGGCCTGCGCTGTAGAACAGCTGCATGCCCACCTTCATGTAACAGGGAATCCCCGCCAGGGATTCCACCAACGCTTGCGCCTGCTCCGCATGCGGATAATCCAGGGCCACCATAATCCGCTGTGCTGCGTTCGACATCCGGCAATGCCTCCTTCTATGAATCCTCTTGGCCTTCGTATGTAAGCCGGGCCGCAATCATGGCCCAAGCATGGGATTAGCACAGTCTCCCATAAGGCTCGGGGGATCCTGTGCTAATCAGGTTCAGATCATTTAAGCGTGAACGACCGGCATAGCCGTCGATTGGAAGTAGATCGACTCCAGTACGTGGAGCAGCGCCTTCACCGTATCGAGCGAGGTCATGCACACGACGCCGTTCTCCACCGCTTCGCGGCGGATTCGGAAGCCGTCGCGCTCCGGTGTCTTGCCCTTCGTCAGGGTGTTCACCACAAAGTGTGCTTCACCGCCGCGGATCAGATCAAGAATGTTCGGCGTGCCTTCGCTCAGCTTGTGAACGCGGGTCACCTTCAGACCGGCATCCTCAAGCGTCTGCGCCGTGCCGCCAGTTGCGATGATGCGGTAGCCGAGCCGTTCGAAGCCGCGGAAGATCTCCGTCGCCTCCTCTTTATCCTTATCCGCGATCGTTGCGATTATCGCACCGGCCGGCGGCACTTTCATACCGGAGCCGATGAAGCCCTTGTACAGCGCCTTGGCGAACGTTTTGTCGCGGCCCATGACTTCGCCCGTCGATTTCATCTCCGGTCCGAGCGTCGTGTCTACACGGCGCAGCTTCGCGAAGGAGAAGACCGGCACTTTGACCGATACATAGTCGTCTTCAGGCCACAAACCTGTCTCGTAGCCCATGCTCGCGAGCGATTCACCCGTGATGACGCGGGTGGCGATGTTGGCCATCGGAATCTTCGTAACCTTGCTCAGGAACGGCACGGTACGCGAGGAACGAGGGTTCACCTCGATGACGTACACTTCGTCCTGGAAGATGACGAACTGGATATTGACAAGACCGACGATCTGCAGGCCTCTGGCAATCTTCGTCGTGATATCGACGATCTTCGCTTTGAGCTCCTCCGATACGGTCTGCGGCGGATACACCGAGATGGAGTCGCCGGAGTGAACGCCCGCTCTCTCGACGTGTTCCATAATGCCCGGAATCAGGACGGTTTCCTTGTCGCAGATCGCGTCGACTTCCACTTCCTTGCCGAGCATATAGCGGTCGATCAGAACCGGATGCTCCGGATTGATCGTCACAGCATACTCCATGTAGCTCAGGAGCTCCTCGTCGGAGTAGACGATCTCCATCGCGCGGCCGCCCAGTACGTAGGAAGGACGAACGAGAACCGGATAGCCGAAGCGCGAAGCCATGCCCACCGCTTCGTCGACGGAAGTGACCGTGCCGCCCGGCGGCTGCGGGATGTCCAGCTTGCGGAGCAGTGCTTCGAACTTCTTGCGGTCTTCCGCCGCATCGATGTTCTCGAGATCCGTACCCAGAATGCGCACGCCGGCTTTGGCCAGCGGTGCCGCCAGGTTAATGGCCGTCTGGCCGCCGAACTGGACGATAACGCCGATCGGCTTCTCGCGTTCGATGATGTTCATGACATCCTCGAAGAAGAGCGGCTCGAAGTACAGGCGGTCGGACGTGTTGAAGTCCGTCGATACCGTCTCCGGGTTGTTGTTGATGATGACCGCTTCGTAGCCCGCGTTCTGGATCGCCCATACCGCGTGAACCGTCGAGTAGTCGAACTCGATGCCCTGGCCGATCCGGATCGGACCGGAGCCGAGCACGACGATCTTCTGCTTCTCGGTTTCTTTCACTTCATCTTCCACTTCATACGTGGAGTAGTAGTAAGGTGTCGTCGCTTCGAACTCGGCTGCGCACGTATCGACCATCTTGTAGACCGGCTTCAGACCGAGACCGAGTCTGTAGGAGCGAACGTCCGCTTCCTTCGTCAGGTTGAGCCCTTTGCCTGCTGCCGCACGGATCTCGGCGATCGCACGGTCCGTAAAGCCTTTGCGCTTCGCTTCAAGCAGCAGTTCTTCCGTCAGCTCCGGCTGGAGCAGCTCCGCTTCGAACTGGATCATCTTCTCGAGCTTGTGCAGGAACCACCAGTCGACCTTCGTCAGATCCTGCAGCTGCTGCACGGTGTATCCGCGGCGCAGCGCTTCGGCGATGAGGAACATGCGCTCGTCGTCGGGCTTCACCAGACGCTGTTCCAGCGTCGCCTGGTCGAGCTTGTCGGTATCCTTCAGGCAGAGGCGGTGTACGCCGATCTCCAGGGAACGGATCGCCTTGTGGATCGACTCCTCGAACGTTCGGCCGATCGCCATGACTTCGCCCGTTGCCTTCATCTGCGTGCCGAGCTTCCGGTTCGCCGCCGTGAACTTGTCGAACGGCCAGCGCGGAATCTTCGATACAATGTAGTCGAGCGTAGGCTCGAAGCAGGCATACGTCTGGCCTGTTACCGGGTTCACGATCTCATCGAGCGTATAGCCGATCGCGATCTTCGCCGCCATCTTGGCGATCGGATAGCCGGTCGCCTTGGAAGCCAGGGCGGAGGAACGGCTGACACGCGGGTTCACCTCGATGACATAGTACTGGTAGGAATGCGGATCAAGTGCGAACTGCACGTTGCAGCCGCCCTCGATGCTCAGGGCGCGGATGATCTTCAGCGATGCCGAACGCAGCATCTGGTATTCACGGTCGGACAGCGTCTGGCTCGGCGCTACGACGATACTGTCGCCGGTATGTACGCCGACCGGATCGAAGTTCTCCATGTTACAAACGACGATACAGTTGTCGTTCGCGTCCCGCATGACTTCGTATTCGACTTCCTTCATCCCGGCGATGCTTTTCTCAACAAGGCACTGGTTGATCGGGCTGTACCGGATCCCGGAGGAGACAGTCTCAATCAGTTCTTCTTCATTGGCGCAGATCCCGCCGCCCGTACCGCCGAGCGTGTAAGCCGGACGCACGATGATCGGGAAGCCGATCTCGTTCGCGAAGTCCACCGCTTCCTGTACGGTTGTGACGATGACGCTCTCCGGTACCGGCTGCTCGAGCTCGCGCATCAGATCGCGGAACAGATCGCGGTCTTCCGCCTTCTCGATCGCCGTCAGCTGGGTCCCGAGCAGCTTGACGTTCTCACGCTCAAGCACGCCTGCGCGCGCCAGTTCTACGGCCATGTTCAGGCCGGTTTGGCCCCCCAGCGTAGGGAGAAGTCCGTCCGGACGCTCCTGGCGGATGATCTGGGTTACAAAATCAAGGGTGATCGGTTCGATATATACTTTGTCGGCCATGTTCGTATCGGTCATGATCGTGGCCGGGTTGGAGTTGATCAGAACAACTTCATAGCCTTCTTCTTTGAGCGCCTGGCAGGCTTGGGTGCCGGCATAGTCGAATTCCGCCGCTTGTCCGATGACGATAGGTCCCGAACCGATAACGAGGATTTTTTTGAGCGAATTATTTTTCGGCATAGTGCAGCTCCCCTTTCGATACGGATGCATACTCCGTGCTGCCCGCTTGGTAAGTAGCGGCGATCTGCGCCTGTCTAGGCAGCTTCGGATGGTTGGCTTTATGGTCGCGGATCAGCTGCAGGAAGTCGTCGAACAGGTAGCTCGAGTCGAACGGTCCCGGAGCCGCTTCCGGATGGTACTGTACCGAGAAAGCCGGGTACTTCTTATGACGCAGGCCTTCAATGGTGCGGTCGTTGTTGTTGATATGCGTTACTTCCAGCTCGGTGCCGGCAATGGATTCTTCCTTTACCGTGTAGCCGTGGTTCTGGGAGGTGATATAGCAGCGGCCGGTAGCCAGATCCTTCACCGGATGGTTGCCTCCGCGGTGGCCGAACTTGAGCTTCTCGGTATCCGCGCCGGCAGCCAGTGCGAACAGCTGGTGCCCGAGGCAGATGCCGAAGATCGGGAACTCACCGAGCAGCTCGGATACCGTCTTCACCGCATGCTGTACATCCTTCGGATCCCCAGGGCCGTTGGAGAGCAGCACGCCGTCCGGAGCGATGCGGCGGATCTGTTCAGCCGTGGTGTTCTGAGGCACCACGACGACGTCGCAGCCGCGCTTGGTCAGGTCGCGCAGAATGCCGCTCTTCGAGCCGAAGTCGATCACGACGATGCGCTCCTTGGTGCCCGGGCAGTGGAACACGTTGTTCGTCGACACGCGCGGCACCTGATCGGTCATCAGCGGAACAGCCTTCATCTGCTCGAGAAGCTCCTCGACGCGTTTGTTCGAAGTGGTGAGCAGGCCCTTCATAACGCCGTGGTGACGGATACGGCGGGTCAGCATCCGGGTGTCGATGCCGGAGATCCCCATGATGTCGTATTCCTTGAGCAGGGAGTCGATCGAGTACTGGGCTCTCCAGTTACTCGGCACTTCCTCATGCTCGCGCACCACGAAGCCGTGGATGAACGGGCGGATCGATTCGAAGTCGTCGCGGGTGATCCCGTAGTTGCCGATGAGCGGATACGTCATCGTGACGATCTGGCCGCAGTACGACGGGTCGGAGAGAACCTCTTGGTAACCTGTAATTCCTGTATTAAAAACGACCTCGCCGACCGAGTCGCCGGAACCGCCGAATGCTTTGCCGGTAAACACTGTACCGTCTTCCAACACTAATCTTGCTTGCATGAAGTCTCACTCCTTTGTCGTAAATACACCGGGTACCTCTTCACTAGAGGGCTTTGTGGTGCGAAGGCTTCCCAAACCGGTTGCGTTCCCGAACGATAGGCCCGCGAGGGACCTGCTAGCTTCGGATCCGACTTCCTGAAGAGATGCCCATAGAACTTGGTCTCTCGATCACAAAACCTCGATTATTCGCCTAGATACGTTATGCGCCTAAGCTTGGCAGGGTTACCGCCTATATTCAGCAGAGAGTCGGGTTACCGTACTAAAGCAGCAATCCAGTCCGTCCGGTCCCTCCGCGTGATTGTCCTTGCCCGCTGCTTCTTACTCAGCGGACCAGACCACCTGGCCGCTTACCATCGTCAGCGCCGGCCAGCCGCGCAGCTTCCAGCCGGTGAACGGCGTGTTTTTTCCTTTGGAGAGGAACTCCTCCGGATTTACTTCCTTCTCCGTCTCCAGGTCGATCAGCGTGAGGTCCGCAGGCTTGCCGGCCTCCAGCCTCCCCCAAGGCAGTCCGAACACCTGCGCCGGCAGCTTCGTCATCTTGTCTACGAGGAATTCCAGCGTCCACTCGCCCGTCGCCACGAACTTCGTGTACAGGAGCGGGAAGGCCGTCTCGAAGCCGGTGATGCCGAACGGTGCGAGCTGCATGCCGCGGGCCTTCTCTTCGGCACTGTGCGGCGCATGGTCGGTGACCACGATGTCGATCGTGCCGTCCACCAGACCTTCGATGCACGCCTGCACGTCACGCGGGGTGCGGAGCGGCGGGTTCATTTTCCAGTTGGCGTCCATGCTGTCCGGAATGTCTTCGTCCGAGAGGAGCAGGTGGTGAGGGCACACCTCAGCGGTAACCTTGATGCCGAACTGCTTCGCATGGCGGATCAGGCGGACCGACTGCTCGGTGCTCACATGGCAGACGTGATAGTGAACCCCGGTCGCTTCCGCAAGAAGAATATCGCGGCCTACATGAATCGCTTCGGATTCGTTCGGGATGCCCTTCAGGCCGTGCTTACGGGCGAACGCGCCCTCGGATACCGCCGCTCCTTCGACGAGCGTGTTGTCCTCGCAGTGGGCGATGATCGGCATGCCGATCGAAGCGGCCTTCGCCATCGCATCCTTCATCATCTGCGCGCTCTGCACTCCGACGCCGTCATCCGTGTAGCCGATGACGCCGGCTTCCTTCAAGGCATCGAAGTCCGTCAGCTCGCGGCCGAGCTCATTCTTCGTGATGCAGCCGTAAGGCAGCACGCGGACGATCCCTTCCGTCTCGGCCTTATCCAGCACGTACTTCACCGTCTCCACGGTATCGATCACCGGGCGGGTATTCGGCATGCAGGCGATCGTCGTGAAGCCGCCCTTGGCGGCCGAGCGCGTACCGGAGGCGATGTCCTCCTTGTACTCAAAGCCCGGCTCCCGCAGGTGGACGTGCATGTCGATCAGTCCCGGGGCGAGCAGCTTGCCTGCCGCATCCACCACCGTATGCCCTGCCGTGTCCGGCTGGCCCGCTTCCGCATCCACGATGCGTTCCACGACACCGCCGTCCACCAGAATGTGCTTCTTCGTTACCTCACTGCCGGCTGCCACCACGCTGGCGTTCACTATCCAAATCCCCATGGGAACCTCCGATCCTGTTATCAACAGCTTCTATATAGTAGAAGAGCTTAGTTCAAGCTCCGGATACACTCTGGTTCTTAACTCAGTGCTCTTTCGATGACGGCCATCCGGATCGGTACGCCGTGACTCATCTGCTGGAAAATCTTCGACTTCTCGCACTCGACGAGCTCGTCATCGATCTCGACGCCCCGGTTCACCGGAGCCGGGTGCATGATGATCGCGTGGGGCGCCATGCGCGCCGCCCGCTCCACCGTGAGTCCGTAGGCCGCCCGGTATTCCTCCGCCGAGCCGAAGAGCGTGCCTTCGTGGCGCTCGAGCTGCACGCGCAGCATCATAACCACATCCGCCTTCAACGCTTCATCGATCGTCACGTACGGGGCGTGGCCGGCAAGCTCTGCAGCCTGCATCCCCTGCGGAGCGCAGAAGCTTACCTTCGCACCCAGCGCCTGGAGCGCCCACAGGTTCGAGCGGGCCACCCGGCTGTGCTGGATGTCGCCGACGATCGCCACGTTCAGGCCCTTGATCTCGCCGAACTGCTTGCGCATCGTGTAGAGGTCAAGCAGCGCCTGTGTCGGATGCTCGTTGTTGCCGTCCCCCGCATTGATCAGCGGGAACTTGATTTTCTGGGCGAGCTCGGCGAGCAGACCGTTCGGCTTCATGCGGATGACGCCTGCGTCGACACCCATCGACTCGATCGTGCGGACCGTGTCATAGATCGATTCCCCTTTTTGTACCGAGGAGACGGCGGCGGCGAAGTTCAGCACCTCCGCTCCGAGGCGCTTCTCGGCCACCTCGAAGGAAAAGCGCGTTCTCGTGCTGTTCTCGAAGAACATATTCGCTACGAACCGACCCTGCAGGCCGTTCGATACCTTCACCGGATATTGTTCCCAGTAGGCCGCTCGATCCAGAATGGACGTCAGTTCGCCGGCCGTCATGCCTTTGGTGCCAAGCAGATGCTTGTCTGTGTGTACGCTGAGCTGTGTCATTCGGTTGGCCTCCTCTGTCCTGTAATGATGACCTGGTCGATGCCGTCCACCTCGGACAGCTTCACTTCGATCGATTCCTGCTTGGAGGTCGGAATGTTCTTCCCGACGAAGTCCGGCCGGATCGGCAGTTCTCTATGCCCCCGGTCCACCAGCACCGCGAGCTGGATCATCTGGGGCCTGCCGAGGTCCATCAGCGCGTCCATCGCCGCCCGCACCGTCCGGCCCGTGAAGAGCACGTCGTCGAACAAGATGAGCTTGCGTCCCTGCACGACCAGCTTCTCCTGCCCGTCGGCCGCAGCGGATTCTTCCCCTCCGGTAACCGCCGTCTCGAGAGAGACGATGCGGTCGTCCCGGTAGCGCGTGACATCCACTTCCCCTACCGGCGCCGGGATGCCCTCGATCTCGCGGATCCGCTCGGACACTCTCCGGGCCAGGTGAATCCCGCGGGTCCGGATGCCGATCAGGAGGCAGTTCTCGAAGCCTTTGTTCTTCTCCAGTATTTCATGGGCAATCCGGGTGAGCGCCCGCCGCACAGCGATTTCATCCATGAGCACATGCTCGGTTTGCAGCATCGCGGTCCGTCCTCCTTCATCTCTCAAGGCCTCAGGCCCTGTTGAAACTCCTGCGAAAATAAAATAACCTTGCCGTCATTGGCAAGGTTATGTGTACACCCGAACAGAACCGTCCCAGGGAGATTTCTACGCATGGCAGCGCCAGCGGAAATACTCCAAGTGGAGAATCCGATTCATCGTTCACCTTGCCAGCCTCACGGGACTGTTTTTAAAGGTGCTATGCAGTTACCAAGGATTATCCCACGTTCGACACGGCTTGTCAATACTTCCCGAATCTTCGTTAGGACTTCATTCGATCTTCACCCCCTCAGGATTGCCTGACCCCGGTGTTTTATGCTATGAAAGGTGGAACACTCGCTCACTTCCTCCAACCCTTTTACAATGCGTATTTTACATCTCTTTCTTCCATATAATTATTTTAATTACTTGAAGTGTGATTGTGTTTTGTGAGCACGGTTGTGAGCATGAAAATTTCTATTGCTTCAACCGTGCTCCCTAGAACACGAAAGCCTCCCCCCTTTTAACCCTCTGCCAGCTCACCTGCAGGTCAGGTGTCCGGATGATCCGGCGAAGAACCGCTGTGATTTCTCCCGGTACCCACCACTCATGATATGCCGATCCAGACGAGCACGGTGGTAGCCAGCTTCCTGATAATAAATATTAGCATGTCGTATCCCGCCTGCTGGTTCAATACTTCCGCCGGATCGATCCGGCCTGCCCGCTCCCCGGCCGCCCAAAGGATTTGCCACAGCCAACTCATAACAGCCACTCCACAAGCTCCGCGAGTGGATCCGCGAGCTACTCCAAGAAGCTGAAGCTCACGGAGTTTCTCCTGCTGGTCGGTGATCGCCACTCTCTGAGCCTCGGAGAGCTCCTTCTCCATAAGCTCCGCAAGGTCCGTCAGCATCTTCTGATATCCGATCCGTTTCGCTTCGCGCTCAAGGTACTCATCGTTCCGTTTTGCCATCGTGCAGCCTCCTCCGTGGTTTGTAATACAGCATATTGTCGAAGGCTTGGGCAATATATCTTGTCCGGTTGACTTTTTTCGCGGAAGGATTTATAAATTCTTCGGGGAAAGATTTAGCGAGGTGATTTGGGTGGATATCGTTTGTAACCTGAGGGTCATTTTCGCGGAGATTAAGACGAAGGATCGAACGTTCCGGCAGGAAGATTTTGCGGAGCGGGTCGGGCTAAGTAAGGCGGCGCTCAGTGCGCTGGTTAATGGTCACACCTTACCGACGCTGCCGGTTGCTTACCGGATCGCTCGGGCGCTGGGTCGGCCAGTGGAGGAAATATGGGAGTCAAAGGATGAAACGAAGGAGAATGACTATGTACCCACCAGAAGTGCAGAGGGAGATCGACTTCATGAAGGAAGAACTGGAGAAGATTAAAAAACGTCATGGCGAGAACTCGTTTATCTACCGGATAGCACTTGCAGGCGCTCGATCCAGGATGTTGGAACTGACTCCTATTTCGAAAGACGAAAAAGAAGCCCCCTGATCATTGGGAGGCTGGAAAATAAACAAAAAAGGACCTTGCGAAGATCCGCAAAGGTCCTTTTTTGTTTATCTGTCCTTTCTTCCGGCAGATACACTGGATGCCGCAACGAGAGAATTAAACCGCCTTTCGGCCTTTCTTCGATTACGGTCTCCATCTTTTCCGTTCAGAAGCTTTTGCAGGAATTCGTCAACAGTAATTTCACCGTTATGGTAACGATCCCTCAAGCTGGATTCCTGAGGTGCTTTGGCCATTGATATCAACCTCCCCAGTTTGTTTAAGAATTACTTTATCAAAAAGCATTAGGATGGACAATGCATTCGCGAAATATGTCATATAAACTTCATCATCTTTCGAGAAAGAGTTCTTTTCTTGTCCATCAATGCTTAATACCCCAATCATTTTCTCACCACTCTTGATAGGTACACATATTAGGGAGTCATAGACACGAGACGCTAAGGGGTTGACTTTAAATTGTTTCCCTTCTGCTCTTATGTCTCCATCACTGTAAATTTCACCAGTTCTATATGTATACCCTGCAGCAGAGTTATGAATAGGCAATCGAAGATTTTTTTTGCCGCCTGGGCTGAAACCGAAACCTTCGTAAATCATTAGGTTACCGGTGCCAGGTTCTTCGACGAAAATGGCGGTTCTATGTGCGTTGGCTTTTTCTTTTGTGAGGATAGTACCCATTCCATACAGAATAAGTTTATATATGTCGGCCTTTCGGTCATTAAACTCTTTCATCGTTTTTATTGTACATATGCAATCTGATACTTCCAAATATGCCTGATCGAGCAACTTGAGGATTTGAGTTTTTTGTTTCGCATCCTCATTAAGCGTATTGAAGTTTTTAACATGCTGTTCAACTACAGTGGTCAGCTCCTGTACTTTCGCGTTAGGCGCAAGTTTGATCGGACCTAGTGTAAATTCTTCACCGCTTCTCACCCTCATAATACCGACGATGAAGAGCGCCGCGACACCCAAAATCACCAGACTAGCAAGCACTGTCAAAGTCCATGGTTGGGCTGTTACTATTTTTTCAAGAAATCCGAATAATCCCTCGATCGCTGTATCCACTTTTTCACCTCGAATGTAGTGTAGACATTATGCCATGAAATATGGTTTCACGCGAATTCTAAAGGATATTTTATGTATTAGTAGCACAAAACAAGCGCCCCACCATTTCGGCAGGGCGCTTGTTTTACAACAACCCAACAGAACTGCGATCCAGCACGTCTTTCTTGATCGGGTAGAAGCCCCCCCCTATTCGGAGGTAATTATACAACACGAATAAATTTAACTTTTTCCCGTGCTAAGAATATAAAACTTTCCTCAGAGCTTATCGTGATCGACTCCTCAGAAATCTGATCGACTACTCCTCTTGCCACTTCTTCCTTTGATCCTCTGGGCGTCTCCAATTGATATACCACTTCTACTGTGTCGCCCACTTTGACATTCTTGTCCATGATAATCGCCTCCTGATTAGAATAGTTTTCCACTTCCCTCCTTTATTTATCGGTGTAACATTTAATTTATTACACACAAAAAATCCCCCACCAGCCGCAGCCAATGGGGGATTCATCGTTAAATTACTTTCTGGTCGCTGCTTGTGCCGGCATCCACTAGCTTCGCAGGCTGAACCTTTGCGTTATGATCCAGCCACGCTTTATGAATGGACGCCTTGATTTCATCTGCGGAAAGATTGATACCCACTTGCTCGAGCTTATCGGAAGCATACTCATATGCCGCGGACAGTTTAGCTTCTCCGCCCATCCCTTTAAATATGGTCTCAGCATGTGCGAATGCTTCAACCCCAACCTTTCTCAGGACCTCCCGCTGGGAGTCCGTAGTCTGCGCGTTGTACAGCTCCAGAGCCTTCTTTTTGACTTGCCTGAGGCCCGCAAGTGCAATCAATGCGGCAATGGTAAGAACGGACTGGGCAATTTCAGTGATATGAGGTTGAATGATTTCCATGATCATGATTAAATCGCTCCCTTATTAATTAAGTTTTTGATTACTGTAGCCATCGCGGCGAAGGTCACCGGTTCATCGGGCGAATGATCATCTTCAATACCGCCCGCTTCTTTCAGCCAGGCGACCGATCTTTGCTTCCAGTCATCACCCGAGACTGTCGGCGGCGTGATCGGCTCGTTCTCCACGATCCAGATCAGCAGAGCATGGTTCACCATGCGCTCCCCGGCCCCCTGGTTCTGACCCAGGCTGCCCTTGCCCTTCTGGGCCAATACGCTGGAGCCGCCGCCATCGAAGTTCAGCGCCCAGGTGCATCCCTTCGACTGCATGTACAGCGTAGCTTCCTCTAGCGTCAGGCCCTGGTCGTACTGCGTCCGACCGTCTGCCACGGCAATATGCAGGTCGCCCGACGCATCGATGCCATATACGGTCCGCTGCGCGCGGCTTGTGCCGATGTCATCGGGCACTTCCTGGAGGACCCGGTAATAGTCCCAGCACGGGTTGCCGTTTTCAATCAGCAGAGGAGCTCCCTGCACCAGCACATCCCACTTCACCGTCGGGTCGAGCTGCCCAATCTGCGGCCGCCCGCCCTTGACGCCAAACTCGTGCCAGCTGAGCATCTTGCCGTACGCTTGGGCAATCACTTGGCCGTCGGCTACCGCATCCCCAAGCACCTTGCCATCCCAGAAATACGGTGCATTGGTTGCAAAATCCGCTCCGTATTCCGCAAGCAGCTCAGAGACCTTGGCGCCGGTCCGGGCAACAAACTGAAACCGAAGCTTTTTACCATCAAGCTTCAGGTACCTGACGTCGGTGGCCTTAATCTTGTAATCCCCATCGCAGCGCTTGAGCACGCCGCCCTGGGCGTAGATCCGTTCTTTCACAACCGCAGGAAGCAACTTCAACCCCATCCTTTCAAATACATCCCTTTTGAATCTGTCGCGATCAAATAACGTGTGGTGTGGGCAATCTTTGCCGTATACCACTTTGTGCGGTTGCAGATTTTCCCATGATGTAAATCCTTGCTGAAGCATAATTTTGGCGACCACATCGACCGCGTTGCGGTATGTAGCCAGATCAAGCGGCTCTCCTGGTTCCACTGCCTCGCAGGCAATCTCCACGCCGATCCAATAGGTGTTATAGTCGCCATTACCGTCGCCGGCGTGGTACGCATTCTCATCATAGGGAATGTGCTGAGTGGCACTGTCCTTATCGACCGTCACATGCCAGCTGACGACCCGGTCCTTGACCGTGGCCATATACTCCCCATGCATTTCATCGCCCGCCCCGTCCTTCCAGTTGTTCGTGGTATGAAAAAGGACGCCGCGCGGCTGGCGCTTGCGTCCTGGACGATTCTTGCTCCCTGCAGGGATAAATTTTTGCTTGATTGTGCTCATAGGGTCCTCCTCATGGATTGAACGTATTCCCTCTTGTTCATGGCTGCTCTCCTTTCTTGTCGATCTTACGCAGGCAGATGAACAGGTCGAATTTATTCTTGTAGGTCATGACCGCGAGGATCACCAGCCCCGCCGTTGTCCCCACCTGTGCGAGCAGCCACGCGAGTAGCTGCCATTCTTCAATGTCAGGATTCCGAAATCCAAAGACTTCCGAGGCCCGGATCCAGACCGCCACGAGCATCTTGACGGTATAGGCGGATAAAAAAAAGAGCATCGCCAGCAGAAATGCGCTGACAACACCCTTCTTGAATCTCTCCAGAAAGTATTTCCGATGTGCGGAGATGATATAAATCGAGCTGCTGAGCGTTACGGTGTACAGCAGCAAAAGCATCATGTCGATGAATTCGATCATGGCTATTCTCCTTTTTCATAGATGAGGTATTTCGAAAAGTTGTTCCGCTGTATTTCCTCCTGCAGCTCCCGGGACACGTCGCGATAGCGGTCTATGCTGATAGAAACTCTTCTGGATGCATGGTTAAGTTCTATCTCTTTGTCCTGGAGCCACGGGGCGAGTCGTTTCAATAATCGCATAATCACGACGCCTCATCCTCCCCTAGGTTTATCCCTCTTCAAGTTCTTAACCACGTCGCGTATCTCTTCTAACGGCCCCCTGATCTCATTGATCGTTTTGGTTAGCTCATCACGGTCCTCTTCCGCCTTGTCCAGCAGTTCCCGCGGCACGATCTTGCCGGTCATGAAGAGCCGCAGGACATAGAGCACAACGACCAATAGAACGATCGCCAGTATCAGGGCTACGCCATATCTTTCAGCGAGTCTTGCCGTTTGCTCCACTTGAACTAATTGATCCGGAGTCATCCCCTCGCTCCCCTCTCGGTCTATGATAATAGCCCCGATCGGCTCGGGGCCTTGTCTCTATAACTTGTCAGCGAATGCGTCGCTCGTGGCGTATCCGTAGCCGGCCGTCACCGCATCGATTTTCAAAATGGACCCGGTGGTCAGCGGCATCGTCCTGGTGCAGTACAGCACCACCTTGATCACAGTGCCGGCGTAACCTGCAGGTACGGTGAAAACCTCCCGGTAAAGGAGATTGGAGGCCGTGGGTGTGAGGCTTTTCAGCTTCCGGAGGATCTTCCCATCCTCGCCGACTACCTCCGCGGTAAGGTCCGGCGTGCCATTTGTTCGGTAGGAGGCAAGGAAGGTAATCGGTGCTCCGGCCATCGCCCGACTGACCGGAATCGAGTAGACCAGCTTCCGCCACGCTGCTCCTCCGGTGACCTGGATGTAATCAAGGCTCTCCATGAGCATCTTATCCCGCGTGAAACGACCGCGGCCGCCGACCCGGCCACCGTACACCACACCACGCTGCGCGCCGCCCGCTTCGAAGGAAATCTCCCCACCAGCATTATGCACGATGAGGTTCTCGGGGATCTCTTTGACGGTCACCTTCTTGTCGTTGTAGGTCGTGATCCTGCCGGAGCTTACCTTGGACAGGGAGACCACCGCCGACGTTAGCTCACCGAACACAGAGTCGGTATCCAGCTGGATCCGCTCGTATTTGTCGCCCTCCACGTAAATGAGGTCGTTCGTGCAGCCGCAGTCGTAGGTGTTCCCTTTGAATGACACGTTGCAGTTCCCCGTATTCGCCTCCTTGGTGAGCACATACTTCGGAGCCAGCTCTCCGCCGACTTTGTCACTAACAGGCCCACGGCAGAAGACATTGTTCTGGATGGAGACTCCTTCATATTCGCCAAAGAGCTGGATGTGCGAGAGGAACTTCTCAGGGAGCGGGGGATCAAATGCCAGACCCGTAGACTTGAGGCCGCTACCGCACCGGTTGAAGAGATTCTCCGCGATATGCACATGCTTGTTCAGCTGCTTTAAGATGATCGCATTGCCGGCCACCCGATCGAAAAAGTTCTCGATGATCTGGTTATACTCGCAGGCAAATAGTGCCATTGCGAAGCTCCGATCAATCCACTCGAATCGATTATGAGCGATTAGATTCGCCTTGGCCTGGACCAGGTCAAAGGCTGAGGCGCCGACGAACGTGCAGTCTTTCCATACCGAATCGATGATTCGGCCCTTGAAGATCGCGTCGACCCCGTAATTGGTAAAGTCGCAGCCAAAAAAACGGTAATTATGATATGATCCCTTCTCTCCAGAAGGCGCATCGAGCACCACCATATCCTTGAATGAGCAGTTCCGAAAACGCATGGAACGCGGGCTCGACTTCTCCGCGATCTTGGCGAAATTCGCGAAGCAGAGGTTGTCGATCGTGGCCCGCGTTATATCTGCGGCGAACAGCACATTGGAGTTTGCACCAACCAAAACCGAGGCGCCCGAATAGAAGTCGCCATACTCCGGCCAGTACTGTTTATTGGATGCAGTTCCTTCGAAGAATACATTGTCCAGCCGGCTAAGCTGGCCTTTGATGAGAAAAGGACCAAGGGGAACCTTGATCTTCTCCCCAGTTTCCCGCGCCTGGTCAATGGCCCGCTGAAAAGCTGCAGTGCAGTCCTCCTTCCCGCCAACAACTGCTCCCTGCTCAACTACATTAATCATTTAATACTCGCTCCTCAGCCCCTCGGGGCATAAAAATTAGCCCCGATCGGATCGAGGCCAACTTGTTTAGAGGTATTAAGCTGTATTGCTTTGAACTGTGACTTCGTTCCATTGCGACTGGTTTTCACCGCCCGCATACATACCAATTTTGGTTCGGCCGGCATACTCTGTCGCATCCCCTGCGGAAAGTGTGAAGTCCATAGCAGCCGTCGCACTTCCTTCAAGGTACACTTTGATGTTGTTACCAGACACCACGATTTTGATTTCATGGCTCGTTGTCGTGTTGATCGTGGCGGCCACTTCGTGCAGCATCGTGGTGGTTGCTGTGCCAGTCGCGTCACTGCGTTTATATAACTTGAGCTCTTTCCCGGCTGCTGCAGCATCATACTTGACATAGAGGTAGTTCGTGCCGTTCAGGCCACGGAATACGAAACCTTGTTTGCCTCCGGCCGCGAAGACTTTATAAATGAGCGTGTAATCTCCGGAAGGAGCTCCTGATTCGTTATAAATCTTGTCCCCGGTGGTTCCGATATATTTTGCCGCACCGCTGACAAGCTGCCAGTTAGCTGGCGTGGTAGCCACCAACGTATCCCAAGGCTGTCCGGTTTCTGGTGCATGCCCATCAAGCGAACCGTCGGGACCAGAGAAGGTATCCCTGAAGTACACTGTAGGCCCGCCTGTCGGCGCTGCATCCGTTGTAACGGCCAGTGCTGGGGAAGCTGTAGATGTGTTTCCGTTCGCATCCCGGGCTTTTAAGGTGAAGTTGTACAGGGTCTCCGGGTTCAATCCTGGGATGGTCGTCTGTGTTCCCGTACCCACTGTAACCGCCGTAGGGCCGCCTTCGATGATGTAATTCGTTACGCCGACGCCTCCCGGGTTGGGATTATCAGTGACCGCTGTCCAGGAAAGCGTGACACTGTTATGCGTCTTACTAACCAGTGTAGGTCGTGCCGGCACATTCGGCGCAGTGTTATCCGTTGTAGGAGTGCTTGTCGCAGCGTTGCTTTGTACAGTGAGCTCGTTCCATTGGCTGGTATTTTCCCCGCCTGCATACATCCCTACTTTGGTTCGGCCCGCGTATTCCGTCGCATCCGCTGCGGCGAGCGTGAAGTCCATAGCAGCCGTCGCACTTCCTTCGAGGTACACCTTGATGTTGTTACCCGATACTACGATCTTGATATCATGGCTGCTGGTCGTGTTGATTGTAGCAGCCACCTCGTGCAGCATTGTAGTAGTTGCGGCTCCCGTGGCGTCACTGCGTTTATACAGCTTGAGCTCTTTCCCCGCTGCAGCAGCATCGTACCTAACGTAGAGGTAGTTAGTGCCGTTCAGGCCACGGAAGATGAAGCCCTGTTTTCCGCCGGCTGCATAAACGTTATATAGGAGTGTGTAATCCCCCGAAGGCGCGCCTGATTCGATGAGAATCTTGTCTCCGCTGGTTCCGGTGTATTTTACTGCACCGCCTACGAGTTGCCAGTTCGCCGGCGTAGTTGCTACCGAGGTATCCCATGGTGCCCCGGTCTCTGGCTGGTGAGCATTGAGTGAACCATCAGCGCCGCTAAACGTATCCCGGAAGTACACTGTAGGCCCGCCGCCTGCCGGCGCTGCGTCCGTTGTGACGGCCAGCGCCGGAGATGCCGCGGACGTATTTCCGTTCGCATCCCGGGCCTTCAGGGTGAAGTTGTATGGGGTATTTGGATTAAGACCGGAAATGATAGTTTGAGTGCCGGAACTAACAGTTACGGGTGACACCCCACCTTCCACGATGTAACTTGCTACGCCGACGCCTCCCGGATTAGGGTTATCAGTGACTGCTGTCCAGGAAAGCGTGACACTGTTATGTGTCTTGCTGACCAGTGTAGGCCGTGCCGGCACATTCGGCGCGGTGTTATCCGTTGCTGCTGGGGGCTTAAGCGTTGCAAGGAATCCGACTCCGGAATCAGCCATTTTCGTGGACCCTGCAGCATTAGGGTGGACACGGTCTGTTTGGTAGTCCGTTGAGTAATCCATTCCGATGCCGAACATGTCCCACACTGGGCATTTCAAGTCGTAAGCGAGCAACCGCGCCTCCGCGTTATGGTCCATGAGGCTGTTACCCAGGAGGTTTTTGTCCTCATTTTTCACTACCGCTCCCGGTGGGCCATCCCGCGGTAGGGAAATGGCAATGACGACGATAGCGTTAGGATTCCAACTCCGGATCAGGTTCACCGTTGCCCTAAGCGTTCCCATATGGTTGTTGTCCGTTGCGGTATCTGTATAAACACCCTTGGCGATCTCTAGACGCGGATCATTGCCACCAGAGTACAGAATGTACACATCCCCGGTCCTATCCCATGAATTTCTGTTGGAATAGATCGAGGTATTCGTCGCGCCCAGGGCTGTCTTCCAAGACCAGGGCTTCCCCGGGTATCCATATTTAATAACGGTCGCCCCTGATTTGGCCGCAAGTTTGGTAGACCATCCCTGGCCGTCAGGCACGTCCTGTTCAGCAACTACAGAATTACCGATCAGGATAATTTTCTTGCCTTTGAACGGTTGGGCAATGATAACACCTCCGTCACCTCCACCCCCTCCCTCTAAAACCCCGGGTATATTGCGCACTAATCTCCCAGAGCTTGTTTTGACTGGCGTTCGTTTCCTAACCCTGCTCATAACAAAATCACGCCTTTCTTCTGGATTTATGCAAAAAAGCAAGCAGCCGGCTATTCGGTTCTTGCTTCTAATGCCTTCTCTTCAGTTCCCTTTTCTTGATCGATCTGCTCTTGCCTCTCCAGTACAGAAAGAGCTGTGTACAATTCCCGTTCCTCCTGCTGCAGTACATACATTTGCGCTTGAATCTGCATGATTCGTTGCTTGATCTCATCTTTCATCGCTGATTCTCCTCCTGAGTGGAAATGCCCTCTTTAAGATTAATTCTTTCGGTAACAAAACCTTGAACCCCCACGGTTGCCGTTTCGATCGGCCCGATCGCATCCGGTTTGAGCAGCAGCATTGCATTGGAGGCAAGCATGTTTCCCTCATCATCAAATTTCTGATAAGTGACTCGGTACTGCATGAGCTCCCCATCCTTATCAAAGTTCTGAGTGATAGACATGATCTTGATTTTCATGGTTTACCTCCTATCCTGCAGCATAATTGAAACGAAGGTTGTGATAACCAAGGCGCCATGCAAGAACCCGATACATGAACTTCTTCCCGGCTGGCCCGTGTATCGTAAAGCTGTCCACTCCCCGGACAGGTACGGTAAACCCGCTGCCGTCGATCCCCGTTACATGAACCTGGTAATCGTCCCCGTTAATCTCGACGGTCTCCAGGAAGATAGAATCCATCTGAATCACAACGGATCCGTCATCTCCGATCTGTCCCTCACCGAAGTCCTCGAATCGATTTTCAGGACTCTCCATAGCGTATAGCAGCTGCTCACCATGGCTGGCCGTCTGCACGAATGCTGACTTCGTGCCGCCGACGCTGAAGGCTTTCTCCACGCGGAATTGTCCAGTGTTCCACCAAGCAGTTACCTGGTTATTTGCGTAGATTTCCATCTGCCCGTCCTGGGACCAGTTGAATCCTGTATCGTTATCGCCGATCGCCACTGAAATTGCAGGTGCGCTATTCATCGGATTTTGGGCGGCTCCGTTGTGGAGGAACGTTTTACCGTACACGTTCACTTGCCCTCGTCCGCGTACTGAAAACATCGGGTTCCATCCGTTGAAAAGGCTCACTGCCTCGAAGATGCTCGTATCGTCATTCGCGTAACGATTGGCCACAATAGCTCCTACAGATGAAGTAGAATCCTCATAGTTAACGAGATATGCCCCAAGTTTTACTCCTGCTGGGATCCCATCGAATGTGTTTGCGGCTATCTGACGTCCAGGTTTACGGCGAACATCGAGAGAGATATTTGTGTAGTCGTTCGCTATGGTTACAACGGGGTAGAAGACCCCTCCGTTTGTCGCCCCATGATCAACCGTTCCAAACTGAAGCCCTCGGTTGCCACCAATTCGTACACCATCAATACTCTTAGTTGAAATCTCATCGAAGTATCGGATGAAGTGATTTGTGTCGGTCCCGTTGATGCTGCGGATATAAAGAGGCATATCATTCAGGTTTAGTGAAAACCCGGTACCAACATTGAGGTGACGCCCGCTTGTCCAGATATCTCCGGACTCACCACTTAACTTCCAGTCAACTGTCCGGTTATCACTCGGCCTTACCGCCCGAAAAAGAAAACCCTCGCCGCCCATTCCGTCATTTGCCGTATTGAAAATCTGCTTGATCCGGTATTTGTCAGTACCCATCGTTTCGTTTTCCATGTTAAGGACTACATCACGTCCAGAAGCTCCAGTCGCTTTAAGGGTAAATAAAGCATTGTCGCCGGATTTTATTACAGATAGCCGGCCAAATTGTACCGTGTCGGCCTTCTTTAGTGGCTGGTCAAAGTCACTCTTATGAACTGCATTCTTCTGCAGCTCATCAAGTGCGGCATATGTTCTCTGCCATTGCCAATTAAGCCAGTTGGCCGGTACTCTGTCTCCAAGCTGGTAACCTTCAGTTTTTTCCGTCTCCGAGGGCTCTACACCTGGATTGAGCCACTCTGCAAGCGGGGAAGTAAAAGGCATATTGATCCTCCTTTCTTAGATCGGCAGATCAGGCGCGTCATCCCCGGCATATACATTACCCAGCGTGCCGCCCGTCGTCCTGTTATCATCGCTCAGACCCAGCTCGATAGAATCTGGGGCCCCTACCTCAGTGAGCTCGAATGTTCCCGCGAAGCTTACCGTCTCTACTCGAACGCCCGGAGCTGCCACGCTCTTTACCAGCTGAAGGAACTGTGTTGTCGTGAGCCCCATAACGTCAAGTCGATCGATAGGGAGATCGGCCACCCGGATCGCTGCCGGCTTTGGATCCACCTCATCCTCCCACAGCTCCTCTAGCTTGATCGTGGACGGATCAGTGTCCAATGCCAGAGCAAGCACCTCGATGATCGAATCCAGCGTCCCGGTTGAAAGATTCCTGGCGATCTTCGACCGGATCAGGGCCCTGTAGATCGGGTCGCTTACGACGCCGCGCGGCTGTCCGACGTTGGAGCCGATCAGATCGAGCGTAGTGCCCTCTGCCTGGTCAAGGTCACGCCAGGCGTGAATCTGCCAAAGCACAGCCTCAATCTCGTCCATGGGTTCCGCGGCCAGTCTTAAAAGCTTACTGACGTTGCTCTCCGGGTTCTTTTTGTAAACGTCAGTAAGACGGCTCCTCATCTGCTCCCAAAAGCTCATGTCACCGTCACCTCGATACCTGCAGCATTGATCTGTGCCACCTGCTGCTCCTGGATCGCGATGTCATTCGTGGAGTAGCTGCCGGCGGTCGTTCCGATGCCTCCATGCACGTTCTCCACGCCTGTGACGGTGTATGCGGCCCGGATGATCTTCGCCCACAGGACGTCCTCTCCCATGGTACCCCCAGCGTACACCGTGCCGTCCGCAGCTTCTCCGCCGATGTACTGCACGATGGCATCTTTCACCTGATCGGCCACGTTAGAGGCTGCCGAGGAGTTTGTCTCCACCTGCAGGTTGGCGAAGATTGGAACCGTCGTCGGCCGGCTGAAGCGAATGGTCCGCAGCGTGCCGGATATGTCCGCAACTTGTTGGGTAATGCTTCCCCAGGTCCGTATTCCGCCCGCTTTGTTGTCAAAGATGGCCCGGGCGATAGCAGCCTGCTCTCCGCCCAAGACATAGGTCTCAAAGGAATTGGGAGGTCGTCCTTCACTATCAGGCACTTCTTCTTCGTTCTCGACTACCTTTACAGCTCGGACGCCGGGCAGGGCAGCGACGGCAGCCTGCAGGGAGTTCAGCGTCGCGGATCCGCGAGCTGCCCGGGAGGTCCGGAAGCGGGCACGGAATGCTGCGTCGCTTTCGCGGTCGGCCCCGTTCTCGATGGCCTCAAGGTTTGTTATAGCAGTGAGGTTCGCATCCGGATTGACCAGGACGCTAATCTCCCCGACGTCTGCGTTCCCGCTGCTCCCCGGGTTTACGGCCTGCACGGTCGTAATGCCCTTGCCATTGCTGTCGAGCGTGACCGCATTCGTGATCACATACTGCGTGCCCGAGGGCTTTTGTGCCAGTAGCCCGGGGGTTACCGTATAGCCGGCCGTCCCCGTCAGCTCAACCGGCCCGCTGGCATAGGTGTTCACTATCCGCTTCACGCCCGCCTGGACACCGAGGCGGTCAAGGGAGACGCCTTCCGCCGTGTCCACGAATGCGGACAAGTACACTTTCTCGGCAACCATCCACAGCACGGAGAGAAACCAAGCAAAAACCCGCAAGATTATGCCCACGGGCGACATTCTTGATGTATTGATATCTTCGCCGAACAACTCGCGGGCTTTTGCTTCGCCCTCTGCAAGCAGGTCGGCATACGTCTTACGTTTAAAGCCGCTGCTATCCAGCACCAGGTATCACCTCGTTTGACTCCAACGTCCGGCCATTCCAGGCCGTCGCCTTAAATTTGATGGATAGCACCCGCTTCGCCCGGTCGAAATTGACAAATTCAATCAGGTCCACCGAGCGGATCCGCGGCTCCCGCAGGATGGCTGCCGTCAGCTCCGCCTTGATCACAGCGTAATTCGGGTTCTTCACGAGAATCTTGCCGTAATAATCTACACCCATGTTCGAGTCGAGGAACCACTCGCCCTTGTAGGTTGAGAGCTCGATGCGGATGCACTGCAGCAGCTCCTCGTCGCCTTCGACCATCTGCAGCTCGCCGTTCTTGATGACCAGGTCGCCGTCCTCGCTCAATTTGAAGCTCTTCACCCAATCACCCCTATTACGATCGCATCAGAGAGGTGGTGCGTCCTGTTAATCTTCGGGTCGGCCGGCTGCCCGGCCAGCACGTGATCGATCGCCCGCTCCGCGACAACCGTGAGGACGATGTCGCCCTTCTGGTAATGGGGTTCATACTCCCGGACCTCGCCACCCTCCACTCGGTACCGCTGCCTCAAGCAAGGGGCATTCGTGATCGGAGGAAGCGTGACGGCCGTCCCGTCTATCCGAACCTGCTGGAAGAGCGGCTGCAGGTCACACGTCAGGCTCCCAGGATTGAAGGAGAGCACCCGACAAAGCTGGGCCGTGTGCAGGTTAAGAACCGCCCGGTCAATCATGCTGCGAAGCATGTTCTCGAAATCCCCCATCACATCAGCTCCATTTCCGTTGTGAATTCTGAATCGTTGCAGATATGCCGGCCCCGGCAAATGCGGTACACGAAATTGTAGTTCACGCTGAGCACCTGCAGGATCTTCGCGGTACCGAACCTGTGATTCAGCAGGCTCTGGACCGTGAACTGCTCCTCCTGCTCCTCGTCCTTCTTGCCGTAGGTGACCCGGGCGGTTGTGGACCGCTTCCGCTTCGTCTTCGGCTGCTTTGCGACATAATCCAGGTTGGTCTTTGCAACGTCAACCATGGTGAGCCGCGGCGATCCGATCAGCCCGGTCTCCTCGCTCAGCACGAAGTCCGTCTCTTCACCGAAGAAGCGGGAGCAGACATACACCTGGCCGCGCGCCATGAAGGCTAGGGCGTTGCAGTCCGTCGCTACCTGCTTGAGGGAGTCAACGATCCGGCCGTAAACCGAATAGCCCCGCGGATACGTGACGTCGTCCGGGAGCTCTATCTTGCCGACCGGCAGCCCGAGCTGTCTGATCAGGTCCGTTATGATGGTATTCCCGGTTGTGCCCGGGCCGTACGTTTTTTCGAGCTGAGCCTCGACGTATACGTGGCTGTCGATCCCTTTAATCACGATGCGGCTGTCCGGCTTCTCATGGAACGGCGTCATTTCAGATACCTCACCTACGAAGATGCTTCCCCGGTCGCCACGATACCCGGCATTGATGACCAGCTGCTGGCCGGCAGTGATCCTGTTGTACGTGTCGGCGGAGACGTTGTAGATCGTCACGGTCGCCTCGTTTGGGATCACGTCGTCGTCGAAAGGGACGTCGAATTCGATGTCCAGCCCGCTCTGGCCGTCCATATAGAAGCGCAGGTCCCCAACCAGCACCTCCACCTCACGTCCGAATGCGTTGATCTGTGTCACGGCTCCACCTCCAGGAAGACTGTCTCCTGCAGTGTGCCCCAGGTGACCGTCTCGACGATGCCGCTCGGGTCTAGGGGAGTGATCGTGAAGCGGGGGAAGCGTTCATCTGCTATGGACTGGAAGAGGGGAGACCCATACACCAGGGGCTCACCCACAACGAGCAGCTCTCCGCCGGCAGAAAGGTCCGCCGTGAAGAAGTCGAACATGTCGTTATAGCGGATCTCCCACTGGTACCGGACGTTTGCGATCACCACTTCGAATCGATAGGGGATCGCGGCCTTGTTGATGTTCAGCCGGTACATTTACACCACTCTCACTTTCTGCCCGACCTGCAGCTTCCGCGGATCCACTCCTGGGTTCAGCGCCTGAATGGCTGCCGTGGTCGTTTTGAACGTGCCAGAGAGACTCCAGAAGGTATCCCCGGACTTGATGGTCGCATACACCTCGCTGGTTTTCTGCTCGAGCTGCTGCATGCCTTGGTTGCCGGTCGCCGCGGCCGCCGTGCCGGTAGGGTCTGTGGACTCCGGTACCGACTGGGTCACCGTGACGATCCGAGCCTCCTCGAGCTCCAGCGAGAAGCGTAAGCCGTTGGCAATCTTATAATCATGCTCGGTCGGCATTCCCTTAATCAGCATGGTATAGGCAGCGTTCCGTCCATCATACACAACCAGGTCACCACGCTCGGCCATGGCCCAGATCTGATTCCTCTTATCGCCGGCATCCGGACCAACGACTTCGCCGGTGAGGGATAGGCGCCTGGCCGTCTTTTTGATGTGGTCGGCGATATCCTTGCCCTTCTCGACAGGCCGTGTCGGTATCTGGACTTCAAAAGGCACCCGCTCCTGGACCACATGGATCTCGATTCCGTTCAGCGTCGCCATATTATCTCAACTCCCGTTGTGGGTTTCGTCTCATGTAGCTGCGCGCAAACTCATCGAGGGCTGCCATGGCCCCGCTGTATGCGTCCTCCCGGCTCGTATTTCCGTAAAAGTTCTGCACAATCGGAGGCAACTGCATGCCCCCGCCAGGTGTTTGCCCGGAGTTGTATGCTCGATTCTCTTCAGCCGTGAGCACCCGCTCTCCTTTATGGAGTTCCGCCCGATATCCATCAAATGGGATGTACGGATGTCCGTCTTCATGAGAACCGTCAAATTGGCGACCAATCTCCATCTGTTCGGCATTGTATGCCTCAGAGTTTGCGGTCGAACCGTACCCGTTATAATGGTTATTGACCATTGTTACAGCGGCATCGTAGGTGCTCTTTACATCCCCAATCGCTTGGAAAAGATCACTGACTCCCGTACTTACCTCTTGCACCAAAGGTCCAAGTATAGGTACAGATTTTGCAGCATCAGCGACCCCCTGTGCCACGCCCTTTACAATGCCGGCGCCTAATATTACGCCAATTTGCGTAAGCGGGCCCGAAGCCTCAGCGAGAGAGGTTGCAAGTGTACTCGTAATCTCCCTAGAGATGTTATACGCTTTTTCTCTGCCGGATTTTTCGTACCATGCCATGAATGCATCTTCAATATTGTTAAATACAAAATCGACTTTCGCTTCAATACTCATGTCTCGGAATTCTTGATTATCGATATAAGTATCCCGCACATAATCGGCGATTCGAGTCGTAGCAGTGATGATCCTATCCTCGTTACGTTCAATAGCACTTCCTAGGGAATTAAACAGGTCTTTGACAAAAGGTAGGAAGGGCTTCATTGCCCGGATCTGCAGAGTTTCGAGTGCGCCCTTGAACTTCTCAATGGCTCCTCGCCCGTTATTCATTTTCTCCGTGGCTACTTCCAGAGCTGTCACTTGACTCATCTGGTCTTGAAACTCCTTGACCCCTTTGGCACCTGCTTTAAACAGGGTGGCTGCTGCACGAATGCCGTCCGAACCGAAGATCTCTTCCATGTAGTAGGAGCGATCCTGCTCGTTCATATTCTTGAAAGTATCCTGTAGCACCTGGGCGAGGCCAGCCAAATCTTTGAGCTTCCCTTTGTCATAAAACTTGTTGTTTTTACCGTTGCCAAGCCCCAGATGATCAAAGAGGGCGATATCTTTGTCACCTGTCGCTTGGAGTGCCATCATGAATGACTTCATGCTCGTGCCGGCATCAGATCCTTGTTTTGTTCCATCGCTCGAGAGTATCCCCACCCCCGAGATGAAATCTCTAAAAGTGGACCCTTGCATGTTGGAAACGCCCCCGCCTGAAGCGAGCGCATAACTGAGATCGTGGACACTTGTCGCAGAAGCATTGGCTGCGCCTGCTAATATATTTGCGACGTCGGCAGCAGTCATCCCGTCTTTTTTGAAGGCGTTAAGCGCAGTCCCCATAGTCTCAGCAGCCTCTTGCAAGCCAAGTCCGCCTGCGGTGGCCAGGTTTAGCGCGGCCTCCAATCCTCCAGCATGCACGATTGCCGGCTGCATTCCGGCCTTAAGGAGCTCCTCGATACCCTTAGCTGCCTCGAGTGCCGAATACTTTGTTTTCTCCCCCATCTCTAAAGCGAGAGTTTCAACTGACTTTATTGCCTCATCTGATGCACCAGTAAGGGCCTTAATCGTTGAAATCTGTGCCTCAAAGTCCAGAGCCCGGCTCATTGAATTGCTTGCAAAGAGAGCGCCTCCCGCTGTCGCGGCAACACCAACACCCAATGCGGTATTCCGAAGCATGCCAGTAGCAGACCCCTCAACTCTTTGGACACTCTGGAAGGCACTCGATGCACTCTTCTTCAGGGAATCCATAGCTGAGCTGGATTGGCGGATGCTACTTGTAAGCTTATCCATGGATCGGCTGGATTGAGTAGCTTTTGACCCAGCCGCGGCAAGCTCACGTTCAAACTTCTTCGCGCTTCCGTCTCCCATCCTTCGTTTGAGCTCATCCAATGCTTTATTGGCTTTACGTAGAGGGCCATCCTCAATCTCCCAGGCGACGGAAAGGGCGAGTTTACGCAGGTACTTGTCCATCAAAAGTCACCTCTCTTTGCCTTCAGCCTCTGCCAGATTGTGACGGCCGCGTTGGCCTCGTTCAGCTCATCCATATCCATTGAGAAAGCATCACTATAGGAGATTCCGCCAGTCTCAAGAACCGGTCTCCAGAACAGCCAGTTTCTCTCCGCTTTCTTCTCCCATTCTTGCTGGCTCATCTTTAGGCCGGACGATAAGAAATCGCAGCGCCTCTGCGAAGACCTCCTTCATAATGTCTTCCCGCTCTGGCTCCGCATCCCACCACTCCCACGTGGTTTTAGGAAAAACGATGACGTGCTCCATTAATTGAGTGAATAGCGGCTCGTCTGCCAGGTGACCGTACTGATCGCGGCTCGTATCCTTGATCCTTGCGGCCAGCCGCAACCCTGGGTGCTGAAACGTGAACTCGATCCCGCCAGCGGTATATTTCATCTGTCTACGCTGCATGCGTATTTCCCCTTTCAAAAAGAGGCCCCATCTGGGCCCCAGATTATTGAGTATAATCAAACACTTGGAATTCAAAGGACCGATTGCTATCTGTTGCATCATCCGAATAATTCACTGCAGCCGGACGCTTGATTCGAGCTTGCGTTCCGCCAATCTTCTCCTTTGGACGCCCGTTATAGAACACCCAGATAGGAACCATCGTCTTGCTAACGGCCAGGCGGTTCAAGTATTCGACATACGGGGAGGATTGCTGGAGAGTAACGGTGATCGTCCCGAGCGGGTTGTTTACCTCTGACACGCTTACGTCTCCCTGGGCTCCGACGCTGGTCGTGAATTCGTCCTCATCTTTGCTAGCGGTGACGAAAGAGTCCTCAGCAACGCCAGTCAGGAAGATGTTGTTAACTGTTATTGCAACGTCTTTCGCATTGAACGTGCTTACGTTCTTCAATACTCACACCCCCTATACGCTAACCGTGCCGGTGATCTCTGCTGCATGGATCGCCCCGGCCAGCTCGTAAGTGAATTTTGCGTTACGCAGGATCCGCTCCGCCCGGTCGATCGCCGTTGTTTCGGCGCGAGTAGGGAAGTCGGTGGAGTAGAGCGGGATGCCATCAGCATCCTCGGCGATGATCTCCTGCCGGTAGGCGATGCCCAGCACCGTCCGCACGACACTCTCGATCTGCGAGATTCCGCCGTTCGTGTAGCTGATCTTCTCGCCGCTATTGAAGAGCGCCTGCACCTGCTCCTCGATGTTCGCCGCCACCCAGTGGTTGCCCATGATGACATCGATGTACTCGCCCGTCAGCACCTGTCCTTCGCTCGTTACCGGCGTGCCGGACTTAGTCACGTAAGCATTCCCGCCGTTGTCGTGAACGCCCTGCAGGCCCGCTGCATCCAGGTCATCCGGCAAGATCCCGACCAGCCGTTGCCCCTTCCAGGTCACGGTACCGACAGTGCGGCTGCCTACCCGACCTACCCAAGCAGCATCCGGATACTTTGCAACCTCATCCGGATCACTGTGGTACATGACGAAGGTCAGCTCATTGCCCGTGGCCTTGAGGTCTGCCAGGTCGGTCAAGCTGCTTGTCCGGGTAACGAAGAGCTTGCGGCCCTGGCCCTCAACGTAGTTCGAAAGCTCGATGACCTCTGTCTTCACCGTCGAGGTGCTGATGAGGAAGTACCAGTCCTTGCTGTAATTGGCCGTCAGCACATCGAGCGCGTCGCTCGTACCACCGCTATCGTAGGCAGCCACCGCGAACACCTGCGGCCGGTTATCTCCCTGGCCCATAACAGCTGCCGCCGCTTTGTATACCTCGCTGCCTACCGCGAAGCCATCAGCCACCAGTGCGGTAAGGTCGCTGTAATTCTTGTATGCCTGGCCGCCAGTCTTCGGACCGATGATCAGCGGCTTGCCGAAGCCGATCAGGCCCGCCGGCCGTGAGAGGCTGATCGTGACTTTCACGTCTTTTAAAGGCAATGCCTTCAACTCCCTTCTGTAATTTCTGCTTGCTCGATAAATTCTCCGGGCGCTACGTGCCAATCTAAGGCCCTGAACCTGACGTCGGCACCATAGCGGCGTTCATAGTGCTCAACGAGCGCCACGCTCCGATTCTGAACGTCTGAGCTACGCACAACCACTAAACCCTGCTCCGCCAGCGCGTCGCGGTCTTCCCGGTTGAAGTGGTCTAGGATCCGCATGCACAGCTCTTCGGCCTCATCGATGTCCTCAGAGTAGACCGTAAAGGAGGCGACGAGCTCCACCGTGCGCACACGCTCCAGGTTCTCGCCGACGACTTGCTCGATATCCTTACCGAAAATATCGATGTAAGGCGATGTCAGGCTGTACACAACATAAGGGTAGGGCGGAACCTCTCCATCTTCGTCGGCGCGGATCACGGGCTGCTGCAGCTTGGCATGCAGCCCGGCCACGATCATCGAACGAATCGCTCTTAGATCAAGCATCCGGCCCACGTCCTTTCGTGCTTACTCGTTTGGCGATATAGACCCGGTGATCGGAATATTCATCATAGGGCTTGGCCTCGAGCACCCGGTACTCCAAGCCCTTATGCATAATCCGGTCATCGATGGCCAGCTCAGCCGGCAGTCGCACGTAGATCTTCCGGTCGTCCCGGGTGTACGTGCCGCCAGTCTCCAGCTGCAGCTCTTCGAATGACATTGGAACGATGATCCCTTCCATCTCTACCGGTGCGCCATACCCCGGCACCCATTTCCCGCCGTCGGCATAGTCGTAATACCCCCCGCCTTTGGGGAAGCGGTGGAATTTCTTCCCCCACTCGCCGAACACTTCAGCAAAATCAAAATGCGGCATCAGGTGCTCACCACCTTCCACGTTACGGATTGCCGCAGTCGGCCGGTATCAATGAGCGGGCTGCTGCTCTTCTTCCTGGAGCGGGTTATCGGGGTGTTCTCAGGCTCCATGTCTCGCATTGCCTCCTGGATGTCCCCGACGATGCGGGCCCCGAGCCGTTCATAGAACGTATCTACACTCATCTTCCCGTCCAGCACATCGGCCAGGAACCTCCCGGCCAGCTTGCTCCACTCCGGCTCCTTCGCGTCGGTGGTGGAACGAATAAAGGAGCGTTCGGGGATTTTCACCGACGGGACCAAGATAAACATGATCTCCGACCGGGCACCTTTCCTCCCGCTCCTTTGTCGATCCCGCACCAAAAGACCCTTACGACCTCCGTCGATGGGCACGAATCTCAAATCATTGAAGTCCCGCGCCTTCTTATCCCCGGCCAGAGCCGTGGGGATCGTCAGGAACCGCTTCTTCGCCTTGATGGTCAGGCCGAACTCGTGGACGCTGGCCAGCATGGCCATGAACGAATTGTCGGATCCGAACACCCCGATCTCGATAGCCTTCCTGTTCAATGCCCGGATGGTCCGGATAACGTCCGGGATCCGGTTGGTGTCCTTGATCGTAACCCTGGCCATCAGAGCACCATCAGCCCGAGCCCCGGGCCAGTCTCCGGCGGCTTCAGGTCCAAGAGATCCAGCAGCCGGAGGTACTCCTGGCCGTATGGCGTGGAGGCTAGGCCTTCGCCCTTGGCGCCAGTACCGGAGTCGTACGTGACTTTCATGTCCCCGACCTGCTGGGAGGTCGAGCGGCGGACGTTCATACTCGCCAGGTGCGCAGCCAGGTACCGTGGCAGCCGGTCCTCATAGCCGACAATCTTCTCAGCCGGGAAGGCTGCGATCTCGATCATGGCGTCATCAATGAAGAGCTGCAGCTGCGGATCCGTCAGGGCGCCAAGGTGCGAAGCGATCGCCCGCACCCTATCTGGAGTTGTTGGCATTAGCCATCATCCTCCTATTCTTCGTCCTGATCAGCTTCGTCCTTTTTGTTGCGGGCTTCCTCAAAGGACTTCTCGATATCGGCAAGCTGCTTATCGATAGCTGTGATTACCGTCTTGCGGTTCTGGCCGGCAGCCTCTTCTTCCCGGAGACTAGCGAGCAGATCTCGGGAGTGAGTGTCCTTGATAAGAGCGACGGCATCAGCTGCAGTCATATCTACAAGGCCTGCCGTTTTCAGTTCCCGCGTAACCGTCGCACCTTCCACACGCTCCACAATCTTTTGCTGCGGAACGAGCTCGCCCTCATCCACCAGCTTCTGATTGAGCGGGTGGGAGATAAACTCTTCCCAGTCCTCTTCAGAGATGTTGTTGACGCCAGGCACCAGACGGATTCCGTTTTGATTGCGTACATAATTTCCTTTGTTATGAACCAGCATTAGATTCCATCTCCTCTCGCAATAGCCATAGGATAGCGGATTACAACCCCGCCGCAGCGCTCTTCCACGGCGAACTTCCAGCGTGGGAACTTCCACTCCGGATCATGACGGGTCATGTCCATAGGAATCAGCAGCTCCATGACTTCGCGGGAAGCGTCGAAGATCAGCAGGGAGTCCGTGCCGCCCGTGCCGGCGCCCTTCAGCTCAGGAGCCCGGTCGATCGAGCTGAACCAGTTGTAGCTCTGAATCACCTGCAGGACCGTACGGGAATCAAACTCGTTGTAGCGGCTGTTCAGCATCTCGTACTGTGTCGGAGGAACGGCCATAGTCAGCGGAGACGTCATGTGCCCGGGGAGCACCGAGATCAGCGCGCGGACGATACGAACATCCTCCACGATCTCTTCACCCGTCTTGTCCTTCCACTTGGTGCTCGTGCCATTAACATTCTGGGAAACGTTTGTCGTCTGGATGCCAGTCGCATTGATCAGACCCTGGATCCCGAAGTCGGCGTCGCCGATCCAGGCCAGGCGGTTCTCTTTCTCAGCGACGGCGCGGCGAGCGACACCCGCTTTCGTTGCGTCGATCGGCTGCCCGGTCATTTGAGCGGAGCGCAGCTCCTGGACGTTGTATGCGAAGGAAGTCGCGATCGAGTAGATGCGCTGATACTCCCTCCGCATGTCTACATCGACGAGGGGTACATCGTCGGCGTTATTCGCCAGGATCTTAGCCACCCCGGAGCGGGTCATGACGTCATATGCATAGGTTTCAGCACCGGCAGGGATGTCGCTCTTCACATTGATGAGACGGCGGGCGGTAAGCTCTTCAGCCTTCGGCATATAGATCGTGCGGTCGATTGCCTCGAGGTCCATGCCTCGGAATGCTACTTGGTTAATCATTCAGGGAACACCTCCATTATTGGTTTGGCAGATTTACTTCGAGCTGAGCCAGGCCGTTGGCCGTGGCCGAGGATTTGAACTCCCCGATGACTGCGGACTTGCCGGCAGTTGCCGTGGTGGACGGCCGGAAGTCACCAGTCGCATTATCTGCGACGGCCAGGTCGCCCTTGACGACGTCTTCCAGCACCTGGACCCAGATCACACCTTTGCGCAGCACGGAGGCAGCGTCGTTGTTCTCATACTGGCCGGTGATCTCGTTATGGAGGTTCGTCACCCGGTATTCGCCATAATGGTTGGCAATGGCAATGCCTACGACCTTACTGGTACCGTTGTAAACCTCACCGCGGTTCTTGTTCGTCGCTGTGTGCTGCACAGCACGGCCCCAGCCGATCACTCCATTGGCGCCCAGGGTGTCCGCACGGTGCTCAGGATACTGAGCGATACGGCCTTTACCGATCGCCTCGGGCATGTACTGGTCATAATTCGTGATAGGCATGATTAATTCGCCTCCTTGTTTTTGATATTCAGGCGTTCTGCGCGCAGTCTGGCGATCTCATCCTGCGCATCAGTGCTGACCGTGGCGGTGAACACGCTATTCGCGCCGGTGGAGGAGAAGCCATCAGTGCGCGCCCGCTCTACCGACGCATCATAGAAGGCGTTGATGTAATCGTCGCTCTTCCCGTCGGCCTTGAAGTCAGCACCCTTGACCTTCTGGATTACTGCCACCTTCACGTCACGGTCGCTCTTGCCGGTGAAGTCGAAGGCGTCGCCAAGGAATTTGCGCGCTCCATCCAGGAGGGCAACACGAGCGGCCACAGCTGCGTCCAGCTTGTCTTCCGTCAGGGCGGTTTTCTTTGCCTCTTCGAGCTGCTGTTTCGTCGTCGTCAGGTCTGCCTCCAGAGCGTCATAACGGCCCTGCAGTTTGTCGTACTCGCCGACCTTCGTGTTGGCTGCGTCCAGGCGGGCCTCCAAGGCATCCAGCTTGCTCTTCACCTCGCTCGGCACCTCAAACTCTTTGCCGTCAATCGTGTACTTTGCCATCGTTTGGCCTCCTTCGTTAATGTCTTCTTCATCAATCTCAAAGGCGGAATCCCCGCGGATTGCCACCTGCGGGCCGGCGCGGCCCCGGGCCACGATCGCGATATGATTGATCACGATGTTCGTCTGCTTGGCGTCGTAACGCTGGCCCATGTACTCCCCGGGCTCCTGGATCAGGTCGGTCTCGAAGCCAATGCTGATCTCCCGCTTCTTCCCGCTGCGTACTCCTTCAATCAGTGCCCTGTCCGTCACCGTCAACGTCACTTTGATCTTATCTTCGTCCACGCGACTATCCGTATGGCTCATGCCCCGGGAGTACTTCTGGATATTATCCAGGGTGACGGGCTCGGGAGGATGCTCATCGGTGACCGGCTTAGCTCGAGCGCTCTGTACGACGGCTTCTGAGAGGATGTCTTCCGGTAACTTGGCTTCGAATTGAATCCCACCGTCGCCGCGCCGGTAGGGAAACACCCCGGGGCGGGTGATAGCAGCCTGCACCGTTAAGTAGCCGGCAGCGTCTTCCTGATAGTCGAGCACCATGGCGCGGTCATATCTTTGCAGCTTCATGATTGGTTATCACCTCCCTTCAGGGCGGGGGATTATACTCTCGGCGGCCAATTCCACTGGCCTGGTCCGTCTCCCTGAATCACGTTCAGGTTGAAGAACTGACCGGTAGGGTTCAACACGCAAAGATGCACGATTTTCTCATCCACGACGCCGGTGATAATGGCTGCGCGCGGCTCGCTTTTGTATTCTCCGCCCGGAGTGCCATAGCTTTGGTAATGGACAATCCGTCCTACGGTTGGTTTCATGTCAGGTGGTCACCTCCCCTGCAACTACTTATATTAGGCCCGCTCCGGCCAGTGCCAGGTATTAGCCTCTTTTCCTTCAGAAAAAGAAACGGACCCAACCCAAGCGAGATTACCGCGGAATTGGAGTCCGTGTCTTTGATAGTCGTTTTGACCATCCGTAAACACCTGCAGATTCGACATACCTTTTTTGTTCCACACCTGCACGACCATTGCCGGCCGATGTGTTTTACCATCAGGCATGACATAGTGAACAAGGCGTCCTACTGCTAATTCTTCCATCGTTGTTTCACCTCCTTTCGGGATAATAGCTTCACCGACATGCATTTTACCCAAGGAGGGTGCGTCTTCCCATGGCTTTAATGTTCCGACCCAAGGCTTCCTCAGCTCCGTGAGCTCTTCCGCTGTCATATCTTCGGTACTGATGGTTATCTCCTTAGGCGGGTAGATATTGAGGAGTGATCTACGGATACTCTCAATAATCTCCTTTCTTTCTTCCGGAGACGAATCATGGATCTCTGTCCAGGTTTCTGTCTCGTATTCACCTAATACTTGGGAAATTCGAACGCTGATCATCGTTATCCCTCCTGGTTTTTGGGCAACAAAAAAGGCCGCTCCTTTTGGGCGACCTTCATTCCTTCTTATCATCTTTTGGCGGTTCGTCTTTCGGCTTCTTTTCTGGCCGTTTGATGATCAAACCTTCCGCACTCTTCCACATGAATTTGTCCGGGTTCGGTACTTCATGTTCACTCATTCTTCTTCACCACCGCTAGGATTTGTATAACGCCCGATGCGTCCTTGGAAGCCTCGACGATCTTTATTGTGCTGTTCCTATCGAGGAGGAATTCATACTCCGAATCCTGGAACAGGCTAATCGGATTTACGAGGGCTCCCCTTGATCCGGCCGGCACCTTGATCTCCATCTTCACTGTGCCCGAGAAACTGGTTGAGCTGAGCAAGCTGGTACTCATGTAACCCGGATCTGTTACCTCAAGGCCTACCATTTCATCGACAGGTCCGAAAATGTTGCTGTAAAGTCCGCGGTAAACAGTGATGTGCTCTTCCAGCTCGAACTTCCGCAGCCCCGAGCTGATGTTGTTCACGAGATCATCAGGCGGATTCCCCGCTCGCAGGCTCTTGTTGATCGTCGAATAAGCGCTGCCGGTATATTTCGTTATGGCGCTGGTTTCTAGTGCATTAAGGCTCTTCAGGTAGGCAGGCGCGACTTTCTTCTCCCATTCCTTGACCTCATTGGCTGTCTGGAAGACACGGGCGTTCTTTATTATATCACTTTCCGTCTCCTGCGGGGAATCCGCCGCCGCGACTACATCCTCGTCGTCATCATCGAAGACCGGTATCGCCACGCACCTGCAGCGGTAGTCGGTACCGGGAAGCTTATGCTTGCCATACTCGTACACCTTACCATCGTATCCACGGTGTTCCGGCCGGACCCGCTCGTCGTGGGATGTAGACCATTTGAACTTGCGGATCCCGGCTGCCTGGTGTCGCTTGGCTGTCATCTGACCGAGGATGCTGCCCGTTTGGTCCACAGCGATGAACTTGGCCTTGCTGTAGCTGACGTCGGCCGCCTTCTTGATCTCGCCGGTGAGCTGCCGCAGGCTCTGGCCATTCTTCACGCCCTGCAGGACAGCTGCCTCGACCTTGGCGTAGTAGTCCTCCATGATCTTGGTGATATACCCGACGTTCTCGGTCACCGATGCCCGCATAAAAGAATCGAGCCAGGGCTCTTGGACGGTTGGATCGATTCCAACCACCCGCTGCACCTGGTCTCCGATGTTTCGCTTATTGTACTGGTTGATTCGGCCGACGAACAGCTCGGCCAGCTTTGTGATGCGCTGCGGCGTGAATATGAAGGTCTTCGCTCGATCCTTGGCAAGCTGCAGAGCAGCCAAGATCGTTTCGAGCGGGCCGTCATAGCGGGCGCTATCCTGCTGGTATCGGCGAACTTCCTCTTTCAGGATGCGGTTGAAAATGTCCAGCGTGCCGCTGTGCATCTCCCTGATCAGGCCGGACACGGCAGCCGCATGGCTCCGGGCTACGATGTCAGGGAAGCGGGTGGGGATGGGCTTAAGCCGTCGTCTTGCCACCGGTGTCACCCCCGATCCCGCATCCTGGCGTCGTGGTTATCCATCAGGGTGCGCCATTCCTCCTCCGAAAGGCCGTCTTGCTTCTCTTCGGGCACTTCCGTATCCTTCGTCTCCGCTCCTGGTGCCGCCCCGCCTAAGCTGCCGAATCGCCGTTGCCGGACCTCGTCTTCTGTCAGCACTCCTGATGCGATATACTTCTCATCCGTTTCCGCCTGCAGCTTGCGGATCTTGGCGTCCGTCTCCTGGTCCACGTTCCAGAGCGGGTTGAAGACGACCTCCCAATCAAGGGAGTCCGGGTCGATCGAGCCGCCGAGCTCCCCGTCGGCGATCAGTAGGTACCGGATCAGCCGCTCGATGTGCGGCCGCAGCTCCGTCTCCTGGGCGGCTGCGATCCGGCTATAGTAGTTCAGGACGTCGTACTGCGCGCCGGCGATCGTGCCTGCCTCCTGCCCTTTGATGACGCTCTTCGGCATCTTGGCCGAACCGCTCAGCGACTCCCACACGAAGTCTAACAGGTAGTTGATGCCGGTCACGTTCGTGGTGACCTTATCAATATCCTCGTTCTCGCCTATGATAGCGAGCGCCTCAGTGCGGAACATAAAGTCAGCAAGCATCTGAAACTCGGCCTTTTCTTCCCTGGTCATCTGGTTCACGCCGTCGGACTTATACCGCTTGAACGTATAGTCGTAGAGGATCTGACCGACAGACCAAAGCGCCGTATCAAACACGCTCAGCACGTCCCACATCGGCTCTAAGATGGATTGCCCTTGGTATTCATCCTCCAAGCGGCGGGTTTGATCATGGAATACTCGGCTGCGGTGAATTTCCCCGCTCGTATCAATGCCGGCAAGGATCTGCTCTCCGATCTTGCTCCGTCGGTTGATCTGGAAGTATTCCACCTGGCCGTAGCCTGGCGAGAACATATCCTCGTTGAGGATGAAATTGTTGACCTTGTAGGAGCTGAAGGCATGCAAGTAATCGATGCGAAGCAGCTGCTTCTCCTCGAGCGGCTGTTCCAGGGTGAAGGGCGATTTTTGAGACGCACCGATAGAGACGAAACCGTCACCGTGCAGCCGTTCATACCGCCGCATGTCACAGTAACACTCCTTGCATTTGAGATCTCTCATCTTCCGCATGAGCTTATCCTGCAGGCTTAGGTCTTTCATCTTGATGGTAATCCAGCTTCGCGTCATGTCTTCGGATGGGATATCCACGATGTTTTGGACAATTTGATTCGATGCATAGTAGTTGAGCAGCTCCTGGTGAGATAGCTTGCGCCGGTTCATGTTAATGCGCTGCCGGGTGAGGGCATCCTTTGTGCCGCCCTTGCCGTGGCCCACCAGGAAGTCGGTGCGGTAGGCGTTGTACCCGCTCCGCATGTTGTCGAGCCTAAATTCTGCTTTTTCCCTACTCAAAGTCTCACCTCCTGTCATGATGCCGAAAGCCGCCGCATGCGATCGAGCGGGTTGGCTCCTTTGTGGACGATCGTGTAAACGAAGTACCGGTCTCCGTCCATATGGTGGTCGTTCTGCTTGACCGGCTTCTCCTCGCCCCGATCCGCAGCCTTCTCGTCCCAAATGTAGGAGCTGTACTCTCGGATCGTCTCCTTGCAAATATCGTTGTATTTGATCGTGCCGGCGTTCAGCTCCATGGCCACCGCATGGATGCCCTCGAGCACGTCGTTCTTTGCCTTGATCACGCCGAAGCGGCCGTGCTTCTGGATTGTGGCAATGAAGGAGGCAGCCGATGGGTCAATGATGATGCCTTTCACCGGAGCATCCCCAACGAACTTGACTAGCTCTGCATAATACTCTTCGTTGTCCTTCTGTTTGCCTTCTTTGCGGCCGTCATAGTGAAATTCATCGATCTTGTACCAAACGCCCTGGGAGAGGCCCCACAAGCCGTAAGCCATCGGGTTCTGCGTGCCGTAGTCGCAGCTGACATAGTACTTCATATACCGGCGTTCGACCGTCTTCACGACGTGCTTTCCGCCCACTTCTGCATCGAACATGTCGTAGATTACGCCACTGGCCATCACCCACAGCCCAAGGATGTAACGTTTGTAGAAGACCCCTGTATATTGGCTGAAGTACCTCTTCTTGGTTTCAGCGTCGAGTGAAAGGTTGTCATCCATTGTGAAGTGAATATGGAGAGCATTTTTCTTCTCGAGCTTGTCCAGCCATTCAACCTTGAACCAGTGATAAGGGCCGGCAGGGTTGCAGTTGAACCAAAACTTAGCCCCCGATATCGAGCATCGAGCTGTCGCCTGGTTGACGAAGGACTCAGGCATCAGCGCAACCTCGTCGAAGAACATGCCGGCGAGCGTGACGCCCTGAATCAAATCCTGGGAACGTTCGTCTTTACCGCCGAAGAGGTAAAAGTCATTGGAGACGCCGCCCCTGCTGATCGTGAGATAATTGGCGCCGTGCTTATCGGTGACGTTATACCCACGGCCTCGCAGAATCATCTTGAGCGGGCCGACCACGTTCCGCCGCAGGGCCCCGATCGTCTTGCCGGCCATGCCGAACTGCTGCCCGTCGAAGTTTTCCGTCGCCCAGGCGACATACGAGAAGCACATGGCCACCGTCTTGCCGGCCCGGACAGATCCGTCACAGATCACCGCGTGTTTGTCGGCATGTGGGCTCCCCTTCATCCACCAGGTAAGTACCTGAATCTGCTTCTTGGAGAAGGGTTTCCAGCGGAAGGTGGACTGCTTACGTTTGATCGCCATCGTCCCACACCTCGCTCACCTGGCCACGCAGCGCCTCGAGGAAGCCGTCATCCTGCAGCTCCTCATCCTGTACGTCGGAGCTCAGCAGCTTGATCTTGATCTCCAGGAGCTTCGTCTTGCTGTTCTGCACCCGGGTCAGAGCGTCTTCGATGGACAGCATCCGGTCCAGCTTCGAGCGCTTGCGGATCGTCTTCTCGGTGGTCTTGAGTGTCTCGCCGTCCGCCCCCGCCACCAGTTGCTGCTTACTTTGGGTCTCATCAGATTCCCATCCGCCAGCCACCTTGGCGATCCGCTGCAGCATGCGCCGCTCCCGGATCTCGAGAAGGCGGATCTCGTTGTTGATCTGCTCGAGCGGGTCGATCTTGACTGAATTAAAAAAGACGCGCTCATCTTCCTCGAGTGCGTCCAGCCATATCGCTTCATGCTCGCCGGTGGAAACGGCGTTCTTGTTGCCCTTCGGTGCGCCGGTGCTCTTACCTCCATGCATCCTGCAACGGCCATTTTCCATCGCGCCATTCTTACACGTTCCGCCACCTCTTGTCTTGGCTCCACATCTTGCATGGGGTTGTTTTTCAGCAGCATCCATTTACACGAATCACCACCTCCGATTGATGTTACCTCACATTCAGAACTAGGCCTATTTCCTCGTTTCTACGTAAAATCGGACATGTATAAGATTGGCAAGCATCACGCCTTAGAATCGATTCTCGGGGCTCGTTTTCCTGTCATCAGCCCCATGAACTTCCCCCACACATACAGCGCGAGGACATGCTCGCCATTGTACTTGCAAATGTACTCCCAGCGTATATGGGACTTCACGGTTCTCACCTCCACCTCCAGGAAAAAGAAAAAAGCACCCACTTGGGTGCCGGAAAGCATCACTCATTACTCCGTACATATAAACCGTCTTCTCGTTGAATAATTATTCCTTCCTCTAGACTCTTCTTCACCTGCTCATTTATCATATCTATACTTACGTCTATGTTATATAAACCTTGAAATGCATTGTAAATTTTTGATGTGCCTATTTTGGTACCCGGAGGCAGAGATTTTATTACATTTCGAACCCTAATAACATTATTTAAGTAATCCCGATACGCTTGCTGCATGCGGTCTTTATCATTCCTAATGGTGAGAGAAGTCTTAAGATCATTGGTCGCCTCTTCGACTTTATCATTAACAATGAGCATTATATCTTCTTTGCTCATGGTTTTCGCCTCAGACAACCCCTTTTCCAGCTCGCTTTTAATGTTGTTCTTAATTTCGTCTATTTTCAAATCCTTTTCCTTATTAAATTCACGAGGGTCGAAATTATTTAGCTTTGTATCCATCTGATTTACCTTCTCTCGTAACTCACCCAAGATAAGATTAATCTGGTCCTTTACTTCGTCACCCTTAGTCGCTTCTCTTACTGAAATGTAAATTGCGACTGCACCGAGAGCTGTGGATACAAACGTGGATACAAATGAGACTACGGTCATTACCATTTCTTTGTAAAACACCGTAAAAATTTGAGCGTAGAGTAAAAAACAGACTAGCCAAACCCAGTCTTGTGTTCGCCAACGTTTTTCCGAGGTTATTATTATCTTCTCTATTTCCTGAGATTTTTTCTGACTATTCTCCTGATTTTCCAAGTCTATCTCCCCTTTTACGATTGTCTTCGACAATCAAGAGGAAAAACCTTCTAACTTGGTTTCTAAAAATTGCTTTATCCCTTCCTCAGTGGATCCACCGTCACTGAGCAAGGGACAAAGTCCCTTGTTTAGGGAGACAAGTCGATCCCTAAAGTGGGGCATTTCACCCCACCTCATATCACACCCCTGACGACTGGCGTCTAAGGAACAAGTCCCACAGCATGACCGAGTGCCTGAGGTGATATGGGTCCATTAGGCATTACCCGCAGCGGTGAATCAGCTGCTGTAATGCCATGTTACCAACGAATTTGCCTTCAAAAGTCGCATAAAAGTCGCATCTTTATCGCCAGCCAATACGCTCGGCCACGGCGGCCACGATCTCGTCGCGCCACCGGATCGCCGTCGTTCGGTTACAGAATAATCTATGAGCTATCCCATCCCAGGTAAGCAGCTGCGGGTTGGTCCAGTACCGGAGCTTCACCAGCTCCTGTTTGTCCGGAGTCAACCGGAAGACTACGCCTTCGATTGCATCCACAATCATCTGCATCTGCTCGAGTTGCCGGTGCTTCATGATCATCGTCCCGGGGCATCCGGGGGACTTCTCATTCAGCAGCTCGTTCTTTACCCGGACGATCTCTTTTCTAGTCTCGTGGTAAGCAGCAAGCTCCGACTCCACATGATGGAATGTACCCTTCTTGATCTTTATCTGACTCATCCCCCGCACCCCTCACCGTATGATATACTGTGGTTGTGCGTTACTACTCAAATCCTAGCCCCGCCGATCCTCCCAAGATCGACGGGGCCTTTTTTTATCTAACGATGAATCCGAGCTTCGAAAGCTCCCGCTTCTCGACTTCGGTCCAGCCGCTGGAGGACTGCGGGCTCACGCCGGTGATTGACCGGAAGGCGCCCTGCAGGACCAGGACGGACTGATTCTCGAATTTAGCGATGTAGTTTCCTGTTGCATGCTTGTGGTATACGATGGTGTACATGATTATTTGCCATCCTCCTCGAAAATGAAATGCTCGTGCAAGAAGTCCCGCAGCACCTTGGCGTGCCAGGTGTTAAGCCAGATAGACTTGGCTGGAACCACCGCGCCCTGCTCACCTTCAAACTCTTGCTGTGCTTCGAAAATCGTTAGGCTGCCGTTACTCACCATGGCCACTACGGTATTGTTCAGGGCCGCCGCCACTGGCTTCTTCGATTTCACTTTCATTGTTCATCCCTCCGGATATTCTTGGATTGCTTCGAGCTGCTCGTCGCACTCTGCGTCAGACCACTGATCCATCACGTGCTCTTCGAATCCCGCTGCTCTAAGAATCTGCCGACTTGTTTTATCGATACGGTAGACCTTCCACTCGCCGCTATCAAGCTTGCTCTGTGCTTTTTCCGGAGTTACCCATCCATGTGATCCATCGGGATACACCGTTCTGATATGTCCAGTCTCATAACCGTCTTCATCCCGGTGAAAAGAGATCATCATGTTGCCTACCGACGAGCACTTAACAAACTCGCAACCATCGATATCCTCGATCTGAAAGTTCTTAACGTGATTCATACAAAAGCCTCCCTTTGTTCAGTTGTCAAAGTTGCTCTGTAAAAACGTGTATTACCAAATTCCCGCCGTGCATGCTGACCGTGTCCAGGAACCGATATTCCTCGATATCTTCTGTAATGCGGTGCCCTGTGCCATAAAGTAAAATTACGATCTTCTCGGTTTCTTTCAGATCGGTGTCGACCAGGGCGTAGATATTGATCCCGCCATACTGTTCTTGGGCCGAGAGTACTCGTGAACCTTTGGGCAGTTCAAGCAGCTGCTTGTTCTGGAGCTCGATTGGATATTTATAGATCGTTCGCATTGGATTCCTCCCATGTCCCTCCGTATTCAAACTTGTCCGTTACTCCGATGTTTGAATTATTGCAGCAATTTCTGAACACATAATGACCATCCTTGATCCCACATGAAGCGCGGCTCCCTCTTTCAGAGAGATATTAGATAGCATCTTATCGATACTATTTTCATTCTCAAAAATTATCGATTGTCCGCTTTTAAGAATGATCTTGTATTGAACTAATTTCACCTTTTTCCCTCCCCATGTATTTGAGCGCTCATTTTCTTACACTAGCTGCATTTCCAGTTGATGACTTCCTTTGTAAGGGACCTCTGATCTGCAGAGTTCCGGCAGGTTTGCTTTCACGAGGGCTTCAGCGAACGGAGGCGGCACTGAGTTTCCGCACCGTGCAACCTGGGCTGACTTCGGATATCGTTTGCCGACTGCATCCCGATCGATGATGTACTCTTTCGGGAAACCTTGTGCCGCAAAGAGCTCTTGAGGCTCGAGCATTCTCATGCCGATATCGACGATCTGGAAATCTTGTCCTTCCACTGTAACCAAGCCGAACCGATCTTTGGTCACCACTGTATGCAGTGGGTCCTTGAGTTCTTGGCCAATTCCGGTACCGTAATAGGCCATCAGGAAGGTCCTGACCTCTCCTACATGCAGCCCCCCTGCCGTAATGGTTGGCATAGGTTCGGTTACCGGCTGGCCGTCCTGGCAGGTCCCGCGTAGCTTGATCAAGTTGCTTGTGACGATGGCTGTTTTGCCTCCGCCGCCGGCCATTACGGTTCCGGTCGGCTCCTTCATAGAGCTGCCTACCGATTCACCAAAATGCCTGGCGAGGAACGCTGCAGCTACCGCGAATTTATTTCCCCCGGCTGTAACTGTGCCCACCGGTTTGTCGAGGTCCAGTACTCTGGGATCTTGACCCTTTCTCTCCCCGTACCCCATTTGTATTAGGGATGGGCTGATAAGAAGGTGCTCTGCCTTAGTCGTTACCGTAGTTAGGGGATCGTTCACCTTGTACTGAAGCCGATCACCACCAAAACCAGTCTGGCCGATGCGAACGATAAACGGCTCCGGGTTGTCGATCACAAATCTCTGAATGCCCCGGGCTATTCGACGTAAAGTGTTCTCGGCAAGCGGCTTACTCCGTTCGAAGATGCTGGGGCATGGAATCGACCAATCGATGATTTCCGCCGCTGTTCGCCATGGCTTCAGCTTCTTCGCCTTCACCGGCAGGCTTTCCGGGTTCCCGTGTGTAGGCTGCGGCCAGACGATCGGGCGACCGTCGCAACGGGCGATCAGGAAGAGTCGTTTCCGGATAGTTGGTGCTCCATAATCACAGGCTCGAAGCTCTCTCCATTCCACCTCGTAGCCTTGCCGGCGTAAGGCATTGACGAATGACCTGAAAGTACGGCCCTTCTGCTTCGGGTCCGGCCGACCGTCCTTTAACGGCCCCCAAGATGTAAATTCCTCGACGTTCTCGAGAATGATCACCCGCGGGCGGACAGTTGCAGCCCACCGCAATGCAACCCATGCAAGGCCCCGAATATTCTTGTTTACTGGTTTGCCGCCCTTGGCTTTACTGAAGTGCTTGCAGTCAGGTGAGAACCAGGCAAGCCCTACCGGACGACCAGCTGCTGCTTGCCTCGGGTCCACGTCCCATACCGATTCACAATAATGCTCGGTCTCCGGATGATTTGCCTCATGCATGGCGATCGCCGCAGGGTCATGGTTAATTGCTACATCAACGCTGCGACCGATCGCTAGTTCAATGCCTGTACTCGCTCCGCCGCCGCCGGCGAAGTTATCCACCACAATTTCTCTAAGCAGCTGCATTGGAACCCCTCGTTTCAGCGAGATAACTTTAAATATCGGGATCCTCGTCTTTAGTATCCTTGACCCCCATCTTCAGTAAGAGGATGAGAAAGGCGAGGACCAGTGCCAGAACCACCAGTACCGCTCACGTTGTGGTAAGCTGGAAGATGGAATGCATCCACGGTCATTCCTCCAGGTACCCACTTACCGACTCGACCCAGTTGAACACGTCCCGTGCTGTACCGGTTTCTCGTGGGAAGTAATCCTGGAGTGCCTGCTCGATGGTGGAGAGGCGCTTGATCTCCTTCGCCTGCCGCTCGATCGTGTCCGCCATCTCCTGCAGCTCAGAGACCTTAACGAGCTGAAGCACGAGTCCCTGCGAGATAATCACCTGGAGTCCTTCCTTCAGTTCTTGCACCTGTTCGTTGTTCATTTGGTACCTCCGATCTTCATGAGCTCAAAATTGAGATGCGTCTTCGATATACCGAGCCGGCGGGCGAGCTGCTTACGACTTTCGGTGTATCTATAAGCCTGCAGGTCAGACCGTTGCTTCTCTGTTAGACTGAACGAGCCGACCAGTTCCGTTAGGCATACTTCGTTAACCGGCAGGTTCCGAGGGCGATCCGCCGGTACCCTTGGTATGCGCTTCTCAATAACCTCATAGGGGACATCCAACACTCGGTACTCCATTTTTTTACGAACACCGCTTTTTTCAAGCATGCCAAACTTAACGAGCCGATTCAGAAGAGTATTTATCGCTTTAGAGTTATCCCCTGTAATTTTGCGCACCCCAGATTGAGTTTTGTGGATGCGTACGAGTTCCAGTACCTTTGCCTCTCTTGCTGAGAGCTGCCGCTTCATAGCGCACCTCCTGGGGAGGCTGGCGCCTCCCGCTGTGATATTGAATTACCCTAGCCTGTCTTTCGGATCCGTTTCAGAGTCGATGTGTGCCGGTGAACCAGAACCATTTCCGTTGAGGAGTCTCGTTCAATGAACCAGTTATCAGGGTTCAGCTTGGATTGAGAGATGAACTTCTTCTGTGCTCGTGACGGCTTTTTGAGCTGTTTCATAGCGCACCCTCCTTAGTCGAAGATCATGCCTTTGTTGACTCTATCGACATCATCCGGAGTGGCTCGCTGGACCAAAAATGGCTGCCCTTTGATCCAGATGATATCTTCTTCTTTCTCCTGAATACTGAGCATCCGCTGCTCGATCCTCTTATCGTTCTCCACTTACGCCGCTCCGTTCTGTTTCAGTTTCTCGGCCACACGCTTTTTGTACTGTCCCCAATCAGACTGCAGTTTCGAGGAGTTTACGCCGTACTGAGCGGCGATCTCCATCCAGGTGCGTCCGGATTCCTTCTTGTACTGGAAGAGCTCCGGGTCGAATTCGACGTCATCGAAGCGGGGCTTCTCCTGCAGGATGTAATCCTCGATGGCTTCCTTGCTTGGCTCCGATCCGTCGTCAGCGGCGCCGGCAGCTGCATCACCAGCGCCTGCCTCCTGGCTGACGGCCTCGGAAGCCTGTCCGGATTCGTCCGGAGCACCGTCTTCCGCCGGCTGCTGATCCTGCTTTGTGGTCTGCTCAATGACCTCTTCCACCGCTTGAGCGACCTCTCTCTCAGCCTGTAGCCTACCTTCTCGCCACTCGTTCCACTTAGCGGCAAGGGGAGCCACACGGCCGCAGTACTCGTCCAGGATCTCGGCCAGGCGGCCAGTCGACACGTTCAGGTCGGAAGCAAGGCGGAGGTAACTGTCGCCGTCTGCTCGCCGGGTTACGATCTCGATGAAGTCATAGTTCAAATCGGAGTACTGAGGCGCCAGGCCCGCGATGATGAATTCCTCAACGACGCTGCGCGGGAGCTCCGCCGCTTCTTCTTTGATCTGCTGCTTCTCTGGCGGGAGGCCCAGGTCCATCTCTACCTGCTTGCCTTCCTCCTTGACCTCGCTGACGACACCCGTTTCGTCCACCTTGTACTTGACGACCGGCTCGTTGGTCTTCGCATTCATCCGCACCCGGTAGGAGATCACCTGAGAGTCAACGGCCAGCGCTACCTCCTGGTCGATCATCTCGTTGAAGGCCTCCAGCTCGCCAGCGCTCATCCGGACGGTGCTCTCGAACACCAGGATCTTCTTGCCACCTTTTCTAAGGTCTACTTTCAGCAGCTTGGCTTTGATATTTGCGAACATGGTGATCATCCTCTCAATTTTTGTATGATTTCCTGCTGGACCTTGATCAGCTTCACCGGCTCGTGCATTGCCCGGACGATCTGAGCGAGCACATAGGCGTCGGTGACGTTGTTGCTCTTGTGCTGGAATCCCCAGCGTTTGTATACCTCCACCGCGACCGCTTCCTTCCCGGCGTTCCCCCCGGAACCCGTGAATTTCTTCAGCTGAGATGGAGCTACCTCGGTATATCCGATCTTTCTGGCGAAGAGGTTGAGCCGGATTCCCCAGCCAATGCCGCCCATCTCAAAGCCGCGCTGGCTGGCAAATCCGAAACCCTCTATCGCAACCCGGTCGCCTGGCTGAATCAGCCGGCTCACCTGGCAAATCAGGTCATGCATCCTTCCCGGATCCACCTTTCCCGCTCCCTCAATTTCGCGGGCCTCCCAGATCTCGCCGTCCTCATCCAGGACCACGTATCCGGTTTTCGTGCTGGGGTCAAGCCCAATGTATCTAGGCATCCTGCAGCACCTTCTCGAGCTCCAAGACAGCTAGCATCATGCCGGACATCTTCCCGGTCATAAAACCATTGGCGTAAGCGACCGACTCGCCAGGAATTAACTGCCTTTCCTGCCGTCGTGCCTTAGTCTCGAGATCATCGATCACTCTTTTGATGGCCGCCTTCAAATTCGGATCCATGCGGTTTCACCTCCAGCAGCTCAGGATTCTCATAGATGTTTCCGATAACTTTGTGATCCGGGTACCGCAAGTAGAGCGGGATATCCAAGAATCTCTTCAATCCGGTCACTTTGAAGCAGCCGTCCTTGAATTCCACGACACCGACTTCGGAAGACTTGCCCCAAGCGCAGATAATGATGTCCCTTTCGAAAATCTCTTTCCCTTCCTGGTCTATGACACCAGAAAATTGCATAACCGGCACATCGTAAACGCCATGGTTAATCGTTGCCGTGTTGTAATACAGGTCATCGAAGTCAAAGTGAATCATGCCCGTTGTTTTGTCCCAAGCCCTGAACTTGTATGGCCTCAATTTCCCACCGCCCTTACGCAGCTGAGCCCGCGCCGAACTTTCCGCGCTAAGATATACCTGCCGCCGAGAACAAATACTTCCCCGAGCGGGGTCCCATCGATGTGGATCACAAATCGATATTTCGTCTGGAACAATGGGTCAATCATGCGTCCACCTTCTTGTACCAAAGTCCTTGGATGCACTGCCTCATCCGGAGGTAAGCACCCCAGGCAGCTTGCTCGTTGTGATAGGGGGAGCCGAACGGTCTTCCGTTGAACGTGAGTCTATACATTGAGATTCTCCTTTCGATCGAGTTTGCTGCAGTTCTCGCGCAGCCTCATAGCGAACCATTAAGTCATGCACCGGATCGACGGCAATCCAGTAAAGCTGAATCTTGTCCATTCTACGCACCCCATGTCCGCCGCTTAGGTGTGCCTGCCGGCGGCTTCCGTGGTGGTGACTTTGGCTGCTCTTTCGCCTGATCCTGATGAGAACGGTCCAGGGTGACGAACTTGTTGTAGTTCTTCAGGAAGGCCAGCTCCACGGTTCCAGTCGGGCCGTTCCGTTGCTTGGCGATGATGATCTCGATGACATTCTTCTTTTCGGACTCTTTGTCGTAGTAGTCATCCCGGTACAGGAAGGCGACGATGTCCGCGTCCTGCTCGATCGAACCCGACTCCCGAATGTCCGACATCATAGGCCGCTTGTCCTGACGCTGCTCGACGTTTCGGCTCAGCTGGGAGAGGGCGATTACCGGCACGTTCAGCTCGCGGGCAATTTGCTTCAGGGTGCGGGAGATCTGGGATACCTCTTGCTGACGGTTCTCCTGCTTGCCTGTCCCTGAGATGAGCTGCAGGTAGTCGATCAGTATCATACCGAGTCCTTTCTCCTTCTTGAGCTTCCGGCATTTGCTCCGGATCTCCGCCACTGTGAGAGATGGGCTGTCGTCGATCATGATATTCGCTCCAGCCAACCGACCAATGGCCATGGTGACCTTTTCCCAATCGTCACCCTCCATGTTCCCGGACCGCACGCGGCTGGCGTCGATGTTTCCTTCGGCGCAGATCATCCGTTGCACAAGCTGCTCTGCCCCCATTTCGAGAGAGAAAACAGCAATCGTTTCGCCCGTCTTGATGCCGGCGCTCTGTGCGATGTTCAAGGCGAAGGCAGTCTTACCGACCGACGGCCGGGCCGCGACGATGATCAGATCAGACCGCTGGAATCCGGAAGTCATACGGTCCAGATCCGGGAAGCCCGACGGGATGCCAGTGACTTCTCCGGTTCCGGCCTGGCGGTTCATGTAGCGGACCTCCAGGTTCTCAAAGGCCACTGCGGCTACGTCAGATATCATGCGGAACGCCTTACCCTTTGGCTTGCGTTCAGACAGCGCTTCGGCCGTCCCCTGCAGGTTAGCAATCAGCTCGTCAGCGTTTGACTCCTCGTCTGCACCCAGCTTCCGAATGGCTGACCTGGCCTGTCTTTGGATCGCCTTCTCACGGACGATATTTGCGTAGTGTTCAACGTTGGCTGCCGTTGGCACTGCTTTGGCCAGATCAGTCAGGTACGAGACGTTGCCAATCTCCTCAAGCATTTTCCGGCGATGCAATCGATCTCCAAGGATTATCACGTCAAGCGGATCATCGGCATCGGCGATATCCAGCATGGACTCATAGATCGTGCGATGCTTTGCCAGAAAGAAATCATCTGGCTGAATAATTTCCATCAGCGTGACGATCGTATCTGGATCAATAAGGGCTGCGCCTAGGACAGCCTGCTCAGCTTCCAGGCTGTAATGCTGCTCAGTGTAGCCGTTGCCGTTCGCGTGCTGCATCCAGTACCCTCCTCACTTCCTCCCGAACGTGGTCCGGGCAAGGTACCGCTTTGGCGGTCCATTCTTTCAGATTGGCCAGATGCTCCTGTGCTTCTCGCTTCAGCGCATCGTGGTAGCGTCCAATTTCGTCTGGCTCAGGTTCTAGTGGCTGCATAAGCACCGCTATCGCTGGCGGATACTTGTTTCCCGCGATGACATATCGTCTCAGGTTTGAGAGGGCCACATCATACGGCGTATCCTTCAGGTCACTGTGCAGATCTTCGATGAACTCCACCAGGTCGTCATCATCGACAGGAACTTCGTAATTCGGGTAACGCCGCTGAATTCTCACAAGCAATTGCGATAACTCAAGCTTGTCCACGTTTTTTTTCCTCCTCACCAAATCGTTTGAGTGCTTCTAGCTGCCTCTGCTGCTTGCTCTTACGTTCCGGTTTCGGTGCGGAAGGACGGAGCTCTTCCACCTCGCTCGGATCGTAGGACTGGTTCAAGCTATCCTGAACAAAGTCCCATGATTCCAGGATTACGGTCTTGCAATAGGCGAAGGTACGGATGCTTTCCCGGACTCGCTTCTTGTACTTGTTGTGCTTGGCGAAGGCTAGATCAATCCCAAACAGTGCAAACTCCAGCGGAATGGGCTTGCGTGCCACCTCGAGAGCAGATTCCCAGTCGGCGTTACTTCCGATCAAACGCCTCCGGCGCTGATTGAAGTAATCCTCAAGGGTCTTGGCTCTCTGTGCGATGGTTTCTGGATCAAGGTGTATTTGGCTTGCAGACAAGGAAGCTGCAACGGACGACGGAACCCCGCACCTTGATCTCAAAAATTCATCGTCGAGATCGTCTATCAGTCTATCAATCAATATCTCTGTAATATCTTTATTGCATCGGACATTTTTGTCCGGGGGATCGGACATTTCTGTCCGATCACTGCTGGACTGATCGGACATTTTTGTCCTATCATCGACTTGTGATCGGACATTTTTGTCCGCGAATTTCTTCGAATTCTTGACGGTAAGAATCAGGCCATTTGGAGCTCGAGTCACCTTGATGTATTCGTGGGTCTCCAGGTCTTTGATCCACCGTCGGATGGTTTTCTCGTTCACATCGAATATCTCGGAAAGTTCAGTCGTCTGGATTGGCTTATTCCCTAGCACCACGCCCCAGGTAACTCCATCCCTTTCTATATCCTTGGTCGTGGAGCTAATGCACCATAGGAATAGCCACAGTGCTGAACCTATTTGTTTGTAGTGTGTTGGCTCCAATAAACCCGAGAATATTGGAAAGGGGTAGCTGCCTGGCACTCATATCACCCCGCGTACCTGTTGTTTGTAGGTACCAGTGTTGCGTAATCAGGAGACCAGGAAGGCGGCCCGTACTTCTTAAGGTATCCGAGACGATTGATATACCCGCTAACGCTCTCTTCAGCATCCATGGCCTTCAGCAGCTCCCAGGTTGCCATAACGTCGTTCAGCGCCCTGTGAGCACCTGTGAGGGCAATATCGTAGCGATCGCACATGTCAGTGAGCTTATGAGGGTACACGTGCCTGTCACGGCTGATTGTGCAGGTGTCGATGAAGGAATTACTGTATGTCTTGCCTGAGAGCCGCATAAGTGAGTAGTGGAGGAATGCCAGGTCGAATGCGGCATTATGTGCGACTAGGAGGCTGTCACCGATCAAGTTTCTCAGGATCTTGAAGGCGAGCAGCTCGTCCATACCACCTGAGAGTAGACCAGGTGTAATTCCAGTCAGCTCGATGATTTTGGGGCTGAGTCCGCCGGGGATGTTCTGACGGACAATCGTATTAAATTGCGAAACGATCTCGCCGTTGGTGCAGCGGATCGCGGCCATTTCGATTACTCTGCAGCCTTCTGCATCCAGTCCGGATGTCTCGAAGTCAAATACCGTAACGTCATTAAGAATGCTCATGAGTTCCTCCCGCGGTCATCCCGCAAATAAATAAAGGGATAATGAGCCCGGACCACCGTAAATCCTGGGTAAGTCCGGGCAAAATAATCTTTGACCTCTTGCTTGAAGCGTTGCGGTTGATCCTTCACTAACTCCCAGAGTTCCTGCCGGATCATCGACTTCATGACGGGTGGTCCGTCGAAAGAAACGTCAGCTTGTCTTTCCATCTTCGAAGTCCAAGAACTCTTGACTCAGGTCGCCGGCTCCGTCTTTCGGGAATCCAGTATCGGGATCCCTTTCCACATCGATCGCACCGTTGTTGACGGCCTCCTCAGCAGTGTCGCTCCAGTCGGTTACGTCAATAACCTCAGACATGTCATCGGATACCTCTCGCTTCGTCGTCTCGTCCATCGATACGGCCTTCTGAAACTCCACGGAGATTGGCATGTATTTCATCAGGGCCTTAAGCACCGTCTTCTTCGCCATCTCATCGAAGTGGTCCACCCAGGGTCCGAACTTAGCTTTCGAGAACTTGTCACGGTGAAGCTCGATGTCCCGTTTACTCATAACCATGAAGGAGTAGCCGCCATCCTTGAATTTCGCGTAAGCATAGTACTTGGTAACGGGTCCGCGGTCACCGTCCGCCGGCACATGACGGAGCTTTTCATTGATGCCGTATTCGTATTCGAACAGGTCCTTCTCGTGAACCGCTTGAGACATGATGCTGGAAATATGGCCAGTCCGGCGGGCCAGCTCGATCAGTCCCTTGTAACCGATCTGGAACTGCGCCTCGTCGACGAAGTATTCCTTGTTCCCTTCCTTCTTTTTGTTGCGATAGGGTACCAGGTAGGCATGTCCTAAAATGGAGGGTTCCAGGCCCAGCTGGGCGCACTGCATAACTGCGCCGAGCAGGGACTCTGGGGTGCATACTTTCAATTTGGGGTTGGTCCGGATGGAGGTCGTTGCGATGCGCAACAACCTCTCCGGCGTGAGGTGTTTGGGAATAGCCTGGGCGATAGCCGGCTTCATCTCATCGAAGAGCTGGGCAATCGTCTTACCCTGGCCATTTCCTGCCGCGGCCTTGTTGGCCAGTGCCTTGCTGAGGTCTTTCTGATCTGTTGCTTTAGCGGGTGCTGCCATGGTTATTCGTCACCTCCGACAATTTTGAAGCTTCGGACGCCCTTCTTATTGGACTTCCAGGAGAATACCGGTTCGCCTTGGAACCAGGCCATTTCATGATCACCCATGACGGCCTTCATGCGGTTCTTTGCCGTCTCGTGAGTCTCCTCGGCGTTCTTGAGGGCCTTCTTGCTGTCCAGGACCATCCGCATGAGATCGTAATTCTCTTCACCGAGCTCGATATTCGAACCGGGCCGCGACTCTGGAAACCGATCCTTGAGGAGTCCTGTATCCTGGTGTCCGTAAGCGGGCGGCTGCTTGGCCAATACGTGGTTATGCCAGAAGTTGTACTCGATCTCGATCAGGTTCCCGATCAGTTCTTCATCCCTCTCGATGACCCGCCACTGGAAGTCCCAGCCGCCGATCAGGACGGCCACATACCAGCGAACCGCCCCGGTGACGGCCATGTAGTGATTACACTGCAGCATGTACTCCACAGGTACCTTCTCGCCGGCCCACTCGTCACGGTTGTATTCGGAGGTGTTTTTGATCTCGAGCCCCTCGTTTTTCCCGATAACCCAGCGGTCAATGTTCGCCAGCATGAAGTCGTGTTCCCGGTGCTGGAAGATCGAGTGCTGCTGCATGACGCGGATCCCGGTTTCTTCGGTGAACCATTTGGCGATCAGCGGCTCGAGCATCCGTCCGGCTTTCATCTTGTCGTTATCCTCGAGGGGAGGCAGCTCGCCGATCTTATCCAGGTAGACCGCCATCGGCGATCTGTACTTGGAGAGCTCGCAGATCGCGGCAACGTCGCTGCCGCCAATTCCCTTTCTGCGAAACTCGAGCCAGTCTTCCTTTGGCATGTCCTTCACACGGGCCAGCTTGAGAGCTTGCATTGGCTACGCCTCCAGTCTGAGGTGATCGGCGAAGTACTCGCCGTCAGTATTCACATGATGGTAGTTGCCCTTCTCATCGATGAGCACGAGCACTTTGTCGTACTGCTCGTCTACCGGGTAAGACTTCCCTTGGAGAAAGAACGGCTTTGCAGTGGCTTTGCAACTAACTGCCTTAACGGATTTCATCTCTTAGCGCCTCCAATGCGGATTCCAGTTCTTCGATTCGGTTTTGTGCTTCTTCAAGCTCTCTCTCGAGCTCATCGGCCTCGTCATCGACATGGTCAAATGCTGCCTCCAAAGCTTTCCAAACAGTGCTGCCAATGTACTCTTCGTTCTCATCGAGCGTAGTTTCGAGGCGATTCATGAGATCGGATTTTGATTGCCTGAGTGGCATATTTTTCAACCCCTTGATGTAGAGTCCGCCAGCATGTTACACTGGCGGCAAGTTGATTTTTGCGAAGGCCCGCCTGCCAGCGGGCTTTTTTTATTGGCCGGGATCCCCATCTATCAGAGGATCTGCCGTCCGGCCCCGGTCAAAGTACCGAGCCCGTTACATTGTTCTCACCCTTCCCTATGTACTGCGATGTGGCTTGGCCGCATCTCCGAAGGTCCGGCGTACCGGACCCTCACCAGATATGGTCAAACTGCGGAGGTGATGATTTTCTCATCCGCTCTATAGAAAGCATCATCAGCTATTGCCTTGGAGCACCTGGTGCATATCCGTTTGAATGGTGCGTACTCCTTCATGGGCTTGCCCAAACCGCCGCAGATCGTGCACCCTGGGGAGTACTTCCGCAGGATTACTTCGCCTTCGCTGGTGAATACTTCAAGTGAATCGCCGAGGCCGATTTGAAGGGTCCTTCTCAGCTCGATCGGGATCACGATTCTTCCAAGCTCGTCGACCTTTCTTACAATGCCGGTTGCCATTCTCATTTGGATGCAACTCCTTCGCTCATTTTGATTTCACGTGTGATCACGTAACGCGCATTCGTCTCTTGGCAGCTGGGGCAAGCTGGTTCTTCAATCTCGCCAGCTTCTATCGCATATCCCAGGCAGCACTCCTGGCATTCGTAGAAGTCATAAATGATCGAGTCAGGCATCCGGCGCCGCCCCCTTCCCACGAACAGCCGTTCTGTGGTAAAATGACAGCACGAGGACTCTTAACCGGGATCTCAACGAGGCTCGCCCCCCAAGGCGAGTCTTTTCTATTTCTGCCGCCTGCTCCATTTCGCGATCGGATTCAGCGATCAGAACGTCGATCAGCTCCATGCCTTCGATTACCGTCACATTCTTTTTCCAGGCGAGCATCTGTTTACGCCAGTCGTTTTCGGTCATCAGTTCACGCATTGGGCGTTCCCCCTGTCATAATAGAATTGGTATCGTTTTGGTGGGTTCTTGCACACCCACATCCAGTTTTCGTATGTTACGGCGTCCGGAACTTGTTTTCCGTTCTCGATCCGGCTAACCGTTGATTGAGTCAAAGCTAGGTAATCGGCCAGCTGCTCTTGCGAGTAATGGGCTTTCATGCGGAGCTGGCGCAGTTTTTCGCTTACCTCCCGTGTGGAGATCATCGCGCTCACCTCCTTTCCCATTTATGCTGAATCCGCATGGTACTCTGTCAGCCGAGGGGTTATGATTGGTTTATCAGATCACATCCCCCTCACCTCCCCCCACAGCCCGTCGCCCTAGGAGACGGGCTTTCCTCTACCCTTCAAGGCACTTCCCGCTTCAACCAGTTGATAAAATCCACTTTGAGTACGCAGTATGGTTTTTCTCCCCCATTAGCCAGCGGAAAGTCCGGCCGATTCATCACCGAGTATGTGTGGCTGGTGGACCAACGTGTCATTTCAATGATGTCGTTCGCCGACAGCAGATCCGGATAATCTGCGAATGGCTCCCGCGGCTGCTCCTTTTTAAGAAGCATCTCCGCCAAATTCCCCAATAGCTCCATCACCTTATGCTCGTAAATCGTTGGTTGATTTTGCGCCATCTCTAATCGCATCTCCTTTCATACGTGCTCCACTTTCGATCCCGTCCAGCATCTCCAGCAGTTCCTCCAGGTCCACCACCGCGTCCTCGATCGTGTAGCCTCGGTTCAGATTTGATTGAAGCCCTACCATGACTTGAAGCGCCTGGCACTTCGCTTCGACTACTGACCACGCTGTTTGAACGTCTTTCATAGGTCACCGCCCTTAAACAAAAAAAGTGTTCTACTTTACGTGGAAGTTTTCCTCATAAAAAACCGTTGCTGGAACCTCCAAAACACGAGAAATACTCTCTAATTCGGTAGTACTGATCGGTCTTTTCCCGTTTTCTTTCATGTTATAGCTTGATACAGTCATATCTAGTCTTTCTGCAATAAAGGTTTGAGACATCCCCTTGGATTTTCTAAGAGCTCTGATTTTTTCATGCAGCAACATCTTTCTATCACCGCCTCTCTTTCACGTTTCGTGGAATCCGTTAACCAAATTATAGTTTCACTAAACGTGGAAGTCAACCATAATTTTAACTTCTTGTGGATTTTATTTCACTCAAAGTGAATTGTTGATATCATATGGAAAAGAAAATGGGGATCGAAAATGAAAACAATGGGCGGGAATGTATATGAGTTTAGGGAAAAGATTGAGGATTGAGCGTGAGAGGAATGGTTGGTCGCAACTATACGTTGCCGAGAAATTAGGAATAACAAACACCGTCCTATCTAATTACGAAAGAGATTACAGAGACCCTGATACCGAAACCCTTAAGAAATTAGCAGACCTATATGAAGTGTCGGCAGATTACCTACTAGGGAGATCTGAATATTCAGCCCAGACTACAACCGACCCCCTGGATGATCCGAGTCGAAACATCCAATTTAATGGATGGGATAAACTGTCCCCGGAGGATCAGGAGGAGATAAAGGCATTCTTTAGGGCCAAGATAATGATCAGAGAAGCTGAGGAAAGAGATAGGCGCAATAAAAATAATTGAGGTGCCGAATTGGAAAATCACAATACAAGAAAAATTGAGCACGCACCTATTAAAGTTGAAGGCCCACCAAAAGAATCAAAGCAGCCAGTAAAAACACCTGGTTGTTTGAACTTTGTTGCCTGGTCCGCGATTATTTTGGTCGTCATCGTGCTCATGTCTCTCGGTAAAGATGATGTAGAGACCACATCCACTTACCAACCAACTCCTGAAGAAGTAGCCCAGAAGATAAAGACAGAGAATGAAGAAAAAGAAAAAGCAGCAAAAGCTGCCGCCGAATTAGAAGCTAAGAAAAAAGCCGAAGAAGAAAAAGCAGCTAACGGCTATGCTCTCGGTGAAACCGGAGTAATACATGGTCATAAAGTCAAAGTAAATAGCATCAGAAAAGAATCCCGTATCAACGAATTTGAGAAGCCGGCAAAGGGCAAAGAATTCGTTATTGTCAGCGTGACTATAGAGAATGGCAGCAATGAGGAAATTTCATATGACCCTTGGTTGTTCGACATTTTAAATAGCCAAGGACAGATAACCAATCCACACTCATCAAATTTAGAAACTGGAAAGTTAATTCCTGGCGGGAAGGTCACTGGGGAATTGGTTTTTGAACAACCGATCGGAGACCCTAAGCTCCAAGTCATTTATAAATGGAATCTCTTCTCCAAGGAAACAATCAAGTTGAATTTACAATAATCTAAGCCTTCGGGCTTTTCTTTTATAGCAAAAGGCGAACGTATATTCGAAAAACGACTCGCTGCCGAGGTGGATCATGAATTTGACAAAGTATCAGACCACGCACCTGGAAGACTTCGTGGACGAGCTTTATCGAAGGCTCAACGTTTCTAGCCCAGAGCAATTGACTGTTGAGTATATTTCAACAGCTTTGGGGATTCGGGTTGATTACGCGCCTATTAGCTGTAGCGACGAATGTGGAGGTCGTTTCATTATTTATTTGAATTTTAATCTCCCTCCAAGTGATCACTTTAAAGAATTCCTTCATGAACTTGGCCACGCAATGAGACATGAGGGGAATCAAATACATATGCACCCTCTCATGCGGGAATGGCAAGAATGGGATGCAGAAAACTTTGTACTCTACGCGAGCATACCTTTCCTCCTGCTTCGTAAAATGGAACTCCCGAGAGACCAACATTCAGCGATCGAACTTATCGCAACTACATTCAGAGTAGATCCAGAGATGGCACACACACGATACCATCAAATTTTACGTAGGATATATTGTTCAATGTGGAGGTAATTTTCGATGGCCGTCAAACTGAAGGGCACGATCCGCGAACGCGGTGACAAATTTGAGTATGTAATCGACGTAGGTCGGCATCCAGTGACGGGGAAGCGAATGCAGGAAACGGGGACGAGGGCTACTTATGCCGATGCCGAACAGGCCCTGATAGAGATCAATCGGAACATTCAGCTGGGGCAGAAAATAAGAAGTGTTACTTTAGGGGAATTTATAACGAGGTATTACGAAGAAGTTGTGAAGTATGATGTTCGCCCTCCCACCTTCCACCAGCAAATGCATATGGTATCTTTGATCATTCCGAAACTCGGCGACAAGCGGATCGATAAAATCAGTTACGACGATATTGAAAACTTATACAAAAAATTGTTGGACGAAGGTCGTGGCAAGGCCACAATAAAAAACGTATGCATGGTGCTCCGAAAAACTTTCAAGCACGCAATGATAAAAAGACTTATAATGTATGATGTTGCTAAAGAAGTGAAGCCCTTTGCTTATAAGCCCCCACGGATGAACGTGTGGCTGCCAGAGCAGGTCAATCACTTTTTGATGACGATGAAAGGGACGGAGCGGCATGCCTTTTATTCACTCGCATTTTCAACCGGCATGCGGATCGGTGAGATTACTGGTTTATACCACTCCGATATAACACCACAGACAAATGAGGTCCATGTTAGGCGCGCTCTCAAGAAGCTGAGGGGTGTTGGATTGGTGTTCGATGATCCAAAGACGGAGAACTCAATTCGAAGCATTGAAATCCATCCGAAGCTCACGCAGCTCCTTCTGGAGATAAAACCTAAACCAGGCACACCGGCACTCTTCACGAATCGAGTTAATAAGCCGATGGATCCGAAGGCAGTCCGGGAAGTGTTCCAAAAAGATATAGCAGCGAGTAAACTGCCTCCCATTAGGTTCCATGATATAAGGCATACCGTCGCCACAACCCTCTTAGCCAGCGGCATCCCTGTCCACTCTGTAGCTGAAATCTTAGGCGACAAGGTGGAGACGGTCCTTACCACTTACGCTCACGTGCTCCCTAAAATGAGAACCGAAGCTGCTCATAGTATTCACAGATCTTTCTTTGAAATATGAGCTTCAATCCAACAAAACCTGTGGATAACTTATTTATATTTCGGCATTGTGAGCAGAGATGTGAGCGCCCTGATTTCATACAAGAAAGAAACCCCAAAGTAAAAGGGGTTTCTGAATAAGTTGTCAATTAAGGGTGTTTTGTGCTATAAAAGATGTAGTTCGCGAACCCTGGCCTTCCCGCTGCTGATCTTAAGCGGTTCGAAGCGCCGCCGCATCCGGTCCGGTTCGCTTCCTGGTACGTACTATTACATAAGGAGCTGTAACCCCCTCATGTCTATCGAAATGAATACGGAAGAAGTTATTAACCTCATCAAGACAAGCAAAAAGAAAACCCCTGTCAAAGTCTACGTCAAGGGCGACCTTGCTTCCATCGCTTTCCTTGAAGGCATCCAGGCTTTCGTATCCGGCCCAAGCGGCGTGCTGTTCGGCGAATGGACCGACATCAAGAGCGTGCTGGACGAGCATGCTTCGAAGATCGAGGACTATGTGGTGGAGAACGACCGCCGCAACTCCGCGATTCCGCTGCTTGATCTCAAGGGCATCAACGCCCGCATCGAGCCGGGCGCGGTCATCCGCGATATGGTCGGCATCGGCGATAACGCGATCATCATGATGGGCGCGGTCATCAACATCGGCGCTTCCATCGGCGAAGGCACGATGATCGACATGGGCGTTGTCATCGGCGGCCGTGTCAAGGTAGGCAAAATGTGCCACATCGGCGCAGGCTCCGTCCTTGCAGGCGTCATCGAGCCGCCATCCGCCCAGCCGGTCGTCATCGAAGACGACGTGCTTGTAGGCGCGAATGCCGTTATCCTTGAAGGCGTACGCGTAGGCGAAGGCTCTGTCGTAGCCGCTGGCGCCGTCGTTGTCGAAGACGTGCCTCCGTTCAGCGTTGTGGCCGGTACGCCAGCCCGCGTCATCAAGAAGGTTGACGACAAGACGAAGTCCAAGACCGAAATCCTGAAGGACCTGCGCACGCTGTAACTTCCCTTCGCTTTTATAACCGCTCCAAGAGAAGGCCTGACGCCCCGTGCGCCGGGCCTTTTGCAAATAATGGAGCCAGAAAGCCGGCAGGCTTCCCGAGGATGTGAACCCCAACCCTGCATCCTTGACCCGGCCCGACTACTCCAGCTCCCAGAGGAGGCAGCTCTTATGACCACCGTACCGTTCGATTCCGTGAAGATCCGCCGGGATCTGCACCGCATTCCGGAGCCCGGCTATCAGGAATTCAAAACCCAGCGCTATCTGCTGGATACAATCGCAGCCCTTCCCCAGGAGCACATCGAGGTGCGCACGTGGCGTACCGGCATCCTGGTGAACGTCAAAGGCAAGAACCCGCAGCGGAGATACGGTTATCGCGCCGACATGGACGGCCTGCCGATCGAGGAAGAGACCGGCTATGACTTCCGCTCCGAGCATCCCGGCTTCATGCACGCCTGCGGGCACGATCTGCACATGACCATCGGGCTCGGCGTCCTCTCCCACTTCGTCCGGAACCGGATACGAGACAACCTGACATTCGTCTTCCAGCCTGCCGAGGAAGGACCGGGGGGCGCGCTGCCTATGCTGCAGAGCGAGGAGCTGCGGGACTGGATGCCCGACGAAATGTTCGCGCTCCATATCGCTCCGGAATATCCGGTCGGTACGATTGCGACCAAGCCGGGGATTCTCTTCGCGAACACCTCGGAGCTCTTCATCGACCTCATCGGCAAAGGCGGGCATGCCGCGTTCCCGCACAACGCCAACGACATGATCGTTGCCGCCTGCCAGCTCGTCGGCCAGCTGCAGACCGTCATCTCGCGCAATATCAATCCGCTTGACTCCGCCGTCATTACGATCGGCCGGATGGAAGCCGGCACGAAGCAGAACATCATCGCCGAGAAAGCGCGTCTGGAAGGGACGATCCGCACCCTCTCCGCCGAATCGATGAAGCTCGTGAAATCCCGGATCGAAGCGGTGGTCTCCGGTATTGAAACCTCGTTCGGCTGCCGGGCCGAGATCGATTACGGGTCGAACTACCGTCAGGTGTTCAACGAAGCGAAGGTCACTGAGCGTTTCATGTCCTGGCTGCGGGAGACGCGCGCCGGCGACGTTCAGCTCATCGAATGCACGGAAGCGATGACCGGCGAAGACTTCGGCTATTTCCTCGAAGCCGTACCCGGCTTCATGTTCTGGCTCGGCGTCGGTACGCCGTACGGACTGCACCATGGGAAGATTGAGCCGGACGAGCGGGCGATCGATCTGGCGGTCAGCGTGATGACAGACTATCTGACGTGGAGATCCGCAGAGTAGTGTAGAAGCGGAGGACCCTCACGCGAACCCCCTCTTTCCGCTTAACTGTATATACCAAAAACACCACACCGAGCAGCTCCACTGCATGGTGTGGTGTTTTTGCATGAATTTTTAAATCTCGGCTTCTCTATGGCTAATCGCGCAGGCAGCCTTACAGCCCCTTCACAAAGGCTTCCAGCCGTTCCATCCCAGACTCCAGCACATTCATTGCGTATGCGTATGAGATCCGGATGTGTCCTTCGCCGTACACCGAGAACGCATCCCCGGGCACAACCGCCACCCGCTTCTCCTCGAGGAGCCGCAGGGTGAACTCCATCGAAGGCATGCCGAAGCGTTCGATGGACGGGAACAGGTAGAACGCCCCTTCCGGCTTCACGAGGTCAAAGCCCATCCCCTGCAGCCGATCATAGACAAAGTCCCGGCGCTTCATGTACTCGGCCTTCATCGGCAGCGCGTCGTCCCGGCCGGCCGTGAGCGCTTCAATCGCCGCATACTGCGAGATGGAGCTGGCGCACGTCACGTTGTACTGGTGCGCCTTGACCATATGCTGCGACAGGTACGCCGGAGCGAAGGTAAAGCCAATCCGCCAGCCGGTCATGGAGTGGGACTTCGACAATCCGTTGATCACGATCGTCTTCTCCCGCATCCCCGGAAGCGAAGCAATGGAGCGGTGCGGCGCATCGTAGATCAGCTCGCTGTAGATCTCGTCGGAGACGACGAACAGCTTGCGATCCTGCAGCAACGCCGCCATGTCGGCCAGCTCCCGCTCGCTCATCACGCGTCCCGTCGGGTTCGATGGATAGCACAGAATGATGCAGCGGGTGTTCTCGGTGAGATGAGGCTCGAGCAGCTCGGCCGTCAGCTTGAACCCGTTCTGCCGGGTGTCCACGTAGACCGGCGTGCCTCCGCAGAGTCTTACGAGCGGCTCGTAGCCGGGATAGATCGGCCCCGGCAGAATCACTTCCGCTCCAGGCTGCAGAATCGTGCGGAGCGTGATGTCGAGCGCCTGGCTGGCGCCGACCGTCACGATCACTTCCTCCACCGGATCGTACTGCAGGCCGTATTTGGTGTCCATGAACGCCGCGGCAGCTTTGCGGAGCTCGGGGAGCCCCGCGTTCGGCGTATAGACCGTCCGCTGATCCGCAATCGCCTTCTCCGCCGCGCGCAGAATATGATCCGGCGTCGGGAAGTCCGGCTGGCCGATGGTCAGCGACAGCGCGTCCGGATAACCGGCCACTTTGTTGGCGATTTTGCGGATTCCCGAGATTTGAATCTCCTTGAGTCTCGGATTAATATACTCTTCCAGCTCTCCCATGACTTCACGTTCCCCGCCTCTACCTCATTTTCAACACTTCCAGCAGCCGGTTCATATCATCCGGCAGCGGCGCTTCGAAGAGCAGCTCTTCTCCTGTCCGCGGATGCTTGAAGCCAAGGACCGCCGCATGCAGCGCCTGTCCCTCCATCGGGATCCCCTTGCTCTTCGACGGCCCGTACTGCGGATCCCCTACCAGCGGGTGGCCGATGAACTTCATGTGCACACGGATCTGATGCGTCCGCCCGGTTTCGAGCTTGAGCTCCAGCAGCGTGTAGTCGCCGAACCGCTCCAGCACGATGAAATGAGTGACGGCATGCTTGCTGTTCTTCTCCGTGACCGTATAGAGCTTGCGGTCCTTGGGATCACGGCCGATCGGCGCATCGACCGTTCCGTTCTCATGCGGGACGTTTCCATGTACGAGGGCGATGTACTTGCGCGTCGCACTGTGCTCCTTGAGCTGCTCCGTGAGTCCGGCATGGGCCAGATCGTTCTTGGCGGCCATGAGCAGGCCGGACGTGTCCTTGTCGATCCGGTGGACAATGCCCGGGCGCATGATGCCGTTGATGCCCGACAAATCCTTGCAGTGATAGAGAAGCGCGTTGACGAGCGTGCCGCTGTAGTGCCCCGGCGCCGGATGGACGACCATCCCGCGCGGCTTGTTCACGACGATCACGTCGGAATCCTCATAGACGACGTCCAGCGGAATATTCTCGGCCGTCAGCTCAAGCTCCTGCGGCTCCGGTACAACGAGCTTCAGCAGATCTCCTTCGGCCAGCTTGTAATTCGGCTTCACCGTACGGCCGCTGATCGTCACGTGACCGTCCTTGATCCACTGCTGGAGCTGGGTACGGGAGACGTCAAGTCCGTCCTCGAGCATTTCGGCGAGGAACTTGTCGATCCGCTCACCTGCCTCCTCCGGCCCAACGTTCCACTCGAGCGCACCTTCGCCTTCCTCAGCCCACTGCCCGCTTATCTGAAGTTCATCTTCGTTTTGTTCTCTCATGGCTGAATGTCCCCGCTTTCCGCTTGTCTTGCGCTCATCTCTCTGGCTTCCCGTGCCTCCCGGCGCCACGCCAGGATCGAATCGAGGAAGATCAACCCCACCCCGGTCACGATCGCCATATCGGCCACGTTAAAGATCGGGTACGGATAATCCACCGGGTAGCCGAAGAAGGAGAAGCGGAAGTGGAAATAGAGAAAATCCACGACTTCCCCGAACAGCGCCCGGTCAATAAAATTCCCCAGGGCCCCGCCCAGCAGCAGCGAGAGGGCAAAAGGCAGCAGGCGCTTGCCTTCGCGCAGCATCTTGCGCAGGTACCAGACAACGCCGACAACTACGCCGACAGTGATCAGCAGGAAGAACCAGCGCTGGTTCTGGAGAATCCCGAAGGCCGCGCCGCGGTTGCGGTGCGAGGTGATCTGGAAGAACTCCCCGATGACCGGTACGGTTTCGCCCAGCGTCAGGTTGCTCACGATCATCCACTTCGTTGCCTGATCCACAAGCAGCACAATGAATGCGTAAATGTAGTATTTCAAAATAACAACTCCTTACCAAGGTGAACTGCCAGGCACTGGTGTGAAACCGATGCTTCCCTGTGAAGAGAAGGCCGCCGCCCTCCCGCCAGGACATAATATCTGGCATTGTAAAACGGGCCCGGTCTGTGAAAAATAACGGCAGTGCGAGTGTATTGAAGGAGGCGCTGAAGGTGACTGAACATCAACCGAACCCCACACTGACCCGTGATCAGTTTGAGCAGTTGAAAAGCAAGCTCCAAGAAGAGCAGGCTTGGCTCCAGCAGCATCTGAACGAGAACGAACACTTCGGACTCGGCGATTCCGTCCGCGTGCAGACCGGCGAGCTCTCGACGAACGACAACCACCCGGCGGACATGGGAACCGAGATGTTCGAGCGGTCCAAGGACATCGCCCTGCTCGAGAATGCCGAGCGCCATCTCACCGGCGTGAACGAAGCCTTGGAGCGGATGGCTGCCGGAGAATACGGCACCTGCCGGTCCTGCGGTGCGGCGATCGATTTCGAACGTCTGCAGGCGATACCGACAACCATGTTCTGCGTCGAGCACGTCCCCCATCCGGCTCCGGAGCCGCTCGAGAGACCGGTGGAAGAGCAGTTCTTGAATCCGCCTTTCGGCCGTACATCGATGGATGATCAGCCTGACCAGAACGGCTTTGACGGAGAGGATGCCTGGCAGATCCTCGAGAGCTACGGCTCCTCGACCTCGCCGGCGTATGCCGAGAATCCGAACGAATCGGACAGCTATAACGAAATCGAGATTGAAGCGGATGAGAATGCCGGCTACGTCGAAGCGTTCGAGAGCTTCGTAGCCACCGACATTTACGGCCAGGCGGTTACGGTTGTCCGCAACGGCACCTACAGGAATTATATGCGCAATGGTGAAGGGTACGGCCTCCTCGAGCCCGATCCCGAGGATGAGGACAGCTACCAGTAAAGGCTGCACATGCCTCTAAGGATGCCTAAGGAACCCGTATATCAGTATCTGCGCATCTGGTACTGCACATGCTCGATAAGATCGGCTATGAATCCGCCGATAATCGGCAGATCCAATGCTCCCAGTCCTTTAAGCAAATAGAGGAGCCCCGTGGTAAAGGCCGTGATACCAAAGGCGATACCCACACCGCGGGCCACTCCGCTGATCAGATTCAGCCAGAGCAGACGCTTCGGATCATTCATGAGCTGCAGATATTCGGCAATCTGCTTCTTCTCCATGCCGGCTGCAATCTCGGTGACCTTGTCGTGCACCTGCTCCAGCAGCTCCTGCTGCCTTACCGGCTGCGGGGGCCGCTGCGTGTCGGAATTCGGTACGATGCGGTTCGACTCCATGGAAGCATCCCTCCTCCAGGTCCCGGCAGGCCTGAGCTGTGCCGGGGTAAAACAACAGAACGAGCTGCTCCCGGGCCCGCTGCTGTCAGCGGGCCCGCCGGGAAACGGCTCGTTTTTTTACTTTCCTGCCTGGACTTCCGCGCTTATACGCCTGCCGTCTCTTCGATCACACCGGCGCACCGCTTGCAGAGTGCCGGGTGCTGCTCACTGTGACCCACCTCCGGGGTCACGATCCAGCAGCGTTCGCACTTCTCGCCTTCGGCTGTCGCAACCTGAACCGACAGTCCCTTGAACGCATGGGCTCCCTCAGGGGCTGCTTCGCCTGCTTCATGAACGACCACCGCCGAGACGATGAAGAGCAGATCCAGACGCTCGAAGCCGCCGAGGAATGCGGCAGTGTCTGCGGTTGGATAGAGATGAACCGCGGCGCTGAGCGAATTGCCGATGAGCTTTTCTTTGCGCGCTTCTTCCAGTGCCTTCAGCACATCGTCGCGGATCGCTCCAAGCTGCTCCCACTTGCGCTCCAGCGCTTCGTCGAAGACGGAAGCGTCCACTTCCGGCATGTAGGCCAGCTGAACGCTTGGCAGGTCCGTTCCCGGAATGTACTTCCATACCTCGTCGGAGGTATGCGGGAGGATCGGCGCAATCAGTTTAGTTATAACCGTGAGCGCTTCGTATAATACCGTCTGTGCGGCGCGGCGTGCTGGATCCTGCGGAAGGGAGGCATAGAGCCGGTCCTTCAGAATGTCGAGGTAGAAGGCGCTCATCTCGACCGCGCAGAAATGGTGAACGGCCTGGTACACCACATGGAACTCGTACTTCTCATACGCCGCCACCACACGCTCGATCAGCCGGTTCAGACGGAGCATCGCATAGCGATCGAGCTCGCTCATCTCCTGCACGGAGACGCGGTCTGCCGCCGGGCTGAAGTCCGACAGGTTCCCGAGCAGGAAGCGCAGCGTGTTGCGGATCTTGCGGTAGCCCTCCGACGTCTGGTTCAGGATGTTATCGGAGATACGGACATCCGACTGGTAGTCCGTCGAGGATACCCACAGGCGGAGAATATCCGCTCCCAGCTTGTTGCACACCTGGTTCGGATCGACCGTGTTGCCGAGCGACTTGGACATCTTGCGGCCTTCGCCGTCGAGCGTGAACCCGTGACTCAGGATGCCCTTGTAAGGGGACTGCCCCTTCACGGCCACACCGGTGATCAGCGAGGAATTGTACCAGCCGCGGTATTGGTCGGAGCCCTCGAGATACAGGTCGGCCGGCCACTGCAGGTCTTCACGCGCTTCAAGCACAGCCATGTGGCTCGAACCGGAGTCAAACCATACGTCCATGATGTCCGTCTCCTTGCGGAAGTGATCATGTCCGCACTTGGTGCACACCGTACCTGCCGGCAGCAGCTCTTTCTCTTCGCGCAGGAACCAGGCGTTGGAGCCTTCTTCCTCGAAGATCTTCGCCACCTGCTCGATCGTCGCTTCGTTCACGAGCGGCTCGTTGCAGCTGCGGCAGTAGAAGATCGGGATTGGCACACCCCAGGCGCGCTGACGGGAGATGCACCAGTCGCCGCGCTCTGCGATCATGTTGTGCAGACGGATCTCGCCCCATTCCGGCGTCCAGTTGATCTTCTTGATCTCTTCGAGCATTTCGCTGCGGAACTTGTCGATGGAAGCGAACCACTGCTCCGTTGCCCGGAAGATGACCGGCTTCTTCGTCCGCCAGTCATGCGGGTACTGGTGCTGGATCGTCGCCTGGTGAAGCAGATGCGCCGATTCCTGTAGCTTCTCGATGACCACCTTGCTGGCCTTGTCGTAGAACAGGCCTTCGAAGCCCGGCGCTTCGGCCGTCATATGCCCCTGGTCGTCCACCGGGCAGAGCACTCCGAGGTTGTAGCGCTGGCCGATCACGAAGTCGTCTTCTCCATGGCCCGGCGCCGTGTGTACGCAGCCCGTACCGGCTTCCAGCGTAACGTGCTCTCCGGTCATGACGAGCGACGTGCGGTCATAGAACGGGTGCTTGCAGAGCACAAGCTCCAGCTCGCTGCCCTTATGTGTCGCGAGAACCTTGACGTCGGTCCAGCCGATCTCCTTCGCAGCGGCTTCGAGCAGGCCCTGCGCCAGTACGAACTTGCGTCCGCCGGTCTCGACCGTAACATAGTCGAAGTCCGGATGCAGCGAGATGCCGAGGTTCGCCGGCAGCGTCCAAGGAGTCGTCGTCCAGATGACGATCGCTGCGTCCTCGGGCAGCTTGCCTTTGCCGTCCGCTACGTCGAAGGCGACATAGATCGAAGAGGACGTCTTGTCCTTGTACTCGATCTCGGCTTCGGCCAGGGCACTCTCCGAGGACGGGGACCAATAGACCGGCTTCAGGCCCTTATAGATATAGCCCTTGTTGACCATCCCGCCGAAGAGGCGGATCTGCTGGGCCTCATACTTCGGCTGCAGCGTGATATACGGGTTGTTCCAGTCGCCGCGGATTCCTAGTCGCTTGAACTGGGTTTTCTGCTTCTCCACCCACTCCAGCGCATACGCCTTACAGTAGTCGCGGAATTCGGACACGCTCATCTTCTTGCGGTCGACCTTGCCGCCGTTGGCGATCGCCTGCTCGATCGGCAGACCGTGCGTATCCCAGCCCGGTACATAAGGCGCGTTATAGCCCTGCATCGTCTTGAAGCGGACGATGATGTCCTTCAGGATTTTGTTCAGCGCATGGCCGATATGAATGTCCCCGTTCGCGTACGGAGGCCCGTCGTGCAGAATGAACTTCGGTTTGCCCTTGCGGCTCTCCTGGACCTGACGGTAGATGTCCGTCTCTTCCCAGTGCTGCTGCATCTTCGGTTCCGCCTGCGGCAGGTTCCCTCTCATCGGGAAGTCCGTCTGCAGCAGATTCAGTGTTTTGCCATAATCCATCTTGCTTCCACTCCTTCAACTTGTCCGTATCGGCTTCCCCCGCTGCCCATTGGCAGCAAAAAAAGACTCCGTCATCCCATAGGGACGAGAAGTCTCGCGGTACCACCCTGATTAAGAACTCCCCAAATCGCCTAGCTGCACATCTGTATGCGCAGAGCGAAACAGGAGTGTCTTCACTCCTTGATCGATAACGGGATCGGCCGATACTCTTTACTGGTTGCTTTCAAGAGATGCTCCCGGGGGATCTTCATCCGGCGCCGAAGACCGGGCTCCCACCATTCCCCGGTTCGCTGGCTTCGGTCAGAACACGGACTACTCGTCCCGGTCATCGCTTTCGCTCATGTTAACTTTATATGGAGTATAGCCGATAGCAGGTCTGACGTCAACTTTTGGGTACGTCCCCGGCCGTATCGACCATCCTTCATGTGCCTTCCCTCTATATGGGGCCGGCCGCCTGTTTCGTTACGGCTGCTCGACTTCCGTCCGCTCCAGCGAGCTCCAGTCTTCCTTGCTCAGCAGCTCCAGCTGCGCCTCGATCAGCGTGCGGAACCGGGTGCGGTAGATGGAAGCCTGCTTCTTCAGCTCTTCGATCTCCATGGAGATCTTGCGCGACTTCGACAGCGACTCATTGATGATGCGGTCCGCATTCTTCTCCGCTTCCTTGATGATGAGCTGCGCTTCTTTCTTCGAATTGTGCTTAACTTCGTCCGCCGCTTCCTGCGCCACGATAATCGTCTTGCTCAGTGTTTCTTCTATATTGGCAAAATGGTCGAGTCGTTCCTGAATGGTCAGCAGCTGGTTCTGCAGCTCTTTATTTTCACGGATCAGGGCCTCGTAATCCTTGATCACCTGGTCGAGAAATTCGTTGACTTCGTCTTCATCGTACCCGCGAAAGGACCGGCTGAATTCCTTGTTATGTATATCGAGCGGTGTTAAAGCCATCGGTGCACCTCCTGCAAATTTAGCGAAACCAACTTTGTTACTTGGGTATATTCGACACCATCCCGATTTTTCCTGCACTTCTGCCCAAAATTTCCCCTATCCTGCGAAAAAACGATGGTTTCAGACGGAATCCGCCTCTTTTCTTCGGCTGGCCGCAATAGCTCTCACCGAAGCCCTCGCCGCCTGCACCGTCCCCGTCCCTGAACAGCAAAAAAATCGGCAGTCACGTGTACTTGCCGATTCTGATACGGGTTCTCCCCTTTTTGGTGACACCTTCGACTTCCAGCACCTTGAACCGGCCCGCCCCCTGGAGCGACACGACATCCCCTTCGCGCAGCGGCTTGCTTGGGTCCTCTTCCTGCTTCCAGTTGACCTTGCAGCGCCCGGCCTTGATCGGCACGAGCACCTTCGCCCGGCTAAGACGGTATACGTCGCTGACGATCCCGTCCAGACGCAGGGACGCTAGGGACAGCTGGAGCTCCTCGAACTTCACCTCGGTGAACTGCAGCCGGTCCAGCGGCAGCACCTCGGTCATGACATGCACCCGGTGCACCTGGTTCAGGTTGAGCCGGAAGTAATCGGCAATCTCGGACGCCACGAGGATGTGGCAGCCGTCCGGCCGTACATGGATGTCCCCCACCTTCTCCCGCTTGATGCCGAGGCCGAGAATCGCGCCCATGTAATCGCCATGGTCGAGATCTTCCAGCTTGTCGTCCGGGGAAGTGATGGACAGCAGCGTGATGCCGGGATCCTCCGATTCGAGCACCCGGTAGTCCGGTGCAACCCAGGCCCGCCTGCGTTCGGCGGACGGATGCCCCCCGTTCAGCAGGAGCTGCACATCCATGCTGCGGTTGACCAGGGTGGTGAGAATAAAGGCCTGCCGCGGGTCCAGGAAATCGGTCAGCTTCGCTTCGTGCTGCTCCGCCCGGGCCACCCATTCGGCCGCCTTATCGACGAACCGGTGCTCGTCGGGATGAAAATGCGAGTAGATCTGATCGGTTGACATTGGCAGGCTCCGTCCGTTAGAATCCGTCCGTTAGAAGAAGAAATCCACGATCGCGATGATTCCTTGGCCCACGAACTGCAGGGCGATCAGGGCGACGATCGGCGAGATGTCGATCATGCCGCCGAGCGGCGGAATAATACGGCGGAAGATGCCGAGATACGGCTCGCACAGCTTGCCGAGGAATTCGCCGATAAAGCTCTCCCGGGCGTTCGGCAGCCAGGATAAGAGGACGTACGCGATGATGAGGTATTGATAAATTTGAATCAGGGTAGCTACATAGCCGACGATGTTGAAATTCAAGGAGTTCACCTCTCTAATATATGCGTTATCCTTCGTGATTCAAGATCTCCGAGATCGAACCGTGAATCTCCACCGTATCGGGCGTGCACAAGAAAATGTTCGGCCCGATCTTCGAGATCGACCCGTTCAGCGCGTAAACGGTTCCGCTGATGAAATCGACGATCCGTGTGGCCTGATCCGAACGGATCCGCTGCAGGTTCACCACGACGGGACGGCGGGAGCGCAGATGGTCGGCAATCTCCTGCGTCTCTTCGTAAGACCGCGGCTCGTGAAGAATCACGCGGACATTCTTCTGGGAATGGATCGAAACGATATTCCCCTTATTGCTTTTACGCGGCTCCTGCACCGGCGTTTCAATTTCTTCCTGGGGCTCCACAATACGTTCGCGCTCCACGATCTCCTCTTCATCCTGCAGGCCCAGGAAGTTCATGAATTTGTTCATCACACCCATATCCTTTCCTCCTTCGCTTGGCGGCTCTCCAGCGCTTATTCCTTACCCACCAGAACGGTTCCGAGACGCACCCATGTGGCGCCTTCTTCAATGGCAACCTCAAAATCGTTCGACATGCCCATGGAGAGGCCGCGCACTTCGTAATCCAGCAGCCCCGATGCGTTAAGACGGTCCCGCTGCTCCCGCAGCCCGCGGAATACGGGACGGGTCTCTTCCGGCTCCGCTTCATAGGGAGCCATCGTCATCAGTCCCTCGATCCGGATATGAGGGCAGCTGCCGCGCAGCTCGCTTACAAAATCCATGAGCGCTTCCGGCTCCATGCCGTACTTGGATTCTTCGCCGGAGATGTTCAGCTGGAGGAAGCAGGGCACGGTGATGCCGAGCCCGGCCGCTTTCTTCTCGATCTCCTTCGCAAGCGACAGCCTGTCCAGCGAATGAATGTAGTGAAACCGGCCGACGACTTCCTTCACCTTGTTCGTCTGGAGATGGCCGATGAAATGCCAGGTGGCCCGGCTTCCGTAGGCCTCCCACTTCGCCGCCGCATCCTGCCAGCGATTCTCCCCGATCTGGGTGAGGCCCTGGTCCAGAGCGGCGCCGGTCGTCTCCATCGATACATATTTGGTTACCGCAATGACCCCGACCTCTTCGGGACGGCGTCCCGCCCGCGCGCAGGCGGCTGCAATCCGGTCATTGACGTGCTGTATGCGTTCCTGCAAATTCGTAGTCACTTGTGCTGCGTCCTCCCGCTGCCGACAATCTCGGTACCGCTTCGGAAGCGGGAGGCTTCAAGGCCTATTCCCGCAGTCCGATCCAGGCTGCCATCCGGCCCGTTCTTCCCCTCTCCTTGCGGTGCGAGAAGAAGAGGTCCGTCCGGCAGCTCGTACATAAGCTACTTATTTCGATATGAGACGGCATAATTCCTGCTTTTATCATAATTTGTCGGTTGACGGCTTGCAAGTTTAACGTGTATTTGCCTCCCAGCTTCGCTTCATAGAAGGGCGGCTGTCCTTCTTCCTGCGCCGCGCCCCCTGTCGTCCCGAGCGCCTTATCGATCCGCGAGACTACGGTATCATCCACTTCGTAGCAGCAGGCGCCGATCGACGGCCCTATCGCTGCCCGCAGATCCCTCGCCTTCGTGCCATAGGCGGCGCTCATCGCCTCAACCATCGACCGGGCGATCCCGAGCGCGGTTCCTTTCCAGCCGGCATGCGCGAGCCCCACCGCCCGGCGGATGGGGTCGTAGAAGTAGAGCGGCACGCAGTCCGCGAAGAGCGCATACAGGTACACGCCCGGCTCGTTCGTCATGAAGCCGTCCTTCGCCTGCAGCGCGCTGTCCCGGTCACGGATCCCCGCTCCCCGCAGCGCGGAGGTCACCATCTGAATCTCCTTGCCGTGCACCTGCTCGGCGTACGTGCCCGCCTCGAACGGGATACCGAGCGCCTGCGCGAGCCTGCGGCGGTTCTCGACGACCGCCTCCGGCGCATCGTCCACGTGCAGCCCGCAGTTCAGCCCCTGGTACGGCTCACCGCTCACGCCGCCGCGCCGGGTCGTGAATCCGGCGGTCACAGCCGCGCTGCCGTTCATGAAAGGGCTGAGCTTCATCCAACCCGTGCCGTTATCGGCTTCTTGAAGTACAAATGGCTCCATGGGCTTTCCCCCTCATGTATAATGATTCCAGTATACATCAAAGCCCTCGGGGATAGCTATGCCCGGGTAGGTTCAGTGCTCGGGCAGGGAAGGCAAAGGAGCCGGCTCATGGGACAGCGCGACTCACCCAGGAGAATGTCATTCCCATGCCGCCAAGCGCGCGGTACTTCCTTTTCGCTACCCCCGGTACTGCCGGTTGAACTCGTAAGTCACCTCCGGCTCCTCTCCCTGCCGGTATGAACGGACATCATCGAGCTTGACGAGCACGACGTCCATGCCGATCTTGACGATACTCCTCCACGGAATGACGATATCGTCCGTGCCGCCGAAAAGTCCGAAGAAGCGGGCGGCACCCGGCACGACGATCGCTTCGATGCGTCCATGGCGCAGGTCCAGCTCCAGGTCGCTGATCTGGCCGAGCTTCTTGCCATCCACGATATTAATGACATCCTTCGTCTGAAAGTCGGATATTTTCACCGCGAGCACCACCGCCTCGCCCTGTCCCCTCCCTCCATGGGCCGGTCAGGGCTTTTGTTACTACTATATGTGGGCTTAGGCAAAAATGTCCCCCTGTCCCGGGAAATGACTCCTCCGGCTTCATCCGAACCCGCTGGAATGCCCCCGTGCTTCCAGGCATATCCTAACCTCAGGGCCATCTTCCCCCATCTACAAAAAAAGACCGCTGGCCGTCCGGAGACGGTAGGGTCGGATGGTCACTCGGAAAGGTCTCGGCCGCAGCCGGACGGGATCAATTCTTTACGTGCTTCTGCATCTGGGATATCGCCGACTTCTCAAGCCGGGAGACCTGTGCCTGCGAGATGCCGATCTCATCGGCCACTTCCATCTGGGTCTTGCCGTCGAAGAACCTCATGGAGAGGATCATCTTCTCGCGGTCGCCCAGCTTGCGCATCGCTTCCCGCAGGGCAATGCCCTCAATCCACGATACGTCCTTGTTGCGGTCGTCGCTGATCTGGTCCATCACATAGATCGGATCGCCGCCGTCATGATAGATCGGCTCGAAGAGCGAAACCGGATCCTGGATGGCATCCAGGGCGAAGACGACGTCTTCTTTGGGTACGTTGAGCGCCTCGGAGATCTCGTAGATCGAGGGCTCGCGGGAGTTCATATTGGTGAGCTGGTCGCGCACCTGCAGCGCCTTGTAGGCGATATCCCGGAGGGAACGCGATACGCGGATCGGGTTGTTGTCCCGCAGGTAGCGCCGGATCTCCCCGATAATCATCGGCACCGCATAGGTCGAGAATTTCACATTCTGGCTGAGATCAAAATTATCAATGGCCTTCATCAGTCCGATACAGCCTACTTGGAACAAGTCGTCAACGAATTCCCCCCTGTTGTTGAACCGCTGGATCACGCTCAGCACCAGCCTGAGGTTCCCGTTCACTAATTTCTCTCTTGCAGATCGTTCATTGTTCGTCTGAAGCGCCACGAACAGTTCACGCATTTCCGCATTCGTCAAAACCGGTAGCTTTGCCGTATCGACGCCGCATATTTCGACTTTGTTTCGGGTCACCGTGATTACCTCCCAAGGAGAAACATTACTGTTAATTATCTCCTCGGTTTGGTTTTTTATGCGGGTACCTATCCGCCCCTGCCCCCTCGCGGATCCCCCCGGAAGGCAGCCAAACCCAATGGCATCAAGGGCAAGACCCATCGCCGGATCCCAAAAAAAGATTTTTTCCACATCACACCATCTTGTTGAACTCCTTGCGCAGCCGCTTGATGATCCGCTTCTCAAGCCGGGAGATATAAGACTGCGAAATGCCCAGCATGTCGGCCACATCCTTCTGCGTCTTCTCTTCCCCGTCCTGCAGGCCGAACCGCAGCTCCATGATGATCCGCTCTCGCTCCGTCAGCTTATCGAGTGCCTTGTGCAGCAGCTTGCGGTCCACCTGTTCCTCGATGTTGCGGTAGATCGTATCATTCTCGGTGCCGAGCACATCGGAGAGCAGCAGCTCGTTGCCGTCCCAATCGATATTGAGCGGCTCGTCGAAGGACACCTCCGTGCGGATCTTGCTGTTGCGGCGCAGGTACATCAGAATTTCGTTCTCGATGCAGCGGGATGCGTAGGTCGCGAGCTTGATTTTCTTCTCGGGATCGAAGGTGTTGACCGCCTTGATCAGGCCGATCGCCCCGATCGATACGAGATCCTCGATGTTGATTCCCGTGTTCTCGAACTTGCGGGCAATGTACACGACCAGACGCAGGTTGCGCTCGATGAGCATTCCCCGGATCGCCGCGTCCCCGGACGGCAGCCTCCCCAGCAGATACTCTTCCTCTTCGCGGGTAAGCGGGGGCGGCAGCGCTTCGCTCCCACCAATGTAGTAGATCTCTTCCCCTTTGAGCCCGAACAGCAGCAAGAGACGAAAATAAAAAATTTGCATCGACAGCTTCCACTTCAGCATCATGGTACGCTTCCTCCTCCTATCGGGTCATGGGTCCACCGATCGTTCGTCGTCCGGACCCTGCCTGTCCGGCGGTTACCTGACGTCTGCAAAGGCTTGAGCTACGTATGGACGAGTGACGGATGAATGATGGCCTGGTACGCGTTATCGGAGCTGAGACGTCCTCCGTCCAGTCCGACAAGTACCTTCATCGCTTCCATGGTTCTGCCCTCCATGGTGATGACTACCCGGTCGGGTTTGATGGCGAGCATGAACTGCGTGCTTCGGTTGACGCCCCTGTAGGGTACAAGCCGCAGGCGGTCCTGCCATATGAACGCGTCGGTGCCGATGGAGTTCACGAGCTGATCGACTTCGGCTTTACGGATGCGGGGCAGCCAGGCTTCCGGAATGTGCTCGGCCCACTGCAGCGCCTCCATGACCATGACCGGTGTTTTCGTAAGCGGGTCGTACAGCTGGTTGCCCGTATCGATGAGACCGGTACAGGTAGTGAGCGAGTCGCCGATATGGATATCCACCTTGGCGAGAAACGAGCCCAGCTCCTGCTTGCGCCGCAGAGCGCCGATGACCTGCCGGCACAGCCACACGCTGAAGGGAATGGCGAAGAGCAGCAGCATCAGCGTGACGTCCCAGCTGCGGACGGTCAGGATACCGCTTAAGATTTCTCCGGCCGACTGCCGGAAGTAGATCAGGCCGATAATGCCGCCGGCTGCAACGAAGTTCACCAAGTAGAACGCGCCCAAGTTTCTCAGAAAATGCTGCAGCCCTCCAAAACCGAATGCGGCGAGCAGCATGATCAGCGACAGGGTGAACTTCAAGGCGAGGGTATACAGGAATGACAGCGGAGGAAAAAAAATCATCACCGCGTAGCTGCCGCCGATCGCCGCAGACAAGCCAAGCCTCCACCAACGGAAGCTGAGTCTGCGTGTCCAGGCCGTGGTCCACAGCAGCGCCCCGTCAATCAATAGATTCAGAAGGAAAATGATGTCGATATAAACAACCATCTCCCACCTCCTCCGCCGCCCGTCTGTTCCTCTCGCGAATGAGACAAGTATATAGTAACTGTATTCCAAAGTCTGTCTAAACATGCCGGGGGCGGCGGACTAATTTTGTCGGATGGAAGGGCGGCATCCCCCCCTCTCCTGTGTGTAACCTTTCCCGCACCGTGATCGATTCGGCCTCCCCTGCCTCCGATCCCTAGCTCCTTTGATAGGTTGAGCCCTTCAGATATCGGCTAAGCGGCATGCCGGTCTTAAGAGGATGCTAGTCTGCAAGGCAATGTCCTCGGTCGACTGCGAGCGCCTCGGGGTTGGATGCTTTGTAACGGTAAAAAAGCGGGTTCCCTCGAAGGGAACCCGCTTGCTTGATCAGCTCTGGAACTTATTTGTTATCGAAGCCTCCACCGCGGTTGCGGTTGCGGAGGAATGTCGGAATGTCGAGCTGGTCGCTCGACGGCTGGCTGCCTCCGAAAGGACGGAGGTTGTTCAGCCGGTTGTCCGTCTGCTCCTGCTGGGGAGCCGCCGAGGAAGGAGCCGCACCTGCTCCGGCACCCGGTTTGCGAGGGCCTGGAGCAATTGCTTTATGTTCAAATCCGGTGGCGATAACGGTAACCATGATCTCTTCCTTCAGCCGCTCGTCGATCACCGCACCGAAAATCATATTCACTTCCAGGTCCGAAGCCGACGCGACAATATCTGCGGCTTCGTTGACTTCATAGAGCGAGAGATTCGCTCCGCCGGTAATGTTCATGAGCACACCGCGTGCCCCGTCGATCGATGTTTCGAGAAGCGGCGACATGATCGCCTTCTTGGCAGCTTCCGCCGCACGGTTTTCCCCTGTAGCAATCCCGATCCCCATCAGGGCGGAACCACGTTCGGTCATGATGGTCTTCACATCGGCAAAGTCGAGGTTGATGAGACCCGGTACAGCGATCAAATCGGAAATCCCCTGCACGCCTTGACGAAGCACGTTATCCGCTTCCCGGAACGCTTCAAGCATCGGCGTCTTCTTGTCGACGATCTCGAGCAGCCGGTCATTCGGAATGACGATCAGGGTGTCGACCTTCTCTTTCAGTGCGGCAATCCCCTGTTCCGCCTGAAGCGCCCGCTTGCGGCCTTCGAAGGTGAACGGCCGGGTGACGACGCCTACCGTCAGCGCGCCGCACTCCTTGGCAATCTCGGCGATGACCGGAGCGGCGCCGGTTCCCGTACCGCCGCCCATCCCTGCGGTGACGAAGACCATGTCGGAGCCCTTCAGCGCATTCATGATCGCTTCACGGGACTCCTCAGCCGCTTTCTTGCCCACCTCCGGGTTCGCGCCGGCTCCAAGACCGCGGGTCAGCTTGTCCCCGATCTGAAGCTTCTGCTCGGAGTGAGCCAGATGAAGTGCTTGGGCGTCCGTGTTCACGGTAATGAACTCTACGCCCTTCACTCCGTTCTCAATCATCCGGTTGACGGCATTGCTTCCGCCGCCGCCAACGCCGATGACCTTTATTTTAGCCAGTTGGTCCATGTCCATGTCAAATTCAAACATACTAGCGTCTTCCCCCTCATTAGGCTTTCATCAAGAGCTTATCCCTGCTAGATAAACTCGCTTAACCAGTTCTTGAAACGTTCCATGGCCGAGGGCTTCTGCTGCTCTTGACCGGGAGCCGGTTTCTTCGGAATCAGTTTCTTGACTCCCGAGTTTTGCGTTTGTTTCGAACTGCGCAGATAACGGGAAGCATACTGGATTATGCCGACACCGCTCGTATACGAGGAATCACGGACACCGATATAATCCGGTACGGCGATTCGCACGGAGGTAGCGAGCTCCATCTGGGCAACGGCCAGCATCCCCGGCATGGCCACAGTGCCTCCGGTAAGTACATACCCACCGGGAAGGTCGCCGAAACCAAGCCTCTGCACTTCGAGCCGGATCAAATGGAATATTTCTTGAACGCGGGGTTCGATGATATTGGCGAGATCCACCTGGGAGAATTCCTTATCCGTGTTGCTCCCGATCCGATTTACCTTGAACACCTGATCACTTGCCGCATGATCCACAAGAGCACAGCCGAATTTCAATTTGATCTTCTCTGCGATATCCGCCTGTGTCTTCAGGCCATAAGCTATGTCATTGGTGATGTATTCCCCGCCGATGGGCAGCGTGGAGGTGGCCACCAGGTTGTTCTCATTGAAAATGGCAATGGTGGTAGCGCCCGCCCCAATGTCCACGAGCACCGTACCGATGTTCTTCTCATCCTTGGACAAAGCCAGATGCCCGCTCGCCAGCGACATCAGGATGAGCCCTGCAACCTTCAAACCCGATTTCTCTACCACGCGAAGCAGGTTATGTATGGCTGTCTTTGTTCCGGTTACGATCGTTGCTTCCACTTCAAGTCTTACGCCGATCATGCTGCGCGGATCGTGAATCTGATCCGTGCCGTCCACTACGTACTGATTCGGAACCACACCGATGATCTCGCGCTCCGGTGCCAGAGGAATGACCTTAGCCGCCTGAATCACGCGCTCGATATCGTCGTCTCCAATTTCGCGGTCTTCATTGGATACAGCAACTACACCATGACTGGACTGCAGAGCGATATGATTACCGGCGATGCCGACATATACTTCCGCAATTTGAATGCCTACCATCCGCTCCGCATGGTCCACCGCACTACGGATCGTTTGAACCGTTTGATCAATATCCACGATGGATCCTTTGCGAATTCCCTCAGAATCGGCAGATCCAACTCCAATTATATTAATGGCGCCGTTAACGACTTCCCCAATAATAACCCGAACTTTGGATGTACCGATGTCCAAACTAACAATGATGTCATTGCTGCTCAACCCGTGGCACCTCCTGTGACATATATTCGATCTGAGCCTTGGTCAGCATAGAAAACCATTTTGTAAATATTCCACACGGCCCTGCGATTCCCTCTTTTTCTAGCATAATTTTTCAGGGAGAAGCTTAAAATATACCATAATTACAATTCTATCATTTTTTCATAGGCTTGAGTAGTTCTTTTTTATCAGATGAAATCAGCGCCACCCCATCTCAGAGGATCAGTTCTGGGGCTTCTTCTCCTCCTCGGAAGCCTCTTCCTTGCCGGCGGAATCGCCTTCCGTCGGGGTCTGCCCGGCTTTGGACTCCGGCGTATCATCCACGGCGGTATAGTAATCCGCTTCAAGCATCTTGATGATCCCGCCCTTGATCTGATCGGTCTGAAGGTTTGAAATATAAGACTGCAGATACTTGATTTTCTCCGGAAGCTTGCCTATGGTCGTCTGCACCTCGAACCCCGTGCGGGTGTACAGCCGGATCTTGTCCGGATAAGCGGCAGTTGGAGCCGGCTTGATCTCCGAGATATCGGCGAAGTAAGCGGGCGGCAGCTTCGCCATGGCCAGACACAGCCTCGTCTTCAAGGGATCGGCTGGATCCCAGCCCGTCAGTATCGGCTTGTCCAGCGGGACGCCCTGTACTTTGACAGGGAGAATGCTGGCATCGGCCAGCAGCACCTCCACCTGGCCGCCCTCGCCGATCTGGTAGGCCACCTTGGGATGTTCTTGGACACGGATGGTGATGCGTCCCGGAAAATGCTTCGTGACTTCGGCCGACTCCACCATGGGCAGCGTCTGTACCTTCTTCTCGATATCCGCGGAGGATACGGAGAAGAAATGGTCTCCCTGTTTGACTTCCGCCTTCTGAAGAATCTCCGCCGGGTCCACCAGCTGCTGGCCGGTGACCTCCACCTGTGAGATTTTGCTCAAGGAAGACTGGAAGAACAGGACCAGAAGCAGTCCGATGAAGAAGATGACCAGAACCGTGAGCAGCCTGCGGCTGCCCCGGCTTCGGGGAGGTGCCTGCTTTTTCATTACGGGAAGTCGGTCATCCATGATGCAGCCCTCCTGGGGAATGCTTGTCCGCCCGGCGGCCGGCTGTTCTCCCTGCGGGGACGCGTGAGCGCCACGCGGGCCGCCGGAGTAAAAAACGCACTCCGGCGAAACTTCGTAGCCCGAACGCCGAGCCGAAAAGCCAATATGTAAACCGCCCTATCCCTTTCTCGGGAGAAAAGGGATAGAAGGGCGGTTGTGATCATAATAATAGAAGAAACAGGAAATCGGATGATACCGAACGATGGATTTCGTAAGAGCCGAATTGCTGGAAACGGACGCCTGAACGGATCGGAGAACTACTCCGAGATTACCGGCGTTACCCGGAGAATGCTTGCGCCGAGTGCACTCAGCATAGCCTCAATCCGGTCATAACCACGGTCAATGTGATGAATTTGTTCGATGACTGTTGTGCCCTGTGCGGCGAGGCCGGCAATGACCAGTGCCGCTCCCGCCCGCAGGTCGGTAGCTTCTACCGTGGCGCCGTACAAACGGGGGACGCCCCGGATCATAGCCGCATTGAGATCCACCCGGATGTCCGCCCCCATGCGGGAGAGTTCATCCACGTGCTTGAAACGTCCTTCAAAAACCGTTTCCTTCACTACGCTTACCCCGTCTGCAAGGCTCAGCAGCACCATAATCTGCGACTGCAGATCGGTCGGGAAGGCCGGGTGCGGCGAAGTCACGATCCGCTCCACCGCTTTGGGACGGGTGAGAGCGCATACGTTCATTATATCACCCCAGATTGCGATTTGAACACCGGCGCGCTTCAGCACGTGAATCGCCGAGGTCATATGTGCCGGGCATACCTGCTCCAGTGTAATATTCCCACGTGTGACGGCGGCGGCGATCATCAGTGTCCCGGCGACAATCCGGTCCGGAATAATCCGGTAGGCAGTAGGAGTGAGATCAGGTACACCCTCGATGGTGATCGTATCCGTCCCGGCTCCCATAATCTTGGCGCCCATGGAGTTCAGGAAGTTCTGCAGATCCTGAATCTCCGGCTCGCGCGCCGCTCCCGTAATCGTGGTGGTACCGCGGGCGGTGACGGCGGCCATCATAATATTCTCGGTCGCTCCTACACTCGGGTAGTCCAGTACGATCTCCGCTCCGCGGAGCTCTTGGGCTGTACAGACAATCCTGCTGCCGCTCTCCTCGATGTGGGCCCCAAGCGCCGCCAGGCCGCGAAGATGCAGGTCAATCTTGCGCTCTCCGATCGCGCACCCTCCGGGCTGATACAGCTCCACCCGGCCAAGCCGTGCGAGCAGCGGACCCATGAGGAAGATCGAAGACCGCATCTGGCTCATCAAATGCTCCGGGATGTGAAATTCATGAACGCCCATCGTGTTCACGGTTACCGTATCTCCCTGGTATTCCGCTTGACATCCAAGCGACCGCAGAATCCCGATCATCACATGAATATCCGACAGGTCCGGCACATTCTCGATGACTACGGTGCCCTCCGCCATGATGCCGGCTGCCAGAATAGGCAGTGCGGCATTTTTGGCTCCGTGAATCTTGATGGCTCCCGATAGAGGTTTCCCGCCTTCGATAACCAACTTTTCCAAAGTCCCACCTCCGATTTACCGCTCACCCACCACCAATACTTCCGGTATGAGCTGCACACCGAACCGGTCCGATACGGTCTGCTTCACATGTTCGATGAGGGTAAGCACGTCGAGGGCTGTCGCCTGTCCGGTGTTGACGATAAAGTTGGCATGCAGCGGAGAGACTTCGGCGCCGCCGACCCGGTATCCTTTGAGGTCGGTGTCTTCGATCAGCTTGGCGGCAAAATGGCCGTCCGGGTTGCGGAACACGCTGCCCGCGCAGGCCAGCTGCAGGGGCTGCGTACGCAGGCGCCGGGCTTTGTAGGAAGCCAGCGTGGCTGCGATCTCCAGCCGGTCACCGTACTGTAGCCCAAACACCGCTTCGGTTACAATGCCGGGCCGCTGCTGCAGCACCGAATGCCGGTAAGCATACGCCAGATCGTCTTTCTCCATTGTGACCAACTCCCCGTCAGGGAGCAAAACTTCAGCCCGCAGTAGTATGCGTGACACATCGGACCCGTGCGCTCCGGCGTTCATGTAGACGGCTCCACCCACGGTTCCCGGAATGCCTGAGGCAAACTCCAACCCGGTCAATCCCTCTTTGCCCGCCATGACCGATAACTTGATGAACGAGAATGCGCCGCCGGCATATACGAGCTCCCCTTCAAACCGCGCGGTCTCGAGCGCATCCCCCAGTTTGATCACCACACCGCGGATGCCCTTGTCGGTAACGAGCAGATTGGAGCCCCGGCCCAGGGCGGTCCAGGGCGTACCGTGTGCATGCAAAAGCTTGACGGCATGCACGAGCTCCGTCTTGTCGCGCGGGATCAGCAGGACGTCGGCGGGTCCGCCGATCTTCCAGGTGGTGTAGGGGGCAAGCGGCTCGTTCAGTCGAACTTCGCCGCAAGACCCGTTCATGAGTTCTGATATGACCTGTTGCATGGGTAAACCTCCTTCACAGAAACGCCGTTGCAGCCGGCTGCGGCAGTGTGCCTGCAGCCGGGCGGACGGACAGCCGGCCGGCTCTTATTTAATGCTCTCTGCTGCCGGCCTGCGGCTGTCTGCCGCGCCTTCCGGACGTCTGTCACGGTTATAGTGTAGTTTATGTAGAAGAAGCTAGAGTGTGACAATCGCCCATTGAGAATGTTCACGAGCCCTCCTTCAGCCGGTGGGCTTCGATCAGACGGACAATCTTGGCGGTTCCGTCCCCATAGGGGCTGCGGTCCATGTTCGCCACGATGCGGTCTTTATCCGCGTGCAGTAAGTGCACGGCGGAAAGAAGCGAAGCTTCCGTCAACGCTTCCTCCTGCAGCACTTCGCAGTATCCCTGCGAGCGGAACGATTCGGCGTTGAGAATCTGGTCCCCCCGGCTCGCCGCCCGGGACAACGGAATGAGCAGCATCGGCTTGCGTGCCGCCAGGAATTCGAAGATCGAGGTGGAGCCCGCCCGGGATACCACCAGCGATGCCGCTGCGAGCAGATCCGGCAGTTCATCCTTAACGTACTCGAACTGGCGGTAGCCCCGGATTCCCTGCAGTCCGGGGTCGGTATTGCCTTTGCCACAGATATGGATGATCTGGAATTCCTTGAGCAGCGAATCCAGGATGCTGCGGACCGCCTGGTTGATCTTCTGGGCGCCGAGGCTGCCGCCCATGATGAACAGTACCGGCTTGGCAGAGTGGAAATCACAGAGCTGCCTGCCCTTCGAAGCGCTGCCATTCAGGATCTGCTCCCGGATCGGAAGCCCGGTGCACTCGGCTTTGCCTCCCCGCAAATGCTTCAGGGTCTCCGGGAAGGTCACGCAGATCCGCGAGACGAACGGCATTGAAATTTTGTTCGCGAGTCCTGGAGTGAGGTCGGACTCGTGGGCGATGACCGGAATGCCGGCAAGCCGGCAGCCGACGATCACCGGCACGGAGACGAAGCCGCCCTTGGAGAACACGATATGCGGCCGGATCCGGCGCAGCAGCCTGTACGCCTGCAGCGTTCCCTGGATGACGCGCAGCGGATCCTTGAAGTTCTTGAGATCGAAATACCGCCTGAGCTTACCCGAAGCGATATGATGAAACGGAATTCCCTCGTGATCGATGATGTCCTTCTCGATCCCGTCCCGGGAGCCGATATATTCCATGTCCCAACCCTGCCTGCGGAGCTCGGCCATGACCGCCAGGTTGGGGGTCACATGGCCGGCGGTTCCGCCGCCGGTGAAGACGATTTTTTTCATAGGGATGCTCACCTTTCTACTCACCTGGGATAGGTTGCCTTGGGCCAGGTATCTGGAGTCAGGGTCACCTGGAATAACGGGAAATGTTGAGCAGCACGCCGAGCGAGGTCAGCATCAAGGTGAGCGATGAGCCGCCTGCGCTGATCAGAGGGAGCGTAATGCCGGTGACGGGGAACATGCCGATGACCACCCCGATGTTGATGACGACCTGGACGGCCACCATGCCCACGATGCCCGTGGCCAGCAGGCTGCCGAACGTATCGGGGGCCGTAATGGCGGTGCGCATCCCCCGCCACACGAGCAGCGTGAAGAGCAGGAGCACGAACGTGCCACCGATAAAGCCGAGTTCCTCGGCAATGATGGAGAAAATGAAGTCGGTTTGCGGTTCGGGGAGATAGCTGTACTTCTGCCGGCTCATGCCGAGCCCGAGTCCGACGAGCCCACCCGGACCAATCGCATAGAGCGACTGGATGGACTGATAGCCCGCGCCGAGCGGATCGGCCCAGGGGTCCAGAAAAGCGGTGATCCGCTTCAGCCGGTAGGGAGCGGCAATAATGAGGCCGATGAGTCCGGCAACCCCGACCATACCGAGATAAGACAGATGAAGCAGGCGCGCGCCCGCAACGTAGATAATCAACAGGGAGGCGCCGACGAGAACGGCTCCGGTCCCAAGGTCGGGCTGGAGCATGATCATGCCGAAGGCCAGTCCCACCAAACCGAGCGGAGGCATCAGGCCTTTGGCGAACAGCGTAATGGTGCCCTGCCGCTCCGAGAGCCACTTCGAGAGGAAAATGATCATTCCCATCTTCATGAACTCGGAAGGCTGGATGCCGAAGGAGCCGATACCGAGCCAGCTGCGGGCGCCACCGCGCACCACGCCGATGCCCGGTACCAGGACCGCAACCAGCAGTACAAAGCAGACGATCAAGGCGACTTTGGCATACTTCTTCCAGATCCAATAGTCGGTATTCATAGTGAACACCATGGCGGCGACACCAAGCCCTGCAAACAGCGCCTGCCGCTTCAAATAGTACATCGAATCCCCGAATTCGCGGAATGCGAGCACCGCGCTGGCGCTGAAGACCATGACCACGCCGATGACCAGAAGCACAAGCGTGGAGCCGAGAAGCAACATGTCCGGTGACGACCTAGCTTTGACCATTTTTGTCCACACCTCTAACCTTCGTGACTTAGAGGCGCTTTTGCGTCCGCACCGAGTCCCGGAACGCCTGCAGCCCCCTCTTAAAGGTTATGCACGGACTGCCTAAACATGCTTCCCCTTTCCTCATAGGAGGCGAACATGTCCCAGCTGGCGCACGCGGGCGAGAGAAGCACGACATCCCCAGGCTTTGCCATGGCGAACGCTTCCCGGACCGCCTTCGTGACCGTATCCTGCACCTGCTTAGCAGTATCGACGGTTTTCACCCGGCTCATGCCGGCCAGACGGGCGACACGGACGATTTTTTCCTTGGTTTCTCCCAGAGCGACAAGCCCCTTCACCTGTCCTCCGAAGACAGGAAGCAGCTCCATATAGTCGGATCCGCGGTCAAGTCCCCCGGCAATCAGGATGATATCCTGCGTTAACGCTTCGATCGTCTTGATCGTTGCGGTCGGGTTCGTCGCCTTGGAGTTGTTGTAGAACTGGACGCCGTCCTTCGTGCCGACGAGCTCCAGCCGGTGCTCGACGCCTCCGAAGGAACGAAGCACGTCCGCGATCGCTTCCACGCCAACCCCGCTGGTCAGCGCAATGGCGCTGGCCGCCAGCGCATTCTCCACGTTGAAGGTGCCGGGAATGCCGATCTCCTTCATAGGCAGAATCTCCTGGAGGGCGCCGTCCCGGCTGCGGTAGACGAGCATCCGGTGCGCATCATCTTCGCTTCCCTCACCGATCGGCGGCTGAACATAGAATCCGTAGTCCAGCTCCTGACGGATCGAGAACGGCAGCACCTGCGAGCGGAGGCCCTCCGCCACTTGGCGGCAGATCTCATGGTCCCAGTTCAGCACGGCCGTGTCCTCTTCGGTCTGATTGGCGAACAGCTTCGCCTTCGACTCGACGTAGTCGTTCATGGAGCCGTGATAATCGAGATGCGTCTCATACACGTTGGTCAGGCAGCCGATCCGCGGGCGGAACCGGTCCGTACCCTTGAGCTGGAAGGAGCTCAGCTCAACGACCATTCGGTTGTCCGCTTCGGCCTCCAGCGCCGCCTCCGTCAGCGCCCGGCCGATATTCCCGGCGACGATGGGCTTCAGGCCGCCGGCCTCGAGCATGAGTCCTGTCCACGTCGTCGTGGTGGTCTTGCCGTTCGAGCCGGTGATGCCGATGATCGGCGCCCGGCAGATGCGGTAAGCCACCTCCACCTCCGTGACGACCTCAACGCCGAGCTCGGTCGCCCGGCGCACCGGATCGACCGTGTACGGGATGCCGGGGTTCTTAACTACCAGTGCGATGCCCTCATGCACCAGTCCGGCGGGGTGAGACCCGCAGACAACAGAAATACCCAGGGCCTCCAGTTCGTCGGCCTCAGGGCATAATTGGCGTTCCTTCTTATCGTTGACGGTGACATGCGCACCCTGCTCGCGGAACAATTTGGCCACGGCTACGCCGCTTCTCGCCAGGCCCAGAATGACGACCTGGCGGCCGCCGTATGATGATGGATGCTCCATGCCTACAACACCTCGTTAATGTATAGTCCGATGCCCGCCAGGATCAGCCCCGCCGTCCAAAAGGAGATGACCACGCGCCACTCCGACCATCCGACGAGTTCGAAGTGATGGTGGATCGGGCTCATTTTGAATACGCGCTTGCCTCTGGTCTTAAACGATACGACTTGAATGATAACGGAGAGAATCTCCACCAGGAATACGCCTCCGATGAGCGCGAGCAGCAGCTCCGCCTTCGTCAGCAGCGCCACGACGGTAAGACCGCCGCCGAGGCCGAGCGACCCGGTATCTCCCATGAATACCTTGGCCGGATGCGCGTTGAACACCAGAAAGCCCAGTACCGCACCGACAACGGCCGCCGAGAAGATCGCGATATTCGGCTGCGTGTTGTTCAGCGCAATAATCGCATAGGCACCGAAAGCAATAGCCGAGGTGCCCGCAAGCAGCCCGTCGAGACCGTCCGTGAAGTTGACGGCATTGGAAGTGCCGAGCATCAGGAAGACCACGAACGGGAAGTACAGCCAGCCGAGATCGAACGAGAAATGAAGATAAGGAATGCGGATATCCGTGCTGTGCCCCATCTGGACGAGGAGCACGCAGACGACGATCGATACGACCAGCTGCCCGAGCAGCTTCTGGCGGGCCGTCAGACCCAGCGAACGTTTGAACACGATCTTGATATAGTCATCGAGGAAACCGACAAACCCGTATCCGAGGGTGGCGACGAGCAGCGTTACGGTTTCCATGTTGCGTTCCCCGAAGCGGAGAACCGCCAGCGCGAGCGCCAGCATGATAATGATCCCGCCCATGGTCGGCGTGCCGGATTTCTTGAGGTGGCTCTGGGGACCCTCGCCCCGAATCTGCTGTCCGAACTTGAGACGGCGCAGCAGGGGAATGAAGAGAGGCCCCATAATAACCGCAAGCAAAAAAGCTACGCCGAGCGTAATCATAACGATATTGAAATCCACCGAATTATCCCCCCAATTGCACTAAAAACGAAGCCACCTGCTCCATGCGCATGCCGCGAGATCCTTTGATCAGCACGACATCCTGCGCCGAAGCGGCTTCGGCCAGCTCGCGCGCCAGCGTTTCTTTGTCTTCATAATGCCGCACGCGCTCCGGCGGAAACTTCTCCAGGGCTCCTTCGGCGATATGTCCGGCGAGCGGGCCAAAGAGGAACACCGCCTCCACCTGGGCGGGATCGAGCACCCGGCCGATCTCCCGGTGGAATTCGGCCTCCTTCTCCCCCAGCTCCAGCATATCGCCGAGCGCCGCATATTTGCGCCCGAAGCCCTGCGCCTCGTGCAGGAGGGCCAGCGCCGCCCGCATGGCCGTCGGACTCGCGTTGTAGGCATCATTCCAGACCGTGAGGCCGGACGGCGCCACGCTGACTTCGATGCGCATGCCGGTCATGACCAGGCCCTGCAGCCCTTCGGCGATCACCGGAGCGGTAAGTCCGAAGTGCCGGCCTACCGCGATCGCCGCCAGCGCGTTGACCGCATTGTGTGCGCCGAGCATCGGAATGTAATACGACGTCTGCGGATCCGTGTTCACCGTCATCTGCGTCCCGGACTCCGTCAGACGGAGATCGAGCGGGAACAGGTCGTTCGACGCCTCCCGGCCGAAGGTGATTCCGCGGAAGCTCCGCTCCGGCGCCTCCCATTCCGGCAGCACCTCACGGATCAGCGGTTCGTCGCCGTGATAGACGAGCACGCCGTCCGGCTGCAGGCCCGCCAGGATTTCGGTCTTCGCCCGCGCAATCTCGAGGCGGGAGCCCAGCTGCAGCAGATGGGCCTCGCCGATGTTCGTGATGATGGCGATCTCCGGCTCCGCCAGGCGCGAGAGCAGCTCGATCTCGCCCCGCCCGCTCATGCCCATCTCGAGCACTGCAATTTCGGTATCCTCATTCATCTGCAGAAGCGTGAGCGGAAGCCCGATATGGTTGTTGTAATTGCCGAGCGTCTTGTGCACGCGAAATGTGGTTGACAGGACGGCAGCCGTCATGTCCTTCGTTGTCGTCTTGCCGTTGCTGCCGGTGATGCCGACGATGCGCACCGCCAGCTCCCGGCGGTAGGCTGTCGCAAGCTGCTGCAGCGCCTGCAGCGCATCATCCACGTAGATCAGAGGCGCTCCGGCCGGTCCGCTGCCGTGATCACTCTGCCACAGGAGGCCCGAAGCCCCCTGCTCCAGGGCGGCTTCGGCAAAGTTGTGCCCGTCGAACGCATCGCCGATAATCGGCACATACAGGTTGCCCTCGGCCAAGGTCCGGGTGTCCTTCGACACGCCCTTCACGGGCCGGTCCGCCGCAGCGGCATCCGCCAGCGTGCCTCCCGCCATCCTTGCGATCTCGCCCAGTGTCCGCTCTATCATGCTTTCCGCCCCTTTATCGCTTCGTTCTTGCTATATTCGCTGTGCATATCCTTATCGGGCTCTACCCTGTATGGCATCCCTGGCTACGAGCCGATCGTCGAACGGATGTTTGACCCCGCCGATATCCTGATACGTCTCGTGCCCCTTGCCCGCGATGAGCACAATGTCACCCGGCTGGGCTCTCTCCACTGCACGGCGGATCGCTTCCTTGCGGTCCGCGATGAGCTCGTAGCTCGCCGGATCCAGTCCCGCCTGCTCGATCCCCGGTACGATGTCCTGCAGAATCGCCTCCGGATTCTCCGTCCGCGGGTTATCCGACGTCACGTAGATGTAGTCGCTGTACTTCGCCGCCACGCCGCCCATCTGCGGACGCTTCGTGCGGTCCCGGTCGCCCCCGCAGCCGAATACGCAGTAGATGCTTCCTTCGGCAAATTGGGACACCGTGGACAGCGCATTCTCCAGACCGTCCGGCGTATGGGCATAATCCACGAGCACCAGGAACGGCTGCCCGGCATCCACCACTTCCATGCGTCCCTCTACCGATGCGATAGCGGCGAGGCTTGCAGCGATGCCTTCGAGCTCCAGACCTTCGGCCAGGGCGGCGGCAATCACGCCCAGGACGTTGTACACATTGAAACGGCCGACCAGCCGCGTCCGGATCTCCGCCGTCCCCCGGTAGGTTACACAGCGGAACCGGGTTCCCTGGGCCGTCATCTCTATGTTCTCCGCCCGTACATCCGCCTTCGGTTTGTCGATCCCGTAGACGATCGTCTCGGCTGCCGTCAGCTTCGCGTAGTCCTCCGAGGCTTCCTCGTCCCCGTTCAGCACGGCGAATCGGCGGTGTGCCGGGTCCGCCCCATAGTCGTTGCCAAGCCGTGAGAACAGCAGTCCCTTCGCAGCCTGGTAGCGCTCCATCGTACCGTGGAAATCGAGATGATCCTGGGTCAAATTGGTAAAAATGCCCGACCGGAATAGGCATCCCTTCACCCGGCCCATCTCCAGGCCGTGCGAGGATACCTCCATCAGACAGTAATCGGTCCCGGCATCCGCCATCTGCCGCAGAATCCTCTGCAGCTCCAGCGCTTCCTGCGTATTCGTCGCATGGTTCGGCAGATACTCGCCGCCAATCTTGATGTGGATGTTGCCCATGAGTCCCGTGCGGTAACCCGCATCGCTTAAGACGCGGTCGAGCAGATACGTCGTTGTCGTCTTTCCGTTCGTTCCCGTTACGCCGATGAGCTTCAGTTCCCGGCTCGGATAGCCGTAGAAGTGATTCGCCAGCACCGCCATCGCATGGCGGGCATCTTTCACCAGGAGCACGGGCACCCCGGCGTCCAGCTCTCTCTCCGCCACAAGGGCGCAAGCCCCGCGCTCAACGGCGGCGGCCGCATAATCGTGGCCATCGGCGACCAGTCCCGGAATGCAGATGAACAAATCGCCAGGTACTACCTTGCGGGAGTCAGTCTGCAGCCCCTTGACTTCAGTATCGGCCCTGCCGAGGATCCGGCTGACGGCCAGACCGTTTGCCAGTTCTTTCAGCTGCATGAAGCGTCCCCTCCGTTTTTACACATGGTATCTATTATGGACAAAAAATCTCTCGCTGAAAAGCCTATTTTTGATTTTATCAGAAAGGCATACCGCGAGTATGACCCCGCCGTCATCCGGCTGCGGCCCGAGGCTGCTTCGCGCTTCTCCCAAGGGAGAGGAATCCCGGGGGGACTCCTCTTTACTCGGGGGTCTGGCCCGCCTTTGGGCCCTCCGGCGGCGGAGCGGCATCCGACAAGTATACCCTAATCGTGGACCCCTGGTCCACCCGGCTGCCCGGTTTGGGCACCTGGTTGACTACCGTCGTGCCTGTTCCCGACTTTGCGAGTGTAAAATTCATGTTGAGATCTTCATAGAGATCCGATACGCTGCGCCCGATGAGATCCGGCACAACGGCGATCGGCGTGTCCCCGTAGACGTACTTGCGGTCGAGCTGATCCTTGCGCTGCGGCACGTTCATGTAGCGGAGCGTATCCTCCATGATGTTCTTGACGAGCGGAGCGGCGATGAGACCGCCGAACTGAATGCCCTGCGGGTCGTCCACGGCCGCATAGATGACGACCTTGGGATCGTCCGCCGGCGCGAAGCCGATGAACGATACGATGTGCTCGCTGGAGGAGTACCGACCGTTCACGACCTTCTGCGCCGTTCCCGTCTTGCCTCCGACCCGGTATCCGTCGATAAACGCGTTGCGCCCTGTGCCGTTGGCTACGACACTCTCCAGCGTCTCGCGCACCTGCTTTGACGTCTCTTCCGAGATCACCTGGCGCACGAGCTCCGGCTGCACCGCCTCCACCAGCTCGCCGCTCTCGGGATTATACCAGGCGCGTGCCACATGGGGCTTGAACAGCTTCCCTCCGTTGACCGCCGCCGACACCGCGGTGATCTGCTGGATCGGCGTAACCGACACCCCCTGGCCGAACGAGATCGTCGCCAGCTCTACCGGTCCCACACGGGACGGCTTGAACATGATGCCGTTCTCTTCTCCCCCCAGGTCGATGCCCGTCTTCTTCCCGAATCCGAACTTCGAAACGTAATCAAGCAGGACGTCTTTGCCAAGCTTCTGTCCCATGACCACGAAGCCCGGGTTGCACGAATTCTCCACCACCTGCAGGAACGTCTCGCTGCCGTGGCCCTGCCGTTTCCAGCAGCGGAGCCTTGCGCCTGCAACCTCGATGGATCCGGGGTCGTGGAAGGGGTCGGTGAGCTTCACCTTCTGCTCCTGCAGCGCTGCCGCCAGAGTGATGATCTTAAAGGTGGAACCGGGCTCATAGGTCATCCAGATCGGCAGGTTCCGGTTGTAGTTCTGTACCGGCGAAGCCTGGAAGTTCCCCGGATCGAAACCGGGCCTCGAGCCCATGGCCAGAATCTCGCCATTGTTGGGGTCCATCGCTATGGCCACTACATGCTTCGGCTGGAACTTCACCATCGCCTGATCGAGCTCCCGCTCCATGATCTGCTGGATGCGGCTGTCGATCGTCAGCTGCAGGTTCAGCCCGTCGAGCGGCTTCTTGTATTCGTCGGTCGAGCCCGGCATATACTTTCCTGCGGCATCGGCCAGATAGGAGATATTGCCTTTAATTCCGGTAAGATTTTTCTCGTACTTCAATTCTATGCCCGTCAAGCCCTGATTATAAGCACCCGTGAATCCCAGCACATGAGCCGCCAGCTCCCCGAAGGGATAATGACGCTTGTTATCCTCGGTCACCCATACGCCCGGGAGATTCATCTCTTTGATCTCTTTGGCTTTCTCCAGGGAGATCTTGCGGCCGCCGGGCTTCAGGTACACGCTCATTTGTCGGGAAGTGATCTGCTTGAGGATGGCCGCCTGGTCCATTCCGAGCGCTGTCGCCAGTCGCGCCGCCGTCGCTTCAGCGTCCTTGATCTGTGCCGGCACCGCCATGACGGTCGGCGAGGAGATATTGTAGGCCAGCTGGACCCCGTTGCGGTCCAGGATCTCCCCCCGCTTCGAGGTCACCGGAATCTCCCTCCGCCAGGACTCCTCCGCAAGCTTGTTAATCTCCGGCCCCTTCCACAACTGCACATACGCCAGCCGCACCACCAGCGCGAAGAAAAGGATCGTTCCTACCATCAGTGCGGTGAACAATCGACGACGGACCGTTACATTCGATGCCCTCATGCCGGCTTCTAACCCCTTCCTGAACGTCTGCCGGGGGCAACCGATGTTCCCATGCCCGTCCGCAGCTTTCTTCGTTCATATCATCCCTATTCGGGACAACCAGGGGTTAGAACAAGCCCTATGCTATTCTCTTAATCCGGAAGAACCGGAGGAACTGCCACCGCTCTCCTCCGCGTCCTTGCCGGATGTTGTTTTCTTCGCCGTACTGCTGGAAGATGCGGATGAGCTCTTGGTCCCTTCCTTGTTTCCGGTCTCCGTAGTCTTGGCTCCTGCAGCCTTCGTGTTCTTATCGCTGCCGGCTGGAGTCTTCGCCGCGTCCTTGCTGTCGCTCTCCACCGTCTCAAGGAGCTCACTGTACGGCTTGAGCGTCAGGGTGACCGTCCGCGTCTCCCCGCTGCCTTCCACCACCTGCGAGGCGACATACCCCTCCCCGATCGACTGGCAGCGCACTTTCACAAAGGAGCAGACCTCCACCGCATCACGCAGCGATTTGCCGCTGAGGTCCGGCACCTCCAGCTCGGTGCCTTCTTCGAGCACTACATACATTCGCTGCGCCCCGCCGATTTCGGTACCGGGCGCCGGCGATTGGGCGAGTACCTTTGGTCCGCTGCCAAGCGTCTCGAGTACAACGCCGAAGGCGTCCATGGCCGCCCGGGCCGCTTCAGGCGTCTTGCCGACGAGATTCGGCACCTTCGTGCCGGGCTCCTGTGCGGCTGCCTCCGCTGATTTCACCTGCGTACTCGGTGCGATGCCCCAGTAGCGCAGTGTTTGGGAGACGATCTGCTTGAATGCCGGAGCAGCCACCTCGCCGCCGAGGTGATAGTCGCCGCCAAGATCCGGCTCATCTGCGACAATCGTCACTAGAATACGCGGGTTCTCCGCCGGCGCGTACCCTACGAAGGAGATGACCCACTTGCCTTCGGCATAGGTCTTCTCCCCGGGAAGAACCTTGTTCGCCGTACCCGTCTTGCCCGCAATCCGGTAGCCGTCGATCGCCGCGTTCTTACCCGTACCGATTTTCCTATCCGATACTACGGTCTCGAGATACTCCGTAACCTGCTTGGCCGTCTCCGGGGAGACGACCCGGCGGACCTCCTCCGGCTTATTCTCTTGAATTACTTCGCCGGTCAGGGGGTTATAGATCTCTTTAATCAAATAAGGCTTCATCAGCGTCCCGCCATTGGCGATGGCCGAATAAGCCGCTGTCAGCTGCATGGCGTTCACCGTGAGCGCCCCCTGACCGTATGTGGCGGTGGCGAAGTCGGCCGGAACCCGCAGATTCACGATCCCCGGCACCTCACCCGGAATATCTACACCCGTTTTGACGCCGAAGCCGAACTTTTCAATATAACCCTTAAGCGCATCCTGGCCGAGAGCCTCCATCCCGAGCTTGACGAAAGCCACGTTACTCGACCGCTTCAAGCCCTCGAGATATGTAATTTTGCCCCAGCCGGAGATATTATGGTCATGGAGCCGGCGGTCGAGAATCCGGATGGAACCCGACTGATATTTCTCGTCCGGATGGAACTTCCCTTCCTGCACCGCACCTGCCAAGGTAACGAGCTTAAACGTCGAGCCCGGCTCATACTGGGAGGCGACGGCATGGTTGGTGAAGTTCTTCATGTCCGACTCCCCGTACCGGTTCGGGTTGAACGTCGGGTAGTTGGCAAGCCCCAGAATCTCCATCGTCATCGGGTCAACCGCAATGGCCGTCATGCTCTTCGGATTCCACTTCGCGGCCACCTTCTCCAATGCGCTCTCCATATAGAATTGGATGTTCCGGTCGAGCGTCAGACGGACATTGTTGCCGTTCACAGCAGGCTGGTAGCGCTTCTCGCTGTTGAGCAGCTCCACGCCTTTCCGGTCCTTCTCCAAGTGGAGAAAGCCGTCCGTGCCCTTCAGCTTGTCGTCAAGCTGCTTCTCCAGGCCCATGACCGCCTTGCCCTCTTTGTTAATATATCCCAGGAGGTGAGCGGCCAGCTGCTGGGCAGGATAGAACCGTTTGCTCGGCTCTTCCCTAAGTTCCACACCCACAAGCGGCTTGTTCTTGCTCTTGGGGTCATCTTTGTAGCGCAGATCCAAGAGATCCTGCTGCTCCTTCACAAACTTCTTAATCTGGTCGATTTGGTCGGCCCCGATCTTCCAGCCTTCGCTGTTGACCTCGACAGCCGCCTTTTTATCCGTAATCCCTTTGGTAATCCGGGAGCGGATCTTCTCTTCCAGCATCGTAATCGAAGCCGGATCATCCGAAGTCTTCAGAATCTCCGCGAGCCGGCGCACGATTTCTTCCTGCAGCCCGTTCTCCGCGATAGACCCCGGCAGAAGAAGCAGCGTCGCGGCCGGACCATCCTCTGCCAGCACCTTGTCTGTCCGATCCAGGATGGAGCCCCTCTGGGCCGGAATGTCCGATTCTTTTACCCATAATTGCTGAGCCTGCTTCAGGTAATCGCCCCCGTCTACTACCTGCACCCAAAAAATTCGAATGACGAGGACAGCAAAAAGGAGGGCGAACCCCCCTCCAATGAACAACGATCGAAATTTGATCTGCTTTCCCATTTTGTAAGTCCCCCTATTCCAAATGGCGGATCAGGGTTGATCCTTGGTTTTCTTTGAAGTCTGCGCTGAAGCCGTCTCCGTCTTCTTCGAGGCGGACGCCGCCGTTCCCGTTGTCTGGGAATCCTGGAACGAGAGGCCCAGCTCCTTCGCTTTTTTCTCGAGCTCAATCGGATCGGACAGCTTATCCACCTGCTGCTTCAAAATAATATTTTGGGCTTCAATCTGTTTGATCTCCTGCTCCATCGTCAGAATCTTCTGATTCATCTCGTAGATCTGAGCATACCGCCAGATGATCAGCCCCGCTACCATAACACAGACAACGACCGTAAACAGGTACAGGAGCTTCTCTTGTACCGGCAGCGTTTTGCTGCGCACGACAACTTTCTTCGTTTCCTTGATGCGAACTTTCTTCTCAGGGCGCTGTGGTTGTTGAGTCGCAAGATTTCCATGCATGTAAGCCGGCAAGATTGGTCTCCCCCTTAGGTCTCTAGTTTTTCGGCAATGCGGAGTTTGGCGGAACGCGCACGCGGATTCGCACCGAGCTCCTCCCCGCCCGCCTCAATCGGCTTGCGGTTGATCAGCTTCACCGTGCCCTTGGTGCCGCAGACACACATCGGGAAGTCCGACGGACAGGTGCACCGCGCAACATACTTGTTGAACGTCTGCTTGCAGATCCGGTCTTCCAGCGAGTGGAACGTAATGACGGCGGCCCTGCCTCCCGGAGCCAGGCAGCGGATCGTCTGCTCCAGCGCCTCCTCGAAGGCGCCTAGCTCGTCATTGACCGCGATGCGCAGTGCCTGGAAGCTCCGCTTCGCGGGATGGCCCCCTGTACGCCGGGCCGCGGCGGGGATGCCTTCCTTCACGAGCTCCGCCAGCTGGCCGGTCGTCTCGATCGGGGCAGCCGCACGGGCGGCCGCGATCTTCGAGGCGATCCGCCGGGCGAACTTCTCCTCGCCGTATTCGAAGAGGATCTGGGCGATCTCTTTCTCGTCCCAATCGTTCACAATATCCTTCGCTGTCAGCGGCGAAGTGCGGTCCATCCGCATGTCCAGCTCGGCATCATGGTTGTAGCTGAAGCCTCTGTCGGCTTCATCAAGCTGGGGGGACGAGACCCCCAGGTCGAACAAGATGCCGTCAACTTGAGGAATTCCATCCTTCAAAGCCTCCGGAATTTTGGAAAGCTCCCGCTCCAGAAAGCGGAAATTGCTGCGCACAAGGCGCACCCGGTCACCGAATTCGGCCAGCTGGATCTTCGCATTGTTCAGGGCGATATCATCCTGGTCAAAAGCGATCAGGAGGCCGCCGGGCCCGAGCCTGGAAGCGATCTCACGGCTGTGTCCCGCCCCTCCGAGGGTACAGTCCACATAAATGCCGTCCGGCTTTATATGTAATCCTTCCACTGCTTCCTGCTTGAGTACTGTCACATGTTGAAACGTCATCACTTTCCTCCTACAACCTCGGCATGACTTCCGGGTTTACAAATCAAAGTTGAAGTCGACCAGCTTCTCCGCAATCTCGGCAAAAGATTCTTCCGACTGCTGGAAGTAGTTTTCCCAGATCGACTTGCTCCAAATCTCTACCCGGTTGGAAACGCCGATTACAACGCAGTCCTTCTCAAGCTTCGCATGCTCTACAAGGGTTTTCGGCAGGTTCACGCGGCCCTGCTTGTCCAGCTCGCATTCCGTCGCGCCGGAGAAGAAGAACCGGGTAAACGCCCGTGCGTCGGATTTCATCAAAGGCAGCGCTTTGAGCTTCTGCTCCAGCACCGCCCACTCCTGCATGGGATAGACAAATAAGCATTGATCGAGTCCGCGGGTGACAATGAATGATGCTCCGAGGGCTTCACGGAACTTGGCCGGCACGATCATCCGGCCTTTATCGTCCACGCTGTGCTGATACTCCCCCATGAACACCACCTGTCACCCCCTTTCCACCACTTTACCCCACTTTCCACCACTTGTATAGTTACAATTCGTTACATATGTCAAAAATCCTGCTCCGTCTTGAGACGAAGGCAGGATTTTTTGTAAAGAAATCTTTATTTTTCTGATTCTTTGGGTTCATCTTTGGGTACATCCCCCACCGGAGAGGATATCGGATACGCGTCGATGACAAGCTCCGGTGAGAAGATGCTCTGCCTTCTGCGCCTCCAGCGGCGGTACAACCAGTACAATCCGCCTACCGCTGCAGCGAGCGGCAGGACCGGCAGCGCTCCCGCCAGGATGACGACCAGCCACTCCAGCATCAGGCCTATGAAGGCTGCTGACCCCTGCAGCGCTTCCCCCGCGCGGGACCACAGCGGTCCTCTTTCCACGGATTGGATGCGGGCAGCAGAAGAGACCGTCTGCTCCACACGCAGCTCCACCGTTGAGTAAGCCACGTGCTGCTCCAGATACCGCATCCGGCCGTTGATCCGTTCGATGTCTTCCTGCACCTTGCCAAGCTCGGCGGAGAACGCTACGAGCTCATCGGCTTTCGTCGCCTTCTCAATGAAGGAGAGCAGCCTTGCTTCCACCGCCTGCTTGGCCTTTAAGCGGGCCGACAGGTCTACGAACTCCTCGGTGACATCCTGCCCCTCCACACTGCGCTGAAGTCCCGGATCAATGCCCTCAAGAAGCTCGATCAGCGCCTGGAATCCGGCGGCCGGCACTTTGATGACGAAGATGCCGCTCTTGTCGGCCCCCGCCGTGTTTTCGCTGGACGAGAGCACATAGGCCCCGGACTGCCGGATCACCTCCTGAATCTTCGCCACCGCATCGGCATACGCATCCACCCGCATGGTGAGGTTCGCCTTGTAGATGATTTGGCGGACCGGGTCCTCCGGTACGGCAGCGGCAGCCTGCTCTGTCATGCCGGCACCGGCCCCTCCGCCTCCTCCCCCTCTTGGTGCAGGTGTCGTCCCCGACTCATTCTTCACCTTCATTTGATCGGCGGATGCTGCTCCGCCTTCTGCCGGAGCAGCCGCAGGACTCAACGTCTTATTGGCTTCAACGGCCAGCTTTGCCGTAGACGCCGAACCCTGATCCGCACCCCCGCACCCCGCCGCATAAGCCGCCAGCAGGAGCACAGCTGCCAGCCCTTTGACCTTGTGAACCTTGTTCCACACCGCTTTCTTTTTGTCCATACGCGGCACCCCCGTGTCCGTCGGTTTAACGGAAGCCTCATCTCTTCTTCCGTTACTTTCCAGACGTCCGAACATCCGCCTGTGTTGCAAGCGCGGCCGGTCGCACTGCAAAAAACCTCTCTTGGATTCATCATCCAAGAGAGGCTCTCACAATCGGTTCAACGGCGGATCAATGCTCCGCCCAGGAATCCAGGTAATCCTTTTGCTCGTCGGTCAAGCTGTCGATGCCGATGCCCAGGGATTCCAGCTTGAAGCGGGCCACCTGCTCATCGAGCTCATAAGGCACGTTAACCACTTTGCTGCCGATCGCCTTGTAGTTGTCGTTGACATACTTCAGGGACATCGCCTGCAGCGCGAACGTCATGTCCATGATCTCAGCCGGGTGACCGTCGCCGGCAGCCAGGTTCACCAGACGGCCTTCCGCAAGAATGTAGAACTTGCGGCCGTCTTTCAGCGTGTACTCCTCGATGTTGCGGCGGACCGTACGCTTCGAAACCGACAGAGCCTCGAGCTCCGGCTTGTTCACCTCAACGTCGAAATGTCCGGCGTTCGAGAGGATCGCGCCGTCCTTCATCACCTCGTAGTGCTCGCCGCGGATGACGTCGCGGTTGCCCGTTACGGTGACGAAAAAGTCGCCGACTTTGGCCGCTTCGCTCATCGGCATGACCGCGAAGCCGTCCATGTACGCTTCCACGCCTTTGATTGCATCGATCTCGGTGACGATGACGTTGGCGCCAAGGCCTTTGGCACGCATCGCCACACCCTTGCCGCACCAGCCGTAGCCGACGACAACGACCGTTTTGCCTGCCACGACGAGGTTCGTCGTCCGGTTGATGCCGTCCCATACGGATTGGCCTGTGCCGTAGCGGTTATCGAACAGGTATTTGCAGAAGGCGTCGTTCACGGCCACCATCGGGAACTGCAGCTGGCCGTCCTTCTCGAGGGACTTCAGGCGCAGGATCCCCGTCGTCGTCTCCTCGGCTCCGCCGCGCACGTTCTTCAGCAGATCCTTGCGCTCCGAGTGCAGGATCGTGACGAGATCGCCGCCGTCGTCGATGATGAGGTCCGGTTCGGTTTCGAGCGTCTTGATCAGCAGCTCCTTGTACTCCTCCGGCTCCGGATTGTACTTGGCGAAGACGGTGATGCCGTCTTCCACGAGCGCCGCACACACATCATCCTGCGTCGACAGCGGGTTGCTGCCGCAGATCGTGACGTCCGCACCGCCGGCTTGAACCACCTTCGCCAGATAGGCGGTTTTCGCCTCAAGGTGAAGCGAGATGGCAACCTTCAGTCCTTTGAACGGCTGCTCCTTCTCGAACTGCTCGCGGATCCGGTTGAGTACCGGCATATGGGCGTTCACCCAATCGATCTTGAGGTGGCCTTCCGGGGCCAGCGCGATATCGCGGATAATGCTGCGGTCTTTCGTATTTGCCATGAGTGAGTCGCTCCTTTACTTGTACCAGAATAGGGTAAGGTGTGGTCCCATTACATATAAATGACGCGGTGCTTTCCGTCGACCTCGAGCGGCTGTTCGAGCAGCTGCCCGATCCAGTCCCCGCCATAGCGGTTCAGATAAGCATAAATATTGTAGACCCGCTCCTGCGGCCTGCCGCCCGGACGGATCGACACTTCGATGCGCTGGAGCTGCCGGAGCCCCGATTCGTGCTGCGAACGGAGACCTTCCTCGGCTTTGTGATGCAGAAAGTCGATCTGCTCCAGAATTTTGCTCAGGTTCGTATCACCGAGCTTCTTCAGCCCCGGGTTGATCTCGCCGAGTGTACCGACCAGAGGCTCATAAGAGCTGCGGAAGATCGCCTTGACCTCGGCAAAACGGGCCTCCAGCCCATAGGCGTCCTGCTCGCGCAGCCACGCTTCCCGCTTCTCCTCCATGCGCTCCATGACATCCTCCACGGAGAGACCGTACTTCTGCAGGTTCTTCTGGACAGTGCCTTCCACCAGCGTGAAGCCAAGACGCGGCAGCAGGATCGGCATCCGCATCCCGAACAGCCGGAATGCTTCGCCCGTCTGTCCCCAATAAGCAATCTCCGCCGGTCCGAGCACGGTGGCCAGTACCGGGAACAAGAAGTCCTGCATCAGCGGCCGGGTCATGACATTGTTGCTGAGGAGCTGAGGCTCGCGATCGGCCCGCTGCAGCAGCTCGTCCCGCGTGAAGCTGCGCTCCCCTTTGCGGTCGGCATACCCGTCTTCCGTGCGGAAGAGCAGCATCCGCTCCCCCTGTTCGCCGTAGTAGGTGAACAGGTTGGCCGAAGCTTCCTGCAGCTCCACCTGCGGCTCGTAGCCAAGCTCTCTCAGACGGGCCGAACGGGCCTGCAGCGCCTCGTTCACTTCGCCGCTACGCTCCAGCAGCCCGCGGAACATGGGCCCTTCGAGAGCGCGCAGCGCCGGATCGTCGGAGTCGATGAGCACGAGGCCGTACGCTCCGAACAGGCGCGCCATCAGGCGTGCAAAACAGTCCGTGAGCGTTCCCGAAGCTTCGGCCGCCTCTCGGAGCGAGGCCACGATCCCTTCCTTGAATTCCGTGTCCATCAGCGAGCCGCCCAGCTGGCCGATCGCCTCGGCCCACTGCGCTTCGGCGATCGCCGTCCGGGATACCGAGGTCCGGACGCCGGTCGGATGCTCGAGCTTGATCCGCTCTACAGCAAGGGACGGGGACAAATAATCGATGTGGTTGACTTCATCGAAGTCATGATCCTCCCCGGCAATCCAGAAGACCGGAACGACCGGGCGGCCGAGCCGCAGGGAAGCCTCGCGGGCCGCCGCAATCAGCGTGACCGCCTTGTAGACGACGAGCAGCTGGCCCGTAAAGAGTCCGGCCTGCTGGCCGCCGGCAATGACAAGGGTGAGCGGATCCCGCAGCAGTTCGGCTGCGGCCAGGGCTTCCGGCTGGTTCCCCGCACGCTCATTATAAGCGCGCAGGACATCCGCCACCCGCTGCCGGTCCGCACCCGAAGGCCGCTGCTCGTCCAGCCAGGAGACACGCTCCCTCCAGCTTGCTTCCTGCCACGGATTGTAATCGAAGAGCCCGCCCGTGCGCTCGAACCGGGCGATATAATCATCGGTCAAAGGCTGGCCGGACTTCCATTGATATGCTTCCATCCGCAACTTCGACGCCGCCTTCCATCTGCATATTTCGTTATGTATGTGCAGCCCTCTTCCATGCTTCGGTAGGGGCTCTTTCATTGTACACATCCGGCGAAGAATCGTCAAAAATTAGAAACATTCGGCAGAGGACCGGCGTCCATCTCATAGAGGACCGTTCCTGTTAAAGATCCGGCAGAAGGAGGACTTCCCTATACGCCATTTTACAATCGCTTTATATGAGAACATGCAGGTCCACTCCTATCTTCATCTGGTGCTGGAGAGCCTGCAGACAACCGGGGACCGAGATGAGGACGATGCGAAAGAATTCCGTTCCCATTTCACCGGCTCCCTCGCTCTCCTCCGCCCCCTCATGCTCAAACACCTGCCGCCCGGGATCGCGGGCGCCCTCTATCCGGCCGAGTATGCGCCTCCCTGCCTTGACTGGGATCCTTCCGTCCGAGAAGCGGCAGGCGCCTGGTGTGCCGATTGGGATGCGGACTGGGACCGGGCATGCCGGAGGAGCCGCGAAGACTTCCTGGGCATCAAGAACGCCCTGCCGGAGGCACTGCAGAAGTTCACGGAGTCCTTCTCCCTCCACGACGCCCGCTTCTTATCCGTTGACACGGTGAAGGAGGATACGCTGATTCTGACCATGGACTGCAGCGGCTGCCTTACACATACCGGACTCTTGGAGCTGAGGTTCCATGGTGTGCAGTCCACCGAAGAACTGCAGCCCGGCATCGCCGGCGGATTCTGGCTCTACGACGAACTGGAGCGTACAGCGGGCGGCTCGTTCGACTGGAAGGCGCTGGTGCACGGCTTACCTTGTACTCTTGAGCAGGAAGGCGGCATCCCAGCCCTCCGCGAGATCCGCATCGTCGCCCGGTCCTTCGAATTCCGGCACACCACCGAGTGAACAACCGTCTTCACAGCAAAAAAGGCTCCTTTCCCCGGGCGTACGAAACGCTGGGGGGCAGGAGCCTTTCTTTTCAATACAGATGGCATGCCGTAAAGTGTCCGGGCTGGACTTCTTTGAAGGCCGGCATGCTTGCCGCGCATTCCGGCATGGCCTTCGGGCAGCGCGTACGGAACGGACAGCCGCTCGGCGGATTCAGCGGGCTTGGAATCTCGCCCTCGAGAATAATGCGTTCCCGGGTGCGTTCGACCTCCGGATCCGGGATCGGAATCGCCGAGAGCAGCGACTGGGTATACGGATGCAGCGGGTTCGCGTACAGCTCCTCGGAGGTCGTCACTTCAACGAGCTTGCCGAGGTACATGACGCCGATCCGGTCGGAGATGTGCTTGACCATCGCCAGGTCATGCGCGATGAACAGGTACGTCAGTCCGCGTTCTTTTTGCAGACGCTTGAACAGGTTCACGACCTGCGCCTGAACGGATACGTCGAGCGCCGAGATCGGCTCGTCCGCAATGATGAGCTGCGGGTCGATCGCCAGCGCCCGGGCAATACCGATCCGCTGACGCTGACCGCCGGAGAATTCGTGCGGGAAGCGGGTCGCGTGCTCTTCGTTCAGACCGACGGCATCGAGCAGCTCGGATACACGCTCCTTGCGCTTGCGGCCGTCACCAAGCCCGTGGATATCGAAACCCTCGGCGATGATGTTGCCGACGGTCATCCGCGGATTGAGCGACGCGTACGGATCCTGGAACACCATCTGCATCTGGCGCCGGAACTCATGAAGCCTGCGGCCCTTGAGTTTGTGCACATTCTCGCCTCCGAAGAGCACTTCGCCCCCCGTAGCTTCATACAGACGGATGATCGTACGGCCGGCCGTGGATTTACCGCAGCCCGATTCGCCGACGAGACCGAAGGTTTCGCCTTCGTTAATCGAGAAATTCAGGTTGTCGACGGCCTTCAGAATCTTGCCGCCGCCGAGATTAAAATGCTTTTGAAGTCCGTTGACCTCAAGCAATGGACGCTTGCTCATCGTATGCCACCTCCGGTTTCAACGGGGCGCTCCACTTTCGGCGCATCCGGATGCAGCAGCCAGCAGGCAGCCGCATGCGTTTCGGACAGCTGGGTCTGCGCCGGGTTTTCCTGGACGCACACATTCATCGCATACGGGCAGCGGGCCGCGAACGGGCAGCCCTTCGGCGGTGCGAACAGATCCGGCGGCGTGCCGGGAATCGGCACCAGATCGCTGTCCTTCGGCTGGTCCAGCCGCGGAACCGAACGGAGCAGGCCCCAGGTATATGGGTGCTTCGGATTGTAGAAGATCTCATCGACGGTGCCCTGCTCGGCCACCTGGCCGGCATACATGACGACCACGCGCTGCGCCATCTCCGCCACGACACCCAGGTCATGGGTGATCACGATGATGGAGGCTTCCGTTTCTTCGGAGAGCTTCTTCATCAGATCGATGATCTGTGCCTGAATCGTCACGTCGAGTGCCGTGGTAGGCTCGTCGGCAATGAGCAGCTTCGGGTTACAGGCCAGGGCGATCGCAATCATTACACGCTGCCGCATACCGCCGGAGAACTCGTGCGGATACTGGCGCATCCGGCCTTCCGGGTTGGAGATGCCGACCAGCTTCAGGATCTCGACCGCGCGGGCGTCCGCCGCCTTCTGGCTCATCCCCTGGTGCTTGATCAGCCCTTCCGTTATCTGCTTGCCTATGATCATCGTCGGATTCAGAGAGGTCATCGGATCTTGGAAGATCATGCCCATCTCCGAGCCGCGGATTTTTTCCATCTGTCTATCGCTGATCTTCGTAACTTCCGTCTTGCCGTCAAAGAGAATCGAGCCGCCTTTGATGACGCTCGGGGGTGTTGGGATCAGCCTCATGATCGTCTGGGCGGTTACGGATTTGCCGCAGCCGGACTCCCCTACGATCGCAAGCACTTCGCCCTTGTTCAGATGAAACGATACGCCGCGGACCGCCTGCACTTCCCCGGCATACGTGTTGAAGGACACCCTGAGGTCCTTGACCTCGAGAAGGGGTTGGGCTTTCGCTTTGGACATAGGTGGTGCTCCCTCCTTACTTCCGCATCTTCGGATCGAGCGCATCGCGGAGGCCGTCACCGAGCAGATTGAAGCTCATGAGAATGAGTGAGAATATGACAGTCGGAATCAGTACTTTATACGGATAAATCGTCATGCTCTTGACACCGTCGGACAGCAGCGAACCGAGCGATGCGAGCGGCGGCCTTACTCCGAGACCGATGAAGCTCAGGAAGGACTCGACGAAAATGGCGTTCGGCACGACAAAGGTAATCTGAACGATAATGATACCAAGGGCGTTCGGAATCAGGTGGCGCAGAATAATACGGGACGGCGATGCGCCGAGCGTACGTGCGGCCAGGACGAACTCCTGTTCCTTCAGTGTCAGAATCTGCCCGCGGACCAATCGCGCCATCGGCACCCAGCCGGTGATCGAGTAGGCCAAAATGATGGTCCAGATGCTCGGACCGATCGTCATGATCATGAGAATCGTAATGAGCAGGAACGGAATCGAGTATACGATCTCGATGACGCGCATCATGATATCATCGACGCGGCCGCCGAAGTACGCGGAGATCCCCCCGTACAGAATGCCGACCACGAAGTCGATCAGCGCGGCTACGATCCCGATGAACAGGGAGATTCTTGTGCCCCACCATACACGAACCCACAGGTCGCGGCCGAAGTCGTCGGTGCCGAACCAGTGTGCGGCCGTAGGCCATTGGTTGCGGATCGTATAGGTCTGTGTAGCATAGTCATAGCTTGAGAAGAACGGAGCCAGGATGGCCAGTATCATCAGCGTGCTCAAGGTGTAAAGCCCGAGCATCGCCAGCTTGTTCTTTTTGAGTCTCCGCCAAGCATCCTTCCAATAGCTCAAGGAAGGTCTTACGATCACTTCCTGCGACTGGTTCGACTTGGACAGAGGCTGAAATGCGTTATTCTCCATCGTCTGCATCCCTGTTACCCCTTTCCTTTAGCCAAACGAATTCGAGGATCAATAAAGCCGTATGCAATATCCGTCAGGAAGAGGACAACGACCAGAATGACGGAGTAGAAAATCGTAAGACCGCTGATCATCGTGTAATCGTTGGTGAGGATCGACTGCACGAAGTGCTTGCCAAGACCCGGCACCGAGAAGATCTGTTCCACGACAAGCGTACCGGTGATGACGCCGACGAAGACCGGCCCGATGATCGTGACGATCGGCAGCAGGGCGTTGCGGAAAATGTGCTTGAGCACAATGGACGAGCCGGAGAGGCCCTTGGCTTTGGCCGTCTTAATGTAGTCCTGGTTGACGACGTCCAGCATCGAGGTTCTCATGAGACGTGCCAGGATGGCCATCGTACCGAACGAAAGAGCGACAGCCGGCAGGATGCGGTGCTCAGGCGTAAACCACAGCCCCGGAGGCAGCCAGCCGAGCTTCACGCCGACGAAGTAGGAAAGAAGAGGCCCAAGCACAAAGGACGGGATCGACACCCCCGCCACAGCGGTAAACATGGCGGTATAGTCCCATTTGGTATTGTGCCGAAGGGCCGCGATGGTCCCGAGAGTAATCCCGCCGGCCAAAGCGAGCAGAATCGACCAGATGCCAAGCTCCATGGAAGGCCCCATGCCCTGCGCGATGACTTCGGTCACCTTGCGGGCAGGATATTGAAACGAAACGCCGAGATCTCCTTTAATGACATTGCCGAGATATAAGAAATACTGTTCGGATAATGGCTTATCAAGTCCATACTGTCTGGCAAGGATCGCCTTCTGCTCCTGCGTCAGCTTCTCCGAATTCTCGAACGGGTCGCCGGGCAGATTCTTCATGAGCACGAATGTCAGCGTGACAATCAGCCATATGGTGATCACTGCATAGAGAAGACGGCGCAGTGTGTAACGCAGCATAATCATTCCTCCTAACCTTCAGTTTCTGCAATCAGACAGAAGGAGCCGCCCTTCGCTTAGCGGAAGACGGCTCTTTCCTATAAGTTGGTGCTGCTTACTTAACGGATGCCCATTTCAGTTCGAATTCCACGCCGTAAGGAGGGAAGATCATGCCTTCGATCTTCGTGCTCTTCACCCAGCTCAGGGCACGGAAGTAGTTCGGAAGAACAGGCATTTCCTGCAGAAGAAGCTTCTCTGCATCCACCATATACTGCGAACGCTTTGCTTTGTCGAGCTCGTTCTGAGCTGCTGTGATCAGCTTGTCATACTCCGGGTTGGACCAGTCCACATCGTTGAACTCGCCGCCCGTAATCCACATGTCGAGGAACGTCATCGGATCGTTGTAATCCGCGCCCCAGCCCGACATCGAAGCCTGGTATTTGTGGTTGTTCTCGTTGTCGACGCGCAGCTTGTGCGGCAGCGGCTGAGCCGTTGCGTCCACACCCAGGTTCTGCTTCCACTGGGCTACTACGAACTCAACGGATTTAGGACCGGTGTTGTGGTCGTCCACCTGCAGCGTGAAGTTCGGCAGAGCCGTCAGACCGAGCTCAGCCAGACCTTCCTTCAGCAGCGTCTTCGCTTTCTCCGGATCGAACTTCGGCATGAGGTCGCCCGCCTGCTTGCGGAATTCGTTGCCGTTACCGTCGCTTGTGCCGTTTGGAACGAAGCCTGTCGCCGGAACCGGACCTTTACCCATAACCGTTTCAATGAACGCTTTGTTGTCGATCGCCATGCCGAGGGCTTGACGGATCTTCTTGTTGGCGAAAGCCGGCACGTTCTTCTCGTTCAGCTTGATGTACCAAGAGGACAGCTCAGGCTGGAGCACATACTCCGGCTTGCCTTCCCAGAGGCCGATGTTGTCCGCACTAATGACCTGAAGATCGGAAGCGCCGGTCTGGAACAGGTTCAGGCCTGTGTTCTCGTCCTTCACGATGTTCATCGTCACTTTTTCAAGCTTCACGTTGTCTTTATCCCAGTACTTATCGTTCTTGACGAGAACGAGCTGCTGCTCGTGGCCCCACTTCTCGAGCTTGAACGGACCTGCGCCGATCACGGACTCGGCATCCGCGCCGTTCTTGTCCCCGAACTTCTCGATGATATCTTTACGCTGCGGGAAGAACGTCAGGAACGACAGCTGCTCGGTGAAAAATGGAACTGGACGCTCCAGGGTAATTTCAAGCGTCTTGTCGTCAATCGCTTTAACGCCCATTTCTTTCTTCTTCGCTTCGACTTCTTCCGGAGTCTTCGCTTTTTGTACGTCTGCGCCGCCCTTAACCCACGCAACCATGAAGGAGTAGAGCGCCTTCGTCGCAGGGTCTACCGAACGCTGGAAGGAGTAGACGAAGTCCTGAGCCTTGACCGGTGTGCCGTCGGAATACGTAACGCCGTCTTTCAGTGTGATCGTGTACGTTTTGCCGTCCGCGGATACTTTAGGCATGTCCTTCGCAAGGGCAGGCTCCGCCTTGTTATCCTTGTTCATGCGGTACAGGCCTTCGCCTACGGCGTTCAGCACCGTAAATCCGGCGATCTGCGTTGTTTTGGATACGTCGAGAGCACCCGGCTCAGATCTGTAGTTCAGCGTAATTTCCTGCTTGGAAGCAGCACCCTGCTGAGTGTCGCCTGCGGTATTATTGTTTGTCTGTCCGCTGCAGCCCGCAGCTGCGCCCCCGATAACGGTCAATACAACCGTCGTAGCTAAAAATTTACGAACGTTCATACAGTCGCTCCTTTAATATCAAGATATATAAGATCAAGAACGAAAATCGTTCATGACTTCGAGGAAAAGAGGTTCACATGACGAAATATGTAATTTCCTAGAAAGTAATGTCGTGTGAACATTCATGACACAAGAGTGACACGAAGAGCATAGAATAGATAATAACGAATTCAAAGCGAGTTGTAAACCTGCAAAATGAAGTGAAAACGTTGCCAGATAGAAATTATACAACCATAGGTTAATAAAATCTACAAACATTTTTTTCCGAAAGGAAAAAATCTAGAAATATGGAAAAAGGAGCCTATTCATAGACTCCCCCAGTATAAGACAAAAGTATTCATTTGTCGATTTCCTAGTTTTCCTGTAGGTTATACAATCATATACTTGCCGATCCCGACCAGCAGGAGCAGCACATAACACGCTGACAAAAAGACAAAGCCTACCCGGCCGAGCGTGCGTGCGATCTTCACAAGATCCACTTTGCCCCGTTTGCGGTTCTGCATGTTGCCGAGCAGCCCCGCCGCCACCAGAAAGAGCAGCAGCACGGTCCAGCCGAGCATCCCGGATCCGAAGATGTTCCTGCTCATCACCGCCACGGAACCGATCAGGAACACGGATGTGATGTCCATGCTGTAGTGCGTTGCTTTGCGTTTGTCCCGCGTCAGCCCGTAGACCGCCCCCCAGGTCAAGAGGAATGCGGCAAAGGGAACCAGCGCAAGCAGCAGATAAAGCTGTTGAAGCCACTGCAGCAGTACCATCAATCTTCATCCCCCGATTCTATTGGCATTGTTCCGGGCTTCCTTCCGCCTGATGCCCCTTCTCCTCCAGCGCCCGGACCAGGGCATACACCGTCTCGTTGACCGGCAGCTCCATGCCGAGCGCCGCCGCTTCCCGCAGCAGCCCGCCGTTGATCGCACCGATCTCCGTACGCCGGCCCGAGAGCACGTCCTGCAGCATGGAGGAACGGTTCGCGGCCGTCGCCCGGCAGACGGACAGCACCTGCTCCCCTAGGTCCGCATCCAGTGGAATCCCAAGCCGCTGAGCCAGGGCCTCCCCCTCGCCGAGCAGCTGCCGCATCAGCTGCGGCACACCGGGAAGCCGGGGCAGTTCACCGTTAGGCACCTGCAGGATGGCCGTGAGCGGATTGATCACGGCGTTCATGAGCAACTTCTGCCAAACCCGTTGTTGGATGTTGTTCGACACCTCGGCCCGGAATCCTGCCGCGCCCAGAAGCGCCGCCAGTTTTTTTTGCCGGGAGAGCGGAATCCCCCCTTCGGATACAGCGGAGCCGATCCAGGTTGTCCCCTTGCCCGTGTGTACGGCTTCCGTATCCGTGCGTTTCAGCGCCCCCTCCGTCGTTACAGCCAGGAGAATCCGCTCCCGCGGGAACACCTCGGACAGCAGCTCCGCATGACCGATGCCGTTCTGCAGACACACCAGATAAGCCTTCTCCGGTATGGAGCGGCGGAGCGCGGCGGCGAACTCCCGCGTCAAGGCGGTCTGCTTCACGGTAAGCAGCACCCAATGCTCCTCCGCTTCTCCGGAGTCTGCGCCCCTGACCGGAGCGTCACTGCCGTCCAGCAGGCGTACAGCCGGCCGGACCTTCACCGGCGCTTCGTCTCCGCCCGCCGCTGCGGCCAGCGTAAGCCCTTCAGCCTTCAGGCGCGCTCCCTGCTCCGCTCTGCGTACGATGAGCTCGATCGGGGTCCCGGCCGAAGCCAGCCGCCCCCCGAACAGCATCCCCAGTGCTCCTGCTCCGACAACCGTCACCGTTTCTTTCATACTCTCCTGCCCCCTGCCCTTCCGCCTCGCTGTTCTGGTATGTCTCCATCATACCAAAACAAACCGCCGGCCGGCCATGGCGACCCCCCTGCGCGACATACAAAAGCCCCCGTTCCGTGTGCGCCTGGGCGCTTCGGCGGGGGCATGGCGGGTACTGCCGCTGTGCAGGAGTTATGTATCGCTTTCTCCGGAGGACGCGGGAGAGCCTACTCGATCCGCTCCAGGTTCCCGTTCTCATCCATCTTGAACTTGGCCTTGTTCTCTTCCTCTTCTTCCGTCAGGAACGCCAGCTTGCGGGCACGGTCCATGATCTGAATGAGTGCTTTGTAATCATCGTTCACCACCCTGTAATCCGTAGCGGTATCATTCACCTGGCGGCTCAGCTCTTCATTGAGGCTCCTGAGGCGGTCCAGCTCATCCTGCTTGTCGCCGAGCTCCTTCTCGAGCTGCCTGACATGGCGGGTCATCTCCTGGTAGCTGCCCTTCCACTGGCGCAGGAACCGGATGACCGCATCGACCGAGAGCTCTTCGACGATTCCCTCGCTGCGTACGCCGGCTTCAGGCAGCGCCGTGCTGATGCCCGAAGCCACCGAGGCAAAAGCGGGAGCCGCCTGTTTCTTATGCTGGTTGCGCTTTTGACGCTGGGCTTTGGCGATGCCGATCGCCGCCTCGTATTTTTTGCGGACAAACGAATTCCAGCGAAAACCGCAGGCGGCAGCGGTTCTGCCGATCTTCTCCCCGACTTCCTCGAAGGCGGCGAGCTGGGTGCTCCCCTCACGGATATGCCGGAGCGTCACCTCCGCCAGTATCAAATCATCTTCCTCGCTCCAAGCGTCTTGTCTAATGGCCGTCATCGAAGCCGTCCTCCTAACCCCGGGGGCTTGATCCCCCACATCTATGATCGGTGCTGCATGAATGTGTTGCGTTACTTTATCTCTATGCCCATGGTAGAGTTCATAGAATACTTTTCTAGTATTTTGTATTGCCATTTTTGCAGGACGCCATACATCATTGCCGCCGAAAAAGGAAACCGTAAGAAGGACCTCCTCCAAAATACTCAATTTCGTCACGGAATAACGTTTACACTGGAGGACGCTTTCGTTATAATGTTGGTTAGTACGCAAAGTTTGGTAATGTTGACTGAAGAGAGGGGGATGCAGGATGGATCGCATGTTTCGTGTTCTTGGCTTCTGGACACTTGTGATCGGGCTTGCGGCATTGGCCGGCGACTTTATCCCGATGGCATTGATCTTTTTTGCCCAAACGGCGATTTTCATGCTCTTAGGATACATGAAATTGTCCGAACGTGCCTACATATTGATTTTTTGGGGATACATGATCCTTTCGTTCACAGGGTTCACGTATTGGTCTTTCTTCAAAATGCACGTGTAGTACAAGCCCTCCGGCCTTCGGTTACGGAACAAAGAAACGGCTGTGCACTTCTCCCTCAGAGAAGGCGTAGCCGTTTCTTTGTGTTGGGAAACCATTGTTCCGGAGCTTTGCTCAAGCTGGGGCGGGGGCCCGGCCCTTACACCTCCGGAGTACGGCCCGAACGCGCTTCGCCTTTGATCTGGATCAGCACCTTGAACAGCTCGCCCATCCCGTCCGAGACCAGCAGCTGCCGGATGGCCCGGTTGCGCCGGGCCGCCGGGGAGAACGGGTCCCTCGCCTCATGGTCCTGAAGCTTCTCCAGCACGCGGCCGTACCGGACCAGAAATTCCTTCTGCGTCAGGAGCGCCTCCGCCTTCAGCCCGCCCCTGCGCCCTTCAGCGATCAAAGCGCTGAAGGCGGCGTGCGATGTGATATCCCGGCTGCCCGGAGCCACCAGCGGCGTATCGGAGGCCCGGTGGCTGTGGTAGCAGAGCAGCGTGCCGTTCATGCGATGCTCCGCATACAGCTCCTCCCGCTCGCAGCCGTAATCAATGGTCAGCAGGACACCGCCCTCCGCGAGGGAAGGGGAGATCCGCCGCAGCCACGCCAAGGCATCGAGCGGGATCTCGAAGCGCTGGCCTTCCCGGCGGGGCAGCCCTTCCCGCTCGATGAACGCGGCGAGCTCTCCGCTGCCGGGCACCGGCCGCTCCACCTCGGTCAGCCGGCCGGACGCTTCGTCCCACCCGACGGCAAGCTCATGCCATCCACCTCTGCGGAAAACCACACGATAGACGGGCATAGCATCCGGCAGCTCGTTCGAATACACCAGCGCATTCGGCCGCGGGCCTTCGCCCAGCCACTCCTCTTCGCTCAGGAAGCGGACCCGGTCCGCATGCCCTTCCCATGCCTCGGCCTGCAGCCTGCGATGATAAGGGCTGACTTCGACGCTGACAAAGGTCATCCGCCCATACGCCTCAGGACAGCTGTCACGGAGCCAGTCCAGCACCTGCCCGGCCAGCCGGCCGCTGCCCCCGCCCCATTCGGCCAGGGTCCATGCCCCTTCCCGCTCCTCCGCGAACCGGGCGGCATAGGCGCCGACCGCTTCGCCGAGCAGGGTTCCTACCGAGGAAGCGGTGTAGAAATCGCCCCCACGCCCTATCTTCTCTTCCTTTCTCATATAGTACCCGAAGCGTTCATGATACAGGCACAGCTGCATATAATCGCGAAAGGACAAAAGTCCGCCCTGATCCGCGAGCGCTTGGCGGATAACGCCCATAAGCGGCTCCTCGCCCGAGGAAGCGCTTTCTTTATTTTGACTCCAATTTGTCACCGCTTCTCCCCCTCTATATCCAGCTAATTCCAAGACAATCCGGCGATTGTTCTTTATAATTGAGTAGAGTCTGCCTGAATTCAGGCAGCTAATTCCCGTTACCATGAAGGAGTGGCACCACTTGAACAGACCTTACGCGCTGCTGCGCACCCTTGCTTTGGGCAGCGCCCTTCTGACCGCAGCCGGCTGCACGGATCATGAACTTCTGAAGCAGGAGCTCCAGCAGGCGGCCGCCAAGCAGGAACAGATCAAGACATACCGCTTCTCCGGCCAAGCGGAGCTCGCACTCGACGCCTCTTTGTTCGAAGGCATGCCTCCCATGACCGCAGCCCTGCTCTCCCTCTTCAAGGAAAGCCGGATCGAGTACAAAGGAGCCGCTTCCCTGGAAGCCCCCCTCCGCATGGAAGCGGATATCACCGTGAAGCCCAAAGGGGCGGATGCCATCGAGCTCCCTCTTCTACTCCAAGATAACAAATTATACATACACATACCAGCACTCAATCCTTCAGGCCAATACCTTCAGTTCCCGCTTCAGGAGTCGGAGAAGCTCAAGAATACCGGCCGCCTCTCCGCCCTCCTGACCAAGCGGCTGCTGGATGGGGTGAAACCCGAATGGATTGAGGAAGCCGAGGAAGCGGCGCCTGCGGAGGGCACGGCTGCCGTCAAGCGAAGAATCATTTCCATTACGAATCAGAACGAGAAGGAAGTGGAAGCCTATGCCGCTTCGGTGCTTCCCGCCCTATTGGAAGAAGTCGTGAAAAACGGACTCGGCTCCCCGGCCCAGGCACAAGAGTGGAAAACGTCGGCGGAGCATCTCCACTTCCAATCTCCCGGATCGCTCACGCTCGGGATCGGCAAGGACGGCTACCTGGAGCAGCAGGAAGGCAAGCTTTTCCTGTCGACGGACTCGCATCCGGACCGCCAGCACGGGATTACCTGGAGCTACAGCACGTCGGATATCAACCAGCCGGTGAACTTTACCCGGGAAATACCGACGCAGGTCATCCAGCCGGAAGACCTGCTGAAGGGACTTCCGGCTGTCCAGTAACCAGCCTTTGCGGCCGCCGCCCGGCGGCCGTATTTTGTTGTCATGAATTCCGGATCCATACGATAATCATATTCTAAGAGGATGGAGGGACGTGCGGTGAAGTGGCGAACTTGGATAAGCGCCGGGGCGCTTCTCGCCCTGCTGTGGACGGGCATCGGAGTGGAGGCGGTCCGGGCGGAGACGGCCCAGGCCGGGATGACGGCGGAGGACAAGCTGTTACTCGAGAAGGGGCTGCAGCTCTACGAGATCGATCAGGAGCTGGCCCGGATCACCGTACAGGAAGCCGGGCTGCAGGACAAATTAGCCGCGGCCGGCCGGGAGATTGAAGCTGCCCGGCTGGCCGCGGATGAGGCGAAGAAGCACGCCGCGCGGGTGATCCGCGCCTATGATATGGGAGAACGGGATTCCCTGTGGGGCCTGCTGTTCTCCGTGCGGTCGTTCGGGGATGCCTTGGCGGTGATGGAGTATCTTCAGATGATCCTGGCCAGCGACCGGGATGCCTTAAGCCGGCATTCGGCCGCATGGGCCGAGCTCAAGGCCAAGAAGACCGGGCTGGAGGAGGACGCGGCCCGTCTGGCTGATACCAAAAGCAGGTTTATTCTGCAGCGGGAGCGCATGGCCGCCCTGCAGCAGGAGATCGACGCCGGATTGGCACGCTCGTCCGAGGCATCCAAGGTGCAGGAAGAGATGCAGAAGCTGAGCGAATCGTGGCGCGAGGAAGGCGTCCCGCTCTTCCGCACCTATTTTCGCGCACTGGCCAAGGCACTCAAGGAGCTTCCGGATAGCGTGATGAATCCGGCCTCACATCCGGAAGGCGGCGAGCCGACCGGACAGCTCGCGCTGGACGGCCTGAACGCTTCCTTCCGCATCACGGACGAACAGCTGAACCGCTTCCTGCTCGCGAAGAACGACCTCTTCCGCCATATCCGGTTCCGCTTCGACGACGGCAGGATTACCGCATCCGGCACGCAGGACGGAACGGAGGTTCATCTTGAAGGCCGGTACGAGCTTGCCTACAAGGGGGATGATCCCGCGAAGCCCTATATCCGCTTCCGGACCGGGAAGCTCGAATACAACGGCTTCCAGCTGCCCGATACCACCATTGAGGCGTTCGAGAAGGAGTTTGACCTTGGCATTTATCCGCAGCTGATGTCTTCTCCCCTCCTGAAGCTTCAGGTCACCGGGGTGCGGCTGGAGAAGGGGGCCCTGCATATTCTGCTGAAGCTGGCACTGTGACCTGCGGGTTGCGGCGGCCGGCTTCTTTGCCGCATAATGAGATTCAACAACAGTCCTTCTACCCGAAAGGATGTGCCCATTATGCCGATCACCCCTGCCTACGCCCTCCACATGGATCTGCCGGAGGACAAGCGCGCGGGCTACTACGCCCAAATCGTCAAGGGTTTGGCAGGCCGCACCCGGCTGCTGGACCGTGAGAAAGAGACGCTGATCTTTGCCTCCGTGCAGGAGCGGGAAGCGGCCGTGCCGGTCATGGAGCAGTATAAGGTGCCCTTCGAGCTCGAGGATCTGCTCTGCCTGCCCTCCCCCCTGCGCCTTTCTCCCTTGTTCACCGACTACGGCTTCGTGAGCCGGCTCGAGCACGCCTATCTTCCCTCAGCGCTGCCTGCCGTCTTCCGGCTCGAGCCCGATCCCGGCGCCGGCCGCCCCGCCGAGCCCCGACAGGCCGAGCTGCAGCTGCAGGAGCATCTGCTTGCCGATTGGAGCGGCGAATACGGGGAGAAGGCATATGCCGTTCAGGCGCATCAGGCCGGCCTGGCCGGCGGCATTGCCCGGGCTTACGGCTGCAGAGCCGTATGGCTGTACCTGCCCAGGGAGGAGTAATCCGTTATGCGGCCGACCGCGCCCTCCCCTTAGGATAGCAAGCGGGACGGTTCACTCCAACGCCAATAGACCCTTTTTCAGCGGATCGTCCGCCGAAAAAGGGTCTATTGTGCTTGAACCGGCCGTCACCCGGCCAACCCCGTCTGCTCCAGCTCTTCGCAGCCTGCTACAGCAAATCAGCCGCCAGCTGAGCCAGATGCGAACGCTCCCCGCGCTCCAGCATGATGTGTCCGGAGATGCTCTGTTCCTTAAAGCGCTCCACCACATAGGTCAAGCCGTTGCTCGAGGCATCGAGGTAAGGATGGTCGATCTGCTCCGGATCCCCGAGCAGCACGATCTTGCTGCCCTCCCCGACCCGCGAGACGATCGTCTTGATCTCGTGCTTCGAGAGGTTCTGCGCCTCGTCGATGATGATGAACTGGCCCGGGATGGAACGGCCCCGGATGTACGTCAGGGCTTCCACCTGAATGCTGCCGAGGCCGGCAAGCACCTTATCGATGTCCCCGGGCTTCTTCGTGTCGAAGAGGAACTCCAGATTGTCGTAGATCGGCTGCATCCACGGGCGCAGCTTCTCCTCCTTCTCGCCCGGCAGGTACCCGATATCCTTGCCCATCGGTACGACCGGGCGAGCGATGAGCAGCTTTTTGTACTTGCGCTCATCCTCCACCTTCATGAGCCCCGCAGCGAGCGTCAGGAGCGTCTTGCCCGTGCCGGCCTTCCCTGTCAGGGTCACAAGCGGAATATCGTCGTTAAGCAGCAGCTCAAGCGCCATCCGCTGCTGGGCGTTGCGGGCTGCAATGCCCCAGATCGGGTCATTGCTGAGGTAAAGCGGCTCCAGCTTCTTGCCGTCCGCATTGACCTTGAGCAGCGCCGACTTGCTCGAGCCCATCTCGTCCTTCAGTATGACGAACTCGTGCGGGTGAAGGGGGTAGGCCAGGTTCAGCGAATTGGCGTTCAAGTACCGGTACGTATAGAATTCGTCGATGACGGAGGGGTGTGCATGGATTGTGAGATGGCCGGAGTAAATATCGCCCGGCATGTTCACGACCCGGTCCGTCAGATAGTCCTCCGCCGTCATTCCCAGCACGTCCGCCTTGATCCGCACCAATACGTCCTTACTGACCAGAATGACCGGACGGGGCTGAGGTTTTTCCTTTTCCTCCAGGTGATAATTCAGCGCCACCGCCAAGATCCGGTTATCGTTCGTCACCTCGGCGAACGTTTCCTGCAGTTTGGCAAAGCTTTTATGATTCAGCTCCACTTTCAGGCTGCCGCCGCCGGGGAGCTCGATGCCCTCGAACAACCGGCCGCCGCTGCGGAGTCCATCCAGCATCCGGGAGATGTGCCGTGCATTGCGACCCAGCTCGTCGGCATTGCGCTTCTTGGAGTCGATCTCCTCGAGCACCACCGCGGGAATAACCACTTCATTATCCTCAAAGGCATAAACCGCATTGGGGTCCTGAAGCAGCACATTGGTATCCAGCACATAAATTTTCTTCATGGTGAGTCCCTCCCAGGTATGGTGTTTGGCTTGCTTTAGCGAGAATACATAGATCCAGCCCCGAAGGACAAACTAACCAAAGCTGATGCCGTATAGAAAGGAAGATGGACTAATGAGGAAGTTTGCCGCGGTGCTGCTGTTGTTGTCCGCCGCTGTATCTGGTTGTAACCAATCACCAAGGAATGGAGCCTCCCCATCTCAGACAGATGATGCGAACCGGCAGGTACAGGTGAAACAAACGGCACCTCAGAAGAAGGAAATTACGGACTCCCGCGCCGTAGCCGACCGGCTGGAGCAGATTGCTTCGTCCATCCCCAATGTGGAGGGAGCCAACTGCGTCGTGTTCGGCAATACGGCGGTAGTAGGCATCGACGTACCGCAGGATATGGATCGTGCGAAGGTAGGAACGATCAAGCTGTCTGTGGCCGAGGCGTTGAAAAAAGATCCGTATGGTGTGGACGCTCTCGTAACTGCGGATATGGATCTGGGGGAGCGTTTGCGTAAGGTAAGAGATGGGGTGCGTAACGGTCGGGGAGTGAACAGTTTCGCCCAGGAGATGGCTGCCATCATTGGCCGTATTGTTCCCCAGCTGCCGCGCGATGTAGACTCGAACCAGACGAACCGGCCCCAGAATGCAAATCCGCAAGTACCAGACAACAACTCGTAAGAACGTAAGAGGGCTGTCAAGCCGCTCCGATAGATTAGACCTAAGATGAAAGATCAGCCAGCTTCGTTATCAGCGGGAACAAGGGTACATGTGTCCCGAGCCTATGCCGAATTGGCGGTATTTCAAAAAAGCCTGAGACCGTAATGCTGTCTAGGCTTTTTTCATGACACGAAACACCTGCGTGAACGGCTGCGCCGCACGCTAGCTGCGAGTCTTCTCATATGGTGGTGGCACGGATATGCGTCTGCGCCAGGCAGGGCATCACGCGCCGTAGGAATGTCTTGGGTATAGCAGGCATGTGGGATCGGCACATCCTCCGGCGGTGTCTGAGCACATCCGGAAGGGGCAGGGGTGGAGCATTCAGAGCCCACGGAGGTCACAGGGACAAGGGGATTCGACCCGATGGAGCCCGCCGCACGGGATCGCTGATCCATGTCACGCCGGATCATCGCCCATTTCTTGGCACCCGGCCGGAATAAAGCCTGGACGCCAGGTGCAGGCAAACCGCATGCATGGTCGATGGTGCTTACGAGTGCGAAGGATTCATCTGGAAGTGCGAAGAGTTGTTCCGAAAGAGCTGTGATCGTTTCGGCCATAGGTTCCCCTCCTACCAAAAGTGATCTCTACATCTGCTTTCATTATAACACACGTTGAATCAAGCCAGCTACCAGCAGTTGTCACGATCTCTCCCTTCGAATGTGGATAATCTATTCTATCGGAACCCTGTGCAATATATGTCATTCATTGTATTTCGGATTGGAATTAATATCCGTCAGCAGCTGGTCGGCCAGTTCGGCGTCGAAGCGCTGGGTGCGGATCTGGCCGTCCGCCGTATAGTCGATCCGGTAACGCTCCCCTTCCGGCTCATAGGCAAAGCTCTGGAGGCCGTGATCCTCCCTCAGAATCACCTCGAAGAAATCCCGTGTCTCCACCGCCGCACCGTCCTCCGGCCGCGCTGCGGCCACCAGCGAGATCTGAAGCCAATTGAACAAGGCATCCTGCAGATTCAAGCGCTATCATTCCTCTCTCAGCAAAATGATTCCGCGGCCGGCGTTCACCCAGGACCGCATGATCCGTATCCACTCTTCCCCCGTCTCCCCCGCGGCATCCAGATGCGCCTTTATCTCGGCCGGCGGCAGCAGCCGATCTAAATAAGCTTCCGCACAATGGGACAGCGTCCAGCCGTCAGCCGGAGCGCTTCCGGGATAGTGCAGCGCAATGCCTTTGCCACCGGACAGCAGGAACTCGGCGGCGTCCAGACCGCAGGCTTGCGCCTCTTCCTCCCCCGGCAGCAGATGGCTCTTGAAGGTGAGGGAGAGCCGCGGATGAAGCGCCTTCAGGGTGTCCATGAAAGCGATCCGCCGCTCTTCCGGCTCCAAGAGAATCCGGTCTCCGCCCAGCTCGACGGAGTTCCCGCCGGTTTCCAGCGGAACAAGCCAATATCCTGCCATCCTTATCCTCCTAACGCTATTTCTCCACCCCGTTCAGATGCACACAGCACAGACGGCCTTACTGCTCCGGCTTGCGGGAGCTGCGCCCCTCGACAAAATAACGGATGCGGACCATAAACATGAGCAGCACCGCAACGGACATGCTGGGCACGATCGGCAGGCCGAACAGCTGGAAATCCAGGAGCACGACTGAAAATAAGGCCAGCAGGATATACACGACGGCCGCCTTCAGAATAGGCAGCTTGCGGGTCCGGAATACCCGGTTGTATACGAAAGACATCAGCACGAATATCAAGAACCAGGTCAGCACGGGATTCGCGCGGAACCAATCGGTCATTGTCCTCTACCCCTTTTTGGCAGCAGCTCCCGCCCCGTCCCGTGAGATTCCCAAGACGGGATCGACGGGATGCGGGCGGCCGCTCCTATTGGTTATGTGTTCCTATCGCAAAGAAAGCTCTGATTGCTCAGAGCTCTCCTGCTTGTACTTGTATGCTTAAATCGCTGGCTTATACGCTGGCTTCAGCGTTCTTGCGGTTCTTCTCGGCACGCTCGCGCTCGCCCTTGTTCAGGATCTTCTTGCGCAGGCGGATCGATTTTGGCGTAATTTCGCAGTACTCGTCATCATTCAGATATTCGAGCGCCGCTTCCAGGGAGTACAGGCGAGGCGTCTTCATCTTCACCGTATCTTCCTTCGTTGCCGAACGGACGTTGGTCAGCTGCTTTTCCTTACAGATGTTGACGATGATGTCGTTGTCGCGGTTGTGCTCGCCGACGATCATGCCTTCGTATACCTCCGTACCCGGCTCAAGGAACAGCGTGCCGCGGTCTTCTACGGACATCATCCCGTAGAATGTCGAAGTGCCGTTCTCGCTCGATACGAGCACGCCTTCGTGACGTCCGCCTACGCCGGCGCCCGCATAAGGGCCATAGGAATCGAACGCGTGGTTCATGATGCCGTAGCCGCGTGTCAGCGTCAGGAAGTAGGTACGGTAGCCGATCAGGCCGCGCGCCGGAATCAGGAATTCCAGACGGACGTTGCCCGAGTTGTTGATCATGTTGACCATCTCGGCTTTACGCGTTCCAAGGCTCTCCATGACCGCACCCATGCTCTCTTCCGGTACGTCGATGATCAGGCGCTCGATCGGCTCCATCTTCACGCCGTCGATGTTCTTGATGATGACTTCAGGCTTCGATACCTGCAGCTCGAACCCTTCGCGGCGCATGTTCTCGATCAGGATCCCAAGGTGAAGCTCACCGCGGCCGGAGACGATGAATGCATCCGGGCTGTCGGTCTCTTCCACGCGCAGGGATACGTCGGTTTCGAGCTCCTTGAACAGACGCTCGCGCAGCTTCCGGGAGGTCACCCACTTGCCTTCGCGGCCCGCGAACGGCGAGTTGTTGACGAGGAACGTCATCTGCAGCGTAGGCTCGTCGATCTTGAGGACCGGCAGGGCTTCCGGATTCGCCGGATCGGCGAGGGTTTCCCCGATGTTGATGTCCTTGATGCCGGCGATCGCGATGATGTCGCCCGCGCCCGCTTCTTCGATCTCGAGGCGCTTCAGGCCCTGGAAGCCGAAGAGCTTCTCGACACGCGCCTGCTTCACCTGGCCTTCGCGGTTGATGACCGCGATGGACTGGCCTTGGCGCACTTTACCACGGTTGACGCGGCCGATGGCGATACGACCAAGGTATTCGTTGTAATCCATCAGCGTCACGAGGAACTGCAGAGGCTCTTCCACGCTCTCGCTCGGAGACGGAATGTGGGAGATGATCGTCTCATACAGCGCCAGCATGTTCTCATCCTGCTTCTCGGCATCCAGACCCGATGTTCCCATCAGAGCGGAAGCGTACACGACAGGGAACTCCAGCTGGTTGTCGTCCGCGCCGAGCTCGATGAACAGGTCGAGCACTTCGTCGATGACTTCCGCCGGACGTGCGTTCGGACGGTCGATCTTGTTCACGACGACGATCGGCGTCAGATGCTGCTCGAGCGCCTTGCGAAGGACGAACTTCGTCTGCGGCATGGTGCCTTCGAAAGCGTCGACGACTAGAAGCACACCGTCAACCATCTTCATGATCCGTTCCACTTCGCCGCCGAAGTCGGCGTGGCCCGGGGTATCCACGATGTTGATCAGGTAATCTTTATAGGAGATCGCCGTGTTCTTAGCCAGGATGGTAATCCCGCGCTCCCGCTCCAGATCGTTGGAGTCCATGGCCCTGTCCTGAACGGCTTCATTGTCGCGGAAGGTACCGGACTGCTGGAGAAGCTTGTCTACAAGCGTGGTCTTCCCGTGGTCTACGTGGGCGATAATTGCGATATTACGAATCTTGTCTCTTGAATGCATTAGTCACAAAACCCTCTCTTCGATTTTGGGCCGCCTCTTGGACTGACCCGGGTTGTTCCGTTATGAAAATAAACCGTCCGACTTTCTTGGTTTTTCACAAAAGAAGCGCCGGACGTAAGCGCCGACGCTACAATATATTTTCATTATACGGTCATTCGTAGCAAAACGCAAGGAAAGCCCGCAGATTTACCTTTTTTCATATTCGTACGGGCGGCCCGGAAGTGCTTAATTCTCTCTCAGCGACGAGGGAAGAAGCCGCTTGACGAGTCCGCACGCAATAACGAGCGCCGCCGCGGCAAGCGGAAGCACGTGCGTATTCAGGCTTCCGAAGATGCGGTGGTAGACCGCCTCATCGGCAATGACCATCTCCCCGGCCGTGAATCCGAGAATCGCGGCGCCCAGGTACACGAGGATCGGGAATTTCTTGAGCAGATTCATGACCAGGGTGCTCCCCCAGATAATGATCGGCACGCTGAGCCCGATCCCGAGGATAATGACGGCCTTGTCCCCCTGTGCTTTGGCCGCAATCGCCAGCACGTTGTCAAGGCTCATGACGAAGTCCGCGACAATGATCGTCCAGACGGCTCGTCCGAGGGTGGAAGCCTGCTTCACATCCGAATGGCCTTCTTCATCGGTCAGCAGCTTGATGGCGATCCACAGCAGGAGAAGCGCTCCCACCGTATGAATGTACGGCACGTTGAGGATGTAGACCGCCGCAATAGTGAGCACGATCCGCAGAGCGATCGCACCGAAGGCCCCCCACCAGACAGCCTGCCTGCGCTGCTCCGGAGGCAGGTTCTTGCTCGCCAGAGCGATTACCACCGCATTGTCGCCGCTGAGCACGATATTGATAAGCATAATCTCCATAAAAAGCAAAAGCCAATCCCACATTTCGATTCGTCCCCCGTCTTCCTTATATAATTAAAATAAAGATGAGTAGCGGTCCTGCTTCTCGTCTTCCTCGGTAATGAGTAGGGTTTCGGTCCCGCTGACGGCTTTGTCGATCTCCTCTTCCAGCCACTCCAGGTTCCGCTCGATGCTCTGCACTACCTTCAGGTTCGGGTTCGTGCTCGGGCTCGGCGGAAGGAAGAGCGTACAGCAGTCTTCATACGGCAGGATCGAAAGCTCGTAGGTATCGATCCGCTCCGCCAGCCGGATGATCTCCGCCTTCTCCATACAGACCAGCGGCCGGATCATCGGAAGATCGGCGACCCGTCCGATCGTATTCATCGAAGACAGCGTTTGACTGGCTACCTGCCCCAGGCTCTCTCCCGTGACAATGGCCCCTGCGCCGTGCAGCTCCGCAAGCTTCCCCGTAATGCGAAGCATCGTCCGCCGGAGAATGGTAACGAGCAGATTATCGCGGTACGCCTCATGAATGCGGGTCTGTACACTGGTAAAAGGAACCATGTGCAGCTTCACCGGTCCGGCATAAGCGCACAGCTTGCGGGCCAGGTCCTTCACCTTCTCCTGTGACTTCTCGCTCGTGAACGGATAGCTGTGGAAGTGCACCGCCTCGAGCTTCAGCCCCTGCCGCAGGGCAAGAAAGCCCGCTACAGGGGAATCGATTCCACCGGAGAGCATCAGCACCGCCCTGCCGTTCGAGCCGAGCGGGAACCCGCCCGCGCCCGACTCCGATACGCAGTAGATCAGGGCCTCCTCTTCACGCAGCTCCACCCGGAGCTCGGCGTCCGGCCGGTGCACGTCCACCCGCAGGTCGGGGTAAGCCCTTAGAATCGGCCCGCCAACGAGCCGGTTCATCTCCAGAGAATCATGCGGGAAGCTTTTGTTCACCCGGCGCACGTTCACTTTGAAGGTGCGGGGGGCCTCGCCAAGTGCAGCCATGACCTGCAGCGAGGCGGCCTGCACCTCTTCCAGGCTCAGAGCGCACGTCAGTGCCGGAGAGAACGAGCCGAGCCCAAGCACCTTTGCCAGCCGGGGACGGATGTCTTCATAAGAAGCTCCGCCGAGCGTCAGCACGATCCGGCCGAACTCTCTTCTGTAGGTGATCCCGGGCCAAGGGGCCAATACCCTTCTGACCTGCTCGTACACTGTTTTTTCGAAGCGGTGCCGATTGCGTCCCTTAAGCACCAATTCACCAAGCTTTAGTATGACTTTCTGCCATTTCATTTACGATCTTCTTCCCTTCTGCGGTTCCGCCGTGACGCTGCCCAGATCCCGGGCTACCCTGGTAAGGGCGCTGCACACCCGTTCGATATCCTCTGCCGATTCCCTCAGCGAGAAGCTCAGCCGGACACCGCTGACCGCAACCGCGTAAGGGGCCCCCATGGCCTCCAGAACCCGGCTCGGCCGCTCTGTGCCGGACGAGCAGGCGGAACGCGCGGACACGCAGACTCCTTGCTGTTCTAAAGCATATACGAGAACTTCGGATTTCATACCGGGGTACGAAAAATGCACGATATGCGGCGCCATCTCCTCGCTGTGGGGCGAGCCGTTGTAACGAAGCGCCGGGATGGCCCCGATGCAGTCGACCAGCTTTTGCCTCCATGCGGAGGTGTGGGCTGCAAACGCTTCCTGACGTTCCACGGCCATGCGTACCGCCTTGGCCATGCCCACCAGCGCCGGCACGTTCTCCGTACCGGGGCGCAGACCGTCCTCCTGCCCTCCGCCGGCCATGAACGGCTGCAGCTCGACCCCCTCGCGGCAGTACAGAAAGCCGGTCCCTTTCGGGCCGTGAAGCTTGTGCGCCGCCGCCGAGAGGAGATCAATGCCCTGTGCCTTCGGATCCAGCGGCAGCTTGCCGACCGCCTGGACGGCATCGACATGCAGCAGCGTCCGCGGGCGGGACTTCAGCAGCCGGCCGATGTCATCGATCGGTTGAATCCGCCCCATCTCATTATTTACCGCCATCACACTGACAAGAATCGTTTCATCCGTCAGGGCGGCCTCCAGCTCTTCCACCCGGACCGCTCCCGTCTCATCCACACCGAGGTAAGTTACCCGGAAGCCTTCCTTCTCCAGTAGGCGGAACGCCTCATAGACCGACGCATGCTCGATACGGGTTGTAATCAGATGGGTCCCCCGGCTGCGGTAGCGCCGCGCAGCTCCCAGGATCGCCAGGTTGTTGCTCTCCGTTCCCCCGGAGGTGAACCGGATCTCTCCCGGATTCACGCCCACCGCCGCAGCAATGGTCTCCCGGGAACGCTGCACGAGCTTGTCCGCTTCCACCCCGATCCGATGCAGGGACGAAGGGTTGCCGTAGTGGGAGCGCATCACTTCCGCCATCGCCCCGATGACCTCTTCGTCCATCGGTGTTGTAGCGGCATAATCCATATAGATCAGTTTCACTTCGTGCTCCTCCTCTATGTATATCATCCACCTCAGCCTTGATCGATACGCCGGATGCTATACGCATGAAAAGAAGACCAAGCCCTCTTCCGCCGGCTTGAACGCCCGGCAGAAGCCAACATTGGTCTTACGTAAAGAGGTGTGATCAAACCTCGAATCCTTCTTTGAACTGGAGCACTTTGCGCACATAGCCCTGTGTTTCCTTCGGGAACAGATGCAGCTTCTCCATCAGCTCTTGGTCATTTTGGATGCCAAGACGCTTCAGCCTTGCCGGGCCTCCGTTATAAGCGGCCAGCGCCATGCCGGTGTTCCCGTCATACTGCTCAAGCAGGTTGGCCAGGTACTTCGTCCCGCCTTGGATGTTCTGCTCGGGGTCGAGCGAATTCCGCACACCCATTCCCTGGGCTGTCGCATCCATCAGCTGCATGAGTCCCTTCGCGCCCGCCTGCGACTGCGCATTCGGGTTAAAGGAGGATTCGGCCTGAATGACGCCCTTAATCAGGCTCGTCTCTACACCGAATCTGCGGCCGGCTTCCGCGATCATGGTATCATAAGAAGAAGGCTTGCTGGCCTTGGATGCGGTACGCGGCACGTTTACCTCGGCATCTGCCTCAGCAGCGGAGGTGATACCGGCCGGTACGAGCGCCGGCTTGATCGATGCCGTGCCTTTGTCCGAAGAGGGGGCTGCGTTCTCCTGCATCGCCATCAACTGGTCCAACAGCTCTGAGAATTCTCCATCGTCCGCAGAGGATGTACCGTTTCCGCTGCTGAGAAGGCTCGATTTCGAAAGCATCTGCAGCTGCAGCAGTTCTTTGATTGTCCGGGGATCCATCGCCGATAAGGAATTTATGCTCATGGTGTCTTGGATTCTCCTCCTGTTTCCGGTTGTCCCTCCTATTGTACACGGTTTTGCCCGGCCCGGCTACCCCATTTTCAAGGATAATTTTCCATGTCAAGGCTGAATTTTCATTTGTACTTCTTGATTCTGAGCCCAAAACAAAAAAGCAGGTCCGGTTAAGGAACCTGCTTCTCCGTTGGTATGCACGGGCTGGCTAACCCGGGCTAAGCATATAGAGGCACTAGAATGAAGTATCCTGCCAAGGAAATAAGACCGATCAGAATGGCCAGTGCCCCGATGGCGCGCTGTCCGAGAACGAAAGCAAAAAAGCCGAATAAAGCCGCGGAAGATCCAAGCAGTGCCGGCGCAACGAATAAGGACAGTACGGCCAAAATCAGAGCGGTATATCCGATCCACTTCATCGCCGCCGTGGTGCCGCTGTTCTCCTGCCCCTCGGCTTTGGAAACCGGCTGGCGGATATTGTGTACCGTCATCGGCGGAGCTACTTCGGCGGCATACTCTTCATTGGCATTGGAGAACACCTGTTCCGCACGGTCCGCGCGAGCCTGTGCATCCGACATGGCCTGCAGTGCCGAAAGCTCAGCGATCGTGCGGGTATGATCTTCCGACTTGCCGGCCGGCGCAATCTCCGAAGAGTATTCCTCATGAACGTTGGCTGCAGCCGCTGTGCTGCTCACCGGTTCCTCATCCAGCCGGCGCTGGTCGTCGGACAACGCTTGGAGATCGGCAATCTCAGCCAGCGTAGCCGAATGATCCTGGTCGGCATATCCCTGGCTTCCACCCGAAGACTGGGCCGCCTGGTTTACGGAAGGGGAGACCTCTGCAGCGAACTCCTCCGTATTGGAGGCCGATGCCGGGCCGGCAGCGGCATTGCTCCGCGCAGGAGCCGCACTGGTTCTCGCCTGAATGTCCGACAGCGCCTGCATGGCCGAGAGCTCCGCCAGGAACCTGCGGGTACCCGCCGTCATGGAAGCACCGCCGCCGCGCGCAGTGGAACCACCGGCCGCGGCACCCGGATCCTGTGCGAATTCCGTGTCCGCTGCCCCTCCGGATTCCATGTTCACCTGCTGCCTGCTTTTAATCCCTTGCTGCCCGTCAGTGGCCCCAGAGCCGCCTGACTGCTGCCGTTCTTTGGACTTTTTCTTCATGCCTGCCCCATCCTTTCGTAACAAGGTTAAGAAAAGTTCGTGCCACGGGTAGGGTTCGTAATGATAGAGATCCGGTCCTGTTCATCCGACCTTGCCGGACTACTCCTTTTGCTCGAACGTGTGACAGCAGGTGCTGCGCTCGTTAGCAGCCTGGTCTGTGTGATCTTCGAAATCAAGTCCGAACTCCGTATCGTAAGCCAGATTGGCATGCTGATCGACTTCGATCATGATGGAGTTCGCGCCGCAGTTGTTGCCTTTATCCCAGAACTTACAGTTGGACACGCTGCACTTGACATTTGGCATTCGAATCACCCCCGTCTCAGGTTGCCCGCCCCCTGATGGGGCTATGCGGTTCAGACGAATCACGGGGCTTGTTATATAGCACCAGAAGGACATGGAACTGGGATACGTCCAGGAGCCGCTCCGCCCCAGGCAAACACCGCACCGGCCATGTTTCACTCCTGCTCGCATGATCCTGCCCCGCTCCAAAACCATGAAAAAAGAGAGATGCTCGTATTACGCATCTCTCTTCCCTTGCCGAGTCCGTATTCTATACTTTGTCGCCCTGCATCCGCTTCTGGGTAATGTAATCCGTCTCGTAGTAAGCCAGATCGTCACGCAGCACTTCGAATACTTTGGAAAGCTCGATCGTCAGGTCGCGAACGGCACGGGCCGGCTTCTTGCGGAACCGGATGGCATCCTGGCCTGTGTAGGCATAGCGGCCGTCCTCCGAGTAGCATTCGTGCTTCGGATAGAAGAAGGCATTTACACTGCTGTGGTACACTTCGTAGAGCACCTTTTCAGCATATTCCACGTTGAAATTGGGACGGCGCAGAGCCACTCCCAGCTTCTCGTAAGCCACATCGGAGAAGACGAGCAGATGTCTTGTGTCCGCCAGGTACCCCTTATAGAATTCGTCCATGGCCTCATCGTTATCCGTATTCAGATCGGCAAGCGAGTGGCCGTTGAGGAATTCCTCCATCTTGGCGATCGCTCCGCTGAGCAGATTTCTTGTCGTTTCACAGAGTGTTTTTACTTGGAATATTGCCATAGCTTAAAAGACCTCCTCAACATTAAAGCACAACATGGAATGGCAAAACGACTTTCTCCTTCCCATCGTACCACAAATCGCCGGCAAAAGTAATATGAGCTGTATCACATCAAGCCGTTTTTCCCGCCGCCGCGCGCCGGCTGCCTTTGGATAACTTTGCACCTGTTGAATTGCCTCCCCCTAGGGAAAATCTAACGTCAGAGCTATTCACACCGTTAGGGGGAAAGTGCCCATGTGGAAACACGCAATGACCTTGATGCTCATCGTTGTCGGCGTCGCCATCCTCTTCCCCAGAGGAGAAGAGAAGGCGAAGATTACGCCGCCCGAAGAAATTACTCCAGCGGCCGAGCTGCAGATGAAGCAGGCTACGCTGAACGGCGATATGGCTCTGACTGACGAGCTCTGCCGGACCCAGTGCAGCACGGAGCTGCGCCGTATGGCCCAAGGGGCCAAGGCCCGTTCCGGCGCCGATAACCGCGCCATGCTGCAGGCGCTGCGCAAGGAGCACCCGCATATGGAGCTGCTGCTCGTTACCCGCCGGGGCGAGGGAATGGACCGGGTGGCGGCAGCCGCCGGCAGTTTGAAGCCGGCTGTCCGTACGGCGACGGCCGCCCATGTGGCCAAAGCCAAAGTGGCCGTGGACAGCGGCCGTTCGTATCAGTCTCCTCCGGTACAGGCTGACGGAGGAACATACCTCATCGTCGGCGAACCCGAAGCCGGCGGGTCTGCCGGCGTAATCGGCGTCGTGCGCCAGCATATTCTTCAGCAGGTGGCCGATCACCAAAGGAAGAACCTGAGGATCGAAACGTATCCGGCCGACGGCCACTACAAGATCGAATCCGTTGACTCCCGCACGCTGCAGGACGTCAAGGTGGACCATCCGGAGGATAACGAAGGAACGAGCCACTATCACAAGAACCAGGTCGTCGTCCGCTTCAAGCAGGTGCCGAGCCAGGCTGATTTTGACAAGATGAAGAGCGAGATCGGCGGGGGAACCGTCCAAAAGCTCGGCCATACGTATGTCTTCGAGTCCTCCACGATGGAAGCCAAGCAGCTTATGGATTATTTCAAAAAGTGGAATGTGGCTTATGCTGAGCCTCACTTCCTCTATCTGACGAATGAAGAGACCGCAGCCCCGGCAGCCGATCCCGCTGCGGTGCTGACGCCCAATGATTCCCTGTACCGCCGGTACCAGTACAACCTGCCGGAGATTGCCACGGAAGCGGGCTGGAACGTCTCGAAGGGATCGACGGATGTCATCGTGGCCGTGGTGGATACGGGCGTCGATCTCGATCACCCGGATCTCAAGGACCAGCTCGTCAGCGGCATGAACATCGTGGACCCGAACAGCAAGCCTTACGACGATGTCGGTCACGGCACTCACGTGGCCGGAGTCATAGGCGCCCTGACCAACAACAACCTCGGCGTAGCCGGGATGAGCTGGTATAACCGCGTGATGCCGGTCAAGGTGCTCGACCAGACGGGGGCGGGCAGCACTTATGCCGTGGCCCAAGGCATCATCTGGGCCACCGACCACGGCGCCAAGGTGATCAACATGAGCCTCGGCAACTACGCCGATGCGGAATTCCTGCACGATGCGGTCCGCTATGCCTTCGACCACGACGTGGTGCTGGTGGCCGCAAGCGGCAACGACAATACGGAGCGTCCCGGCTTCCCGGCCGCTTACCCTGAAGTGCTCGGTGTAGCGGCCGTAGACGCCAATAAAGCGAAAGCCACCTTCTCCAACTATGGGGACTATATCAGCGTAGCGGCTCCCGGCGTCAGCATCGCGAGCACCTACCCGCAGAACCAGTATGCCGCGCTGTCCGGCACATCCATGGCCAGCCCTCACGCCGCCGCCTTGGCAGGTCTGATCCGGTCCGTGAATCCGGCGCTGAAGAACACCGAGGTCATGGATATCATGAAAAGCACCAGCGGCGACCTCGGTACGCCCGGGCACGACCGCTACTACGGTCACGGCCTTATCGATGTAGCGGCTGCACTCCGGGCCGCCGCCGCGGCAGGAGCCGGGACAAGCGGAACCGGGACAGGCGGTGCAGGCACAGCCGCAGGCGCGGAAACTGGGGGCGGAGGCACGGCAGCCGAATCGGCCTCTCCGGCAGCCGATGCAGGCATGACCCAGGAAGAATGGGAAGAGTGGGTCCGCCAGATGTTCCGGTAGCTCCCGTCCGCTCTACTCTTTCCTTACCCGGTAAGACCGCCGCCATACCTCCGGAAACAACAAAAAACCGCCTCCTGAGGCGGTTTTTTGCATGATTACTGCATGCATCGCGCTGCGTATAAAATGGCTGAAAGAAAGTTTGCCGTAAGCCGGGTTCTGTACTTCCAGTGGTATAACGGGAGCCACCCTCCCACGACGGAAGCGACAATCATCTATCTAGGCCATACATTGCTGCATGGCTCAAGCGACCAACCCGAACGCGCCTCGGGCTAAGGCTGACCCTCGCGGGACGTGCGTTCCTCTAGGTCTTGCTCCAAATGGGGTTTACCAGGAATCATGTCACCATGACTCCTCGTGGTCTCTTACACCACGGTTCCACCCTTACCTGTGCATACTGCAGAAGCCTTGCGGCTCTGCGGCAGCCATCGGCGGTCCATTTCTGTGGCACTAGCCTTCAGCTCGCGCTGACTGGACGTTATCCAGCATCCCGCCCTGTGGAGCCCGGACTTTCCTCTCGCGGCCGAAGCCGCCAGCGATCGTCTGTCAAACTTTCTTGTGCAATTCGATGCAAGAGCTAGTATACAGGGAATCCGATCAAATTACAACCAGGTGCTTTCAGGAAAGAGAAGCAGCCATCCCCTGCCGCCCGCTTATACGAAGCGGAACGGCTCCGTATTGATCTGTGAAGCGGCTACGGCCGTCGCCCACTTGCGCTCGGCGAGCTTGCGCTCCAGGTAGGAGGCGACGCCCTGCTTCATGATTTTCTCCACGTTGTGTCCCGGGTCGATGATCGCCATGCCGGCGGCCAGCGCATCGTGCGCCGTATGATAATCGATATCCCCGGTTACGAGCACATCCGCGCCGGCGAATTGGGCGTGGCGCACATAGCGCGCACCTGAGCCTCCCAGAACCGCCGCCTTGCGGATCACCTTGTCCGGGTCGCCCACGACGCGAACTATCGGCACCTCGAAAGCTTCCTTAACCTTCTCGCACAGCTCCTGCAGCGTCACCGGCTTCGGCAGCTTGCCTGCCCGTCCGAGCCCGAAGGTGCGGGTCTTGAGATCGAGCGAATACAGATCGTAAGCAACCTCCTCATACGGGTGCGCCTTCAGCATCGCCTGAACGACCTTGCGCTCCACGCTCTGGGGCAGAATCGTCTCGATGCGCACCTCGCTGACCTCTTCCAGCCTGCCCTTGCTGCCGATATAAGGGTCGGTCCCTTCTCCCGGCAGGAAGGTGCCGGTTCCGTCAATGTTGAAGGAACAATGGCTGTAATTGCCGATGCCGCCGGCCCCTGCGGAGAACATCGCATCGCGAACCTTCTCCGCCGCTTCTTTGGGCACGAACACGACCAGCTTCTTCAGCTTATCCGTATGTACTTCATCGAGCGGCTCCGTTACGGTGAGACCGATCGCCTCGGCCATCATATCGTTAATGCCGCCGTCCGCCACATCCAGGTTCGTATGCGAGATATAGACGGCAATGTCATGCTTGATCAGCTTCTCATACAACCTTCCTGCCGGTGTGTCGGTCTGAATATGCGGAAGCGGACGGAAGATGACCGCATGATGCGCGATGATCAGGTTGGCATCCTCCCGGATCGCTTCCTCAACGACCTCATCGGTCACATCCAGGGCGACGAGCACCTTCCGAATCTCCTTCTGCAGCGTTCCGATCTGAAGACCGATCTTGTCGTCGGCCACGGCATAAGACTTCGGAGCGAGTTCCTCCATCAATGCGATGACGGCTTGTCCTTTGGCGTACATGCTGCGAGCACCTCCTCGATTCCTTCGATCTCGCGGCGGATCTCCGCCTGCTTCTCTCTCGAGGCCTCCAGCTCCGACTGTGCCAGCCGGCCGTGGATCATCTCGAGCTTCCTCACTTCATCCTTCCACTTGTCGTGCCATACGGCAGACGCTTCCTGAATCAGGTACGGTCCCAGCTTCAGGAGCAGCTCGCGATCTGCGATCAATCCGGGGTTCAGCTCCTGCGAACGGTATACGTCCTCATTCGTCCGGTCTGCTTGTTCCGCAGTGACGGCCGTTAGCACTTCATACCGCTTGCCGTCCTCCTCGAGGATCTGCTCGCGGATCAGTACCCAGCCGTTGTCGAGCAGCCACTGCCGGACCGCAGCCTCTCCGACGTTCGGCTGCAGGATCAGCCGCCCGACGCCCGCAAGCTTTGCCTTCCCCTCCTCGAGAATCGAGGCGATGAGCACGCCGCCCATGCCGGCGATGGTCACCACATCGACCTCGCCGGGCTCGAGCACGGCCAGTCCGTCACCCAGCCTGACGTCGATCTTCTGGCTCAGTCCGGCTGAACGGACCTGCCTAGCCGCGGCGTCACGCGGGCCTTCATTCACTTCACCGGCCACACCGCCGGTGATGATCCCCTGCTGCGCCAAAAAGGAGGGCAGCAGCGCATGGTCGGAGCCGATATCGGCTAGCCGGCTGCCTGCTGGAACCTCCTTGGCTATGGTTTGAAGCCTTTGCGATAAACGTATCATATCAGACAACCCACTCAATCCATTTTTTTCTCCAGATGAACAGCAGGGCTGCTTCGACCACCATCTTGCCGAGAAGCATCCACTGCACGGTCTCCCCGCCATACTGCTCGGCATAAAGCATACCATATAACTCCGGCATATACCAAACAATGAGCGATAAAAGAAAAAAGACCAAGGAGCTCTGGCGGCTGCGTTCGTGGATCATCCACGACAGCCAGCAGAAGAGCAGGGAAAGCGGCACCCAGCTGAGCTCGAGGGTCGCCCAATCCATCGTCTCCAGCTGGTGATGAAGCAGCCAGCCGTAGCAGAAAGTCAGGGCAACCCAGCCGCAGAGCTGGAACAGAACGAACCGCGCCAGCATGCCCGTACCGATCCAAAGCAGACTGCATAGGAAGACATACCCCACGATCGGAACCGGCTGGCCCAGCCCATGCAGGTTCAGCATATATACCCCTACACAGAGCACAAACAACGAGGCCATGCCCAAGAGGAGCTGGGATGAGAGCGGTTCCTTGCTCCGTTTATAACCGCCCAGACCATACAGAACGGCCAGGAGCAGGAGGGAAATCCCAATTTGCATTGGTAATTCAAAAGCGTTAAAATTAAGAGCAGTTAAGGCGAGAACGGCTGCCGCAACCAATCCGAGCAACCAGCTTTTCCAATTGCTGTTCTTTATTCCGGAAGGAGACAGACCCAGCGGGCCGCGCTGCTCCGGTTTGGGCTCATCCTGATCCAGATACAGGTTCAGCAAAAAATCGCAGTAATGTTCGGGCAGCAGCCGGCTGCGGCGCCAGTGCTCGATTTCGCGGATCATGATCTTCTTTTTTTCATCCATCAGTTTGCGACCCCCAACGCAGACATCATCATATCTTCTTTATCGGATCGGAAGCGGCAAAACATAAGGCCTCCCTCCGCCGGAGCGGAAGAAGGCCCATTAACAAACTGTGGTTGTCTGCTATTCAAGAAAATCCTTAAGCCGCTTGCTTCGGCTCGGGTGGCGCAGTTTGCGAAGCGCCTTGGCTTCGATTTGGCGGATCCGCTCACGGGTGACGCCAAACACCTTACCCACTTCCTCCAGAGTCCGTGTACGGCCGTCGTCCAGTCCAAACCGCAGACGCAGCACGTTCTCTTCCCTCTCGGTCAGCGTATCCAGCACGTCCTCCAGCTGTTCCTTCAGCAGCTCATAAGCCGCCGCATCCGCCGGGGCAAGTGCCTCTTGATCCTCGATGAAGTCGCCCAGATGGGAGTCGTCTTCTTCCCCGATCGGCGTCTCCAGCGAAACCGGCTCCTGCGCAATCTTCATGATCTCCCGCACCTTATCCGTACTGAGATCCATTTCCTTCGCAATCTCTTCCGGCGTCGGTTCGCGCCCAAGCTCCTGCAGCAGTTGACGGGAAACCCGGATCAGCTTGTTAATGGTTTCCACCATATGTACCGGGATCCGGATCGTTCTTGCCTGGTCCGCAATGGCACGGGTAATCGCCTGGCGAATCCACCAGGTGGCGTACGTACTGAATTTATAGCCTTTGGTATGGTCGAACTTCTCGACCGCCTTGATCAGACCCATGTTGCCTTCCTGGATCAGATCGAGGAACAGCATGCCTCGGCCCACATAGCGCTTCGCGATACTTACGACCAGTCGCAGGTTCGCTTCCGCCAGCCGGCGTTTTGCCTCTTCATCCCCAAGCTCGATCCGCTTCGCCAGATCGACCTCATCTTCTGCCGACAAGAGCGGCACACGGCCGATTTCCTTCAGATACATCCGGACCGGGTCATTGATCTTGATGCCCGGCGGCAGCGACAAATCGTCGTCGAAATGAAAGTCGTCGTGGTCGCCGTCACGGTCCCTATCCCTATCCCTATCGAGCGGACTCATCTCTTGGTCTTCGTCCGTTTCGTTCCCTACGTCAATTCCCATCTCCTGGAGCTGTTCAAAGAATTCGTCTATCTGGTCCGGGTCCTGGTCAAACGGGGCCAGTTTCTCCATGATTTCCTTGTACGTAATGGCGGAGCGTTTTTTGCCCTGCTCAATCAGCTGATCTTTCACCTGGTCGAGCGTCAGCTCTGTCTCTAGTTCCGTCCGTTGATCGTTTGCCATAATCTTAGCTCCCTCCTCCCTAGAATTCACCCGTAAAACGTATGGCCGAATCAGGATGATTTCAACTGCTTTTCTAGGGAAATAATCTCACTGCCTAATTGCAGGGCCTTGGTGATATCCCCTGAACGTTCTGCTACTTTCACTTCTTCTCTCTTCCGCTCAAGCGCCTGCAGCAAAGGAAATCTTCGAATCTGCCGGATATAATCGTCGATAACGGTATCATTGATTCCGCTGCGGTTGTCACTGAGCGATAAGGAACTGGCCAGACTCTCCAGCTTGTCATCCTGCAGCATGCCGACGAACGTGCTTACGTTCGGCTCTGACCCTTCGGCATAATAGGCATACAAGTAGGCGGCGAGTGCCGCATGAGCCTCCATATTGAACCCGTCCCCCAGCTCGCGCTCCACATAAGAAGCAATCTCACGGTCCTGCATCATCACGGCAAGGAGCTGCCGTTCGGCATATTGATAGGCGGGAACCATAGACGGAGCCTGTGCACGGGGCCTTCCTTCATTCATACCATTATTCCACGGAACGTCTTTATTATCCCCGGAATCTCTCTTTTTTTCCGCTTTCATCCGGTGCTCATTCACCGTCTGCATGGCGGTTTCATAGGAGTAATGGAATTCGGATATCAAGTCCTTGACATAATGCTCCCGTTCGATCGGCGAGGGCAGTTCGGCTATAAGTTTGAGACTTTCCGTGATGTATTTGAGCCTGCCCGCATCTTCCTGCAGCTTGTAGTTGCGTCTGGGATAAAGAAGTTTATATTTAAACGACGGTACGGCCGTGCCGAGCACTTCGCGTACGAATCGTTCAGAACCGTTGTCCCGTATGTACTCATCGGGATCGAGCCCTCCCGGCAGCATGGCTACCCTAACCTCACAGCCTGCTTTCTCCAGCAGGGGAATGCTCTTGAATGCAGCCGACTGCCCCGCATTGTCGCCATCATAGGCGATGATTACACGGTTGGCCAACCGTCGGATGGCTTCGGCATGCTCCGAAGTCAGTGCCGTCCCCATCGTCGCAACACCGTTGTGCACGCCGGCATCCCATGCCCGGATGACATCCATGTAGCCTTCGAACAGAACGAGCTCCTGCTGCTTGCGGACCTGCGGCCTTGCGGCATGAAGATTGTAAAGCGTCCGGCTCTTGTGGAACAAGAGACTCTCCGGCGAGTTCAGGTACTTGGGCTGTGCGTCCCCCATGGCCCTGCCCCCGAATCCGATCACCTGCCCCTTCCAATCCTGGATCGGGAAGATCACCCGGTCACGGAACTTATCATAGTATCCGCCGCCGTCCCGCTCCGTCAGCAGTCCGCCCCGCTCCATGAGCTCCAGCGGGAATCCCTTGCGGTCGAGCAGCTTCGTCAGCGTGTCCCAGGAGTTCGGGATGAACCCGATGCCGAACGTCTCCATAAGCTTGTCGCTGATTCCGCGGCCGTGCAGGTATTCCTTGGCTGGCCGGCCCTGCTCCGTATTATGGAGAATGTACTGGTACAGCTTTGCCGCGAGCTCGTGTGCCTCGATGAGCTTCCGGCGGTCCGGGTTCTCCCGCGGCTCGGTGCTGCCTCCGCCCGGCGAATCCGGACCGAGCTGCAGATGCGCCTCCTCCGCGAGCTTGCGGACGGCCTGACCGAAGGACAAACCCTCCACTTCGGAGATGAACCGGATGGCATTGCCGCCCGCACCACAGCCGAAGCAGTGGTAGATCTGTTTCTCGGGCGTGACGGTGAAAGAAGGGCTCTTCTCGGAATGAAAAGGACACAGCCCTTTAAGGTAATGCCCCTGTTTGGTCAAATGCACGTGCCGTCCGACAACCTCGACAATGTCATGCGCCTTGAGCACCGTATCAATGACTTCCTGGGGAAAGCGTCCGTTACTCATCCTATCCACCTTCAATCGAATTAACACGTATACGTATTCGCTACTGCGGACGATTCTCCTGCAAGTTTCGCAAAACTTTTGTCAAAGTTTGTAGAAAGTGCCGCCGGTCTTCGTCCGTGAACGGCCTCGGGCCCTTCGAATGCTTGCCTCCGCGCCTTTGTTTGGCCTGCTCATGCCGGCGTTCCAGCAAAAAATCGATCGATCGGTCACTGTACATCTGCCCCCGGTTGGATAAGGCGATGGCCTTCTTGCCGAGCGCCAGCGCCGCAAGTCCGAAGTCCTGCGTCACAAGCACATCTCCTGCGGCAATCTTGTTGGCGATATAAAGATCGGCCGATTGGTCGCTGCGGTCCACCTGCACGACCTCCACGCCGTCGGCGGGCTGCAGCCGGTGGTCGTGCGATGCGACCATGACGACCGGTGTGCCGAAGCTCCGTGCGGCCTCTGCGATCTCGGCCTTCACGGGACAAGCGTCCGCGTCTACTATGATTTTATACGTCATATAACTCCTGCCGGATGCCTGCTGCCCCGGATTACCGTAATATTATATACGATGAAAGGATAAAAAATCCTGCTCCATCCGTAAAACGCTTATTTGGACCGGTACATATCGATGATCACCGAGGCGGTTTCCTCAACTGCCTTGTTCGATACGTCGATGACCGTGCAGCCGATCCGCTTCATGATGCTGTCCGCGTACTGGAGCTCGGTGTGAATCCGCTGCGCATTCGCATACGTCGCACTGTCCGGAAGTCCGAGCGTCTTCAGCCGCTCGGTCCGGATCATGTTGAGCTTCACCGGATCGATCCGCAGTCCTACAATCTTATGCTTCGATACGTTGAACAAATGCTCCGGTGGCGCAATCTCAGGAACCAGCGGCACGTTCGCCACTTTGAATTTCTTGTGCGCCAGATACATGGAGAGCGGGGTCTTGGAGGTGCGCGATACGCCCACCAGCACGATATCCGCCTGCAGTATGCCGGTAAAATCGCGCCCGTCGTCATACTTGACGGCAAACTCTACGGCTTCCACTTTCTTGAAATAATCCTCGTCCAGCTTGTGGATCATTCCGGGCTGATGACGGGATTCCTGCTCCAGCGCAGTTTCCAGCGTCTTGATGACCGGCCCGAGCAGATCAATGTGGGGAATGCGGTAGCGCTCCGCCTGTTCGATCAAGTAATCGCGCAGCTCCGGTATGACCAGTGTGAACACGATGACGCCGCTGCGTTCGATCACGGAACGGACGACGCGGTCGATATCCGAAATATCTCCGATGAACGGAACCCGCCGGATCTCCACCTGCCGGGGCTCGAACTGCACGGCGGCCGCCCGGACAACGGCTTCCCCTGTATCTCCCGCCGAATCGGATACCACGAATACGACCGGTTTATGCGATGCTTCCATGTGCGCCCCTCCTCTTTTACGCGAACGGGCAAGCGGAATAAGCGGTTTCCCTCTCCTGCCCTGCTCTATTCTCTCTATTACTACTACGAAGCTGCGACTGGAAATGTTTCAGGAGAGAGGCGCCGTCTTCTGGCCCTGCTCATCTTCCTATAGTGTCGCCCCCGTAACAACAAAAAATCCCGCTCCAGAGCCTGAAAACAGACCTGCGAACGAGAAAATCTTCTGGGTGTGTATCATATTATAATATCACGCACGCCAAAACATGTCAATTTTATTTGAACGGCCCGCTCCAGCCTTATACCCTTATACCCCGTATTTATCCATCTGGTCGAGAAAATCCCGTGATTTGAGACGAACGCCGACATGCTGGTCGAAGTAAGCTCGAAGAATCTCCTTCAGCAGCGCCTTCGTCTGCGGCTTGACATCGATCTGGCCGAGGCGCCTGACATCCATCTGAATGAAGAGCCGGAGCAGCTTGTACACGCCCGGTGTCAGCCGGAATGCCTGCGGGTCGCGGAGAATGCAGCGCTCGCACAGGATGCCTCCGAGCCCGATGCTGAAAGCCGCCGCTTCGGCAGCCTGAGAACAGATCACACACTGCTCGAGCTCCGGCTGGTAGCCCGCATGCATCAGCATCTTCATCTCATAGAGATGACCGATAATCTGCAGATCCTTGTCTTCTTGAATCGCCTGCATGCTCGCCTTCAGCTGATCGAACAAAAAAGGCTCCCCTTCCTGATCCCCCATCATCCGGTCCGTCAGTTCCGCAAGATAGGAGGCGTGGGCGGCCTTGTGCAGATCTTCCCTGATTTTGTGGAAGGCTTCGATGATCTCCGCATGATTCAGCGTGCCGAGCCCTCCGGATTTGAAGAATGAATAATCACCGAAGGTAAAGAGCTGCACGGTGGAGCCATAACGGCTCTTTACCTTCTTCACGCCGCGGGCGACCACACCCATTTTCCCGTATTCCCGGGTGAACAGCGTGACAATTTTGTTGCCCTCCCCGTAATCCGTCGTACGGATCACAATTCCTTGCACCCTGTACTGCATGAACAGCCTCTCCCTGCGCGGCCATGCTTACTTGCTTACTGCATCCATTCCATGGACTCAGGGGCCGGTTCCTCTTCCAGTTCCTGATCTTCCCCGTCTTCCCCGTTCGATTGCTTGTATAGCAGGTAAGCATCCACATCTCCGGTCATTGAAAAATACTTCCACGAAAAATCCTTCATGGTCTCATCCTCCCCAGTGGTGACATGTCGATTACAATACCTGTTAATGAGTTTAGGATGGATCGTTCGATCCTGAAGTATGCCCGCACAAAAACTGGCATGTATGCTCTCTCATTACACGTTTTCCACTGGGATGAAACAAGGCTCTGCGCCCAAATCAGTCGTTACGGAAGCCGAGATCCTTCAGTACCCGCTCTTGGTTCCGCCAGTCCTTCTTCACTTTGACCCATAGCTCCAGGAACGTCTTGGAGCCGAGCAGCCGCTCGATATCTCCCCGGGCCTGGCGTCCTACTTCCTTGAGCAGCGCGCCTTTCTTGCCGATGATGATCCCCTTCTGGGAGTCCCGCTCGACGAAGATGACGGCCGAGATATGCACGAGCCCGTTCTCCTCCACTTTCATGTCTTCGATCGAGACGGCGATTGAGTGGGGAATCTCCTCGCGAGTCATGTGCAGGATCTTCTCGCGGATGAGCTCGGCACAGACGAACTGTTCGGGATGGTCCGTCACCTGGTCGGCCGGATAATACTGCGGGCCCTGAGGAAGATACTTGATCACCTGCTCGAGAAGCGTGCCGACATTATTGCCGTTCTTGGCCGACACAGGCACGATCTCCGCGAACGCATACAGATCCTTGTAAGTCGTAATGACCTGCAGCAGCGCTTCCGGCTGCACCTGGTCGATCTTGTTCAGGACGAGAATGACCGGCGTCGTTACCTTCTTGAGCTGCTCGATAATGAACCGGTCGCCGCCTCCGAGGCCTTCAACCACATCGATCAGGAAGAGGATCGCATCCACTTCGCCGAGCGTCCCATGCGCCGTCTTCATCATATAATCGCCAAGCTTCGACGTCGGCTTATGGATACCCGGCGTATCGAGGAATACGATCTGGGCCGCATCCGTCGTGTAGACCCCGTGAATTTTGTTGCGCGTCGTCTGGGGTTTATCCGACATGATCGCGATTTTTTGGCCGATCACCTGGTTCATCAATGTCGATTTGCCGACATTCGGCCGTCCGATAATCGATACGAACCCGGATTTAAACCCTTTGGTGCTGTTAGTAGAAGACTTCAATCTGTTGTTCCTCCGTCCAAATCTTGTGATGTGAAAGCCCCCGGAAGCAGCGCGGATACCGTGGTGATCTGCACGTCCCCCTTAAGATTCGAGAGGTAGACCGGCATGTCGGGCGCACAAAGCTCTACGAGCACCTGCCGGCAAACGCCGCAGGGCGAGATCGGCCCGGCCGTGTCACCCGTTACGGCCATCGCCGTGAACGTCCGAGGCGCCACCCCGTCGGCGATGGCGCGGTGAAGCGCCGTCCGCTCCGCGCAGTTCGTCGGACCATAGGCCGCATTCTCGACATTGCAGCCCCAATGCACGTGTCCGCTGCTGTCGAGCAGAGCAGCCCCAACCTTGAAGCCGGAATAAGGGGTATACGCCCGCAGTCTTGCTTCCTGTGCCAGGCGGATCAATTCTTGAGGATCCATGCAAACACGCTCCTTCTGGGGGTAGGCATTCGAATAGCTATAGCTTATAGCGGATAGAGATAAAAAGCCAGCGCCGTCAAAAAGATGCCGAACAAAGCCCCGAGAATCAGAGAGGGCAGGCTCCTTCCCTGCTTCTCGTACAGGACGAAGACGAGCACAGCCGCCAGGAAGTAGCCGAGCAGGGCCACGAGCGTATCGGCGGACCTGCAGGCCATCAGCGTCGCTACCGCAAAGGCGACCGTAGTCAGAAGACTCGGCTTCACCCAGGTCCCCTTGGCGGAGAACCTCGTCTGCACCACGATGACGGTAAGCACGATCAGGGTCAGCAGCACCCACACGGTGCCTGCCGTGAGGGTCCCCGTCTCGCTCAGACGTCCCGTCCGCAGGAGCCGCTCTACAGGATCGTAGAAGACGATCATTCCTGTGACAGCAGCAAAAGCCGCAGTCACTAGTACCGAGGCTGCAGCTACATCTTTGGCGATTTTGGCGAGAGGATGCAGATCCGGCATGGCCAAATCAACCGCCTTTTCGACCGCCGTATTGATGAGCTCCGTTACGATCATGAGCGTAACGGCCAGCAGAATGAACAGTACGTCGGTCTTGGACAGACCGAACCACAGCGCGAAGGCGAGCACGAAGAGCGCCGCCCCGAAGTGAAACTGCATATTCCGCTGGGTCGCCAGCGCATATTTTACACCCTCATAGGCATAGCGGAAGCTCCGCTGCCACTTGACCGGCTGCTTCACCGGGTCAGGCCTGCCTGCTGCAGAATGTCCTCCTGCTTGCCGAACATGACCTTCTCTTCCGCTTCATCGCCGTGGTCGTACCCGATCAGGTGAAGGAAGCCGTGTACGAACAGGAAACCGAGCTCCCGGTCGACGGAATGGCCGTACTCCTCCGCCTGTGCTATGGCACGCGGAACGGAGATAATGATGTCGCCGAGCGGCTCCTCGAAGTCCTCCCCCTCGGCGTCTTCGTCATCCTCCGGCTCCTCGGTGGAGTCCAGCTTGTGCGCATCGCGCAGGTCCGTCTCGTCGATGAATTCCTCTTCATCGCCGTAGATGATCTCGATTTCGTCATCGCCCATCTCCAGCATCGCAAAGGACAGGACGTCAGTCGGTTTGTCGAGGCCGCGGTATTGGCGGTTGAGCTCTTGAATGGCCGCATCGTCCACGAAGGTCAGGGCCACCTCCCCATCCGTAATGTCTTCCTGCCTGCCCGCAAGACCCAGCAGTTCCTCCAGTTTCCCGATCAGCTCGGGGGTAATTTCGTATTGTTCCTGCTCGTTATTCCAGGATAGCTGCAGCGTCATGGGTTCACCTCATCTTTGGTTTCGGGGACGGACGCGATGGCCGCCGGCTTCGATGCCGGCAGCTCGGCCGTCGGGTATTCAATGCGGGAGTGGAAGATCCCGAGCAGCGCTTCGTTCAGCGTCTTCGCCACAAGATCCAGCTCCTTGATCGTCAGGTCGCATTCGTTGAACTGGCCGTCATCCAGACGGTTCTTGATGATCTTGCGCACCATGGAGTCGATCTGCTCCACGGTCGGGTTGCGCAGAGACCGGACCGCCGCCTCGACGCAGTCCGCGATGCCGACGATCGCCGCTTCCTTCGTCTGGGCGTTCGGCCCCGGATACCGGTACTCGAGCTCCTCCGGCGGCTTCTCGCCCTTCTCCTCCGCCTGCTTCTTCGCCTTGAAGTAGAAGAACGTCAGCAGGGTCGTTCCGTGATGCTGTTCGGCGATATCACGGATCGGCTTCGGCATGCCCGCATCCCGCAGCATATCGACCCCGTCGCGTGCATGCGCTATGATGATCGACTTGCTCAGCGCAGGATCGATGCGGTCGTGCGGATTCTCCATGTTCGTCTGATTCTCGATAAAGTAGCTCGGCCGCTTCGTCTTGCCGATGTCATGATAGTATGCCCCGACCCGGCACAGCAGCCCGTCGGCCCCGATCGCCTCTGCGGCCGCCTCGGACAGGTTGCCCACCATCACGCTGTGGTGATAGGTGCCCGGCGTCTCGGTCAGCAGCTTGCGCAGAAGCGGGTGGTTCGGGTTCGAGAGCTCTACGAGCTTCAGCGGCGACAGAATACCGAACGCCACCTCGAAGAAGGGCAGCAGACCGATCACGAAGACGGCGGTCACCAGGCCTCCTCCAAGGGCAAACGACAGCGCGAACATGGCGCTCCGGCGTGTCTCCTGATCATCGAGCAGAACGAGGGATCCCACCAGTGCCATCGCGAGCAGCGAGATCATGATCCCCGCCTTGAGGATGGAGGAACGCTGGGAGGCCCGCTGGATCGAGAAGATCGCAGCGAAGGAGTTCGTCATCGCGAGCAGCCCGTATTTGAACTCGAACGGCTGCACATGATCGCTGTTGAACACAACGCTGGCAGCCACACCGATAAGTACCGTCACTACGACGGCCAGCTGGGCGTTCAGGAGAATCGTCGTCAGCATAGCCCCTACCGCTACAGGCGCCAGATAGGCGATGTAGGGATACTCCAGGCTCTGGATCAGCGAGAAGATCTTCATCACCGCTACGGTCAGGGCGATGATGAGGATGAGCATCAGCAGCTGGACGTTATTGTGGTTCACAGGCAGCTGGCTGTGACGGACGAACATATAGAGCATCAGGCAGCAGAGGATGGAAAACAAAAAGAGTCCAAGGTTCGGCCAGTAGCTCGTATCGTCCTTCAGCAGCTTCAGAGCGGCAAGACGCTGGTACAATTCGTCCGTAATCTTCTCGCCTTTGGCGACGAGCACATCGTTCTTGTTGACGTAGACCTGCTTGACGTTATCACGCGCATGCGTCTTGGCTTCCTCGGTTCCCTTCTGGTCATAGAACTTGTTCGGGGTCAGCGCCGCCCGCACAAGTTCCTGCACCAGCTCCCTGGCTATATTCTTCGTCAGGTTGGATGCGTTGACGAGCTCCGCCACCTTCACGCGGGCCGCCTGCGCATCGAGAATCTGGTCGTTCATGATCCGGGCGACGATATCCTTCGCCACGCCTTCCATATCCGTCAAATCTTCCTTGGTCAGCCGCGGGATCTTATAGTACGCCTCCTCGGGGATGCGGTACTCCTGGTCCCGGAAGCTCTTGCGCATCTCCACCAGCAGCTCGTCGCTGTACTGGCCGCTGCCTGAGTACGTTTTCATCTGCCGCTCCAGGTGATCCTGGATCAGCGTCGGAATAACGGTCTTATAGATGCTGACCTTGTCGGCCGGGGCCACTTCCGGGTCCGCATTAATCTGCTGGAGCTTTTGGAAAATCGCCTCGACCGCCTGCTCGTTCTTCAAGGGGACAATGCGGTACACCGGCTGGACCCGCTGGGCCGCTTCGTCCTTCGCCTTGTTCGTAGCGGCCTCGTTGGGTATCGCGTAGGGGGCCAGAATGTCCTTCTCGGCAACCGAGCCCGGCTTGATATCGTAAGTCTGGGGGACAATCCGGTGAAGGAGTGTCCCATACAGCACGAGCGCCAGTGCCAGAAATAGAAGAAAGCGCACGATGGCGCTGTATTTCCAGCCGGCGAGCCGGTACTGGAACTTGCCTTGAATGGAAACGCGGTTGTTCATGACGAAAGGTCAGCCCTTCCTCAGCCTTCTTTGTCCTCATTGTAGGCCATGATGATTTTTTGCACCAAGGAGTGACGCACCACATCCTGCTCCGCGAATTCGATGAAGCCGATCTCTTCGACCCGGCTCAGAATGCGTCTGGCTTCGACGAGCCCCGAAGACTTGCCGCGCGGAAGGTCGATCTGGGTCACATCGCCGGTGATCACCATCTTGGAGCCGAAGCCGAGCCGGGTGAGGAACATCTTCATCTGCTCCGGCGTCGTGTTCTGCGCCTCGTCGAGGATGATGAACGAATCGTCGAGCGTTCTACCCCGCATGTACGCCAGCGGCGCTATCTCGATCAGGCCGCGCTCCAGCGCCTTCAGCACCTGTTCGGGCCCGAGCACGTCATTAAGTGCATCATACAATGGGCGCAGGTAAGGGTCAACTTTTTCCTGGAGGTCGCCGGGCAGGAAACCCAGGCTCTCCCCCGCTTCAACGGCAGGCCGGGTCAGCACGATCCGCTTCACTTTGCCTTCCTTGAGAGCGGCTACCGCAAGCACAACGGCGATGTACGTTTTGCCCGTACCGGCCGGCCCGATCCCGAAGACGATGTCCTTCTTCTTGATCTCGGAGACGTACTGCTTCTGTCCGATCGTCTTCACGCGGATCGGCTTACCCTTGTGGGTGACCGCAATCTCGCCCTTGAAGAGATCGAGCAGCTGGTCGGCCTTCATGTCCTTCGCCAGCTCCAGCGCATAGTGAATGTCCCGCTCGGTCAGGTTGTACTGCCCGCGGATGAGCTCCAGCAGCACGGTGAACAGCTGCTCGAGCCGCTCGGCGTCATGCGGCGAGGCCGAGATGTTGATCTCCTCTTCCCGCGTATAGATGGTCGCCGGGATCTCCGCTTCGATGAGACGCAGGAACTTGTCCTGCGGTCCGAAGAGGGCTTGTCCTTCGGCGGGGTTCTTCAGTGCCACTTTGACGGTCGTCGCTTGGTCCATGTACAGTTGTAATCTCTCCTCCGGGTTTATGGCGAGGTGAAAAGAGGTTCGTGTCCAAAGGCCCCGTTACGCTGCGAACGGGTATGGTTCGCCTGCGGCCGCTCTTGAATTCGAATTCTTCTTATCCGACAAGATACCAGGGTAAGAATTCGAATTCAAAGGCGGCACGTAAACTCTCCGGCAAACCTACCCTACCTCCGCCTAACGGCAAGGACACGAAAAACTTTACACCCCGAAACCTCTTCGCTGTATTGGTTATGGTACGATCGGCCCGGCCACGATGGGCTGTTCGGCCGCGATAAGCTCTTCCACTTCGAGATGCACTTCCATATAAACTTTACCATTCTCCGCCTTTTCATGCAAAATTTTTTCACCCACGACGCGCGCTTCCGGACCCGCTTCCGCAAGAATTTGACCCTTCGCCTGCTCGAGTCCGATCGCCGCAGCCTCCTTCGGATCGACGGGCTGCTCGACATAGCGGACCTCCATCAGCTTCTCCTTCAGCCACCCCACGGGGAGCACGAAATTGCGCCAGGACAGCGTCTGCCGGTCCGGGATGGTCTCATACGCTTCGAAAGGCAGCTTGCCGTAGCCGTACACCTGGACGCCCCTGCTTCCAAGAACCAGATAGGAGCGGGTCTTCGTCTCGCCGGTGTAGACCTTGTAGCGCTGCGTCAGCGGCACCTCCACGGTCGGCTTGTACCAGACAAGGCCCTTCACCTTCCCGGAGGCGACCACGGTCTGCCGGTTCGCCTCGTCCCCGAGGATCCCCGAGATCAGGATGTCCCCTTTTCGCACATAGGTATTGACCTTGACGGCCGGACGTCCCTTCTCCGCGAAGATCTGGGTGACCATTGCGTTCTTCGAAGCGACGAGATGCCTCGGATTCATCAGCGGCTTCGACTCCGGGATTGTCGCTTCCACCACCTTGATGATGACGTGCGTCCCCTGGATCTCCACGCCGATCCACGAAGCGCCCGGCAGCTGCCCCTGCAGATTTCTCGATAGCTCTACCGGCTCCTTGAGCTTGTACTTCCACTGCATGGCATAGATGCCCTGCGCTTTTGCCGCCGCCAGGATTTGATCGGTCTGGATTTTCTCATTACCCTCCACGCTCACCTTCCAAACCATCGAGGACAGAAGATAAACGCCGATGATGAAGCCCAGCAGCCCGATGGCAAAAAACTTCCGCCGCTCCAGCTTGTCCAGCAGGAACGGAAGGCCATGCCTCTGCCGGACTCGCACCCGGCAGCCTGTCTCCTTCAGCAGCGGCCGAAGACGGAAAAAATCCGGCAGCGGCAGACACAGCGACGCCTGATGCTCTGCTGTAATCCGGATGTCCCACATGGACATCCGCCGCTCCGTCATGCGGTTCAGCAGCCCTTCGAGCTGCCTCCCCCTGACTTCCACTACCACAAACCCGCGTATGCGCTGCACTACCGAAGTTTTCACGTCCGACTGCCCCTTTCCGCCCTAGGGAATATATTTGATATCCTGAATGACGCCTTCGATGAACACTTCTTCCGACAGAATCGCCCGGATCACAAGCTCCGAGCCATATACCTCGAGCCTCCCCTTGGAGAGAGCCAGCTTCAGCAGGTCACTTGAAAAATGCAGCACCCCGCGGTGATTCTCGATGTACAGCTGCATGTTGCCGATCATCGTCATGCGGGGGAGGTCCATGACCACGTCTTGAGGCAGGTCGAGCAGTTTGGCGGTAAATTGATTGAGCCGGCGGGTCAGAGAGCGCATGGGTAACCTCCTCCTGAAGGTTTTCTGGAAGAAAACCACTGCGAAAGCATAAGCTAATGCGTTTTCCCGTTAGGGAAAACGACTTCGAAAGCATAAGCCCTTGGTTTTCTGGAAGAAAACCACTGCTTTAACATCCGGCTTGAGCGGACGCACAGCAGGGAGGCTTCAGAGTTGCAAGCGTAATGGACGGCGGACGGCAAAAGGGTCCCGTCAACCCAGCAGTCCGCAATAAGCCAGACGATAGGCCTGTTATCGGCTGAGGCCATGCAGGCAGGCCTGCATGCACCGCTCTTCCGAGCGCAAATACCGGGGGCTATTTACACCATATGCCCGCTGCGCGAAAATATGCCGCAGCCCCGCCCTTCCTGAGCTCCGCATCGGGTCTTCCGACCTTACCCATCCCGCCGTAAAACGTACGGAGCGCACCCACGCCTACCTCCCAAGATCTACCCCGCAACAGGCATCAGGAGCCGCGCACTGCCTGCCCGCGCTGCCGCTTTGGACCCCAACCCTTGCTCCGCTCCACGGGCGCTTGGGTGCCGTCTGCGCTCCGTGTGCAGTGCACTGCGCCTGCCCGCGCTGCCGCTTTGCCCCCCACCCCTGCTCCGCTCCACGGGCGCTTGGGTGCCGTCTGCGCTCCGTGTGCAGTGCACTGCGCCTGCCCGCGCTGCCGCTTTGCCCCCCACCCCTGCTCCGCTCCACGGGCGCTTGGGTGCCGTCTGTTGCTCCGTGTGCAGCGCACTGCGCCTGCCCGCGCTGCCGCTTGGGCCCCGTCACCACTCCGCTCCACGGGCGCTTGGGTGCCGTCTGCCCTTCGGAGGCAGCACAAAAAGCCCCGTTCCCGTCCGGATTTCCGGTCGGGAGCGGGGCTCCTGGCTGTCGGCGGCTCAGCGCCGGTAAGGCCGCTTGGCCCGCGGCGGGCCGAGAATCTCGGCCCACAGGAGGCCGCGTGCGGCATCCTGCGGCTTCAGCCGCAAGGGTTCCTTGCCTGCCTCCGCAGGGGCGGCGGAAAGGCCCTTCTGCGCCGCCGTGGCGGTCTGCGTCCTGGGCGCGGGAGGCCGCTGCTCCGGCTGCATACCGCGCTGCGCCGGCTCAGGTATGCGCTCCGCCCGCGCGGGCCGGGCGGGCTCCACCGCCTCCTGCGGCCGGGCGGCCGGCCCTGCAGCGCCCCTTCGGGCCTTCTGCGGCGCCGACGACCTTGCCGGCCATCCTCCCTCGCCTCCGCCGCCGAACGGCGGCATGGCGCGCTTCGGCGGCTGCTCCTCCCCGCCCGCCGACCCTCCGCGGGCTTTACGCAGGAAGGAGGTGACGAGGATATAGCCGATGACAAGAATAAACCAGTTGCTCAGCAGGAACTCCACAAGTTTCATCCCGCATCACTCCTTTTCACTGAGGACCCAGGATTTACGTGTCTTCCCCGTCTTTGCCCGGCTCGTTCATGCGGCCAAGGCTGGAGCGCATCTGGGTGTCCGCGTCAATATTTTTGAGATTCATATAATCCATTACGCCCATCTTGCCGTCGCGAAGCGCTTCGGCCATCGCCAATGGCACTTCGGATTCCGCCTCCACGACCTTCGCCTTCATCTCGACGACGCGGGCCTTCATCTCCTGCTCCTGCGCTACCGCCATCGCACGGCGTTCCTCGGCCTTCGCCTGGGCGATCCGCTTGTCGGCTTCGGCCTGCTCGGTTTGGAGGTGGGCACCGATGTTTTTGCCTACGTCCACATCTGCAATATCGATCGACAGAATCTCGAAAGCCGTACCGGCGTCAAGCCCCTTTCCGAGCACCGTCCGCGAGATGAGATCCGGATTCTCCAGCACTTCCTTATGTGACCCCGCCGAACCCACCGTGGTGACGATACCCTCCCCTACACGCGCGATGATCGTCTCTTCTCCGGCGCCGCCGACGAGGCGGTCAATGTTGGCCCGTACCGTTACCCTAGCGATGACCTTGACTTCAATCCCGTCCTTCGCCACGGCCGATACGGTCGGGGTCTCGATCACCTTCGGATTGACGCTCATCTGCACCGCCTGCAGCACATCCCGGCCGGCCAGGTCGATCGCCGCCGCCCGTTCGAACTCCAGGTGAATATTCGCGCGGTGAGCTGCAATCAGGGCGTTTACCACCCGATCGACGTTCCCGCCCGCCAGAAAATGGCTCTCAAGCTGGTTAATCGTAAGACCGAGCCCCGCCTTCGTCGCCTTGATCATCGGATTGACGATCCGGCTTGGAATAACCCGGCGCAGACGCATAGCAACCAGCGTAATAATCCCGACCCGCACACCGGAAGCCAGCGCCGAGATCCACAGCATGACCGGTACGAAGGTAAAGAACACCGACAGCGCAATGACCGCTAAGGCTGCCAGCAGAAGTATTGTAATCAAAGAACCGTCCATTCGAGATCCTCCTTAATTTAGGTCTGCTCAGCTCTGATGAGCAGACCTTTGTTCTTTTACTACCACCCGGGAGCCTTCCACCTGCGTCACAATCACGATGCTGCCCGCAGGGATGAACTGCCCGGAAGTCACGACATCCACCCTCTCTTCCCCGAACTGGGCCGTCCCCGACGGTCTCAGCGGGGTCAGGGAACGTCCGGACGCGCCGAGCAGATCCCGCCGCTCCTGCGATGAGACATAGCCCTCATCCGTCGTCAGCCGTTCGCTGAGAATAAACCGGTTCCATACCCCCCACCGGCGGAAGATCCAGATGACGGCCCCAGCCGCAATCAAAGCGACAACGGAGGCGATCGCGAGGTTCAAAGCGGCCTGCTGCGTATTGTAAGCCGCCATCACCACACCGCTGAACAGCGCACCGGCACCGAGCAGGCCCAGAATCCCGAACGAGGAGACGAAGATCTCGGTGACCAGCAGCAGAATCCCCGCTGCGAAGAGCGCCAGCTCTTCAAACCCGGCAAACCCGGCAATATAATGCCCGAAGAAATAGAGGCCGAAGCCCAGAAGGCCCAGGAGGCCCGGTAGGCCGAAGCCCGGAACAAACAGCTCGATCAGGATGCCTGCTATACCGATGATCAGGAGCAGCGAAGCCAGCCAAGGCTCGGTAACGAACCGTGCAATCCGTTCGGCCAGCGTAGGTCCCACCTCTATACGCGGATGCTCCGTCCCGCCAATGAACGAAACCACCGCATCCAGGTCCGGGGCAACCGTCTCGGCATACCCCACCTTCACTGCCTCGTCCGCCGTCAGCGTCACGATCTGGCCCTTGGGGACCGTCCGGCCCAGCTCAGGCAGATTCAATCCGGCATTCTTGTCGACCATCGCTTCAGCGACCGCCGGATTGCGCCCGCGCAGCTCAGCGGCAGATTTCATCATGCCGGACCAGGCCGAGACCACCTTCACGCTCTCGATTTCTTGGCCCGCCCCGTCTACCACGGCAGCCGCACCCAGAGAGCTTCCCGGTTCCATGACAATCTTACCGGCATTCAAAGCGATGTAGCTTCCAGCCGACAGGGCTTTACCCCGCACATAAGCCACCGTCGGAACCCGGCTGTTCTTGACGAGCTCCCCGATCGCCTGCGCCGAATCGACCCGGCCGCCGAAGGTATTCAGATCGAGTACGATATAGTACGCTCCCATCTCTTCGGCCTCAAGGAACGCACGCTCCAAGAAGGCCTGCAGCCCTGATTCCACACTTTGATGAACGGGGATCACTACAACCGGAGCGGCGCGCGGTGCGGTGGAAGCGGATGCGGCACCGGCCTGAACTCCCGGCATGTGCCACGCGAGGAACAGGGGCAGCAGAAGCAGCAGTGCCAGCAGCCAGATCCTTTCCCTCGCAATCGTGTGCCGGCGGCGTTGTCGTATCTCCATGGGTATCCTCCTTTACACTTGCTTTGACCACAAGCTCCCTGTATCCGAATAGTACGCAGGTGAACTTCATTCGATTCAAGGCCCGGAGAAAAAAGAAAAGCACCCCGGAACCGGAGTGCTTTTCGCTTTAGTTAAGACAAAAGTTGTTGAACGAAGCCGTTGACCACTTTCCCGTCAGCCCGTCCTTTTACCTTCGGCATCAGTGCGCCCATGACCTTACCCATATCCGCCTTTGAAGAAGCTCCCACTTCTTGGATGGTCTGCTGTACAATGGCTTTTACTTCCTCATCAGATAGCTGTTGCGGCATGTAGTCCATGAGAATGGCGACTTCTGCTTTCAGGTTTTCGGCCAGATCGTCCCGGCCGGCTTTTTCAAATTCTTGGAGGGAATCTTTTCGCTGTTTGATCTCGCGATTCAGAACGTCAAGCACTTCTTGGTCATCTAAGGTTTTGCGCGTATCGATCTCGATATTCTTGATCGCCGAACGAACCATACGGATTACGGAGAGTTTAAACTTGTCTTGACTCTTCATCGCAAGCTTCATGTCGTCATTTAATCTGTCGCTTAAGCTCATCGATTAAAAGCCTCCTAGAACTTTCTCTTGCGAGCAGCCTCTGACTTCTTCTTGCGCTTAACGCTTGGCTTCTCGTAGTGCTTACGTTTCTTAACCTCCGCCAACACGCCGTCTTTAGCGATGGAGCGCTTAAAGCGGCGGAGTGCAGCATCTATAGTTTCGTTCTTGCGAACTCGAGTTTCTGACACCAGTTTTCCCTCCCTCCGAACAGACCGTCCAAGACAACAAAAGACATTCATCAAACTTCATTATAGGGGAAAGAGATTCTAGGTGTCAACCCAATTGCGGAAGTTTTTGCAATCAGGCCAACAAGGGTCCTAAATTCTCCCCGCCGAGCAGGTGATAGTGCAGATGGAACACGACCTGGCCGGCATCTTTCCCGCAGTTGTTGACAAGACGATACCCCGATTCCGCTACCCCCTGCTCTCTCGCGATCGTCTGGGCCGCACGCTGCACTTCGCCCAGGAGAGCCCAATCCCCTTCCTGCACGTCGTTCATCGACGCCATGTGCTTCTTGGGGATGATGAGAATATGTACTGGCGCTGCAGGCTGGATGTCGTGAAAGGCGACGACCTGCTCGTTCTCGAACACCTTCTTGGAAGGAATGGTGCCTTCGACGATTTTACAAAAAATGCAATCCACTTCGGGGGCCTCCTCATCTTCAGTATGCCTTATCCCCTCAACTATACCTGAAATTATGAAAAAAGAAAATCACGATGCCGATAATAAAAACAGACTGTGAGTATGGCATTGGGAAACCACGCTGCTTAAGCGGCTTGGAAAGAGGACCGCGAGACGGTTATGATCAGGCAAACCGGGCTGGAACAGAGTCTTCCTCTTGGTCCGGCGCAGGTAATTTGCCCTCGATTGAAGAATAGGCCCCTGCAGATATAGACTACCGGTCTAAAAATAGAATATACTATAGACAGCACCACGTAAGGCCGGCTGCCGGTCTTCGAAGGAGGAACTCCCTTGAACCGTTTCATGCGCGCTGCGACGCGGAAGAAGCGAGAGTATCTCATGGAAGTGGCCCTGCAGCTTTTTATCGAGAAAGGATACGAACAGGTTTCCGTGGATGACATCATCGCGGCCACCCGTACCTCAAAGGGCACCTTTTATCATTACTTTAAAGGCAAGGATGAAATCTTAAGAGAAATTCCACGCAGGCAAACCGAAATTATCGAAGCCTGGTCCGCCCGCAAGCCGTCCGAGGTGCATTCGCTCGAGAGCCACGTGAACCGGCTGATGCTGGATCTCGCGGAAGCGGCGAGCGCCTCCCCCCGGCTGATCCGCAGCTGGCTGGCCCTGTCCCTTCAGAATGAAGGGCTGAAGGCCGCCATGGAGGAGTGGAGGAGCCATCTGCTTGGAAGTCTGCAGCGATGGCTTCCGGATCACGGAAGAGCACATATGCTGGTCACCGTGTATTTCGGCATTTTGATCGAATGGTGCGCGGCCAAAGAAGACGGACCGCCGCTGCCCGCCCGGATACAGGAAGGCCTTGCCTGGGCATGGCACGGGATCCGCAGCCGCACGGGGGCCGAACCCCTATGGACAGAACCAGAGCGAAAGGGAGAACAACTTATGAAAGTAGCCGTTATTGGCGGAGGGCTTGCAGGCTTGACCGCAGCCGCTTATTTGTCTGAACACCCCGGTATCGAGGGAATACTCTTCGAACGCAGCCCGCAGCTGGGCGGCAGAGCCTTTACGTACGAGAAAGCGGGCTTCACGCTGAACTACGGCGCTCACGCGATCTACGGCATCGACCGTCACTCCATCAGCGAGATGGAACGCGAGCTCGGCATGTCCTTCAGCTCCAAGCAGGTCGACAAGCGCAGAGTAATGTACGCCAAGCACGGCGAGCTTACGCCCGCTCCACTCGACTTCGTCAACCTGATGCGTACCGATCTGCTCAATCCGATGCAGAAAGTGCGTTTTGTCGGAGAGATCACGGCCATTATCGCCAACATTCATACCCTTCGCAATTACGAGACGCTCGGCGATTATCTCGCCCAGTCGGATGCTGACGAGGACGTCAAAGAGCTGTGGGAGCACCTGGTCTGCTCGAACTTCTTCATTGCCCCGGAGGAAGCCCGCAAGGTGCCCGGCGCGGTGATCAGCGAGTATTACCACAACCTGTTCCTGTCCATGCGTCCTGTCAACTATATTCTCGGCAGCTGGGCGGTCATCACCAATCAGCTCAAGCAGAAGATCTCCCTCGGCGGCCGCTGGGATATCGCCATTCAGGAAGGCGTGGACAGCATCCGTTATGCGGACCGCAAGTTCGTGCTTACGACCAAGAACCGCGAGGAAGCGTTCGACCGGGTGATCTTTGCGATGCCGGTGCAGCAGGTCGTGAAGCTGCTTAAGGGGACGCCTTGGGAGCCGTTCCTGGCCTCCTACGAAGACAATACGGCGACCGAAGTCATGGTCTATGATATCGGCCTGAAGCATGTCGTAGCCCGCCCGTTCAGCTACATCAGCGACATGGACAACAAAATGTTCATCAGCGACGTCTCCGCGACCGACCATACGCTGGTTCCTCCAGGCGGCCAGCTGCTGCAGGGAATAGCGTACCTCAGCGACAAGTACGAGGACGACGCCGAGCGCAAGGCTTACCTTGATGAGAAGACGAAAAAGATGGAAGCCCTGTTCGACGAGCATTATCCGGGCTGGCGTGATGCCACGGAAGTCAAGCGTGTCTCCAAAAAGGCGATGGTGGCCTCCGTCAAGAACATCGCCACCAACAAGCTGCTGCCGGTCCGCGTAGAGAACGTGCCGTTCTACTTCTGCGGCGACGGCTGCGAGGGCAAGGGCGAGCTCGCGGAACGCGCCTTCTCCAGTGCCCGCCTGGCGGCCAAGGCGATCCTGGAGGATCTGCCCGTGCCATCGGAGCAGAGGTAAGCAGAATCCGGCTTCACCCGATGAAACAGGCGCCGTTAACCTGCGGCGGAAAATAAAAAAGCTCCATGCTTGGTCTGACTTTTATCAGCAGACCAAGCGTGGAGCTTTTTTTGGTGCTATCTCATCATGCAGTTAACCTTATGGGTCAGTTCAGTCAGGGGCCATGCCTCCGCGGGTACAGCCGCTGAAAGTGCGGCACGGACACCTTGACGCCTCCGAAGGCTGGCCTCATGGGGGAGGCTCCCCCGCTCACTCACCCAAAGCGGAGTACGGTAACGTACTGGAACTCCGAAACGATCGAGGAATATTTCCTACGGCCATCCTATACCAAGCTGCCGAGCAGACCGGCGACCCGGGCCACCTGCTGCTTCAGCCAGGAGATCCAGCCCTGCTTCTCGCCGGGGGGCCGGGTTTCAGGCTGAGGAGAAGCGGCACCCTTTGCTTCCTCATAAGCGATGACCGGCTCCTGCGCCGCGGACGCTTCCGGCCTGGCCGACAAGGCAGCGGAGCCCCCGGAGGTACGGATATCCACGGTCCGGGTGCCGCCGTCCCATTTCACGGTCGCCCCGAAGGCCTCGGATACGAAACGGGCCGGCACCATCGTATACCCGTTCACCAGCTGGGCCGGCACCTCGAGGGTAAAGGTTTCACCGTCACGCTGGGCTTTGACGCTTCCGATCGCAATGGACACTTTCGTGCTCCCCTTCACCGCAGTCGCCGTCTTGGTAGCCGCATCCCAGGTCACTTTCGCGCCCATGGACTCGAAGATCGCGCGAAGCGGCGTCAGCGTGCTGCCGTCCCGGATCACCGGCGGCTGCTCGAAGGCGAGCTCTTTGCCGTCCACCTTCACGGCGACGCCCGAAGTGATGCCGAATGACCGCTCCGCCCGTTTGACCCCATCCCGGTTGTACACTGCAAGCTTGAGTACGGAGCCTTCCGGAACGCCGCCCGCCGCAAGTTCGATGGCGAACGGCGGAGCCGTCTGGGTATCGATCAGCTGGCCGTTCAGATAATACTCCACCCTGCCGATGTACACCTCCGGAATTTTGACGAACGGAACAATCCGGGTTCCCTGCGTGAAGGGAACATTCGACGAAAGCGGCACATAGCCCGTCCGGTCCGCCGGCACCGCTCCATTCTCCACTTTGGTCAGGAAGCGCTGGGGTGCGATCAGCCTGCTGTACAGCTTCATCATCGCGTCATTGTCGCGGAGAAGATAGTTATTCTTGGACTCGGTCATCCCGAGGTTGACATTAAAGTAGGTGATCGACTTCAGACGCGGATACTTCGCCGGCAGAATGTCATACACCCGCTGCAGGTTCAGCAGTCCGTAATCCGTGAACGACTCCTGCGGAATATTGGTATAGTGGGAAACGGCCGTCTCGCTGATCATGAGCGGCTTGCGCCCCGCGTAGGTCTTGTACAAATAGTCGAGACGCTCGATCGGCGAAGTCGCCTGCATATTGCCCTGCGCCGGATCACCGTTCTCATACGGCTCGTTATAGGTGCTGACTCCTACCCAGTCCACATAGGCGTCTCCCGGATAATAAGCGTCCATGGAGTACATCGGGACTTCCCCCGGACTCCAGACCATGGCCACATTCGGCGCTTCCTCCGCCATGATGTTATGCACCATGCGGAATTTCGCGATATATTTCTGCGGATCCCCGTGCCAGACAACCCAGGGGCCGTTCATCTCACTGGCATAGCGCAGGAAGATCGGTATGCCGGCTTCCTTGGCGCCCCGGGCCCACGAACGGACCGTCTCTTCGGTCACGGAATCGAGTCCGCCGGACGGCTCCCAGCCGATCTGCAGCCCCGCCCCCGCCTGCTTGGCCCTCTGGGCATACTGCATCGGAAAGGTGCTGCTCACTGGCGCATACGCAAGATAGAGGGCATGCTTTTTGTTATAAAACTGCTCCGAGCGGTCAAAATAATTGAGCATCTGCGGATCGCGCTCGGTATACATTCCGATATACGTGCCGTACGCCGGCTCGAACTTCTCCAGCTTGCCGCCCGCCGGCAATGCCTGACGCTTCAGCACTTCCGCATCCGAGATGCGGATATAGGCTTCCACGGTCGTCCGGATCTGCTCGGCACGCTGCAGATCCACCGCGCCCCAATCTTTGCCCGCCTTGAGCCAGTACTGGTTCTCGAGCTCGTAGTAGCGGATCGCCTGCTCGTAATCGCCGGCCTGGTCATAGTATTGGTCGAGGCGCCCGGCGAACAGCGCCGCATTCTGCCAGTCGCCAAGCGACGCATAATGATCCGTCAGGAAGCTCCAGTGCGGAACGGCCTCCGCCGGCTTTCCGTTCGCCACCGCCTGATCCGCGGCCTGCCAGCGGTTCCAGATCGCATCCGCCTTGACCGGTGTTCCTGCGCTTAGTACCGCGGTCCCTGCAATGACCAAGACGAGCAGCAGTCTGATCCCTGCCGGGCCCAACCCCCTACCGAAACGAAAAGCCGGACGGCCGCCGTGCCCCGCAGGCACAGCCGGCCGTACCGGCAGCGAATGCTTCTGTGGCATATCCTTGTCCCTCCCGCATAGAGCCTGTTGTCTCACTATTATACAACAGCTATGCGGGCGGAGATAGTTCTATGCCTCTTCCTTTACATGGTTTCCAGCTGAACCCGGCTGCCCTGCCCGCCCGGCTCGGCCGGATGGACGATGAGCCTGCGCGGCAGACGCGCCCGCAGCTCAGGTACGTGGGAGATGACGCCTACGGTCAGCTTGTCCATATGCAGCTTCTCGAGAGCCGAGATAACGGCATCGAGCAGATCGCCGTCCAGCGTCCCGAAGCCTTCGTCGAGGAAGAAGAACTCCAGCGGATGTTCGCCCTTCAACTGAATCTGGGTGGAGAGCGCCAGGGCCAGCGAAAGCGACGTCAGGAACGTCTCTCCGCCGGAGAGCGTGGTGACCGGCCGGCGGACCCCGCCGTTGGCGTCATCCCGGATGACGAAGCCGCCGCCCGAGTCGACCTCGATGGCATATTTCTGCCGCGTGAGCTGGCCGAGCCGGTCCGAAGCCGCTCTCGACACGTGCATGAGCTGCTCCTCCGCAAGGAATTCGACGAATGCGTTGCCGCGGAGCACGCCCTGCAGCTTGCCGAGCAGCGTTAGCTCCTCCTGGCAGGAGGCCCGCTGCTCCTCCAGCTCGGTCCAGCGGCGGTGCTTGCCCTGCAGCTCTTCCGCATCCCGCTCCGCGCGGGCCCGCTGCTGCAGGCAGGCTTCGTCCTCCTGCTTGCATGCCGCCAGTTCCTCCGACAGCGCCTGCCAAGCTTCTTCGCTGACCTCGCGCCCGGCGAGCTCGCCGTCGATCTCGGCGGCGCGGGCCGCCAGCTGATGCTCCTGCTTGCCATGGGCCTCCACTTCGGCCTCCCACTGCTCCTGCTCGCCGGCGCCGATCAGCGCCGCCTCGACTTCGTCCCGGCTCGAGAAGGCCTCCTGCTGCGAAAGCTGGAGCCACTCCGTCTCGAGCTCCTGCACAGCCGCAGCGGCAGAGACTTCTCCCTGCCGGGCGGCCGCTTCGGCACGCGCGGCTTCCTGGTGCGCCGCCGAGGCCGATTGGAGCGCATCGGCGGCCTCCTGGGCGGCTGAGCGCAGCCGCTGCAGCCCTCCCTGCACTTCGCGGACGAGCCGGCCGACGTCCTCGCCGCCGACCCACTCCTGCAGCCGCGCTGCGCCCTGCTCGGTATGCCGCTGCAGCGCCTCCTGTTCCGCCGAGAGCCGGACTGCCGTTTTCTCCGCTTCGGCCACCTGGCGCTGCAGCTCCTCCAGCCGCTGTCCCTTCTCTTCGAGGAAGGTAACACTCTTGTCCAGCCGGGTGCGCAGATCCTCGGCCAGCCGGTCTTTCTCCTGCAGCTGCGCCGCCAGCTCGGTGACCCCGTCCACAGGGATGCCGGGGAAGCGCCGTTCCCAGCCGGCCGCGGCACTCCCGCGGGCTGCCGTCAGCTCGCGCAGCTTCGCTTCAGCACTGTCCAGCAGCCCTTGCGCCGAGGCCGACTGGGCCGCAAGCTCCTGCTCCAGGCGCTCCGTCTCCCGGCTCTCCCGCGTCCACTGCTGAAGCTGGCCCTGAAGCTCCTGCGTTACCTTCTGCAGCTGGGTAAGAGCTTCAGACACGCCTTCAAGTCCTTTCCGGGCGCCTTCCGGATCCGCCGGGACATCGAGCGCTGAGGCCTCGCCAGAGGCCGTGCCGGCCGCAGCCTCGCGCAGCCCCGCCCCCTCCGGCAGCGCGCCGCTCTCCGCCAGGGCAGCCAGGCCTTCGGCCGCCGCCTGGAGGGCCATCAGCTGCCGGGCGGCCGCCGTCATCTTCTCGCGCAGCGGGAACTCGAGCCGCTCCCAGGCCTCGATGGCCTGGGCATGCCCAGTGCCCGCATCAGACCCCCGGCCCGCAGGCGCGGGGTGCTCCACCGCGCCGCATACCGGGCAGGCTTCGCCTTCGTGCAGGTGCACCGCCAGCTGCGCGGCCAGTACGCCAAGCTCCGCCTGCTGCTGCTCCCGGCGCAGCCGCGCGGTCTCCGCCGGCACGCGGGCCGCCGCTGCCGCAAGCCACTGCTCGGTGCGCGCAGCCTCGACACGCAGCGCAGCCAGCCGCTCGGCAGCCGGGGAGAGCCGCTGCGCCTCCCGCGCCCGGCGTTCCTTCAGCTCCGCGCTCCTGCGCTCCAGCGCTGCGTGCTCGCTCTGCCGCTTGGCGAGCTCGGCCGCCTGCTCCTCGAGCTGCTTCGCCAGCCGATCGAGCTCCCGCTTCTCCGCCACAGCCTCCTGCAGGAGGCTGCGGTAAGCGCTCGGCACCTCGGCCTCCTTCAGCTCGGCCTTCAACTGTGCCTGGCGCTGCAGCGCCTTCTCGCGCAGCTCCGCCTCGCGCGTGCGCTCGGCTCCGAGCGCGGCCAGCGCTTCGCCGCAGCGTGCGCCTTCGGCGGCCAGCGCCGCGAGCCGCTCGCGCCCCTGCGCGAGCTCGGCCGCGAGCTCCGCCGCCTGGCGCAGCTGCTCGAGCCGCGCGGCCAGCGGCGCCTCCTGCGCGGCCAGCGCGCCCTGCGCCGCGGCCTGGCGCTGCTGCGCGGCGGCCAGCGCCTGCTGCGCCGCGGCGAGCGCCGCCGCTGCCGCCTGCGCGGCCTCGTGCTGCTGCGCGAGCTGCGCCGCGGCGGCGCGCTGCCGGCGCACGAGCGGGCGCAGCCGCTCGGCCTGCGCCGCGCGCGCGAGGCGCGCCGCGAGCGCGGCGATGCGCGGCGCGTCGGCGGCAAGCGCCGCCTGGCGCGCGGCCAGCGCTGTGCGCTCGCGCTGCAGCTCGCGCACAGCGCGCAGCTCGGCCGTACGGCGTTCGCAGTCCGCGAGCCGCTCGCGGACCGTGCGGGCGGCCTCGCGGGCTTCGAGCAGGCGGGCTTCCGCCGCCTCCAGCGCCTCCTGCGAGGCGTCGCCGAGGCCCTGCTGCTCCGCCTGGAGCGCGCGGATCTTCACGTCCGTCTCCTTGAGACGGGCGCTCGTCTTCGCACTGAGGCGGTCGCCGTACGGCTCCAGGTGGAACAGCCGCTGGAGCATCGCGCGCCGGTCCTTGCCGGCCAGCGTCAGGAACTCGGCGAACTTGCCCTGCGGCAGCACGACCGCCCGGGTGAAGTCCGCCATCGCCAGGCCGAGAATCTCCTGAATCCGGCTGTTGACTTCGCCGGCCTTATCGGCCAGCACGATCGATTCGCCGTCCCTGAAGTGAATCAGGCGCGTAAGGGAGCCGAGAACGGATACGTCCCCTCCCCGCTTGAACTGCCGGTCCACCCGGTACCGCTTCGGTCCTTCGGCCGACGTCAGCTCGAAGGTGAAGGAGACGGACAGCGTCTGCTCCGCCTGGTTCATGATCGCCTGCGTGCCGCCGTTCGCCCTCTCGACTTTGCCGTAGAGGGCGAGCGTCATCGCATCGAGCAGCGTCGATTTGCCGCTGCCCGTCGGGCCGAAAATCCCGAACACCCCTGCGCCCGTCAGCTCCGTGAAATCAATCTCCTGCGCTTCCCGGTAGCTCTGCAGCCCCGCGATTTGCAAATGTATCGGCCTCATGAAGAAGCCTCCTTTCGTGTTCCCGCTCCGTCCGGCGGAGGGCTCCTTTGTTCTGCAGGATGGATTCTGAAGCTGGTTTCAGACTCCCGATGGTTCCCATACTTGCAGGCTCGAGGGCCCCTGCCGGGCGCGAGCTGCTGTTTCCCTTCATCTCAAGCAGCTCCCTGCCGCACTACACCGCCGCGTCGTCCTCTTCCTCCGCCAGCAGCTCCAGGAAGAGCTTTACGAGCTCCGGCTCAGGCTGGGCCCCTCCGGTCTGCCGCTCATAGAAGCGGCGGAACAGTTCGTCCATCGGCGCTTTGGTCGCCGACACGGCCTCCGACTGCAGGTCCGCCTCCATCTCCGGATATACGGGACGGATGTGGATGAACCCTTCCCGCGTCTGCCTCAGCTTGTGGATCTGCTCCAGCGACATCGTCTCCGTCAGATGAACCTCGAGATCGATCCAGGCTGTGGGGTCCTTCCCTTCCTCCAGCCACTGGTGCACCTCGGAGAGTCCGCCTTTCGCTTTCCAATGCACGAGCGGCCGGCCGCTTGAGAGGAATATCTCCTCCATCTGCGGCTCGGCACCCGGACGGATGTCGAGCACGGTGACCGATTTAGCCTGTCCCGCTTCCGAGAAGCTGTAGGCCAGCGGAGAGCCGCTGTAGCGCATCAGCGAGTCCGCCTTGATGTTCTGAGGCCGGTGAAGATGGCCCAGCGCCACGTATTGGGCGCCGACGGAGAGCGACTGGGTATCGACGGTATAGGCGCCGCCGACCTGAATCGGCCGCTCCGACTCCGTCTCCTTGCCCCCGAGCACATACAGATGGCTCATGAGCAGATTGACCGTATCCGGGCGGAACCGCTTCGCCTGCTCCTCGGCGATATGCCGCACACGCTCCGAATAAGCCGCGCGCAGCACCGTCTCCTCCGCTTCGTCCGAGAGCAGCTCCTTGAGCCGCGATTCCGACGGGTAAGGCAGCATGTAGATCACCGCCGACTCGCCGGTCCTGGCGATATGCGTCTCATGAACCCGCGCTTCCGGCAGACCTACCAGCGTGACGCCGAGCCGGTCCGCCAATGGGGCTGCTGCGGCCAGGCGATCCGGGTGGTCATGGTTGCCGGCAATCACGTAGACCGGCCTCTGTCCCTGATCGGACAATCGGGAGAGTGCGTCGTAGAACAGGCTCTCGGCCGCTGCCGGCGGGTTGACGGAATCGTAGACGTCGCCGGCCAGAAGCACGAGGTCAATGTTCTGGTCGCGCACCAGCTCTACCAGCTCGTCGACGAACGCCTCCTGCTCCGGCAGCCGGCTCCGACCCTCCAAGGTACGGCCAAAATGCCAGTCGGCCGTATGTAAAATCCGCATTCTATCTCTTCCTTCCTCTGCCGAACTAGCCGGGTCGCTGCCCGCTAGATCTGCACGATATGAGCCCCGTCAAACAGGAATATATACTTGGCGGTAACCGGCCGCTTCCAGATCGCTTCCACCGCGCGGCCGTACAGATCCAGCTGCATCTTGTACCGGGCGGCGGCCGTCTGCGGCGAGCTGCCCTTGAGCCTGTCCGTCTTGTAATCGACAAGTACGAGCCCATCCCCTTCGTCGATCAGGCAGTCGATAACCCCCTGCAGCATGACGGTCTCTTCCGCCGCCAGATCCTCGACCGAAGGGTTGACATCCGCCGCCCGCATGGCGAAGCTGAACGGCACCTCGCGGTGTATGCTTACCGCCGTCTGCAGCCGGGTCCCCAGGCCGCTCTCGAAGAAGGCGAGGATGACCGAAGGGTCGACCATCTCCATCTGCTTCAGCGTGATCAGCTCCCGCTCCACCATCCGGGCCAGTGTCTCCCGGATGCCGCCCAGCGTTGGAGCCGGCTTGAGCGGAATCTGCTGCATCACGGAGTGGAACACGGTGCCGCGTTCCGCCGCGTTGCCCTGCTCCTGCTCGAGGAAGCGGGGCCGGCGCACGATGACGGGCCGGTATCCCGCCCCTGTGCCAAGGGCTGCAAGCTCACCCGACGCGATGGTTCCCTGCCGGCCGTCCGCCTCTCCCCACAAGGTCGGGGAAGGCTCGTCCGACAGCGTCTCGAGCAGCTTGTGATGCTCGGAGAGACGCTTGAGCTCCGTCACCGAGGTCTTCGACAGCACCCTGGAGGCGCCGCTGTCCGGATAAACCCAGTCCAGCCGGCGCCACACCTCGGCTTCGTACCGCTCCGTGCCGTCCACCGGCTCGTGGCGCTGCACCTGCTCCCAGCGCTCCTCGCTGAATTCCGACTGGGCGGCCGCCGCCTGTGCGAGCCCGGCGAACACATCGCCGCGCAGCAGGTGGACATTCCACCGGGAAGCCTCGCCGTTCAGGAACGGACGGGATTCGAAGTCCACATCCGCCGCGGCGCGGAGCATGTCAGCATCCGGATGCCGGATGACAGCCGGGCCGATCCAGTCAAGATAGTTGCGCGCCTTGGCAAGCGCGTCATCGGGCAGCCGGGCATCCCGGTGCCTGACGAACCGGGTCCAGGATTTCGCCAGCTTCTCCGCGGACCGCACCGAAGCGACCAGGATGAGCTTCTCGCGCGCCCGGGTCAGGGCGACATAGAGCACCCGCATTTCTTCGGCGAGCATCTCCATGCCGATTTTGCGCTTGATGGCCAGCCACGGCAGCGTCGGGTAGCTGACGCGGTTCACCGTGTCCGTCAGCTTAGGCCCGAAGCCCAGCTCCTTATGAAGCAGGAACGGGTCGGCGAGATCACGCCGGTTGAAGCCTTTATTCAGGCCGGCGACAAAAACAACAGGGAACTCGAGCCCCTTGCTCTTGTGGATCGTCATGATGCGCACGACGTCCTCCTGCTCGCCCAGCGCCCGCGCCGCCCCGAGATCGCCCCCGGTGCGCTGCATCCGTTCAATGAACCGCAGGAAGCGGAACAAGCCGCGGAACGAGGTGTTCTCGTATTGTCGGGCCCGGTCATAGAGCGCCCGCAGGTTCGCCTGCCGCTGCTGACCCCCAGGGAGTCCTCCCACAAAATCCAGGATCTTCGTCTCGCGGTAGATCCGCCAGATGAGGTCGGCTACGGAGCCCTGGCTTGCATAATTTCTCCATGCGCGCAGCAGGCCCATGAAGTGCTTCAGCTTCTCCTGCACCTCCGACCTGCGGAGGAAGCCGTCTTCTTCTCCAGCCTCGCAGGCCGGCTCCGCATTCGGGTCCTTCGCGGCGTCCTGCCCTCTGCCAACCGTCATACTGCCGGCTTGGGAACGGGAAGAATCCGGTACCCGGGCCGCAAGCAGGTCTTCAGATGCCTGCTCATGAGGCAGCCCCTCCGTCTCTCCCTGGATGGCGGCCTCAGCTATGCCCCCTGCACCTCCAGACCCTTCCAGCCGCTCCGGATGCAGGCCATCAGCCGCATGGTCTGCCCGCTGTGGAGACTGGCCCTCAGCCTCTCCGTCCTTCCGCTCCTCCCGTACATACGCCCGTACGGCGTCGTAGAACGGCCCATGCGGCCGGCAGATCCGGATGTGAGCCAGCTCCTCGTCATCAAGCCCCGCCATCGGAGAACGGAGCACCGAAGCCAGCGGAATGTCCTGGTAAGGGTTGTCGATCACCTGCAGCAGGGAGAGCAGCATCTGCACCTCCACCGCCGTGAAATAACCTGTGTTCAGCTCCGCATACGCAGGGATGCCCATCGCTCTCAGCTCTTCGATGAGCACCGGCCCCCACTGCTGCGTCGCCCGCAGCAGGATGACGATATCGCGGTACGAGACGTCCCGCGTTCCCTTGCTGGCCTTGTCGTAGACCTGCAGCTTCCTGCCGCCGTCCGCCGCCATCATATGGCGGATCCGCTGCCCGATATAGCGCGCTTCGAGCTGGACGGCCTCAAGCTCCGCCGTTTCGGCGGCCAAGTCATCCCCTGCGCCGCCTTCCTCCTCCGAAGCCTGCTCGGCGGCGTCCGCTCCCGCTTCCCGGTCGTCCTCATCCGCCGAGCGGTCGATGAGCACCAGGTCCGCAGCGAAGTCCTCGCCGCCCGGCAGCGGATCGGGGTACCCTGCCCCGTAGGCAAGCTCCGCCCGTTCGTCGTAATCGATCTCCCCGACACCTTCACTCATCAGCTGGCGAAAAATATAGTTCGTCCCGTCCACTACTTGGCGTCGGCTGCGGAAGTTCCTTGCGAGATCGATCCGCTGGCCGGGCTCCGTCCCGTCGAGCCGGTAGCTCTTGTATTTCTCCTGGAACAGGCCCGGCTCCGCCAGACGGAACCGGTAGATGCTCTGCTTCACATCGCCTACCATGAACCGGTTGCCCGGCGTCTCCCGCGAGATGAGCTCAACGATCGCCTCCTGCACACGGTTCGTATCCTGGTATTCGTCGAGCAGCACTTCCACGAACTGCTCCCGGTACTCGAGCGCTGCGGCAGACGGCGTCAGCCCTTCCGGTCCGGCTCCCTCACCGGAGAGAATCCGAAGGCAGTAATGCTCAAGATCGGCAAAATCGACCAGCCCTTTGGCCAGCTTCGCCTTGCGGAACCGCTCGCCGAACTCCAGCACCACTTCCACGAGCAGCCTCATCAGCGGAGCCACCGTTCGCATCTCGGCCGCATACTGCTCCGGCGTCCGTGCGAAGAGCTCCTCCTTGAGATCGCCGATCCGGTCCTTCGCCTCCCCACGGAGTTCCTTCACCCGCTCCTGAAGCTCCTTGTCGTAGCCGTCGCCCTTGCAGGCTTTGAGCTTCCCGAATGCTGCGGTCTGGAAGACCTCATAGAGTGAGGCCCATGTGCCATGCTCCGCCCTCTCTCGAAGCTCCCGGACCATCGCAAGATCATCCTGCAGATTGGTGAGATACGGATCCGGCCCTCCGGGAAGGTTCGCCGTGTCCTCGGCTTCCATCAGCAGCGCCTCCGCCCCCTGCAGCTCAACGCGCAGGTAGGCCTTCAGGCTCTGCACCCAGGGGCTGTTCTCCTCGAGCTCGGCCATCTCGAACATGGCGGCACACGCCTGCAGCCAGTGCTCCGGCCACGGATGGCTCCGTGAGTCGTCGAAGAGCCGCTGGACCAGCTGGAAGAGGGCGTCATCGCTCTTGTCGCCGCTGAAGGAATCGGCCAGGAGCCAGAACGGATCGTCCTCGGGGGATGAGCCGTATTTTTCCTCGAGCAGGTCTTCCAGCAGGTCCTGGCGCATCAGAGCCGTCTCGGTCTCGTTGGCGATCCGGAAGCCCGGGTCGAGGCCGATCCGCTGATAGTGACGTTGAATCACTTCCATACAAAAGGAGTGCAGCGTCGTAATGGACGCCCGGGGAATCAGGGCCAGCTGCTTCCGCAGATGCTCCGATTCCGGGTTCGCGTTCAGCGCCTTCTCCAGCGCCTCGGCAATCCGGTGCCGCATCTCGGCCGCCGCCGCCTTCGTGAAGGTCGCTACAAGCAGCCGGTCGACGTCGACCGGGTCGGATTCGTCGGCGATTCGGCGGATGATCCGTTCGACGAGCACCGCCGTCTTGCCGGAGCCGGCCGCCGCCGCCACCAGCATGGAATGACCGCGGATCGCGATGGCATTCCACTGGTCGTCGGTCCACGTGCTGCCTTCCGGCTTAGGGATATAACGGATACTCATTCTTCGGCACCTCCTGTCTCCGCCGTACGGCCGTCATTCATCTCTGTCTGCATTTCGTCATTCTCCTCGCCGATCTCGTCCAGCGGGAAGGTGAGCTGCCGCTGCTCCGGATGGCGGCCTTCGTCCTTCTCCTGTTTGCTGCGGCCCGCCGTGCGCCCGGAGGAGCCCCGGAACGCGCTGCGCTGCCTCTTCTCTTCCGCTTTGCCGTTCTTCTTCGCCATGAGGTCCCACGCGAATTCCTTACCCAACTGCGGCAGAATCCGGTACTCATTGTCCTCGAGCTGCGGATCGAACTGGCAGACCGGCCGGTAAGAGCAGGTGCTGCACGCGATGTTCGGTCCCATCCGGTAAGGATGAACCCCGATCTCGCCGTCCGTCATGGATGTGCCGATCTCCTCGATCGTGTTGCGCACATGCTGCCTTACGGTGTTCCACTGCTCCTCCGACGCGACGGAGGAGGTTTTGTAGAACGAACCGTCGGCCTTCAGGGCCGCTGGGAGCAGCTCCGAATGGCCGCTGGAGCCGGCAAGGCGGCTGTCCATCAGCGTGATGACATCCGGGTCGGCCTTGAGCAGCCCCCGCATCTTGTACCGCTTTTTGAGCTCCTTGTCGATCTGCTCTGCGGTCATGCCGTTCTTGGCGTTCAGCAGCGGATTGTGCACATGGAAGTACAGCACGCCGGCCGGCTCCGCTTCCTTGCCCAGCCACACGGGCGCATGGGTCAGAATGACGTCGAGGTATGTCAGCATCTGCAGCGACAGGCCGTAGTACACCTCCGCCATGTTCAGCGCCTTCGCGCTGGATTTGTAGTCGATGACCCGCAGCAGCGTCCCCTTCTCGGTGTCCGCCCGGTCGATCCGGTCAATGCGCCCGCGCAGCTCCATCTGCACGCCGTTCGGCAGCGCATAATGAAGCGGAGGAATCTGCTGCCCCGCGCCGAAGCCCACTTCGAGGCCGATGGGCCGGAACTGTCCCCGCTTGGCGTGCTCGCCCAGCATTAGAGCGGCCCTGCCGACCACCTGCTTCAGCTTGCGGGCGATATAGAGATACCGTTCCGAGCTCAGGAGAATCTCCCCCTGAAGTTTAGGCGCCAGCGTATCGATGACGAGCGCCGCCCGCTTGGCGGACTCCTCCGGCGTCAGCGCGTGCCAGTCCATCTGCTCCCGTTCGGCCTGCTCCACGAAGCTGCTGAGGGCGGCATGGAACAGCTGGCCGACATCCGGCGCTTCAAGCCGGAAGATTCGCCTCTCCTTGAGCCGCAGCCCATGAGAAGCGAACTGGGAGAACGGGCACGCCACGAAGCGTTCCATCCGGGACACGCTCGTCTGGATGTGGTCCCCGTACAGCAGCCGGCTCGTCTCCGGCGACAGCCGCATGGCGCCCCCCGTATACCGCAGCGCCTTCACCATCCGCGACAGCTCCTGAGCCTTGTCGTGCTCGGGCAGCCGGGTGTACCAGTTGTACACCGACCACCAGACCACGTTCATCGGGGCACCGCGCAGCCACTGCCTCAGCTGAACGGACAGCAGCGAGAACGCCGGACCCGGACGCGAGACGTATTCCATATGCTCGCCCGGGTGACCCTCGGCTTCCGGATCGTGCTGCAGCAGCCTTTCCTTGACGGACGGGAACATCCGTTTGACCTGCCGGATGATGTCCGACGGCAGCAGGCTGCGCCCTTCCTCATCCGCAAGCGGATAAGAGAGCCACAACCCTTCGCTTGGCGTACAAAAGGCATAGTACATCAGGAACGATTCATCAAGCAGCCTTCTGCGCCCGGTGTCCGCCGTCTCGAGCCCGCTCTGCGCAAGAAACTCCCTCTCGCCCTCGGTCAGCAGCCCTTTCTCCGGCATCTTGGCGGGCATAACCCCTTCCGTCGCCCCGAGGACGAACGTGTGCTTGATGCGGCCCGAACGCGTGCGGTCCATGGAGCCGACCAGCACTTGGTCGAGCGTAGGCGGCACCAGGCCGAGGCGAATGCTCTCGAGGCCCGTCTCCAGCAGATCCGTGAAGAGCTCGAGCGTAACGGTCTCCTCCCCCATCAGCTCCACAAGCTGGTCAAGCACATCCATGACCCGGTCCCACACCTGTCCGTGCATGCGCGCCGTTTCCGGGTCTCCTTCACTCAGCGCCTTCTGGCTCCAATATTCGAGACGCTCCGGCACGCGGAGCCCCGCCAGGAACCCGTAGAGATGCTCGACACGCTCCCGGACCGTTTCTCTTCTTCCCTTCTGTCTCCGGTACAGCTCGCCGATCGGAGCCGACACCCGCCTGCGGCAGGCATTGATCCGCTTCAGGAACGCCTCATCGGCGGCCCGTGCTTCCCCGTCGTCCTCCAGCGTGGTCCGGTAGGAATAGGTCCAGTCCTTGTCGTCGGTCCAGCGGCTGCCCTGGATCCCGAAGGCCAGCACATAGTTCTCGAGCTGATCCATCGCGTGGCGGTCGATGCGGATTCCTGACTCGGGATCGACATTCTCACCAGGCATCGGGATAAAAAAGCCCGTCTTGATGCTGCGGAACACCGCATCGTATTTCCAGTGATTGCCGCATGCCTCGAGGGAGGAGCGGATGAGCTCGACGAGCGGATGATGCAGGATCGACCGCTTCACGTCGAAGAAGTGCGGAATGCCGTAATCTTCGAACGTCGCTTTGATGAGGTCGCAGTACGATTCCATGTCGCGCAGGGATACCGAGATGTCCCGCCAGCGCAGGCCCCTGTCCCGCACAAGGGCGATGATATCGCGGGCGGCCCCTTCCACCTCGGCCCTTCTCCCGGCCGCCTGTGTAATATGAAGCGGCGAGAGGCTGCGTTCCAGCGGAACGACCGGACAGGGCTGCTTCACCCGGTCATCCCAGTGGGCTTCCAGGTAAGCGAGCATCGGCTGTGCCGTGAAGCGGGCCGGAGGAGCCGCCGGAAGCACCACCGGCTCCAACACATCCACCTGCGCTTCCCGCAGGAGCCCCTGCAGCTTCTGCATCGTGCGCGCCGGCAGGTGGAACAGCTCCAGCTCGTTCAGCGGCTCCCCGGGCAGATAAGGCCGGTCCAGACAGAGCGTGATCGTCACCCGCTCCGCACGTTCCCCGAGCTTCACGAGAACCGCCAGCTCCTGGGGCGTAAAGCCGTGGAAGCCGTCGACCCACACCTCCGCTCCCTGCGCATAAGCCGATTCGGGCAGCTGCCGGGCCAGCAGCGTCAGGTAATCCTCGCCGTCGAGATACAGCTTCGAAAGCTCCATCTCGAATTCAGCGTACACGATCTGAAGGTCGTGGAGCTTGTCTTCCAGGGACCCTCCGCCCGGTCCGCCGTCCCCGAATTTGCGGGTATAAAAGGCCTCCAGATCCTGGGGCGCCACACAGTACCTTTTGAGCTCGCTGAGAATGTCGTTGAGATTGTCAATGAAGCCCATCTGGTCCGCCGAAGCATGGAATCTCCGCAGACGGTCCTTTCCTCTATGTAAAATGCGGTGCAGCAGCAGCTTCTTCCCGATCTCGTCGATCGGCAGCCGCGCCGTCCCCCCTACCTCCTGCATGACCCGCCAGGCCAGCCGGCGGAAGCTCAGCACCTGCGCCCTCATGGTTCCCCCCAGGCCTGAACCGTTCACAAGGGCGTACTCCGTCTGGAAGGTCGCCTGCTCCGGTACGAGCCAGATGATCGGGCGCCCGTCGGGCTGATTCGCCAGCCGCTCCTGAATGTCTTTCAAGCAATATGTCGTCTTGCCGCTCCCGGCCCTGCCGAGCACGAAACGATATGCCATCGCTGCACCTCCATGCCGCTATCCGCCCTCCGGCGTAAGCTGATATTTAAAGGCCTGCCTGCATGGGCCGGCCGTACTTTGCTGCTACGCTGCGGCATGACTGCGGAACACCCGCCCTGCTTGGGGTGATCCTGTGCTGCTGCGCTGCGTCAGTCACTATGTTTTTCATTTGTCTTTGCTGCTTTTCAACTACTTCGTTCTTACTGCGCTTTCGTTCTTACTGTTATTCGGCATTACTTTTTCTCGTCCTTAATCCTTGTCCGCATTGCTTTGTTTTCATTACCGCTCTTTCATCATGACATTACTGTTCTTTCCGTCATTAAGCTCTTCCGCAGGATTGCTTTTCATTGTGCTTTCACCAAAGCTGCTCTTCCATTACTGCGATTTCGTCATTACTCCTCTTGTCCGCCGCAGCCTGTCTTGGTTCCTGCCATTCTTCCATTCTTCCATCCTGCCTCGGGAATTCTTCTATTCTACCAAATAATCGCTGCTCATGGGACAAGGGGAGTTCTGGATGATCTACCGATTATAGCACATTTTTTGATAGGGAACACTTGTTCTATTTCTCGTTTTGTTGTAAAATGCTGTTATAAGATCCTATTTGAAGGAGTGCTGCACATGATAGCTGAACACCCCGGTTTGGAATCGCTACTGACGGGTCTTGCTGCCGACAGCTCTTTCTCTCATCTTCTCAACGCTTTGGACACTTTCTCCTCGCAGCTCTCCGGTGTGGAACTGCAGGCATTCAAACATAAATCTCTTCAAGCGGTCGAGTCCGCTCTGCGCAGCGAACCTGCCAAGCTCATGGAGCTGGCGCTCCGCTTCACGGAGACGGACAGCGAAGTTGGCCAGGAGATGGCCGTATTCCTGCTCGCGGGGCAGTACGCCCAGCATCCGGAGCCCGTATCGGACCGGCTGAAGCGTCTGGCCGGCAGCCCGCACGCCCCAGTGCGCAAGTGGGCGGCTGAAGCCTGCGGCACGCTGCTCGTGAAGCACTTCGACTCCTTCTCGCTGCAGCTCGTCGATTGGGTTACCGACCGCGTGCCGACCGTGCGCCTGTCCGCACTGCATGCGATCCGGGCGGCCGCCAAGACACGCAATCCGCTGTGGGCCGGTACCCTCTTCGACCTCCTCGAGCCCCTGCTGCGAGATTCGGATGCTAGCGTCAAGAAGACGCTCAGCGCCCACACTCTGGGTCCCCTGCTCCTTCCCGCCTACCCGGAGGAAATCACCCACCGTCTTTCCAAGTGGATCGGCAGCGCCGATTCCAACGTGCGTGTGCACGCGGTCTATCTCTTCACGTCCGGTGAAGTCTCCGCCCACTGGGACCGACTGTCCCGTGCCTGGAAACGGCTGCTCAAGGATCCGACGCCCGCCGTCCAGAAGGCGGTGCTTGCTACCTTGAAGCACGTCGAGAAGCGGACACCGGAGCGCATCTCCTCCCTGCGGATCGGCAGCGGCCTGCGAAGCGCAGCGCCGGGCTACAAGCAGGCGTTGTAAGCTTCCCTTGTGCACAGCAGAAGCAGAGGCATTTGATGATAAGTCAGTGAAGCCATCGACCTGAACATGCGGGCACTTTTTTCAGGCTGCAGGAACATATGTTCCTGCAGCCTTTTTGCTGAGTTTTTCTTGGTACCTGTGGGCGGTTTGCCGTCATTTCTCTTTCATTTGTATATTCTGATCTTATGCCCCGCCAGGCTTTGAACGCCGCCTTGTTTGATTTGTGACTACTCCCCCGCACCGCATTTTATTCTCCCTGTTCTTTCCAAGGTTTGACTTTAATCATTTACCTCTGTCACGGCATTTAGAACGCTGCCGCTAGTTTGGTTTTTCTTTGATACCCTGCGACGTAGTTCATTTTTGTTAGCGACCTTTATGCGAAGCATAACGGAGCGCAAAAATGAAACTACGAGCCCATCCGAAGTAAAAAAGCTTACAAACCCATTGGATTTGTAAGCTTCTTTTGATTCTAGAATCACTGTTGACTATAAGCCACTTGGATTCCGCAGGCCCGGCCTTCAGATTACTCGAAGGGCCGCGAATAACATCTTTAAGTTCCAGGGTGCACCCATATCCACCCCAAAAGTTAGTCCGTGAACCAGACCGTCTTCTCTTCGACCGGACGGCGTTTGCCTTCCGGTCCGGCCTGAGCGGGAAACCCGATATACAGGAGGCCGACCACTTCTTCCTTCTCCGTGAGGGCAAAGGCCTCCTTCATCCGCGGGTGATACATCGGCTCGCCCGAGCGCCAGATCCCTGCCAGCCCGAGTGCATGGGTCATCAGCAGCATATTCTGCACGGCGGCATGCGCTGCGGCGAACTCTTCGATGCGGATGACTCCCTTCGCTTCCGAGGGCGATACCGCTACGGCGATAACCAGCGGCGCCCGGAATGCCTTGGCCCCATGCTTGCGCTGCAGCTCCTCCTCGGCCTCAGGCGTCCGTTCTCCGAGACCCTCAGCGGCAATGTCCACGTAGGCGTCCGCCAAGCGCTGCCTGCCGCTGCCCGTCATGACAAAGAACCGCCACGGCTCCGTGCAGTGGTGGCTCGGCGCCCAGTTGCCCGCCTCCAAGATCGATTCGATGAGTTCCTTATCCACCTCATCCTGCGTTACACGGCCGGTGGTCCGCCGACCGCGAATTGCTTCTTCGACACTCATGCCCGTATTCATTTCCCGCACCTCCACTTTGTACCGCAGCCTGTGGCTGCAGCAGCCATCCAGGTTATTATATCGCCTCCGGCCGCGAAAAGGAACTCTCCAGCGGAAGCCCTCGCTTCAATGCCTTACCGCCCAATGGCTGATGAACTGCGCGATCCTATCCGCAATCCGCAGACCGCCCTCCGAAATCCCCATCAAAGTTTTACGAAATCGCATAAAGCTTCGCCGCCAGGCAAACAGCTTACTTAATCAACACAGCGTTTATGACAAAAACGCACTACCGGAAGCCAAGCTCCCGGTCATAACTAAAAGACCCGCCAGCCTCCAGCCGGAGACCGAGCGGGTCCAAGCCCCCTTCCGAGCCTCCGCTTATCGGCGGCTGCGGACTTCAAAAATCGCGAACTTCAGGTAATTGCCTTCGTCCACCCCTAGGATGCGCGGATGGTCTTTGGCCGCGTTGCGGAATTCCACCAGACGCAGCGTCTTGCCCGCATCCTGTGCGGCAGACAGCACGGTCTCGAGGAACAGCTCCGGCTTCATGTGGTACGAACAGCTCGCCGTAACGAGATAGCCGCCTTCGTTCACCAGCTTCATGCCGTGCAGGTTGATGTCCTTGTAGCCCCGGCAGGCGCCTTCCACACTGCTGCGGGACTTGGCAAATGCCGGCGGGTCCAGGATGACGACGTCCCACGTGCGGCCTTGGCCCTCCAGGCGAACCGACGTATCGACCTTCTTCTGCGCGGCCTGACCGCGCTCCTGCCGCTGGTCAAGCCCCTTCGCCTGCTGGCGGAGATAGTCGAACGCGTCGGCGACGACGAACTCCACCCGGTCTCCGAAGCCGTTCAGCTCCACATTACCGCGGGCGGTCTCTACCGCATGCTCCGAGATATCGAGGCACGTTACCTTCTTCGCTCCGTATTGGCAGGCATGAAGGGTGAAGCTGCCCGTATGGGAGAAGCACTCTAGGACCGTCGCGCCATCCCAGTACGGGAACGTCACTTCCTTGCCGCTCTTGTTGACCGGCACGAGCTTGGATGTACCGTCGTCCAGCACGAGCGGCTTCACTTCGATACCGCTGCGGCGGCCCCAGCCCTTCATCAGGGGAGCGATGGCCGCCCGATTTTCCCGCTGATCGAAGAAATAGCCGGTCTTCTGGCCCTCTTCGATATCAACCTGCATCAGCAGCCCGTTCTCACGGATCGTAATATGCCGCGGGGCTTCCCCGTAGATCAGCCCTTTGCGCTGGTCCAGCCCTTCCAGTCCCCGGACCGAAACGTCGCTGCGTTCGTAGATGCCGGCTGGAGCCATCACTTCGACCAGTGCGGCAACCAGGGCTTCCCGCGCGCGCTCCATGCCGAGCGTCAGAATCTGGACGACCAGCACATCCTCGAACTTGTCGACGATGAGCCCCGGGAGAAAGTCCGCCTCTCCATAGACCAGACGGTAGGAACGCGTATCCGGCAAAAACCGTTCCCGGTGCTCCCTGCAGTCCTGCAGACGGCGGACGAACCACTCGCGGGTAAGCTCCTCGATCGGCTCCAGCGAGACGATCCGCACAGCGAGCTGGGAAGCGGGGTTGTAGTAGCCGGTTGCCAAATACTGCCCATTGGCCGCATGCACGGCGATAAGCCCGCCGGGCACCGCTTCGCCGTCCACACGGTCAATCTCGGACTGGTACACCCAGGGATGACCTTCTTCCAGCCTCTTCTTGCGCTTTTTCTGTAAAACCACTACGGCCATAATACAGCCTCCAATTTCTTTTGTAGGACGTAATCCCTTCCAGCCCGCAGGAACAGAGCAGCCGCAGGCAGCATCCTCATCCGCCTGCGGCCTGAACCCGTGGGATTATCCTTTTATGTAATGTCCATCAGACCGCCGCCCGATTCAGCCCACTTGGAACCCGAGCGCAGACAGCGCTTTTTGCAGCACCGTATCGTTGTTGCCGTAGCCCGACTGCTTCTGCTGGTGCCACGCTTCCATCGGATGAAGCCACTCGACGCCCCGAATCTCTTCCACCTGTGCCTGCAGCGTCCCGCCCGTTGCTTCCACGAGGTAGTAGTGCACCTCTTTGTCGACCACGCCTACACCGCTGAGCGTAAACTGGTACGTGATGGTCTCGAGCGGCTCCCGTATCGTGCCGGTGATCCCCGTCTCCTCCAGAATCTCGCGCAGCGCCGTCTCCTCGACGGTTTCGCCGGGCTCCATCTTTCCTTTGGGCAGGGTGATCTTGCCGTAGCGGTCCTGGATCATCTGCACCTGAATGCCGCCTTCAGCCTTGCGATACACCACGCCACCCGCTGAAATTTCTTTCATGTAACCACCCTTCCGTCTCCAAAATGGAAAAGACCCCATCCGCTGATCCGGGACCGGCGAAACCGCCCTCCCCGGCCCAGCAGATGAAATCCTTCTGTTTATTCACATCAAGACCGGTCAGCTCATGAGCCTCCGATGTCAGACAATCGCTTTGGCCGCCTGACCCGGAATCGACTCAGCTGCGCTCTGTGCCGCCTGTCTCTTCGGCAGGGTAACCACGCCCGCTTCGCTCGGCACTTCGACGAGCGTCCCCCGGCATTCGTTCACACCCGCTTCCGTGACCCGTACGCGGCATACGCGGCCGATCCACTCTTCGCTGCCTTCGAACACGAGCTGCAGGTAGTTGTCCGAATAGCCCATCACCAGGCCGCTGCCCGGCTGGCCCTTGTAGTCGCGCTCCGGAATGACCTCCAGCACGTCGCCGACAAAACGCTCGGCATAAGCGAGCTGCATCCGCTCCGACAGGTCGATCAGCTCATGAACGCGGGCATTCTTGATCTCCTCGTCCACCTGGTCCTCCATCCGTGCGGCCGGCGTACCGGTCCGCTTCGAGTAAGGGAACACGTGCATTTCGGAGAAGCCCATCCGCTCCATGAAGGCATAGCCTTCGCGGAACATTTCTTCGGTCTCGCCCGGGAAGCCTACAATCACGTCCGTCGTGATGGCCACGCCCGGCATGATGCGGTGGATGTGCTCGATCTTCGCCGCGAATTCGGCGGTCGTGTACTTGCGGCGCATCCGCTTCAGCACCTCGTCACTGCCCGCCTGCAGGGGAATGTGCAGGTGGCGCGCGATTTTGCCGGACTTCTGAAGCACCTCGAGCACCTCGTCGGTGATCTGACTCGCTTCGATCGACGAGATCCGGATCCGCTTCAGGCCCTCGACCTTATCGAGATCCCACAGCAGCTTCGCGAGGCTGTAGTCTTCCATGTCCTCGCCGTAGCCGCCGGTATGGATGCCCGTCAGGACGATCTCCTGGAAGCCGGACTCGACCAGCATCTTGGCCTGGCTGATGACGCTCTGCGGCTCCCGGCTGCGCATGAGGCCGCGGGACCACGGGATAATACAGAAGGTGCAGAAATTGTTGCAGCCTTCCTGAATCTTGAGGAATGCGCGGGTCCGGTCGGCAAAATCCGGCACGTCCAGCTCCTCGAACGCCCGCGTCTTCATGATGTTGCGCACCGCGTTGATCGGCTGGCGCTCCGTTTCGATCTGCTTCACGAGCGTCATGATCTTGTCGCGGTCCTGTGTCCCGATGACGAGATCCACGCCCGGAATCGCCAGGATCTCCGCAGGAGACGTCTGGGCGTAGCAGCCTGTCACCGCCACGATCGCCTCCGGATTACGGCGGACCGCCCGGCGGATCATCTGGCGGCTCTTCTTGTCGCCGGTGTTGGTTACCGTGCAGGTGTTGATAACATACACGTCGGCCGTCGATTCAAAATCGACCTGCTCGTACCCTTCCTGCTTAAACAGCTGCCAGATCGCTTCCGTATCGTAGAAGTTTACCTTGCAGCCCAGTGTGTGAAAAGCGACTGTTGCCATTTACTCTTCTCCTCCCATCTCTCCGGCTTCATATAAAATACAGGTCAGGCCCACCATCGCTGCCGTCTCCGTCCGCAGTATCCGTCTTCCGAGGGCGACGGGCCGGCAGCCTGCGTTCTCCGCCTCTATAGCCTCCCGCTCGCTGAAGCCGCCCTCCGGGCCGATAATGAGCAGCAGCTTCGCCCTGCCCTGCTCCGGCTTCCGTCCGGCAAGCAAGCCGCAGATCACCGACTTCAGCGCCTGCTCCCCCTGCTTCTCATAGCAGAAGAGAGCCGCGTCCGCTTCGGCTGCGAGCTCCATCAGGCTCTTCCACGTGCGGACACCTTCTACCGAAGGAACCCGGTTGCGGTGCGCCTGCTCCGCCGCCTCCTTGGCGATCTTCTGCCAGCGTTCGGTGCGTTTGCCTTCTTTTTTGCCGTCAAGCTGCACGACGGTCCGCTCCGAAGTGAACGGAATGAAGCGGGAAGCGCCGATCTCCGTGCCTTTTTGGATCACGAGCTCCATCTTGTCCCCCTTAGGGAGGCTCTGGGCCACCCAGACTTCCACCCGGGGTTCGTTCTCCATCGGGAGTTCTTCCGCGACTTCCGCCAGTACCTGGCCGCCTTCCAGCGTCTGGAGACGGACCAGCGCCTCCCGGCTCACACCGTCGCTGACGATGCATTCGTCGCCCGGACGGGCACGCATGACCTTGATCAGATGGTGCGCGTCATCGCCTGTAATCGTTACCGTCGTCCCGGCCCACTGCGCCGGCTCGATGAAATATCTCTGCATGCGGATTACCCTTCATTCTTCAGCGAAAATAGTCAGACCGCTTGTACACGGGAATCATGTAGAAACGGTCATCCTCCATCATACACGTTTTGCGCCGGGAATACCAGCACTCCCATCATTCTCCTCCGGAAGCCTACTTCATTCCAAGCAGGCCGGCCGCCAGCGATTGGATCCCATTCAGGATCGGTCCCTGCAAGGCGAAGATCGGACCGAGGGTCACGGCACGCAGCGGCGGGATGAAGAACATGAGCAGGATTGCGTAGAAGAGCCACTGCTCATAGGGCTTTACCTTCATCATGACGCGCTGCGGAAGCAGATCCTCCAGAATCCGGTACCCGTCCAGCGGCGGGAATGGAATCAGGTTCAAGATGAAGAGCAGCACGTTCAGGCTGACCAAGTAGTTGAAGAACAGAGACAGGGCGTCCCTGACTCCCACCGAAGCACCGGTCAGCACACCGAAGCGGATCAGAGCAAAATAAATGAGAACCGAAATCAAAGCGAGCACCAGGTTGCTTACCGGCCCGGCCACCGAGACCAGGATGCCCATCAGCCGGGGGGAAGCGAAGCGGCTCCGGTTCACGAGAACCGGCTTCGCCCATCCGATGCCGATGATCAAAAAGAAGATCGTCCCGAGCACATCTAAGTGCACCCGGGGGTTGAGCGTCACCCGGCCCATCGAACGGGGCGTGGGGTCCCCGAATTTATCGGCCAGGATGGCGTGCGAGAACTCGTGTACGGTGAACCCGAGCAGCAGCGCCAGGAATACAAACGGCAGGTGATCTACGGGATAGGCCAAAAAGTTCAAATCCACGAGGGCACCTACGGCTTTCTCGCGATAATGACGACCCAGTCTCCCTCGACGTTACGGCCGGCGATCTCGAAGCCCTCCGCCTTCAGCGCCTCTTCGACGGATTCCTGCTTCGGCAGGATGACCCCGGAGACGATGTAAGTCCCTCCGGACACCAGGGCATCATAGACGTCCTTCACGAACAAGAGGATGATCTCCGCGAGAATGTTCGCCACCACGATCTGTACCGGCAGCTTCACACCGACGGACGAGCCCTCCTGCGTTTCGCTCCCCTTCAGCACGCCGAGCAGGTCGCTGAGCTTCACCGTGATGCGGTCATCCAGGCCGTTGAGGTGCGTGTTCTCTGTCGCCGAGGACACCGAGACCGGATCGAGATCTAGCGCCAGCACATGCTTCGCGCCCAGCTTCGCCGCCGCGATTGCGAGGATTCCGGAGCCTGTCCCGACGTCGATCACGTCTTCTCCACCTTGAATCACGCTCTCCAGCGTACGCAGGCAGAGCGCCGTCGTAGCATGGGTTCCCGTGCCGAAGGCCATGCCCGGATCGAGCTCAAGGATGATTTCCTCCGGACCCGGCGTGTACTCCTCCCACGTCGGCTTGATCGTCAGCCGCTCGGAGATGCGCAGCGGCTTGAAGTACTGCTTCCAGGCGTTAGCCCAGTCTTCGTCATCCACATCCTGCAGCTCGTAGGTCGGATTACCGGCATCAATATCGAACTCCGCCAGCTGTTCAATCCGCTCCTTGAGCTCGTTCACGATCGGGCCCATTTCCGTGCCTTCGGTGAAATAGCCTTTGATCACGGCCCGGCCTTCCGGAATATCGTTGAGCGGCATCTCGTACCATTGGCCTAGGGACGTATCCCGCTTTTTGTTCAACGTGCCCGATTCTTCGATCGAAACCCCGCCGGCTCCCAGCTCATGTATAAAGTTAGAGATCATCTCGATGGCTTCTTCGGTCGTATGTACGGTAATTTCATGGTAGCGCACAGTCGTCCCTCCTCTAGTTCACTTCAGCGTTTTTGGCTGCATACTCGGCTTCCTACATCTTTCTTCCAACATGCATAACTCCTAGTATACAACAAGATGGGTCCCCGGTAAAAATATAGGGCCGAAGTCATAAAAAACGGCCCCCCGCATGATCGTGATCATGCGAAGAACCGTTGTGAACTGCCGTACGGGGGACATGGGAACTGAGGGTGCACTAAGCGGTCCCGCCGGCTTCCCGGATAATGTGCCTCGCCAGTTCCGCCGAGGACTCGTCGATGATGACCGTCAGCAGCGTATCGCGGCGCGACACATCCTCCTGGGAGAAGGATTCCATGACGTCGGCCATGGACCCGCCGAAGCCGCTGGCATCCGTCTCGGTTGCGGCGAGGATGCCCGAATTGCGATCGAGCCCCGAAGCGCCGAGAGTCAAATATCCCAGCGACGGAATATTGCCGGTAATCGGGTTCATCGTTTCCTGGACGCCCGGGCCCGGATACTCGCCGAACCGGTCCACGCGCACTTCCGAAGCGCGCAGCGCCTTCAGCTTTCCAACACAGCTCTCGGCCTGCGCCGGAGAATGAAAATAGGCCATGATGCTCTGCTCTGCCATTGGCTCTATCCCTTCCTATTCCCGCTCTTGTCTGGCATCAGCCAGATCGGCGCGTTCCTGCGCTTCCAAGTCATTGGCATCCGCCAGCTCGCTGGAGAATTCGACATCCTCATTCTTGGCGATAGGCAGCTGATGATTAGACCTCTCCTGATTTCCGCGACTCATGGTGGACACTCCCTTCCCTTCAATCTTGCGGATGAATGCCGCTTTGGTATTGTCCGCAATTTCGAGGGGAATATGCGCAGGACCGCAGCGCAAGCCTCGGCCTCCCCCAAAGATAAAACCTTATCACTGCGTGCTGAGTGTTGCTTTGGCGGGTGGGAGGGAAAGCAGCCGCTGTTGACCTCGTGGCCCATTGAATTGATTTAGAGGTTAGGACACGAGGTCAAAGGCGGCACGTAAACTTTCCACCCCCTACGCATTCCCCGGTTTGCGCTGCTCCCTGCTTTTAAAAAAATAAAAAACACGGCAGCTGGGTTACCGCTGCCGTGCTCTTTTGGCGTGCTGGGCCATACTCATTGGCGCGAGAGGGAATATGCGCTCCCTACACCAACTTAATCGCCCAGGAACGCTTTCTTCATCCGTTCGAAGATCGACTGGTTCTGCTCATGCGTATGCTCTCCGCTGGTGCGGGAGAACTCGCGGAGCAGCTCCTTCTGGTCCTCGTTCAGGCTCGTCGGCGTGACGACGACGACCTTGACGTGCTGGTCGCCTTGGCCGTAGCCGCGGAGGCGCGGCACGCCTTTGCCCTTCAGGCGGAAGTACGTATCCGTCTGGGTGCCCGCCGGAATCTTGAGCTTGACCTTCTCCGTCAGCGTCGGGATCTCGATCTCGTCGCCCAGCGCCGCCTGCACGAACGTCAGCGGCACCTCGCAGTAGATGTCGTCGCCTTCGCGCTCGAAGAAGTCATGCGGCTTCACGCGGAGCACTACGTACAGGTCGCCCGGAGGGCCCCCGCGGGTACCCCCTTCGCCTTCGCCCGAGACGCGGAGCTGGGCTCCGTCGTCCACGCCGGCCGGGATGTTCAGGTTGATCTTGCGCTGCTTCTTCACCTTGCCTGCGCCGTGGCAGGTAGAGCACTTGTCCTTGACGATCTGTCCCTGTCCTTGGCACGCGGAACAAACGCGGCGGTTCACGATGCGGCCGAACGCGGTGTTCTGCACAACTTCCTGCTGGCCGCTGCCGTGGCAGACGCCGCAGGTCTCCGGCTTCGTCCCAGGCTTAGCCCCGCTGCCGTGACACGTGTCGCAGTTCTCGGTCCGTGGAATCTGGATGTCCGTCTTCTTGCCGAAGATCGCTTCCTTGAACTCGATGGTCATCGTGTACTGCAGGTCGTTGCCGCGCTGCGGCGCGTTCGGATTCCGGCGTCCGCCGCCCTGTCCTCCGAAGAACATGTCGAAGAGGTCACCGAAGCCGCCGAAGTCCTGTGCTCCGGCGCCGCCCATGCCCTGGTTCGGATCCACATGGCCGAACCGGTCGTACTGGGCCTTGCGCTGGTCATCGCTGAGCACGTCGTAGGCTTCTTTGGCTTCCTTGAATTTCGATTCGGCGTCAGCCGCTTTATTGACATCCGGGTGGTACTGGCGGGCAAGCTTTCGGTACGCTTTCTTGATATCTTCCTGCGAAGCGTCCTTGCCGACCCCCAGCACCTCATAGAAATCACGTTTGCTCATCGTTCCACTCCTACTCCCAGGGCTGGCAAGGCTCCGGCAAGGCGGACCCATCCATCTGTCCGCACCCGGCCGGCCTACCTCCCACACCCATCTTCTACAGACGGAAAGTCAAAGCCGGCGTGCGGCTTTGACTCCCCCTTGTACTATGCTAATGCTAACATACCTCTTACTTCTTGTCGTCGACGACTTCATAATCGGCATCCACTACGTTGTCTTTGCCCTTGCCGGCATTGCCCTGCGGCTCGCCGCCTTCAGGAGCGCCGCCCTGCTGGGACGCCTGCTCATACAGCTTCACGGACAGCTGCTGAACCACTTCGGTCAGCTGCTCGGTTGCCGCTTTGATCTCCTCGAGGTTGTCGCCTTCGAGCGCCTTCTTGACCTTCTCCTTGGCTTCGTTGGCTTTGTCGATCTCGGATTGGTCGACCTTGTCGCCGAGGTCCTTGATCGTTTTGTCAACGGAGTACACGAGCTGGTCCGCATTGTTGCGCACTTCGACGAGCTCTTTGCGCTTGCGGTCTTCCTCAGCGTGAGCTTCGGCTTCCTTCATCATGCGGTCGATCTCTTCATCGGAGAGGCCGCTCGAAGAAGTGATGGTGATCTTCTGACTCTTGCCCGTACCTTTATCCGTCGACGTTACGTTAACGATCCCGTTCGCGTCGATATCGAAGGTCACTTCGATCTGCGGAATGCCCCGCGGAGCCGGAGGAATGTCGCCGAGGATGAAGCGGCCCAGCGTCTTGTTGTCGGCTGCCATCGCACGCTCACCCTGCAGAACGTGGATTTCCACGCTAGGCTGGTTGTCGGCATAGGTCGTAAATACCTGCGACTTCGTCGTAGGGATCGTCGTGTTACGGTCGATCATCTTCGTGAAGACGCCGCCGGCCGTTTCGATACCCAGGGACAATGGTGTAACGTCGAGCAGTACGACGTCTTTGACATCGCCCGTCAGGACGCCCGCTTGCACCGCCGCACCGAGGGCAACGACTTCGTCCGGGTTTACGCCTTTGTGAGGCTCTTTGCCGATCAGGCGCTTAACAGCTTCCTGTACGGCTGGAATACGGGTCGAACCGCCGACGAGTACGACTTTGTCGATCTTGTCAGCCGACAGACCGGCATCGCTCAGCGCTTGACGGGTAGGACCCATCGTTCTTTCCACGAGTGTCGCGGACAGTTCTTCGAACTTCGCACGGGTCAGGGACAGCTCCAAGTGCTGCGGCACGCCGTCCACTACCGTGATGAACGGCAGGGAGATTTGCGTAGTCAGTACGCCGGAGAGTTCTTTCTTCGCCTTCTCTGCCGCATCCTTCAGACGCTGAACCGCCGCTTTGTCCTTGCTGAGGTCGATGCCGTGCTCTTTTTTGAACTCGGCTACGAGGTGGTCGATGATGACTTGGTCGAAGTCGTCGCCGCCAAGACGGTTGTCACCGGAGGTTGCTTTTACTTCGAAGAAGCCGTCGCCGAGCTCAAGGATCGACACGTCGAACGTACCGCCGCCGAGGTCATATACGAGGATCGTCTGGTCTTCGGACTTCTCAAGACCGTAGGCCAGGGCTGCTGCCGTAGGCTCGTTGACGATACGCAGCACTTCGAGGCCCGCGATCTTGCCCGCATCCTTCGTCGCTTGACGCTGGCTATCGTTGAAGTAAGCCGGAACCGTAATGACCGCTTGTGTTACCGTCTGGCCGAGGTAAGCTTCCGCATCGGCCTTCAGCTTCTGGAGGATCATCGCGGAAATTTCTTGTGCGGAGTAGTCCGTACCGTCGATGTTCTCTTTATGGTTCGTACCCATGTAGCGCTTGATCGACATGATCGTGCGGTCCGGGTTCGTGATCGCCTGGCGCTTCGCCGTTTCGCCAACTACACGCTCGCCGTCTTTCTTGAAGCCCACCACGGATGGAGTCGTACGGTTTCCTTCCGGGTTAGGAATAACTACCGCCTCGCCGCCTTCCATAACGGCTACGCAGGAGTTCGTGGTACCGAGGTCAATACCGATTACTTTACTCATGAGGAAAAGGCCTCCTTAGAATATCATGTTGAATCTTAGGTCATCATCTATATACTTATGAGCTCACTTTAACCATGGCCGGACGAAGAACCTTATCCTTGAGGAGGTAGCCCTTCTGGACTTCTTCCACAACGATGCCTTCTTCGTATTCTTCCGACTCCACCTGCATGATGGCCTGGTGGAACTCAGGGTTGAACGGAGTGCCCACTGCTTCCATAGGCTTCAAGCCTTCGTTCGCAAGCACACCGTCCAGCTGACGGAAGATCATGTCGACTCCCTTGATGAGGGCGTCGTAGTCTTTATTGTCACGGCTGGCTGCCATAGCCCGCTCGAAGTTATCCACAACGGGGAGAAGCTGCTCGATCAGTTTCAGCGAAGCATACTTGGCGAAATCTTCCTTCTCCTTCAGCGTACGCCGGCGGAAGTTGTCGAAGTCGGCTTGTGCGCGCAGTACGCGTCCCTGCTGCTCTTCGAGCTGCTTCTTCAGCTGTTCGATCTCCTGGTTGACCGCGTTCTGCTCCACTTCCGCTTCCCCTTGGGCCGCTTCCGTTTCGCCGTTTTCATATGTAGCCTTCGCTTCCTGTTCTGCTGCGTCGCCGGCTGCTTCCGGGTTTACCCCTGCGCCGTCTTTTTGTTCCGTATTCAATATTGTCACCTCCTTAACCGATTCGGCTGTGAAAACGGCTGACCGGCAGCCGTCCCACTCCATTCCTGCTCATTATCGTAGTGTATCCATAGATAGAGGAGTTGCAAACCTCCGGCTTTGCGGCCAGGCAGGGCCGAGGCTACTCCTCGGTCCGCGGCTGCCGCATCTTGATGACCGTGTGGATGCGCAGGATCGCCGCCGCCACTTCGCCGGCCGCCTGCAGCGCATGAAGCTTCACGTCGGCCGGGTCCATGACCCCGATCGCCGCCATGTCGGTCACCGCGCCCGTGTCACAGTCGATCGCGAGCGCATCATTGCCGGTGGCGATCTGCGCCGCTTTGACCTCCTCGACCTTCTCCAGCGGGTTGTACCCCGCATTGACGACGATCTGGGCCAGCGGCCGGCGCAGCGCCTCGGCGACGGCGGCGATGCCGAAGCCTTCCATGCCCTGCACCGTCTCGCGGTAGCGCTCGAGCTCGTGGGCCACGGCCGCTTCGGCGGATCCGCCGCCCGGCAGGCAGCCGCCGCGCAGCGCCGCCTGGACGCTCGATGCCGCGTCCTTCGCGATCCGCAGGCGTTCGCCGATCACCTCGCTGGTCGAGGCTCCGACCACGATGGTGACCTGGGCGCGGCCCTTGCCCTCGCCCATCCGGACGCTCTCGAGCCGCTCGTCGTAGGAGACGTGGCCCGCGTAGCCGAGGTACCCCGCCAGCTCTTCGGCCGGCTTGCCGAAACCGGTGCGCCGCAGCGGACGCGCCCCGGTATAGTCGGCAATACGCCGAAGATCCGCGCGGGAGATCCGCTGCAGGACCATGATGCCGTGGTCCGTGCAGAACTGCTCGGCCTCGGGGTCAACGCCCCGGTCCGAGGCGATGAAGCCGACCTGCAGCTCCACGAGCTTCGGCAGCAGGGAGCGGAACTGCTCCCGCAGCTGCATCTGCTTCTGAAAGCCGGAGTCGGTCATCAGCGCCTCGTCATGCACCGACTCGGGCTCGAACGCGTCCTGGAACAGGAGCACGCGGGCCGAGTCCGGCGGGAAATCCGGCTGGGCGTTCGCCGGGCGCTTTTGGATGAGCAGCCCAGGCCATACTTCATTTTGCGCCCTGCTATGGGATACGATCGTGTCCGAGAATCGAAACTGCGCATCCCGCATCTTGGGCAGGCCCAGCTTCTTCGCGCCTTCGATCACAAGCCGGGCGAGGTCTTCGTTCTCACGTCCGGCGACATAAGCGATCGAGTGCAGCTGCGGATCCTCCAGCCCCTCGAGCGGGCGGGCCCGCTTCGCGAGCATGCGCAGCCCCGCAGCCACGCCTTCCTGCACGCCCCGCACCACCTTGGCTACAGGTACGCCCCGCGTAACCTGGGCGGTGCCTTCGGCCACGATCGCGCCGGCAAGCACGGTCGCGGTCGTCGTCCCGTCGCCGATCTGCTCCTGCTGGGAGCGGGCGACCTGGATGAGCAGCCGCGCGGCCGGGTGAGTGACATCCATCTGTTCGAGAATCGTCACCCCGTCGTTGGTGATGATGACTTCCCCGCGGGGGCCGACGAGCATCGTATCCAGCCCCTTCGGCCCAAGAGTCCCTTCGACCGCCGAGGTGATGGCCCGGATCGCTCCCGCGTTGTTGCGGAGCGTCGCGTAGGCTTCTTCGCCTTCCCCGCCGGCCGGCTTCACGCCGCCGCTCATTTGTACCATCTTCCCATGAGCTTCGTCATATCCTTCGACAGGTAATCGAGCAGCCGGATCACCCGGGCGTAATCCATCCGTGTCGGCCCGAGGATGCCGATCGTGCCAAGCAGCTGTCCGTCCATCGAGTAGGACGCGGTGATAAGAGAGCAGTCGTTCACGGCTTCCATCTTGTTCTCACTGCCGATGCGCACCTGGATGCCGCCGGCCCCGGCCGTTCCTTCGAAAAGCTGGATGAGACGCGGCGCTTCCCCGAGCAGGTCGAGTATGCTTTTGACCTTATCGACGTCCTTGAACTCCGGCTGCGTCAGCATATTCGTCGTCCCGCCGAGGAAGATCCGTTCCTCCTCGTCTTTGTTCATGACGACGTCGATCATACCGAGAAGCTCCTCGTAACCGGAGACGTAGGAGCTCATCTCCGCCGCAATCTCGCTGTAGAGTTTCGATTTGAAATGGAGCAGCGGAACGTTCTGCAGCCGGGCGTTCAGGATGTTGACGAACTTCTCGATCTCGGACATCGGGATGCCCTCGGGAATCGTCACCGTCTTGTTCTCGACCTGGCCGGTGTTCGTTACGATAATCGCCACAGCCGTACGCTCATTCAGCGGTACGATCTGCAGATGCTTCATCGTCGTGCCGAGCATCTCCGGCCCCATGACGATGGACGTATAGCTGGTCAGATTCGAGAGAATCATCGCCACCTGCTGGATGATCCGCTCCATCTCCTGCATTTTGTCCGCAAAAAACCGCTTGATGAGGTCCACCTCTTGAAACTCCTGGTTCTCCGCATAGGTCATCAGGTGATCCACATAATACCGGTAGCCCTTATGCGAAGGAATCCGGCCGGCCGACGTATGCGGCTGCTCCAGGAACCCCATCTCCTCGAGGTCGGACATTTCATTACGAATGGTGGCGGGGGAAAACCCCACATTACCGCGCTTGGAGATGCTGCGGGAGCCTACCGGCTCTGCTGAACGAATGTAATCATCTACGATGGCACTAAGAATCTGTCGCTGGCGTTCGGTCAACATAAATCATCCCACCTTTACCCTGGTACATGGCCTTGCCGCTTATATAAACCCCTAGAAGCTGAATGACTTAAGAACATTACAAAGGGCCGCGCAGAGAGAAAACCCTCTGACGGGCTTGTCGTTAGCACTCCTTCGAAGTGAGTGCTAAGCTAATACAAAAATAACAGACCCAAAGGGTCTGTGTCAAGTCAATCCAGTCGTTTGAGCACCGCGATTTCATCGCAGCAGTGCTGTTTTTTGCAGTGGATGCAGTCGCGCCACACCTTCTCCGGGAAGATCTCTTTGGGCACGACGCTAAACCCGCTGCGTTCAAAGAATTTGTCTTCATAGGTCAGCGCCATCAGCTTCGGAATGCCCTGCTTTCTCGCCTCCTGCTCCAGCAGCGAGACGATCGCTTTGCCGATCCCCTGCCCCTTGTGCCCTTCCGTAACGCCGAGCGACCGGATCTCCACGAGATCCTGTCCGAGCCGGGTCAGGGAGCCGCAGCCTACGAGCTCATCGCCGATCTCTGCAACGACGAACGTATCGAGCTGTGCCGCGAGCGTCTCCCGGGTGCGCGGAAGCATAATTCCTTTCTCCGCATACCCTTGAATAATATGATACAGTCTGTCAATATCCTGCTCCACCGCTTTGCGGCAGGTTAATGTCGTCGTCATTGCAGATCCCCACCATTCCCTCTAAGTCTGCCTTCAAGAGCGAGCCGGCCCGGACACTCCGTGAGGAGCATGCGGCCGAGTCTTCTCAAGGTCGATATCCGCGTGCATCCCCTTTAGGCTGCCGCCTCTATCAACTGAAGAAAATCATATGAATAAATATACAACACGACGTATAATCCATCAACCCATTTTTTGAACCGTTCAGATCTTTTTTTGCTCCGCGAGCCCTAAAAATTCACCGAACACCTCGTTGCCGAGCAGAATGCCCTGCGAGCTCAGACGGTACCCTTCCGCCGTGTTCTCCAGCAGCCCCTTCCCGCACAGCGTGCCAAGCACGCCGCCGAAGACGGATTCGAGAGAACGCCCGAACTGGAACTCAAAATCGCTGCCCTTCACGCCCTGCAGCATCCGCAGTCCGACCATCATGAAGTCCTCCATCGCTTCCTCCACGGTGATCTCCTCCGTGCTGAGCAGCGGGCGTCCCTTGCGCGTCGCATCGATATACGGCTGCACGCCCTTGATATTGACATGCCGCAAGCCGTGCACATACCCGTGCGCCCCGGCGCCCAGGCCGTAGTAGCTCTGGTTGCGCCAGTACATCGCGTTGTGCCGGCTCTCATACCCCGGCCGCGCGAAGTTGCTGATCTCGTACTGTCCGTACCCTTCGCTCTTCAGCCGCTCCATCAGGGCGAGGAACATCTCGAGCTCCGCCTCTTCTTCCGGGAGCTTCAGTTCGCCGCGCTGGTACAGGGTGTGAAACAGCGTATTCTCCTCCACCTTCAGGCTGTAGATCGAATAGTGGGGCAAGTCCAACGCCAGCGCCTTCGTCAGCGTATCCTGCATGATCTGCGGCGTCTGGCCCGGCAGACCGAACATCAGGTCGATCGACAGGTTCGTGAAGCCGGCCTTCCTTGCATTCTCCAGACTCCGGTAGACGTCGTCGGTGTTGTGAATGCGTCCGATGCCCTCGAGCAGCCCGTTATCGAACGACTGCACCCCGAACGAGATGCGGTTGACCCCGCCCTCTCGCATCGCCTGGAGCTTCTCCAGGTCCGTCGTGCCCGGATTCGCCTCCATCGTGAATTCGATATGCTCCGACCAGTTCGGAAAATAGCGCTTCACGCCCTCCAGAAACACCTTCATCTGCGGAGGCGTCAGCACGGTCGGCGTCCCGCCGCCCACGAAGATCGTCTGAATCTCCCCCGGCGGGACGAGACGGACGGTCTCGGCCATCTCCCTCTCCAGCGCTTCGAGATAATCCATCACAGGCTGTCCCTTGAGCACATAGGAATTAAAATCGCAGTAGTGGCACTTGTTCGTACAGAACGGGATATGAATGTATACCGCCGCCGGCGTTTGTTCTAGGTGCATTCTATGCATCGGCGTTCCCTCCTGCGCCCGTCCGGGCGCTCTTCTTTTATTTAACCCGGCCCCGCTCCGATAACTCGAAGCCGCCGGCTTTCGTCCCCAAATCAAAAGCAGGTGCCGGGCTCCCCGCAAGGGGGAGTCCGAAAGCACCTGCCGGCGTATCTGTCTTAGTTGTCGTCGAGCTTCAGGACCGCCATGAACGCTTCCTGCGGCACCTCTACGCTGCCGACCTGCTTCATGCGCTTCTTGCCCTCTTTCTGCTTCTCGAGGAGCTTCCGCTTCCGCGAGATATCGCCCCCGTAACACTTGGCAAGAACGTTCTTGCGCATCGCCTTGACCGTTTCGCGGGCGATGATCTTTTGGCCGATGGCCGCCTGGATCGGCACCTCGAACATCTGGCGGGGGATGAGCTCGCGCAGCTTCTCGCAGATGATGCGGCCGCGGTTGTAGGCGCGGTCGCGGTGCACGATGAACGACAGGGCATCGACCTGCTCGCCGTTCAGCATGATGTCCATCTTCACGAGGTTCGACTGCTTGTAGCCCGACACCTCATAATCGAAGGAAGCATAGCCCCGGGTGCTCGACTTCAGCTGGTCGAAGAAGTCGTACACGATCTCGGACAGCGGGATGTCGTACTTCAGCGTCACCCGCGTTGCATCGAGGTATTCCATCGTATTATACTCGCCGCGCTTGTTCTGGCACAGCTCCATGATCGTTCCGACGTAATCCTTCGGCACGATGATCGAAGCCTTGACGTAAGGCTCTTCGACATAATCGATCTTGCCCGGCTCCGGGAACAGCGAAGGGTTCTCGATGCTGAGCACATTGCCGTTGGTCTCATGCACCTTGAACACTACGCTCGGCGCCGTGGTGATCAGCGGAATATCGAACTCCCGCTCGATGCGCTCCTGGATCACATCCATATGCAGCAGTCCGAGGAAGCCGCAGCGGAAGCCGAAGCCCAGCGCCGTCGAAGTCTCCGGCTCGAAGCTCAGCGACGCGTCGTTGAGCTGCAGCTTCTCGAGCGCTTCGCGCAGGTCGTTGTAATCGCTCGTCTCGATCGGGTACAGTCCGCAGAACACCATGGGGTTGATCTTGCGGTAGCCCGGCAGCGGTTCCGGCGTCGGGTTCTTCGCGTCGGTGACCGTGTCCCCGACCCGTGTGTCACCGACATTCTTGATGCCGGCCACGATAAAGCCTACGTCGCCCACTTCGAGTGACTCCACTGTGCTCATCCGCGGCTTGAACGCCCCGACTTCAATGACGTCGAATACCGCTTCGGTCGCCATGAACTTGATCTTGGAACCCGCGCGGATCGAGCCGTCCACTACCCGCACGTAGACGATAACGCCCTTGTACGGATCGTAGTGGGAGTCGAAAATAAGGGCCTTCAGCGGGTTATCCGACTGCCCGGTCGGCGCCGGCACCTTCTGGACGACCTGCTCCAGGATTTCCTTGATCCCGATGCCCGCCTTGGCGGAAGCCAGCACCGCTTCGCTCGCGTCCAGGCCGATGACATCTTCGACTTCGGTCTTCACGCGTTCAGGGTCAGCGCTCGGCAGGTCGATCTTGTTGATGACCGGCAGAATCTCGAGGTTGTTGTCTAGGGCGAGGTACACGTTCGCCAGCGTCTGCGCCTCGATCCCCTGTGCCGCGTCCACCACCAGCAGCGCGCCTTCACAGGCCGCCAGGCTTCGGGAGACCTCGTACGTGAAGTCGACGTGTCCCGGGGTGTCGATCAGGTTCAATATATAATCCTCGCCGTCGTCGGCGCGGTAGTTCAGCCGTACAGCCTGCAGCTTGATCGTGATGCCGCGTTCGCGCTCGAGCTCCATCTGGTCGAGCACCTGTTCCTGCATTTCGCGCGAGGTAAGCGCTCCGGTAAACTCAAGAATACGGTCCGCCAGCGTCGATTTTCCGTGGTCGATATGGGCGATAATGCTAAAGTTTCTGATTTTCTTCTGTCTGGCCTGAATATCCATCGGCAGCTAAACCTCACTAACCTGCAATTTTTACAATACTTCTTATTATAGCAGTTGTGGGGCCCTGCATCAATGTACCCCGCCTATGGGATTTCAACCTACGCCGAAAAAGGGCGCTCCCCAGCACCGCAGCTGCCGCCGCGATACGGGAACGCCCTCCCCTGGCTTGACGCTATTCCAGCACCGCTTCCACCATCGAAACGAACAGCTTGATGGCGTGGCGCGTGATGATCTGCAGCAGCTCGCCCGCCTTGTTGCCGAGCCGGTTGATGCCGGTGTCGGCCGCCGGCTCCTCGGCGGGGCGCGGCAGTGGGCGGCCGTCCCCTTTGGCCCCCGACACCGCCGCCTCCTTCACCGGCTGAGGGGCAGCCGTCTTGCCGGCCGGAGCCGCCGTATAAGCGCGCGGCTGGGCGGACACCTGCACACGCTCCAGCGGCCCGTTGATCCGCTCGGTCCCCTGCGTGGCCAGGGAGACGCCGAAGAAGATGCAGAATCCCATGGCCAGTGCCACCCCGCCGATCGTCACTGCCGCATTTCCCCTCATCGCCTTCGTCCCCCTGTCCGTTATTGATCCTCGCTACCTGCCTGTCCGTCAAGTGTATTTCCTGTATCCGGCTCATCCGTGCCACTTCCTAAGCCTGGTTTCTTCCACAATCCCGCTTCTTCCTTATCCCTGCTTCTTGCCATCCCCGCCGCCCTGCGGCTTGGCGTCCACCTTCTGCGCATTGAGGATTACCTCGGAGATCGCGTCCGCCAGGGCGTCCACGGTCCGGTAGCATTCCTCCAGCGAGTTATCGACACCACCCACTTCGATCAGGACGCTATTCGGCGAGAAATTCTGGTTGTACACCCCGTTGCCTTCACCGCTCTTCGCGTGAATTCCCTTGGAGAGGCCCGGGTACTTCTCCTCCAGCACCTTGTCGATCCGCTCGGCGAACGCGTAATTTTCCTTCCACTTCGGATTCTTCCCTCCAATAATGAAATAAATCTGGGCATAATCCTTGCCGCCGATCCGGGCGGTGGTCTTGTCCCTTCGCTGGGAATCGCGGTGGATATCGAAGTAGAAGTCCAGATCGGGGTGCCCCGCCATCGCTTCCTGCAGCGTTTTGAAGGAGTACTTATAAGAATAGTAATAGTTGAAGGTCTTCTCGATGGCCGGATAGTTCTTGTCCGAATGAACCGCCCCAATCCCTTCCTTCTCCAGCTTCTGTGCCAGACGAAGCCCGACCAGCGTCACATTCTTCTTCGGGTCGTACGCCTTGTCCGGATCCTTCGTGCCCGGCAGCTCCGGAAGATAGGATTCCTGGTTGTGAGACTGATAGATAAAAGCCACATTCTTGCCTGCCGAGCTTGGCGGCTTGGCCTGTGCCGGGAGAGCGGGCCCCAGCACCGGTCCCTCTTCGCCGCCCGGATTGGCGGTAATGGAGCCGGCTTCCCCGAGGTTCTCTCCCTTGAACAAGTCGGGCGATGTCGGTCCGTAATCCTCCGGCGAGTCTACGACAAGGCCTCCCTGCGGCGTGCTGAGCACCACCGGCCTGTCCATCCCGGGCATCTCGCGCGCGATCAAGGTCTTCGGGTCGTCCGGATTGATATCCGTGACGAGCGAGAAGAGAAAGCCCGAGATGTTCGACTGGGAGAAGGTGAACGACTGCCGGTCCGCCTGCAGGTGCGGCACCTCCATCCCCATCATATCCATGAAAAACCGGCTCGATACCGAAGCTGCGAGCCCCTTCATCGAGGAGGACGGCGCCGTCCCCGTCAGCTTGGACTGCATATACCCGAGGACCCCGAGTCCGAGAAAAAACACGACGCTCCCCGTCATCAGAATGGTAAGCGTGCGGGTATACACGCCGATGGCTTGTCCTGTTTTTTTATACCTGCTCCAGCTTGCCGTTACGGCTGACCATTTCATCATAGCCATTCCTCCTTCAGCCTTCTCTACTATCAACTCTATGAGCGGAGGACGGAGGGTAGAACCAAAAAAGAAGAATAGAACGATATGCAATAGAGCCGCATAATAGATTCATTCCAATCGGAGAGTCCGGTTCAAAACCGAGCAGCGGCACCCAGATCCACCCGAGCCGCCCGGCAAACAAAAAAAGAGGCGTCCCCCTGCCGCTGCAGGACGGACCCTCTTCTGCTATGTTCCGGCTGCCGCCCAAGTCCTAGTGGGTATACGCCGAAACGTTATTCGTATCCACGGCTTCGTGCAGCGCCGCATTGAGACCGTTCGCGATGATGCTCGCGATGTCTTCGATGAACTGGTCGATTTCCTTCGGTGTGACGAGCAGATCGTGGCCGAGCGGGTTCAGCACTTCCTTCACGAGCTGCAGCCGCTCTCCTTCCTGCATGGCGTCCAGGAGGCCGAGAATATGGCCGGTGTTCGAAGTCTGGCTGCGGAAGTGGTTGTGCATCATGTCAAAGGCATTGTTGACGATGGTGGACGCATACACGACGGTAGGCACGCCGATCGCGATGCAGGGCACTCCCAGCGTATCGAGGGTAAGCCCCTTGCGCTTGTTGCCGATCCCCGATCCCGGGTGGATGCCCGTGTCGGCGATCTGGATCGTCGTGTTCACCCGCTCAAGCGACCGGGAGGCCAGCGCGTCGATCGCGATCACGAGATCCGGCTTCGAGCGGTCCACGATTCCCTGTGCGATCTCGCCCGTTTCGATTCCCGTCGTTCCAAGCACCCCTGGCGCGACTGCGCTCACCGGCCGGTACCCCGGGGAAACCTGACCCGGCATCAGCTCGAAGAAATGCCGGGTGACCAGCACGTTCTCCACGACCATCGGTCCGAGCGCATCCGGCGTCACGTTCCAATTCCCGAGGCCCACAATGAGCACACTGGCATTAGGCCCGATGTTCAGCTTCTGCAGAAAGCGCTCGAACTCTTTGGCGAACAGCGTCGCCACACGGTCCTGCAGCTCCGTATCCTTCTTGCGGAGCTCCGGCACGTCAATCGTAATATAATGCCCCGGCAGCTTGCCGATCGTCCGGGAAGCCTCGGGCGTGGTAATATCAATGAGGGAAACCCGAATCCCTTCCTCCTCATAATTGGTCTTATGTAATCCGGGAATCAGCGTTCCACCCGCAGAGGCCATATCATGCGCCTCCAAGGCCAGATCGGTGCGTACCGAATACTCGCTCAGGTCGAGACTCATGAACCCATCTCCTTTCATATGGTGCTCTCTTCCTCGGTTTATTGTGCCAATTCCGAAGAGCCGTTATGCAAAAGTTTTGCAGGCTTTCCCACACTCTATTGCAATTTGGATGGGCTCATGTTAGAATATCAAGAGTTGTCAATAGACCGCTTTTTTGTGTCTTTTGCAAGTTGTAGTAGGAGGTGAATCGTCAATGCCAAACATTAAATCCGCAATCAAACGCGTGAAAGTGAGCGAGAAGCGCCGTCTGCGCAACGCATCTCATAAATCCGCTCTCCGCACGGCTGTGAAGTCTTTCGAGACCGCTGCAGCAGGCTCTAACGTGGAAACGGCTAAAGCCGCTCTGATCGCTGCCAGCCAAAAGCTGGACAAAGCCGCGACTAAAGGCTTGATCCATAAAAACGCCGCAGCCCGCAAGAAGTCCCGCCTGGCGAAAAAGCTTAACGCTCTTTCCGCTCAAGCGTAATGCTTGCAAAGCGATAAATAAACGCGTACCGTTCCTAGAACGGTGCGCGTTTATTCATTTTACAGGCAGCAGCGAGCTCCGCTTCCCATCGAAAAAAGATCCTCCCTTCGGGTATCCGGGGAGGATCTTTTTTCTATTCTTAACCTCGCCGATGCCAGGTAAGGCTGAAAGCCATACAGCCGGCTTCCTCAGGAAGCCAGCTTGAGCAGGAAGAGCTCGAGACCCAGCACTTTGTCGATCCGCCCGCTCTTCATCTGAAAGTCCAGATCCGCCAGCTGCTGCAGGATCGATCCTAGCCGCTTGAGGTCAAACCGGTTCGCCTGCCCCGCCGCGATCTTCACGCCGTACGGATGCAGCCCGATCTGGCTCGCAATCTGCTGCTGGGAATAGCCCTGGCTCATCAGATCCTTCACCTGGAACATGATGCGGAACTGCCGGGCCACCAGCATGACGATCTTGATCGGCTCTTCCTTGCGCCGCAGGAGTTCGTTCAGCATCGTGAAGGCGGGATCCATCTGCATCTGGACGATATGCTCGATGAGCTGGAAGATGTTCTGCTCCGTCGTGCGGCTGACCAGCTGCTCGAGATCATCCGCGGTCAGTGTACCGCCCTGGCCTGCGAACAGCCCGCACTTCTCCACTTCCTTCGTCAGCGCCTGCAGGCTGGTCCCCGTGTAGAGAATGAGCCGGTCCACCACCCCCGGCGCGAACTCGAACCCTCGGCGCCGCGCTTCCTGCGCCACCCATTGGGTCAGCTCGTCAGCAGAGAGCATCGTGCAGGGAACCAGTACATCCGCTTCCTTCAGCGACTTCACAATTTTTTTGCGCTCGTCGAGCTTCTCCGCGTCCACCGTGAAGATCAGCACCGAATAATCGACCGGCGACTTCATATACTCCGTCAGCTTCTCCAGCCGGTGCTCCACCTTATTGCTTTCCTTGGCTCCTGTGAGGAATAAAGCGTTCGAAGCCACAACCAGCTTGCGCGGCACCATGAACGGAAGCGTCTCCGCCTCCTCAATGACCGACTCCACCGGCGTCTCGGCCAGGTCGTACCTGGTCACGGCGAAAGCCTTGTGTTCCGGCTCGACCAGCTTGTCCGTCAGCCGGGAGATCAGCTCCTGGATCAGGTAGGCTTCGCCCCCGTAGCACACGTAGATCGGTGCTATCTCTCCCCGTCCGATCCGTTTAACCGCCGTCTTGTAATCCATACTGCCCCATGCACCCCGTTCTTCTTCTATGCTCCCATGATAACAACAACAAAGGGATTACGTCAAAACCCGGAGGAGTTGACCTAATCCCTTTGCCCGAAACCCATCTATATAAACACCCCCGCATGCCGGGCTCTAGAAACCCGGGGTGAGGTGGTCATACGACGTGGATCGATGAATGTCTATAGCTGCAGTATACGCCGCAAGGCTCTAGAGTGTGCATGGTTTGGCGGCCATTCCGCGAAACATAGAACCTCTATGGCGTCTTCTTCCCTTCGGTCTCGGTGCCCGCTTTGGCATCCACGATGAAGCAGCGGATCTGGCCGCCGGTCTCCATCTCGACGTGGTAGGTGAGCTTATCCCCCGACCACTGCTTGAGGTCGACCCGGTCGGCGTCCGACCAGTCCATGCTCGTAAATACGGTCTTGCCGTCCTTGTCCTGGATCTGCACCTTACCGTCGATCACGGCGGCGGCGTAAGCTCCGCCTTCGGCGGCCAGCTTATGCACCGGCTCTGCAGGACGGATGCTGCTGATTCCCGCGAAAGAAGTTCCCTCTCCCGAAGCGGAAGGAGTCTGCGGTATCGCTTTTTTCGCATCGGGAGCCTTCAGCGACTGCCCCGTGCCGTTCTCACCACTTCCGCCGCTTTCTGCGGCCCGGAACGTATCAACCGGCTCACTGGAAGGCTGCTCCTCCGACGCCTGCGCCCCGTTATCCGCCGGCGGTGTACTTTCCGGTGCCGCCGGCTCGGACGCCGCCGCTCCCTTGGCAGCATCGGCTCCAGCCGGCGGCACTGACGCCGCCCCTTGGCCGTCGCCGGGCTCTTCCGCTTTCAGCGGCGGAGCCGCCGGGTTCTGCGCCGATGCTATCGGATCCGGCTGCGTTTGTTTCGCTGCAGGCGGCTGCTCCGACTGCACGGCCGGCGGTGCGGACTTGGCCGCTCCGCCGGCTCTAGGCGCAGGCTCCTTCGGCGCCGTGCCGCCGGCGTTTGTATTCGCTCCGTCGGCAGGCGGCGCAAGCTCCTTCTTGGCCGGCGGGTTCACTAGATCCGCCTTGGGCTGTTCCCCCGCGCCGTTCTGGTCGGCACTGCCGCCTGGCGCATTCTGCGCCGCCGTCCCTGCGGCTGCCGGTGCCGAAGATGCGCTCTCCTTCGAGCTGCCGCCGGCCAAGCCGCTGAGCAGCTTATCGGCATCTTGTCCCGGCTGGCCCTGGCCGAACAGGAAGAACCCCAGCACCAGTCCTGCGGCTACGACACCGCCGAATACCGGGAAGGAGACCCATTCCCGCACGTTCTTGCGCCAGCTCCCCCGCTCGGGCCGCGGAGCCGGCCGCACCTCTTCGGGCGCCGGCGGGGCGGCAGCCGTCTTCTCCGCACCTGCCGCGAGACCCCGCTCCGCAGCATCCACCCCCTGCGCTTCCAGCTCTTCCAGCTTCGGCAGAATGGCGTCGACCAGGGAGAACGGAGGCAGCACCTTCGGCAGGCTTTCGAGCTCCTGAGAAACGTTCACAAGACGCTCGAACAGTTCCGTGCAGTCCGGACAGTTTTCCAGATGCAGAAGCATCCGGCGGTATTCCGTCTCGTCGAGATCCCTGTCTAGGTACCTCTGCATCAGTTCGATCACCTCTTGACACATCATCCCCGTACACTACCTTTCTGCGTTGTAACTATATCCCCTGATTTTCATGTCACTGCAAGTTTCTCTCTCTCTGCTGCTCATCACCGCTACCCCCGAACCGCGTCCCGGCTCGGCTTCTTATACTCTCCGAGAATCGTCTGGAGCTGCTGCCTGGCCCGGAACAAATACGATTTGACCGTATTGATCGGAAGGTCCAGCGACTCCGCTATTTCATTATAAGAGAAGTCCTGCAGGTACCTCAGCACGACGACGGAGCGGTGATGCTCCGGCAGCTTGTCGATCGCCTCCCGGATATCCTGGGCGACGTAAGCGGACAGCACCTCGTCCTCCACGCTCTTGTGGTCGGTGAAGGTGAGGTCGTGCCCTTCGATGGACACTGTCGGCTTCGCTCTGCGGAACTTATCGATACACAGATTCGTCACGATGCGCTGCACCCAGGTTTTGAACTGGGCTTTCTCTTCATAAGACCCGATCTTCGTATAAATCCGGATTAACGCTTCCTGTGCCGCATCCATCGCATCCTGTTCATTACCGAGGATGTAATAGGCCGTGCGGTACACATGGGTTTCTATCTCACGCAGTAGGGTAATTAGAGCGTCGCGATCGCCCGATTGGGCAGCCTTGATTAATTCAGGCGCTACCACTGGGATCCCCCTCTCTTGCAACCTTATAAACGTGCGGGACCGCAAAAATGTTGCAGCTTCTTCCGATAACTCTACCAGCATATCAAAATCCGTTATGTACGCATAGGGAGGCCCGCCCGACCGCCTCAGCCAAATTTTGTCACCTATTATACGTACGGGTACCGGTTTTGTTTCGCACCTTACACAAAAAAGCGGACTGTCCGTCCGCCTCCCAAGGAAGGCGCGTCCAGTCCGCCGCTCACTTCAATACTGCAGGCTATTGCCTTGCAGCCATAAAAATCAACCCTGCGTGTCACGCGCATCCGCCATACTTTCGTCGGGAGCAGCAAACCGCCGCCCCCGAACGACTCAGGCCTGCAGCTCCTCGGGGCCCGCCGATGCGGACTCCTCCGGCTGACGGCTCTTTCCGCCGAGCTCCGAGAATACGATGCCGGCGAGGATCAGCGCTATGCCGGCCCATTCGGCAAGCCCCGTCCGTTCCTGAAGCAGCAGCGAGGAGCAGATGATCACAACCGGCAGCTCTACCGCTCCGAGAATCGCCGTAAGGCCCGTATCCAGACGGGGCGCCCCCTTCGCATATAGATAGGAAGGAAGAATCATCCCGAAGAGGCCGAGCAGAAATCCCCACATCAGCAGGCCGTGGCCGAGCGCGCCGTTCCACAGGAACTGCGGCGGATAGATGACCGACACCCCGATCGATGCTCCGGTCAGCATCCAGGCGCTTCTCCAGAGCGCCGGCACCTGAACGGCCACCTTGCCGCTGAAGTAAATGAAGAGCGTATAGCTCGCCGCGGCGGCCAGCCCGAGACCGATGCCCGAAGGCGACACGCGCTCCAGCAGCGAGCCGTCCAGGACACCGGAGGCCATCGCAGTCCCCGCCAGGACAACGACGATCCCGGCTACACGGTAGCGTGTCGGCACCCGTCCCTGAAGCACCCAATCCGCCACGAGCCCCATCCAGGTGAACTGGAACAGGAGCAGAACGGCGAAGGAAGCATCCAGCGACTGCAGCGCATAATAATAGAACACGCCGGTCAGTCCCGTGAAGACGCCGCTGCCGACCAGCTTCCACCGTACCCGCGGCGCGATGGACGGGATCCCCCTGCCGCTGCCGATCAGTACCAGCAGCCAGGTTACGGCACAGCCTAGAAGCACTTGGCTGCCCGTCACCTCACCCGGTGTGAAGCCGTCGGCATACGCCAGCTTCACGAAGGTGGACAGCACACCGTAAGAGGCGGCGCCCAGCAGCACGAGCAGGCTTGCTCTCAAACGCACATTGATCATTTCGAATCACTCAACTTGTCTTGCAACCCTCTCCCACCCACAGCACCCCGTTCTGCGGGGCCTGCCAAGGATAGAATATATCAGAACCCCTGCGGTTGTTCAAGGACCAATGTCCGCCCCATGCACACAAAAAACTGCACCCGCCTTATCGGCGATGTGCAGCGGGTGCAGCCACGAGTTCCACTTTGCTGGGAACGGAAGCCGTTACCGGCTCGGCTGCGGAGCTTTTCTTTTTCTGAGAATGCGTATAGTAGAGCAGCAGTCCGGTGAAGATGACGCCTCCGGCAAAGTTGCCGAGCAGAACGGGAAGCTGATTCCACAGCCACCAACCGCTGAAGGAGACATCGGCCCCATACAGCATGCCGGCCGGAATCACGAACATGTTCACAACGGCATGCTCGAACCCCTGCGCAAAGAACGTGAGAATCGGGAGCCACATGGCAAGGATTTTGCCGGTGGTGGACTGGGCCGTCATGGCCATCACCGCTCCCAGCGTGACCATCCAGTTGCAGAGCACCGCTTTGGCGAACACCGCGGCCAGACCGTCGAAGCCGAGGACCGCATAGCCGTTCGTCTTCGTCTCCGCGGTCTTGATGATCGTCTGGATCACACTCTGGTCCTGAATATGCCCGAAATTGGTTACCGCCGCATAGAACAATCCGGCATAAACGACGGCACCCACCAGATGACCCAGGATGACCCAGAAAAAATTAGAGAGCATGGAACGCAGCGTCGCTTTCTTCTCGAGCACCGCCAGCGGAATCAGCGCGAAGCTGCCGGTGACAAGCTCGAGGCCCAGCAGAATGATGATCACAAACCCTACGGGAAACACCAGCGCACCGACGAGCGGCAGCTTGGTCTGTGCCGCAGCCGTATAGGCCAGCGTGGTGGCGAAGGCCAGAATAGACCCGCCCAGGAATCCCCTTACGAGCGCATCCTTCACCCCAAGTGCCGCTTTTGCCGCACCCGACTGGATCATTGTGTTCACTACCTGCTCCGGTTTCACATAATCCATGGTCAGCCTCCTTCGGTACAATGTCAGAAGCCGCCCCGTGCCGGTGTTCCATGGCGGGGCGGATCTGCTTGTGATCTATAGGGGACGCCGCCTGCCGGGCGGCATCCGGGTTAAGAAGCCAGGGAGCTGCCCTGCTCTACCAGCAGGATGATGTTACCGGTCGCCTCTTCCACCTCAACCCCGTACGTCCGTACACAGCCTTCATCCGGCTCCTGCACCAGCCCGTCATTCAGGTTGATCTTCCAGTCGTGCAGCGGGCAGAATACGTGATGGTCGCAGACAATGCCCTCGGAGAGCTTGCCGTTCTTATGCGGGCAAAGATTCTCGATCGCCCGCAGCTTGCCGCCCGTCAATTTGAAGATGGCGATCTCCACGCCGTCCACATGAACGATCCGCGATCTTCTTTCGGTTACCTCGGAGCTGTGTCCCACTACTACTCTTTTCATCTATGTCGTCCTCCCTTAGTCCGCTACCGTCTCAAGCGCCGGGGCCTGAAGCTCTTCGAATGTCGCACGCAGCTTGTCGTTCTCGATGATTTCCTTCCACGGGTCGGTGGTCAGGCTGAGCGTCTTGTCGATCCGCTCGTTGAGCGCTCTGCGCTCTTCCTCGCTCGCCAGCGCCTGCTTGATCGACTCGAGGCCTACGCGGCTGACCCATTCGCTCGTCCGCTCGTTCCACTTGGCCGCTTCCCGGTAGTACTGAAGGAATGCGCCCGCCCACTCCTGTACTTCCTCTTCCGTCTTCACCTTGCAGAGGAGCTCCGAGGCGCGTACCTTCACGCCGCCGTTGCCGCCCACATACAGCTCCCAGCCGCCGTCGATCGCAATGACGCCGAAGTCCTTGACGGTCGACTCCGCGCAGTTACGCGGGCAGCCCGATACGGCAAGCTTCACCTTCGCCGGCGTATTCAGCCGCTCGAAGCGCTTCTCCAGGTCGATCCCCATCTGGATCGAATCCTGGGTGCCGAAGCGGCAGAATGTCGAGCCTACGCAGGTCTTGACGGTACGCAGCGCCTTGCCGTACGCATAGCCGGACGGCATATCGAGCTCCGCCCACATCTTCGGCAGGTCTTCCTTCTTCACGCCAAGCAGGTCGAGACGCTGGCCGCCCGTGAACTTCACCATCGGCACATCGAACTTCTCGGCGACTTCCGCAATGCGCTTCAGCTCGGCCGGAGACGTTACACCGCCGTAGATCCGCGGAACGACGGAGTAGGTGCCATCCTTCTGGATGTTCGCGTGGTTGCGCTCGTTGACGAAGCGGGACTCGCGCTCTTCTTCGTGCTCTTCCGGCCAGGCCATGCCGAGGTAGTAGTTTAGCGCGGGACGGCACTTCGAGCAGCCTTCCTCCGTCTTCCACTCGAGCACGTTCATGACTTCCTTGGAGGAGGTAAGACGCATGCTGCGGATCGCTTCCACGACTTCGTCACGGGAGTGCTCCGTACAGCCGCAGATCCCTTCCTTCACCGTCTGCACGCCGTCCGCGCCGAGCGCCAGCGTCAGCAGGTCGGCTACCAGAGGCTTACAGCCGCCACAGGAACCGGATGCTTTTGTGCACGCCTTGATTTCGTTGACGCTCGTGCAGCCATTCTCGCTGATCGCGTTCAGGATGGTACCCTTCGATACCCCGTTACAGCCGCACACGATCTCGCTGTCCGCCATGGAAGCAACATAATCGAGTCCGGATTTTGCGCCGCCGCCCGAGCCTTCGCCGAGGAGGATCTGCTTTTCCTTGCCTGTTACGTCTTCGCCTTCGCGGATCATCTTGAAGAGGCGGGAACCGTCGCTTGTGTCACCGAAGAGCACTGCACCGATCACTTTGCCGTCTTTGATGACCACTTTCTTGTAGACGCCCTCGAAGTCATCCTGCACCCGCACCGAAGCCGTGTCATCCGCATCCGTGAACTGTCCGGCGGAGAAGACGTCGACGCCCGATACTTTGAGCTTCGTCGATACCACGGAACCCTGGTATCCTGCGGAAGGCACACCCGCCAGACGCTTCGCCAGCTCGTTGCCCTGCTCGTACAGCGGCGCCACCAGACCGTAAGCGATGCCGCGGTGTTCGGCACATTCGCCCACTGAGTATACATTCGGGATGCTCGTCTCCAGGTAGTCGTTCACCACGATGCCGCGGTTCACTTCAAGGCCGCTGTCCTTGGCAAGCTGGACATTCGGTTTGATCCCTACCGCCATGACCACCAGATCGGCCTCGACGACCGAACCGTCTTTGAACTTGACGCCGGTGACACGTTTCTTGCCGAGGATCGAATCCGTGTTCTTTTCGAGCAGGAAGTTCATGCCCTGCTTCTCGAGCTCCTTGCGCAGCATCTGGGAAGCGGTTTGGTCGAGCTGACGCTCCATCAGGTCCTTGAAAATGTGGACAACCGATACGTCCATATTCAGGTTAAGCAGACCGCGGGCCGCTTCCAGACCGAGCAGACCGCCGCCGATCACGATCGCCTTCTTATAATTTTTTGCCGTTTCGATCATCGTGTTGCAGTCGTTGATGTCCCGGAAAGCGATGACGCCTTCCTTGTCCGCGCCAGGGAGCGGGAGCATGAACGGAAGCGAGCCTGTCGCGAGGATCAAGTCATCGTACTCCGCGGTAATGCCGGTTGCCGTCGATACCGACTTGCGCTCCGTATCGATCTTGGTTACCGTATGGCCGGCGTGCAGCGTAATTCCGTTTTCTTTGTACCAGTTCCAGTCGTTAATGACGATGTCATCAATCTTGGCATCGCCTGCGAGCACCGAGCTCAGCAGGATCCGGTTGTAGTTCGGGTGAGGCTCGCTGCCGAATACCGTCACCTCATACTGGTTAGGTGCCAGCTTCAGCAGCTGCTCTACAGCCCATACGCCTGCCATCCCGTTGCCGATGAGTACTAATTTCTTCTTCATGCCTTAATCCACACTCCCTAGCGTTAATTAATATAACATCACATTAGACAATACCATTCCAACAGCTATATCTTTGACCCCGACCTAATACGTGTTAGGTAACATCACATTCAACTTGATTCTTAGAGTACCGAAATTTGCCGTATATTTCAAGTCCTTTTTTGGAGTTAATTTCTATTTTGACTTTTTACTTTCTTTTATAAACGAACATTATATGAATAAATAGTTATAATTATTCGGATTTAAAACTAAATACTCATAGACTTCAGGAGATCATCCATTTTTGCCCATGAAGAGAGCACGCATTTATCAGCAATTTTTATGTCACCTTATCTTCCGCATTATAGAAAAACCGATATCCGAAAAATGAAGCTGACATCTAAAAAACTCATTCGTTTTTTGCTGTTTTTCGCCTATTTTATAAAAAAACCTCTGCGGGAAGTCAAAACCTCCTGCAAAGGCCCTCTCATGTCATGTTTTTTGCCGTTTGATCGATCCGCTTTCGGGGAATCACGACCCCGCTCCTCATTTCGAAGAAGCCTGCCGCTGGATCAGGTCCGCTTCCCCCTAACCGAGGCTTCCCGGAGGGAAATCCCCCGGATGCGCCGGCGCCAGCCGATAGGCCCCCGCCTATTCTCCCTCCGGGAAGCGGGTCCGCATGTAGATTCGTCCGCTGCGGACGGCCATCTGGATCTCCCCCTCCCGGTCGGTCCGGTGAACAGCCGTGCCCTGTCCGGCCAGCCGGTCCAGTACTGCGGGACTTGGGTGCCCGTAGACATTGTTGACCCCGGCCGAGATCACCGCAAGCTTCGGGCGCCAAGCGGCCAGCCACGCCTCCGACGTAGAGGATTTGCTGCCGTGATGCGACACCTTCAGCACATCGAGCGGCGCCGGACGAAGACGTGCCCCTTCCTGCCCGCCGGGCAGCCGCAGCTCCGATTCCCCGGTTTCGTCCGGACTCCTCTCCGACCACCGGCCCAGCAGCATCCGCTCTGTCTCCTCCCCGATATCCCCTGTGAACAGCCACCGGGTTCCCTGCATCTCCATCAGGAAGACGACCGAATTCGGATTCTGGTCCTCCTCTCTTACCAGCCCGGCGCCGCCGCCTCTCATCGCCGGATGCAGGAAGTGCAGCACCGTATCTTCCGCGAGCTCCAAGCGGTCCCCCTCCTGTACCGCTGACAGCCGCGTCCCCTGCTCCAGAGCGGTGCGGAACAGCTTCTCCGCCCCGGCTTCTCCCTTTACGGTTCCATTGAAGAGCAGGCGGCGGACGGGGATGTCCTCCAGGACCGCCTGCAGCCCGCCATAATGGTCGGCATCCTGGTGCGTCACGATCAGCTCGTCGATCCTCTGCACGCCCCGCTTCTTGAGCAGGGGAACGAGCAGTTTTCGCCCCACCTCATAGGGGTCCAGGCGCGCACGCCATCCTCCCCCCTCTTTGCCGAAGCTGATGGTGCCTCCGCCATCCACCAGGACCGTGCGCCCTTCGGGGAACACCTGGATCAGGATGCTGTCCCCTTGGCCGACATCGAGGAACTGCACCCGCCCTTCCCGCACTCCCAGCTCCGGATGGAATGCATACAGGAGCAGCAGCACCCATGCCAGCAGCGCTGCCGGCAGCACGATCCGCACGCTCCGGCGCTGCCGGCGGAGCAGCCTTTGCTCCTCGCTCGAAGTGAAGAGCATGGGCTGCTCCTGTCCCTTTTCGGCCTGCCTCCTACTGCGCTCCAGAATCAGAGCGATCATCAGAAGCAGCAGCGCATAGTATCCGGCAATCCAGAGAAGGGATGGACTGCGCCAGATCGTCTGGAACACCCTCCACCCTGAGCACCACTCCACGGCAGCAAACAAAAACGCATTCACCTGCGCCACCAGCCAGGCGATCCAACCCGCTCCCGCCGCACTGACAAATCCAAGCAGAAGTGCCACCGTTCCCGCCGGCATCACGAACGCGCTGAACACCGGCACCAATATGAAATTGGCCGGCAGCGACAGCAGCGAGAAGCCGTTGAAATAGTATACCGTCAGCGGGAAAGACATGAGCTGCGCCACCAGCGCCATGGAAACCACGTCCTTCACCCTGCCGAGGCGGTCAGTCAATACCGCATTCATTGCCGGCACGCCGAGGATCAGCCCCAAGGTCACCAGATAAGAGAGCTGAAAGGAGACGTCCGTCAGGTAGTATGGGTTCCACACCAGCATTCCCACGCCCGCAAGCAGCGCGATATGCAGTCCGTCTTTGAGCCGGTGGCGGTAAGCGGCATACAGGGCGATCATCGCCATAAGCCCCGCCCGAACCACTGACGGCGAGGCTCCCGTTACCGCGATATAGAGCGGCATGAGATACAGCGCCGTGAGCAGTGTAGTCTCCCTCGTCAGGCCGAAGCGTTTCAGCACCCAGACGAGGCAGCCGACGAAGATCGCCACATTCAAGCCCGAGATCGCAATAATGTGCGTGAGGCCGAGCTGAGAGAAGCGGTCGAATAACTCGGGGTCGATCGCATCGGTCAGACCGACGAGCATCCCCTGCATGAAGCCCGTTTGCTGCGGGGGAAACAAACGCCCCGCCTGCTCTCCCAGCGCCTTCCTCACCTGGTCATTCCACCGCAGCGGGAGCCAGACGCCCCAATCGCCGCGCTCCGGCGGACTCACCCGGACTTCCCCCAGCCCCTTGGCCGTCAGCTGCCAGTGCACCTTTTGGTAATAGAGATACCGCCTGTAATCGAAGCCTCCAAAATTCCTTGCAGAGGACGGAGCCGCCAGCTTTCCTTTCAGATCGATCCGATCTCCCCGCTCCCACTTCTGGGCCGCTGCCTGCTCTTCCTGCGAGGCAAGCCGTATGGACACCTGGACACGCTCGCCCTCCCCCTGCCTCTCGGTCCTTCCCGGCTGAGGCACCGTCAGCACTTCGGCCTCCGCCTGAAAGCTGACCCGGTCCCCATCCACTGTGACCGGTGTAACGATCCGGCCCTGCAGCGCCGCTGCGGGCTCTTCCGCTCCCGCAAGGAAGATGCGGGTGGCGTTCCGGTGGTCAACCTCCCCGTACCACCCCATCGCTGCCGCCGCTATGCACAGACCGGCTAGTAAAGCCGAAGCCTGCGGCCGAAGCAGCCGAAGCAGACAGAGCAGCAGCCCTGCACCGAGCACGAGCAGCGCATTCTGCCATGGCTGCGGCCAGGACAGCGCCAGAGCATACCCCGCCGTCCAGCAGAGCGCCAGCCCGACGACCGGTCTTCGCTGCAGCATGTTCTCTCCCCCCCTTTATGCCCATAGCAAAAGAACCCTCCCCGTACACGACATCCCGTGCACAGAGAAGGTTCTTCCTTCCTCTTTGTTTTTAATTGTGAACTTCCGACAATGTTCCAGCCGGCGGCTCGTAGTGTTCCAGCTTGCGGAACCGCAGCCCCCTGCTGTCCATCAGGCTGCGGACCTTCGCCTCATCCTTCGGATAAGGCCGGTGGTATACAATCTCGTCAATCCCGCTGTTCGCGAGCATATTCGCGCATGTCCAGCAGGGCTGGTCCGTCACGTAAACGACCGAACCCTCGCGGTCCTCCCGGTCCGTGAAGAGCAGCAAATTCTGCTCCGCATGAATGGTGCGGATGCACCGCTGTTTCTTGACCACCTGCTCGCCGTGATCGTCGCTGACCAGCTCAAACTCCTCGACCAGCATGCAGCCGGCTTCCGAGCAGTCCGGCACGCCCATCGGAGCTCCGTTATAGGCTGTTCCAAGCAGCTTCTTCCCCTGTACGAGCACCGCGCCGACATGCCTGCGGCCGCACTGTGAACGGGTCGACGCCATATAGGCGATATCCATGAAATATGTGTCCCAATCCTTGCGTCCGGTCATCGATGCCACCTGCCTGCCTTTCCCAGCTTTTCATTCATTTTCGCACATTCTCCCGCAAAACAAAAGGATTTTTGAGTCGGCCCTGCCCCGTCAGGACTTGACGTAAGCTGCTGCCGTTCCCGAAATCAGCTGCCCTCCGGGTACTGACCTCCTGGCCGTGCGCACGGCGTTTCCCGGCACCACGGACCCAGGCAGGCCCGTTAGCTCCGCTGCCTGCCGGCAGGAAATACCCCAAGCCGCCTATAGAGTCAGCAGCGGCTTCAGCTTCTGGAGCGACTTCTCGCCGATTCCTTTGATTTCCAGCAGCTCGTCCAGCGAGCGGAAGGCTCCTCCGCGCTTCTTGCGCAGTTCTATGATGGCCGCCGCCCGGCTGGGCCCGATCCCCGGCAGCGCATCGAGCTGTTCCGCCGTAGCTTGATTGAGATGAAGCAAAGCGCCAGGCCCCTCCGTGGACTCCGCCCTGCTCTGAGACACAGGCCCGTTGCCGCCTGAAGGAGCCCCTGCAGCAGGCACTGGCCCACCGTCTGCGGCCGCCGGCGCCCCGCTCTCAGTCGACTGTCCACCGGCGGACGGCACCGGACCGCCCGACTGCGGCTTGGGCTCATTTGCTGTTCCCCCCGCCGACTCCTTGGGCTGCGAGGAGAGAGCCGCCGCCTCTGCGGATCCTTGAGTTTTCGACTCTGCAGCCGCAGAGCCCTTGTCCGCCGTCGACTCCGGCCCAGCCGCAGCGCCCCCGCTTTCTTTGGCAGCCTGTGCCGGGTTCTTTTCCTCTGCCGACGCCTTCAGCAGCAGCCGCATCTCGTCATCGACGGCGGCGAAGCCGTCTGCCGCCTCCCCGCCGCTCCAGGGCTTCGCCACTCCGAGCATCAGGAACAGACCGCAGGCCGCCAGTATGACGGCGAACAGGGTCATTTTCATATCCAACTTGCGTAACACGGGAACCTCCTGCCAAAATGGAATTTTTCAGTCATAAACCCCGATGCCCCCCGATATACATACATGAAGAAGACTGCAATCTAATCAGGGGGGGATGATCATGCGGGTAGGATTCATTGGAACAGGCAGCATGGGGAGCATACTGATCGAAGCATTCATCCGGTCGGGCGCTTTGAACCCGGAGCATATCGTGGCAACGAACCGTACCCTTGCCAAAGCCGAGCTGCTGGCCGAGAAGTATCCCGGCATGCAGGTGGCAAGATCCAATAAGGAAGTGGCCCTGGGAACCGATCTCCTGTTCCTCTGTGTGAAACCCTCGGAATACAAGGCCGTCCTCGATGAGATTCAGGACCATACGCTTGCGAGCCAGATCGTCATTTCGATCACCAGCCCGGTCCTGATCCGTCATCTCGAAGAAATCCTTCCCAGCAAAATTGCCAAGGTCATTCCCAGCATCACCAACTATGTGCTCAGCGGCGCCACCCTCTGCATCTACGGCGACCGGCTGACTCCCGAGGATAAGGATCTGCTCGAGAACCTGTTCTCGCATGTCTCCGCGCCGATCCGCGTCTCCGAGCAGTATACGCGCATCTCCTCGGACCTGTCCTCCTGCGGCCCCGCTTTCCTCGCTTACTTCGTCCAGAAGTTCGTGGAGGCGGCCGTCGATACCACGGGCATCTCGGAAGAGGAAGCGACCCAGCTCGCAAGCGAAATGACGCTCGGCACCGGCAAGCTGCTCACCACCGGAGGCTTCTCACCCGCCCAGCTGCAGAAGCGCGTGGCCGTTCCCGGCGGCATCACCGCCGAAGGACTCCGCCTAATGGAAAAAGAGCTGTGCGGGGTCTTTTACGACCTGATCCGCACAACTCATTCCAAATACGAAGAAGACTTGGAAAAGGTGGAAGCCCGCTTTTTCGGGACCCGGGTCGATTGACGCGATGCTTTCACGTTTTCCGGTATGAACCGCTGTCCAGAGGACAGGGGTTGAGAGAAAAGTATGATCTGGTAGCGAGGACCTGGCGGTGCAGTATCCCTCTCCGGCCGCTGTTGAAACCCGTGATGAACTCATTGAAATTTTCAGAGGAATCATCACGAATTTCAAAGGCGGGCGCCGCAGAGCGGCTCCTCCAAGGGATACTGCACCTAACGGCTCGCTTGATCCAACTTCTTTCCCTCAACCGCTGTGTCCGTCCGGACAGCGGTTATTTGTTTTGTAGTAGGTTACTCCCTCGCTGAGCCAGCGCTTCGCGCTCAGTCGAGGGAGCCTGCTCTTCTCAGGCCGACAGCGCGCAGAGCGCTTGGGGCCAGGCCCTCCTCCCTCGCTGAGCCGCGAAGCGCTCAGTCGAGGGAGCCTGCTCTTCCGTTCGGCTGCGAAGCCCGTTCCGGTTGCGAACAGAAGCTTCAAGACGCAGTCTTGAGGCGGCAATACGCACGCCCTCCCTCACCTAGCGCCCGCCCCACGGGTCTGCTCCAGCAGGGCACCACGTACCGGAAGAGCGCCGCATGAGAGCGTGTCCTCCCTGCAAAGCTGCCGGATAGGCAGCCTTGCAAGGGAGGACGAAAGCGTTCCTCCGCCCCATGCCCCGTCAACGCCGGCCCCGCCCCTCCACCGGCCCTTTTGGGGGTCCAGGGGGCGAGAGCCCCGGTCCTCCCCCTTACGGGTAAGGGGGAAAGAGGGGGATGGGTTCCCACCGAGGGGAATGGCTTCCGCGTTAGCCGACTACGATGTTCACCAGCTTGCCCTTGACCGCAATGATCTTGCGGACGGTTTTGCCCGCAGTGGCTTCCTTCACCTTGTCGAGACCCAGCGCGAATTCCTGCATGGCCGCTTCGTCAGCGTCCGCAGCGATGGTCGCACGCTCGGCGATTTTGCCGTTCACCTGGACCACGATCTCCACTTCGTTGTCGACCGTCCAGGCTTCGTCATACACCGGCCAGGACGCGTAGGTGATCGTACCGCTGCCGCCGAGCTTCTCCCACAGCTCTTCAGCCAGGTGAGGCGCGATCGGCGAGAGCATCTGCGCGAACTGCTCCATGGCGGCCTTCGGCAGCGTCTCGGTTTTGTACGCTTCGTTGACGAAGATCATGAGCTGCGAGATCGCCGTATTGAAGCGCAGCGCCTCGAGATCCTCCGTCACCTTCTTGATCGTACGGTGCCAGATGCGCTTGAACGCGTCGGTGCCGGCATCGGCGCTGTCCGTGATCTTCGCGCTGAGGCTGCCGTCTTCGCTGATGAAGAGGCGCCATACGCGGCTCAGGAAGCGGTACGCCCCGTCCACGCCGTTCGTGTTCCAAGGCTTCGTCGCCTCGAGCGGGCCCATGAACATCTCGTACAGGCGCAGCGTATCCGCACCGTACTCGTTCACAATCTCGTCCGGGTTGATGACGTTGCCCCGCGATTTGCTCATCTTCTCCATATTCTCGCCGAGGATCATGCCCTGGTTGACGAGCTTGTAGAACGGTTCCTTCGTCTCCACCACACCGAGGTCGTAGAGCACCTTATGCCAAAAGCGGGCATAGAGCAGGTGAAGCACCGCATGCTCCGCACCGCCGATGTAGAGGTCGACCGGCAGCCACTTGCGCTGCAGCTCCTTCGAGCAGAGCGCGTCGTTGTTCTTCGGATCGATGAAGCGCAGGTAATACCAGCAGGAGCCGGCCCACTGCGGCATCGTGTTCGTCTCGCGGCGTGCAGGCTTGCCCGTCTCCGGATCCACCGTGTTCACCCAATCGGTTACGACAGCCAGCGGAGACTCTCCGGTGCCGGACGGCTTGATCTCGTCGACTTCCGGCAGCAGGAGCGGCAACTGGTCTTCCGGCACGGTCTTCATCGTGCCGTCTTCGAGGTGCAGGATCGGGATCGGCTCGCCCCAGTAGCGCTGGCGGGAGAACAGCCAATCGCGCAGACGGTAGGTCACTTTGCCTTGACCTTTGCCGTTCTGCTCGAGCCACTCGATCATCTTCGCAATGCCCTGCTCGTTGTTCAGGCCGTCGAGGAAGTCGGAGTTCACGTGAGGGCCGTCGCCCGCGTAAGCTTCCTTCTCGACATCCCCGCCGCTGACCACCTCGAGGATCGGCAGGTCATACTGCTTCGCAAACTCCCAGTCGCGCTGGTCGTGGCCCGGTACCGCCATGATGGCGCCGGTGCCGTAGCCGGCGAGGACATAGTCCGCGATCCAGATCGGCAGTCTCGCGCCGCTGACCGGATTCACCGCATAAGCACCCGTGAAGACGCCCGTCTTCTCCTTCGCAAGGTCCGTACGCTCCAGGTCGCTCTTGCGCGCCGCACGTTCCTGATATTCCTTGACGGCAGCGGACTGCTCGCCCGTCGTAATGCGTTCCACCAGCTCATGCTCCGGAGCCAGCACACAGTAGGTGGCGCCGAACAGCGTGTCCGGGCGCGTCGTGAAGACCTTGAGCCCCTCGCCGTCATGACCGTCGATGGCGAACGTCACTTCCGCCCCCTTGGACTTGCCGATCCAGTGGCGCTGCATGTCCTTGATGCTCTCCGACCAGTCGAGCTCTTCGAGATCCTCAAGCAGGCGCTCGGCATACTCGGTGATGCGAAGCACCCACTGGCGCATCGGCTTGCGGATGACCGGATGGCCGCCGCGCTCGCTGAGGCCGTCGATGACTTCTTCGTTCGCCAGAACCGTACCCAGGGCCGGGCACCAGTTCACCGGCACTTCGTCTACGTAAGCAAGGCCTTTGTTGTAGAGCTGGATAAAGATCCACTGCGTCCACTTGTAATAATCCGGATCGGTCGTCGAGACTTCACGGTCCCAATCGTAGGAGAAGCCGAGCGACTTGATCTGGCGGCGGAAGTTGTTGATGTTCTTCACCGTGATCTCGCGCGGGTGCTGTCCGGTATCGAGCGCATGCTGCTCAGCCGGCAGGCCGAACGCATCCCAGCCCATCGGGTGAAGCACATTGTAGCCGCGCATTCTCTTATAGCGCGAGACGATATCCGTCGCCGTATAGCCTTCCGGATGGCCAACGTGCAGCCCTGCTCCCGAAGGATACGGGAACATGTCGAGCGCATAGAACTTCGGCTTGCTCTCGTCGTCCAGCACCTTGAACGTTTTCTTCTCATCCCAATACTTCTGCCACTTCGGTTCGATGGCTAACGGGTTGTACCCCTGATTTTCTCTGGTTTCCTGTGTCATGATGAACTCTGCTCCTCCTTCAACTCCTGCATCGGCACCGCCGGCATTCGCCTCTGTGTGATGGTTCCGGCTGTGCGTACGCCCGGACGGCTGCTGCCGAGGCACCTTCCACGCCTCTTTTGCAAGGTCCAAATTTTGCTATATACCCCAAAAGCAACAAAAAAAGCCATCTCATCGCTAGCGCAACGCTAGGGACGAGAGGCTTGAATTCCCGTGGTACCACCCTAGTTGATCCGGGCATGCTTTGCCCTGATCCACTCAAGCCCCTTAACGCGGGGAAACGATCCGGTTAGAAGGACCGGGAATGATCCCAATCACTGCTTCACCTTCTGGCTCCAAGATGAGTTCGCCGCTGCCGCCGCCGGTTCGCACCTTCCACCGGCTCTCTGAAGTAACGGTCTTCAGCTACTGTTTCTCTTCACAGCCTTGCCATATTTGTAAACAAAATATGTACATTCCATCCAATTAGCATTCATTATAAAAGCTTCGGTTCCCTCATGTCAAGCAGCTCTCCCGAATGGACACGGGACAAGCCGATCCAGACCCCTCAGATGCCTCAAACGGGCTCCCTCCCTAAGCAGCGGTACATAGAACCGCCCGGCTCCGGGGATACCCTTCTTTCAACTTGTCCATACTGGGTACCAAAAGGACCGTATTCGGTTCCAGGAAGAAAGGGGGCCTCCCCATGCGAGGCTTGCTGAACGGCGCAGCCCTGGCGCTGCCGCTGTGGGGAATCATCTTATGTATCGTCCAGCTGCTGATTCATTTCTCGCCATAAATCCTATTTCACTGCCGCAAAAAACGCGCGCCGCGTATCCTCCGTGGCCTGCTTGAACAGGAAATCCCCGTAGCAGACCACCTCGCGGAAGCCGGCTTCCCTCAGCTGAGTCTCCAGCCAAGGAAGGGGGTAAGCGCGCTGCGTGTGCATTTCTTCCACGCGGTTGAACCACTCCGAAGGCGTGTCATCCCCCCTGTGATGCTCCTCCTCCTGCACGAAGATCGTCAGCGCATGCTCGATCTCGCTCCGGCTCTCGTCATACCCGCAGGTCCAGATATAGGCAATATCATCCTCGTTGAGGAAGAACGGCTGGCTCGCCGCATAATCCAGCAGCTGCTCCGCCGTATGCACGTCGAAAATAAAGACGCCGCCCGGCTTCAGTCCGGCATAGGCCTGGCGGATTGCCTTCGTGATGTCCTCTTCCTCGAGCAGATAGTTGAAGCAGTCACAGAAGGACACGACGCTGTCGGCCTGACGGCCCAGCTCCCAGTCTCTTAGGTCCTGCTGGAGGAAGGTGACACTTCCTCCAGGCGGCAGCGGGCGGTGAAGCCGCGCTTCATCCGCCTTGCTCTGCGCCACAGCCAGCATGTCCTCCGAGAGGTCGATGCCGATCACCTCGTAGCCTTCCTGGGCTAAGGGAACCGCAATACTGCCGGTGCCGCAGCCGAGATCCACCACCGTGCGGGGGTGGCCAAATTTATCCCAGCACCCTTTGGCGAACCTCAGCCACTCGTCATACGGCATGTCCTCCATCAGGCGGTCGTACACATAAGAAAAACGCTCATAAGCCATATCTCTCATCCCCCGATTCCGGATTCGCGCAGGGCGCGGTGCTTGCGTATAAAAGAGAAAACCGGCTCCGGAGCGCAAGGCTCACTCGGAAACCGGCTGTTCTTCGTTTTGTTTCAGGTAGGTCCAGCTGCCTTCCTGGTAAACAAGCCCATCCTTCATCAGCTTGCCGAGGGCCCGCTTGAAAGCTGACTTGCTCATCCCGAAGCGCTGGGAAATCAGATCCGCCGGGGTCTCGTCCGAGAACGGCATCGCTCCGTTGCGGCGTTCCTTCAGGAACTCCAGCAGCTTGTCCGCGTCCTCGCCGAGCCCCCTTTCCTTACGCTCGCGCATCGAACAGTTCACGTTGCCGTCTTCGCGGACAAACGTGATCCGCACGCTGACCTTCTCCCCAAGCCGAAGCAGCCGGGTGCGCTCGGACGTATGGATGAAGCCGATCACACCGAAGCCGACGACGCCTCCATCACACACAACGAAGGTTCCCATCTGCAGCGGCTTGTACACGCGGGCTTCAACCGTCTGGTTGCGCCAGGACTGAGGGGCATCGAAGCACAGCTCCTTCAGCCGGTCTTCCCCGGCGACCTTAGCCACTAGGCGCCCCTGCCGGTCATGGGTCATCGTGACGAACACCTTGTCGCCGACCTGCGGCCTGAGCTCTTCCATCTCGGGAAGCTCCCGGAACGGAAGGAGCAGCTGCCGGCCGAGGCCCATCTCAAGGAAGCACCCGAATCGGGGGTGAAAATCAGCGACTTCGAGCAGCGCGACTTCGTTCAGCTTGATCAGCGGCTCCCGCATCGTGGCGGCCAGCCGGTCCTGCGTATCGTAGAACAGGAAGACGTCCACCTGGGTGCCCGGCTTCACTTCGCCGACCACCTCACTGTAGTGGAGCAGAATATCCTGCGTTCCGTCTGTCAAGAAGAACCCGTGGGGAGAAACCTCACGGGCTACTTCAAGACGCTGGTTCGTGCCAGCTTCGAGCCTCATACGCGTTCAACAACCTTCGCATCCGACCACAGACGCTCGATGTTGTAATATTCCCGGTCATCGCGGTGAAACACGTGTACCACGACATCCCCCAGGTCCACGAGCACCCAGCGTGCCGTATCCATGCCTTCGAGACCCCGCACGCGTGCGCCCTTCTCCTCGGCGCGCTTGCGGATCTCGGTAGCGATCGCCTGCACCTGCGTCTCCGAGTTCCCGTGACAGATCATAAAGTAGTCCGCAATGAGCGAGATGCCCTTCAGGTTCAGGGCGACGAGGTTCATCGCTTTTTTGTCTTCGGCCGCATCGACCACGAGCTCCAGCAGCTCTTCCGGTTGTATCATGTAGTATCCTCCTAATTGCAATGAACCAGCCGTTAATTTCGGCGGTCATTGTCAAGCTAATTGCAATGGATAGGCTGATCTTCATCAGCCCCATTGTCAAGCTAATTGCAATGGTCCAGCCGTTGATTCCGGCGGCCATGATACTTTCTTCTATCCTTGTGCTTCCTCAGCTTCCAAATCAACAATAAGGCCATTGCGGGCCGCCAGGGTCAGCGGATACACCCGTTTACGCTTGTCCAGCAGGAAGCGGATCGTTCCGTCGAAGCCCGCAAGCAGCGCCTTCTCTAAACTATGTTCGGCGTTTTCCCGAATATTATGCACGCCCGGGAAATCCCGGCCAGGCTCCATATAATCCGCCAGGCAGACGACTTTGTCGAGCAGCGTCATCTTCTCCCGGCCGGACGTATGGTAGCGGATAGCATCGAGAATCTCCTCGTCCTCCACACCGTATTGCGTCCGGGCGACCCAAGCACCGGCATGGGCATGCCACAACTCCTTGTCGTACGCCAGCAGATCCTGCGGAAGCCCGTTCTCCCGGATGATCCGCGCCTGCTCGTCCACCCGCCAATACTTGCACACGTCGTGAAGAATAGCGGCGAGGTCCGCTTTCACCGGATCCGCTCCGTAGCGCTCCGCGAGCCGGACCGCCGTCTCCATCACGCCCAGCGTATGGGTCCAGCGCTTCTCGGGCATCTGCGAGCGGACGGACTCCATGATCTCCTCACGTTTCATACAGCGAGTTCACCTCGATATAATCATTTACCCGGTCCGGTACGCGGTAACGCGCCGAACGGCCTTCGGCCCGGCGCTGCCGGATCTCCGTGGAGGACAGCTCCACCTGCGGCATGCGCACGAGCCTCACCGCCTCCCGGATCGGTCCGGGAAGGGTCTCGTATTCAGTCGAATAGCCCGGCCGCTCGAGCCCCACGAACGTCACCAGCCGGACAAGCTCCTCGATGCGGTACCACTTCGGCAGATACTGGACCATATCCGCACCGATAATGTAATAAAACTGCTTGTCCGGGTGCTCCTTCCGGAGCCTGGTTACGGTCTCGATGCTGTAGGACACGCCGCCCCTGCGCAGCTCCACATCCGATGCACGGAACCGCGGATGACCCTCCACCGCGAGGCGCACCATCTCCAGCCGCTCGGCGGCCGAAGCCCCCGGCTTATGCTCCTTGTGGGGCGGGACGTTCGTCGGCATGAACCACACCTCGTCGAGCTCCAGCGCCTCGCACACACTGTCCGCGGCAAGGAGATGTCCGAGATGGATCGGATCGAACGTGCCGCCCATCAAGCCGACTTTCATTCCTGGTCTCTCCTCTCCCGGGAGCTGCCCCTGGACTCCGGCTTACACCGGGAGCTCGATCGTTTTGTGCTCGCGGGACTCCTTGTAGAGCACCACGATCTTGCCGATGACCTGGACGAGCTCCGCTTTAGCTCCGTCAGCAAGCTGCTGCGCCACGTCGCCCCGGTCCTCCATACAGTTGTTGAGGATGGTCACCTTGATAAGCTCCCGCGTCTCGATCGCATCGTTGATATGGCGGATAATATGGTCATTCACGCCGCCCTTCCCCACTTGGAAAATCGGGTCGAGATGGTGGGCCAGCGATCTTAAATATCGTTTTTGTTTGCCTGTCAGCATGCTGTTCTTCATCCTTATCTTGTGCTCTAGTTTGTTTGATTTACTTCTGTCCGCCTGCTTCGGATTCGGCGAACGAATCCAGTACCGCTTTCCTCATGGCATCGACCGGCGCCGGCTGTCCCGTCCAGTATTCGAAGGCATAGGCCCCCTGGTATATGAACATGCCCAGCCCGCTGTGCACGGTGGCTCCGCGCTTCTCGCGGGCTTCTCTCAGAAGGCGGGTCTCAAGCGGATTGTAGATCAGGTCGCTGACGACATGATCCTCCCGGATCAGCGAGATGTCCATCGGCACCTCGTCCACCAGCGGGTACATGCCTACCAGCGTATTGTTCACGATAAGCGCCGCTTCGCCCACCAGCCCGTGAATCTCGTCGAGCCCATGGCCGCTTACGCTGCCGTAGCTGCCGAGCGAGGCGGCCAAATCGAGCGCCTTCTCTTTCGTCCGGTTCGCAATGTAGATATGCTCCGCGCCTTCCTGCGCCAGCGCATACCCGACGCCGCGGGCCGCCCCGCCGGCCCCGATCATGAGCACCTTGCGGCCCTTAAGCGCAAGGCCCGTCTCTTCCTTCAGCGAACGGATGTAGCCGATGCCGTCGGTGTTGTAGCCGATGAGGCGGCCGCCCTCGTTCACGATGGTGTTCACGGCGCCGATGATCCGGGCGCCCTCGTCGATCTCATCGAGATACGACATGACCTCCAGCTTGTGGGGCACCGTCACGTTCACGCCCCGGAAGCCCAGCGCACGGATGCCGGCGACCGCATCCTTCAGCGTCCCCGGCAGAATATGAAATGCGCCGTAGGCCGCGTTAAGGCCCGCTACGTCGAACGCCCGGTTCAGCATGACCGGCGACTTTGAGTGCCGCACCGGGTCTCCAAAGACGCCATACAGAATCGTGTGGCTGTCCAGCCCCTGCTTTCTCACCAGCACCAGCTTCTCCATTAGGTAACGTTCCTCCCGCTTCGTTGGTAACTCCTTCGCACTCTATTGCCCGTTCCCCAAAGGGCGGTGCGATCTAGATCAGGGATTCCCTGACCGCCACTTTGACCCCGCGGGGCACGTGGATGGCCAGCTCCGCCCCCTGGTCGCCGTTCGCCTTCACCCAGCCGAGGCCGGAGATCGAGACGTCCAGATTGCCGCCCTTCGGAATACGGATGGCATGCTTGGTCAGCTTCGGCAGCTCCTCCAGATCCGCTAACGCCGGCGGCTGCAGCAGCACGCCCTTATGGTTCTCGTAGAGCTCGTCGGCCTTCTCCAGCTTCGTCCGGTGCGCCTGCAGCGCGTTGGAGACATAGAAGGTGAACGACTGGCGCTCTCCCTGCAGGAAGTCGAAGCGCGCCAAAGCGCCGAAATACACCGACTGCCCGCTGTTCAGCTGGAACACGAGCGGTTTGACCGGCTTGTCCGGCATAACCTTCATGAGATCCTTCTTGTTCACTAGCTCGGTGAGGCGGTGCTTGTACACGATACCCGGCGTATCGATAATCGAAGCGCCGTCGTCAAGCGGAATGCGCACAAGATCGAGTGTCGTACCCGGATATTGGGACACGGTCAGCTCCGCATCGAGATCGCTGTAGTCGTGGATCAGACGGTTGATCAGCGTGGACTTGCCGACGTTCGTTGCGCCGACCACGTAGATGTCCCGCCCTTTGCGGTGCTCGTCCAGCGCTTCAATCACCCGTTCGAAACCCATGTTCTTGCGGGCCGAACAGAGCACGATATCGACAACCTTCAGCCCGGCTTCCTTCGCCTGGCGCTGCACCCAGTTCAGGATACGGTTGTAATTCGTCACCTTCGGGAGAAGGTCGATCTTGTTCACGACGAGAATGATCGGATTGTTCCCTACGAACCGGGGCAGACCGGAGATCAGGCTCCCCTCGAAGTCGAACAGGTCGACGATGTTGACGACCAGCGAATCGGTCGTGCCGACATGGCCGAGCAGCTTCAGGAAGTCATCCTGGTTCAGCGTAATGCCTGATGCTTCATTATAGTTCTTGATGCGGAAGCAGCGCTGGCAGATCACCGGCGTACGAGACAGAGCCTGCTCGGGCACGAAGCCGAGCTGATCCGGGTTCTCCTGCTGCAGCGCAACGCCGCATCCCGCGCAATTCTTGTTTTCCAAGTGTGGATTCCTACTTTCTCATGAGCGTTTGGGCAGCCTTCTCGAGTCTGCGGTTCACCTTCGTGAAAAAACCTTCGTCCGACGGCGAGATCGGGGTCACGAGGATCGTGTGGAGCCCCATCCGGTTGCCGCCGAGCACGTCGGTCAGCATCTGGTCGCCGATCACGACCGTCTGGGAGGAACGCAGATTCATCATGGTGAGCGCCTTGCGGAAAGCTGCGGTAGTCGGCTTCTTGGCCCGGTAAATGAAAGGCAGGGATAACGGCTCCGCGAACTTGGTCACTCTCGTCCGCTGGTTGTTCGATACGACCACCACCTGAAACCCGATCTGACCCACGACCTTCAGCCAATCGATCAGCTCCGGCGTGGCGAGCGGCGCTTTGGCCCCAACCAGCGTATTGTCCAAGTCCGTAATAATGCCCCGATATCCCTGCTCATATAGCTGCTGCAGATTAATTTCGTATATCGAATTGACATGTTGGTGCGGAATCAGCTTTTTCAGCAATGCGTTCACCTCGTAAGACGATAGGCTGTATACGTCAAACTATACCATAGATGTCCAATTCCTTGCAAAATGGTTCTTAAAACGGAGAAAACCGACGACAACCCCCCTTAGAGGGGTGAATTCTCGTTCCCCTGCTTTTTAGGATGCCAATCCCTGCGAAAAGATAACCCGGCTTCAAAGCCTTCAGAGTCAGGCATAAGGAAGGCTCGCCGCTGCAGATAAACGGGCTTCACCTCCCTTGAAATCCTACCAAGATAAACGGCTTCGCTGTCCTTTAAGGACAATGCGCGTTTATAAGAAAATATAAGATGACGGGATCGAGCTCCGGCGAGATATAAATTCATAATTTTAAAAAACCGCGGGCTGCCCCGCGGCTTGTCCTGTACTGCTTCATAAAAAGCAGTCTTTTAGAAAAATTTCTGCGCCGCCTGATCTTCCTTCAGCATCTCCACCGCTTCACGGAAGCGCATCGAATGGACGATCTCGCGCTCCCGGAGGAACTTCAGGCTGTCCTGCAGGTCGACGTCGTCAGTCATATCAATCAGCCATTGATAGGTGGCCCGCGCTTTCTCCTCAGCCGCAATGTCCTCATAGAGGTCGGCGATCGGATCGCATTTGGCCTGTATGTAGCTCGCCTGCCAAGGTACACCCGATGCGTTCTGGTAGAACAGGGCATTGCCGTGGTTAGCATAATGGTCGCCAAGGCCGGCCTCGCGCATCTGCTCCGGCGTCGCATCCTTCGTCAGCTTGAGGATCATCGTGGCAATCATCTCGAGGTGGGAGAACTCCTCCATCGTCACATCCGTCAGCAAGCCGACCACCTTGTCCGGGAGCGAATACCGCTGATTCATGTAGCGCAGGGCCGCCGCCAGCTCGCCATCCGCTCCCCCATACTGCTCGGTGAGGAATTTCGCCATCTGGGGATCACATTTGCTTACGCGTACCGGATACTGGAGTTTCTTTTCATATAAGAACATGGGCTTCTCCTCCTATACCTGCCATGGCCATGGCGTTGTGTTCCATTCGGCAGGCTCTCCGGCCTGGCTTCGTCCGTTGTGGATCAGGGGGCCGTATTTGCGCTCGAACGGCTCCGCCAATTCCAGGCGCTGGGCCGACAGCTCTTTGTACTGCTGCAGCGCCTTCTCGTCTGCGGGATGGGTATCGAGGTACAGCTGCAGCTCCACGAGCACAAAATCCAGAGCCTGCAGCTCCTCGAGTGCCGTGTAGTAAGTCTGCGGCAGCGGTTTGGGCTTGGCTGTCATTATTCTCACACCTCCTTGTAACGTTGCGGCTCGTAAGGACTGTAGAGGTCCGGCCACAGGGTGCCCTTCTGGAGCGCTTCCTTCGGACTGTACTGCGCCAAGTCCGCCGGCTGATAAGCCAGGAACAGCTGCGGCGGGGTTACGAAGGTCTTCTCTACGATCGGCGGGCAAGGGTCGAACCTGCCTGCAGGGGGGTAGAATACGCGGGTCTGCTCCTCCAGCTTCTTTTTATCGAGATCGGCCATCGGAATCCTCCTCTGTCTTTGTAATGTCTGACACCCCCATACTTACCACCTTTTCCCGGTTTGGAAACAAGCCCTGCAACAAAAGGCGATGGAAACAAAAAAAGAGAGCCTCCTCCGCCCAAAGAACGGAAGAGGCTCTCTAGTATTCATAAGAAGGGCAGCAACTACCTCAGCCCGCCTACATCTGCGAACGAAGCTTATCAATAAGCATCGTCGCCGTCTTATAGTCGTCTTCGGTAATGTCGGCCTTGCCGTACTTCGCCTTCTCGAAGAGAAGCAGTACGGTCTCGACGTCCATGCGCATCCAGCGGCTCTGCTTCGTCCAGCGGGCCACCGCTTCGCGCAGCGTCTCATGCTCTTCGCGGACATAGCCGCTGCGCCGGAAGATCCGCAGCATCCGCTCGCATTCGACGATGACCTTCTGCTTCAAGAGCGAGGCGCGGCGCCGGCGGGCGCGTTCTCTCCACAGCTCCGCCACCTGCAGCTTCCAGGCCAGGAAGCCGGCCAGGGCCGCCAGAACGGCGAGGCCGCCGGTGATGGCAAGGCCGCGGCCCTGCTCTTCCTCGGCCGTGGGCTCGGCTGCAGCCGGCTCCGCTTCAGGCGTATCGGCCGGCTCCACGACCGGCACATCCGGCAGCGTGGCACGCGGCATGGAAAAGCCGGCGGTCGGCTCGAACGGCACCCAGCCGTAGCCGCTGAAGTAAATCTCGACCCAGGAGTGGGCGTCGGCGTTGCGGACCGTATACGTGCCCGCGGCATCCGGGTCCATCATCATCTGGCCGGGAATCAGGCCCATGAGCTCCGGATCGAGCGGCGTGGCGCCGGAGGAATAGCCTTTGACCCACCGCGCCGGCAGCCCGACCGACCGGGCCATGACCGCCATAGCGGACGAGTAGTAGTCGCAGTAGCCTTCCTTGATCTCAAAGAGGAACCGGTCCACGAAGTCGCGGCTGCGGCCTTTGGTCAGATCCGGCTTGTTCGTGTACGGGAAGGTCGTCTGCAGGTACTGCTCCAGCTTCTTCGCCTTATCATACGGATTCGCAGCATCCGCCGTAAGGTCGGCTGCCAGACGCTTCACCCGCTCCGGCAGGTTCGCCGGCAGCGCCAGGAACTCCTCTGCTCCGGCGGGGGTGCCGGCCGGCAGCGCACGCAGCGCCGCTTCATCGACTACCGGCACCTGCGAGATAACCTCGTAGGTCTTCGGGTAAGGCTGCCGCTCACTGAAGCGCAGCTCCCCCTGCGCGGCGAGCCACTGCAGGGGCTCGAAGCCGTTCTTCAGGTTGTTGATCCCCGTCACCTTCTGGATGCTGTAAGCACCGAAGAGCACCGGATACCGCTGCTCGGTCAGCAGGGTCACCTTCTGGGTGACCTCCACCGTCTTCATGCTGCCGGACGGCAGGCGCGAATCGGAGGCGAGGACATTGTCGGCACGCACCGGATTGCGCGCATTGCGGCGCTCCGATTCGCTCTCGTCCCAGCCGCGTCCGGTATAGAGTGACTTGGTCTCCCCGCGCCAGTAGGCGCGCTGGGTCGTCTCGACCTCCATCACTGGCGTATAGTCGAACTGGAAGCCGCCGCCGAGGGCCCCGTCATTGCGGCTGTAGCCGGAAGAGGAGTCCATCGCCTCGCTCGGCGGTACGGTGACCCCTTTCGCGGTGGAGAAATTCATCGGCTCCCCGCGCAGGCTGCGCCAGGCCGTATAAGGATCGGTAAGCGAGGGGCCCACCTCCGGCATCATGGCGCCGATCAGCACCGTCAGCGAGATGAGGCCGACAACCGGCAGGGCAATGGAAGCCGGGTAGTCGGCAAGATGCCGCCAGGCCGCCGGATCCCGTCGCCTCAGCTGGGCAAAATGGCTCAGGATGAGCAGAAACAGCCCGCAGCCTACGATGACGGCCACCTGCGGCCACAAGAAGACTGAAGAGAACGAATCCCGGATGCAGAGCGCCATCACGCTGATGACGAGCAGCGAATAAATGCGCCACTTGACTTCTACCCACCAGATCATAAAGTGGTAGGCCGCCCAGGCTCCGAGAGAGAACCACAAATACGGCGTGAGCTCATACAAGTTCAGGAACAGCCTCGAAGAGAAGAAGCTGGAGACAGGCATCGGATCCACAATGCCGTAGTTCTCGAGCACCTCTACATTAGCCGCCAGGATCAGGACGAACTGCAGCAGCCCCCGCAGGAGCCAGTGCAGCTTCTGCACATGCTCGAGCACGCAGACCATGAGCAGGGTCAGCTGGACGATCAGGACGGTCTCGGGCAGCCACAGGCCGTCCTCCTTGCCGAACCACAGCGTGAACTGCAGCAGAATCAGCCCGCTGAGCAGCAGGGTGAGCCGGTGAGGCCAGTCGTCCCAGAGGAAGCGGCGCAGGGCGGAGCGGCCGGTATCGGTTCGGTTATTCATGGGTTCCTCCCTCCCAGCAGCCCCGGCAGCTCAGCGAGCGCGTGCAGCGGATAGCAGGTAATGCCCCGGCTTCGCAGCTGCTTCACCCAGGCGTCCTTCACCGTCGCCTGCGGGGCGATCCAGAGATGGCAGGGGTTCGTGCCCTGCTGCTTCAGCCAGCCGAGCAGCTGCAGCATCCCTTCGCCGGCTTCCGGCGAGATCAGCGTAATGAACGAGCCGGGCACCAGGCGGGAGATCCGCGTCTTAAGCACCTGCCACACGGGATGGGTGCCATCCGCCTCTACATCGATGAAGTGCTGCATGAGCGCATGCTGCTGGGCTTGGGGCGATCTGGGCTCGAAGTACACATTGTCCGCTCCACTCGACAGGAGACCAAGCGACAGACCGCGGTGCGCACCGTATTGAAACAGCGATGCCGCCGCGGAAACCGCGAGCTCCAGCTCTTCGGGGTCGTCATAAGCTTTCATATAACGGTCCAGCACGACGTAAGTCTTCGGCAGGGACTCCCGCTCGAACTCCTTCGACTTCCATGTGCCGGTCTTCGCCGTCGCATTCCAGTGGACGCGCGACAGGCGGTCACCGTAGCTGTACTCCCGCACCCCGTTGATTTGGGTCGTCTCCCGGACGGCCCGCGTGGTGGAGGAATGATGGTTCGTTCCCTTCATCATTTGGTGGAACTGCTGCCATTCGCGGATCGGTACGGTCTGCGGCATGACCGCAATGCTCTGCGGCAGCTCCAGCTCGCCGCGGTGCTCGAAGAGCCCGAAGATATCTTCGGTCACACATTCGGTATGGCCGAAGGTATAATGGCCGCGGCGCATCGCCGGCGTCCGGTACTCCCATTCGGCGCGGCGGCGCCAGTCCGGTACGACGGTCGCCTCGAAGATCAGCTCCCGGCCGCTCTTGTGATACAAGCGGTCCTTGACGAAAAGATACGGCATCGGCCAATACCCCGGGATACTCAGCTCGATCCTCACGCCGAGCGAGGTTCCGGCCTCGATCACTGAGCCGAAATCCGTGTTGTTCAGAACGCGGTTCCCTTGGGTACGCTTAATTCCGCTCCACTGGCCGAGCAGCAGGTAGATGCTTAAGATGAGCATGATGACGAACAGCATCAGCGCCAGCTTCCCGCCCTGGAAGAGCAGGAAGCCGAGGCTGCCGAGGAAGGCGCCGAACACAGCCCAGAACTTGCGGCTGAAGCGCGGCAGCTCCGACAGCTTGTGGGCGAAGGTTTCTCTCATCCCCTCACCTCTCCAGGCGAACCGGGACCTTCACCTGCTGGAACACCGACTGGAGCACGCTGCCGACCGTAGCGCCTTCCATCCGCGCCTCCGCCTGAAGAATGATCCGGTGTCCGAGCACATAAGGCGCGAGGAACTTGATATCGTCCGGAATGACGTAATCCCGGCCCTGCAGCAGGGCGTAGGCTTTGGCCGCCTGAACAAGGGCCAGCGTGGCCCGTGGGCTTGCGCCAAGGTAGATCGACGGGTTCTCCCGGGTCAGCCGGATAACCGATACGAGGTAATGGGCCACGGCCTCATCCAGGTGCACCTGCTTCACCAGCGCCTGGATGGCCAGAATCTGCTCCACCTCGGCCACTGGCTCCAGGGAATCCAGCGGATGGCCCACACTCTGCGATACGATCATCCGCGTCTCCGTCTCCGCATCCGGATAGCCCATCGAGAACTTCATCATGAAGCGGTCGAGCTGGGCTTCCGGCAGGATGTAGGTCCCCTCGAAATCGATCGGATTCTGCGTGGCGAGCAGCAGGAACGGCTTCGGCAGCTCATGAGTTTCGCCGTCCACGGTAATGTGGCGCTCTTCCATCGCCTCCAGCAGGGCGGACTGCGTCTTCGTGGTCGCCCGGTTGATCTCGTCGGCGAGCAGAATATTCGTCATGATCGGACCCGGGCGGAACAAAAACACTTCCTCCTTCGGGTGAAAGATCGACACGCCGGTTATATCGGTAGGCAGCAGGTCCGGATTGCACTGAATGCGCCGGAACAGGCCGTGTATGGACTTCGCCAGAGCTTTGATCAAGACGGTCTTGCCCGTCCCGGGAACATCTTCAAGCAGCACGTGTCCGCCGGCCAGCATGGCGGTGAGCAGCAGTAAAATTTCATCGGTTTTGCCGAGGATGCATGCTTCCAGGTTGGATTGAATGCGCTTCAACACGGCAAGTTCCCCATGTGTGACAGTTTCCATTGACGTCCGGCCTCCTCCATAAGATGGTACAACCTATATACGCAGCAGCAGACAAAAGGTTATGGGTGTAAGCGTATTGACATGAAACTGTAATATTAACGCGAAAAACGGCTTTTTGCACACCATAGAGTCCCAGATTTCTATTGTACAGGATGGCATAAGGGCAAGTATACGGATAAAATGGATGAATTCTTTTGGCATTTTCTACTTTCCGGTGACGACGGACACCTGGCGCGATGCGCACTTTTGTCCGGACACGCCAAAAAGCCCCGGAGGGCGCCTGCACCCGCAGGCGGTCCGGGACGATGAAGGTCGGTTCCGCTCGATTCCAGCCCTGCATTAACGGCTCCGGGCCAGGGCTTTAGCCCTGCGGCCTGAAAGCCAGCGCCGCCAGGAACGAGAAGATGATCGCGGCCGAGATGCCCGCAGACGTAATCGAGAAGATTCCGGTAATGATGCCGATCGGACCGTCCTCTACGAGCTCGGTCAAGGCGCCGTGCACCAGCGCGTTTCCGAAGCTTGTGATCGGCACGGTCGCTCCGGCTCCCGCGAAGTCGGTGAGCCGGTCGTAGACGCTCTTGCCGCCGGCCGGAATGCCGTCGAGCAGGGCGCCGGCCACCACCAGCGCACTCATCGTATGCGCAGGCGTCAGCTTTTTCACATCGATGAGCAGCTGTCCGATGACGCAGATCGCGCCGCCGACCAGGAAGGCCCATAAGTACTGCATGACGTCATCCATTCTGCACCTCTCCTCTCTCGATGGCCACCGCATGGGCTATTCCCGGGATGCTCTCTCCCTGCTGGAAGGAGAGCGGCGAGAGGAGCGCTCCGGTAGCCACCACCAGAATGCGGTTCAATTCTCCTTTTTTCATGCGCTTCAGGAGCGGTCCGTAAGTCACCGTAGCCGAGCAGCCGCAGCCGCTTCCCCCCGCCTGCACATTCTGCTTCTCAAGGTCATAGATCAGCTTGCCGCAGTCCTGGTAGACCGTCTGCGTCATATCGATGCCCCGCTCCCGGAGCAGGTCGCATGCGATGTCGTACCCTACCGTGGCCAGATCGCCCGTTACGATCAGATCGTAATAGCCCGGCTCCCGGCCGAAATCCCGGAAGTGCGCGGTCAGCGTATCCACCGCCGCCGGAGCCATGGCCGCGCCCATGTTGAACGGGTCCTTAATCCCGAGGTCGACGACCCGGCCGATCGTCGCTCCCGTCACGACAGGCCCATCCCCCTTCAGCCCGAGCACGGCCGCCCCCGCTCCCGTTACCGTATACTGCGCGGTAGGAGGCTTCTGGGAACCGTATTCGGTCGGGTAGCGGAACTGCTTCTCCGCCGTGCAGTTATGGCTGCAGGTGCCGGCCATGACCCGCTCTCCGAAGCCTGAGTCGACGATCATCGAGGCGATGGCCAGCCCCTCCATGGAGGTGGAGCAGGCACCGAAGATGCCGAGGTACGGAACCTGCATCGTCCGCACGGCGAAGGAGTTCGAGATAATCTGGTTGAGCAGATCTCCTCCGATATAGAACTGCAGCTGATCCTTCTGCAGATTAGCGTGCTTCAATGCCAGTTGTGCGGCTTCCTCAAGCATCTTTTTTTCGGCCTTCTCCCAGCTGTCCTGTCCGACAAGGGTGTCGTCATGGACCACGTCGAACTGATCCCCGAGGGGACCCTTGCCTTCATCCGGACCAACGACGGACGATGTGCCCAGAATAACAGGCCGTCTCTTGAATTCCCAGCTTTGTTCCCCGATCAGCATCCCTCAGCCGACCCCCCATCCGAAGATCCAGTGCACGATACCTACGAAAAAGGCGGCCACGACACCGAACACGATGACCGAGCCGGCCAGCTTGAACATATTGCCTCCCACGCCAAGCACATAGCCTTCGCTCTTATGCTCCAGCGCAGCCGAGCAGACCGAGTTGGCGAAGCCTGTGACCGGGACCGCCGAACCCGCACCGGCCCATTGGGCGATCTTGTCGTACACGCCAAAGCTTGTCAGAAGGACGGAAATGATAATAAGGACGGCCACCGTAGGGTTGCCCGCCGTCTCTTTGGTAAACCCGAATCCGTGAATGAACAGCTCCATCAAGCCTTGTCCGATCAGGCAGATGAACCCGCCCACCAGGAACGCCCGAAGGCAGTTGCGCAGAACCGGACGGGCCGGCTCCTTTGTTTTGGCAAAATCCTGGTACTGCTTTTTGTTCCATTGGGCCTTTCCGTTTTTCACATTCGTTGCCATGGGCTGAACACTCCTTTCTCCGCTGCCTGCTTCCGCACGCCATCGACATGATTCCTATACGTTCTCAACCCGCCGGATAATGTCTCCCAGCATAGAGGCGCATTCGGCATAGACCCCGTCCGCCTGGCCGCTGTCCTTGCGCTGTCCCTGCGCTATGAGGTATGACTCACACTGCTTCAGGGCGGTCAGAAGACCGGAAGGGGCTTGAAGGACCGGCGGCTTGGCGCCATCCTCGTACAGATCTATATACAGCTTCCCCTTGGCGTCGATCTGGGCGAGAAAGACATCCTCTACCGTTAAGCCCATCTTGTCCAGCTCTCCAAACAGCCATTCCCGGGTCATACCCAAGCTGCACAAGGCGTCGTCCATCAGATGACCGTCCATAATGACCGCCTGCGGGATGCATTCGTCTGCGGCTCCCGCATTTTCGGGTTTCAGCTTTCTGGCCTCTTCCTTGGTCAGAATGCTGAGCTCTCCGCTGGCCTCCAGCATAGCGAACTCCACATCCGCCAGACGAAATACCTTCTTCGTCCTCAGCTCCTCCATCAGCTCGTCCGAAGAAAAGCGCTCCTTCCGAAGGTTATCCTCCAGTACCTTGCCCTGCCGGATGAAGACCGTTCCCTTGCCCTCCAGCAGGTCCCGCAGCCGCTTGTTCTTCAGGGTGAGGTGTTCTAGGAACAACGGAACCACGAACCAGACCAGCATGGCGGTAATGCCGTGAATGAAGTGCGCCTCCAGCTCCGTCGAAATGAACCCGGCCAGCTCCCCTATAACGATCCCCGTGATGTACTCGAAGAAGCTGAGTTGGGAGATCTGCTTCTTGCCCAGCAAACGCGTGATGGTGAACAATACGGCGACGGCAGCAAGCGAGCGCAGGCCAATATGCCACCAATCTTCCATAGGTACCCTCCCTCTTCCGGCAGTACGTTGCAACATATACATTATGAGCTCCGCATGTCCAAGTTATAAATGGGAAGAAACTGCAGCGCAGGGAGAGGGTGGGAATGGCGGGAAGCGGCCTTCTGTAGGTGGTTCTGCGGGCACGGGCAGCCTTGGGGAAGCGGCCTTCTGTAGGTGGTTCTGCGGGCACGGGCAGCCTTGGGGAAGCAGCTTCCAGCCGGCGGCCCGTACGGTGTAAGAGTTCACAGGAACAGCAGCAGCACGATCAGCAGCAGAATGAACAAGACGAGAATGAGAAGAAGCGATTCGAACAGTTCCAACGGAGGTCCTCCCCAAACGTGATCCGCCATGGCGTATATCAGGGTATGCGGACGAAAGCGAATCGGCCCGGGCGGGCGCCCGGATGAGGCGCGATGTTCCCGAAGCCTTGGTGAGGCCCCCGCGCAGCGCACCTTTGTTTCAGGAGCGGAAGCCGGCGGGTAAGACACGATTGAAGCAAAAAAATGCGGAAGGAAGCAGGTCCGCCCGGGAGGGAATCCGCTGATGACCTGGTCTTTTCTATTCCTTCTGGTCTCCGTCACGGCAGGAGTCTTCGGATTCCTGGGTATCGCCGGGCCAGGAGCCGGCATCGCCAAAATCCTGTTCATCGTCTTTCTCATTCTCTTCGTTGCGAGCTTTTTTACGGGACGCCAAAGCCGAACCTGAACGCCGCGGGCCAAACGGCCCGGCCTATGTAAAAAGCCCCCTGCCAAGGTTCGGCAGGAGGCTTTCTTTCATGCCTGCTTCAGAAGCTTATCCGCAGGTCAGCGGATGCGGCGGAATACCCAGACGCCCTGAATCCGGGCGATGAGCCGGAAACCGCTGCGGACCAAACAGCGCACAGCCGGGACCAGACGGCTTCCGGGAGCGATCAGAGACGTGCAGGGAGCCGCACTGCCGATGACGCTGCTTCCGGTGATAATGCGCCGTCCGGTCCGCGGGCTGCGGACCACAGTCAGCGTGACCACATCCGGCGGACGAGGAACACGAGTTACTGCCATATCTATCATCTCCTTCCCTCTCAAGCTAATCATAGTAAATGCGAGAGGGATGCGAAGGGTTACGGACGAATATGGAGAGGGACCGCAATTGATGAATCCGCCTCAGAAAAATACGGACAGAATAAAATACGGATACAGGAAAAAGGACCCCTTGCGGAGTCCCTTCCAACGGTGAAATGAATTTGGTATTGCCTTGAATCTCGAACCTCGCTTCGGACTTGACCTCACCCACACTACTGCAGCACATGGACTACATTAACGTGTCTTTGGCACATCCCTCCGCTCTATCTCGAGTCAGAAGCAACTTCTTGTGAATACTCCATTGATTCGCTCAACGGTACCACACCTCGCTCTTTCACCGTTGATATTATATTGCACCGGATGAGCACGATCTATACCTGCCGCTCCAAAAAAAATCCGGCCGCCCCGCTTAATCCTTCACAATGACCACCGTGCCCAGCGGCAGATGCCGGTACAGCCATTCGATATCCCGGTTGTGCATCCGGATGCATCCGGAGGAAGCGCTGTGGCCGATCGAATAAGGCCGGTTGGTCCCGTGGATGCCATACGTATACCCGCCGGTGCCTGGCACGTTCAAGCCCATCCACCGGCTGCCGAGCGGATTGGCCGGGTCTCCGCCCGGAATCTGTTTGCGGATATACCAGGGCTTTTTAATTTTCGTGACAATGTGGAATGTCCCCATGGGGGTCAGCCCCTTCTTGCGTCCGGTGGCGACAGGGAAGCTTCGGTACGCTGTGCCGTTCATGTATACCGTGAGCCGGTTCGTCTTTTTGCTGATCACGACATAGACGCCCTCTTCCTGCAGCCCCGGGGGCGGCGTATCCGAGGTCTGGGGCGTCCGGGGAGCGGGTGCGGCTGCGCTCAGGTCGGGGACGGCCAGGCCCAGTACAGCCCAAAGCAGCATGCAGATCGCCAGCCTGCACATAAAAAACGGCCCCCTAACGGGAGCCTGCGGTCGATGTTCGTTCAAGGTAGGATCCTCCGGTAAAGTCAGGCTTGCTTCTAGCTTGCCACCGGACTTCCCGTGTAATTCTTTTCTCCCTTAATAACTAAGCCAGACGTTTGATGGCACCCGCCACCTGCAGGGCAATCTCTTCATACTCCTTGCTTTGTACGACGAGCGGCTCCCCAAAAGTGACGGTGGCTCTTGAGAACCAGCCGCCCGAAGACCCCTGGATCAGTACAGGCACCACAGGAGCGCGGCTTTTGGCCACGAGGAAGCCGATCCCTTTCTTCGGATCCCCCATCTCGCCGGACTGCGAACGGGTGCCTTCGATGAATAAGGAGAGCAGGCCGCCTTCTTCCAGCAGCTTCAGCGAATGCTTGAGCGAACGCAGGTCCGCGCTGCCGCGCTTTACCGGGAAAGCGCCCATTTCCGCAATGACCCGGGCGCCGAATTTGTTCCTGAAGAGTTCTTCCTTGGCCATGATGTGCATCTTGCGCGGCGTATGCACGCCCACGAGCAGCGAGTCATAATTGCTGCGGTGATTCATCGCCAGAATACAGCCTCCCTGCGGAATATGCCGTACCCCTTCCACTTTGACACGGAACCTGAGATACAGCCATAATTTGACGGCATTACGAATGATCCAATACACCATGGAAACCTGCTCCTTCACTTCTCCCTATCGATTCCCTTGAGGGATCGACAGCTCTATCTTAACATATTTCCCCGGAGATCGGCTTACCCGGGAGGAGACTGAGCCTTCCTGCACGGCCTAGAGGTCCGGTCCCCCCGCGGAGCCTTCCTGCTGCGGCTGCCGCAGTTCCATCTCGATCTTCCCTAAGAAGGAGAGGATTGAGGCTTTCATTTGATCCAGTCCCGGCTGTTCGATCGGCAGGTGTCCGGCTCCCTCCAAAAGGACGCACTGCTTCGCGCCTTGTAACCGCCGATAGAACGATTCACTTAGGGAAAACGGGGTCATCGGATCTTTTTCCGGGTGGATTAGTAGCACTGGGCAGCGATCAAAATGTTCCGGTTCAATGAGGGGCTTGAAATCCAGGAAGGTTCTCAAGAATCTCACCGGTATCTTGATGCCCGCAGCTTGGGGATCTTCCATGATGAGCGCGGTCAATTCGGAGTTATTCGTCAGCGACTCCATTCTGGATACGAGATGGATCGGGATTCGGATGGGATCGAATACCAAGGGGAACGCATCCATCGAACGTTTTCCCACACGGCTGACCAACTTGTTCGGGGCCAGCTGGTCACGCACCTTCGGATTGCTTGTATCGACAAAGGTGGTGGCGATCAGCCCTTTGACTCTGTCCGTCATACAAGCCGCATGATAAGCCAGCATACCGCCAATGCTGACTCCGAGCAATATGACGGGTTTGCCGTCCCGGTCGGTCTCCCGGTCGATCAAAGAGGTAAGGATCTGGAGCCAGTGCCGGTAACTCAGCGATCTTACCGATTCGGCATCGCTTAACCCGTAAGGCGGGAAATCGGGAGCGACCGCTTCATAGCCATGGATCTGCAGCATCCGCGCGTAGGGAGCCAATAATCGGCCGTGGCCGCCTGCCCCATGAATGAGAATGACTTTCAGGCTGGAATCCGCAGCGGGCATCCGGTCGATATGGATACGGCAATCCATCCAATTCCACCATTCCTCCACAGGGGAGTTAGAATCCGTAATGCGCAGTTCTTCAGGAAAAAAGTTCTGATACCTCTTCCAATATCCTCCGGATTCCTTGTAAGAGAAAAGCTTACCGGCAGCATGCATACCCATAGACCCCCATACGGCAACTCGAACTTCTAATTTGCCTTTAGTGTACCATATCTTGGAGGAGGCGGTTCAAAGGCTAACGAAAGATAGGTCCGACGGCCGTCCAAAGCCGGTGGAATCAATAAAAAAGAGACAGTGACCGGGTCCCTCCCGCACTCTCTCTGCCGCCTGGACCGCGGATGTCCGGCTTCCCCGAAAAACACGGGCCCGTACCGCAGTCTGCTCTATTCACTTGTCTGCCCTACTTCATGCCTCAGCCTCCGTCTCCCGGGCCTCAAGCCGGAAGGTGCCGCTCCGCCGGCCCTAGATGCGGCAGAGCTCCAGCGGAATTTCCGTTCCGCCTACCATGTCCTTAAAGAACGACTCGTCCTTGATTGTGAGGTAGCCCTTCTGGAAGTCCAGCGCCCCTTCCGCGCGGTACTCGGAAATCAGCCGGTTCACGCTTTCCCGCGTGGATCCGATCATATGCGCGAGGTCCGTATGCGTCAGCCTCATCGAGATCCGCACCCCGCGCTCGGTGCGGATGCCACAGGAGCTCGCCAGACGGATCAGCGTGGCCGCCAGTGCGCCGCTCTTGCCGTACAGGAGCAGATCACGCAGCTTGGTTTGGGCCGCTCTCTGCATCAGGCTCTGCCATTTGACGAATTCCACGGCAAAGTCGCCGCTGGATCTCATCAGGTTCTCAAGGTCGCTCAAGGCGATGACACCGAGCGTCGCTTCCGCCAGGACAACGGCATCGTAACCGAAGCTCATGGCGCCAGCGTCGCCGAACTCCCCGAACAGGTCGCCCGCCTGGGCAATCTGCAGGATGATGGACCGTCCGTCTTCCGTCGACTTCATCAGCTTGACTGCGCCTTTTTTGACAAAATACAGCTTGTCCGCCGTGTCGCCTTCCCAGAAGAGGTGGGATGCTTCGGAAGCACGCTGGAGAACCATAACCTTCTCCAGACGCTCCATGTTGGCAGAGGAAAGAAACTGTGGAATGTGGTAAGGGCGCTCGGTCACTGTCTGCTGGGTCGCGGTTTGCATCGGGATCATCATCCTTTGTTTGAAAGTTGGATCTTGCGTGTTTTGTCGTCTGCTGTCGTTTCTGGGAGGACTGACCGCTCTTTTGTCGTTAAACCCATACTAACAGACCTATTTTAGGAAACTGTTAGGATCGAATTAAAAGAGTGTTATTTTGCACGTTTTCCCTCCCGCGAATGTTAAAAAGCCCCTTCCATCCCGCTCCATAATGAAAAAATGGTAATGATCCGGGGTCAATTGGTCGATAATAAAAAAACAGGAAGCCTATACCACCGTCAGGGAGAGTGGGACCATGAACCCCAAAGAAGTAAAGATATTGTTATGCGACGATTCCCTTCTTGTCCGCAAGAAGCTGAAAAGCGCTCTGGAAGAGCAGGGCTACACCGGCATTCTGGAAGCAGCCGACGGGCTTGAGGCCGTCGCGCTCTGCCAGGAGCAGAAGCCCGACCTCGTTCTTATGGATATTGTCATGCCGCGCAAGGACGGCATTGAGGCGTTAAAGGAAATCAAGGAGTTCGACAAGAACATCCATGTCGTGATGGTGTCCTCCGTAGGGACGCAGGGCAATCTGATCAAGGCGCTGAAAGCCGGCGCGGATAACTTCATGCAGAAGCCTGTGACGATCGAGGCGCTGAACGAGCTGATTCACAAAATGGCCCAGGATCGGAGAGAAGCGTGATGTTCGCACAATATTTTGGCCAATACCTGCTGTCCCAGGGACACCTGACGTCCACCCAGCTCTATGAGGCGCTCACCGCCCAGAAGGACGCCAGACCGAAGCTCGGCGTGCTCGCGATCAACCAAGGATGGATGACCGGAGCTCAGGTGGAGGAAGTGCACGCGGAGCAGATGAGCCGTGACAAGCGCTTCGGGGAAATCGCCGTGGAACAGGGCTATCTGACCGAGGAACAGGTGCAGGAGCTGCTTCTCTCCCAGAAGAGCGAGCATCTGCTGCTGGGACAGACCCTGATCGACCAGGGCCTGATGACCTACGAATCGTTCTCCGAGGTCCTGTCTTCGTTCAAGGACGCCTACAGCCTCTCCGACGAGCAGTTCTCCTCCATCCTGCAGGGCAGCGTGGATGCGCTGGTGTCCGCGGTGCTGCTCAAGGACGGGTCGCCTGCGGGCGAGTGGCTCTCCGGGTATGTGTCTCTCTTCGCCAAGAACCTGATCCGCTTCGCGGATTCCGGCGTCCGGCTCGAGATGGCGATCGCCCCCCGGCCGAGCGTGTATGACTGGGTCTTCTCCCAGCGGATCACCGCGGCGGAAGCCTCCGAAGCCGGCTATACCGCCATCGCGGGCAGCCAGGAATCGATGCTCCGGCTCGCCTCCCGCTTCGCCCAGGAGCCGATCTCCTCGCCGGACGAGCTGTTCGAGGCGGCCGCAGGCGAGCTGCTCAACCTGCACAACGGCATCTTCCTCGTGAACATGTCGGACCGCGGAACGGAGCTCAGCATGGAGCCGCAGCACACCGCCCGCTCAATCCCCGAGGACACGCTCGCCAGACTCCAGGCGATCCGGATCTACGGCACGGATTATGAGGTCGATCTGCTCATCTCCGATTTGACCCCGCTGCTTCGCCCCTAAAAATAACAAGCCCCGCGCCTTCCGGTCAGCTCTCTCCGGCAGCGCGGGGCTTTTGCGTAATTGGGAAGGGACCATTGCGAATGCGCCTTCCGGCTCCGGCAGCCGCAGAGCGGGTCTGACGGCGCTTGATCTCCCCGAGATTGGTTTAAGTATCGGTAGAACGTCTTCCCCTGCCGCATAGGGGGAAGCACCGAAACGACAATCTCCCTGGAAGTGGAGGATGCTCATGAAAAAGCTCATGTCCCTTACCTTATCCCTGCTCTTCCTGCTCGGTTCCCCGGTCTCGGCCGCGGAGGTGCCGCCCGTGAACGGAGCCGTACAGGATACGGCCGGCATGCTCTCAGCCGGCAGCCGGTCTTCGCTCGAACGTGCGGCCGAAGGGCGCTACTCGTTCCATGTCCTGACCGTCGTCAGCCTTCAGGGCATGCCGCCGGAGGCGTACGCCGATTCCGTCTATCGGGCGTGGAACCTGCAGCGCCGGGATGTGCTTCTCCTGCTCTCGGAGAGCGACCGCCGCATTGAGGTTCAGTTCGACAATCCCGACCTGCAGCGCCGGATCGATGCGCTTCCCGCCGATTACGACCGGGACGGGCTGCGCGAGAGCTCCATTGACGAATGGGTCGGGGCGCACTTCCTGCCCCATGCCCGGCAGGGCGACTTTGCCGCCGGGCTGCTCGAGCTGATGCAGTCTGGCCAAAGTCTCGCCTCCCCCGGACCGGCGTCCGGGACCGGGGGCGGAGCAGGTGCTTCGGCCGGCGCAAGCCCCGACTTCGGCGGGCTCCTGCCCCTGCTTGCCGGAGGCATCGTGCTGCTGCTTGCCGGCTGGCTTGTGATGGCTCTGCTGAAGCGCCGCCGGCTCACTGCCCTGCAGGAGGAGCTCACCGGATCGGCGAAGACGCTGATCGTCGATATCAGCCGCACGCAGGAGGCGCTGACACCGATCCGCGAGCTGTATCCCGGCGAGCGGACCAGCGATGCCGCCGACCGGCTCGAAGAGGGGCTGACGGCGCTGTCGGCCGAAGTGCAGGGCCGCCTTGAGCGCCTCGGCGGCCATGCCGTTCCGCTGCTCGGCGCAGGCGCAGCCGCCCGGGATCTTGAGGCGGTGCGCGCGGAGCTCGCCGCCTTGCGCACCCGCTTCGAGGAAGCGCGCCGGGAGGTCGATCATCTCTCCGGCCTCGACCGCTCCATCTCCGAGGACATTGGAAAGCTGCAGAGCAAGGTGGCTGCAGCCGAGGCCAAGGTGGAGGAGCTCTCCGCCCGGCATGCCCTGCCGATGGACGAGCTGAAGGCGGAGCTGGCCGGCATGCGCGGTCAGCTCGAACGCTCCTCGGCGCTGCAGGTTTCGGACCTGCTCGCGGCGGAACAGGAGGTGCTGCCTCAGCAGGAGAAGCTGGCCTCCATCCGGGGCGGGCTCGACAAGCTGCCCGGCTACCTGGAGGAGCTTGAAGGGCTGCCCACCCGGATCGAAGCCGAGCGGGCCGGGATCGAACGCGAGCTGGCCGATTCCGGCCTGCGGCCTGCCGAGGCCTGGGACCCGTACGCTCCGCTCGCCGAGGCGGAGAAGGCCGGCGCCGCGATGAAGCGGGCGCTGGAGCGCGGCTCCCTGGCGGAAGCCGGCAGCGCCTCGGCCTCCGTCGCCGGCCTGCTGGAGCAGGCGCGCAGCGGGGTGGCGCGGCGGGCCGCCCTGCGGGATGCGGTGGCCGGCCGCCTGAAGCAGGTCGAAGCGGCGCTTGCGGACTATGCCGCGGCAGACCGCACGTACCCGCAGGAGCGGACAAGGGCGCAGGCCGAGTTCGCCGAGAAGCACTGGGCCCCGGCCGAGAACAGCTTCCGCTCGCTGAAGACGGCGGCGGCGGAACTGCAGCAGGGCCTGGAGGCGGCGCGCCCGCTGGCCTCAGCGCAGACCCAGGCGTACACCGAAGCGGGCCGGCTCACGGAAGGACTCATCGCGCGCCTCCAAGAGGCGGAGGCGCTGCATGCGGACGTGCTCGGCGTGTACACCGGGCCGTCGCGGCGGCTGCAGGAGCTCCGGGACGAGGAGGCGCAGGCCTGGTCACTCTTCCGCAGTGGTGCGGCCCTGGCGGAAGCCCGCTCCCTGCCCCTCCACACCCAGGGGAACCGGCAGCTGGCCCTGCTCGAACGCGAGCTGCACGGCCAGAAGGAGCACATCCATGCCGCGCTCGCTTCGCCGCCCTACGATCTGGAAGAGCTCGCCGCGCTCATCGCCCGCCTGTCTTCGGACGCGCGCGCTTATCAATCCGGCATCTCGCGGATGGCCGAGGAGAAGGAGCAGGCGGAGCGGATGCTCCGCGAGGTACACGCACGGTATCAGGCCGTGGCCCTGCGTGCCGGCTCCCGGCTGACGCATACCGGCTATACCCAGAGCTACGCCGCAAGCATCAGCGAGATCCAGAACCTGCTCATGCTGGGGCTCTACGGCGATGCGCTGCACCGGCTGGCCGCTGCCGACCAGGCCGTCTCCCAGCTCGATATGGCTTACCACGCCATGCTGCAGGAGGAGCAGCAGCAGATCCTGATCGGGCAGCGTTCCACAGGGTACGGTGGGGGCTTGGACAGCGGCGGCGGACGTTCCTCCGGCGGCGGCAGCTGGAGCGGCGGTGGCGGCGGACGCTCCTCCGGCGGCGGCAGCTGGGGCGGCGGTGGTGGCGGACGCTCCTCCGGCGGCGGCAGCTGGGGCGGCGGTGGTGGCGGACGCTCCTCCGGCGGCGGCAGCTGGTAGAGCCGGCCGACAGGGCGCTGCCCAGGCGGCGGACGCGGGGGAAGGATGGCGGTGGCGCCTGCCTTACACGCGGACAGCCGGAAGGCTTCTGCGAAATCGCCCCGCCTGTCTCCCGCTGAGGCCCTGCCTGCTGACCGCATACACAAAGCCGCCCGATCCAATGGACGGGCGGCTTTGCTGTGCGTACAACTCTATTTTGCCTACATCTTCATTATGATGCTAAAGCTCTATGTAGCCAGAAAAAACGGCGGCGACCCTTCAACGCAGCGTCCTGCGCGCTGTTTCAATCAGCGTTCTGGTCTGGTCAATACTGCGGAACGACCTGTCGATCTGTTCGGAATTCCGGTGCACTGCACGCCTGATGTTGTTGTAGTGCGCCGTCGCTTTGCCCACGACATTCAAACTGACATCCATCAACTTGTCGGTTCTTTGCGATACCTGGCCAAGATCATCCAAGGATGTTTGCACTCGCAGCACCTCCCCAAAACCGGTCCTTAGCCTTATGGCGGACCTTTACTCCTTATTACCCCCTTCTTGACCGCTTGAAACACAGGCTTACGAAATGGGTGGACCGCCTGTCGTCTCGCACTTTCCCACCGTGCCGAAGGTGATTTTCATTCCCGGCGCGTAAGCCAAGGCCGAATCCTCCCGAAATCGCCCGGCGTACAGCCTCTCCGCCTCGTACTGGGCCTCCGCTTCCCCGAGGCTCAGCCCCCGGCCCAGCAGTCCCCGGACAAAGGACTCCTGTTCCCCGGGCATCAGGCCGAGCCCTTCCTGCTTCAGGGAGTGGTAAAGCTTCTGCCGCCCGCTTCCCTCAGTCCGCGGATCCAGGAAATTCACCTTATCGCTGGCACGGCACTCTACTTTCTCCAGACCGAGTCTGCTGAAATACAGCGGAAGCTTGAGGCCGATATTGCCATCCTTTCCGGTCCGCTGTCTTCCTTCTTCATACAGCTTTTGAAGAATGCCGAGCGGCACCAGCTCCGATGCGTCCCCCTCACCGAGCTGGTGGCCGGCCATCCCCGCGATCCAATGCGGCTCGAAGCAGATCACCCGCCCGCCTTCCTTCACGCTGCCGGCCATCTTCCCCAGCGTCCGAAAGGGGTCGGACAGGTGCAGGAGCAGCGCATGACAGACGGCCAGATCGTAACGGCGTTCCGGCCGGATGGGGGTCTCGAGGTCCGCTTCGATGAATTCGGCGGGATACGGGGCGTCCCGGAACGCATCCCGTGCCCGTTTCAGCAGCTCCCCGGACCGGTCGATTCCCGTATAGGTCGAGCCCTCGGGAAGCAGAGGCATCAGCTTGAGCCCGAGATACCCGTAACCGCATCCGAAATCCAGCAGATCGACGGGCCAGTCGATTCTCCAGACGATCCTCACGAGGAATTCCAGATAGTCCTCATTGTAATAAAGGTCCCGGGTATCCCGCAGATAGTCATATCTGTCATCCCATTCCCATTTGTCCGCAGTCATGACTGCCTCCCCGCCTCGCCTTTTTCCCATTCATAGACCATCAGGTCTTCATCATAAAACGTCCCGTTAACCTGCAGCGAGCCCAGTTCCGTGCCGTAGACAATGAAGCCGGCCGAAGCATACAGCCTGCGCGCGTCCCCCTTCGTACGGATCACGCCGAGATTGACTTTACGAATGCCAGGGAGTGAGCGGGCCTTGTGGAGAAGAGCATCGATCAAGCTCCGCCCCACTCCCTTCCTCCTGTACCTCGCTGCGACATACATCCCCCAAAGCGTGCCCTTGTGGCACAGCTTCGGCCTGCCGTTCGGATAGAAGCCGACCATGCCGATCAGCTCTCCGTCCGCAAGGAAGGCTCCAAGCACAAACCCGCCATTCTCCCCGGAGAGGACCGCCGCCGCATCCTGGGCGGTCTTGGCGCGCCACTCCGTTTCATCCGCCGAGTAAGCTTCGGGGTGCTCCCTCAGCGCCTCCAGCCGAAGCTGCAGGAAGGCCTGGGCATCCGCCAGACCCAAGGTTCTGATGCTGTACATCACGCCTCCTCCTCTCCTGAGCGGCCGCGGAAACGGACTTCCAGCACCGTCTCCTCCGTCTGCCGGTAAGCTTCGGCTAGCCCCGCCTTTGCGGCGAGAGCCTTCGGTACCCGCTTCTGGCGAACCGAGAGGCGGAAGGTGTACTCGAAGGGGTTTGGCTCCATCTCGACCTCGGACCGGCTGATCCACCGGGCCGTCAGCTTCCCGGCCGCGTCCGGGTGGAACGGCTCCGAATACCGGAATCCTGACCGGTACGGAGGATATTCCTGTTCCTTGCCCGCGCCCGGTTCATTCAAGCATAGATATAAAGAGAGAAGGTCGCAAAGCTTCAGCAGGCTGAACGGCTTTTGCAGCTCCTCCTCCGGAATACCCAGCCCTCTGCGAATCCGCTCCTGCCTCCGTGTTTCGTGATGATAGAACGCTTGGCTTTCGTTGTCGGAACTTCCCTCCACAAAGGCGGCGTAGTGCATGCTGCACAGCAGAGCGGCATACGGATTCAGCGCTTCCGTCTGATCCAGCCCGAGCCGGTAATGCGTCAGCTTGGGCAGCAGCGGATAATCGATGAACGAGTAAGGCGCCGAAGCGCGGTCATTCCAGACCGGCGTCTCATCAAGCCGCACCCAGCCCAGATCATGCTGGTACACCGCCTTCACCAGGTCTTCGAAGTAAGGGTAATCCTCAAAAAAAGACCGGAAGCGCCGCGCCGCCTCCCCCGACTGACGGGCATGCTCATGCTGCGCCGTCAGCACCCAAGCGTCCCCCGAATCGCGAACGATCAATGCCGATTCCCTTCCTTTCCTAAGCGTACCGGCGCTGCCGCCGGCTCCGTTGTTCAGCTGTCCCTGGAGAAAATAAAGCCCCTCCGTTCAAATCCAAGCCCTTCATAAAAGCGGTGGGCCCCCTCCCGGTGAAAGCCCGAATCCAGTTCCACCTTCCTGCACCCGCTTGCCGCCGCTATCCTTGACAGCTCGCCGATCAGCGCACGTCCGGTCCCCTTCCCGCGCATGTTCTCCTTAACTACCAGTGCGGTGATGTACCCCACATACGACTCCTGCCAAAAGCTGTTTTTGATGACCATCGAAGCGAATCCGACCGCGTGCCCCTCTTCCTCGGCTACCAGCAGGTGGTCCGAGGTGGATTCCAAGCTTCTCCGGTACACCTCCCTGATCCGGTCTTCATCCATCGCCCTGCCGGGCCACAGCTCTTTCAGCAGCCCGGTCACTTGGGCCGCATCTTCCCCGCATGCACGGCGAATCATCTTGAAGCCGCCCTCCTTCTTCCTGGTATGATTCCATGTCTGTCCAAAGGTACGCCTATTTTGCCGCGTTCCTTTCGCCTGTTGCAAGCACCTTAAGTACGGCAGTGTATGAGATCAGCCGTGAATTAGATCTATTCCATGGTTCACTGTACTTTTCCTCTTTATGGAATCCCCTCCCCTTTGCATATCGTCCCCAACCCGTGCAGTCCGGAGCGATTTACGAAACTGTTTCGTTACTGGAACACCTTCGGTTTAGGCTGTCAGGAAGGGATTCTTCACGGATCTCGGTGCTTCCGTTGACTGCCATTTCATTGCCGGGATACAATGAGAGTAAGTAATGAACGAAAACTTTCGAAACAAGACAACCAAAGGTGGGTCCAGCAGCGTGAACATCAAAACCGTAGCCAAGCTTGCGGGCGTGTCGGTCTCGACCGTCTCGAAGATTATTAACAATTACAGCGACATCTCCGCCGAAACGAGGCAGAAGGTTCTTGCCATTATGAAAGAGACCGGCTACATCCCGTCGAATTCGGCCAAAACGCTGGCCACCAAGAAATCGGGCCTCATCGGTGTTGTTTTTGCCGGGAAGCTCAACATCGACTTCACGCATCCGTTCTTCGTCGGGGTGCTGAACGCGTTCAAAAAGCAGATGGGCTTGCTCGGCTATGACCTCCTCTTCTTCTCGAACGAGAAGTTTCACTCCTCCGGTGAAGATTACTTGGCACGCTGCCGGCACTTCCAGGTGGACGGGTGCATTCTGCTCTCCGGCCAGGAGCTCGAACCGGCCATTCATGAGCTGGACTCCAGCTCGATTCCCTGCATCGGCGTGGACCTCGTGCTTTCCGGTACGAGCTCCGGCCACATCATGTCGGACAACAACCGGATGTCCGACAAGGTCGTCGAGCATTTTTATCTGCTCGGCTACCGCGAGATCGGCTATCTCGGCCCCTCGGCGCAGTATGATATTTCGTCGATGAGGGAGAACGGGCTGGTCCAGTCGCTCGGCCGCTGGGGACTGCCGGTGCAGCCGGCCTGGTTCATTCACGGGGACGACTTTTCCGAGGAGAGCGGCTATGCGGCCACGAAAGCGCTTATCGCGGGAGGGAGCCTGCCGCGGGCGCTGTTCGCAGGTTCGGACCATCTCGCCATCGGGGCGATCCGCGCGCTGCGGGAGCACGGCCTGCAGGTACCCGGCGATGTATCGGTCATCGGCTGCGACGATATCGAGGCGGCCGGCTATGTCAGCCCTCCCCTCACCACCATCCGCCAGAACAAGGAAAAGATCGGCAAGCTCGCCGCCCTGATGCTGTACGATCTCATCAACGGCCAGATGAGCTCGAGCAGCGTCGTCGTAGAGCCCGAGCTGATCGTCCGCGAGTCCTGCGGCTCCTGCAGGGAAGGTTAGCGTACGCGCGGGCGTGGGGCGATCTCGCGAGCTGCGAAGCGCTCCGGCGCGGGGCGATCTCGCGAGCAGCCGGGCGTTAGAGCGCTTGGCGATCTCGCGGGCAGCGGCGCTACGGCGCTTGGCGATCTCGCGGGCAGCGGCGCTACGGCGCTTGGCGATCTCGCGGACGCAACGCGGCGCTCCGACGCGAGGCGTACTCGCGGGCAGCCGTGCGTTTCGACGCGCGGCGTTCTCGCGGGCAGCCGTGCGTTCCGACGCGCGGCGTTCTCGCGGGCAGCTGCAGCGTAGCATCTGAATGGTACGCCCAAATGTGAGTCCGCGCCCTACGGCAGAAGCAGGAACACCAAATAACGGAACTCAGATGCCTTATTCGCTAGAAAAAGAGGGCCTCGCAGCAAATAGCGGAACTACGATTCGCTATTCCGCCTTAAAGTCCTGTGAACCCCCCTTCAAACGCGAGATAGCGCATCTGAGTTCCGTTATTTTCATTTTCACCTTGGATTTGACCCCAATAACGCATCTCAGTTCCGTAATTTCGTCCTCCCCAGGCATTCCCCTTGATCTGTTGTCCTGATTACAGTATACCGCCTCTGGAACCGCTTTTTCTCTCCGTACGCCGACCGAAATGTCCCCTTTTCCCAGTCTCTTCCTTTACTAGTGCGCCTCTCCACTCTCACCTGCTCACCTTCTCGTCTGTTCTTCTTTCTACGCTTCTACTCCACTCCCTCTGCCTCCCTACTCCACCGTTCCTCTTCTGCTCATCTGCTCTATTTACTTTCTCCTCTGCTCACCTTCTCGTCTGGTCTTCTTTCTACGCTTCTACTCCACTCCCTCTGCCTCCCTACTCCACCGTTCCTCTTCCGCTCATCTGCTATTTTACTTACTCCACTGTTCACCTTCTCGCCCACTCCTCTCTCCATACTTAGACTCCACGCCTTCTGCCCCCCTACTCCTCCTTCCCCCCACCTTCTTCCATTACTCCTGCACTATCCCGCTCCTCCCCTTCGTTCCCCCTCTGCTCATCTGACCTTTACTCGCCTACTCCTCTCCCCACTACACCATATTTACTTTCTCCTCCCCCACTTCTCCGTTCCTCCACTCTTCCGCTGCTCCTCCACTACTCATGCCCTCTCAGGCTCCACTCTTCTACTACCCCGTTCTTCTACTACCCTACTCCCCCTTTACTCCTCCGCTCCCCCTCTGGTCATCTGCTCTTTACCCCTCTACTCCTCGCTCCTCTGCTCCTCTCCCCACTTCTCCCTTCCTCCACACTTCCGCTACTCTCGCCCTACCACGTTCCACTCCATTAACTCCTCCACGTCCCACTCTGCTCCTCGAACACTCCCGGGTGCCGATGCTGCCCACTTTCCCTCGCCAGCGCCAAAAAGAGCCAACATCCGAAAACGTTGGCTCCTGACACCCTGACTAGCATCTATCCTCTTTCCGTACTCTTACGCAGCCTATCACAGCCCTGCATCCCTTCGCACTCTCACGCAGCCTAACACAGCCCTGCTTCCCTTCATACTCTCTCACGCAGCCTAACACAGCCCTGGCATCCCTTCGCACTCTTACGCAGTCTACCGCAGCCTCACGCCTACCTCCACCCGACCGGCTCCCCACCGGTCCCGGTGGCGGCCAGGAGGCAGCGAACCAGCCCCTGCTGCCCCTGCCAGCCGCAAGACAGGCGTCGGCGCCTTCTTAGTGCGTGTGCGTGTACGTGTACTGCGGCGAGTCGTACTGCGGCCCCGACTTTTCGTACGTGAACCAGTACTTCAGCACGCTGCCGGCGCTGAGGCCGTTCACGAGCTGCTCCCAGGCCGCGCCGTTCTTCGTCATGCGGAAGTTCTGCTGGCCTCCCCCGTTCACGGTATAGTGAACGTCCACGTACAGCGCGTTCACGGTCGGCGTGAACGCAATCTTCGCCTGCGTCGCGGACGTCTTGGTCACGCCGGCCGTATAATCCGGCGTCGTGATCACGCTTCCTCCGCCGCCGGCGTTCGTCGTGACCGTCACGGCAGGGCTGGCCGCGGAGACGTTGCCCGCCGCATCCCTGGCCTTCACGGTGAACGTGTAGGCGGTGCCCGCCGCCAGCCCGCTGACCGTTGCCGTCGTCCCGGACACGTTCAAGCTGCCGCTGCCGTAGCCGACCGTGTAGCCCGTGACGCCGACATTATCGGTCGAGGCGTTCCACTGCAGCGAAACACTGGAGGAGGTTTTGCCTGTGGACACGAGACCGCTTGGAGCCGTAGGCGCCGCCGTATCACTTCCGCCGCCGCTGCCGGTCATGTACTGGCCCTGGAACGGGTTGAACCGCTGGGCCGCCAGAATGAACCAGCCCGTGCTCGATACGCAGTTCTGCTGCGCCATCGTCCAATAGCTGTTATGCGTGCCCTTGAGCGAATACGGCAGACCGCCGGTCGAGGGGCCGCTCGTGCCCTGTTTTTTGGCCAGCTCGTTCAGGATACTGTCGGCCTTGGCCTGATTGCCCTGCAGGTAGTAGGCTGCCGACATGAACGCCGAGCCCTCCAGCCAGATATCCGGACCGGTGCTGCCGATCGGATTGCCGTTGTCGTCGTAGGCCGGCTTCACCTCATCGGTCCAGTCGAAGTCATAAGCGGTCATAAGCCCGCCCTGATCGTTGTAGGTCAGCGTCTGCTTGTACTTCGGATTCGCCAGCGTCCCCGGGGAGCCGTTCGCATTCTCGACATAAGCAAGGCTCGCCTGGTAATTCCGGGTGCCAGACAGCCCCAGAGCCAGCACGCCCCACGGATTGACGTCCATCGGCACGTTCGGGTCGATGAGGCTCGTATTGTCCTTCCAGCCGCCGTTCCACCGCTTCAGGCTGTCGTTCCACACCGTGTTGTCGAGGAACCGCTTCACGCCGTCCGCCGCGCTGTTGTAAGCGGAAGCCTTCGCCGGCTCCACCGAGGCAAAGTACCGCAGAGTCGGGTACAAATCGATATTATGCTCGGTCGAGGTCCACGGCTCGTCGGCATTCGTCCAGCCGCTCCACCCGCCGGAGATTCCCCCGTGCGGCTTCTTGTACTGGAGCGACCAGTCCAGCGCCTTCACCGCCATGCTGCGGTACCGCGTATCGTTGTACTGCTTCTCATAGGCCATCACGGCCATCGCCATCCAGACGACCGGTCCGACGTGCCTGCGGATCTCCTCGCCGGCCCCATTGTTGTACCAGTAGGAGTTGAGCCAGTAGCCCGACGGGTCCTGGATGTCGCGCATTTTGTTCAGTACCTTCTCGGCCCTGGCGCGCTCCCCCTTCGTAATAAAAGCAATTGCCGCCACCGCCTGATCATACGTATACACGATCTGCTTCGGGTTGTTCGGACCCCAGTAGTCCTCGAAGGAATCCACGAGACCGTCGAACGCAAGCCCCGCCGTGGCATCCTGCTGGGTCTTCAGCCAGACGAGCGCCTGATTGGCTGCGGAGGCCGGATCCGCATAAGCGCGGGGCGCGGGCAGCGGGCCGAGGACCGCCGTCAGGGCTACCGCACCGCCGAGCAGGGCGGCTGCGGTGCGGGACAAGAGTGTACGGGTGAGCAAGAGCTTCATAATAAGAACACCTCTTCTTCTTGGATTGAATGGAGAATACCGTCGTCAGGCAGGCAGCCCCTCTTCCTCGGGGGCTTCCCTCAAGAAAGGCGGCGGGCTCTCAACAACCCCGCCGCCCCGTACAGCTTGTTACTGGTGCGTATACGTGTACTGCGGCGAATCATACTGCGGACCGGACTTCTCGTAAGTGAACCAGTATTTGAGCACGCTGCCTGTGCTGAGCCCGTTCACGAGCTGCTCCCACGTCGAGCCGTTCTTCGTCATACGGAAATTCTGCTGGCCGCCGCCGTTCACGGTGTAGTGAACGTCCACATACAGCGCGTTCACGGTCGGCGTGAACGCAATCTTTGCCTGCGCCGCCGACGTCTTCGTCACGCTCGCCGTATAATCCGGCGTCGTGATCACCCCTCCTCCGCCGGTGCTGTCGGTGGTTACCGTTACCGCATTGCTCGCAGCAGAAACGTTGCCCGCCGCATCCTTGGCCGTCACGGTGAACGTGTAGGCCGTGCCGGCAGCAAGGCCGCTGACCGTCGCCGTCGTGCCGGTCACGTTCAGGCTGTTCCCGCCGTAGCTGACCGTATAGCCGGTCACGCCGACGTTATCCGTCGAAGCGTTCCACGACAGGGAGACGCTGGAGGACGTTTTGCCCGTCGATACGAGGCTGCCCGGAGCCGACGGAGCGGTCGTATCCCCGCCGCCGGTGCCTCCGCCGTTCCCCGTATTAAAGCTGTTCGCCGGCACGCTGACGGAGGTACCGTCCGAGAAGGTGACGGTTTTGGCGCTGCTGCTGAAGTTGTAGGCGACATAAGTCTTCACGCCGCCCTTGTTGAAGACGGCCGCCGTCGGCGAATTGGCCGTGATCGTCGGATCCGCGTTGCCCATCGCGTCCAGGTTGTAAATCCAGTGGTACGCGTTCGCCTTGGAGTTGCCGGTCTCCGGTCCGCCGGAGCCTTCGGCCCCGCCGGTCGCCATGGAGCCAATGCCCGCTGCAAACTGGTTCTTGGCATCTGCCGGCGAGGAGATTGCGCGGTACATCCAGATAAGGTCACGCCAGATATCCCAGTTCGTGCCGCCGTTCTCGCTGACGAGAGCGTTGTAGTTTTTGGCCGCGTAGCTTGGGTAGTGGGTCAAATAAAGATGGCCTGCGGTGATCGGCAGCCAGTTGATGCCATGCACCTGCTCCGGATTAGCGGTGAACCACGTGGCGTTGGCGCCCTTGCCGCCCCAGATCATCGTCACCACCGACGGCGTGTAAGCGGCCGGGTGCGTGTTGTCCTGCACATCGAACCAGTAGTCGTTGATCGCGTTCATCTCCGTCGTGTACAGGTAGACGCCCAGATCGCGGATGGTCGTATTGCCCGTCGCTTCGCCCCACAGGATCAGGCCGGCCCACGCATTCATCGCTTCGGAGGACGACTCGTTGTTGTTGCCGTCGCCGAATCTCGCATGGCCCGAAGCCCAGGAGTGGCCAGCATACGGATCAAAGTTGCGCAGGAACGGGAACATCGTGTCGCTGCGGTTCCAGTTCGCGATGTCGCGGATGAGCAGCTCCACCATCGGGCCCCAGCTCTGCGCCCAGGTCTTGTCGGTGCGGGCAATCTCCGCCGCCGCCTTGATGTAATAGCCGTAGTGGAAATGGTGGTCGTTCAGCTCGCCGTCACTGCCGAAGCTTGCCGGATAGCCGATTACGGTGCCCCAGTTGTTGTTATAGTAGAAGACATTGCTGCTCTTGAGATTGCCGGAAGCGTCGCTGGCCTTGAACCAGTCCTGCAGACGACTCTTGATCTCGCTGCGGAACTTGCCGGATGCGGCCGTGTCGCCGACCTGGTCGGCGATCGGGGCCAGCGTCGCCAGCTTGCCGAGGCGCTTGCCGAGCCAGTACGTATCCGTGCCGCCCGTGTAGGCCAGTGCTTCCTCCTCGTTGATGTAGCCGCCGAGGGTCGTTTTGTTGTACGTGCCCTTGTCCGGCAGCGCCGGCAGCACGCCCGTGAATTTCATGCGGGTGGTAAAAGAAGCCCCCTCCGCCGTCTTCATCGTGCCGCGTACGGAGTTGTAGGTGTAAGGCAGCAGAGCTTGAGAAGAGTTCTTCCACTGGTGCGGATACAGGGCAAAAATCGTCCCCGCCTGCGTGCCTTCCTTGGCCGACGTCGTATAGTTGAACGTCGTGGTGACTTCGCCTGCCGCCGCGTTGTAGCCGTAGCTGATCTTCGTGTCGGTCACGTGGGAATAGGCATACTGCTTGAACTTGTTCAGCGTCGCCGCGGTATTATCGGGCAGCGCCGCGATGGAGAAGTACGTCTTGCCGTTCAGCGCGTTCGTCAGCGTATTCGTTCCGATCCCGGACCACGTGCTGCCCGTCGGGCCGAACAACCCGTAATGGGCGCCTTCGATGGTGATGCCGAGCACGCTGCTGCCGGCGCTGCCGGACCAGACGGTCGGCGGCGTGTAGAACTTCAGCTGCGGATTGCCGCCGCCGAAGTTGAAATAGACGTACGGGGAGCCGTGGCCGTAAGACACATTCATGGAGCTGACGCCATTCTGGTACTGCGCCTTCACGAACCAGTCGCTGAAGCCGTCGACCTTCGCATCCGGGAACGTGCCGCTGCCCGTATGACCGACCGTGAAGTCGTGGATATCGTTGATCCAGCCGCAGACGCAGGACGAGTTCGCCGTGATCCGCCCCGAAGGATTATAGATCCGGAACCCGTCGCTCTGGTTCTTGACCGCCAGCGGATGAGGATACTGCGCTTCGGAATACGGCACCCAGGCCAGCGAGCTCCACCAATCGTTGGTCGGCATCTTACCGGTCACATTCCCTGTTTTGTAGATCTGTGCCTGCACATCCGCCGCCCCCGCGGGCAGAACGGTCGAATAGCTGCCCGAGCCGAGCGGCACTTCGCCCGAGAACGCCTGACCGGTTCCGGGCAGGAGCCCGGAGGCAGCCAGCACGGCCGACAAGGCCAGCGATACCATCTTCTTCTTCATAGTCAACCTCCTTTTAAATTCCGCACACAGAACATGTGCGTCCTGTCGAGCTCTGTCCTTCTTCCCTCCTTTCGCCTAAACACAGTGAGATCAAGAAACAATGACAGCGCTATCAACAAAAATGGACAACCCAGGGAATCCGGAGGGCCCCCGATACCGCTTCATCGGAGCGGAGGGGCAGGCGTAGATTCAGAGAGCAGCTGCGAAACCCATTTCGCGTGCTTTTCATGGCCTCTTTCCCCCATTAGACCCCATCCTTGATACCCTATCCCTGTTGAATCCCACTCTATCATCCGAAACCGTTTTCGTAAATATGGACCTGAAAAACCGTTCCCTAACCTAAAAAACGGACACCCTCCGGGGGTGCCCGCCCTTCTCCTCCTCATCATCCACCGCGAAGCCCGGCCGCAATCTCCCTGCCACCCGACTTCCCTGCCGGCGGGCGACGATGCGTAGCCGACCTGAGAGGGTGATTTGGCCACACTAGGACTGAGACACGGCCCAATTACCCTGCTTCCCCGCTGCCTCCGGCCGTCTGCTCTCCCGACATTCTCCCATGCCACAAGGCGAGCAGTTCCGTCTCGCGCGCGGCGGACAGTCCCGCCTTCCATTGCGCCCCGTCTCCACGCTGCCCATGGAACCGCACGGTGTCCAGGACCGTCTCCTCCACCGTACGGAAGGTTAGCCCAGCCTTCATAGCCTTCGAATAATCGGCCTGCAGGATGCCCCTGTATTCGGAGAGCTGCCCCCCGGAGGGCAGCCAGACCGGCAGGTCGCTCCATCCCCGCACTTCGTGTTCGGCCAGGAAGGCTTCATCACACCAGGTGAACACGGCCCTGCTGCCGAGCGCCTCCCTCCCCCGTTCGAGGAACTCCCGCATCGTAAGAGCCACTCCAGGACCCGCTGCGTTGTATACGCCAGTCCGCTTCGCTTCGGTCATCACCACCGTCCACTGAGCCAGATCACGGACATCGATGAACTGCACCTCGCTGTCCCCGCGGCCCGGGCAGAGCATCTCCCCGCCGCGGCTCATGCGCACCGGCCAGTAGGTGAAGCGGTCCGTCGGATCCTTCGGACCTACGATCAAGCCGGGCCGGACGGTCAGGACCCGTCCCGGCATCACGCCGTCCAGTACCTGCTCGCAGCGGGCCTTCAAGGCACCGTAATGGTTCGGAATGTCCTCGATCGACTCGTCCTCAAGCTCCAGAACGTCCGAGTCTTCATGGCTGCGCGGCACGCTCAGATCCTTATAGACCGAGATGCTGGAGATGAAGGTATACTGGCCCACTCGGTCTGCCAGCTCCCGGGCCGATGCCCTGACGAGACGGGGCAGATACCCGCAGGTATCGATCACCGCATCCCACTCGTCGCTCTGCAGCACGTGGAGCCCCCCGTCCCGGTCCCCGTACAGCTCCTTCACCCTGCTGTGCACCCCTCGATCCGTCTTCCCGCGGTTAAAGGTCGTTACTTCATGTCCTCGCTTCAGTGCCTCCAACACCACATAGTATCCCAGAAAGCGGGTTCCACCGAGCACCAGCAGTTTCATGAAGCACGCTCCTATACGTAATAATTTATTTTTACATAATATTATATTATTACGTGTAAGAGTCCATTGCAATCCTTTTTTTGTAAGCGCAGCATCCGCGGCGAATAGCCCGGGAGTCTTCCCCTGCTCTGGAAGACTCCCGGGCTGCTTTTCAAAATAAACAGGTTACACCTTTACGAGATCCTCGCTCTTGACATGAAGCGGAGGAGGGATCAGCCACCCTTTCTCCTTGTTCATGCGGAGAATCCGGACGGAGAGCGCCGCTTTGGCCGTATGATACTTGGCGAACAAGGCGCCGATGTCCTCACGGATCGACATGCCCATGACCTGGCTGCAGGCCACGAGGCCCAGCGATTGGTCTGCGGCAATCATCGCCGCGATCTCCGGATCGCCGAACCGCGCTCCCGCCGGGATGCTCTCGAGCTCCACCTCAGGCCGTACCGGCAGCGCCGGGGAAGGCATCACGCCGTTATGCAGGAGCAGATCATCGCACTCCTTGACTTCCAGCCTCGCCTGTTCCAGGATGTCGCCGAGTATTTTTTTCAGCTCCCTGTCGCCCGCGTGGTTGCGGTACAGTTCAGTGGCCGAGATGCAGTTCTTGGCTGTCATACAGAACTGCCATACCTGATGAATCTCGCCATAGTGCATCGGCTCATGCTTCGGATTGCCGCTTAGAATCCCCATCGGACATAATCCCCTTCGGTAAATGTGATAAGTTCCCGTACCACCGGTTATTCTCGCCCAAGCCGCAGGTCCTATACCGCTTATGCAAGCCTTTCCTGCCTGAATAGGGATGGGAATCCTGCCACATACTATGAAGGGCCTTTTTTGGGGAGGCCCATTCTGACTACACCTTAGCTCCTACAGGTTAGCATCCCACATCCGGCCGGCAGGTGATCCGATCATGTCCTTGGAACGCTCCATCCTTCTTGCCATTCTCGCCTTTTCCCTGGCCGTTCTATATTTCGGTATTCCCCGCAGCCAGATCCGGGAAGCGCTCATCTCGTTCACTTCCTTCCAAGTGCTGACTTGGCCGGTCGGCTTGGCCCTGACGGGTCTCGGCTGGATTACCTATCCGATCCGGATGTTCCCGCAGGCCTCGAATCTCGGCTTTATGTTCGATTATCTGCTCTGTCCGGCTGTCTTCGCCTTGTTCCAGGTCCGCTACCCGCAGGAACGGTCCCTGATGAAGCAGGGACTGCATTATGCCGCTTATACCGCAGGCATAGCCCTTCTTCAATGGTGGGTTGCGGACCGGACCGGGCTGATTGACTACATAAGCTGGACGGTCTACCTCTCTGTCCTGCTCTACCTCGCGGAATACTGGATCACCAGGCGGTATGTCATCTGGTTTCTCCGGCGCTGGGCACCGACCTTGAGAGGGGGCCGCTGACATGTTTCTCATCGAACGCGTCATTCTCGTTACAGCGAACTTGGGAGCGCTGACCTCTTTATTCTTCCTTCCCCGCAGCAAAGCGCTTCAGCATCATCTCGTCTTCCTTGTCGTCGGCCTTCCGACCTGGATCATCGGTCTGCTTGTCGTGGAATGGGATCTGCTAGCCTACCCGGTCCGGGAGTTCGCTTCGATCAACCGTACGAGCTTCTGCTTTGAATATTTTCTGCTGCCTGTCGCCTGCATCCATTATAATGCCTGGTACCCGGAGACTCGCCCGCGGTGGGTCAAGGCCCTGTATCTGCTGTTCTTCTGCACGGCATTGACGGTGCCGGAAGCGTTCGTGGAACGGTACACGCAGCTGATCCGCTACCAGCACTGGGACTGGTACGTCACTTTCATTACGGAAGGACTCCTATTTCTATTCTCCCGCGCGATGCTGCGGTGGTTCTTCCGGCCTTCCTCACACCGGATGACATAAACAGCCTCAAGCATGAAAAAAAGACCCTTCCTCAACCGGAAAAGGGTCTTCTTCATACCGCAGGCCTGGCCTGCAGCCTACAGCTCTTTCAAGAATTGATAGATCTTGTCGTTCATCCCCGGCAGGCCTTCGTGTCCGAAATCAGGGAAAATCTCCAGCTGAAGCGGCGCCGTCATCTTGTTGAAGGCGGCAAACTGGGTGGATGGGGGACAGATCGGATCCATGAGCCCGACGCCCGCCAGCGTATCGGCTTGGATCCGGGGGGCCAGATGCTGGATGTCGATATAGCCGAGCTTCGTGAAGATCTCTTCCTCCCGCCGGTGCTGCGGGTCAAAATGCCGGAAGTAAGTCCGCAGCTCGGCATAGGCGTCCTTAGCGAGATCCATCTCCCAGACGCGGCGGTAGTCGCTCAGGAACGGATATACCGGAGCCGCCTTCTTGATGCGGGGCTCGAGTGCGGCGCAGGCCATCGTCAGCGCTCCGCCCTGAGACCATCCCGTGGCGCCCACCCGCTCCGCATCCACCTCGGGGAAGCCCATCACGATCGATGCGAGCTGGGCCGTATCTAGGAAAATGTGGCGGAAAAGCAGATTCTGCGGCTCATCGTCGAGCCCCCGGATGAAATGCCCGTTGTGGGTCGTCCCCTTGACGCCGCCGGTGTCCTCGGAGAGTCCTCCCTGACCGCGGACGTCAAGCGAAGCGTAAGAGAATCCGAGGGCCGCATACGACAATTTGTCGTGCCAATCGCCGCTGCTGCCCGTGTAGCCGTGGAAATGCAGCACGGCCGGATGAGGCGTATTCACGCCTGTCGGCCTTATGTATTTGGCATGGATGCGGGCTCCCCTCACCCCGGTGAAGTACAGATCGAAGCACTCGGCGAACGGGGCCGTGAAGCTGGAAGGCACCAGCTCCACCTGCGGGTCGACGCTTCTCATCTCCTCCAGGGCTGCGTTCCAATAAGCATCGAAATCGTCGGGGCGCGGATTGCGGCCCGGATACGTGCGGAGCTTGTCAAGCGGCATATCAAGCAGCGGCATGTGATCTTCGTCCTCCTATCACGGTGTTGGCGCAAAATGGCAAAGGCATCCTCTTCACTCTACCTCGCACAGCATCCGCCCGCAATAGGCAAATGGGCCGATGATAACGCGCTTCCCCCAATCATCCAGCAAATCACTCTTTACTCCCGTCCCTCCTAAGCCGACATAAGGGATATCTATTCATATTCATCATCATCATCCCATTCCAGGCAAAACTCGGACCGATTAGGAGGAGTACCGCATCATGAGGAAACTTGTAGGCAAATCCATCCGGGCGAAGATCATCGCCCTGCTCCTGTCGGTTTCCATGATCCCGCTGTTGATCGCAAGCAGCCTGCTTATGACGACCTCCACAGGAGCCATGGAAACTGCAACCAAAGTAAACCAATCCGCTCTGGCGCAGCTCAGCGCTGTCAATATCGACACTTGGCTCAAGAGCAAGATCATCCGGGCCCAGCGGGTCATCGATGCCCACCCCGAATTTAAGCAGGGCAATCCGGACCTGATTGTTCCCGTGCTCAAAATCATGTCCGAGGCTGACCCCGACGTGAAGGCCTTCAACTTCGTCAACACGGAAGGCGCCTCCTACCGCATTGACGGCAGTGTGGTGGATGTGAGCAGCTTCGACAACTTCAAGGCGGCCAAAAGCACGCTGAAGACGGCCGTATCCGATATCCGCAAATCGGCGGCTACCGGTGAGAATGTCATCATTATTGACATTCCTTTCAAAAAGGACAGCGGCGAATTCGCCGGCCTGCTGCAGATGCTCCTCAGCCCTGCGGATCTCATCAGTATGATCAGCAGCATTCAGGATGGCGGCAGCTACGGTTATCTTCTGTCATCTACCGGCACGTATCTGATCCATAAGGAAGTCGAGCGGGTAGGCAAGCCGGTCGGCGAGCTGCTCGGGAATGCAGCCGCCGGCTTCGAGAACAGCGTACTGAAGAGCGAAGACGGCGTTCTCGACTATACCGAGGCGGACGGTGCCTCCTATGCAGCCGCGTATGAGACGGTAGCTTCGACGGGCTGGAAGATGGTCATCATCGCGCCGGAGAAAGAAGTCTATGCGGCGGTCAATCGGACCCGCATCACGACCCTCGTGATCATTGCGGCCTCGCTGATCGTCGTCGTAGGAATCGCAATGATCGTCGCCCGTGTCATCTCCTCCCCGCTGCTGCATATCAGCTCCTTGATGAAGGAAGTGGCTCAGGGACGCCTTGCGGGCAGACTTGAGGTCCGGGGCGAGGACGAGATCCAGACGCTCAAAGCCAACATCAACCAGATGCTCGATTCCTTCTGTGCGCTGATCCGCAAGATTACGGAATCCTCCGAAACCGTTGCGGCCTCCTCCCAGGAGCTCACCGCCACTTCGCTGCAGACGGCTGCAGCCACCGAGCAGGTGAACCGTTCCGTCTCGTTCATCGCCTCGAGCTCGGAAGCGCAGTACGAAAGCGCAAGCCAGACGAGCATGACCATGACCGAGATGGCGGTGGGAATCACACGGATTGCCGAGTCGGCCTCCGTTGTATCGGAGGCGACGACGGAAGTCGTGTCCGACGTCACCAGCGGCCATGCCGAGGTGCAGGCGGCCATCCGCCAGATGACGGCGGTAGGCGGCACGGTACGGCAGACGGCCAGTGCCGTGCAGTCGCTCGAAGAGCAGTCCCATACGATCGGCGAGATCATCGACGTCATCCGCGGCATCGCCCAGCAGACGAACCTGCTCGCCCTGAATGCCTCGATCGAGGCGGCACGGGCCGGCGAGCACGGCAAAGGCTTCGCCGTCGTGGCCACCGAGGTCAAGAAGCTGGCCGAGCAGACCCGCACGGAAGCCGAGCGCATCACGGTCATCGTCTCCTCCATCCTCGACAACACGCGCACAGTAGCCGGCTCCGTGAATGAAGGCGTCGAGATGATGAGCGAAGGCGTCGGCCAGGTGTCCAAGGTCGGCGAGATCTTCGAGCACGTGCTTGCTTCGGTGCGGTCCGTAAGCAACCAGATCCAGGAAGTATCCGCTGCTTCGGAGGAGCTCTCCGCCGGTACGGAGGAAGTCGCCGCCTCGATGTCCGAGATGCTCCATGTCACCAAGGAAGCCGCCGAGCAGCTCGCCCAGGTGTCCCGGGCCGCTGCCGAGCAGAAGCAGTCCATGGACGAGGTGTCGAACTCCTCCCAGTCGCTGAGCGAGATGGCGATGGAGCTGCGCGACATGGTCAGCCGGTTCACAACCAAATAATCCTTACAGGGCGTCTGCGGTAGACCGGCAGGCGCCCTTTTTGGCGTCCCCCTCATTCCGGCTTGAAGCCTCCCGGACACCGGGAGGCCGGTCCGGGAGCTCCGGCACTCCGCGCACTCCCGGCCCTCCCTGCACTGCCTGCGTGAGACTCAGGCAAGCATGACTATAACGATTCTTTCCCGTTGACATTTTCGGAAGCGGGATGGTACAGTGGCTCTTGTAGATATTACCAAATTACAGGAAAGGACGGCTGCACTATGATGACTCCAGGGAATGATCGGCCCCACCGCTTTGTCATCTTCCATCGCCATCACTGCGGCGTAACCGTCCCGCTTCCTTCCTGTGCCCTCCTGCCTTAACAAGGCATGAGACCGACAAGAATGCGGCGCACCGGTTACGACCCCGTAACCCGTGCGCCTTTTTTGCGCGTTCCCCCGACCTCCCATACCTTATGGGAAGGCACGGCTGGGGAACCCGCTGCAAAGGCGTATCGCAGGAGTGACCGGCGGTAGGCCTTTTTGGTGTGGCACAGCCCTTCCTTCCCCGGTCACTTCTGCTTGACGCTAGAATGGGGTACGAAGGATTCAGGACATACAATTTGGAATTGGGTTCTTCGGAAATGCGGTACAAAGAAAGGAGCTTCTCTCATGCTTACCGTGCTTTACAAGCTGCGCTGGTTCTTCAGGCAGCACTGGCGCCGGTATACGGCCGCCATCCTGCTTCTGGCAGTGGCCGGCGTCATTGACGTCATCCCGCCCAAGCTCATCGGCTATTCCATCGACGGCTTCCACCAGGGAACGCTCGGCGGCACGCATTTATACGGCATCCTGGCCCTATGGGCCGGTATTACCGTGATCGGCTACGGCATCAACTACGTCTGGATGTGCCAGCTGTTCGGCGGGGCCTTCGTGCTGGAGCGCACCCTGCGCACCTCCCTCATGAAACATCTGCTCCGCATGACACCTTCGTTCTACGAGCGCAACCGCACCGGAGACCTTATGGCCCGGGCGACGAACGACCTCCGCGCCGTGTCGACCACCGCCGGCTTCGGCATTCTCACGCTGATCGACTCCAGCATCTTCATGCTGACGATCCTCATTACAATGGCCGGCTTCATCTCCTGGAAGCTGACGCTGGCCTCCCTGCTGCCGCTGCCGGTTATGGCCCTGCTCATCCAGCAGTTCGGCGGGCGCATCCACAAGCGATTCACCGAAGCGCAGGAAGCCTTCGGTCAGATGAACGACAGCGTCCTTGAGACGATCGGCGGGGTTCGGGTCATCCGCGCCTTCGTGCAGGAGAAAGCGAGCCGGGAGCAGTTTGGCGAGATGACCCGGCATGTCTTCGACAAGAATGCCGAGGTCGCCCGCATTGATGCCCTTTTTGAACCGACGGTCAAAATTCTGGTCGGTCTCTCCTACCTGATCGGCCTCTGCTACGGGGCCTACCTTGTGTTCCACAGCGAGCTGACGCTCGGCGAACTCGTGTCCTTCAACGTCTTCCTCGGCATGCTGATCTGGCCGATGTTCGCGATCGGCGAGCTTATCAACATCATGCAGCGGGGCAGCGCGTCGCTCGACCGGGTGAACGAGACGCTCGCCTATGAGCCGGATGTCCCCGGACCGGCAGTCCCCGCGGCGGTGGCACGGCCTGAAACCATCGCCATGGAAGGCCTGACGTTCCGCTACCCCTCGTCGCCCATCGATAATCTCGTCGAGATCTCCTTCGAGCTGCAGCGGGGACAGACGCTTGGCATCGTCGGGCGGACCGGCAGCGGCAAGACGACGCTGCTGAAGCAGCTGCTCCGGGAATATCCCTCCGGCAGCGGATCGCTTACGATCTCCGGCACGCCGATTGAGGAGATCGATCTCGATGTGCTTCACGGCTGGATCGGCTACGTGCCGCAGCAGCCGATCCTGTTCTCCCGCACGATCCGCGAGAATATTCTCTTCGGACGCCCCGTGGCGGGTGACGCCGAGCTGGACCGGGCGCTCGAGCTCGCCTCCTTCCAGAAGGACGTCGCGTTCCTGCCCGAAGGGCTGCAGACGCTCGTCGGCGAGAAGGGCGTGGCCCTCTCGGGCGGCCAGAAGCAGCGCGTGTCGATTGCCCGGGCGCTGATCGCAGACCCGGAGATCCTGATGCTCGACGACGCCCTCTCGGCCGTCGATGCGAAGACCGAGGCCGAGATCATCGCCGGCATCCGCCGGGAGCGCGCCGGACGAACGACGCTGATCACGACCCACCGGCTCTCCGCCGTGCAGCATGCCGACCTGATCCTCGTCCTCGACGAAGGACGGGTGGCTGAGGCGGGCACGCATGAGCAGCTGTTGGCGCTCGGCGGGTGGTACAAGGAGCAGCATGACAGGCAGCAGCTGGAGTCGGCCGCCGCAGGCGCATAGGCGCTCAAGAGCACTGCTCTGGCTGCTTCAGCCATGCGACACATGACCTTATTTTAATGAGATAAGAGGGTGAACCCCAGATGAATACCGATTCACGCCGCACAGGCGCCCGGCTCTTCCGTTACGCGATGCTGTTCCGCCGGCCGATCCTGATCGCGCTGGCCCTGCTGACCCTGGCCGCCTGTGCCGAGCTCGCAGGGCCGCTGATTGCCAAGCGCATGATCGACCGCCACATTCTGGGCATCGAGATGGCGTGGTACGAGGCGCCCGGGCCGGGCGAATCCACCGCTGCTTACAGCGGCAAGTACTACAAGCGGAGCGACCACTGGCTGCCCGGCGAGATGCCGGGAACCGAGGTGCGCATCGTCCAGAGCGGCATCGCTTACTACTTCGCGGAAGGTCCTTTCGCCTCGGATGGCATACGAAGTGTCGAACCCTCGGCCCCCGGAGCGGCCCGGCTTACGGTGACCTCACCATCCGGCGAACGCAGCACGTATCCCGCACGCCCATTGTCTCCCGTGGAGCTCTATGCGTTCTATGCGCCGGAGTTTCAGCCGCTTCTGTTGCTCGCGGCCGGCTATTTCGGTCTGCTTGTGCTGAGCGCCCTGTTCACCTACGGTCAGCGCTACCTGCTGCAGATCTCCGCGAACCGGGTCATCGGCCGGATGCGCGAGGACGTCTTCGCCCAGGTGCAGCGGCTGCCGATCCAATACTTCGACAATCTGCCGGCCGGCAAGGTCGTCTCCCGCATCACCAATGACACCGAATCGATCCGGGAGCTGTACGTGGCGGTGCTCGCGAACTTTTTCTCCGGCATCATCTATATGACCGCCATCGTGGGCGCGCTGTTCCTGCTCGACACCCGGCTCGCACTGATCGCCCTGCCGCTGTTCCCCCTGCTCTACCTGTGGATCAAGGTCTACCGCCGCTTCGCCGAGCGGTACAATGAGGAGATCCGCTCCCGGCTCAGCGACATCAACGGCATGATCAACGAGGCGATCGGCGGCATGCCGATTATCCGTGCGTTCCGCCGCGGGAAGATGACCATGGACGAGTTCGAGTCGCTGAACGGCGAGCACTATACCTACCAGAACAAGCTCCTCAGCCTGAACTCCATCACTTCACACAACCTGGTCAACGTGATCCGCAACGTGATCTTCCTCGGGGTCATCTGGATGTTCGGGGGCGGCCTGCTCGGCACCGCCGTCACGGTCGGCGTCCTGTATGCCTTCGTCGATTACATGAACCGCATGTTCCAGCCGATTGTCGGTATTGTGAACCAGCTCAGCAACCTGGAGACGGCCCTTGTCTCGGCGAACCGGGTGTTCGAGCTGCTCGATCAGGAGGGAACGGATGTCGCGGAAGGCCGGCTGGACCGGTACCGCGGTAATGTCCGCTTCGATGGGGTATCGTTCGCTTACAAGGAGAACGACTACGTGCTGAAGGACATTGCGTTCGAAGCACGGCAGGGTGAGACCGTCGCTCTCGTTGGGCACACGGGCTCCGGCAAGAGCTCGATCCTCAACCTGCTCTTCCGTTTCTACGACCCGCAGCAGGGCCGCATCACCATCGACGGCCGGGACATCCGCGACATCCCGCGCCAGCTGCTCCGGCAGCATATGGGCATAGTGCTTCAAGACCCATACCTCTTCACCGGTACGATCGCCTCGAACATCTCTCTCGGGGACCCGAATATTTCCCGGGAAAAGGTCGAAAAAGCGCTGCGCGATGTCGGTGCCTACGATATGTTCTCCGCGCTGCCCGGCGGGATCGACGAGCCGGTTATCGAGAAGGGCAGCACGCTGTCCGCCGGCCAGCGGCAGCTGATCTCCTTCGCCCGGGCGCTCGCCTTCGACCCCGCCATCCTGATTCTCGATGAGGCGACGGCGAGCATCGATTCCGAAACGGAAGCGGTTATCCAGTCGGCGCTCGAGGTGCTGAAGCGCGGGCGTACGACGTTCATCATCGCCCACCGCCTGTCGACGATCAAGAATGCGGATACGATCCTCGTCCTCGACCGCGGCCAGATCATGGAACGGGGCAATCATGCCGAGCTCATGGCCGGCAAAGGCCGGTACTATGGGATGTACCTGCTGCAGTCCGGCGAGGCGCTGGAGGCTGGTACGGATGTCGCGGCAGCGGAGGAACCGCGAACAGCAGACATGAATGCGGCCCCTGCACTTCCCTCCGCCTTATCGTAATACGATGGGGCGCGGGTGCTTCCGCGGGAGGCAGGCCCGCGAACCACGCGAGCGGCGTACGTCCTGGGAGACGAGCGGCGCAGCCGTCCGGTAATCCTTTGCTTTGGCTGCCAAGGCATTGTCCCCGAAGCACCGGCATTGCCTTCAGCACTTCCCTTCCCCATAGCCCAGACCAAGCCAAAAGGCCGCACCTCCCGGATCGGGACTCTCCCGTTCCTGTAGATGCGGCCTTTTTCGTATACTTCCATAATCTTCTTATGCCCTTGTGTTCATCGGCTTACTCCTTGCTTATCGTCCAAGGCCTTTACGCCTGCGTCTGCAGACGGGAGAGGAACAGCTTCGTCCGTTCGCTGCTCGGCCGGTTGAAGACATCGTCCGGGGAGCCCTCTTCGACAATGCGTCCGTCATCCATCAGGATGACCCGGTCGGCGACTTCGCCGGCGAACTTCATCTCATGGGTGACGATGACCATCGTCCGGCCCTCCAGCGCCAAGGCCTTGATGACCTTGAGCACCTCACCGACGAGCTCCGGATCAAGGGCGGAGGTTGGCTCGTCGAACAGGAGCAGCTCCGGCTCCATGGCCATCGCCCGCGCGATGCCGACCCGCTGCTGCTGCCCGCCGGAGAGCTCATGCGGATAGGCGTCCGCCTTCTCCGCAAGGCCCACCTTGCGCAGCAGCTCCAGCGCCCGGGTGCGTGCTTCCTCCTTCGGCCGCTTCTGCACCGTGACCGGCCCTTCCATCACGTTCTGGAGTACGGTTCTGTGCGGGAACAGATTGTACGCCTGGAAGACCATGCCGGTCTTCTTGCGGAGCTGGAGCACCTGCCCCTGCTTGGGAAGCCGCCCGCCCCCGAAGTCCAGGGCAAGGTCGCCGATGCGAAGCGTGCCGCCGGTCGGGGTCTCGAGCAGGTTCATGCACCGGAGCAGCGTCGTCTTCCCGGAGCCGGACGGCCCGATGATCGCCAGCACTTTCCCCTGCTCCAGGGTCAGGTCAATGCCTCTCAGCACCTGCGCCGGGCCGAACGATTTGGTCAGCGCCTTCATTTCCAGCATGGCATTGCTGCTTGTCATAGTTCACCTCTATCTGGCTGAGGTGCGGTCGTACCGCTTCTCCAGCCGGTTCTGCAGGCTCGATAGCACCGTGCTGAATATCAGATATATCAAGGCCGCTTCGCAGTACAGCAGCAGCGGTTCGTAGTGCAAGGCCGTAATCTGCTGGGCTGTCTGGAACAGCTCCGTCACCGTGACCGTGGCCGCCAGCGACGTATCCTTCACCAGGGAGATGAAGGAGTTGAACAGCGGCGGCACGGACACCCGGACCGACTGCGGCAGAATGATGCGCCGCAGGGCCTGTCCGCGCGTCATGCCGAGCGAGTAGCCCGCTTCCCACTGCCCCTTAGGGATCGACTGGATCGCCGCCCGGATGATCTCGGACGCATAGGCGCCCACGCTGAGCGTAAAGCCGATGACCGCCGCCGGGAACGCTTCAAGCGTGACCCCGGCCGCCGGCAGTCCGTAGAAAATGATAAAGAGCTGCACGAGCAGCGGCGTTCCGCGGATAATCCATACATAGAAGCCCGCCAGCCATGCCAGCGGCTTCACGGAAGAGATCCGCGCAAGCGCGGTCAGGAAGGCAAGGATCAGTCCAAGAGAAAATGAGATCAGCGTCAGCGGAATTGTAAAAGCTACCCCTGCCTTCAGCAGGGGTAGAAAGGAATCAACGAAGATATCCAGCAGTCTCTGGGTATTGTCATCCATAGGGATCAACCTTTACTTGGACACATCCTGCCCAAAATATTTTTCCGAGATCTTCAGGTACGTGCCGTCGCTCTTCATGTCAGCCAGCGCCTTGTTGACCGCAGCAAGCAGCTCCGGGTTGCCCTTGTTGAGCAGCAGGGCGCTTGGCGTCGCTTCCTTCGTCTCGTCTACCATCTTGATCGCCACATCCGGCTTCTGTTTCTTGAGGTCGAGGTAGGACAGGCCGTCGTTGATCGTAGCGTCGATGCGCTTCGAGAGCAGCAGGTCGATCGCCTGATTGAACCCGTCGATCTGTACGATCTCCGCGCCGTTCGCCTTCGCGATCTCCGTCAGGTTGCTCGTCAGCGACTGGCCGGCCTTCTTGCCCTTGAGGTCCGCAAGACTCTTGATATCCTGGTTGTCGGTATGTACGAGGAGCACGGCTTTGGACACGATGTACGGATCGGAGAAGTCGTACTTCACCTTGCGGTCTTCCTTGATCGACACCTGGTTGGCCACAAGATCGAAGCGCTTGGCGTCGAGGCCCGCGAACATGCCGTCCCATTTGGTCTCGATGAACTCGGCCTGTACGCCCAGGCGCTTCGCCACTTCTTCGGCGATCTCGACGTCGAAGCCGGTCAGCTTGCCCTCTTTGTCATGATACGTAAACGGGGCGTACGTGCCTTCCGTACCGACGCGCAGCTTGCCGCTGCTCTTGACCTTCTCAAGCAGGTTGGCTCCGGCCGCAGGTGCCGCGCCCTCCTTCGTGCCTTCCGGTGCCGCCGCTCCGCCGTTTGGCGCCGCATTCTTCGTTCCGCAAGCTGTAATGAGAAGCGTGAGTACTGCGAACAGCAGTACGATGGATGTCCATCTTCTGGTCATGATTTGAACCCTCCACATCTGGTTTCTCTGTAGTTTGCCAATTTCAGCCGAACCTCATGCTCAAAACAGGCTATTGGTCAGTTTACCACTGGTCGAATTTGCTCGTCAAACCATTTCGGGCCTTTCCCACCGCAATAGTGCGAATGATACCGCTCCCCCTGCATCTGCAGCAGCGGGCTTGGGCATTTCTACCAGCGCCTTAGGGGAAATGGTCGACGCCTTTCCCGCGGACCGTTCCCGACGGGGAAGGCTGCAGAGCGGTGCGGCTGCGCCACGCTTGCAGACCGGCCATGGCCGCTCCTGCAGCGAACAGCACCGCTCCGGTTACGGCGAACACCCAGGAGCTGCCGAGCCAGACCCCCAGCGCGCCTCCCGCAAGCGGCCCGAGCAGGCCGCCGAGCTGGTTGGCGCTCGACGTCAGCCCGAACGAGCGGCCCCGGGCGGCCGCATTCGTATGACGCATGATCATCGTGTTCACGGTAGGCACGATCCCTGCGATGAAGAGCCCGTAGGCGAACTGCACCGCCGAGAAGATGCCGACGCTCGGCACGATCGATTGAAGCGCCAGCAGGACGCCCGCGCCGGCCAGACACAGGGGCAGAATCCGCCGGCCTCCCCAGGCCGCCCCGCGCCTTCCCCACCACGGCGAGGCAAGGATGCCGGCGGCGCCGGCCAGCGCCAGCACGATCCCCGAAGTCAGCGCCGCATCCTTGAGCTGCCCCTGCAGCTCGGCCAGGTGGAGCGAGAGGACCGGCTGGATCGTATTCACGGCGAGCTGGTACAGGAACAGCAGCCCGAGCAGTCCTAACAGAACGGGCGTCCGCAGCCATTCTCCCAGCGTCGAAGCGCCGCCCGTCTCCCCCTCCTCCTCGGCCGGAGCGGCGGCCTCGCCGGCAGCAGCCGGCGGAGCCTCCCGGACGAACAGGATGACGGAGAGGGCCGACAGCAGCACGATGGCTGCGGCTGCCGCGAAGGACTCGCGCATACCGAACGCAGAGGACAGGACACCGCCGAGCAGCGGTCCGAGAATCCCTCCGGACATCGCGGCCGCCTGCATGTATCCCAGCGCTTCGCCGAGCTTCTCCTTGGGTGCCGTCGAGGCGACAAGAGCCATGGAAGCCGGGATGAACCCGGCGACGAAGCCGTGCAGCAGCCGCACGCCGAGCAGCTCCCACGGGCTGCGCACGATCGTAAACAGTAAATAGACTGCGACCAGCGACAGCCCCGCCCGAATGATCATTTTCCGCTTGCCGTACCGGTCTGAGAGAATCCCCCAGAAGGGGCCCATCACCACGCCGACGAGAAAGGAGGCCGAGAGCACCAGGCCTGCCCACAAGTGCACTGCCGTGCCCGTTACGCCAAGCTCGTAAAGAAACAGCGGCAGAAACGGGACACACATCGTATAACTGGCGGAGCATAGAAGCACGCACGCCCATAGAATCCACATGTTACGCTGCCAGCCGGCCACGTGATCCACTCCCTTGTTCTCATATGCTCCTAAGGCTTAAGATAAATGCCCGCCGTCCGGACCGGACGGTTCGGGTAAGGCAGGTTCAGGCCGCCGGCGATTCCTGCTTCACCGCACGCCAAAAAGGAGACCTCTCTCCTTTTACGGAAAGAGTGCCTCCAGCGGTCTGGTCAACATCCTTCTTATCCCACTTTATCGCCCTGTTTACACTTCATTCCATAGTAGCCCCGTGTCCTCCCTGTGTCAAGAGGGGCCGCTTCCTTATTGATTCATGCCCGGACAACCCGGTTAAGTAGGTCATGTGCAGCCGGGGAGTTCCTCCGGTGTGCAGAACCCTTACCCAGAGGAGGCGTTACAAGATGTCGTTACAGCAGAATCATGTCGTAGACAAGAGCGGTAACCTGTCCCCGGACCGGGTAGAGAATGCGCTGAACACCATGGATCCGTCCCGCAAGGACGAAATTCTCCAGAACTTTCAATCTTTCAAAAGCTATCTTGCCAAACGCATTGAACTGGCTGAGAACATCGGTCTGAATGAAGAGCAGATGGCTGTGCTTGCCGAGAAGGTGGCCGGCTACCTCGCTTCCCATGAAGAACCGCGCAACAGCGAAGAAAAACTCCTGCAGGAGCTGTGGAAGGTGGCGGACAAAGACCGGCAGCACTCCCTGGCCCACCTGCTTGTGCGCCTGGCCCAGTCTTCCTCCAAGTAAGACCGGCCTTGGGAGCGCCCGCAGGGATCGCACTGCACCCGCAGGACCTGCGCACCTCTCGCACAGCAATCAACACGAAGAACGCTGCACGCCCCGCTTAGTCGCTTAGGGGTATGCAGCGTTCTTCGTGTTCACCATTCCTTCTTCGTACGTCGATAGATTGCTCCAAGACACTTGTTACATATGAAGATAATAGCGGACAGGCAGCACAAGGGACAGAATGCTGAGCAGGTAGCGGATCGCGGTCTCCATCTCGGAGCCCGTATCCACGGCCAAGAACTTCGGCAGAAGCCGGAACTTGATCGGAATCGGCCACAGGAGCTCCACGCCCTGCTCGTTCAACAGGTCGATCAGCGGATGGGAGGCATACGCCAGCATGAAGCACCAGAACAGCGGCTCCGGCATCGTAAGCGACAAAGCGAACATCGCTGCCATGAAGAGAAGCGAGTGGGTCATCGTCCGGTGCTTCACCTTGAGCAGGCGCAGTGCGGCGGATAACGGGAAGAGCACCTTGGCCATCGTTGAGCCTTTCTTGTCCACATCCGCAAGCGGGCCTGCCAGACAGCCGATCATCAGGCCGGCCGCCGACTCCCAGGAGAACACTGGCATATGATAGTACATCAGTACGCATTCGGCGGCTACCAGTCCGGCCGCACTATGGGTTTTTTGCAGCATGCGATTCGATTCTCCCCCAGGTCATTGGGCCGCAGCCCTGTCTTTCTATGCAGCACCATCCATTATACCAAACATATGATCCCATATCCACACCTATTCTGTGAGGGCTGATGGGATGAAGCTGGCCCGGTTTATCCCCCATTCTGGAAATGTGTTACAATAAAAGCATCCCTCTAGCCAAGGAGGCTGGCCATGTTACCCTTTCTCGTTATTCTGGTTCCCCTTCTGCTTTTTGCCTTTTTTGTGATGGCTGCAGCCAAATCAAACGCCCGGCGGCCCGCGCGGCCCCCACAGCGGCCCGGTTATAGACCTCTGCGCTCCGGAACCGGTGCTCCCAGGCCTCAGCGCCGCCCGTCCCGCCTGTCATATGAAGATGCCGCTCTTCCCGCCGGACTCGGCCTGCAGCCCGATATCCCGCTCGCTCCGGCAGCCGCCCGGCTCGAGCAAGCGCTCGGGAGCTCCTACACGGAGCAGCTGAGACATCGCGTAATGGCCCGCCAGCCGGGAATGACCCGGGCTGAATTCGATTGGACCTTCCTGGAACTGAAGCGCTACTTCCTGATGGCCGCCGTGCTCCGTGACGTGCCGATGTTCAGCGGGAAGGTGGATGCGCTGTGGCATGAGATGCTGATGTTCACCCGCGAATACAACGCATTCGGTGAAGGGTTCATCGGCTCCGTGATTCACCATGCCCCCCACACCGGCGGGGGGCCCGATCCCGGCGGCCGGGCCTGGTTCGACTGGGTCTATGCGAACCTCTTCGTCCACACGCCCTACTCCGACCGGCTCTGGGGGCCCTTCTTCCGCCATCCGCTCACCCCCGCCCTCCTGACGGAGCTCAAAGCATCCGGGGAAGGGACGCTGTCAGAGCGCTTGTTTAACCCTGTCACGGCATCGCGCTATCCCGAGATCCGCGAGGCGGCCGCCCTGCTGGCGGCCAGAGCCCGGGAGCAGGCCTCCCGGCCGGCGGACACGGAAGAGTACCCGGGCGGAAGACCGGCCTATCATTCCTCCGACTACATGCCTTTCCTGGCCGGAGCCCTGATGTTCTACTCGGCCGGGGAGCTGTCCAGCTTCGACGAACGGATGGAAGAGCAGATTGCCGAGGAAGAGGCGCAGCGCAGGCAGCAGGATGCAGCGAATTCCGGCGGCACCGATGGCGGCGGAGCGTGGGATGACTCCGGCGGAGACGGCTATGATGACGGAGGCGGAAACGACGGCGGAGACCAGAACAGCGGCGGGGACGGCGGCGGCACCGATGGCAGCGGAGGCGGTTCCTCCTGCTCCTCTTCTGGCTGTTCATCCGGCAGCGGTTCCTCCTGCTCCTCCTCCAGCTGTTCATCCGGCGGCGGTTCCTCTTCCAGCTGCTCTTCGTCCAGCTGCTCCTCAGGCTGCGGCGGCGGCACCTGACTCCGCAGCGTTCACCCTGCCATACAAGCTTAAGAAAACGCCAAAAAAGCGTCCGTCCCGGCCCAGCCGGACGGACGCTTTTTCTTTATCCTTGCCTGCTTGACCCGAGGGACCGCTTCCTGCGGTCCGAATACGCATAGCCTGCGCCCTTTCTCCGCCTTCCCCGCTGTCACAGGGTCTTGGACGAACGCAGGCCGACGCATCTCCCGCCCCTCCCTGCCTCACGCTTCAGGGACGGACGTTCCTCCGTGCGGTCTTCGCCCCGCCCTCTCTGCGGGTCGAGCAGATCCGGTTGGTCAGACGGATCCGCTCCACTTTCAGCGCCCAGATCTCCCCCTGCAGCTCTTCCGCGGTTTTCCTGGAATCCGTGTCTCTGAGACGGGCATACAGCTCCAGCAGCCGAAGGTTCAAGGCGTCGAACTGACGCCACAGCTGCTCTCTGGCCGCGGACTGCTCCTCCCGCCGGATCGTGGCTTCGCGCGAACGGAGCGCTTCGAGAATGTCAGCCTGCCACGCCTTATCACCGAGGAGCTTGGCATAATTGTACAAATCCAAATAGTCGTTGATCCACGCTTCCGTGAATCCTTTTCTTTCTCCGTTCATCTCCGAGCCTCCCCAAAACACTCATTTTCCTAGTATTATACTAGGATTTGTATGTTTTGCAAGCGAAATAAACGGCCGACCTTCTCTTTAAGGACGGTGCGGTGACGGCTCTGCGCCTCCCTCTCTCCCTTTGACAAAACTAGTGTTTTTTCCACAAAGGATTAACGGGCCGGAAGCCCGAATTGTTAACTCAGTGTAAAATTAGGCGCATCTTTGTGTAAACATCCGCATACCATAGGTTGTTACGTTCACGAAGGAGGCGGTTCCCATGTTTTCCCGCGAAGATATCATCACTCTCCGGCTGGCCTTTCTGTTCTTCGTCATGCCGGTTGTCGCCATCTATGCCATGTTCGCCCTGAACTGACACGGCCGGCGCCGACAGTTGAAGTCCCATCACCCTAAGCGTGACAGCCACTCTTCATCTTAAGCCCTATCGTCCGACCGGGTAGGAGGGGGCGGACAGCCCTCTCGAAACACCGTGCATGCGGTCCGGTTACGGCAGCACTCGCAAGGCTGATGCAGTTCCATTTCAAAAAACAGAAGAGGCGCCGGGCATCCGGCAGCCTCCTTTTTTTTCCCGTCAGGGCACCTTGCGCGCGTCCTTTTCCTGCAGCCTCTCCCCGAGCGGGGTCTGCAGGCCGTCCAGGGTGGTCCTGTTCTTCTCCCGCCAATAGGTCTGCAGGGCATCGGGGCCCTTGGCCTCCCACCACTTCACCAGCGTCTCCCTGTCCTTCTCATAACGGTACAGCGGCACGCCGAAGCCGCAGGAGGTCTGCACCTGATAGACCCTGACCCGGATGATCTGCCTGGCCCCTGGCATCTCCTCGAACAGGGGCGCCAGCTCGCTCCAGTCCTCCGTCCCCGGAAGGATCACCTCTCCCCTGCCGTAGAGACGCAGAATGTTCGGCGGGCCCTCGAAGGCGCAGAACATGACGGTAATTCTCCCGTTTTCCTGCAGATGGGCGCTCGTTTCGTTCCCGCTGCCGGTCAGATCGAGATACGCGACCTCGCCGGGCGACAGAATCCGGAAGGCATCGTAACCCTTGGGCGAGAGATTCACATGCCCCTCCCCGCTGAGCGGCGCCGAGCCGACGAAAAAGATCCTCTGCCTGGTAATGAACTCCATGTGTTCCTCAAGCATGCATTCGAACGTTTTCCCCATATACGTCCTAACCCCTTTCCTCCTGCCCGATATCCGGATTATACCATGGAAACTTGTTAGAAAAGTGTTAGCGGGGTCCTTCAGGATGGTTTTTTTTGCTAAATCTTTTCTAAATCTTGTGTGATATCTTGGGTTCAAGAAGCGGTTCCCGGCTGCCTGCCCACGGATGGCTTCACGGAATGGAGGAGAGTCCACTTGCATAAAACCCTGCTGCTGCTGACCCTGCTGCTCACCGCCCATCTGGCCGCCGTGCCCCCTGCCGGTACGACACTCGCCGAATCCTACAATCAAGTGACCGCCCATCGGGGGAGCTCTTCCTCCGCACCTGAGAATACGCTGGCTTCGATCCGACAGGCGATTGCCGACGGTTCCGGCTATGCCGAAATCGACGTGCAGGAAACTTCCGACGGCACAGTGATGCTCATGCATGACGACAGCCTCCTCCGGACCACGGGAATCGACAAGATGATGTGGAATGTGACGGCCGCGGAGCTGAAGCGCGCAAGTGCCGGTGCCTGGTTCAACAAGCGCTTCGAAGCCGAGCGCGTGCCCACGCTCGAAGAGGCGCTCCAGGCAGCCAAGGGGCGCATCCGCCTGAACATCGAACTGAAGAGCAGCGGTCACGGCCGGCGTCTCGCCGAAGAAACCGTGCGCCTGCTGCAGGCACAGAACGCAGTCCGCGACTGCACCGTAACTTCCTTTGACGTCAAGCTGCTCGCCGCCATCAAGAAGCTCGACCCGAGAATCAAGACCGGTCTGATTGTCGGCGAGAAGCGCTCCGATCTGGAGAGCCTGCTCAGCGGCACAGCTTATGATGTGATCTCCATTGCCTATACGCTCGTTCCGGACTCTCTCGTCAAGGAAGCGGCGAAGCACGGCAAGGAAGTCTACGTCTGGACGGTGAACGATCCGGCCGTCATGGAGCGGATGCTGAACCTCAGCGTCACCTCCATCATTACGAATCATCCCGAGCAGCTCGTCCGGCTGATCCGGGCCAGATCGCTTCCGCAGCAGTCGTCTTAGGACCCGGCCTTATTCCTCTCTTCGTAGAGACAAGGCATCTATCCTAGTATCTATAATCAATAAAAAGAGCTGACAGCCCCCTCTCCGGTGACGTCAGCTCTATTCTTGTTGTGTCTAAGCCCGGATCTATAACCGGAAACGGGTCACCTGCTCCTCCAGCTCGGAAGCGATGTCCTTCAGAGACAGCACCTTCCGCTCCACCGCCGAAACGGTCTGCAGCTGCTCGCTGCTCGAAGCCGCAATCTCTTCGCTGCCCGCCGCCGCTTCTTCCGTCACCGAAGAGATGTTCTCAACGGCCGCGAGGATATGGTCGCTCACCCGCTGCAGCCCCTCCATCCCGCCGCGGATGGATTCCAGCCGGCGAACCTTCTCCTGCACCTTCGTGCCGATGAGCTCAAAAGCTGCCATGGAAGCGTCGGCTGAGGCCTTCTGACGGCCTACGGTCTCTACTCCGGTCTGCATGACCGCCAAGGCCATCTCCATGCTCTCGTTCATCGTAGCGATCCGCCTGAAGATCTGCCGGGTCACGGCATCCGACTGCTCGGCCAGCTTCCGCACCTCGGCTGCGACGACGGCAAAGCCTCGGCCCTGCTCGCCGGCCCGGGAAGCTTCGATCGCCGCATTCAGCGCGAGCAGGTTGGTCTGCCGGGAAATGCCGGAGACCGCCTCCGCCATCGCATTAATCTCTTCCGTATGCCGGCTCAGCCCCTGCAGCGTCCGCTCGATCTCCGCGGTCACCTGCGTATTCTGCTCGGCCAGCCGGTGCTGCTCCAGCATTAGCTCGCGGCCCTGGACCACCGCCTCCCGGGACTCTCCGCTGAAGGCGAAGGTCTCTTGAATCTCCTGTGCGCTGCGCTCCAGCGCCGTCCGCATGCCGTAGATCTGCTCCACGGTCACCTGCAGATCCTCCGAGATGGAAGATGTACCCCGGGCGATCTCGTCGATCGACTGGGACACCTGGCCGCTAATCTCCGTCAAGGCGCGGTTCTCCTCCTCTAACTGCCGGGTATGGCCGCCGATCCGGGAGCTCGCCCCGTTCACCGATTCGAGGATGCTGCGGAGGTTGACCACCATCTCCCGGAACGAGGCATTCAACGCCGCAATCTCATCCTGCGAGGCCAGCGGCCGGATCTCCACGCCCAGATCGCCGGAGGCGATCTGCCGGGCTTTGGCCGAGAGCTCCGTCACCGGGCGGACGATCCGGCGGGTGAGCCAGAAGCTCGCGGCACCGCCCACGGCCAGCAGCACGGCACAGCCGGCCGCCGCGATGAAGACGATGTGTGCGATGCGGTCCAGCATCTCCCTCGTCAGCTCGTCATAATGCTCGGAGCCCTGCTCGCCGAGCAGATGGATGTCGTTCATGATGCCGAGCGTGCGGCTCGACTGCCGTTTGACACCCGCCAGATCGGACTTCGCCAGCGCCGCTTCGGACTCCCGGCCAAGCTGTGTGAACTTCGCCTCGGCCTTCTGGAGGACGGCCCGGTTCTCTTCCGTCAGCGGGAGGGCCTTCAGCCCATCAAAAATCTTCTGGGACTCGGCCAGAAGCTGGCGGCTCTCCTCCTTATTGCCTTCGCTCGGATTGAAGGCGTAATTGCCCAGCGCCTGCTTCACGGAGACCAGGGAAGAATCCAGCTTCTCGGTCTCGAGCAGGATGGGCACATAACCCCCATTGGTGGATTGGATGGAATGCATCGACACGATAATGTATGTAATTAGTGCGATCGCTGGCAGCAGCAGGAACAGGGCGTTCGCGAACAATTGGGATCTCAGTTTCATAGGTATCCTGGTTCCTTTCTATTGGGGGATCGTGAGACTGCCTTCCTTCAGCTGCTTCTTCAGCATCTCCAGCCGGGCGGCCTCCTCTTCGGACAAGCCCAGGAGGCGGACCGGCGCATAATCGACCCCCTGCTCCTTCAGTCCCAGCTGCACCTGTTTGGCGGCGAAGGCACGGTTCATGCTGAATTCCTTGACGGCCTGGTACACGGCCACATCGACATTCTTGAGCATGGACGTCAGCACCGCCTTCTCCGCAACGAAGAATTGGTCTGTATCGACACCGATGCCGTACCGGCCCGCCTGCTCGGCGGCCTTCAGCGCGCCCACGCCGGTGAAGCCTGCCGCAGGAAAGATGATGTCGGCCCGGGCCTTGAACATCTCGCCCGCAAGCTCGGCGCCTTTCTGGTCGTCGCCGAACGTGCCGGCATACGCGGACAGTACCTTCGCATTCGGGGAGACGCTGCGGACCCCGTGCTCGAAGCCACGCTGGAACTTGTGAATGATCGGCACATCGACCCCGCCGATAAACCCGATCACGCCGGTTTTCGACTTCATGCCGGCAATCGCGCCCACAAGGAAGCTGCCTTCGTCTTCCTTGAACGTGATGCTGCTTACGTTAGGCAGGTCGGATACTTCGTCGACCAGCAGATACGGCAGTTCGGGATGCTTCTTCGCCGCCTTCTCGAGATCTTCCTTGGCCGAGAAGCCGAGGCCGATGATCAGCTCGCTGCCCTGTGCAGCCAGCTCCTCGAGAGCCTGCTCCTGAGAAGTCTTGTCGTTACCAGGCTCCCGGTAATCGAAGCGGATGCCGAGCTCGTCGCGGGCCCGGATCAGGCCCTTGATACCCGCATCGCTGAAGGACTCATCCCCAAGCCCAACATTGGACAGGAGAATACCCACGCGGAGGGGCTCCGTATTTTGACTTTCATTGTCTTTCAATGCAGAGCAGCCGGAAACGGCCAGCAGGACGAACGCCAGCAGCGGAGCGAGCAATTTTCGTATGTACATTGTCTATTCTCCTTCGATATGTAAAAGTTTCCTCACCTCAAGGAGATATCGGCAGAAGCATCTGGAATTTTTAGACCGCCGGATGATAAACATGGTACGACAAGCCGAGCATGCAAAAAACAGCATGGAAAGTTCCATGCTGCTCCGGATCCGTATATTCTTCCGTACTGTCCATCGGCCCTGTTCTATTCCCCCTGCGCAGCTCCCCCGCGGGCCTGCATCACCACGCGGAACTTCGTGCCCACACCCGGTCTCGAGGACACCGCAATGTCTCCCCCGTGGCGCTCCAGAATCCCCTTGACCGTCGCCAGCCCGAGTCCGGTACCCTCGAACCCTTTGGCGTTGTCCAGACGCTGGAACGGTGTGAAGATCGCGGGGATGTCCTCCGGATTCATGCCGATCCCGTTGTCCTCTATGACGAACGCCACCTGATGATCCTGATCGGTCCCCTCCCCGTACACCCGTACCCGCGGCGGAGTGTCCGGCCGGTGATATTTGACGGCATTGCCGATGAGGTTCAGCAGCAGCTGATACATCTGGGTCGGATCGGCCTCAACCACCGGGAGAGGATCGAGCTTCTCCACGCACCCTCCCGTCTGCTTCAGGCGGCTGTCCAGATCGGCGAGCACATCCTCATACACCCGGTTCAGGTCCACCTCCGTCAGCTGGCCCGGCTGGGCATTCGCCTGGGAGAAGCTCAAAATATCCGTAATCAGCGAGGTCATCCGTTTGGCCGCGCTGGAGATATGGGCGACATACTGCCGTCCCTTGGGGCTGAGGCCTTCCGCATGCTTGGCCTCCATCAGCTCGCAGAGTCCGGTAATCACATTCAGCGGATTCTTCAGATCGTGAGAGACGACCTGCGCGAATTCCTGCAGGCTGCGGTTGCTGCGTTCGAGCTCGGCCTGGATGAGCTCCAGCTCTTTTCTCTTCATATTCAGCTCGAGGAACACCTTCACCTTGCTCAGCAGAATATCCGTATCGACCGGCTTGAACAGGTAATCAACCGCCCCCGATTCGTACCCCTTGAACACGCTCTTGTCTTCCTTATTGATCGCTGTCACGAAGATGATCGGAATGTTCTTCGTCTCCTCGTTCATGCGCAGGAGTTCGGCGAGCTCAAAGCCGTCCATCTCCGGCATATTCACATCGAGCAGCAGCAGCGCAAAATCGTGGCGCAGCGTGTAAGACAGCGCCTCATTGCCGCTCTCCGCCGTATAGACCTCGCAGCCGAGCGTTCTCAGCGTTTTTTCCATGGCAAACAGATTTTCCCGTCGGTCGTCTACGACCAGTATCTTGGTTTGAGGTTCCCGGTTTCTCTCGGTTCCCATAACCGTGTCTCCCCCTTGGCGAGTCAGCGTGCGGACAGCCGCGTCCATCACGCAGGGCCGCCCCCTCCATAATAAAAACCCCTATTCCTCTTCCTGCGCCAGCCTGCACAGCAGGCTGCCGATCCCCGTGAGCGGCAGGATGTGCTCCGTCTTCACCGCGGCGATCGCCGCCCGCGGCATCGCGTCATACTCCGCTTCCTCCGGGTCCTGCACCACCGCCAGCCCACCCGAGTCTGCAATCCGGGCAAGCCCGGCGCTGCCGTCTCCGTTCGCCCCCGTCAGCACGACGCCGATGCACCTTGGCCCGTATACGTAGGCCGCGCTCTCGAAGAGCACATCGACTGACGGCCGCGAATAATTCACCCGCGGATCCACCGACAGGCTCACCGTGCGGCTTTCCTCGACAAGCATATGATAGCCCGCGGGCGCGAGGTACACGCAGCCCCCTTCGAGCTCCAGCTTGTCCTCCGCTTCCCTCACCCGAATCCGCAGGGAACGGTCCAGCGATTCGGCGAGATAGCTGTCGCTGCTCTCGAGCCGGTGCTGGACGACCAGCACGGGGAGCGGGAAGTCCCCCGGAAGACAGCCGAGCAGGACGGACAGCGCATGGAGCCCGCCCGCGGACACGCCGATCACCACCGCTTCATAGCGCCTCATGCCCATCTCCCCCTCCGCTTCATTCCTCAGAGCTCCGGAAGCTGCTTGCGGAAGATCCTCCACTTCGGCACGAGAGCTTCGAACTGGTCTCCGTTATCGGCAAAATCCAGCGATTCCTTGCTCCCTAGGCAGAGGAACCCGCGGTGGCCGAGACTGCGGCCGAACAGGCCGAGCACCTTGTCCTGCAGATTCCGGTCGAAGTAGATCAGCACATTGCGGCACAGGATCAGGTGCATCTGGCCGAACGCCTCGTCGGTCACAAGGTTGTGCTGCGTGAACACGATATTTTTCTTCAGGCTCTCGTTCATCTTCGCCATCCCGTACTTCGCATGATAATAGTCCGAGAAGGAGGCTCTCCCGCCGCTCTTGAGATAATTGGCGGTGAACTTGCGGATATTCTCCTGCGGGTAGATGCCTTCCTGGGCCGTAACGAGCGATTCCGCGTTCATGTCGGTCCCGTAGATCTGCACCCGGTCATAGAAGCCCTCCTCCTGCAGCAGAATCGCCATGGAATACACTTCCTCCCCGGTCGCGCAGCCCGCATGCCAGATCTTGACGAACGGGTACGTCTTCAGCACCGGAATCACCTTCGTCCGCAGCTCATAGAAGAACTCGGGGTCACGGAACATCTCCGTCACCGTCACCGACATGTCGAGCAGGAAGCGCCTCAGGAACGTCTCATCCCGGAGCACCCTCGGGATCAGGTCGGCCATGTGCGGGGCTCCAGCCTTTTGGCGGATATGATGGAGCCTGCGGATCAGCGAAGAACGGGCGTAGCCCCGAAAATCATATCCGTATCTCCGGTAAATGGCCTCGAGCAGCAGGTCAATTTCTATTTTTTCCGCTTCCTTGGCGTCCATCGGGCTACACCGAGAGCCACACGCGGATCAAGGACAGCAGCTTATCCGTATCCACCGGCTTGGTCATATAGTCGTTGGCCCCTCCTTCTATGCTTTTCTCGCGGTCTCCCGCCATCGCCTTGGCCGTCAAAGCGATGATCGGGAGCGCCGCATGCTTCGGGTTCGCGCGGATGCGCTTCATGGCTTCGTAGCCGTCCATCACCGGCATCATGATGTCCATGATCACAAGCTCTATGTCTTCTTCGTTCTCGAGCTTCTCGAGGGCGAGCTTGCCGTTATCGGCCATCACCACGTTCAGCCCATGCTGGCGGAGCACTTTCGACAGGGCGAACGTATTGCGCAGGTCATCGTCCACGAGCAGAATCTTGCGCCCCTTCAGCGACACGTCCAGCTCTTCCAGCGGCCGCAGCGCCGGCTTCCGTTCATCGGGCAGCGCCCGCTTCACGCTGTGAAGGAACAGGGAGACCTCGTCAAGCAGCCTCTCCGGCGAGTTGACCCCCTTGATCACGATACTGTCCGTAAACGAACCGAGCTCCCTGTACTCCTCCTGCGTGAGCTCCTTGCCCGTATTGATGATGACGGGCGGCAGCGCCTTCTCGCCCTCGGCCACAAGCCGCTGGAGCATCTCGAAGCCCGTCATGTCAGGCAGCTTCAGATCGAGGATCACACAGTCGTAGGTCTGCGCCTTCATCCGCTCTAGGGCATCCCGCCCGGAGAAGACGCTGTGGATCTCCACATTCTTGCCGCGGAGCAGCTCCTGGATCGCCTTCTGGTTCCCCGCGTCGTCCTCGACAACAAGCACCTGCTTGATCCGCTCCTGCAGCGCATCCTCGAACCGGGCGAAGACGCCTTCGAGCTCCTCGGCCGCCACCGGCTTCGGCAGGAAGCCGATGGCCCCCTTCTGCAGGGATACTGCGCTCTCGTCCCGGCCTGACACGATGTGAACGGGGATGTGCCGCGTCTCGCTGTGGAACTTGAGATGGTCGAGCACCTTGAGCCCGCTCATGTCCGGCAGCCCGAGATCGAGCAGGATGGCCGTCGGCACATACTGCTTGGCAAGCTGCAGGGCGCTGAAGCCGTCCCCCGCGGCCAGGCAGCGGAAGCCCTTTTTGCGGGAAAGGTCCATGAGCACCTTGGCGAACTTGGGATCGTCCTCGACGATCAGCAGCACCCTCTCGCCCCCGGCACCGAGTAGCGCTTCGCGGTCATCCGGGATGAACACCTTCGCCGGCTGCGCCGGAAGATCAGCCTCCGCTGATGCCGGGGAAGGGACATCCTCGGGCTCCTGCGTGAGTCCGCTCCGGGGCGCTTCCGGCGCGGATGGCCGGACGGCCTCCTGTGCCGCATCAGCCCCCCCGGCCTGCACGCGGCTGCCGCCGATTGGCAGGTACAGGGTGAACACGCTGCCCTCCCCTTCCCGGCTCTGCAGCTGGATCTCGCCGCCGAGCAGCTTCGCCAGCTCCCGCGAGATCGTCAGCCCAAGGCCTGTGCCGCCGTACTGGCGGGAGGTCGAGCCGTCCGCCTGCTGGAACGCCTCGAAGATCGCGCGCTGCTTGCCGGCCGCAATGCCGATGCCGGTATCCCGCACCTCCAGCGCCACCGTCTCCTCCGGCACGAGTGCTCCGCTCATGAAGCGGGTCTTCGGGTCCGGCGCATAGATCCTCACCGTGACGCTGCCACGGGAGGTGAATTTGAAGGCGTTCGAGAGCAGGTTCTTCAGAATCTGCTCGGTCCGCTGGCCGTCGGTCACGATGGTCTCCGGCAGTCCCGGAGCCAGCTCCAGCTTGAAATCCAGCCCCTTCTCCTGCGCCACATGCCCGAACTGGTTCTGCAGATGGCGCAGAATGCCGGCCAGCCGGACTTCCTCCCGGAGAATATCCATCTTGCCGGCCTCGACCTTCGAGAGGTCGAGGATATCGTTGATGAGCGTGAGCAGATCCAGTCCGCCGCTGTGAATGATTTTGGCGGATTCGATCTGATCCTCGGTCAGGTTGCCCTCATCATTGGCCGCGAGCGACTTGGCCAGAATGAGCAGGGAGTTCAGCGGCGTCCGCAGCTCGTGGGACATGTTCGCGAGGAATTCGGACTTGTACCGGCTCGCCAGCGCCAGCTCTTCGGCCTTCTTCTCGATCTCCGTCTTTGAGAATTGAATCTCCGCGTTCTGCCGCTCGATATCCGCCTTCTGATGCTCGAGGTAGTTCGTCTTCTCCTCGAGCTCTTCGTTGATCGCCTGCAGCTCCTCGCTCTGTATGCGGAGCTTCTCCTCCGACTGCTTCAGCATGCGGGTCTGCTCTTCCAGCTCCTCGTTCGCGGTGCGCAGCTCTTCCTGCTGGGTCTGCAGCTCCTCGGCCAGCTTCTGGGATTCCCGCAGAAGCTCTTCGGTACGCTGACGGCCCACGACACTCTGGATCATGACGCCGAGCAGCTCCGTGAGCTGGTGGAGCAGATCCCGCTGGATATCCGTGAATCCGCCGAACGAAGCAAGCTCCAGGACAGCCACCGTCTCATCGTGATAGAGCACAGGAAGCACGAGGATCGCCCGCGGGCTCGCTTCGCCGAGCCCCGACGTGATCCGGATATAATCCTCGGGCACACCGGTCAGCAGGATCGGCTTCTTCTCCAGCGCACACTGGCCGACAAGACCCTCCCCCGGCCGGAACCGGTTCGATAGGTGCTTGCGCTCCTGGTATGCGAAGCTGCCGAGCAGCACATAGCCGGTCTCCCCGGCCGTTACCCGGCTGCGCTCCCTCACATAGAAAGCCGCCTGGCCAGCCTCGACCAGAAAAGCAATCTCGGAGACGAGCATGGAAACGAGCGTCTGCAGATCGGCAACCCCCTGGGCAAGCCCTGTCAGACGAGCCAGCTGTGTCTTCAACCAGAACTGGCGCTCGTTCTCCGCCTTCGTCTCCTTCAGGGACGTCAGCATCTCCGTCAGTGCGAAGCTGAGGCGGTCCCGGTCGGACCTCGGGACGATCGTCAGCTCATAATCCCCTTGGGAGATCCGGTCCGCTTGGGCGATGACATTCCTTGTGCTCTCCACCATCTGGTTGAACGCCTCGGTCAGCTGGCCGAACTCGTCACGCGAATGCACATCGATTCTGACGTCCGTCTCCCCCTGCAGGATGAGCTCCGTAGCGCGGCGCAGCGCACCGATCTTCCGAAGCAGCATCCGTGAGATCGTCAGAATGAACAGGACGGACAGACCGATGATCAGCACATTCAGGATAATCATGAAGATCAGCGAGGAGATGGATTCCTGCTTCATCCGCTCAAGGGTAGAGAGCAGCAGCTCGGAGAAGCGGGTCTCCACCTCTTTGTAGAGATCGATCTTCTGAGTAGATGCCTTATACCATGCGGACGGATCGATATTCAGCGGCTTATCCACCCCGGTGGCCAGGGCCGCCTGTACCATCCGGTCCACTTCGGTCACCGGCTCACCGCGGACCGTAGCGCGGAAGAACTCCTCCATCTCGGTGGGAGCGAACGAAGCGAAGACGCTGTAGTAGAGCATTTGTTCGCTTCTAAGAACACTGGCCTGCACTTCAAGCGACCTGCTCAGCGTATTGACGGAAAAAGCATGATTGAAGAGCGTACGCTCCCGACTTACGGCATATTTGCTCTTCGACAGGTAGATGTAGGCGGACAGCATATTGCCGACTTCCTGATGCGTGCCGGTATGGGTCATCGCCTCCATGGAGCCGAACAGTGTCTCTATGAGCTCCCGGTAGTAATCCAGGGCTTCCAGCTCCGTTGCCGTCTTCTGATCCACCTTCGAGCGTTCCCCCGCGAGACGGCCCAGCAGGCTCATCGCCTTGGTTAGCTGGCTCTCGAACCGGCTGCCGTACTTCCCTCCCTCCGCCCCTGTCAGACTGCTGCGTAGCTCCGTCAAGAACCGGTCGGTTTCGGCCCGCTGGCTGTTCATCTCCGCCATGCCTACCGTTCCCTGCTCCCCGTAATATCCGGCGACCAGGCCCCGCTCCTTCTGAAGCTCGTGTACGGCGCCATTAAACCGGACCGCGAGCCCGGTCATCTGCTGCAGCTCCGACATGCTGCGGGTTTCCGCTATTCTTCCCGCGATGGCCGTTACCGAGAAATACAGGACCCCCAGCATCGGGATGAGAATCATAAGCATGAGCTTGCTGTTCAGCTTGGCATCCTTGATCCACTGCATACTTGCTCCTCATTTCCGTTCCAAAATAATGCTTATTATTAACTTTTCTTAATAAATAATTCTCCCAACACGACAGAATTCCTCCCCCTTTTCCTGAATTCGCCATAAAATGAGAACGCTCCCGCACGCGAAAAAGCCGCTTCCGAAACAAGGCCCGGAAACGGCTTTGGGATCATATAAAGTTGGCAGGTGGATACCTTGACCTAGAATACGCTTTGCTTCGCGCCTTCCCAGTCGGCCAGGAAGCGCTCGATGCCCGCATCGGTCAGTGGATGCTTCGTCATGGACTGGATCACTTTGTATGGAACTGTCGCGATGTCGGAGCCGTGGAGAGCCGATTCGATGACGTGTGCGGAGTGGCGTACAGACGCCGCGATGATCTCGGAGGTGATGCCGTGAATTTTGAAGATATCCGAGATTTCCTTGATGAGGTTCATGCCCACCTGGTTGATGTCGTCCAGACGGCCGATGAACGGAGATACGTACGTCGCCCCCGCTCTTGCCGCCAGCAGCGCCTGCGTGGAGGAGAAGATCAGTGTTACGTTCGTCTTGATGCCGAGCTCGGAGAAGATCTTCGTCGCCTTCAGACCTTCTTCGGTCATCGGCAGCTTCACGACCACGCTGGAGCCGAGAGCGGCCAGCTTCTTGCCCTGCTCGACCATTTCATTCGCTTCGAGCGAGATGACTTCCGCGCTGATCGGCAGATCGCCGACGATGGAGATAATTTCTTTTACCGTTTCGAAGAAGTCGCGGCCTTCCTTGGCAATCAGGGAAGGGTTCGTCGTTACCCCTGCAATCACGCCCAGCTCATGCGCTTTGCGGATTTCTTCAACGTTCGCCGTATCGATAAACAGTTTCATCTTCTCATCTCTCCCTGGTCTGATAGGTATTGATCAAGCGGCGAATCAGCCTCCCGGCCGGACCGGCCGGGGACTGTTCTCCCGCATGTGATTAAGCAAAAAACTTCTGCACGACGCGCTCCGCGATCTTCTCCGGCGTGAAGCCGTACTCGGAGATCACTTTGTCCGGCTTGGAGGATGCGCCGAACTGCTTGATGCCGATGGTGAAGCCTTCGCCGCCGAGGACTTCGTCCCAGCCGGACGGGTAGGCCATCTCGATCGCCACACGCGCCTTCACGCCCGGCAGGATGACTTCGTCGCGGTATTCCTGCGGCTGACGCTCGAACAGTTCACGGCTCGGCATCGAAATCACGCGCGCCTTGATGTTCTGCGCGGCCAGCGTTTCTTTGACCTTCAGCGCGAGGCTCACTTCGGAACCGGTCGCTACGAGCTGCACGTCCGGAGCGCCGCCCTCGGCGTCAGACAGCACATAAGCGCCGCGGTGGATATTCGCCGCCGCAAGCTCGCGGGTGCCTTCGAGCACCGGCAGGTTCTGGCGGGACAGCGCCATCACGTACGGGCCTTCGGCCGCTTCTACCGCATAGCGGTATGCCGCGGACGTCTCGTTCGCATCCGCCGGACGGAACAGCGTCAGATCCGGGATCAGGCGCATCGACGGAATCTGCTCGATCGGCTGGTGCGTCGGGCCGTCTTCGCCAACCGCGATGCTGTCGTGCGTGAAGACGTAGATCGCCGGCACCTTCATCAGCGCCGACAGGCGGATAGCGCCGCGCAGGTAATCGCTGAACACAAGGAACGTGCCGCAGTAAGCGCGCAGGCCGCCGTGCAGCAGCATGCCGTTCACCGCCGCGCCCATCGCGAACTCACGCACGCCGAACCAGAGGTTGCGGCCCGCATAGTTCTTCGCGCTGAAGGCATCTTCGCCGTTCAGTGCAGTCAGGTTGGAGGAAGCGAGATCGGCCGAGCCGCCGATGAAGCTCGGGATGCCCTTCGCCAGCGCGTTCAGCGCCTTGCCCGAAGCTGTACGGGTCGAGATCGCCCCGTCTTCCGGCGAGAAGACCGGCAGGTGCGCATCCCAGCCTTCCGGCAGTTCGCCGCTGACGGCCGACTTGAGCTGCTGCGCAAGCTCAGGATAAGCCAGCGCATAGCCGCTCCACAGCTTCTCCCACTCGAGCTCTTCCGCGCTCCAGCGCTGCTGCAGCTCCGCGAAGTGGAACGTGACCGCCTCCGGCACGTAGAAGTCCGGCTCGAGCGGCCAGCCGAGCGCTTCCTTCGTCAGGCGCAGCTCTTCCTTGCCGAGCGGGGAGCCGTGCGTACCGCCGTGGCCGCCCTTGCCCGCTTTGTTCGGGGAACCGTAGCCGATCGTCGTCTTGATCTCGATCAGGGTCGGACGGGACAGGTCGGCCCGGCCTTCTTCGATCGCCAGGGCAATCGCTTCGATGTTGTTCTCTTCTTCCACGCGCAGGTACTGCCAGCCGTAGGACTCGTAACGCGCCTTCACGCTCTCGGAGAAGCTCATGCTGAGCTCGCCGTCAAGCGAGATATCGTTCGAATCGTACAGCACGATGAGCTTGCCGAGCTTGAGGTGGCCTGCCAGCGAGGATGCTTCGCCGGAGATGCCTTCCATCAGGTCGCCGTCGCCGCAGATGGAGTAGGTGTAATGATCGACTACCGGATAGCCTTCTTTGTTGTACACCGCGCTCATATGCGCTTCCGCCATCGCCATGCCGACCGCCATCGCCACGCCCTGGCCGAGCGGACCGGTCGTCGCTTCCACGCCGGCCGTGTGGCCGTATTCCGGGTGGCCCGGCGTCCGGCTGCCCCACTGGCGGAACTGCTTCAGGTCCTCCAGCGTTACGTCATAGCCGGTCAGGTGCAGCAGCGAGTACAGCAGCATCGAGCCGTGGCCGGCCGACAGGACGAAGCGGTCGCGGTTGACCCACTTCGGGTTCGCCGGGTTGTGCTTCAGGAAACGGCTCCAAAGCGTGTAAGCCATCGGCGCGGCGCCCATCGGCATGCCGGGGTGACCCATGCCCGCCTTCTCTACGGCGTCGATGGTCAGGGTGCGGATCGTGTTAATGCTCAGATGTTCAACCGAAGTATCTACGGTAATCAAGTCATCGCCCTCCCAGGTGCATTGTCAACTTTTTCTCCCTTCATTATAATAAAGAGCATGCTTATATATGTAATTGATATCTTGAATACTCGCTATAGAGGGTGTCTATATCCATATGATCAACTTTGAGCTGTACAAAGTGTTCTACCTCACCGCCCGCTCCGGCAGCCTGTCGAAGGCCGCCAAAGAGCTCTACATCACGCAGCCGAGCGTCAGCCATTCGATCAAGCTGCTCGAGGAAGGTCTCGGCCTGCAGCTCTTCGCCCGCACCTCCCGCGGGGTGGAACTGACGAAGGAAGGCGGCGTGCTCTACACGTACATCGAGCAGGCCTTCAACTTCATCTCCCTCGCCGAGCAGAAGATGGAGGAGCTGCGCAGCAACACGAGCGGGGAGATCCAGATCGGCGGCAGCGACTCGCTCTGCAAGCATTACCTGCTCCCCTTCCTGGAGTCGTTCCACCGCGAGTTCCCCGGGATCGGCATCAACCTGGTGCACGGCACAACCCCCGAGATCGTCAGGAGCCTCAAGGAGGGCAAAATCGACATCGGCATCGTCCGCCTGCCCGTCACCGACGAGCAGCTCCTGGTCCGCGAAGGCATCACGATCCGCGACTGCTTCGTCGCCGGCCCCAAGTACCGCGAACTCGCCGAACGGGACGTCTCGCTCGAGGAGCTGCTCGCCTACCCGATCATCCTGTTCTCCCGCAACTCCTCCTCCCGGCGCTTCATCACGAAGCAGTTCCTGGAGCAGGGGCTCGTCCTCGAGCCGGAGATCGAGCTCGGCAGCGTCGACCTGCTCATCGAGTTCGCGAAGATCGGCTTCGGCGTCTCCTTCGTCACCCGCGAATTCGTCGCGAAGGAGCTAGAGGAGAAGACGCTCTTCGAGGTGAAGCTGAAGGCGCCGCTTCCTTCGACGCGCGTCGGCATCATCACGCTGAAGAGCGTACCCCTCTCGGCGGCGGCGGCCGAGTTCATCAAGAAGCTGGAGGGCGGCGGGGAGGCAAGGGCGGCGAGCCCGGCTTGAGTGGCCGGCCGCCTGAGGAGGCCGCAGCGTGCACAGGTGCACCGTATCTTGGGGGATACGGTGCTTTTTGCCATGTCCACCGTCGTGTCAGGATTACCGCCTGGGGCTCTGTAGGACTTCAGCCCTCTCAGGCCGACAGGAATCCCTTCCATACGCCTATGCAGACGGGAGGGCGGCACTGCCGATATAGACAGTAATTCTACCTGCCAATAGGACCAGCCCCCAACGAAACGGAGAAACCGACCATGCTAAACAAACTCGGCCTGCGTACCAAGCTCATGATGATGCTTCTGATTCCTCTGCTCCTTCTGCTCCTAACCAATGCTTATGGCATGCGGAAGATGAGTGTTATGCAGCAGAACCTGATCGTCTCGCTGCACGATTCGACCTACCGCAGCTCGGAAGCGCTGCTCAATGCCGACCGCGACCTGTACCAGGCGCTCGTCGCCGCAGAGAAGCTGCTCCTGATCCCGGCCGGAACTGAAGCTTTCGCGGCCGGTGAGAAAGACACCCGGGACAACCTCGCTCAAGCGAAGGAACGGGTTCGTGAAGCCGAGGCGATCTGGAAGCGGAATCAGGCCCAGCTGCTCGCGCCTGACGCCGAAACGAAGCTGGCCGCCCAGTTCAGCCTGTTCGGCCAGGAAATCGCCGTTTGGGAATCCGGCTCCGCCGAGGTCATCCGTTCGCTGGCCGGCACCCAGCCCGGCTCGCGTGAAGCACAAGCGGCGAAGCTTGACGGGCTCGACAAGACCTTCGGGACGGCCCGCAATGCGCTCAACGGGCTGGAAGAACTCGTCGACGCCAATGCCGGCCGGCAGATCGAGCAGACGATGGACGCGATGGAAGCCCTGAAGCTGAAGCTGGCCGCCGTCGTCCTGCTCGCGGGACTTGCGATCGTGGCTCTGGGCTGGATGGTATCGCGGGACATCCGCCGGTCCGTCGGCCGCGTGGTCGAGGTAGCCAACCGCGTCGCGGAAGGCGATCTCACGGTCGGGGAGATCCCCGTAACGACGAAGGACGAGATCGGCCGGCTGGCTGCGTCCATTAACGGGATGACACGCAGCCTGCGGGAGCTCATCACGGCCATCAACACGACTGCCATGCAGGTAGCCGCCTCCTCGCAGGAGCTGTCCGCTTCGGCCGAAGAGACGGGCAAAGCCGGCGAGCATATCGCCGAGAGCATCCAGGGGATCGCCTCCGATGCCGAGACCCAGCGGCTCAGCGTGGGCTCCGGCTTCCGGAGCCTGCAGGAGATCACCGGCGCGGCCCGCCGCATCTCGGAGAGCCTGGACAATGTCAGCGGCCATGCCAGGGGGACGTCCCGGAAGACGGCCGAGGGCAGCCAGCGCATCCGCGCGGCCGTCGGGCGGATGACGAGCATCGGCCGCTCGGTCGCCGAGCTGGGCGGCTCAGTCCGCACGCTCGGGGACCATTCCCGGGACATCGAGAGCTTCGCCCGCACGATTGCCGGCCTCTCGAATCAGACGAACCTGCTCGCGCTCAATGCCGCCATCGAAGCGGCACGGGCCGGGGAGCAGGGCCGCGGCTTCGCGGTGGTCGCCGGCGAAGTGCGCAAGCTGGCCGAGCTCTCCAGCGAGGCGGCCAAGAACGTCAGCGGGCTCGTGCAGCAGATGCTGGCGGTGACCGGCCAGACCACCGCTTCCATGAGTTCCACGGCCCATGAAGTGGAGCTCGGCATCACGGCCGTCCACGAAGCGGATGCCGCCTTCACTGAGATTCAGGAGTCGATCGGCGAAGTCGTCGATTACATCTCCCGCACCTCGGCGGACACCCGCGAGATGTCCGAAGGCGCCGGCCAGGTGAACGCCGCCTTCCAGGAGATCGGCGTGATCATGGACCGTTCGGCCGGCGACGCGCAGAACGTGTCGGCCGCCTCCGAAGAGCAGCTCGCCACGATGGAGGACATCTCCTCCTCCGCCCGGGCCATGGCGCACATGGCCGAGGAGCTGCAGGGGCTGATCCTGCGCTTCAAGCTGTAGGGCGGCGGCGGGCATGCACGCGGCTGGTTTGTGCCGCTCCACAGCGGCGTACGCGGCAGCGGCGGACTGCATTGTGGCTACGCCAGACTGCCAACTGCTTGCCCGCATACAGCCAATTCGTCCAACTGGCTTACACGCTTGCTCCGCCCAGCCGGACCGCCAACTGGTTCACACGCTTGCACCGCCGTCGGACCGCCAACTAGCTCGCTCGCTTGTACCGCCAGCCGGACCGCCAACTGGCTCGCTCGCTTGCACCGCCAGCCGGACCACCAGCTGGCTCGCTCGCTTGCACCGCCGTCGGACTGCCAACTGGCTCACACACTTGCTCCGCCGCCGGGCCGCCAACTGGCTCGCTCGCTTGCACCGTCAGCCGGTCCTCCAACTGGCTCACACACTTGCTCCGCCAGCCGGACCGCCAACTGGCTCGCTCGCTTGCACCGTCTGCCGGTCCGCCAACTGGCTTACACGCTTGCACCGCCAGCCGGACCGCCAACTGGTTCACACGCTTGCACCGCCGTCGGACTGCCAACTGGCTCGCTCGTTTGCTGACGCAAAGAAAGACCGCATCGTCCAGACCTTTTGACTGGGGAGGCGGTCTTTCGTTTTGCGGACAGCCTTTTCGCAGTACCGCCGCGCACAGCATCCTCCGGCGAAAATAGCGGAACTCAGATTAACTCAGATGCCTTATGCTGCCTAAAAAAGAGCAGCTGAGCCGCATAGCGGAACGGAAGTTCGCTATTTCGATGCATGAGGCCGTTTGCGGAGCGAAAGGACATGCATAGCGCACCTGAGTTCCGCTACCCGCCGGGAAATACCGAGAAATAAGTCAATAAGGCATCCTAGTTCCTCTATTTCAATAGGGAGGATTGAGCCGGCGGCGGGTGCTCCATGCGGCTCCCGCGGAGGGCGAAGGGCTCCGTTTGAGATGCCGTATACAAAGCAGGCAGCCTCCTCGTATTCGGGATTAAGTCCACAGCCTGAAAGACCGCATCCACCTTAAAAGGGGTGCGGTCTTTGCCGTTCGGCGCAAGGGAAAGAGGCCTAGTTAGGCATATAGGTGGTTATGCAGCTTAAACACCTCCAGCCTTGCCCGGAACCGGAGCCACTCTGCCCTCCCGTGAAACTGCCGCCCCGTCTTCTACGTTTGCGATGCGTCCGGACCGCTGGATCCGCCCGCATCCTCTTCCGCCTTCGAAGCCGGCTTCCCGCCGCCGGCTCCGGACTCCAGCACCCGGAACGTACCCGTTCCGTACGCACACAGCGTGCCGTCCTCCGCATGGACATACCCCTGCGTCGTCACCATGCGGCGCGATTGGTGGATGAGCTCCGCACTGACCGTGACAGTGCCTTTGCGGACGGAGCTCAGGTAGTGCAGATTGAGGTTGGTCGTCACGACCGCTTCCAGCGGCCTGACGGCCATCGCCATCAGCCCCATGATCGAATCCAGCAGCGCGGCATGGACGCCGCCGTGCAGGATGCCCAGCATGTTCAGGTGATGGGCCTCGATCTTCAGGGCCGCCGCCACGCGGGCCGGCCCGAACTCAGTCACCTCGCCGCCGACATGGTCCCAGAAGGTGCCCTGGGGCGAGGAGGCTTTTAACAGCTCCAGATGCGCCTCGCTTCCCCCTTCAATATTCTCCATCGCTCTTCCCTCCAGCCCCTCTGACCGTATTGTCAGGATTAGGGTATTCAGGCCCCCTGATCTTTATCCTTACCCGGCGGCTCCTGCCCCTCTTCAATCAGCCTGCGGCGCAGTACCTTGCCGACCATCGTCTTCGGGAAGCTCTCGCGGAACTCGAAGATCTTCGGGACCTTGTAGACGGCCAGCCGCTCCTTGCACCAGCGCTTCAGGCTTTCCTCATCCGTGGCGGCCCCCTGCTTCAGCACGATGAACGCCTTGACCGTCTCGCCCCGGTACGGATCGGACACACCGGCGACCACCGCCTCCTCCACGTCCGGATGCTCGAAGAGCACCTCCTCGACCTCGCGCGGGTAGATGTTGTAGCCACCTGCAATGATGAGGTCCTTGTGCCGGTCGAGGATGAAGAAATAGCCGTCCTCATCCATCCGGGCCATATCGCCCGTGGACAGCCAGCCGTCCCTCAGCACCTTCGCCGTCTCATCCGGCCGCTTCCAATAGCCCGCCATGACCTGCGGCCCGCGGACGACCAGCTCCCCGATCTGCCCCTGCGGCACCTCTTCCCCGCTCTGCGGATCGACGATGCGCGCCTCGGTATCCGGGAGAGGGATGCCGATCGAGCCCAGCTTCCGGGCCTCCCAGATGTTGTTGGCATGGGTAACCGGCGAGGCTTCCGTGAGTCCGTAGCCTTCGATGAGCTTGCCTCCCGTCAGGCTCTCGAACCGCTCCTGCACCTCATGGGGCAGCGGAGCCGCGCCGGAGATGCAGAACCCGATCGAGGACAGGTCGTATTCCCGGATATCCGGGTGGTTGATCAGCGAGATGTACATCGTCGGCGCCCCCGGGAACACGGTGGGCTTCAGCTTGTGAATCGTCGTCAGCACTTCTTCTACCCGGAATCTCGGGATAAGGATCAGCGTGCCGGCCAGATAGACCGACTGGTTCATGAGCACCGTCATACCGAACACGTGGAAGAACGGAAGGGCCGCAAGATATTTCTCCTGCGCCTCCTTCGTCCGGTAGGCCCAGAGGCGGCTCTGGATCGTATTGGCCACGAGGTTCCGATGCGTGAGCATGACCCCCTTGGGGCGGCCTGTCGTGCCTCCGGTATATTGAATGAGTGCAAGATCGCTCCCGGCATCCACCTCTACATCCACGGCCTCCGGAGAAGACGTTTTGAGCAGTTTCGAAAAAGAAATCACGCGCTCCCCATAATCGACAACGGGTTTCTGTCCGTCCTTGCGGAGCTTCAATCCATAGAGCACGTTCTTCGGAAAAGGCAGATAGTCCGCCAGGGACGTCACCACGAGGTGCCCGAGCCCCGTGGCCGGCATCACCCCCTGGACCCGCTCGCAGAGCAGGTCCAAGGTGACGATCAGCTTCGCGTCCGCGTCGTTCAGCTGGTATTCCAGCTCCCGCGGCATATACAGCGGGTTCGTCATGACGACGACCCCGCCGATCAGCAGCGTGCCGTAGTAGGCGATCACCGCCTGCGGACAGTTCGGCAGCATGACGGCCACGCGGTCCCCCTTGCGGACGCCGAGGCCGAGCAAGCCGTTCGCGAAGCGCCGGGCACTCTCAAGCAGGCTCCGGTAAGTTACCGTCCGGCCCATAAAATACAAGGCCGGATGGTCGCCATACTTCGCGGCGGAGTCCTTCAGGAACTGAGCCAGATTGTGACGCGGATACTCGTAGGTCGGCGGTACGGATGCGGGATACTGTCCAATCCAAGGTTGGCCTGACAAGTCGAACCCCCCTATCCTGCTAATCTGGCTTCCTAGAGCGCGTACTTCTCCGCTTCAATGACCTTGGCGGCGATGCCGCGCTTGAGTTCGATGGTGTTCACCGCCGACCTGCGCGTAAGCTTCTTGAGCACCGACAGCTGCGTCCTCAGCACGTCGCCGGTCTCCATGGCGGCCAGCGTCTCCTTCGCGAGCTCGTGGATGCGGTCGAACGACTCATGCACGAACACAATCGTCATGTCGGCCGCATGCTTCGCCTTGGCCTCCCCCGCGCGGCCGATGAGCTTCTTCGTGCGGAGCAGCGCGCTCTCCATGGCGAAGACCAGGATCATGATGTCGGCGAGGTGGCTGAGGATCTCCTGCTCCGCCTCGAGCTTCGTCTGATACTTCTGCACGGCACCGGCGCCGGCCATCAGAAAGATTTTCTTCGCCATGGCCAGCAGATGCGTCTCTTCTTCAAGTACGCCCTCGAACACCTGGCCCGGCACCAGCTGGAGCAGCTCGGACTGAAGCGCCATCGCCTTCTGCATGAGCGGCAGTTCGCCCTTCATCGCCCGCTTGATCAGCGTGCCGGGAATGAGCAGCCGGTTGATCTCGTTCGTGCCCTCGAAAATGCGGTTGATCCGCGAATCCCGGTAGATGCGCTCGATCCGGTACTCCTGGATGAACCCGTAGCCGCCGTGGATCTGCACGCCTTCGTCGGCGACGAAGTCCAGCACCTCGGAGCCGAACACCTTGTTGATCGAGCACTCGAGCGCATACTCGGCGATCGCCTTGGCCGACTGGGCGCCGGCCTGCGGGGAACTCGTGTCAACCTCGGCCAGCCCTTCGTCGAACAGGCCCGCCGTGCGGTACACCATGCTCTCCAGTACATAGGTACGGATGTTCATCTCGGCGAGCTTCTTGCCGATGAGCGGGAACGACGAGATCGCCCGGCCGAACTGGGTCCGCTCATTGGCATACTTTGCCGAGAGCGCAATAGCGTCTTTCGCCGCGCCGACGCAGCCCGCAGCGAGCTTGAAGCGCCCGATGTTCAGGATGTTGAAGGCGATGAGGTGGCCTTTGCCGATCTCCCAGAGCAGGTTCTCCACCGGCACGTGCACGTCTTCGAGAATGAGCGGGCAGGTCGACGAGCCCTTGATACCCATCTTCTTCTCCTCCGGCCCGATGCTCACGCCCTCCATCGTCCGCTCGACGATGAAGGTCGAGAAGTCCGTGCCGTTCACCTTGGCGTACACGATGAAAAGGTCCGCAAAGCCCGCATTCGTTATGAACTGCTTCGTCCCGTTCAGCACATAGTGCTTGCCGTCCGCGGACAGCACGGCCGCCGTCTTAGCGCCCAGCGCATCCGAGCCGGAGGAAGGCTCCGTGAGACAGTACGCCGCGATCTTCTCACCGGAAGCGAGAGCCGGCAGATACTTCTGTTTCTGCTTCTCATTGCCGAAGTAGACGATCGGCAGGGTGCCGATGCCGACATGCGCGCCGACCGAGAGGGCGAAGGCGGACGCTTTGGTCAGCCGCTCGTTGATCAGCGTCGAGCTCACCTTATCGAGCCCGAGCCCCCCGTAGGCCTCCGGCACATCCGCGCCCAGGAGGCCGAGCTCGCCGGCGGCCCGCAGTTTTTCTACCGTAAGCTCATAGTTCAGCTTCTCGATCGCCTCGTCGTGCGGCTCGATCTCTCCCGCAACGAAATCCTCCGTCGTCTGGGCGATCATGCGGTGCTCTTCGGTGAAATCCTCCGGGGTTACGACCCGGCTTGGGTCCATTTCTTCAATAATGAAGCTGCCCCCTACCACTTTGCCTGCCGCTTTGTTCATCCCGATCACTGCTCCCTTTTTCCTGAATATGGGTGATGAAGTAAAAAGAGTGCCCGCTCTACGCCCCGTGCACCTCGAACACGCCTGCAGCTCCCATCCCGCCGCCGATGCACATCGACACGACGCCGAAGCCGCCGCCCCGCCGGCGCAGCTCATGCAGCAGCGTCGCCGTAATCTTCGTGCCCGTGCAGCCGAGCGGGTGACCGAGTGCGATCGCCCCGCCGTTCACGTTCACCTTCGCCTCGTCGATGCCGAGCTCGCGGATGACCTGCACACACTGCGAGGCGAACGCCTCGTTGATCTCGAACAGCGACACGTCCTGCAGCCCGATGCCCGCCATCTGCAGCGCCTTCGGGATCGCCTTCACCGGGCCGACGCCCATGATCTCCGGCTCCACGCCGGCGAGAGCGAACGAGCGGAACGTCGCCAGCGGCTTCAGCCCGAGCATGTCAGCCTTCTCGCGGCTCATCACGACGCACGCCGCCGCCCCGTCGCTCATCTGCGAGGCGTTGCCCGCCGTGACGCTGCCGCCGAGCCGGAAGGCCGGACGGAGCTTCGCCAGACCCTCGGGCGAGGTGTCCGGCCGGACGCCTTCGTCCGTGTCGACGGTGTACCGCTTCCGCTTGACCTTCCCGGCCTCATCCAGCACCGTCCACTCCGCCTCGAACGGGACGATCTCCTCGCGGAACCGGCCTTCCGCGATCGCGGCCGCCGCCTTGCGGTGGGACTCCACCGCGAAGCGGTCCTGGTCCTCGCGGGTGACGCCGAACCGGTCCGCCACCTGCTCCGCCGTGTGGCCCATGCCGATGTACACCTCCGGCATCGTCTCGACGATCTTCGGATTCGGCGATACCTTGAAGCCCGTCATCGGCACGTGGCTCATGCTCTCTACGCCTCCGGCGATGATCACATCGGCATGGCCGAGCATGATCCGCTCGGCGGCGAAGGCGATCGACTGCAGCCCCGACGAGCAGAACCGGTTGATGGTGAGCGCCGGCACCGTCACGGGGAAGCCCGCGTACAGCGACATGATGCGGGCGAAGTTCAGCCCCTGCTCGCCCTCCGGCATTGCGCAGCCAATGATGACGTCCTCCACGTCCTCCTTGCTCAGCCCCGGCGCCCGGTCGATCACCGCCTGGAGCACGGCCCGGCCCAGGTCCTCGGCCCGCGTCTGCGCGAACACGCCCTTCTTGGCTTTGCCGATGGCGGTTCGGGCGATGGATACGATCACTGCTTCTCTCATTCCCTCAAGTCCCCTCTCCGTGGTTAGTTGCGCAGCGCCTTGCCTTTGGACAGCATATGGCTCATCCGCGCCTGGGTCTTCGGTTCGCCGCAGAGGCTGAGGAACGCCTCGCGCTCCAGATCGAGCATGTATTGCTCCGTCACCAGCGTGCCTGCGGGCATATCCCCGCCGGCCAGCACGTGGGCGAGCTTCTTCGCGATATGCAGGTCGTGGTCGCTGATGTAGCCGCCCTGCCTCAGGCCGAGTGCGCCAAGCGTCAGCACCGCCTTGCCTTCGGCGCCCGCCACGCGGAATTTCTCCTCGCGGATCGGCTCATAGCCGGAGGCGACGAGCTGCAGGGCCGACTGCTTCGCCTCGTAGATCAGGTGGTCCTGGTTCACCACGATTCGGTCCCCCGGCGTCATCAGCCCGAGCTTCTTGGCGTCATGGCCGCTGGTGGACACCTTCGCCATCCCGACCGTCTCGAACACCTGGTTCAGGTAGGGCTGGAGGTCGCTGTCCGGATGCGGGTTGTTCTGCGCAATGCGCAGCGCGAGCTCCTTGCAGCCGCCGCCGGCCGGGATGAGACCCACGCCCACCTCCACGAGGCCGTAGTACGTCTCGGCCGCCGCCACGATCCGGTCCGCCGGCATGCAAGCCTCGACGCCGCCGCCGAGCGTCATCCGGTGCGGAGCCGCCACGACCGGTTTCTCGAATCGTTTGACCTTGTACATCGTGTTCTGGAAGAGGCGGATGATGCCGTCAATCTCCTCCCACTCCTCGTCCTGCGCTTCCATCAGGAGGATCATGAGGTTCGCCCCGACGCAGAAGTTGCGGCCCTGGTTCGCGATGACGAGCCCGTCGAAGCCGCGACGGACCTCCTCCAGGCTCTGCCCGATCATCGTCAGAATGTCCGCTCCGATCGCATTGTTCGGCGAGTGGAACTCCAGGCAGGCGATGCCGTCGCCGATGTCGATCAGCGAAGCGCCGGAGTTCGAGCGCACAACCTTGTTCTGTTCCTTCAGAGCCCTCAGTGAGATGACTTCCTTTGGCTGGTCGAGCGCCGTGTACGCCCCCTGGTGCACATAGAACGTGCGGCCTTCCTCCTGGCGGTAAAAGCTCCGGTTGCCGGCCTCGATCCACTCTTTGACCCAGGCGGGAACGGTCAGCCCTTCGGCTTCCATCCGGTTGACGGACCTGACCAGCCCGAGCGCATCCCACGTCTCGAACGGGCCGAGCTCCCAGTTAAAGCCCCACCGCATCGCTTCGTCGATCTCCTGCACCGTATCCGCAATCTCGCCGAGCCGCTCCGCCGAGTACACGAGCACGAGCTTGAGAATGTCCCACGCGAGATCCGAATACTTGTCGCCCGCGCCGATCAGCGCCTTGACCTTCTCTCGCGCCCCCTTGGCCAGCTTCGCCGCTTCGAGCGAGCCGGAGCCGGTCTTTTTCTGCGGGCGGTAGTCCATCGTGCCGAGGTCCAGCGACAGAATCTCGCTGCGGCCGTCTTCGCCCTTGCGCTTCAGGTAGAAGCCCTGCCCGCTCTTCTCGCCGAGCCAGCCCTTCTCCACCATGGTCCGCAGGACGCCCGGGACGGCGAACACCTGCTTTTCCGCTTCGTCCGTGACGTTCTCATACACGTTGTTCGCCACATGAACGAAGGTGTCGAGGCCGACGAGGTCCAGCGTGCGGAACGTCGCACTCTTCGGCCGGCCCATAGCCGGCCCGGTGACCGCATCGATCTCCTCGACCGCGAAGCCCTTCTCCGTCATCGCCTGCAGCGTGACGAGCAGCCCGTAGGTGCCGATGCGGTTCGCGATAAAGTTCGGCGTATCCTTCGCCGTCACGACGCCCTTGCCGAGCACCCTGCCGCAGAACGCCTTCATATCCTGCAGTAGCTGAGGGTCGGTATGCTCCCCGGGGATGAGCTCGAGCAGCTGCATGTAGCGTGGGGGATTGAAGAAGTGGGTGCCGAGAAAATGCCGTTTGAACTCCACCCCGCAGTCCTCCGACATCGCGTTAATCGAGATGCCGGAGGTGTTCGACGACACGACCGTCCCCGGCTTCCAGTGCTCCTCCACGCGCCGGAGCAGCTCCTTCTTCACCTGCAGGTTCTCCACGACGACCTCGATGACCCAGTCGGCCTCTCCGACCACATGCAGATGGTCTTCGAGATTCCCCGGCGTGATCCGGGCGACGAGGCTCTCGTCATACAGCGGTGCGGGCTTCGTCTTCGCCAGCCTTGCGACCGCTCCGGCCGCCAGCCGGCTGCGGACTGCCGGGTGCTCGGGCGTCAGGCCCTTGGCCTGTTCTTCAGGGGTCAGCGTCCCCGGCACGACGTCGAGCAGGTGGCACGCAATGCCCACATTGGCGAGATGGGCCGCGATGCCGGACCCCATCACACCCGAACCGATGACTACCGCTTTGCGGATGCTTTTGCTCATGGATACGTTCCTCCCAGTCCCAAGTGGTAAATAAAAGTCCTCTCCTGCATGAACCGCTGCGTAAGCTCAACATCTTGCATGTTTTACACTCGTGCAACTCTGATCGGACATCTCTATTGGCGCTCCGTCAGGCTTCTTTTATTGGCCGCTGTCCGAAAGATCATCTCCGCCGGCATGAACCATCAGGCTGCAATGCTGCTCCGTCATAACTTGGAGGAAGTGCCGAACACGGACTCCTCGAGGAGCTCGGCGATGTCTCTTGCTCTCACCCGCTCTTCTGCTTCCTTCATCTTCGTCCCGTCCTCGACCATCGTCAGACAGTACGGGCAGGCCGAGGAGATGACCGTCGGGTTCACCTGCAGCGCCTGCTCGGTGCGGGCTACGTTCACCCGCTTGCCCGACGTCTCTTCCATCCACATCATGCCGCCGCCCGCGCCGCAGCACATGCCGTTCTCCCGGGTGCGCTCCATCTCCACGAGCTGCACGCCCGGGATGGCCCGCAGCACATTCCTCGGCTGGTCGTACACATCGTTGTAGCGGCCGAGATAACAGGAATCATGGTACGTAATGCGTTCGTTCAGCGCATGCTCCGGCTTCAGCCGGCCTTCCTGAAGCAGCCGGTCGAGCAGCTGCGTATGGTGAAGAATCTCGACCCCCTCCAGCCCGAATTCGGGATATTCATTCTTGAATGTATTAAAGGTATGCGGGCAAGCGGTTACAATCCGCCGGACGCCGTACTTCGTGAAGGTCTCGATGTTCTCCATGCAGAGCTGCTGGAACAGCATCTCGTTGCCGAGGCGGCGCGGCGTGTCGCCGGAGTTCTTCTCCTCGTTACCGAGAATCGCGTAGGAGACGCCCGCTTCGTTCAGCAGCCGGACCAGCGCCTTCGTAATCCTGCGCGAGCGCAGATCGTACGAGCCCATCGAGCCGACGAAGAACAGGTACTCGAAGTCCGGATGGTCCTTCACCGTCGGTACCGGGATGCCCTCCAGCTCGCCAGTCCACTTCGCCCGGTCGCTGCGCGAGATGCCCCACGGGTTGCCCTGACGCTCGATGTTCTGCATGGCGCGCTGCCCTTCATGCGGCAGGCTGCCCTGCATCAGCACGAGATGGCGGCGCAGGTCGACGATCTTGTCGACATGCTCGTTGCCGACCGGGCATTGATCCTCGCAGTTGCGGCACGTAGTACAGGCCCAAATCTCCTCCTCGGTCATGACGTCGCCGATCAGCTCCATCTCCTGCACAGGCTTCGGCGACTCCCCCCAAGTCTTCCCCTGCCAGTCCAGCGTCGGCCGGATGTTCGTGATGCTTCCCGGAGCGGCGGCGAACTCGACGCCCGGCCGCTCTTCGGCCGCCCCGTGCGCGGGTCCTCCGGCGAAGGCGAATGCCGGGACCCACGGCGACTTCGAGGTGACCGCCGCCCCTTTCTCCTGCAGGTGGTCGCGCAGCTTCGTGATCAGGTGCATCGGGGACAGCGCCTTGCCCGTATTGGAGGCCGGGCACACGTTCGTGCAGCGGCCGCACTCGACGCAGGCATAGAAGTCCAGCATCTGCTTCTGCGTGAAGTCTTCAATTCTCCCCGCGCCGAAGCTCTCCGCCTCCTCGTCCTCGAGATCGAGCTTCTTCAGCCGGCCGGCCGGCTCCGTACGGCGCAGCCAGATATTGACCGGGGCCGTGATGATGTGAAAATGCTTCGACTGCGGCACATACACCAGAAAGCTCAGCAGGATGAGCAGATGCAGCCACCAGAAGACGTAGAACCAGACCTCGGCCGCCCCTGTGGAGATGCCCTGCAGCGGAGCTGCAAGGACGGACGAGATCGGCGCATACGCCGAAGGCCCGTGTCCGTGCCAGAGCCGCTCGAAGGTCAGAGAGAGCAGCACCGACAGCATCAGCGAGAAGATGAAGAATACGACAAGGCTGGGCTTCCAGCCCTTTTTCAACCGGGCCAGCTTCTCCCCGTACCGCCGATACGCCGCATAGCCCATCGCCGCCAGCACCAGGAACACCGTGATCTCCTGCAGCAGATTGAACGCCTCATAGCCCGGGATCGGAAGAGAACGCCCGCCCGTCAGCCCCTTCACGATGAGATCCAGCGCCCCGAACTGCAGCAGAATGAAGCCGTAGAAGATGACGATATGCATGATGCCGCTCTTCGGGTCCTTCATCAGCTTCTTCTGGGCGAACACCTGGGACAGGAATTCCCGAATGCGCTCCCGGTTCTGCTCCCGGAAGGAAACAGGCTGCCCGAGCCTCACATACAGATACCGGTGATAGACCGCTTGGTAGAACAGGTACAGCGCATAGCCCGTGATGCCGAGGAAGAGTATGAAGGTAACGATCTGCAGCATAGGTTGTTCTCCTTCCTTTTCATAAGTACGCTCGATCTGCTCGAACAATCTGCCTGAAAATCCGGGTCCAAGCGGCCTGTTCCTTTTTTTGAAACCGCTTGCATACTCTCTGCAAAAAAATCTTATGACGATTACCGGGCTCTGCGCTTCCCCTCCGTACAAGAACGGGCCGGGATGCGCATACACTTCATTAGAACGAACGCGCTGATCAAGACTTCTCTCTAAGGTATATGTGGCCGGGGCCTTCACCTTGCGGAATCCTGTTCAAAACACATTGACAATTCGTACGGTTTCTCATAAGATTAAGAAAAATGAATGAGCATTCATTCACTACACTTGAATCTTAACACCGGGGTGACCTCATTGGCAAGTAGGAAAAAGGAAAAATACGATCTCATTCTCGAGGCGGCCCTGAAAGTCATTGCGGAGCACGGGTTCCACGGCTCCCAGGTCTCTCGGATCGCCAAGGAAGCCGGCGTAGCGGACGGGACCATCTACTTGTACTTCAAGAACAAGGAAGACATCCTGATCTCACTGCTCCGGGAGAAGCTCGGCGAACTCGTCGCCAAGTTTAACGCCTCCATACAGGAAGGCGATTCCGCGGACGTGGCGCTCCGCAAGATCTGCGAGATCCATTACACGGCGCTGGAGGAGAATGTGCATCTGGCCCACGTCGCCCAGATCGAACTGCGCCAGAGCTCCATTGAGCTGCGCAAGGAGATCGGCCTCGCGGTGAAGCCGTACATTGAGCTCATCGAGAGCGTGATCCGCCGGGGGATGGATGCCGGCACGTTCCGTCAGGGCCTCGACCCGAAGGTCGTCCGGCTGCTGATCTTCGGCGGCATGGATGAGGTCGTCACCTCGTGGCTCATCTCGGGACGCAAGTATTCCTTGTCGGAGCAGGCGGGCAAGACGATTGATTTCTTTTTGAAAGGACTGTCCTAGTTCTAAGATTGACTTGGCTTGTTACACGGAGAGGAGCGGGTTCCATGAAGATCGTGGTATTGATGAAGCAAACGTTCGATACTGAGGAGAAAATCGTCATCCGCGGCGGCGAGGTATCCGAGGATGGGGTCAAGTTCGTGATCAATCCGTATGACGAGTATGCGGTCGAAGAAGCGATCCGGCTTAAGGAAGCGCACGGCGGGACGGTCACCGTCCTCTCCGTCGGTCCGGACCGCTGCGCCGAAGCGCTGCGCACCGCCCTCGCTATGGGCGCGGATGAAGCGGTGCTGATCAACGACAGCCGCATCACCGGCGATGAATACGGGCTTTCGCGCGTTCTCGGTGCGCACCTCGGCGGGCAGGCCTTCGATCTGCTGCTCGGCGGCAGCTTCTCCGTCGACAACGGCGCAGGCCAGGTCGCCGTCAGAACAGCGCGCCTGCTCGGCATCCCGCACGTGTCGTCGATCACGAAGCTTGAAGTCAGCGGCACGGCGGCCACGGTACTCCGCGATGCCGAAGGCGATACGGAGACGGTGGAGGTCGCGCTGCCGGCGCTGTTCACCGCCCAGCAGGGGCTGAACGAGCCCCGCTACCCTTCCCTGCCCGGCATCATGAAGGCGAAGAAGAAGCCGCTGCGCACGCTGACGCTGGATGACCTCGGCCTCTCGGAAGCCGACATCGCTCCGCGCATCGAGCGCGTCACGCTGAGCCAGCCGCCGGAACGCGGCGCGGGCCGCGTGCTGCAGGGCGATCTCGCCGCCCAGGCCGCCGAGCTGGTCCACCTGCTCCGCACCGAAGCGAAAGCGCTTTAATTCCGCTGTGGAATCCAACCAACCGAGGAGGACGAAGTGATGAGCAAAGTACATGTGATTGTGGCGGAGACCCGCGGAGGCAAGCTGCGGCAGGTGACCTTCGAAGCGGTGCAGGCCGCAAGACGGACCGGCGGCGAAGGGGACCGGCTCGCCGCCGTGCTGATCGGCGCTGGTGTAGGCTCCCTGGCGGAAGAGCTGGCCGGAGCGGGTGTGGACGCGGTCCATGTGATCGACAGCCCCGCGCTCGAACTCTACAACCCGGAAGCCTACGGCGCGGCGCTGAACGCCCTGCTGGACCGGCTGCAGCCGGACACGGTGTTCTTCGGCCATACGGCCATCGGCCGGGATCTCGCTCCGGCGGCCGCCACCCACCTGCAGGCCGGGCAGATCTCCGACGTCACGGCCATCGAGCGCTCGGGCGCAGACGTGCTCTTCACCCGGCCGGTGTATGCCGGCAAGGCGTTCGAGCAGAAGAAGCGCACGGGCGGCGGCCCGCTCGTCGTGACGGTGCGGCCGAACAACATCGTGCCGGCTGACGGGGCGGCCGGCGCGGCGCCGGTCACCGCCGAAGCGTACGACGCCCCGCCCTCCCTGCGCACCGTCATCAAGGACGTCGTGCGCAAGATGAGCGGCCGGGTCGACCTCGCCGAGGCGAAGATCGTCGTCTCCGGCGGGCGCGGCGTGAAGAGCGCCGACGGCTTCAAGCCGCTCGAGGAGCTCGCCGGGGTGCTAAACGCCGCGGTCGGCGCTTCCCGGGGCGCCTGCGACGCCGGCTACTGCGACTACGCGCTGCAGATCGGCCAGACCGGCAAGGTCGTCACGCCGGAGATCTATATCGCCTGCGGCATCTCCGGGGCGATCCAGCACCTCGCCGGCATGAGCCAGTCGCGCATCATCATCGCGATCAACAAGGACGCCGAAGCGCCGATCTTCAAGGTAGCCGACTACGGCATTGTCGGAGACCTGTTCGATGTCGTGCCGCTGCTGACGGCGGAGTTCCGGAAGGCGCTGGCTTAAGGCGGAAGAGCCCAAGGCTCCGAAGGACAGAAAGGCTGGATTGCACTTTAATTAGGTTGGCCTCCTAATTCTTGAGTAACCCTCCTACAATCGAAAACGGCGGTTTCTGTGTTTTCAGATGCCGCCGCCTTGCTCTTCTGATATGAAAGACCACAGTACGGGCTGCCCGTATTGTGGTCTTGTCCTTTTTTACTACTAAACGCCCGTCAATTCCAGGAACCGTTCCGCTTCCATCTTCCGCTGCTCATCCGGTGTAAGCACGGTAACAAAGACCGTCTGGTCGATCTCATAGACGGCGAACTGATACCCGGTGTCCCGGATCATGCGGTTCAGCTCACGAATGATCTCTATGTCCATAAAATCATTGTAGAACAGCGGATAGACGGTCTTCCGCTCCCCATTCAACGTAAACGAGACCGTGACCGGCCCTTCCTCGGAACCCCAGGATTCCACGATATCCGTCGGTTGGAACGCCCCGCGCGAGATCTCTCTCCACCGCTGAAGCGCCTGCACATAGACGTCGTTGCCTTTGCCCACATCCGCTTCGGTATCCTCAAGCCATACCCGGCCCGCGTCTTCCCCGAGCAGATACAAATCGCCCTGCATGCCGTTCACGCTCTTGGGGTAGTAAGGGTTCCAGTCCTGCTCTTCCCCAAAGTTCTTGTGGAAATCCCGGAACTTCTCTGCCAACTGCTGCTCTGTCATTGAAGCGAAAAAGCCCATGGCCCGGTAGTACTTCGCCGCATCCGCAACCCGCTCCTCAGGAGAAAATGTCCCAAACTTCTCTTGGAACAGCTCCTCACTGCTCTTCACTTCCTGGAAGGACTGCACGATCTTCTCAAATTCATCCGAGACCCCTTTCGAGCTGTCGGCCGGCACAGCCATCAAGAGACGGTAGTATCTACTTTCTCCTTCAATCAGCGTAAGCTGCACGTTGTACTCCGCTTGGGTGTTTTGGTTCTTTGCCGTATATTCCAGCTGCCTGGCCTGAAGGCCGCCAAGCTTAAACGGGGCGGCCGCTTCGGAGGTGTCCAAGCCGGCATCCGCCAGTGCCTTTCGCATCTGCTGCTCGTACCGGTCGAACGGGACCACACCGTCTTCCCCTTCTTTTTCCTCACTTAGAAGGAGGAGAAACTGGTTGCCCTTCACTAAATAAAGATCGAATTGGTTGTCCATTCTCGTCAAGTCCTGCCAGTCCCCGTCCACATAAACCTGCGAGCCTCCTCCATCGCTGACCGCCCAGTAGGGCTTCTGCAGCCGGACCGTCTTCGACTCCCCGTCCCACGATACGGAATAGCCCGTGGCCTCCCCCACAAAGCGCAGGGGAATCATCACATTCCCCTCCCGGTTCTGTGGAGCCTCCTGAAGGAGCGTCGGCGTCCCATTCAGCACAGCCTGCCGGTTCCCCACCTGAAGCGAAAGCTTCACACCGGGCTTCTCCGCCCTCACCGTCTGTGTACCCGCCTCCCACTCCACCGTGAATCCGAGCTTCTCAAACAGCGGCCGGAATTGGACGAGGGTAGTCCCGCTCTCCAGAACTGGCGCTTTCTCGAAGAACACCCGCTCGTCGTCCAGGAGGACCGAGATAACCGAAGCCGATGTCTGTCCACTCCCCGGCGCGTCTACGGCGATCCCCGACTGACGGAATGACTCCAACAGGGCAAGCGAGCGGTCATTCAGCGCATTTCCCCCGACGTACAGATGGGTCAGCGACCCCATAAACTCCAGCGGCGTGATGTCGGTCAGCCGGTTGTTCTCGAGATTCAGCCAGCGCAGCTTCATGTCCGCCAGTCCCGATACGTCGGTGATCCGGTTGCTGTCCGCGAGCAGGTCCGTCAGCCCTTCGAGACGCGACAAACAGCCGATATCTGTAATCTCATTGCCGCTGATCACGAGCTTGCTCAGATTATATAAGCCTGCAGCCGGACAAATGTTAGTAATCCGGTTACCGTTAAGAGCCAAAAAGTCCAGCTGGTACAGCGACTGCAGCGGCGTAATATCCGTGATATACTGTCCCGGCAGGTACAGCCCTTCCAAGTTGGTCGCCCATTCCAGGCCGGCCAGAGACGCGATCTTCCCTTCCCCCTGTGGGTACAGGGATTTCAGCTTAAAGGCATCCTCCTTCTGGAGCGCCCGGTCCGTAATCTTCAGTTCGTCCCGGATGGCCTGCTCCAGTACCGGATCCTCGATTTTCCATTCCATACTTTCGGCTGCCTGCGCCGGGCTTGGCACCGGAAGGCCGAGCAGCAGTGCGGCGGCTGCCGCGATGACCGCGGTCTTTTTCGCAATGCGTGTTGAGTTCCCCATGGTTGTTCCTTCCCATTCTCTCGTTGTCTGTATACCACAATCATTCTATCACGAGAGAATAGGATTCGTAGAGTGGCAGATGCAAAAATTCAGGCAAATTCCTCGCGAATTCGACAAAATCCGTCTTGTCCAGCGGGCCCAGGAATTGTACAATCAGTAAGATTCATTGTCCGTATCCAACACTACGATAAAGTCAGGTGATTCCACACATGTCACAGCAAGTCATTCAAGTTGAAGAACGCCCGCCGCTGTCCAGGAGCATTCCGCTCGCCCTGCAGCACCTGTTCGCCATGTTCGGGGCCAATATCCTCGTTCCGGTGCTGTTCCAGGTGAATCCGGCGACGATCCTGCTCATGAACGGCATCGGCACGCTGCTCTATCTGCTGATCTGCCGGGGACGGATTCCAGCCTATCTCGGATCGAGCTTCGCCTTCCTCTCGCCGGTCTTCCTGGTGCTCTCCACCGGATCGTACCAGGAAGCGCTCGGCGGCTTCATTGTCGCCGGGGCGATCTTCCTGCTCGTCGGCCTGCTCGTGAAGGCCGTCGGCAGCGGCTGGATCGACGTCGTCTTCCCGCCCGCCGCTATGGGCGCGATCGTCGCCGTCATCGGCCTGGAGCTTGTACCGACCGCGGCCGGGATGGCCGGGTTCATCAAGCCCGCACAGAACGCGCCCGCGAACTGGTCTCCGGATCCGGCGACGGTAGGTGTAGCAGCGGCCACGCTGCTGATCACCATCCTCGGTACCGTCATGTTCCGCGGCTTCCTGAAGATCATCCCGATCCTCGTCGGCGTCGCGTCCGGGTATGCCATCGCCGCCGCAGCCGGCATGGTCGACTGGAGCAAGGTGGACGCCGCTCCCTGGTTCGCGCTTCCGACCTTCTACGCGCCGCAGTTCAGCTGGTCCGCCATCGCGGTCATCGCGCCCGCTGCGCTGGTCGTCATCGCCGAGCACATCGGGCATCTCGTGGTCACGGAGAACATCGTCGGCCGCAAGCTGTCCCAGGAGCCCGGCCTGCATCGCTCGCTGATGGGCAACGGCGTCTCGACGATCCTGTCCGGCTTCGCCGGCTCTACACCGAATACGACTTACGGGGAGAACATCGGCGTCATGGCGATCACGCGGGTCTACTCCTCCTACGTCATCGGCGGAGCCGCCGTCTTCTCGATCCTGCTCTCCTTCTCGGGCAAGCTGGCGGCGCTGATCTCGACGATTCCGTCCCCCGTCATGGGCGGCGTGTCCCTGCTGCTCTTCGGGGTCATCGCCTCCTCGGGCATCCGGATTCTGGTCGACGGCCGAGTCGACTACAGCCGGCCGGTGAACCTGATCCTGACGACCGTCGTGCTCGTCATCGGGATCAGCGGAGCGGCCTTCACGTGGGGGCCGCTGACGCTCAAGGGCATGGCGCTCGCAACGGTAGTCGCCATCGTGCTCAGCCTGTTCTTCCGGGCCGCTGAGAAGGCCAAGCTGTTGAACGACTAAAGCATGCCAAAGAGGCGGGGACCCTTCCCGGAAGGGTCCCCGCCTTTTTTGTCGTGGCCCTGCTGCACTTGGTCTTCCCCTCACAGCGCGCCGTCTGCCTTTTTTATTCTACAGCTTGCAGGAAGATGGGGAAGGGAATCCGGAACCAGACCATATAAAGCACGATCAAGCCCACGGTTGCCAGGTAAGCCGCTAAAGGACACCGGTGGTGCAGGTACAGGATAAGGAACATGGTGCACACGAAGAAGACCGACCACCCAAAGCTCCAGCCCCGGTGATAGCGCATAAAGTGCATCTGCAGCGCAACCTGTTCCGTGAGCAAATAAACGAAGGACCAGTTCAGCAGATACCGCGCCAGCCGGAGCTTTCCGCCGCTGCGCGGCAGAAGGTCCAGGAGCAGCAGCACCGTGCAGGGAAAAACAACGAAGGACAGGAGCAGCTCCGCGCCCCAGTGCGTCACCCAGGTGGCGGGGGTATACTCCCACAGCAGCCTGCCTCTGACCAGGAAGTAATAGAGCATGCTGCAGAAGATCATAAACAGCACCGTGGGCAGATAGCGTTCCCAGCGTCTATAGCTCCTTGTCAGCCTTACGGCAGTAAGAGCGATAAGTGCAACCAGCACGAAAAAGATAGCCGCTCCTCCTTCCCCCAGTGCAGTCTCCATGCGTGCGACTTACCCTATTTTCTTACAAGCTGACGCAATTTATCCAAGGAGCCCTGCGATCTGCAAGAACCAGCAAGACCAATCCCGCATGCGAAGATCTTCCACAGGTTACACTAGATGCCAAACGGTTGGGGTTATCGATTCCTAAACGGATAGGAGGCATCCGAAGAAGATGCAGACAGAGAAGCACACACCGCTTTCTTCCACGGAGCTTGGCACGCTGTGGATGACGTACCAGACGAAAACGATGATGCTTCAGATCTACACCCACTTTCTGGAAGGGGCGATGGATGAAGAGCCGGCGAGGATCATGAAATATGACCGGGACAAGGCATCGGAGGGCATCTCCAGGATCAAGGACATCTTCGGGGAAGCAGGCGCTGTCATCCCGCAGGGCTTTACCGAACAGGATGTCACGCGGGATGCGCCGCGCCTCTTCGATCCGGTATTCGAGGTCATGTATCTGAGAATGATGTCCAAGGTCCTCACGGGCCTGTACGCCCTCTACAACAGCATGTCCTACCGCTCGGATATCCGCCAGCTGTACCGCCGGCTGACTATGGAGTCCCAGGAAACCTACGACCGGACCACGGAGCTTCTGCTCGAGCAGGGCACGCTGATCCATCCGCCCGATGTGACCATGCCCCACGAGGTCGAGTTTGTCCGTGACAAGAGCTACATGAGGGGCCTCAATCCTTTCAGAAACAATCGCTCGCTTAACACGGTAGAGGTCGGCCACCTTTACCAGGCTATCGAGACCAACCTTACCGGCATGCAGCTAATGACCGGGTTTGCACAGGGTGCAGCCGAGCCGGAGGTTCGAATGTATTTCACCAAGGGCAAGAATCTCGCGAAAAAAATCGTTCTGGAACTGAGCGGCGTACTCATGAAAAGCGATGTAACGGCTCCCGCTCCCTGGGCAGGCAAAGCAACAGATGTCACCGTCTCTCCATTCTCCGACAAGCTGATGATGTATAACACCTCGCTCCTCAGCAATTTCGGTCTCGGCAGCAATGCGCTCGGCAGCGCCTTCAGCCTGCGAAGCGATCTGCACGCCCTGATGGCCTCGCTATCCAAGGACGTTTTCTCCTTCGCTGTCGAAGGCGGCAGACTCATGATCAAGAACAACTGGATGGAGGAGCCGCCCCAGATGGAGGACCGCCGGCAGCTCACCCGGTCATAACCGCTTCTGCCGGGATGGCAGCCGTGTGAACGGCAGCCGTTTCATTAGAAGGCAGCCGGCACCGCAATAAAGCAGCCTGATCCAAGGCCGGATGGTACCGGCTCAGATCAGGCTGCTTCTGCTTCTTATTCGGCTGCCCTGCTCCCTGCTCCGCTCACGTTTCCACCGCCACCCACCGCCTCTCCCGGTGGCTGAGCAGAATCGCTTCGATAAGCTTCATGATCCGGTGGCCGTCTGAGAGCGTGGCGAACAGGTGGTTGCGCCGCTTCGGCAGGCCTTCTTTTTTCTCCCGCACCGCTTCATAGAAGTCATGGAACAGGTTGCGCAGCGCATCCGGCCAGCCCTCCTGATGGCCGCCCGGATAATGCGAGAACGAGGCGGCCCGCGCGGACAGCAGGTTCGGGTCCTTCATCAGCGTCTGGTTGGGCTCATCCCGCCGGCCGATCCACAGCTCGTTGGGACGCTCCTGGTTCCACGCGATGGAAGCGGTCCGCGCGCTGATCTCGAAGCGCAGCTTGTTCTTTCGGCCCGCGCTGACCTGCGAGACGGCAAACATGCCGTGCGTCCCGTCCTCGAAGTGCACGAGCACCGAGCCGCAGTCCTCGGTTTGGACCTCCACTTCCTTGAAGTCCGCGTCCGTTCGCACCGGATGGATCGTCCTGAGATCCGCGAACACCTCGGTGATGGGGCTGTCGAGCACGAACTGCACGAGATCGCACCAGTGGGACCCGATATCCGCCACCGCCCGCGAAGCTCCGCCACGCTCGGGATCCAGCCGCCAGTTGATATCCGTGTCGAAGAGCAGCCAGTCCTGCAGGTATTCCCCAATCACCATGTGGGGGCGGCCGTACTTCTGCTCGGAGATCCATTTGCGCGCCTCGGAAATCAATGGGTAGTGACGGTAGTTGAAGCAGACCCCCGCTACGACATTGCGCTCCTGCTCCAGACGGCGGAGGATGCCGGACTCCTCCGAGTTCATCGCCAGCGGCTTCTCGGACAGCAGGTGCTTGCCTTCCTCCAGGACGAGCCGGTTCAGCGGATAGTGCATATCATTGGGGGTACAGTTGTGCACCACATCAATATCCGTATCGCGGATGAGCTCCTCCGCGCTTTCATAAGCCTTAGGCACCCGGAGCCGCTCGGCGAACTCCAGCGCCTTGCTGCTGTCCGTACCCGCTACCGCAGTCACCTCAATACCCGGAAGCCTCCGCAGCATGTCCACATGGGCCTGGGCCGAGAAGCCCGTGCCGATAATGCCCACTCTAATGCTTCCCATGACTAGCCACCTCCCTGTGTAGAATCGCATTCCCGCACCTTCGGACCTGCGAATCTTTCTACCTATTATTTAAAGCGGGGCCTCCGCTTTGAAACTAAAGTAGTACTAGGAAGGCAGGGATATCCAGTAAAACCCCAGGGTAAGGTGAACGGCGGGCAGGCTTAAGGACTGCAGCCAAAAAGAGCCCTCCGCCATGCCATATCCGCATGACGGGGGCCCTCAAGCCTTGTATCAAAGAGATTAAGCGAGCACCCGCCCAAGAAACGCCAGGGTGCGGGCGAACGCATCCCGGGCTGAATCCACATGGTAGGTCGGCCGGGTATCATTGAAGAAGGCGTGCGGTGCCTTCGGGTAGATCTGATACTCGAAGCGCTTGCCCTCCTTCTCCAGCTCCTGCGCAAACGAAGGGATCTCATCCGTAATCCGCGGATCGAGCTCCCCGTAGAAGCCGAGCAGCGGAGCGCCGATGTCAGGGATAAGCTCCTTCGGCGGCGGGCTGCCGTAGAAGATCACCGCACCGCGGAGGCCGGGATCCTTCGCGGCCAGCGTGCCCGACAGCAGGCCGCCGAGGCAGAAGCCGACCGAGGCCACTCCCTGACCGGCCGTAGGCGCGTAGGATTCCCGCAGGAAGGCTGCGGTGGCCATGATCTGCTCGGTGAAAGCGGGGATCCGAGTGCCCGCGCTGAAGATGAGCTCAAGCGATGCGGTCAGCTCCGCCTGCTCCGCCTCAGGCAGCTTCGACAGCGCCGTCTGCCGCTCTTCCGGGCTGCGCCAGGCGCCCGGGGGGATCGTGTTCAGGAACTGCTTCGCCCTCTCGACTCTCTCCGGCGCCAGCGCTTGCGGCTTCGGCCCTTCCGCCGTGAAGAGATCCGGCGCGAATGCGGCATAGCCGGCCTGCGCCAGGCGGCGGGTCACATCCTGGATGTGCTCGTCCACCCCCCAGATCTCCTGGATGACAAGAACAGCCGGCAGCGGCTGCTCCACATCCGGCCGGGCCGCGTAGCCCTGCCACCTTCCCTCCGTGCCATACGATATCCATTCGGTAATGATGCTCATGCCCATCTCTCCCCTCATCGGCTCGCATAATATCCAACCTATCTACTTGGCAATGAAAATGTAGCACAGCCCTCCATAGGCGTCAAGAACCCATCGGCCTGTCCCGCCTCTGCCGAGACGGCTGCCGGAATCCGAATGAAATTCCCCATTGACAGGGACGGCGGCGCTTGCTATGATTCAATCCATAGTATACCAATTAGATTTAAGTGAATTGAGTCGACCGTACAAACGGAGACCATGCTGCCCCCCCTCCGGGGACACATGCGTCTCCGTTTTGTCTTTCTGCCGACCGGTTCGCCCAGCTTATTCTTCCTAATTCGAAAGGAGTCCACTCCGCATGACAACCCAGACCATCCGCAAGACCCGTTGGCTTACCGCTCTGACCGGCATTCTGCTCCTCTCTCTCCCCCTGCTTTCCGCCTGCGGCAAAACGGAAGCCGTGAACGGCGCAGCAGCTGCGGGCAGTGCTTCAGGCGGTGCAGCCAAAGAGAAAGTCGTCATCAACCTGGGCATCCAAGGCTCTACTAACCTCTTGTCCTATGCCCGTGACAAAGGTCTCTTCGAAGAAGCCTTCGCCAAAGTGGGCGCTGAAGTGAAATGGAACGAATTCGCCAGCGGCCCGCCGCACTTCGAAGCACTGGCTTCCGGACGCCTTGATTTTGGCAGCGTCGGGGGCACTCCTGTCGTATCGGCCCAGACCGGAGGCGTCGACTTCAGAGCGATTGCCGTGACCGGCGACGGCAAGAAGGGCAACGCGATTGTCCTGCCGAAGGGCAGCACCATTAAAGAAATCAAAGAGCTGCGCGGCAAGAAAATTGCCGTAGCCAAAGGCAGCTCCGCCTATAACTTCCTCTACCGCACACTTGAGGCGGCCGGACTGAAGGACTCCGACGTGAAGATCATCCAGCTGCAGCCCGATGAAGCGAAGCCGGCCCTCGACACCGGCGCCATCGATGCCTGGTCGGTCTGGGAGCCTTACATCACTACGGCCGTTGTGCAAAGCCAAGCGACCATCCTTGTCTCGGGCGAAGAGCTTGGGGTCGTTGCGCCCGGCTTCCTCGTGGCCCGCACGAAATTCACCGAAGAGCATCCGGACTTGACCGTCCTGTTCCTCAAGACGTACGAACAGATTCGCCAGTACTACACGACGCACTATGATGAAGTCACCGATCACTTCGTGAAGACGAAGAAGGTTGACAAGGAAATCGTCTCCACCGTGCTCAAGAAATCCGAGCCGCTGCTTTCGCCGATCACCCCTGAGTTCGCCAAGGCGCATCAGGATCAGGCGGATTTCCTGTTCAGCGCAGGCGCAATCACCAAGAAGCTCGATACCTCGAAGGTGCTCGAGAGCAAATTCGTGGAGCAGGCTCTGAAAGAGCTGAAGGAAAGCAAATAAATTCAGACCGGCCCGGGAAGACCGAATCCGCCGGCCGGGAGGACTTAAAGCGCACCGTTCTTGAAGAGCGGCGCGCTTTCTTTTGGTGCTGGACAGAGGGTAGAGTCTGGATGCGGAACGATCCGTGAAATCAAAAAAAGCTGTCCGAAGAGCGCATTCCCGCACTCTCGGACAGCTTTTTGGAGCTTCTTGCCCTGCCTGCTCATGGCCCGAGGATCCTGAACGCCGCTTGGCCGCGGCTCCTTGTCCTCTCCACTCAGCCTTCCAGCACTTCCACCTGCAGCCCGTGCTTCTCGAAGACGGCAGCCATCGCCGCTTTGGCCTCCTCCGCATCGGGTCCGTAAATCTCGAGCTTGTAGCTCTGGTTGCCGAACAGCGTGAAGCTTAGGCCGAGAATACTCTTGGCGTCGATGCTTCGGTTATCCACGCGGATTACGATGCTTGATGTGTACCGGTTCGCCGTCTGATTGATCTCCACGATCGCTCTCGGTTCGATTCCGCTCATCGGTGTACTCCCTCCCCTCGGTTGTTACTTTCACTCCTATGTTCCTCCCCGCTTGTCTTATGCTTTGCAAGGAGAGGCCGGCTTAGCCTTCTTCGTTGACAAGCACGTTCTTGCCTCTGAGCTTCAGCACCAGCGGCACCAGGATCCACAGGGCGCCCACGATCAGGAATGCAAGCGAGATCGGCTTCTGGAGGAAGATCATGAAGTCCCCGTTGGAGATCGTCAGCGCGCGGCGCATGTTATTCTCCATCATCGGACCAAGGATCAGGCCGAGCACGAGCGGGGCCAGCGGGAAGTCATTCTTCGACAGGTAGTAGCCGAGCAGACCGCAGACCATCACCAGCATAAGATCGAAGATCGAATACTGGACCGCGTACACGCCGAAGACGGAGAAGACAATGATAAGCGGTATAAGATACTTCGTAGGTGTTTCAATGACTTTGGCAAAAATCTTCACCATCGGCATATTGAGAATGATGAGCATCAGGTTGCCGACGAACATACTCGCAATAACTCCCCAGGCCAGCTGCGGGTGGTCCTGGAAGAGCAGCGGACCCGGCTGCACGTTGTACATGATGAAGGCGCCCATCATAATCGCCGTTGTGCCGGACGATGGAATCCCGAGCGTCAGCAGCGGAATCATCGCACTGCCCGCAGCGGCGTTGTTCGCCGATTCCGGCGCCGCCACGCCTTCGATCGCCCCTTTGCCGAACTTCGACGGGTTCTTGCTCAGCTTCTTCTCCATAATGTAGGAGAAGAAGGAAGCGAGAATCGCGCCGGCTCCCGGCAGCAGCCCTACGGCGAAGCCCAGGAGGGAGCCCCTGGCGATCGGAGCCGCGCTATCCTTCAGATCCTGCTTGGTCGGCAGGATGCCGTTGATCCGGGCGATCTCCCCATCATTGCCCTCCCGGTGCAGAATCGTCTTGAATACCTCACCGACCGCGAAGAGTCCCACGGCTACCGTGAGGAATTCCAGCCCTTGATAGAGCTCAGGTATATCGAACGTAAATCTCGCAACCCCCGATACATTGTCAATGCCGATCGTGGCAAGCAGCAGGCCGAAGGCCGTCATCATCAGTGCCTTCGTCATGGACTTGCCCGCCAGCCCGCTGATGGCCAGCAGACCGAGCACCATCAGAGAGAAGTACTCCGCCGGACCGAACTTGATCGCGATCTCCGAGAGCGGATTCGCCAGGAAGATCAAGCCGATGAGCGCCACGATCCCGGCGGCGAAGGAACCGATGGCCGCGATCGACAGCGCCGCGCCGGCTCTGCCCTGCTTCGCCATCTGGTAGCCGTCAAGCGTCGTGACGACAGAGGAGGATTCGCCCGGTGTATTAAGCAGGATGGAGGTCGTCGAACCGCCGTACATGGCCCCGTAATAGACGCCGGCGAGCAGGATGATCGAAGACGTGGCCGCCTCCTCGGGACCGAGTCCTGCCGTGAGGGAAGCCGTGATCGGAATAAGCAGCGCAACGCCGCTCATCGGGCCGATACCGGGCAGAACCCCTACCACGGTGCCGATCAGCACGCCGAAGAATACGAAGAGAAGATTGTGCCACTGCATGGCCGTAGCCAGGCCGTGAAGCAGATAATCGATAGTGCCCATCAGTAATCCCTCCCTACGATAAGCCTAACCAAGCTGGGAAACCGGGAAGCGATCCTTCCAGCACGTGGACATACAGGTAATAGACGCCGACCGAGAAGGCGGCTGAGATCAGCAGCGATACCCAGACCCTTCCGCGTTCCATCGTCTGAAAGCCGATCATCAGGAACAGGAAGGTGCCGAGGACGAAACCGATATCCTCAAGAAAGAACGCATAGAGCAGAGCGGCGGCGAAGATGATCCCGAACCGCTTGTAATCGAGGTTTTCTTTACTCTTTTCCCGCTGTTGGTAGCGGAACGTCTCGTAGATGAGACGGATGCTCATCAGAGCAAGGAACCCGCCGAGCACCATGGGAAATATATTGGCGCCCACATTGCTGCCGTAAGCGCTGGTCGCTATCGTCCCGCTGCCGACCGCAAAAGCGGCTCCGACCGCGAGGAATACAATGCCGGCGTACCGGTCGAACGTTTTGTTCATGCTTCACACTCCTGTCTTGAACGGCCCCGGGGGAGAAGAGCTGCTCCCTTCTCCCCCGGACCTTCATACGCCGTTATTTCTGCATGCCGAGCGCGGTCAGGACATCCTTGAGCTGCGTTTCCTGAGCCGCCAGGAAGGTCTTGAAGTCATCGGACTTCTTGTAATCGGTCTGCCAGTTGTTTGCCGCGACTTCTTTTTTCCACTGGTCGGATTCGACCATCTTGGCCAGCGTGTCTTCCCAGTACTTCTTCGCGTCCGCGCTCATGTTCTTCGGCCCGAAGATGCCGCGCCAGATCAGGAACTCCGCGTCGACGCCCTGCTCCTTCATCGTCGGCACGTCCTTCATGTTCTCAAGACGCTGCGGCGCGGCTACGGCCAGAATCTTGATCTTGCCGGCCTTGACGTATTGATCGAGGGACGATGCATCCGTTCCCAGCACGTCGGCATTGCCGCCAAGCAGGGCCGTTACGGCTTCGCCGCCGCCGTCATAAGAGACGTATTTCACTTTTTTCGGATCGATGCCGTACTTGAATGCCGGCAGTATAGCCACAACGTGGTCCATGGAGCCCGGAGCGGAGCCGCCGGCCACCGTCAGCTTCGTCGGATCGGCTTTCATATCGTCAAGCAGCGATTTCAGATCGTTGTATTTGGAATTCGCAGCTACCGCAACAGCGCCGTAATCTTTGGTAAGCTGGGCCAGCGGCGTCGTATCCGCATAGCCGTATGGCGAGTTGCCTTCCTTCTTGATGTGGTTGATCAGGATCGGCGGGGAGCTGACGAAGAGCTTGTAATCGTCTTTGACATCCTTCGTCGCGTATTCGGCCATGAATACCGAGCCGCCGCCGCCCGGCTTGTTCTCCACGGACATCGGCTTCGCAACAGCTTTCGTCTCGGAGAGCACCTTGGTGATCGTGCGCGCCGTCATATCCCAGCCGCCGCCCGCCCCGGATGGAGCTACGAGCGTGATGGCCTTCTCAGGATATTTAGAGGTCGTCTGGGCCGGCGTTTGTGCCGCATCCCCGCCGGCTGCCGGTTGCTTCGCCGTACTGCCACAGGCTGCAAGGCTTGCTGCCAGAACACCTACCGTTGTTACTTTCCAGGCCTTGTTTATCATGCGGTTCATCATAGGTTAACCCTCCTGTTTTCTCTGTTCCCCATTTTTTGAATACGCTTTCTTGTTAACGGTTTCATCATATCATCCCTGCTCGGGCTTTGAGAAGTTTAACGGCATTAATCGCATTTCGTCCATTAAGCCTATTATGCTCATTATGTTCAAGTCTTATCCTGAGCGGATCCGCTTCCGATGTATGTTATAATGTTGGCGAAAACCCATCTGCAAGTTGACCATGCCTATTCCATATGAACACACCAGGGGGCCAAGCATCCATGCGTCTGCAAAGCAAACTTATCCTTGTCATCTGCTCTCTGCTGGCTCTCGTCACGGTAAGCCTCGGAGGGATCTTCTATTATCTGATGAGCTCCGCCTTGGAAGAGCAAATCGGTACGAGGGCCCTGAAGGTAGCCGAAACGGTCGCAGCTGTGCCGGACATCCGGAAAGCGTTTACGCTCCCCGAGCCCTCCACCGTCCTACAGCCGATCGCGGAGAGCATCCGCCTAAAAACCGGGGCAGAATACATCGTAATCGGCTCCAGGGCAGGCATCCGCTACTCCCATCCGCTGCCCGAGCGCATCGGCAAGGAGATGGTCGGCGGCGATAACGGCCCCGTGCTCGAGGGCCGGTCCATCGTGTCCAAGGCCGTGGGCTCACTGGGGCCCTCCCTGCGCGGTAAGACGCCGATCTTCAGCGACAGCGGCGAGGTGATCGGCATTGTGTCCGTCGGCTTCCTGACCGAGGACATCAGCCATATCACCGAGAGCTACAGGCACCGGATCGTCTGGCTCACGCTGGGCGTGCTTGTGGTCGGGGCTGTGGGGGCCGTCCTGATCGCACGCAGTGTGCGCAGCTCCATCCATGGACTTGAGCCCCGCGAGATCGGCTCGCTCTATACAGAGAAGCAGGCGATCCTGGAATCGATCCGTGAAGGGATCCTCGCCGTGAACCGGCAGGGTGTCGTCACGCTGGCGAACCCGTATGCGCTGCGCCTCCTCGGACTACCTGAGCATACCGACATCCGCGGCCGGCCGCTGCAGGAGCTGCTGCCGAACACCCGGCTCACCGAAGTGATCTCTTCGGGACAAGCCGAGTTCGATCAGGAGATGCTCATCGGCAGCCACGAAGTCATTGTGAACCGCGTGCCGATCACAGGCTGGAACGGCGGGATTGAAGGAGCCGTGTCCAGCTTCCGCAGCAAGTCCGAGCTGTACCGGCTGGCGGAGGAGCTCTCGCAGGTAAAGCGGTTTGCGGACGCCCTGCGGGCCCAGACCCATGAATACTCCAACAAGCTCTACCTGATCTCCGGGCTCATCCAGCTCGAAGCGTACCAGGAAGCGGTCGATCTCATTTCGCGGGAATCCGATGTCCATCAGAACCTCGTCGCCTTCCTGATGCGCGAGATTCCCGATCCGATGATCGGCGGCCTGCTCATCGGCAAATACAACCGCTCCCAGGAGCTGAAGGTCACCTTCGAGATCGACCGGGAAAGCTCGTTCCGGGATCTGCCGCCGGGCATGGACCGCCATCTGCTGGTTACCATCATCGGCAACCTGGCGGACAACGCGATGGAAGCGGTGCTTGCCTGCGGGGACCCTTCCGGACGCGGAGTGAAGCTGTTCCTGACGGATCTCGGCGAAGACCTCATCATCGAATGCGAGGATACCGGGATCGGCATTCCCGAAGAGACTGGAAGCTCGGTGTTCGCCAAGGGCTTCTCCACTAAAGAGGGGGCGGACCGGGGCATAGGCCTCTCGCTCGTCCAGCATGCGGTTCAGATGCTCGGCGGGTACATCACTTACCAGCCCCACCCTGCGGGAGGCACGGTCTTCACCGTCGCTCTCCCGAAGCACGCCCACGAGCAGAAAGGAGTACCGTCCAATGAATGAACCATCCTCCCCCGAGACTACGGTGCTGATCGTAGACGACGACCCCAAGATCGCCGAGATCAACCGGCGGTTCGTCGAAAAGGTGCCGGGTTTCTCGGTCATCGGCATCGCCACGGACGAGAGTCAGGCCAAGGAACAGCTCGAGATTCTGGCTCCCCAGCTGGTACTGCTCGATATCTATATCCCGAATTCGAACGGCATCGAGATTCTGCAGCATATCCGCCGGCATCACCGCGACACGGAGGTCATCATGATTACCGCTGCCAAGGAAATCGAGCCGGTCCGGGAAGCGGTCCGCAGCGGAGCCTTCGACTATATCATCAAGCCGCTTGTCTTCAACCGGCTGCAGGAAACGCTGCTGCGCTTCCGGGACTACCAGGGGCAGCTGCAGCGGCTGGGCTCGGGAAGCGGCCAGGTCGCCCAGGATGACATCGACCGCCTGCTGGCCCGCGCCGACAAGACGGAAGCGCCGTCCTTCGCCCAGCTCCCAAAGGGCATCGACAAGCTGACGCTCGACAAGGTCGTGGGTGCCCTCTCCTCCACGCCCGATGGCATGACGGCCGAGGGCGTGGCGAAGCTCATCGGCGTCAGCCGTTCTACCGGCCGGCGTTATCTCGAGCACCTCGTCTCCCTCGGCGATGTGTACGCCGACCTGTCCTACGGCGTGGTCGGCCGTCCCGAGCGGGTCTACCGCAGCCGCCGCTGAGCCCCCGGGCGCTATTACGGCCGTTTGGAGCGGTATCCTGCGGCGGAACGGATCAAAAGTAAAAAGGCTGATGCCCGAAGGAGTCTTCTCCTGCAGGATCAGCTTTTTTCAATGCCGTTCATGCCGATCTTCCGGGAACTTGTCGTACGAGCCGCCCCTCCCGAATAGAATGAAACGAGCCCTTGTACGTACGCTTCCATACTGGCTCAACAGGTGATCGGGAGGGTTGTTCACGACCATGAGCGTAATCTTAAGCTACATCTTTCTCGGGCTGTCGCTCTCGGCTCCGATCGGGCCGATCAACGCCGCCCAATTGGACAAGGGCATCCGCTGCGGCTTCTGGCATGCGTGGCTCGTCGGTCTCGGCGCCATGATGGCCGATGCCCTGTACATGATCATGGTGTACATGGGACTGGTCCACTTCCTGAGCACACCGCTGATTCAGACGCTTCTATGGAGCTTCGGCAGCTTTATGCTCATCTATACGGGCATCGACAGCCTACTTGGGGCGAGCAGCGTAGCCGTCGTCACCAAGAAGAAGGATGATACGCTCTTCAAATCCTTCTTCTCCGGCTTCCTGATGTCGCTCTCCAACCCGCTGACCATTCTCTTCTGGCTCGGCATTTACGGCTCCGTCCTGGCCAAGACCGCGTCAGTCTACGGTACGCAGGAGCTGCTCGTTTACAGCTCGGCCATTCTGCTCGGCATCATCGCATGGGATTTTTCCATGGCAGGCATGGCCAGCACCTTCCGCCGGCTGATGACCCCGCGTCTGCTCACGGGGATCTCCGTGATCTCGGGCTTGTCCCTCATCGGCTTCGGGCTTTATTTTGCGGTCGCCGCCTGCCGGCTGCTCTTTTAGGTGTACGATTTGCGTCTGTGCGGCAGTACGGGCCGGTTCACATTCGGCTCGTATTCGTCATGTCCGGATGGCGGACCGCTTTCGTGCCCTTGCGCTTTCTTCCCGGGTCCGCCCTCGCTGCCGCCCTGCTTTTTCCACACCGAGCGCATGATCAGCGTGACCACGGAGATCACCGCCACGAACCCCAGCGAGATAAAAAAGCCCGGCCGGCTCGTCTCATGAAACAGCGTGCCGACCACGGCCAGAGCGATGAGCAGGATGCCGCCCCACCGTTTCGTCTGGCCCCAGCCCGACAGCTTCAGCAGCTTGCCCGACGTAATGAGAATAAAGGTCCAGTTATAGAGCAGCATGAGTCCGGCCGCTGTGGTCACATATTCATACACGGATTCGGGCATGAGCAGCGCCGTAACGACCGAGACGGCAAGCCCGGCCGCCGTGAAGCCGATCGCCGTGAACGGCAGCTTGGCGGAGCCCTTCTTCGCCGAGAACATCTTCGGCGCATCATGGTCACCTGCAAGCGTGACAAGCATGGTCGTCACCGCGAACAGCGATGCGACCATCGTCGAAAAGCCGGCGATGATCAGCACGGAATTGAAGACATGAGGAACGAACGGCAGGTTATAATGATTCAGCGCCGAGGCGAACGGACTTTCCTTGGAGTCGAACGCACCGACCGGCACCAGGATGACCGCACAGACCAGGGACGCGATATAGACGGCCGTCAGGAGCAGAATCATCATTTTGCCCGCCTTGGGCGCTTCCTTCGGATTCTTGAGCCGCATCGCCATGAGACCCATAATCTCGATGCCGCCGAAGGCATAGAATGCAAAAATAAACGCGGACCATAAGCCCATGCCGCCGCCGGGCCACACTTCCGGTCCCGTCGCCGGCACCTTGGGCGCATAAGCCCCCTGTCCCAGCATCCCGAACAGCGCCGCGCCGGCCAGCACCAGGAACATCAGGATCGCGGCGATCTTCATGACGGCAAACATGTTCTCCAGCCGCTCGAAGCCCTTCGTGCCGAGCAGAATGATGCCCAGCCCGAGCAGGCCGTAGGCCCCGGCGAACATCCACATGGGCAGATTCGGGAACCACATGCGGGTGAACAGGGACAGGGCCGCCAGCTGGCTTCCCATGATAAGCAGCTCGCTCGACCAGTACACCCAGCCGCTGGTAAAACCGGCCCATCGGCCGTAAGCTTTTTTGGCATAGGAGCGGAACGATCCCTGCTGCGGATCGGCCGCCGTCATCCGGGCGAGCGCGTCGAACACCATATACGTGCCGAAGGCCGCCAGGATGAACAGGAAGATGACCGCCGGTCCCCCCATCGTCAGGGCAATCCCGGTGCCGAGGAAATATCCGGTACCGATGGTGCAGGCTACGCCCAGCAGGGAAAGCTGCCACCATTTCAGCTTGTCATCCTTCGAGCTTGTTTTCCCTTGACTCATCTTATCCTCCTCCTCCTGCTTCCAATAGGATAGGATGCGCTCTCCAGCCGTTTTTTATCATCATTGGCTGCCGCGGCAAAAACCCACTTGTATAATCGGAATAGTTGAATTATAATAGATTTCACAGTCAACATATGACCCCATGAACGACCACCGCCTATTGGTCAACCAAAGGCTCTCTGTGCCCGCAGCTGTCTGCGTCCCGGGAGTCTTTTTTTGTTTGCCTTTTTTGATCCTTTTTCTTTCGAGTTATGTTTTCAATCAAACGTCATCTTGGACTTCTATTACCGATAGATCTCATGATCCGGTCCGGAGGTATGTACCTATGAGCTCCCCGCGTTCGCAGCTCCACTTGAATCTCTTTCTTGCTCCTCTTGGCCATCACGAGGCGGCATGGCGCCATCCGGGGTCCGACCCGCGGCGTCTTACCGAATTCGCTCTCTATCAAGAAATCGCCCGGAAAGCGGAAGAAGCCAAGCTCGACTCGATCTTCCTGGCCGACCGGGTCGCCGCCTCTCCCGAAAGCGTGCGCCACGGCGCCGCCGGCGGGCTCGAGCCGCTGACGCTGCTGTCCGCCCTGTCGGTCGTCACATCCAGGATCGGACTGATCGGGACGGTATCGACCTCATTCAACGAGCCGTTCAACCTCGCTCGCCGTCTCGCCTCGCTGGATCACCTCAGCGGCGGCCGCGCCGGCTGGAACATCATTACCTCCGGCACGGACGGCGAAGCGCGCAACTTCGGCCTGCAGGAGATTCCGGACCACGCCCTGCGGTATGAGCGCGCCCGGGAATTTCTTGAGGTGGCGGTCAAGCTGTGGGACAGCTGGGAGGACGATGCGGTGATCGCCGACCAGGCGGCCGGCCTGTTCGCCGACTCCAGCAAGGTCCATCCTGTCCGCCATGTAGGCAGGCACTTCCAGGTCGACGGCCCCTTGAACCTGCAGCGTTCCCCTCAGGGGCGTCCGCTCCTTGTACAGGCCGGCTCCTCGGAGGACGGAAGATGCTTTGCTGCCGAATACGCCGAAGCGATCTTCACGGCGCAGCAGACGCTTGAAGAGGCGCAGGCCTTCTACGCCGATGTCAAAGCGAGGGCAGCGCGCTTCGGACGCGACCCGCAGGCCGTGAAGATTCTGCCGGGCATCTGCCCTGTGATCGGCGATACGGAAGATGAGGCCCGCGAGAAGGAAGCCCGCCTCCACGAGCTTTCGAACCCGCAGCACAGCCTGCTGCAGCTGTCGAACCGGCTCGGTCTCGACCTGACGGGCTATCCGCTCGATGCCCCGTTCCCCGAGCTGCCGGAGCCTGAGGCGATCCAAGGCCATCAGAGCCGCGCACGCCTGATCGCCGGGCTGGCCCGCAGCGAGGGCCTGACCCTGCGGGAGGTGCTCCAGCGCCTCGCCGGGGGCCGCGGCCATCGGACCTTCACGGGCACGCCCGTCCAGGTGGCCGACCAGCTTGAAGCCTGGTTCCGCAGCGGCGCAGCGGACGGCTTCAACGTCATGCCCCAGCTGACGCACGAGGGACTCCCCGACTTCCTCGACAAGGTCGTCCCCGAGCTGCAGCGCCGCGGGTTATTCCGCACCGAATACAGCGGCTCGACCCTCCGCGAGCATTACGGGCTCCCCCGCCCGGCCAGCCTTTATGCCGCCAAGCCCCTTTCCTCTCTTCCAGGCTGAGCCTCTCCCCGAGGCCTCCTGCCTTCCTCTTTGACGGCCCCCTCTCCCTTTCGTTCCCTGCCTCCCTCCAACCCGACGGAACCCCCTTTCCGTCCTCCGCTTAAGCCTTCCGCCCCCCTCGATTGCCTCTCGCCACTTTCGCCTCTTCTCGCATTTTAGCCCCGCTCAGCCTCTACCTCGTCTTCCTTACCTTCAGGCTGAGCCTCACCCCCGAGGTTCCTCATCCCTACTGATGGCCCCCCTTGACCCCGTTCCCCCGCTCCCCTTCGCTTGAGCGTCCGATCCCACATCGCCCGCCTGCCTCTCGCCACTTTCACCTCACTCTCGCATTTCCAGCCTCGCTCAGCCCTTCTGTCGTTTTCCTCCCTTTCAAGCTGAGCCTCAACCCTCGAGGATTCTCTACCTCACTGATGGCCCCCTCTCATTCCGTAACCGCTTCCCTCCGCTTGAGCCTCCGATCCCGCCGCGCCTGCCTCTCGCCACCTTTCGCCTCACTCTCGCATTTCCAGCCACGCTTAGCCCTTCTCTCGTTTTCTCCCTTTCAGGCTGAGCCTCATCCCTCAGGTTCCTCTTCCCTACTGACGGCCTCCGCTCATTCCGTAACCCGCTTCTCTCCGCTTGAGCCTCTGATCCCACCGCGCCTGCCTCTCGCCACTTATCGCTCAACTCTCACATTTCCAGCCTCGCTCAGCCCTTCTCTCGTTTTCCTTACCTCCAGACTGAGCCTCACCCCTCGGGTTCCTCTACCTCACCGGTGGCCCCCGTTGACCCCGTCCCCCGCTTCCCTCTGCTTGAGCCTCCAATCTCACCGCGTCTGCCTCTCGCCACCTTCGCCTCACTCTCGCATTTTAGCCCCGATCAGCCTCTCCCTCATCTTCCCCCTCCATTCCCCGATTGGTGTTTGCTTGCTCGCCGACACTTTTCACTTTCCCCCCTATTCTCCCGCCCGAAGTTTTCCTCTTCTCACGCAAGGCCTTCGCAGCATATACCTCAGACCGTCCCTGGGCAGCCCCCTGTTTTATTTTATGAATTTATAGCGCCAACTGTAAGCTTCATCCAGTCTGTTCTCTATCTCTTTTTTCCTCCCCCCCTGCCAAAAGCCTGACGATATAACGGTTTCATAATCCGCCCCGCAAAACAGCAAAAAATCCTTGTTTCTTTTTCTGCGTAAATTAATTATAATTAATTTAAAATAAAATAGGTAAAGTAAAGAAGGGATCTTACGCAGATGCTCTACATCAAAGATCTAAAGACAGGCCTAAACATATTCAAGGCCCTGGGGTCGGATATCCGGATCGAAATTCTCGAACTTCTTGCGAAAAATCAGAGCCTCAATCTCAATGAAATCGCTACCCGGCTGAAGCTCACGAACGGCGCCATCACGATGCACATTAAGAAACTCGAAGAAAGCGGGCTGATCGAGATCGGTACGGCCGTCGGCAAGCACGGCGTCCAGAAGATCTGCTACCTAACCGAAGAGAAGCTCATCGTCGATCTTCGCAGCAAGGAAACCGATAACCTCTATGAGGTGGATATCAAAGTCGGACATTACAGCAACTATCAGGCGGTGCCAACCTGCGGACTGGCGACCAAGGACAGCATCATCGGCGACTTTGACGAGCCCCGCTATTTTGCCGACCCGCAGCGGATCGATTCGGAGATCATTTGGCTCTCCGAGGGCTTCCTGGAATACCGCATTCCGAATTACCTGAAGCCGAACCAGGCCTTCGCCGAAATCCAGCTGTCGATGGAGCTGAGCTCCGAGGCGCCGGGATACAACAACAACTATCCGTCGGACATTTATTTTTATCTTAATGATATTGAGCTCGGGAGCTGGACCAGCCCCGGCGACTTCGGCGATGTGCGCGGCACCTTCAACCCCGACTGGTGGCCGCCCCACCTGAATCAATACGGGATGCTGAAGCTCATCCGCATCAACGAAGAAGGCAGCTACATTGACGGCTGCCGCATCTCCGACGTGAAGCTGTCCGACATCAACCTCGATTACAAGAGCGATCTTAACTTCCGCATCGAAGTCGGGGAGAAGTCGAAGAACAAGCGCGGCATGACCATCTACGGCAAAAACTTCGGCAACTACAACCAGGACCTTCTGGTCCGGGTCATGTACACCGAACGGGACATCGACTAGGCTTATTATTCCGGAGGCTCTCCCTCCCTCTGAGCTGCTGCGCTTAATTCCGCAGCAAAATACAGCCTTTTCATATAAGGCGTGTCGAGGCCTTACTAACGGTCTCGCGTCCATCTGTACAACGGGCCCCTGCATATTCCAAGCAGGGGGCCGTTTTTTTTGGGGTGCTGCCCTCCCTCCCAGCTTCTGAATTACGTGATACCTTCAGCCGTTAAGAGACAGGCCGTCTGAATATCGGCCCATCTTCCAGCTTCAATGGGGAGATCTCTGCGCCTCGCGGACCTTCAGTTATGAGTAAAAGTCCGTCCCTGTATCAGCCCATTCCGCTTCTATGAAGCGGCCCGCTGCATTACGTGCCTCCACTAGCTTCTTTCTAGAGTCAAGCGGCAATACATCAGACCTCCTCTATTAAAATCCCTATGCACACCTGCCACCTCCGTTTTCCATGAGAACAAGCCGACTGTACGAACAGTCCTGCCTTCCTTCAGCCACGGATCCAAGCATCCGCGCTGCCATCCGTAAGTCCGTCCCTCAAATAAAGGAACTCAGATTCGTTAATTCCCATTTTAAGGAGCCTCCGTCGAAGATAGCGGAACTGAGGTTCACTATTTCAGCGTTTCGTAGTACATAGTCAGGTGAATGGCACAATAAGATACCTGAGTTCCTCTATTTCTCGGGAAATGATGGGAAATGACCTAATAAGGCATCTCAGTTCCTTTATTTTATTTTCGGCTCGTCAACAGTGATAAAACGGCCTACAGGGTCTCTAGTGGAAAGCGACCGGCTAAGCGTTGCTTCCACCGACTTTCCCATCGCAAGGCATACGCGCACTATAGCAGCTGCTTCTGCATCCTGCCGCCTACTTCATCTTGAGGATCCCCTATGCCCTCCGTATGATTCCCTCCGCACGAACGAAAGGGGCTGTCCCAAAAGGCAATTAATGATTTTTGATCCCCCACTTTGAATAGGAATTCAGCGATAAAAAATGACCTCATCCTCCACTTAACAATGGATTTTGAGGTCATTTTGGGGTTGTTCACATCTACTGGAAATACTTTTGGGACAGCCCCTCTTTGAGGGACCATGGCAAGCGCCAGGGTAAGCGCTGCTCACGGCGTCCTTCCCTTCGCCGGCATACGCCTCTCTCCATTCGGCGGCGTCCCCCTCCTTACTTTCCTTGCTTCGTATCCGGCAGCGGCACCCCGAAGTTCGGCGTCCCGTCCGCATTCCACGTGACATACTTCGCGCGGGCATGCCGGTTCGGATCATAGAGCGGATCGCCTGTGATCTCCTTGTAGCTGCGCGCATGGTACACCATAATATCCCGCTTCCCGTCCGGCGAGACGGTGAAGGAGTTGTGCCCCGGGCCGTACTGCCCGTTCTCCTCGCTGGTGGCGAAGACCGGCTTCTCCGATTTGGTCCATGATTTCGGATCAAGGAGATCCGCTGATTCGGACGCAGTCAGCAGCCCCATCGCATAGTTGGCATCCGTGGCGCTGGCCGAATACGTCATGAACAGGCGCCCGTCATGCTTGATCACCGCCGCACCCTCGTTCACCCAGAAGCCGATCTGCTCCCAGTCGAACTCCGGCTGCGAGATCAGGACCTGCCGGCCGCCGAGCGTCCATGGATTACTCATCGGAGCAATATACAGATTGCTGTTCCCATAAATCGCAGGGTCCTTCTGGGCCCAGACCAGATAACGGGTGCCCTTGTGCTCGAAGGTCGTCGCATCCAGTGCGAACGACTCCCAGTCCGTCTTCAGCTGCCCCTTCTCGGTCCAGGTTCCCTCGAGCGGATTGGCCGAATCGTTCTCGAGTACATAGATGCGGTGGTCAAAAGGCGCATTCGTACGCCCTGCCGCAAAGTAGATATACCATTTGCCATCGATATGATGAATCTCCGGCGCCCAGATATGCTTGCTCATCGGCCCGCTCTCATGCTTCTGCCAGACCGTGACCGTCTCCGCCTTCGCCAGCTCGCCCAGCGTCTTGGCCCGCCTCACCTCGATGCGGTCATACTCCGGCACCGAAGCCGTGAAGTAATAGTAACCGTCCGTGTGGCGCATCACGAAGGGATCGGCCCGCTGTTCCACGAGCGGGTTGTTCCACTCGATGGTCTCCTCCTTGGGGGAGGAGGCTTCCCCTGCCTTATCCGGCGTCTTGCTCGCAGGACTGCAGCCTGCCGCCAGTACGGCCAGTCCCATCAGCAGGACTAGCCCTCTTCTTTTCCACATTCCCGGCATTCTCGTGCTCACTCCTTCTCTATTCGGCCAGAAGAAAAACCCCGGATCGGGGTCCTCTCCAAGAAGTACATCCGTAGTTGATATGAAGCTTTTAATATCTTAAAAGAAAACCGGCACAGAGAGGCGAACCATCCGCCGTTCCCTATACCGGTTGTCGTGTAACGCTTGTGTCTTCCCCAGGTGAATTATCCCTTCACTCCGCCTACGGTCAGGCCGGAGACGAAGAAGCGCTGGAAGAAGATAAACAGAATCAGAATCGGCAGAATGGCCAGTACGGAGCCTGCGATCAGGATATCGTAGTTGTTCCCGTAAGGGGTAAGCAGCGTCGCGAGCCCGATCGGCAGGGTGAACTTCTCATTGGATTTGAGCACGATAAGCGGCCACAGGAAGTTGTTCCAGGCGCCCATTCCCTGCAGGATCGCCATCGCCCCGAAGGCTGGAGCCATGAGCGGGGCCATCAGCCGGAAGAAGATGCCGTACTCGGAGCAGCCGTCAATCCGGCCTGCATCGAGGAAGTCCTTCGGCAGCCCTTCCGCATACTGGCGGAAGAAGAAGATCGGCAGCGGAGCCACCACGAACGGAAGGATAACCCCCCAGATGCTGTCCATCATCTTCAGTCCGATGATCAGCTTGTAGAGCGGAAGCAGGATGATCTCGACCGGCACCATCATCACGATGAGAACCAGAACGAAGACCAGGTTCCGGCCTTTAAAATCGTACACTGCGAGCCCGTAGCCTACCATCGAGGAGAACAGCAGGCAGAGCAGGGTCGCCAGAACCGTAATGATCAGCGAGTTCTTATACCATCCGAAGTAGTTGCTCGCATCGCCGGAGAAGATGAACGCATAGTTTTTCAGGCTCATGAGCTCCGTATCGAACCGGAGGTTCAGACCGTAGCGGAGCAGCTCCTGCGAAGGCTTGAACGAAGCCAGGAAGAGCGCATAGATCGGAAACAGGGTGAAGGCAGCGATGGCGACGAACAACAGGAGAAGAAGGACCGATTGAGCGGACCAGGATTTAGGCTGAGGCACGTGATTAGTCCTCCTTCCGGAATTGTCCGGTAATTTTGAGCTGAACCAGGTTGATGAACATCGTGATGCCGAGCAGGGTCAGACCGATCGCGGAGCCGAGACCGAGGTTGTTCTTCTCAAGACCCTGCTGATAAATGTAACCGACGATCGTAAGGCCCATATCCTTCGGCGAGCGGTTACCGTTATAGAGCATGTAGCTCTCGGTGAACATCGCGAAACCGGCATAGATGGAGATCGTAAGTACGTAGATCGTCACCGGCTTGAGCAGCGGAAGCGTGATCTTCACGAATTTATCCCAGGTGTTCGCACCGTCGATATCCGCGGATTCATAGAGCTCCGTCGGGATGCTCTGCAGACCGGAGAGGAAATATATGATATTGACGCCAAGCCACCGCCATGTTGCCAGCAGGACGAGCACGAGCATGGCTGTCGAGGACTGTCCAAGCCATTTTTGCGGTTCGATTCCAAGGAATCCGATGAACGTATTCGCAAGTGCGCTGTCGAGCTCACTGAAGACCAGCTTGAAGACCGTACCGGCCACAACGACCGAAGTAAGTGCAGGAACGAAAAGGGTGGAACGGAAGAAATTCTTGGCTTTCATAAACGAAGAATTAAGGAAAACAGCGAGGACAAGCGGCAGCGGAATCAGTACAAGCAGCGTAAGCACCGTGTACTTCGCACTGTTCAGGATCGCCTTGTAGAACGTAGGGTTAAGCAGCTTCGTGTAGTTGTCGAAGCCGATGAATCTGGTCTGGCCCGGCAGCACTTCCTGGAAGCTCATCAGGACGGTTGAAGCAACCGGATACGCGAAAAACAAAATGAACGTGATGAGAAAGGGCGCCACAAACACGTAGGGAGCTAGTCGCTGGTTGTAGGCCAGGCTGCCTCTCCGCTTCTTCTCTACGGTTTGAATAGCTGCAGTATGGTTCTCCACGGCACGGTTCCTCCAATTGTCGGTTGTAGATGACCGGCTGGCCCCCATAATTCCGGAGCCGGAGCCGGTCACGTCTAACCCATTATTTTCTCAGCTGATCAGCGGATTCCTTCAGTACTTTCGCCGGATCTTCCATATCGTTCAGCGCTTTGAAGAGTGTCGTTTTCTTGAGTTCATCGTTCACTTCAGGCATTTTCTCATTGACGTTAATCGGTCCGATCTCGTCCTTGATCTCGGTCATGACGTCAAAGATGTCCTTGCCGAAGTACTGCGTGAACTTGTTGTCTTCCTTGAGCTCAGGAGCCGTCCATACTTCCGTACGGATCGGGTCGAAGCCAAGCTGCTTCCAGATCTGGATGTTCGCTTCCTTGGAGAGCTTAGCGAAAGCGAGGAATTCAGCCGCCAGTTCCTTGTTCTTGGACTGCGCCGTTACCGCCGTACCCGTACCGCCCATACCTACGGAGCGGTTGCCGCCCTTGGTCCAAGCCGGCATCGGCTTGATGACCATCTTGCCCTTCAGGTCAGGCATGTAGTCCGTGAAGCGTCCCATGTACCACATCGGCATCGCGATGGAAGCTGCACCCGCTTTGTTCATGAAGCCGTAGTACTCTTCCGCGTGGTGGAAGCCGCCCGGTGCGACGATGGCGATCTTCTCTTTGACGAGCTTCTGCATGTACGTCAGGACCGCGATGTTCTTCTCGTTGTCGAGTGTGACCTTGCCGTCTTTATCCGTGATGTCGGAGCCCTGCTGCGCGATCATCGGCCAGAAGGAGAACGGATCCGTCGCTTCAAAGGTGATCATCGGCTTGCCTGTGGCGGCGACAACCTTCTTGCCCGCTTCGTAGAATTCATCCCAAGTGGTGATGCTGTCCGGGTTAACGCCGGCTTTATCGAGCATTTCTTTATTATAGTAGATAACGGAAGCGCCAACATGATAGTCGATACCGTAGTACTTGCCGCCTTTGGAGTAGATATCCACACGCGATTTGACGATATTCTTCAGCTCCGGCTCCACTACGCTGTTCAGCTCGGCGAGCTGCGGCGTGCCCTTCAGGTAGTTCGGGAACTTACTGATCTCGATGTCGGAGATATCCGGAGCGCCTGTACCGGACTGAAGCGCTACCAGAAGCTTGTTGTGCATGTCGTCGAACGGCAGCGTGCTCGCTTCGAGCTGGATCGCTTTGTCCGGGTGCGCCTTGTTCCACGCTTCAGCCATGCTCACGAAGTACTTCTGGTGCAGCTCGTTGAAGGTCCAGAACTGAAGCTTCGTTTTGCCGCCGGCTGCAGCGCCGCCTCCTGCATTGGCGTCAGGCTTCGCCGTTTCGCCGCCAGAAGAACAAGCCGTTGCCAGAGAGCTGAGGAGCAGTGTCGTTGCGAGCATAAGGCCGTGTGCTTTTTTCATGTGTAAATACCCCCGTGTCTGTTTTGTTAACGCATTCTTTTCTAAATATGGTTTATTTATTTAATCTAAAAGAAGGAATAGCTATTTGTTTTAGTTTCTGTTAAAACACAATAGCTATTTTCTTCCTTTATTTTAAACCGACATAAAACAACTGTCAATCACTTTTTTGAATACGCTTTCTTGATCATGCTTCTTTATATTTTGCTGAATTAATCCACGTTAATATACTACTCTTCCTTCGTATCCGGCAGCGGCACCCCAAAGCTCGGTGTTCCGTCGGCGTTCCACTCCAGCACCTGAACGCGGGTATGGCGGTTCGGATCGTACAGCGGATCTCCGACGATCTCCTTGTAGCTGCGCGCATGGAAGACGAGCAGATCGGTTACGCCGTCCTCAGCGACCGTGAAGGAGTTATGGCCCGGGCCGTACTGCCCGTTCTCCTCGGAGGTCACGAATACCGGTACAGGAGACTTCGTCCACGAAGCCGGATCGAGCAGGTCTGCCGTTTCCGAAGCGCTGAGCAGACCCATGCAGTAGTGATGGTCGGTCGCACTGGCGGAGTAGCTGATGAAAATTTTGCCGTTCTTCTTGATCACGGCAGCGCCTTCATTCACGAGAAAACCGATCACTTCCCAGTCGTACTCCGGCTTGGTGAGCATCACCTGCGGACCGATGATCGTCCACGGATTGCTCATGGCGGCGATATACAGATTGGAGTTGCCCGGGATTTCCGGGTCGCGCTGTGCCCAAACCAGGTACTGCGTGCCGTTGTGCTCGAACGAAGTCGCATCGAGGGAGAACGATTCCCAGTCGGTCTTGAGCTGGCCCTTCTCGATCCACTCGCCCTCGAGCGGATTCTCAGCGTCGCACTCCAGGACGAACATCCGGTGGTCGAACAGACCTTCCACGGTCTCCGTTGTCTTGGCTGCTGCGAAATAGATGTACCATTTGCCCTGCACGTAGTGAATCTCCGGAGCCCAGATGTTCGCGCTCATCGGACCGGTATCGTATTTTCTCCACACTACGGCAGGTTCGGCGGAAGCGAGCCCTTCGATCGTCTCGGATCTTCTGATCTCAAGACGGTCATACTCCGGAACGGAAGCCGTAAAGTAGTAGAAGCCGTCCGTATGCTTATAAATCCACGGATCCGCACGCTGCTCGATCAAGGGATTGCGGAGCTTGTAAGAAGTAATCATATAAGGGCTTTCCTTTCCGAATAAAATGTTTTAATATTATCTAAAACAGTGCCTACTCCGGATTATACTGGAAATTATATTTTAAATCAATATAAAATATTTTAAATTATTTTGTAAATCTTCCCCCATCTTGACTCTCCCTGTTCTTATAGTCCCTTTCAGCCTTCGAAACCTCGAGTTTCAGCGTTCATCCTTCTTTTCCCTTTACATCCATATAAAATTAAAATACACTTACTTAAAGAAATACCGCATTCTGCCCAAGCCACGGGCCAAAGGAGTTCAGGCCATGCTCTATATCAAAGATTTGCGTTCCGGTCTGCCGATCTTCAAGGCGCTGGGCTCGGACATCCGGCTTGCGATATTGGACCTGCTTGCCCAGAATCAGAGCCTGAATCTGAACGATCTTGCGAAAGCGCTTCAATTAACGAACGGCGCGATCACCATGCATATCAAGAAGCTGGAGGAGAGCGGACTTATCGAGGTGACCACCGCCGTAGGCCGCCACGGCATCCAGAAGCTCTGCTACCTCAGCGAAGAGAAGCTGATGGTCGACCTGCGGAGCAAGGAGCTTGAGAACCTGTATGAGGTCGAGATCAAGGTGGGCCACTACAGCGATTATCAGGCCGTTCCCACCTGCGGGCTCGCCACCAAGGACAGCATTGTCGGAGATTTTGACGATCCCCGTTATTTTGCGGATCCCGGGCGGATCGATGCCCAGATGGTGTGGCTGTCCGAGGGATTCCTGGAATACCGGATCCCCAATTATATCAAGGCCCACCAAACCTTCAAGGAAATCCAATTCTCCATGGAGCTCAGCTCGGAAGCCCCCGGCTTCAACAATCACTATCCTTCGGATATCTTCTTCTATCTCAACGGCTACGAGATCGGAAGCTGGACCTGCCCGGGAGACTTCGGCGATACCAGGGGCAAATACAATCCGGACTGGTGGCCGCCCCATGTGAACCAGTACGGCATGCTGAAGCTCATCCGCATCACGGAGGATGGAAGCTATATCGACGGCTGCCGCATCTCCGATGTATCCTTGCCGCAGATCGGCCTTAATGACAAGAGCGACCTGCAGTTCCGCATCGAGGTCGGAGAGAAGTCGAGGAACCGCAAGGGGCTTACCCTCTACGGCAGGCATTTCGGCAATTACAACCAGGATCTTCTGGTTCGTGTGCTGTATTCCGAGCCGTTTGCATCCTAATGATAAGGAACGCTTGCTGAACGGCCGCTGGTGCGAACCGCGGCCTCTTCGGCCTGTCCGGCGCATACACCACCTAACAGAACTGGGCGATCCAGCCGTGATTCCGCATCCGCCTATTCCGACAGACGGCAGCGGAAGGTACGCCTACTTCGTCGATCCGTCCCCTTCAGCAGGGCCCCCGAATAGGTCAGCGGAATTGACCATGCGGATGCCAAACAGGCAGGGAATGAAATTCCCTGCCTGCCGTCTTCCCACGCCAAGTGAGCCGGGCCGTCTGCCGGCTTACCGTTCAGAAGATCAAGGAGCGGAATCGTGATGTATCCTCTGCACTCGCGGTTATCTAGTCAAAAAGTACAAGAACCCGGCGTACGCTTACTTCCTCTCCGGATGCCGGCCGCTGCTCCCCAAAATCCATTCAAACGATTATAAATCAGTTTAATCTAAGTATATGGAAATCCCGAAATATGTCAATAAATTTTTGAATACGCTATCATATTCCGATGTAAAAAGGGTTTATTTGGCGAATAATGTCGAGCGTTCGTTGAAAAAGTTAAGCCATCGGGGTCGTCGAAGGCCCAAAAGGACACAAAACAAACACCCCGGTTCCCCATCATGAAGGGACCGGAGTGCGTGGAAGCTGTTCGTTAGACGGCCGATCCGGCGGCCGCAGGACGAAGCACGTAGGTGCGTCCCGCCTCCGTATGGAAGCCCACTGTGCCGTCGTCCCCCGCTTCCGCCGGCTGGGGCTCATCATTGCCGGCCAGCAGCAGGAAGCTGCCGTTCGCGTGCAGCCGGCAGCGCCCCCCTGCCAGCGAACGGATCCGGGCCTCGGCCAGCCGGCCCCCCCGCCAGCTCAGGCCGATCTCGAAGCCCCCGCGAGCGCGGAGGCCGTCGACCTCGCCGTCCGGCCAAGCGTCCGGAAGCGCCGGGAGCAGCCGGATGACGCCGGTGTGCGACTGTACCAGCATCTCGGCGACGCCGGCGGTGTAGCCGAAGTTGCCGTCGATCTGGAACGGCGGATGGGCGTCGAACAAGTTCGGATAGACGCCTCCCTGCTGGCCCCGCTGCCCCTGCGCTTCGTACTCCGAGGTCAGGCTAAGCAGGTTGCCGATGAGCCGGTACGCTCGGTTGCCGTCGCCGAAGCGGGCCCACAGGCAGATTTTCCAGGCGAGGCTCCAGCCGGTTCCTGCGTCCCCGCGGCGTTCCAGCGACTGCCGGGCAGCCCGGAACAGATCAGGTTCATCCTGCTCCGTAAGCTGACGGCCCGGGTACACTCCATAGAGATGTGACACATGCCGGTGGTGCATGTCTTCGTCCCCGAAGTCCCGCTTCCACTCCTGCAGCTGGCCGTACTGTCCGATCTGCAGCGGCTGCAGGCGGGCCAGCACCTCTTGAAGTCCAACGCTGAACTCCCTATCGGTGCCAAGCGTCCGTGCCGCCTCGATGCAGTTCGTGAACAAGTCGCAGATCAGCGCCAGATCCATCGTCGCAGCGGCCGTCACCGCGGCAAGCTCCCCCTCTTCCGTGACGAACCGGTGCTCCGGCGAAGTCGACGGAGCCGTCACCAGGAAGCCGTCGGCATCCTCCACGAGCCAGTCGAGGCAGAAGAGCGCCGCCTCTTTCATTACGGGATAAGCCTCACTCCGCAGATAAGCTTCCTCCCGGTTGAAGGCATAACGCTCCCACAGGTGCGTGCTCAGCCAGGCGCCCGCCATCGGCCAGTACGCCCAGACCGGGTCTCCATGGCCGTAAGCTCCCACCGGCGCGCTCTGCGCCCAAATATCGGAGTTATGGTGGGCGGTCCACCCCCGGAGGCCGTAATTGACGGATACCGTCTTGGCCCCGTTGACGGCCAGGCGCCCGATGAAGCCGAGCAGCGGCTCATGGCACTCGGACAGATTGCAGGTCTCGGCCGGCCAGTAGTTCATCTGGGCGTTGATGTTCAGCGTGTAGTTGCTGCTCCACGGCGGCCGGACCTCCTTGTTCCAGATGCCCTGCAGGTTCGCCGGCTGGGTGCCTTCGCGTGAGGAAGAGATGAGCAGATAACGTCCGTAGTGAAACAGCAGCTCCGCAAGCCCGGGATCCCCTGCGCCGTACTCGGCGATCCGGCGGTTGGTCGGCATCCCTTCGGGCGCGCGCGAGGCGCCAAGCCTCAGGGTGACCCTGCCGAACAGGGCGCGGTAATCGTCCTGGTGCCGCTGCAGCAGCTCTTCGTAGGTATACCCGGAAGCGGCATGGAGCCAGCCCGCAGCGGCCAGGGATTCGTCTCTCCCATGACCGTCCGGCTGCTTGTCATAGCCGTTGAAGCTTGTCGCGGCGGTGAGCAGCAGGATGACCTCCGTCGCCCGCTCCACGTGCAGTGCGCCGCCGTCCGCCTGAAGCTCCGCACCGTCCGCCTGAACCCGCAGCCTCGCTTCAAAGCGCATGCCTCCCCCGGCATCCCCATCCGCATACTGTACAGGCTCGTCCGTCCGATAGTAATTGGGATCGACGTGTGACGGAGCCCGGCCTCGGAGCACAAGATCTTCCCCGTCCGCCAAGGTCCGGTGCTTCAGCGGGCTGTCCAGCTTCGCCGTGAAGCTCAGCGCTCCCGGACGGTCTGCCGCAAGCCGCATGACCAGGGCCTGATCCGGATGGGACACGAAGAGTTCGCGGGTATACGTTACCGCCCCGATCCGGTAGCTCGTCCGGAGGATGCTCCCTTCGACATCGAGATAGCGCTCATACTCGCCTGCATGGTCCCCGTGGTGGAAGCGCAGGCTGAGGTCCCCGAGCGGCAGATAGGACTGGGTGTAAGGGCCCAGCATCTCCTTGCACAGCCGATCGGCCTCGCGGTATCGGCCCTCCAGGGCGAGACGCCGGACCTCCGGCAGCACCTCCCTCGCCCGCGGGTTGTTGTGATCTGCGGGCGCACCGGACCACAGCGTGTCCTCGTTGAGCTGCAGGAGCTCGTGCTCCACCCCGCCGAACACCATGGCGCCCAGCCTTCCGTTGCCTGCCGGAAGCGCTTCCGTCCAGACTCGGGCCGGCTTGTCATACGTGAGCTTCATCGTGAATCCTCCCCTCCCGGCTTCACCGGGCTCTGTGATCTCTTCATCGTAACACAGGCAGATGCCTCCCGGGCCAGTAGCAGAACGCATCATTTTTCATGTCAAAATCCGCTATTTCCGGGCGGAGGGGCGAAGGACCCGGTGTCCCAACCAGGCTGTCTTCCATTCTATGCACAGGTGTGCAAAAGCGCCCGAATCCGATATAATATAATCGTTATATAAACGCTTCAATCCCGCAATCCTACTTCAAAGCCATTCTATTCAGCACTCGGAAGGGGTATCGTATTCGTATGAGCAAACCCGGTATTCTCGCACACAATTTCGGCCGCCTGCCGCTCGAGGAGCTGGCTGACCGCGTGGCCGGCGCAGGCCTTGCCAGCGTCCAGCTTGCGCTCGCCAAAGCCTTGTCCGACGTCGACAGCGCTACGGGCAAGCTGAGCCCAGGTCTTGCCAACCATGTCGGCGAAGCCTTCGCAAAGCGCGGGGTGCGGATCGCCAGCCTCGGCTGCTACATCAACCCGGTGCATCCGGACCCCGAGCTGCGCAAACAGGAGCTGCGCCGCTTCAAGGAGCACCTGCGGTTCTGCCGTGACTTCGGCGCAAGCGTCGTCGCCACGGAAACGGGCAAGCTCGACACCTTCAAGGCGGACGAACCGGACCGCTATGAGGAGAAGGCCTTCGAGACGCTCCGCAGCTCCGTGCTGGAGCTCGCCGAAGAAGCTGACAAGTGGGGCGTCACCGTCGGCATTGAGCCGGCCTACACCCTCGTCATCCACTCGACGGAAGGCATGCTCCGCCTGCTCGAGGAAGTGCCTACCTCCACGCTCGGCGTCGTGCTTGATCCGTGCAATCTGCTGAACGCCTCCCTCATCGACCGCCAGCATGAGATCATCTCGGCGGCATTCGACGCGCTGGCCGACCGCACGGTGCTTTTCCATGCCAAGGACATCCGCAAGACCGCTTCCGGCGGGACCGAATACACGCCGCTCGGTACGGGCGAGCTCGACTACCCGCACTTCCTCCGCCTGGTGAAGGAGCGCAAGCCGCACTGCCACATCACGATGGAGGGCCTCGAGCCGGACCAGATCGCCCCTTCGCTGGACTTTTTCCGCAAGGCGTGGAACGAGGTGTAAGAAGCCAGCATGAAAAAAAGACCGTCCGGGAACTGTGCCGGGCGGTCTTTTGGCGTGGGAGGGCGCACTCTTGGACCCACTCCCCCATCAATGCACACGCCCGCCAGCCCGCGCGCGAAGCGCTGGGAGCCGGTCAAGCGGCACAGTTCCGCTTGAAAGCCAAATAGAGGAACTACGATGCGCTATTTGCTCATTTTCACACGGGTGACAGGAAATAACGGAACTACGATTCGCTATGCGACCGTATTCCCCCTCCTGCCCTGAATTTGCGGCAAATAAGTAACTGTAGTTCCTCTATTTTAATTTTCGCCCCTTAAATGGAGCAAATAAGATACCTGAGTTCCGCTATCTGCCGAGCCCTCTCCACTCCCCATTCCCCCGCAGGGGGCATGCAGAAAATCAGCCAAACTGCTGCCTGTCAAGGCGGGTCGGATCGGATGAGACGGCGAGCATATAGTACCATCCTTAGATTCACGGGACAGTCCATCCCTGGTCCGCGGTGCAGGATTATAGGCACTGCCGAAGCCGTAGCGCCTGTTCTCCCTGTACAGCTGTTGTGCACGATAGTCGATCATCGGCCCAGGCCTGGCATCAGCCGTCCTTCCTTTTCGTCGGAAGCGGCTTCACGATCAGCTGCGCTCAAGCACTTCTACCTCGTTGGGTCCCGCTTTGTTCAGTAGTGCATCCCCGCAGCCGACCCGCTACACCGCTTCGCTCCCCACCTGCCCGCCTGCCCCGATGCCGGCCCGCGCAATCTCGCTCAGCTTCACCGGACGCCCCTGCTGCCAAGACAGCTTCGCCGCATGGGCGATCCTCTCCGCCTGCAGCGCGTCGATGCCGTCCACCGGCAGCGGCCGATCGTGCAGCAGCGCCTCCACGAACTGCCGGGTCTCGTCGATGTACGCCTCATTGTACCGCTCGAGGAAAAAATGCAGCGGCTTATCGCGCCGCAGCCCCTCTGCCGTCGACACCTCCGCCGTATTCGGATGGTCGTTGCTGACGGCGGCGCTGCCCCGGGAGCCGAACACTTCCACCCGCTGGTCGTAGCCGTAGACCGCCTGCCGGGAGTTGTCGATGACGCCGAGCGCCCCGCTCGCAAAACGAAGCGTAACGATCGCCGTATCCACGTCCCCATGCTCGGCGAATACAGGGTCCACAAGCACGCCACCCTGCGCATACACCTCCACCACTTCGCTGCCGGACAGGAAGCGCGCCATATCGAAGTCATGGATCATCATGTCCATGAACAGTCCGCCGGACTTTGCAATGTAGTCCGGATGGGGCGGATTCGGGTCCCGCGAGGTGATTCGGACGATATGCGGCTCACCGATCGTGCCCTGCAGCACATGCTCCCGTACCCGGCGGAAGTTATGGTCGAAGCGGCGGTTGAAGCCGACCTGCAGCTTGACGCCCGCTGCCTGCACGGCTTCGAGCGCCGCTTCCGTCGCGGAGAGATCCATGCTGACCGGCTTTTCGCAGAAAATATGCTTGCCCGCCCGGGCTGCCTCGATGATCAATTCGACGTGCGTGTCGGTGGACGAGCAGATAAATACCGCATCGATGTCCGCACGGGAGAGAATCTCCCCGCTGTCCTTCGTCACCTGCCCGATCCCACGCTCGGCCGCCCAGGCCTCCAGCTCAGGGCCTGCAAACAAGTCGCTGATCGCCGCCACTTCCGCTCCCGGCAGACGAAGCAGATTGTCCGCGTGAATTTTGCCGATCCGCCCTGCTCCGATAATCCCGATTCTGATCTTCTTCATCTCGTATATCCCTCCGCTTTGCCTGCACTGCCGAACAGGCGGATTTTGGCTCGTACCGATGCCTTGACGGCTTCTCTTGCGAGAATGAGATAGGAACGCGGGTCGTAAGCCTCCGGGTGCTCCGCCAGGTAGCTGCGGATGGCCGCCGTGCAGGCCGCCTGATTGTCCGTATTCACGTTGATCTTGCAGGTGCCGTGCGCGATCGCCTCACGGATCTCCTCGTCAGGCAGGCCGCTGCCCCCGTGCAGCACAAGCGGCAGTCCTGTCAGCTGCCGGATCTCCTCCATGCGGGAGAAGCCCAGCTTGGGCTGTCCCCGGTAGGGACCGTGCACGGAGCCGAGCGCAGGGGCCAGGCAGTCGATGCCCGTCTCCCGCACGAGCCGGACGCAGTCTTCGGGCACGGCGTACATGTCCTCCGCCTCATCGACGACAAGGTCGTCCTCCCGGCCGGTGATGCGGCCGAGCTCAGCCTCCACGGTCGCGCCCAGCACATGGGCTGCCTGCGTTACCCGCCCGGTCACGTCGATGTTCTCTTCCAAGCCATGGTGGGAAGCATCAATCATGACGGAGGTAAAACCAGCCTTCAGCGCCCGAAGACAGACCTCGTACGTGGACCCGTGATCGAGATGCAGGGCAACCGGTACGGTAATCCCATAGTGGCCGATCAACGCCCTCACCATACCGGCGATGCAGGGAAGTCCGCCCATATAAGGGATGTACGCCTCGCTGACGCCGAGAATGACCGGCGCCTGCTCCTCCTCGGCTCCCAGCAGGATCGCCTGGGTGAATTCCAGGTTGTTGAGATTGAACTGCCCGACGGCATAGCCCCCCTCGAGCGCTTGCTCCAGCATGTCTTTCATCGAAACGAGCGTCATTCCCCATACCCTCCTTTACTTGGTGAAAAAGGCCTTGTGTGTCTAAGCAGACTTCCGCTGACAGGTGCGCGTTATACAAGCTAGGTGCCCAATCCCGGTGCCGACTCAAGGCATCGGCGCTGTCTGTTCACCAGTTGGCGGCAGCCCCCCGTGATGCAACGGCCAAAAATGAGTGCTGCCATACGTCGACCTCGCTGGTACAAGCCAGCCGCTCCTAACCGGGGATGCTGGGCACCGGCATCAGCCTCATCGCGCCTGTCAACAGCCTTGCTGCCGGTTAGTAAGGGCACAGCTGCTCTTCGTTGGGGCGATGCAGTGTCCGCCTGCAGCCCCTGGCTGCATGTCGGCGTCAGCTCAGCTGCTCTTGGCTAGGCGATGCACTGTGCGCCTGCAGCCCCTGACGGCTGCCTCTGCATGGAACGCCGGCAGCTCGCCGGGCATGCAGCTCCCCGTATCCGCTGAGCTCCCCATGCCGACGGCCCCTGGCTGTCGGCCGGCACGCCCGCTTATCGCTGCAGGGTTTAGCCGCTGGCGGTGTCACCCTGGCTGACCTTTCCCTGCAGTCTTCCGGCCGCCGTCTCAGCCCTCAGCTCACTGCCCGAAAGCCCGCCCGCCGTCTCAAGTCCCTTTTTTTACCAGCGGGCCGTAACCATCTTCTTGCGCGTGTAGAACTCCACGCCGTCCGTGCCGTTGGCATGCAGGTCGCCGTAGAACGACTTCTTCCAGCCGGAGAACGGGAAGAACGCCATCGGCGCGGGCACCCCGAGATTGACGCCGAGCATGCCCGCATCGATCGTTTCGCGGAACTGGCGTACCGCGCTTCCGCTTTTCGTGAACAAGCACGCGCCGTTGGCGAACTCGGAGCGGTTGGCCAGCTCAATCGCTTCCTCCAGCGTCCCTACGCGGACAATGGAGAGCACCGGGGCAAAAATCTCATCCTGCCAGATCTTCATCCCGCACTCCACGCCGTCGAAGATCGTCGGGCCGACGAAGTAGCCGCTGCCGTCTGCCGCCGCATCCCTGCGCCCGTCGCGGAGCAAGATCGCGCCCTCGTTCTCGCCGGTCTCGATGTACTTCAGCGTCCGCTCCTTGTGCGGGCCGCGGATGACCGGCCCTAGGAAGACGCCGTCCTCCAGCCCATTGCCGATCGTGATCGCATCCGCCGCCTGAAGCAGCTTCTCCACGAGCGCATCGCCGATGTCACCGACAGCCACCACCACGGAGCAGGCCATGCAGCGCTCACCCGCAGAGCCGAAGGCCGCGTTCGTGATCTCCTTGACCGTAAGCTCCAGGTCCGCATCCGGCAGCACGATGGAATGATTCTTCGCGCCGGCGAGCGCCTGTACGCGTTTGCCATGCTTCGATGCGGTCGTGTAGACGTACTCGGCCACCGGCTGGGAGCCGACGAAGGACACCGCCCCGATCCCCGGATGCTCGAGAATCCCGTTCACCACGTCATGCGCCCCGTGCACGATGTTCAGCACGCCGTCCGGCAGGCCGGCTTCCTGGAACAGCTCCGCCAGCCGGTTCGCAAGCAGAGGCGTCCGCTCGGAAGGCTTCAGCACGAACGTATTGCCGCAGGCAATCGCGAGCGGGAACATCCAGCAGGGCACCATCATCGGGAAGTTGAACGGCGTGATGCCGCCTACCACCCCGACCGGGTAGCGGTACATGCCGGACTCCAGGCCCGTCGCAATGTCCGGCAGCTGCCGGCCCATCATCAGGTTCGGCGCGCCGGCCGCGAACTCCACGCACTCGATGCCGCGCTGCACTTCGCCGTAGGCTTCGCTGTAGCTTTTGCCGTTCTCCAGCGTGACGAGCTTCGCGAGCTCCTCCCAGTGCTCGACGAGCAGCTGCTGGTAGCGGAATAGGATGCGGGCGCGCCTTGGCACCGGCGTACGGCTCCATGCCGTGAACGCCTCTTTGGCCGTCCGCACGGCCAGATCGACGTCTCCCTTCGTGGACAAAGGCACCTGCGCGATCACTTCCTCCGTCGCTGGATTGTACACCGGCTCGGAGCGATCCGACTCGGACCCGATCCAGCGGCCGCCGATCCAGTTGTTCAGCACCTGCGTAATCACTTGGCTCATAGGGGGTGCTCCTCTCTAGTCAGGTTCATTGGTATCAACACAGCCTATTCAAAAAAATCACACCGTCGCCGTAATCTCCCCGCGGTTGCACCGGTCGATGTAGTCCTCGACGGCCTCGGCGGTCGGCATCGCATCCGAGCAGCTGTGCGACGAAATGACGATGCAGGCGGCGGCGCTGCCGAACTCCATGCTTTTCTCCAGCGTCCAGCCCTGCATGACGCCGTACAGGAAGCCGGCCGCATAGGAATCACCTGCGCCGAACGTCTTGACGACCTTAGCCGGGAAACTCTTAGCCCGGTGGGAGGCGCCATCCCGCGTATACGCGATCGAGCCCTCCTTACCGTGTTTGATGATGACGATCTTCGCCGCGTAATCGAACCACTTCGCCGCCGTTACCCGGTCATCGCCGCCCGGATTGCCCCCGAGCGCCTCCATCATATCGAACTCCTCGCGGGTGCCGAGCAGGATGTCGCACTTCTCGGCCGCCAGGTTGTAGTAGACCGCAGTTTCTTCCTTGGAAGTCCAGGTGTACGGCCGGTAATCGAGGTCGAAGGCCACGACCGCCCCGTGCTTCCTGGCATAGTCGAGCGCCAGGAATACCGCTTCCCGCGATGGACTCTTCGCAAGCGCCGTCCCCGAGATCAGGAGCAGCTTCGCTTCCGCGATGAGATCCTCGCGGACCTCAAGCGGAGACAGCAGCAGGTCGGCGGCGTTATCGCGGTACATCAGGATGCTGCACTCCGAGGGGCTTTTGATCTCCGTAAAAGCCAGCCCCGTCACCGCCCCCGTCCGGTCCGTCACGACATTCTCCGTGGAGATCCGGTTGCGCTCCAGATAATCCGTGATGAAGCGACCCATCTGGTCGTCCGCCACCTTGCCGATGAACGCCGTGCGCAGGCCGAGCCGCGACATGCCGATCGTGATATTCGCCGGAGAGCCGCCGACATACTTGGTGAACGTCATCGTCTCCTCCATCGGGCGGTTGATCTCGTTCGCGTTGAGATCGATGCAGAGGCGGCCGACCGCCACAAAATCCAGCGGCTTGCCCGCCGCAAAGGAAACGTAACTCATTACGCGATCCCTTCCTTTCTGTCGATGAGTCCTTCCAAATAGAGCAGCGCCTGCTTCGCATAGTCGTAAGGCGGGTGCGCCGCCGGATCCTGCTCCCCTTCGAGCATCGCCCAGCCGCCGTAGCCGCGTGCGGCCAGCTCGCCGACAATCGGGGCGAAGTCGATGCACCCGTCGCCCGGCACCGTAAACACGCCGCGCCGGATGCAGGAGATAAAATCAGCACCTTCAGCCCGGGCCTCCTCCAGCACCTGCGGGCGGATGTCCTTCAGGTGGACGTAAGCGATCCGGTCATAGTGCTTCTGCAGCACGCTCAGCGGGTCCGCTCCGCCGTAGTACGCATGCCCCGTATCGAACAGGAGATGCACCAGCGCCGGGTCGGTCATCTCCAGGAGACGGTCGATCTCGTGCCCCTGCTCCACGACCGTGCCCCCATGGTGGTGGTATGTCAGCTTCAGCCCGTACTCCCGGGCAATAACGCCCGCTTCATTCAGGCCTTCGGCCAGGCTCTCCCAGCCCGCGTCGTCCAGACGGAGCACTTCCTTCTCGTGAGAAGTGCGTCTAGGGTCAAAATGCAGCGAGCCCCCGATCTCGCAGGTGGAGATGACCTCAGCGCCCATATCCTTCAGGAAGGCCGCATGCCGGCGGTACGCTTCCAGCTCCTCCTTCCGGTAAGACGGGTCGGAGAACAGCACCGACTTCCACTGCGACACGAGCTGCAGTCCCCGGCGGGAGAGCTCTTCCCTCAGCACGGCCGGGTCCGCCGGGTACTTGCGCCCCATCTCCGTCCCCTGCAGCCCCAGAGCCGCCATATCGTCCAGTATCCGCTCGTACGTCGTATCGTCCCCATGCTCCTTGACATCTTCCCCGACCCAGTTGATCGGGTGCGCCCCCAGGCGGAACGGCAGCTTCACCATCTCAGATCTCTCCTCTCTCCTTATCGGACCGTAACCGCTTCAATCCGGCTCTTCATCCCGCGGTGCGCTTCGAGCACCTTCCCGCTGACCGACACTTCCGGCACGCCGACATTCCACCACGATTCGTAGCCGCCCGTGTTCGTTCCCGGGACAACCGGAATCTCGATCAGGGTCGTGATGCTTTCTTCCTTCGCCAGCCGCAGCGCCTCCTGGAGCTCCTCCGGCGTGGAAGCCTTGTAGGCCTTGGCCCCGAGCGCCCGGGCATGCGCCGCAAAGTCGATCGGCAGGTACGCCCCCGTCAGCCGGGAGGTCTCCTGCGAGCGGCTGCGGAATTCATTGCCGAAGCCGTCGCTCCCATGCTCCCGCTGCAGGTTGTGGATGCACTGGAAGCCGTGGTTGTCGAACAGCAGCACGGTGATCTTGCGTCCCTCCTGCAGGGACGTCAGCAGCTCCGAGTGCAGCATGAGGTAGCTGCCGTCGCCGACCAGCGCGTAGACGTCCCTGTGGGGGTCGGCCAGCGCGGCCCCGAAAGCGCCGCTGACCTCATAGCCCATGCAGGAGAAGCCGTACTCCATGTGGTACGTCTTCGGCCCGGCCGCCCGCCACAGCCTGTGCAGATCGCCCGGCAGCGAGCCGGCGGCGCAGACGATGACCGCCTCCAGTCCGACGGCCGCGTTGATGATGCCGATCGCCCGGGTCTGGGCGAGACCGGCCTCATGCTCAGCGGCGTACAGCCGGTCAACCTCGGCGTCCCACTCGGCCTTGCGGGCGGCGATCTCCCCGGGCGCATAGCCGCCGGCGCAGCCCGCCTCCTGCAGGGCCTCCCGCAGAAGCCTCAGCCCTTCCCTGGCATCCGCCAGGAGCGGGGTGCCGCTGAGCTTCGCGCCGTCGAAGGCGCTCACGTTCAGGTTCAGGAAACGGACCTCCGGATGGCGGAAGGCCGACTTCGATGCGGTCGTGAAGTCCGAGTACCGCGTACCGACACCGATGACCAGATCCGCTTCCTGCGCGAGCCGATTGGCAGCGAGCGAACCGGTGACGCCGATCGCGCCGGCGTTCAGGGGATGATCCCAGGGCAGTGCGCCCTTGCCCGCCTGCGTCTCCGCCACCGGGATGCCGAAGGTATCGGCAAACGCTTTCAATTCTTCGGCGGCTTCCGCGTACAGAACGCCTCCCCCCGCGACAATCAGCGGCCTGCGGGCCGACTGTACCAGCTCCACCGCCCGCCTCAGCGCTTCCGGCGCGGGGGGCCTGCGATCGATGTAATGGATCCGTTTATCGAAAAAGGAGAGCGGGTAATCGTACGCCTCCGCCTGCACGTCCTGCGGGAGCGCCAGCGTTACGGCACCTGTCTCGGCCGGGTCGGTCAGCACGCGCATCGCCTGCAGCAGGGCCGGCATCAGCTGCTCGGGACGCTCGATGCGGTCCCAGTATTTGCTCACCGGCTTGAACGGATCGTTGGCCGAGACCGTATAGTCCCCCGCCACCTCAAGCTGCTGCAGTACCGGGTCCGGCTGCCTCGTGGCGAAGTTGTCGCCCGGCAGCAGCAGCACCGGGATCCGGTTGACCGTAGCGGTCGCCGCGGCCGTCACCATGTTGAGCGCGCCCGGCCCGATCGACGAGGTGCAGGCGAAGATCTCCATACGATTACGCTGCTTCGCAAACGCGGCGGCGGCGTGCACCATGCCCTGCTCGTTTTTGCCCTGAATGAACGTTAGACTTCCGCTGCTGCGCTCCAGCGCTTCCCCGAGGCCGGTCACATTGCCGTGCCCGAAGATGCCCATGACACCTCGGACGAATTTGGTCTCCCTGCCGTCCCGGCTGACATACTGCGCATCGAGAAACCGCAGCAGCGCCTGGGCCATCGTGAGACGGATGGTGGTCATACCCATTCTCCTTTCGCATACTCGTTGGATAGTTGAGATTGTGTACGGTAAGGCATGGATGGTCACATAAGATCAACTGCCGGGTGAACAGGTTAAAAGAAAATAGGTTGAATTAAGCGCTTAACCTCTATTTGAGAAACGCTTGCCCGTTTAGGTAAGCGCTTTACTTGATCTTACTACAGACTCTGCTTCCCGGGCAATAGCTTTTTTGGAAGAATTTTCTGATGCGTCATACGCCCCATACCCTGCTCCCCCGGAAGCCTTTTTCCCCGGGATTTCACATGTATTTCATCGCCTTCCTGTCGAATCTTCTCCAACGCCATGAACTCCGTTATCAAAGTGAATCCGAGGCGATGAGCCATTCCCGGGAGGGGACCGTCCTCATGAATTTTCAGCAGCTAATGGGGAGGATTCCGATCCCCCGCCGCATTGACTCCTGCGCTGCGCTCCAAACCCTGAATCTCCACACGGACACACGGACGAGCACGCGCTGATCATTATCCGCCGGGGACACCTTCCGATTGCCGCCCCAGTAGTCCATGGAAAAAACTATTCGCCGCCCTCTTCGCGGAACAGCTCCTGCAGCATGCGCTGCCGGTTATTGAGGAACTGCCGGGTAAGCTCATAGTGGTCGGTTTCCTCCAGCGTCACCTCTTCGATGCCACGGGAGGTCAGCTGATAGATGACAGACTCGGGATAAGCCATAAGAATGGGCGAATGGGTGGAGATAATGAACTGCGAGCTGCGCTGCACAAGCTTATGAATCTGGGTCAGCAGCGACATCTGCCGGAACGGGGACAGGGCCGCTTCCGGCTCATCCATCACATACAGGCCGTTCCCTCTTAACCGGTTCAGGAAGGCGGCGAAGAAGGATTCTCCATGCGACTGCTCATGGAGGGAGCGTCCCCCGAAGCCCTCAATGATCTTGGGTGCGCTGGAGGGCTCTCGATCCATCTCTTCGATATTGCTGGCCAGATTATAGTAGCTCTCAGCTCGGAAGAAAAAGCCATCCCTGGGCTTCCTCGCACCGCGCACCAGACGGATATAACGGTGCAGCTCCGAATGCGAGGCGTACGTGGAGAACTGGAAGTTCAAGCTTCCCCCCTCGGGATTGAAGCCCCAAGCCACGGCGAGCCCCTCGATCAGCGTGGACTTGCCCATGCCGTTGTCGCCGACGATGTAGGTCACTTTGGGATGCAGTTCCAGGGTGTCCAACTCGCGGATGGCATTCAGATGAAACGGATACTGCCCGAACGAGGGCACCTTCTCCCGAAGCAGCTCAACGCGCCTCAGATACGGATCAGACGGATAACCGGTCATGCGGATGACAACCACCTTTCTCCTAATGATCCTATTGTACCCTGTACCGCAGCCTGCAGGAATATCATCCTGCGTAGAGCATGGCAGTGAGCAGGTTTGAGACTGGAATTGAAGGAATCAGCGGGTATGAGGAGGGGGGCAGGTGAGTACCAGATCGGGACCATAAGCAACAAAAAATAAGGCCTTCTGGACTGATGGTGTCCATGGCGGCTTACGCTGCGTTACGGCCAATGTCCTCAAATGAGACGGCCCTGCAGCGTCTGAGCTCTTCAGACAGGTACGGGCGGCCGGACATCCCGGGCCTGTTTTCTCCCCATTGGCGGGAGATCGGCTTTGTTGAAAATAGAGGAACCAGGATGCCTTATTCGGGTATTTCCCGTGATTTCCCAAGGAATAGCGGAACTCAAATGCGCGTTAAGATAGTCATTTTCATCAAATCCCGCCCCAAGGCTCGTAATAGCGAACCTCAGTTCCGCTATATTCAAAATCTCCCTCTGGATGAAGCGTATAACGCATCGTAGTTCCGTTATTTCTACTTTTCTCCCAAAAGTGCTCCGGCTGTGTTACAGCGTGAGCTGGCGCACACTCCCAACCGCCCGGGCGTTAGTGTCCGTGGCGGCTTTCATGCTTTTCAAGCTTCCATCAACAGTAAAAAAGGGAAGCGTCCCCGATGATCACGGGTGCCGTTCCCCTTTTTTCCTCCTGCAGCCTCGCTATGTGGGAGCGGAGCCGGCCTGCGCGCCGGGGGCTACTTCCTCAGCTTCACGCACACCGAAACCCGCCCTTTCCCCTGCATTCGTTACTTTTTCGGCGCCTTCACGTACGCCCGTTCCATGCCGCCATCAGCGGCATTCTCCCCGGCCTCCGCCTTCGCCGATTACTTCTTCGGCGCCTTCGCGTACGCCTCCTTATACTCCTGGGCCATGGCGTCGCCGCCCGCCTTGCGCCACTTCTCGATCTCGGCCTTCCAGCCGGCCTCGTCGATCTTGCCCATGATGAACTTCGTCATCGCGTCGGTGATCATCTGCTCGAGCTCCTTGCCGCGCTCCGAATACGTCGCGGATTCGAGCGTGTGTGCCGGGTTCGTCACGATGAACTTCTCGTTCTCCTTGCCGACCGTCTGGCTCTTGCGGAAGAGATCCGTCTCCTTGCTCGGCTTCGCGACATTATACGCTTCTCCGCGGTGAGGGAGCGTGTCGCGGTACGGCTTGACCTCCTTGGCCGCGGTCGTAGGGTCCAGCGGCTGGGTGTAGTCGCCCTTATCCTCCCAGTGGCGGCCTTCGATGCCCTTGACGAGCAGCGTCGCCATCTGCGGGTCCATAAGCTTGTCGACGAAGGCCAGCACCTTCTTCAGCTCAGCCTCGGAGGTGACCGTCGACTTCGGCACGGCGAGGAAGCCGGCGTTGCCCGGCTCGCCCGGCAGCCTGCGGCCGCCCGGCCCTTCGACCGGCGCTACGTCGGCCACTGCGCCTGGCAACACCTTCACAAGCTTATCCTGCCAGCTCTGCGTGTTGCCGCCGGTGAAACGGATGCCGGCCCGGCCCGATTCGTACACCTTATCCATCTCGGTAGACTCGTATACGGCGAAGTCCTGGTTGATCAGCTTCTCGTCATAGAGCCGCTTGAAGAGCTTCATCGTCTCGAAGTACGGCGCCGTGGTGAAGTCCGGAATGAAACTGCCGTTCTCCACGAGCCACTTGTTCGGCGCCCCCTGCGATACGGCCAGGCGGGCCAGGGTGGAGTTGACGTCCTGGTTGTATTTTTTCTCAAGCATGAGGCCGTACGTATCGTTCTTCCCGTTCTTGTCGGGGTCGTTCAGCGTCAGCGCCTTGACCACGTTATACCAGTCGTCGAGCGTCTTCGGCACCTGCAGGCCGAGGGCGTCGAACCAGTCCTTGCGGTACTGGATGGCCGCCCGGCCGAGATCGCGGAACAGCGGCACCCCGTAGATTTTGCCCCCCACGGCGGTGTTGTTATAGTACTGCTCATTCTGCGCCGCCAGGTTCTTGTAGTCCTTGAGGTACGGGCCGATCTCCCAGAACAGGTCGGACTTCAGAGCACCGACGACCGTCGGGTTGTAGTTCAGCTTGATGAGCTTCGGCAGCTCGCCCGAGGCGATCATGACGTTGATCTTCTCGTCGTAGGCCGATTGGGGAATCCACTGGATCTGCAGGTCCGTGTTCGTGTACGCTTTGATCGCCTTCTCGACGTCATTGTCCTTCTGCGGAATCTCGCCGACCTGATTGACGGTCAGGGTCAGCGGATAAGGCGTGCCGTCATCCTGCGGCGCCCCCTGAGCTCCTTCCCCTGTACTTTCGCCGCCGCACCCGGACAGAACGCTGGTCAGCAGCACGGTGCTTGCCAAAGCCGCCTTGACTTTCTTCATGTAATATCCCCCTCAGGATGGAATGAAAAAAATGGTCGTCTCATGATCAGTCAAACGCCGGCGGCAGTCCCAACAAGGGAGGGAACCGGCCAATGAAGCAGGGGAGAAGGCCGCCGAAACTGCATTCACGGACGGGGAAGGAGCCGCTGGTACAAACTCCAACGAAATCCTACTTTAGCTCCGTGTATTCAAAATAATCAAAATCCGCCGCACGCCCGGCGGATGCCGACGCATCCCCGCTCTCGGCGAACAGCCCGATGTACGCGCCGACGAAGCTGCCCGCGCTGTCCGGACTGAGCAGCCGGCCGTCGACCTCCTCGGCCAGCGTCAGCCAGTCCTCGGCCCGCTCCGCCACCGCGAAGCGCAGCGACTGCCCGTGCGCTTCCGCGAGCAGGTACACCCGCTGCGCAGAGACCTCGCGTGCGGCCAGCACGCGCTCTTCGCCCGCTGCGCGCCGCACGACGCGCACGACCGCCCCGCCAGAGCTCGCACCGCTGCCGGCCGCCACAAGCTCCACCCGGATCTGGTAATCCGGGCTCTGGTAGAGCACCAGCCCCGCCGCTTCGCCCGCAGCCTGCGGCGCAAACTCCACCGCGGTGCGCACCGCGAAGGACATGTGCTGCTGCCGCCGGCCGACGAAGGCCGGGTTGCCCGGCTCCGTGATCTTCTGGTCCTTGAGGCGCAGCCGCAGATACCCCGTCCGCTCCTCCAGGCTCCAGAACTCACCGCGCGGCGTCCGAATGAAGTTCCAGCGGTCTTCGAGACGCGGAGCGTCGAAGTGGTCGCACGCCGGCAGCGCCGGCCAGCGGTGCTCCGGCAGATTCGGCCGCACGGACTCCAGCTCCACGACGCCCTTGCCGGGATTGACAACCGGCCAGCCGTCCTCCCAGCTCATCGGCACGAGGAATGCCTCGCGGCCAAGGTTGCGGTGGGAGCCGCCGTACGGGCGGGAGGCGAGGCAGACCATCCACCACTCGCCGGTTTGAGTCTCCACAATGTCCGCGTGGCCGACATTGGCGATCGGACTCGTGCTGCCGAGATGGCGGTGCGTGAGGATCGGGTTTCTTTTGCACGATTCGTACGGTCCCGTGAGACTCTCGCTTCTCGCAACGGTCACCGAGTGGGTGAACCCCGTGCCGCCTTCGGCGATGAACAGGTAGTAGTACCCGTTCACCTTATAGAGATGCGGTCCCTCCTGCGCATGAATGCCCTTCAGCGCGCCGTCCCACAGGCTGAACTTCGGACCGGTGAGCTGGTGCGTGTTCAGGTCGAGCTCCTGCAGCCAGATCTCCATATGCTTCGGGTAGAGCTGGCCGCCCGGCGGCATCCGGTTGCCTGTGTAGTACACCCGGCCGTCGTCATCGAAGAACAGCGAAGGATCGATGCCCGGCGCATCCTCGAGCCAGTGCGGCTCCGACCACGGGCCCGCCGGGTCCTGCGCGGTCACGTAGAAGTTGCGGCGCACGCTGGTCGCATTCTCCACAAAGGTCGTGATCATGTAGAACGTCCCCTGGTGGTAGCGCAGCGTCGGGGCGTAGATCCCCCGCGATACCTGAACGCCGTCGAGATTGAGCTGCGACGGACGGTCCAGGGCATGCCCGAGCTGCCGCCAGTTCACGAGATCCCTGCTGTGGAAGATCGGCACGCCCGGATAATATTCGAAGGTGGATGCCGCCATATAGTAGTCCTCGCCCACCCGGCAGACCGACGGATCCGGATACATACCGGAGAGGATGGGATTGCGGAACGTCTTTTGCTGCGGAATCGCATTCGTATTCGTATTCATGTTCATACTCCTTCGGTTATTAGGTTGGATCGCGACGCGGTGTTCGTACCACTCCCCCGCACCGGTGTCCACACCAGGACCGCCCGCTTACCCTTTCACCGAGCCGAGCAGCACGCCCTTGGTAAAATGCTTCTGCAGGAACGGATACACCAGCAGGATCGGCAGGGTCGCGAAGACGATCACCGCCATGCGGATGGTCAGCGGCTGAATCTGCGCGTCGTCGATATTCGTGTCGCCGATGCGGCTCTGGGCGAGAATGACGATCTCCCGCAGCAGCACCTGCACCGGCCACTTGGTATTGTCGTTGATATAGAGCACCGCGTTAAAATACTGGTTCCAGTGCGCCACGGCATAAAAGAGCGCAAAGGTGGCCATGGCCGGCATGGACAGCGGCAGCACGATGCGGAACAGCACCCCGAGGTCAGAGCAGCCGTCGATCTTCGCCGAGTCCTCGAGACCGTCCGGAATTCCCTGGAAGAAGTTCTTGAGCACGATCAGGTTGAAGGCGGAGATCGCGGACGGAATCATGAGCGACCAGAGCGTGTTGGTCAGCTGCAGGTTCTTCACGATAAAATACGTGGGGATCAGCCCGCCGCTGAAGAGCATCGTGAAGAGTACGCCGAGCAGGATCGTCTGGCGGCCCCGCAGGTACGGCTTTGCCAGCGGATAAGCCATCAGCGAGGTGAACAGCAGGTTGATCAGCGTACCGACCACGGTAATATAGATCGACACGAGCAGGCTGCGCAGCAGGGTATCCGTGGAGAAAATATACCGGTAAGCGGCCAGCGACCACTCCTTCGGGAACAGGATCATGCCCCCGCGGGCGACCTCGGCCGGGTCCGTGAACGATACGGCCAGCACATACAAAAACGGAATGACGCACAGAATGGCGGTCCCAAGCAGAACCCCGTAGATGACGAAGTCCAGCAGACGGTTGCCGAGCGTTTTGTCGTATGACATGGGAACTCCTCCTCTCGGGCGCTAGTAGACGCCTTCCTCACCGAATTTTTTGGCCAGCCGGTTGGCCCCCAGCACGAGAACCAGCCCCACGAGGGATTTGAACAAGCCCACCGCCGCACTGTAGCTGTACTGGGCCTGCGCCAGGCCCTTCACATACACGTAGGTGTCGAAAACCTCGCCCACCTCCCGGTTGGTCGGCGTCAGCATGAGGAAGATGTGCTCGAAGCCCGAGTCGAGAAAGTTGCCGAGCCGCAGGATGAGCAGGATGATGATCGTGCTGCGGATGGCCGGCAGCGTGATGTGCCAGAGCTGGCGCCAGCGGCCCGCCCCGTCGATCCGCGCCGCTTCATAGAGCTGCAGGTCGACGCCGGCCAGCGCCGCCAGGAAAATAATCGTGCCCCAGCCGACTTCCTTCCAGATCGACTGCGTGATGATCATCGTCCGGAACCACTCGGGCTCAAGCAGGAAGGCGACCTTCTCGCCGAACAGGTAGAAGAGCAGCTCGTTGAGCACCCCGTTCTCAGTCGTCAGCAGCATGTAAAAGATCCCCACGACAACGACCCACGACACAAAATGCGGAATATATACCAGCGTCTGCACGAACCGCTTGAACCGCTCTCGCCGTACCTCGTTCATCATCAGAGCGAGCACGATCGGCAGCGGAAAGAAGAAGATCAGGTTGTAGAGTGCAAGGACGACGGTATTGCGGAACAGCGTCCAGAACTGCGGCTCCGCGAAGAAGCGCCGGAAGTGCTTCAGCCCCACCCAAGGGCTGTCGGCGTACCCGAGATGCGGCTTGAAGTCCTGGAACGCCATAACCACCCCGTACATCGGTACATACTTGAAGATGATAAAATAAGCGACGCCCGGCAGCAGCATGAGATACAGCCACTTGTCCCGGATCACGTCCCTGAGCCAGGCGCTGCGGCTCTTCAGCCGGGCATCCGCGCCCGACCCGCCGGCAGGCCATGCCGATTCTGCCTTCATGTTCCCGGTCCTCCCCGTGAATTGGTGATGTCCCCATTATCCGGGGAGGAGACGCGCCAGGCTATAGCCGGGGGATAACTTCCTTTGGGGGGACCAGAGGAATAGGCGCTGCAGAGGGCGATGCCGAACGGGCGCATAGCCTTGAAGCAACCCCGTGTGCAGAAAGCAACCAGGCCTGGGCATGGGCTCTACCGGTATCCGGCGGGAGAGGAAGAAAGGCGGCTTGCTCCAGGGGAAGCAGCCCGGCGGTTGACCGGGAGACGGAATGTTCCTTGCCCCAGGCGCGGGGCTGCAGGCAGCGGCTCACCATGCTGCGGTTCTCCAATATGCGGGATCGGTGCGGAAGCTTATCCGGCACCGGCGATGGAAGGGGCGCCTGCAGGCTGCCGACTCGCCGGCCCCCTGGCCTGCCTGCCAAAGTCGTCCGTCCCGCCCGCTCTATTGCCCTGCGGCAGCCTTTCTCCTTTTTGCACGTGCACATGTCGGACCATCCGCTATCCCTGCCGTAAGGTCAGCCTGCGGCCCCTTCTCCATCTTGAGAGTCGGCACGGCATACCAAACGGGGCAGTCCCGGCCGGGCTCCCCGTGTGGCGTGTTATCCTTGCTGGTCGATGAGGTCCCTGTACTGACCCGGCGTCATGCCGAAGGTCTTGCGGAAGCTGCGGATGAATGCGCTGATGTTCTTGTACTGCAGCTTCTCCCCCACCTCGGAGATCTTCAGCGTGGTCGTCTCCAGCAGCACCTTGGCCATGTTCATCCGGTATTCGGAGAGATAGTCGCTGAACGGCACGCCCATCTCCCGCTTGAATACCCGGCTGAGGTACACGGGGTGAAAATTCAGCTCCGCCGCGCACGACTCCAGCGTGATGTCCCCATCGTACCCCTCGTGGATCATGCCGACGAGGCGGTCCGCGATGTTCACGTACTGCGATTCGTTCTTCTCGGAGAGCAGGGCAATGATCGGCGCGAACAGGCGGGTGGCGAACCAGAGCGAGATCTCTTCCCGGGTGCGCAGCCGCATCAGCCGCTCCACCGCGCTGTCGCCCGCCAGCACCTTGCGCAGCGGGACGCCCTGGTCCTGCACGAGCAGCAGCAGGCGGCTCATGAGCTGAAGCAGCAGCAGATGGTGCTCCTGCGTGAAGCTGTCCTTATGCAGCACCGCCGACAGATACTGGTCGAAGACCGCGGACGCCCGCTCGGGCTGCATCTCCCGCAGGGCCTGCACGAGCTGCTCCTCGAGCACCTTGAGATGGGCGTAGACCGTGGTGCCGCTGCCTTCCTGCCGGGCGATATCCTCGTAGCGCACGATAATCTCCGGGCCGAGCGAGATGCGGCACTTCAGGGCGTCGAGGCTCTCGCCGTAGGCCTTGACCGTATCGGACAGCCGGGTGAAAGGCTGCGAGATGCCGATGCTCACCTGAAGCTGCAGGTAACTCCCCACATGGGTACGGATCGCCTCCGCCGTGTGGTAGAATTCCTCCTTCAGCGCCTCAGGGTCCTCCGTCTGGGAGGCCAGCAGGGTGACCTGCGTTTCGTCGAGCAGAATCGGAGAGAACCGGCCGGAGGACGGAAGCAGCTCGCCGACAATGTTGTTCACGGCAAACAGCAGCAGCTCCCGGTCTTCCTCCGCATATCGGGTCTCCTGCAGGTTGTCGATCGCCAGCGTCAGCACCCCGAGGCCCTTCCACCCTTGGGGGAAGCCGTACATCTGGGAACGGTATTCCACGTCGTTCGTGGAGATCTGGCCCGTGAACAGCTTCAGCACGAAGAACTCCTTGAGGTGGCCGGCCTGCCCCTCCATCCTCTCCTGCAGCTGGGACCGGGAGACGGCCAGCGACTGAAGGCTCTGCCGGATGTAGGCGATCTCGTCGCCGCCTTCCCTTGCTTCCTCCGGCCGCTCCGGCGTCAGCCCCCGGCTGTATTCGAGCAGGCTGCGGATCGGCGAGTACATGCGCCGGGAGCCGATGTACGCGAAGATGAGCACCAGCAGAAGAATCAGCGCGCATGCAGCTCCGGTGACCAGCGCGATCTTCTTCGGCTCCTTCGTGATCTCCGCCTGCGAGATCAGGGACACATACGTCCATCCGTTGTACCCGGAGGTGCGGTACAGCACGCTGACCTTCTCGCCGCCCGCCTCCGCATGGAAGAAGCCGGTCCGGCCGCCCGGGCTGCCGGCCAGCTCGGCGATTCGGCTATTGATGTCCGCCAGCTGCGCCTGCTCCTCCGGCGCCGCCAGGAAAGCAAGACCGCTGCCGTCCAGCACATAGTTGTTCCCCAGGCGGTTCTTCGGGGCGAGCAGATCGCGGATGTCATCCTTCGCCAGATGGACGACGAGCAGCCCTTTGGGCGCCATGGAGCGGGGCAGCAGCGGGATTTTGTGCACCAGCGTCACCGTCTCGGTGGTGGTGTCCACCGATTCCACTCCCGGCGACACACCGCTCGACGACACGGGAACCGGGCGGCCCCGCGTGCTCCAGAAGATGCTTGCCGGGTGCATCGCGTAAGCGGCGAATTCCCGGCGGTTCTCCATCGCACTCAGCTTGTAGAGCATCCCGAGCGAGACGGCCCAATCGCGGTCGATATTGACGAGATACGCCTGCTTGATGACCGCCTCCGTCTGCAAATGGGACAGCTCGGCCGACAGCTCGCGCACCTCCGGGAACTCGCCCGGCGTCAGCGTTTCGTTCATCGCCGCTTTGACGCGGGAGGAGGAGACGAATTGGGTTGCCGACATCTCGAGCGACTTCAGCGTCTGTTCGACCCGCATCTGGGTCTGGGACAGCAGCTGCATGTTCCCTTCACTTACTTTTTTCTCGATATCCCCTGCCGCGATATAGTAGGAGACGATGCCGATGAACACGGTTGGCAGCGCACCCAGTACCAGACTGAAGACCAGCAGCCGAAGCAAATAACCCTTCATGTCGATTTCTACCCCTTCCCGGAAGGGCAGGCTTCTGCTCTCGTGTCGGTTCGTCCTGGTGTCTGGTGTGCCGCCCTGCCCTGCTCGCAGTATATTCATGTCAAGTATCGCCTACAGCCCGTACTGCTTACAAGAGAAAAAATAGAGCGCTTTCTTTATAAATCAGTGGAAAGCCGTCAAATCCCCCGGAAGGAAGCTGTCACAACACTCCCCGCCTCCGCTGCGTCCCCCTCCAGGCTCCATGCCGACTGCAATGGGATTCGCCGCTGCCCGCTTAGCCCGGCATGCCGCCTCCCGCCCTAAGACGCAGGGACCGGAAACGGGTTCCGGTCCCTGTATCCTGCTATGGCTGCGGAAGGGAAGAGCATGCTGCCGGCCGGATCGGTACGGTCCGCACGTCCTCACCGGTCTTTCCCTTCATCCCGCTTCCTTACACGGACTCCACGCGGAACCAAGGGAAGTCGGCATGACCGCCGTCCCCTCCGAGGCAGAACAAGCCGAGCTTCGCGCCGACCCATCCGCCCGGGACGGCATCGAACGGCTCGCCGATCGTCTCGTACTCGGCACCGTCCAGGCTGTACTCGAAGGTGCATACGGCTTCAAGCACGATCTTCACCCGCAGATAGACCCGCACGGCAGCGTCCAGCGCCACCACCGCCGCCACGGCTTCGGAAGAGGATTCTTTATTGCCCGTCCCAGCGACGAAAACGAGCTCCGTCCGCTGTCCAGTGCTGCGCAGGGCGGCATAGCGGTAGTCGTGGCCGAACACGGTCAGGCCGGCCAGCGTCTCGCCGGAGCCCGGCGTGAGCGTCAGTGCGGTGGAGGCTGTCAGCTCAGGTGCCGGAAGCTTCTGGCAGAGCACGTTCGGCGCATCGTAGAACGTCGTCGACCCTTCCGGCAGCGCGCGGGCGAACAGCCGCAGCTGGCCCGGATTTTCCGTGAGCGAGTGCCAGCCCGGTTCGCGGTTGCCCTGCCACTGCCACTGCAGGCCGAGCTCCGCCTTCTCGAACTCGTCGGAGGTCTCCGGTACGGCAGGAGGATAGGTGCGGCCGACATCCGGCTTCTTATGGGTGAGCACCGGCTCGCCGATGCCGTCACCGTTCGTGTCGATCCCCATCACCGGCCAGTCGTTCTCCCAGCCCATCGGCTGGAGGTGGACGATCCGCCCGTAAGCCTCGCGGTCCTGGAAGTGGAGGAACCACGATTCGCCGGACTCCAGCTCGACATAGCCGCCCTGGTGCGGTCCGTTCACGATGCTGTCCCCCTGGTGGAGCACAACCTTCTCCTCATAGGGGCCGAAGACCGAGCGCGAGCGGAGCACCAGCTGCCATCCAACCGATACGCCGCCGGCCGGAGCAAAGATGTAATAATAGCCGTTCCGCTTATAGAACTTCGGCCCTTCGACCGTCGGGTGATGCTCCGTACCGTCGAATATCATCACGCCGTCGTCGAGCAGCGACCTGCCGTCCGGGCTCATCCGGCACACCTGCAGACGGCTCTTGATGCCGCAGCGGCTCTTCGCGAACGCATGCACGAGATAGGCCTGTCCGTCCTCATCCCACAGCGGGCAGGTGTCGATGATGCCTTTGGCCTCCTTCACCAGGTGCAGCGGGGACCAGGGACCCGCCGGATTCTCGGCGTTCGTCATGTAGACTCCCTCGTCCGGGAAGCCGACGTAGATCCAGTACTTGCCGTCGTGGTACCGCAGGCTGGGCGCCCAGACGCCGTCCCCGTGGCGGACCTTGCCGTTGAAGCTGTCCGGCAGCCGGTCCACGGCATGGGTCAGGATCGTCCAGTTCACGAGATCCTTGGAGTGCAGGATCGGCAGGCCCGGTGAGCTGACGAAGCTCGAGGCGGTCATATAAAAATCTTCTCCGACGCGGATCACATCGGGATCCGAATAGTCGGCATACAGGATCGGATTGCGGTACTGCCCGCTGCCGAGGTCCGCGTACCATACGGGTTGTTCTTGTGAAGTCGTATTCATGGTTTGATGAGCCCCTTTCTATAGCCGTTTTTAGGATGGGAAATCGTATTCGGTCTGAAGGTAAAAGATACGGCAGCCGCAGCTGCATTCCGGAATATAGCCTTCATTCTAAAGCAAAATTATGTGCACTTCTACCTGTTTTCTTGACCCTAGGGCCCGAAAATTGTCTATCCTTGTTCCCCCAAAGAAAAGCTTATCCCCTGCTCTAAGCGGAGCAGGGGATAAGCGGAAGACTACAGCGCCGGGTTCCCGGCGCGGGAGAGGGAATCTCCCGGCGGACGATCCCCCAAGGGGCGGCAGGCAGGGCACCTGCCGGCTTCCTTACCCCTCCGCCTGCAAGGATGCTGCCGGATGGAACAGTTCGGCGCCTTTTTACGGCTTCACCGATACCTTCACTACGGCATCCGTTCGGTTGCCTGCCTTATCCGTCGCCGTATACGTAATCGTATAGACGCGATCTCCGTAGCGCTCCGCCCGGAGCTGGAAATCAGCGTCATTCGTCCCGTAAGCCGCGCCTTGGATGTCCTTCGGCAGATCATCCCGGCCAAGACCCGCGTCCGCTTCGCTGCTTGTAATGGACTTCAGCACGACGGACGCGATGCCGGAGCCCGAATCCGAGCTCTTCACCGTCACATGGATGGGAACCATGCGGTGGTTCGGCGGCCAGAGCTTCGATGTATTGACGCTGAGCGTCAGCGACGGCGCCGACTTGTCGATCACGCTGACCCTCGCGGTGGCCGAGCCCTTATTGCCCGCCGCATCCACGAAGGTGAAGGTGAACGAACCGTTGGCCTCGAAGGTGTAGCTGAGGGACCCGTTATTGTTCGTGACGGTCACCGGCTCGCTCGGCACGATCGTGGCTGTCACCGACCCGTTCGTCGGACCGTAAGCGCTGTACGTAACCGTGGCGGTGGGCGGCACGGTGTCCACCGGCTTATCCACCCGGAAATGAACCTGGTACGTACCGGCGGTACCGTCCTGGGCGGTTACCTTCACAGAAGCCGTCCCCGGAAGCGCCGCAGCCTGCTCGACCTGCACTGCGGAGCCTGCCGCGTAGACAGACGCAGTAACGGTCGGTGCGGCTGTGGTTCCCGCCGGCAGGAGCACTTCATACTCCGTGATCTCCGGACGGAAGCCCGCTACGGGCACCCCGTCCGTCTTCAACGCAGCGAGCTGGGTACTGCCGCCGAGCAGCGGAGTGCGCTTCAGCGGATTCCAGCCGTCCGTGCCCGGAAGCGTGACTTCCGGCAGCAGGGCGGCCGCTTCCTCTGCCGTCAGCTGCTTCGACCAGCGGTAGCGGTCCTGCGGCTTCGCCCCCGGCCCGTAGCTCGCGTATTCGTTGTAGCTCGCCGTCAGCTCGTTGGCGGCATTGCCCCAGTTATCCCAGCCGGTCGGCCGGATATGGTCGTCCATATACGTGTTGACATAGCTGACCTTGGCATAAGGTCTCCAAGGGCGGCCGAGCGCGACGGTGCCGGTGAGTCCGGGCTCCGCCGTCAGCCGGCTGTTCAGGAACAGGTAGCCCATGCCGCCCTGCGGCGTGGAGGCTGCCGTAACGTAGCCTCCGGCCAAGCTGTGGATCACGCAGTTCTGGAAGACGAGCGAGGCGGAGCCGAAGATGTAGTCGACGGTGCCTTCAATATGGCTGTCCACGAACACCTGGCGGCCGTCGTTCGCGTAGAACGTATCCTGGAAGGCCGTCAGCTTGACGCTGCGGAAGAACATCCGGTCTCCCTTGGTCAAGAGCGCCACCGCCTGACCGGCGAACTGGCCGGCATCGTTGGCGACCGTCAGGTTCTCTGCGGTGAAGTCATTCGCCGATACCGTGAACGAGGCGCTGCCGGTGGTGCCGAGCTCGCGGCCGCTCGCATCCAGTGTCTTGGCGCTGTCGCCGTAGATCAGCACGGTGCCTTCCCGGCTCTCGCCGATCATGCGGATCTTCACTTTGGAGGAAGGAATGTTGAGCTTCTCGCGGTATACACCGTCCTTGATCTTAATGACTGTCGTGACCGGGCTGTTGTCCGGCACGGCGTTAATCGCCTCCTGCACCTTGGCGTACATGCCGCTGCCGTCCGCCGCTACCGTCAGTACGGCAGCCGGCGCCTCCTGCACAGGGGCGGTCGACCCGCTCTCCCCCGCGGCATTGACGGCGCTGACAAGGTAGTAATAGGTCTTCCCGTTCACCAACCCGGTATCCTTATAGGTGGTGCCGGACACCTGCGAAGCGATCGTCACGAATCCGCCGTCCGGGCTCTCGCTCCGCTTGACGCTGTAGGCATCGGCACCGGATGCCGCCGTCCAGAACAGCGCGGCTTCCCCGCTGCCCGGCTCCGCCCGCAGTCCCTGCGGAACGGCCGGCACACCCCCGGCTGCGGCAGGACGTACGGCCGCTGGAGCGGAGTCGAGCCCGCGTACCTCGTCGTTGCGTGCCGTCACGGTGTAGTAGTACGGCACGCCTTGCGGCAGACCTTCCTCCCTGTACGAGAGGCCGGCCGTATCCGTCAGGGCCGTATAAGGTCCTTCCGGCGCTGCGGCACGCTTCACTTCATAGGAGGATGCACCCTCCACCGCATTCCAGCTCAGCGTAACGCTGTCTGCTCCGGCTGTTCCCGTCACGGCAGGCGTTCCGAGCGCCGCCGCCGGCAGCACGGTTACGGCCGGAGCGTCCGCCCCTTCCCCGCCCACGCTGGAGGCCGACACGGTGTAATAGTAAGGGGTGCCGTTGATAAGACCCCCATCGCGGAAGGTCGTGCCGGTTACCTTGGCCGCCACCACGGTGAACGGTCCTGCTGCATTCTCAGCACGCTTAACGGTGTAGTACGAGGCGCCTTCTGACGGCTGCCACGTGAGGTCCGCCTGCGTGCTGCGGGCCTGCGCCGTCAGCCCTGCCGGAGCCTCCGGCTTCACGGCGTCCTCGGACGGCGTCACGGCAATCTGCCCGGACGGTCCGCTCTCGCCGGTCGGCCCGGTGGCCGTGACGACATAGTAGTACGTCGTCCCGTTCGTGAGGCCTTCGTCAATATACTGCGTCGTCGTTAGGCCGGACGCCACAGCCGTGTAAGGGCCTCCGCTGACGTTGGACCGCTTCACCGTATAGGAAGCGGCACCGGCCGCTGACGTCCAGTTCAGCTGGACCTTGCCGCTGCCCGGAAGCGCCGTAAGTCCCTGAGGTGTGGCGATCGGCTCCACATACACTTTGAGGTTATCGTAATACAGCGTGCCTTTGCCCGTCCCCGGCGTCTTCGCCAGAATCCGGCCGATACCCGCGCCCGCCAGATCGGCCTGGAAGTCCACACCGAGAGCTGCCGGAGCGCCGTCCATATAGATATCCGCCTTCTTGCCAGGCACATCCGCTACAATCTTGAGATTGTACCAGCGGTTGTTCACCGGCGGCTCGCTGATCTTGTAGTCCGCGCCGCTCTTCTTGTAGACGAACGTATTGGCCGATTCGGCGACAGGCTGGGTCGGCTTGCGGAGCTCGACCGACAGCGGCGTCTTCGTCCCCGCTTCGTCCTGCAGCTGCAGCAGCACCGAGGTGCCCGGCCACGCGGCGGAGGTCAGATCCGTCTCGATCACTACGGCACCGGTCTGCGGTGCGAACTTGCGGACGAACTGCGTATTGCCCACTCCATTGTCGTACACGATCATCGCCACCGAAGAGGAGTTGCCTGTCGTTCCCGCAGGCACAGGTACGGCGCCTACTTTGTGGTCGGCATCCTGCGGATCCGGCGTAATCGTGTAGCCCGCCGGCAGCGTTCCCTCCGCCAGTCCTTCGTAGCTGTCGTTCACCAGGTAGATCGTTCCTGTGGTTCCGGTCGGCTCCGCGCTGACCTCGGCCGAGTTGAAGCTCTCGCCCTGGGCGTTGGCTGCGGTCACCACGTAATAATATTTCAGGCCGGCGGTCAGCCCTGTGTCCGTATAGCTCGGCTGCGTCAGCCCCTGCGCCGCCACGGTGTAAGGGCCGCCGGGCAGCTCGCTGCGCTTCACCGTATAGCTCTGTGCCGTACTGACCGGACTCCAGTTCAAGGTTACCTGCTTGTCGCCCGCAGCCGCCTGCACCCCTTGGGGCGCGGTCGGGTAATCCGCCGGAAGCGCGCGCACGGCAGCGCCGGAGAAGACCGATGTATTGTACTTCTGGACATCGTCGTCGGCATCGGCGGCATCCGCTGCGAGACCGAAGTAAGCCGTCTCGCCCATCGGGATCGAAGCGGTGCCCGCTACCGTCCAGTCCACCCCATCCTTCGACACCAGGGTCGTGAACTGGCTGCCGAGACGGACCGCCTTCACCCAATACGGCACGGAGATGAAGTCTTCCGGCTCAGTCTTCACAGCCTGGCCTTTGGCCGTTGTACGGGTGAGGGTCACGGCTTTGCGGCCCATTTTGACATATGGAATGTACAGAGCCGCCATACGGGAGCCCGCGGTCAGGTCCTCGCGGATCATCACGCCCGCTTCCGCCCCGTCGTCAGTCGCCGTCACGCTCTCTACCCGGGCGATGATCTCGCCGTTGCCCGTGAGCGGCTGATAAGCGAAGTGGACGGCATCCGCCGACCCGCCCATGAGTCCGGCCGCTTTGACCGTCACGTCGCCCGGTGTGGCTCCAAGCTGCGTATGCCCGGCTATGCCCGGCGTACCGATGTCTTTCGCCTCCCACGGAGCAGTGCTGCCGCTCGTGCTCGCATGGACGGTGACACGATCCGACTGCACCGCGGTGCCCGTATTATCGACCGCTCTGACGGTCAGATAGTGGGTCCCGTCTTTCACCTTCGGCAACGTCAGCGAGTACGGTGCGGAGGTGTCTTCGCCCAGCAGCACATCGCCGTGATAGAACTGCACCTTGGCTACCGTGCCGTCCGGATCGGAAGCCTCGGCCTGCACGGTGATATCCGATCCCGCCTCCACGATCGTATTGTGGGCCGGAGCGGTGATCGAAGCGGCCGGGCTCGCCGAGCCGTTCCCTGTGAGGGAGTTCAGGTAGACCTCCAGGTTCGTATACCCTTCGGCATTCACGAGATTGCCGTCCGCGCTATCGGCGGGATTCAGCCCGTGCTGCGCCTCCCAGCTGTCCGGCATGCCGTCTTGGTCACCGTCCGCAAGAGGCGACACCGCCTGCTCGAACTCCAGATAGCCGCCGACTTCCTTCTGGGAATTGATGTGCTCTCCTGTCCGGTTCTTCACGTCGCTGATGATCCTCGCGTCGATCGCATCGCGGCGCGGCAGTACGGCGCCGGCGCCGGCCAGCACACTGGCATAAGCCTCTTCGGCGGTCTGCGGCTGCGCCGGCTCGAGCATGGCCACCGGCTCGGCAAGCTTGGCGTCGGGGCTGGCCAGCGAACCCACGCCTTTCCAGTTGTCCGCGGTCACCTCCGGATTTCCGTCCATGTAGTTCCCGCCGATGTACATCCGGGAGTCCGCCGCCACACCGACGAAGATCATGCTGCGGGCATTATAGTACGTGCTCGGCCCGTATTTGAAATAGTTGTTGCGGAGGTTGAAGCTTCCCTTCTCCCCGCCGTAAGCGGAGAAAAAGCCCCAGTTATAAATGACATTGTTGTACGCGTCCGTCTTGTCCTCCGCCGAAGTTGCCGCGAAGCGCGGGTTCCGGGAGACGTTGTGGGCGACAAGGTTGTGATGGAACGTCGTATTGCGTCCGCCCCAGATGCCTCCGTAGCCGTGCCTGCCTTTGAAGTGGGTGGTCATCAGCATGCTCTCGGACATGATCGACCACTGCACCGTCGTATTCTCGTTCTCGTACATGCTCATGACTTCATCGACCGACCAGGAGAACGAGCAGTGGTCGATGATGATGTTCTTGTGATACCGGCCTCCGAACGCGTCGTCCTCGCTCATCACCCGGTCCCCGAGCCGGAACCGCAGATAGCGGACGATGAGGTTGTCCCCATCCATCGAGGTCGTATAATCCGCGACCGTGATGCCTTCGCCCGGTGCCGTCTGGCCGGCGATCGTCAGATTCGATCCCGTGATCTTCAGCGGAGACTGCAGATGAATCGTGCCGCCGACCTTGAAGACGACCGTCCGGTTGCTGCCGGATACCGCATCCCGGAGCGAGCCCGGTCCCGAATCGGCGAGCGTCGTCACCTCATAGACGCTGCCTCCCCGGCCGCCGGTCGTATACTTGCCTCCGCCTTCCGCCCCCGGAAAGGCGGGAACGCCCGGTGCCGGCGTTTCGGCCGAAGCCGCCCCGGGCAGCATGCTTCCCAGCATGGCCATAATGAGTACGGATGCCACTGTCTTTTTCACAACCTTGCCTCCCTTTGCACTCTGATTTGATTGACTGCGCTGTCCTGCTCTGACTGCCATACTGCCTTCGGAGCTGACCGTTCTCTCCTCTCCCTGCGCCCCGGCATGCTCGTACTCACGCCATTCTCAAAGAACGGCGGATCCGTTCACCCACGGCGCCTCCTTCCCTCCGGCAGCAGTGAAAGGGAACGGCCGGACTTCCGTCCGCCTGCCGTTCCTCCCGGCCTCTCCATTATGGGCGGCAGCCTTGTGGCAGGCTATGCAGCCTGGATAACCTCTTGACTGCAGCCGGGGTCCCGACGCCGCGCAGCAGGGATGGCAGCCACTTTTGAAGCAGCCCCGCAGCTCTTCAAGTTGCCTCCGGCACAATGGTTATTTGGGGCATACCCCTTTCCGAAACACAAAAAAAGAAGCTCCCGCCCAAAAGAGCGAAGCTTCATCCAAAGCTAACACTACCAAGTCAACATTCCCAAGTTACCAAGACATTACCAAGCCACATTCCGCATGACATTCGTTCCCAAGTTCAAACCCCAAGTTCAACATCCCAAGACGAAAACCGGTCAATACCCGACTTCCACCGACGCGATCACGATATAGGCCAGGTCGTTCACATCGTCCTTCTCAGGGAGGACCACCCCGGTGCCGGTCAGCATCCCGCCGTCCGTGACCTCAAAGGTGACCTGGCCATAGGGCAGCTCGGCCCGGACCGTCTCGAGGTCGAGCTTCTCCTTGTCGGCGGGGACCGCCAGCCTCACGTTCACCTTCATGTTATGCAGGGAACCACCCGGCAGCACCGAACGCAGCCCCGGCATCGAGTTGTGGTGGATCGCATTCTGCACCGCCCGCACGGCCGCTTTCGTCACATTCTGACCATGAAGATCGATGCCCATGCCGATTTCGATAAACATGATTTTGTCCACAGTTCCATCTCCTATACGTTCATTGGTAGGTATCATGCGCTAGTGCGCCGGCCCCTTGAGATTGATCAGCACAACGCCCGCGATAATGAGCAGGATGCCGCCCGCCGTCGGCAGCGAGATCGATTCCCTCCAGACGAGCACTCCGATCGCCGCCGTCAGGGCCGTGCCGACACCCGACCAGATCGCGTAGGCGACGCTGAGCGGAATCGACTGCAGGGACAGCGACAAGGAATAGAAGGCGATCCCGAAGCCCGCAAGGACGCCCAGGGACGGCCAAAGCTTCGTGAAGCCGGCTGAAGCTTTGAGCATGGAGGTTCCGAAGAGCTCCGTTACGATGGCAAGGGCCAAGAAGAGATAAGCTTTCATTCCGTGAACTGCCTCCCCGGGTGCTGTATATTCTTTACTTTATCACATGGGGCCGTCCCGATTCCATCCGTCCGGTACCCGGCCGTCCGACCTCTGTCAACAAAAAAAGACTCCATCCGGAGTCCTTTTCTGCCCCTGCGCCGCTTCAGGCTTGATGCGGAGGAAGGGTATTCTTCAGCCTGCCTTCCAGGTATGCCTGATTGGCCAGCATCCGCGGGTCCTTCGGCAGGTAAGCCAGCGCCTGCCTGTTGTGCTCGTAAGCCCTGGCGTAATCCCCCAGCCGGTCGTAGCATACACATAGCTGCAGATGCGGCAGCCAGGACCAACACGCCTCATTCAGGATGGCCCAACGGCTTCCGGGCCGGTTCAGCCGTGCGGCCGTCTCATACCAGAATACCGCCGCCTCCAGCTCCCCGCTCTGCAGAAAGTGATAACCAAGCCGGCAGCAGTGCTCCGCCCTCGGCATCCCGTACCGGAAGGAACGAAGAGCGCTTTCAGCGAAGCGTTCCCGCTGCCCCAGCTCGTGATAGCAATCCGCCAGCTTGCCGCAGGCCTGAATGCAGTCCTCCGCCCAGCCGAGACCTTCGGACAGGAATTGCTCATACTGCTCCGCCGCCTGCTTCCACCGTCCGTGATCCCTGAGTTCATTGGCGTAGTAGTACCGGTCCCGCGGGGTGAAGGCCTCCCCCGACGCCAGCTTCCTCTCATAGATGGCGAGGTTGCGTCCCGAACGGCCCGGGCGCTCGACCGGCTGGTGGCGCACGGCAATGTCGCTGTGAAGAATATTCCCTGACACTTCCAGGTATTCATGCACGCAGCCGATCCACTGAAACTGCCGGGAGCGCTTCACGAGCCGGTTCCGCCGAAGGCTGTACACGGCGCGTCCCCGCTCGTCAAAGCTGAGCAGATACGGCATGGTCACCGAATCGACGGAGGGATCAAGCCGGCTTTTCAGCTCCCGCAGTTTCTCCGCATCCTCCGGAGCGAGCACATCGTCGGCATCCAGCCAGAGAATATAGTCGCAGGTGGCATGCCGGAACGACGCGTTACGAGCCGCAGCAAAATCGCCGATCCAGGGAAAAGAGATAACCTTATCCGTGTAGGCCCCCGCAATCTCCCTTGTGGCGTCGGCAGAACCCGTATCCACGATAACCGCCTCGTCAACCGCATCACGGACCGAGTCCATGCAGCGCGCCAGGGTCGCCTGTTCGTTGCGGACAATCATGCACAGGCTGATCGTGATCATAGGAACAACCCCTGCCTTATCGGATTAAAGGAACGCTGCAGCGTTCAGAGCACGCGAAGACACGGTGGCCGAGGAAATTCCCGATCCCGTGACGATGACCGAGATGGAGTAGCCTGCTGATATACCGGGTGCCGTATCCGTCCAGGTCATCGCTGGAATCAGCCGGGGATTCGTCCCCCCGGAAACTCTGGGCAAGGTTCTCGACAGAATTACTTCATTCAACAACACAGCTCCTCTGTACAGGCGTAAAGTAATAGTAAAGTTAAAAGTGGATCCGGTTTCCAATTGAATCAGGTCCACTTCGGCATATGCATCAAGCTTCACAGGCCGTGAAGCGAAGGTAACCGCTGTCAAGGAGGCCACTACGATTTCCGTATTAAGCGGCACGGCCACCTCCGTCCGAACCTGGGCAAAAGCATACTGCGGTGCCGGACCGGTGGCTCCTGTGGCTCCTGTGGCTCCTGTCGATCCGGTCGTGCCTGTCGGGCCCGTTGCTCCTGTTGACCCTGCTGGCCCCGTGGCCCCGGTTGCTCCAGTCGCTCCCGCAGGTCCGGTTTCACCGGTCGTGCCTGTCGGACCTGTCGCTCCGGTCGACCCCGCTGGCCCCGTAGCCCCGGTTGCTCCCGTGGCTCCAGCAGGTCCGGTTTCACCGGTCGAACCTGTCGGGCCCGTTGCTCCTGTTGAACCTGCCGGCCCCGTAGCCCCGGTCGCTCCGGTGGCTCCCGCAGGTCCGGTTTCACCGGTTGTGCCTGTCGGGCCTGTCGCTCCTGTTGAGCCCGCCGGACCCGTGGCCCCGGTCGCTCCCGTGGCTCCCACAGGTCCGGTTTCACCGGTCGTGCCTGTCGGGCCCGTCGCTCCGGTCGCCCCTGCTGGCCCCGTAGCCCCGGTCGCTCCCACAGGTCCGGTTTCACCGGTTGTGCCTGTCGGGCCTGTCGCTCCTGTTGAGCCCGCCGGACCCATGGCCCCGGTCGCTCCCGTGGCTCCCACAGGTCCGGTTTCACCGGTTGTGCCTGTCGGGCCCGTCGCTCCTGTTGAGCCTGCCGGACCCGTGGCCCCGGTCGCTCCCGTGGCTCCCGCCGGTCCGGTTTCACCCGTCGTACCTGTCGGGCCCGTCGCTCCTGTTGAGCCTGCCGGACCCGTGGCCCCGGTCGCTCCCGTGGCTCCCGCCGGTCCGGTTTCACCCGTCGTACCTGTCGGGCCTGTCGCGCCTGTCGAGCCTACAGGACCCGTGGCCCCGGTCGTGCCGGTGGCTCCCACCGGTCCGGTTTCGCCCGTCGTACCTGTCGCGCCTGTCGCGCCTGTCGAGCCTTCTGGACCCGTGGCCCCGGTCGCTCCAGTGGCTCCTGCCGGCCCTTGCTCACCAGTCGCCCCTGTCGCTCCTGCCGGCCCTTGCTCACCAGTCGCTCCCGTCGCGCCTGCCGGCCCTTGCTCACCTGTCGCTCCCGTCGCGCCTGCCGGCCCTTGCTCACCTGTCGCCCCCGTGGCGCCCGTCGCACCTGCAGGCCCTATCGGGCCTTGTCCACCCGTCGCTCCCGTGGCACCCTTGGGTCCCGCAGGACCTGTCGGACCTGCCGGGCCTGTCGCTCCCGACACCCTTACAAAAAGAACCTCGTCCACAACAACCGCCTGACTCCCCGTTAGCGAACGTTTGTTGATCACGAGCACGGCCCGGCTTACGTTAGCCGGAACAACCGCGGTGATGGCGTACAATGTCCTCCATTCTCCCGATAAGGCGTTCGGGAGGTTGTTCGAATCTACCGTAAAGTACGTCCCATACCCAATAAAAGCCCCCGCCAAATTATAATACTGCAGGGATACCAGCATCGGGGCTCCAAGACCATCCCCGAGAGAGGCCGCCGAAAAGAACAATTCATAGCTCTCACCGGCTGTTACGGCAATATTCTGTGAGATATAAGCATTAATGGCCCCGCCCAGCAGCCGGACGCAGCGGGACCCTTGAACGGCGGGGCTCGTGATGACCGCCGCGTTCACACCGTTCCAGGGAGACAGCGAGCCCGTTTCGAAGCTTGGATTGCCGATCAGATTCGTGAATATTCCTGTCATCTTTACTCGTATCCCTCCTCTCCCCCAGTATATGCAGCGGAGTTCACAGGATTTTGTACGCCCGCCCGCACCCCTCAATCCATTTTCAGCCCCATTCTAAATTGGACTGGGTTTTTAATCCATGGACAAACGCCCCTTTCCCCATTGCTGCGGCATTCGCCCCGTCGCAGCCTGCAGGAGCGGAGTATGATGTGCTGTACCCCAATCCCCGGAGGTGTTCAGGTTGTTCAGATGCAAAAAAGTCAAGGTGATCGTCAAGAAAGGCTGCCACAAGCCGAGCAAGAAGAAAAAGCCGACACACTGCCCGAGAAAAGTCATCAAGAAGAAATCGCGAAAGGTTGTCGTCTGCCCCCGCCCCAAAATCAGAGTCGCCGCTCCTGACGTGACCGTATCCGCCCCCCAGCCCCTCGTCATTCCCGCTCCGGTCGTCAATGTGGAGACGCCTCAGCCGGTTGTCATCCCGGCCCCGGTCGTGAACGTCACCGAACCAGAGGATGCCTGCGTAACGGAGCTTCGCGCCGAGCTCAGCCGCTTCCTCGGAAGCGTTATTGAAGTCATCGATGCCGGCGGTGCGGGAGCAGGCGGAACTCCGCCAAACCGGATCGGTACACTGGAAGCCGTTGGTGTGGGCACCTTTGTGATCCGGCCAACGACTGGCAACCCCACGGGTCAAGTCGTGTATTATTCAATCTGTGAAATCATCGGGTTCCGGCCTGCTGTGACCGTTCCAGCGCCGGCGCCGATCGGTTAAGGAGGAATAGGCCCATGGCAGAATATGTAGTGATGCGCTGCAATTTTGTGTATTTGAACTCGCTTATCGTCGTCACCGCCTACAGCGGAACGGCAGGGGCTCCCAACATTCCAATCGGCACGGAAGTGGCCGCAGCCCTCCAGCTTCTTGATAACAGCGGCTTCGAGATCCAAAATTCCACCGCGGACGCTCAAGGGTATTCTTACACCCTGTACACGGAAGAGCAGCCGGATGTTCCGCCTTATCTGGAAGACAAGATCGGGGATACCGTGACGATCGAAACGAATGCCGGCACGGTTACCGGGGTCCTGCAAATGGTAGGTTCGAATGTAGTCCAGGTGCTTGAACCGACAGGGGACATTCTGCTGATTCCGATCTCGAGCATCAACGCAATCTACTAAGGAGGGTTGACGAATGACTTTCTCAGAGCTTCTTGCCGGTTACCTGGGCCGGACGATTGAAGTATTCCAGCAGAACCAGTTCTTTACGGGCGTTCTTGTGCAAGTCGAGGATACCTTTTTTGTCATCAGCCAAAGCGACGGCACCTACAATAATCCGCCGATCAACATTACCATTCTGAACTCCAGCGTCGAGTTCGTGCGTATTCTCACCTAAACCTCGGACCCCATCGGGCGGCCTAAGATTTCCCCCGGCCGCCCCCGGGCCTTGCCTCCAGCCATCGCTGATACTCTGTCTCCCTCTGCCGCGTCACGCTGTCCTTCCGGATGCGGCGGTGGTAGAGCGGCTCCGGTACATAATGAAACGAATGGGTCTCCGCCAAGGCCAGCAGCATCTCCATATCCTCGTACAGCCGGCCGCCGAAGAGGCCTCCCTCCGGCCAGCCGCCGAGCTCCCTCAGCGCTGCCGTCCGGTAGATCCGCGGGGCGACCGGCTGCCCCCTCCGCACATAGTCCTCCACCTCAAGCGCCGGCCCGTAGCGCCGGATTCCCTTCAACAGCGGCTCCCTGCCCGGAAGCTGCAGCCATTCGTAATGATCGCCGTAGAGCAGAGCGGCATGGGTGGCAACGCGGTCCTCCGCCCGGGACAAGCCCGCCACACAGCCGGGAGCCAGCCAGTCATCCGCATCGAGCTCAACGATCCACCGCCCCCGGACATGGGCCAGCGCCGTGTTCAGGGCCCGGGCCTTGCCGTAATTGCGGTCGTGCCGGAGGATGCGCACCTTGGGGGAGACCAGCAGGTCCGCCATATACTGCTCCGGAGGCAGCGGTGAACCGTCATCGACCAGGATCAGCTCCCAATCCGGATGAGTCTGCGCCAGCACGCTGCGGACCGCCCAGGGCACGAGGACTTCATCACGGTACAGACAGAGCACGACCGAGCAGAGCGGCATGTCTCCCGCTTCCGCGTTCTCCGCAAACTCCCCCGCTCCCGCCTTCGCCCCCTCGGCCCGCCCCTGCCCGGTGCCTTCGAGCAGCGGGACGACCAGCTCCCGGGTGTCCCGCAGGAGACGGGAGCTCCGGGCCATACCCGCGAACGGCGCGACGTCTCCGGACTTCGCCCAGGGCCGTGTCCGCGCAAGCGAACGGTACTTCGATTCCAGCACAAGCGAATCGAAAGGCAGACGGGCCCAGGTCTCGAAGCCGCCGGTCTCACGGACCGCCTCCGTGCTCCACAGGAACGGATAAGGATCGGGCCGGCCACGGCTGCCCCTGAATCCGTCCCGGTGCTCCACGATTCCTGCCGTTCCAATCGGAAGCAGGTCCCACTTGCCCGCCTCCTGCAGCCAGTAGAGCGGATTCAGCCGCACCCCCGCCTCGGCCGCGGCAAAGAAAGGAAGCCTATAATCCTGCAGCAGGGCGTTCATGCGCTCCGCGAACGGCGGCCGGATCACCCGGATATCGAAGGACGCCGCAGCCGGCACGCTCTGCAGGGTAAGCCTGGAAGCCGCGTTCTCCGGCTGCTCCAGAATCAGCAGCAGCATGCGCTCCACTCCATTTCAAAAGCCTAATGTACTCCTACTTTATGCAGGGGACGTATAAACGTGAGCCCGGAGGCATAAGTTTACGTTCGGGATTCCGGGAAGGGGCTTCCCTTCGACTACGGAAAGGAGGTACTCCCATGCTGTTCGTATTCCCTCCCACCATGGACTGGGGCTGGATGAAGCAGCGTCCGCAGCAGCTCATGAGCGCCCTGGCCGCCAGGGGACATACCGTGTACTTCTGCAACAAGACGCGCACGCATGCAGCGGTGGAAACGCTCGCCCCCGGTCTGCACCTGGTACACGACCATGACGCCTGGCTCCGGGACGAGTGGCCGTCCGCCAAGGGCCGCACTTCCGAGCCCTCCGTGGTCTGGGTCACCCTTCCGCAGCTCGCCCCCGCACTTCACAGATACGGCGCGGCCCTCACCGTCTACGACTGCGTCGACGAGTTCCCCGAATGGCTCCGGGACGAGCACCGGCTGGCCGATAAGGCGGATGTCATCTTCTGCACGGCCGAACGGATCCGGCAGCGCCTCCGGCGGCGGTATCCCGGGCGCCGGATCGAGCTTGTCCGCAATGCGTATGACACCTCCATGGGCCTGCACACCCGGCCGGCCGCCCCTCTTTCCCGGCCGCGGGACCTGCCGGACCTGCCGGGCCGCTGGATCGGCTATATCGGGGCCTGGGCCCCTTGGGTCGACGAAGCCCTGCTGCGCCGCCTGGCCCGCACCCTGCCGGGTGCCAATATCATGATTGTGGGGCCCGAATTCGGCCGCAAGTATGCGGGCGACCCCCGGCTCCACTTCCTCGGCTTGAAGCCTCATAAGGAGCTTCCCCTCTATATGGATTGGTGCAGCCTCTTCATCATCCCCTTCCGGATCACCGGCGTGACGCTCGCCACCAACCCGGTGAAGGCCTACGAATATTTGGCCACAGGAAAACCCGTGGTTGCGACCGACCTTCCCGAATGCCGCCGGATGGCGCCTTTCGTGGATTGTGCCGGCAACCACGGGGAGTTCCTGCGCCTTACGGCCTCCCGTCTGCAGGATGCCGGAGACCGTGCTGCCCGTACCTCTTACGCCCTGGAGCATACCTGGTCCCACCGCGCCCGCGAAGTGGAAGAGGTGCTGATGGAGACTCTTCGCCTCCCCTAGGGAAGCGTGTGTTCGATGGAAGCCTTGAGCTCCGCCAGCTTGAGGCGGGCGAGCTCCTCCGTCTTGCGGATCAGCGGCTCGGCCGCGGCCAGCCTCATCCTGCCGCCGGCCAGGAAATCGTCGAGCTTCCCCAGCAGCTGCTCCTGCGGCAGGCTGTAATCCAGGACGAAGTCATCGAGCCCGAAGCTCTCCATGAGGCTCCGGACCTTGCTCATCTGGGTCAGGCAGAACACGGGTACTCCGCTGCGGATCGCCGCAAGAGACGGATGAAGCTTGAAGGAAATCAGGCAGTCCAGCGAGCCGATATAGCTGTACGTCACCTCCAGGTCGTACTGCGGCCGGGGTACGAGAACGACGGCGTTCGGGTGCTTCTTCAGAATCTCCTCCCTCAGCTCGGTGCACATCTTCGCATCGGCAAACGGATTGTTGGACTGGTTCACGACCGGGATGAACACCAGGTCGTATCCTCTGCCGATCAGGCGTTCAGCGATGGCGATCAGCTTGTCTTTCGGGAACGCGTCATACGTAAATATGCAGAGGCCCGCAGTGGGACGGGCAGAGAAACGGCCCATCGGGTAGCCCGGCGGCTCATAGCCAAAGGCCACGTCAGGGACGACCTCCACCGCCGTGTTCAGCGACAGCCTGCTTGCAATCTCAGCCGACCGCTGGTCCCGCAGTGCCATGCCGTGCGCCTTGGCCGTCCGGATCCGGTACTGCTCTACTTCCTTCTGGGGCCATGTCGGCTCCGGGTAATAATCCACAATGCCCACACCATAGATCCAGGTCGGTTTGTTCTCCAGCTGGGGAGGGAAATAGAACGAGTTGAAGGCGTAGGGGGTAATCAGGTCCCCCCCGCCGATGATCACCGCATCCACGCGATCCACGTCAACCTGTGCAACCCACGGGAACACGCGGTGACCCTTCAGCGTCTGGGCGAACGTCTTCAGGAACAGCTCGTCGCCGAAATTGCCCATGCCCAGGTAGCCGCATACGCAGATGTTCATGTACGGATTCCTCCTTCGGAAGTTGGAACAAAGCAGGTCAATCTCGGGCGGCCTAGCCGGGTAACGACCGGCTGCGGACTCGACAGCTCGAAGGAAACGGAATGATCCAGCTTCGCGTAAGACGTCACATCGAACGAGAACGTTTCCTGCAGACGGTCGTTCGCCTCTATGGAAGCGAGAGGCTTGAACGAGGGAAGCCTGCTGAAGCTGAGCGAATCGGCCGACCACGGCTCGTCACTGACCCCGAGACGCAGGATGATCCCGTCCTCCGCCCGGCAGGTACCGTCCAGTTCGAGGTACACCCGCTCGGCCTCAGCCGGTATGATGCTCGGATCGAGCTTCACCACGAAACGGTATTCGCCGGCCGCCATATGACCGACCCAGGGGGGCTCGCGGTGGAATACCGTCTGCGAATAGTAGGAGTTCACCGTCTGATGGGACAGGGGAATTTCATGTGCGTAAGGTGAAGAGATCGGCGGCAGCGGCGTGGTGACGTCGCTGAATTCAGGATACCACTGGCCGAGATGCTGCTGGATGCTCAGGTACCGGTTGCGCCAGCTGAAGGCTTGGGCGTAGCGTGAGCGCTGCTCCTGACGGCGTCCCGGCGAGGCAAGCTGAGCCTGAACCTGACGGACAAATTCGTCCGGATCTCCCGCGATCGACACATGCGGCACCATTTTGCGGACTTCGGGAAGATCGGTCGAGACGACAGGCTTGCCTGCGGCCAGGTACTCGTAAACCTTGATCGGGTTGGTGCTCCGGGTAATCCGGTTGACATGAAACGGGATGATGCAGACATCCAGATGCGGGAGAATCTCCGGCAGCTTGCTGTAATCCTGATATCCCAGGAAATGCACGTTCGGCGGATAGGCCAGCGTATCTTCTCTAAGTCTAGGCCCCACGATCACAACCTGGGCTTCCGGAATCCGCTCTCCCAAGGCTTGGATGATCCGCTCATCCACCCAGGGCGCCCAGGCGCCGATATACCCGATCTTCGGGCCCCGCGTATTCGGCATGCCGGGAAGCGGAACGCTGCGGTTCAAGAACATGGTCTTCCGGAAGAAGTCCCAGTCACAGCCGTTCGGCACTTGAATCACCGGCTTCGAAGACGCGAGCGCCGTCATCTTTTCCTCCAGACCATCCGCCGTACAGACGACGGCATCTGCCGTATGGATATATTTCTGCTCATCCGATTCCCAATCCGGAAAGTCATCCACGCAGTCGTAAATGACATAGTCGGCCCCATATACGGAACGGCCGCGGGGAAGCTGCCTGCTCCAGGAAGTCCAGTAGACGGTTCCTTGTCCGGGCTTGATTCCCGGCCAAAGCTCTTTAAGGAAATATTCGGCGTGATGCACCAGGTATAAGTTCGGAGCAATCGGTTCGACCACCGGCTGGCCGGCAGTGCCCGTTTTATTGAAATAAAACACGGTATGTCCATGCGTCGCAAACTGGTCCATCAGGTGCTGGGGGCGCTGCTTCATCCAGGACCAATCGATTGTGGGCGGGTACAGGATGACTCCCATTACGCTTCACTCCTCCTTCTTACCATCCTCTCTTAATAAATGTAAGAACGGCTTGTACTGTGATAGCACAAGAGCAGTTCCCGAAACAATTGGTGGCAAGCGGAGTTCCTGCGGCCGGAAGAGCTGCGGGCATAAGAAAAAGGCCCCTTTCGGGACCTTTTCAACGGTGAATGGATTTGTTGGTTCATTAGGGAACATCATGAGAGTTCGGTTCTTTTACCTAGAAAACACTATCGCAGTTATTGCTGCACTAACGTCTCTGCGGCACATCCCCTCACTTCATTTCAGATTCCGCCTGACACCTTGTCTAACGTTGAATCGTTCAACGGATCGACACCTCGCTTTTCACCGTTGATATTATATTGTCCGGCATCCGCCTTCTCTATACCTCCCCCTGTCAAAAATCCGCCCCTTCTGACGGACGGTCCCCTCCTATAGCTCATACGCTGAATAGAAACCGAGACAGGGAGTGTGAACCGCATTGAAACTGGATCTGGGCTGCGGGGAGTCCAAACACCCCGGATTCCTCGGCATCGACAAACGGCCTCTCGAGGGGGTGGATCTCGTCTGTGATTTTGACCAGGGGTTCCCCCTGCCGGAGAATTCGGTCGAATTCGTCATCGCCAGCCGGTCTCTGGCCTATTCCCGGGACCTCCCCGCTCTCCTCAGCGAAATCTACCGGGTGTGCATTCATAAGGCCGTCGTCTGCATGCTTGTCCCCTATGCCCATCACTTCCGGCACCGCTCCAATCCCTACCTCCGGCAGCTTTTTGACGAGTCCTCGCCTAGGTACTGGACCAACTCCTTCTGGGAAGCCGCGGCCGGTGCCAGGTGTCCGCCCTTGTCCGCATACGGGGGAGAAGAAGTTCCCTACGATTTCCGGCTGCTCCGGATGGAACTGTTCTACAGCCCCCCTTATCGGCCACCGCTGTACGATGAGGAGGAACTGGAGGGGCTAAAGAGCTTCGAGCCGAATGTCGTCGATGAAATGATGTTCCACCTCGTCGTCTGCAAAGCGGAGATGTCCCCCGAAGAGCTGCATCAGCTCAGCAGACAAGGGCACGAGGAACCCGTATGGGCCGCTTCCCTGCGATCGGTCAGGGAATCCGAACCGGAAGAAGGAGGAGAGGAGGAATCTGCGCCCCCTTCTTCCCGGGAGACGCGGCCCGCGGACCCGCGGCGGAGCCCCCCTCTTCCGCCGCGGGTCCGCAAGCGCAAATCCAGCCGCAGCCGGCGCCCGCGGGGGACCGGCAGCAGAAGATAAATGAGCGTTCCCGCTCCTCTTTTGCATAAAGTCGATCAATAATTCCCTGAGCCCTCATAAAATGGTAGAGGATGCAGCGCCCGGAAAGCGGCAGGCTTACTTGACGCCATATATCCTGATGCTCAGGGGGTGAGGAATATTCCTCTTGTTGTCCGCTCCACTCTCAACGCCACAGGAGCCATCACCTTTACCGGCAATACGCTTGGTTTAAGCCGCGGCAACAGCGAAGGAACGCCGGGAACCAACGACAGCATCGGTGCCTTTGTCACGACCAACGCCACAGTACGCTATGGCACTTACCCGCTGGGAACGACGAGCCAGTATCTCAGCAGCAGCTCATCCGCCGTACTCACCCTCCCTTCGGGAAGCACGGTACTGTATGCGGAGCTGATCTGGGGTGCCACTTATATTAACGGCAATGTGAATCTCAACTCTTCGATCAATAATGCCATCACGCTCACGACCCCGGCCGGAACCACCTACAGCATCACGCCTGACACGGCCACCCGTAACGAGGTGGATCTTGGCAGCGGGGCTTTCGCCTATGTGCGGACGGCCAACGTCACTTCGCTTATCCAGGGGGGAGGGGCGGGGACCTATACGGTCGGCCGGGTGGTCGGTACGCTCGTGACTACGAACGACCCTACAGCCAATCATGCCGGCTGGACGCTCGGCGTGATCTACGAGAACCCGTCCCTGCCCTTCCGCAACATGTCGCTCCGTGCCGGGGCCGTGCTTGTCCAATCCACATCCGCCGCGGTCTCCACGACGCTGACAGGCTTTGCAACCCCGGTCACCGGAGCGCTCGGCGGCCGGGCCCTGTTCAGCGCCCAGGAAGGGGATGCGAACCGGACGGGGGATCAGGCGCTGTTCGGCCCCACCACCGCCTCCCTGGCGGCCTTGTCGGGACCGAACAATTTGGCGAATAACTTCTTTGCGTCGCAGATCAACGGGGACAACGGCCAACTCTCGACCACGGGCACCTTCGGCACCCGCAATCAGACCAACGGAGCGCCGGGAACGAACATCTCCGGCGGCCGTCAGGGCTGGGACATCACCAACGTCGATATCTCGGCCCGACTGGTCAACAACCAGTCTTCCGCCGTCCTTCAGCTCACGACCTCCGGGGATGCTTATGTGGTGAACGGCAATGCCATACAGATCGACATCAACGCCCCCCGCATCTCGGTGGCCAAAAGCGCCTCGGCGTCAGGCTCCATTGCCGGGGACATCCTTACGTACACCGTCACGGTAAGCAACACGGGTACGGCAAATGCGGCCAGCGTCGTCGTCTCCGACCGCCTGCCGGCCGGCTCCGCCTTCGTCAGCGGCTCTGTTACGATCTCCGGCGTCTCTCAGCCGACGCTCGATATTACGACAGGGGTGCCGATCGGTTCGCTGGCCCTGAACTCATCCGTTACTCTTACATACCGGGCAAGGGTGACTTCCGTTCCAAGCCCCCAGCAGATTGCCAACCAGGCGGAGGCTGCATTTACCTTCCAAAGCGTGGCGGGGGGCTCCGTTATCTCGGGGGTCATTCCCTCCAACACCGTGGTAACGCCCGTATATGCACCGCTGATCAGCGTATCGAAGACCGCAAGCGCCGCGGCCGTCACGGTCGGTGACCTCCTCACGTATACCCTGCAGATCGCCAACACCGGCAATCTCGCGGCGGTGCTGACAGTAACGGACAACATTCCGGCCGGCACCTCATTTGTCCCGAACTCCGTCAGGATCAACGGAACGACGGCCGCAGGGGCAAACCCTGCGGCGGGGATCGCGGCCGGCACCATCGCGGCGGGAGGCAGCGTTACCGTTGCCTTCGATGTGCGGGTGAACGCCCTGCCTTCCCCGCCTCAGCTCGTCAATCAGGGGACCGCGGCCTATTCGGCCCAAGTGCCGGACGGCCGGGTGCTGACGGGCACCGCCGCCTCGAACACGGTCACCCTCCCGGTGTCGCTGCCCAATGTGATCACGGCCAAGTCGGCCAGCCTGTCGGCTGCGGCTGTAGGCGATGTCATTACCTATACGGCCGCGGCGGCGAATAACGGGATTGGCAGTATCACGCAGGCAGTACTCTTCGATGCTCTGCCTGCAGGAGCCCGGTTTGTTCCGGGGAGCGTCACCGTCCGGGGCAGCGCCCTGCCGAATGCCAATCCGGCGGAAGGCATCGCTCTCGGCACGATCGCAGCGGGGGATACAGCGGTAGTTACCTACCGGCTGGAGGCCGCAGCGCTGCCTTCTCCCGCCCAGCTGTCGAATCAGGCTTATCTCACCTACAGCTCAGGCACCTTCCAGGGCATCTCCTTAAGCAATACCGTGCAGACCCCTGTGTACCAGCCGGTGATTACGCTGGAGAAAGCCTCCACGGCCGGCGCCGCGGTCGTAGGCAGCGAGATCGGGTATGTGTTCACGCTGCGCAATATCGGGAACATTGCGGCTGCCGTCACACTGACCGACGTGCCGGCAGCCGAGGCTTCCTTCGTTCCGGGGAGCGTCACGGTCGGCGGGAGCCCGAGTCCCGGCTCCAGCCCCGTCTCCGGGATCGCGGCCGGCACCCTGGCTCCCGGTACGGCCGTCACCGTCTCGTTTCGCGTGCTCCTGAATGCCCTGCTGTCCCCGCCGCGGCTGAGCAACCGCGGCACGGCTTCTTATTCGTACCTGCTTCCGGACGGCAGAACGCTCACAGGCTCTTCGGTGTCGAATACCGTAGACCTGCCGGCCTCCTCACCGCAGCTCACCCTTCAGAAGACCGCGAGTCTGGCGGAGGCCGCCTTCGGCGACCTGCTGACCTACACGGTCACCGTAACCAACAGCGGCCTCGCGCCCGTGAGCGGGATCGTCCTCTCGGATGCGGCCCCGGCCGGCACCGCCTTCGTTCCCGGCAGTGTCACCGTGAACGGTGCGGCCCGGCCGGAGGGAGATCCCGAGGCCGGCCTCGCGATCCCAGCGCTAGCCGCCGGTGCTTCGGTCATCGCGACATTCCAGGTGCGGGTGCGATCGCTGCCGGATCCGCCCCAGGCCATGAACCGCGCCGCAGCCTCTTTCACCTCGGGTACCTTCCGAGGGGCGGCGTTCTCCGGTGAGACGGTGACGGCTATCCTGCAGCCTGTCCTCGCCGTGATCAAGAGCGCGAACCGGAGTGCCACGACGGCAGGAGATACGTTCGCCTATCGTGTGACGGTAAGCAATACGGGGAGCGCGGCGGCGGTGGTTACGCTGAGCGATCCGCTGCCCGAGGGAAGCACCTTCGTCACGAACAGTGTTATTGCCGGGGGCCGGCCAAGGCCGGGCGTGAGTCCCCTAACCGGCATCCCCTTGGGGGTGCTGGCCCCGGGGACCGGCATCGATGTGACCTTCGGTGTGGCCGTGACCTCGCTCCCTTCTCCGCAGTTCCTGGTGAACAGGTCACAGGCAGTCTATTCGTTCTCCCTCTCAGACGGACGGCTCATCACCGGATCGGCCCTCTCGAATTCCGTCAGCATTCCGGTATCCGCTCCGGAGATCGCCGTGACGCTGACCACCGGCACCACCGCCGTTACCTCAGGTGATACCGCCACGTATACGGCGGTGATCCGCAACAATGGAACGGCCGCAGCCGATCATGTCGTCTTCGCCGCCTCCAATCCCGAAGGCACCGCCTTCGTTCCCGGCAGCATTCGCTTGAACGGCACCTCCGTGCCTTCCGCCGATCCGCTGACCGGTGTTCTTATCGGAACCTTGCCCCCGGGCGATACGGTTACCCTGATTTACGAGGTGATGATTACCATGGCTACGCCTTCCAATATCAATAACCAGTCGACCGTCAGCTATACATCCGGCACATTCGCGGCCTCTTCTTCGTCGAACGCGGTCGTTACACCGGTCACCCAGCCTGAGATCGCTTTGGTGAAGACGGCCAATACGACGAACACTACGGTCGGCGATACGGTGGTCTTCACCATCACGGTAAGCAACACCGGCAATCTGGCCGCCCAGGTAACGGTGTCCGACTCGGTGCCCGCGAACGCCACGTTCGTACCGAATAGTGTGGTGGGGGGCGGTGTTCCCCAGCCGAACGCATCTCCGGCAGGCGGCATCGCCGCGGGAACGGTGGCTCCCGGGCAGACGGTTGCCGTGAGCTTCGCCACGGTCATCGACACGCTGCCCGCCGGGCAGCAGCAGTCGAACCAGGCTTCGGCTGTCTTCACCTTCACACCACCGGACGGAAGAGTCCTGACACGGTCCGCCGTATCCAACCGCGTGTCCTTCCCTGTCGCTCTCCCGAATGTGGACGTGGTGAAAAGCTCACCGGCCATCGACGCCGTTGTCGGGGACGTTGTCGCCTACTCGATTACGGTCACAAACAGCGGCATCGAGGCCGTGACGAATGCCGTGCTCACCGACCGTCTCCCCTCCGGCACCTCTTATGTCGCCGGGAGCGCTGCAGTGAACGGCAGTCCGGCACCGGGCGACCCTGCCTCAGGCATTACGCTGGGGACCCTGCCGCCGGGAAGCACCGTAACCGTAACGTTCAGTGTGAGAGTGGACTCCCTTCCTTCGCCGGCACAGCTGAACAATCAGGCGATCGTCTCCTTCACCTCCGGGACTTTCTCGGGCTCCGCCTTCTCGAATACGGATGTCACGCCGGTCTACCAGCCGATCCTGAACCTGGCCAAAACCGCAAATACGGCCAACGCCACGGTAGGGGACACCGTCACTTTCACGGTGAATGTACGCAATACGGGGAACTTCCCCGCCAGCGTCACCTTGACGGATGCGGTCCCTGCGGGAACCGTGTTCGTGGACAACAGCGTCATCGCTGCCGGTTCCCCTCTGCCGGGGGCGAGCCCGTCAACCGGCTTCTCTATCGGTACCGTGGCTGCGGGGGCAACCGTACCCGTGTCCTTCTCCATCCTGATCCAGAGCCAGCCGCCTTCGCAGCAGATTGCCAACCAGGCATCGGCCGCCTTCACCTTCACGCCGCCCGACGGCCGCGTGCTCACCGGCTCGGCGATCTCCAATACGGTCACCTTCCACGTCTCCTCGCCGAACGTCTCCGCTGTCAAAAGCACTACCGTGACGGATGCGGTTGTGGGAGACATTATCCCTTATACCGTAGCCGTGACGAACAACGGGGTCGGTACGGTCGTGGAGAACGTGGTGCTCTTTGATACGCTTCCAAGCGGTACCGTCTTCGTGCCCGGCAGTGTCAGGGTGAACGGGGCGGTTCGGCCGGATGCCACTCCGGCATCCGGCGTAGTGATCGGTTCCATCGAACCGGGGAGCTCCGTCACGGTGACCTTCCAGCTGCGGGTGACGTCGCTGCCGGACCCGCCCCAGATCACCAACCGGTCCTTCGTCAGCTTCACTTCCGGCGCGTTCTCCGGCACTTCGGTATCCAATACCTCGGTCACTCCCGTATTCCAGCCTATCCTTTCGCTTGATAAGAGCGCGAGTGCCAGCAGTGCCACGGTCGGCAGCACTCTGGTCTACAGCGTCACTGCAGAGAACACCGGGAATCTGGCTGCCGTCGTAACGATCACGGACCCGATTCCCGCGGGAGCCTCCTTTGTGCCCAACAGCGTGATCGTGAACGGCGTCGTTCAGCCGGGGGCAAGCCCGGAGGCAGGCTTCTCCCTCGGTCCCGTCGCCCCGAACTCACCCGTCACCGCCACGTTCGCTGTGGTGATCGATACGCTGCCTCCCGGGCAGCGGCTCACCAACCAGGCGGCGGGGGCTTATACGTACAGTCCGCCTGACGGCCGGACGCTGACGGGCAGCCTGCTATCGGATCAAGTTACCGTAGCGGTATCTTCGCCGAATATTGCGATCGTGAAATCGACGCCGGCGGTAGATGCGGTCGTCGGAGATACGGTAGTCTATACTTCCGTCGTGACCAATACCGGTGCGGCGGAAGTCAGCAATATCGTGTTCCACGATCCGGTCCCAACAGGAACATCCTTTGTTCCCGGCACCCTGACGGTAAACGGGACCCCCCTGGCGGATGCCGACCCGCAGTCCGGGGTCTCCCTCGGTTCACTCTCGCCGGGAGCGTCCGCAGCCGTCGGCTTCCAGGTCAGAGTGGCCCTGCTGCCAGACCCGGACCGGCTCAGCAACCGTTCGTCCGCCAGCTTCACCTCGGGTACGTTCTCGGCCACCAGCTTCTCCAATACCGTGGAGACTCCGGTCTTCCAACCGCTGATCACACTCACCAAAACAGCCAACAGCACCAATGCGACGGTTGGGGACACCATCGCCTTTTTCTTCAATGTCACCAATACCGGGAACATTCCGGCGGTTGTGCTCCTGACCGACTCGCTGCCGGACGGCACCGCCTTCGTACCGAACAGCGTCGTTGTCGACGGACTGCCCCAGCCGGGCACCGATCCGGAAGCGGGCATTCCTCTGGGGACGCTGGGAATCGGGGAAACGGTGTCCGTCCGCGTCTCCCTTGAAGTGACCGTGGATGCCCTGCCTTCGCCGCAGCAGCTTGTGAATTCGGGCTATGCTTCCTTTACTTTCACTCCGCCCTCCGGGCGCACTGTAACCGGGGCCGCAGCCTCCAACATCGTAACGATCCCGGTCTCCGCCCCGAACGTATCGGTGGTGAAGAGCGTGAACGCCATCGACGCCGTCGTGGGCGATACGCTCACGTATACCGTGGTTGTGACCAACAATGGGTTTGAACCCGTAAACAATGTGCTGCTCTCCGATCCGATCCCTGCAGGCACGCAGCTGGTCCCCGGCAGCGTTACGGTCGACGGCACAGCCCGGCCGAACGACAACCCTGCCACCGGCGTGGCTCTGCCTGCCATTGCTGCGGGAGCCTCCAGCACCGTTACCTTCCAGGTTGTTGTAGTACCATGAACGAACCGCAGCCGCCTCAGCCGCTGACCAATCAATCCGTTGTCCGTTTTCAATGGGGAAGCTACACCGGCAGTGCCTATTCCAATGTTGTGCATACGCCGGTCATCAGCCCTATGCTCACGGTAGAAAAGCAGGCGGATCAGGTGCAGGCCCTGCCCGGCCAGACCCTCGCTTACCGCATCCGGGTGAGGAATACGGGGAATGCGGAGGCCGATGTCGTCCTGTTCGACCCCCTCCCGGAAGGCACCGTCTATGTGCCCAATTCGCTTTCGGTACGCGGGCTCCCCCTGCCCGGTGCCGCACCGGATACGGGGATTCGGCTCGGCAGCATCCCGCCGCAGGGAGAGGCGTCGGCGGCCTTCCAGCTCTTGCTCGCCGCCTTCCCCGCTATGGGGAGACTTGAGAATCGGGCGCGGGCCGCCTACTCCTTCCGGACCCCTGAAGGCCGTCTGGTGCATGGCGAAGCCCTGTCCTCGCTCTCGCTGGTCCGGGTGCAGAGACTTCAGGTCTCCGTGGTCAAACGGGTGGATCCCGAGGAAGCGCTTGTCGGGGATACGATTACTTATCGGATCACCATCCGCAATGACAGCACGCTCGCCATCCGGGAGGTTTGGCTCAACGACCCGCTGTCCGCCTTCGCCGAATTCGTGAAGGGCAGTGTCTCCTTGAACCGGGTTTTCCAGCCGGGGGCCTCCCCCCTCCAAGGCATTCCCCTCGGAGACATCGGGCCGGGCGGTTCGGTGGAGGCTGCATTCCGGGTCCGGGTGACCGGGCTGCCCGCTCCGCCTTATACCATCGCTTCCCAAGCTGTGGTCCGCTATATCCCGGAGGGCATCGAGCTGAGCTCTACCGCCGTCTCGAACACAGCAGCCGCGGTCATCCTGGCGCCGAACCTGACGATCACCAAAAGGGTGGATCTGGCCCAAGCCGCACCCGGCGACCGTCTGCATTACCTCATGGTAGTGACCAATTCAGGCAACTGTGCTGTGAATGCGGTACTGACCGACACCATTCCCCCCGGGAGCCTGTTCGTCCTGGGCAGTCTGCAGCTGAACGGAACCTCGATGCCTGGAGCCCAGCCCTCGGACGGCATCCCGCTGGGTCTGCTCGGGCCCGGCGCCCAAAGCACCGTCACGTTCCAGACCACCGTCAGCAGCGTACACACGCCGCCCTTTCAAGAGCTCTTGTCCAACCAAGCGGAGCTCGGCTATACGCTGCAGCTGAAGGGGGGCCGCTCGGTACACGGCGCCTTCCTCTCCGGTACGGCCCTCACCCGCCTGGTCATGCCGCTGCTTACCGTGAATGCCGGGGCTGCTCCGGGGACGGCCGATCCCGGAGATCTCGTCACCGTGCGGATTCGGGTCACCAACTCAGGGAATACCGAAGCCCTGATTGTGCCTGGGAACTTAGTTCCGCTAGGTGCGGAGTACGTGGAGGGAAGTCTCCAGTGGCAGGGCGCGGAAGATCCAGGCGGCAGCTTCAGAGTGCCCGCCCGCAGCTCGATTGAGATCACTTACCGCATCCGGATCCTAAGGCACCCTCACCGAACTTGGCTCAAGTGGCGGATTATCGTACCGTTCAAGTACACGGTGAACGGAAGCCGGCGTACTGGAAGAGCGGAGTCCGACGATCTCTTCGTCTCGCTTGATCCGGGGTTGGAATGAACCGGGATCTTGACTTCTGAAGCAGGGAGCCGCAGGCCTGTCCGGCGGCTTTTTGCGTTACCTAAAGAGTCCCCGCGGCGCCGGACCCTCCTGTTTTTCTGGATAATCTTATGTCCGGACGGAGCGGAAGATCCGGTTTGATCGTCCGGCTCGCCGTCCTTCTCTTCGCACCAAAAACAACCTCTCTCCCGTGGAGCTATGGGCAAGAGGTTGTTTCTGCTGCAGTCCGGATGCCGGTTACGGCGTCGTATAGATGCTCGGCTTAGCCGGCGTGCTCATGCCCGTGCCAAGGTAGTAGCTCGTATGCGGCGGCTGGTTGTAGCCTGTATTCTGCCAGGCCACGCCGAGACGGTAGACCGGATCATGCATCAGGGTATGCAGCTTCGTCGTCGTCACCGCGCTCGTCGTGTAGATGCGCAGGGCTGAGCTGTCGGATGTCCGCCAGATGACTTCCTCCCTCCAGTCGCCGATCAGGTCGGCCTGCAGGGAAGGATTGCCCTTGGTGGAGTTGTTGGAGCTGGTGCCGGTGGCTGTCAGCAATCTTGTCAGGGAGCCTGCGTTGTAATCCCACTTGTCAATCTTGCCGGTCCCGCCGGTATGGTCGAGCAGCTCGCGGGAGAGGTCCCCGTCCCACCAGATCGCGAAGTTGATCGAGCCCGGATTGGAGCTGCTGATCTGGGTACCGGTTACGGAGTACAGTCCGACACCGGAAGCCCACAGCTCCTCACCCTTGTAGCGCGGATCGATATCGGCGGACAAGCCGCGGCCGGTGTCGGCCCCGGTCTTCTGCCCCCACAGAATCGCCCCCGTCTTCGCGTCATGGATCTCCGCGCCGTACGCGGCTCCGGTGCTCTCATGGACCTGGAAGACCTCCAGCCCGGCGCGGTCCGGGTTCAGGTCACCGAGGTGCATCGCATCACCGTGACCGAGGCCCGTGACGTACAGCTTCGCCCCGTTGTCGTCGATCCCCAGCGAACCGTAAGCGATCTCATCCTTGCCGTCACCATCGACATCCGCGATGCTCAGGTTATGGTTGCCCTGTCCGGCTGTCGACGACCCGTTCGTCGAGCTGTCGCTGTCGAAGGTCCACTTGCGGGTAAGACTGCCGCTGCGCCAATCGAACGCGACGACCACCGTGCGGGTGTAATAGCCGCGGGCCATGATAATGCTCGGTCTTACGCCGTCCAGATAGGCCACGCCGGCAAGGAATCGGTCGACGCGGTTACCGTAGCTGTCGCCCCAGCTCGATACCGTACCCCGGGGCGGCACATAGTCGATGGTCGACAGCGCCTTGCCGTTCGTACCGGAGAAGACGGTGAGGAATTCCGGACCGTCCAGGACGTATCCGCTGGAGTTGCGGTAGTCCGCCGTGGAGCTGCCGATCGTAACCCCCGTGCCGTCCTTTGTGCCGTCGGCTGTTTTGCTGACCACCTCGGCTTTGCCGTCTCCGTCAAAATCGCATACGAGGAACTGGGTATAGTGGGCACCGGCACGGATGTTTTTTCCCATATCGACCCGCCAGAGCCGTGTGCCGTTCAGTTCGTAGGCATCCAGGTATACATTGCCGGTATACCCGCTCTGCGAGTTGTCCTTGGAATTCGACGGGTCCCACTTCAGCACGATCTCATAATCCCCATCACCATCCAGGTCCCCTACGCTCGCATCATTGGCGCTGTAGGTGTATGCCACTCCGTCGGGCGTCGTCCCGCCGGCCGGCTTCTGGATCGGCACATCAAGATAGCCGGAGCCCCACACCCCGGCGGCCGGAGAAGCGCTCTGCTCCGCTCCGTTCACAACCGCCTTCACCGTATAGCTGGAGGATGAAGTGCCTGCCGTATCCTGGTAGTTGGTGCTGTTCGTGATCGGCGACGAATTCACTTTGGTGCCGCCCCGGTAGAGATTAAAGGAAACCGAGCTGTCCTCGGTTCCCAGCAGTCTCCACGAGACGAAGACGCCATTCGATGTCTGGACGGCGACGACGCCGCGGTTCAGCTTCTCCGCCTGGCGGGCGGCCGCATGAGCCTCAGGCTGGGGGAGAACCGGCGACGCGGCCAGCGTGGCCGCAAAGAGAAGGGCTGCCGTCGTGCGCAGCGGGAAACGCTTTCTTTTATTCATAAGGTTCATTCCTCCGTTTACATTACGATTCGTGGGCGAGTCCACTTTCCTACCTCTGGTCGAAACCCTGTGTCCATTGATTTCCATAACTGCCGAACTGCTTCTTCCTAATTCCGATCCTCCGTTCTTGTACTTCGCTGCCTCCGGGCTTGATGAGCAGCTTGTGGGATCATCCACTCCACTCGTAAACGCTTACTTATTCGTTTGGCATCTCACCGCCCTTGTTTTCATGTTCCAGGTTCGCGTTGAATTGACCCCTGGTGCTTACATCCTAGTTAAAATTTACAAGAAAAAAAACAGGAAAAATCAGAGATTCGTGTTCAAAAATCAGACTATCTAAACGTTTTAACTCCAAATCGGGCATTGTGGAAGGGTTCTCCCTCCTTCGCCAAGAAAGTAGAAGAGGCTGCAAAATAGTCGAACTCAAGGAGGCTGCCCTATGGCTTGGCTGCATATTGAGTATTACTCCGAAATCCTCCGCATGCCGGTTCCCATGGAGGTGCTGCTGCCCCAGTATGGCGGTCCGCGCGGAACGGCCGTCCCCGGACCCTACGCCGCGCTCTATCTGCTGCACGGCCGGACCGATGACCAGACCGCCTGGCTCCGGCGCACGAGTGTGGAACGGTATGTAGAAGGACTTCCTCTGGCCATCGTCATGCCGGCCGCTCATCTCAGCTGGTATACGGATATGGCCAGCGGCCGCGATTATTTCCAGTTCATCACCCGGGAGCTGCCCGCCTTATGCGAGCGGAACTTCCCTCTGGCCGCCGAACGCGGGCAGCGGTTCATCGCCGGGCTGTCCATGGGCGGGTACGGCGCTCTGAAGGCCGGACTTCTCGCTCCGGACCGGTTCGGGGCGGCGGCCTCGTTCTCCGGCGCATTGGACGTGCTCCGTGCGTATGACCGGCTCGATCCCGGACAGGCCGCCGATATCTTCGGGAGCCGGGACGCTCTCGAAGGCGGCGTGAACGATCTTTTCGCTGCCGCAGAGGGGCTGGCCCGCTCCGGGCACAGCGTCCCCGACCTGTACCAGTGGTGCGGAACCGAGGATTTTCTATACGAGGCCAACGTGCGCTTCCGGGATCATGCCGCCCGGCTCGGCCTGCCGCTGGTCTACGAGGAAGGCCCCGGCGGCCACGAGTGGAAGCACTGGGACCGGTGCATCGAGCGGCTGCTGCAGCGTCTGCCGCTGGCGCCCGCCGGAAGCCCGGTTAAGGAGGAGGAATAGCCCATGCGGATCGAAACGCACATCCACTCGGCGGTGCTCGGGATGGACGCTGCCGTGAGCGTCATCCTCCCTCAAGAGAAACAGCCGTATTCGGGAGACGGGAGGCTGAAGGTGCTCTGGCTGCTCCACGGCGGCTCCGGCGATCACACGGCGTGGCTGCGAATGAGCTCGGCGGAGCGTTACGCGAACGAGTATGGCATCGCCCTGATCGTACCCGGCGGCCTGCAATCCTGCTTCACGGACATGGAGCACGGGGGTAAGTTCCACAGCTATCTGACGCAGGAGCTGCCGCCCCTGCTGCGCCACCTGTTCCCCCGCCTGTCGGCCGCCCGCGAAGACAACTATATTGCCGGCTATTCCAACGGCGGCTACGGCTGCCTGAAGGCCGGACTGGCGCGGCCCGATCTGTACGGAGCCATCGGCGCCTTCTCGGCCGGCGACAAATCCGACATTCCGTTCGTGAACGACGGCTCCCCCCGCTCGCGCGACCGGATTCAGCTGTTCGGCGAAGGAAGCCTGAAGGGCACGGAGAACGACCTGCAGCATCTCGGCCGGACCGCCCTTGCGGGCGGCTCCCCGCTGCCGAGGGTCTACCATGCCTGCGGCAGCCTCGACCCCTGGCTCGATCTGAACCTGATCGTGCGGGATTTCTTCGAGGGGCTCGAAGGCAATCCCTACGATTACCGGTACGATCAGCCGGAGGGCATGGCTCATACGTGGGAATTCTGGGACATGGAGCTGCTGCGGTTCTTCGAGTATCTCGTGCTCGAGAAGGAGCCCGGCAAGTATACGTCGGGGATGTAGGCGCGGGTGTGGCGGGTTCGACGGAGGACGTCCCACCCTTCTGCTCGTTAGAACGAAAGGAGCCTGCCGGGCGGCAGGCTCCTTTTGTCACGCTTCCTCTTTCACCTGATCTTGCAACATCTTATGAAAAAACCTTTGCAAATCCTTCTGGGAGAATTGATATCTTGATGTAAGTTCCAATTGACCAAAAGCGCCGGAAGTACCACCATACGGATCGTTATAGCATATCCAGATTTCACCATGAGACTTTAATTGTATAGTAACCCGAAGAGGACACAGCCGATCCGAACCACGGGACTCCCTTTCAAAGTGTTTCACGCTGTTGATCCACTGTACAATCTGCTCCCGCTCCTCCGGGGCTGCCTCCCGGCCCTCTATTGCATCTCCCGTTATGCTCATACCGGAAACATCTTCTGATAAAATAGGAAGATACGTAATTTCCCCTATTTTATTGTCAGATTTATTGCAGCCGAGCAGCAGAAGGAGGCAAGCCAATATAATCATTTTCTTCATAAAAGAACTAGCTTTCTCTCCCGATATGGCGTCAATGCCATCAGTTCTTTCGCTCATACGCCTTAACAAACCGGGCCAGCCAATACACCGCAATCCAAGGGATGACTACGGTCGATATTCGGGCGGCCGCCATACAGAGCTGGTCCAGTGCGATCGACATCATCTTCGTCGTCCCCCTCACCTCATCCGATTTAGAAAAGAGAGGCCTCAACCTGCGCCTCCCTCTCCCCTGCAGCTTTAGTCCAGCAGCTTCCAGTCCGATTCCGTATAATTCCCCATGTACCACAGGGACACGCCCTTTAGTCCATAGTATTTCGCCAGCCAGAGCTTCTTCCCGATACTCTCCGGATCTTCGTAGTACATCTCGTGATGGCCCCGCTCATCCTCAAATTCAATCCGCCGCAGGAAGTACGGATAGCTCATCTCCTGCGAAACGCCTGGAGCCGCCAATCGCTTCTCGACCTCTGCGATCTCCGGATTGAAGGAGTCCGTCACCCCGTCCGGGGTCGTCACCCATTGATTGGCCTGCTTGGAGATCCCGAGCACCAGCTTCTCCTTTGGCACGGAGGCCAGCGCGCGCTTCACCGAATCATTGACAAGCGGCAGCGGAGCCGAAGGCAGCCGGCTGGCGTCATGGGTGAAGTTATACGCCATGAGAATGACCGTATCCGCCAGGCTGCCGATTTCCTTGAGATCATAGCCTTTATAGTAGTAATCCGGCTGCACGGCGACGGTCAGTTTGCGGTCCGGTATGCTACGCTTCAAGCCCCGGAGAAATTGCACATAATCCGCCCCGCTGGCCGGCTCCAGGAGCCCCTCGAAGTCCATACACACTCCGGTGAAGCCGTACTTCCCATCCGTAAGAACGGCCTTCAGGGATTCGATGAACCCCTGCTGGGCCCCTTCGTCCTTCAGGAAGTCCTTCAGGTTCTTGTCGCCGTAGTAAACCATAAGCTCCTTGCCCGCCTTGGCCGCATCGGCTGCGCTGACCGCCTCCTCCCACCCGGAAGGAATGCGGTATTCGGTCTTCTCCGTGTTCAGCCGGGCCGTCCCCGGCGTGGTGTACTCCAGATGGGACCATCCGAATGCGACCTGGTTCAGCTGCGGCATGTGCCCGATCGCCGGGTAGGAACGGATCGCATAAAAGCCCGTATTCTGCAGCTCCACACCCCCCGTCTCCTCGTCAATGAGCCGATAGATGATGGCAGCCGCTTCCTTGCGCGTCAGCGGCTGCTGCGGGCGGAAGCCGCTCTCGTCGCCTTCCATGAGGCCTCGGCTTACCGCGTAATAGGCATACGGACGAAGCCCTTCCGCGAGCGCCTCTGCGTCGGCGAACTTCCGCTTCTCCTTCTCCTTCTGCCAGCCTTGGCTCATCCACCGGCTCCGCGCCTCTTCCGGCTGGGCTTCAAGCAGGGCCGTGCCGGCGACCGCCGCCACCTCTCCCCTCGTGATGACCCGCTCGGGGTCCAAGGCATGCTTGCCGTCCAGCAAGCCGGCGATCCATTTTCGCTCATAGGCAGCGGCTATGTACGGATAGGACCACCTCGCCTGTTCCACATCCGAAGGGGCTGTGCCTGCAGGCTTGGCTGGATCGAGACGCTTCGCCTGCACGAACAATTTGAGGAAGGCTTCCCGGGTGAGCATGCCGTCGGGCTGGTACGTCGCATCGGGATACCCGTCGATAATCCCGAGCGCGGAGAGCGAGTAGACCTCCTCCTGGAACCAATCGCGGTTCGTTATGTCGCTGAACGGTCGTAAAGGCACGTCATACGCATAGGTGCTGCCCGTTGAAGCCAGAAGAAACAGAGCGGCGGCCGGAATGACTTTTTGAAATAAGGACATTGTATTTCTCTCCCCCTTAGGTGCTGTCATCACTCTCTCTGAGAACGAACTGCTTGCTCCAGCTGCGTCTTAGCTCAGCTCAGGGACGCACCCATTTGGCGCCCCGCCAGGTATGGATGTAATACCACGTCTCCCCGTTCGGAGAATTCCATACCCTAGACGCGGTCGCCACCTGCGAAGTAAAGGTGAGGATGTCGTCGCCGCTAAAGCGACCCTCGTCGAGATAAGGCTTATCGAGACCGACCGACTGGGCGGTTAAGATCACCTGTTTGCTGCTCGCCCGCACCCCCAGCTCCGCATCCTTCTCCAAGTCCCCCGTGATCCGTGCCGCGATCTCCATCGCCGGGTTGATCCACCGCCCCCTGCCATCCGTCAGGACGAAATACCAGTCTCCCCGTCGCCCCAACGCCTGAACGGTTTGCGGCTCCACGGCCGGAGAAGGCTCCTCGTAGGAAAAAGGCGTGATGTAATACTGGAAAGGAACGGGCAGATCGAGCTTCTGGTCTACGGGCTCCACGTTCTCAAAGCCCAGTCCTCGGCTGTCTCCCATGCTAATCCAGCGCAGACCCTTCTCCGTCTCGACTTGGTACCACAACCACGGAGGCACCATCCGGCTGACCCTCAGATACTTGCCCGCCGGCTTGATGATCTGCGGCTTCACCTTCGGCTCATCCTTCAATGGTTCATCATCGGGGTACAAATAGACTTCCTGTTCCTCTTCGATGCTGATGTATCCTTCCACCGGAGAGGCCTTGTACTTTTCGGCATAATGATACGGCAGAATCCACTTGTCCCCCAGCCAGGACGTGCGGATGAGATACCATTTGTCCATGGAATAACATGAAGTGAACGGATCGCAAACGGGCAGGGACGCAACCGCCTGCACCTGCTGGGGACCCAGCTTATACGCTGTGCTCTTCATGGGCGCGCCGTACAGCTCGGTCTCCGGCTGCAGGAGCGTGACCGCCTCTTCCTTCCATTCCAGCTGGCCGTACTTGTATGCCCCTTCCTTCAGGTTAATCCAGGCGGTGCCGAGCCACGTGGTAACCGGCACTTTATTCATGATTGTAATGTTCATCATCTCGTTCGCCTTGATGGGGGCCAGCTGGACCGATTGGAGCCCGTTGAGCGCCCCGATCACTTCGCTGCTCCGGGTTTGCTCGCTCTTATACAGCTTAAAATCGTCCAGCAGCGTAATGTAAGGCATCACACTCTGCTCGGCCATCTCGGGTTCCGCTTTGGCATACGGCAGGGCCAAAGTCGAAGTCGAAGCGAATATCACCGCTGCCGCAAGCCATAGGCCCATTCTTTGTGTTCTCATCTGCCATCTCTCCTGTCCGCTTCCTACAATCTTCCTCAACTCTAGACGCATGGATTTCCAAAAAGTTCCTTGAATTCGATAAAACCTGCCCATGCCAGCCCACAAAGTTGATCGTTCCCGCCCGTGTTGGTATACTTCGGGAAAACGCTGAAAGAGCGGGATCCGCCTCCGATCAGCTAACTAATATCCTGCGGGAGGAACTTCATGAATCGGAACCGTCTACTGCCTGGGGCCTATCTCCTTATGCTCCTCCTGCTTGCAACGGCAGCCTGCCTTACGCTCAGTGCCCGATTGGGCGAGGAGTATCACTTTCTCCGGTGGGATGTAACGCTGGCCTGGATTCCCGTTGGGCTCGCCCTGCTGTTCCTGTCGCTGGAAGGGCTGAAGCCCGGCTGGGTCCGTCATGGGCTGAGTGCTGTTGTCGGCATAGCCTGGCTCGCTTTCTTCCCCAATTCGGCTTACCTGGTCACGGAGCTGCTGCATGCCTTCCGCTTCTTCGAGATGCAGCCAAGCTTCTGGACCGGGATCGACTATTGGTACGGCGTCCTGCCTATCTTCGGTCTGGCCTGCCTAGGGCTTGCCCTCTCCGCATACTCCCTGCTCCTGCTGCACAGGCTGAGCGCAGGACGGTTCGGAGCGCTGTCCGGATGGTTGTTCGCAGCGGCCGCCATGGCCCTCGCGAGCTTCGGCGTGTATATCGGGCGTATCCTGCGCTGGAACTCCTGGGATTTGGCCACGCGCCCGCAGTTCATCGTAACCGAGCTGGCTGCGCTGTACCGGGACGCTTCCAGATGGAGTCATGCCGTCAGCTTCGTGGAGCTGTTTTTCGCCGTCCTTCTCCTCAGTTACGGCATTTTCTATGCTGGAGCGGGCTGGTACGGCGGGCCTAAGTTCAGACCTGAGCGATAAAAGAAGAGGCAGCCGGCGGCTGCCTCTTCTTCCTGGTGGTTCTGCTTTCTACCGTCAACCGGTGCGTCCTGCCGCACGGCCCTTATCTCTCGGACAAGATCTTCCGTATGCTTGCCAATTGCACACACAGACACAGGATATCCATGGCGGTATCGAGCTCCGCAAGGGAGGGGAACGTGGGGGCAATGCGGATGTTCCGATCCCTCGGGTCCCTGCCGTAAGGGAAGGTTGCTCCGGCCTTTGTCAAGGTCACACCCGCTTCCGCCGCCATACGGACAACCTCTTTCGCACACCCGTCCAGCGTATTGAGGGAGATGAAATACCCTCCGTTCGGCTTATGCCAAGATGCAATCTGTTTGCCGCCTAACTCAGCTTCAAACTTTTGCAGGACCAAATCGAACTTGGGCTTAATGATCGCCGCGTGCTTTTCCATATGCCGCTTGACATGATCCGCATCCGGAAGAAAACGGACATGCCGAAGCTGGTTGATCTTGTCGGGGCCAATCGTCTGGACCGCGAGCTGCCGCCTGATCAAGTCGAGATTCCTCTCGCTGGATGCCAATACGGCCACGCCGGCACCGGGAAACGTAATCTTCGCTGTCGAACTGAAGATGAAGACACGGTCAGGATTCCCTGCAGTCCTGCAAGCGGCATGGATGCTCTTGAGCTCATCCGGTTTCGATGTCAAGTGATGGACGGTATAGGCATCGTCCCAAAAAATCCGAAAATCCGCCGCTGCCGTCTTCATCCGGGCAAGCCGGTCCACCGTTTCATCTGAATAGGTGATGCCGTCCGGATTGCTGTATTTCGGAACGCACCATATGCCTTTGATGGAATCATCTTCTCTGACAAGCTGCTCCACCTGTTCCATGTCAGGCCCGCCCGGCAGCATATCAACGACGATCATCTCTATATTCAGCAGCTCACAAATGGCAAAATGTCTGTCGTAACCGGGGCTGGGACATAGAAACTTTACCTTGGGAAGCTTCCCCCAGGGCAGCTCACTGCCGTACACGCCATGCAGCATCGCTCTGGACAGCGTATCGTGCATCATTGTAAGGCTCGAATTCCCGCCGATCAGGAGCTCCTTGGGATCTACCCCAAGCACCTGGGAGAACAGCGCCTTCGCCTCCGGAATCCCATCGAGCCCGCCGTAATTGAGGCAGTCCGAGCCGTCTTCCGCCCTCAGCGGATCGTCCGGCGGCAGGATCTGGAGCATGGGCGCGGACAGCTCGAGCTGCTCCCGGCAGGGCTTGCCCCTCGACATATCCAAGGAGATCTTCTGCTCCCGGTACGCCTCGTACCGTTCCGACAAGATGCGGTGGTGGTTGCCAAGTTCTTCGGCATCCCAATGAACAAGATCCACCTGATTCTTCATATCCGTCTCTCTCCCCCACGGTCCCCGTAATGATGAGCGGAGGCTGCCGGGTCATGCCGGCAGCCTCCTGTTGTCCTGCGTTATGCTTTTTATTTCGCCTGAATGTAGCCTTCCGCCTTCAGCAGCTCGGCGATCAGCACCGCGCCTCCCGCTGCGCCGCGCAGCGTATTGTGCGACAGCCCGACGAACTTGTAATCGTACACCGTATCTTCCCGCAGACGTCCTACCGATACGCCCATGCCGCCGTAGATATCGCGGTCGAGCTTAGTCTGCGGTCTGTTCTCTTCTTCGAAGTACGTGATGAACTGCTCCGGCGCGCTGGGCAGACCGAGCTCCTGCGGACGGCCCTTGAAGGTACGCCAGCGGTCGAGAATCTCGTCCTTCGAAGGCTTCTTCTCGAAGGAAGCGAATACGGTCGCCATATGTCCGTCCGTTACCGGAACGCGGATACACTGCGTAGTGATCAGAGGCGCGCTCGCTTTCACGATCTCGCCGCCCTGGATGCTTCCCCAGATGCGCAGCGGCTCCTGCTCGCTCTTCTCTTCCTCGCCGCCGATGTACGGAATCACGTTATCGAGCATCTCCGGCCAGTCGGTGAAGTTCTTACCCGCACCGGAGATCGCCTGGTAAGTGGAGGCCACCACGACCTTCGGCTGGTAATCCAGCAGCGCGTTAAGCGCAGGCACGTAGCTCTGAATCGAGCAGTTCGGCTTTACGGCAATGAAGCCGGTCGAGGTGCCGAGACGCTTTCTCTGGGCCTCGATGATCTCGATGTGCCCCGGGTTTACCTCCGGAATGACCATCGGGATGTCCGGCGTCCAGCGGTGCGCCGAGTTGTTGGAGATGACCGGCGTGCCCGTTTTGGCGTACGCCTCTTCGAGCGCCTGAATCTCTGCCTTCTTCATGTCCACCGCGCAGAAAATGAAGTCGACCCCGGACGCCACCTCTTCGACTTTGGAAGCATCCTGAACCACGATGGATTTCACACCTTCAGGAATCGGGCCGTCCATCTTCCACCGGCCCTGTACGGACTCCTCATACGTTTTGCCTGCCGAGCCTGCACTCGCCGCGATCGCCGTTACCTGAAACCAAGGGTGCTGATCCAGCAGCTGCATAAACCGCTGACCTACCATACCCGTTCCTCCGACAATACCCACCTTCAACTTTGCGCTCATGACATTCCATTCCTCTCCGGTTCAAATTTATGAAGTAAACCTGCTTGTAAGGAACCTCTTCCTAAAACCTATTCAACCTGTCTGTTTTCGTTACGGATTTCGTTCCCCTAAGGTTCAGGGTCAGCCGAACCGCCGCCGCATAATAAAAAAAATCCCACCCCCAAGACGTCGATAGTCTTAGGGACGAGATTCGGATCCTCGTGGTACCACCCCAGATTCGCCGATATGTCACCACATCAGCCTCTTCGAGTACGGCTTAGGGGCCTAACGACGCCCTGCGTATACTCTAGCTCTGTAACAGGAGCTCCTGTCACACCATCCCCTCCGAAGGTTCCGGCGTGCTGCTCTGAGTCTTTTTTCGATACATCCCTCTTTGCTCCTTTTCAGCGGACGGAGCTCTCTGTGAAAGATTAAGATCTACCTACTCTTCTCTTCATCGCATTTGGATCGGATAGCAATCGCAATTCAATGTTGCGACTATCTTATCAAATAACCTGCGTATCGTAAACAACAAATTTTTTGAAATGCGTATCCCTGTTCCGGCCGGCATCGCCTTGTGCTACAATCGGGGCAGACATATCTTCGCAGGAGAGACGATCATGACCGAAAGCACCGGTATCAAATATACGATCGGGGACACCGCGTTTGCGATCCAGCAGCTGCAGCAGACCGGCATAACCTCCATGCCCCGCCCTCATTCGCATGAGTTCTATGAGCTCTACTACCTGTTTCACGGCGAACGCGTCTACTTCATCGGCGGCAAGGTCTATACTGCCCGCAAGGGGGATCTGGTGGTGGTCGTACCGAACGACCTCCACTCCACCGCTTCCTCGGCTGTAGCCGAATTCGAGCGGATGCTCGTTCACTACTCGCCCGGCTTCCTGGGAGAGGAAGGGACCGGCCTGATGGAGCTGCCCCCCTTCCGGGAGTCGACGCTGCTCAGCATTCCGATGAAGGAGCAGCCGGAGTTCGAGCACCTGCTCCTGCAGCTCCATGCCGAATGCCGCGAACAGCCGCCGCTGTACGATTCCTGCGTCCGGCACCTGCTCGGCGAGCTTCTCGTGCGCATTCACCGCCGGGGGCTGATCGAGCAGGAGCCGCCCGAGAGCGTGCATCCGATGCACCAGAAGGTGACGGAGATCGCCTCCTACATCCACGGGCATTATCAGGACGCTCTGACGCTTGGCGGCGTGGCCAAGCAGTTCTTCATCTCCCCGGCCTATCTGAGCCGCGTATTCCTGAAGCTGACGGGCTTTCACTTCAGCGAGTATATCCGCGTCGTCCGGGTCCGTGAAGCGCAGAAGCTCCTGCGCACCACCCGCGACAAGGTCCAGTCGATCTCCGAGCAGGTAGGCTTCGAGCATATCTCCCACTTCAACAAGACGTTCAAGCGCATCGCGGGCCTCTCCCCTCTGCAGTACCGCGACCAACACAGGTAGGGAATCCGTTATGACAAAAGAAAACCGACAGACATGTCCGGGGACGAACGTTGTTATTGCAGCATGAAGGAGCCTTTTGCCGCGGCAAAAAGGCTCCTTTTTTTCACCGTTTACAAACGAACATACATTCTTTAAGATCCCTATATATGGATATTTTTTCATGCCGGCAGATGGAGGGTGAGGGTTTCTACGCATGAACGCGAACAGGGGCAAAAAAATCAGCGAGGGCGGCTGCTCCGAAGTATTGGAGTGGGATGATTCCGATAAGATCCTGAAGTTAGCACGTGCTAACACAAGCCGGGACGCTGTGAGAAGAGAATATGACAACCATCGCATCGCATGGAATCTGGGGTTATCCGTTCCCCAGCCTTTTGAGCATGTCGATCTGGACGGCCGGCCGGGATTGGTCTCGGAACGGATCCATGGGGAAACGCTGATGGAGCGCTTTATACACCAGGCTTTGAACCGACCTGCTTCAGACAATGATTCTGCGGGAAAGGATGCGCATCCTGATGTACGGCTCACCGCCCGGATCTTAAGCGAGATTCATGCCCGATCCCATACGAATCTGCCCTCCCAAAGGGAGCAAATAAAGCATGGGATCCTGGGGGCTGGTTATTTGCACCCTGCCGAGAAGGAGGCCGCCCTCACCCTGCTGGACCGCTTGCCCCTCAAGCGGCAGATGTGTCATGGTGACCCGAATCCGAGGAATATACTGATGCGGGACGGCCGGGCGGTAATGATCGATTGGATGAATGCCTCGCTCGGCAATCCGGAAGCCGATCTGGCTGAATACATCATCATGATTCGCTATGCCGTCCTGCCCTCCTCTATGCCGCAGGAAGTGATAGATTACCTGAATTCCAGCAGAGAGTCGATGATTCATACGTTCATCGATGAATATACAAGCTTGACAGGGATTTCATATGACGAGATCGATCCCTGGATTACTCCTGTCGCAGCCCGCAAGCTATCGGCCGATGCGATATCCGAGGATGAAAAGAACCTGCTTGTCGGAGAAATCAGAAGAAGACTGAGCAGGCAGTAATGATATGACAGGGGAGCTGATGTGATGAGAACCGACTTTTACCTGGTCCGGCATGCGAAGAAGGAAAAGGGGATGGGGGACGTGGCCCTCTCCTCCGAAGGCGTGCTGGAAGCTCTGGCCACGGCAAGGTACTTGTGTGAAATACCGATAACCCGAATCCTATGCAGTCCACTGCAAAGGGCTAAGCAGACCGCGGCCATCATCGCAAATGAAACGGGGGCCGGCCTTTCAGAGGACAGCCGCTTGCGGGAGCGCGCCAACTGGGGTGATCTTCCGGGGCAGTCCTTCGAGGCGTTCGTGGAGATGTGGAACCGGTGCACGCAGGACCGGGACTTCACCCCGCCTGCAGGCGATTCGGCGAGGCAGGCGGGCGAACGGTTAGCTTCCTGCCTGCTCGAACTGTCAGCGGAGCATCCTCCGGCACCCATCCTTGTGGTGACTCATGGCGGCCTGATCACCGACTTCCTTGTCCATGTCATCGCAGAGGCGGAATTGGACAAGTGGCATTCCCGATTCCTGGCGGAGCAAAGCCAGCTGGTCGCCGAATGCTCCATAACCCGAGTGAGCTGCGAAGACGGCCGGTTCCGTTTGGTGGACTTTGCGAATACCGCCCATTTGGTATAAATATCCACTAAGGCTGACGTTCACAAAACGGCGGCCTTATAGGGTTCTAAGAGCAGTCCCTCGCCCTTTTACGAATAGCGGTTGATGAAGTCGGTCACCAAATCACGCTTCAGTTCTTCTAACGGAATCTGGTCCGGATAGGTGGAGTACATCAGCATGATCCCATGCAGCAGGGTCGAGAACTGCAGTGACTCCATTTCGGGCCTGGCCGCGTTCAGCTTCCGGAAGATCTCCGCCTGGACTTCGGCTTGGCGGGCCATCTCGTCCTTCAGGGTCTGGCTGTAGGCGGACACGACTTCATCCGCTTCCGGATGCGTCTGCAGATGGAGGTAAAAGCGGTAGACATGGGGCTGCTGCTGCACATTGCGAAGCGCATGCTCTGCAATATAATGCAGCTGTTCCTTAGGGGATGCCTGCCCCACCGCTTCTTCCATAACCTGCACGATCTCCTCTTTGCGGATGTGAACCAGCTCGGCCAGCAGGTCGGTTTTGCCCTTAAAATAATTGTACAGCAGGCCCTTGGAGATGCCGGCTTTTTTGGCCACATCGTCAATCGAGGCCTTATGAAAGCCCTTTTCGATAAAAACCTCGATCGCCGCGGCGCGGATTTTATCCTTGGCCATGGCACGGATCCGTTCATTTTCTTGGGGAGTTCTAGGCATATGTGTTCACCTTTGGGTTACGATTGTCCATCCATCATATGCGAAGAAGAAAGCTGCCGTCAAATTAATTGACTGAATGTTCGTTCAATGATAAATTGAGGAAGTATGGGGAATTCAAAACAGCCTGCCGCTGAACGAACAACGACGACACTATGGCGGCCAAGTCCTACAAGGGAGATGACAAGGATGCAAACGCTTGTGAAGCAACTCGAATGGAATGGACTACCGTTTCAATACCGGGAGACGGGAGAGTTCTCATCACCGCCGATCATCGCTCTTCATGCGCTCGGGATGACGGCCGAATCCTGGGATGAAGCCGCGGCCGTATTAGGGGAGACTCACCGCGTACTGGCACTGGACCAGCGCGGGCATGGTGCAAGTGCCAGAACGGGAAGCTACAGCTTTGAGCTGATGTGCGAAGACGTGCTCGCTTTCGCGGATCGCCTGAGGCTCGAACGGTTCACACTCCTGGGACATTCCATGGGCGGCACCGTATCCTACCTCTTCTCACAAACCTATCCGTCGAGAGTGCAACGCCTCATTGTGGAGGATACTCCCCCTCCCTTTACAGGCAAAAAGTTCGACATTCCTCCGGAGCCGTCCGAACCGCTGCCCTTTGATTGGTCCCTGGTACCCTCGATCATCGGGCAGCTTAACGAGCCGGATCCGCATTGGTGGGCCCGGCTGCCCGACATCCAGGCCCCGACGCTGATTATCGGAGGCGGGTCAACCAGCCCAATTCCGCAGGATAAGCTGCAGGAAGTCTCCCGCCTGATTCCTACCTGCGAGCTGGTGACGGTCGAGGGGGGCGGACACCATGTTCATTCTACCCGGCTGCCGGCGTTTTTGGATGCGGTACAATCGTTTTTGGAGGCTTGATCCCTCTTGAGCGCTCTTCTACACACTAAAAACCCCGGTCCGCCGCCAAAAGGCTGCCGAACCGGGGCTTTTGCCATTACCCGCGAATCGAATTCTTGTCTTCTACTTCCATAGCGATCTTCACGCCGCGGAGCTCTTCCTGAAGCCGAATGCCGCCGTAGGCAATCTCCTTCGAACCGCGTCCCGATACCTCCAGCATATCGCTGCCCTCCGGCGCGCCGCCGCCGAGCCCCTCGATCTTCACCTGCTGCGCATGGCGGAGGGAGACGACCGGCCCCTGCTCCACATGCAGCGTCACGTCCTTCAGCGTCAGGTTCTGCGCATTCGTGCAGACCGCTCCTCGCTTCGCAGAAGCCGTGAAGTTCTCGACGACCAGCCCGTCGAGCGGCATCTCCGGCAGCCCGTTGATGAGCAGCGCCGTCTCGGCCCCTGCACACTGGACATCGCGGATCGTAATCCCGCGGAAGACCGGGGTCTCCACCGATACGGGAACGAGGTTCTCGCCCGCTACCCCCGAGCCTTCCTTACCTTCGTAGAACAGGTGGAAGGAGATCGCCTCGCCGACAATGCTGTTCATACGGATGCGCTCGATCTCGATATCCTCCACCAGGCCGCCGCGGCCGCGGGTGCTCTTGAAGCGGAGCCCGATATCCGTGCCCATGAACGTGCAGTCCTCCACGCGCAGACGGCGGACGCCGCCGGACATCTCGCTGCCGATGACGAAGCCTCCGTGTCCGTGATAGACCCGGCAGTTCCGGATGAGGATGTCCTCGCATGGGATACCAAGCGCCCGGCCGGCCTCGTCCTTGCCGCTCTTGATGCAGATCGCGTCGTCGCCCACGTCGAACGAGCAGTCCTCGACCAGACCGTAGCGGCACGAGTCGAGATCCAGGCCGTCCCCGTTCTGGCCGTACCACGGGTTGCGCACGGTTACCCCGCGCAGCGTCACATGCTCGCACGCCCACGGATGCAGATTCCAGGCCGGGGAGTTCTGGAAGGTCGCACCCTCGAGCAGCACGTACTTGCAGCGCCGCAGGCTGAGCAGGTTCGGGCGAAGGTAATCCCGCGCGGCTTCATAGTCCTTCGGATCCGTGCTGCCTTCCCGCTTCAGCTGCGCGACCTTCGCCGGCCCGTTCATTGCGGCTTCGGACGGCCACCACATGCCCGCAGCCTCATCGACTACCCCGCCGGAGGCGATGAGCTTCGCCCAGTGCTTCTCGGTCATCTTCCAGTCCTTGACCGGACGCCAGGCATCGCCTCCCCCGTCAAAGACGCCCGCTCCCGTGATGGCCACATGCTCCAGCCCTTCGCCGTCCAGCGGCGACTGACAGCGAATCGAAGGCTGTCCTTCATACTGCGAGAAGATCATCGGATAATCCTCGAAGCGGCGCGAGAAGAGCACCAGCGCTCCGGCTTCCGCATGCAGCTCCAGGCGGCTGGCCAGGGACAGCGGGCCGGTCAGCCAGACGCCGGCCGGAATAACCACCCGTCCGCCCCCGGCCTGGGAGCAGGCCGCGATAGCCTTATGGAAGGCTTCCGTATTGTCGGTTAAGCCGTCCCCCACCGCGCCATAGTCGGTAACGGAGAAGGAGCGCTCCGGGATGGAAGGAAGCCGGACTTCGGACAGGGTCCAGGAGGCCCCGGAGACGATCGGTTCTATCGATGACATAAAAGGATGCACCTACTTTTCTGAAATGGAATGGCATTCTGCCGGTTTGTGTTCCCATTATAGGTCATGGAACCGCTCGGTTTCTCCCCCCGCCCTTGTCCATTTTGTCTGAAATTGAATCTTCTTGCTCTAGCCTGCAGGGAAGGATCTTCCAATAGCTTCCCTGATCTCCGCCGTGTTATGCATTCCTCCGCTCTTCCGGCATGCAGGCCGCCGTCGATCCCCGCACAAGCAGCACCGGCTGAAGCACCAAGCGCTGCTTGGCCCCGCCTTCACCGAGCTCCTGCAGCAGCGCGTCGACCACAAGCCGGCCCATCTCCTCCATGGGCTGGGCAATGGTGGTCATGGGCGGATCGCACACCTCCGAGAGTATCGTGTTGTCGAAGCTGACGATCGAGATGTCCCGCGGTACCGCGAGTCCCCGGGCTTTGGCCGCGCGCAGCGCCCCCGTGGCGGACATATCGTTGCAGCAGAACAGGGCGGTCGGACGCGCCTCCAGCTCGAGCAGCTCGGCGGCGGCCCGCCCGCCATCCTGAATCTGGTCGTCGTCGCCGAAGATGCGGATGCCGCACGGCGCAAGCGCTTGACCGGAGCGCTCCACCGTCTCGCAGAAGCCGCGGACCCGCTCGCGGTTATGCTTCTCCGAGATGACGCCGAACCGGCGGTGGCCGAGCTCCAGCAGGTGCCGGGCGGCCAGCTCGCCGCCGAGATAGTCGTCGATGACGACCTTATGCACGTCCGCGGACGGCAGGTCTCTGGCGATCATGGCCACGGGGACCGAACGCGACGACAGCCGCTCCAGCAGCGCCGCATCCGATATCCCCGTCCCGATGATGATGCCGTCCACGCTTTTCTGCTCGAGCAGGCTGATGTAGCGTTCGACCCGCTCGTCCTTGTTGTCCGTTGAGCAAATGATGACACTGTAGCCGAGCTGCTGTCCCCGCTCCTCCACCGCTCTCGCAATCTCCCCGAAGAACGGGTTCGAAATATCCGGCACGAGCAGTCCGAGTGTATAGGTTCTCTTGCCCGTCAGGGCCGAGGCGATCATACTGGGCTGATACTGCAGCCGTTCGACGATCTCCAGAATTTCCTCCCGCTTCTTGGGGCTGATCTTGCCTTTGCCCCGGATCGCATTGGAGACGGTTGCAATGGAGACGCCCGCTTCTCTGGCCACATCGTAGATGGTCGCTTTCATCCCATCCCTCCTTTTTATCCTATCTAGCATACCATATATTGGGCCCGGAACGGGATAGGAAAGCGCGGGTCAAAGGAGTAGGAGTGCGAATACGAGTGCGAGGGCGAATACGAGTACAAGTGCGAATACGAAGACGAGGGCGAAGACGAGTACAAGTCCGAATACTAGTGCGAATACTAGTGCGAATACGAGTGCGAATGAGAGGTTTGACGGCTTACTTTGTACTCGAGGACTGTATGCGTGTGGGCTGAGGCAAAATGTACGGTATGGAGAGCAACGAGCAGGATGCGATTGGGCAGCTGCATAGTAAAACACCGGCCCCAGGGCCGGTGCATGGTGTATGCTGCTTCCAACGGAGCGGGAAACCTGACGCTTCCTATTTCAAAACCATGAAGCCGCTGCTGTGGAGCTGCATTGGTTCGGCTCCGGCATAGCACCTACCGTAAGCCAAGTGTGCACTGGAAAAGAGGTGGAATGGGAGGAAGACCACGGATCCAATGTACGGATGTCCCGTCCCGGCCGTTTTATTTGAGATGGATTGTCAAGCTAAGTGCGACAGTTCTTCCATGAAGGATTCGTAAGCAGATTTCCAGCCAAGACATTTTCGAGGTCGATGATTGATCAGATCGATGGCTTCTGCCAGCTCTTCATCCGTAACCGTGGCCAGATCATAACCCTTGGGGAAAAACTCCCGTAAAAGTCCATTTGCATTCTCATTAGAGCCTCGCTGCCAAGAAGAGTAGGGATCTGCGAAATAAACATTGATGTTATGATGGTGTTCAAGAGAGGCATAACAGGCGAACTCTTTTCCACGATCAGTTGTTGCCGTTTGAAAGGTTCCCTGCGGATATTGGCTCACGGCCACCCCAAAGGCCACCTCCATCGAATGTGCTGTACGATCCGGCATCTTTATAGCGAGGTAGCGACGTGTCTTTCGCTCGACGAACGTAGCTGCGCAGGCCTTACTGCTTCCTCGGCTGGAGACCACGGTATCGATCTCCCAATGTCCGAAGGTTGTGCGTTTACGCACTTCTTTGGGGCGCTGGTGAATCGACGTCCCAACCAGAAACCTTCCCCTTGTTTCCTGGGGTTGCCGCCGCTTTCCTTTGTGACGCAATACATCTGTCTCTGAAACGGACAACCGGCGGTCATAGAGCCATCTGTAGATCGTCTTAAAGCAAACCAATGGCTTTCCTTCGCATCTGCGTCTTTCGGCGATCTGCTCGGGTGACCAGGTTTGTTCTAATTTCTCTTGCACCTCTGCTGCAAGCTCCGAAGTAAATTTACCGACCGGTACGCTAGCCATTCTTCGTTTGTGATACGCATTTTGAGCTGGCAGGGCGACGTAACACTGTTCGTACTGGCCGCGTTTAAGTTCACGGGCAATAGTAGCATGATGCCGCCCGAGCTGACGGCCAATGGCACGTGTCGACCAGCCAAGCCGATACAATGTCTCTAGTTGTCCACGCTCAATTATGCTAAGATGGGAGTAGCTCATGTAGGGGTTCTCCTTGTAAATGGTGTTGTGGTGACTTCCATTTTACACGAATCCATACATGGGCCTTTTGTTTTTTCTAACTGTCGCACTTCATATTACAATCTGTCTTGAAATAAAGGAACCAGGATGCCTTATCCGGTTATTTCCTGACATTTCCCAGCGAATAGCGGAAATCCAGTGCTTTATGAGCCTTCGAAGCGTTCAAAATCTGCCCCTGCCGTCGAAATAGCGAACCTCAGTTCCGCTAACCTCAAAACCACACTCCTCATGGAGCATATAACGAACTCCAGTTCCGCTAAAATCCTAGTTCGCCCCATCCGGTGACAGACTTGACAGCGGCAATTGTACAATCTGCCTCCGGCAGGGGCTGCTTCGAACCTACGCCCGAGCTCCGGATGGGCGGCCGGCGAGCCCCTTCCTCGAACTGTACCATGGGCTCCGCCTCTTACAGCGCGGTCCCCCTAACCCGCGTACCGTCCCGGTAAAGTTGGATGCTTTTCATACCTTCGGATGGGCGGCCGACGAGGCCCCTTTCTCGCACTGTACCGCCACCCATTCCTCGCACTGTACCGCCGAGCACCCCTCGCATGGGTACCACCTCTTACGGCTCCGTCCCCCAAACCCGCGTGCCGTCCCGGTAGAGCGTCACTTTGCTCCAGTCTGCGTACGCGGTCTTAGACGGATCGTACGAGTAATCGCCCGTCTCCTGGAAGTTCGACCAGTCGCCCTTGTGAATGCGGGTCTGGATGTCGCCCGTCTGGCCGCCGGCCGGGAGGCTGCCCCCCGTGAAGCTCACTTCGAGGTACGTGTCCGCACCGGTGCCTGAGATGCTGCCGAACGTCCCTTTGACGTTCTGGCTGCCGACCTGCGCCCAGTCCACCGTGAAGTTCAGCGGCTGGGTCCCGTCCTTCGTGAAATAGTAGCGGAGCTTCACTCCGGTAAGATCCACTGGGGCTGTGCCGGTATTGCGGATGTTAAAATGAGGCTTGATCCCGTTATCCCCCGCATTCGTGTCACCGGCACGGTACTGCAGGACCAAGGTGCCGGGCGGCGGCGTGCCTCCCCCTCCCTGAGCCGGCTGCACGCTTACCTGCGCCGAAGCCGGTCCAGAGCCCGCCGCGTTCTTGGCGCTGACGACATAGTAGTATGTCGTCCCGTTCGCCAGTCCCGTGTCCGTGTAGGCGGTTCCCGTCACGTCGGCGACCGCGGTGTACGGACCGCCGCTGGCTGCCGCCCGTTTCACCGTATAGCCGGTCGCTCCCGCAACGGCATCCCAGCTCAGGGCGGCCTGCCCGCTGCCCGGGAGCGCCTTCAGTCCCGCGGGGGCCGCCGGCACGCTCACCAGGCTCTCGCGAAGCTTGCTCCGCACGAACTGGCCGGAGGCGCTCAGCTGGGAAGCCGGCCACCCGCCGGTGGGATTCGCACCGGGAAGCAGCGCCGCGGAGCTCTCCTCCTTGTCGGCCAAGGACCAATTCGCCCAGGAGATGCCGCGGCTGTTCATGAAGTCGATCCATTCCTGCGCCTGGGTGAGGAACGGTCCTCCGTCGCCCGAAGCGTCGCTGGTGCCCCACTCGGTGACGAACACCGATGCTCCCTTGCCCCGCGCATAGTCGATCTTATCGCGCAGCCACTGCCCGTGCGTGCCCGCGTAGAAGTGAGCCGCGTACATGATGTTGCCGTAAGGCAGCGGGCTGTCCGCCGCCTGGTTCACATCCTGGCTCCAGTTCGGCGTGCCGACGATGATGATGTTGTCCGGATCGATCGCCCGGATCGCCTGCGTGAGCTCCTGCGCATACGGCTTGATCTGCCCCGCCCAGCTCACGTTCCCGTTGGGCTCGTTGCACAGCTCATAGATCACATTCGGATACTGCCCGTACAGCGAGGCCATCTCCTGGAAGAACGCTTTGGCCTGCGTCTTGTAGGTGTTCGGATCCCCGTCGGTCAGGATGTGCCAGTCAATGATGACGTAGAGCCCGAGATCGATAGCGGCCTGCACCGCCTCCTTCACCTTTTCCTTCACGGACGGGTCGGTGATATATCCCTTCTCCGCTGTGTACATCGCCACCCGGAACAGATTGGAGTTCCAGTCTTCCTTGAGCCACTTGAGGCTGTCCCGGTTCACGAGCTCCCCGTACCAATGCATGCCGTGGGAGCTCATCCCCCTCAGCTGGACGCGCTGCCCTCCTTCGCCGAGCAGATCGGCCCCCTGCACCTTCAGCTGGCCATATGGCACGGCCGCAGCCGCCTTGCTCTGTCCTGCGCCAAACGGCAGCAGCAGGCCGAGGACCGCCGCCGCGGTACCGAGCCATGCCCCCCATAAGCGGAATGATTTCATGTTTCCCGTCCCCTCTCCAAGTCCTTGGTCATGCGCTGCATCATAAAGCAAAGGAACCCGCCCCGGAAGGCGGATCCCTGCTCCACAGACGGCTAAGTGCCTACATCGCTCCTATGCCTACGGCTCGATTCCCCAAACCAGCTTGCCGCCCTGGTACAGCGTGACTTTATCCCAGTTCGCATAGGTTGTTTTGGTAGGATCAAAGGAGTAATCACCGGTCTCATTGAAATTCGACCAGTCGGTCTTCGCCATCCGCAGCTGAATGTCCCCGGTCTGCCCGCCTGCCGGAATCGAACCCGCTCCGGACGTGAAGCTGATCTCCACATACGTGTCGGCTCCGGTGCCGGATGTGCTGCCGAATACCCGCTGTACGTTGGCACCGCCCACCTGCGCCCAATCCACCCAGGAATCCAGGCCGGCGCTTCCGTCCTTCGTGAAGTAGTAGCGGAGCTTGAGGTCGCTCAGGTTCACCGCCGCCGTACCGTTGTTCTTGATGTTAAAATGCGGCGAAATCGCATTATCGGTCGCGTTGGTGTTGCCTGCACGGTACTGCACGGCGAGACTGCCGGCCGGCGTCACGGTGCCCTGTGGAACCGCGGACACCTCTGCCGAGTTCACGCTCTCGCCGGCACCGTTCACCGCGCTGACCACGTAATAGTATGCCGTACCGTTCGTCAAGCCCGTGTTCGTGAAGCTGGTCGCCGTCAGTCCCGTCGCTACCGTCGTGTAAGGACCCCCGCTGACGGAGGCGCGCTTCACCGTGTAGCTCGCCGCTCCGGCAGACGCGTTCCACGTCAGCGTCACCTGCGCATTGCCCGCTGCGGCCTTCACGCCTGCCGGCGCGGCTGGAACGGTCACACCGCTGGTTGGCACGGCGCTCACCTGCGCCGACGCCGCACTTTCACCGGCAGCATTCGAAGCCGTGACGACATAATAGTAGGCCGTGCCGTTCGTCAGTCCCGTGTTCGTGAAGCTGGTGGACGTCACCCCCGTCGCTACCGTCGTGTAAGGGCCGCCGCTGACGGACGCACGCTTCACGGTATAGCTCGCCGCCCCTGCAGAAGCATTCCATGTCAATGTCACCTGTGCATTGCCCGCTGCGGCCTTCACGCCTGCCGGTGCTGCCGGAACCGTCGGTGTGCCGCCGCCGGAAGCCGGGATGGCCGGGAAGGCGTTCTGCACCAGCATCACGAACTGGTCATGGAACCAGTGGCCTGCCAGAGGCGCATCCGGCATGGCGCCGGTCAGTACGCCGTCGGACGTCGTATAGGTCGGATCGCAGTTCGGATCCGCCAGCTTGCCTTCGTCGTTCGGGATGAACTTGCTTGCTCCGTCGGATTCTCCCGGCGGTTTGACCCAGACCAGCGCATCGATATGGGATGCCGCATACTCTGCCGGCGCCGACTGCGGAGGCAGGCCGATGCCCGCACCGCTGTTGTTGCACCACAGCCCGCGGTGCGCCCGGCGGTCGATCCGGCCGGAGTTCACGTACGTGTTGAGGTCCGAGCCGCTCGCGCCAGCCGGCCGGTTCACCCCGCCCCAGCCGTTGCGGCCCGTGTCCACCAGGAAGCCGAGCGTCGAAGGCCAGCCGGCTGCCGTGAAGTCGGCATAGAGGGCTGCCGTGAAATCCGATTCGTCGAAATTCGGATTCCACTCGTAATACTTCGACGAACGGATCGGCTGGCCGCCAATCGTGAGGTTCGGATTGGTCAGATACGGCTCGACGAGTGGCGTCGTATTGGCTGTATTGGTGATGAGGCCGTCCACACTCGCCAGGCCCGCTGCCGTCCCTTTGACGGCATTGGTGTAAAGCGTCACCGCTCCCCGGCGGTTATCGTCCCATCCGAGCCAGCCGGAGTGGCCGATGTCCAGATAGTTGTACACGTTCGGAATCGCGTGCAGCTTGTTCAGCGCATATTGGAAGCCCTCGACATAAATTCCGCTGGAGTTAGCCGCTGCACATTTGGGATCGCTCAGATTCGTCACCAGATTCGGCAGACCGTCCGGCTCAATGACCGTCACAATCCGGATGTCCTGGTACTTCGGATTGGCGAAGATGCTCGCAATCGCGTCGATATATTCCGTCTTGTAGCGCTGCAGCCCCTCCTGGGTAAGCGGCAGCTCGCCGTTCGATGCAAGGGCGTGGCAGTCGCGGCCCGGAAGGTCATAGATGACGAAAGTCGCCGTAATTGGCGCCGTACCCTTCTTCTGGGCCAAGGCCGCATCCAGATGCCCCTCGAGACTCCGCCGTCCGCCGTTGCTGTCCCCGCCGCCGATCGCCGCGATCCGGTCAAGCCACACGGCGGTCGGGTAGCTTTTGAGCGTCTCCATCTTGGCCTTCAAGGACGCGTCTGCAGTCCTGGCGATCGACGTGTCGATCAGCGTCGCATAATCCGGGTTGACATAGGCCGTCGCTCCCGCAAACGGATTATCGACATGCGCTTCCGCCGCATAGGACGTTGCCGCGCCTGCCGGCAGCAGCCCGCCCAGCAGCGCCGCCGCCGCAAGAGCCGAGGAGATTGTGCGCCACAGCTTGTTCCTCAAATCATTCACCCATCCTCTCATATAAAAACTGCCTGGATTCCACTTGACTTCCGTCATACCTGCGCTGTTCCCTGATGCTTCTCAACAAGAACCGCTGCTTCTGCCGCTGGTGTGGATGCTCCGCCTAAGACATCGGTTTCGTCCGCTCCACCGCCTCCTTCACCGCGCCATGCGGCGTATTCGTCTCGAATCCTTCCCCGGGTAAGTAAACGCTTACCTGCTTATCTTGCACGAGAGAGGCAGGCTGGGGTCACAAGGTTCAACCCCATCGGTCACGTTCACTTCCGCAAGAGTCTGCATGCAGGCTTCCCTCATGCCCCTTCAGTATAGTGGGTATTTTTGGTAAAAACTAACACTCACGTAGCCTGATGAATAGCACTCTTGTGCTCACTTTGGGAGATGCCCATTGGGTATAGGCACGTCAGGAATGACCCGCCGCATTTCCCGTTTCCTACCCGGCCCACCCGGATCAGCGCTTTGCCGGGTACAGCAAAGAGGCCTGCCGTGAATCACGGCGACCTCGCTTCTCAACCTATGGGCAATCAAGCCGGGGTTTGGCACTCCTGCGCTTCCGTGGTGATCATCCACTGGACGCCGAATTTGTCTTCGAGCTGTCCGAACAGCGCCCCCCAGAACGCCGGCTCGAGCGGCTGGCTCACCGTCCCGCCCTCCGACAGCTTCTCGAACGCATCGCGGGCTTCGGCCTCCGCTGCGAAAGTCAGGCACTGGGAGATCGCGCTCCCCGGGCTGACCGGACCGAATACGGCATCGGCCAGGCAGAAGTTCACGCCGGCGGCGACCATGCTGAGGTGGATGACCTTATCCTTCGTTCCTTCCGCCGCATCCGGGAGCTGCCCGTTCGTCATGACGGCCTGAATCTCGCCGCCCAGCGCCTGCACGTAGAAGTCCGCCTGTGCCCGTGCATCCTCCGAGAAAAAATACGTGTTATGCTTCGCCATCTTTTCTTCCATCCTTTCAGCCTTTGGCTCATGTTCTGCCTTAACTGTACCATGCCGCCGGATGCCGGATTTCTTACGAATTGCGCTCCTTTTTCATGTCGGAATCTACTAATTTATGGTAGACTAGAGGCCGGCAATCGTATGAAAAAGCACAATCAGCATTCACATTCCTACCGGAGGTGCACGATGGAAACCACTTACAAGCAGTACGTGATCAGCGATGACCGGTCCAAAATTCAGGTGGAGACGGTGGTCGATTTTCTCGCGGGCAGCTATTGGGCGAACCTCAGGCAGCCGGAGCGGATCCGCGCTTCGATCCGCAGTTCGGTATGCTACGGCGTGTACGAGGGGGAGCGGATGGTCGGCTTCGCCCGTGTCGTCACCGACGGGGCTACTGTCTATTATGTATGCGACGTCTTCGTGCTCGAAGCGTACCGGGGACAAGGGATTTCGAAGAAGCTCGTGGAGCTCATCACCCATGCGCCTGAATTCGAGTGGATGACCGGGATTCTGGGAACCAGGGATGCGCACGGCTTGTATGAGCAGTTCGGCTTCCAGCGGGACCCGCAGAGCTATATGAAACGCCTGCCGCAGGCCCGGCGGGGGTAAGAGGAGGAGCCGCCGTCAGATGGGGAAGAAATACGGGAGGAAGTACACGGTATGTTCAAAAAGCTCGTCCTGACCTTTGCCGGCCTTGCCGTGTTCCTGGTGGCTGTCTTCGTGGTCTGGTTTCACTACGCGACGCAGGACCATCAAATCGAGGTCTGGCAGGCGAACTGGGCCTTCGAGACGCCTCCAGAGCAGCGGAAGACCACCGTATTCGAGCATGCCGGCCGGGACCCGGATCAGTACATCATAGTCGAATACAGCGCAGAGGCTGTGGAAGAGCTCCGCCGGCGCAATGCCTGGCATTCCGCCGGAGTCCCGGGTGCCGTGCAGGCCCATGTCGATTCCTTCCAATCCCTGATGAAGGAGCTGCATTCCCAGGAGTCCCAAGTGCTGGAGGAACAGTTCCGGAGCCATCCGGTCTCCTCCCACGAACGCTTGCTGTATTTAACCCGGTCCAAAGAGGATGGAAGCCGGATGCTGGCGGTGCTGGACGCAGAGAACCGCAGACTTTATGTCATGGAGGTCTTTTTTTGAAGGTCTGCCCCATTCACAAAATACTCCAGCGTCTCCTGCTCCTCCTCGGTCAGCCCTCTACCCTTCCGCTTCTCGTACGCCTCCTGCATCCCGTCTCCATCTCCCGCGAACTCCTCCGTGAGCTGAGCCATCGTCCGGAGGAGCGCCGCCTCCTCCCGGAACTCCGCCTTTGACACCGGCTTCCAGTGGGAGAGGACGTACGTCTCGGCATCGAATGTCTCCAGAACATCGAGCAGCGCAAGCGTCTTCCCCGGCGTATAGTTCCGCTTGGCGGAGAAAATGTCGGCATAGATGCAGTCGCCGAGGAACAGGATTTTCTCCTCGGGGATATAGATCACCACCGAATCCCCGGCATGGTCCCCGCCCACATGCTGCAGCACGCAGGTGACCCCCCCGAGGTCCAGCTCCATCCGGTTCCCGAAGGTCATCACCGGCAGCGCAATCCGAATGTCCCGGTAGCCCCGGAACTCTTTTTTGATGGCAGTGGCACAGAACTCGATCTCAGTCCCTTCCTCCACCCGCCGATCCAGCGCCTCATCGCTCCAGGAGAGCGGCACGAGCTTCTCCATGGCCTCCCTCGTCCCGAAGGACGCGATCGACACGGCATGCTCATGCAGCCATTCCAGGCCAAAAATATGATCCCAGTGCCAATGCGTCAGCACCACGAGGTCCGGCGCCCCGATCCCCCGCTCCGCCAGTTCTTCGAGGAAATACCGGGCATGGGCTTCCGAATTGCCCGCATCGATCATGAGCCTACGCTCGCGTCCCACGACCATGCCGAGGATCGGACGGTCCGTCTCGGACACAGGGGTCTGGTACCAGAATCGTTCGCCTACTTTTTTTATCGTTTGCATGGTGGCGCCTCCTTGTGGGGTCGTATTTATTTTTTAATCACGGATCTCCCATGTAACTTTGAAGCTCCCGCTGCCACCTCCTCTGGCTTGAGCCACGATCCGATAGACACCATCCTCCTCTGCACTAATGGCGGTTCTATGATCAGTGGTTGTCTGCAGCGCAGCATACCCGCCGTTTGGCTTCAGGACATGATGACCCGTGGACGAGCCTCCTTTTACATTCCATAAAACACCGAAGACCAGCGTTTGTCCTTTGCGCAGTTCTACCGGAATCTCCTGGGCTCCGTTAAAGGAATCAAAAGCCGCCTCGTAGGTTGAATTTGTAAAGGTTTCCTTCCACCCCATTTTCAGATCGTTCACAATCGTCATGGAGAGGAAAAGCACTCCGGGGATTACAATGCCCATCAAATAAGAGGTCCGTCGATGGTTGGCCGCCAGTCTGCCGCCTGCCCAGAAGATCAGCGCCGTAATCGCTCCAAGGGTACCGGCAATGAACAAGGTGCCGAGCAACTCCCTAGCGGATAACGCAGCCCCTTTGCTGAGATAACCGGCGGCCGGAAAATAACAATAACCGAAAAAAGCATAGAGCAGCCCTTCTTTAAGGGTCCGCTTGGAAGGAAAGTATCGCACGAACATATCGATAATGATAGAACATGCAGCGCCGTAAAGATAAAGGATTCCCCATAAGTTGATTTCCTCCATCAAGCGAAAAGATAGATACCCTCCGCCCGTGAGCAGGAATAGAGCCCAGAGACACAGCAGGGCAAATCCAGCTGAAGCCATCTTCTGAAGCAAATACCGGAATACGGAACGAATAAGTGCAACCCCCTTTGGAAATCCCTCCCATTATACCTGCTTTCCAAGAGAAAAACAGCCCGCCTCCCGGCAGACTGTTCTCCCTCTTCCCTTACAGCAGGCCCGCTGCCCGCAGCTCCTTCACCGGATAGAAAACCGGCCGCTCGTTCGGTGTCCGGTTCGGTTCGTGGATGGTCAGCATCCACTCGCCCTCGAAGGTGCGGAACAGCATGCCATGCCCGCCGTCCTCCTCGAGCAGCCGATCCGCGTCGTGGACCCAAGGGCCCTCTATGCGGCCCGACGCCGAACGGGCCAAGCCGATCGCATAGCCCTTGTCCCCGATGCTCGACCACAGCATGACGAGCTCACCGGATTCCGTGCGGTGCAGGAACGGCCCGTCCGTCACATAGTCCGTCTCCTCCCGGGCATGCCGCGTCCACGGAGCCTCCGAAGCGCGGAACAGCAGCAGAGGCTCGCCCTCGGTGCCCTGCAGATCGCGTGTCAGGCGCACCGCATACATCTCGCCGTCATGCACCTGCAGCCACTCCCGGCAGAAGACCATCCAGGGAGCTCCCTCCTCATCGCGGTACAGCGTGCCGTCAAGGCACTCCCATTCCGCCGGGGTGACGGGTCCTTCGGTCAGCGGCACGAACGGCCCGAGCGGCGAGTCGGCCGCAAGAATCTGCGTGCCCCGGCAGCGGTCCTCCGCCTTGAACGAGGCGAACATATAATAGCGGCCCTCGTAGAGATGCACCTCCGGCGCCCAGAAGTGGCGGTCCGCCCAGAAGCCCTGCTCCGGGCGGAAGGCAGGGAACGGCCCTTCCCACGACTCCAGGTCCCGGCTTCGGAACACGTCGAACCCGGCGCCCGTGCCCTCCCATACATTTTCATCGGTGGTTCCGTAGAGGTAATACAGCCCCTCGCCGTGCACCGGCACCACGAACGGATCACGAATCCGAATTTCATCCCTGCGAAGCATGATTTCATCCTCCTGACATCTGTGCGGCATCGGACGGCTGATCTGTCCGCCCCAGTCTAATCCGACTATAACGAAGCGGCCGTCCTCCGTCCACCCACAGAGCCGACTTCCTTGTTCAAAAAACGGTGTTTCCGATTCTTCCCATCCGGATGTGATTGACAGGTATGATCTGACGCGCGTATCGTGGAACCGTAATGGCAGTCGTTACCACAGCCCTAACTTGATCCCGCTCCGCCATACAAATGACCAATAACCTCATGACCGAAAAAAGGAGACGTGTACGCCTGATGATCGTCCGACTGGATCTAACCGACCCCACAACCGCGCGGAGTCTACTGCAGGTGCAGACCCCTTCCTACCTCGTCGAAGCCGAGCTGATCGGGTTCCACGGCATTCCTGCACTGAAAGACACGGTGGAATCCCTGGCCCAGTCCGGGGAGACCTTCTACGGATCCTTCACCGGGAGCGAGCTGGCCGGAGCCGCAGCCTACGAGCTTGATGGCGATACGATGGAGATCACGAGGCTGGTCGTGCATCCGAAGTTTTTTCGCAGGGGCATTGGGGGCTCCCTTATCCGGTTTCTGCTCGGACTGGACCTTGGGGTGAAGGGGTACCGGGTGAGCACCGGAGCGAAGAACGGGCCGGCCAAGCAGCTTTATACAAATTACGGATTCACGGAAGCCGGGGAGCTGGAGGTCGCCCCGCAGGTGTTCCTTACGCTGCTGGAACGGGGGGCAGGCCGCTAAAAAAGACCTCCCGCATACAGAGCCGCAGGAGGCCTTCTATTGTACCAAGAGGGGTCAGCCCGCCGGCCACATTTGGCCGTGATAGGCCATGTCCCAGAACATGTACTCGTAACGGGTCGTGTTCAGGAAAATCTCCTCGAGCCTCGCCAGCTCCGCTTCGGACCGCCCTTCCGCCAGCTCGTCGAGCAGGCTGATGCACCACCGGGCCAGCGCCCCGAACTCCTCCGAGCTGTACATGCGGATCCACTCGCCGTAATCTTCGTGGTCCGCCGCACCCGGGATCCGGCTCAGCTCCTTGCCGATCTCCCAGTAGCTCCACATGCAGGGCAGCAGGGCGGCGACGAGCTCCGCCAGCGATCCGTTCTGCGCCGCATGAAGCATGTAATGCGAGTAGGCCAGCGTGATCGGCGACGGCTCCGCCGCCTCAAGCTCCTCTTCCGAGATGCCGAAGCGGGCCGCATAAGCACGGTGCAGCGCCATCTCCTCGTGCAGCGTCGAATGCAGCAGGGCGGCGAACTTTTCCATCGTCGCCAGGTCATGCGCCTTCACCGCCCCCAACGCGAAGAGCTTCGCGTAATCGATCAGGTACAGGTAGTCCTGGATCATATAGAAACGGAATTTGTCCCGGTCCAGCGTCCCTGCGCCCATCTCGCGAACGAACGGATGCGAGTGATTTTGCCGCCAGACCCCTTCCAGCCTGCCAAGCAGCCTCTGCGTGAATGTCATCGTTAACCCTCTCCTCGACTCTCGTAATATCGTAGTTTCGTAGTATCGTATGTTACCCCTTGGGCGTATGACCCCACTCGTAGATAAAACGCAGCATCACCTTCGTATAATCGACGAGCTGCCTGACGGATACGCTCTCGTTCACCGCGTGGGCGTTCTGCAGGTCCCCCGGGCCATAGATGGCGGCCGGAATGCCGGCATCGGCGAACCAACCGCCGTCGGTCACGGTAGGCGACACATCCACCACGGCCGGTACGCCGTGCACCCCCTCGTGCGAGCGCTGCAGCAGCCGGACGGCTTCATGGTCCGGATCGACCTCCAGGGACGGGAATACCTCGCCCCGGTCCTCGATCATCGAAGTGCCGCCCCAGCGGAACTCCAGCGGATTCTCGCGCAGCCACGGATCCGCCGCAGCCACCCGCTCCAGATGCTCCTCGATCTCCCGGGCCACCCCTTCATACGTTTCATCCGGATAAAAATGCACCGTGATCCACAGCCGGCACTCGTCGGCAATGAAGGCCGCATGCCGCCCCCCTTCGATCACCGCCGGATTGATCGTGTTCGTGCCGGGCTCGAAGCCCGGATAGCTTTTCATCACGGCCCAATGCCGCTCCAGCTCCTGAAGACCCGCGATGACCTTCATCATCTTCTCGATGGCACTGGCGCCGTGGAGCCCTCCTCCCGCGTGGATCATCCGCTTGCGCGTAGCGTCGTGGTGGGTTCGGGCACTGCGGACCGTCACCCAGCCGGTGATCACGCCGCCCTGGCCCTGGATGTGCAGGTCGCTAGTATCGACCACCACGGCGAAGTCCGCCGTGTATCCGCGCCGGCAGCACTGCAGCGTGCCCGCTTCGCCGACCTCCTCGCCGATCACCGATTGGAAGGTGAGGTCGCCCGGCAGGCGGATCCCCACCTCATGCAGCAGACCGATGGCGAACAAGGCGCCGGCCAGCCCGCCCTTCATATCCGAGGCGCCCCGCCCGATCAGGCGGCCGTCCCGCACTACCGGAGCGAACGGGTCCTGGTCCCACGGCTCGTCCGCCCCGACCTCCGCCACGTCGATATGGCCGTTGACGATAAGGCTCCGGTAGGCATCGGGCTCGGTTCCCTTAAGTACCCCGACGACATTAGGATCGCCGGGATACACGTCCCAGCGGTCGACGGAGAATCCCCGTTCCTCCAGGTAGCTAGCGACGAAGGCCTGGGCCCCCTCCGTATTGCGTGCCGGCGGGGCCGGCGTGCGAAAGGCAATCAGCTTCGAGGCCAGCGCCAGCAGCTCTTCCTCCCGCTGTTCCACCAAGCCGGTTAAATGCTCGAGCGTTTGGTTTGCGGCAGGTTGAAGGCCCGGTGCTCCGGATGTCTCCCCGCCCGGAAGCTCCTGAACCATATCCTTCGGTGTGTTCTTCATTTCCCGGCTTCCCCCTCATGTACAGGTTTGGGGGCGCCTGGCCTTAACGACGATGCAGACCTTAAACCGCAGACAGGACGGCAAAGCAAACAACCGCTCTCCCAAAGGAAAGCGGTTCGTACATCCATGGACACAGGTGTGTGCGGCGGACGGCAGACCACTTCCCTTCGCTGGCATTACCCAGATCAGGTTCAAGGGTTAAGACCTGCGTCTCTCTCAGCCTTGGCGGCACCCCTAGTGTTCCTATCAATATTCCATTGCAAACTCTTTTCTTCCGTCATGGTAGCATACCTTACGCCCAGCCGGCAACCGCAAGAAGTCCCAGAAAAAGGACTCCGGATGCGGCCAGCAGCAGGATGTCCCCCCGGTCCCACCGGATCGGCTCCCTGCGGCGTACGGAAGGCCCCTCGATCCGGCAGCCTCTGGCCTCGAGCGCGAGTGCCAGATCCTCCGCCTGCTTCATCATGGAGAGCAGCAGCGGGATCAGAAAAGGCGGCACGTCCCGCAGCCGGACCTGACCGGGCTTCACCCGCGCGCGTCCCCGGGAGCGGACGATGAGCGACATCCGGCCCATCTCCCGAAACAGCTGGGGAATCATCCGCAGGAGCAGGGCGGCGTACAGGCTGACCGTGCCGACGGGAATACCGACCCGCGACACGAGGCCGAGTACCTGCTCGAGCCCTTGGCGCAGCCCGCGCTGACCCGTCACCCGCACGAAGACGAAGCCGAGCATCATCACCAGCGCCAGATTCGTGAGCTGGAGGAACGTCGCCGAGGCCTGCTCGGCCGAGAATACACCCCCGGCCCCGCCGTCTGCCGCTCCCGGCCCCCACTGCATGCCCGCCAGCAGGCAGGCGAAGAACAGGAAGAGCAGATACGGCCGCAGCGGCTTCAACAGGACAGCCGGCGGCACGCGGAAGCGGACCAGACAGAAGGTCAGCAGCAGGGCTCCGGCTCCGAGGCCGGCCCAGGTGCCCTGGATCAGCATGCCTGCAGACAGCAGCAGGTAGACAATCCACTTCGCCACGGGATGCCGGCGGCGGATCCAGGGATGCACCGGGTCCGGGGGCTCGGTATCCGGCAGTGTCCCGGCTGCGCCGTAGTCCCCCTGCTGGCTGGGGCCGGCAGAGGCAGGAGCGAGATCATCTCGGGGCACAGTGGGCGTCAACAGAGTGGAGGCCCCAGCGGCAGCCGGATGGCCGTGGACAGTGACGGCGGCTGTGACAGGCTCGCAGGCTCTGACGGCAGCCGTTGCCGGAAGATCCGGAAGCACTGCGCCGACAGGTTCTGCCGGCCTGCTTAACCCAGGCCCCTTGGCAGCTGCTGTTTCCGGACGGCCCGGCGTGGGGACGCCAGGAAGGCTGTGGGCTAATCCGGGCGCAGCCGGCTTCAGGGGAGCGTGCTCCCGGCTGTAGGACGCGGCCACGGTGGCGCTGTCCTGCTCTCTGTCATGCATCATGGCAGCCGGAGACCCCTGGCTCCTCCATCTCCGCGGTTCGGTATCCTCCGCTTCCAGGCCGTCCGGTTCCTCACCGTGGGCCCCTGCCGGCCTGCTTAGCCCAGGCACTCCGGGGGCAGCCGCTTCCAGACGGCCTGGTATGGCGGCCTCCCGCGAATCCGGCCCCCAAGCAGCCGGCGCTGCGGCAGCGCCAGGCCCGAGCACTAGGGCGGCCGAAGCCGCCTCCAGGCTGCGCCGGATCGCCGCCGCAGCCGCCGCCGGATCCGCCGGCAGCACACCCGCGCTGACGCCCCGGCATGCCAAGGCTGCCGCAAGCCGCACCGAGGCCGGCAGGCCGACGCCGGCCGCCAGCAGCGGCTCCGGGTCGGCGTACCACGCCTCCGGCGGGCGGTCGCCCGCGACGGCCCCGTCGCGGATGACGATCACGCGGTCGGCCACGGGGAAGAAGGTGTCGAGATCGTGCGAAGCGATCACGACACCTCCTCCTGCCCGCTTGTGGGCCAGCACGGCGTCCAGCAGCGGCGGGATGCCGCCGGGATCGATGCCTGCGGTCGGCTCATCGAGCAGCAGCCACGGCGGCTTGACGGCCAGCGTAACCGCGAGGGCCGCCCGGCGCTTCTGGCCTTCGGAGAGCGTCAGCACCGCTTCCTCCAGCAGTGCTTCGGGCAGTCCCATCGTCCGCATGCCCTCTTCGGTTCTTTGCCGGACCTCTTCCTTGGGCAAACGCAGCGGCCGCAGGGAATAAACGAACTCCCTGCGGAGGGTCTGGGCGAACATCTGCCTCTCGGGATACTGGAAGGAAAAGCCCATGAGCCCGAGCGCATCCTTATGCAGCTTATCCCCTTCCCACAGCGGGGTCTCCCCGTACCGGATCGTCCCGGACGTCAGCGGCGACAGTCCTGCCAGCGCAAGCAGGAGCGTGCTTTTCCCCGCTCCCGTTCTGCCGATGACCAGCGTGATCTCCCCGGGCCGCAGCGTCACATCGGTACTGCGCAGCAGCGGTCTGCGGGAGGCATCCCCCTCCGCATGTACAGCGGCTCCTTGGAGCGATACCGTCAGCATAGGCACACCGCCTCCGCCAGCTCTTCCACCGTCAGCGGCTTGCGCCGAAGCGGCAGGCCGAGCCGCTCCAGCTCCCTCGCGACACGAACGGCATAGGGCGGCTCGAAGCCAAGCCTTTCGCACGGCGTTGTGCCTTCAGCCGACCGCTCGTAGAAAAAAGCGCCCGGCGTGCCGCAGAACACCAGCCGGCCTCCGTCCACAGCGGCTACACGGTCCGCGAAGGAAAGCTCATCGAGCAGCTGCGTGACCCAAACCACGGTCGTCCCCTCCCGGTGCTTGCGCCGTGCCGTCTCGAGCAGCGCCTCCCGCGACAGGGGGTCGAGCATCGAGGTCGCTTCGTCGAACAGCAGCAGCGGGGGACGGAGGGCCAGGCATCCGGCCGCCGCCAGCAGCTGCTTCTGCCCGCCGGACAGCGATTCGACAAGGCGATGGGCCAGCGGAAGCAGTCCGGTATCCCGGAGCGCTTCCTCCACCCGCTCCTCCATCTCTTCGTCGCTCAACCCCATATATTCAAGGCCGAAGCGTACTTCTTCGTAGACGGTTTCGCCGAGCAGGTGCGTGTCCGGGTTCTGAAACACAAGCGGAATGGTGCTTCCCCCGAGCTCCGGAGCAGCGTCCGTACCATGCAGCCGTACCGTTCCGGAAGTGGGCTTATACAATCCCGCCATCGTCCGCGCCAGGGTGCTCTTCCCGCTGCCGTTCGTTCCGGCAACCGCCAGCCATTCCCCCTGCCTGACGGACAGGTTGATATCCTGAAGCAGTACCCGGCTACCATCGGCTGTAGATAAGGTGTATGTAAGGTTCTCCATCCGGAGCAGTACAAATGGCTCTGAGATCATAAGAAAAAACTCTTTTCCGGGTAAGATTCGTGTGATAGAATGCTCATTACATTCATATTGTTAACCAACAATCCATAATCCAAGGTTAACAAAACAAAGGGGAAAGATCAATGAAAACATCCATTTCCATCCGGGGTCTCGTCTTCAGTACGCTGTTCGGCGCGCTGTTTGTCGCGTCGAGCTTTTTCAACATTCATCTCGGCTTCTCCCCGGTGCCCATCTCCTTCCAGAACCTGGTCGTGATGCTCGCCGGCCTCATCCTGGGTCCGGTCTATGGCTTCATCAGCATCGGCCTCGTGGTCCTGCTGACGGCAGCCGGACTTCCGCTGATGCACGGCAGCGGCGGGCCGACCCTCCTCCTCGGCAAGACGGGCGGCTTCATCTGGGCTTATCCTTTCGCAGCGCTGCTGATCGGCTGGGTGAGCGAACGCGTGCAGGGACGCGGAGTCTGGACGTTCGTCCGCCTGTTCCTCGCTGCCGAAGTGTTCGGCTCCCTGCTGCTCTACGTGACCGGCGTGCCTTGGCTCGCTCATGTGGCGAACCTTCCGATGCAGAAGGCCATGGTGGCCGCCTGCTACCCGTTCCTGCCCGGCGATGCCGTCAAAGCTGTGCTGGCCGCACTGATTGCCCTGCAGATCCGGCAGGTATTCCCGGCTTCGCGGCTCCGGTAACGTTTCGGGCTGCATGAGGCTCAGCCGCATACATACCCCAAAAAGCGTTCCGAAAAAAAGCTCCGCTTCGATTCCTAATGGCTGTGGGCATGCCCTGTATGTACAAAGGAACCGGTGCGTCCGCTCAGACTGTCCTAGTTTCTCCGGCTCCACAGCTCCGATCATCCATGGAATGGGAGCCTATCCAAAAAGCCATCCGGGAACGCCCGGATGGCTTCGTTTTTTGTACGCGTTATACACGTTATATTGGATCACGGACAGAAAGCGGTGCAGCAGCACAGACCGTTCCGGCAAGCACAGCCGCATTGGCAGCCCCAGATCATGCAGACGTAGCCGGCCGCCTTGGACCGCCCCTTTTCCTATGGGATGCTCGTGTCCCTCATTACTCCCTGCCGGCCGCCGCCTCTTCCAGGCCCGTCTCGTCCGACAGGTTCAGCACAAATTCCTCGTTCCGGTCACACGTCAGCACGCCGTCTTTTACATGGAGTCTCGCCGCTTGGATGGAGGATCTTCGGCTGTCGTAGGCCTCCTCCGGCGTGCCGTCTTGTCGCCCGGGGTGGGTGAAGTAGAAGATATACGCTTCCTCATCCTGTACGACCACATCGGCATGGAGGCCCATCGTTCCATCGTCTTCCCTCGTTCCTCCCTCGCCGAGGATAAGGCCGCCGCGTTCCCAGTTCTCCAGATCATCCGATCGATAGACACCTTGACCTCTCCATTCGTCGATAACCATCCAATACCAGCCTTTGAAACGAAACACGTTCGGTCCTTCATGCGCCCGGTGGGTCAGCACCGGCCCCACGACCTGCCACTGGAATAGATCCGGGCTGTCCGCCGCATAGGTGTGGGAATGATGAGCTTCGTCCTTGTACCACATCCGGAACCTCCCGTCCGGCATGCGGTAAATGCATGCGTCGATCACCCGGTCGCTCGAGAGCTCCAGCTGCGAGCGGAAGGTCCACTGCAGCAGATCCGGCGAAGTATAGTGGAGCAGATACCTCGGATGCCCCGCCCACTCCTCCGGGATTCCGCGGATATAGCTGACATACATGTGATACAGCCCGTCATGCCAGACGATCTCCGGCGCCCAGAAGGTATTGCGCCCCCATTCGATATCCAGCCCGCTCAGTGTGCCCCGGTACACCCAGCTCTGTCCCCCATCCGAAGAGGAGGCGACGCCGAGATCCGTCCCATGCACCCACGCGACTCCACGCCCAGGGGCGGTGGCCCGGCGGTTGGTATAGATCATCCACCACTCGCGGGCCTCCCGGTTCCATATCAATACGGGATCGGCGGCCCCGTCATAGACCGGATCCCGAAACAGCGGTGCTTTCATTGTAATGTCCTCCTTGGGTTTGAGTTCCATGGAATCCAGTGCCATCTCCGCAGTATTCCGCAAGCTCCGTCCTGCACCGGATTCCGCCCGTGTCCCCATCTTACCGCAGGCGTCCTGCCGCCGGAACCTAAAAATCAGACGCCTTTGTTCAAAACTCCGACATTAGCAGGAATGCAGCTGCAAGGTCAGCAAGATTGGGGCTGGGTTCAGTGGAATCTATATGGAGGTCTGCTCATGGTTTTAGGATGCTACAAGCTGAACAGCTGCCAGTAACCAGCCCATGCGGTGAAAAGCACTACGCCTACAAAAAGCAGCCCGTTCCACATCCGCTTACCTGCTCCGCTCCGCCGACTCCCTTTACGCCAGCTGAATGCATATACCGCCGCCGCCCCGCAGGTGATCACGGCCAGCAGCTGCAGGAGCAGCCAGACCAGCGGCCGGTCGCCCAGGATCGGTGCCACTTGTTTGGCTCCGCTGCCCATGAGCCAGCCGAAGTAGACGGTGAACCCCAGCACGGTCAGCAGTCCGGAGCCCGCCGCCAGTCCGCCGGCCCCGAACCTGGGCCCGGTATCGCCGGAAGCCGCCCCCTCCCGGCGAAGAGCACCTGCCCGCCGCAGGAAGGCTATCCAGCATCCAAGGAACAAGATGATGAGCAGCAGCATTGAGCCCAGCTGGACCCACGCCGTTTGATACCAGGTCATGCTGCTCAGTCCCGGCTTGGACAGATGCTCCTGCTGCGGCAAGTCGCCGGCTATCTGCGGTCCGCCGGCCTGGCCGGAGGTGACACTCTTGACCCAGGAGGTCATGGTATCCGCATAACCGGCCGGAAACGCTTCCGTCTGCGTAACTCCGTCAGGCGCAGAGCGCAGATTATGGCCGGCCCGATCAAAGAAGCGGTAGGAGGCGGATTCGGACTTGTGCAGCGCCTGCTTCAGAAGACCGTAGCTTTCGAGCGGCGGTTCTATGCGGTCCTGTCTTCCCCAGATTGCGAGCACCGGCTGCTTCACTCCCTCGAAGGCCGGCAGGGGATTATAATCGGCTTCGGCGAACATGCCGGCGGAGACGGCCAGCCGGAGTGCACGGTCGGAGAGGGCTTCCACGACGCCCGGACTGCTCACTCCCTGCCCCTGCAGCCGGTTGACGAGCTGCCAGGACTGCTGCCGGACCGGAGCAACGCCCGAAGCCCCCACGGTGATGAGAAAATCCGCCCGGTCCGAACGCGAAGCGGCCAGGGATGCGACCCACGCCCCCTCGCTGATCCCCCAGAGCCCGATGTGCTCCGGATTCAGGCCTGGATGTGAGCGCATTGCCTCCACGGCCGCCGCCGCATCGGTAGCGAGCAGATCATAGGACCGCCCTCCGCTGCGGGATGAGGCGAAGCCGTCCTTGCGCTTATCGTAGATAAACGCAGCAATGCCCGCCCTTGCAAAGAGCTCCGCCTCCCCCCGGTACTTCTCCCTGTTCACCGCATTAGAGCCGTGAACCAGCACAACGGCCGGATGCGGCTCCGGCGTATCCGGAAGCAGCAGCGTACCGTTCAGTGTGAGGCCTTCACTTGTGAACTGCACTGCCTCCTCCGTCCACTGCGCTTGCTGCTGCTCTGCCTGCACGCTTGGAAGCGTGCCCAGCAGCAGCATGACCACCGCCATCATGCTGAGCAGTGCCTTCCTGATGACGGACACGCTCCTTCGGCCGCGCAAGTTTGTTGGCGCTTCGTTTTGGGGCGCCTGATTCATACGTATCGGCATGGGTGTTCCTTCCTCTCTGTACCGGGAAAGTTCCCGCTTCTTTCCATCAGCATACAGGCAAGGAAGGCAGAGGGTAACGAACCTGGGGAGGGGAGGCCACCTGGACCCAGGTCGCGTGAGGCGCTGGACTTGGTTTTCGGGGTATCGATTCACCATGGACTGGGGGCAGGTCATACGGGCTCATATAAGCCATACAGCTGCAGTCCGCCGGCCTGCAACTCATAAGGCGCTTGCGGCTTCGTATCCTGCGCCGTGTCGTATGCGGTTCTTACAGGAGTCTCTCCGGCCTCACCTTCTGGCCGATAAGTACGAATGTCCTCACTCCAACTCCCTTTTCCTTATGGCAGGTAGGCCTGGAGCGGCATTCCCCCTCCTTGTGCTTCAAACAGCTGCTCCATCTGATGAGAATCATCGCTAAATCAACCCAGCAGCCCCAATCGGCCAGTTATCTGATGAATCATATCAGATAGCACAACCAAACACCTCCACCGGGGCAATTCACGATTTTTTATGATGTTTTATATCATAAACCCCGGGTTTCTGAACATGTCCGCTGCTTATATGATGATTTTCATCCGATACTCGGATTCCGATTACCACGCATACGACGGACCGAAGCTGCCCCGAAGCCCCACCCTGCTGCAGCCACTTCAAAAAGCCCGCTTCTCCCAATATACAGCTCCTGAAGCTCCGGCAAAGATTCAGCGGCCCCTATCCATTCCAACATTTATAAAAATGCACCTTATCCCCCTTCCCCACATCACCCGGCCTCACCCGATAACAAAAACACAAAATACCCTGCCCAACGCCATCTCCAGCGTACAAGCAGGGTGCTTCGTTTCGGTCCAACTGCTGCATACGGGTCTCCAAGCTCGCTCCGTCAGAGTCCGCGTCTACCCGTCCGTCAAAAAAGCCTCCATATGCTCCAGGTGCAGCCGCATCCCCTGGACGGCACGGTCCTGGTCGTGCGCAGCGACCGCGGCGTAGATCGCGGCATGCTCCTCCAGCAGCTGCCGCGAAATGCCCTCGCTGCTGCTGCGTTCCTGCACGGATGGACCGGCTGCCGGCTCCCGGCGCGTGCCCGCTATCGCCGCGTGCAGCGGCACCGCGATCGATTCGAACACGTGCAGCAACACCGGATTCTGGCCGGCACGGGCCAGCGCCGTGTGGAAGCGCAGGTCCGCCTCGTCCGCTTCCGCGCCGCAGGCAGCAGCGCGCTCCATGTCCGCCAGCGCCTCGCGCAGCCGCTCGAGGTCTGCGTCCGTCCGCTTGGCGGCAGCAAGCGCGGCGTTGGATACCTCGAGCATGCTGCGGGCCTCGAGCATGTGCGCCAGCGCGGTGCGGTCCAGGGTCAGCGCAGCCGGGGAGTGCCCCGGCGCACTCGCCGCCGAAGCTCCCGTCTCGCCCCTGCCGATCACCCGGCAGGCGCCGCCCTGGCGGATCTCGATCAACCCCATCGCCTTCAGGGCGCTGAGCGCTTCGCGCGTCACGGAGCGGGAGACGCCGAAGCGCTCGGACATCTCCTTCGTGGATGGCAGCCGGTCTCCGGCCTCCAGCCGTCCCTGCAGAATCTGCGCCTTGAGCTGCTCGGTCACTTCTTCATAATGGCTGCGCCTCGGCACAGGCGTCACTGGCGTTCCGTTCATGCGCTAAGTCCTCCTCTAGCCGACGAGCAGGGCGTAGACGATCCCCGGTCCATGAACGCCTATCGTGAGGTCATTCTCGATATCCGCCGAGCGGCTCGGGCCGGAGATAAAATGAATCCCCGCCGGCAGCGCTTCGCGCCCCGCCGCATCGAAATTCACAAGAATCTCGCCCAGTCTCGTTTTCAGCCGCTCCACCGGGATGATCACGAACAGCACCGTAGGCAGCAGGCTGACGGAGCGGCCTTTTTGCTCCGCCGACAGCACCGTGACCGAGCCCGTATAAGCCGCCGCATAGTCCGCCATCACTACGCCGAAGTCCGCTTCCGCGGCACGGGCCTTCCAGTTCTCCCCCGCATCCGTGTTCCAGACGGATACCTGCGCCTGCGGCAGGGCCGCTTCCAGGCCAAGCCCATCCAGCTCCGGCTGGTTCTGCCGGACGACATACTTGGCACCTGTCTCGGCCGCTTTGTCCGCGATAAAGCGCGTCACGTCCTCCATGCCCGAGAGCCGCTCGACATGTCCGCCGACGCTCCGGAAGTTCTCCGTGAACCGCTCGATCCGCTCTTCCGTCGGCCACTCGAACTCCCGCCAGAATTCCGGCGCCCCGATCACGGGGCGGACCGGCTTTTGCGTCACCTGCGGGCGTCCCAGCTTCTGGGCGATGCCGCCGATGAACCGCTTCTGCTTCGCCTTCGATTCCTCTTCCATCCGCTGCAGCCACTGTGCATGCGTCTCAGCCATGTCCGTGTCCTCCCTTGCTGCGCTGCTTCACGATCGCTTCCATCCGACTCTTCACGGCCGGGTCCATCTCCTGCAGCCCGCTGCGTATCTCCGCCTCAAGGGTGCCCCACTGCTCCCGAAACGACTGCTTCGGCAGCGTCGGCGTCACGCGGTACGTGTTCCAGCCCTTGAGCGGGCCGATCTTGATACGGATGCCGCCGTCGCGAGCGACGAGCTTCTGGCCCAGCTTGCCGAGCTTCAGCGCCGTCTTCATCCGCAGCGAATCCCCGGCCAGGGCGGCGAAGCCCTTCATCCCGATCGTCTCCATCCGGTTGTCGTGGCCGGCCTCCACCTTGCGGCGGCGCAGGGAGACGAGCATGTCATGCAGCGGGATCTTCACCGGGCAGGCTTCGTAGCAGGCTCCGCACAGGCTCGACGCGTTGGCGATGTCGTCCCACTCCGCCACGTTCTTCTTCAGCGCCGGCGTGAGCACCGCCCCGATCGGCCCGCTGTACGTGCCGCCGTAGGCATGGCCGCCGATATGACGGTACACCGGGCAGGCGTTCAGGCAGGCTCCGCAGCGGATGCAGTTCAGCAGCTCCTGGAACTCGGGGTCGCCGAGCTGCAGGGAGCGGCCGTTGTCGACGATGATGATGTGCATCTCCTCCGGTCCGTCCGCATCCTTGCTGCGGCGCGGGCCCGTGATGCCCGACATGTAGACGGTCAGCTTTTGGCCCGTCGCGGATCGCGGAAGCAGCGTCGCCATGACTTCGAGGTCCGTCCACGAAGGAATGATGCGCTCCATCCCCATCAGCGTGATCTGCGTCTTGGGCACGGTGGAGACCATCCGTGCGTTCCCCTCATTTTCGAAGAGCACCATGGACCCGGTCTCCGCGATCGCAAAGTTGCAGCCCGTCATGCCGATGTCGGCTTCGAGGAATTTCTCGCGCAGCTTCTTGCGCACGAACCCGGCCAGAATGGACGTATCCGGCGGCAGCGTCTCGCCAGCTTCCTTCGACAGCAGTTCCGCGATCTGGTGCCGGTTCTTGTGGATCGCCGGGATGATGATGTGCGACGGCGTCTCGCCGGCCAGCTGGATGATGTACTCCCCGAGGTCCGTCTCGACCGCTTCCACACCGATTCCCTCGAGCGCATGGTTCAGGTGCAGCTCCTCGGTGACCATCGATTTCGATTTCACGACCGACTTCGCCGATTTATTCTCGGCGATCTGCAGCGCAATCTTGACGGCTTCCTCTCCCGTATCCGCAAAATGCACATGCACCCCGTTCGCCCGCGCATTGTCCGCGAACAGGTTCAGGTAATAATCCAGATGCGCGATCGTATGCAGACGGATCTGCCGCCCGCGTTCCCGCCACTCGTCCCAGTTGCCGTGGTCCGCAGAGGCGTTCTTTTTGCCGAGTCTCAGCCGCTCCGTTGTGAACTTGACCGCCTTGCGCAGAAATTCATCGTTGAGCGCAAGCTCCGCTCTCTCCTTAACCGTTCCATTCGCCTTGGCTGCACTCATGCGCCCTTCACCCCTTCATACAGCAGCTCCGCCAGGTGCATCACCCGAACGGGTTCTCCCCGGTACCGCAGGTTGCCGGCAATGTTCATCAGGCAGGCCATGTCGAGACCCACCAGCACTTCCGCTTCCGTCTCCTTGATGTGGTCGACCTTCTCGGTCACCATCGCGCCTGAGATATCCGCCATCTTCACCGCGAATGTACCGCCGAACCCGCAGCAGTCCTCGGCAAAAGGCAGCGGAACAAACTCCAGCCCCTTCACGTTCTCGAGCAGCACCAGCGGCTCCTCCTTCACGCCGAGCAGCCGGCTGCCGTGACAGGACGGATGGTAAGTCACCTTGCGCGGGAACTTCGCTCCGAGATCCTTCACGCCGAGCACCTGCACTAGGAATTGGGTGAACTCGTAGGTTTTCTGCTGCAGCTTCTCTGCCTTCTCGAGCAGTACCGGATCGTCCTTGAACAGCTGCGAATAGTGGTGGATCATGTACGTGCAGGAACCCGAGGGCGCAATCACAAAATCGCTGTCTTCAAACGCCGCCAGGATCGTCTTGGCGGATGCGCGAGCCTCGTCCCAGTAGCCGCTGTTATACGCGGGCTGTCCGCAGCAGGTCTGCACGGTCGGGAACTCCAGGCTGACGCCGTACCGGGCCAGCAGACGGACCATCGCCTCCCCCACAGGAGGGAATAAGGCATCGCTCAAGCATGTGATAAACAAGGAAACTTTCATCGTGCACCTCTCGCGCTATAAGGATTTTGGAATGGAATAGGAGAATCTGGTTGGTGTAAAAGATGGGGCTGAGCCATACAGCCTATAGTTATCAGGTTATCAGACAAGTTGGATAAAAAACAGAGCCAATTGTAAAAAAGTTCGGCTCTTCTCTGGGAAGAAGCCTTTCCTGAAGGAAGAAAAAGGAGAGCGGATCCGGCTAACGCGGATTCTCCGTCTTAGCGCGGTCATTTCGATGCGCTGCGCTTCCCGAACACGGATTTACCGCCTTACTGGTCGCATCACGGGCCATCATCGGCGCCTCGGCTCCTGCTAACGCGGATTTCCCGCCTTAGCGCGGGCATTTCGATGCGCTGCGCTTCCCGAACACGGATTTTCTGCCTTACTGGACGCACAAGGGGCCATCGTCGGCGCTTCCGTTTCCGCCTTAGCGCGGAAAATGCAGCTCCGTCTGGTCCAGCCTTCGCTACCCGGAACTCGCTTCCGCCCCCGCTTCCCGCGCCCGGCGCAGCAGCTCTCGTCTTCGTCCCGCTTCCTCCCGGCCTCAGCGATCCAGCCTCCGGTCACCCGCGCCAAGCCGGCCCCGATCTCGCGCCCTTTCTTCCGTCCGCTCCAAGAAAAGCTTCTTCCCAGCCCGCATTCCTGCCTACACAATCGTCACAGGCAGCCCCTTCTCCCGCAGCTGTGCCACCGCATCCTCGCCTAATCGGCGGTCGGTGATCATCGCGTGCACGCCGCTGAGCTCGGCCACTTGTGTGAACGCGCGAACGCCGAACTTGCTCGCATCGGCGAGGAGGATCACCTCGTCGGCGATGTCGATCATCCGCTGCTTCACGCGGGCCTGCAGCTCGTTCGACTCGGAGATGCCCCGCTCGAGATGAACGCCTTTGCAGGAGAGAAAGAGCTTGTCGACGTGATACGCCTCGAGGGACCGCTCGGCCAGCGGGCCGACATAAGACAGCGAGCGCTTAGCCAGCTGCCCCCCGGTGCAGATCACTTCGACCTTCTCTTTGGAGCTGAGCTCCGTCGCGACCCGGATCGAATTGGTCAGGACCGTCAGCGGAAAGTCGGGCAGGTAAGAGGCCATATACCAAGCGGTTGTGCTGGCGTCGAGCAGAACGCGGTCATGGGGCTGGATCAACAGCACAGCCTCCTGGGCGATGCGCCGCTTCTCTTCGGCGTGCATCACTTCCCGCTCGGCGTAAGGAATCTCCCCCTGCTGCTCCTTGACGGAGACGGCACCCCCGTGGGAGCGTTTGAGCCGCCCGGCCGCTTCGAGCCGGTCCAGGTCGCGGCGGATCGTCTCCTCCGTCACCTGGCACAGCTCGCTGAGCTCGGAGACCCGGATGCTTCCTCTTTCGTTGACCAACGCCACTATTTTCTCGTACCTCTCAGCCACCAGCATAAGCCGCCCTCTTTTCCTGTCCATATTGCAAAGCTTCCGTCCGTCCGTTAGTCCGCCAGTCCGGCGATCCTCCGGAAGGTGCCGTACGCTTCTTCCCACGCTTCGCCGTCCTGCGGTTCGTACACCGTAACCGGGAACGAGTCGCGGATGACCCGGCGCGCTTCCCAGATGTCCGAGAACTCGCCGCGGGCGATCCACTGCACCGCCAGATTGCCGATCGCGCTGCCTTCCGCAGGGCCCGCCCACACAGGCCTCTTGATCGCATTCGCGGACCACTGGCACAGCAGCGCATTCTGGATGCCGCCGCCCACCATATGAAGCCCGCCGAACTGCTGTTCTGACAAAGTCTCGGTCAGCTCCAGCACATAACGGTATTTTAACGCCAGACTCTCCAAAATACAACGAACAACCTCACCCGGACCCTCCGGCGCACGCTGCCCCGTCCGGGCGCAGTACTCGCGGATGCGCGGCGTCATGTCGCCGGGATGGAGGAACAAGCCGTCGTCCGGATCGATGAACGCTCCGAAGGCCGGCGCCTCTCCGGCCAGCTTCACTAGCTCGGGGAAGGAGTATTCTCTGCCCGCCCGGTCCCACTCGCGCTTCGTCTCCTGCAGAATCCACAGGCCCATGATGTTCTTGAGCAGCCGGTACGTCCGCCCCACGCCGCCTTCGTTCGTGAAGTTGTACTTCTGCGACAGCTCGTTAATAACCGGGCGGTCCACCTCGGTGCCCATCAGCGACCAGGTGCCGCAGCTCAGGTAGGCAAAAGACCGCTCCGTCGCCGGCACCGCCGCAACCGCCGAGCCCGTATCGTGCTCCGCCACCGCGATGACAGGAATGCGCGGAAGGCCCAGCGTCTCGCTCACCGAGGAGCGGAGCTGTCCGGCGCTTGCTCCCGGATCGGCAATGGGGCCGAACCACGAAGACGGGATCCCGATGCCTGCAAGCAGGTCCGCATCCCACCCGCCGGTCAGCGGGTTGTAGAACTGGGTTGTCGTGGCGTTCGAGAACTCGTTCAGCGCCTCGCCCGTCAGGAAATAGCGGAGCAGGTCGGGAATCATCAGGAAACGCTCGGCGCTTGCGAGAAGCGGAGAGTCCGCTTCCTTCAGGGCCGCCAGCTGGTACAGCGTGTTGAACGGCAGGAACTGGATGCCGGTCTTCCCGAAGATCGTCTGCTCCCCAAGCCGTGCAGCTACCCGTTCCATCACACCGTCAGTGTGATGATCCCGGTAATGGTACGGGTTGCCGAGCAGCTCGCCATTGCGGTCCAGCAGACCGAAGTCTACCGCCCAGGAGTCAATCCCGATGCTCTCCGGCGTCTCGCCCTTGTGCTTGGCCTTCAGCAGGCCCTGCTGGATCTCATGGTACAGACGGAGAATGTCCCACTGCAGCCGGGAGCCGACTGCCACCGGGTCGTTGCCGAATCGGTGGATCTCCTCTACCTCGATCCTCCCGCCGATGAGGCGGCCGAGCAGCGCTCTGCCGCTGCTCGCCCCAAGGTCGAATGCGAGAATACTCACCAGCTCGCACCGCCCTTGCCTCTCACCAGGATGTCCTTGCCGTAGGAGCTGCTCAGGTACGCTTTCATCGGATCGACCGGCAGCCCTTGCTCTTCACGCAGCGCATACAGCAGCGGAGTCACGTCGAATTCGAACGCGCGGCGTACCGCATCTTCCGCGCCGAGCACATCGCCGCGCAGCTGCGCCTCTTCCACTTCCGCGTGGTTGATGAGCAGCGCTTTGGCATACTGCGTCTGCACGTTGAGGACGGAGCGGAGCATGGCCGGGATTTTCTGCTCGATGTTGTGCGACTGGTCGATCATGTATGCGATGTTGTCAACGGTGCTGCGGATCTTCGCATCGTCGTCGTTAGCGGCGTTCAGGATCTGGTAGAAGATCAGGAACAGCTCGTACGGGTTGACGGAGCCGACCACGAGATCGTCATCCGCATACTTGCGGGAGTTGAAGTGGAAGCCGCCGAGACGGTTCTCGTCGATCAGGTAAGCGACGATATGCTCGATGTTCGCGCCCGGCAGGTGGTGGCCGGTGTCCACGAGCACTTCCGCCTGCGGTCCGAGCTTCAGCGCATAGTTATACGCCATGCCCCAGTCCGCGATGTCCGTGTGGTAGAACGCAGGCTCAAAGCATTTGTACTCGATGAGCATGCGCATCTCCGGCGTCATCGCCTTGTACATCTCGTTCAGCGCTTCGAACATCCATGCCTTGCGCTTGCGGATATCTCCCTGGCCCGGATAGTTCGTGCCGTCGGCGAACCACAGGCTGAGGTCGCGCGAGCCGGTTTCCTTGGCAATGTCCACACACTCGAGGAGGTGATCGGTCGCCTTGCGGCGCACGGCCGGATCAGCATTCGTCACGCTGCCGAGCATATAGTCTTCCTCTTGGAACAGGTTCGGGTTCACGGCGCCGATCTTCAGCCCTAGGCTCTCGGCGTGGTTGCGGAGCTTGCCGTAGTCCTCAACCTTATCCCACGGGATATGGATCGCAACGGACGGACAGAGGCCGGTCAGCCCGTGCACCTGAGCCGCATCCTCGAACTTCTCGAACGGGTTGCGCGGCACGCCTTCCTTCTGGAACACCTTGAAGCGGGTGCCCGAATCCCCGTAGCCCCAGGACGGCGTCTCGATGTGGAGCGCTTTCAAACGTTTTTTGACTTCCTCCAGGTTGATGCCTCTGGCTTGCTGCTGCTCTTCAAATAATGCGTAGGCGCGGTCGGACACGTTCAACACCCTTTCTTCATCTCATATGCGATAGCCCTTAGGGGCAGCTTTATCTTTCGTATTGGGTTACAGCGGACTTGGACGCAAATAGAGGAACGGAGATGCGCTATGGCCCTCATTTGCACAGCCTCCTTGAAAATAACGGAACTCAGATGCGTTATCCTCACCGATCTCCGGCAAAACGGACCGTTTGCAGGGCGATAAGATACCTGAGTTCCGCTATTTCGCGGGAAGCGATATAAAAACATCAGATAAGGAACTATAGTTCCGCTATTTTTATTTCAGGAAGCAGGTGCGGCTTAACTTACGATGTTCCGGGGCTAAAGCCCGACCCTAAGGCCATTTCGGGCAGCGAATCCCGCAGCAACGAGTGAGGAGACGGAACAACCGAGGCTGCTGCAGCGCATTCAGCTGGCGTTCTCTGCTGCGGCGCTTTCGTACCCATCTGCGCGGATGCTTCAGCTTCTGCTTTCCTGCCGCAGTGGACCGGGAGCCGCGATCGCTCACCACTCCCGCCTCCTGCCTGGGTGCTGCCACCCACCTGCCCCTGCGTGCGGTACACACGCCCATTACTTCGCTCTCCAGGGGAGCCCAGCTTCGGCTGCCGCTCCGGCCCGCTTCTTAACGAACCGGGAAAGCCATCGTGGACATCAGCGCATTCTCGGCCTGCGTCGAATCGAGGCGGCTGTACTGCACGATCACCGGCACATCGCTCACGACTTCGATCGCATAGGGAACGCCCGCCGGAATCGACACGCTATCCTTGAGCAGCGAGCTCGTGCGGATATGTCTCGTTCTCCGGCCCGGAACCACGACCAGAATATCGGCCAGCGGATCGCGGTCTTCAAAAAAGATCGTAAAGCGGAGCAGCGCTTCCTCCGAGCCGGTGTTGAGCACGCACACGGATTCGTGGCTTGTAAGCTCGCCCGAGCTCTTCTCCGGGATGTAGGTGTCCGGAATCACCCAATGCTTCTCGCCTTTGGCCTGATAAAACATACGGTTCACCACTCCTCAGCTTAGCGGGTAAAGGCAGCCGGTACGCCGCCGTCGATCGTCAGCATGCAGCCCGTCGTCTTCTCGGACTTCGAGGAGGCGAAGAACGCGATGCCTTCAGCGATGTCGCTCGGATAGATGTTCACGAGCAGCGTCGTGCGCTTGCGGTAGTACTCTTCAAGCTGATCCGGCTCAATGCCGTAAGCCGCAGCACGCTCGTTGCGCCACGAACCGTTCCAGATCGCGGAGCCCTGCAGGATCGCATCCGGCAGCACCGTGTTCACGCGGATGCCGAACTCGCCGCCTTCGGCCGCGATGCAGCGGGCCAGATGCGCTTCGAGCGCTTTTGCCGCGCTGTAAGCTGTTGCGTTCTTACCGGCATAGACGGAGTTCTTCGAACCGATGAACACCATGTTGCCGCCGATCGCCTGTTCTTTCATTTGCTTGAACGCTTCGCGCGCCACGAGGAAGTAGCCTGTGCCGAGCACGTTCATGTTCAGGTTCCATTCCTTGAGGCTCGTTTGGTCGAACGGGCTCGAGGTCGCCAGACCCGCGTTGTTGACAAGGATGTCCACACCGCCGTAGGCCAGAGCCGTCTCGGCGAATGCCGCCGCCACCTGCTCTTCGCTCGTTACATCCATTTTAACCGCAATGGCCCGGTTCTCGCCAAACTTCTCGTTGATCTCGGCCGCTACATTCTGTGCGCCTTCGAGGTTGAGGTCCGCGAGCACCACATGCGCGCCCTCGGAAACGAGTCTGCGTGCCGTTGCGCTGCCGATGCCGCCGGCGCCGCCCGTGATCAGGGCCACCTTGCGGGAGAACTCGGCTTCCGCCGGAGCCAGCGTCAGCTTGTAGAGCTCAAGCGGCCAGTACTCGACGTTGTAGGACTCGTTCTCGCTCAGGGAGACGAATTCGCCCAGCGCCGTGGCGCCGCGCATAACGGCAATCGCACGGTGGTACAGCGCGCCGCTGACCTGGGACATCGCCCAGCTCTTGCCGGTGTTGATCATGCCCACGCCTGGGATAAGGATGACGCGCGGAGCCGCTTCGAACATCACGTCGCCTTCGTTCTTGTTGCGCTCGAAGTACGCTTTGTATTCTTCCTTGTAGCGGGCGATCCCTTCCTGCAGCTTCGCCTTCAGGCCGTCAACGTCCTCCGCGTTCGGCTCCCAGTCGATGAGCAGCGGAACGACCTTCGTGTGCACGAGGTGATCCGGACAAGCGGCGCCGACCTGGGACAGCTTCGGTGCGTTCTCGCTGGAAGCGAACTGCAGTACATCCGCTTCGTCGTCGAAGGAGAGGATCATTTTCTTCACGTCGCTGACCGCACCGCGAATGGCAGGCATCACTTGAGCGGCAATGCTGCGGCGTACTTCCGGAGCAAGCACTTCGTACTTCGCGCCGCCGAACAGCTTCGCTTCGTCCACGCGGGCGTCGATGAAGCTTTCCGCTTCATTAATAATCTGTATCGTTTTAGCGTAGCATTCTGCGGAGGTTTCGCCCCATGTCACCAGACCGTGCTTCTCCATGAGAACGAGCTCGGCCTTCGGATTCGCGAGCACGCCTTCGGCGATCATCTTGGAGAGCGTGAAGCCGGGACGCACGTAAGGAACCCAGACGAAGCGGTCGCCGAAAATCTCCTTGGCGATTTCTTTGCCGTTATCCGCGCAGCAGAGCGCGATGATCGCATCCGGATGCGTGTGGTCGACGTGCTTGAACGGCAGGAACGCATGCAGCAGTGTCTCGATGGACATGCGCGGGTGCTTCGAATCGATCATGCAGTGGGTCAGGTAAGCGACCATCTCCTCGTCGGTCATCTCCGGCTTCTCGAACAGTGGACGGATGTCCTCCATGCGCAGGCCGGTGAAGTTGCCGGCTTTCATCGACGCGAGGTCGGAGCCGCTGCCCTTCACGAACATCACTTCTATGTCGCGGCCGCGGAAATCCTTCACGGTCGTCTTCGCGGACGTGTTGCCTCCGCCCCAGTTACATACGCGGCGGTCCGCTCCGATGATGTTCGAGCGGTATACGAGCTCGTCAAGTCCGCCCTGCAGCTGCGATGCTTTCGTCTGATCCCACAAACTTTGTACCATGGTTTGGTTTCCCTCCGAATTTACGCTTGAATGGTTTTGTTTTTGCTTGTTTTGATCTTATCACCTTTATTTATTTTTGTATAGTATAAAATCAAAAATAAACGGGCATACTTATCCCCCTTATCGGGGACAAAAGAAAGACCGGGCTTCTGAAACGGTCCGGGGCTATCCGCCAAAGCCAAGCGTTCATCATTGACCCGGAGAAGGAGGCGCGGCTGCAGAAGCTGTGGCGCGGGTTTGTTTTCCCAGAATAGCCCCGAGGAAACAATGGTATCGGCCGGCCATCGCCCCAGCGCATGTCACTTGAACCCTCCACTTGATACCTCCACTTAAAACTTCCTTGGTTATAAAAAAAGACAGCCTCCATCTGAAGACTGTCTGTGCTGTCTATGCTGTCTCTGCTGTACTCCAGCCGCCATCACGAAATCCATCCGCCAGTCCCGAGACCGCTCGCACTTCACGATTATGCGGATCGCTCCCGAGCTCCTGCGCCGCGATCATCGACTTGCCGCTGTATTCAATTCAGCCACCTCCAGCCGTTCGAACACATCGGGCGCCGGCTTCCGTCACTCTTACAATCCAAAAGCCTTCTCAAGCTCCCCGATCCGTTCTTCGTCCATATGCACTATAGCTCCCAGGCTCTGCGCCGCGATCATCGACCTGGCGCTGTATTCCGCCACCTCCAGCCGGTCGAACGCGCTCAGCAGGCTGTCTCCCGTTACAATGACACAGTTATTGCGCACGATGGCGATCGGCGTATTCTTGGTGAAGACGGCCGCCGCCGTCTCCGGATCGTCATACACGGCGTGGAACGGAAGCTTCGGCATCCGGCGGAGCAGCAGATAGCTCTCGGGGATCGTCCGGGAATCGAAGTCCGCATCCGTGACGGCAAAAGCCATAATGCTCGGCGGATGGGCGATCAGCACGGAATTCACATGCGGGTGCGCCTCATAAATATGGCGGTGGAGCAGGTGCGAGCGGCTTGGCTTTTTGCCGGCCTCCGCCCTCCCGCCTTCGATCCGCACGAGGTCCTGGGGCTCGAGGTACTTGCGGTCCATCCCATGGGGCGTGATCAGAAAAGCATCCCCGCCGATCCGCTCCGAGTACGTTCCCTGCGTGCTGGTGAACAGCCGCTGGTCATAGGAGCGCCGGATGAGCCGGCACATCATCTCCCTCGCCTCCCGCTCCCGCGTCGGGTATCCGGCTGCGGTGAACGGCTCCAGCGGGAGCTCCCGGCAGGCCCGCGCCTTGGCGATGTCTTCTGCGGCCAGTCGGACCGGCGTTCCGATGCGGCTCGCCTCGATCTCCAGCCGCGCGCAGAATTCCAGTGTTTCGAACCGCTGGAACGCCTCGAACAGATCGCCGCCGCCGGCAACAACTCCGTGATTCTCCAGCATTACCGTGTCGATCCCCCGTGCGAAAACTTCCGCGATCCGTTCGCCGAGCTCGGCGCTGCCCGGAACCGCGTAAGCCGCCATGCCCACCTCTCCGCAGATCTCGTGCTCATCCGGGAGCAGCCTGGTGTCCGGGATGCGGCGCACGATGCTGAAGGCCACCAGCGCGGGCGGGTGCGCATGCACCACGGCCCGCAGGTCCGGCCGGTCCCGGTAGATCCGCTGGTGGAACGGGAATTCGCTGGACGGCCTGTGGGCGCCGACGACCTGTCCGTCCGGCTTCACGCAGACGATATCCTGGCGGGTCAGCGCGCCTTTGTCCACGCCCGCCGGAGTGATCCAGATGTCTCCGTTGTCGTCCCGAATGGAGAGATTGCCGCCGGAGGTCGTCGTCATCCCGTACCCGTAGATGCGCTCCATGAAGAGGACGATCGGGTCCGCAGGAGGAAGAAGTCCGAATTTCATTGTGGGTCACCCTTTCCGAATCTTTGTTTATGATTGTTTCCGTTTGTCTTCTTTTACTTTATCACACACCCGGAAGGAAAGTATTGATCTGGATCACACCGATGCATTCTTTTCCAGCGGACGTGGCCCTCCATTTAGTTGCTATACATATAATTGCTGTGATAACATTATAAAAGTCATTTTATGGGGATGCTTTGGAACAGGAATGGTTACCCTGGCCATTCCGGAGCAGCGGCCTCCTCCCCATGGCTTGCGACGCTGGTCTGCAGCACGGCCGCAGCTGACCCATGCTACTATGCTTCATCTATCAGGAGGAATGCTCTTCATGCGCATTGACGATTCCATCGGCTTCATGATCAGCACGATCGGCCGCAAGCTGAACCAGAGCCTGACGCTCCGCTTTCAGCCGTTCGACATCACCTCGGAGCAGTGGTCCGTACTCAACACGCTGATGCTAGGCGACGGGGTGAACCAGCGGGAGCTGTCCCAACGGACGGAGAAGGACCCGACGAACGTGACCCGCATCCTCGACCAGCTCGAGCGCAAGGGATGGATCCGCCGGGCTCCTCATCCCGATGACCGCCGCGCGTATCTCCTCTACGTCACCGACAGCGGACGAGAGCTCAACCGCATTCTCGCTCCGATGGAGGCGGAGCTGATCGCCTCTGTGCTCGCCTCCATAGATCCGGAGTCCGAGCGTGTGCTGCGAGAGGCACTGCTCTCCATCAACGATCATATCCAATAATCTTAAGAAAGAAGAGATGGACCCATGCCCCACCAGACCTTATCCGATCAGCAGACACCGGTGCCGCTGTGGACGCGGGATTTTCTTGCGATCTGCTTCAGCTCCTTCTTCGTCTTCATGACCTTCTACATGCTGGCCGTGACCCTGCCCGGCTATGTGCTCGATGAGCTTCACGGCAGCAAGGGCCAGATCGGGCTCGTGACGACCGTGTTCGTCATCGCGGCCGTCGTCTTCCGCCCGCTCACCGGCAAATGGCTCGACGAGGGCAGCCGCCGCAAGCTGCTGCTCACCGCGCTCGTACTCTATATGATCTGCAGTGCGCTGTACCTGACCGTCCACAACCTGACCGCCCTGCTCGCACTCCGCGTGCTGCACGGCGTCTCCTTCGGGATCGCCGCTACGGCTACCTCGGCGATTGCGGTCGACCGCGTGCCGGCAGCCCGAAAGGGCGAAGGCGTCGGCTACTTCAGCCTGTTCATGAGCCTTGCGATGGTCATCGGCCCCTACCTCGGGCTGATGTTCACCGGTTCTTTCAGCTATACGGTGCTGTTCACCGCCTGTGCGGTCCTGGCCCTGCTGGCGCTCGTCTGCGGCAGCACTGTACGCATCCCGCCGCATGTGCCGAAGCCGGCCGCCGGCCATCCTTGGCACTGGACGCGCTTCATCGAGCCGGCCGCGATTCCCATATCCCTGGCGGGCAGCGTGCTCGCTTTCTCGTATGGGGCGATCTCGACCTTCATCTCCGTCTTCGCCAAGGAGATCGGGCAGGGAGCCGTCGCCTCCTACTTCTTCATCGTGTTCGCGGCGATGATCCTGATCTCCCGCCCGTTCACGGGCCGGATCTTCGATCGGCGCGGCGAGCATGTGCTCGTCTATCCCGGGCTCGCCCTGTTCGTCGTCGGCATGCTCCTGCTGAGTCAGGCGCACACCGCCGCCTTCTTCCTCTTCACCGGCGCGGTAATCGGCCTCGGCTTCGGCGCCCTGCTGCCGAGCTTCCAGGCTATCGCGCTGAAGGCGGCCCCCGCCCACCGCAGCGGCCTTGCGACGGGGACTTACTTCGTCCTCTTCGACACCGGGTACGGCCTCGGCTCCTATATCCTCGGCATCGTCGCCGCCGGGACAAGCTACGGCACGATGTACCTCGTCGGCGCGGTCATTACCGCCTTCACGGTGGTGCTGTACTACCTGCTGCATCACCGCAAGCAGAGCCGGAAGAACCCCGCTGCCAACACAGCCTGACCTTCATCCAGCGGGTGTATGCGGCACAAAAAAAGGCGGCCGTTCCCGAATATACCGGGGTGGCCGCCTTTTTTGGCTTTATGAAGGTTGAACCCCGCCTCTCGACAAGGCAAAATTCCAGAGATTCTCCGTCCCTGACCCACTCTTCCCTTGACCCAGAGAAACGGACTGCTCCTCCGATTTCCGCGCGTCCAGGCGCTGCAGCAAGGGGTGATTCGAAGACCGAGAAAGAGCCTCTCGAACCGTCGCCCCAGCCGGACGATTCGTCTCGGCTTTGGGCACCCAATACCGTTCTTTGGCGAACGGATAGGTCGGCAGACGAACTCGGCTCATGGTATCTGTACGGTCATACAATCCATTCCAATCGATGGAAATCCCGGAGACCCATAATCCGGCCAGAGCCTCCAGGTTCCGCGAAGCAATCGAGTCTGCCACCGCTTGGTCCGCGGACAGAGCATCACCTGGTGATCTCGGCTCCTGATGAACACCCCCCTGGAAGCAGCCGCTGATCGCCCGCTCTCCGCTGCAATAGCCCTCCAGCTTTTGAAGGAGCTCCTCCCTTGATCTCACAACAAAAGCAACCCTGCAGTTCATGGCTTCACGCCCCGTTTGAAGCGTGTAGGCGATGGCCTTCAACTCGCCGCCCGCCTCTGCGAATGGAGGGGATGGCTCCACTTCCGCGGCTCCCCCTGTGTGGCCTTCCACCAGATATTGAAGCAGCTTCCCGGCATATCTTTGGAGCGCATCCTCATGTTTGGCCGACAGGGGAACAAGGCAGGGGGTGTCCAGCCGGTGGTCTCCCGTCTTGCCTTGCGGACGGCCGCCCGTATATTCTTCTACGATCAGATGGGCATTGCTTCCATTGGCTCCGAATGAACTGATGCCGGCACGCCTTGGATACACGGTCTTCTTCCCGTTGACCTCGAGCTCCGGCCTTCTCCATTCCCCGCTCTCCCGCTGAACGTAGAAGGAGGTGTTCTCAAAGGAAATGTACGGATTGAGCTGTTCGGCATGCAGGGAAGGAAACAGGATCTTATGCTTCATCTGCAGGAGGATTTTGGTTAATCCGGCAACCCCCGACGCCGCTTCCGCATGGCCGATGTTCGACTTTACCGAGCCCACGGCGCAGTACTGTTTATCCGAGCTCCATTTGGCGAACGCCCGCTCCAGGCCGTGAAGTTCGATCGGGTCCCCTAGAGAGGTGCCCGTACCATGTGCTTCCACATAACTTATCGTCCGCGGATCTATGCCGGATCTCGTGATGGCATCCGAAATGACTTCCGACTGCGCTACAGGGTCAGGCACGGTGGCGCCCGACGTCTTGCCCACATGGTTAATGGCGGAGCCTTTGATCACGCCGTAGATCGGGTAGCCTTCCTTCTCCGCCTGGGAGCGCTTCGCCAGAAGAAGGGCTCCCACCCCTTCCCCGGGCACATAACCATCCCCGTCTTTGCCGAAGCTCCGGCACCGTCCGTCCGAGGATAAGAACTGGGCCTGCTGTAAGAACACATACTTGTGAGGATGTGTGACTAGGTTCACTCCCCCTGCAACGGCGTAATGGCATTCGCCGCGCTTGATGCTCTCGCATGCCAAATGAATGGCGGTCAAGGAAGATGAGCACATGGAGTCGACAGCCATCGAAGGGCCATGGAAATTCAAACAGTAGGAGACCATATTGGCTATCGATGCCGATGAGACACCAAACGCCGACGGGGTTCCGCGCTGCGTCATTTCGGCGCTGAAGAGCTCGTAACTGTTCCAGAAAACGCCTGCAAACACGCCCACACTCTTATCGCTGTTCGACGGATAACGATGCTCGCTCCGATTCAGCGGAAAACCCGCATCTTCACAAGCCTCCCAAGCGGTCTGCAAAAAGTGTCTCGCCTGGGGATCCATCATTTCGGCCTGAGCCGCAGAGATGTTAAAAAACATTGGATCGAATTCGTCAATCCGGTCAAGAAATCCCCCATACCGGTAATACTGCTCCACATCAAACGATAGCGAGTTGTCCGCCCACCGCTCTGTCGGTATAGGGGCGATGCAATCCTTGCCGTCCCGCAGGTTGCCAAAAAACTCGTCCATGGTTCCCGCCATCGGATACCGGCCCGACAGTCCGATAATCGCGATATCGTCATCAGACTCGGGGGAGCAGACCGGCCTGCCTGTGGATTCCGGACGGGTCCCGTCTTCTTCCCCAGCCGCAGCCGCGCCGAGGAAATCCGCTCGGATGCCCTCTCCGTCGCCGTACAAGATGATGGCCTGAGTCAAGGAATGCGCAAGAACGGTATCCATAGCTTGAAGCCCTTCCCTTGTAGGCAGAGCCCTATTGCCTTTGGAGCGGTAGAACAGCTCTTGAAGGTTCTCTTCCACCCGCATGCCGCCCTCCAGCCACAAAGGCCAATTCACGGTAACCGTCCGCCCGAACCGTTCCCCCCGGTCTACCTGCTTCTGCCGTTCCAGAGCCAGCATATCCATGTATGCGTTCGCACTGGCATAATCCGCCTGGCCAATATTTCCCGTCACGGCCGATACGGATGAGAACAGCACAAAACAATCGAGTCTCTCTCCGCGGGTAGCCATATCGATATGCCGCATGCCGTAAACCTTGGGGCCCAATACCTCCGACACTTCATCGGCATCTTTATTCATCAGGATCTGATCCTTGAGAGCGCCCGCACAATGGAAGATGCCGGTGATGCCTCCCCATCGGTTCCGGATCTCCCCAAACGCCTGCTCTACATCCGTTTCCCTGCTGATATCGGCTTGAAGGTACACCACCTCCGCCCCCTTCGCCACCAATTGGCGGATGGTCCGGGCTTTGGCTTCGTCTGGCTTGGAGCGGCCGATCAAGGCCAGCTTCACCCTTTGCCGGGAGGCGAGATGGTCCGCAACGTGCAATCCCAAGCCGCCCAAGCCACCCGTAATCACGTATACGCCATTCTGCCGGTAGGCAGGCCGGTGTTCCTGCAGATGCACTTCGCCGTGCTCTTGGACAAAACGTTCGGCAGGGCTGCCCTTATAGCGTACGCTTACGGTTCCGCGTCCATGGGACCGTGCTTCCTCCCTAAGCACTTCAACCATCGTTCTATTCTCGCCGCGGTCCCCCTCCGGCTCCATCCAGATGATTTGACTGTTAATTTTGGGGTTCTCCATATACGCGGTTTTCAACAAGCCTTCCAATGCAAAAACATACGGGCTCTCCCCGGCCGAGATCACCTGCAGCAGCAGCTCTGATTTGGCTTTTTGTTTCACGAACGACTTGATATAAAGAAGAAGCTGCTTGAGCTTATCCTCGAACTGGCCGGCTCCGTCGGTCTTGTCGGAATTCAGCCGGATGATCTCGTCGAAGTACGGCGTACCGCTCCCAACGCCCAAAGGAGTGTCGTCGTATAGAACGACAGCATGGTACCGCGGGTCCTCCCTCTTCAAGCTTGGCATGGCCCTCTTCCTCCAGACCCGCTCGAAGAACAAGGTCTCCCCTGCAGGGTCCGGGGCCGTACCGGCACCGGTTCCCCGCTCTCCCCCGGCTTCCCCGCCATTGCGGAAGGCACCGGCACCGAACGCTCTGGCATGATGCTCGAGCAGATAGCCCGACAGGCTGTCGATCGTGGAGTATTCGAACAGCAGCGTCGGGTATAACGCGCCGCTGACTTTCTCCTCCAGCACTTTCACCAGCCCCAGCAGGTGAACCGAATCCAGTCCCAGCTCGTAGAATCCGTCACCCGGGCCGATGGCGTTCGGCTGAACATGGAGCACTTCGGCAATGACGCCTTGCAGATAAGCACGGATACGCGCACGGATCTCGCCGCTGTCCGCAGACGGAAGAAGCACGGCGGGCCGTACGCCGCCTTCCCGGCCTCTCCCGGCAAACGGAGGGGCGCCGGCATCGAAGGCGCCCGCATGATGCTCGAGCAGATACGCCGACAAGCTGTCGATCGTGGAATATTCGAAGAGCAGGGTCGGGTACAACGTGCCGCTGATCGTCTCCTCCAGCACTTTCACCAGTCCCAGCAGCTGGACCGAGTCCAGTCCCAGCTCGTAGAATCCGTCACCCGGGCCGATGGCGTTCGGCTGAACATGGAGCACTTCGGCAATGACCCCCTGCAGATAAGCACGGATACGCGCACGGATCTCGCCGCTGTCCGCAGACGGAAGAAGCCCTGCAGGCCGCACGCCTTCTTCCCGGTCTCTCCCGGCATACGAAGGGACTCCGGCATCGAAGGCGCCCGCATGATGCTCGAGCAGATACGCCGACAGGCTGTCGATCGTGGAGTATTCGAACAGCAGCGTCGGGTACAACGTGCCGCTCACCTTCTCTTCCAGCACTTTCACCAGCCCCAGCAGCTGGACCGAATCCAATCCGAGTTCATAGAACCCGTCTCCCGGGCCGATGGCATCCGGATGAACGTGCAGAACGCCGGAGATGACTTCCTTCAGGTAAGAAACAACCGCATACGGCCCGCTCCCCTCGGCTGAGGTTGAGGTCCCTGCGGGCGTCTGTTCCCCAGCTCCAGGGGATGGCTGCACCCTATCCGCAAGGGGGGCTGGCTCCGGAGACCGAAGCCCGATCAGCTTGCGGATCGCTTGCGGTTCCCGGATCCGTTTTACGCTGAATTTGCCGAACTCGACCAAGACCTCGCCCTTCTCGTCATAAATCGTGATATCGCGGGATACCAGGTCAGGGTTGACAGGGAGAGCGCCGGACGGTGCTCTTTCTTCCGTATGGGTATAGATGGTTGGGGTCAGCTTCCGGTGGATGCAGAACCGTTCGATGGTGATAGGCATATAAGCGGAACGGTCTTCATTGATCCAATTCTGGGTGCCGTTCTTGCTAAAGGACAACCCTGCCATAGAGGCCCCGTCCAAAAAAGCGACATGGGCATAGAACGAGTCGAAATGACTGTAGGCCAGCTCGCTAAGCTGCAACCGCATAACCTCTTGATTCTTTTTTTGGTACACCCGTCCCGCCGTCTTCATGAACGTGAAGTGCTGTATCTCCGTTCGGCGTGCCATCTCATACATCTCGTCCATATCCCACTGCTCGTCGGCAGAGCGAATGAACGACTGCAGGTCCACCGTCTGCCGCACCGCGGCTTTCTCTTCCCTGACATAGAGCAGGCACTCCATATTCTGCGCGGGCTCCGGGTCGATGACCTGCCCGTTCTTCACTTTCTTGGAGGTGACCGTAACCTGCCAATGGGATGGCCGCGGCACAAACGTAACCAAGATCTGCTGGTCGAACGTTTCCGAGGTCACAACGGGCTGCTTGAATAAGATATGCCTAAGTTCGATCATCAGCGTCCCCGTAAGGGCAGGCGACAACCGGTAGATCATATCCAATAATGCCACGCCCGGGAGTGTCCGTACGCCGTGAACCTGATGGTCCCGAACGATATAGTTGCCGTGATGCAGCGTTTGCAAAAAGGTTTTCTGCGCGCTCATGGATATCCAGCCCCTTTATTCAACCTCTACCGTCTCAAAAAAAGCGGCGAACTCCCCACTCGTTGGAGGAACCGCCTTGGATTCCGGCCAATACCGTTTGCGGTTAAAGGAAATGACCGGCTTTCTTGAGGCAAGGGAAGCCCGATGCGTCACCGGTATGCCTTCATTACTGACGATGATGTGGGCGTTGTTGCCTCCAAGACCGAAGGAACTGATCCCTGCCCGCAATACAGGGCCATCGCTCGTCCACTTGGTATGCTCCTGGACGATATAGAAGGGGGAATCGTCAAACTGAAACCTCGGATTCGGGATGCTGCAGTGCAGCGTAGGCGGAAGCTCTTCATGAACCAAGGAAAGCAGCACTTTAATGAAGCTCGCTACGCCCGCCGCGCTGATCAAATGTCCGATATTGCTCTTGACGCTGCCGACGCCGCAATATTGCCTTTTCTCCGTGTATTTCGAAAAGACGCTCGTCAATGCTTTCAATTCGATCGGGTCTCCGATCAAGGTACCGGTCCCATGCGTCTCCACGTAACTGACGCTTCCGGGGTGAATCTTCGCATCGGCAATGGCCTTCTCGATCAGCTCCTTCTGTGCCTCGGGATTCGGGGTAGTAATGCCCATTGTGTTGCCGTCATTATTAATAGCCGACCCGTCGATAACGCCATAAATCTTGTCGTTATCCTGTATCGCCTGATGGAGCGGCTTGAGGACGACGACGCCGCAGCCTTCCCCAACCCCAATCCCGTTGGCGTTCGCGCTGAAGGACTGACAGCGGCCATCCGGCGATAAGATGTTGGCCGTACTGAGCAGGACGTAAATCGATTCGTCCAGGATGATATCCACCCCGCCGGCCAGCGCCATTTCGCTCTCCCCGTTCAAGATGCTCTTGGCAGCCATATGAATCGCCGTCAAGGAACTCGAGCATGCCGTGTCGACGATCATGTTGGGGCCTTTGAAATTATAGACATGCGACAAGTGCGCCGCGATGAAGTTTTGGCCGACGCCCACGATCGTATCCTTGTCGGCTCTCCCCAGCTTCTGATAATAGGTGCTTGTTCTAGCCCCAATGAAAACGCCGACTTGCCGGTTCCACAGCTCTTCTTTCCCGTAGCCTGCATCGGCCAGGGCACCGGCCCCGCATTCGAGAATTTTGCGCTGCAGGGGATCAAGCTGCACCGCGAGAGACTCGGGGATCTGGAAGTATGAAGGATCGAACTCTTCGATCTGATCCAGGAACGCCCCGACCTTATGGATTCGCCTCGCAACGGGATGCTCCTTCTCCCGGTCCCACCGGTTAGCCGGAGCCGGCCGGATGCTGTCTTTGGCCCCTTTCAGATTCTCCCAATACTCCGTCTTATCGGAGGCATCCGGGAACTGGCAATCCACTCCCACCACGGCGATCTTGCCCCTGAACTCCTGATCATCCGTACGCCGCTTAGGGGAATCGGCCGGCGAATTCACGCCGGGCACAGGCGAAATGTACGGCTCTTGGCTAACTTGAAGCCGTGCCGGCCCTGCCGGCGGAGCCGCCTCCTTAGACAAGCGTGCCCTCAGCACATCCGGATAGGTTCGCGACAAGTGCGCAGCCAAGCCTCTCATCGTCGGATACTCCAGGATGAGGGAGGGATCAAGCGCCACTTCGTCCAGCTCGTAATCCATTCTTGTGATCACCTGCGCCAACAGAATGGAGTCCATTCCATACTGTTGAAACGGGATATCCGGCCGAAACTCCGAGGCGTCGACCCGCAGTTCTTTGGCAAACAAGGCAATCAGCCAGGCTTCCGTGTCCTGGAGAAGGTCACCCGCATAGCCCGCCGAAGCGGCAGATGCGCCTGTCTCCTCCGGTAAGCGCCGGCTGGGGGAGGAGTTCTGCTGCCCTTGCGGAGCCAGCCGCTTCCGTAATACGTCAGGGTAGGCTGCCGCTAAGTACCCCGCCAGGGTCCGCATTGTCGGATATTCCAAGATGATGGACGGGTCGAGCGCCACCTCTTCCAGTTCATAATCCATCCGTGTAATGACCTGCGCCAACAGAATAGAGTCCATCCCGTACTGTTGGAACGCAATATCCGGCCCGAATTCCGACGCGTCCATCCTCAGCTCCTTGGAGAACAGCGAGACCAGCCAGGCTTGCGCCGCTTGAACCAGACCGCCGCCGTCGTTCCCGTCCGCCGCAGCTCCCGCAGGTGAGCTATCCGTCTGCAGCACGGCTTCCTGCTGGTCTTCGGATTGGATTCTGCGGCGGGCCAGCAGCTGCCCGGGTTCCCACACGGCCGAATTCACGAGCGCGGGAAGCACCACCGTATGCCGCTTCAATGCCAGAATGCGGTCGAGCATGGACAGCCCTTCTTCGTTGGACATGCTCAGCATCCCTGTTTGCTTATAAGGAAGACTGGTCACTTCCCCGATCCCCACTTCTCTCCAGCTCGACCACTGGATGCTGACGATCGGGCAGGAGGCCGCTTTGGATTCGGCAAAATAATCCATATACGCATTGGCCATGGCATAATCGCTTATCCCGGCTCCAAGCGTTGGAATAATCGCCGAGACCGAGGAGTACAGCACAAAGAATTGCAGAGGCTCGTTCTGAAAGCTATGATACATGACATCCAGGCCCATAACCTTCGGATTGAGCACTTGACCGATGACTTCAGGCGATTTTCGGATAAAGGCCAGATTCTCAAGGTCGGCCAGCCCCGCGCAATGGATGACCCCCCCGATCGGTCCCATAAAGCGCTTGACACTGTCCACACTCGCGCGCATGGCCTGAACATCGCCCAAATCAACCGATAGAACAAAGACTTCCACGCCCTCGTTCTCAATGTCCCGGATGGAGCGGATTTTTTGGGCGGCCGCCGTATTCTGCCCCTCGTAGGCGTCCCACTGGTCCCTCGGCGGCAGCATCTCCCTGCCGGAGAGCACCAATTGTTTTACCCCGTAGTGCTTCACGAAGTGCCGGGCGCACAGCAAGCCGAGGCCCTTCGTTCCTCCGGTAATCCATAATACATGGCGTTCCGGGAAGCTCCGGCGGGTGCCGGCCGGCATCCCGTATTCCTCCGCTTCCTGCAGCAGAGCCCGGTACCTCGTACCGCTGCGGTAACAAACTTCCGTATCGTCGTTTGCGGCGAGGAACTCCTGCGCAATCTGTTCGGCCAGGATGGCGTCGGCCGCCGCGAGCTCACCGTCCATATGCCGGGAGCGGACATAACTGTACTCGCTTTGCAGCATACGGTACAATCCTACGCGCAAGGCGCCTGCCATATTGACGGTCTCGTTCCGATAGGACTCCAGAGAGCGGGTAACGCACAGCATCATGAAATGCTCCCTTTGTCCGTACTCGATCAACTTTTGCAGCCACGCGATCCAATGGACTTCGGATGTGCCTTCCCTTCCGCAGCCGATCAAGTCGATGCATCCGATATACCGTCCCCACACGTGATCCGGCTGCTGCAGCTCGGCCTGCAGCCCGTCCACATATACCGCCCTGGCCTCCGGGAGAAAGCGGGCAATAAGCTCCGCGAGCGGCCGTGTTTCCTCTGTGGTCAGGACAGCCACGCTTCCGTTCAGTCCGCGGGGTTCGGCCCATACCGGCGCGGGTTCCCAATGCTTGGTCATCCAGCTGAATCTGCGCTGTTCGGACGCAAGGGAAGCACGGCTTGGCCGTACGGATGCAGAAGGCTCACGCTGTTCGGATGAGAGACCGTTCTCAGGCACCCAGTATCTCTCTTTCCCGAACGGGTAGGTTGGCAGCGGGATCCGGGAGTATTCCCCCTGGTTGAACAACGCATGGAACTCAAGCTCGCACCCCTGCACGAACAATTCGGCGGCCTCGGCCAAATCGTCCATGTAGGTTTGCGCCTGAAATTCGCCTGCGCATCGGCGGATGCACTCGTTGCCGTACTGCTCCAGCCGCTCGCGTTCCTCCTGCGGCACGGGTCCCTGCGGCACGAGCGTGGTGAATACCCGGGGACTGCTCCCCTGCTCGAGCCACTTCGTCGATACCGCCATAAGCTCCGGCAGGCTGCGGACCGTGCAAGCCCATCGGTAAGCCAGGTGCTTGCGGCCCGTCAGAAGAGTATGGCTCATATTCCCGCAGTCGAGATCCGGCTCCTGGGCACAAAATCCGGCGAGCTGTGTGACCTGCCGGCGCAGCTGCTCTTCGGTCCGGGCCGACAGAGCGATGAGATAAGCAGGCCTGGACTCGTGGAAACGCTGGATATCCGGGGCTTCTTCGATCACCATGTGCACGTTCGTCCCGCTGAAGCCAAACGAACTGATCGCTGCGCGCCGCTTCGTGCGGGGGGCGGCCGGCCACGGCAGCAGCTGCCGGTTCACATAGAACGGGCTTCCCTCCGTCCGAATATTGGCGTTCGTCTTCTCGTAATGCAGGGAAGGCACGATCTGCTTATGCTTCAGCGAAAGAAGCACTTTGATCAGACCCGCCACACCGGATGCGTATTGGGTATGACCGATGCTGCTTTTGACAGTGCCCAGAGCACAATAGTTCGTCTTCTCCGTATATTTGCCGAAGGCCCGGGTTAACGCCTTGTATTCGATCGGATCGCCCAACTGCGTGCCGGTCCCATGCGCCTCCACCACCTGAATCTCCTCCGGATGAAGTCCGAACGTATCGTATACGGCCCGCTCCAGCCTTTCTTGAGACAGGGCGCTGGGCGCCGTAATTCCATTCGTGGATCCATCCTGATTCATCGCCGTTCCCCGGATAACCCCATAGATGTGATCTCCGTCCGCCTGGGCATCGCGGAGGCGCTTCAGTACCACGACGCCCGCCCCTTCTCCCGGCACAAACCCGTCCGCCCGGTGATCAAAGGCATAGCACCGTCCCGAAGGGGACAACATCCCCGCCCGGTTGGAATACAGATAGAAGTCCGGGGTCGTTTGTACAAAAATACCGCCGGCCAGCGCCATCTCGGTCTCCCCTGCCCATAATCCCTGGCAGGCCAGATGAATCGCTGCCAGAGAGCTGGAGCATGCCGTATCGACTGCGATAGCGGGCCCCTGCAGATCGAGGTAGTAGGCGATCCTCGCCGGAATAATAGAGCTGGCATTCCCCCAGAAGGCTTGAGCCGGCGGCTGGTCCCCGAGCAGCTTCGCGTAATCCGAAGGGCCGCAGCCTACATAGACGCCACAGGACTTGCCCTGCATGCCCGCTCCCGCATAACCGGCATCCTCCAGTGCCTTCCACGATTCCTCGAGGAAAATGCGCTGCTGCGGATCCATGTACGCTGCTTCCAAGCCGGTGATGTTGAAGAACATCGGATCGAACCGGTCGATGCCCTCTATAAACCCGCCCCGGTTGCAGTATGGGGTCCCCGGCGAGTAGAGGGCAGACAGATCCCAGCGGGTGACTTCCTGCGTCAGATCCCTCCCGTTCGCCAGGTGCTCCCAGAGCGCATGCACATCATCCGAGCCGGCGAACCGCCCGCTTATGCCGATGACCGCAATTTCTTTTCCTTCCGTTCCCCCTCGGGTTATCCGTTCCGGCGGGTTCACCGGCGAGCCGATTCCCCTTCGCGGCAGATCGGAATAAGCCGCTCGCGACTGTTCCCTCCCCGCAAGTACGGGAGGGGCAGCCCCCAGGTCCGCTCTGTCCGAAGATTCAGCGGCAGGCCTGATCCTTACCGGGGTGTAGAAGGATTGAATATGATCGGCCAATTGGTTGACGGTGCTGTAGTCGAAGAGATCCGTGCTTTCCAATTCGATCTGCAACGCCTTATTGATGCTCTGCACGAGCTGCACACCCGTGATCGAATCCACGCCATAGTCGGAGAAGGAATCATCCGGATCGATCATGCGGAGCGGTACCTTCAGGCATTCGGATACCTTCTGCAGAAGGGTTGCCTTCACCTGATCCGGCCCGGGTGTTCCCGGGACCGGAGCCTGATCTTGCTGCCCGACGCGACCCGGGCTCTCCGGCGCTGCCGGGGCTCCCCCCCTGCGTCCGTACAGCGTCCGGTTCGAAGCGGGTCCTGACGCTTCCTGCCCGAGCCCCGGCAGCCCCGGTGCCGGTTGCCCCGCTTCAGTACGCTGCAGCAGCTGGGCGGCAGCTGCGCCCTTGTGCCGGTCCATAATATAAACGGCCAATTGATGGACGGAGCTGTAATCGAAGAGATCCGTACTCTCCAATTCGATCCCCAGCGTCTGGTTGATACTTAAGACCAGCTGTACTCCTGTGATCGAATCCACGCCGTAATCGGCAAAAGACTCCCCCGGATCGATCAGACCGGGCTTTACTTTCAAGGTTTCCGATAGTTTCTCTACGATCGTCCGCTTGACATAAGACACGGCCGATGCGTCCGTTCCCCCGCCGCCGGTCCGCGATGGAGGAACCGACTCCAGCGCTTCCGGCCGCTGTCGGAAAGTCTGCATGCTTCCCGCGGCGGCCCGGTTCGGGTGCATGGCCTGCTTCAGTTGCACCATCCCGTCACTGCGGGCGGCAATAATCTGCTGGCCATACGCCTCCATATCCTTGGCGGGAAAGAAGACGTCTTTATACCCTTCCATCTCCAGCACTTTCTTCCATTGAAGGGGATACAACCCCGGGCAGCCGGGAATACGCAGGGAAGCATCCTCATACTTCCACCATCCCTCCAGGAGCCCGAACGTAAGGTGGGTAAACAGGGTGCTGTCCGTAAGCTCGTTGAGAAGGATCGATCCGTTGTTTTTGACAATGCTTTTGGCATTTCGGAGGGTCTGCCGAATATTCTTGGTGGCATGCAGTACGTTGGCCGCAATGACCAGATCATAGCCGCCCGTATCGATGCCCTGTCCGCTGACCGGCTCCTCTATATTCAGCACGCGGAAGGTAAGATAGGGATGCTGATCTCCGTAGTGAAGCTCGCCGTGCTTCAGGAAGGCCTTGGAAATATCCGTATAACAATACTCCTGAATGCCATCCGCATACGGCTGCAGCTTGCTTAGGACCATGGAGCTCGTCCCGCCGGTGCCGGCCCCGATCTCCAGGATCCGCATCCGCTTGCCCGGGTCTTGGCGAAGCCGGTTCTGCACCAGATCCAGCACCGCCCCCGACAAGACTTCATTGAAGTAATCGGCTACCAGGTTGTGCTTGTAGATGCCTTCCACGAGTTTCATCGTGCCTTTGGGGAACATCACATCCGTAGCCGGTACCCTTCCCGTAAGAATATCCGGCAGAGCCCTTAACGTGGCTTCGACCAGAACAATCTGCGCCCTTAGGTTCATGTTCTCCAGCCATGCGGTCTTGGAGCGGTCCCACTCGTTCCAGAGTTCATGCAATGCGGGGGGCTGAAGCCCCAGAAGCTGATGGCGCCGCAAGACTGCCAGACTTTCATCCAACCACCTGCAATACATATCCTTTATTCCCTTGGGCTGCGGAGTCCCTTGGTCCGCGGGATGCCCCGTCAGCAATCCCATGGTATGCAGGTGCCCCCATAACAACCTGGCCAGCAGCCGGTTTACCGCTTCCAAGTGCCGGGTGTAGATTTGAAACCGCTCGTCATTGTTCATGGTCATCCCTCCAATTGGCAGTGATAGGTACCGTTATACGGAATAGCACGCGATCGCTTTCTCCCAGTTCACTCCCCGGATGTCTTGAGGAGCCTCCGTTTTCATCATCGCCAACTGGTTTACCGGTCCGGACAAGAGCACTTCCAGGGCTGCCATGGCTTCCGCAGGTTCGATGGATCGAATCCCCCGCCGGTCCATCTGCTTTTGGTAAGCGTCCGAGGCGACAATCCCGACGCTTCCCCAGTAGCCCCAGTTCATCACCTTCACCACGCATGGCCACTCCAGGGAGAGCTGGTGCGCGAAGGCATCCTTGAACGTGCAGCCCGCGACATAATTGCTTTGTCCCGGCGCTTTCGTAAAGGAATTAAAGGAAGAGAAGAACAGGACAAAGTCCAGCGGCTCCTTGCGGAATACTTTCGCCATGGCCACACTGACGTCGATCTTCGCGGCAAGCACCGCCCGGAACTGCTGCTCTTCCATCTGGGCCAGGCTCTTGTCCGACAGGACAATGGCGGAATGGATCACGCCATGGATCCGTTCAAACTGCCCCTTGATCTCCTGGTACGCGCGCTGCAGGTCCTCCGGATCGGAGGCGTCTGCGGCAATATATACCGGCGCAGGACCGATCTTCGACAGCCGTTCCTGCCGCTGCGCAATAGCCGCATCCGGCTCACGCCTGCCAATCCAGATGATCCGCGCCCGATAAGTACGGATCATGTACTCGCTCCAGGCTTCCCCGATCCCTCCGGCTCCCCCGATGACGACATAGACGGCCTCATCCTTGTAGAGCGTCGACTCCATGGGGCTGGCTTGTACGGGAACCAATTCCTGCCGATGCCATTGCCCGTCCCGGTACACGCTCAGGCTGCCATCCGCCTCGCCCGGGAGGCCCAGGAGCTCGGTTAGGGGCCAAGCCGCATGGCCCTCCAGATCTGCGAGAGCTACGTGCCAATGCGGATATTCCTTGGCCATGGAGCCCACGAACCCGTGCAGGCTGGCATGGGTCGGATTGATAGGATCATACTTGTGAATCGGTTGGGATTGCTGCGTAACAACAGTCCATCGCAAGTCTCTCGTTTCATAGCCGAGAGCGAGCAGGCTCTTGACCATCCGGAAGGCATGGAGAACTCCTGCTTCTTGTTCCTCGACCAAGGCGTCCTCCAGGACGGACCGCTCGGCATAGCCCGGGGCGATCCACAAGATGTGATCAATCCAGCCGTAATCCTCCAGCATCCGTGTCATCTCTTCAACCGTGCTGCCCGCTTCCATAGGCAGTACCTGGGCGTCCGGATCGTACTCCCGCACTTGGCGCCACCGCTCTTCCGTCCCGCCGATCATGACCAGCCGGGAACCGGGGAGGGAGAGCTGTTCCTCATACTCCAAGGGCCACGGTTCCCACACAGGGGTCAAGAGCACCGTTTCCACGGGCCTCTCCTCCTCGGCCGCGGCGGTCTCCGGGACAGCGGACGGCAAGGAATTCCATTCAGTTGAAGAAGAAGACGCCTTAGAGGGTACAGAGCTGTCCGCAGCCCGGGAGGAGAATCCCCTCAGGCTTACGCACACCTTCCCTAGATCATCGCAAAGATCGATATCCAGCTTGATGGCTTTCTGATCCCTCCGCGCGCCCTCGCTGTAGCGGACCCAGGCCCACATGCTGGATGCACATGCCGCCAGCACTTCCATCTCCTGCACGGCAAAAGGCAGCGCAAGGCTGCCGGCGCCCGGCTCTCCCCGGGCTTCGGTCATCAGGACGATCGAGGCCTGCAGAGCCGAATCCATGACGCTCGGATGAAGCACATATGGGCTCCGCTTATCCGCCGGCAGAGGGGGCAGCGACAATCGGGCCAATACTTGGTCCCGCCCTCTATAGAGCGTCTCGATCCCCTGAAGCGCAGGGCCATAACCGAGTCCCAGCGCCTCGAACGCCGCATAGCATTCGGCTGCCGTTACGATCCCCTGATCGCAGCTGCCGCGTAGAGCGGAGAGATCGATATGGAAGGGCTCGGGCCGCAGACCCACGCTCGCCGTGCCTTGGGAGTAGGTCACCGTCTCCTCCCCCGGGCCCGGAACCGGACCGTAGATCTCATAACGTATTTCGTCGTTCTCCTCGGGAAGGAGCCTGATATGCACTTGCACCGGCTCTTGGTCTACCGTCACGGGACGGGTCCAGGTCACATGCTTCAGCTTCAATGCCGGTTCTTCATCACTTCGCTCGACCGATACCTGGGCGGCCTTGCGCGCCATCTCCAGGTAGGCCACACCCGGCAAAACCCTTCGGCCGAGTACCTTGTGGTCCGCCAGAAAAAATTCATCCCCCGTAAAGACGGAGGTAAACCGCTGCTCCCACAGAACGGACGAATTACGGTGGAGCAAAGGATGGAGGAGCGGCACAACCGCCGCGCCAGCGCCCTGCCGTTCCCAGGGCCTGGCCGCCTCAGGCTTGGCTGTCCAATATGAGTCGCCGGCAAACGGATAGGCCGGCAGGCTGATCCGGCGGGGCCGGTGCTGCGCATAGGCTTTGCTCCAATCCAGGTGGAGTCCCTTCACCCATAATTGAAGCAGCTTAGCGTACTTGCCCTTCCCGATCCACTTCTCGATCACCTCGGCCATGTCCTCATCCAGGTCCAGCGGAACCAAGGTCTCCTTATGCCGCTTGACCTGGCCTCTATAGACGTCTTCCGAACCGGTTCCCTTGTCTAGATACCCCCTCAACTTCCGTTCCAGTTCATTCACGGAGGCGGCAAGCAGGCCCAGCCTCTCTTCCATCGCCTCTCTTCCGACCTGTAGCGTATACGCGATATCTTCCAGCTCACGGTCTGTATACGGCTGTTCCTCAAGAGCAGCAAGCAGCTGCCTCACCCGTTCGGCCAGGCGCTCCTCATTCTTGGCCGACAATACCACCATCACCGGCCTCCGTGGAGAGGATTCCGGGCTTGCCATGCCCGCTGCGGCATCCTGCCCGCTATATTCCTCAATCAACACGTGGGCGTTGGCGCCGCCCGCGCCAAAGGAAGAGATGCCGGCTCTTCTCGGGTACTCCTTGCGGGTGCCGTCCGCCGTAACAACCGGCCGTCTCCACTCGGCGAGATCCTGCTGTACCTGGAACGGCGTATGCCTGAAATCGATATGGGGATTCAGCTGTCCCGAATGCAGAGAAGGCACCAATTGGCGGTATTTCAGTTGAAGCAGCACCTTGGACAGCCCCGCCATGCCTGCCGCGCTCTCGCAATGCCCGATATTCGACTTGACCGAGCCGATCGAGCAGAACTGCGTATCCGCCGTATCCCGCGCAAAGGCCATCTTCAAGCCTTCAATCTCGATGGGATCCCCGAGAGCCGTCCCCGTACCGTGAGCTTCCACGTAAGAGATGCTCCGCGCATGAATGCCCGCCCGCCGCATGGCTTCGGAGACCAGCCGGAACTGCGCCTCCGGGTTGGGTACGGTGTACCCGTTGGTTTTGCCCCCTCCGTTCAGCATGGTTCCTTTGATCACACCATAGATATGATCATGGTCGGCTATCGCCTTATGCAGAGGCTTGAGAATAACGGCCCCCACGCCCTCCCCGTCGACAAACCCATCCGCCTGATCTCCAAATGCCTTGCACCGGCTCCCCGGAGAGAGCATGTTGAGCTCGGCCAATCTCAGGTAATGCTGCGGATCCACAATCAAGTTGACCCCGCCTACCATGACGCATTCGCTTGTTCCGCTGTGCAGGCTTTCCACTGCCAAATGAAGGGCAGTCAGCGAAGAGGAGCAAGCCGTGTCGACGGCCATGCTCGGCCCGCGAAAATTAAACACATAGGAGACCCGGTTCGCCACGGACCAATACGCAGCCCCGGTCGGGTAGTTGCCATTCATGACGCCGACGAATACGCCGACATTGCCGCTGCCGCCGAGGGTATCCGGGGTGTAGCCCGCGTCTTCGATACAGGCATAAGCCGTCTCAAGAAACAGACGCTCCTGCGGATCCATCTTCTCGGCTTCCCTCGGCGAGATCCGGAAGAACAAGGGATCGAACTTGTCTATATCCTTAATGAATCCGCCCCACTTGGTATAAATCGCCCCTTGGGCGCGTTGTTCGTAATCCTGCCAGCGCCAGCGGTCCTCGGGAATTTCCGTAATGCAATGTTTCCCCGACTTCAGATTACGCCAGAATTCACCGATGTTCTGTGCCTGGGCATAGCGTCCGGCAAGACCGATGACCGCCACATCCGGGCTATGGGCGTGCACGGGTCCCGGCGATTCCTTGGACATGACCGGGCTTATGCGGCTCCAGCGGGATAGATGGGGAGCCTCGCCGGAAGGAAGAGGCCCGCGGATGCCCTCCCGCTGCTCCATGTGCTCCTCCGTCTGCTTCTCCGCTGCAGGCTCTAACCCCACTGCTTCAGCCAACGACTCCTTACGGGTTGTCATAAAATGCTGCGTCAGCGCATGGACCGTAGAATATTGGAAGAACAAGGTACTCCCGAGATCGCTCCAGGTTTTACGCAATGCATTGGTTGCTTGAATCACCAGAATGGAATCCAGACCGTAGTCCGCCAGCGGGCGGTGGACGTCGATCTGGCCGGAAGGTACCTTCAGGATCCGGCCCAGCACTTCCTTGAAGAAGCTTTCGCCTTTTCGGCGCAGCCTTTCCTCATCGTCCAGCCCCGCTGTCGTCCTCACGGGCTGGCGTTCCCGCACCGCCGCCGGCTTCGGCGCCGTCACCGAGGCTGCCGCCGCCCTCTTAGATGAGGATTCGCTCTCATTCACAGACCGCTTCTGCCGGATCACTCCGTCGCTGACGGCCGTAATAACCTGCTGCCCCAAAGAGTGCTCCTCCACGGCCGGAAAGGAAACCGAGCGGAAGCCTTCGTATTGGAGCACCTTCCGCCAAGTATCCGGGTATAATCCCGGACAGCCCGGGATCCGCAATGAGGCGTCTTCATATGCCCACCATCCTGCCAGTAAGCCGAACGTCACGTGCGTGAACACCGATTTTTCCGTAATCTCATTGATCAGGAGAAGACCGTCCTTCTTCAAAAGGGCTTTGGCGTTACGCACCGTATGCCTCATGTTCCTGGTCGCGTGGAGCACATTGGTCGCAATGACGGCATCGTACGCGTTCTCCCGGATGCCTTGGGCGGCCAACGGCTCTTCGATGTTCAGCCCTCTGTAGGTTAAGAAGGGATAATGCGGTCCGTACTCTTTCTCCGCATGGAGAAGAAACGCCTTGGAGATGTCGGTGTAACAGTATTCACCGATGGCGTGCGCATACGGCCGCAGCACAGGCAGCACAGCCGCACTGGTTCCTCCGGTACCCGCCCCGATCTCGAGGATGCGCAGGGAAACGCGGGAATCCTGCCCGATGCGTTCGCTCACCCATAGCCGTGCGGCTTCCGCTAAGACGGCATTGAAATGGTCGGCAACCAGGTTATTTTTATAAATCCCCTCGACCTTCTCCATTCCGCCGTCCGGGAACATGATGTCCGTGGCCAGCTTGTTCCCGGTAAGGATATCGGGAAGAGCCCGGATCATCGCATCCGCCAAGGCCGCCTGCGTACGCACGTTGGGGTTCTCCAGCCAATCCGCCTTCTGGCGGTCCCACTCCTGCCAGAGGGCCTCCATCCCCGCAGCAGTGGACCCGGGGGCAGCGGCCGAATGCTCTGCGAGCAGGGCCGAAGTTGCGGCCAGCCACTTGTCGTACATTCCCTTGATGCCAAGGCGTGCGGGAAGGTCCGCACCGCCTTTACCGGGGTCTTGCAGCGCTTGCAGCCATCCCATGTCCCGCAGCTGGCCTTCCAACAAGTGGAGAAGTAGACTATTCATCGATTCCATCGGCTTACTCATTGAGCCCAATTGTTCCATGGGATTCATTCGCATCTCCTCGTTTACTTTTTTTTCTGCCCATGTCCTCTTCAAGGACGCAGCAGCCGGAAGGCACTTCTATTGTTAAAAAGTAATCACCTCTGCCCAATTGACTCCCTGGATCTCCATCGGATTCGACGTATTCATTAAGGCCATCTGATCCATAGGTCCCGAGAGAAGCAGTTCCAGGGAGGCCATGGCCTCGGCCGGTTCGATGGAACGTATGCCGAGCCGGTCCATCTGCTTCTGGTACGCATCCGTGGAGACGATCCCTACGCTTCCCCAGTAGCCCCAGTTCATAATCTTCACGGAGCAGGGCCATTCCTGGGAGAGCCGGTGCGCGAACGCATCCTTGAACGTACATCCCGCGACATAATTGCTCTGCCCCGGCGACTTGGTGAATGCATTGAAGGAAGAGAAGAATACCACAAAGTCCAGCGGTTCATGCCGGAAGACTCCCGCCAGGCAGACACTGACATCGACCTTGGCCGCCAAGGCAGCCGCGAACTGCGGTTCATCCATATGGGCCAGACTTTTGTCCGAGAGCACGATCGCAGAATGGATGACCCCGTGGATCGCCGTATGCCTGCGCTTGATCTCTTGATAAGCGCGGGCTAAATCCTCAGGGTCGGAAGCGTCCGCCTGGATATACTCGGGTGCCGCCCCCAGCACCGACAAGCGGTCCAACTTGCTCTGGATACCCGCATCGAGCGCCCGTCTTCCAATCCATAGGATCCGGGCCTGGTATGTGCGGATCATATATTCAGTCCACGCTTCGCCGATCCCCCCTGCTCCGCCTATGACGACGTAAACGCCGCCGGTCCTATAGGCTGAGTCGTCCGGCGGAGCTGCCGTTACGGGAATGAACTCCTGCCGGTACCATTCGCCGTCCCGGTAGACCGCCAGATTCCCCTGCGGGTCTGCAGGCATGGCGAGTATGGCGGAGAGCGGCCACCCTTCCCCGCCGTCCACGTCCATCACACGGATCTTCCAGTGGGGGAATTCCTTGGCCATGGACCCTATGAATCCGTGTAGACTCGCATGGGTGGGATCCGCCTTATCGTACTTATGGACCGGCTGTGCCTGTTCCGTGACGACCGTCCACTGCAGAGCCTGATCTCCATAGTTCAACTGAAGCAGGCTTTTCACCAACCGGAATACTTGAAGAACGCCCTGCTGCTGGCCCTCGACAAGCGGTTCATCCCAGAGGGGATTCCCCGATATTTCGGGCGCAGCCCACAGAATATGTTCTATCGGTCCGCAGGCCTCAAGCTGGAGCATGATCTCCTCGACCGTTGAACTTGTTCCGATACGGAGCATCTTCGCCTCCGGATACCGCTCCAGCACCTGCTCCCGGCACTTCCCGCTGCCGCCGATCATGACGAACCGGTGGGGGGAGAACGGAAACTCCGCGTCGCCCTCGAATACAAACGGCTCCCATACGGGGGCCAGGAGCACACTTTGGGCGGGGGACGCCTCTCCCGTATTCCCGCCCTCCGGGGATGGGAAGACGGGAAGCGGACTGCGGGAAGCCGGCTCCCCTTCCAGTCCCCTGGCTGCGAAACCACTCATCCGCACGCAGACGGTCCCCCGGTCATCGCACAACTCCAGATCGAACTCCCGGTACGCACCGTCATCCAGCCGGCCGGCGCTGCCGCGAACCCGGGCCCACATCGTTTCGGTGCACGGGCCGAACACCTCCAGCTCCTCCAGCGCAAACGGCAGCAGCGGCCGGTCTCCCGTCCCGGTGCCCATCACCAGACCGATGCAGGACTGCAAAGACGCATCGAGCAGCGAAGGATGCATCACATACTGCTCCCGCGTTGACCGGATCCCTTCCGGCAGCGTCAGCCTCGCCAAGACTTGACCCACTCCCGCGTGAATCCGCTCGATGCCCCGGTGCGCCTCGCCATAGGACAGCCCCATCGCCTCGAACGCTTCGTAGCATGCGGAGCCCGCGATCAGCCGCTCCCCGCACTGCGCCTGGACGGCGGGCAGGTCGATGACCGGTGCGCCGGAAGCTTCGAAGGGCACCGCTCTTCCCTGGCTGTGCACCACCGTCTCTCCGTCTTCCCCTTCACGGTAGACCTCGAATCCGATCTCCCCGTTCTCCTCCGGATACAGCCCGATATGCACGCGCACCGGCCCGTCTCCCGCGACCACCGGGCTCGCCCACACCACATGCTTGAGCCGGACGGCGGATGCGCCCGCCGCTTTCTCCACCGCAGCCCTCGCCATCTCGAGGTAAGCCGCCCCAGGCAGCACCTTGCGCCCGTTGACCCGGTGATCCGACAGGAAGAACTCCTCTCCGGTCCATACGGTGCTGTACCGCTGCTGCGTGAAATCCGATGTATTCTCGCCCAGCAGCGGATGCAGGCGCGCTGCCTCCACAGCACCCGCTGCCCGGCTGCCCGCGGGCTGCGCTTTGGCCTGCTGCGGCACCCAATACCGTTCCTTCGCGAACGGATACGTCGGAAGGCTGATGCGGCGCGGGGGATGCTCCCCGTACAGCCTGCTCCAGTTGACGCTTCCGCCCTTGACCCACAGCTCCAGCAGCTTGGCGTACTTCCGCTTGCCGATCCACTTCTCTACCGCTTCCTGCATATCCTCATCGGTGACGAACGCCGCCAGCGTCTCCTTGCTGCGCCGGGCCTGGCCTCTGTACACATCCGCCGTCCCCGCCGGATCGCGCAGCCATTCCGACAGCTTCCCCTGCAGCTCCCCGACTGACGTGATGATCAGACCCAGCCGCTCGTCCATCGCTTCCCTGCCCGTCTGCAGCGTGCAGGCGATCTGCGCCAGCTGCTCATCCGCATACCGCTGCTCTTCGAGCGCGCTCACCCATTGGCGGACCAGCTCGGTCAGGCGTTCCTCCGTCTTGGCCGACAGCACGATCACGGCAGGATGCTCCGCCGTCACCGGAGCGGCCGGCCTCGCAGGCTCACGCGGGATGTATTCCTCTATCACCACATGGGCGTTGGCACCGCCGAATCCGAAGGAGCTGACTCCTGCCCTTCGCGGCAGGTCCCGGCCCAGGCGGTCCTGCAGCGGCTTCCACTCCCGTGTTTCTTCCACGAGATAGAATGGACTGTCCGTCAGATCAATGTAGGGATTGATTTCGTTCAGATGAAGATTCTTGACCAGGGTCTTGTGCTTCATCTGGAGGAGGATCTTGATTAGACCCGCGATCCCCGCAGCCAATTCGAGATGCCCGATATGGGTTTTAATGGAACCCAATCCGCAGTAGGCCTGCGTACTCCCCGCTCCCAAGTCTTCGGGCGATGCCGTCAATTCCTTGAAGGCCATCTTCAGTCCATTGATCTCGATGGGGTCCCCGAGCGGCGTCCCCGTCCCGTGGGCCTCGATATAACTCGCGGTCCGGACATCGACCCCGGCTTTCGTCCAGGCGGATTTCACCAGCTCGGCCTGCGCCTTGGGATTCGGAGCGGTCAGCGAGTTCGACCGCCCGCCGTGATTCTGGTCAGTTCCCAGGATGACCCCGTAGATATGGTCTCCCGCCCGTTCCGCTTCGCTCAGCGTCTTCAAGTAGATCATCCCAACGCCTTCGCCTCTGACATAACCGTTGGCCTTCGCAGAGAACGTCTTGCACTTGCCGTCATCGCTCAGCATGCCGGCTTTACTGAAGCTGATATATTCCTCCGGCGTTACAATCGTGTTCACCCCGCCCACGACAGCCGCCACGCATTCTCCGCTTCGAATGGCGTTGACTGCCCGGTGCACGGCGACGAGGGAACTGGAACATGCCGTCTCGACAGGCTCGCTCGGGCCATGAATGTTCAGAAAGTAACTCATCCGGTTCGGTCCGACGGACGGGACTTTTCCCGTAGAGGAGAAGCCCTCTGTGACGACTTGGGCCCCGGCGATGAGTTCGCTGTACCCGCTGCTTCCGGTCCCTATGAACATGCCGACCTTCGTGCCGGACAAACTTTGCGCAGCATACCCCGCATCCTCTATGGCCTTCCAGGCATAAAGCATCAGCAGCCGCTGCTGCGGATCCATCAGCTCGGCTTCCCGCGGCGAAATGCCGAAGAACATCGGATCGAATTCATCGACTCCCTCGATGAAACCGCCCCACTTGATATTCGTTTTATTGTCCCCTAGGGAAGGATCCCCATAGTAATCTCTCCAGTCCCAGCGGCTGCCCGGGATCTCGGTGATGCAGTCCTTCCCTTCCACCAGGTTCTTCCACAGGTCCTCCACCTGTTCCGCCATCGGGAACTTCCCGCTCATGCCTACAATCGCTATCGGCTCGTTGAGCGGCATCTGCTGCCTTGTCCGTTCGGCCGCTGCCGGAGCGGGAGCAAACCGGGGCCTTATAATCCGGAAGACGGGAGCCTCGGGCAGCGCTTCTGCGGAAAGTCCCGGCTCAGGCAAAACCGGTTCCTCCGTCCGGGAGCCCGCGTGCAGGGTCTGGCCCAGCGGTTCCCGGTGCTCCCTGATGAGATAGGCCACCAGATCCTGCAGGGTGGAGAATTCGAAGAAGACGGTAGGTGTCAATTCCAAGCGGAATGCCAGATTAAGCTTATTGGCAAATTCGGTCAGGGTGATGGAATCGAAGCCGTATTCGCTGAGCTCCATATCCATCACCACATCCTGGGCTTTTACCTTCAGCATACCGGACACCATCTGCACCAGCATTCCCTGTACTTTCTCCACAAGGAGATCACTCTGGTCCCCTCTGACGGCTGCCGACGGGACCGGCGGCGCAGCCGGCTTCTTCTTCCCGACCAGCTTATCCCTCATAGCCGCCCCTTGTCCCTGCGCGACCATCACCTGCTGCCTGCCTGACGCCATCGCCGCATACAGCAGACGCAGCCCGGTACCGGTGCTCATCGGCACCATGCCGGATTGGCGCAGCAGCATCTTCTCGGATTCTGCATCCATGTGCATGCCGCCCTCCTTCCAGAGGGGCCAGTTGATGGACAAGGTGTGTCCCTGCCGGCGGCCCGTACGCACGAGCTCGTTGCGGTAAGCGGCATAGCGGTCCATGAACGCGTTCGCTGCCGCATAGTCCGCCTGTCCCGGATTGCCTGTCGCCCCCGCTATCGACGAATACAGGATAAAGAAATCCAGCTTCATCTCCGCGGTCGCCTCGTCCAGGCAGATCAGCCCGTCCACTTTGGGCGCCAGCACTTCCTCCGCTTCCTCCAGCCGCTTCTTCAGAATAAAGCTGTCCCGGATGACGCCCGCGCCATGGATCACCCCGTTCAGGCTGCCGTACTTCTCCCGGACCCGTGTCACCAAGCTCTCCACGGCACCGCGCTGCGTGATGTCCGCCTGCTCGTAGACCGCCCGGGCTCCCGCCGTCCGCAGCTTCGCCAGCTTCTCCTCCAGGGCTACGCCGGCAGCCGACCTTCCCGCCAGGATCAAGGTCACGTCCGCCGTACGTTCCGCGATCTCCTCCGCCAGAATCAGTCCCAGTCCGCCCGCTCCTCCGGTCAGCAGATAGACGCCGCCTTCTCTCCACGGCATCTGGGCCTCCCCGGCCTCCCGGGTCTCGGTCCAGCCTGCCTTCCACCGCTTCCCTCCGGCATAACGGATGCAGCCGTCCGCCGCACCGTGCCGTCCATTGTCCGCGAGCAGCCTCTCCAGCGCCTCCGCCTCTTCCCAGGCCTCGACTTCGACCAGCTGTCCGGTCAGCTTCGGATTCTCCAGGCACGCTGTCCGCAGCAGCCCCTCCAGTCCGGAGTACAGCTGCCTCTCCCCTTGGGTCCCCGTCACGATCTGTACCAGCACACGGCCCTCCGGCCGGCTCCGCAGCAGGGACTGCACTTCTTCGAGCGCCTGCAGAACATAAGCCTTGTAGCGTTCGGCCACGCCGGTCCCGTCCGAATGCAGGCGGACGTACCGGACCCCGCTCCCTGCACCCGACAGGCTCCGGTACAGCGCCTCCCCGGGTTCGCAGAGCATGACGATATGGCCGGCATAGAGCATCTCCGGCGCCGTCCGTTCTATGCTTTGTTCCGTCCAGCTCGGTTCGAGGATAAGCGTCTGCTGCGCAGCCGCAGCATCCAGGCCGGCCCCCCCATCGAGTACTCTGTATGTAAACCCTTTCATGTGAACGCGGACGCTGCCTTCCTCATCGCACACATCAATGTCCAGCTTTTGGACCCGGCTGCTCTCCTGCCGGCCGGCACTGCCGCGAACCCGGGCCCACATCGTTTCGGTGCACGGGCCGAACACCTCCAGCTCCTCCAGCGCAAACGGCAGCAGCGGCCGGTCTCCCGCCCCGGTGCCCATCACCAGACCGATGCAGGACTGCAAAGACGCATCGAGCAGCGAAGGATGCATCACGTACTGCTCCCGCGTAGACCGGATCCCTTCCGGCAGCGTCAGCCTCGCCAAGACTTGGCCCGCTCCCGCGTGAATCCGCTCGATGCCCCGGTGCGCCTCGCCATAGGACAGCCCCATCGCCTCGAACGCTTCGTAGCATGCGGAGCCCGCGATCAGCCGCTCCCCGCACTGCGCCTGGACGGCGGGCAGGTCGATGACCGGTGCGCCGGAAGCTTCGAAGGGCACCGCTCTTCCCTGGCTGTGTACCACCGTCTCTCCGTCTTCCCCTTCACGGTAGACCTCGAATCCGATCTCCCCGTTCTCCTCCGGATACAGCCCGATATGCACGCGCACCGGCCCGTCTCCCGCGACCACCGGGCTCGCCCACACCACATGCTTGAGCCGGACGGCGGATGCGCCCGCCGCTTTCTCCACCGCAGCCCTCGCCATCTCGAGGTAAGCCGCCCCAGGCAGCACCTTGCGCCCGTTGACCCGGTGATCCGACAGGAAGAACTCCTCTCCGGTCCATACGGTGCTGTACCGCTGCTGCGTGAAATCCGATGTATTCTCGCCCAGCAGCGGATGCAGGCGCGCCGCCTCCACAGCACCCGCTGCCCGGCTGCCCGCGGGCTGCGCTTTGGCCTGCTGCGGCACCCAATACCGTTCCTTCGCGAACGGATACGTCGGAAGGCTGATGCGGTGCGGGGGATGCTCCCCGTACAGCCTGCTCCAGTTGACGCTTCCACCCTTGACCCACAGCTCCAGCAGCTTGGCGTACTTCCGCTTGCCGATCCACTTCTCTACCGCTTCCTGCATATCCTCATCGGTGACGAACGCCGCCAGCGTCTCCTTGCTGCGCCGGGCCTGGCCTCTGTACACATCCGCCGTCCCCGCCGGATCGCGCAGCCATTCCGACAGCTTCCCCTGCAGCTCCCCGACTGACGTGACGATCAGACCCAGCCGCTCGTCCATCGCTTCCCTGCCCGTCTGCAGCGTGCAGGCGATCTGCGCCAGCTGCTCATCCGCATACCGCTGCTCTTCGAGCGCGCTCACCCATTGGCGGACCAGCTCGGTCAGGCGTTCCTCCGTCTTGGCCGACAGCACGATCACGGCAGGATGCTCCGCCGTCACCGGAGCGGCCGGCCTCGCAGGCTCACGCGGGATGTACTCCTCTATCACCACATGGGCATTCGACCCGCCGGCTCCGAAGGAAGAGATGCCGGCGATTCTCGGATACTCTTGCTTCCCCCCATTCCATTCCAGAAGGGGCCTTCGCCAATCCGCAAGTTCCTGCTGCACCGCAAAGGGGGTCTCGGGGAACGGGATATTCGGGTTCAGCTCCCGGGCATGCAGGCTCGGAACCAAGGTTTGATGCTTCATTTGAAGCACAATCTTGGTCAGCCCGGCAATCCCCGCCGCCGCTTCCAAGTGGCCCATATTGCTTTTTACCGATCCTATGGCACAGAAGCCCGTATCCTGCGTATCTTCCCTGAAGGCTTGGGTCAGCCCCGCAATTTCAATCGGATCGCCAAGCTCCGTTCCCGTTCCGTGAGCTTCTATGTAGCTGATCGCCCTGGCAGGAATCCCCGACTTCCGAATCGCCTGCCGCACCAGTTCGCCTTGGGCCGCCGGGCTAGGCACCGTATACCCGTTAGTTTTGCCCCCGTGATTAATATGCGTGCCCCGGATCTGGGCATAGATCTGATCCTGATCGGCAATAGCTTTGGACAACGGTTTCAGGATGAATACGCCTACGCCTTCGCCGGGCACGAATCCATTGGCCCCTTTCCCGAAGCTTTTGCATTTGCCGTCGGCCGATAACATCTGCGCCCCGCTTAACTCCACATAATTCGTTGGATGAAGATATAAATTCACTCCGCCTACAATCGCCGCTTCACATTCGCCGTGCCGGAGGTGCTCGCAGGCGATATGCACTGCCGTTAAGGAAGAGGAGCACATCGTGTCCACGGGCATACTGGGGCCCTTCAGATTCAGCAGGTAGGACACCCTGTTCGCCACGGAGCTGAAGGAAGTATGGGGATACAGCCCCTCGCCCCTGCCCCATACGCCGGGACCATATAATCCGAACCCCGTCTTGGTAATGCCCGCATATACGCCTACCCGCCCCTTATGATGGCCTGCCAGCCGCTCCCGGGTATACCCCGCATCCTCCAGCGCTTCCCAGCAGCATTGGGTGAACAACCGCTCCTGCGGATCCATATTGGCGGCTTCCTTGGGGGAAATTGCGAAAAATAACGGATCGAACTCCGCGAACCCTTCCACGAAGCCTCCCCATTTTCCGTAGCTTTTCCCTCTCGTAAAAGCCTTTTTGCGATCGGGATCGTAAAAGCCTTCCAGCGGCCACCGCTCTTCCGGAATGTCCGCAATGCAGTCTTTTCCCGACTTCAGATTCGCCCAGTATTCACGAAGGTTGCTCGCCTGAGGATAGCGTCCGCTCATACCGATAATGGCAATCGGCTCGGATACTCTCCGGTCCGAAGCCGGGGCTTCCATACTGCGGGATGGCTGCCTTCTTCTTAGTGGAGTCGGACCTGCGGCTGTTTCCGGGGGTCCCGAAGGTTCGGCCTGCCGCTCCGCATAGAACTGCGGGGCAGCGTACAGCTTAGTCCATTCCATGCACGTATCAGGGTAATGCGCAACAAAGTAGCCGGTTAACTCATCCAGCGTCAGGTATTCATACCATATCGTCTTGGAACATGCGCCGAATACTTGCTCGAGCTTTTGGTTCAAATGCATAATGAGGATCGAATCCATCCCGTAACTCTCGAGGGGCTCCAAGGCATCGATATCATCCACGCCAAGCTTGACCGCTTCCCCGAACAGTGCCTTCAGCTTGGCTAAGGTTCGGCTCCTTAACAGTTCCGGATTCACTTCGGAAGCGGACCGGGCACGGGGCCCGCGGTCTGCTAAGAACCCGGTCCCGTTCACAACATGCTTATCCAATTTGGCTGGATCACCATGCAGCACGAACAGCCGGCTCCTGCGGGAGGACAGCGCTGCATAGAACGCTGATAAGCCGGTTTCCCTGCTCATCGCCTCGATGCCCAGATGCTCCGACATCCGCTTCTCGGTCTCCGGATCCACCTGCATGCCGCCCTCCTTCCAGAGCGTCCAGTTGATGGACAAGGTGTGTCCCTGCCCCTGCCGGCGGCCCGTACGCACGAGCTCGTTGCGGTAAGCGGCATAGCGGTCCATGAACGCGTTCGCTGCCGCATAGTCCGCCTGTCCCGGATTGCCTGTCGCCCCCGCCATCGACGAATACAGGATGAAGAAATCCAGCTTCATGCCCGCGGTCGCCTCGTCCAGGCAGATCAGCCCGTCCACTTTGGGCGCCAGCACTTCCTCCGCTTCCTCCAGCCGCTTCTTCAGAATAAAGCTGTCCCGGATGACGCCCGCGCCATGGATCACCCCGTTCAGGCTGCCGTACTTCTCCCGGACCCGTGTCATCAAGCTCTCCACGGCACCGCGCTGCGTGATGTCCGCCTGCTCGTAGACCGCCCGGGCTCCCGCCGTCCGCAGCTTCGCCAGCTTCTCCTCCAGGGCTGCGCCGGCAGCCGACCTTCCCGCCAGGATCAAGGTCACGTCCGCCGTGCGTTCCGCGATCTCCTCCGCCAGGATCAGTCCCAGTCCGCCCGCCCCTCCGGTCAGCAGATAGACGCCGCCTTCTCTCCACGGCATCTGGGCCTCCCCGGCCTCCCGGGTCTCGGTCCAGCCTGAATTCCACCGCTTCCCTCCGGCATAACGGATGCAGCCGTCCGCCGCACCGTACCGTCCATTGTCCGCGAGCAGCCTCTCCAGCGCCTCCGCCTCTTCCCAGGCCTCGACTTCGACCAGCTGTCCGGTCAGCTTCGGATTCTCCAGGCACGCTGTCCGCAGCAGCCCCTCCAGTCCGGAGTACAGCTGCCTCTCCCCTTGGGTCCCCGTCACGATCTGTACCAGCACACGGCCCTCCGGCCGGCTCCGCAGCAGGGACTGCACTTCTTCGAGCGCCTGCAGAACATAAGCCTTGTAGCGTTCGGCCACGCCGGTCCCGTCCGAATGCAGGCGGACGTACCGGACCCCGCTCCCCGCACCGGACAGGCTCCGGTACAGCGCCTCCCCGGGTTCGCAGAGCATGACGATATGGCCGGCATAGAGCATCTCCGGCGCCGTCCGTTCTATGCTTTGTTCCGTCCAGCTCGGTTCGAGCATCATCGTCCTTATCATGACTCAACCTCCTTCTGTACGTTATAGGGTGAACCCTCTCATCCGGATGCAAACAGTTCCCTGATCATCGTACATCTCGATATCCATCCGCTGTCTCCCGTCTTCCCTGTTCCCTCCGCTGGGGCGGACCTGGGCCCACATGGAGCTTGTGCAGGGACGGTAGACCTCCATCTCTTCCAGCGCATGAGGCCCGAACGGCCGGCTTGCCGCTGTTCCCTTCTCCTGCCCCATCGTCCAGAGATGGGCTACGCTCAGAGCCGCTTCCACTATACAGGGATGCAGGACATAGGCCGGCTGATCGGCCGCCCAGACTGCCGGCAGCGATAGTTGGGCCAGCGCCTGCTCCTGGCCCACATGGATTTGCTCGATCCCGCGGTGGCCTTCTTCGTAGAAGAGGCCCCTGCGTTCCAATGCCTCATAATAGGCGGCGGACATCACCGTGCGTTCACTGCACTCCGCCTGCAGAGCCGAAAGATCCCTCCGCTGACCAGGTTCGCCCTGGACAAAAGCGGCACGTCCACGGCTGTACACGATGCTTTCGCCGCTTCCGTCCTGCCCGCCGTAAATTTCGTACCCGATCCAGCCGTCTTCCTCCCGGTACACCCCAAGATGAATGTCGGCAGGCCGTCCGTCCACTTCCAGGGGCATGCCCCAGAACACGTCGCTCAGCCGGAGGCTCGGCCGCTCCTCTTCCGTGATGCCGGCCGCTTGGCCTACGGCGCTCCGGGCCATCTCAAGATGTGCAGCCCCAAGCAGCGTCCTGCGCCCCGTTCCTTGAAGATCTGCAAGGAAGCGCTCCCTGCCGGTAAACTTGGAGCTGAACCTCAGCTCGTTCAAATCCGATGTATTCTGGTGAACCAGCGGATGGATCGGCTCGAACTGCAGCGCAGGCGTCTTCCTCTTGTCCCCGCCTTGCGGAATCCAGTAGCGTTCTCTGGCGAAAGGGTAGGTTGGCAGGGAGATTCGGCGGGGTTGATACACATGCTGATCGTACAGCCGTTCCCAGGGGATGTCGGTCCCGGACAACCAGAGCTTGGCTAATGGGCCCAGCTTCCTTCCCTCCAGCAGGCTGTGGATGAACGTCCGTCCCTCTTCCCCTTCCATCAATGAACCGATCAGAGAGCCGCTTTTTTTGGCATTCCCCCGGTATACCTCCTCCACGTCCCTTTCTCCTTGAAGAACAAGCGCCAATGTCCCCTTCACCTCTTCGACGCTTCGGGCCGCTATCGCGATCCGCTCCTCCATGCTTTCTCTGCCTGTCTGCAAGGTGTAGGCCAGATCGCTCAGACGGACCTCATTGTTCGCGAGAAAGTCGGCCAGATGGCGAACATACTGGGTCAACCGGTTCTCATTCTTGGCCGAGAGCAGAATCAGCTGCGGATCATCCGCACTGCCGGACCGGCCTGACGAACCCAAGTATTCTTCCACGACCACATGGGCATTCACGCCGCCAAAACCAAAGGAGCTGACTCCCGCCAGTCTTGCCGTCCCTTCTTCCGCCCGCTTCCAATCCATCGTCTCCTTCACCACATAGAAGGGGCTGTCCTTCAAATCGATATACGGATTCAGCTCCTCGAAATGGAGGTTCTTCACCAACTTGCCATGCTTCATGCAGAGCAGCACCTTGATGAATCCAGCAATCCCCGCCGCCGATTCCAGATGCCCTATCTGGGTCTTGATCGTACCAAGCCCGCAGCGCTCTTCATCCGTGAAAGCCTGGTTCCGCTCCGCATACAACTGCCCGAACGCTTTCTTCAGCCCATTGATCTCGATGGGATCTCCGAGCGGGGTGCCCGATCCGTGCACCTCGATGTAGCCGGCCTTCGAAGGATCCACTCCGGCCTTGGTCCAGGCATCGGCGATGAGATCCGCCTGCGCATTCGGATTCGGGGCAGTCAGCGAATTCGCATGCCCGCCATGATTGACCGAAGAGCCCCGAATGACCGCATAGATCGGGTCCCCGTCTCTCTCCGCATCGGATAGGGGCTTGAGGAGCAATGCCGCGCTGCCCTCCCCCCTTACGTATCCGTTCGCTTTCTTATCGAATGTCTTGCATCGGCCGTCTTCCGACAGCATACCGGCTTTACTCAAGGAGATATACAGATTCGGGCTCGTGAGAACATTGATGCCCCCTGCAATGGCCAGACGGCATTCGCCGCTTCTTAGGCTTTCAACCGCACGGTGAATCGCTACCAGCGAGCTCGAACAAGCGGTATCGATCGGCTCGCTCGGTCCATGCAGATTCAGCAAATACGATATGCGGTTGGTCAGAATCGAATTAAATACCCCAGTGGGTATATGGGCTTGGAGCTCCACTCCGCTTTCATTCAAGAGATCGTAGTAATCCGAACTGCCGACACCCACAAACAACCCCGTATTTGTCCCCGATAGGGAGGAGGGTTTACAGCCGGCGTCTTCGAGCACCTTCCATACGGTCTCCAGGTATATTCGCTGGCGGGGGTCCATCAGCTCCGCTTCGCGGGGCGATATGCCGAAGAATAACGCATCGAACTTATCGATATCCTTCATGAATCCGCCCCACTTCACCTGGGTTTTATTCGTCTCCTTGACCGGGTCTCCGTAATACGATCTCCAATCCCAGCGGTCCGCCGGGATTTCGCCGATCGCATCCTTCCCGGTGAGCAGACTCTCCCAGAGTTCCTCCAGGTTATCCGCTCCCGGCATGACGGCCGATACACCGATAATGGCGACCGGCTCGTTCTTCGGGCGGGAGAGTGGGTCTTGCGGTGACACCGCCCTGGCAGCCGAAACGGCCTGCGCCGCAGCGGGGTTCGCCTCCGGCCCGGCCGCCGGCGTCCCCCTTCTGCCTGCGCTCCCCGCGTTCTGCGGCTCCGCCGGCTGCATACGCTGGGCATACAGGGTGAGGAGCGTCCCCTTGTATTTGGCATGAAGAAATTCGGCAAACGATCTCAGATCCGGATATTCATAGAATACCGGTGGCGTCAGTTCCAAATGAAACTGTTTATTGATACGGTTCATAAAGTCCGTTGTGGAGATGGAATCGAAACCATATTCGCTCTTGTCTGCGTCCATGTCGATCTTACCGGCATCGACATACAGAATCTCCGAGGCGATTTTCTTAACATCCTGGCTAACGTGCCGCAGCAGTTGCTCTGCATCGACGGGGGGAACTGCAAGAAGGCCCGGATCGACGGAAGGCCCGGATTCGGGGTGGAACAGCCCGAGTTTCCTTTTGCCGCTCTCTTTCAACACCACCAACTGGCTGACCTGCTGCGCGAGAGCCTCCTCGAAGGCCAGAATGCCCTGCTCGTCGGATATAGGGAGTATTCCCATCGTATTCTCCATGAAGGTGAGCGTAGGTTCGTCGACCTTCATCCCGCCTTCCATCCAGAGCGGCCAGTTGATCGAAACCGTCTTTCCGCGCCGCTGCCCCTGCTCCCTCAGCCCGTCCCGCAGGAAGGCATACCCGTCCATGAACGCATTGGCGTACGTATAGTCGCATTGCCCCGCATTGCCGAGGATCGACATGAGCGAGGAGAACATGACGAAGAAATCCAGGGGCTCGTGACGGGTCGCCTCATCGAGCCAGACGGTTCCGTACAGCTTAGGACCCAGCACCTCCCCCATTTGTGCTGCCGATTTATTGAAGAGAAAGGCATCCTTCACGATGCCCGCCGCATGAATGACGCCATGGAGTTCAGCGCATTGAAGCCTCGCCTCTGCTGCCAGGGAATCCACTTCTTGGCGACTGGACACGTCCGCCCGGATATATAATGCTTCGGCTCCCCATTGTTCGAGCTCCCTGAGCCGGTGCTTCTGTTCGGAGTCCGGTTCCGACCGTCCGGTAATGATCAGTTTTCCTTGGGTCCGTTCCGCAAGATAAGAGGCAAACGTATACCCTACCCCCCCGAGTCCCCCGGTGATGAGATAGTTCCCCTTTTTCCTTAACGAGAATGGGATGCCCTTCCCGTTGACCGGCTGCATGGTCTTGACCAGCCGTTGATTCCCCCGGTACAAAAGGTCATCCTCTTCATCCTTTGCTGCGAACTCCCGGAGCAGAGAGGCTGCTGTCCCCTGCGTCATGCCGTCTAGTTCCACGGTCTTATAGACCCACAGCGGGTTTTCTTTGCGGACCGATTTGGTCAATCCATTCACGCCGCTATACTGGGGTTGATTGCGGCCCTGCGCATCATAGATATACAGCAGCTTGATCTCTTCCCTCGCTTGGTGCTCCATAAGCGCCCTGCTCAAATAAAACAGCGAATAAACCCCATGCTCAAGCTGATGCTGGAGCTGCAGGGGTTCGGCCCTGAACGCTTCGCGTGACCAATAATGAAGAATGCATTCAGGCAGCGCTTGCTCCTGCTTCAGCGAAGCGATCAGCCGCTGGTAGTCTTCCTGCCGGCTTGGATGGAGGGTATACCGCTGCGAATCGAGCCGGGCGTAATCCTCTCCGGGCTGAATCAGCACCGTCTGGACACCGAGAGACCCCAGCCGGTGACCAAGCTCCGGAGTCGTATCGAACAACAGCACCCGCTCCGGCTTACGTGCCGCAGCAGGGAGATTCCGCTCTTCCCATACGGGTTGGTAATACGCCGCACGCTGATCCGGAGAATCCATCCTGGCCGGCTGACCTTCCTGCCGGATGGTTTTGATCAGCTCAAATCCCTCATCCGCAGTGATCTCCCCTTCTTTGATCCTATGCAGCACACGATCTATGCTCCATTGTTTCCAAGCCATCAGGCATCCCCCATCCTCATCTTGATTTCCCGGACTTCCATCTCCCCCGCTGCCAGCTTGATTAGAAGCTGTTTGAGCTGTTCATCACTCACATCCTGCATCACCGGGGCGGCTGCTGGGAAATCGGAGGCGGCACCGCTTTCCTTGGAGCCGGATAGCCGGAACGTTTCACGCTGGAAGCGATAAGCCGGCAAGTGAACCTTCCGAAAGGGCACGCTGCGGTAGAAGGCTTCCCAGCGGACTTCCACTCCGCCCGACCACAAGCAGAGCAAGTTTTCCTTGAAACAGGTCATGATGTCGCCCTCCAGCCCCAGCCGGATCTCTTCACTGCGTCGTGCTGCAGCCGTCTTTCCTGCAATAACATCCGTCCGGTTCCCGGAATGGGGAATGGCCGCTTCGGCTCCTTCCGCTGCTTCGATCCACTCCCGGACATCGGCAATTTCCCGCAAGTGCTCATTATGCTTTCGCAGGAGGGAATAAGGGCGGTTTTCATTTATTTTACTCTGATTGTGCTGAAGCTTTGCGGCCGCCTGAACGAGATCCGGGATGCCGCCCGTGACCCAAGCGGCAATCACCTCTTTGGGCATGACCTCGTCCACGAGCAGGTCGATCAGTTCATAGAACCGAAGATCGGGAATGTGCCTTTGCTCCTGCAGATCCCACTTTCGGTTCAGCTTCTGGAGCGAATGAACAATCGATACGAGCAGAAGCGTTTTTTCCGTTCTGAACTCTTCCGCTCCCGCCGACAAGAGGCGTTGATCGTGCAGCCAAGTCCGCATGCTGAGATGGCTGGCGTCTTGGATCAAGTCCATCCAATCATTCAAATACTTTTTGAAGGTATGCTGGCTTTCATACAGCAGCCTTGCCTTCAGGACATACTCCCGAAGATAATCCAAGGTACGGCCGCCCAAACTGTCCAGGAGTTCGAGAACATATCCTTCGTGAAACCGAAAGGGCATATACGTCTCCCGGTTCATGCTGTCGTAGAAAGGGACGGCAGGCCGCGCGAGGGGCTCCTCCCTCAGCCTTGATTTGCCGCTTACTGCCGCCAGGATGTCATTCAGGCTGAGCATCCCGGTGATCGCCAGAGCGACCCAGGTCCCCGATTTCTCCGCCGAGACCAGCTCCGGCTTGAACCCAAGCTCCAAGAGAGAAGCGGCATAAGCATATCCGCATATGAATAAATAAAGGGAACGGTGGGGTCCGTTCCAGGCCTCCTCATAAAAGCCGCTCCACACCGAACGGTGTACCCGTATCCCTTTAAGCGCTTTCATCGCCAGTTCGACTTTCTGTTTGAACAGGGAGCACCCCGTCACCAGAGGCTCAATATCCGTATAACCGTGCCAGGGGAGTTCCCCAATATGTAATCCAAAGGCCCGCTTGTTCACTTTGGCCGGAGGATGGGCTTGTGCCGATCGCACTGCCTCGATAAGTTCTTCCTTGTTCTTGACCAGCCTGCCGTATCGGTAGGGAAAAGACTCTCTGCCGTGAAGCAGCGTGAGACATACATCATGAAGACGGAAAGGATGGATCGCATCGCTGCAGAGCAGGGCTTCCCAATCCCTCATCATCCTCTGCAGGCTCTCCGGATGCTTGGCGGATAGAATGAAGGGCTCGGGCTCTTCCGGGATCCGTTCTTCTTCCGGCTCTTCCTCCGAGCTTAGCTGCGGATATTCTTCAAGCAAGACGTGCGCATTGACGCCGCCGAATCCGAATGAACTGACCCCCGCTCTTAGGGGTTGCTCCTCTTCTCCGCGCTTCCATGCCTCGCACCCCGTCGAGACGACAAAGGGCGTTTCTTCAAAAGGAATGATGGGGTTGAGCGTCTTCACGTTCAGCGATGCGGGAATTTTTTTATGCTTCATCATCATTAAAATTTTGATTATACCGGCTATCCCTGCCGCACCTTCCAAATGGCCGATGTTCGTCTTGACGGAGCCGATCCTGCAATATTGTCTGCGCTGCGTATACTCCCGGAATGCACGGGTCAATGCTTCCAACTCTATCGGATCTCCCAGGGAAGTCCCCGTACCATGCGCCTCTACATACGTTACGGATTCGGGATGAATTCCCGCATCCCGGTAGGCGCTTATAATGACATCTCTTTGCGCTTCCATCCGGGGAGCTGTGATAGACAAACTTCGGCCCACATGGTTCACGGCACTCCCTTTAATCATCCCATAGATGGCATTGCCGTCCTCGACAGCCCCCTCCCCCCGCTGCAGCAGCAGAACCCCTACGCCGTCTCCCGGAACATACCCGTTTGCGTCGATATCGAAGGTCCTGCATTGTCCGTCCGGACTTAACATCCGGGATTTGGAGAACGAAACGTACTTCCAAGGATGGGTATTGGCGTTTACGCAGGCCACGATCGCATAATCGCACTCCCCCAGCATCAACGCCCGCTTCGCTTCATGGATGGCCACCAGAGATGAAGCGCACGCTGCGTTCACCGGCATGCTTGCCCCCTGTAAATCAAACAGATGGGAGATCCGGTTAGCGAGGATGCTCTCATAGCTGCCCAAACAGGCGTAGCTGTCCGGCGCAAGTTCCGGACTCAGCATATTCTGCCGATAATCCGTCGTCATTACGCCAACATAGACCGCCGTTGTTGTTTGTTGAAGCGTTCGAAGCGGGATGCCCGAATCCTCGATGCAGCGCCAAGTTTCTTCCATTACTAATCGCTGCTGCGGATCCATGTTGGCCGCCTCGCGGGGGGAGATATTGAAGAATTGGTTGTCGAAGTCAAAAATGCCGTCGAGCAGTCCGCACCATTTGCTGACACTCTTCCCCGGTTCATCCGAGTCCGGAGAATAATATGTATCCAGGTTCCAGCGATCCGGCGTAATCTCCCTTATGGAATTTACGCCATTCTCCAGGTTGGACCAAAATTGTTCGTACCCTTCAGCCCCTGGAAACCGGCAGGACATGCCTATCACCGCGATATCCGTTTTTTTCCTTCTCATTGGTCTCACTCTTCTCGATCGGTCTATGATGGGACAGATGCCGTCTCGCGCTGTACGTCCATCCTGACGGCCTCCGGCTCCCACTGAGTTCTGCGGTATAACAGTTCAGCTGTGTCCGTCATGATTTTAATCCCAAGTTCGTCGACATGACGCCGGTTCCAGGACTCCCATTCGGTCCCTTTCACCCATTGGTTGAATGCGCCTAGGGCCGGTCCGCAGTGAATCTGGTAATCGACCTGGCAGTCCGGCGTACCGGCTATCGCCATCCGGGATGAATTGGCGAAGTACCATTTGAAGATCATCGCCATCTTGCGCTTCGGATTGCTCTCCGCCTTCTCCATCTCCTCTTCGGAGTAATGCCGCTTCACTTCATCGTATACTTCCTGGAAGCTGCGTTTGAAATATCGTTCTTGAAGTTGTTTTTTTACTTTCTCCTCGATCTCGTCGATGGAATTGTGCTGGACGTACAACTCATACAGCTTGTTGGCCCTGGCCGGAAAGAATACCCCTTTCCTCAACACCTGCACCCGGGCTCCGATCTCGAACATATCCCCTGCCGGGGCATAGGTCGTATCCTGAATATTCATCTGCTGCAGCAAATCCTTCACCGCGTCGCTGGTTCCCGCTTCAACCGTACATTGGTTAATCGATCCCGTTACAATAAAATCCGCCCCCAGCATGAAGGCGGCCGCAGCGGCCTCTGGGGTGCCAATTCCCCCTGCTGCGCCAATTCTCACCCTCTTGCGGTACCCATACTTTCGCATCATCTCATCCCGGAGCCTGGTGATGGCCGGCATCAGAACATAAGCGACCCCGCCGTCCGTATGTCCCCCCGAGTCTGCTTCCAAACACAGATCATCGGCCATGGGAACCTGCTGTAACATTCGGGCCTGCTCTCTGGTGATCCGGTTTTGCCGCAGCATTTTGTCCACCAGGGGTTCCGGGGCGGGACTGAGGAACATTTCGGCCACCTCGGGCCGCGAAACCTTCCCGATGATCCGGTTGTTCGCCCCGACACTTCCGTCCGGGTTCATCGATAAGCCATGGGCGCGGAAGAGAACGAGTGCGGGCGTCATCGTAATATACGCCGCAGCTTCGATGTTGCGGATACCGTATTGTATGAAGAGCCGGGCCTGCTCTTCTTCTCTCTCCGGTTTGTTTGCTTGATGCAGCAGGTTCATACCGTAGGCTTGACCGTCACGCAGCTCGCGTTGGATGGATTGAATGGCTTCCTCGATCTGGCGGAGACCGAGTCCGCCGGTACCCAGGAATCCCATCATCCCGGCACGGCCCATTCTCACCACCAAGTCCTTGGAGGCGATGCCTTTATACATCGCGCCTGCCAAATAGGCATACTTCAAACCATAGTCTTGTTTGAATTGACTGCAGCCCAGCATCTCGGCCCTGCTTGCGGGCAGGGGCTGTACGAAGGATACCGGAGGCGCCTTAGCTCTGCTGTGACCATCGGAGTTCTGAGATCCTTCTTCTCTCGCAGGATGACGCCATTCTTCGGGAGACAGGCGGATCGGAGCCGCTTCCTGGCCAATGCGCTTGACCAGCCCTGTCAGCACATGGCCCGGACCAATCTCCTTCATTTCTATGCCATCCAGTCCCAGCATCACCTGTACGGTTTCACACCATTGGACCGAATGCGTGATCTGCTTGGTCAAATTCGATGGGATCTCACTGAACCGATACGGTCTTGCGCTGACATTCGAGAGCACGGGAATGGCAAGCCCGGCGAATTCGAACGATTCCAAATAAACTTCGAAGCGCTCCATCGCCTGTCGCATATACCGGGAGTGAAAAGCCCCGCTGACCGTTAAAGGCACATAAGTGACACCCTCTTCCGACTCGAACAGGGGCTTGGCCCGGTCCACGTCTTCTTTTAATCCGGAGATTACCAGCTGCTTCGGCGAGTTATAATTGGCAATATCGATAGCCTGCAGCCTGTGCTGCTCCAACAGGCCCCGGACACCCGCCGGGTCCAGACCAATCACAGCCGCCATTGCGCCGCCTGCCGCAAGGCTCATCAGCTCTCCTCTTTTTTTCACCAGCTGCAGCCCCGTCGCGAAGTCAAACGCCCCCGCAGCAAACAAGGCGCTGTATTCTCCAAGACTGTGCCCTGCAAGCAGATCCGGCTTCATTCCGGTATCCCGAATCGTCTTCAGATACATCAAAGCGTTGACGGTATATAGGGCCGGCTGGGTATACTGGGTCTTATTCAACCGTTGTTCGGCATCGAACAAGCATAATTCTTTTATCGAATAGCCTAATACCTGGTCTGCTTGCCTCGTGATCTCGGGGAATTCATCGAATAACTCCCCGCCCATCCCTTTTCTTTGAGAGCCTTGGCCCGGAAACACAAAGGCTAACATGTGGATTTCCCCCTTTGTTACGTAGTAAACGTGCTTAGGCGAGAAAGAGGCTGCGCGGGATTAGCATACGCTCCCAGGATATTCTCCAAGACTCTAAGCTCCTGGTGGAACGGCGTAATCAAGGGAAGAATAACCTGTTGATCGGGGGGCGGAACGAGCTTCTTCAACATATTCGCCATGGTCCCGAAAGGCCCAAGATCGAAGTAGACCGCCCCGCCCTCCTGTTCCCTCAAATCAGACAGGGCCTCAGTAAGCCGGATCGGCTTGCGGATGATCTGCCAGAAGTAATCCCCCTCGAGCCGATCTACCGGGGCGCCATACAAACTCGACACATAGGTAATTGCGGGCTGACGCATGGGATACCGCAGTAAGAATGCCCGGTATTCTTCGGCTGCCGGATCCATGAGCGGGGAGTGGAAGCCCTGCAATACCGGCAGCCTTAGCGCCGCAGCGCCTTGGGTCTTCAGGAAGCTCTCTGCCTTGGCGATCCCTGCCATGCTCCCCGAGACGATATAATGAGCAGGGCCGTTGACGGAAACCAGATCGCAATTCTCGTATAAGATAGGGGAGGATTCATACAAGGAGATGTCGCTTAAGACGGCCAGCATCCCGCCTTCGCTGCAGCGGGATTCAAGAAGCTGAGCTTGTTTGATCACGGCCTGCAAAGCCGTGTCCATGTCCCATACGCCGGCTGCGACAGCAGCCGCAAATTCACCCAGGCTCGATCCTACGACGGCTTTAGGGTAGAGTCCATGGTACATCAACAGTTCAGTGGCAGCGCATTCCACCATAAAAATAGAGATATGCGTATACAGCGTCCGGTCGAATAGATCGCCATATTTCTTGCCAGGGGCATACAGCCGCTCCAATACAGACTCGCCGATCAGATCGATCACTTTGTCATTCAAGCGCTTCATCCAGGAATGGAAAATGGCATTGGACTGAAAGAGCGCTTGGCCCATGCCATAATACTGCGAACCTTGTCCCGAGTACATGAAGATGACTGGCCGGCCCACCCTGCAACACCTCTTCCGCTATAATCTTGTCCACTTTGGATTGCCCTCAATGCCAGTTGCCCGTTGTCCGGACGGCTTTGTCAGCAGCCCCTGCCGGTACCTGGTGAACCAGCAAGGGAGCTGACGAACCCTTGGTTTCAAACCCTACGTTCCGGTGTAATAGATAAGGGTGCGCATCAATAACAGCAGACTAGTTCTTTGGCTCGCATTCGATGATGCAGAATTGGTCGGATGCCGGAATAATCCGGGAGATGTTCATGCCCGCCTGCTCGATCAGCTGCGTGAATTCCGATCGGGTCCGGACTCCGCCGCCTGGAGTAATGGCAAGGAAGAACAGATCCCGGATCGATTCTTCTTGTGTCGGGTGCGTGTCATCCACAAGCATTTCAATAATGATCAGCTTGGATTCCCCGGACATCGCCTCTCTGATATTGGTAAGGGTACGCAGGACATGAGCGTCATCCCAATCGTTCAACGCTTTGCTGATAATATACAAGTCTCCGCCTGCAGGGATCGACTTGAACATATCACCGGGGATCAGTTCACAGCGTTCGGTCATCCCGACGGATTCGATATAGTTCTGCGCCCGTTCGATCGTTGTAGGAAGATCGTACAGCACGCCTTTGGCCTGGGGGTTGGTGCGCAGGATGCCTGTCAGGATGTGCCCCAAGCCGCCTGCGACATCCACGATGACATGGAAGGTCTCGAAGGAATACGATGTTAAAATGGCCGGCAGGCTAACCTTGGAATACACTTCCATAGCCCGGTTTACAATTTGCTGCTGTTCGGTATCGACTTTGCCGGCTTGGTACCAAGCGGAATTATCAAAAGACGGCTGTCCTGTACGAATGCTGTTCTTTAACTTCGCCATGGCCTCTACAATAAAGTCGCTCAGCATATATTCTGCAAGAGGCTCAATCGATTGAGGAGTAGGGCCCGGCTGCAGGGTTTGGCCCAGAACCGTAACCGCGTATTGGCCCGATGCGTTCAAGGTCACCAGTTCCATCGACACGAGGGCCCTCATCAGTCTATGTAAGGACTTGGCATCCACTTCTAGATAGGCGCTTAAGGCCTCCTTTGTTGCCACGCCCTCCTTCAAAGCTTTGAAGACGCCCAAATCCACTGCCGTTTTGATCACAAAAGAAAAAAAGTAACCGCTGATCGACCCCATAACAACCGCTTGCGGTGGGATGCCCCCCCGTTCGTTCTTTTCCACTTCTTTTACATTTGAAGTTTCCATTGTCCGATCTCCTCTTTTCGATTGAAATGATCACCCGAACGCGATTGAACGTGATAGTTATACAACAGGATTCAGTTCCTTGATTTCAGCGGGCTTCCGTCCATGGTTCAGCACAAACTCAACTGCCTTCTCGGCATGCAGCAGCGCCGCATCAAACACGGGAACGCTTACATCATCCGGATGAATGAGCAGGGGGATCTCGGTGCAGCCCAGAATAATCCCTTGGGCCCCCCGGTCAATCAAGTCACGGATGATTCGCTGAAAAGCAAGCTTGGACTCCATCGTGATTCGGCCCACAACCAATTCGTTGAAAATGACACCATGCATAAAGTCCCGGTCTTCTTGTCCCGGCAGCAACACAGCTACAGACTTGGCCTCCAGCCTGCTCTTGTAGAACGAATCGCTCATCGTAAAGTTGGTACCGATTAAACCGATTCGCTCCAAGCCCATGCCGCTTATTTTGTCGACTACCACATCGCTGATGTGAATGAGCGGAATCGTTACAGCTTGCTGCACCGCATCGGCTACTTTATGAACCGAATTGCAGCACATGAGCAGGCAATCCGCCCCTGCTTGTTCGACGACGGCTGCCGCATCCATCAGTATTCGTTTTACCTTATCCATATCATTCGCCTCGACCAGAGCCAAGACTTTTTCATTATCCAAGCTATTGAGGATCATCTGGGCGGAGTGGGTTTTCCCCAAGTGGCGATTGATTAATTTATTGATATGTTCGTAGTACAGCAAGGTCGATTCATAGCTGAGTCCTCCAATTAAACCGATGGTCTTCACGACGTTTTTCACCTCCGACTGACTTATTCCGGTTCCTGACGGGACCGCTATAAGTTCCCGATCTACAATCGCATCACCTCCCCGAAGGTAGAATGACATTCATGACAGAGGCTCCGTGTAACAATCGATCTGATCGGCATGAATCGGGGTCCATCGGAACCCAAGACGGTTTAAATCCCTCTCTGTTCTTTCGCATACCCGCAAGTAACTTAACCATTCCGTATTTCGCAGCAGGAATAAATTAAGGACCACGTTCATCACGCTGTGGCGCGTTGCGGGGTCTTTGAACTTTTCCTCCAGCATCCCGATGAAGGATGCAAAGGGAATCAGACGAACCTCCGAATTGCGGGAGCGGATCTCCTCGCCGAATTGTCCCCAGCTGATCCTGTTCGGGTTGAAGATATGATGATGCTGGTTATGCAGGGCCGGCCGGTCAAATAAGGTAACAATGGCATTCGCCGCTTGATCGACTCCCGTCAAGTCCAGCACCGGTTCTTGGAGATCGGGGTATATTCCCAGTCCGTTCAATCCTTGGACAAAAGCGTAGAACGCATTGCTTTCTTTGTTGAACATGAACTTCCCGGTTCTGGTATTGTTATTAAGCGAATTCAACCGATAGATGGTACAGCTTAATCCATTTCCTATCTCTTTACGGATCCATTCTTCCGCTTCGGCTTTACTCCGCAAGAAGTGATTGTTGATGTTCTCATCCAACAGTTCAATATCCGCTGTGAACTCATCCAATATCTTAATTTTGCTTCCAGTAGCAATGCTCATGGAAGAGAGATAATGCACATCTTTGGGGCGGCTCTGATGGGCGAATGCCAGAACGGCCCTTGTGCCACCCACATTAATGGACTGGAACTCTTCCTCCGTCCCATAGTGTCTTGTCAGGGAAGCGCAGTGAATGATGCAGTCCACCCCAAGGGCCAAATCGTCATACAACTCCCTGCTCAGACCCAAATCAGGCTTCGTCAGATCCCCCGCCACTACCGTTACTCGGCTCCAATCCCCAAGGCTGCCTTGGAGATCTTCAAAATAATACTGCAGCCGGTCTGTCAGATGCTGCCTTGCTTCCCCGTCCGAGCCTCCCCGTATCAGAAGCGTAAGGTGCGCCCCCGTCCTTCCCAGCAGCTCGTGAACCAGATGTGCGCCCAAGAAACCGGTCGCGCCGGTGAGCAGGATATGCTCGTACTGTTTTTGCTGCGTTAGATCCGGCTGCTCCTGCAGCACTATGCGATTCCGGTAAGACTCCAGCAGCTTCTGATTGGCTCCGCGATTGATCTCTTTCGATTGGGGTGTGACGGCCGAATGTTTCATGGTCTCAATCATATCCAGGAAATACCCCTGCTTCTCAATCACATGGGCGGAGAGCTCGGCGATGGTAGGGTATGAGAAAACGTCGTTAATCGACATGGTGTACCGGTCGCTTAACAAAGCAACCATCTTGACCCCGGATAACGAAGTTCCGCCGATCTGAAAGAAATGATCATCAATGCCGATCCGATCGCGTCCTAAAAGCTGCTGCCATACGTCGGCAAGAACCCTTTGAATATCATTGCTCGGTGCACGGTAACGCGTGCCCAAGACGCCATGTTGATTCATGGCTTGAAGCGCCTTGGTATCCACTTTGCCGTTAACGGTTAACGGCAGTTCGGGTACTTGGACGAAGTGGGCCGGGATCATATACCCGGGCAGCTTGAGCTTCAGGTATTCATGAATGCCCGCCGCTTCCCCTGCCTGATCCCAGACCAAATAAGCACTTAAGAAAGCGGTTCCCTCCGCATCCTTATTCACAAGCACTACAGCTTCATTCACCTGGGGATGGGTCAGAATCGCCGCTTCGATATCGCTGGTCTCGATCCGGTATCCGCGTATCTTCACCTGATTGTCCATGCGTCCCAAGTACTGGATCTCCCCGTCAGGCAGCCACCGGGCCAAATCCCCTGTCCGGTACCAGCGCTGGTTCGTATGCTCCGTGTCGGTAACAAACTTCTCCCTGGTGAGCGCAGGGTTATTCATATAACAGCGGGCAAGCCCGCCGCCGCCGATTACCAGTTCACCGATACCCCCGATCACCTGAAGCCGGTGCCGGTCATCCAGAATGTAACAGCTATAATTCTGAAGAGGGCGTCCAATGGTAATGTCAGCCGATTCGCCAAGAAGCGAAGCCGTCGTCAGGCAGGTTGCCTCGGTAGGCCCGTATACATTGACGATGCTGGCGCCGGTGGATCCGCGAAGTTCTTCCAGGAAGGTCAATTTCAATTCCTGTCCACCGACAAGGATCATCTTGACCCCGGCTAACGCCTTCCTGCCGGCCGGATGGTGAAGCAGCAGCTGCAGCCTGGAGGGAGTCATCATCAGCAGTTCGACCCCATGATCTTCCAGCAGCCGTGCAAGTTCGGCCGCATCCATATGCTCCCCCTCATTGGCGATCACCACTTCCATCCCCTTAAACAGGGCATAGAACGATTCCGAGATAAACAAATCAAAGGAGATGCTGGCGGCATTCAACACTGCCTTCGGGGATGCCGGGCTGATCACTTCGTCAATCGCATGAAGGAACTGCACTAGGGATTTCTGCTCAATTTCCACCCCTTTGGGTTTGCCGGTAGATCCCGAAGTGAAAATAATATACGCCAATTGAGAGTTAGAGCAGTCAGGAAGATCCGCAGCACCCGCAAAGGCGCCTACTTCCTCCCCATCCAAACATACGATATCCATTAGATACGGGCCACTCTCTTGAAGCCCCTTCAATACCTGTGCCCAAGGGGAAAGCGTCACCGCCAGCCGGACTCCGGCTTCCTCCACAATTGACTGCACCCGCTCTCCGGGCACGGCCGGATCGACAGGAATAAACGTTCCGCCCGCTTTGAGAATCCCGAGGATAGCAACGTATGTATACGGGGACCTCTGCATGCAGACCATGACGGCCTCTTCCTTCTTCAATCGCAGTGAATGCGCCAAATATCGGGCTAACGTGTTCGCCTCTTCGTTAAGCTGCCGGTAGGTCATCCGCTGCCCCTCAAAAATAAGAGCGGTGCGCTCCGGGTGGGCCCGAACCCGTTGTTCGAATAATTCCGGTATCGCGGCTTCTCCTGCATCCAGCGCAACGGCGGGCGCATTAAACTCATGAAGAATCCGTTGACAGCTCTGATCGGACAGAATGTCCACATCCTGCAGCGCGCGGGTCGAATCCCGGAGCAACGATTCATAATAAAGGAACAACGAATCGATCAGATATTCCATGGTTTCCGAATCATACAAGTCTCGTTCATAGCCCAGCACCAAGGCCAGGCGGTCCTGGAGGCATTCGAACCGGAAGATCAAATGCGTCTCCACATTCTCCAGTGCGGCTGCGGATTGAATCGGATCGAACATCACGACCGTCGGAATCAGCGGCTTATCATTGTGCGGGAAGACAAGCTGTACTTGTTCGGCCATGATATGAAACGGTACATTTTGATGCCGGAACGCTTCGGTAACCGTTCCCTTCACTGCGCCCAGCCATTCCCGAAGCGTCATCTCCGGATGAAGCCGGCTGCGGAGCAATAAAGGACGGGATGGGATGAAGCCGCTCTCCGGTGCCAAGGGAGGGGCACCAATAACTAGATCCTCCAGCCTGTTGTATCTCGACAGCAAGAACTTCACGCCGGACAGCAGGATCATGAACACTCCGAGATGGGAATGGTTCGTCATTTCATACAATTTACCCGAGAGAGGTTCGGGCAGTGTCCGCCGGATTCGTTCTTTGCCGTCCGAGACCTTCCTTCTTGTTTTGTCATACGGAAATGAGGACAGTACGGCCTCTCCGTCCAACTTTTGCTTCCAATAGTTCATGTCCGGGTAAGCATACTCTAGCTCTACTGCGTCTTGTACAGTCTGCTCCATCCTTGATTCCTCCACCCAGCCATTCATATTTTTGGCCAAACTGCGCCTAGAACTGAAACTCCACTTCCTCCACTTGAGGGCCCCTTCGGTCCAGCCGAGTATGCTGTTCCACAGAACTGTCCGGGTTCTGCAGAATCTGTCCGAGCATATCCGAGAATTCTTGACTTAGAGACTCGATGGTCTCTTGACGGAAGAGAGAAGTGCTGTATTCCCAATGACATACAAGAGCATCGGGGCTTTCATGAACCTCCAGAGCGAGATCGACCAGCGAGATTCCATTATGAAACGGATGATGCCGCACGTTTAGCGTGTTCGCATGGATCGACGTCTTGTACATGTTATGCATAATAAAAGCCGTGTCGAACAGCGGATTACGGGAACGGTCTCTCGTCAGGTTCAGGGCCGCCACTATATCCTCGAACGGATACTCTTGATGTTCCAGGGTTTGCAGCGTATTCTCCTGCACCTGCTTCAGGAATTCGAGGAACGTAGCCTTCTTCGTGGATTGATTGCGCAGAACAATCGTATGCACAAACATGCCAACCACCGCATCCAAAGCGCCGGCCGGCCTTCCTTGAACCACGGATCCGATGATAATATCTTCCTCGCCCGTCCGCTTCGCCAAAAGCAAATGGTATACGGCAAGCAGTATGACAAACACGGTCACTCCCGTATCTTGAGAAAAGCGATATACCGCATCCGTCAATGCCGGATCAAGCTTGCCCGTGATTTGATCACCTTCGAACGTCTTAACGGAAGGCCTCTTGTAATCCGTCGGCAGGTTCAATTGGGGCAGCGTGCCGGAATATCGGGTCATCCAGAACGATTTCAATGCTTCCATGCCGTCCGACAGCCGCAGTTCATTTTGCCATACCGCATAGTCTTTATATTGGATGGAGAGAGGCTGAAGCTCGTCGTCGTTCTCATAATAATGCAGCAGCTCACGAAAGAAAGTCAGCAGCGAGGTGCCGTCGGAAATAATATGATGAATATCGAATAAAAAAGCATGATGGCCGCCGGTCACCTCATAGAGCGCACACCGTATCAAGGGCGCCTGCCTTAAATCAAACGGTTTTGTGAATTCCTTGAGCACGCCGTCCAAATGCTCCATCCCAACGACTTGCTTATGAACCTCTATGACAGCACTTACGTCTTGATGAATGATTTGTACGGGCTCGGCATCTATCAGATCAAAGGAGGTCCGCAGCGATTCATGCCTGCGGATGACTTGGTCCAATGCAGACTGCAATCGCTTAGTATCGACAGGCCCTTCAAATATAAGAGCAACAGGAGTGTTGTACATGGTGAGCTCCGCGTCGTATTGTGTCATGACAAATATTCTGCTCTGAGCGGAGGACAAGGGATAATGCGCCCGGCTATCCACTCTGCGGATGGGCTCAACCATAGCCGTCGACGCTCCCATAGATCCGTTCAAGAAGCTGCTGAACTCCAAGACGGAGGGATGCTTTAGCAAATCAATATCCTTGGCCGTGGTATGCAATAATCGGTTAATCTCGTTAACAATCTTCACGGCCGTGATGGAATCGCCGCCCAGTTCATAGAAGTTATCGGTTTCGCGGATGGCGGGGAATCCCAAATACGACCGGAAGCATTCCATGACTACAGCTTCACTCGTCTTCAAACCGTGTTCTGCCGGCTGCCCCCCTTCCCCTTCCCTCGGAACTTCATCCTCCGGCGCAGCGCCTACCCAGCAGCGGTGCTTCTCGAAGGGATACACCGGCAGACTGATCTTACGATAAGCATCCCGCTGATCATACACCCGGTTCCAGTCTATATCGACGCCTTGGACATAAGCTTTGCAGAGCTCGGTCCATGCTTGCGTATGCTCCGGATGATGGGCCAGCGAATGGAGCACTTCATCCAATGGGCGGAAGTCCCCCCTATCGTTCTCCCGGGCCTCACTATAGTAGATCTCCCCCTGATTCAGGGTCCGCCAATCCGTCTCTTTCAACCGGTTCAATTTATCCCGGAAGTCTTCCGGGTTGTGGAGCACTATCGCCAATCGGCAGCCGTACTGGCCTCTGCCCACGTTCGCCGAATAGCATACATCCGGCAGGCGGTAGTCCGGATTCCCCGCTATCCAGTCAGCGTACTCGGCTGCCAACTTTCTCAATGCGGTCTCCGTCCGGGCCGAGAGAGTGAAGAGCATCATGGAGCTGCGGGGACTGGCCATGCCGGCGGCAGGCGGCGCTTCTTCCAGGACCACGTGGCAATTCGTACCGCTGACGCCGAAGGAACTGATCCCGCACCGCAATACGGTGTTCGTATCTTGGAACCGGAGGAGCTTACCCGCAGCAAAGAACGGGGTTTCTTGAGATGAGGGCTTTCCGGTGTTTCCTTGACCCGGCGGCAGGGGCGGCAGTATTCGGCTCTTCAGGGCCAGTATAGATTTGAAAAGCCCGGCCATACCGGAAGCATGGGACAACGAGCCGATATGGGACTGAACCGAGCCTACTGCACAATACGGTTGGGGGCCTTCATACGGAGCCGCGGCTTCCAGTAACCCTTCCAGTTCATTGGTAAAATCGGGTGAGAGCGGTGTGCCGTTGGCTTCAACAAATGACAATGTATTCGGATGGATGCCGGCATTCTTCCATGCTCTCAGATACAGGTTCTTATAAACAGCACGGCGGGTTCCCGTAGTTCCCGCAGAGCGGCCTTCCTGGCAGACAGCAGATCCTTTCACAACGGCATGAATCTGATCCCTGTCCGTTATGGATCTACGCAAGGGCTTGATCAGTAAAGCCATAACCCCCTCTCCGCCGTGCCCGCTCTCTCCGGGATGGCTTGTGGGGAAAATCTTCAACCGGCCTGTTCCTACAATCGCCTGTTCGCACTCTCCTGCCCGGATGGACTGGCATGCTTGGTGCAGTGCCACGAGGGAGGAGGAACAGGAGGTATCGGTGACAAGACTTGGGCCACTCCAATCCATAAGATAAGAAATGCGGCTGGAAATCAATGAGGCCCTATTGCCAAAGTAGGCCTGAGAACTGGAAGAAGGATCGACCTCGGCTGCCATTTGTCTGTATGTATATTCCCCGGTATCGCTGTCTCCCAGAAAAACGCCGGTGTTCGTCCCGAGCAGTTGGTCCCCGCCATATGCGGCATCTTCCAGAGCATTCCAAACCACTTGCAGGAACAGGCGCTGGGCAGGGTCCATCAAGCTGCCTTCCTCGCGGGTCAACCGAAAGAATTCATAATCAAACATATCGATTTCTTCAAGGTAGCCATGGGGGATGTCGTACAGGGTCTGCCGGTCCGAAGCACCGATCAACCGCAGATAACGATCCAGATCTTCTTTTCGTTTGGGGGGAATAGGGCGGATACTGTCCCTGCCGAGAACAAGATGATTCCAAAAATCATCTAAGGAAGAAGAGGAAGGAAACAATCCAGACATGCCGATAATGGCCACATCTTGATCGCTATATTTCTCCGCTAGATGACGGTCCGTTCGAGATGGTTCTAACATCGTCATGAATCTTTGCACGCCCCGTTCTTAAGGATGATCGCCACTCATGCAAAAAAACGCAAAAAAATAAAGGATGCCAGGCATCCTTTAAGAAACAGTATGATGATAGAATGGAGAAATCCGCGTCCTTCCCGGACACAGCTTCGCCCTTTCGTCTGTATGTTATACACACTACCCCGGCTTGGATGCTTATGACCTCAGAGCCGCACCAATGTACCGAAGCATCAACTGGATTCGCTCTAAGTTTGTAAAGTTTATCAAGCCAAACTTTCTGCTGCTTCCGGTGCCGTCAACATTTCAATTCCTACATCCAAACATCGTTCATGCCCGTTAAATACGAGCGAGATTCGCGCTCTTTTCTTACGCATATCGATTTTTTTTATATGACCTTCCTTGCCTTTGAGCGGTCCTTCACACACGACCACGTTGGTGCTGGTCACATATACAGTCGAGTAACCGATGATTCCGTCCGTTCCCATAAGCTGCAGCAGCAGCTCCATCTCGTCATTATCGATCTGCGAGCATAAGTCCCATTCCAGCACGGAGCCCTCACGGCCTTCCTGCATACGGGGGTTATATGTATTGAGAAGTCTGTAAGATTTTGGCAAACGATTCAAATAATGGTACGTCTTTAGATTCATTTTTGTTTTGAGCAGCACATATCCCGGAAACATCGTCTTGCAAACCTCATACGTCCTGCCCTGCTTGCGTTCCTGCAGCTTTCGTTTAGGTACAATGGCATAAACAGCTGACTCGTCGTATTGCTTGCGAATCAGAGTTCGAACCACTTCCTCTTGGCCCGTTTCGACATACAGTGCATACCAACGCATTCTGGCCGCTCATCCCCTTTAGAAGATATAACAGAATCATGCAATATCGTTCTAAATTGTTGATATTTGTTAAATTGTTCATGAAAAGTATATTTTCTAATATTTAGGATCCCTGTCTTGGATTTGATGATAGCAAATGGCTTCGTTTTTATCAACAGTTTATTTTTTAACTTATTACTAACGCCGCCTTCCTCCAGTGCAGCTAAAAAGCAAAAAACAGCCCCCCCTCCTCATGAGGTTGGACTGTTTCTTCTCTTGCCTTAAGGTCCTCCATCGCGGACGAAAATACTAACCGGCAGACGACGCTTCTTCTCCCGAATGGGTCATAATGCCAGACCCGATTCCAACTTGGACAAGGCTTCGTCCAGTAAGGCCGCATAATCGGTCTCGGGATGCTCGGCATAATAAAGCATCACGGAAATGTTGACGCCGATCACAGCCCCCGCAAAAGTGCGGATGTCCAGGTCATCCGGCTTGCGGTCCATACGTTTGGCTACCATTTCCGTGATCATCTGCATGGTTTGCGTCAAGTTGTTCAATGTGGCAGCCCGCAGCTCCGGAACGGTCATGATAAGCTGATTTCTTTCACGCATCGTGCCCAGCTCGTCGGCCGACATATCCGCCATCGTCGAGATCATAGCTTGGCGCACGGCGCTGAGCGGACTCAGCTCGGAGGGCTGTTGTTCGAATGCCGAAATGAGGAGAGGATCGTAGTTATCCATAATCAAAACGTCCTCCTTCGTTGAAAAGTAACGAAAAAAAGTACTCGGGGAAATCTCTGCCGCTTCCGCTATCTGCTCCACGGTCGTAGCATTATAGCCCAGCTCGCGAAAAAGCCGCAGCGCATGTCTTTGGACCGCCGCCATGGTTTTGGCTTTTTTTCGCTCGCGTAATCCAATACTCCGTTCCTCATCTGACGACACCCTGTTCACTCCCTAACGTTATTTGGCTCGAATTTCGTGATTGCCTTAGCCTTTTCGTTGAGTGGAAGCTGCAAGAATGCCAGCGTTATTACAATTCCGAGTGCGGCGACTCCCCCGCACACCCACAGCATAGCGTCCATCCCGTGAACGAAGGAGGAACGCACCGATTCCAACAATTCCGGCGATGGGATTCCGCGGGCCGCAGAGGCTCCATCGGATACGCTTCGCCGCACCGCTTCCGCGACATCGCTTGACAGACCTTCCACATTCAGTTTATCACGATATACGGTGCTAAGAATAGTTCCCAGGATGGCGACCCCGATGGTCCCTCCGACTTGGCGCAGCGTCATAATCAAAGCGGACCCGCTCCCGCTGCGTTCCGGGGACAAGGCGGACATGGATACATCCATGGCTGCAGGCAGTACAAATCCGATGCCAAGACCAACAATTGAAACCCATATGGAGGCAAAGCCGTAGCCGTTCCCCAAGGCGGTAGTCGCTCCAAGCATCAAGCCGGCGGCGAGCAGCAGGAATCCGAAAGCGATCGTGGTCTTCGCACCGATGCGGACCTGAAGCTCATCCGATACTTTGGCCCCGACCAGCAGACCGCCCACAATAGGAAGCAGCCGCAGGCCCGTACCCAGCGCGTCGGCCCCCTCCACCTCCTGGAAGTACTGCGGCGTGACGAATAACAAGCCGAACATGGCGAAGGAAACCACGGTTGCCAATACGGAACCCCAAGTGAAGCTTGATGACCGGAACAATGTGAGGTCAACGAGCGGATGAGTGGTACGCCGTTCCCAGAGGATGAATAACACTAGGAGCAGAGCCCCTCCGATGACCGGAACCAGTGCCGCGGCATCGCCCCAGCCTTTTTCCCCCGCTTCGATAACACCGTATGTCAAACTGACCAAACCCAGACTGGAGAGCACGATGCCGAAGAAATCAACCTTCGTCCGTTCCGTACTCCGAGACTCCGGCAGCAGCACCGCCACAGCGATCAGGCCGATGAGGATGATCGGGACGTTCATGAGGAACACGGATCCCCACCAATAATGGTTAAGCAGCCACCCGCCAATGATAGGCCCCAGGGGAATCCCGAGCGAGTTGGCCATCACCCAGATGCCTATGGCTTTGGGGCGCTCCTCTTCAGTGAACAAGACGGGGATAATCGACATGGACAACGGCAGCAGGAACGCGGCTCCGAGACCGAGTACGGCACGCCCGGCAATGAGTGCGGACGGAGTACCGGCAAAGGCACATGCGGCCGATGCCCCACCGAACACTAGCAGCGCGAGCAGAAGCATTTTTTTTCGGCCCCACTTGTCGCCCAGCAATCCTGCCGGGAGCAGCAGCGCGGCAATGACCAAATTATACGCATCCGCAAACCATTGAAGCTCACCGTTTGTTGCATGCATCTCTGTGGCGAGGGTGGGCAAAGCCAAATTAAGCACTGTCAAATCTAGTCCAACGGTCAGCAGACTGATGGCAAGAGCGCCCAGCACCCACCATTTACGATTCTCATCAGAAATCATGATAGTTACCACCTTTCGATATTTACATCATGTTGGTATTGTATTTCTTTTGATAGTCAATGTCAATTTAAATAATCAATCATTTTATTTTTGTCATATTAGCCCTTTCTCCAGTTCTCTAAGTCACGAAACCGCTACTCAAAAAGTCACGCCTGTGGAAGCCGGCATCCAGGGAATATTTTACAATGGGGACCATGAGACCTGCGCAGCGCCTCTCCATCCGAGCACCGGAAAGGAGGGCCGGCCTCTTCCGTTTTCCCATTCTATACCCAGGAGGAATACATGACATGACGAAGAAAAACACGGGGCTCTACCAGCGCCTCGGCAAGCTGCTTCTCGCCTCATCCCTTTCCCTGCCTCTGTTCTCCGGACTTGCAGTGACCGCCCCTGTGAACCGCGCTTATGCAGCCGAAGATACGACGAACAAGACCCGTTTTCTCACCCTGTACAACCAGATCAAGGACCCCGCGAACGGCTACTTCTCGCCCGAAGGCATCCCGTATCACGCCGTCGAAACGCTGCTCAGCGAGGCTCCGGATCACGGGCACATGACGACATCCGAGGCCTACAGCTACTGGCTGTGGCTGGAAGCGCTTTATGGACACCATACAGGCAACTGGACGCGGCTCGAGCAGGCTTGGGACAACATGGAGCAGTACATCATCCCGAACGCCGCCGAACAGCCTACGATGAGCGGCTATAACCCGGCCAGCCCCGCCACTTATGCGCCCGAGCACCCGCAGCCGGACAAGTATCCTTCGCAGCTCGGCAATTCGGTGACTGCCGGCAAAGATCCGCTCGACGCCGAGCTCAAGTCGACCTACGGCACGAACCAGACCTACCTCATGCACTGGCTCGTCGACGTCGACAACTGGTACGGCTTCGGCAATCCGCTGAATCCTTCGCACACCGCGAACTACATCAATACGTTCCAGCGCGGCGAGCAGGAATCCGTCTGGGAGGCGATCCCGCATCCGTCCCAGGAGACGTTCCAGTTCGGCAAGCCGGGTGAGGGTTTCGCCACCCTGTTCGTGAAGGACGGCGGCGCGCCTGCGAAGCAGTGGAGATACACCGACGCCACCGACGCAGATGCCCGGGTCGTGCAGGTCATGTACTGGGCGAAGAGCCTCGGCTACAACAACTCCGTCTACATCGAAAAAGCCAAGAAGCTCGGTGACTACCTCCGCTACGGCATGTACGACAAGTACTTCCAGCAGATCGGCAGCGCGGCGGACGGCACGCCGTCTCCAGGCTCCGGCAAGGATTCCGCGCATTACCTCATGGCCTGGTACACAGCTTGGGGCGGCGGGATCGGCTCGAATTGGGCTTGGCGGATCGGCGCGTCCCATAACCACCAGGCGTACCAGAACCCGATGGCCGCGTACGCCCTGTCCGAGGGCGGGCTCGCTCCCAAATCGCCTACAGCCAAGCAGGACTGGGAAACCTCGCTGAAACGCCAGCTCGAATTCTACACGTGGCTGCAGTCCAGCGAAGGCGGGATCGGCGGCGGAGCCACCAACAGCAAGGGCGGCACGTATGCGCCTTACCCCGCCGGCGTCAGCACGTTCTACGGCATGGCTTATGAGGATGCGCCGGTGTATCACGATCCGCCGTCGAATACGTGGTTCGGCTTCCAGGCCTGGCCGGTGGAACGGATCGCGGAATACTACTACGCCATGGCCGCCAAGGGCGACACAGCGTCCGAGAACTTCAAGATGGCCAAACGCGTCATGGACCAGTGGGTCAAATGGGCCCTCGCCTACACGTTCGTCGACAAGAAGCCGGCGACCGACGCCGACGGCTACTTCCTGAACAGCAGCGGCCAGAAGATTCTCGGCGGCGCGAACCCGCAGGTCGCCACCACACCGGCCCCGGGCCAGTTCTACATTCTGGGCGGGCAGGAATGGACCGGCCAGCCGGACTCCTGGAAGGGCTTCGGCAGCTTCACCGGCAACCCGAATTACCATGTCATCGCCAAAGGCACCTCCCAGGATACCGGCGTGCTCGGCTCCTACATCAAGCTGCTCACCTTCTATGCGGCCGGTACGCAGGCGGAGAACAACGGCACTTTGTCAGCGGCGGGCGCCCAGGCGAAGACCACGGCAGAGCAGCTCCTGAACGTCGCCTGGAACCACAACGACGGCGTCGGCATCGCCGTTCCCGAGAAGCGCGGCGATTACTCCCGCTACTTCACGAAGGAGATCTACTTCCCGTCCGGCTGGAGCGGCACGTACGGCCAGGGCAATACCCTGCCGGGCACCGGTGCGGTGGCGTCCGATCCCGCCAAGGGAGGCAATGGCGTCTACATCTCCTACCCCGAGCTGCGGCCGAAGATCAAGCAGGATCCGAAGTGGTCCTACCTCGAGAACCTGTACAAGAGCTCGTACGATCCGGTCGCCAAAAAGTGGACCAACGGCGAACCGACCTTCACCTACCACCGCTTCTGGGCGCAGGTGGATATGGCGACGGCTTACGCCGAGTACAGCCGCCTGTTCGGCAGCGGCAGCACGACGCCGTCGGTGCCCGGCGCGCCGGCAGGACTCGCCGCGGCCGCCGGCGATGCCAAAGCCACGCTGACGTGGAGCGCCTCCGCCGGCGCAGCGTCCTACAACGTGAAGCGCGCGACGACCGCCGGCGGACCGTACACCACGGTCGTTACCGGCGTAACGGCGACCGGCTTCACGGATACGGCGGTGGCCAACGGCACGACGTACTACTACGTCGTGAGCGCCGTGAACGCCGTCGGCGAGAGCCCGAACTCCGCCCAGGTCAGCGTCAAGCCGCAGGCCGGCACAGCAGCGGTACCGGCGGCCCCGGCCGGGCTGAGCGCTGCAGCGGGTGACGCCAAGGTCACGCTGGGCTGGAACGCCTCTACCGGAGCCGCTTCGTACAACGTGAAGCGCGCCACGACCGCCGGCGGACCGTACGCGACGGTCGCCACCGGCGTAACGGCGACCGGCTTCACGGATACGGCGGTGGCCAACGGCACGACGTACTACTATGTCGTGAGTGCCGTGAACGCGGCGGGCGAGAGCGCGAACTCCGCGCAGGTCAGCGCCAAGCCGCAGGCTCCGGCAAGCGCGGGCGCCGTGTCGCTGCAGTATCGTGCAGCCGACACGAACCCGGCGGATAACCAGTTCAAGCCGCATTTTAACCTGGTGAACAAAGGAACCGCCGCCGTGCCGCTGAGCTCCCTCACGATCCGCTACTGGTACACGGCGGACAGCGACCAGGCGCTGAACTTCAATGTGGACTACGCCGTGGTCGGCAGCTCCAATGTGACAGGCAAATTCGTCAAGCTGCCTGCCGCCCGCAGCGGTGCCGACAGCTACCTCGAGGTCGGCTTCGGCACCGGCGCCGGCTCCCTTGCCGCCGGCGGCAGCAGCGGCGAGATCCAGACGCGCATCAACCGCGCGAACTGGTCGAACTTCAACGAGAGCAACGACTACTCGTTCGACCCGACGAAGACGGCCTTCGCCGACTGGAGCAAGGTCACCGTCTACAAGGACGGCGTGCTGGTTTGGGGCGTGGAGCCTTAAGGGGCACGGCCGAGCAGCCGGTGGCCGCAGAGCAACAAGGCCAAGCTTATGCCTACGCCGCGGGAGTCGGCACTGCGAGGCACTGCGCACCCGGGCGCGGTGCTGCGAGACACGACGCTCCGGGGTGTGACGCTGCGACGCTTGGCGCTGCAGACACGGCGCACCCGGGCGCGGTGCTGCGAGGGCTAGCGGAACATAGCCTGTTTGGCTGCCTTCCAATGGACGCTTTACTCCGCGGCCCGATACCGAGACTCCGACATTACGCCTCCCACCGTATTGCAAAACGCATCATATTAGACAATTCGCCTAAAGTAACGCGCCTTACAACACCAACATCGGAAGCCTGCGCCATGCGGGTTTCCGGTGTTTTCGCATGATCGGTGTGTGAATACTGGCACCCCAGCCAACGCAAAGAGGACTGTTCCGCTCAGGAACAGCCCGCAGGATCTTCATCCGTCCAAGTTCTCATACTGGATCGGCTTGGGACGAATTTCAAAATAAAGGAACTCAGATGCCTTATTCGATTATTTCCCACTATTTCCCGAGACTTAGCGGAACTCAGGTATCTTATTTTCCTTCGAGACCAGGAAAGTGCATGCCTGTAATAAAGATAGCGAACCTCAGTTCCTCTATTTACAATATCACCCTCTCAAGGAGGCACATAACGCATCTGAGTTCCGTTATTCTTAGGCCCGACTCCCAAGTGCTGCTCCTATACTACGGATCAAGCTGTTATGGCCCTTCCTTCGGCTCTAAGCCCCGGCTTCGGGCTTGTATTCGCCTGCCGGCCTCCGGTACATGCGCCGTTCGTTCTATTCTTGTCCTCTGACCTGGCATCTTCTCTTCGAATGGTCTACCTCCGTTAATGGTTACCCTACTCCGCCCTTCCACTTCGCTCCAATTCGACTACCTCCGTTCGTGACTCCCCGCATTCCTCACCAACCTTGCCATTACCCTCCAGCCTTACTCCATTGTGATTACTCCTTCATTCCTTCTTTCATTCACTCCTCAGCTTCCGACATCTACGTTCCCACTCTATCAAACTACGCTCCTGTTCCTGCCTCCTCTCATTCCACCTCCACCTTGCAATCTTAGTTCCTTTCCGTCTAACTCCGTTTGTGACTCCTTCACTCCTCTACCCGACATCTCCCTTTCCACTCCGCCTAACTAGGCTACTGTTCCTGCCTCCTCTCATTCCACCTCCAGCTTGCCATCTTCGTTCCTTTCCATCTAACTCCGTTTGTGACTCCTTCACTCCTCTACCCGACATCTCTGTTCCCACTCCGCCTAACTACGCTTCTGTTCCTGCCTCCTCTCAGTCCACCTCCACCTTGCCATCTTCGTTCCCACTCCGTCTAACTCCGTTTTGATTCCCCCCTAACTTCGCTCCTATCCACCCATATCCGTTCCCGGCCCCCTAACTCCCTCATCCGCCCTGCCTTCTTCATTCACTGCCCCGCTTCTAACTCATTCACAACCCTGCCTCCATTCCACACCTGCCGAGGGATTCCTTTTCTCCTAATCCACTTCCTCTTCACTAAAAATCCTTCCACTCCTCTATCCGCACCCTCATGTCCAGATCCGCCTGCCTAAAGCCGGCCCTCATCCCTCCTCGCCTTTCTGTACTCCTGCGGTGTCAGGCCTGTCGCCTTCTTGAACAACTTTGTAAAATGGGAAAAATTGCAGTACCCCACCGTCTGCGCAATATCGCTCACCCGCAGCGTCGATTCGGCCAGCAGCCTCTTTGCCTTGTCCATCCGGCGCTCGAGAATGTAGCCGGTCAGGGAAAAGCCGGTCGTCCGCTTGAAGAGGCGGGAGAGGTACGAGGGATGAAAGTGCACGTAAGCAGCCAGTTCCTCACGCGTGAGCTCTTCGGAGAGGTGGTCATCAATGAAGCGCCGTACCTTCTCGACCACCGGGCCTTCGATCTTACGGGCCGCCTGCAGCCCGCTCATCCCTTCCGTGACGACACGGTCCGCCCAAGCCCGGAGATCGCCGAGCGTACGTGTGGCGGAGAGCATGTCATGCAGCACCGAAGCCGCGTAGACATCATGAACGGACAGGCCGTTCTTGTGCAGCGTATGGTAGATCATCTGCAGGAAGGCGTGATAAAAAGCTCCTAGAGACTCCGGTGTTAACGGCTGGGCTTCAAATGCCGAGAACTGCTCCTCCAGTGCCCGCCTGACCTCTTCGCATTGGCCCGATTCGAATAGAACGGACAGCTCCGTATACCAGGAGAGCGGCACCAGCACGGTCGGGGGCTGGGGAACGAGCGCTTCTACGAAGGCTACGGCAGGCGGGCGCGAAGCCTGGCTGCGGACACTTCCCGTCAGCCGGGCATGCGCATCCGGAAGGTCGCGGATGGGTGCGGGCGTGCCGATGTAGCAGGACAGCCTGCAGTAGAAGTATTCCGAGCAGGCGAGAATATAGCGTTCACACCGGGCCGCCAGCTCCTCCTTGTCGGCGTAGGCTCCGCTCCCGTCGTAGACGAGTACGATATTGCTGCCGGACGGGTTCTGGAGCACGGTGCCTTCCCAGCTCCCCAGGATTAGCTCGGCAGCGGCATTGCGCAGCGCGTACTTCATGATCTCCTCGTCCTCGGCGGACAGGGGACGCTTCCACTGCTCGATGTTCAGCAGGATGGGCAGAATGCCGCCGGGCCTCTCCAGCGCAAGGCCGTACGTCGACAGGATCTCCTGCAGCCGTTCGGAGGTCGGGAACTCGCGGCGCTTGAGCAGGTCGTACCAGAACCGCTCGACGAGCAGCCCTTTGCGCGACTCCCAGAGGTTCCGGTATTTCACCGCGACCGCTTCCCTGTCGACGGACTCGCAGCGCATTCGGATCTTGCCCAGTTCCCGGGCCACCGCCTCGCGCAGCTTCTCGTGACCCACCGGCTTCAGCAGGTAATCGGCACAGCCAAGCTGCAGGGCCGCCTGAGCATACGAGAACTCCGCATGGCCGGTCAAAAAGATCGTCTGCGTATGAGGCGACGACCGGTTCACCCACCGCAGCAGCTCCAGACCGTTGTCGCCAGGCATCTCGATATCGCAGATCAGCAGGTCGATACCGGTTTCCTGAAGCACCTCTTTCGCTTCTTGAACCCCGTACGCCCGGTAGATTCCCCCGATCTCCAGATCGGCCGACTTGATGGTTCGGATGATGCCGGCTACCGCGTAATGTTCGTCATCGACCACCAGCAGGTTATACAATCACCCAGCCTCCCTTCGTGACATACTCCTCCGGATCACCCCGAGACAGACTCCATAAATCGCTTACACTTTTTCGAGCAGCCCTCCTTTACTGAATATTATAACTTTTATGGCAAATAAAGGTTAACCCTCTAGACTATAGATTGTACTTCAATAAGTAAAGCAGGTTATTGGCACAGCCTATCTTTGCCTTAACGGCATGTTCAAATGATGTTAGTAAGCGTTTACATATTTTATTATAAGGGATCACAATTGGAAAAATACCCCAAAAGTTAGTGAACGTATCATGTCATAATTACAGCATGAAGCAGACCTCCGTCATCCGGAAAGTCTGCTTCCGCCATATAAATATTATGATTACACCTCAAAAGCCTGCGACCGCGGCTACAAGGCTGCCGTCCCTCCCGTATCGTTAGCCCCCGGATAATAATCCTCTGCTCAACTTTCTGTCGGCCTCCACAACAAGGCCGCTTGCAGTGCCAAACGGATCACCGCAGAGCGGCGGGCCGGCCGCTCTCGGCTTCACACCCGGGCGGCTGCTCCGGCAGGGCGGCATTCTGCGCTTTTCGCCCAACGCCCGACGTCCTGCACGGCCGCCAGCTTGCGCTCGCCTGCCGCTGGCCGCCCATTCCGTGCTTAACTCCCTGGCGACCTAGCACTTAACGCCCCGCTATCGCCCCACCTGCGGCAGCCGTCCGCCTTCACTGGCTCCACGCCGGTTTCCAGCTCCTGCGGGACGCTCCATGCTCCGCTTCTATCCCGCCTCGGCAACAGCCTGCTGCCAGCGGGAGCCCGCCGGATTCGGGCAGTCGTTCGCCCTCAGCTTCGCCCGCACCTGCACGAAGCAGCCGCACACCTTGCACGTCATGCTGCTCTCGATGAGCTGCGGGCAGCTGTCGCACGCGGCCAGCCGCTGCTCGTACAAGTCGTCCGGCACCGCAGCCTCGGAGCGGAAGACGGGTGCGGCGAGCACCCGTGCGATCCCCTCCTGCGTCACCTTGTACGCATCCGAGCAGCTGCGGCAGCCTCGAGGCGTACTCACAGTCCTTCCTCTTTCAGCTCGAGCACCACCAGGGACATCGGAGGCAGCACGGCCGTCAGGCCGCCTTCCCTTTTCTCAGCCCCATGGTAGGCCTGCGGAGCGACTTTGTCCGGCTCATCGAACGAATTATGGTCCTGCATCCCGGAGGAAGCAAGCACGGTCCCGCTGACGGCATAGCCGCCGGCCAGCCCGCGAAGATCAAGCTCGACCTTCGCCTCCGAGCCCGGGTCGAGATTGCAGAGCGAGATGTGAATACGGCCCTGCGCGTCACGTGAAGCGGACACCGACACCTGCTCCAGCTCCTCACCGCCCTGCGCATACGAAGCAAACGTACCGTGGGTCTCCAGCCTTTCCGCTCCCTGGTGTACCTTGTACATATCGAACACGTGATAGGTTGGCGTCAGGACCATCTTGGCGCCCTCGGTCAGGATCACGGACTGCAGTACGTTAACCGTCTGGGCAATGTTTGCCATCTGCACGCGGTCGTTGTGGTTGTGGAACAGATGCAGGTTCAGACCCGCCACCAGCGCATCGCGCATCGTATTCTGCTGGTAGAGGAAGCCCGGGTTCGTGCCCGGCTCGACGTCGAACCAGGTGCCCCATTCGTCGACGATGAGCGCCACCCGCTTGTCCGGATCGTGGCGGTCCATGATCGCCTTGTGCTTCGTGAGCAGCTCGTCCATATGCAGCGTCTTCTTCATGGTGACGAACCAGTCTTCTTCCGTAAACTCCGTCGCAGAGCCTTTTTCCTGCCAGGTGCCCGGTACCGTGTAGTAATGCACGGAGATCGCGTCCATGTACCGGCCCGCTTCCCGCATCACGACTTCCATCCAGTTGTAGTCATCCGAGTTCGGACCGCAGGCGATCTTGTAGATCTTGTTCTCCCCGTAATTGCGCACGTAGGTCTGGTACTGCCGGTACAGATCCGCATAATATTCCGGACGCATGTTCCCGCCGCAGCCCCAGTTCTCGTTCCCCACGCCAAAATATTTCAGCGCCCAAGGCTCCTCACGCCCATTCTCCTTACGCAGCTTCGACATCGGGGACACGCCCTCGAAAGTCATATACTCAACCCACTCGGACATCTCCTGGACCGTGCCGCTCCCCACATTGCCCGAGATGTACGGCTCACAGCCGAGCGTCTCGCAGAGCATGAGGAATTCGTGCGTGCCGAAGTGATTGTTCTCGACCACGCCGCCCCAGTGGGTGTTGATCATCTCCTTGCGCTGACCGCGCGGACCAATGCCGTCCTTCCAGTGGTACTCGTCGGCAAAACAGCCGCCCGGCCAGCGGAGCACGGGGATATTCAGCTTTCGAAGCGCTTCCACTACGTCATTGCGGATGCCGTTCGTATTCGGGATCGGAGAATCTTCGCCTACCCAGAACCCCTCATAAATACAGCGTCCGAGATGCTCTGCAAAATGCCCGTAAATGTTGCGGTTAATGGTCCCTCTGCCGATGTCCGTCTGGATGATGACCCGATTGGCTGAAGCGCTCACAAGGTTTCCTCCTGTCCCTGGCGGGAATTAGATTAATGTAATTATTAAGTCATTCACATTTTCATTAACATAGTATCAAGCCCGCTCGGCAGTGTCAATAAGGAATAGAGGAACCCTTTTCCACCCGAATCGTGATATAATCGAGCCAGGCTTTACCCCGTTTTGGGCAATACGATGAACAGTAGATGAGGTGACTCCCGTTGACTTACGATTTTGACCGACTTATTGACCGACGCAACACCCGTTCTTACAAATGGGACCAAGGTGCCAAGCTGTTCGGCGATCCGGATATTCTTCCGCTGTGGGTAGCGGACATGGACTTCCTTGCCCCGCCCGCGGTACGCGAAGTGCTCGAGAAGCGCGCCGCGCTCGGCGTCTACGGGTATGCCGTCCGGACGGAAGGCTATCTGGGCAGCATCGTGAACTGGTACCGCCGGCGCCACGGCTGGACGATCGAGCCCGGATGGATCACGGATTCTCCTAGCATCGTGACTTCCCTGAGCCTGGCCGTCGAGCTGTTCACGGAGCCCGAAGGCGAGGTTGTCCTGCAGTCGCCGGTCTACTATCCGTTCTATGACGTCATCCTGGGCAACGGCCGCAAGGTCGCCAAGAACCCGCTCGTGGTCCGGAACAACCGGTTCGAGATGGACTACGAGCATCTCGAGTCCCTGTTCCAGGGGGGAGCCAAGCTCCTGCTGCTGTGCTCCCCGCATAATCCCGGCGGCCGCGTCTGGGAACGCGAGGAGCTGCTGCGCCTCGGCGAGCTGTGCCTGAGATACGGCGTGACCGTCGTCTCCGACGAGATCCACTGCGATCTGGCCCTCACCGGCCACAAGCATATCCCGTTCGCCTCCCTCTCGCCCGAGCTTGCGGACATTACGATGACTTGTCTGGCGGCAACGAAGACGTTCAACCTGCCGGGCCTGCACACATCCTACGTCGTGACCTCGAACGCATCCATCCGCCGCCGGCTCGAACACCGCATCAAGACGCTCAGCATCCACATGGCGAGCCATTTCGCCCAGGACGCCGTGGAAGCGGCTTACAACGAAGGCGAGCAGTGGCTCGACGAGATGCTTGCTTACGTCGAGGGCAACCTCGAGTACGCGATCGGCTACCTGGCCGAGCACCTGCCGGAAGTGAATCCGCTGCGCCCGGACGGCACGTACCTGCTGTGGGTCGACTGCCGTGGTCTGGACCTCGACATCAAGGGCCTCAAGGACCTGATGTTCAACCGGGCCAAGGTGGCCTTCAGCGAAGGCTCGGTGTTCGGTACGGAGGGCGAAGGCTGGCTGCGCATCAACCTGGCCTGCCCGCGCACCATCCTCGTAGAGGCGCTGCAGCGCTTCTGCGGAGCGGCTGTACCGCAGTAAGCGGGGCTGCCGACCGGTAGACGATACAACCAAAAGCCGTAAGAAAGCAGAGCGATTCTGCTTCCTTACGGCTTGTTTGTGTTTGGCGAAGCGGCTTTGTGCGCCTAAGTTCCGCCCGACGAGCAGCTTCGCTCCCCTCAGCCTACTGCTCCCGCCTTCACATACCCGGCAAGCGGGCTGTTCGAGGCGGCGAGCGCCTCCGCCACCAGCCCCGCGACCTTCTTCGCGCCGTGCTCGTTGAAGTGCGTATCGTCCCGCTCCCCTTCGGGGTAGTTCGGATGCTCGCCCGGCTCCAGCCAGACGAACCAGGCCTTGGACGCCTCTGCGCCCAGCTTCCGGTACGCCTCCTGCGTCCGGCTGCACAGATCGAGCAGCGGCACCTCCAGCTTCTGCGCCAGCCGCTGCACGGCAGCCGGGTAGTCCCCATGGGACGGGACGAGCTCGCCCGCCTCATTGAACTTCCGCCGCTCCACGGAAGTGAGCAGGAGCGGGTACGCTCCTTTGCTCCACGCCATCTCAATGTATCGGGTCAAATGCTCCTCGTAGGTGGAGCCGGGATCCGTATGCCGCTCCTCGTCCGGCTTCTCGTCGTTATGCCCGAACTGGACAAGGAGGTAGTCCCCTTCCCCGATCGAAGAAGCGATCCGCTCGAAGTGCCCTTCGGCGATGAAGCTCTTCGAGCTGCGCCCGTTGCGCGCCCTGTTGCTTACCCGCACCTCATCCGTCAGGTAAGAAGCGATCCACTCGCCCCAACCGGACATCGGCCGCTTGTCCTCCGGGTAATTCGCGGCGGTCGAATCGCCGGCTATATATACCGTGACCCATTTATTTTCTCTCATCTGTATGCAGCTCCCCTCTTCCGGCTGACAAAGCCTGTCCCATTTAAAGTTAAAGTGCTGTATTCTGATTCCGGAGACTCTTTTCATTGTAGAACAAGTCCTGTAATCCTGTATTTACTCTATCATGTCTGTTTTATTTGGTTTTTTTCGCCTACTTGCTCTATTCCATATCATTATTGATCGTTGATCAATTACACAGCATTCCCACCCTGCCGCTCCTTCTATCAACACCCCCAACTTATTTTTATGATGAAACGACAAAAAAGCCCCTGCGCCAAGGGCTCTTTCTTGTGTAAGATAAGTAAAAGTAAAATCGTTTATGGAGGTGAAGGACCTTGAAGATAGAAATCGAAGTGAAAGCCTACGGCAAAGTAGAAGTTCAAGGAACAGAAGATGCTTTTAAAAGCACAGAGCTAGTTCGTGTACTCAAACTTCCAAAAGAAACAACCTTAGGTGAATTGGAGTCATTATTAACTAAGCTATTTGAAGAGGTTGAAAGCGAATATGCCAATCCAGAGCTATGTCATGGAAAAATAACCATACGTGCAAAGAAAGAGAATGGCGGAATCGTTTATGTGAACTAGATATTCGGACAATTAGCCCATCATCGGCAGCTTTGTCGATTGAGCTAAAAGTGAACGATAGCTGGATAAAGACACCGCGGCGGCCGGCCAAGATGATCGGCTGCCTTTTTCATTTAAAGTAACGCGCAGGATAATCGAATAATGGTCTGGACAAACTTGGTATGCAATAAATGGTTGCATTCTGTTTTCTTCTATGTTTTAATTTACTGACGAACGTTCGTTAGTCGGGAGGCATTCGATGACGGCAGACCATATTAAGGAAATTGCACTGACTCATTTCGCGCGAAATGGGTATGAAGGGGCGTCTCTTGCCGATATTTCCGCTGAAGTAGGGATTAAAAAACAGTCGATCTATAATCACTTTAAAGGCAAGGATGATTTGTTCCTCGCTGTCTTTCAAGACGTAGCCGTGAGGGAGATGCTTTTTATTGAAGATTATTTGAAGCAAAGCAGTCTGCTGTCGCTGGAAGATACGCTATACGGCTTCCTGAATGAGTACAGAAAGCGATACGAGCGGGATGAGGATACCAAGTTCTTTCTGCGTATGGCCTTCTTCCCGCCCGGTCACCTTCATAAGGAGATTGTAGATTTTTGCAATCGCCACCTTGATCGAATGGAGCAACTGCTCGAACCGGTCTTCACCTTGGCGGTCACTAAAGGCGAGATGCATCCCGATGTTTCCAGTGAGCGAGCTTCCGCAGCCTTCTCCGCCGTATTGGATGGCATGTTTGTCGAGATGCTGTATGGCGGCTTGGAGCGTTCTCTTAAGAGACTCGATGCATCCTGGTTCGTATACTGGCGAGGGGTAAAGAAGAACAGCTAGAGGAGGATTAGACGTGAACCGCAGTTGGATATACATTATGGTTGGCGCGTTGTTCGAAGTGTTTTGGGTTATCGGCTTCAAGCATGCAGACGATTGGGTTACATGGCTGGGAACCGTGATTTCCCTTTTCATTTCGTTTACGCTCATTATTATTGCATCTACCAAATTGCCAGTAGGTACGGTTTATGCCGTATTTACGGGACTCGGGACAGGCGGTACCGTGCTTGTCGAAATGTTTTTGTTCGATGAACCTGTTAGGTTGGCGAAGCTCCTGCTGATTGCATTGCTGTTGGCAGGCGTACTGGGATTGAAGTTGGTCGGAGGCTCTTCCGATTCCAAGGAGGTGGCTCACTAATGGCTTGGATCTCGTTAATTTTAGCCGGTATGTTCGAAGTCGTAGGTGTGCTTGGGATGAACCGAATCAAGCGAGATCATAATGTAAAAGCTTATCTTCTCTTCTGTATCGGCATCATTCTGAGCTTTGCCTTTTTGAGTTATGCCATGAGAAGTCTGCCTATGGGTACGGCATATGCGATATGGACAGGAATCGGTACGGTTGGTGGAGCATTCGTTGGTATGTTTTTCTTTGGTGAATCCAGAGAGTGGCGCCGCCTCCTGTTTATTGCCATGGTCCTAGCTGCGGCTGTCGGGCTGAAACTCATCTCCTGACCATTTTTTGATTTATCTGCTGGACTAGAACTTAATACTGCGATCATAACTATTTATAATTTTGGGCGAATGATACATGGAGCTATGGTTGTAGGCTGTGAAACCCCATTTAGCAGCGGTACTCTTCAAAGGGTGGTCGCTGTTTTGGTTTGCACGTATCATTGAACGATCGGGAAAGACACTTCGGCAGACGGCTAAGATGATCGGCTGCCTTTTGCCATTAAGGTAACGGGCAGCACAATGGATAAACATGTTAAAGTTAGGGCTGAGATTATCGTGTGTTAACATTCTAGGAGGTACAAGTTGAATCCATATAACCACTTATATCTAAAAAAGATATTAGGTTTAGCTTTTCATGGTGACACCACATCTCAAAAAATGATCCACTCAATAAAAGAGCCATTTTCCGTTTCGACCGATTTTTCATCTTTAGTCGTTGTCATAAGAGATAGATCGGTCGAAAATCATGTAGAGGATTTTGGGAATAACTTGTGCCTATCAAGGTACCGTGCTGAAATATACCGTTGTAAAGAAAACGCTGTAGGTCCTCAGGATGTTCTAATTTCATGGACGTATATTCCTATTCCACTTGATTTTCAGGTTGCTAAAATCCAATATCATAAGAATAGGTTTTGTTTCATTTCAACGGATAATGAGCATGTCTCCGGGACTTTAGATAAAATAATTAGCTCTATGCTCAATTCAGTATTACATTCAAATAATGTAACTGAAGTAGAAATCGGGAAGGCCTTTATTTCAATCGAAAACTAGATTTGCATTTGTACCTTTATGCGCCCATTGCTTGTCAACCGTACAATTCCAGAATATGGAAGTATCGGGGAACGCTAACGATAGTTAAGTGACTAAAAGGTGAAGGAGAGCGATCTTTGATGTGTCGGTATGCGATGTATGGGCCGTATAAAGACATTTATGCATGCTTTAATTGTAGAAAGGTTTTTAAACAAACATCTGATCTTGTACTTGGTGCATCGGGAATCTCAAATAGACAATACAAATGTCCCCAGTGCGGCGAGATTATGAATGACATGGGGCATGATTTCAAGGCACCAAAACAAGATGATAAGAAGCAATGGATGAAAGTTGAACAATTGTATAAGAACGGGTTCACATATCATTCCTGCGGATGCGGTGGTCCAGGTTATCGGCCAGCAAAATTATCAGAAGTGGAAGAGTTCATAAACAGGAATAAGTCATTTAAATCAGCTGGAGAACTGTTACTGCAAAAATTATCGAGCAAGCATTAAGCACTTATAGGCTAACGTTATTACACTAACTGAAAACAACAGCACAACAACCAGGGAGCAGATCGCCGCGGGCAGCTGCTCCCTTATTTGTTGCTTCCGAAGTTTACGACGCACCGATGAATTTACGGCGACTCGAACGTCTATAGGTATGAATCGCAAAACGCAACCAATCCAATCTCTGGGAGGAACCAACGATGACGGTCAAACTTACCCCTTACATTAATTTGGAGGGGCGCACGAAGGAAGCCATTCAGTTCTACGAGCAAACCATTGGTGCCGAGATTCTTTCCCTTGCGACTTACGGAGACATGCCGGACATGCCCGATACGTTTAGCGACGAACTGAAGAGCCTTGTGGCGCATGCGAAGCTGAGAGTGGGCGAATCGGAGCTGATGTTTTCGGATGCGCCCGGGGGTACCGCCTATCGAAACCGGGAAACGGGTGACGATCTGCATTACGACGAACGACGTAGAGAAGTCAAAGCGGTTCTTCGATGCTTTGCGGCAGGACGGCCATGTCAATATACCGTTTCAGGAGGAATCGTTCAGCCCCGGATTTGGCGACGTCACGGACAAGTTCGGCGTGACGTTCCAGATCTACACGGAGATATAAACCATACCCCGCGAAGAAAGAGTGGCCCACCATCTGGTGGCGCTGCTCTTTTTTTATATACAAACGAATTCCTCAGTAGGTATTATAGTATTGAAGAATTCTTCCATAAAAAGGTGGACACCGCCATGAATGTAACCGCATCAGAACTTCAGTTATTTGACGACTTGAAGCCGGGGTTAACCTCGTTCTGCTATAGGATGCTGGGGTCTATCGATGATGCAGACGATGCCGTGCAGGAAACCTTCATTCGCGTCTGGCAAAGCTGGAACTCCTTCCGACAGGAATCCTCATTTAAAACGTGGGTCTATCGGATCGCATCCAATATATGCCTGGACAAGCTAAGACAAGCGAAACGCCGCATTCGCCCCGTAGACTTCTCCGGCCCTGCGGAATCGATTGTCGAACCTCGCGAGACGCTGCCTGACTCGTCTTGGATCTGGCCGGCCCCTGACTTTTCGAATAATCCGGAAGATATTTTCATCCGCAAAGATACGCTGCATATCTGTTTTATTACACTTTTACAGCTCTTGCCTCCCCGTCAACGGGCGGTGATGATTTTGAAGGATGTATTCGAGTGGCCCTCCAAGCAGATCGCAGAGACGTTAGGCATGTCGCCGGCAGCGGTGAACAGCGCCCTGCAGAGGGCCAGAGATACGCTTACGCGGGAACAGCTCCGTTCCGATGAATTTCACAGGAGCGAAGAAGCACCGGATCAGGAATTGCTGACGCGTTATGTGGAAGCCTTCGAGCAATTCGATATCAACGCCCTGGTCGCCTTGTTTCATGAAGAAGGCCGGATGTCGATGCCGCCTTTCCCTATGTGGGTGCGCGGCAAGGACGATTTGTTCCAATTTTTCACGCTTACACGCTGGCATTGCGAGGGATCCCGGTTTGTACCGGTTACGGCGAATGGCGGTTTCCCTGCGTTAGCGCAGTATATGCCGAGCAGGGAAGATGACGGCTTGATCCCTTGGGGGATTCACCTCTTAGAAGTGAAAGACAACAAAGTATTCCATGTCCAGAATTTCATCAATCGAAAATTATTTGCCCGATTCGGGCTTCCGGATCGATTGGACCGATGAATTTCGCCGGTTGGTTTCGTCTACAGAAGTGAAAACAAAAACAAGAGAGGGTGTTTTTACAATGAAAACGAGTCAACCGACGAAAGTTACCGTGCAGGCGGTCATTCAAGCGCCGATAGAAAAGACATGGAGGTACTGGACCGAGCCGGAACACATCACGAAGTGGAATCAAGCTTCGGAGTCGTGGCACGCACCGAGGGCGGAGAATGATCTGCGGGTTGGAGGCAAGTTTCTCACCCGGATGGAAGCGAAAGACGGCAGCATGGGGTTTGACTTCTTTGGAACATACGACGTCGTGAAGTCGCATGAGCAGATTTCATACACCATGGAAGACGGGAGAAAGGTTGAGATCACCTTCACGAATCAAGGGAACGAAACCAAGGTGATTGAAACGTTTGACGCGGAAAGCACCCATTCCACCGAAATGCAGCAGGCGGGCTGGCAGGCAATCCTGGATAACTTCAAGAAATATACGGAGGAATCCTAGAATAGGGGGTGGCGGTCTTGAAGATCGAGATGAAGACGAACACGGGAATAACGATCGCAAACGACATCTCTAAGGCGCGGCTCTGGACGGCGCGTATCATGAGCGGAATCGTCGTCCTGTTCATGCTGTTCGATGGGATAGGAAAAATCGCCAAGCCCGCGCCGGTGGTAGAAAGCACGCTCGCACTTGGATTCACCGAGAACCACCTCGTGGCGATGGGAGTTCTAAGTTTGCTCTGCACCATCCTGTATGCCTTACCGCGAACGCGGTTCTTGGGGGCGCTGCTGCTCACGGGCTACTTAGGCGGCGCGGTGGCTGCACATCTCAGGGTAGATCATCCGTTGTGGTCTCATATGATGTTTCCCGTCTATGTCGCCATTCTTGCTTGGGGGGCGCTGTGGCTGATCGATCGGAGATTGCGCAATCTTCGCTGGGAACGCGAATAACATAGATACGGCCGCCGGGGAAACGGCGGCTTTTTTGCTGTGTCGCTGAATTTGCGCAATACAAATGGGTTATCATCCCTTACTGGACAACGGCCATGCTATTTATACTGGATTTGTTAACCGCACCACAAAGCACGGCCTATTTTGTTACGAAGGGACTGTCTATCCAATGAATCGGAAACTGAAGCTGAACGGCATTAAGAAAATCAGAAAAGTACAAACACACGTACATGAATTTGAAGGCAGCACGAAATTAGCCGAACAAGGCGCTGATCGTCACAATCATCGTTTTGCAGGGGTTACAGGGCAAGTCATCCCATTTGGAAAAAGTCATGTTCATGAAATTGACCTTACGCACACGGATTTCTTTAACCACTTTCATAATCTGAAAAAAATTAGAACAGGTCCAGCAATTCCGGTTGGAAATGGAAAACACGTTCACTTTGTTACTGGAATGACAACGTTAAATGATGGTCACAGGCATAACTTCAACTTTGCAACACTAATTCAAAAACCTCTTGTATAACCATCAAGAATGAACGAAAAGAGCCCTGCCATTTCTTTGCAAACACCCCGTCAATCTTTTTAGATGACGGGGTTTCTTGTTTTCCCTTATAATTGCAGTACATATATCCGAAAATTAATTTGATTTTCTGCCTTTTTTCGAGAAATATTTCTTTTATTTGTCCTAATTCTATGTCCCCATCCAAGGAGGCCGTCCCCGTGAACGATGTCTACTCACAGAAGTACACGCTGGAGAACGAGGCGTTCGCAATCCAATATATGAACTACAAGGGGTACTTCAAAATGCCCCGCGACCACCTGCACTCCTACTATGAGATTTTTTATCTGCTCGAAGGCGAGCGGGTTTATTTTATCAACGACACGGTCTATACGGCGCAGCAGGGCGATCTCGTCATCGTCAATCCATACGACCTGCATCACACCTCTTCCTCCGACGTACCGGGCTTTGAACGGATGCTGGTTAACTTTACGCCCGAGTTCGCCCTTCCGCTGTTCGCCGGGTCGTCGTCCGAGCCGCTGCCCTTCGCCCAAGGCTCGAAGCTGCTGCGGCTGCCGCTGAAGGAGCAGGCGGCTGCCGAGGGGCTCATCCGGCAGATGTATGCGGAATGCGCCGAAGCACAGCCGGGCTACGAGACCTGCGTGAAGGCCGCGCTGGCCCAGCTGCTCGTCCGAATTCACCGTGAATTCCTGCGGGAGAGCCGCTGTCCTTCACCTACCGAATATACACATCCGATGCATGAGAAAATCTCGGAGGTCGCCGCCTACCTCACCCGGCATTACCACGAGGAGCTTACCCTGGAGGGGGTTGCCGCCCGGTTCTTCATCAGTCCGTCCTACCTGAGCCGGATCTTCAAGAAGATCACGGGATACCATTTCCGTGAATATCTCCTGCAGGTCCGGGTCAAGGAAGCCCAGCGTCGGCTGAGGGATACGCGCGACAAAACGATCACCATTGCGGAACAGACAGGCTTCCGGCACATCTCCCACTTCAATACGACCTTCAAGAAAATCGTCGGCCTCCCTCCCCTCCAGTACCGCAAGCAGCAGCAGGAGCCTCACCGAAAGAAGCACCCCCTGCCTAGGTGAGCATTTGGCTGCTGCATAGGGGCAGAGCTGTATGGGGCGAGTCCTGCATACAGCTTTTTGTTCTGCGCATACGTTGAATATTAATCCATTATTTTGTATTATTATACAAAACCTATTCAAGGAGGCCATCTCATGTCACTTCTCATCCGCAGCGCCGAACCCCGGGATCTCATCCCGCTGACCGGGTTAATGAACGATTATATCGCAGGCTTCTACGGCAACCCGTGGCCGGGCGAGAGCCATATCCATGATCTGATTCACATGCTGCTCCAGAAGCAGCGCGGCGTTCAGTTCGTGGCCGAGCAGGACGGAGCACTGATCGGCTTCGCCACCTTGTACTTTACGATGAGTACGATGAAGGCTAGTCCCATCAGCATCATGAACGATTTATTTCTCCTGGAGCCGTACCGGGGAACCGAAGCGGAATCCCGGCTGTTTGCCCACTGCCGCACCTACTCCGCCGACAACGGGTTCTCCTATATGTCGTGGATCACGGGGACCGGGAACGAGAGGGCCCAGCGTTTCTTCGACGGGACAGGCGCCGTCCGGGGCAGCTGGGTGAACTATTCGATCGTGTAGAGTGAAGCGATCCATCCGCTCGCATGGGGCCTCCCAGCCGACGCCAATCCATCCCCCTTCGGACAATCACCCTTCTCTGCCGGACCGTTGAGTCCCCGCCCCCCTCTCTCCCTGTCATCACGTCCCCCTACACTGCAGCTCCTACTCATGCCGGCCTATTCCTTCATACAATCACACTTCGATGCTCATCGAACGATCCCGGCGGTACAATGAGGGAACCACCTAGTTGGAGAGAGGAGAACACGGCATGAACATAATCAACCCCCTGCCGGCATCCGAAGTCATTACCCCGAGTATCCTGTATTACGGCACTCCTGTCCTTCTCATGACCACCCGGAACGAGTGCGGCTGTGACAATATCAGTCCACTGTCCTCCTCCTGGGCGCTTGGCGACCGGATCGTGCTCGGGATCGGAACGGCAGGCAAAGGATATGAGAATCTGACAAGGGAGCGTCAATGCGTGCTGAATCTGCCTGATGCCGGTCTATGGCAGCAGGTGGAACAGCTTGCCCCCACGACGGGCAAGGACCCGGTTCCCGAGTCGAAGCGGCTGCTCGGATTCGTCTATGAGCCGGATAAATTCGGCCGATGCGGACTCTCCGCCGCTCCCTCAGAGCTTGTGAAGCCGGCACGGATCGCCGAGTGTCCGCTGCAGATCGAGGCCGCCGTATGCCATATCCGCATTCCCGAGGGGAGCCCCCATTTTGCTATCGTAGAGACACAAGCATTGCGGGTTCATGCTCACCCCGGCATTCTCCGGGAGGGCCGGCATATCGATCCGGCCAAGTGGAACCCGCTGATCTATAACTTCCGCCATTATTTTGGGCTGGGCACCGAGCTGGGCCGGACGTTCCGTGCAGAGACTTGAGTAACTTACGACTTGGGCCCTACCTCCTCAAAGCAGTATTCGCATTTGATAGAGTGCGGGCAGCGGACAACGAACCACCCAAAATCCAATATTTGTAATTCCCTACTATACCGCGTATACTCAAGAGGAAAACGTCTGTTTCATCCTCCTGGAGGTGATCCCCATGTCCGAATCCGGCCAGCCGCCGGGCACTCCACCGGGGCCCATGTCGTTCAAAGATAAATCGCTGGCCGTCTCGTTGTTTGTCCTTTTTATCGCATTCGTGGTGATCTTCGTGTTCGCCGCCGTGTTCTTCCTGATTACGGGCACCTTTGCGATCCTCGGCATTACGTACGATTCATGGCAGTCGATCCTTTCTTTTATCGGGATGAGCATGGTCTCGGATCTTGTGCTGGGAGGTCTCCTCCTGTTTCCGAAGGTCCTCTGCGCGATGGTGTTCCGCCACAGCCCCCGGTGGCAGCTGCTTCTGTTCCACCTCCTGCTCCAATTTACCTTTGATCTTCTTTCCGTGCATTATATCGACGAGTGGATGGATGGGGTAACGATCGGCGGTGGCGCTGAAGTGGGGTTTGTCCTCATCATGATTGCCATTGACACGCTGATCCCGGACAGCAGGAAGAAGAGGACGCTGAACGAAGGACCTCCGCAGGACAGGGTCAGATAGCACTCGGTGCGGGGAGGCGCCCTTTTCCAGGGTGCGGCTGAAACGCAGGATCCCGCGCCGCGTAAAGTCTTGTATCCAACGAAGCGAGGTGTTCAACAATGTATCTTCTGGCCATTCTGCTTCCTCCCGTCGCCGTCCTCCTGTCCGGCAAGCCGTTCCAGGCTTTCCTGAATCTCATTCTTACGCTCTGCTTCTGGCTGCCGGGGGCCATCCATGCCTGCATGGTGGTTCACGAGAAAAAAGAAGACCGGCGCATGGAACGTCTGCAGCGTCAAATGTATAAATAACCTATCGGCTCAGCGGCTCTCCCGCCCTTTGGAAGGACTAGCGCATGTTGATGTAACAGGACATGAAGGCAGCCGGTAACCCGCGTTTCCTTCTCTGCCCTTTGCCAAAAAGGCCGGCTGCAGCGCAGTCCGGCCTTTTTGGCTTCTTCCGCCTACTCTGCGGCATCCTCATACAGATTCTCCGCGTTCGCCGGCAGCGCTCTTACATAGTGGAGATGGGCCGTAACGCGGCGGTCGTCCTCCTCCGGATAGTCGAAACCGGCATGCTCCGCCACCTCCCGCGCGACCTCCCGGAACAGGCGTCCCATCCCAAGGAGGGCCTCCCAGGTCCGTTCGTACTCCCCGTCTGCGTAAGTCGCGGCATAGGCCTCCCACAGACGCGGCTCCAGGTGCTTCTGGAGATGCTTGCCGGCCTTGCCGGTCGCTGCCGTATAGCCGCTGCGCATACCCGCATGCCACTCCAGCATACGCACGAGCATGTGCCGGACCGGCTCCTCCATCATCGCCTTGGCGTAGGGAAGCTCGCGGCGCCACAGACCCTTGGCAATGTAGGTGCTCACCCACCAGAATTCGTTGCAGCAGGCGGCGAACTCCGCCTGGCCGGGCGGCCTCGTCACATAATCCCGGTCACTGGGCGGCGGATACGGCTCCATCTCCCCGTCCTTGTCGAGCAGCAGGACGCTCAGGCTGTCCCGCGGCTGCTGGTCCTTTTGCTCCCAGGGAAGCAAAGTCAGATCAATCCGGTTCCCGTCCGCGAACTGCATCAGGAACGCAAACCGGCTGTATTCGCCCTCCGCATCCTGCTCCGTCTCCAGCTCGTCGGGTGTCTGCATGATCATCATCTTACCGAAGCGCCGGATCCAGTCGCGGTCCCGGACAAAGGGAGCGACCTTCCGGACGAAGAAAACGATGTCATAGTCCTGAAAAGGATCCCGCCGTACATTCGGATTCACCCGTGAGCCGTTCATAACGACAGCCCGGATGCCCTCCTCTTCATTCGCGAAGGCGAGGATGGCTTCCATCATTTCCCGTTCACCGCGCATTCCGGTTCTCCCCCCAGAGTCATCGATATTAGAAAGCGCCTCTGTATTCCACCTGGCCGATATACACCAGTTCACCCGCCCCGGTCCTGCTGAGGGTATGCTCCCCATCATAAGCCAGGTTGTACACCAGGATCACCGTATTGAATGCCCTGTCCAAGGGACCGATCTCCTCCGCAAAAGCGGAAATGAGCTCCTCATCGTAGGAATGGCCACCGAGCAGGCTCGCCCATTCGGCAGCCGGTGCCTCCCGGTATTGCAGCTCTATGAAATCCGGATCGTACCGCAAGGCAAAATCGTTCTCAAACGGTGAGGGCACATAGTCCCCCTCTTCCGTATAGCTTCCTTCCACGTACGCCTGCACCGCCTCCTCCAAGCTCCAGGAGCCCAGCCAGAGCGAGACGCGGCTCTCGTCCGTCAAGTCCTTTTCCATCCCTGCGCCTTCCTCCTCCGCTTCTATGGATGTGCTTGCGCTTCTATGGATGTGCTTGCGCCTCCACGCCTGCCGATCCGCTGTCCTTGGTTGGCACAGGCGGCCCGGCGGCAAACGCCCCGTCCTTCCATCTCCGGGTGACCTCCATATAGGCTCCCTCCGCCTGATCATAATAGACGTTCAGGAAAGCCGTCTCCCCTGCCTTGGGATACCGGATCGACTCGTCGTGATCCGCCGAATAAATATCCTCCGCCAGCACCCCGAAGCCCTCCCGGCCTACGGTCAGCAGCGAATAGAAATTCCCATTGCTTCCGCCCCACTGCCCCACCGTGAAGTCAGGCTGCCGGTCCGCATTGTAATCGTCGAAGAGCAGCCGGAACGGCTCTTCCTTGCGGAAGCTCATCTCCCCGCCGTCAAAAGCCCCGTTCAGAGGGAACCTGCCAAGCTCCCGGCCATCGGCACCCGCGGCCACCGCCTCGAAGGTGCCGTACAGGTACGTCCCCTCGAAAGGACCGGGATTCAAGTCCGTCTGCTCCACAGCTGCGGTCACCTGGATGCGGATGGTGTCCATCCTGCCGTCCCCATCCGCATCTGCGCGGCCTTCACCGACGATGGTTCCGGCGGCCGCCGGCGTATCTGCCCGCCCGCTAACCGGAGCCTCCGGCCCGGACGCAGCCGCATCCGAAGAGGCGGCCTCTTGTCCGGAGACGGCCGGCGCCAGTGGTACGGCCTTATGACCGGTCGCAGCAGGTTCCCATAACGCGGTCCCTTCTCCAGGAACAGCGGTCTGACCATGAGCCGGTGACGTACCCGCCGCCAGATCCGGAGAAGCGGAGCGGGCAGGAGCTTCGAGCGATTTTCCTAACCCGAGCAAAGCGGCTGCGGCAGCGATCCCGAGAAGCACAACCCCACCTGTTCGATGCACAGCGTTCTCCCCATTCTTGTCATATGCTTCTTCCATGGATCAGACGGCGGCTTACCGGGGAAAGTTGCGCGCATGATCATCTCTGCGCCCAACGGCTGCATGCTCTTACTCCATCCTCTATGCCCGAGGGTTCCTGGCGGCGCCCACCCGATCACCCTGAGCTCAGGCCCGGACCTGCAGGAACAGCCCGGAAGCCGAAGCTGCCGGGCTGTGAAATCAGCCGAAAATAGGATTCCTATCTGCCTACCCCTGTACCACGCCGGCATTAATTCAGCTTCCGGACCGGTTCCCCGGCCAGAAACGCGCGGATGTCCTCCACCGCGTCCCCGTAGAACGTCCGGTAATTGCGCTCGGTGACATACCCGAGATGCGGAGTCGTCAGCACATTCGGCAGCGTACGGAACACATCGTCGGCCGGAAGAGGCTCCTTCTCGTATACGTCGATTCCGGCGCCGGCAATCCAGCCCTCCTGCAGCGCCTCGACAAGAGCCTCGCGGTCCACGATCGGCGCCCGGGAGGTGTTGATGAGATAAGCGGTCGGCTTCATCCGCTTGAGCTCCTCCCGGCCGAGTAGCCCTCTCGAACGGTCGCCGAGCACGAGGTGGACCGAGACGAAATCGCTGCTCTCGAGCAGTTCTTCCATGGAGGCGGCGAGCTGTACGCCGGCCTCTCCGGCCCGCTCGGCGGTGAGGTTCGGGCTCCAGGCCGCGACCTCCATGCCGAAGGCCAGCCCGACGCGTGCGACACGCGAGCCCACGGTGCCGAGCCCGAGGAGGCCGAGCCTCCGGCCGAACAGGTCGACGCCCAGCGTGCTCTGCCACGGGCCGTTCGAGCGCAGGGCCTGGTGCTCGGGCACCAGATGCCGGGCCAGCCCGAGGATGAGCGCCCAGGTCAGCTCCGGCGTCGGCTCGGGATTGCCCCGGGTCCCGCAGACGGTGATTCCCTGGGCAGCAGCCGCCGCCAGATCGACGGAGGCATTGCGCATGCCCGTCGTCACGAGCAGCTTCAGCCGGGGCAGGCGTTCAAGCAGTGAAGCGCGGAACGGGGTGCGCTCCCGCATGATCACGATGATCTCGAAGCTTTCGAGGGCGGAGGCAAGCTTCTCCTCATCGTCCGCGTGTTCATGGAACATCTCCACGTCCACTCGGTCCTCCAAGGCAGACCAATCCGCCAGCGAGGCTGCAGCCCCCTGGTAATCATCCAATACAGCGCAGCGAAGCTTCATATCGAACATCCCCTTCCTAGTGGATCGAATGCAACCACATGCCTCTTAGAAGGGTTCGCCGGTCATCCGTTCTTTTCCTCCTGGGGCGGGGCAGGCTCATCCCGTAGATCGTTATCTCGGCAGCGTAAACTCCGCCGTCTCTTCCTTGAACTGTCTCTTGCCGTCCGCATCCACAGCCGGACCGAATTCCATACGGAAAGTTTTGTAGAGCTGGAATTCATCCTTGCGGAATAAGAACACATGATACTTCTCACCTTGGCTGCCCGGAGCAAGCTCCTGAGGGTTGCTCGGTTCTACCATCCCCTCGGACAGGGCCGTTCCGCGGTTCTCGTCAATGTGGAGCTTGGAGCTCGTCAAAAACAGGCTCAGCGTCTTGTCGGACTGGTTATCCAGCAGGAGCTTCACGGTTACCGCCACAATGCCGTTCTCACCGAAGTTTTTGAACCTCGCCTGATTGGCTGCCGTCGGCACGATCTCCGCATACTGAACCCCATCCAGCGTTACCTTTAAGCCGCCGATCTGTTTCGTTTCCCCGATCCCGGTCTTCTCGAAGATCATCTTCTTGTCGGCCATATTATCGGTCGTCAGACGGTCGGGATAGAATTTGGGCTCGCTTGCCAGCTGCTGCTTCTGCTCTTCACTGTAGAGAAAATCGAATACCGCATTCCCCTTGAAGCTGTCCTTCGCCTCTTTATTGTCTGCGGCCCCTCCTTCGATAATGAACTTGGGCTTGACGCTCTTCAGCGATTCGAATTCCTCATTGGTCAATGTAAACGAGACGAGTCCCGTTACCTTCTCGCCGGCAGCGTATTTCGAAATTTCGGTTTCCTGCTTGGACTTCGGCTGGTCCTCCTTGCGGATAAACGTACGGTTGCCGTCATTCGGGATATAATCGGACGACTTGCTGACTTGGATTCGATAATTGTTATTATAGTACATGGCTTTGCCCGTACCGTTATCCAGGGTTACCTTCGCCGTAACCACGTACCCTTCCGTCTGGTCTTCGAACGGGATGGAAGCCACCCTTTTGTTCATGCCGGTTACCTTCACGATCTGATAGGCATCGACGGAAACCTTAAACCCGTTCATATCATGCGAGTAGCCCGGCGACGGATTCGTATAGACCACCTCGACGTCCCCCTCGGATTCCACGGCGATGTTCGGATTCAGTACCTCTCCGCTGGCGGCCGCTGCTGGAGCAGGCTTGGAGGTGTCCGAAGCGGGAGAAGCTTCCTTGGACGGCACCGCCTCTGCTGTCTTGGATTGTGTCTGTACGGGCTCCGGCTGCCCCTCCGCTTGCTTGTTGGTGCCGCAGGCGGATAGCAGGGCGGCCAGAAGGAGTGCGATGGATACGACTGTCTTGTTCAATGATGTCCCAACCTTTGTTATGTATTTGATCGTTGTTCAATTCCATATTTTCCCTCACATTGCCGCAAAATGAAATAGGTACTAACGTCCAACAAACTGGAATATAATAGTAAATCGTGTTGAAACAGCTCGAATTATGGAGAATTTTTGCTGCGTGAGCAGCAAACAAGCCCGCCTTCCCTCCAAGGGGAAAAGCGGGCTTGTTCTATGCGCACCCAGGCATCGTCTGTCCTACGTGCCGAACTGCGCCTGGTGCAGCCGGCTGTACATGCCGCCGGCCGCGACGAGCTCCTGGTGCGCTCCCTCCTCGGCGACGCCCTCCTCCGTCACGACGATGATCCGGTCGGCGTTCTTGATCGTGGCGAGGCGGTGGGCGATGACCAGCGTGGTGCGGCCGGCCGACAGCTCGGCCAGAGACTGCTGAATCGCCAGCTCCGTGGCGGTGTCGAGCGCCGAGGTCGCTTCGTCGAGGATCAGAATCGGCGGATTCTTCAGGAACATGCGCGCGATGGCCAGCCGCTGCTTTTGTCCGCCCGACAGCTTCACGCCGCGCTCGCCGATCTGCGTCTGCATGCCCTCCGGCTGCTTGCTGATGAACTCCTCGAGCTGGGCCCGGCGTGCCGCCTCCCAGATCTCCGCATCGCTGGCGTCTAGCTTGCCGTAGGCAATGTTCTGGCGGATCGTGCCCTCGAAGAGGTACACCTCCTGCTGCACGATGCCGATCTGGCTGCGCAGCGACTGCAGGGTCATGCGGCGGATGTCCATGCCGTCGATCGTGATGCTGCCCTCGCTGCACTCGTAGAAGCGCGGCAGCAGGGAGCAGATGGTCGTTTTGCCCGCTCCCGACGGTCCGACGAAGGCCACGGTCTCTCCTGCACGGATGGACAGGTTCAGCCCGTTCAGGATCTTCTTGCTCCCGTCGTAGCCGAACGATACGCTGCGGAACCGGATATCCCCGATCAGAGGGCCGGCGTCCGCCGCATCCGGGGCATCGGCCACATCCGGCTCGGTATCGAGGATGGCGCAGTAGCGTTTGAACCCGGCGATGCCCTTCGGGTAGCTCTCGATCACGGCATTGATCTTCTCGATCGGCCGGAAGAAGACGTTCGAGAGGAGCAGGAACCCGACGAACTCCCCGTAGGTCAGCTCCCCGCGGATGACGAACCAGGTGCCGGCGATCATGACGAATACGGAGACGAGCCGCATCATCATGTAGGTGATCGACATGCTCTTGGCCATGAGCTTGTAGGCGAGCAGCTTCGTCAGCCGGTACTGCTGGTTGTTGACCTTGAAGAGCTCCTTCTCGTACTCTTCGTTCGCGAACGCCTGGACCACGCGGATCCCGCCGATGTTGTTCTCGACGCGCGTGTTGAATTCGCCCACGTCACCGAACAGCCGCTCATAGGTGCGCGTCATCCGGGAGCTGAAGTGAAGTGCGAACCAGGCCATAAGCGGAATGACGATGAACGTAAGCACAGCCAGCTTCCAGTTGATGGTGAGCATGAGACCGAAAGCCCCAAGAAGAGTCATGACGGCGATAAAAACATCCTCCGGGCCGTGATGCGCAATCTCCCCGATCTCATTGAGATCGTTCGTAATCCGGGTCATGAGGTGCCCGGTTTTGTTGTTGTCGAAGAAGCGGAAGGACAGCTTCTGGATATGGTCGAAGAGCTTCCTGCGCATGTCCGTCTCGATATTGATGCCGAGCATATGCCCCCAATACGTGACCACATACTGCAGAACGGTATTCAGCACATAGATGAAGAGCAGGGCTGCGCACGCCCACAGGATCAGCGGCCAGTTCTGGCCAGGCAGCAGCTTATCCACGAACTGGTTGACGGCCAGCGGAAAGCCGAGCTCGAGCAGACCCGCCACCACCGCGCAGCCGAAATCGAGCAGGAACAACCCCCGGTAAGGCCGGTAGTAAGAGAAAAAACGGCGAAGCAAGGCAGATCCCTCATTTCCTTTGCGTTGTATGTATGGCCCATTGCCTTCATCGTACATGCGCAGCCCCAATTTGGCAATCGGGGCGAGGGGTGCGGCAGGCGGATTTTTTTCCTATAAAAAAACGGGCTTCCGCCATGACGGAAAACCCGTTCCCCGCATACCGATCCCCCCGCCTGCTTCCCGCTCTCATCCCGAATACAGCCGGTCCCTTCCTTCCCGCTTCGCTTTGTAGAGCAGCTCATCCGCCGCGGCATACAGCTCCCGGGGTTCGGCGTACGCTCCGGAGTAAGCGGCAAGCCCGGCCGAGATTGTCAGCCGCAGAGGTCCCTTCTCGTGCCCCTCGAGGAACACATGCTCCCGGACCAGCTCATGAAACCGCTTGGAGGCTTCGAGTGCCTGCTCCCTGTTGACATTGGGGAACATGACCGAAAATTCCTCTCCCCCGTTGCGCGTGATGATCTCCGTACCCCTGAAGTTGTCCCGGAGCAGGCCCGCATATTCGACCAGCACCTGGTCCCCGGCCGGGTGGCCGAGCGTATCGTTGATCTTTTTGAAAAAATCGATATCCGTCACGAGCAGGCTCAGCCCGATCTTCCCCCGCTGCGCGGCACTGAAGAGCTTCGGGAACACTTCCTGGAAGAAGCGGACGTTGGAGATGCCCGTCAGCCCGTCCGTCAGCGCGTAGCGCTCGAGATGCTTCTGGGTATCATGGGCCTGGTGCATGTAGGAGACAAAATAATAGATCAGAGCCCCGCAGCCCAGCTCGACGGCCATCCGGTACAGCGCGAAGGAGGTCAAAACCGGGGTCGGCGTCGTGAAATGCAGCATAACGTAAAAGCACAAATTGAGGAGGAGCCAAATCTTCCAGCGGCGCCACTTCAGGAAGTGGAAGGCCAGCATCACCACAGCCACGGTGCCCCAGATATAGGCCAGGTGCCCCGGCATAAATAGACGGCCGTCTTGACTGAAGAACCGGACCGCCAGTCCGATCAGATCCGGAACCCCTCCGGCTATGAACGCGGCGATGCCTCCGCCGAAGACGGCCGCCGTAATGAAGGTCGCTCCCCCGATCATGATCGGTTCCCGGTATCCTTCCATGAAGATCGGAAAGCTGCGGTACAAAAACTGGGCCAGACCGAACCCGATACCCAGCAGGATGTTCCGGGCCAATGCCGAACGGAGGTGCTCCTGATACCGGAAATACAGCTGAAAAAAAACGAACATCGTCAAGAAATTCATAGACAGGTTCAGAAACACGTCCTGCAGCACAGCCAAGTCACCACCATGTAGAAGCTTCTATGTTGTTCACTACTTATTCGACATTATTCGTCAAATTCCTTCCTTTTCTGCACTCTTCTCTTTGGCATAACCCCCCCTAGCTTGCCCAGACCGTCCATAAATTTCAAACTTTTTTCAAAAAAAATCCAACAACCGCCCGGGATCCGGGAGATCTGTCTATAAAATCAACAACAAACCCGAATTATTTTATATATAACCTTAAAAGAAAGCGTTTTATAATTAAGTGATGTTAAAATAAAAAGCCAATATACTGACGACTATGGTCTGTCATCAGGTAAGGGGGGAACCGGACACCAACCTTCTAAGCTCGCTTCCATAAAGGCACTACCATTCCAATTCCAGGAGGCCGCGTATGAAAAAATGGGCTTCAACGCTCGTACTCGCCGCGCTGCTCACGTCCGTCTGCGCTCCAGCCGCTTATGCGGACAATCCCGTCATTAAGGACGCGTTCACCGGCGACCCGGCCGCATTCGTTCATGGCGACAAGGTCTATCTCTATACCGGGCATGACGAAGCTGCGGCGAACGGCAATTTTTTTGTGATGAAAGACTGGCTGATCTACTCCTCGACCGATATGGTCCACTGGACCAAGGAAGGCTCGCTTGACCTGAGCACGTTCGCGTGGGCCCAGCCGAATTCCGCCTGGGCCAGCCAATTGACCGAGCGGGACGGCCGGTTCTACTGGTATGTCACCGTGCTGAACCAGGACGGCACCGGCTATTCGATCGGTGTCGCCACCTCGGACAATCCGACCTCAGACTTCAAGGACGCCCTCGGCAAGCCGCTCGTGAGCAGCCCGATGACCCAGGCTCCCGAGAGCATGGGCAGTGCCCCGTGGGACGATATCGACCCGACCGTGTTCATCGATGATGACGGACAGGCCTATCTGTACTGGGGAAACACCCACTGCTACTACGCCAAGCTCAAACCGAATATGACCGAGCTTGACGGGGAGATCCACCGCGTTACGATCAACAACATGGAAGGCACTTATACGGAAGCGCCATGGATACATAAGCATAACGGCACGTATTATCTCTCCTTTGCCCATAATTACCCGGAAGAGCTCGCGTATGCAACGAGCAGCTCCCCCACCGGTCCATGGGAGTACCAGGGCCTGCTGCTGGACGCGCTGACAAAGGACGGCAGCGATGCTTCGGCGAGCAATACGAGCCACCAGGCAATCATTGACTTCAAGGGCCAATCCTACCTTGTGTACCACAACAGCTCTCTGCCGACAGGCGGGCAGTACCGGCGTTCGGTGGCCATCGACCGCCTGTATTACAATGCGGACGGCACGATCCGCAGGGTGGCTCCGACGTCGACGGGACTGGATGGAACGGCGTACAAGCTTCAGTCCTATAACGAGCCGAATAAGTACGTACGGCATCTGGACGGCGGCGTAAGGCTCGATCCGGTCGACAGCTCCATCCTCGATTCCAAGTGGTATCCGGTGCCGGGTCTGGCCGATTCGGGCGCAGGCTATGTGTCCCTGCAGTCAGTGGACAAGCCCGGCTATTACCTGAGGCATGACGGCTCCGCCGTGATGCTTGCGAAGCATGACGGCACCGCGGCCTTTGCCCAAAGCGCTACCTTCAAGGCAGCCCCGGGACTCGCGGATGCCTCCCTGTCCTCCTTCGAGGCCTACTCCCTTCCCGGCAATTACCTGAGGCACACCGGCTCCAAGCTGTTGGTAGAGGCCCTGAGCGGTGGGGCGGCCGAAGCGGATGCCACCTTCCGCACTGCCGAAGCGGATGTCCGCGGCATCACGCTTGATGGGCAGTCGCTTCTGCTCCAGAAGGGCGCCCAGTCGGTGCTGACGGCATCCGTACAGCCGGCTTCCGCACTGAATCCGAAGGTGACGTTCACCTCCAGCGACCCGAAGATCGCAGTGGTCGGCACGCCTGTGCTTCACGGGGAGAGCGGTACGGTCACCGTCACCATGCAGGCCAACTCACCGGGTACCGCGACCATCACGGCGCTGACCGAGGAGGGCCACTATGCGGCGTCCGCGGATGTTACGGTCGAAGCGGCCGGCACGGCCGGAGCCATTACGAACGTGAAGATCGGCGTGAGCGCCGAAGCGAAGAGAGTCTCGGTCGAAGGCCACTCCACCTACGGGGCGGGCAATGAGATTGCGGTCCGTGTGAAGAAGCCTGACGGGACGGTAGACTTCCTCGACCAGACGACGAGCGGCGAGGGCGGCGGCTTCACGTTCGGCATTCCCCTGGCAAATCCGGTGAAGGGCGAATACCAGGTCAGCGTCGGGGCGGCCGATGTGGCCGAGCCCTATACGGCGAAGTTCGAATACACGCCTGTGTCCACCGGGGGCAATAATGGCGGAGGCAGTGACTCCGGGAACGGAACAGGAGGCGGTACAGAGGGCGGCAGCGACAGCCGTGACGACGATGATGAGGACAGCGACTCCGGCAGCGGTGCGGGCGGCGGTTCCGCTCCGGCGGCCGGAAGCGGGACGGCAAGCCCAGGGCAGGGCAGCGGCTCCGCCAATGGCGGCAGCAGCGCCCCCGGCACGAAGCCCGGCCCCGCCAAGCCTGCCGTTCCTATCTTCAGCGATGTGCAAGAAGGCTTTTCCTGGGCCGGGGAAGCCATTGAAGCCCTGGCCGCCCAAGGGATCGTCCAAGGCACCTCCGAAACGACCTTCGAGCCCGGACGGCCGGTTTCCCGTGCGGATTTCATCCTGCTGCTCGTGAGGGCTTTCGGGCTGAAGGGAACCCCGCAGGGGGGCGGCTTCGAGGACGTACAGCCGGGCGACTACTACTATGAAGCGGTAAGCCTAGCCAAGTCGCTGGGCCTCACGGACGGTGTAGACGGCAGCCGCTTCGATCCGCAGGCCGAGATCTCGCGCCAGGACATGATGGTCCTGATCGCCTGCGCCCTGAAGCTGACGAACCAAGCGGAGCTTGGCGGAAGCCCGAACGACTTGAAGGCGTTCGCCGACGCGGCGGACGTCGCGGATTATGCCGCCGAGAGCACCGCGGCGCTGATCCGGGCCGGCGTGGTCCAAGGCGACGGCGGCGCACTCCACCCGCGCAGCAGCGCCACCCGGGCCGAGACGGCCGTTATGCTGCACCGGATCTGGAACACATTCCTGAAGGAAGGGGGACCCTCCCATGAGACTCGCTAACCGAATCGTCTCGTGCATCACGGCGTTCACGCTGCTGGCCGCCCCGTTCACCTCCCTGTCGATCCAGCGGGCATCCGCTGCGTCCGCAGACGACGGGCTGCTGCTCCGCTATGCCTTCGAAGACGGGACGGACTCCCGTACGGCGGCGGACTCCTCGGGCGGCGGACATAACGGCGAACTCGTCGGCGATGCGAAGATTACCGCCACGGACAAAGGCGGAGCCGTCGATCTCAGCGGCTCCGGGGCTTACGTCAAGATGCCGGCCGGCATCCTGGACGGGCTGACCGACCTTACGGTCTCCGCCTGGGTGTACATGGATACGGCTAAGCCCTGGGCCTCCCTGTACAGCTTTGGCAACTACAAGGACAGTACGAATGAGGCGTTCTCCGGACTGAACTTCGCCCCGGTCAACGACGCATCGAAGAGCTCTCTGGAGCTGTTCCAAACCGGCTTCGGCAGCAACCAGTTCCTGAACATGGACCCGGTGCCGGCCAAGTCGTGGAAGCACGTCACGACCGTCATCTCGGGCACCCGGAAGACGAACTCGCTCTACGTGGACGGCGTACTCCAGGGCACGCTGGCCGGGATGAAGGCGCTGCCCGGCGACATCGCAAGCACGTATAACTACATCGGGTACACCCAGTTCCCTTGGGAACAGGGCGCCGGCAAGGGCCTGGACGGCAGGGTGGCGGACTTCCGTCTCTACAGCCGCGCGCTCGGATGGCAGGAGATCCGGACGCTGGCCGGAGCCCAGGCGGAGGTCGTGTCCGTCGAAGCGGCCGAGGTCCGCACGACCGCGGGGGTCGCCCCTGATCTTCCCTCCACAGTGAACCTGAGGTTCGGCGACGGCACCACCGAGCCGGTATCCGTCACATGGGACAGCATCCCCTCCGGGGCCTATGCCGCCGAAGGCACGTTCACCGTGAACGGCACCGCCGAAGGCTCCCCGCTCCCCGCGGCGGCTAACGTTACGGTACTGGCGGAGCTGCAGATCGTCTCGGCCGAGCCCGCCCGGGTCATCACGGCCGCCGGCTCGGCGCCTTCGCTCCCTTCGGTGGTCACCGCCGTCTATAACAACGGCACGAAGGCCGAGGTGCCTGTCACGTGGGCTGAGATCGACCCATCCCAGTATGCGGAGCCGGACAGCCGGTTCACGGTGAAGGGCAGCCTCGCAGGTACGGCTGCCCAGGCCGAAGCCGTGGTCACGGTGTCCGGCGGCATCCCGGAAGGACTGGTCACCTGGTACAGGTTCGACGCGCTGAACGGCACGACGGTTCCGGATGCTTCCGGCCATGGGCGGAACGCGACCGCCGTGAACGGCCCGGTCCTCACGAGCGTGCAAGAGAAGACGGCCATCGACTTCGACAACGCGAAGAAGCAGTATGTGCAGCTGCCGGCCGGGATCATGAGCTCGCTGGATGATTTTACACTCGCCACCTGGGTCTATATCGACTCCAAGACCGGCGACTGGACGCGGATCTTCGACTTCGGCACCGGCGTCAGCGCCGGCAAGATGTTCCTGACGACGAACCTCCGCTACGACATGGAGGGCAGCATCGCCGACGCCACATCAAGCGCCCCGAAGGTCGGGCAGTGGACGCACGTGGCCGTGACCAAGTCGGGCACCGTCTACACGATCTATGTCAACGGCAAGACGGCTGCGGCCGGCACCTCCACCAAGAAGCCGTCGGATTACGGCGAGACGGCCTACAACTATATCGCCAAATCGAACTGGACCGCCGATCCTTATCTGGACGGCAAGCTTAGGGATTTCCGGATCTACAACAAGGCCCTCCCGCAGCAGGAAGTCGCAGGGATCGTCACGAGCTCGTACTCCGACCGGGAAGCGGTCGCTGCAGCGAAGGAAGTCCTAACGCTCGGCGATACGACGGGGGTCGTCTCCGACCTGGAACTGCCGGGTCAAGGCGGGAACGGTGTCAGCATCTCCTGGACCTCCGACAAGCCGGCGGTGGTCTCCTCCACAGGCCGGGTTACCCGTCCGGCGAAGGAAGAGCGGGATGCATCCGTTACCCTGACGGCTGAACTGAGCCGCGGGGAGTACAAGGAAACCCGGGCTTTCCAGGTCACCGTCCTCGCAGACAGTATTGTCTCTGTAGATGAGGTGCGGGTGACGACCACCAAGGACTTCCCGCCGACCCTGCCGGACAAGGTCACCGTCCGCCACTATGACGGCCATACGGCCGAGGTTCCGGTTACGTGGGAACGCCTCCCGATCGAGAAGCTGTCCGCACTCGGCACGTTCACGCTGAACGGGACCGTCTTCAGCACGGCGCTGCCGGCCTCCGCGCGGATCAGCGTGGCGGAGCTCGTCAGCATCGACGAAGTGAAGGCAGAGACCGCGGCCGGGCAGGCGCCGGAGCTCCCGGATACGGTGAGCGCCCGCTACAGCGACGGCACGGTCAAGGCGCTTCCGGTCACCTGGTCCGATGTGCCGGTCTCCGCTTATGACAAGCCCGGCACCTTCGCGGTGCAGGGTTCGGCCGCGGCGGAATCCTACACCAATCCGCTGATTGAACAGCGGGCCGACCCGCACATCCTGAAAGCGGAGGACGGCTACTATTATTTCACCGCCTCCGTTCCGGAGTATGACCGCATTATCCTGCGCCGCGCGAAATCCATTCAGGGCCTCGCCGAAGCGGAGGAAGTCACCGTCTGGCAGAAGCATGCGTCCGGCGAGATGGGCGCGCATATCTGGGCGCCGGAGATTCACTTCATCGACGGCAAGTGGTACATCTACTTCGCCGCGGGAAGCAAGGAGGATATCTGGAAGATCCGCCCTTATGTCCTGGAATGCGCGGATGCGAACCCGCTAACCGGAACATGGACCGAGAAAGGCATGATGGGGAAGCCTGCGTCGAACACGGTATCCTTCTCCGACTTCTCCCTCGATGCCACGACATTCGAGCATAACGGCAAGCGCTACTTCGTCTGGGCCCAGAAGGAGAACGGGATCTCCAACCTGTACATCGCCCCGATGAGCAGCCCGTGGACGATCTCAGGCGATCAGGTACTGATCTCCACCCCGGATTATGCCTGGGAGCGCCAGAAGTACTGGGTGAATGAGGCACCGAGCGTGCTCCAGCGGGGCGGCCGAATCTTCATCTCCTTCTCGGCCAGCGCCACCAACGACCGGTATGCGCTGGGGCTACTGACGGCATCCGATTCGGCGGACCTCCTCGATCCGAAGTCCTGGACGAAGTCACCGGAGCCGGTGCTGGTCAGCAGTGAAGAGGCGGGCCAGTACGGTCCGGGCCATAACTCCTTCACGGTCGCCGAAGACGGAACGACGGATCTACTCGTCTACCACGCCCGTCCGTACAAGGATATCGAGGGCGACCCGCTCTACGATCCGAACCGCCATACGCGCGTGAAGCGGCTGACCTGGAATGCGGACGGTACGCCGAACTTCGGCCCGCTCGTCTCCGGCAAGCAGGCGGGTCCTGCGGCTTCCGTCACGGCAGCGGTTACGGTTACGCCGGATGCCGACTATACGGCGGAGACCGTGTTCAGTCCGGAGCGCCCCGGCGCGGGCGGCAAGCTGGAGGCAGCCGTCACGATCAGCAGCCGCAAGCAGGCTGCAGGCCGTCTTGTGGTGATGATGGCGCGCTATGACAGCGCGGGCACCATGGCCGACTCGCAGTACGTGTCCGTGGACATGACCGGCCAAGAGAAGCAAACGGCCAAGCTCAGCCTGACGTTCCCGGCCGCAGCGGCGGGACACAAGGTGAAGGTGTTCGTCTGGGAGGGGGAGAGTCCCTCCTCCTCCAGCTTGAAGCCGGCTGCACCCCCGGCGGTTTTTGAATAGCAGCCGCAGGGGGCGGCCCGTCCGGGTGAACGAATCATAAGTTCAGCGTTCAGCGGACAAGACAGGTTCAAGGAGCCATTCCCATTGGGACCTGTCTTGGTTCCCGCTCGAACCTATACCAAATAAGCCTGATCCACCGGCACCGCCGTGTAGATCAGGCTTTCCTTTTTTTGCGTACCCGCACCCCTAAAATGCCTTCTTGAGATTCAAGCCGTGCAGCGAAGGCAGCACAACAACCTTCTGCTTGCCGGACACGAGCCCGAACACGCCTCTGTGCTTATACTTCTCCCGGTAGGTATACACCCACATTTTCTTCGCTTCGTCGAAGCCGAGATACTGCATGTACTGAATTCTCTGCCGCAAATCATGGACGGTCATGTCCCTTTTTCCCCCTTTGCACGATGTCTTGGTTTGTTTAGTTAAGTTACAGCCGGTCTTCTCTCCAAGTTGATCTGGTACTAGAGGATACGCAGCGCCCTGCATGTTTGTGGGGGCACGGATGCGCTTTCTTTTCTTCCATTTATGAACATTCCCCGGAAGCATCCGCCGCGGTTTCTGCAATTAACCGCCGTACTTTCACCGCCGCACCCTATGAACCAACCGTCCCTTATCCATCCGCATGCAAGGCTCCGCCAGTGACATTCTATTTGGAATTATTTTTCTTTTTGCAGGAGCCTCGACACGATTTGCTAGATTATGATATTATGGGATTCTTGATAAAGTGGTAACGCACTAAAGCAAAGTTCAACAGGCATACTTCATAAAAGGTGGTTTTTGTTGTGATGAAACGTTTGGCAGCCATGGGTCTTGTATTAACAGCCGCATTCTCCATTTTGACCGGATGCTCCGGCGACAACGGCGCCGCAGGCGGGAACAAGAAGCTTGTGATCGGGATCGACGACAAGTTCGCCCCGATGGGCTTCCGTGACGAGAAGAACGAGATTGTCGGCTTCGATATCGACTACGCGAAGGCGGCAGCCGAGAAGATGGGCACCGAGGTGGAATTCCAGCCGATCGACTGGAAGACGAAGGAGTCCGAGCTGAACAGCGGACGGATCGACCTGATCTGGAACGGCTATACGATCAACGAAGAGCGGAAGGGCAAGGTTCTTTTCACGAAGCCTTACCTGAAGAACGCACAGGTTGTGGTGACGCTGGCCAAGTCGAACCTGACGAAGCTGGATGAGCTTGAAGGCAAGACGGTCGGCCTGCAGTCCCTCTCTTCGGCAGCGGATGCGCTGAATGAGAATCCGGTCAAAGCCAAGATCAAGACGGTCACCGAATACGCGGACAACGTTCTTGCGCTCAGCGACCTCAAGATCGGCCGTGTGGATGCGGTTGTCATTGACGAAGTGGTCGTGAAGTATTACATGGCCAAAGAGAAGGATACGTTCAAGCTCATGGGCGAATCCCTCGCTCCCGAAGAGTACGGCGTTGGCGTCAAGAAAGGCAACGACGCCCTGCTCCAGAAGCTGCAGAAGGCGCTCGATGAGCTGAACCAGGACGGCACGGCCGCCAAAATTTCGCAGAAGTGGTTCGGCGAAGACAAGGTTCTGAAGTAGCACAAGTGTCAAACAACTGAAACAAGATCAGCAGAACGGATTTCTTCCCGGAAATCCGGTTTTGCTTTTTGGGGGAATTCTTTCATGTCCGCAGGAGATTATATCTCGATGATCAAGCCGATGCTCGAAGGAGCGCAGATGACGGTGCTGCTCTTCCTCATCGCCATCGCCGCTTCCATTCCGCTCGGCTTCGCACTTACACTTGCTGTCAAAAGCAGCATCAAGCCCCTGTCCTGGCTTGCCCACAGCTACATCTATGTTATGCGCGGCACCCCGCTGCTGCTGCAGCTGCTCTTCATCTGCTTCGGTCTCCCGATGATCCCGGTCATCGGCGAATACCTGGTGCTCGACCGCTTCACCGCGGCATGCCTCGGCTTCATCCTGAACTACGCGGCATACTTCGCCGAGATCTTCCGCGGCGGCCTGCTCGCCATCGACAAGGGGCAGTATGAAGCCTCGCAGGTGCTGGGTCTGAGCAAGTGGCAGACCACCACCCGCATCATTCTGCCGCAGATGTTCCGTGTCGCGCTGCCGTCGGTGTCCAACGAATCGATCACGCTCGTCAAGGATACCGCCCTGCTCTACGCCGTGGCCGTACCGGAGCTGCTGCACTATGCCCAGACGGTGGTCAACCGCGATTTTACGATCGTTCCGTTCTTCTTCGCCGGCGTAATCTACCTGATCATGACGCTCGCCCTGACCGCGCTCTTCAAGTGGCTGGAGCGGCGTTTCAAATTTGAATAAAAGGAATGGCGCACGTGGCTATCATTGAAGTATCCGGCCTCAAAAAATCATACGGCACGCTCGATGTGCTGAAGAGCATCACCTTCGATGTCAACAAGAACGATGTCGTGGCGGTCATCGGCCCCTCCGGCTCCGGCAAAAGCACGATGCTCCGCTCACTTGTGCACCTGGAGCAGATCAATGGCGGCACGATCCGTGCAGCCGGCGAGGATCTCGTCCGGGACGGCGTCTACTCGAAGCCGCAAGAGATCAAGCGGATCACCGCCAAGATGGGCATGGTGTTCCAGCACTTCAACCTCTTCCCGCACCTGACCGTGCAGGAGAACCTGGAGCTTGCTCCCCGCCTCGTGAAGGGCGAGTCCGCCGGGACCCTGCGCCGCCGCAGCAGCGAGATGCTCGAGAAGGTGGGCCTCACCGGCCGCGCCGAGGCCTACCCGGCCAAGCTCTCCGGCGGCCAGAAGCAGCGGGTCGCCATCGCCCGCGCGCTGATGATGAACCCGGAGATTCTGCTCTTCGACGAGCCGACCTCGGCCCTCGACCCCGAGCTCACCGGCGAAGTGCTGCAGGTCATGAAGAGCCTCGCGGAGGAGCACATGACGATGATCGTCGTCACGCACGAGATGGGCTTCGCCCGTGAAGTCGCCAGCCGCGTCCTCTTCATGGATAACGGCGAGATCATCGAGTCCGGTCCGCCCGAGCAGCTCTTCGGCTCCCCGCAGCACGAGCGGACGAAGGCTTTCCTGAGCCGCAGCTACCAGTAACACGAAACCGGATCAACGGCTTCGCCGTCCTTTAAACCACAAAACCGCAGCCCTTTCTCTTCCGAGAGAGGCTGCGGTTTTGTCGTCTATCCGGTTGGTGCGCGGCTGCTTCCGGAGAAGGGCTCTGCCGTGTCTCACTGCTCGCCCATCTTCTCCCCCAGCCCTTCGCGCAGCCAGGCCGTCGCAAGAGCGATCGCTCCGCGGGCAGCCGCGGTGTCCGCCAGGGCGTTCAGCATGACGAAGTCATGGATCGTGCCCTGGAAGCGGGCGGCCGTGACGCGCACACCGGCTTCGCGCAGCTTGTTCGCGTAGGCTTCGCCTTCGTCGCGCAGCACATCGGCCTCGGCGGTGATCACCAGCGCCGGAGGCAGGCCCTCCAGCTGCTCGGTGGTTGCGCGCAGCGGAGACGCCGTGATCTCAGCGCGCTGCGCTTCGCTCTTCGTGTACTGGTCCCAGAACCACTGCATTGCATCGCGGCGGAGGAAGTAGCCCTCGGCGAATTCGCGGTACGACTCCGTATCGAACGAAGCGTCGGTTACGGGGTAGAACAGCAGCTGCTGGCGAATCGCCGGGCCTCCGCGTTCCTTGGCCATCAGGGTGACGGCGGCCGTCATGTTGCCCCCCACGCTGTCGCCCGCCACCGCCAGCCGGTTCGGGTCCAGGCCCAGATCGCGTCCGTTCTTCGCCACCCAGTCGACGACGGCATAGACCTCCTCGATCGCGGCCGGGTACTTCGCTTCCGGCGACAGGCTGTAGTTCGGGAACACGACGGCGGCCTGAGCGCCGACCGCCAGCTCCCGGACCAGCCGGTCATGCGTATGGGCATTGCCGAACACCCAGCCGGCCCCGTGAATGTAGACGATGACCGGCAGCTGCTCGGAAGCGTTCACCGGTCTCAGGATGTTCACGGACACCGTGCCTCCGGGTCCGCCCTCGATCGTCCGCTCCTCGATATCGACCGGCAGCTTCGTGACTTCGCCGGACTGCACTTCATCCACCTTGGCCCGTCCCTTCTCGGGCCCGAGATCAAACAGATACGGAGGCTTCGCCGTATCCTCCGCGAACTTCTGCGCTTTTGGTTCCAGCCGAACGTGCTTTGCCATGGTTATCTCTCCTTCACGGTTGGGTTCCCCTGCCATTTTTGCTTGGACGTAATGACATTACCCGCAAGCAGACAGGCTCTAATCAGCCGCGAACAAGGCAAGGCCTCTCTTACCTCTGACAGCTGCCCACGAATTCCTCGAACAACCTGAAGTTATATGGGTCAGAGGTATAGCTGAATTCCGGGTGCCACTGCACAGCCAGGACAAACTTCTTGTCCGGCATCCTCACCGCTTCGATCATGCCGTCCTCCGCTTTGGCTACGGCCACCAATTGGGCGGACAACTGCTTGATGCCCTGATGGTGGTAGCTGTTGACCTCCATGGACTCCGTTTGGAGCATCTCGTGAAGCGGATTTCCCTTCTCTATGTATACCTTGTGAACCGGTTTATCATAGGGGGGCTGCTGTTGATGCAGGACCTTACTATGGGATCCCAGCTGCGTTGGAATATCCTGATAGAGCGTGCCGCCGAGCAGGGCATTGAACAACTGCAGTCCCCTGCAGATGCCGAAAGCGGGCTTGTCTATGGCCGTCACTTCCCGGAACAGGATCCTCTCCATCTCGTCCCGCTCCCTGCACGGCTCGCCGCACACCGGCTCGACGCTCTCCCCATAGAGCTCCGGATGCACATCATGCCCCCCTGTAAAAAGAAAGCCGTCGAACCGCTGAGCCATCGTGACAATGACTTCCGGATCCGTGGTTAACGGGAGCATGACAGGAATCCCCCCTGCAGCCTCAATCCCTTTCATGTAGCCCGGCAGCATCCAGTAGCTCTCTTTTTCCTTATCGTATAGCGGCAATACTCCGATCATGGGCCTTATCATTCTGAGTTCCTCCCCCGGACAGCGGTGTTTTCTAGTGAAATGTAAATCCCATTATATCCGATCTCCGGATGATAGGGATGGATTGTTATGAAATAATGACGGTGCGCCGGGTGGCTCCATTCGCATGGAAGCATAAGCGGCGGCCCCCAGCACACCGGATCTGCTGCCTAACGCCGCCTGAACCACTTGACACGCTTCAGACGAAAGCTTCAACGCGGTCTTCCGAATGACAGCCCGGACCGGATTCAGCAATCGGTCCCCCGCAGCCGACATGCCCCCGCCGATCATGATGAGCTCGGGATTGAACAGGTTGATGACGGCAGCAAGACCAAAGCCGAGCAGTTCCCCCGTCTCCTGCATCACTTCGATCGCCAGAGCATCTCCCCGATCGTAAGCATCGGAGATCATCTTCGCGGTGATTTGCCCGGGATCGTCCTTCACCCAGCTGCGGATGAGGCTCTCCCTGCCTTTTTCAAGCTCCTCTGTGAACGTCCTGACCATGCCTGTGGCAGAGACATACCTGCCAAGACAGCCCGAGCTTCCGCAGCGGCACGGCCTTCCTCCCCGGACGATGTTCATATGGCCGATTTCTCCGGCCGAAGCGGTATGGCCATACAGTACTCTCCCTTCAGCCAGAATGCCCGAACCCAATCCCGTCCCCAGTGTGAGCAGGACCATGTTCCGGCCCCCCACCCCTGCGCCAAACAACCATTCCCCATACAAATTCACGCGAACATCATTATCGATAAATACTGGAAACGGGAACTCTCGCTGCATCTCCTTCACCACGTGGATATTCTCCCACTGTGGAAAGTTGGGAGAAAAAATGGAAATTCCCTCCTGCGGATCCAGCAGCCCCGGAATCCCCATCCCCATGCCCAGCACCGAGTTTAGATCGATTGCTGCCTCCACAAGCATCATCTTTAGGATCGATTTGATTTTGTTCAGCACATGCGCCGGCCCCAAAGCGGCCTCCGTAAGATCGCTTCGTTCGATAACCGGCTTGAACGCCGAAGTGAAAACAGCCGATTTGATATTCGTGCCGCCCAAGTCAATCCCAATGATATAGTTCTCCATCCTCAGGGTCCCCCTTGTATCATTTTCTGCATAGTAGTGTACTCCTCAGGCCCTCTGCCATTAATGGAATTATGGGTTGAAAACATGGAATTTTGTTAGATTAAAAAGGTGGAGCTGCTTGCGTGGTTTATCCGGACTTCTACGTACAAAAGGAAAAGGACCCGCCCACGGCGAGTCCTTTGCTTGGCTGCACTTCTAATGAAAGAATGATATAAGTCCTTACACGCGTCTGGCTCCCACGTACTTTTTGCCCCAGTAACCTGTCGTGATGCTGGCTACCGAGACACCCGTGGAGCTGGCCGCCGAGATGAACTGGCCGTTCCCGGTATAGATCCCTACGTGGGAGACACGGCCGCCTTCGGCGAAGAAGACCAGATCCCCTGCCTGCAGATCCGTAACCGCGGTGCCTGCCGACTGGTACATCTCAACCGAGGTACGGGGAAGCTTGGTCCCCCACTGGGCGAATACGTAACCGACAAACCCCGAGCAGTCAAATCCGCCGGGAGAACTGCCGCCCCAGACATAAGGCGTCCCCATGTACTTGGACGCCGTCTGGAGGATCGACGATTGCAGGGTCTGCGTTGCCTGCGCCGGCTGCTGCACGGCCCCGGCCGCAATCTGCGGCTTGTACCAGGCCGGCGCATGATACCGGCCGTCTTGGTTGATGATCGCGATGCGGTTGTCGGCATCCCACTGGATGCGGTAACCGAAGGTTTCGGAGACGAACCGCAGAGGAAGATACACGCTGCCGTTCAAGAATTGAACCGCAGAGTCCAGTTGGACGGACTTTCCGTCCACTTCCGCCTTACGGCTGCCCGTCTGAAGGGCGATGGTCTGGCTGCTGTTCTTTAAAGTGACTTTAACAACGTCCCCGTCCTTCTCCCACCCGATCCGATAGCCAAGCTCTTCGGTCAGAGCACGCAGCGGAATCTGCATTTGATTGGCGTTATCGATGAAGGGCTGGGCCTCCGGAAATGGAACGAGACTGTCGTTGATTTGAATTTTAACATTGGTGGCCGCTTCCGCGCCCTGGGCATGAAGCATCCCAAGCACGCCTACGGCAGAAAATGCGCACGACAAAACAAGCTTTCGGTAAAAACGAAGATTCAACCTGATTCCTCCTGCGGCCTCCGAGGTTAGTTGACGGATTCGGAAGAGGCTGCTCCCTAGTTCGATAAACCGAACATTCACCCCATGTGAAGAATCCCCCGTACCAGATCTTTTGCTGAACTGGATTCGGCCTGTATTTTTTTATTAGACTAGCACAGCCTTTTTGTGATGTTCAAACCATGAAACAGTGGATTTCCTAATATCTTCCTTATATCGGCGAGGTTTACGATTTTCGACACAACTTTAACAAATTATTCAAAATAAAATAGACCGCCGCTTGGTGAGCAGGCGATCTATCATAGTGATGGTCAAACCATAGATAATGGTCATAGAACCTAAGTAGAGGTTGGATAAATTAGCATCACATCCGCTGTCGAGCGGTTGTCCGGCTAAGTATGGGCAAAAGACCAAGCTGTCGTTCCCGGACGGGATGGAGCTACATAGAAGCCAGTCTTCACCCTGACAGACAGGGTTCCGCCGTAGAGTGTGCAGGCTGCCTCGGCATCAATGGCGCAGGGCGCTTGGGGCCCCGTGCACGCGGCATGCGTTGCGGGCTGATCCCGCCTCCGCTACGGCGTCGTGCCTGTGCCGGTATCCACCGCCTCGCCTACCGCCGCCTCCGGTGCCGGCGCCTCCGCTTCTCCGCCGCCCGCCGTCTGCGGCGCGGGCTCGCTTCCGGCCGGCTTCGCGGTGCCGTCCGCCGCTCCGCCTGCGCCGGCCGCTGCACCCGTGCCGGCGTCTCCGCCCGCTGCCGGCGCAGTGCCGTCCGCCGCTCCGCCCGTGCCGGCGTCTCCGCCTGCTGCCGGCGCGGTGCCGCCCGCCGCTCCGCCTGAGCCGGCAGCTCCACCCGTGCCGGCGTCTCCGCCCGCTGCCGGCGCGGCGCCGCCGCTCGGCGTGCCGCCCTCAGCCGCAGGCTGGCCGCCGGTCTGCTCCTTCGCGGCACCGGCCTCCGCCGGCCGTACCTCGCCTTTGGCAGCCGTCGCCGTAGACGCCTGGGCCTGGGCTCCCTCAGGATTCCCCGTATTTCCCGGGGAATCCTGAGGTGCCGCTGCCGCAGCGGGAGCGGCCGGCGCTTCTGCTGCGGCGGTCTCGCTTTCCCCGGACCGTTCCGCATACTTCGGCGCGTTCTCGCCGTTAACCCGCTTGCGGCCCCCGGCATAGGCGCGGTATTTTTCCGGCTTGGCAAAAGCCGTCACCGGCACATCCTTGAGCGCCCGGCTGACCACCTCCTTGAACAAGGCGGCCGGGTATTTGCCTCCGGTTGTCGTCAGATAGTGATCCTTGTTCGTCTTCTCATAGCCGAGCCACACGGCCGCCACAATCTCGGGCGTATAGCCGACGAACCAGGCATCCTTGGACCCGTCGATCTGGCTGCCCCGGCGGTCCTTGAATTCCGGCGTGTCCGGCAGCTGGGTCGTCCCTGTCTTGCCGGCCACCGGCCTGTCCATCCTCGCACTGAGGCCGGTCCCTTCCGTGACGACCTTCTCCAGCATCCTCGTCATCGTATAAGCCGCACCCGGGTCGAGCATCGGCTCAAGCACCGGCTGCGCTTCCTGGCCGACCAGATTGCCCTGCGCATCCGTGATCTTGCGGATCGCATACGCCTTGGCGAGATTACCTTTATTGGCAAACATTGTATAGGCCTGCGCCATCTGCAGCGGGGAGGTGCCCTTGCTCATACCGCCCAGCGCAATCCCAAGGGTACGATCCGCTTCCTGCAGCGGCAGCCCGGCCTTGCGGCCGAACTCGAGCCCCCGGTCGATCCCGATCTCCTTCAGGAGGGCGACGGCCGGAATGTTGTACGATTCGATCAGCGCTTCCTCCAGCGTGACCCACCCGTGGAACTGCCTCCGGTAGTTCATGGGTGTGTATCCGCCGCCGAAATCCGTCTCCGTATCGTAAATCTGGTCCCTGGGCCCGTAACCGGCTGCCAAGGCGGGCGCATAGACGAGCAGCGGCTTGATCGCCGATCCGGGCTGGCGTTCATTCTGAGTCGCGTAATTGAACTCCCGGAACTTCGGGTCCGGATTGCGGGAGCCTACGATCCCCAGCACCGCCCCCGTCTGCGGCTCCATCAGGACGATCCCGCTCTGCAGCCCCCCTTTATCCTCGGGGAAAAAGTCGGGATTCCGGTATACCTCTTCCGCCGCCTTTTGCACCTTGGGATCGAGGTTCGTGTGAATATGCAGGCCGGAGGACAAAATCTGCTGCTCCGTCAGTCCATACTTCTGGGAGGCTTCGTTGATGACATGGTCGATATAGGAGGGATAGATCTTAGCGGTCTGCTGGGCAGCCGGTGCGGCAAGCTTGATCTCTTCCTTCATCGCCTCGTCCCGCTGCGCCGGCGTGATTTTCCCCTGATCGGCCATGAGGGACAGCACGAGGTTCCGCCGTTCCTTGGCGTCCTCAGGCTTCTTCACGGGCGAATAATTCGTCGGAGACTTGGGAATCCCGGCGAGCAGGGCACTTTCCGCCAGCGTAAGCTGGGAAGCATCCTTGCCAAAATAAGTCTCGGAAGCGCGCTGCAGTCCCCACGCCCCTTCCCCGAAATAAATGTAGTTGAGGTATTTTTCGAGAATCTGATCCTTGCTGTATGTATCTTCAATCTTCAGCGAAGCCACGGCCTCCTTCAGCTTCCGCTGATACGTCTGCTCCGGGGTGAGCAGCATCGTTTTGGCCAGCTGCTGGGTGATCGTGCTGCCGCCCTCTACCGTATACCCCGACTTCAGGTTCTGGTATAACGCGCGTGCAATCCCCTGGTAATCCAGCCCCTGATGCTCGTAGAACCGCGAATCCTCCACAGCCGTAACCGCATCCAGCATGATCTTCGGAAAATGGCTCAGCGGCATATATTCCATCCTTGCGTTCGTCAGCTCGGTAATCACGGCGCCGGTGCGGTCATAGAAAAAGGTCGAACGGGCCGGCTCCTTGTCCAGCAGCGAAATGTCCATAGCGGTGTACATCTGCCGGTACGTCTGATACCCCCAGCCGAGACCGCCAAGTCCGACAACCGCAAGCACGGACCCGAGCAGAAGCAGGATGATTTTGAAGGGAGACGCTTTTTTCTTGGGCTGCTGCTGTGTTTCCTGAGAAGGCTCCATACCTTAATCCCCGCCCTTACCTTTTTTCAGGATTATTACCCGAAGAGCGGCCAAGGTAAACAAGCAGGCGGATCAACGCCTTCCTTGTCGCTCCCCCTCCTCTTCATGGCTATGCTACAATGGAAGGCAGGCAGGGATAGTCCCATCATCCATTAGGTATGTTGCGCGTTAATCTGGAGTACATAGAGCAGAACCGCGAGTCCATTTCAAAAAAAGGAGCCGGCATCTGACGGATGCCGATCTTATGCGCAGGGGGGATTGCAGCAGATGATCCAGCAAGGGATAGCGGACAGGTGGGTCCGCAGCGAACGGGAGGCGGCCCTCGCCTCCCGGGCGGAGCGCTTGGCGGCTGTGTTCGCGGAGCGGGCGCCGAAGCATGACGAGGAGGGAAGCTTCCCCTTCGACAACTTTGCCGACCTCCGGGCGGACGGCTACCTTGCGCTTACGGTGCCAAGGGAACTCGGAGGCGAAGAAGCCTCCTTATATGAGCTCGTGCTCGCTCAAGAGCGGCTGGCCCGCGGAGACGGCTCCACGGCGCTTGCAGTGGGCTGGCATCTCGTGCAGATGTTCCATCTGCGCTACACGAGGTCCTGGCCTGAAGCGCTGTACGCTTCCTTCTGCCGGGAGGTGGTGGAGCACGGCGCGCTCACCAACCTGCTGGCGACGGAGCCGGCGACCGGGTCGCCGAGCCGCGGAGGCAGACCGGCTACCACGGCCCGGCGGACCGATGGCGGCTGGCTCCTTCACGGGCGCAAAACGTTCAGCACGCTAAGCCCCATCCTCCGGCAGTTTACCGTGACGGCCGCGATAGCGGGAACGGAGGATATCGGTGAATTTTTTGTACGCCGGACGGACGCGGTGCGGGTGGAAGAGACATGGAACACGCTCGGCATGAGGGCTACCGGCAGTCATGATGTCGTTCTGGACGGGGCTTTCGTCCCGGACGCCGAAGTCATCCGCCTCACATCCGAGGTGAAGCATCCGGCGGAAGAGGACACCGGATGGCTGCTCCATATTCCGGCGTGCTACCTCGGGATTGCCTGGGCGGCCAGGGATTGGGCGCTGGACTATGCGCTGACCTATACCCCGAACAGCCTGAGCGCCCCGATCTCGGAGCTGCCGCATATCCGCCGCCAGATCGGGGAGATGGAGGCGGAATGGATGACGGCGCGCACGCTCCTCTACACGGCCGCCGACCGCTGGGATGCCGACCCGCAGGGCCGCCTCTCGATGAAGAGCGAGATCGCTCTCGCCAAGTATACGGCCGTGAACAGCGCGCAGCGGATCGTCGACCTGGCCATGCGGATCGTCGGCGGAGCCAGCCTCTCGCGCCGCTGCCCGCTTGAGCGGCTCTACCGCGATGTCCGCGCAGGGCTGCACAACCCGCCGATGGACGATATCGTCATCGCGGGGTTGGCTGCCCGGGCGCTCGCCGAGCGCGAGAAGCGCGTGCAGCACCCCGGCGGCGAGTAGCCGCGGGGGTGCGACGGCCGGGCGCCTCGCTGCGGCGCGGGGGCGACCGGGCGCGGGCAGCTCGCGGGCCCTCGCCCGGCGCTGTGCTGCAGCGTGGGGGCGACGCCTGGGCGCGCTCTGCTCGCGGGCGCCTCGCCGGGCGCAGTCCTGCGGCGCGGGGGCGACGCTCGGGCGCGCTCTGCCCGCGGGCGCCTCGCCGGGCGCAGCGCTTCGTCGCGGGGGCGACGCACGGGCACGCTCTGCACGCGGGCGCCTCGCCCGGCGCAGCGCTGCGGCGCGGGGGCGACGCCTGGGCGCGCTCTGCTCGCGGGCGCCTCGCCCGGCGCAGTGCTGCGTCGCGGGACCGACGCTCGGGCGCGCCAGCTCGCGGGACCTCGCCGGGCGAACGCTGCGTCGCGGGGCCGACGCTCGGGCGCGCCAGCTCGCGGGCGCCTCGCCCGGCGCAGCGCTGTACGCACCAGAAACCCCTCTACCCAATGATCGGGTACGAGGGGTTTCTTTTTATGACGATGGGCTCACGCGGAAAAGATACTCCTGAACTACGTGCCTTCAGGACAGCTTGCCTCCCGCCGGATCCGATAAAGGAACTATAATGCTTTTTTTGATTATTTCCCGTCATTTCCCACGCAATAACGGAACTCAGGTATCTTATCACCTCGCACTGAGCGTAATTTCCACAGATTCCCGCAAATAGCGAATCTGAGTTTATCTGAGTTCCTCTATTTCATCATTGCCGCCCTATCGCCGCTGCTGCCAAGGGCCATCGTAACCACTGCACCCTCCGCCTACCTCTGCGCCTCCGCCTCTGCGGCATCCGGGTTCCACTCGTCATGGCCGCCCAGCACGCGCTGTACATCCAGCGCCTTGGCCTCCGACTCCGTCAGAGCTGCGGCCCAAGACACCCGCGCCGCCGGTGCCGCGCCCGGTCCCGTGCTGCCGTACTCCCCATAGCGGGAGGTCCGCTCATTGTCCGGATTGCTCCAGTTATCCCAGCCGGCCGGATGAATGTGCAGTCCCATCCAGGTGTCGATAAAGACCGTATGCGCAGCAGGGCGCCAAGGCCGGCCCAGGTAGACCGATGCTTCCTCCGCCGTACCGGTCAGACGGCAGCCGCGGAACACATAGCCGAGCTCCGTGTGCTCCGCTGTAGAAGCGGCGGTAATATAGCCTCCGCGCAGGCTGTGAATCTTGCATGATTCGAAGAACACGGTCGCCGATCCGAATATATAATCGACATGCCCCTCAATATAACAGTCCTCAAAATATTGGCGCCCCCGGCTCGTATAAAGCGTATCCTGCCAGCCGAGCAGCCGGACCCCCCGGTACACCTGTCTGTCTCCCGCCGTGTACAAGGCAACCGCCTGACCGATCTCCGGACCGTACCCTGCCGTATTCTGTACAGTCAGGTTTTCCATACGGAAGTCGTCCGCCTCCACTTTGAGCGCTGCCGTACGGAAGGTCGCAATCTCCCGGCCGCGATCGTCCGTCATCTTCGCATAGTCGCCCCAAGCGATAACCGTCCCCTCTGCGCTTTCCCCGACAAGCGTAAGATTCGGCTTGTTATCGGGCACAACCAGCTTCTCGCGGTAGACCCCATTCTTCACATAGATCGTTACCGGTTCCAGCGGAAGCACGCGGACCGCTTCGATGGCGTCACCAATACTGATGTAATCTCCCTGTCCATCTTGCGACACGGTTATGTACCTCATATCCCACTCTTCCTTTCCCTTGCACCGCGCCTGACCGGGCAAGCCCGCATGAATATCTCTGGTCTATTGGACATTGCCGGCTTACCGGCAGGAGTTCCGGTCCCGTCCGCAGCGCCTTCTGCTATCCATTATAAACCCACACCCCCTCAAGCCTCTCCCCCATTTCTTGTCCCGTTCGGCCGGAATTGCATCTGGTTGTCAGCTGACACTGTATTATAATATTAACATTAATCAATTATTTTATTGTTGTATTTTATTATAATATATAATACAATTCATCTAACACATCAACTGTATCACTATATTAAAAGAATCCAAGGAGGCCTTCCCTATGCAGCCACGTATCCAAGAACATCAACCTTCCGGTACCCTGAGCACCTCCAAATCCTGTACTCAATGCGGCGAAGTGATGGAGGAGCTGTTCGACTGTCATATCAGCACGTGCTCTTCGTGCCGGGGGTATACCTTCTATGACATCAAGCCGTCCAGGTTCGCTCCCCTGAAGCCGCCGGTCTCCTCCTAAGACTGCGGGCGGAAGCAGCGGCCTGTCCGCCCAAGGCTCTCACGGCCGTGAACACGAACACGACCGGCTGGATGCTGAGGGGGGACGGGATTTCAGCAGGAGGACGCCGCAGAAAACTCTACGATCGTACTGCAGACGAACGAGCATCCATCCTGTGTACAAAAAAGAACAGCATGCGTCTTGAAGGGCAATCGCCTTCGTACGCATGCTGTTCCGCATGTTCACCCTGCCATCAGGAGGCTCGCAGCCTCCATGATCTCCTTCGGTGTCCCTTAAAGCAGCCAGTGCCGCCATGAATCCCCGTACCGCAGCGAAGCCGGCAGCCTCATCTTAGGGCTGCGGTGCGTGAGCCAACTTGGCGGCCGCAGCGGTGTCGGCCGTCTTCTTCCGGAACAGCCGCGCTTTGATCCGCTCGATGATCTCATACACGACCGGCACGACCAGCAGCGTAAGCAGCGTCGAGGTCGTGAGGCCGCCGATGACGACGACCGCAAGGCCTTTGGAGATGATCGTGCCCTTGGACAGCCCGAGGGCCAAGGGCATCAGCGCGATGATCGTCGCCCCCGCCGTCATGATGATCGGACGCAGGCGGGTATGGGCTGCCTTGATGAGCGCTTCGTGTACAGACATTCCCGTCTCCCGCAGCTGCTGCACCCGGTCGATCAGCACGATCGCATTGGTGACGACGACCCCGATCAGCATCATGAAGCCGATCAACGACGTCAGGTTCAGCGACTCGCCCGTCACCAGCAGCCCAAGCATCCCGCCGATCGCGGCTAACGGCAGCGAGAAGAGGATGGCGAACGGAGCGCTGGCGTTCCCGAAGGCCAGGACCATGACCAGGTAGACGATGAAGACCGACGCGCCCATGGCCATGAACATATTTTTGAATTCCCGGTCGATATCTTCGGCAACACCCTTCACCTCCGGATTCACGCCCGGAGGAAGCTCCAGGGCCCCAAGCACTTCCGTCGCTTGGGCCGTCACCCCCGCCTTATCCTTCGATTCGATCTTCGCCGTCACCCGCACGTACTGCTCCTGGTTATCGCGGGGGATCGAAGCCGGCCCTTCGGTCTGCCGGAGCTTCGCGACTTCGTTCAGCCGGATCTTCTGCCCGGACGGCGTCGGGATCAGCAGGGAGCCGATCTTGTCGACCGAATCCTTGAACTCGTTGTCGAGCGAGATTTTGGTGGTCAGCGTAATATTATCGAACTTGAGATCCCCGATCTCCTCCTCGCCCAGCCAGGAATACAGAGTCTCGATGATCTCGCCCGAGGAGAGGTCATACATCCGGGCCTTGTTCTGGTCGACGGCGATCTCCACTTCCTTCTTGGATTCTTCCAGGCTGTCCTTCACATCCTGGAATTCGGGAATCTCCTTCATCTTCGCCTTGACCATCTCCGCCCCTTGAATCAGGTTGTTCACGTCATCCCCGCGGAGCACATAAGAGAAGTCCGTGCCGCTTCCTCCACCTCCGCCGCCTACGCTGACAATGCTCCCGCCCACCTCGGAGCCCTGCGGCAGCATCTCCGTTACTTTGCCTTTCATGTCTTCGAGCAGCGCCTTGGCATTCGTGCCCCCGGAGGCTTCGGCGTTGATCTGGCTGCGGTAAGCCACCCTGTCATTGCCACCGCCATAGCCGACCAGCGACTGGACATAAGTAAAGGCCGGCTCCCCGGACGCATTCTTCGTCTCCTTCATCATCGCCTCGATCTCCTGCATTTTCAGATCGTTGGAGCCGATCGAGGTTTCCCTCGGCATCTTGAGCCACAGCGAGATTTTCTTGTCCGAATCGCTCGCCGGCATGAACTCGAAGGGAACGAAAGGAACTGTGCCGCCCATCACCACGACGAAGACGAGCAGGGCCAGAAGCATCGTTTTGACCCGGTGCTTCAGCGACCAGCGGAGCATCCGCAGGTAAGCTCCTTCCATGGGGCCGACATGATTCTCATCATGGATCTTGAGGTTCTTGGAACGCAGCACAAGCAGCTTCGCCAGCATCGGAATGACAGTAACCGCTACAAGCAGCGATGAGAGCAGCGCAGCGGACAGTGTAATCGCGAACGGGCGGAACATATCCCCAAGCTGACCGCCGACAAAGGCGATGGGCGCAAATACCCCTACCGTCGTCAGCGTTGACGAAGTAATGGCCGAGGCTACCTGGGCGGTTGCGGTCCGAATGACCGACTCGCCACGCTCGTGTGTTTTGACCAGCTCGCTGTAGATGTTCTCGATGACAACGATGCTGTCGTCGACCACCCGGCCGACCGCGATCGCCATGCCGCCGAGGGTCATGATATTCAGCGAGATATCCAGCGGGGCCATGATCAGCAGGGTCACCAGGATCGACAGCGGGATCGAGACGAGAACGATGATCGTCATACGGACATTGCGCAGGAAAATCAGAATCATGACGGACGCGAGGATGGCACCCAGCCCGCCTTCCTTCACCATACCGTTGATGGACTCCTTGACAGTATCCGAGTTTTTCTCGACCGAAGCGAATTCGATATTCGGATACTTTGCCTTCCAGGAAGCGATCAGAGCATCCGCCTCCGCCGTGAACTCCACCGAGTTCGTGCCCGTCGTCTTATACAGAATGACGCCGATCGCCGGCTGGCCGTTCATCCGGGAGAAGAACTTGGACTCCGTAACCGCCTCGACCTTCACCAGGTTCTTCAGCAGCAGGGACTCCCCGGTCGACGTCTTGATTTTCATATTCTCCAGGCTGTAAATCGAGTTCAGGTCGCTCTTCACCCGAACCATCTGGTCGATGCCCTGGATATCCGCCGAACCGACCGGGCTCGTCAGGATGGCCGATTGAATGCGCTGGGATACTTCGGAGGAGGTCAGACCGTACGCATTGATCGCGCTGCCGTTCAGCTTCAGGTCCAGCACCGCCTCCTGATTCCCGATGGAATCGATGTGATCGATCCCCTGGATGGAGTTAAACCCCGGCAGGATGACGTCCTTGTAGATTTTATCGAGCTCCTGCTGGTTCATGCCGCCCTGTCCATACACGGACAAGGTGTATTCGGGAATCGCCGACATGCCGAAGGTCGAGACCTTGGGCTTCTCCACGCCCTTCGGAAGCTTCACGTTCGCGATCAGCCCCTCGACGTCCCGCTTCGCGTCATCCGTGTCGCTGCCATGCTCCAGCTCGATCTCCAGAGAGGAGTATCCGTCCGCAGAGACGGACTTCAGCGACTTGATCTTCTCAAGGCCGGCCACCGCTTTCTCCAGCGGCTTCGTGATGCTGTCGAGAATGTCTTTCGGCGGCGCATTATACTGGGTCGTAATGACGACGTACGGGATCGATACCTCCGGGTAGAGCTCCGCCTTCAGCATGGTTGCCGCATATGTGCCCCCGCCGAACAGCAGCACAATGATGATCAGTACCGCCGCTACGTTCTTCATGGAAAAATGGGTTAAAGAGTTCATTGCTACGCTCCTTTAATGGGTGTGCTAAAGAGTTAGACGCCACCCAAAGGGGTCCCCCTTCATTTTCCATGGAATTTTCTGTATCCTACAGCGGCAGCGTTCGCTCCAATTCCAATTGCAATGCTTTGGTAATGGGTCCCATGGGCAAACGGAGGGTATCGGATGAGAGGATCCCCTGCCGGGCAAGCAGCCATTTGAGAGGGGAAGGGTTGGATTCCTGGAACAGCCTTTGGATCAAAGGAACCAGGAGATCAAAATGCGTTCTGGCTCCATTCAAGTCACCTTCGCTTGCAAGACGATAGACTTGGATAAAGGCGGACGTATTGACATTGGCCGATGCAAGGATTCCGCCGGAAGCTCCCTGGCTTAACATGGCATGAAAATATAGGTCCTCCCCGCAAAGAACAGGTTTGGTACCGAGGCGTGTCAGCTCCGAGAGGAGACCCGTTCCGCCGGAGCTGTCCTTTAACCCAATCACCCCATTCAAATCCATAATGCGTTTCATAGAGTCTGCAGTTATCCGGACACCGGTACGGGAAGGCACCTCGTATGCAATCACAGGCACCCCAACCTGCGCCACCCTCCGAAAATGTTCAAGAATGCCCTCTTGTGACGGACGGCTGTAATAAGGTGTCACGACAAGGACCGCGTCCGCACCTAATTGTCCTGCCATTTCCGTCCGCTTCACGGTGGAAACGGTGTCATTCGTGCCGGTACCTATGACAATGGGAATCGCATTCGGTCTCCCCGCCATACATTCTCTTGTCGTGTGTACAAGCGCGGCTACTTCTTCCCAAGAAACGGTAGGCGCTTCTCCCGTGGTGCCGTTAATGACCAATCCTTGAATCTCCTGCTCTACCAGCTTCCCTAAGTAGTTCCGGTACGAATCCATATCGAGCTCCGCATTCGGTAAGAAGGGCGTCACAACCGGCACGAAAATCCCCTTCAGATCCCTTTCATTCAGCATCACATTTCCTCCCCGTGCTCTTAAGTGACTTTATGTTAACATGGCACCAGGAATCAGCGTTATCTATAATAAATGATGAACTGTATCGATAATATTGATCTGTTGGAACTTGAAGAAGGCTGCCGGATTGGAGATCCGGCAGCCTTCTTCAAGTTCATGCCTCATTACATAAGAGGGAAACGTGCATCCCCCTTCCGCACTGCACCATTAAGATTTGAGCACATCATGGTCAACATACCGTTCTCCGTTCAGCTGACTGATGACATTGACGGCTACCTGCGCTCCGTCTCCAGCTGTAATGATCGTATGTACACTGACTCCGGCGGCCGTACCGGCGGCCCAAATCCCCTCGATGTTCGTTCTGCCCTGGGAGTCCACGTCAAACACCTGCTTGATCCGCGGCTCCGTGCCCTCCTTGGTCTTGAGGCCTGCGTTCTCGGCAAGCTCCACGGAAATCCCGGTAGCCAGGATCACTTGGCTCGCCTCATAGGAGGCTCCTTCCGCTTCAAGCCGGAAGCCCTGATCCGTCTTCGAGATGCCCTGAACCGCACCGGTGACCAGTTCGGCACCGAATTTGGCCGCCTGCTTGCGGCCGATGTCAACGAGGTCCGGGCCTGAGATCTCCTCGACGCCAAGGTGGTTCTCCACCCAGGCCCGCTTGGTCATGCTCTTGTCATGATCGAGGAGCAGCGTCTTCTTCCCGGCTTTCGCCGCAAACAGCGCGGCACTGGCTCCCGCCGGTCCCGCACCGACGATGGCGATGTCATACATCCCTTACATCCTCCTCTAAGCCGTGATCGATCTAACCTTGAAGCCCGTTCTTCACCCAGCCGGCTACCGTTACGACCCGCTTGGCCTGATGAACGGCCGCCGCACGGATGGCCGCTTCATCGTCGCGGATTTTGTTGTTCTGATCCACACTGACGCTGGTTCCGTAAGGGTTGCCGCCGGCTGCGTATAAGACAGGGTCGGTATACCCAGGCGCAACAACAATCGCCCCCCAATGATACATCGTCGTATATAAGCTCAGGATAGTCGCTTCCTGGCCGCCATGGTTGTTCTGGGCGGAAGTCATGGCGCTGACGACCTTATTCACCGTTTTACCGTGGAACCAGATGCCGCCCGTCGTATCCAGGAACTGTTTCATCTGGGAGGCTACATTGCCGAACCGGGTCGGGGTGCTGAAGATGATCGCATCGGCCGCAACAATATCTTCCGGCTTCACCACGGGGACATCCTTGGCCGCTTCCGCGTGAGCCTTCATGGCCGGATTTTGCCCAATCACACTGTCCGGGATCAGTTCTTCCACCTTGTAGATCTGCACGTCGGCTCCCGTTTCTCTGCCGCCCTCCGCAGCCCACTGCGCCAGCTGGTAATTCGTACCCGTGGAGCTGTAATAAACAATCGCTAGCTTCACCTTTGACACGGTCATTCCCATCCTTTCATCATAGCACTGCGGTGTCCCTTTCCAATGAACGGAACCTCTCTATGTTTTCCCCTTCAGTTGGAATTGTATTCTACCCATAGTCCCGAATGATGTTCGCGAAAACGGTAGAAGGGACCGTTCCCAGTCGCAATGACTTGCGGTACGGTCCGTCGAGGCATCCAATCCCCCAGGCTCTATTCAATTCTTACGGCACCTTCACCACAAAAGGCACAATAAACGTCTTGCCCGCCTGCTGGAATTGCCCCCAGATCTTGTAGACTCCGCTCTTCGGGAACGTAGTCATGAACTCGGCCTCCGGCCCCTTAGCCTTCTCATCCATCGGATGTACGTGCAGATACTGCTCGGCGGCTTCGTCGAGGATGACCACATGGCCTACCGCCCCGAGGTAGGGCTCCAGATTGTCGATCGGCCGCTTCGTCGCGGCATCGGAGAGGCGGTACGTCAGCATGACTTCCTTGCCCGCGGCCAGTCCGTCGATCTGAAGGGAGACCTCTTTGCCGTCCACTACCTTCGTCAGCTTGCTCTCCGGCTCGGGTGCCTTGGCGGCCGGCGCGTCGCCTTCCACCTGAATCCACTCGCTCTTGGTTGTTGCGGCGCCGCCGGTCGGAACGTAATCGGCGAACAGCTTATACGCCCCGCCCGCCGGCAGCTTCGTCGTGATCTCGAAGACGCCCTTGCCCTTGTACTCCGGGTGGATGTGATCGAAGTACGACAGGTCCTTGCTCACGGCGATGAGATGAAGCTGCTTCTCATGGTTCAGGTCGAACTTCTCCACGGGCTGGCCTTTGTCGTCCTGAATCTGGATCGACACCGCCGTCTCCCGGCCCGCCTGCGTCTGAGCCGGGTTCAGCTTCCAGACAGCCTTCGTGGACAGCTCCGTCTTCGCTTCGGCGCCGTGGCCGGCATGCTCCTCCTGCTTCGGCCCCGCGGCCGGCGTCTCCTGATGCCCGCTGTGCCCAGCGTGTCCGGCCGCCCCGCTTGTACCCGCACTTTTGTTCGCGCCGCAGCCCGCCAGCAGCAGGGACAGCACGGCCAGGGTAACGATCCATTTTTTCATCTCAACCTTCTCCTTCCGAAATTCACGCCAATGATTACCGCATCTCAAGCTATTTATAACTTCACACGCTGCAGTCTCAGCGCGTTGAGCACCACCGATACGGAGCTGAGCGCCATCGCCGCTCCGGCCAGCCAGGGAGCCAGGAAGCCCGCCGCAGCCACCGGAATGCCGATGACGTTGTAGGCCAGCGCCCAGAACAGATTCTGCCTGATGTTCGCCATCGTCTTCCGGCTCATCGCAATCGCGTCCGGAATGCTGTTCAGGTCGCCGCGCATCAGGGTTACGTCCGCGGCTTCCATCGCGACATCCGTCCCGGTGCCGACCGCCATCCCGATGTCGGCCGCAGCGAGCGCCGGGGCATCGTTAATGCCGTCGCCGACCATCGCCACCTTCCGGCCCGCCTGCTGCAGCTTCTTCACCTCGGCGGCCTTGCCTTCGGGCAGCACTTCCGCCAGCACACGGTCGATGCCCGCCTGAGCCGCGATCGCCTTCGCCGTCCGCTCGTTGTCTCCCGTGATCATGATGACCTCGATGCCGAGCGCCTTCAGCCGGCTGACCGCTTCCTTCGACGTCTCCTTGATCGTGTCGGCCACCGCCACCATCCCGGCATACCGGCCGTCCACGGCCGCCAGCATAGCGGTTTTGCCTGCCGATTCGAGCTCACTCATCACCGGCAGCGCCGTCTCGGCCTTCACGCCGTAATGCACCATCAGCTTCCTCGTGCCGACGAGCCACTCCCGCCCCTCGACGACGGCCCGGATGCCGAAGCCCGGAATCGCTTCGAACTCCGACGCTTCCGGAAGCGCGATCCCCTTCTCCTTGATCCCGGCCACAATCGCTTCCGCCAGCGGGTGCTCCGAGCTGCGCTCGGCCGCCCCGATGCCGCGGAGGAACGCCGCTTCATCCATCCCATCGGCCGCCAGCACATCCGTCAGCTCCGGCTTGCCTTTGGTTACCGTGCCCGTCTTGTCGAGCACGATGGCGTCGATCCGGTGCGTGGCCTCGAGGTGCTCGCCCCCCTTGAAGAGGATGCCGAGCTCAGCCGCCCGGCCCGAGCCCGCCATGATCGACGTCGGTGTCGCCAGGCCCAGGGCGCAAGGGCACGCAATGACGAGTACCGCGATGGCCTTCTCGAGGCCGCTTGCAAAGTCGCCGGGCTCGACGATGAAGTACCAGACCAGGAAGGTAACGAGGGCAATGCTGACAACGATTGGGACGAAAATACCGGAGATCACATCGGCCACCCGCTGGATCGGCGCCTTGGAGCCCTGTGCTTCTTCCACAACCTTGATGATCTGGGCCAGGGCGGTTTCCCGTCCGACCTTCGTCGCCTGAATCTTGAGCATGCCGTTCTTGTTGATCGTCGCCCCGATGACGGCGTCGCCCGCTTGTTTGCCCACCGGAAGACTCTCCCCGGTCAGCATCGATTCGTCCACGGAGGATACGCCTTCCACGACAACACCGTCCACCGGCACTTTTTCCCCCGGCTTCACGATAAGGATCTCGCCCGTGAGCACGTCCTCGACCGGAATGCTCATCTCCTGCCCGCCGCGGATCACCAGCGCTGTCTTCGCCTGCAGCCCCATCAGCGACTTGATCGCTTCGGAGGAGCGGCCTTTCGCCAGCATCTCGAACAGCTTGCCGAGCAGGATCAAGGTGATGAGCACGGAGCTCGTTTCGTAATAGAGCTGAACCTCGTGGTGACCGTGCCCGCCGAGCGACTGAACCGTCAGGTACAAGCTGTAGAAGTAAGCCGCCGACGTACCGAGCGCTACCAGTACATCCATGTTCGCACTGCCATTGCGAAGGGCCTTGTAGGCTCCGACGTAGAACTGCCTGCCGATGATGAACTGCACCGGAGTGGCCAGAGCCAGCTGGAACCACGGATTCATGAAGATCTCGGGAAGCCAGATGAAGGAGGTGAAGGAGAAGTGGCTCACCATCGCCCACAGCAGCGGAAACGACAGGACGGCGGACACCAGCAGCTTTCCCTTCTGATGGCGGATCTCCTTCTGACGGTGATCTCCCGCTTCCTTCAGCTCCTGCTTCGGAGCGGCCTTGTAGCCGAGCGCCTCCACCTTCTTCATCAGCTCGGCCGGGCTCACCCGGCCCGCGATATATTCCACCTGCGCGGTCTCGAGGGCAAAGTTCACGGTCGCCTTCGTCACCCCGCCCAGCTTGTTCAGGCCCTTCTCGATGCGGGCCGCACACGCGGCGCAGGTCATCCCGCTAATGCTCAGCTCCAGCTTCTCTTTGACCGTATCGTAGCCGAGCGCCCGGATCTTCTGCTCGATCGCCTCCGTTCCCACTTTGGCCGGATCATAAGCAACCGAGGCCTGCTCCATCGCAAAATTGACGGTGGCGTTCGATACGCCCTCCAGCTTGTTCAGCCCCTTCTCGATCCGGACTGCGCAGGCGGCGCAGGTCATTCCCGATATCTTCAGCGTGGTCTGCTCCTGTTCGAGCAGCTGCTCATTAGCCATGTGTCATTCCTCCGTCCATAAATACCCCCATAGGGTATATAAAAGTTCAAAAAAAAGGGCTTCCAAGGGGACTAACGCTCGAGCTGCCTCTGCCGCACAGTCCCCCTCCCATGCTTACACTACATCGTAGCCTTGATCTTCAATTGCTTCCTTAATCTGCTCCAGCTTCAGTTTGCCCTCATCGTATTGAACGGATACCGAGCCGGACGCCAGATCCACCTTGCCGGTCGCGCCCACTTCCTTCAATGCGCCCTCAACGGCGCGGACACAGTGATCGCAGGACATGCCTTCCACTTTCAGTTGAACGTTTTGCATGAGAATCAGCCTCCTAGAATGTTGTTCGGTTTGGATTATAATAAAAGGTTCATATCACTTGCCGCACCCTCACAGGAACTACCCTGTCAGGTTTTCCTGTTTTCCACAGTTTTATAGTACCATACCCCCGGTGGGTATTTCAAGTTCTTTTTTGTCGGCCCGGCGGAACTGGCCGAGATCGCTTAACGCCCCAATTTTCCTTGGGACCGGCAGCCTGTGTGATTCAGCGTAGGGAGCGGCGCTCCTACGCTGCTGCCTGCCGCAGCTGCGTCGCAAGCTGCAGACAAGCTCCCCTTCCGCCGGACCGGAAGACACAAGAGCCGCAGGGTCCGTCGCGGACCATCTGCGGCTCTTCGCCCGTACACTTATAGGATCCGCTTGCCAAGCAGCGAAGCGATGAGGCCCGCCAGCAGCCGGCCTGTCCGCCGCTGATCGTCCAGCAGCGGGTTCAGCCCGGTCACGTCCATCGAGGTGACCGCTCCGGTCTCCGCGAGCAGCTCCATCGCAAAGTGGGCTTCGCGGTAGAAGAGCCCGCCCGGCACCGGGGAGCCGACGCCCGGCGCTTCCAACGGGTCGAGCGCATCCGCGGCGAAGCTGACGTGCAGTCCGCCGCCGCCCGCGCCTGCCCTCTCCACCGCCTGCTCAATCACCCGCTGGATCCCCATCCGGTCGATCTCATGCATAGTGAAGCAGGTAATGCCCTGCTCGCGAATCCACTCCCGCTCTTCGGCCTGCACCTCGCGGGTGCCGATCAGGACGACCTTCTCCTTGCGGATGCGGCCAAGGCCCGGGATCTCCCACGGGATTCTCCCGAGGATGGCGGAGAGCGGCAGCTCGTTCACGCAGCCCGTCGCACTCGTCTCCTCCGTCAGCAGGCCCGGGTGGGCGTCGAACCAGATCAGACCCGGGTCTTCGAAGCCCTTGGCCAGCCCGGCCGCCGCCCCGATCGATACGCTGCGGTCTCCGCCCAGCACCAGGGGGAACGCCCCCGCTTCCACGGCCTGCTCCACCCTGCGGGCCACAAGACCGATCATCTCCAGGACGGCCGGCAGGTTCTTGGCCGAAGTGAACGGCTGTCCGGAGGTTTCCCTCAGCCACAGGCCGCCGGTCTGCTCTTCGGACAGCTCCCGCCCGAGCGCCCGGATCATCCGGCTGAGACCCGCCTTCACGATGCTCTCGGCCCCCTGCTCCTCCCCGGGGCGGCCGGCTCCCAGGCCGAACGGCACCTGGATCAAATGAACCTTCGACCGTCCTGTCGTCAAGCGCTCCCGTGCCTCACTCGTTTCCCTCATGTGCGAGCTCCTCCTCCGCGGTCCCCCGCTTATAATATGCGTTCCCCGAACACTGATCCGGCAAGCTCCACTGCCGCCCGCGCCGTCTTGTTGCCGATATCGAGCATCGGGTTCACTTCGACGATCTCCGCGGAGACGAGTGCTCCGCTCTCATACAGCGTCTCCATCGCATAGTGGCTCTCCCGGTAGGTGATGCCCCCGCTGACCGGCGTGCCGACGCCCGGCGCCTCCTGCGGGTCCATGCCGTCCAGGTCGAGGCTCAGGTGGACGCCGTCCGTCCCGTCCGTCACCCGCTCCATCGCCTCGTCCATCACGGCCCGCATGCCGTACTTGTCGATCTCGTGCATCGTGAAGACACGGATGCCCTGCTCCCGGAGGAAGATCCGCTCGCCCGGATCGATCGATCTCGCACCGATAATGACCACGTTGCGCGGGTTGATCTTGGCCTGCTCCCCGCCGATCGAGATCAGGCTCTTGTGCCCATACCCCAGCATCACGGCCAGGGACATACCGTGGATGTTGCCGGAGCCTGTCGTCTCTTCCGTATTCACATCCGGGTGGGCGTCGAACCAGACCACCCCCAGCCGGCTCACATGCTGCAGCACCCCCTTGATCGTGCCGATCGCCACACTGTGGTCGCCGCCGATGACAAGCGGGAAGTGACCGCGGCCCATCTCAGAGGCCACCCGCTGCGTCAGCTCCGCGTTCACGCGGGCAATCTCGGCCAGGTACTTCAGCTTCTCGCCGGGCGCACAGGGGGCAAGCCGGTTCACGTGGATATCCCCGGTATCATGCACATGGTGGCCGAGGTACTCCAGCCGCTGCTGGAGGTTCGAAGTCCTTATGGCATGGGGGCCAAGCTCGACACCCGCCCGGTCCGCCCCGAGCTGAAGCGGCACGCCGATCAGTGAAATGTCCCGTTGGTCTGTGGCAAGCTTCATCAACATAGCAAGCCCCCCTATCCGCAGTATGAAGTCATTGCGAAAGCGATTACATCCTCTGATGGATCAAGAGCACCGGCTTGGGCTTCTCGCTTCCGCCTTATCGGTTACTTTGACTGTACCATAACAGACCGAAGCCGAAAAATTGAATGTGACAATGGTTACCATTGAAAAACTTAATGGAGGTGCTGGTGCCTTCAACATACCTACGGGAAATCTCAAGACGCGGCCTATGGCATGGCAAAAAGCCCTTTTCCGCACATGAACCGAAAAGGGCATTCATCAGGGGAGCTCCTAGCAGACGGCCCAAACGACCGCCCTTATCTATCCTTCCGTCTCCAGCGCAGCCCAGGATTCCTGGAGCATCCCCGCGAAGGAACGGATGTTGATCTCATCCAGCCGGCTGCGCAGCACAATCATCGACGTCTCGATCTTGTCCGGGAACCGGTGCAGCTCCACCAGTGTCCCTTTCTTGAGCTCGGACTGGACCAGGCCGGCGCCCAGCAGCCCGATCCCCGTCTGGTGAAGCACAGCCCGCTTGATCGTTTCGTCGCTGACACATTCGATCGAGGCGGACGGCCGGAAGCCGATCTCGCCCAGGCACTCGTTCACCAGGCTCTGCAGGTTGGAGCCGGTCTTGTACGAGATCAAGGGGCCGGAGAGCAGCAGCTCCTCCCTCCCCATGGCCTTGAATCGTTCCTTCGTGGTGACCAGGACAAGGTCTTCCTTACTCAGCCGGACGCATTCGATGCCCGGCAGGCTGCAGGGACCTGCAATAATCCCGAGGTCCGCTTCGCGGGAGTGTACTTTTTTCATCGCATCGTTGCTGTCATAGGAAGAGAGCTGCAGCTTGACCTCGGGATAAGCCGAGATATAGGAGTGCATGATTAACGAGAGATAATGCGTGCAGTAAAATTCGGGCGCCGCCACCGTCAAGCTCCCGCCCGGCTGGTCCAGCTTGCGGAGCTCGTCGTCCATCTCCTGCAGCGTGGAGAAGACCTGGTCGGCATACTGCTTCACGATCCGGCCGTGGGGCGTCAGATACGTCTGCTTGCCCACCCGGCCGAGGAGGACATACCCTAATTCATTCTCGAGCGTCTGAAGCTGTATCGTGATGGTAGGCTGCGTATACCCGAGCTGGGCGGCGGCCTTGGTCAGGTTGAGACTCTCGGCCGCCACCTGGAACGTTTTCAGTCGCTTGAGATCCATGCCTATGCCGTCCTTACCTGATAGTTTTGCGGAGCGTGAAGGAGAGAAGGTGCAGCTCTTTGCGGTATTGGGCCACCGTCCTCCGCGAGTGCGTGAGCCCTCGGAGGCCAGCAGCTCCGCCAGCTTCCGGTCGGAATGCGGCCGCTTCTCGTCTTCCCCGGCGATCCATGCCCGGAAGCGCGGCCCATCCCTTCTCCAGCAAAGCCTCCTGCTCTTCAAATATAGCACGGATAACCCGCAGCAGGGTAACCCTGCGCTGCTGCAGACCATACACCAGGCTCTGCGCCTGACCCGTTTGCCCCCGAGGAAGGCTGCCGTCCGCGGGCAGCTGGCCTGCCGCAGCTGCGCGTCAGGACTTGTGCATCCCTGCAGCGATCCATACAAAAAAGGCAGCCGGCCGGAAAGCAGGCTGCTGCCTTATTCGTATTGTCTGCCGTGCTGCGCGTCAGGACTCGGGCAGCGTATCCAGCGGCGCTTTCTCCCTGCCGGGAGCCCCTCCGGACGCAGCGGCTTTCCTGTATTTGAGGAAGTAGACCGCATAACAGATCTGGATGAACGGGATGCCGCAGTACAGCGCCATCCGCTGCTCCGGATCGAAGGCCAGTCCGACGCAGGCCGTGGTGCAGAGGATGAAGGCCAGCACAGGGACCAGCGGATACAGCGGCACCCGGTATTTCAGGCTGCCGGGATCCCCGCCCTCCTGCACGAAGCGCCGTCTGAACATGTACTGCGAAGCGGCGATGCCCATCCATACCAGCATGGCGGTCAAGCCCGCAATCGATACAAGCCAGAGGTACACGGTATCGGGGGCGAACACGCTTGAGAGGAGCGACAGGCAGGCCACGCCGATGCTCACGATCAGAGCGTTCAGCGGCACGCCCCGCCTGGACAGCCGGCCGAGGAAGCCCGGGGCCATATTTTCCATCGACAGTGCCCACAGCATCCGAGAGGCGGCATACAGCCCGGAGTTCGCCACCGACAGCAGTGCCGACAGAATGACGAAGTTCATGATATCGGCCGCATAAGGAATCCCGATGGAGTCAAAGACCATCACGAAGGGGCTTTCCTCCACGCCCGCTTCCCTCCACGGGATGAGCCCCGCCACGACGAAGATGGAGGCGACGAAGAAGAAAATGACCCGCCAGACGGTGTTCTTGATCGACCGCGGGATCGTCTTCTCGGGCTCCTCGCTCTCCCCCGCGGCAATGCCTACAAGCTCGCTGCCCTGGTAAGAGAAGTTCACGGCAATCATCGTGAGCAGTATGGCGCCGAGTCCGTTCGGGAAGAGCCCGCCTTCGCCGGTGAAGTTCGAGAGCATCGGCGCCGTGCCGCCCTGCGGCCCGATCAGGCCGAACATGGCCGCTCCGCCAAGACCGATGAACAGGATAATCGTCACGAGCTTAATGCTCGCCAGCCAGTATTCCGTCTCGGCATACGCCTTGGCGGACATGGCGTTGAGCACGAACAGAAGGACGACGAAGAAGACGCACCAGAGCCACACCGGGACGTCCGGGAACCAGCGCTTCATCATCAGCCCCGCGGCGGTGAATTCGGAGCCGAGCGTTACCACCCAGCCGAGCCAATACAGCCAGCCGATCGTGAAGCCCGTCGCCGGGCCGATGTAACGGGAGGCATAGGTCTGGAACGAGCCGGTGACCGGCATCGCTACGGAGAGCTCGCCAAGACACATCATGACCAGGTACATGATGAAGCCGCCGACCAGATAGGCAAGAAGCGCGCCGCCGGGCCCGGCTTGGTTGATCGTATAGCCGGACGAGATGAACAGGCCTGTCCCAATGACACCCCCGAGAGAGATCATGTACAGGTGCCTGCTCTTCATGGTCCGCCGCAGTCCCGTCTGGTGGTGCGTTTGCTGCTGATGATCTTGTTTGGTCATGAATCCAACTCCTCACAGGTGATGACACGCTGCCCGGCATCCTGCTGCAGAACACCGGGCGCAGGTTAGGAAGATCGGGCTGGGAGAACGGAACCGCCTCCCGCCTGCTCTTCATTAACCATGGAATGATAAATGCAAAATAAAAATGTATCAAAAGGACAGGGGATTTTCAACCCGGCTCCTCCTGCCAGGTCCCTCCCCTGCAGCACGGCCTCCGCCCTGCCGGCGCTTCTTCCCTGCGCCGTGCACCCTTCCGCTACACCCCGGCTTCCGCTTCGGTATCCGCCTCTCCGGCGAACACCTGCCGGATCCGCTCCAGCGCCCAGTCCAGGTTCTCCCGCGTGATCGTCAGCGGCGGAGCGAAGCGGATCGTCGTCTCGTGCGTCTCCTTGCAGAGCAGCCCCAGCCCCTTCAGCCGCTCACAGTAGGCACGAGCCGGCCCGGTGAGCTCCACCCCGATGAACAGGCCGCGCCCGCGGATTTCCTTGATGCTGGGGCTCGCGATCTTCTTGAGCTCGCCAAGGAAGTAGGCGCCGAGCTCCGCGGACCGGGTGACGAGGTCCTCCTCTTCGAGCACTTCCAGGGCAGCGATTGCTACGGCGCAGCCGAGCGGATTGCCGCCGAACGTCGAGCCGTGCGAGCCCGGGCCAAATACGCCGAGGATCTCCGCATCGCCGGCCACGGCCGAGATCGGGAATACGCCGCCCCCCAGCGCCTTGCCCATGATGTAGACATCCGGCACCACATCCTCCCAGCCGCAGGCGAAGAGCCGGCCCGTACGCCCGAAGCCCGTCTGAATCTCGTCGGCGACGAAGAGCACCCGGTTCGCCCGGCATAGCTCCCGGGCGAACCGCAGGAACCCCTCCTGCGGAATGATGATGCCCGCCTCGCCCTGGATCGGCTCCACCAGGAAAGCCGCCGTATTCGGGGTGATTGCCGCACGCAGCGCTTCCAGGTCGCCGTACGGCACGAGCTTGAAGCCCGGCGTGAACGGCCCGAAGCCCCGCCGGTACTCCGGATCGGAGGAGAATGAGGTGATCGTCACCGTACGCCCGTGGAAGTTCCCTCCGCAGACGATGATCTCCGCCTGGTCTGCGGGTACGCCCTTGACGTCATACGCCCAGCGGCGCACCGCCTTAAGTGCAGTCTCAACGGCCTCCGCCCCGGTGTTCATCGGCAGGATCATGTCCTTCCCCGTCAGGCGGGACAGCTTCTCATAGAACACGCCTAGCTGGTCGTTGTAGAAGGCGCGCGAGGTGAGCGTCACCTTGTCCGCCTGCTCCTTCAGCGCCGCGATAATCTTCGGGTGCCGGTGCCCATGGTTCAGCGCCGAATAGGCGCTGAGCATATCCATATAGGCGTTCCCTTCGGGATCGTGAACCCACACCCCTTCGGCGTGGGAGATGACGATCGGCAGCGGACGGTAATTGTGCGCGCCGTATTTCTCGGTTTGTTCAATAATATGTTGGGTCTGCTTCATGGGAATGACCTCCTGGACCGGATGGATTTGTAAGGATTCGCATGTGATAATGCCTTCGCTTATCTATATAGCAAGAATCGTGCCAAAAGATCTCCGGCCATCAAAATCACCTATCCGATCTTGGAGGACGGGGCGATCCTCGGCGCGATTAGCAATCGGGAAGAAACGGGCCTGCACAGTGGATGCTATTCTTTTGGTGTATCCGAAGAAGCACACATGAGGAGGAGAATTCATTTGACTCAGAGCAGTGCAGCACTTCCGAACATCGTGTCCCAAGAAGAATGGCTCGCCGCCCGCCAAGAATTGCTGGAGAAGGAAAAGGAGTCTACCCGCGCGCTCGACGCCCTTGCCGCAGAGCGCCGCAGGCTGCCGATGGTCCGGATCGACAAGGATTACAGGTTTGCGGGGAAGAACGGTCCGGCGAGCCTGCTTGAACTGTTCGACGGACGGCGGCAGCTCATCATGTACCACTTTATGTTCGATCCAAGCTGGCAGGAGGGCTGTGTCGGATGCTCGATGCTGGTCGACAACCTTGGCCATACCGCTCATTTGCACGCCCGCGATACTTCGCTGGTCCTCGTGTCCCGCGCGCCCCTGGAGAGAATCGAGCCGTTCCAGAAGCGCATGGGCTGGACGATCCCGTGGTTCTCCTCGTTCGACAGCTATTTTAATGATGATTTCGGAGCGACGACCGCTCAAGGTGAAATCCCCGGTCTCAGCGTTTTTCTCCGCGATGGGGACAGCGTCTTCCGTACCTACTATACCACAGCCCGCGGAACGGACAGACTGAACGCCAATTTCAATCTTCTCGACCTGACACCGTTCGGCAGGCAGGAAGAGTGGGAGGATTCCCCTGGAGGATGGCCGCAGACCCGGCCCTATATTTGGTGGCGCTACCACGACCGGTACGGTCCTGCCCAAGGTTCCGATTCCTGCTGTCACTAGGAGGATGACCCTGCGTTAACCGTAGTACCCGCCCGGCGCGCAAAAGCAAGCTTTCCAGGCACCTTCCGGTACCTATAGAACCAAAAAGTGCGTAATGGTTAAATCGCCGTTCTTCTACCATAATGGAACCTGAAGCACTTACTTTGGAGAAGGAAGGTGTGACCTTTGAAAGTATTGACGGTTGTCTCGCATCCCCGAGTGAACTCCTTGACTTTCGCAGCAGCAGAGCGGTTCGTTCAGGGCCTTACAGACGCAGGACATGAGACAGAGGTGCTCGATTTGCACCGCAGCGGCTTTGATCCGGTCCTATGGGAAGCCGATGAGCCCGACTGGACGGGCGCCGTGAAGCGGTACTCGCCCGAGGTGGAGACGGAGATCGAGCGAATGAAGAAGCACGATGCGCTGGCTTACATTTTTCCGCTGTGGTGGTACTCCATGCCCGCCATGCTGAAGGGGTATATTGACCGCGTATGGAACAACGGCTTCGCCTACGGCTCCAGCCGGCTTCCCCACCAGCATGTTCTCTGGCTGAGTCTCGCAGCCGCTTCTCCCGGAGATCTGGCCAAACGCCAGTACGACCAAATGATCTCTCATTTCCTCAATGTAGGGCTGGCTAACTATGCGGGAATTAGGAATTCCAAGGTCGAATTTCTATACGAAACATTGGATCAGCGGCCCGGACACGCCGAGAAGCTGCTTCAGCAGGCCTATACCCTGGGGTTGAATTTTGGGCAGGAGTAAGGGGCAGGCAGCGCGATCAGCTCCATCTGTGAGATATAAATTGTTCCAGTTGGAACAAACAAATGAGCTCGGTCCCTGAATGGGGGCCGGCTCATTTGTGATGAATTCATTCGGTATGAGCTGTTTCGCTTCGGTCAAATTGTCCCTGAATATACTTCTCTCCCCATTCACACATGAGATCCAATATGGACTGCAGCGACTTACCGGTTGCGGTCATTTCATAGACCACTTTGGGCGGCACCTGATTATAGACCGTTCTGAAGATGATTCCGTCCTCCTCGAGCTCCCTCAGCTGCTGGGTTAACATTTTCTGCGTGATTTCCGGCATAGCTTTCTTCAGCTCGCTCGTTCGTTTGGGGCCGTAGGACAAGTGGCACAAAATCAAGGTCTTCCACTTCCCCCCGATCACTTCGATCGTGGCCTCCGCCGGGATGATGTACCTTCGTTTCCGCTGCGGCTCCATGGATCGTCACCTCCACTAGATCAATGTGATCTAAGGTACTTTTCGGTACCTATATCACTTATTGGTGTGAATGGCACAATAAAGTGCGTTCTTCCCATTTCTTATTATACGATACATAATTTCCCTGTACCAACATTACATGTGACCGGATATGTAAAAAGGCTGCTGAGTCATGTGCAAGGGGCTTGGGCCCGATGCATGCCGGTCGGGGAGAGGAGTATCGAAATGAAAGCAACGGACACGGATCTGCAGGGCAATAGGAACGGTACCATGTCATGGGGGCTGCTTATCGTGCTGTGTGGAGCCATCTTCCTTGAAGGGATCGACGTATCCATGATGGGGGTAGCCCTCCCGTCCATCCGCATGGAGCTTGGGATGTCCACCGGCGCGCTGAGCTGGGTGGTGAGCGCCTACGTACTCGGATACGGCGGCTTCATGCTGCTGGGCGGGCGGGCCGCAGATCTGCTGGGGCGGCGGCGGATGTTCCTCACCTGGCTCAGCATCTTCCTCGTTTTCTCGGGCATAGGCGGATTCGCATCCGAGGGGTGGATGCTCATTGCCGCCCGGTTCGTGACGGGCGTGGCAGCCGCATTCATGACACCTGCCGGTCTGTCGATCATCACAACGAGCTTCCCCGAGGGGCCGCAGCGCAATAAGGCACTCTTGGTCTACGCCGGGACGGCCGCTGCAGGATTCTCGCTGGGTCTTGTCGTTGGAGGCTTGTTAACAGGGCTCGACTGGCGCTGGGTGTTCTACGCCCCGGTCATCCTGGCCTTGGTTATTCTCCTTGCCGCCATCCGTCTGATCCCCCGCTCGGACCGCCCGGAACGCTCGCCTCACGGCTTCGATTTCGGTGGAGCGGTCAGCATCACCGGAGCGATGCTGCTCCTGGTATCCGCCGTGGTCCATGTGACTGAGGCCGAATGGATATGGACCCTCGGCACGCTTGCCGCCGGACTCCTGTTTCTGGCTGCTTTCGTCGTGATCGAGCGGCGGTCGGCCTCCCCTCTGATGAGACTCGGCATCCTCCGCTCGGGCGCGCTGCTTCGCGCCAATCTTGGAGCGATCCTGCTAACCGGCTCCTTCTTCGGCTTTCAGTTCATCGCCGTCCTGTACCTGCAGGAGCTTCGCGGCTGGTCGGCGCTCGAGACCGGGCTGGCGCTGCTAGCTGTAGGCGTGGACGCCATCCTGGCACCAACGCTCACCCCGCGGCTTGTGAACCGTTTTGGCAGCGTAAGGGTCATCTGCGGAGGTTTAAGCCTTGCTGCCGTGTCCTATGCCCTGTTCCTGCCGGTTGATCTCGACTGGAGCTACGCCGCCATGTTTCCGACCATGATTCTTACCGGCATCGCGTTTGCGCTGACCTATGGACCGCTCACCATCGCCGCTACAGACGGGATCGCGGAAGAAGAGCAAGGGCTGGCCGGCGGACTGCTCAGCACGTCGATGCAGTTCGGCGCAGCGCTCGGTCTCTCGGTAGTGACCGCCGTCATCGACCTGGCCGCGGCCGGAACCGACGGATCGCCCCAGGCAGCGCTGGACGGCTTCCGTACAGCACTCTGGGTTCCGGTGACCGCCGCCCTGCTAGGTGCAGCGATTACTTCCATCGGCCTCCGCAGGCGCAGTGCAGCCGACCTTTCCCCTCCTGCCCCTCAGACAGAGCGTATGTAACCTTGGGGCTTAATCGGAAACAGCGGTCACCGGCATTTCGGTGACCGCTGCTTTTATTCCGAACGCCAACGCATTGCTGCACCAGCCCTTCCCTCTGCCTGCTGCGGCCGGGAAGGACTGGTTTCATCTCTATCCATCCGTTAGCCGCACGGAGGGGGCCGGGGCCGATCCATTGAAGCCTCGAACCAGAAGCCATACCGCCAGAATCATTTCATTTGCTGCTACAGGCAGCGCAAGAACAGCGCCCCACACCGACAGCTGCTCAATGACACCGAACATGACCAGCAGGGAGCAGCTAAAGATAAGAGCCGCCCCGGTCATGCCCAGGATAGGGATAAACCTCGGGACGAGCCTGGATTTATAAAAAATATAACTGTACATCATCGTATTGATCCCCAGCATGAAGTTCGGGCCCAGCAAGAAGGTCCAGTCATGTATCGCTTTCAGTACTGTACCTGAGGCTTGAAAAGAGACGGCATCAGGCGCTCCCGCTGCTGCAAACTCCCGGCTTAAGGTCAATAGGGACAGCACGCTGATGATCCCTACCGTAATGACAACCGCTTCAAGAAACCGGAAGCAGACATGCCAGAGCGCTATCGTTTCATTATGCTTTCTTAGGATGGGGAACATGGTGGTTGCCGTACCCACCGCCGATACGACAAGAATTAACTCCATCACCGCTCCAAGGATCACCTGGCCCTCGTGTCTCGAGCCTTGAATGAGGTAATCGGGACCTTGCAGGATCGGATTGTACAACACAAGTCCTATGACCGCCGTAACGGCTGCAAGGATAAACAGGACGCCCACCAGCTTTGCGGCTCTTTGGTTGGAGTTCATTTGTTGGTCTCCCTCTGTATAAAGTTTTTACGAATTGGAACCATCCCCATAAAAAAACACCTCTTCGAGCGGCAGGTTGAAGGCAATAGCAATCCGAAAAGCCAGCTCCAGCGAAGGGGAGTAGTTTCCCTTTTCGAGCGCCACGATCGTTTGCCTGGTTACCCCTACCTTGTCAGCCAACTGCTGCTGGGTCATTTCGTCATGGTTGAACCGTAATCTGCGAATATGATTGCCGACAAGATTCTTGCCCATCTTATACTCCTCTCCGGTAATGATAAAGCTTGGTAATGGAGCCGGTCACATCCGACAGGAAGCCTGAAGCGATCAGGACGATGAACATCAGCTGCGACGGCTGGGCGAGGACCAGTGATCCCATGGCAAACAGAAAGCCTGTCACAAACACAAAGAATGAATTCCGGGTCGCTTTCAAGCTAATCAGCTTATCCAGCTCATCCTCGAAGGACGGTTCCTTTTCTTTGGTCGTTATTCTGAAGGCGATGTTAAACACGATGCTGATCATGATGTGCGCGACGATGGAAACCAACGTCAGGACGAGGACGAAGGAACCCCAGTAGCGAAACGTTGCGGCCGACTCCAGCCCCCCTTCGGGGAATTGCGGATACATGTACAAACAGTAACAAACGAAAATGAGAACAGCGCTGATCAATGATACGATGCTTTTCTTCTCCTGGTAAGTCAAGGAATGACACCCCCTGTGTATTCACCTTTACATCGTGACTGGTAATATATACATAATGTAATTTAAACCAATCACAATGTCAAGTATAGTATACATAAAAATGCAAATCGAGTAGGAGGAGGCGGCTAGCCTCCGTCCTCTCACACCACCGTACATGCGGGTCCGCATACGGCGGTTCCAAAAGGTTAACAAAGTTCCGAGTAACGAGAAAGCAAACTTTTAAGCCCTTTCGCTTCCCAGTAGGAAGTCGGGAGGGCATTGTTTGTGCTACGGGACATTTCCCACGGACCTCGGCGGGAGTTTGCCAACATATAGGCAGCCCAGTTCGGAACGCCGAGCGCACGTAGTTCGCGAATGCGTGTCTTCACCCGTTTCCACTGTTTCCATAGACACATGCGGAGTCTTCTCCGAATCCACTTGTCAAAGGCTTGGCAGTGCGTCTTCGCCGAGGCTAGGCGAAAATAACCTAGCCAGCCCAGCATGTACTGGTTCAGGCGCCGGATGCGTTCCTCCATCGGTACAGGCTTGGTTCGGTTCGTCAGTTCCCGGACTTTCTCTTTGAATCGCGAAATTGTCTTAGGAGCCAGCCGAATCGTCGCCTGTTTGTTCGACAGGAAACTAAAGCCTAGGAATTTGCGGTTCCATGGCCGGTCCACTGCACTTTTATCCCGGTTCACTTTCAGTTTCAGCTTTCCTTCCACAAAGCGAATCACCGATTCCATCACGCGCTCCCCGGCTCGCTTGCTGGAGACAAAGATGTTGCAGTCGTCCGCATAGCGGACAAACCGCAGTCCCCGTCTTGTCAGTTCCTTGTCCAGATCGTCCAGCAGGATGTTCGCCAGAAGCGGACTGAGCGGACCGCCCTGCGGCGTGCCTTCCGGTGTGCGCTCCAACGCTCCATGCGACATGACTCCGGCGTTCAAATAGGAGCGGATGAGCTTCAGGACACGCTTGTCCTCCACCTTCCGTGCTACTCTCGCCATGAGCATGTCATGGTTCACCCGGTCAAAGAATTTCTCCAGATCCATATCCACGACCCATCTGAGGCCGCTTTGGATATAACTTTGTGCCTGCTTTACGGCGTCATGCGCCCGTCTTCCCGGGCGGAAACCGTAGCTGTACCCCGAGAAATGTGCATCAAAAATCGGATTCATCACTTGCAGAAGCGCCTGCTGGAGAAAACGGTCCATTACGGTCGGGATGCCAAGCAGCCGTACACCGCCTCCGGGTTTGGGGATTTCCACCCGTTTGACTGGCGCGGGTCTGTAGCTTCCCGTCAGGAGGTTGGCTTTCACCTGTTCCCAGTGGGTTTTCAGGTAAGCTTGTAGCTCGGCTACCGTTACACCATCCACTCCGGGCGCTCCTCCGTTCTGTACCACTCGCTTGTAGGCGAGCCGAAGGTTGTGCCCTTCGAGCATCTTCTCCAGCAGCCTGCTCTGGCCTTTGCGAGAGAAAAGGTCGGCTTGTGCCGGCGAAGAACTCGGCGCTCCGGCATACCCTGGCGGCTTCACCGCTTCTCTCTGCCGCGAGCTCCCTTGCGGAATATTCTGCTGTCTCTGCTCTTCACGCGAACGCACCGGTTTCCTCTCTCCTTTCGGTTCAGCCCTTCCGCTTTCCGGCGTCCCGTACTCGCGTACTATGGCCTCTGCTGACTCCTGCGGATTCAGCGCGGCTTCTCAGCCGCGGTTACGAAGTCACTTCGCGTATCCGCAGGCCTCCCCAGATAAGAACGCCATCTGTCTGCCCGCGACCACCTAAGTTTACAGCATCAGCCCTTGGCGGCTTTGGATTTCGTCTTGTCTTGGAGACTCATCCGACTGACACTGCCTCAAATTAGGTTCGTGTACCTTGGCCCGTGCATTTGCCTCCGGCTTCCTTCAGATTCCGCCTCACGGCCGACACCCTTGCCCTTGGCTAACGGTAGGCGCTCGCCAGCCCCCGTTCGGGACTCTCACCCTAGAGATGGCGCCCATGCTGGGCGTACAAGAAAAGGAGCTCAATGCCATGGGCATCCGCTCCTTCATTTTTCTATCCCTCTTAGGGCAGGCCTAGATCCAATCTGGATCCTTGTGCGGCTCTAGTAAGATCATAGAGCAGATTAGTGCTCTTCTCTCCCCTGCGTATGGCCGGAGATCGCGCCGATGATGGTATTCCAATCGTCAACATGCAATTCGTGACCCGTCCCCTCCAAAGTGACCAGCACGGCTCCGGGAATGGCGCCTGCTAGCGCGACTCCATGTTCATAGGGAATGATGGGATCCTCCGTGCCATGAATAACCAAGGCGGGGACATCGATGTCACCGGTACGTGTCAAATAGGATTCCCCGCCCGTCACCATAGCGTGATTGTTCATACTCGCCATATCGCGGCTTCTCCTAACCTCCGCCACCGCCAGATCGTAGATCCTTTTCTCGTTGAACGCATGCTTGGAACCCGCGAGCATCTTCCATTTCCCTACCGTAAACGCGACGACCGCCTCTTCATTCGTCCAATCGGTCGCCGCCGTTTCGGAGAAGTACGCCATCACCTTGTCTTCCATCGGCGGGAGTTCGGGCGCGAAGTTCGAGGTGGAGAGGAAGGAGACGGTAAGCACTCTGTCCGGATGCCTTAATGCCAGGATTTGCGTTATGATACCGCCCATTGAAATTCCTGCGACATGGGCCTTCGCGATTCCGAATCGGTCCAGAATGCGAATGGCGTCGTCGGCCATATCTTCGAATGTGTAGGCCGGATGGCCGAGTGCATAAGTGACCGATCGTCCGACATCCCGATGATCATAACGGATCACAAACCGGCCCTCCGCGGCCAGACGGCGGCAGAATTCGTCCTCCCACCATACCATAGATGCCTGCGCCCCCATGATCAGCAGGATGGCCGGATGACCGGGGTTTCCAAAGCTTTCAGCGCAGAGCTCAATTCCATCGATTGTAAACAGCTGCTCACTCAATTCAAGATTCCTCCCTCGGCAAATAAAATAAAAAACACAGGCCTGCAGCCTGTGTTCATCGTAATCGATAGAAGAAGGAATGAGCGCAAGCACAATATCCTGAATACACATGCCCAAATAAAGAGACATGCAAATCGATCGAAATCGATCCATCGACGGATTGCAAATGAGCATCATTCCATTGGGTACGTGAGTCATACCATTCTTCGATTACTATGCACACAAAATGGCCAAATAAGCGCTATTCTTTTACTGCCTGTGCAATCGATGATCGAAAAATTAGTTTGCCACACGCAACCCTCCGCCCAAACGAGATATCCACATCCTACCATCCATTACCTGTGGTGTCAATTTGGATCCAAGCCAGAACGTTACTCCAATGTACTCTCCTAGAATAAGCCACCCAAGGTATGTTCCGATGTTAACTGCGGGCAATCGCGGGTTTATGAATTCGCCAATTCTGACGTGTTATCAAGCCGACTATGATCCGTGCCGTTATGGCAACTACATAGCGTATCCATATCAATTTAAGTGGAGAAGGAAGGAGCAGCTGCACGGCGGCAAACTGCTCCTGGATGGCTCTGAACTTCACTCAGGTTAACAAAATGGCATAGGAGTCGGGACCGTTGTTAAGGGCTCTGCCGCAGTACTTTCATGATCGCAGCGAGCTCCTCGTTCTCATATCCCGCCGCTTTCGCTTTAGTATAGAGTCCCATTGCAAACGTTGGAAACTCGGAGTTAATCCCGGCTTCGCGTGCTTGTTTCAACCATAACTCAGCGGATCCCCTACAAGTTTTGATCGTACTTTGGGCCTGGTCATAGCTCCCGGTTTGAATGACGGTCCCCTCATGTTTGATCATTTGACCGAAGACCGGTGAGATGTCGGCGATCAAGGAGCCGAAAGCATCTACAGAGTGACCCTCTGTTTCAATAATGCGAGCGCCGTGAAAGAAGCCGAACATCGCACCGAACATCGTGGAGAGCGCGGCCAGATCCCACGCAGACGCCGCCCCCACCGAATCACCCATATACATCAGGTTCCCGGCAAGTATGGTAAGAATGGGCTCACTCCGCCGGAACGCAGCCTCTGACCCCGAGGCGAAAATGGGAGTGTCAGGCATCCCGATTTGGGCAGGTGTCGCCATGATGGCGCCATCCAAATAATCAGCGCCTTGCTCCCGTGCCCATGTCTCGCTGTTTCTCGCATCTTGAGGAGTTCCTGTGCTAAGCTGCACCAAAACCCGGCCTGCCAGGGCTGCAGCCGCCTCTGCGGTTCCAAACAGGGCATGTGATATTTCGTAGTTGGCGACGCATACGATGACAATCGGGCTGGCGCTTACGGCGGCAGCGATGGTGGGGGCGAGTACCGCGCCCTCCTGTACGAGCTGGTTGGCTTTTTCGCTGGTCCGATTCCAGGCGGTAACGCGTAACCCTTTCTGAAGCAGCGTCCGAGCCAGCACTGCGCCCATTGGTCCTAAACCGATAACCGACACATCATCCATAGGATCCCTCCTCTTTCTAAGTACAACGTTTTTTCTATTCCGCCGGATTCGAACGTCCACCGGATAGGTCCATTGTAATTTGGAGTGGGCTTAAAGTATAATGATTGGTAATTATGGATGTATCAGTTATTTTGATATCAGCTGGAGCGGGGTGAAATGCGGTTTGGAATTGTCCGATTTAAAAGTGTTTTTGACCATCATGGAGGAAGGGAATATTTCAAATGCAGCCAAGCGGCTCGGTTATGTTCAGTCGAATGTGACGGCACGGATACGCAAGCTGGAAGATGAGCTGGGGGTATTGTTATTTCAAAGGCATCCGAAGGGTGTTACGCTGACCGATAAAGGAGTTATATTCAGCGAATATGCGCATACCATTACGAACTTGTCCGCGGAAGCCGTGAAGATGGTGCAGGAGACCTCTTATCCAAGCGGCCCGCTGGCGATCGGGGTTGTGGATACGGTGACCTGTCTTAACTTCATGAACTCCTTGGCGGAGTATCAAGGTCTGTATCCTGATGTATCGCTCTCGATATGGACCGGCAACTCGCCGGATCTCCTCACCAAGGTGTTAAATCATCAATTGGATGGCGCATTCGTCTTTGGCGACGTGAAGTCCCCTCATTTGATCGCCGATGAGATTCAAAGTGAAGAAATAAAATTAATCACTCGGCAGCCTAACGATGAGTTTCCGGACTTGGCGAATACAAGATGGGCCGTTTCACCCAATGGGTGTCCGTTCAGACAGATTTTGGAGGGATGGCTGCGGAGTGAGGGGATCTCTCTCGTCAACATGATTGAGATTAGCTCACTGGAAACCATTGTGAGCTGCGTGCGGTCCGGTCTTGCCGCCACCTTGCTTCCTGCCTCCGTCTTGACTGGAGAGTATACTGATTTTGGTATTTACTCGATTCCCGAGAAATTCAGATATTCCCAGACCAGTCTTGTGCGCCGCAAAGACAGGTATGCCAGTAGAGCGTTCACGGCATTTTCCAAGTTGATTCGAGAATCACTGGTGTAGAAATGGGCGTAAGGAGCAATAAAACATCACTTCGCGGCACTTGACCTGAGATGAACAGCATCCGTTGGAAAGACGTCACCTCAACTCCGTGGTGATAACTGTCTGAGGAGCTCATTCCTGGAGGGTTGAATTTTCTTAACATCCCTCGAAGGATTCCTTCGTTTCCATACGATAATTCATCGCCTCAACACCTTTGATCGTAATCAGGAAGGATAGGCACGGATAGGCTTTAAGCGCAATTCCGTCTTGGCGAGCTATGGCCGGCGTCACCCCATGAAGCGATTGAAAAGCTCGCGCCAATGAAATCGGGGACTCGTAGCCGTATTTCATCGCGATGTCGATCACTCTAGCCGCGCTATTCTGCAATTCGAGTGCGGCCAGGGTGAGCTTTCGGCGCCGGATATACTCCGCCAGTGTTACATTGGTGATGAATGAGAACATCCTTTGGAACTGATGAGACGAACAACATGCTCTACGCGCAATTTCACTCAGTTCAATCTCCCCAGCCAAGTTTGATTCGATATAGTCCATCGCCCGGTTCATCCGTTCAAGCCAATCCATCGGATTCCTCCTCTCGACCCTAGTATAAAATGCCATCACGATCGCATCGCAACGATTTGTGCACAAATAAGTTGCGTCTTCTTGACAGGGAGATGGATAATATTCTGGTTCATTACTTTAATGACACCAGGAGGCTAACGCTGCGCAGCCATAAAAAAACTGCCGATCATGTGTCGGCAGCTGCTCCCCGGATCGGCTAAACTAACAGCCTCGAGATCATATCCTTCATCGTTTTTTTACGGAGCGAGATGACTTCCTCTTCGGAGATATCCCCGTAAAACTTCCGAATCGCCTTGTGATGAGAGAAATAAAAATATACCGCACCCAGCAAGCTTACAACGAAATCTTCAGGATGATCGACCTTCCTGCATTCGCCGGTCTGGACGCCGAGCTGGTACAACCCCATCACCGTCTCGAAAAAGTAATTCTGGTGATGAAGCTGATGAAATATGTCTCGATCTTGTGCGACGCTTTGGTCCATAATCTTCACGAAATACGGGTTGTAATGAAGAAAATCAATGAAATGTTCCATGACTTGAATCAAGTTTTCCTGAATGGATTTACCTGTAGGCTCAATGGGAGCGGAAAGCGCCTTTTCGAATAAGTCGTTAATAACCGCCGTGAATAACTCTTCTTTACTTTTAAAGTGGTAATAAATCAAAGCTTTGTTCACATCGGCCATTTTTGCAATAGTATCGATTCTGGCCCCATCGTACCCTTTCTCCGCAAATTCCTGCAGTGCGGTTTGCAAAATTTTTTCTTTTCCCTGACTCATGCAGTGGTTCCTCCGTTGAAGAGCATCATTCCTACTACCTTTAGGATAACATATCCGCTACTTTCCGCGCGCTATCATAGCAAGGCATGCCAAGAGCCCCTGATCCTTCTGTAGAATCTCCAACCAGGTATAATCCCCGTACCGTGCGGCTTTGCAGCGGCAGCAGCTTGGCATTCGTTCTTCTGGCGATTCCGCCCACCATAGCCCTGTTAATAATCCGTTTGTTAACCACGTACTTTTCCCATCCCGGGTATACCTTATGGAGCAAAGCTTCAAATGCCGCTTGAGACCCCTTCGCGTGACTGTCGTCCAGCTGCTCCCCTTCGGTCAAAAACTTCAGTCCATTGATCAATTGTCCGCCGGCGGGTGCAGCCGAAGGATTGTTTATGCCGTAATCATTGATGTAGAAGCCTCCATCCAGATCCAGCAAATTGCCGATATCCCCGCGAAGCCTCTTGGAAAGCATAAGGTCATAGACGAACACATAATGAGCCGTTTGATTGACATACCCGCCGAACTCATCTGCAAGGGATGGATAACTTAGAAGCTTGCCTAGCTCTTTCGGCGGAACGTTCAGCACCACTTCATCGAATTCCACGTCTTCACCCGCGCATACGACGCCTTTCACTTGGTCGCCTTCAACGATAAGATCCGAGACCGGTTTTCCGAATAAAATACTGCCTCCATTGTTCGTAATCGCTTTTTGCAGCTCTCCCAGAAGGACGTCGTACCCCATATAGCTTAAAGGCTCATTTTTTTCATACTCACGGGCAGTTAATTCAACGAAACGATTCATCGAATACAAGTCCAGTGCGCCGTCGTAGACCGATAAAGCCGCATAAGCGGAAAGAACTTTGGCAATCTCGGGGTTGCTCACGTTGTCACGGATCCATTGGCCTACGGACAGGGTTTGCGGGAAAACCGGTGCTTGCTTTACCATCTGGTAAAATTGCTTCAAACACGTCAAATGATTGAATAAACCCGAAATCGCGGGGGAGGTCAGCGCACCGAAGCCAAGTGGACTTGAGATGACTTTGCCCTCCATAAAGAGCTTGAATTTGGACAAGCTTGCCTTCCTATACTCCATCGGCAGTTCCAGCTCACGAACGATGGAACGCATGGGTTCCTGTTTGGGAGCTAAGACCGCATGGGCGCCATAACTCATGGTAAAACCATTCTTTGAAACGACATGGCTTCTGCCGCCCGGAATCGGCGAACGTTCCATAACAACAACCCGGTTTCCTCGTTTCGCTAATAAAGCCGCCGTTACCAAGCCGCCTAGACCCGCTCCTACGATACCCACTTTTTTCATACCCTCAGCCTCCTGGAATTAGACTAACTTTTTAGTATAATTTTATCGTTAGAATCCCCCCTTTCGCAATGTTAATTGTGTCGTAATCGTGAACGATTTGGGATTTTTTCATCCTGCGTTGGTCTGCAGAAGCAGCATCGGTAGAGCGAGCGTGATCCTGACGGCGTAATCTGTCCCTTAACGTAATGAAGCTGCCGGTCATGTGCCGGCAGCTTCGTCCTGGTTGTTTTTGAGGTATCGTCTCCCGATAGAATTCCTGTAAAACGAATAATTTGGTCTTTGCAAAAAAACAAGCGCCTCGGTACGATGAGGTTGCACACGAGGTCATTGCCTCAAACCCATCATCCAGGAGGACGCTCTACTATGAAGTTTAAATCTCAAGACAAACAAAATCAACTCATTGAAAACATTACCTCTACCCACCTTGTTGTTGGCGTAGATATTGCCCAAGAAACCCATGTAGCTCGTGCAGTCAGCTACCGGGGCATTGCACTTGGAGCTCCAATCGACTTTGGTAATCACGACGAAGGTTTTCGTCTCTTCGGCCGCTGGATTCAAGATCTGCTTACGTCCTACAAGCTGAACAAGGTCATTATCGGCATGGAACCAACAGGTCATTACTGGTTGAGTCTGGCCCGGTGGCTTCAAGCTAAAGGTATTGAAGCCGTTCTCGTCAATCCCCATCTTGTCAAAAAGAACAAGGAAAATCGCGACAATACACCATCCAAAAGCGACCGCAAGGATGCTCTTGCCATCGCCGACATGGTTAAAAACGGCTACTATTCGCCTGTACGGTTTAACTCAGAGGCATACGAAGAACTGCGGATCCTCATGGCCAACCGGGATACGGTCACGAAAAGACTGAACAGTGCCGTGAACCAGCTGCATCGCTGGGTGGATATCGTATTTCCTGAGCTTCGGCAGGTCTTCAAAGTCCTTACCTGCATCAGTGCCATCGCCACTTTGAGGCTGTTTGCTCTACCGAAGGAGATTAGTAAGCTAACTCCTGAACAAGTAATTGCCGGTTGGAAGCAGTATGTGAAGCGTCATGCAGGTTTACGACGGGCTGAGCAGCTAATTGCCTTGGCAAAGCGCAGCGTTGGTGCTGTGCAAGCCCTGCACGCTTACAAGCTCCACCTGTGTCAGCTGCTTGAAGAATACGACTTGGCAACTCGCCAGCTTGAGTTAATTGAAAATGAGCTCAGACTCGTACTTGGACGAATTCCCTATGCCAATAAGCTGCTTGCGATTCGGGGAGTGAATGCAACCAGTTTAGCCGGCGTACTCGGTGAAGCCGGCGATCTAAGTGGATTTGCTCATGGTAATGTCCTTCTCCGTCATGCAGGTCTGAACCTGGCGGAAGCCAGTTCAGGGAAATGGAAAGGGAAAATGGTACTCAGTAAACGTGGCCGCCCTCGGCTTCGGCGCTTCCTTTATCTCATGACGATGTGTATGGTGATGACCAATCCGGATGTGAAGGCCCTGCACCAACACAATGTCCGAGAAAAGAAGCTGAAGAAAATGAAATCCATTATGAAATTGTGCGGCAAGGTAGCAAGAATGCTTGTTGGCCTGGCTAAAAGCAGCGAAGCCTACAGCTCCGCCAAAGTATTTCCACAGGCGGCTTAAATCGCACTTCTCACCGGTTGATGTATTCGCAGGATTAAGAAGCACGGAGTATCGGGAGGCATTGCGCAAAAGGGCTCGGACCCGTTCCGATAGAAAAACCGACCTCCTACCCCTTGGCTAGATGTGACGAAGGAATGAAAGGGCTTTGACCCATTGAGACGTGGGAGTGAAAATCGCTGGGGGCAGCATGGAGACGTGCAGGATATGGAATGATTTGGGTGACACCTACTTCACCTTTGTTCCTGCATGCCCTTTTAAGACCTTTCCAGGCTACCGGCTCCACACGTATCATTCTGTTGAACAATTAGCTAAGGTGTAATCCTGCGAATTCATGAGCTTGAGTGAGATTTTTGAATCATTTCGAGGGAGCGTAATGATGATAACCGGTCGTTCTGGCCCAGCTACCGTCATGTTGTGATTGGCTTGCCCTTTACAGTCCAATCATCTAGCAATGAAACTGCCCATTCAGCTTTATTGTTGATACTTCCGTATGCACCTTCCTTGAACACTAGCTACTTTGAAGTGCCGACTGCCTCAAGTTCTATAAGTGTGCACTCACTGACATTTGAGCATTCAGGCCGGGTAGCGAAAAGCTCGATTGTATCTCCTATGCTAGTCAGCTTCTCAACACATGCTGTATTCCATAGCTTTACATCTATTTCTTCGTAATACCTTTGCTGCTCGCTATTCGTTAAAACAGTGTCGTGGAATTCATCCATGAGTCTGTAATATTCTTTGGGTGACACCCACATTCCGATAATAATTGCTTCTGATGAGTCAGAGAGATTCCAACCGCCGACCTGAAGATAGAATCCTTGTTCGTTCGACAACCTGTTCCATTGTTGCTGTGCCTGATGGAACAGCGGCTTTACATTTTCAGGTACGCGGCATTTGATGCACTTAATAAGCGTATCTATTCCTCCTTGTTTATGTATTACATAGCAGTAACAGGATATTTACACATGTTGAAAAATATTGGCTTGTTGGCGTATTAACCTTTTCGTGCCGCATTAATTGCCTAAAGGAATAATACCACATATTGGAAGTATCCTGCCCGTTACTTCAATGAAGAAGGGAGCATCTGCCGCGCGCGGCGATCTGCTCCCTGGTTATTCCGCTATCGTTCTCCGTTAGCTTAACTCTCTTTTAACCACATAATAAAGAAGTCAATGATGCAGTGTGAGTAATCTACGTTAGAACTTAACTGAGGAACAAATAACGTACCAATGAAAAACTTATGCTCAGGTAGGGATAACGACAGGAAAATGTGGATTTACAACAATAAGGAAATTCCAAATTAAAAAGCCCAACTTCTCTGCAAAACAAAATAGAGAAAGTGAGCTTTTCAGTTACTTCATTATTTTTATTTGAACTAATATAGAACTGCTAAGTTGATTTTTTAGCTCAGCTATTTATTGAATTCATTAGCTGGAAGAAGTATTCGGGTTTATGAGTCTTATTTAGGTTATACCATGAATGTAATGTATCTGGTGCAAATACATCTAATTTTTTCAGTACTTCCATCGCAAATTCCAGAGGAGCTATTCCTGATGCAGTAACTAAATTCGCATCAGACACCGCAGTTCCCCCCTCATAGAACTTTTCTCCTTTATAGTTAGGACATACCATTTTAGTGTATTCTAAATTATTACTTGTGTGCTTTCTAGTATCTAAGTATCCCATATTCGCAAGGGCCTCAGTTGCTCCACAAATTGCAGCAACAATAGTGCCAAACTTTAAGGCTTGGCCAATTCTTTCCAAGATAGGTTGATGAATTTCTTCATTCCAAGTAGTCCCTCCTGGTAAAATTAAAAGATCTTTACTCTCAAGAGTACATTCATCAAGGGAAATATCTGGTTTTATGTTCAGTCCTCCCATAGTAGTAATCATTTCTTTATTAGCCCCTACTGTAATTACTTTTAAAGGTACTAAATCTTTTTTGAAGTATCTTCCTGAGTTTAGTTCAGCAATTAAATATCCATATTCCCAGTCCGACATTGTATTAAATACATATAAAAAAACTTTTTTTGTTTGCATCCAATAACACTCCAATCACAATTGATATAGCCAACTATAGCATTACTTCCCTGACACCTAGCGTCAGGGAAGTAATCAAATTTGATGAAATTTAATTAATTCCGACAAAACTTCAATCATTCTTTTCTTAAGGCTGATTGGCTCAATAACTCGAATAGATTTACCGTACGTTAAAAGTAAATAAGGTACATATGTATGTATCATATCTTTCTCAAGAAGAAATACTGCTTGATTTGAAGTCCACTCTTGTAAATAATGTCCTAAAAACCAATGTTGGCAAATATCAGCTAATACACTTTTATCCCCATTAATAACCAAAGAAATAATCCCTTCCTTATCTTCTATAGTTGGAAGCAGATTTTTCATAAAAAAGACACGTGCTGAAAAATTTTCTGGCCGGTTAAACTTATTTTCGGTTAGCATTAGACTTTCAATTCGATCTACTCTAAAACTACGGATATCATTCCTAAGATGACAAAATCCAATCACATACCACTTATTATTCCAATAGATAATTCTGTACGGATCGACCAATCTATAATTTAATTGCTTTTCGCCACTTTTATGGTGAAGAATTTTTACTGAGTACCCGTCAGCTACGGCCTGCTCCAACTCCTTCAAAAAAGGTTCCATAGAGAATGAACTTAATCGACTTATTACTTCAAGACTAGTTAAATGTTGGTTTATCTTTGTTTCCTGCTCTTGATTTGAGTATTTACTTAGTTTGGAAATGGCCCTATTTAGTGCTTCACCTCCATAATATCCGGCTTCTTCTGCAAAAACAGCAGCGTGAAATAGTGAAGTTTGCTCCTCAAAATCAAAAAAAAGAGGAGCCTCAATAAAATTGTTCAATAAAGTGTATCCACCGTTATGTCCCGGTTCTGAAATTATAGGTACGCCACTTGTTGAAATTGTATCAATATAACGATACACAGTCCTTATATTCATCTCTAACTTTTCTGAAATTTGTTTTGCAGTAATTTTTTCACCTGAACGAAGCATCCATAGAATTGCTAACATATTGTCAATTTTAGGCATATAATTCCACCTCTATATGAAGTTTATTTTCTATTATACATTTCCGATTTTTGGTAGATAACTCATCAACTGTTCCTTCCGATAGCTTTCTATACAATGAGGCCCTAGACACATTTGTGAATATGTCTGGTTGCTGTTCCTTTCCCTGTGATTAGATAGCTCGATTACGTCTCCTAATCATACAACTAATTGGAAGTATCCTGCCCGTTACTTCAATGAAGAAGGGAGCAGCTGCCGCGCGGCGATCTGCTCCCTGGTTATTCCGCTATCGTTCCCAGTTAGCGTAAAACGTGCGGAAAGCTTATATCCTTATGTCACTGTATTAACAATAGTCAGGTGGGGGAATGTTACAGGTATCTTTTATTTGTCGGAGGAGTTAGGATGTTAAAAGTAATTAGGGTAATGCTTATAACCGCTGTTTTACTAACGGCCCCTTTAGCTATTGCAATAGCCCAGCCTTCACAAATACCCGGAAAATGGCAGGATATACAATGGATCGCAATTGGGTCTGACCCAGACAATCGGGAAGAGAAACTTGAGCGAATACTGACTGCCGATCTTCAAGGAAGGATATTAGATGCTCTCCTTGAGAAGAAATATCTAATTGCAAGCCAAGACATATACTATGTAATTGATCCCTTTCAAGTTAGGGATATAAGGAAAGATGAGCGTGGTATTGATGAGTTGGATATCTTGGTGGCAGTAAAGGATAAAGATCGAATAGAAGTAAGAAAGTTCTTAGTGACTTTCCGCCATATTTATGGAAAAGGTTTAGTAGTTACCGACTGTAAAAAGCTTTAGATTAAGAGAGGACTGTTGGTTAATCCGTTAGGGATAAGAGGCTGCCGGAATGATACGGCAACCTCCTTTTGTGTTTATGATGATGCTATCGTTCCCCGTTAGCTTAATAGCCCCTTTACTACGCTATTTTTCCCTTTAATAAATTGCTGGAGTTGGTTTATAAAATCATCAAGTTGATTCAACTCAGTAACTACGCATGAGTGTGAGCGCATTTTATCAGGTGGGCTGTCTTTATTATCAAGTATAAATTCAATCCCGATATGCCCTCGTTTATCTTGTACATACCATCTTGTATGTACATAATGGGTTGTATTTTCTTTATCCTCACCAGATGACCAAACGTACTCATTTTCTGACAGTGACGAAATCAATGACAAGCCCCGTCTTAATTCATCTAACTCAATATTGTCTGTGTAGAATCTTATTTCTGAAACACAATAGATCGAACGAACTTCAAGACTTACTTCAAAAAAATGTTCATCTTCCCAAACCTTTATAAGAGTGACCCCTGTATTCAACAACGAAAGTCAGCCATCCTTTGTAATAAATATTTTTCTTACGGAAATCCGCCCGTTACTTTAATAGAAAAAAGGCGACCGATCATCTTAGCTGCCGCGGTGTCTTATTCAGCTATCGTTCCCAGTTAGTTGAATGATGCCCTCGACTAATTGACGCATGAATCGCGTCCAGGCTTAAGCCATAAAACCTCATATCCCATATTACTTAGTATCTCTAGCCCATCATTGAACTCAATTCTGCTTTTTTCATTCCACCCATTTCCCAAACCATACAAAATAAACCGCTTAACCGTTCTTGGGTAATGTAAATTAAAACTCTCAGTATCACCCGATAACACGTTCTTTAAGTGAACACCAACTAATAGCGGGCTTCCCGAAATTGGGTCATCCCATGTACAAAAGTTGAATGTACATGTCATGTTTTTAAGTCCCTTTAGCGATATAGAAAGAGAAATTTCGCTTACACCTTGTTGATACTTTTGGTTAATTACATAAACGTATTTTTTCTCTTCAATATTGATTTCCCTTGTCTTTTTCTTCATATCCTCAGCACCTATTTTGAATTCGCAGTATCGATCAACTAACGTCCTCCGATAGTTCAGTCAACTCGTTCTACATCCAATTTCCCGATTGCTTCAGAAAGGGCATTTAAAAGAGCTCTTGCTTCGCGTATATTCATTGATACTTCTGCATCTCCGGCCTTGCATTCAGATACAGTAAGGAGAAGATTACTCCCCATAATACTTACAATTACCAGGCCTTCGTCTTCTTGATTCACGTTCAACCTTAAATTGATGATCGGCAGTCTTTCGTTGGTATGCAAATAATGACCTCTTCTCGATATTTGTTTTTATGAATGAGGCAATCAACCAATGTCTCCCGTTTAGTTCAATTCAACTTACTTTCAATAATACTTAAGAATCTCCAGTATGCCATGAGATTTTCATCCTTTGTATCATATAATGAACCAACCTCTTTATATCTACTTGGCGTTAATATTAAATCAGAATTGTAAATCAATTGATGTAACTGTTTAAATATTATGCCAGCCGTATGTATTTTTACATGATTTGTGTGTGAGTCTAGTTCTTGCTCAATATTGACTTCCACTGTCTTATCATTCCGGACATTGAATATCTTCGATAAGCGGCTATTTAGAATGATCCATTCATTAATTAAATGATCCTTCTTTTCTGAAAAGTTACATTGAACAATAATTCCATCACTAATATACAAAAGCATTTTTATTAATTCTTTTGGAATGAGTGAAGGAGTTGTAATATTAATTTTTGTGTTTAACTCATCTAATTTCTCGTAAAGCTCATTGAATTTCTTTTTATCGATTATTGAGTATGGTCTTAAATCAAGACAGATGCGTATTCCAATTTCACTTATTGATTCGATAGTGTTGTCCATTCAAGTCTGCTCCCTAATATTCTTAACAGATTGTATGAATTATTAGCACTTAAACTCGGGGTCAGCTACCGCCGGTTTGCTCTCTGGTTGTACAACTAACGTTCCCCGTTAGTTGAATTTATTTATGCATTCATTGCTAAGAAGTCTATAAACTTATCGTGCAATTCAATGCCATCTCGAAGTGAAGATTTGGTTTCCTTTACGATCAAATCGACCTCGAAAGCCAGGTCACTATAACCATCAATTAACTCCAATATACGGTAGATTACCTCTTCTGCCAGTTCTTCATGAGACGTTTCAATCTTTTCTTGTAGTTCTGTGTCTATTCCTGAAGACTTATCAAGCTTAGAAAGTGATATTGCAACACAAGTTTCTTTAATTAACTTTAGATTCTCAAGAAGTAAAACCTGTTTCTCATCCAATGACAGCTCACCGCCTGTCTACTATGGTATCCTGCCCATTACTTCAATGGAATTTTGGCCGGCTGCTGAAGAAGGGAGCAGCTGCCGCGCGGCGATCTGCTTCCTGGTTATTGCGCTAACTTTCCCAGATAGCTTAACGAGTAATCTCACATGACCAATCTTTTGCATGTTTCATAGTAATATCGATAAACATGGATAGAGCTGGGGAAATCCACTTATTTTTATGATAAGCAACTTGGGAGAAAATTTGTTTAAAACCACCTTCGCAGGAAATAATCTTTAACCTCCCCTCCTTGATTTCATCTTTTACAGTTATTAATGGTAAACAAGCAATACCAAGCCCACTCATTACACAACGTTTCATCGCTTCAATACTCCAAAGTTCCATTGTGTATGAAGGTACAATTCCCCTGTCTCGAAGATATTCTTCAAACATGGTTCGATAACTGCATTCTTTCTCATTGGTAATGAAACACTCGCTTATCTTTTGATTTTCGCAGCTTTTATCTAAAATACCCAGAGAACAATCAGGACTTCCAACAAGGACTATTGGTTCGTCCAATAACGAATGGGTGATTAAATCCAAATCCTGTAACTGTGGCATCATGAAAAATGCAATATCTGCACTACCATTTAATAGTGCCTTTTTGTTATCTCCACAGGTAGCGTTACTTAGACTGATGCTTACATGAGGAAACTTCTTTCTATATTCACGTAATATTGGTTCTAAGCGATATACAGTTAATGACTCAGGAGCAGCTATTTTTAACTCTCCACGAACATCCTTTTCTTCACTTGCAATGCTTTCAATCTTGCTATAGGTGTCTAAAATTTCTTGTGTGTACGGCACCATCTTTTTTCCAACATCAGTAAGCATTACCTTACGCCCCATTCTTTCAAACAAAGGTGCACCTATTTGTTGCTCAAGTGCCTGAATATGGGAAGTAACTGTCGATTGAGTATATCCTAAATGCTCTGCCGCTTGTGTAAAGCTACCGAATTCAATGACCTTTTTAAACGTAACAAAATGACGTATTTCCATTCCTTCACCTACTTTAATTTTCATATATATCCTCATAGTATCAAAAAAATCAATGGATAACTTCATAAAATTCAATTTTACTAATAATATGTTGCGAGTTAAGGTTAAGAAGGAATCAGAAAAAAGAGGATACTGATGAAAGACGATATTGGATGCGGATGCACTTGAATTTGATATCGTTAAACAGCAACCTTTATAAACACACTTGGAGGAGGAGTTAATAAATGATTAAGATTTATGATGATAAATATAAAGAAGAAGTCATTAATTTAATACTGCACATTCAGAACGTTGAATATGGCGTAGGGATTAGTGTAGAAGAACAACCAGACATTTTGGATATTCAATCAAACTATATAAACGATGGAGGGAATTTTTGGGTAGCGTTAAACGATAACGGTGAAGTTGTAGGCTCTATCGGTTTGCAAAAGAAAACGAACGAGGTTGTCGTTTTAAAGAAATTTTTCGTTTATAAAGATTACCGTGGTAAAGAGTTTGGGATAGGAACTAGGCTTTACGAAGCTTTGCTTGATTTTGCGAAAAAACAGGGGTTTTCTAAGGTAATTTTGGACACTCCGTCTAAAGCTACTCGGTCACATGGTTTTTACAAAAAGGTAGGATTTAAGGAGATTGTAAAAGAGAATTTGCCGATTAAATATGATTACCCTGATAGAGATTCACTTATTTTCCAATTAGACTTATCTAAGAATTAAGATCGGACAATTGGTGTAAAAACGGTAGAAAATCCTCAACCCTTCATTCATTAGGGTGAGGATTTTGCCTTTAATTTTAAGGAGTAAACTAAGGAGGGGTTATTCAAGTAACCTGCCCATTACTTCAATGAAGAAGGGAGCAGCTGCCGCGTGGCGAACTGCTCCCTGGTTATTCGCTAACGTCTCCAGTTTGTTGAACGACCAGGAGCCACCGATGGGCGATTAAAATACAAGAAAATATCTCGGTGTCTTGTTTTTATACTCAGTGTATTGTCGTTGAAACATATTCTCCAAATGCTTTTCTTCCTGAAGGATAAGTCGGTGAATCGAAATCAGATTCATTAAGCAGACAATCAAAGTGACTAAGTTTGGATATGTAAAAAGTAATCCGATGAACATGAGATTGAATCCTACGAATGCCGGGTTCCTGCTGTATTTATAAAGTCCGTCAGTAATAAGCTGTGTTTTTGTATGTTGGTCTATCCCGACTCTCCAAGAGTTTTTCATTGTAATCATCGATAATATGAAGAAAACAAGACCCATTGTAATCACAAGCAAACCGGTATAACTAACGGTTTTGTTCTGAAAAAGGTACGGTACATATTCGGCAAACCACTCACTAAATAGGGATTCCAAAATCCACACTGCACCCCATAAAAAAGTTGATGTCTTAACCCAGAATTCAGAGCTGTCTACAGCTCTCCCTTTGTTTCCCTTCGCTAATACCAGTGCTTTTATCCCAGCTCGTTTATTCATAAGTACCAGTTTCAAAAGATAGGCGGATAAAAATATAAAGAATACGATGAGTGAGATAATATTAATGGCCATTCTTTCTGCCCCTTCCCTGATAAAGTTTAATCGAGCCCCCTCATGTAGGGAGCTCGTTACATCACTTCATAAGCAGGAGTCGCATGCTGTTTAATATGACAAGGATAGCTGCGCCCGTATCACTGAGAACAGCGATCCATAGCGTAAGCCAACCAGGGAAGATAAGCAGCAAGGCTATCGCCTTTATAATCAGAGAGAACCAGATATTTTGCTTAATGATTGTTAAGGCCTGCCTGCTTAACTTAACCGTGTAAGGGAGTCTCTCCAGATTATCAGCCATTAACACAATATCTGCTGTTTCCATTGCCGTATCTGTACCGGCTCCCCCCATGGCAATACCTACATGAGCAGCTGCCAGTGCAGGAGCATCATTAATTCCGTCTCCCACCATGGCTATTTTATAGCCTTCCTGCTGTAATTGGCGTATCCCTTCCACCTTATTCTCAGGAAGCAGTTCCGCAAAGGTTCGACCCACGCCAGCTTGTTCCGAGATTTTAGCTGCCGTTCCCTTATTATCGCCGGTAAGCATCACCGTTTGCCGGATTCCCAATGCTTTCAATTTTTTAATCGCATCCCTGGAAACCGGTCGAATGGTATCAGAAACTGCAATAACTCCTAGAAGGTTTTGATCGGTACCAACAATTACGATGGTATTGCCTGATCCTTGTAGTTCCAGCAGGGTTCTATCAAGAGAATCCAATGACAAATGCAAATCTTCTTGAAAAAGCCTTGCATTCCCCGCGAAATAATTCTTCCCTTTGATGGATGCCCGTGCCCCTTTTCCTACAATCGCTTGATAGGATTCACCAGCGTGCGAGCCTATTTGTTGTTCATCTGCAAATTCAATAATCGCACCGGCAATCGGATGTTTGGAATGTTCCTCAATTGTTCTGGCTATTGAGATCAGCTCATCCTCTGGAATGCCGAACCCCTTTACAAAAGAGACCTTTGGTTTACCTTCGGTTAAGGTTCCTGTCTTATCAAATGCAACAGCATCGATCTTTCCGGCCATCTCGAGCGAGGAACCGCCCTTAATCAAAACGCCTTGTTTTGCAGCGTTGCCGATAGCCGAAACAATAGCAACCGGGGTGGAAATCACCAGCGCACAAGGGCAAGCAACGACGAGCAGCTCTAGCCCTTTATAAAACCAATCAGACCAGGACCCACCGGCAAATAACGGAGGCAGTATCATGATGATCAGAGCCAGTATAAACACAACCGGCGTGTAAATCCGGGCAAACTGATCCACAAATGTTTGTGTCGGTGCTTTTTTATCTTGGGCTTCCTCCACCATATGGATGATTCTCGCCACGGCCGAATCCTCGGCTAGCTTCGTTACTCTAATCTCAAGGGAACCATTTTCGTTGAACGAGCCGGCATACACCATACTACCGGGCTCCTTATCTACAGGAACGGATTCACCTGTAATGGGAGCCTGGTTGACCATCGACAGCCCCTCAATCACTTCGCCGTCCAAGGGAATTTTCTCCCCCGGTTTAACTACGATCCGATCACCCACGGAAATATCTTCAACTGGTTTTCGGGTCATGCCGGAATTGGTCTTCAACCAAGCATCTTCGGGAGTCAGGTCCATCAGGCTTCTAAGTGTATTTCTTGTTTTATCGATGGACCTTGTTTGCAGCATGTTCCCAACGGCAAACAACCATACGACAGTGGCTCCTTCAAGCCATTCGCCTATGAAGGCCGCACCAAGTGCAGCTGCGGTCATGAGCACATTCATATCTAATGACTTGCTTTTTATGGCATAGAAAGCACTTTTTGCCGGTTTATAGCCTGCGATGGCCATCGAAACTGCGTACAGGACAGTGATAAGCCAGCCTGTAACTCCCGTTAAAGATCCCAAGTACCCTAGAGCAAGCAGTGCACCGGAGAGGATGGTCAGCGATGAGACTCCTTTTGCAGGAAGTGCTTCAACTTGGCCGCGGCGCTTTGAAACCAAAGAGGCTTTGTAGCCGAGCTTATTGACCTCACTGACGATCTCCGATACCTCATTCGCATGCTCGATTTTCATGGTTGCGCTAGAGAAATTAATACTTACGGACTTCACATACGGCTTTTCCTTAAGATGATTCTCAATAGTCAGGGCACTTGAGCTGCAGTCCATGCCTTCGATTCGATAATTACGGATGCTCCCGTTCGTTTCCATCGCTTCAGCCTGATATCCAAGCTTTTGAAGTTCGTGGGGAATTTGTTCAAATACAGCCGGATCCGCTGCAGCAACCTGCATCTGTGTGGTGCTGTAGTTCACTTTGGCACGGAGAACATGATCGAGCCTGCTCAGACTTTTCTCAATGGTGACAGCACAAGCAGGACAGTCCATCCCATGGACACGATAAGTTTTACTGATCCCTTCAGCTGCCCGCTCAGCGGTATGTTCTTCAGTGATAAGGGAACTATGGGTATCATCACAGCAAGATGCTGTCCCTTCACCGTTGCTAGAGCAGCAAGGATCAGAAACCTTTGGCTGTGAGGAAGTAGTAACCGTGAAGTCTAACGTTTTTTTAAAAACCGGTAGTGACCTCGGCGCTTTATCATTCTCCTTGGACGTCTCATTGTCTTTCATAGGAACTCACCACTTTCCTTTAATCAAGTTTTCGCTGATGATCTGCCGGAGCTCAGTCCTTACTTTCTGTTGATGTACACGTTAGTTTCTCGACTGTCTCGCAGCAAGCAACCAGGGATTCAACCGGCTTCAAAGCTGCTTCGAACATGTGAAGAAGGCTGATGATGTCTTCGCTTTTGATGGAGTAGAAGACAAACTTCCCCTCCTGCCTCCCCTCCACAATCCCACAATCCCGAAGACAGGCGAGATGCTGAGATGCCCTGGATTGGGTAACACCTATCTCTTCAACAATTTGTGACACGGTTTTTTCCTCTTGTATAAGCGAATGAAGAATTTGAAGTCTCGTCTTATCGGCAAAACCGCGGATGAATTTTGCTGTTACTTCAAGGTGCTCCATAATGACTTCTCCTCATATTCATTGATTTTAATACGTTTTTGTTTTATCATATTAGCATTGATTAATATGATGGTCAATTAGGCGAATGAATATTTTACGAACAGGGAGTGCGACGTTGAAAAAGTTACTTGTGATTTTATTGCTTCTGCTTGTCTTTCCTCAAAGTGTATTGGCTCATACTGGGTTGGAAAGTTCCTCTCCTTCCACAGATGAAACACTTCAAAATCCGGTTACGGAAATAACAATGAAATTTAATACAGAACTCCAGCCGCTGAGCACCTTTGATGTGACCGTTAATGGCAGTGACAAAGTGCCGATCGATAAGGTGACGGTATCCGGAGCAACGTTAAAAGGGATATTAAAGGAACCGCTCACCAAAGGTACCTATACGGTCAATTGGAAGATCCTCGGCGAGGACGGCCATATCGTTGAGAAGAGTTATTCCTTCCGTGTGGATGCAAAGATTCCGGAGACAACAACTCATGGGCAGCCAGCACCTAAGGAAACTCCAGCAGCTGCTGCTGCAGCTCCAGATGCTGCGCAATCCAAACAAGCCCCCCAAGAGTCGGTCAGTCCTTCAGGCATAGCTGCCGTGGTTGGCGTACTGTTCCTCATCATTCTGGGTGCTGTCCTCATGAAGAGGAGAAATTCATGATTGCTTATATAACTGAAGCCCTTTTGTATTTGTGTTATGCCGTTATCGTAGGTACCCTTATGATGAAGGTTATCCCTGAAACGCAAAGGCCCACGATAACCGTACCTTGGCCTGTCCTCCTAGCTGCCGTATTAGGGATACCCATCCTTTCGTTTGTTCCTGTATATAAGATCACCTTGTTCTACCAAGAAGCATTCCAAACGGATTTTTGGACCATCTTTTACGATGTACTTTTCGACGTGAGTGTTGGTACTGCTTGGCTTTGGGTGCTTGGATTCTCGGCGGCCCTCCTTATGATTCTTGGACTTCCCGTATTCAGGGAAGATAAAGCCACGCCTTACGTAGGGCTGCTGCTCATGCTAATTCTTATTGGTTGGTTTGGCTGGGGAAGTCATACCAAGTCCTTATATGAGTGGCCTGGGTTTCTTACACATACCGTTCACTTTTTAACTGTGATTGTATGGATTGGGCTCTTGATGGTTACGGCCTGGTTCTCAAGCAGCACTTCAAATTGGCCGAGATTTTTAAAATGGTTCAGCCCACTTTCAATAGCTTGTGTGGGTGCAGCCATTGCAGCCGGGTTTATCCTTTCTGCGTATCTGGCACCGGAGTATATGAATTCCTGGATGGTTCCGTATGGACAAGCTCTACTGATCAAACATATCCTCATCATTCCATTGTTAGCCCTGGCTTTTGTTAATGGCTTTGTTCTGCCGCGGAGGATGAAGGGAAACAACAGCTTTAATCCCATCCCCTGGCTGAAGGCGGAGAGTATGATAGCGTTCGGCACCTTTATAATAACTGCGATTATGGGACAGCAGGATCCACCACATGATGTACGTTTATTCCTGAAGGAGGCTCCCCCATCGTCGTTATTTACTTCCATATATCCCGGTCAGTTCTCGCCTGATATGACCATTTCCCTTGGAATGCACGTTACCGGTATAATCTTGGCTGCTTGTTCGATGATATTGCTGCTTTTGATTGTTCGCTCCAAAGGTAAAAGCAGTTTTACACTTATCTACAGTTTGCTTTTTACGGTTTCAACCTATTTTTCAGTTATGTTCTCTATTCGTTAGGAGGCTCATGAAGACATGAAATTCAAAGCATTGTATCCTTTCGTTTTCATTATTTGCTGTTGTCAGTATGGCTGCCTGTGGAAGTAAAAGCAGTCCTGAACCCGCGGCACACGCGGGGGCCCATCATGGAGATTTGCAGGAGAAAACAGCATCGGTGGATGTACTTCCTACATTTTTGAAAACTCAGCCCGAACAAACTCAATTGATCTATAAGATCGCCGGACAAACCCTCGATAAACTCCAATGGATTCCATGTTACTGTGGATGTGGTGATGAGGCCGGACATCAAAGTAATAAAAATTGTTTTGTCAAAGAAGTAAATGATGATGGAAGTGTAGTCTGGGATGATCACGGAACAAGGTGCGGAGTTTGTATGGAGATTGCAGTCACCACCGCCCAATTGAGTAAGGATGGGAAGTTGATCAAAGAGATTCGGAATATCATTGATTCCCAATACAGCAAGGGCTACGCCAAGCCAACGGAAACTCCTATGCCCCTGTAACACAAAAAGGCACCCCTCTTGAGGTGCCTTTTTTGTGTACATATTTTTCCGAGGGTAGACTACGTTAACCTGCCCCCGTTACTTTAACGAACAAAGGAGCAGCAGCCGCGGTGGCAAACTGCTCCTGGTTGGATCTGAACTAACGTTCTCATATGCTTTAATACCCAGAGGGCAGCTGCCACACGGCGATCTGTCTCTGTCCTTCGATTGGCTAGCCTCCATTACTTCTAATACAAAGCCAAAACAAAAAACCAAAAATCCCTGAAGTAACGAAGGTTAATATCCAACCTAGTCCAGTATCTTTGTTTATGAAAGCACGTATTGCGTTTAGAAAGCACACCATAAATAAAAATGCTGGCAGATAAATAAATATAAATTCCACGATATCCCCACCCCGGCCGTTGTCAACTTAGACCCAATTTTAACATATTTCTCCACTATCCTGCCCGTTACTTCAATGAAGAAGGGAGCAGCTGCCGCGCGGTCCGCTCCTGATTATTGCACTATAGTCTTCCGGTAGCTTAATGCTAATCACCATTAATCCGGACTTTATGAACCTTTTTATCCGATACAGCATCCAACAACAACTGAACAGCTATATGGTGTTTTTCGGATAACAATGGCTTATAGTTATTCAAATCATTAATCAAACCATCAAGTGTTTTCCCACTAAACTCCACATTAGTACAGTAATAGTCGTGTAGATTTCTGAGATATGAGTAACTCGCCCATCGTTGACCGGATGAAAATATATCTTTATGTAACTCCTCATTCATTTCATACACTGAAAGGAGCCGATAGCTAACGTCATATACCAAGAAGTCTAATCCCATACAAACCTCCTTCCTTACTAGCCCTGAAATTAGTTTGAAATAACACCCAGGCTTCATTCTCATGCTGGATTATTACGCTTACGTTGTTAATCACTTAAGAGATTCCATGAATATGCATTCCCTTACTTATTTGTCTCTCCAGCAGAATACCTTTGATGATAAAAGTTTTTCTGTCCTCAACGTTTGCGTAACTTGGAACTGTGACATATCCCATCTCAATCTACATCATAGAAACTGAGCGTGAAAAGCTGCCGATCGTGCCGGCAGGTTTGTCCTGATTTGCTTGAAGGAACTAACTTCCCCCCGCAGCTTAACGAGTCATGGTAAAAAGATGAATCTGGTCAAAACACTTTGCCTCAAGAATATGACAATTGATCGATCTTATTTTAGTTAGAACTTCCTTTGCTTTGGTAGTTAATTCTGTTTCAAAGTCATTCCATAATATCGTCTCATTGATAATATCCTCGGAGATCAATGCTCAACTTACTAACGATTAGTTCATTATCCCTTCTAACAAACTCTAGCCAAGTCCAAGAATTTTCAATATACTTTAATGTTATATATTGGATCTTTTGAAGTCCCAAGTATGCGTCGATAAGAAGTTCAAAATGTGTGAGTACACCCACCTTTTTAGGAGTAAAATACTTCAAAATGTTCACCCCATGACACGTGTAACTCGGCAGCCGATTGCAGCCGTTGTATTATGTGAAGCTATGTCTCCCGTTAAGACGTGTGGGCTTGGTCAAAATTGCTCCAAGACAGGTATATACATAGAATGGTTAATGTAAAAAAGATAACCGAGACACGAGTGTTTCTTCGGAACTTGATGCCATATAAAGTGAAGAAAATTGCAACAGCAAACTTCGCGGCGCTCTGGTAATATCCATTATGCGAAAAGTATGAATTGCTAAATACTATGGCAACCAGCAGCGTTGAAGAGGTAAGTAACTTAAACCAAAGAGGCTCCCTTAAGAATTGTTTATACATAAATTTAATCCTCATCATACTATCACCCCCCCAAGATTCATACTTATTTCAAATCATAGCATATAGCACCAGGGAAGCTTATAGCCGCCGCGGTGGCAAGCTCCTGGATGGCTTTGGACTAACGCTTGAAGTATATGCTCTTTTCCTCCAGTTATCATAGTTGATTACGTGTCCGTCTTCCTAGATTCCCCTGTATGCTGTGCAATGTAATGTTCTCCCACCTTGACCAACTGCTCCATAAGGGGTTGCAACCCCCTCCCGAACTCCGTCAGATTGTACTCCACCTTCGAAGGAATGACGGCATAAACGGTACGTAGAACGATCCCGCATTCTTCCAACTCCCGGAGCTGGGTGGTCAGCACATGCCTAGAGACTTGTGGAATCAAGCGCTGAAGTTCACCGAACCGTCTGGTTTGCTGGGACAATTCGTATATGATTCTTGGCTTCCATTTCCCGCTGATCATGTGAAGACCCACGTCTGCAGGGCAGCCAAATGTTTCATCCTGATATGGCATAGATCCCTCCTGATGGTCAGTTATTTATGACTATGTCATTCTATTCTGCGTACTTATATTCCCATTTCCCTTATGCTAAGCTCGCTTATGTAATCATCATACCGAAAGAGGCGATCTTATGATATCCCCTACAGAAGAAATCAAGGTGATGAAGCCCGAGGATATGAATGCGGCATTTGCCTATGCCTTCAATTCAGGGAACATTGAGCTACTGCTTGCTTTATACGAACCGGACAGCATACTGATGGATTTGACCAATCAACGAGTGCAGGGAATGGATGGTATCCGTACAACTCTCGCCCAACTGCTGAAGCTGCAGGGTCGCATGGTATCCACGAACATCTACTGCCTTCCTTTTGAAAATATCGCTTTGCTGCGAGCCCACTTTATCCTCCATACGGTGAAGGAGGACGGTACTCCGTCTCAGATCGAAGGCCACACTACGGAGATTGTCCGAAAGCAGCCCGACGACCGCTGGCTTTATATTGTGGATCATCCGTTTGGAGCGGATCCTCTGCAGGCGGCGGGACCTGAGCAGCATCCCTGAATATACATACAGGTGGTTGAGCAGAGCTATTCCCCTGTTCAACCATCCGTATGTTTAACTTCAACGATCCCAGCTGTGCCACCAGCCGTCCTCAGACGAGAGGACAAAAAATAACGACAGCCATGATTGGCTGCCGTTCGTTTTTAATTACCAGACTTTTGCATATTCCTCTCCGGCTGCGGGTTCTAACCAGTCTGGATAGTTACCACTTCACCTGTTTTGAGGAATTTGGTAAGTCAATTGGCGTAAGAGCTGCTCGGCGGGGCCGGCGTAGTTAGCGCGCTGCATGAACTCAGCAATTATTATGGATACGATCCATGTCAGCCAGGCGACAATATCGCTGCTAAGTTGATTCCCAATAGCGCCCAGACCGCCTATTCCCTCCGTGAAAACAATAAAGAACACGATCGATTGGAAAATATAAAACGTTAAGGATCGCTGACCAAGAGCTGCGACAGCCCTTGTCAGCTTGCTGCGCACTATTCTTGGACTCCCAGCGATAAATCCAATAAGAGCAGCCCAGCCGATTCCCCCAGCATAGCCGGTAACCGTATGTAAGGAACCTGCAATGGCTGTTGCTGCTTCGGAAGGGGAATTCCAGTACAGTGAGGACAAAAGCGCAAACGGTATGCCGCCGAATGTGGAAAGCGCAAGACCAACCGCTGCCGTCCGCAGGAGGAGGCTTTGGTGCAGCTCCGGATGATCCAGCAGCTTCTTCCTGCCTGCCCAGATGCCAAGTGCCATAGCCGGTATAACTTGATGCAGTAGAATCACACTGTAGAGAGCCCAGTTGAACGATCGAGTCAGAATGGTATCTACGATGCCGGCTGAAGCAGCTATTTCTGGAGCTGCAGTCACATGACCCCATTCATATTCACCGCGTGTAATCTCAGAACCAAGAACGGCCGCCAGCAGGAGGGTTGCTGCGGCGATCCAAATCAATTTCTTATCCGATAAACGAAGGAACCAGAAAAAGATGACCGTTGCCATGCCATACAGTCCGATGGTAATGTCGTAAAGCGATACTGCATGTGCAAAACCAAGAAGTAGCAGCCACCAGCCCCGACGAAGGAACAGTTTGCGTATAAAGGGCCAATCATGACCCTTCACTTCTTGGCGGTGTAATAATTGGACCATTCCATAGCCAAATAGAAGAAAAAATACAGGAAACGCCCGGCCGTCAACAAAGATCTGCCGCAATAATACGATCATTCGATTTAAAGTGGTTGCTTCGAGGTTTAATAGATTCTGATTAGCATGAGCCAGGGCAATGAGCAGCAGCATAAAGCCTCTGGCCAGATCCGGCGCAAGCTTGCGCCCGCTGCTGGAGGATGATGGATTACCTTTCGCATCATTGGACATCGAATGGCCGATCCTCCCATTCCATACTGTATTCAAGAAAGAGTGCCTTCTTGATGATGTTGGGTTTGGAACCCACCCGTGGACAACCCCATCATACCGAGGCGCTCCTTTTTTGACAAGCCGACTGCTTAGGCTGTACAGGAAGGTTTAGCCTAACGATCCATCACTGATAATACCATATACGATTCCACAAACTTTATGTTACAGAATGTTAAATACGGGGCGTCCTTTATTTTTAGATTATCTTGCAAAACCCGAACATGAGCTCCATGCTTGTCCTGCCGGCCGTTTAGAGCAATGACCCGAACCTAATTTAGGTTACGGATCTCTCAAGAAGAATAGTGCTGATTAGAGTCAGTTCTAACACTCAAAAATTCATTGACATATAGTTCTTTCCTTCAACAAAACCAAGATTTTCATACATCGGTTTAGCCATATCAGACGAATGCAGCAGGATTTTTCTAATTCATTGTGTCTTCAAATCGTCAATTGCAGCAGTAACAAGTTTGGAAACTATCCCCTGACGACGGTAAGCTGGAATTGTGAAAACATTAGTCATGTATGCAACCATTCCCGAAGGTTTCTCAAATCGTGGCGCAAGTCGACATATGCAAAAACATACAGTTGATACAACTACTCCGTTATCATCAGCAACCCATACAACAAGTGACTTGTCTGATAATGAGGAATCAAAGTAGTTTCTATATGTTTCATCCATACTACTGTTGTCCTCATGGCCCAGTAATATCTTGCGAAAATCCGGACGTGCAGGTTCGTTTTGCTCATCTGGCGAATAATTGACATAGGCCGATTTACTTCGAAACGGAGAGGATGAAGGTGCGGTACGAAATTTGCGAATCTGCCTATTTCGACAGGATTACCCGGGCGAATCCGAGGGGGGAGCAGCGATGCCGAAATCGAAACGGCTCATGGAGCTCATGATGACGGTGAACCGTAAACGGAAGTTCAAGGTTCAAGAACTGGCAGACGAATTTGGTGTCTCCACGCGGACGATCCTGCGGGATTTGCAGGAACTGAGTGAGCTTGGAGTGCCGCTTTATTCGGAGGTGGGGCCGCACGGAGGGTATCAGGTGGTGAGGGAACGGGTGCTGCCGCCGATTGCTTTCACCGAGGGCGAGGCCGCTGCAATGTTTTTTGCCATGCATGCACTTCGCCACTATCCCTCGCTGCCGTTCGATGCGGAATCTGCCTCGGCCTTGAGCAAATTTTATCTGCACATGCCGGGTGACGTTCGGGACCGGATCGATGGCATGAAAGAGCGGGTCGATTTTATCACGCCGACGCGGCGGTCCGATGCCCCGTTCCTGTCCGCCTTGCTGGATGCCGCCGTAAAGCAGAAGGTGCTTGCAGTTTTATACGAATCGAAGGAGGAAGGCACGACCAGGCGTCGAATTCAGCCGGTTTTCCTGTATGCGCACAACGGCTTCTGGTACTGTACGGCATATTGCTTACTGCGCCAGGGCTACCGTTTATTCCGCTGCGACCGGATCCGCGATGCGGCAGACGATCCGACCGAGCCGCTTAAACTGAGCGATATCCGCATGCCCCGGCATGAGGCAGCGTCACCAGCGGATGCCGTAAGGTTGAGAGCCGAGCTGACCCACATCGGTACCCAGCGCTGCGAAGCCGAGCTCTGGCTCTCACCCATGCTCCATGTGCGTGAGGACGGGTCTGGAGCGATTGATGCGGACATCAACCGGGACGACATCCCATTTTATACTGGATTTTTTATTTCGCTGGGAGACGAAGTCAAGCTGAGCGAGCCGGCGGAATTGAAAGAATCAATCCGCAGAAGGCTGACCGAGCTTCTTAATAAATATCAGGGATGAAGACGGAATGATCCTGCTTATTGCACTGTCCCGTCCTTCACTTCGTCTCTTGGGGTAAAGATTTGAATTGTTATGCCAAATCGGTCCGTTACGATGCCTAAAGCTGGGCTGAAGTACACTTCTTGCAAAGGCATCACCACTTGGCCGCCCTCCAGGAGAGCATCAAAGAAGCGGGCCGATGTTCTGGTATCGGGGGTTGTGATGCAGATCTGCAGGCGATTCCCAGTCTCATTCGGATTGTCCGAAATCGAATCCGCTACAAACAATTCCGCCTCCCCGATTTTTAAAACAGCATGTGCTACTAAGTCTTTTGCGTGTGTCGGCAGCGGGTGTGATGGATCCTCGGGTCCTTCTCCGAACGTTTGCATAAATACCACTTTGGCCTCCAGCGCGGATTCGTAAAATTGAATTGCTTCCCTGGCATTTCCATTCAACGCGATAAACGGTGTAACTTGAAACGTCATGATAAAGCAGCTCCTTCTGGTTTAATTTAGCTCGGACTGTAATGCCGGGCTCGAACTTATTGTATCGCCTATTCGTGACAGATCTTGTCACAAACTTTTTTTTAGCTTGAAAGTACAACCAAATCAACAGTTTGCCTGTTACATTAATGAAGAAGGGAGCAGCTGCCGCGCGGCGAACTGCTCCCTGGTTGTTGTGCTATCGTTCTTTGATAGTTCAATAACATAATAATTAAGGTCAAAGCATCGATGACTATAAACGTCCCTCCACGACCTGTTGTAAAACTAAATCAATTTTATCTTTGATTTCATTCACACTCCTCGAGCTGAATGTAAATAGAGGATCGTCCCATTTTTCCGGCTGGATTTCCTTCTCAACTAACTCCACTAACATAATCTTATATTGACCATCTGGATGGAATGACGGGTACCAGCCAAGGTCTAGGATTCTTCTGTGGGCCTGGCTGGAGATTTGCAAAATATCCTCGTCCAGGTCTATTTCATACTTAAAGGTATCATCAGTAAATTCTTCTGTTGAGAGCTCAAGAAAGTTATTATAGGATACCATCCATCCTGACGGTATTCGTAATGGGACTAATTTAGGTTTCACAGAGTTTCCACGCCCTTCGTAGACGAATGTGGTGCAAATAGCGCAATAATCTGCTGCCTCGCTATTGAACACGTATTCTGTTAAAATCTGACCTTGTCCCAAAACCTGATTGCAAACAGTTTCCCTCTGACCTGCTCACTGGGATCGCAATGACATGATGAATGAATCGAGCTCATCAGTCTTTGCGTTACTTTTAAATATATCCCCTTGAATATTCAAATTACTTGGGTACATAATGTCTCCATTCTGTGTCTTTATTAATAAATTATACAAATATCCGTAGCCGTTTTCTTGTTTTTCAGATATGTATAATTTTAATTCACTCAGCCTTTGAGTAATCTCATTAACATTTTTCAGATCATTGACCTCCGTCTTTGTACCATCACCATATTGTATCGAGATCGACATAACTGACTTAAAATCATTATTTAATAATTCCCTGAGTTCTACACTTTCGTCTAAGCGATAACTACCTAGTAATATCTTATTGCTCAACTCGTCAAATTCGATGGGCAATTTCAACGTTTCAGCAATAAGTCTTACTGACACATAATTGTTCCCATGATAATTAAATACTTCATATGGTCCTTTCTCAAGATCTATCTCCGCATTCTTATACAGTAACTTCACATTTGTACGCATAACTTCCTGAATATCAGAGGCATACGAAACAGCCGATAGTGAAATTGAAATTCCAAGTAAAAATCCCATTACGAATTTTTTCATAAGTTTCATCCTCGCTTAACTGTTTTAAAGGGTGTCTATTCACCACTGCCGTTAAGACGATTAAAACCGGTATGTTGTTGCATTAACCTGCCCAACCATCCATACTCTGGTTTATAAAAGGCAATGAATTGCACGGGTTAGAAGTATGTAAGTAAAGTGCATAACATGTTGGGTATTCAGAGTCTAAACTATCCAGGCTCGAAATGGTTTGGAGTTGGCTAATTCAGATGCCATTCATGGTAAAATATGCTTGCCCTCGTTAGAGAAAGTTCACACTTAGGAGGAATTGAGAATGACCGCTCAAAGAGTCAGCCTGCGTCCTTTCGAAACGGAAGATATAAAAGAGCTTCATCGATGGTCCAATGACCCGGTTTCCATCCTGTTGGTTGGCAGAGTTCAACAAACCTACGAACAAATTGAACGGCAAGTTATGAGTAAAAGACAAAAAGGAGATCTTCTGCTAGCAATTGAGAATGAAGAAAATAAACTTATTGGCTGGGTTTTCTTTAAAGATATCGAACATGAGCACGGCAGAGCTGGTATTGGAATCCTTCTAGCCCAAGAGGCTCGCGGACAAGGTTACGGAAAAGAAGCGATGAAAGCCATGATTACAATAGGCTTTAACCAACTCCGGTTACATAAAATTTATCTAACTACAAGAGGGTTAAATGAACAGGCGATAACGCTGTACAAAAAAATTGGATTTGTTGTCGAAGGAAAATTGAGAGAGCATGCATTTTGTAATGGCCAATATTATGATACATATTATATGGGAATGTTAAAATCCGATTGGCAGATATCCAACAAATCTTAAATATGTCTTTCAATATGGGACTCGGAGAACCGATGGGCGAAAATAAAGGATTCATAATCGAGGTGTCCGACACGACGGAAAAGTACGAAAAGGAATTCAAATACAAATCGTTCGACTTATTCAAGAATGTCTTTTTCTGCCCAAGTTGGGCTGTTATGTGCATCACTACAATCGAGTGATTTGTTATTAAAAGATAAACCGTGAATTCTATAGATGAACCTCCGTTTGTTAAACGGAGGCTTTTTTATGTAACCGGGTGGATGAATCTTTTTTCGCAGCAAATACCCTGATTAATAGTTATAATTATAAGATTTAATTGACTAAGTCAACTATATTGACGAAACAGTTACCGTTACCTTAATGCTCTTGGAATCGCCAACCATTATTTTGATTGACGATTTTCTATTTAGCGTTATTTCATACCGGGATAACGCCCATCGAAGGCTTTTGGATTATTTTAGCCCCAACTTCTACCAAGGTAAAAAAGACCCCGATCATGAATCATGAATCGGGGTCAGTGTCCAAAGCCCTGAATGTAAAGGTGTACTTGTTACGTTCCGGTTACTGCGCGGAAATCTCGAACTTCGTGCCGGCATCCCCGGCGAAAACAATCGATCCTCCCGCAGGCAGCTCGACTTGATCATTGGTTCCGATGACACTAAAGTAGATGCATGTTCCCCCTGCATTATAAACAGCGAAGGAAGCCTTCGAGGACATGCTCACCTTAACGGTTTTGCCCCCGTCTTTATCGCTTATCGTATACCATTGGGCGTAGCCGCTCGACGGAATCGTAACGATTGACTTCTTAGCGACGTCGATAGGCTTCACGGCGTCCTCGTTTACTAAGATGCCTCCACCAAGATTCAGGTACTCAACGCCATCTTGTGTAAAGAACGTATAATCTGAAAGATCCCGCCCGCTCGTGCCTGGAATTTGCAATTCGGAGACGGCCGTATTCGGGCCTGTTATACGCTTATCCAACACGTACCCCGGCAATTGTTTCGACACATTCAACTGGATGGTACCCGACATCAAATAAACGAGCGACGTATACTTCTCATTCAGTGGATAATATTTCTTGCCGTCGCGCTGCATCCATGCTTCTTTTGTCTCTGTCGGAAGGTTTTGGGGCTGGAGCTTCTCGGCCTTGTACTCTGAAATAGCCATCTGCCCAAGACCCGGCAGCGAAGCGTATTGACGAATCCATAAGTAGATGCGGCCGTTCTCCTCCGTCACGAAGCTGATCATCACATTCCCATCCGCACTCCGGAACGTGCCGTCCGCCGAATACTCGAAGATCTCAGCCGGATTATCGGGCGACTGTTCCGAAGTAATGGACATGACGCCGCCTTCGGTAATATCGATAGTTGTCGTTGCATTGGTCGCGCCATAGATTCCCGAATATTGCAGCACGGACTCCGGCATATCAGCCTTTACCGGCACACCGTACGACTTTTCAGGTTTAAATTCAGCAATCGTCCCTTTCTCCTTCAGTGCCTGAAGCAGGATTTCTTTCGCCAGGAGCTCGTCGAACTCGCTGCGACCGCCGGAAGTGACGACAGCGGCTGCCATGCCCTGTTCGGGAAGCACAACGAGCGATGAGTGAAAGAGAAAGGTGTTCCCGCCTTTGGACAGCGCCTTCATTCCGTATTCGCTGAAGGGATACAGATGGACACTGTCCCAGCCGAGACCGTATTCGGTTGAGTTGTCCGCATCATCAGGCCACAAAGGTGTCCTGTACTCGTCTTGCGCCATGGCCGCAGCCGATTTGCCGGACAAGACTTCTTCCGCTTCCCCCGTGAACACTTGCGAGAATCGAGCCAAATCTTCCGCCGTGGAATAAATGCCTCCCGTTCCGATCACGTTGAACGTCTCGTTGGGAAGTTGTCCTGTGTAGGTAGGATAATAGAGTCCCGCCATCTTCGCTGTACTCGGAGGATCGAGCGGCGTCACCGTATGGGCCATACCCAGAGGTTCCGTAATATACCGATGGATATAAGAGGTAAAGTCCATACCGCTGACCCGCTCGATCAGAATCTGGGCCAGCGTAAACCCGTCATTGCAGTAAACGGAATAAGCGCCTGGGTCCGCCTTCAAGGTCTGGCCGGCCAGCTGCTTCAGTAGTGTGTCGTAGGCGTAAGTATCGTTATCTTCGAATAAAAAAGCGTTCGTCATCGACGAGCCGTCCAGACCGGATGAATGATTCAGCAGCATGCGCGGCGTAATCTGCTTGTAACGTTCATCCTTCATCGTAAACTCGGGGATATACCGAGTGATCGGCGTATCGAGATCGATTTTATCTTGGTCGACCAACTGCATGACGGCAGCCGTGGTAAACATTTTACTCGTCGAGCCGATCCCGTACATCGTGTCTTTCGTGAGCGGCTTCTGTCCCTTCTCATCATTCTTGCCGGATTGGCCGGATACGACAATGTGGCCATGATCGATAACGGCGTACTGCACGCTGTTCGTTCCGTAATTTTTCGTGAGGAGCTCCGCCTTCTCCTTTGCAGCTTTCCCGGTTCCTTCGTAGGTGATCACGGCCTCGTTCAAAGGCAAGTCAAATTCCACCGTTAGCTCGGTTAACGGTACAGCGCTTGGCTCGTTCATCTCAGATGTATGCAGTGCCACTTCTTCTTTCATTGCGTTCGTAATAGATTCAGCTTTTATCATTGTTGGTCCTGCTGGAAGGAAAAGTAGAGATAAAGATAAAAATGAACTTGCGATGATAACGTTTTTTCTGTTGAACATCTGGTCCCCCCCCAAACTATGAATAAATTCCGATTAAATATAACACAACAAAACGTGATTGGGTTAAATTGACAAAAAAAATAATATTTTACCTTAATGACTCCCAGCCGACCATTTATCATTTCACGAGCATAAAAAAGGCATGCTTCATGCATGCCGTTTCAAGAAAAGGGGCTAGCTGCCTTTGTGAGACGAGGATGATCGATCGCCCGGCTGAAGGAATTCGCCGATTTATCCTTGGAGGAAAATGGGACCGTTGATCAACGCATGAATACCTGAGGAACCGCCGGCTCGCTGCATGTGTTTTCTACTACCTGTAATAACCTCTCCGTTGGAGAGGCCTCTCAGATCAAGTGGAGACGCAAACTCCTTCAGTGTCGCCAAGGATCGTATTATCTTTTCTGCTTGTTCAATTTTGCAGATAATACAAAAGCAGCCGATTGTGCTGGCCGCTTAGCTTCTGTGACATTCGTGTAATGCAAAAGAGATCAATCAGTTAGTTATTATATACCTTCTGACCCACTTGAATTTATAGCTAAACCTTCTTTGGTTTTATCATAAAAGGCGCAGAAACGGTCGCCATACATTCCATATGTATCAACCTTACAAGTTTTCAAATTTTCTCCGGAAAACGACTTTACAGGGTAACGTGTTATTTCACTGATTTCTCCAACAAGCAGAAGACAGCCGATCAGTCTGACCGGCTGCCTTCGTGTCTTCATGGTACTAACGTCTCCCGTTTAGTTGAGCGGAAGCTGGGAACGGATGTCGCGCCAGCCGTTTACATCACATTGGCCATAGTCATTATCACCTACAGCAACCACCGTGCCGTCCGATTTAAGCCCTATGGTATGGGCACAGCCCGCCTCGATTGCCACTATATTGCGCCAATCACTTACATTACATTGGCCAAACTCATTCCAACCCACAGCTGCCACAGTACCGTCCGATTTAAGGCCGATGGTATGATTACTACCCACCGCTATCGCTATAATACCGCTCCAAACGCTTACATCGCATTGGCCATGCTTTTTCAAACCTATAGCCACCACTGTGCCGTCCGATTTAAGCCCGACGGTATGAAGGTACCCCGCCGTTGCCGCCACTATGCTGCGCCAGCCACTTACTTTGCATTGGCCATACCGACTATTACCCACAGCCGCCACCGTGCCATCAGCTTTAAGGCCGACGGTATGCCAATCACCCGCCGCTACCGCCACCATATCACGCCAGTCGCTTACATCGCATTGGCCATCATTATTTCGACCGACGGCTACAACCGTGCCATCAGCTTTAAGCCCGACGCTACGACGCCAACCCGCCGATACCGCTACAATATCTCGCCAGTCGTTTACATTGCATTGGTCATGCTTGTCCCAACCCACAGCCACCACTGTGCCGTCCGATCTAAGACCGATCGTATGAGCATTACCCGTGTTAGTCGCCATATGAACATTTCCCGCTGCGACGGCTACAATATCACGCCAACCGCTTACATCACATTGACCATATTTATTATCACCCACAGCAGTCACCGTGCCATCCGATTTAAGCCCAACGGTATGACGTCTACCCGCCGCTATACTATCTTTAGGCCACCGTCTCGGCTTTAACTCCACCTGCATCAGCCCACCCAATATCCCTTCTGCTACTTTGAATATACACCGAGTCGCCAACTGATGTTCTCACGATAACCATTTTTCTTTTCTGAATTTTAAATTACACCATATGTTAAACTATTGTAGCTCTGTACCCTGTATTCTTACCTTTTTCAACTGCCTCGATATAGCCATCGAAATAATAGGGTATATCATCTTCTTTACCATTCCGAATTCTGCCTCTAACTTTATCGAATGCAAATATAGAAATTGAAAATTCAGGCGCTCCAGTAACTAACACAGGTTGGTCACTTTCTTCTACCCAGATGTACTGTCCACCATAATTCCTTCTTGCCACTTCAAAAATGTAACTTCCAGCCATAGAGGAAACAGAATCTAATGTATCATCATCTATATGATACTCACGTAACTCTTCTAGAATGTCATCAAGTTTTCGTAGACTTTGCACACTAAAATCAAAATTTCCTTTATCAGAAAAATTAGTTGCGAAACTTTCTGCCGTACTAATAATGTCTTGCTCTAATCTACTCTTCATATGCTCCCCCCTAATTCCCAGCCAGCAATCATCTTTACCTTCGCTAATTCCTTAAGCGTAATAACTCTAATTCTTGAAGAACTTCCTTTGCATCACAGTCGGGATTTAAGATATTGATCATCTCTGCCGTAATGGGGAAATCATCGTAAATTTTTGCAACAACATCTACTGATGGTGATAATTCAAAATAACCTTCTGCAAATTCTACAAAATCCTCTGGTGTATGGAATATACAGCCCACTAAAAAATCAGAACCATCGCTTTCACCTTCTGGGATTTCAACTTTTCCCTTGCGCCAGTTCGTGTCACTGTTTTCACGCCAAATACAAAAAGTAACATCATCTTTTTCAATTGCATCGTTTTCAAGTAAAGATAACAATTCCTTAGGAACGTCATCATAAATCCCTTGCCATACTTTATGTTCATCTTGAGCATATGGGCTTAATTCAGATTCATGATCGAAACCTTTTATTATGGTGCCTTCAGGGGAAAACAAAATAAGTAGATGGTCACCTGCCCCATTATCTATTTTCGCCATACAAACACCCTCATCCCAATCTTGAACAAACCTATGGTAACGAAGCCATTCATCTTCACAAAGAATAATATTTAGTGATGCTTGGATTTTCATTAGCTTTTTTAAGATTATAGGATTTGGTAAATGTTCTAACACATTTACTTCCATGAATCCTCACCCTTTCATCTTTCCTTACAAAATGCAATCTCTCTACATTCAATAGTAGAATCGTCACTCAGGGGCAGCAGGAAAATTCATGCGTTTCCATATTGGGTCAATCTTCAGGTTACCTATCTCCCCTTCATATGGATTTGATTGAACACCATTCAATTTTAACATATTTTCCTACCAACCTGCCCTTTAGCCATCCATGCCACGCGAACGCGGCACCACAGAATCAACCGTCTTGCTTGTCTGGACATGACACCATGCCCTCCATCTCGACATGAGGTTGAAAAACGAACCGCTTTGGCTTTCCCATTTTTCGTTTTGCTAACATCACATCAATATGGATGATCTCGCCATGTTATTCACCTCAGATCGTCAGGTCATTTTCTGATTTAATATGAATAGCTTCCTGTAGAAGTCTTTGGAGAACAGCAGCAAAAACGGCGATCACCAGAGAAGCGAAAATAATGACGGATCCCGTAGCTGTGATAATTGGAGGGTCAACTCTCCTTGCCATAAGATAGCAGAGTGGCATACCTAGCAGGTACAAGGCACTGATTGTGAGGGCACAGTATTTTATATTGTTTAAAGCCTTTACGGATAATTCCGAGAACGCTTGGTTCTTATCCATATAGCTCAAAAGTGTAAAAGCTTGATACAGAGCAAAGTAAAAAGGGACCGCTGCCGCGTACATATCGATTAAAACGAGAGATTTCATATACGCGATGTCTGGATACAATTCTCCAGCAAAATTCCCGATCTTAGGCACTACAAATATACACAAAGCAAGAATTGGGATTCCAATAAGAATAACGGCCATCTTCAAAAAAAGGGTTGTTCCCCGGTTCATTAAGAGCACCTCTCTAAATTAATTATAAAATGACTTTATCATCAAATTTATTGTTTTACAATAAACTAATATTGTTTTTTATTATGTTGTTATTGTTAGATGAATGAATATCCTCCTTTTGTTTTAATCAAAAAAATAAAAAGCATTTCTCATTACAAAGAAATGCTCTTACTTTAACCTATTAAATTTACAAGTTGTTCAACAAAACTGCTAGTTATTGTATCACCACATTTATTTCCTCGTTTAGCTTCACGCGAACCAGGGAGCAGCCGCCGCACGCGATCTGCTCCCTGGTTGTTGTGCTATTGTCCCCGGTTCATATGACCATGCCAAGCGTACCCTTTCCGCCGCAACCTGGTCCATCCTTATTGTACTCGCAGAAATTCGATTACGGCACTCAGGAATTCGGCTGGATACTCCACATTCGGCAGGTGAACGGAAGGCATGATGATCAGCTTCGCATCGGGCACGGTCTTGGCAATCAATTCACCGTGTTCGGGAAGCGTCACCGTATCATACTGGCCTGATATGACCAAAGTCGGGTTACTGATGAGAGCAGCAGTCCGGCGCATATCCATGTCACGGATGGCAGCCCAGCTTCCTGCGATTCCCTGCGGACGGGTCCGAAGTACCATTTCACGGAAGGAGGCGACGAGCGGGTTCTCCGACTTCAGCATATGTGAGGGAAACCAGTTATTGATAAACATCTCGGCAAATTCGGGAAGCTTCCCCGGGGCCAGCACGCCGGCGATCAAGCCCTCCCATTGTTCGGCCGGTCCCAAGTAAGATGAGGTATTGCTCAGAATAAGCCGGTCGATTCGCTCAGGAACGTGAATTCCGAGCCATTGTGCGACGGCGCCGCCGAGCGACAGACCAAGAAAATGGACACGGTCCATGTGAAGCGAGTCGAGCAGCTCGACGACATCGCGTCCCAGTCTGTCGAACGAATACGGACCGTCGGGCGTATCTGAATGGCCATGCCCCCGATAGTCGTAGCGAAGAACACGGAAATGCTTGGATAGCTCGGGGATCTGTCCGTCCCACATGTTCATCGAGGTAGCGATGGAGTTAGCCAGCACGAGTACCGGCTTGTCGGCCATGCCATCGATCCGATAAGCAATCCGAACGCCATCTCCGGTCGTAAAATAATTTATCCCCTCAGTCCCTCGGGTTTCGTTTACACTCATCGTTCTCCATCTCCCTTATCCGTTGTTAGTGACATTATATGGGATCTATCCTACACTTTACATATGAGGATTAAGGAGATGGAGGCCTAAAAACTTATTTTTATCGTTGTTTCCGAGTCTAACTATATAAAAATGAGGTGTTCCCTTAATGGACCAAATCGATTATAAAATATTGTCCATTCTTCATGATCATGCCCGAATTACCGTTTCAGAGATGAGTCGAATGATTGCCATGTCACAACCGGCGGTTACCGAACGACTTCGAAAATTGGAGGAACAGGAGGTCATTACCGGTTATCGGGCGGATATTTCCCCGACCAAGCTGGGCAAGTATACCACCGCGTTTGTACTGTTCAAGTCCAATAACTGCAAGGAGTTCGAAGCATTCAGTGAAGCGGCACCCGAGATCGTCGATTTATACAGAACCAGCGGAGAATATAATTATTTGTTGAAGGTTGTAACCGAGACAAGCGAATCGTTGGCCGCCTTTCTTGAAGCTTGCAATGCATTCGGATTTTCAACGACGCTCGTCGTTCTTTCCACGCGGTTCGAGGACAAAAGTCTTGTGGCAAGCCATGAAGCACCCAACATTTCCATCGCTTCAGAGCGGACCAAACGTGGGTAAGCGGTGATTGGAGCTTATATTCGGTCCCGGCCTCCGTCCGTGCGGCCCAGCCGCCTCTACCCCTTCCTGTAGCTCATCGGCGTCACGCCGGTCACTTTCTTGAACATGGTAATGAAGTGCGACACATTCATGTAGCCGACCCCCTCCGCGATCTGGCCGATGCTGAGTCCGGTGCCTGCCAGCTGCCGCTTCGCCTCCGCCATCCGCTCCTGGATGATGTAGTCGGAGAGCGAGACGCCCGTCTGCTTCTTGAACAGACGCGAGAGGTACGAAGGGTTAAGATAGACCGCCTCGGCGATATCCTCCCGTGAGAATTCCTCATGCAGATGCCCGGCAATATACTGCTTGACCCTGCCGATCAGCTCGGAGCCGCCTCCGGCGTGCGCCTGGTAATACGTGCTGCCTGTGCTCACCGCTCTGCCGGCCCATTGAAGGAGCTGGGAGAAGCTGCGGATGCCGGACACCGGATCGATGAGATCCCTACGACCGAACGCGTCGTACACCGACAGCCCTTTTTTGTGAAAAGCGGTGAACAGCGTGTAGAGCACGCCCGCATACAGGCACTCGAGCTCCTCCTTGCTGAGGCTGCCCCTGTTCTCCAGCGCGGCGCAGCGCTCCTCGATCCCGCCGATGAGTTCCGCCGTGCGTCCATGCTCGAAGAGCAGCACCCAGTCGGCCACAGGCACCGGCGGAGCCGTCCTGCCGCCGCCCGGAGGCTCTCCCGCCGCGGGCGCGTCCGCCTTCATCTGCACCGTGCCCGAAGCGGAGACGTTGACCCGCTCCATCTCTAGCAGGTCCTGGAAGATCCCGGGAAGCTGCAGCAGCTCCGTTCTCTCCCCGACATAGCAGGAGAGGCTGCACTTGAAGTGCCGTTCGCCATACCGGACATACTCCCGGCACAGACGCCGGACCTCATCCATATCCGGTGTACGGCCGCACGGCGCATACACCAGTACCAGGTTGATCCCGCTGCGGTCGAGAAGGACCGTCCCCGGCAGCGCCTCGAGGATCACCTCCGCAGCCACCTTGCGCAGCGCGTATTCCATGATCTCCTCGTCCCTGGCCGTCAGCTCCTCCTTCCACATCTCGACCGAGACCAGGATCGGCAGCACGCCGTCCTCCCCCCGCAGGGGAATCCCGTACTGCTTCAGCGCGGCTTCGAGCTCATGCGGACGGGGGGTGGTGCGCCGGTTGACGAGATCCTGCCAGAACCGCTCGACCAGATAGGGCAGCTGCGCTTCCCACTGCCGCACGTACTGCTCGTGCAGCTCGCCGAAGGACCGGGTCTGCCGGTTCTGCCTCCACCTCGCCAGCGCTTGCCCGGCGGCATCCTGGACCGCTTCGTGCCTGACCGGCTTCAGCAGATAGTCCTGGCTCCCGAGCTGGAGCGCTTTGCGGGCGTACTGAAAGTCGGCATGGCCCGTCAGGAAGATCGATACGGTGCCCTCCGAATGCTCGTTGACCCACTCGAGCAGCTCAATGCCGCTCTGCCCCGGCATCTCGATATCGCAGATCAGAAGGTGAATGTCGTGCGCGGCCAGGAGTTCCTTGGCCTGCTTGGCATTGTATGCTTCATAGACCTCGCTCACCCCGAGCTCCGACCATTCGATCCCCTGCGACAAGCCGCGGACCGCCGTTCTTTCGTCGTCTACGATCAATAAAGAATGCATGACGCCTCTCCCTCCCCGCTGCTGCCGGCTTCCTCTTTCCCTTCCGCCCCGGAGCGTCCCGGTACGGCCGGTATCCTTAGGACAACCGCCGCCCCATGCGGCTCCAGATTGCGGAATAAGATCGACGCCCGGTCCGCATGCTTCATCCGGAGCCGGTGGTACACATTCCACAGGCCGATATGGCTGTCCGAATCCGAGACATTCGTGAAGTAAGCGCGGGTATTCATCGCCTGAAGCTTCTCCTCGGTAAATCCCACCCCGTTATCCCTCACTTCGATCTCAACATATCCAGCAGGCTCCACATTTCCATCAGGCTCCACATTCCCATCAGGCTCAACATACCCGGCAGTCTCCGCATATCCGGCAGCTCCCCCGTCCGATCCCGTCACCCGGATCTCGATCTGCAGCGATTCGATCTCCCCCTTGAAGCCGTGCACCATGCAGTTCTCGACCAGGGTCTGAATTGTCAGCGGCGGGATCATCAAGCCTTCGTAGGCCGGATCGACGTCGATGCGGCAGGTCAGCGTATCCGGGAAGCGCACCTTCTGGATCGCCAGATAGCCTTCGATGAACGCGATCTCCTCGCGGACCGGCACCTCGTCGGTATTCTTGCGGATGCGGAAGCGGAAGAACTCAGCCAGATGCAGGGCAAGCGTCTTCACGGTCTCCATCTCCCGGAGCACCGCGGCATTGTAGATAATATTAAGCGTGTTGAGATAAAAATGCGGGTTGATCTGCGCCTGCAGGTACCTGAACTCCGCCCGCTGCACCTTCAGCCGTTCCTCGTACCTGTCGATTTTGAGATCGCGGATTTCGGCCCCCATCTGGTTGAAGGTCTGGATCAGGTAGGAGAATTCGCTGGAAGGCTCCTCCTTCACCTGCACGCTCAGGTCGCCATGGACCATCTTGCGCATCCCTCCGAGCAGCCGGCTCATCGGCACCAGGAGAATCCGGCGCAGGATGAAGTAGTAGACGCAGAGCACCGCTATGCAGAGGAGAGGAATCACGTAGATCATCTTCTTGTAAAAAGGCAGCTGCAGCAGCACGTTCTTCTCCGGAATCGAAATCACAAGGAACAGGTCGGTCTCACCGAGCTTCATCCACAGGGTCAGCCGGCTGCCGCCGCCCCCCTGCGAATCGGCAAGAATACGGTAAGGTTCCTGCCGGTCGCCCAGGAGCTGACGCAGCCGCTCCGTATCGTGTGGGGCAAGTGTGGTGGCGGTCAGCGGCACGCCCTTGCCCGAGAGCAGGAAGATCTCGCCCTCCCGGCCGAAGTTGAACGGCTTGATCGACTGGGTAAGACCGGACAACGGCACCCAGGCGCCGAGGTATACCCTGCCGTCTAAGGACGCGACCTTGAGCAGGGAGTGGCTCCCCCCGGTGGTCACCACGCTCCAGGCCGTGGAGGGCACGGCCGCCTGCGTATGCGCCTTGATCGCACCGAGCTCCTCGTCCTGCAGGTCTTTGTCCCGGTAGCTGACGATGAAGTTGTCCGCATCGCTGTCATAGACGAAGAAGGCGCCTGCCACCGGATGGTTGTTGAGCTCCATGTACATCTTCTTCGAGAGTGCCACCTGCGACAGGTCGTACGCCTCCGAGCCGTATTCGTAGATCCCGACCGTCTTCAGGTCCGTGTCGCTGAGCACCTGCTTGTACAGATAATTGGTCATGCCGGCGATCGACTGGTCCATCTGCCGCACGTACGTGGCGAGCAGGTTCTGATTGGACTGCGCGACCTGCACCCGGACCACGTCCATCGAATAGAGCGTAATGTAATAGAGAAAAATGATCAGCGGCGCCAGCACCAGCGCGAAGGCCGCGATCATTTTGAGCTGCAGTGACGTACGGATCTTCATAGTCCCACCCTCCGAACGGCGATAGCGAAGCCAACCCGTCCGCACCCTCCGGACCGGTCAGCTCCGCTGCCCATGTCTTACTTGTTCTTCTCGTTATACATGGCCGTCCAGGCGTCCTCGACCCCCTTCAGCCCCTGCTTCTCGAGCTTCTTGATCAGCTCGTTGTACAGCGTAACAACGTCTTCCTGCGAGCCCGCCATAATGATCTTCGTGAGCTCCGTGTCGATGGCGGAGGTCATGTTGGCGAACGCGATCCCCTCCTTCGACTCACCGTTCAGCGTCAGGATGCGCAGCTGCGTGGCATCGAAGTTCACCGCTTCCACGAGCTTCCGGTCCTCGCGGCGGTCCGGCGCTTCCGCATCCCGCTCCCAGTTGTACTTCTGGTACTGGTTGAGGTCGAGGTAGCGGACGCCCGTTTTCTTCCCATAGCCTTCGGAGTCCTTCATGATCTCCTCGTAGACGCCGGGCTTCAGCGTCGGCTTGCCGTTCACATTCTCCCACGTCTGGCCCTCAATGCCGTAGAAGGAGAGAATCTGGCCTTCCGGACTCAGGTAATAGTTGAAGAATTCCATAATCTTCTTCGGATTCTTGGCATTCTTGGTAATGACAGCAATGTTCCAGCCGGTCTTGTCATAGCCATCGCCGTTCGCCTTCACGCCGGCCGTACCCGCCGGATGCGGCACCACCTTGTAGAAGGCCTGCGGGTCGGTCAGCTTCAGCACTTCGCTCGCCTTCCAGAGATCCCAGAAGTTCGCCACGATGACCGCGAACCGGCCTTTGGCGGCCGCCTCGTCGAACTGCTCCGTCTTGTAGGTGAAATTCTCGGGGTCGAGCAGCTTCTCTTTGTACAGCGTGTTCATCCACTTGAGGGCATTCAGGGTCGCTTCGCTGCGGATAAAATGCTTCACCCGCTTCTCCCCGGCGTCATAGTATCGCGAACTGGCGTTCTGTGCGCCCCACAGGTTCGCGATCCGTTCCACGTTCCCTGTCACGCCCTGGAAGCCGATGCCGTAGACCGCCTTGCCGTCAATGGTCAGCTTGCTGTCGCGGACCTTGCGCAGGTACTCGGTCAATTCGTCAACCGTCTTGAACTGCGGGGCACCGAGCTTGGCGTAGATGTCATTCCTTACGCTGAAGGAGCCGCCGACGGAGAACTCCCCCTTCTCGTTGAACCAGTTCGGAATGCCGTACACATGGCCGTCCGGCTTGCGGAGCGCATCGACCGCCCCCTGGGGAATGTACTTCGTGAGGATGTCCTTGTACCCGTACTTCTCGGCGAGCTCGTCGATCGGATACAGCGCTCCCGCGGCGATATACTTGTCGAGCACAGGGCCACGGTCCATCCACATGACTTCCGGGTAGTCCTTGGCGAGCAGCATGATGCTTGCTTTCTCGTTGCCGTCGCCGGATACGCCATTGAACTGAAAGGATACGCCCGTTTTCTCGGTAAGCGCTTTCGTAACAGGGTCGCTGCCCCACACTTTGGGCTTCCACCACTCGTACATCCACGACGCCTGTACCGTGACCGGTGCGTTCGGGTCGGCGTTCTCCGCCGCCGCCGGCGTCTCCGGCGTCTCATTCGCTGCCCCTCCGGAGCAGGCGGTCAGTGAAGCGGCCACACTCACGGCGAGGACAGTCTGCGGAAGCTTTCTATTCCAGGATTTCATAGGCAGGACACCCCATTCATTTAGATTTATCTTAAATGGTATAGATTCATTTGACAATCCTATATTCTTTCGATAACCCCTTAGCCCTTGATCGCGCCGACCATCAGCCCCTTGGTGAAATGCTTCTGGAACAGGAAGTAGATCAGCGAGATCGGCACGGCCGTGATCACCACCGAAGCGGCCTTGATCGTCATCTGGTTCGCCTTGAGACGGTCCATGAGCTGGGACTGGGCCGCGTTCGTGACCGGCGTCTGCGACAGCGCGATAATCTTGTAGAGGAACGTCTGGATCGGCTGCAGCTTCGGATTGTTATTGAAGATGTACGCATCGAACCAGGAATTCCAGTGATCAACCCCGACGAAGATACAGATCGTGGCCACGATGGGCATCGACACCGGAATGATGATCCGGTAGAACGTGCTGAAGTAGCCGCAGCCGTCGATGATCGCCGACTCCTCAAGCTCCTTGGGCAGCTGTTCGAAGAAGGTTTTCATGAGGATCATGTACCAGACGTTGATCGCGCCCGGGATGATGTACACCAGGAAATTGCTGAGCAGCCCCATCTCCTTGTAGAGCAGGTAGGTCGGGATCAGGCCGCCGTAGAATATCATCGAGAAGACGCAGATGAGCAGGTAGGCCCGGCGGCCCATCAGTCCCTGCTTGGACAAGCCGTAGGCCAGCAGGCCCGTGCAGAATACGGTCACGAGCATGCCGAGCGCGGTCCGCGACAGGGTGACCATATACGCGCCGATGATCGTTTTGTCCGAGAAGACCACCTGATAGGAGCTCACCGAGAATTGGCGGGGCCACAGGTAGATCCCGCCCTTCTGGGCGTCCAGCCCGTCGCTGAACGAGATCGCCAGCGTGTTGATGAACGGATACAGGGTCCCGAGGCTGAGCAGCACCATCAGCATGATATTGAGTGTGTCAAAGGTCCGCTCTCCAAGCGTTCGCTTCATTGTCTTATGCCCTCCTCCTTACCATATGCCCATCTGGAACCGGCGGGCGATGGCGTTGCTGCCCCATACGAGCGCGAACCCGATGACGCTCTTGAACATCCCGACCGCCGTGGCATAGCCGTACCGGCCTTCCTGCAGCCCCGCCTCCAGTACGTGGATGTCCAGGATATCCGATACCTCCTGGATGACCGGGTTGCGCAGCACGAGGATCTGGTCGAACCCCGCGTCGAGCACGTAGCCGATCCGCAGGATGAGCAGAATCACGATCGTCGTCAGAATCGAAGGCAGTGTGATATGCAGCATCTGCCTGAACCGGTTCGCCCCGTCCATCTTGGCCGCCTCGTAGATCTCGGGGTCGATGCCCGCGATGGCCGCCAGGTAGATGATCGCGCCCCAGCCCATCTCCTTCCAGTTCTCCGTAATGATCAGGATCGGCCAGAAATACTCGGGCGTTCCCATGAAGAAGACCGGCTCGCTGATGAAGCCCATAGCCATCAGGATGTTGTTCAGCGTCCCGTCGTCCTTGCCGAGCACCGTGAGGATCAGGCCCCCGACAATGACCCAGGAGAGAAAATGCGGCAGATACGAGATCCCCTGGAACGCGCTCTTCCATCGTGAGGAGCGGATCTCGTTGAGCAGCAGGGCGAACAGGACCGGCAGCGGGGTCAGGATCACGAGCTTCAGCAGCGAGATCATCACTGTGTTGTACATGACCGTCCCGAAGGCCGGGGAGGTAAAGAGGTCCTCGAAGTGCTGCAGTCCCACCCATGGACTGCCCCAGATGCCCTTGGTCACCGAGAGCTCCTTGAAGGCGAGCTGCATGCCGTAGATCGGGAAGAACTTGAACACGATCAGGAACAAAATCCCCGGCAGCACCATCAGCTGCAGCTCTTTCTGGGCCATCAGCCGCCGCCAGCCGGAGCGCCTCCCCTTCTCCTTCCGTACGGCGGGATTCACCGCCGATTCCATTTGCACAGCTTCCATGCCCCCTTTGATTGATCAGATGCATTCGCTTTCTGTTCCCACATTATCCCATGAAGGCAGCCGGGCTGTCTTTTGGTCTGGTGACCATCTATACGGGTTTGGTGACCAGGAACGGCCTCTTGGACGGGCAGCGGGTGATGAAGCCTGAGCCTGGGAAGGAGAACGGGAACGGCAAAAAACCGCGCCCTGGAGTAAGGACGCGGTTCGCGTAATGGTCTTGTACAGCAGCTATTTCACTGACCCCATCATGCCCGCCACGAAGTGCTTCTGCATCAGGAAGAACACGAGAGCGGTAGGCACCGTCGCAATGACGATGGCGCTCATGATCAGGCCGTAATCCGGCGAATAGCTCGATCCGAGGTTCGAGATCAGGAGCGGGATCGTGATCTTGTCCGGCGACTGCAGGACGACCAGAGGCCACAGGTAATTGTTCCAGCTCGACATGAACGTGATGATCGCCGCCGCCGCATAGGTGGTCTTCATCGTCGGCACATAGAGCCGGAAGAAGACGCCGAGCTCGGTCAGCCCGTCCATGCGCCCCGCCTCGATCATATCCTTCGGGAACATCTTGGTGCTCTGCCGGAAGAAGAAGATGAGGAACGCGGTGGTCACCGTCGGCAGGACGACCGCATACATCGTGTCGATCCCGATGGCCGGAACGACCTGGGAGATGCGGGCGAACATCCGGTAGAGCGGCACCATCATCGCTGCGAAGGGAATCATCATCGACAGCAGCAGCACGGTGAAGACGATGTCCCGGGCCTTGCTGCGGAAGACCTCGAAGCCGTACCCGGCTAAGGAAGCGATGAGCAGCGCAAGGATCGTCGTGCTCAGCGAGAGCTTGGCGGAGTTAGCGAGCGCCTGGATGAGTTCCGTGCTGTCCAGCAGCTTGCGCAGGTTCGCCATGAAGTAGGAGCCGGGCAGCAGCGTGCCCTTCGTGACGTCGACCGACCGGTTCGTGGAGGAGATCACCATCCACAGGAACGGGAAGACCGAGACGCAGGCGGCCCCGGTCAGGAACAGATAGATGAACGTACGCCGGAGCTTACCCATTCTTTTCACCTCCAAGCTTGAACTGCACGATAGACAGCACGACGATCATGATCAGGATCGAATACGAGACGGTGGCCGCATAACCGAAGTCCGGCGAATACTTGAACGACAGGTTATAAATGTACTGCGAGATCGTCATCGTCGCGTTCCCCGGCCCGCCCTTCGTGATGTTCATGACCTCGTCGAAGAGCTGGAGCGTACCGATCGTGGAGGTGATCGAGGTGAACAGGATGATCGGCTTCAGCAGCGGAATCGTGATCTTGAAGAACTGGTGGAAGGCCGAAGCCCCGTCAATCCGGGCCGCCTCATAGATCGAGCTGTCGATATTCTGCAGGGCGGACAGGTAGAAAATCATGTTGTAGCCGGTCCATCGCCACGTAATGGCCAGAATGATCGTGATCTTCGCCCAGAACGGGTCTGTGATCCACTGGATCGGACCGGAGATCAGTCCGATCTTGAGCAGCAGCGCATTGACCAGGCCGTTCGATGCGAACAAGTATTTGAAAATAACCGAATACGCGACAAGGGAAGTCACGCACGGCAGGAAGATCGCCGTCCGGAAGAAGCCCTTGAACTTCAGCTTGCTGTCGTTGAGCAGCACCGAGATGAACAGCGCCAGAATGATCATGACCGGAACCTGGATCACCAGGTAGATCAGGGTGTTCTTCACGGTGGTGAGGAACGTGGTATCCGTCAGCAGACGCTCATAGTTGTTCAGTCCCGTGTAGGTCAGATTCGAGCCCTTGCCCGATTGGAAGCTCAGCAGTAGCGCCTCGGCCATCGGGTAGAAGTAGAATGCGATGATCATGGCGACGGCCATGAACACGAACGCCCATCCGACCCGGTTGTAATTCGCGTTCAAGCCCTTCTTTCGCTTCGGTGTGGAAGTCATGACCGCCTTTGCCTTTGCCGTATTATTCATCCTGCTCTCTCGCCTCCTTTCTGGAGGGAAGGCAATCCGGACGGCCATGGCCCCGTGGGCACCACCGCCCGGCAGCTCTTCCCTGCCGTCTTGATTTTTCTACTTCAACTGCGATTGAGCCTGGGCCTGCGCATCGCTGAGCACCTTGTCAATCTCCTTGCCGTTCAGGTAATTCTGCATCTCGACGACCAGGATATCTTCCACCGCATACGTATGCATGCCGTAATTGACGTTCGGGATCTGCTTGGTCCACTCCGCGAAATCGGCGGTAATCTTCTGGCCGCCGAAGAACTCGTCGGCTTTCTCATACGCTGTGCCGCTCGAGGCTGCCTTCAGCGTACCGAGTGCGCCGACATCCGTCACCAGCTTCTGGTACAGGTCCGCGTCGGAGCTGAAGGTCTTCGCGAGGAAATCCGCCGCCGCTTCCTTGCCCGGCACATTAAGCACGTACCACGAGGAACCGCCGAGGTTCGAGGCGTTCACGGACTTGGCATTGCCCGCCATCTTCGGAATCGGCGCCACCGCCCACTTGCCCGACTGGTCCTTCGCCGCCTTGATCGAAGGCGTGATCCAGTTGCCTGTCGGCACCGACGCCACTTCGCCGTTGTTGAAGCCGGCCACGAACTGGCTCCAGTCGGAGTGCATCCGGACGATGTCCGCCTCCATCATTTTCTTATAGGTCTCGAACGCTTCCTTCAGGTCCTTGTTGCCGGCCAGCGTCGGCGTCTTGCCGTCCTTGTCCAGGTACCAGGAGCCCGAAGATTGGATCATCACCCGGATAATTCCGAGGTCGTTCGGGTCAAGGGAGATCATCGCCTTGCCGGTCTTGGCCTTTACCGCTTTGCCGATCTCGATGAACCGGTCCCATGTGATATTCTTGAGGTCGTCGGCCTTGAAGCCGGCCTGCTCCAGGTAGTCCGTCCGGTAGTAGAATCCGGTCACGCCGGAGTCGAACGGCACCCCGTACTGCTTGCCTCCGAAGGACGTCGGGCCGGCCTTGTAGTCGGCGAAGTCCGTTCCTTTGATGGCGGAGGAGAGGTCGTAGAAGGCATCCGGGTAAGAGCTCAGGAAGCTCTGCGCCCGGAGGTCCTCGATCAGCACGATGTTCGGCAGCCCCTTGGTCGTGCCGGAGTTCAGGCCGGCGTTCAGCTTCTGGATGATGTCCGCCTGCGCATTCTCCACGATGTTGATGTTGGCGTCACCCTTCTTCGCCTGGTAAGCTTCCTTCGCTTTGTTCAATGCCGCGATATTGAAGTTCGGGTCCCATGCCCAGATCGTAACGTTCTTTACTGCGCCGGCATCTCCGCCGCTTTCGCTCTTCGGCGTCTCGGTCGCACCGGAAGAGCATCCTGCTGAGAGCAGAAGAGCTGCCATGGATACTGCAATCGTTTTCTTCATCGTTTTCATTCCCCCATTAAGTATGATCGTATGAACTGAAGCCGAATGTGTAAGCGCTTATACAGGTATCATACCGAAAGGGTGGGCGGTGCCGTTAGGAGAATCATTGTCCGCTTTTGTACTTTATTTGTGAATTTGTATCCGCTTTCTTCCGCCGTTTGTACTCTTTTTGGTTTTCTTGTATTCTCTTTAGCTTTCCAGAAGCGGCAGCCGGATCTTGACCCTCGTCCCCTCGCCGGACCGGCTCGTAATCGTGACTCCATAAGGCTCCCCGTAGAGCAGCAGGATGCGGTCATGCACATTCTTGATGCCGATCCCGGAGAAAAAGTGGCTCTTTCCCCCGTCCTCCGGCAGCATGTGTTCCCCGGACAGTCCTTCGATGCCGTCCCCGTTGTCGACAATCTCGCAGACGAGCGACTCCCCGTCTCTGGAGACCAGAACATGCACGGTGCCCAGCTGCTTGCGGTTGAAGCCGTGGAAGAACGCGTTCTCGATGAACGGCTGGATCATCAGCTTCGGCACATGGTACCGCAGGCAGTCGGGCGCGATGAAGAAATTGGCTCTTACCCGGTCCCCGTAGCGGACATGGTTGATGAAGACGTAGCTTTTGAGCGTGGCGATTTCCTGCTCGACGGTGACCGTCTCGCTCACATTGCCGATCGCATTCTGCAGCAGCATAATCAGCGCATGAATCGTCTCCGCTGCTTTCTCCTTGCTGTCCTGCTGCACCAGGAATTTGACCGAAGCGAGCGTGTTGTACAAAAAATGCGGATGGATCTGCCGCTGCAGGGCGGCGAGCTCCGCATTGCGCTGCTCCTTCTGCGTGGCTACCAGCTTGTCGACATACTCGTGGAGCTCATCGAGCATATAATTGAAGGCCTGGCCGACCTGCCGGGTCTCGTAGCTTCCCGTCACCGAGATATAGTTCGTGAAGTCATTCTCCGTAATCCGGGACATCTGACGGACGAGCAGCGTCAGAGAGCGGGTCATGCCTCTTGTAATGAGGAAGACGATGACCAGCGCACCCAGCACGAACAGGGAGCAGGTGAGAACGATGGCTTTCTTGTTAAGCATTTGGCCTGAGGCGAGCTCGCTGTCAATGACATTCACAAGGTACACATCGTAGAAAGGCAGCTCCTCCGCCAGGATAATGCTGTCCTTCCCCCACACCTTTCCGTTCATCGTGCGCATCTGCTGTTCGGTAATCTGCGAGGCATACCGCAGCAGGTCCGGCGTATATTCCCCCCTGTAATCTTCCTTATTGCTCGAGACGATGAGGCCTGTTCGGTCCAGCAGGAACACATCGTTGCCTACACTCGAGAAGCTGGCATAGAACTGGCGGAAGTCGCTTTCCCGGACCGCCACATACAGGGTGCCATAGACCTCTCCGGTCGAGCGTTCGCGGATCGCCTGCGTGGCGACGATCAGCGGTTCCTTGCTTCCCGCATCCGACGGACCCGGCCGGTAATACTGGTAGGTCATCTTCTTCGGCTGCTCCAAGGCCCTGCGCGTCATCTCCAATCCCTCAAGCTGCCGGGCCTGCAGCGGCAGCAGAGACCGGTCCGTCGAGTAGCTCCGGCCGTTGACGCCGCTGATTGTAATGCTGACCTGGTAGGCGTCGATGATCGACTGGATCCGGTCCATCTCCTGGCGGATCGCGCCGTATTGCCGGGCCATCGTCAGGGAGTCGCTGTCCCCTTCCGTCAGGAACGACTTGACCGTCCCGCTCTGGAACACATTATTGGCGGCGGTAATCACCGTATAATGGAACGAGTCCATGTTGGTCTTGATCTGGGAGATGACCTTCGCGTTGGTGATCCCGAACGTCTCGGTGAAGAGCTTCACCGACATATGCAGCGTAATCCAGGATGTGGCCGCCGATACGGACACGATGCTGACCACCATCACGGCAATCAGCTTCACGAACAAGCGGCTCTTTTTCCATCTTCCCCATAACGATTTGATGAGCTTCAAGGTCTCTCTCCCCCGGTTTCGTCACGTATGATTCTTGCGGTAGCGGCTGGGAGACATCCCTGTGAACTTCTTGAACACCTTGCAGAAGTAGCTGTGATCCGCGTATCCCACCCGGGCCCCGATATCCGAGATCGCCACATCGCCGGTCCGCAGCAGCTTGGCCGCCTCCTCGATCCGGATGCGGTTCACGTATTCGTTGAAGCCCTCCTTGCTGTTCGCCGCGAAGTAGCTCGAGAGGTAGGACGGGTTGAAGTGAAAATGCTTCGCCACCTCCGACAAGGTCAGCGGCTCGCTGTAATGCTCGTGAATGTACGCGAGCAGCCGCTTCATGTTGGCGTCGACGCGGGGCTCCTCGCATGCGGCAGCTTCCTCGAGGAACGCGTCCAGAAGCTCCAATACGCTGGCGGCCGACTGCGCTTCGTCGATGCCCTTGAAGTACGCGTACTTCTCCTCATCGAGCCGCTTCACGTCAAGCCCCGCCTCGCCGAGCGCCAGCGTGGTATGGAACAGAAGATTGACGAAGAAGGCCTTCAGCTCGAACACATCCGTCTCATAGTCCCGGACGAAGGCGGCGGCATAGTCCCGCAGCCGCCCGAAGGCCGGCTCGATCTGTCCGCGCTTCAGCTCCTCGGTGTAGCGCCCCACCTCAAACTCCGGCAGCGCCGACGGCCGTGGGGGAAGCATGCGCTTCGCAAGAAAGCCCGCCTCCGGAAAAAAGAAGCGGTACTGCTGCAGCAGCTTCAGCAGCTCCCCGCGGTGCACGGTGCCGAGCTCCGCGAACGAGCCGAACGGCCCGCTAACGGCCCAGAGCAGATCGGGCACCTGTTCTCTGCCCGCCTCAGCCAGAGCCTTGGCTGCTTCCGGCAGCCGGCCGAGCGCGCCCTCTTCGGCGTTCACGAGCAGCACCAAGTGGCCGGGCGAAGGCACCCTGTGGCAAACGTATGACACAAGATGCGTGCGCAGCTCCCGCTCGGCCATGGCGGCGAGCCGGTCCGCCGCCGCGCTGTCCCCGTGGCCGCCGGCACTGCCGGGCAGGATGCAGCCGAGCAGAGCGAAGCGGCCGTATGGCAGCGCATCGGCCCAGGCCGCCGGGTTGTCCGGCAGCGGATAGCCGGACACCGCCTTGTCGATCAGGCTCTCGATCGACGCCCGGCCCTCGTCGGCCGCCTGCAGCTTCAGCTCGGGAATGCGGTCGGCCGTATTCTTCAGCACCCGCAGCAGCTCCTGGGATTCCAGGCTCGGCTTCAGGATGTAGTCGGCGACCCCGCTCTGGAATGAGGACCGCACGTAGGCGAATTCGCTGAAGCTGCTCAGCACGATGACCTCGATCTCCGGATAGTTTCTTTTGACAATCCGGGTCAGCTCTTCCCCGTCCATCACCGGCATGACGATGTCCGTTAGAAGGATGTGGGGGCGCAGTTCCTCGATTCGGGCCAAGGCCTCCTGCCCGTTCGCCGCCTCGCCCACGATTCGAAAGCCCTCTCCTTCCCAGTTCAGGTGGTGCCTGATTCCCTGCCTCACCAGCAGCTCATCATCCACGATCAATACCTTGCAGTATTCGCTCACCGGCCAGACCCCCTGCGCTTTAGTGTTGGTTTTCTATGTATCCGTTGTATACCACGGTGCACCCGCTTTAGGCAAATCTTACGCCCATTGTATCAAATCCCGGCACTCTGGAACGATTCCAGATGCTGGATGTACGGTTCGGCCCTCCAAAAAAACAGATGAATTCTATTTTATATCATGATAGTATCCAAAAGCAGCAGAAATACCATGAGAGAAAGGAATGAAGAAGCTATGGATACTCGAGTCGAAACGATTCCGAACTATCGCATTGCCTGCGTACGGCAAATGGGACCCTATGGTCCGTCCAATGCTCAGGCCATGGAAAAGCTGAAGCAATGGGCGAGGGATAAAAAGCTGCTTACGGAGTCGGCGATCCTGCTTGGAATTCCGCACGATAACCCGGACTCCACACTTCCTGAGCATTGCACCTATGACGCGGGCATTGTCATCCCGCCGGATTATCAAACGGATGATTCCATTCTTGTCTATGAACTTACCGGCGGGAACTATTTTATTTGCAAAATCAAACATACGGCTGAAGATGTCCAAAGAGCATGGACGGAGATCTTCTCAGCCTTACACCATAACGGATATGGGATGGACCATAAACCGATCTTGGAACGATACACAGCTGATATGGACTTCTGCGAGATATGCGTGCCTATTAAGCGTTAGGTTACAACTTCAACCTCTCAGCTCCGAGCATAAAAAAACGGCAGCCGACCATCCTCCCCGGCTGCCATTCCAATATCGTTAGAAGATCATCCTGCCATTGGCCAGCTGCCTTCCTGATTTTTCCGCTGCGCCTGCGGCGTTATTAGAAAAATTGGAAGGTTTTTTTACCCAATGCTTTCGCCTTGTATAACGCATTATCCGCATTTTTTAAAAGTACTTTTAAGTTGTTTCTGTCCTTTGGGCTGTATGTAACAATACCGATACTGGCCGATAGGCTGAACTCCTCCATATGAAGATCCCACGTGGACAAACGGGAGATGACCTCTACCGCATAGGTGGCTAGCCGTTCAGGGTCGCTCACTTCATGGAAATGAAGAATGAACTCGTCTCCCCCAAGCCGTACTGCAAATCCATTATGGGTTGCCATGTACTTATCTACACGAAGAGAGACTTCTTTCAGGACAAAGTCGCCCACATCATGGCCGTGAACGTCATTCACCTTCTTGAACCCATCCAGATCGACGAAAAAAATCGAGCCATGATTCGAAAGGTCGGTGAAATATTTGAACAAGTACTGCCTGTTATAAAGTCCGGTCAGTGCGTCCCGAAATGCCATTCGCTCCAGATCAAGATAATAGGAGAACATTTTGGAAATGCGCTGAAACATCTGTACGCTCTTTGTGTCAAACACGGCTGCAGAGGGATGGACCGCGCAAAGCGTTCCGAATACTTGTCCATTGTGAAGTATGATAGGCACGCCTACATAGGAATTGATATTCGCCTCCTGCAGTGCCCCTCGAACATCATCCAAGCAGGGTTCTTTGCTCATGTCTTCATAAATTAAGGGAACCCGGTTATCAAAATCAATGCGTTTGCACACGGTACCCGTCAGTTCGAGTGCTAAGCCTTCCGTTATGCGGCTCCCCGAGTTATTATCCAGTACCTTTAAAATGATTTGGTGTGTATCGGTCATCGCACTTAAAAAAATCAATTTGTCCTGCATAAATTCATTGGCCATCTGTAAAATATCGTTTGCCAGTTCTTCAAAATTGGTATACATCTGCAGTTCATTAGCGGATATCGCCATCTAGCTACCACCCTTTATCGCAATTAACCTCTGATCGTTCTTCCAGGTTCAGGATACTGTAATGCTATTGTATCCAAAATATTCCCCTGTATGAATGCTTCATCATTCCCCCTATATATCGGTATAATGAAGTGAATTCCTGAAGTGAATTCCTGATTCCCCCTTACATATAATGAAAAAAAGCCGCTTATCCATTGAGCGGCTTTTCCTCCGGTATGAATCCATATGCGAACCCCCGTTAATATCGATCTCCTCACCCGTTATATAGGAAGCTTCTTCGGAAGCGAGGAAGCAGGCTCAACCATCGACTGCCTGTCCGCCATCGGAGAACTTTTTAGGCTCGCGAGGAGCGCATAGCCTTTACTTTTTTGATGGATTGATCGTTCAGGAACGTCTGATACTCCTCCGATTCAACAGGATAGAGGGCAACCCGGCCCTCGGCATCATGATGGATTCCCCACCCGTAACGCTTTCCCAGCGAGGATGTGCGGAGGCACGGCTGCCCTTTGGAAAAAAACAACTCGCGCGAGGCTTGTCTTTGGGCTTCGGGTATTTCGTTCCGTATGGCGTAAACTTCAAACAACACATCTTCCTGCGTGTATCGGTAAGGATGGTTCGCGATCAATTCATACTGGATCACCGGTACCGTCTTCGAATCGCCTTTGGCTCTTGGAATCTCGGCAGCTGTGACGGTGCTGTCCTCGGCCACTTCCATAAACGTATCGTAAGAGTTATGATCCTTCACTTCGTTTCCTCCCCGTCAGAGTTGGTTCACCATCTATGGATTAGACTCCAACCCAATAATACCATAACTTTACAGTCATTTCGTCGATTTCGTGAGAGGGCTAGTTAATGGAGGAGCCGAAGCGTTTCGGGGTCTCCCGGAAATTGATATTGGTACCCGTCTTCGAGCTCCGTAATGCCAAGCCTTCCAGCTTCGAGCTTTTCCCAAATGCGTTTGTACTCCATCCGCTGTTGTTTTGTAAAAACCATGTGGCTGCAGGCCACCGGTATTTCTTTGTTCATCTTGATACTCACCCTCCCTTTCAATATTCCTCTTCACTTTCCACAGGAACTGCAGCTGCATCCGGTTTTCATGCAGGACGATCCGTTTGCTTTGCGCCTCCGATAAATGACAACCCCCACGACTGCTGCCACCAGAACCACTGCCGCGGCAGCAAGGGGACTTAAAAAGGCAGTAGAGATCCCAAGAGCAGCGGCACCTCCGATCAGCGGCAGCGTGCAGCACAAGGCGCAGGCTCCTAACATACCAAGAACAGCGAACCCAATTCTTTTTTTCATTTGCATCCCCTTCCCATAAGAGCTATACTTCGATCATAAAACTTAAAGCTAACTTTAAGTCAAGGGGTGTTGTTATGTCTGAAATGAGCATTGGGCAGCTCGCGGCCTTGGCGGAGGTGAACGCATCTACGCTGCGCTATTATGAATCCGTTGGCCTGCTTCCTGCTCCGGAGCGTAGAAACGGCCAGCGGCGCTATGACGAGGGACTGCTGGAACGCATCCACTTTATTAAAGTAGCTCAGCAAACGGGATTCAGCATTCAGGAAATCACGGTTTTGTTAGAAGGATTCGAAGGCAGTACATCGTTATCCGAGCGCTGGGAGCGGATGGCTAAGCAAAAACGCTCTGAGTTAGAGGAACGAAAGAAACAAATTCGTTCGATGATACGGATTCTAGACAACGGCCTCAACTGTAAATGCATGACCTGGTCGGAATGCCTGGAGAAGATAGACAAGAAAGGTTCGTGTTAGGGGGACACTTTGTGCTGTTCGCTATCGTTATTTTTGTACTTGCCGGCCTTGCCGAAATCGGTGGGGGGTATATGGTTTGGCTTTGGCTCCGTGAATCCAAACCCCTGTGGTATGGAGTGGTCGGCGGGATCCTTCTTATTGGGTACGGCATCATTCCAACCCTGCAGAGCTTTCCGTCATTCGGTCGTGTATACGCTGCGTATGGAGGCGTATTTGTCATTCTTGCTGTGCTGTGGGGATGGCTTGTCGACAAGAAGACACCCGATATGTACGATTGGATCGGAGCCGTGGTCTGCGCTGCAGGCGTATCCATTATGCTGTGGGCACCAAGAAACGGATAGCGAAAAAAAAACGCCCTTCGGCGTCCTTTACAATCTCTGCGTGCCAGTCCTCCATACGTTGTTTCGCGGGAAGGGAGGGATATGGGGTTTCAACTGCGGTTGGAATCGTGTCCAAATTTGAGGCAAGGACATGACTCTAAAAGCGGCCCGGAAACTTTCCACCCCATACCCATTCTCTCTCTTATTTATCTGTTTGGCTCTTCTTTTAAGGATGATGCACGTTTATTAAAAATATTGGATGTGCAGCTGCTCAACAGGACCGCTGGGAGGCGGCAGGCCGGCTGTTCTTCACCCTGATCCGGCAGGATCGCTATCTCCCCCCAGTCATACTGGGACAGAGGTGCGGGGAGTAGCCTGCCGGACGGACGGTCGCAGCTGCAGCCGCTGCAGGCGTCGCCCATTCGCTATTCGCCTCAGATGGCCGCGATGCGAGACCCGTTCTTCGAGCCGGAAGGTATGCGGTTCCGCCTCGCCTCCGGTGACCGGTCGTTTCGGCATAGTGTCGGGACGTCGATTTTAAAATAGCGGAAGTGAGGTATCTTATCGAGGTATTTCCCGGCATTTCTCGGAACATAGTTATAATGAACGAAACCGACTACCTCTTTGCATCACGTAGGTTGAAGTTGGAAATGACTTGGAGTGAATACACCAATCAAATCCAAAACAGAGCTACAAACAAAAAGGAGTCGGTTAGTAATGAGTATGTCCACAAAGTATGTAGGGTTAGACGTATCCAAGGAAAAAATTGCCGTTGCCATAGCCACGGAAAATCGAGATGAGCCCGTGCGGTTCTGGGGGACGATTCCCCATACCAAGGAGGCCGTGCGAAAGTTAGTCAAGCAGCTTGCAAAGGACGATGAGATCAAACTCGACGTTTGCTATGAGGCCGGGCCTACAGGGTTTCAGCTGTATCGTTGGTTCCTTGAACTCTTTGTCAATTGCAGCGTCGTTGCGCCCAAAGCATTGGATGGCAACAAGCGCATTAAAACCGACAAAAGGGATGCCATACGTTTAGCGCAGCTCTACAGGGCCAGAGAGTTAACCGAAATCTACGTACCTACGCCCGAGGACGAAGCGCTGCGGGATTTGGTTCGGGCCCGGGAGGATGCGGTTCAGGATATGAATCGGCACAAGCAGCGGCTAACGAAGTTCCTGCTTCGGCACCAGCTTCATCCACCGGGCGGCACGAAGGTATGGACATCGGCCTACGAGAACTGGCTGGATACCTTGCGCTTTACGGATGCGTGCGAGGATATAGTCTTTCAAGAATACCGCAACACCATCAGGGAGGCCGCAAACCGGATTGGGCGATACGAAAAGGAAATGGAACGGCAGGCTTCGGCAGGGTGCCAGGCTACCATGATTCAGGCGCTGCAAGGACTTCATGGTATTGCTTTAGTTACGGCCACTACTCTTGCGGCCGAACTCGGAGATCTCGCAGGAAGATTTGCTTTTGCGCCGCAGCTTATGAGTTATTCCGGATTGGTACCTTCGGAAAGTTCAAGCGGAGGCAGCCGCCGGCAAGGGCGAATCACGAAAGTCGGAAATGCGCATATCCGACGGGTACTGGTCGAAGCCGCCTGGACCTATCGGAGCAAACCCGCTGTAAGAAGAGCCCTGCGAGAGAGGCAAAAGGAGCTAAGCTCGGAGATTATTGAGATCTCTTGGAAGGCGCATAAAAGACTGCATCATAAATTTAATAGGTTAAGCTTCAGGGGAAAGAACAAAGGAACCATCGTTACCGCCGTGGCCAGGGAGCTCTTGGGATTTATCTGGGCTATAGCCAAGGAAGTCCAGAAGCAAAGGGCGGCAGCATAATCGCTTGTGCTTGTAATAGAAGTTTGAAAATACGAAGAAGGAGGTGGTAAGAGAACGGATTTGAGGAAGATGCGTTACATTCTTTGGCTCGGGGGCAAAGTACAAAGCTAGGCAGAGAGAAATCCGCGTAGTTCCGCTGCACAAAGCAAGGGAACAGGAGCTTTATGTGCGTTGATAGTTAGCAGGAAACTCTCTGGTCGTATGTAATCACATGTGAGAACCCACGAATATCAGGTTGCCAGCCGGCGCAAAGAACTTCCGCTATTTCCATAGACAGCTTGCGCGCCGGCAGAATCGCACCCCGACTAGTGATGCAACCGTCACATTGTCTGCCCGCCGTCAATGGTGACAATCCGCCCGGTCATGGATTCCAGACCGAGCAGGGTGACCACCAGCTCCGCGACTTCCTCCGGCGTGGTGATGCGCTGCAGCGGGAGATTCCCGGCGAGCTGGCGCATCCGCTCCTCGCGGCCTGCCCACCAGCGCGTCTCCACGGCGCCCGGGGCCACGCAGCTCACCCGGATCTCGGGCGCGAGTGCGCGGGCCAGCGAGCGGGTCAGCCCATGAACCGCCGACTTGGAGACGGCATAGGGCAGGGAGGAGCCGAGCCCGGTCGAGCCGGCGATGCTGCCCAGGTTCACGATCGCTCCCCGGCCGCTCCGCTTCAGAAAGGGGGCGGCTGCCCGCGCGCAGTAGAACATGCCTTTGACGTTCACCGCGAAGAGCTCGTCCCAGACCCCTTCCTCGGCCGCTTCCAGGTCATCGAGCGGAATGTGCCGGGTGATGCTCGCATTGTTGACGAGGAAGTCCAGCCCCCCTAGCTCTTCCGCTGCAGCGGCGGCCATCTCCCTGACCTCCGCGTCGACGGACACATCCGCCCGGATGGCCACGGCGCGGCCTCCTCTGGCTGTGATCTCCCGAACGGTCTCCTCCGCTTCGGCCTGCGACCGGGAGTAATTGACGGCGACGGCCGCTCCCCGTTCCGCCAGCGCCAGACTCACCGCCCGGCCGATGCCGGTCCCGCCTCCGGTTACCAGTGCCGCTTTGCCTCTGAAATCCATCATCCAGCCTCCTCCTCCCCGCTGCCGCCCGGCGCGTGCTGCGCGATGCCTTGGCCGAACGACCAGTCCTCCCAAGCATTCTCCGTCACGATAATCATCACGTCCTCCGGCCTTACGCCGGCAGATTCCTCCAGCAGCTGTGCGACCCTCGCGTAGAGAGCCCGCTTCTTCCCCGCTCCCCGGCCCTCTCTCATCGTGATCGCGATGAAGATCAGTCCATCGGTTCGGGAGATGCCGAGGTACCCCGGATCGTAACGGAATTCCTCCGCTTCATGCTGTGTAATCACCTGAAAATAATCATCCTCCGGCACGTTGACCGTTTCGGTTAAGGCCCTATGGACGGCCCGGCTGACGATCTGCAGCTCTTCTTTCGTGCGTCCCCGGCGAAGATCGATTCGTACGAACGGCATGCTGGCTTCCTCCTTTATTCCTGCCTGTACTTGAGGAAGTACAGGATAATCACTGCATGAATGTATTGTAAGGCCGCAGGGATGTTTTGTATAATTGAATTAATTGAACGAATGATTCAATATTACTGAACAGGAGGAGCACGGCATGGACCTCAAGTCCCTCAAAACCTTCCACCGGATCGTAGCGCTGGGAAGCTTCAACCGGGCGGCGGAGGAGCTGAATTACGCCCAGTCGACGGTCACGATGCAGATACAAAAGCTGGAGGCCGAGCTCGGCATTACACTCATTGAGCGGGGAAGAACCTTCCAGCTCACCGAAGCCGGGCGGCTGTTCCATGAGCAGAGCACCGGGATCGTGAAGGAGATGGAGCGCCTCCAGGGCCGCATGTCCGACTGGATGCTCGGCGAAACCGGAGAGCTGCGGCTGGGCGCGGTAGAGCCCCTTGCGAGCGCGATGCTGCCCCGTCTGCTGCAGGAATTCCTAACCGCCTACCCCAAGATCGGCATCGCCGTAGAGATTGGCAGTACCCCGCTCCTCGGCGAGCGGCTTCTGAGGGGGGAGCTCGACCTTGCGGTGTGCTCCAGGCCGGTCATCGGCGAAGGATTGTATTTTGAGCCGCTTTTCTCCGAAGAGCTCATCTTCCTGCTCCCTGAAGGGCATCCGCTCTCTGTGCTGGAGCGCATCGCCTTCCGGGACCTCCGCGATCACCGCATCCTGCTTACGGCGAAGAACTGCCCCTACAGGCATAAAGTGGAGATGCTGGTCGGGGAAGCTTGCGGCAGCCCGCTGAACAGCATGGAGATCTCTTCCATGGCCGCCATGAAGCACTATGCCGCCTGCGGACTTGGGCTGGCCCTCGTGCCGCACAGCCTTCTGGATCCGCTGCCTGCCGGAACGCTGGTGCGCGAAGTGAAAGACGCCCGCATCTCGGTTACCTTTGGCCTGCTCTGCCGGGCTTCCGATGTACCGCTGAAGCTGGCCCTGGGCAGGCTGAACGACTTCTTGAAGGAGCGGCTCCGTCAGGATGCCGTCCCGGCCCCCATGATCTAGGCCGCGAAGTTCAAGAAGCGGGTGAAGGAGCAGGACGCGGTCCATGCCTTAGATCGGGGTTCAGACGATGCAGTGCAGCTTGGGCCGGCCGCGCGGAAAAAATAGAGCATACGTGGGGCGTGGTCAACTGGCTCCCTTCCAAAAAAGGCAGCTTCAGCCCCCTGGGGCGAAGCTGCCTTTCAACTAAACACGGAGGATAGCCGAGTCCCCTCAGAGCCGCGCGATATGCCCCTTCGGATCCGCCTTACTCCAAATCCTCACGATGCTCCGTCTGCTCCACAGCCTTCTGCACATACTTCGGCATGGACAGTCTTACCGTCGTCCCCTCTCCGAGCTCGCTGCTCAGCGAAACCCCATATCCTCTGCCGAACTGCAGTTTGATCCGCTGGTCCACATTGCGGATGCCGTACCCGATGCCCTGTCCCGAATCATCCAGTATGGCCTTCCGAATCTCCTCCTTCATCCCAAGCCCATTGTCCCGGACCTCCATCGAGACCGTATCCCCTTCCCCGTACAGCCGGATGTCGATCCGGATCACATCGTCATACCAGGCATGCTCCAGCGCGTTCTCGACGAAGGGCTGAAGGATGAACTTGACGGTGTCGTACCCGAGCAGTTCGGGGTCTATGTCATAGTGGACGATGATCCGGTCCGCATGCTTGATCCGCTGAATATCCACATACGACTGAAGAATCTGCAGCTCCTTCTCGATGGAGATGATCGTCTCCCCCTTGTTCAGCGACAGGCGGTAGAACTTCGCCAGGTGCCGGATCACCTGGTGCAGCTTCTCGATCTCGCCGAGCTTCGCCATCCGGGAGATGGAGGAGAACGTGTTGTAGAGAAAATGCGGATTCATCTGGGAATGCAGCACGTTCAGCTCTGCTTCCTTCTTCTCCAACCGCTCGACATACACTTCTTCGATGAGCTTCTCGATGGTCGAAGCCATCTCGTTGAATGCCTCGCCGATCTGCGAGAATTCGTCATGCCCCTGGATCCCCATCCGCTTGGCGAAGTCCCCTTCCTTGAAGGCATGCAGGGAGCCGATGATCTTGTGAAAGCGACGCAGCACGTAATTGGACAAAAGGACGCTGATGGCCGTCAGGACAATCAGACTCGCCAGGCAGATCAGGATGGTCGCCGTGCGTACCTGACGGGAGCTCTCCTGGAAGGAGGCGTACGGAATGCGGGCCACGACCTTCGCAGGCATGCCGGTGACCGCTTCTTCGATCTGCAGGTCGTCCGTACCGCCATCTTCTTTTTCCTCCGTCCATACGGTCCAATCCGACTGCCCTTCATCTGCTGAAGAATACCAGAGCCGGTCCCCCTGATCGTTCACGACGAACAGCCGGCTCCCCTCCCCCAGACGACTCATATCCGCGGTATGAAAGATATCCTTGATCCGCACCGTCATCTTGATCAGCCCGATGGGCTGGAGGGTGTCGTAGTTGATCAGCGGCCGCAGATAGGAGATCTGCCCTGCGGCCGCATCCTCGCCGACCTGCCTCCATACGGCGGTCGCGTAGTTCAGATCGAGCGAGCGGTACCACGCTTCCCCGCGGATCCGCTCCGTATGGTAGATGGCGTACTGCCGCCCGCTGCCGCTGTTCGCTTCCGGCGTGTTGTAGTAGAACTCGCTGATATGCCCGTTGTCCAGGTATAACGAAAGCTGCACGTTCGGATCCGGCAGATTCGCCGCCGACTCCAGCCGGGGCAGGATGTACTGCGTAGTGATCGCGTATTTCTCGAAGCTGAGGTAATAGCCCGAGAGGTACCGCGACAGCGTCTGATCCGCGAAGATCTCCTCCGCCCCCCGGACGATATTCGCCAGCCGGCCGTCGATGCCGCCGGCAATCTGTTTCACTGCAAATTCGATGTTGTTGCGGGTGTGCTCGCTGATAGAGCGCACCGATGACACATAGGAATAGCTGCCGATCCCGATCACCGGAACGAGCACAAGGAACAAATAAGACAGGAGCAGTTTGTACCGGAGGGGCACATACCGCAATTTGCCGCGCTGCCGCATGTCATCAACTCTGCTTTCGATAATCTCCCGGTGTCAATCCGACGCGCTCGCGGAACTGCCGGCTGAAGTAGGCCAGCGACTTGTAGCCCACGAGCTCGGCAATCTCATAAATCTTGTATCTCGGGTCCCTCAGCATGGCCTTCGCCTTCTCCATCCGGAGCTTGACGAGATATTCGTTAAAGCTCTCCCCCGTATGCTCCTTGAATAAGTACCCGAGATGGTTGGGAGAGTAGGAAAAATGGTTCGCCACTTCCTTCAGCGTCAAATCCTCGGAGAGATACGCCTGAACGTGCTGCTCGATCTGCTCGATGAGGCGCCGGTTCTTGCCGTTCTTGCGCAGGAACAGCTTCTCCGCGATCTCGAACAGCGTCCGGCGGAACCACGACTTGATATCGTCGATCGTCTCGAACTGGAGAATCCGCTCGAGATGCTCGATCCTCCAGCCGAGCAGGCTCGCGAACGATTCGTTCATCGTATGCAGGTACGTCTCGAGCTTCGTGGCGATATGAATCGAGAAGCTGCGCACCTTGACGGGATGCTCGAACGTCTCCACCACCGTGAACAGATCATCCACGCAGTCGCAGATCGCCACTAGACCATAGCTCGTCATCGCCGCAAAGGTCTCGTCGAGCACTGCTTCCAGATCCTTGGCTTCCTTGGCCATGCTCCCCCGACCCGAGTCCGCATCCGGCAAGATCACCCGGTTCTTGCCGAGGAACATCTTGAGCGCCATCCGGTCCTTCGCCTGCCGGAACGAGGCCGCGGTTCCTTCCGGGAAGCGCTCCGCGTCCCCGAGGCTGACCGTGACGGTGCCCTCGCCCCGCCCGGCGATCTCGGCACACAGCTGCTGCAGGCGCTGCGCCGGATCGCTGTCTCCGGCCGTATAGAGCAGGCCGAGCTGCGATTCCGACAGGGGGGACCAGGGACCGAGCCCCCAGTCTTCGATCAGCTCCCCGATGCCCCGCACCGCACGCTGGGGATCGGACCGCTCCGGGCTGTCCGGCGTCCCGTACTTCCAGAGCACATCGTCAAGCTCGATCAGCACAGCTGCCGCCCTGCCTTCGGGCACCGGCAGCGGATAGCTCTGCAGGAACGCGTGGAGTGTGGACGCATCTACCGTCCCTTCGAGCAGGTGCTGCACGAAGTCGTTCCTGATGAACTCGAAGGAGGCGATCATCCTTGCCGTCTCCTCACTGCGGGTCATCTGCGTCCGGTCGAGTTCCGCCACAACCCGCTGCAGCGTCTCGATAATCTCCTGGTCGTCGACCGGCTTGAGAATATAGCCGTCGGCCTTAAGATGCATCGCCTGCTTGGCGTATTCGAAATCCTGGTACCCGCTGATGAACACGGTCTTCAGCTGCGGGTTGCGCTCCTGTGCTTTGCGCGAGAGCTCCAGCCCCGACAGTACCGGCATCTTGATATCCGTAATGAGGAGATCGATCTCGTGCCCCTCGATGTACTGCAGGGCTGCAAGCGGTTTCTCTTCGCTGCAGACCACCTGAATGCCGATCTCCTCCCAAGGGATCAGCACGCGCATGCCCTCGAGATCGAAGGTTTCGTCGTCTACCAATACCGCCCTGTACATCTGTTCACTTCCGTTTCCTGAATGCGAGTTATCCCTTCTGCGGCTGCATCAACCGCATCCTTAGAGAGCGTCCCCGATGGGATGCAAAAAGAAGGTATAAGTTCATTATACCTTCTCCTGCCTGCAAGCCAAGCCCCAAGCTGCCAAGCTTCCATATGGCAAAAGGGGTTTGCTGGGGTGGAACCACTCGGACGTTCGGGTATATGGTTTTGCGTTCCGTTGTGCTTCGCACAAAGGTCACTTTCAAAACCATATATCCTCACTTGGCATAAAACATAACCATATATCCTCACTTGCTACAAAACAGTCCCCTCACTTGCCGGCTTGCCCCTGCAGCTTCTTGAGATTGGCCTGCCACTGCCCCGTCTTCCACTGCAGCAGCTTCTCGTACCCGAGCTTCGCCGCTTCCTGGTCGGCCTCCGCGATCAGCGCCTTCACCTCTTCGTCGCTCTTCGCGAAGAAGATCTTCGGCACGGTCTGCTTGTAGTGGTCCTTCAGGCGCTGGAGGATGATGCCTTCCTCCGAGTTCGGCACGGGATCCAGATTGGAGAACTCCGTCATGTCCTTCGACGTCTTGAACGACACGTTCGCCTGGCTCTGCGTCGTCCAATCTTGGGCCGCCTCCGGCAGCAGCTTCTCGCGCTGCCCCTTCGTCGAGTCGACATAGGCCGTATTGCCGTTCCAGTTGAACTCGCCGATCTTCAGCTCGTCGTACTTCTTCGGATCGCGCTTGATGTACGCTTCGTTCGGGATCGGCACGCCGCCGTCCACCTTGTCATAGAACAGTCCCGGCGGCCCGTAGAACAGAATCTGCTGTCCTTCCGGACTCGTCGCCCAGTTCATGTAAGAGAAAATCGCCTCAGGGTCCTTCGCCTTCGTCGTAATCACGTTGACGTTCCATCCGAGCGTATTGTAGCCGGACGGGAACACCTTGTCCTTGGATACGCCGGCCTTGTGAATCGGCCAGATGACGTCGTAACCGTCCTGCGGATCCTTCGCCTTCAGCAGGTTGTTCGCCTCCCGGCCGATGCCTTCCACGACCGCGTCATAGGCCCCGAAGACGGCGATCTTCCCGGTCTTGAGCTTCTCGAGAATCTGGTCGCGGGTCTGCGTGAACAGATCTTGCGAGGTCAGACCCTGGCGGAACCAGCGGGAGCTGACGAGCGCCGCTTCACGGAACGCCTCATCCTGGTAGATCGAGGTGAGCCGGCCGTCCTTCGGCACGCCGAACACCTGGCCGGAGCCCGGCGACTGGAAGGCCGGCGTGCGGTCATCGGCCGCGCCGCTGTACAGCATGCCGAGCATCTGCACGTCCGCGCCGTCGCGGATCTCCCCGAAGTCGAGCGGAATCACGTCCGGGTACTTCTCCTTGACGAGCTTCAGGTATGCCTCCACATCGTCCCACGTCTCCAGCTTCGGGGAGCCGAGCGCCTTGTGGATTTTTCGCTCGACGAGATAGGCCGCGTTGCCGTTGCCCTTGCCCCCGTTGATGTACCAGTTCGGAATCTGGTACAGCTTGCCGTCCGCGCTCCGCAGCATATTGAGATTCTTCTCGCCGACGTTCTTCACGAATTCCGGATACTTGGCGAGGTACGGGTCGAGGGCGACGAGCTTGCCCGCCTTCTGCAGCCGCTCCACATCTTTGCCACGGTCGAGCACCACCACGTCGGGCAGATCGCCGGAGACGATCATCGCGTTGAGCTTCTGCGCCGCAGCGCCGTTTGATTGAATCGGCTTCAGGGACACCTTCAGGTTCTCCGTGATCCACTTGCCGTGCGGACGCTCCGCCCAGGCCGGGGCGGTATACCAATCGTAGTTGACGTACAGGCTGAATTCCGCCGGCTTCACCCTGGACTGGATGCTGCCTCCTTCGGCAGGCGCCGTGGTCTGCGCAGGTGCGGTCTCCTGCGGCTTCTGCGCCTGCTCCCCTTCTCCCGAGCACGCGGACAGGATCAGGCTTGTCCCAAGCATGCCGGCGGCGAGCAGCCTTGCGTTGATGTTCACTTTCATGTTGTCTTACCCCTCTCTATAGGTACAATGCTTGTATAGTCATGGCGGACTCCCGCCGGTACCACAGAACCGGACCGACTGCATTCGGGCTATTCCTTCAAGGAACCGACCAGGGCGCCTTTGACGAAATACTTTTGAAGAAAAGGATACACCAGCAGGATCGGCAGCGTCGCCACCATCATCGTCGCCATCTGCAGCGCCTTGACCGTCACCGTGTTCTGCACCATGCTCTGGGCATAGGAGTTCAGGTTTGAGACCAGCGTGGCCGTCGTGCCCGCATTGATGATCTGGACGAGCATCGTCTGCAGGGGGATCAGGCTCTGATCGTTGATGAACACCGCCGGGGTGAACCAGTCGTTCCACAGCCCGACCGCCGTGAAGAGCGAGAGCGTCGCGACCACAGGGCCCGAAACCGGCAGCACGATGCGGAAGAACACGCCGTAATTCGAGCAGCCGTCGATCCGGGCCGACTCCTCCAGGCCATCCGGGAGCTCCGCGAAGAACGTGCGGAAGATGATCATATTGTACACGGAGATCATGCCGTGGATCACCAGAAAGGCGAACGTATCGTACAGCTTCATCTGATAGATCAGAACAAAGTAGGGAATGAGCCCCCCGCTGAAGTACATCGTGATGACGCAGAGAACCATGTAGAACTTTTTGAACACGATTCCCTTCTTCGACAGCCCATAGGCGAACAGCGCCGTGAAGAACATGGAGAGCGCCGTGCCCGCCGCCGTGCGGAGAATCGTAATGAGATAGGCCTGGAAGATCGCATCCTCCTTGAAGACGATCCGGTAGTTCTCCAGGGTGAACTCCCTCGGCCAGAAGGTGACGCCCCCGAGTGCGGTATCGCTGCCCGTATTGAACGAGATCACAAGCGAATTCCAGAACGGATAGAACGTGACGAACGAGAGCAGCAAGAGGAGCGCGTAGATGCTTCCGCGAAGCGCTTTGTCATAAGCATTCAATCTCATGTGCGGATGTCCCTCCTTTCCATGTGTTGTAGGCTACCATAAGCTCGCCTGCCCCAGCTTCCGAGCCGTCAGGTTAGCGATGAGGAGCAGCAGTACGGAGAGGACCGATTTGAACAGGCCTGCCGCCGTGGCATACGAGAACCGCTGGTTGATGATGCCCATCTGGTACACGTAGGTATCGATGACTTCCGCATAGGGCATCAGGATGCCGTTGTTGAGATTCTGCGTCAGAAGCAGGATATCCTCGAACCCGGCATTCAGGATATTGCCCACGCCCAGGATCAGGAAGATGATGATGACCGGAGCGATGCTTGGGAGCGTAATGAGGAAAATCTGCTTGAACCTGCCGGCTCCATCCAGGGAGGCCGCTTCATACAACGCGGGATCGATCCCCGCGATGGCTGCCAGGTAGACGATGGAGCCGAAGCCGATCTCCTTCCACACCCCTGTCGACACAAGGATGGCCCAGAAGTATTCGGGCACCGACATCCAGTTCACCGGCTGGTCGATCAGGGAGAGCTGCAGGAGCAGGCCGTTCACCGGTCCGCCGTCCACGGCCAGCATCGAGAAGACGAGGCCCGAGACCACGACCCAGGAGATAAAATGCGGAATGTACGTGATCGTCTGTACGATCCGCTTGAAGGCCATATGGGCCACTTCGTTCAGCATCAGGGCGAGCACAATCGGAGCGGGAAAGCCCACCGCCAGCTTCAGCAGCGAGATGCAGAGCGTGTTGCGTAGGATCAGCCAGAATTCCGGCGACTCGAAGAACATCCGAAAATGCAGGGTGCCCACCCAGGGGCTCGCGGCAAAGCCGGTGAACAAATCATATTCCTTGAAGGCCAGCAGCACGCCCCACATCGGAATATAGCTGAAAATAATAAGGAACACAATGGACGGCAGAATCATCGACTGGTAATCCCACTGCTGCACGAATCGCTGCCATACTCCCGGTTCCCGCCCTGCAAGCTTGCCCGGCGCCTTCGTTGCGGCTCCCGGGAGGCGGGTGCTCCTGGCGGTTTTCATCTCTCACATCACCATCTCTATTTGTATTTATCCTTATGGTACGGGATGGCGCGCATGCATTCTAGGACACCGATTAACGATTCTTTGACTTAATCAACGGGAAACACGCAGCGCATAGCATGAGGGGCGCAGCAAAAAGCACCGGGCAGAACGCGGATGGCGCTCTGCCCGGTGCTGGGCCGGTTGAAAAAAGGTGACGGATCTTAAGATTTCGTGCCGTATACCTCAAAGTCAAAGAGAGAGTAGCCGAACGGCAGCGCGCGGGCCGTGCCGAGCAGGCGGACATAGCGTCCTTGGCCCGTTACAGGCACATCGTCCACGCCCCCGTCACCTGCTGCGGTGACGAACACATCCTTGCCCGTCCAGTTGTTCGGGTCATCGGAGATCTGCAGCTTGTAGCCCTTGGCGTACGCCGCTTCCCAGTTCAGCTTGATCCGGCTTACATTGTACGAAGCGCCGAGATCGACATAGATCCATTCGGCATCATTCCATTCGGAAGCCCAGCGGGTAGCCGGATTGCCGTCCGTTGCCTGTGAAGCCGCATAGCCGGCCTCCGAAGACGAAGCGACCGCCGTCTTGTTCAGCGCCACATTGGCGGAGGGTTGCAGCGTGCCGCCGCCGCTGTCCGTCATCGGATTCACGGAGACGAGCGACTTGGGAGCGACGGTAGCCGTGCCGGTCACGCCGGAAGCGTTACGGAACGTGACGGTTACCGGGGCATCCGTCGGATTCCACACCTGCGCCGTGTACGTGGTGCCCTTTTTATACACGGTAGCCGACGACCAGCCTGTAGCCCAGACGTCCTTGGTCCGCTGGCCGAGGGAGGCCAGGGCGTGAACGAAGTAATACGTATTGAACGCCTCGTTCTGCTGCAGTACGGACGAATCCCATTTGGCCAGGACCGCCTGCGGATCGCTCAGCGCCTGGATCGGCCAGACGATATGCTGCCAGTCCGTCTCCGGACCGCCGTTATCGGTGACGAAGCCTTGGTACAGCGACGACGCCTTGGCCGGGTCGAACCCGTAGCTTGTCAGGTACTCCGAGGTCGGGAGCCAGTGAATCCCGTAGACATAGACCGGGTTGCCGTTGAAGAACGTGCCGAAGAACTGGGACGAGCCGTAGATCTGCCCGACCGACTTGTGCTTGTACTCCGGAATCCAGTTGTCGTTATCATAGTTGAACCAGTACTGCTCCACCGCCTTAAGCTCCGTGGTGAAGCCCCAGATCGCGGCGTCGCGGTAAGTCTTGTTGCCCTTCAGGATGCTCCACATGTACTGGCCGACCCAGCCGAAGAGGGACTCGCCGGCCGCTTCCTGGTTGTTGCCGTTATCCTGGTCGGCATAGCCGCCCGCCCAGGAGTGGCCCGCATACGGATCGAAGCTGCGGAAGAACGGATACTGGGCATCCGTACGGGACGGGTTCGCATAGTCGCGGATGAGCTGCTCGACCATACCGCCGTAGCGGGTCTCGAAGTCTTTGTCATACGTAGCGAGTACGGCCGACGCGAAGACGAAATAGCCGTACGTGAAGTGGTGGTCCGTAATGCCTACGTTTGCGCCGAATTCGCTGTTCTTGTAGTACATCGTGCCCCAATCGTCGTTATAGTACATGAAGTAGCTGGGCTCTCCTTCGGTATACGTGTACCAGTCCGTCAGCGCCGTCTTCAGGCGGGCTAGGAACTTGGACTTGTACGCCGTGTCGCCGATCTGGTCGGCGATCAGGACGCCCATGGCGAGCGGGTGCAGCGTCTTGCCCTGCCAGTAGGCATCGGCCTTCATGAGCTCCTCTGTCGTATCCGTCGACTGGTCGAGGATGCCGAGCTGCTGGATGAGCTGCTGGCGGGAGTAGCCGCCGTCGTTCGGCTCCGTGAACTGCGGCACGATGCCGTAGAACTTGTCGCTCGTCTTGAAGCTGTTGCCTTCGCTGACCTTCAGCGTCCCCCGGATGGACGGGTACGTCAGGTCCGTCAGCGGTGTAGACGCAATCTTCCACTGATGCGGAGCGAGCGTCATCAAGGTCGTGTTCGGGAAGCCTGAGCGCTTCAGCGCCGTGGTCGTATTGAAGGTCGTCTCGACCTGTGAAGTCGACTCGTTGAACGTGTAGCCCACCTTCGTATCGGTTACGAAGGCATACCCGTGCTGGTAAAAGTAGTTGAGCTTATCGGGCGATGGGAGCGCTGCCAAAGACAAGTAGTTCTGGCCGCTCGGCAGCGTGATCTTGATCTTCGGCCCCACCCGCTTGAACACCGTCCCCTCCGGAGCGTTCAGCGCATAGTAGCGCTTCACCTGCTTCGGATTCGGAGCACCGTCCGTGTTCGTGACTTCGATACCGATGTGGTCGGCCGTCAGGGTCGCCCCGTCCGCCCCCAGCACAGCCGCGTTCGCATCATTGAACAGTCGCGTAATCGCCGGCGAATAGAGCTCGGCCGATTTCGGATCGCTGAACTGGGCATAGATGTAAGGCGAGCCCTTCACGAAGGTGACCTTCATCTTGTCCTCGGATGCACTGTCGCTGAGCACCGTATCCACGGAGTAGTCACCGTACGAAACTACGCGATTGGACATCGATGACGTATTGATGTTCGAAGCCATCAGCGTCAGGTCGAAGTTCATGCCGGTTTCAACGGCCTTGCCGTCGGAGGTAATCCAGCCGCTCCCCGGCGTCAGGATGCCGAGTCCCTGGGATTGGAACTTGGACTTCAGCGGCAGCGTGATGATGCCGTTCCCCAGCTTGTTGATGAACAGCGACTGCCACCAGTCGTTGGAAGCCAGCGGCTTCTGGAGGCTGTCCGACTTGTACAGCGGGTACTTCGGCTGAGGCATCGTGATGTCATTGCGCAGGTAGCTGCCGGAGCCTTCCGTCACCACCGACTTGGTCGGCAGCGGCGTGATCGGGTAGACCGGCTTCGGGTCCCCGTTCACGTAGTCATACACCAGGAACTCAAAGAGGGAGTAGCCGAAGCTTGTCGCCCTGGAGATGCCCTGCATCCGCACATAACGGCCCGTCGCGTAGACCGGGATATTCTGCACCCCGCCCTGGCCTTTCATCTCACGGTAGATCGTGGTCCACTGATTCCCGTCCTCCGATACCTGCAGATCGAAGGCCCGTCCGGCCGCCGCTTCCCAGTCGAGAATAATACGCCCGATCGTGCGCTGGCTGCCGAGGTCCACCTGGTAGTATTCGTTGTCCGTCGGTTTCGAGGACCACCGGGTCTGGCGGTTGCCGTCCACGCCGTTCTCCGGCAGGGTCGAGCCCGGCGGCAGGTAATCCGCCTGCTCGTAGGACGATACCTTCACCGGCCGGTTCAGTGCCACGTTCGGGCCGAGATTCACCGGCGGCGGATTGACCCCGCCCGTGCCGTACACCTCGAACTCGAGAATGGAATAGCCGTAATTCGAGAGCGCCCTCTCCGTGCCGAGCACCCGGACGTACCGGCCTGTACCGGTCAGCGTCACCTCGTCCACGCCGCCGTCCCCGGTTGTCGTCGAGTACACATCGGTCCAGTTCGATTCGTCATTCGATACCTGGATCTTGTACGACTTGGCATAAGCCCCTTCCCAGCGGATAACTACGCGGCTGATCGCTGCCTGAGCGCCGAGATCCGTATAGATCCACTGCGGGTCGGCACCCCACTGGCTAGACCAGCGGGAGGACGTAGAGCCGTCCACCGCCAGGTCCGGCGAGTTGGCCCCTTCCACGGAAGAAGCGTAGACGGTCCGGTTCTGGGAGAGCAGGTAAGGATCAGCTGCACGGGCAGACTGCGGAACCGAGAGGGACAAGGGACTCAGCGCCGTCAGCAGCGCAAGAGTCGATAACACGGAGCGCTTCGCTCCCCTTATGGACGATTTGCGGTAGTTCTTCAATCTTTTCTCCTCCTCATGCCGTGTATAAATCTTGCTTGCTTAACACATGCCCTACGATAGCGGGCTGACATTCCTCCCTTTCGCTGAGCTAGTACCATCATACAAATGGCGATGGGGATTGAACACGTCAGAAATCAACGATTGCTAGTACTTATTAATGATCCTGTTCTTCTTCTCCGTCTGCCCCGTCCCAGGCCGCCAGCCCCTTCTTCAACCGGTAACCATCCCCTGGGCAGATGCATACCCTGCCTAGGTAGATACCCATGAGCCATCCCGTTGATTTCCAAAAGAAAGGCAGGAACCCCAGATGCCGAAGACGCCAGACGTTGACTTCACGTCGCCGTCCGCACAGTTCTTTTTTGACCTCAGCCAGGACCTGTATTTTCGCAAGGACGCCCGGAATTACATTAACCGCCTGTCGATTAAAGATCTCAACACCCTGGGCAGAACCTCGCTGCTCGACATTTACCTCGATACCGGGAATGTCGTCGAGCCGCATATTCACCAGAACGCCTCTGAGCTCGTGTACGTTATCGTCGGCTCTGCCGTGATCTCGCTGATCAATCCGTTCACCAACGAGCTGTTGAACTTCCCGGCAGGTCCCGGGCAGGTCGTCAACATTCCGCAGGGCTGGTGGCATTACGAGGTCGCTTCCACAGACGGCACGCACCTGCTGGCGATCTTCGACTCCCCGGTTCCCGAGGCGATCTTCGGCTCGGACATTCTCCGCCTGACGCCTCCCGGCGTCTGGGCCCATACGTACGGCCTTAATCAAGCCCAGGTGTCTGCGGCCCTCGCCCCTATTACCGGCACGACGATCATCGGTCCGCCTCTCCCCGGCCAGCAGACCACAACGCCTATGCCTTACGTCCCTTACGGCGCCGCCCCCCGTCAGCCCGTGCAAGCGGAACAGGCGGCCCACTACCAGCGCCCGGCCTATCCGTCCCCTTATTTGCCGCAGGGATACGGCTGGCCTTATTCGTATTAGAGCAATGGCTCCAGCGGCAGCAGTCCGCCCTGGGTACTTTAGGTTCCGGAGCAGCACAAATACCCTTGGATTCCCATCCTATCCAAGGGTATTTGTCCCGCACGTTTCTGCCTGGCCGCCGCCTTAGATCTCAGCCGCCGCCGTCCTGGCCGCCCCCGCGCTGGATTCCCGGTACATAACCTCCCCGGCGATCAGCAGCTTCTCCGTCGCATCCTGGTCCTTGCCCACCCGCTCGAGCAGCTTCTCCACGGCGCGGGAGCCCATAAGCTCCTTCGGCACGTTCACCGTCGTCAGAGAGGGAGAGATCTGATACGATCTCTCGATGTTGTCGAAGCCGGTCACGGACACTTCCTGCGGCACCTTGACCCCCATGCGCTGCAGCACCTCGATCGTATCCAGCGCAATCGTATCGTTCGCACAGACGAGGGCCGTAGGCAAGGACGTCCGGCGAAGATCCTCCAGTGCCTCCCCGATCTGTCCGGTGAAGCCCTCGTACCCCTCCAGCCGGATCAGCAGCGAGGCCGGCGAGTCGGCCGCCAGCCCCTGCTCTTCCAGCGCACTGCGGAAGCCGGTCCACCGGTCGTAGAAGCTGCGCGAGTAGCGGGGATCGCCCACAAAGAGCAGATGCTTGTGCCCGATGCCGATCAGGTAATTCGTCAGCCGGTGCATCGAATCATAGTTATTCACGAATACCGTATCCGATGGAATCAGCCCGTCTTCATGATCCACGAGAATGAAGGCAAGACCCAGGCGGTGGACTTCCAGCAGGACGGAGCTCGAGATCTCCCCGACCCCGATCAGGCCGAGAATGCTGCTCGGGTTCAGCGCCTGCAGGAAGTGGTCCGCGCTCTGCTCCATCACGATCATCATACCGAGCCCGGCCGCTTCCAGCCTCGCCGAGATCCCGTCCAAGATCCGCCCCCAGTACAAGGATTCCTTCGTCTGGAACCGAACGTTCGGCATCAGTACGAGGACGGACTGCTTTGTCCCTCCCTCCTGCGGCGATTCCGCCGGCTTCGGAGGGAGATAGGGGTTCATTTTACTGAAATACCCGAGCTGCGACGCCGCCTTGATCACTTTCTCCTTCGTCGCCTCGCTGACCCCGCCCTTGCCCGACAAGGCCTTGGACACCACGAATTTGGACACGCCCATATAATCCGCAATCTGCTGCATGGTTACTTTTTTTGCCATCCGTCTGCACCAACCCATACTCTATCGATGTTAAGATAGTTCATTATAACACGGTTAGCCAAACAATCCTAACAAAATAGAACCTTGATTCTTTTCAGCCCACGTGCACAAGCTCCTCTGCGGCGGCGGTCCGGTTGCGGCCGTTCCGCTTGGCGTGATAGAGCGCCTGATCCGCCCGCTCGAATACCTCGCCGAAGATTTGCCCATGCCTCGGACAAGCGGCGGCTCCGATCGATACGGTGATCGGGTTGCCGGTCGGCGAGACCGAGCACTCCATCCGGCTGCGGATCCGCTCCGCGAGGTGGAGTCCCTCCTCCAGGCCCTTCCCCGGCAGCAGGACCACGAACTCTTCCCCTCCGTACCGAAAGGCAAGGTTCTCCTCGCCCGCCTCCAGATTCAGGATGCGGGCCAGATGCACGAGCGCCTCGTCCCCCATCTGATGCCCATAGACATCATTGACCGATTTGAAATGGTCGATATCCAGCACCAGCAGCGAATACAGATGGTTTCCGGCCGCATCCTCAGCCACCCGCTCCTCCAGACACGCCCGGTTGGCAAGCCCCGTAAGCGGATCGGTCCTTGCCTGCTCGCTCATCCGGTCGGCCCGATGCTGCAGCGCGCCGACCGCCCATGTCATCGCCTGCGCCAGATGATGCGCCTCATAGTTCCAATGTCTCGTGAACGGCGGGTCGACCATCCGTCTTCCGGCCGATATCTGGCGGGCGACAGCCGTCAGCGATTCAAAAGGTGCCGCCAGCTTCCGGGTGACCCACAGGCTCAGCAGCAGCATAAGGGCGAACAGGGGAAGCATCCATGCCAGCTGTGCTTTAATCAGCATGCCCTGGGCCTCATCCACCACCTTTGCCGGAGACTGGTATACAATCCCCCACCCTACTTTAGGGATCACCAGGTATCCGGCCAGCACTTCCGTTCCTTCGATATTGCGAACAGAGGCATAACGGACGGCCCCATTCGGGAAGGTCCTCCGCAGCACCTCCGGCGCGATCACTTCATCCCCCCGTCCTGCGTCGGGATTCAGCAGCACTTGACCGCCCCCGTCGACTAGGTAAACGTACGTCCCATTCTTGCTCTTGCTCGCATGCTCGAACAGATCGCTGAATACGTTCCTTTCCTCGAGATCGATGACCCCCCCAATGATGCCCAGCCGCATCCCCTCATCTCCTATGAGCGGATGCGACAGCAGGACCGAACGATGGCCGTCAGCCGCCGTGAAGGGCTCGGACACGAAGGGACCCTGCTGCTCCACAGCCCGCCTTACAGCCGGCTCCGCGGCGGCTTCGCCCTTCCCCGTCCGCATCTTCAGACCGGGCGTAACCGCACAAAGAATCCCCGCCGGGTCCGCGAGGATCGCTCCGCTAAACATGCGCCGGCCTCCGAGCATCGCGCCGACATACTCGGCCTGCCGCTCCAGCGGACCGCCCTGCCCGCCGATCACCTTGGCCGCGGACCCCAGGTCGCGCAGCATGAGATCGATAAGCGTATCCATGGCTACGTTGAGATTGCGCGCTCCTTCGAAGTTCGACTGCAGGATCGACTCGGTCAGCGAATCGTTCTGTTTGCTCAGCGCCACTCCCGTCAGAATAGCGGTAGTTCCTGCCAGTGAGAAGGCCAGCAGCCCGATCAGGAGCACATGAAATTTGATATGGCCCCGTCTTATTTGCACCCATCCGGGCATTCTGTCACACTCCTACATGTTCACAAACTCGCTGGCCACTCTTTTCGACACGTTTTCCCACATTTCCTGCCATGGTTCGACAACATTTTTATCATCTTGTGAAAGGATGGTCTCAGAGGAGCAAGGAAAGACCGAACTTATTCCACTTCGTTAATGAACGGAAACAGCAGCTTCTGATTTTCCTTCGTGAACATATTGCTTCTGGTAATGCTCACCGCCCCCGTATCGATTCGGGGCTCCACGACGCCTCCCGCCGAGGCTTCCACGGCCGTCTTGATGGCCAGATACCCCATGTTGAACGGCTTCTGCACGACGATGGCCTGCAGAATGCCCTCTTCGAGATAGGCGATTTCCCTCATCGAGCTGTCGAAGCCGACCATCGGCACCCTCGGGCTCTCCGGCTGCTGCTCCTTCAATGCTCTGGCAGCTCCTACGGTGGAGGGCTCGTTCAGACAAACGAGCCCGCTCAGCTCCTTGAAGTCCCCGCTCTGCAGCAGCTCCGTGGTCATGCGGTAGGCCAGCTCTTCCTCGGCGTTCGTATAGAGGGTCTGCGCCACGATCATGCCCTTCTCCTCCAGGCTGTCCCTCACGCCTCTTTCCCGTTCCATCGCGGGGGTCGAGCCCCTGACAAAGCTCACCACCGCGACCTTGGCTCCCGGCTTCAGCAGCGCCCCCATGGAGTCGCCGACCAGCCTCCCGGCCGCGTAATTGTCTGTGGTGATCAGGCTTGCGGCCATCGTTCCACTCACCCCCGAATCGACGGAGATGAGCGGGATTCCCGCTTCCTTGATCCTGCGGCTTACCGGAGCCAGCCGGTTATAATCTGTGGCTGCCAGGACAATGGCTCTGGGCCTGCGGGAGATCGCCTCCTCGAGCAGGCGGATCTGCCCTTCGATCTCGGTCTCCGCCGGCATGCCGGCAACCTGCACCTCCACGCCGTACTCCTTGGCCGCTGCCGTGACGCCTTGATTCATCGCCTGCCAGAAGGCTACCCGCGGATCCGTCGTCTTGGGCACGAACAGAATCGGGCTGCTCTTGGCATCGGGACCCATGAACCAGCCATAGGCTCCGAGTGCCGCCGCAAGCACTAGCATAGCGGCCGCCAGCAGTCTCCACCCTTTTTTCACCCCGCGGTCCCTCCCTGATCCTCAAGCTCCGGAATCCGAATCGTCACCGCCGTCCCTTCCTCCAGTTCACTTACAAAATGAAGGCCATAGCCGGGTCCGAACGTAAGCTCCATCCTCTGATTCACGTTGTGTACACCTACGCCCGAGCTCGTGAAGCTGTCCGCTGCCCGACGGGGTTCGTTCAGAATCGTCCGCACCCGATCTTCAGGCATGCCGACTCCGTCGTCGGACACGGTCAGCTCGATGCCGTCCGGCGTCCGGCGGCCTGTGATGCAGATATGACCCGGCTCCGCTTTATGCTTGATTCCGTGGTAGATGGCGTTCTCCACAATCGGCTGCAGGACAAGTTTGGGGAGGCGGACGTGATGCAGGCACTCCGGCACTTCCAGGGTGTAGGTGAATTTGCGGCGGTAGCGGATCTGCTGGATCGTCAGATAGCTCTGGATTTGCTCCAGCTCTACGGTCAGGGGGACGAGCTCCTCCCCTTTGCTGATGCTCGAACGCAGCAGCTTGGCGAGCGCGGAGGTCATGCTCACGACGTCCTCCATTTTCCCGGTTTCGGCCATCCAGATTATCGAATCGAGCGTATTGTAGAGAAAGTGGGGCTTGATCTGAGCCTGCAGCGCTTTGAGCTCACTGACCCGCTTCTTCTCCTGTGCCTGCACAATCTGCTCCATGAGCTCTTGAATCCGGCCGATCATGACATTGAAGCTTCTTGACAGCTTGCCAATCTCGTTCGTGCTCTCAATCTCCACGCGCTGTCCGAAGTTCCCCTTCTCCGCCAGCTTCATATGGGATTCCAGCGCTTTGATCGGTCTGGTTAGGGTAAAAGACAGAATCACCGAGATCGATAAAGCGATGCCAAGGCAGAGGCTTCCCCAAAAGGCGGCGGACCCCTGCATGGCCCGCTTGTTGCGTGCGAGATCCTCCGGAAAGACGACGCCAACGATCTTCCATCCGAACCGGGTCGTCGACACGGTGTAGATTCTCCGGTCGGAGCCTGAGCCGAAGGTCAGCGTCCCGTCCGTGGATGCCAGAATCTCTTGCACCCGCTCCGTCTTCAGCCGGGTATTCAGGATCTGCTGCTGCGGATGATACACGAGATCGCCGGAGGGGGCCAGAATGAATACATAGCCCCGCCTGCCAAGCTGGATCTGCTTGCACAGATTGTCGATCACATTGTAATTCAGATCCACCAGCAGCACTCCCCCGCCCGCACCTCCACCCGAAGGCATGGTTCTGCTGATCGAAACGACCCACCGGTACTCGCCCCGGAACAAATTCTGAACATGCGAGGAAGTAATGGCCGCAGCCCCCTCCGCCTGCCGGGCATCCGTGTACCACTCCTGTTCCTTTACTTCGGAATAAAGCTTGAGATCGCCCCCGGCCCGGTCGGAGACCATGCCGCCCTGCCCGCCGACAAAAAGCAGGGAGGCGATGTCCTTGCGGGAGGTGACGACCGAGCGGAAATACTCGCTCAGACGATGTCCCAGCTCGGCCCCCTCCTCGCTGTCCTGGCGCGGTAAAGAGGCGTACCGCTTCAGCTCCCCGCTGCTTAGCGCAAGAGCCGAAATGCTCTCCATATTGTAGATGTACGTCTCGATATTGGTATGAACCTGCCGGACCAATTCCTTCGTATACTCCAGCGAGGTGCCGGTCACCGCATCCGCGGAGAGCCGGTAGGCGGTGAAGCTGAGGATGGCCGTGGTACAGAGGATCAGGGCGGAGAAGGCCAGCGCGATCTGAGTGTGGATACTCTGAAACTGAAAGAGCCGGACGCCTCTCATTCGGTCTCTCCGGCTTGTGTCCGGCTGCGGAACTCCTTCGGCGTCATGCCGGTATGCCTTTTGAAGATGACACTGAAATACTGCGGGTCAGGATACCCTACACGAGAGGCGATGTCGTAGGCCTTGAGCCCCGTAGCCGCCAGCAGCTCCTTCGCCTTGTCGATCCGCAGGCGGGTCAAATATTCCACGAAGGTGAGTCCGGTATGCTGTTTGAACAGGGCGCTGAAATAGCTGGTGCTCATATAAATATGCTGGCACACCCCCTGGAGGGCCAGGTTCTCATCCGCATACTGCTCTTTGATATAGGCTTCAGCGAGCCGCATTTGAGATTCGGCCTGGATGCTCCGCTTCTCTCCGAGGGAACAGATTACCCGGTGGCACAGCCCCTCCAGCCAAAGCTTCAGCTGGTCCAGTGTGCGGATCGCCCTCATCTCCTTGAACGGATCTTCCCCGAACACCTCCGCTTCCTCGAAGCCGGTCTCCGCCACCCAGTTCATCAGGGCCACCAGCAGCCTGTGCAGCATGCTGTAGCATTTCTCCACCGGCAGGCCGGCCGACCTCCATTCCTCAAGCCAAGCGGAGAGGACGCCGCTGATCTGATTCCCCTTGCCCCTCTTCAGCGCCGACAGCAGCTTCTTCTCCCACTCCAGGTAGGCCATGGAATGAAGGCTGCTTCCCCGCTCCACATCACTGATGCACAGAATCCGGTTGCTTCCGAGCAGCAGCCGGTAGTCCAGCGCCGAGCACGCTTCCCGGAACGATTCCGGGATCTGCGTCCATGCCGGGCAGGCTCTGCCCATGCCGATGGTCAGCGTGAGCTTGAGGTACTTCTCGACGCTGTACGCCGTGTGGCCGGCCAGCGTCTGGGCCAGCGGCCCGACTCCTTCCGGCGTGCCGCTGAGCAGCACACCGATCTTATCGTCCCTCGTGCGGAAGACCGCCCCGCCGTTCTCCTTCTCGAAGATTTCCTGGAAGATGTTGAACACGGCGAAGTGCAGCAGCTCGATATCCGCTCCGGCATCGGGATTGGTCTGGGAGCCTTGGGTCTGAGGGATCACCCTCGGGTCGATGTCGGCCGCGAGCGACAGAAAGGCCGGCCCGCGCAGCGGCAGTTGAAAATAGTCCAGCTTCCGCTCGATCTCCTCCTTCTTCATGACCGAGGTCGACAACCGTTCCAGGAAACGCTCCTTGAGCAGCGGGAGGCTCTGGTTGAGCTGCTGCCGAATGGCGCAGAGGTTCTCCCGGGACGCCCTCTCTTCATCCAGCTCGGCCTTCAGCCTGCCAAGGAAAGCTGTGAATTCCCGGCCATTGATCGGCTTCAGCAGATACTCGCTCACCCTGAGCTTGATCGCCTGCTTGGCATAGTCGAACTCTTCATAGCCCGTGATGATCACGATCTTCGTATCCCGGCACCTCTCCGCCGCGTAACGGCTCAATTCCAGCCCATCCATGAACGGCATGCAGATATCGGTGATGAGGACATCCGGCCGCAGCGATTCCAGAGCTTCGGCCGCATCCCTCCCGTTATCGTAAGCGCCAAGCGGCCGAAAGCCGCAGGCCGCCCAATCGGTCTTCTTCATGATGCCTTCCCTGACCTCATCCTCATCGTCCACCAGCATCAGCGAATACATTCGATCGACCTCTCCGCTCTCCAGAATAAAACACCGCAGCATGTAACCGCTTTATTCATTGTACAACGAATGCCCAAAGAGACAACCCCTTGCGGGACTGTCTCTGCCGGGTTATTATGCCGAGTTACAATGCCGGGGCTAGTTATAGAGCAGCGGCTTGATCGTGTCAGAGTCCATGTTGGTCTTATCGTACCAATGGAAGCCCGTATCGATGCTCTTCGGCACACTCTCGCCCTTGACCGCCATCGCTGCCGCCTTGACGGACCAATAGCCGATCCCGATCGGATCCTGGGTAATGGCCCCCGCCATCCGGCCGCTGCGGATCGCATCGATCTGCTGCTTGCCGGAGTCGAAGCCGATGACCACGAGCTTCTCCTTCTTGAGCTCGGCCGCCGCGTTGAGGACTCCGATCGCGGAGCCTTCATTGGCCCCGAAGAACCCCTTCACCCCCGGATGCGCCTGAAGAATCGCTTTGGCCAGGTCCGTGGACTTCAGGTGGTCCCCTCCGCCGTATTGAATATCGACGATGCTGATCTTCGGGTACTGTTCCTTGATCCGGTTCACGAAGCCGTCGCGTCGGTCGACTCCCGTACGGCTGGTCTGGTCATGGACGATCAAGGCAATCTCACCCTCCTTGCCGATCAGCTCCGCCATCTTATCCGCCGCCAGCGCAGCGGCGGCCTTGTTGTCCGTGGCTGCCGTAGTGACCGGAACGTCGCTTTCGACGCCGGAGTCAAAGCCGACGACCGGGATGTTCTGCGACTTCGCCTTCTGCAGCAGCGGAGCGACCGCTTTGCTGTCCAAAGCGGCCAGGGCGATCGCTTGTGGTTTTTTGCCGAGCGCGGCCTGCAGCATCTCGATCTGCTTATCCACCTGCGATTCGGACTCCGGCCCTTCGAACGTGATCTCCACCTGATACTCCTTGGCCGCTTTCTCTGCGCCCTGCTTGACTGCCTGCCAGAACTGATGCTGGAAGCCCTTCGAGATCACAGGGATGTATACTTTGCCGGCGGCTGCCGGCGCGTCCGCGGACTTCGCGGCTTCGGCCGGAGCAGGCACATTCGCCTGCTGGGTCCCGCCCCCGCTGCCCCCTGTGCTCCCGCAGGCTCCCAGAAGGACTGCCGCCATCACCGTCATCCCCGTAAGCGCAAGCCATGATTTTCGTTTGGCCATCGTCTTCTCCCCCTTGTTCTTCGCGTGGTTTATTCTACTCCGGCTGGAGTCCGTACCCTGGTCTCACTTCTTCCTGCGCCGCAGAATATCCGCATACACCGCAAGAAGGACGACGAGTCCGACGATCACGGTCTGCCATTCCTGTGGAACGGACAAGATGCGCAGGCCGTTGGTCAGGACGCTCATGATCAATGCGCCGATCACCGTGCCGAGGATCGAGCCTTGGCCTCCGCTCAGCGAAGTGCCGCCGATGACGACCGCTGCGATAGCCTCGAGTTCATAGCCCGCTCCCAGCGCCGGCTGCGCCGAGTTGAGGCGGGACGCCATCAGGATGCCGGCAATCCCGCTGAAGGCCCCGGTGATCGTGTAGATGATGATTTTCCAGAAATCCACGTTGACGCCGGACAATCTCGTCGCTTCCTCATTGCTGCCCAGCGCGAAGGTGAATCGGCCGATGATCGTCTTCGTCAGAAGAATGCTGGCGACAATCGCAAGCCCGAAGAAGATCAGCACCGCGTTCGGTATATCGGCACCCGGCAGGATGCCGCCGATGAGGGAACCCATGGAGATATCCATAAACTGAGGCGCATCGTTAAAATAAATCGGCTTCGTGCCCGAAATGACCAGCGATAAGCCCTTGGTGATCATCATCATTGCCAAGGTGGCGATAAACGGCGGAATCTTCATCTTGGCCACGGCCAGCCCGCTGATGAGCCCGCATACAGCTCCTGTGAGAATGCCCCCGATGATGCCGAGCGGCATTGGAAGCTGCCAGGTGGCGATGATCACCCCCGTCATCACGGAGGAGAACGTCATGACCGTGCCCACGGAAAGATCGATACCGGAAGTAATGATCACAAAAGTGGAGCCCAGTGCCAAGACACCGATGACCGCCGTAGAGAGGATGATCGCCACCAGGTTGTCGAAGCGGAAGAAATTGCTTGAGGCCAAAGAAAAAATAAGAACGAGCAGGATCAAACTGGCAAAAGCGAGTACTTTCTGCATCGCGCCTGCCCGGATCGAAGGCTGCCGTTGGATGGAAGCGACTTTCATGGGTAGAACCTCCTTGGGTTAAGATCGCATCGTAGCCAGTCTCATGATGTTCTCCTGCGTGGCTTCCCTACTACGGAGCTCTCCGGTAATCCGCCCCTCGCACATCACCAGGATGCGATGGCTTAGGCGCAGGATCTCGGGCAGCTCCGAGGAAATCATGATGATCGCTTTTCCTTCGCCAGCCAGCTGCTCCAGCAGCGCATAGATCTCGCTTTTGGCTCCTACGTCAATGCCCCGGGTCGGCTCGTCGAAGATCAGAATATCGCAGTCCCGCGCCAGCCATTTGCTGATGACGACCTTCTGCTGGTTGCCTCCGGAGAGGAACTTGACGAGCTGCCCGGTGCCCGGGGTCTTGATCTTGAGAGATTCGACGTACTGCTCCGCCGCTTCGTCCATGCTCCGGTCATTCATCCAGCCCCATCGCCCATACCCCGAATAACTGGCTACTGCAATATTCGACCGGACATCCATGTCGATCAGCAGCCCGAACTGCTTGCGGTCCTCCGACAAGTACCCGAGGCCATGGGCTACCGCGTCATGGGGCTGCCTGATCTTCACGGGCCTGCCGTGAATCCGGATCTCCCCCTGATCGACCGGGTCCGCCCCGAAGACGGCTCTTGCCACTTCGGTACGCCCCGCCCCCATCAGCCCCGCGAAGCCGAGGATTTCGCCCTGCCGCAGATGGAAGGAGATATTCCTCAGCTGCGTCCCCCGGCTTAAGCCCTGTACCTCCAGGACGACCGGACTGCCGTTCTCCCCTATGGACGGTCTCGAGACATGCTGGATGGACCGGCCCACCATCATCGCGATAATCTGATCGATCGTGATGGCCTCCGTCCGCACCGTATCGATGTAGCAGCCGTCCCGCATGACCGTAATCCGGTCTGTGATTCGCTTCAATTCTTCCATCCGGTGGGAGATATAGACGATGCCGACGCCCCGGCTCCGCAGCTGCCCGATGATCCGGAACAATTCTTCAATCTCCGACTGGGTCAGCGCCGCCGTCGGCTCATCCATAATCAGAACCTTGGAGTCGAACGACAGCGCCTTAGCGATTTCCACCATCTGCTGCTTGGCCACCGTCAGCTCGGAGACCGGACTTCCCGGGTCCAGCTGCAGGTTCATTCCGTCGAACAGCTCCTGCGTCCTGCGGTGCAGCGCCTTCTCATCGAGAAACCAGCCCCTTCGCGGCTCGCGTCCGATGAAGATGTTCTGGGCCACCGTCAGATGCGGCATCATATTCAGCTCCTGGTGGATGATGCTGATGCCCATCTCCTGCGCCGCCTTGGTATTCGGGATCCCGACTTCCTGTCCTTCGTACAGGATCCGGCCCTCGTCCTTGGCATACACTCCGGTCAATATCTTCATCAAGGTGGATTTGCCGGCACCGTTCTCTCCCACCAATGCATGCACCTCTCCGGCCTGAAGCTCAAACCGGCACCCATTCAGCGCAAGTACTCCGGGGAACCGCTTCACGATTCCCTCCATGCAAACCAAGGCTCTGCTGCTCATGCCCTTTCCCCCTTCCCTCTGGTATTCGCTGCCTGTGGTTCCATTGTAGAACCCATCCCGTACCGGCGGAGTGGAGGAATCTATGGAAAAAGTTTCATTTTTGTACGATGGCACCCAAAAGAAAAAAAAACAGGCTCCCCTGATGGGGGACGCCTGGTTGTATCTAGGTCTCCAGCTTCGTGCCTGTCTGCAGGGAAGAAGTTTCCTCCCCGCTCAGTCACCTTACATCTTCCTCCGGGCCATGAAGATCCTCCCGTGCGGTCACGACCCGGAACCGGTCTCCCGTGTCCTCCATGGCGTACAGCTTGCAGCGGGAATCCGGCATCCTGAACGGTTGATGGAGGATGAGCATCGGGGTCCCCTCGAAGGTGCGGAAGAGCATGCCGTGGCCGCTGTCTCCCCTAACTAGAGGCTCCAGCTGCTCCCACGGCCCCTCCAGCCTGCCGGATACGGAGCGGGCCTGGGTCTGCACATACTGCCCCTGATCATAGCTGGACCACAGCATCACGAGGTGGCCGCCACGGGTCCGATAGAGCTGGCAGCCGTCCGTAACATAGATGCTCCCCTCTACTCCGGGTGTCTGCTCCGCCGTGTCCCAAGAAGCTTCCGACGCACGGAAGAGGTGAACCGGCTCCCCGGCCGCCCGCGACAGATCCGCTTCGAGGGGAACCGCTTCGACCGTGCCATCCCTCGTCTGGATCCATTCGTGACAGTACACCATCCACGGGCTGCCGTCCGTCTCATCGATATACAGCGTCCCATCGAGTGTCATGAGCGAGGAAGGTGTGGTCGGCCCTTCCGATTGGAGCAGTTCGAACGGCCCTTCCAGCGAGGAGCTCACCGCCACCGCCGTTCCGCGCCAATGATTCGGCATGGGGATCAGCGGGGAATCAGGGAGCCTCCTGTCGTTGTTGTGCAGCGTAACAAAAAGGTAGCAGCTTCCCTTATACGCATGAACCTCCGGCGCCCAGGTTCCGTGCTGGGGATTCGCCCAGATTCCATCCGGCACCGTGAATACGACATAGGGCCCCTCCCAGTGCCGAAGATCCGCGCTCCGGTAGGTGACCACCCCGTATCTCTCCATCCCGTGGATCCGCGGTCCGCCGCTCGTGTACAGATAGTACATACCGCTCCGCTCATCCGCCACCACGAAGGGATCGTGAGCCGGGATGTCGCACAGGCGCAGTCCGGACTTGGGACGGGCTGCGTCGGAAGCCTCGTTATAGATGCTCATAAACCATCCTCCTGCTTAACGGGAGCATACAGCTCCTTTACAAATCAGTCTTCCACGTAAATCCCCGAAGCTCCGCATCTTCTCCTATACCTTCTACGAGCAGGGACAGCCGGTTATTCCCCTCCCGGTACCAGGGCTCCGGCAAATAAATCACATCCTGCCCGCCCCCGGTCATATGCGGACGTACGCCGCCGCCCTCCAGCCACAGCCTCCCCACCAAATGTCCATTAAAAAAGGCGGTCAGCTTCACGCCGCTGCCCTCACACCGCACCTTGCGGCACTTCGCAGCCATGTCTGCCGGCAGTTCGGTCTGCAGCCAGGCCAATTCCCCGGGCAATAACCGCACGGGCAGCTCGCACGGTGCGGCTCCGCCGACATTATCCTCTGACGCCTGCCAGAGCTGCTCCTCCTGGCAGCCCGCGACACGCCACTGTACGACATCGCTGCCTTCGTACAGCATCACCCTCCCTGCCATCTGGTGATAGCTGCGCTGCATATAGAGGGCTATTTCCGTTTGTTCTCCCGGTTCTACGTAAGGGGTCAGATCGACAAACGGAACGACGGGCACAACCTCACCCGCATACTGCCGGTTGACATACACCCGGAGCACACACTGGGCCCCCGGCACGTGAAGCATCCATCTGTCCGCATCTGTGGAAGCCGTGAAACTCTTCCAATAGATTCCCGACTCGGGCAGACGTGTCGTCATCCAGCCGCCCCAGCTTTGAATCGAGCAGGACTCCGCGTCCGGATCGCCGGCCGGCAAAGGCTCCCCGGCCTCCTTGGGAGCGCAGATCTGAAAGTTCCAATTAGACGCGAGACTGATCTGCTGCGTGACGGTGACGACATGGCTTACGCCCTTGAGGGAATTCAACCTCAGACCCGGCAGCACACTGTCGTCGAAGTTGGTATGGCCCCAGATTTCGGCACGGATCAGCAGGTCCGAGACCTCGGCCGGGTGCTCGAGCGGGATATAAGCATGGCCCCCTCCGGGAAATACGGTGCCGGCGTATGTCCCTTCCGCATACACGCTCAGAATATCGCCTGCATCTTGAAGCAGGACACCGAGGACAGGCTTCGCCACCGCATCCTTACGCTTGGCTCCGTACCACGCCATCCCCCGGTAGATGCCCGCCTCCTCCAGAGGCTTGGCCTGATCGCCGAGCTCCAGCCACCGCTGAGGAAGACCGGCCCCTCCGGATGGAATCATCTCCTTCTTCCAGCTCAGGTTCACCGCCTCAGAGGCCCTCCCGGCTTCCTCTTCCTGGCCTCCCGCTTCCGCTTCGGATTCGGACTTCGCTTCGGATTCGGACTCCGCTTCGAACAGCAGCTCCCCGCCTGATGTAATCTCCAGAAGCCTCGACGCCCGGTGTCGATCCAGCACATGAACGGCAAGAATACGGCCGTCCTGGCAGCGAATTTCCGCAGAGCCCTGCACTCCTTGTCTGAAACACAGCACGAGCTCCTGTCCATTCCCATACACCTCAGCACCGCCTTCGATCACCTCAGCCGCATCCGGCACGGTCAAAGCGATCTCCGACTCGGAATCTCCCTCTGCCGTGAAGACGACGGTCAGCTTCCGCTCCGTGGAACGGACAGCGGCCACCTCAGCGGTTGAATAACGGATCCGTCCTTTACCGCCCCACTGCTCCAAAGGGAAGTCATAGAGCAGCAGCGGGCAGCGGTCGGCGGCAAGCTTCAGCTCGCTATGCTGCGGAATCACCTGCCCCCCGTGATGAAGCTGTACGCTCCCGTCCCTCTGGTCCACGTTCGGCAGAGCGATCACGTACCCGCCTCCATCCAGTTCCAGCACATATTGCATCCCGCCGCTCACCGTGAGATCCGTCTCCACACGGAAGAAGCTTGGGACCGGTGCCGCCTTGGCCAGACCGCTCCCCAAGGATCGCAGGAGGCCTCCGAGCAGCCTGCCTTCATAGAACTCCTCGCGCCTGCCCCCCTCGGGGGTGATCATGCCGTGGAAATCATAGTCAGAGGTCAGGAAAGCGAGCGGCTTCCCCCAATTGTTAATCGCGTTCGTGAAGCCGAAGTCCGTTCCCGATGCCTGAAGGTAGGGGCCTAACAGCTTGGCTCCGCCCGAAAGCAGACGGCGCAGCAGGAAGTGGGAACGGTTCGTCTCCGTCACGCACAAGGGATAGCCCCGGCTTCGGAGCACTTCGGCATACCGGACCACCTTATGCTCGAAGTCCGCTTCCCTGTCGTTCGGATAAAAATTGCAGGTAGGCATAACGCCTTTCGCATGACCGCTCGCCATATACAGGTCTCCCTGGCCCGCGCAGGCAAAGAGCGGAACCGTCACCCCGTAAGACAAAGCCATATCACGCAGCGCGGATATATAGCCTGCAGGGTCCTGGCAGTCATAGAAGTCGAGCTCATTGTCCAGCTGTACGGCGATCACCGTCCCCTCCTTCCCCAGCTCAAAGCGGCTCAGGATGGGCATCATCCGGCCGAACCAGCGGTTCACCTCCTGCAGGAAGCCGGGGTCGTTGTCCCGCAGCCGCATCTGCCGGTCCGTGAACAGATGGGCGGGCAGGGCGCCGCCATCCCACTCCGAGCAGATATAAGGCCCGGGCCTGGCGACCACCCACAAGCCTTCATCGGCCGCCTGCTTCAAGAAAGCTTCGACATCCCGCTCGCCGCTGAAATCCCATACCCCCGGCTCCCTCTCATGGTGATTCCATGGGAAGTACACATCGATGGCGTTATAGCCCGCTTCCTTCACCTTCCGCAGGCGGTCCCTCCACAGGCCCCGCGGGATCCGGAAGTAGAAGACGGAGCTGCACAGCAGGATCACCGGTGTGCCCTCGATATAGACCCCATCCGCGTCAAAGCGGACCTTCGAATCCAGGATCCCCTTCGGTCCTGCCTCACGGGCCGTATTCCATCCGTTCACCGCATTTGTCTCATTCATCGGTTTCATCCCAGCCTCCTGTTTCTGTTTTATTCCTGCTTCTATTCCTGTTTCCATGAAAGAAGGGCCGTCCTCCAACAGCAAGACCAGCCCTTCTCCTCCGGCATCCTATGCGGTTATTTGCTTTCAACCAGCTTCTTGTATTCGTCGAGCTGTCTCTGCACTTCGGCCATTACCTTATCGTACCCCGCTGCTTTGAGCTTGCTGCGGAGCTCCTCCACCGCCTTCACCGGATCGCCCGCTTTGCCGTAGGCAATCGCCGGACCCATCTGGGAAGTAACCTGCGACATCGCCGTCAGCTGCGAGTCGATCTTCGACTTGTCGAGCACGAACCGGCCGTACGGGTAAGGCTTCTTAATCCCGTCATATTTCTTGTAGACCTCCGTGATACCGGACCAGGTCGTCGCGCTTGGGATCTCGAAGCGGTCCACCCGGCCGCCCCAGAAGTTCGACGAGAAGCTGTCACGCGTCGCATCGTAGCCTTCCGGCTGGGCACGTTTGCCGTCCTTAATGACGTACTGCACCCCTTCGATGCCGTAGTTCATCAGGTAATACACTTCCTTGTTCTGGCGGATGAGCTCATAGGCCATCAGGGCGCGCTCCGGATGCTTGCTCTTCGCTCCGACCGCGGTAGCGCCGTGGGTAATCGGCTGCGAGATCAAGTTGCCCCGCGTATCAGACCAGGCGAACATCTGAAGCTCGGAGCCCGGCTGCTTCGTATCCATCTCCACGCGCAGTCCGCTGAACGTCTGGGTATGGTGCTGGTCCGCGCCTGTCTGGCCGGCCTTCAGCTCATCCCTCACGTTGCCCTTGTAGTTCAGCACGTCCTCCCGCCAGTAGCCCCGGTCCGCCCAATCCTTCATCATCTTCGCGAAGTCCACGAACGTATCGTCGAAGATCGGGCTGTGCGCGGTGTACCTTTCGTCGTACGATTTGCCCCATACCACAGGAAGATAGCCTGTCGGAACCGCCAGCTCAATCGCATCCGTCTTGGATTGAATGAAGCCTTTGGTATGCTCGCCGTTCGTTCCATTGGAATCCCAAGGAATGACATCCGGCTTCTTGTCCTTGATTCCCTGGAAGTACTTGCCCAAGGTTTCAAAATCTTTGATCGGCTCCGTGATCCCGAACTCCTTGGCCCAGTCCCCCCGGTAGAAGAACCCGTGATTGACCCACTGGGTATAACTGTTCTCCGGGATCATATAGATCTTATCCTTGTACTTCGTTTGATCCCATTCCTCCGGCTTGATTTCCTTCCATGTCTCCGGCGCATACTTGGGCAGCAGCTGATCGAGCGGCAGGAAGGCGCCCTTCTGCGCGTTCGGCCAGGCATCCAGCCAGTCCGTTGCCGTCGTGATCAGATCCACGGGCTCGCCGGAAGCCAGCAGGAGATTGTATTTGGTCTGCCAATCCGCCCATTCCACCCATTTGAGCTCCAGCTTGGCATTGATCTTGTCCTTCATGATGACATTGATTTTCTCCAGCACCTTCTCGACCTGGCCGTTCTTCGGTTTATCGCCAAGCATGACGTAGGTAATCGTCTCGAACTTCGAGGTGTCAGACCCGTTATCCGCTGTGCTCCCCGTGCCCGGTGCCGCCTTACCGGAATCGGAGCCGCCTCCGGAACAAGCCGTCAGGCTGACTGCCATCACAGCCGCAAGCAGAGTTTTACCGATAGTTCTCGTTACCATGTTATTGCCTCCCCTTTGATATCGAGCTTGTGGATACAGGTGCTTGGCGAAACCGCTGCCCTCCCGGGTGGGACCAGGACATGCGGATCGTTTATGTTTCAATAGGCGCGGATATTCTTTTATCCTTTTACCGCCCCTACCGTGATACCTTGAATGAAATACCGCTGCACGAACGAATAGAACAGGATCACCGGCCCCGTAGCGACTACGGCCGTTGCCATCTTCATGGACTCCAGAGGCACATCCCGGAGGGGCACGTTCGAAGCGGCAGCGGAATTGCGTATGAAGTCCGCCGAAGTGACCACATTGTACAGGAACAGCTGCAGCGGCCTGTACTTCATGTCCGGGGACAAGAACAGCATGGAGTTATACCATTCATTCCAGTAGCCCAGGGCGATGAATAATCCGATCGTGGCAAGAGCCGGAGTCGACATCGGCAGAATCAAGCGCGTGAAGATGGTAAAATCCCCGGCCCCGTCGATCTTCGCCGATTCCGTAATCGCGTGGGGGATCGATTGGGTGAAGCTCTTCATCATGATGATCAGGAAGGGGCTCAGCAGCCCCGGCAGCAGGACGGCAAGGTAATTGTCCTTGAGATGCAGATACTGGGTGATAAGGAGATAGAAAGGAACGATGCCCCCGGAGAACAGGGTCGTGAAGTAGATGAAGAAGGAGATCTTGTTCCGGAAGTGAAAATCCGGTCTCTGCAGCGCATACCCGGTCATCGCGACCAGGAACAAGCCTGCCGCCGTTCCAACCACCGTAATGCCCAGAGTGACGATATACGATCCGACGATGAGGTCCGGATTCTCGAAGACGATCTTATAAGCATAGGTGCTGAATTCTTTGGGCCACAGATTGAAGCCGTTCTTGATGATGGAGGCTTCCGAGGTGAGCGAGGTGGCCACGATCAGCACGAAGGGAAGCAGACAGCAGATCGCCAGCAAAGCGATAAACACGTAAGAGATGACCCGTATGATCAGGGATGAGCGGTCCGTATGCCTAACATTCATGGAAGCTTGCACGGCTGAACCTCCTTTTTAGAATAAGGAATTATCGGGCGAGAACTTCTTCACCAGCCAGTTGGCGGTCAGCACGAAGGCGAAGCCGAACAAGGACTGGTACAAGCTCACGGCACTGCCCATGGAGAAGTTGAAATTGTTCATCAGGGAACGGAAGACGAAGGTCTCGATAATATCCGTCGTGCTGTACAGCATCGTGTTATTGGCCCCGACCAGGTTATAGAACAAGCCGAAGTTGCCTCTTAGCACACCGCCCAGGGAGAACAGCAGCAGGATAATGAAGGTGGGCTTGAGCCACGGGAGAATAATGTACCGGATCCGCTGAAAGCCGTTCGCCCCGTCGATCTCCGCCGCTTCCACGATCTCGGAATCCAGGCCCATGATGGCGGCGAAATACACGATCGAGCCGTACCCTGTGGACTGCCACAGATAAGTAAGAATGATGATGTAAGGCCATATACCGGGGTTCGAGTAGGTCTTCACCGGCTCCATCCCGACCGACTTCAGGATGCTGTTGAGCAGACCATAGTCAAAACTCAGAATGTTATAAGCGATCAGACCGATCAGAACCGCCGAAATAAAGTGAGGAAGGAACATAAGCGTCTGGGAGACTTTCTTAAAATATTTATTCCGCAGCTCATTGAGCATGATGGCCACGAAGATCTGGAGACCGTTGCCGAGCAGGATAAAAGCAAGGTTGTAGGCCACGGTATTGAAGGTCAGCCTCCACAGGTCCCCCGACGAAACCAGAAACCTGAAATTGTCGAGGCCGATGAACTCACTGCCGAAGATGCCGTCGGAATAATTGTAATTAATGAAGGCCAGGTACAGGCCCGGCATCGGCAGATAGGAGAACAGAATGAAGAACAGGATGGCCGGCAAGCACATAATGAGCAGCGTCCGGTTATTCCGCAGCTTCCTCCAGAGCGTAAACTGGCTCTGCTTGGTGAGAGCGGGCGGTACGGACTGCTCCGCAAACGCACGATTCATTAGGTTTCCCCCTTCGACATATTTTTTGAAACCCATTTCATGAAATGGGTTTCATAATTCATAAAAAAAAAGAGCTGGTGTATCCTGAGGGGCCCAAAGTACTCCGCTGCTATCACCGCCTGCATCCAAGGAATAAGCGAACTGCCGCCACGCCCGGCCTAATGCATTCGAACATGTTTGTTAATGAAAGGGGTTTCATTGATGTAAATTTTACCTTCGTATCCCTCTTATTGTCAAGATGTTTGTTGAAACCGCTTTTATAAATTCGAAAGAGGCTCCCCTGGATCTAAACATCTCCAAGAAAGCCTCTCCCTGCTGCGCCCGATGGCTGGTGATCCTTTCACTGCTCTGCGCTTATTCTTTGGCCAAGCCCTGCCTTACGGCGGGCAGCCTTACCGTGAGCCCCAGCATCAGGACTCCGAGAACCGCGCAGGTCCATGCCATGCTGTGCAGCTGCCCCGTAGTGATCGTCTTGCCGAACAGGGCGGCCAGTAAGCTGGATGACAGAATCGTGCCTATAAACCGGGAGGTCATGAACAGTCCCGATGCGACCCCGGTTTCCTCCTTCGTCACAAAATCATAAAGGATCGTCTGCATGCCGAGATTGTTAAAGCCGTTCGCAATGCCGAGAATGCACAGCACGGAAAAGATGGTTATCGCATGGGCCTGGTCTCTGATAAGCAAAAGCAGCAGCGACCCGGCAATCACAGAGATCGTCCCGGCAATCAGAGAGGGCTTGGAGCCCTTCCGGTCGATCCACCGGCTGACCATCGGTGTGACCAGAACGCTGAAGCCGGCAATGGACAGCATAACGAGCCCCGTCTGCTGAGGGTCCATGTGCTGCACCCGCTGAAGGTACGACGGGATCCCGAACATGATGGAATAAAAGGCGATGTTGGTCAAAATAAATTGGACATAAATCAGGGTGACATTGACATTGTTCCGAAGGAACGCCACATCGATGAACGGTTTGCTCTGGACCAGCTCATACCGGTAAAACCCGAAGGACAACCCGATACCGGCCGCCAGCATCCATAGGCTCGGCCCCTCCGCAATCGACAAGAAAAAGAGGAGCCACATGAAAATCGCCGCCGAAAATAATCCCACGCCCCGCCAATCCATATCCGAGGCCCGTCCGGTTGTCTGCGGATCACGCGGAAAGACCTTCCACGCAATGAGAAAAGAACCGAGAATGAACGGGAAATTGCATAGAAAGATGAGCGGCCAATCGCCGTAATGCAGCAGCAAGCCCCCAAGGGAGGGTCCGAAGGCTGCCGAGGTGCTGGAGAATATCGATAATACGCCAAGCGCTCTGGCCTGGTTGGAAGTAATCTGGCTTCGGATCATTCCCATGCCGGAGGGGAACAAAGCCGAGCTTCCGAAGGCCTGGATGATCCGAAAACCGATCAGCCAGCCGAAGCTGGGGGATAATGGAGCCAAGCAGGACGACACCGTCACCAGCAGCAGCCCCAGCATGAAGACCCGCTTGCGTCCGAACATATCGCTCCACTTGCCCATGATCGGCTGTCCGATGGCGCTAGCTAAGTAATACGTGGAGATCAGCCAGGACACATCGGTGAAGGTCAGCTGAAACTCCTCCTGAAGCCGGGCCAAGGCTACCGAAATCATCGTCGTATTTAGCGGATTCAGCAGGGTCCCCAGCGCTACGGCGGTGATGAGAAGCATGTCCTGCCGTTTCAAACCGGCCGGCTCTTGATGCGCCATGTTGTCACCTCATTTTCTCTGTATCCGCACCTGAGAGGGCGCTGCCTATACATCATGATATATAGTATAACGCAATCCCCGCTGATTACGAAGATCGAACCCTTTTTCTGGAACGGAAAAGAAGACAGGCGCCCGCTGTCCGGGACACCTGCCTGCCTCTCACCGTTATTGATGGGTCAACCTCGAGATGCCGTTTGGTCCGCGCCCGCTTCTTGGCCCTCTGCCGACGGCCCCTCGGGATCCCGAAGCAGCCTCATTTCGTTGTAGGCCATAAGCAGCGGCGCAGCGCCGTGGCCGTTATTGTCCACGATCTTCTCGCCATGAAGATAATAGTCGACGCTGCCGTCGCGGACGACTCCGGTATCGGGATGGGTCCCGAGGCCCGCGCTCCGGCAGATTCCACCCAGCCGCACTTCGCCATCCTCTTCCCGCAGATAACGGCTGACCGTTCCGTCGAACGCCTTCTTCCCGTGCCCTGCATAGTCGCCCGGCAAATAGCCGAGGCGTACTCCCTTCAGGATCGCGTAAGCCATCATGAGGGTGCCGCTGCTCTCGAGGTAATTATCCGGATGGTCGGCCCGGTCGACCACCTGGTACCACATGCCTTCGCTGTGCTGATGCGGCAGCATGCCGTCTACGGTTTCCTGCAGGTACTGCTGCAGGAATCCCGCGTCCGCCTGCTCGCCCTCCAGCAGCTCCAGCACGTCCACGAGGGCCATCACATACCAGCCAACCGCACGCCCCCACACATTCGGAGACTGACCGGTGACCGGGTCGCTCCAGAACATCTGCCGGCTCTCATCATAGGCATGGCTGTACAGCCGCTTGGTTTCGTTGTAGATGTTCTTCCGGACGTTGCGGAACTGGGCCAGCGTATCCGAATAGAGCTTATGTTCGGCAAACCTCTTTGTATATTGGACATAGAACGGCTGACCCATGTACAGTCCGTCTAGCCATACTTGATTGGGGTAGTTGGATTTATGCCAGAACGCTCCCGACTCCGTTCTCGGATATTCCGACAGCTGCCGGTACAGCAGATCCATGACCCGTTTATATTTGGGATCCCGCTCCCGCTCGTATAGCGGGAACAACACAGAGGCCATCCGAATTTGATCGATATTGTAGTAGCCGGGATCAATAGCGGGGATATGCCCCTCCTCATCATACAGCCCATCGATAAATTCCTTGACGAACCCATAGTCGTCTTCACTGCCGGTTTGCGCCCAGCTGTCCAGATACGCCTTCAGAATGCAGCCCTCGATATAGTGCCAGCGGACAGAATACCACTTCGGCTGTGCCTTGTACTGCATTTTCAACTTGTCCACCATAGAGTAGTCCAACATATCTTCACTTCCCTTCGTAGGTTATCCATTCGAATGGCTGTCCCGGTATTGTCCCGGGGTCATGCCGGTCAGCTTCCGGAAGGTCCGGATAAAGCCCGTCGAATTCGTATAATTCAGACGCGCCGCGATTTCGGTAATTTTCAGATCGGTATTCTCCAGCCACGACTTGGCCATCTTGATCCGGTAATCCGTCAAATAATCGATAAACGTGACGCCGATCTCCTTCTTGAACACGCGGCTTAAGTAGACGGGATGGTACTTGAGCCGTTCGGCGCACGCTTCGAGCGTGATATCCTGGTTATACTGTTCATGGATGAGCTGAACCATCTCATGGGCGATGTTGATATATTGGTTATCGACACGCTCCTTCATATAGGCCAGGACAGGCGGCAGAAGCTCCTGCTTGAACCAGGCGTTAATTTCCGAGGCGGTATGCAGTTTGACGAACCGGTTCAGTATCGATTGGTTGCGCACGAGACTGTGCAGTGAGCCCTCCTGCTCGTTCACCAGCCGGCACACCCGGTTGACGAGCTGCAGCATCACCAGCTGGAAATCGTTGAAGCCGATTTCTTTCTCCATCATCGCCTCCACATAACGGTCCAATTGCTCCTCCGTGGAGACGGAATCGCCGGTCTTCAACGCATGAATGACATCATCCTCGAAATGCTCCAGGGACATAAACGCACGGTCCCGCTGTCCGGCGCCAAGTTTCGTATCGTCATAATGGAGGATGATGTCGTTCCCCAGACGAATTCTTCGCTTCAATGCCTCCAAAGCCTCCGTGTAAGCATGGTTCGCATCGGTATACCGGGTGAAGCTCCGGCTGATGCCGATGCTGACCTTTAATTGCAGCAGCTCGTACACCTTTGATTTGATCAATGCGGCCGTTTGATGAAAGAGGGCTTTACCCGCCTCGGGGTCGCCCGTGCCGCTGGTCAATATCGAGACCTGGGACTGGTCCAGGAGCAGATGGCCGAGCATCCCCGAAGGCGGAATCAGCTCGCCCACCATGTTATTGATGGCAAACAGCAGGAGCTCCTTATCGTTCTCCGTGAACCGGGTCTCGTCAAGTGAATCGATTTGAAGGGCCAGCACACCCATCGATTTTCCCTTGTCCGCGAATCCGTAGGACTCGCTCTTGTAGGTAAATTCGCTTTCGGTGATCTGCCCCATGAGCAGCTTGAGCACGAAAAACTCCTTCATCTGTCCGCGCTGGCCCTGCAGCTGGCTCTGCAGCTGCTTGCGCGTACTAAAGAGCGAATCGAAACGGTCCTCGATATAGGCGAACTCATCCTGCTCCCGGACTGCGGCCGCTTCGCCGCCATACCGTTCCATCAATCTCATCAACCGGCGGAACGGGGAGTACATGCGCCTGGACCCGTAGTACGCGCCGGCAGCGATAATAACAAAGATGATGAGGCAGGCGTTGAGCGTAACAGCGGCAATTTTCCTGGATTCCTTCGTCATCGATTCGATGGAGTTGATGGAGGTATACGTCCACTGGTTATAAGGAGAAACCCGGTAGTTCACGGCCATGCCGTCCATTTCAAAATAACCCTCGGTGTCGGTAAGCGTTTTCATATGAAGCAAAATTTCATCGGTTACTGCAGCGGAGCCGGGATTCGTCAGGAACGGCAGCCTCTCGCGGTTCAGCACCACCATGTTTCCCCACTGCGCGTTCGGCGTCATGTCGCTCTCCAGCTTCTGCACATCCATGTCGATGATCAAGAGCGCTCTCGGCTCGCTCGAAGGCGCAATCATCGGCAGCTTGACGATCATCCGGACCGTATCCCGTGCGGGCGCTTCCGCTTCAGTGCCGCCGCCGGTCTTCTTCCCGCTGCCGCCGGCCAGCCAATACAAATTCTTGGGGTGTCTGCTGTACTCGCTGAGCACCTCCGGATTCAAATAATCGCGGACCTTCGTAAAGCCGAGATTGCTGATCATCCAGTCATGCTCCAGGTTCACCAGGTGCGTATCCGCTACACCCGACAAGGAGTGCAAGTTATACAAGCCCTTGGCCAGATCCGTGATCGTGACAAAATCGTCAGGAGTCAAATGATCGTACAAATGATCGGTCACCAGAGAGGAGTTTAAATACTGGACGGCTCCCATTTCCACATTTTTCAATACCTGCTCGATTCTCATCTGGTTTTGAAGCAGAATGTGCGTATTTCCTTCGTTAACCTTCTTCTCGGTATCCTGGGAGGCGATATAGTAGGAAATCATCCCAATGGAAATAACCGGCGCAGCGACTAACAATAAGGTGAAAACGAGTAACCGATACAAGTATTTGGGCAATGGATAACCCCCCTCCCCTCTGACATCATGCGGTTCACCGAAAGAAAGGAACCGGGAAAGAGCCGAATAAGGCTCCCCCGGTTATCATTATATCAGAAAGTTTGAAAGATTACGCTTTCGTTTGGGCCGTGCGGTCCTGGAGCTGATGCACCGAAATCGTCCCCCAGCTGAGATCGTCCACCCGGTATCTCTCGATCTGCTCCCAGTCCAATTCCACGCCCAAGCCCATCCGGCCGCGGTCCGGTACCAGCAGGTAACCGTTCTGATATTGAACCGGATGCTTCACAATGTCTCCGATGTATAACTGGGGTCCGGTTGGATCCGACGTGTAGTCCAGGTTGGCAAGAGCACTGCCGAGATGCGCCATGGAGGCCGTTCCGACGGACAGCTCCTGCGTCGTTCCGATCAGGCACGACTTCCCTGCGACCTCCGCGGCCGCTGCCGCCTTCCTCGCGCTGGTCAAGCCTCCGATGAAGATCGGAGAAATGTTGAAGATGTCGACGGAGTCCTGACGGATCATCTCGTACTGCTGCCGGAAGCTCCACACATGCTCGCTGACCGGGTGATCGGCCTTCATGCGGAAATGGCGCAGACCCTCGAAGTCGTTCTGGACCGCAGGACTCTCGATGAGCTGAAAATCGTATTGGCGAAACCGTTTGGTTGCCTGCAGCGCCAGCTTCCAGTCGAGCAGATGGCTGAAATCCAGCGACTTGATCGTGACCCGGCTGCCGAACTCCGTCCGCACCCGGTCCATGAACGCCTCGTCCGCATCCAGATTCTTGCCGACATACAGCCGGAACGTGTCAAAGCCCTGCTCCAGCCGGCGGCGGACGACCGCCACATTCTCTTCGACTTCTTCCATGAAGCGGTGCCGGAAGATCGGGAAGCACACCTTGATCTTCTCCCGGATTCGGCCGCCGAGCAGCTCCGACACCGAGATGCCGAGCGATTTGGCACACAGATCATGAAGCGCCGTATCGATCCCGTTCCGGATGAAGTTGCCCTTCTCGTAATAAAACATCGCTTCAGGAAAGTAGCTCCCCAGCACCTTGTTAGTGAGCGAAATATCGAATGGACTCATCCCGAGCAGAGTGGACTTCAATACCGTCAGCAGATCGCGGATATCCAGCGAGTAATAAGGCAGATGGGAAAAATCGGACATCTCCCCGATCCCGGTCCATCCGTTATCGGCGTCGATCTCGACGATCACGTGCTTGCTCACAAATCCGGTATGACGCGGCATCCCGACTACCGTCAGCCTAATGTCCGTTATTTTCATTGAACAGCCTCCTCTTGTACTTTCAGCAGTCCCCACTGCGCCAGCAGAGCGGTGACTTCCTTCTTATCCGATTCGTTAAGCGGGTCGACAGGCTCGCGCGTGATCCCCGCCCGCAGCCCCAGCTGCTCCATCGCTTCCTTGACGATCACCACGTTGTTCCCGGCGTTATACTTGGCCCGCAGGTTCTCGAAGGGCAAAATATCCTCCCACAGCCGCCACACGGTCGTCCAGTCGTCCTCCCGCAGCGCTTTCAGCATAGCATGAGACTTATCCGGAACGACATTGACAAGACCCGAGGTGAAGCCCTTGGCCCCGGCTTGGAAGAAATACGGCGCCCACTTCTCCGCTGTGCCGCAGATCCAGGCGATTCCGTACTCCTCCGGGATGCTCCGAACCGTATGCGTAAAGCGGGGCAGGTCGTTAATCGCATATTTCACTCCGACACACTCAGGGAGTGCAGCCAGGGGCAGCAAAATCTCGTCGGAGACCGCTGCATCCTTCAGATACAGCGTCGACGGGATGTCGAGGCTCTCCATAATCTTCTTAAAGTAAGAGACCGCCCCTTCCTTCGTAATGTAAGGATGAATGGGCTGATGGATCATGACGCAATCGGCCCCGGCCTGCTGGGCATGCCTGCCGAGCTCAACAGCGGTGTCTGCCGAGTAACCGATCCCGGCCATGACGATCGCCCGCCCCTTCACCTGCTCGACGACCCGCTTCGTTACTTCCTTCGCTTCCTCCAGCGTCAGCGCGTAGAATTCGCCGGTATTGCCGCACGTCACAATGACCTCGGAACCGCTGGCGAGCAGAAATTCGATGTTGGCCTCCAGGCCCTTCCAATCGATCTCACCGGTAACCTCGTCGAACGGTGTGATATGAATGGCCGAAATCGTTTCCAAGCGTTTGCTGAAATCACCATAGTTCATTCCCCATCCCTGCCCTTCTTAAGAGTTCTGCCGGCCTAACCTTAAGGCGTCACAACCACCGTCTTGACCTGTGTAAAAAATTCAATGGCCGCTCTTCCCTGCTCCCGGGAATAGGAGCTCGACAGCTTCATGCCCCCGAACGGCGCCTGAGGCTCCACCCCCGCCGTTTCCCCGTTGACCTTGATCAATCCCGCCTCCATGCCATTCACGAAGCGGTGGATGCTCTTCTGGTTCTGGGTGAACAGGGCCGCGGCGAGGCCGTACCGGACATCGTTGGCAAGCCCGATCGCATGCTCCAGATCGTCCGCTTCGAGAATGACCAGCACCGGGCCGAAGATTTCCTCCTGTGCGAGCAGGCTGTCCGGCTCCACCCCATCCAGGATCGTCGGCTCGATATAATAGCCCTTCCCGAATTCTCCTTCCGTCCTCGCTCTGCCCCCGGCCAGCAGCCTCGCTCCTTCCCGGATGCCCTGCTGCACCATGCCCAGGATGCTGTCATACTGGCGCTTCGAGACCACCGGGCCGAGATAACAATCGCCCTCCCGCGGATCGGACAGCTTGATGCGCCGGGCTCGCTCGACCAGCAGGGCCGTCAGCTCTTCCTTGACCGGCTTCTCGACGATCACACGGCTGGTCGCCGTGCATTTCTGACCGGCTGAGCGCATGGCCGCGCTGAGGATCGTGTCCGCCGCCCTGCCGAGATCCGCATCGGCCAGCACGACGCTTGCGTTCTTCCCGCCCATCTCCAGCTGATACTTGGCGTGACGGGCCGAAGCCGCCTGTGCTACCGTCTTCCCTACCGCATCCGAGCCGGTGAAGGAGATGCCTGTGATGTCCGGATGCTCCAGCATGCGCTGCCCGACAACGGAGCCCGAACCGCTCACGAGCTGCACGACCCCGTCAGGCAGCCCGCTTGCTGTCAGCAGCTTCATCAGATAGGACGCGGTGATCGTGGCATGCTCCGCCGGCTTCCAGACTACGGTGTTGCCGAAGATCAGCGCCGGCGCCATCTTCCAGACCGGGATGGCCGCCGGGAAGTTCCAGGGCGTGATCAGACCGACGACTCCGAGCGGAACGCGGGTCGTATACAGATGGGATACGCCGTCGGTCGCCGGCAGCACTTCCCCGATGCTGCGAAGCCCTTCCCCCGCGTAGTAGCGCAGCAGCACGACCGCGCGGTTGACCTCGCCTCTGGCCTCGCCGATCGGCTTGCCCATCTCCAGGGTCAGCAGCTCCGCGAGCTCCTGCGCATGCTCCTCGACCTTCTGCGCAGCCTTGAAGAGATACGCTCCCCTCTCGCCGCCCGGCAGGCCGGCCCATCCGGGCAGCGCGCGCCTTGCGGCCTGTACCGCCAGGTCGACATCCGCCGCGGTCAGCTGCAGGCTGCGCCCCACCAGTATCGAGCTGTCCAGCGGGCTGTAATGCTCCTTGAGCGGCCGGCCTTCGGGGGCGATCCAGCCCCCGTTCACAAATGCGGTTGATTCGATCACCATGGTCATTCGGTCCATCCTCCTATTTTTTCAGCTTCGCGTATTCTGCGGTAAACTCTTCGATGACCTTGTCTCCGCCCATCTTTCTCCAAGCCTCGATCTCCGCCTGGAAGCCGGCTTCGTCAATTTTGCCCATAATGTATTTGGTCTGGGCGTCGCGAATGTGCGTATCCAGCTCGGAGCCGTTCTCCACGTAGGTCTTGGAGTTCAGCGTGAGCGCCACATTCGGAACGACGTTCTTCAGGTTGTCCGAGACGACCTTCCAGCCTTTCTCCTGCAGGGCGTCCAGTTTGAGAGGAAGCCCCTTGCCCGTCACCTCGAACGACGGCAGGCTGTCGCGGAACGGCTTGACCTCCAGGTTGAAGAGGTTCAGATCGAGGAATTCGGCTTTCCCGTCGTCCGTCTTCTTGAAATGCTTGCCTTCGATCCCGCGGGTAAGCAGCGTAGACATCTCCGGCTCCAGCAGCTTGTCGAAGAACGCCAGCACACGCTTCAGCTCCTCCTCCGACTTCACGCTCGAGACCGGGAAGACGAAGAACCCGTTATTGCCCGGCTCCGCCGGTACCCGGTTGCCGCCAGGGCCCGTGAACGGAAGCACATCCACTACCGCATCCGGGACGGCCTTCTTGAGGTTATTCGCGGATGTAGCCGCAGCGGAGGCCACGGTATTCACCCGGATGGCGACTTTGCCGGCGTTCCACTTGTTGTCGGCATCCGCCGCCTGGACGACGGAGAAGTCCTGGTTGATCAGCTTCTCCGCATATAACCGCTTCAGCAGGTTGAGCGAGTCCTGGTAAGGCTTTGTCATGAACTCCGGGATGACTTTGCCGTCCACAAGCCCCCATTTGTTCGGCGCTCCCTGAGCGACGGCCAGACGGGTCAGGAAGGCGCTGCTGGCCACCGGGTCATTATAGGATTTGTCGAGAAACATCCCATACGTGTCGGCTTGGCCATTCTTGTCCGGATCCTTCTCCGCGACCGTTTTCATCATGTGATACCAATCGTCGATCGTCACCGGAGCTTTCAGCCCCAGCTCATCGAACCAGTCTTTGCGGTGCGTGATGCCGGCCCTTCCGATGTCCCGGTACAAGGGGAGCCCGTAGAGCTTCCCATCCACCTTGATGTTGTCGTAATGCATCGGGTTCGTTTCGGCCAGGTTTTTGTAATCCTTCAGATACGGGCCGATCTCCCAGAACAGGCCGGATTGGATCGCGCTGAGCGTCGTCGCATTGAAGGTCAGCTTGAACGCTTTGGGCATTTCGCTGGAGGCGATCATGACATTCTTCTTGTCCTCGAAGGCCGCGCTTGGAATCCATTGAATGTCCAGCTTGGTATTCGTGTACTTCTCGATGGCCTGTTCAATTTCACTATCCGCTTTAGGCGCCTCGCCGACCTGCGGCGTCCCGATCGTAATCTCGAGCGGCCCTCCCCCCGTGCCCGCCGAATCTTCCGCGGCCGTTGGACCGGAGCTGCATCCGGCAAGCGACCCAGCGGCCAGGGCGATGCTAAGTACCCATGCTGCGCCTTGACGATTGTTCTTCATTGTGCGCCCCCCTTATCCCTCTGATTGTATCGAATGAGAACCGGTACCGGCTATCCTTTGACCGATCCCAGCATAACGCCTTTGGCAAAGTGTTTCTGAAGAAACGGATACACGAGCAGGATCGGCACGGTCGCAATGACGATCGAAGCCATCCGTATCGTCTGCGGCAGATAATCCCCCGGGTCCTGCTGTGTGGTGGAGTCCCCGATCTGGTCCTGCGAGAGCAGAACAATCTGCCGGAGAACGATCTGAACCGGAAACTTGACGGAATCGTTGATGTACATGACGGCGTTGAAGTACGTGTTCCAATGGCCCACCGCATAGAACAAACCGAAGGTCGCCATAGCCGGCAGAGATAAGGGCAGCACGATGCGAAACAGGATCCCGAGATCGCTGCAGCCGTCGATCTTCGCGGCGTCCTCCAGCCCATCCGGAATTTGCTGGAAGAAATTCTTGAGAACGATCAGATTAAAGGCGCTGATCGCCGTGGGGATCATCAGCGACCAATACGTATTGATCATGCCGAACGCCTTCACGACAAAGTAAGTCGGAATCATCCCGCCGCTGAACAGCATCGTGAGCAGAACCAGAAGCAGAATCGTGCGCCTGCCCTTCAGTGTGCTGCGTGCCAGCGGATACGCCGTGATGGAGGTGAAGAACAGATTGATTGCGGTTCCGAACACGGTAATATATACCGAAACCAGAATCGCTCTCACCATGGTATCCGTCGAGAAAATATATCGATAGGCCGCAAGGGTGAATTCCTTCGGGAACAGCATCAGGCCGCCCTTGACTACCTCCGCCGGGGAGGTGAACGATACGGCAAGAATGTACAGAAACGGGATGACCGTAATCAGTGAAAAGAGCAGCAGCAGGGAGGCATTGACCGCGTGAAACACTTTACTGCCCATCGTCCGGTTCTCTATTGTCATTTCACAATCCTCCTCTCGCGCTAGTACACGCCCTCTTCCCCGAATTTCTTGGCAAGCCAGTTGGCGCCGACTACCAGTACCAGTCCGACCACCGATTTGAACAATCCTACCGCTGCGCTGTAGCTGTACTGGGCTTGTGTTAACCCTTTGAGGTAGACATAGGTATCGAATACTTCCCCGACTTCCCTGTTCACCGAATTGAGCATGAGGAAGATGTGCTCGAAGCCCGTATCCAGGAAGCTGCCCAGACGCAGAATGAACAGGATGACGATCGTGCTGCGGATTGCGGGAAGCGTAACGTGCCAGAGCTGCCGCCAGCGCCCCGCTCCATCGATGCGTGCCGCCTCGTAGAGCTGCAGATCGACGCCGGACAGAGCCGCCAGGAATATAATCGTTCCCCAACCGGCCTCCTTCCAGATGGATTGGGTGGTAATCATCGTCCGGAACCATTCCTCGCTGAGCAGGAAAGGAATCTTCTCCATGCCAAGCCGGGCGATGATGTCGTTGACAATGCCTCCTTCCGTCGTAAGGAGCACGTAGAAAATACCAACGGCGACCACCCACGAAACGAAATGCGGCAGGTAGAGCATCGTCTGGACAAAGCCCTTGAACGCTTCCCTGCGCACCTCATTCAACATCAGGGCGAGGATGATCGGCAGAGGAAAGAAGAAGACCAGATTGTACATGGCCAGTACAAACGTGTTCCGGAACAGCATCCCGAACTGCGGCTCGGTGAAGAACCGTTCGAAATGCTTCAACCCCACCCAGGGACTATTCATAAAGCCGATATGCGGCTTGTAGTCCTGGAAGGCTATGGCCAATCCGAACATGGGCACGTACTTAAATAATAGAAAGTACAGCACGCCCGGGATGAGAAGGATATACAGCCACTTGTCTCTTAGGATCTGTTGGGCCGCCGGAAAGCGTCTCGTCTTGATCGCCGGAGCCGCAGCCAGCCGAACTTCATAATTGCGCTTCATCCATTTCCCTCCTTTTGTTGTTGTCCGCTGCACCCGGGATAGCGCTTACAAAACCGATCATACGAGACCGCAGCCTGACACGCAATCATACTGCCGCAACCAATGGTACAGCAGCGCCGAAGCCTGATGCCGCAAGCCTTTTTCGACAGGATGATCATCTTTTGCATGGGCATCGTACTCGTTTAACCTGCCCGAACTGCCCCCTATGTACCTTCTCCACGATGTTTCCGGCCTCCAGGCCCCCTTCCGAAAGTGCCGCCGCGCTCCCCCCAGCCCCTTCTATACAAAAAATAAACCGATCGCTGTTATTGCAGCGATCGGTTTATTCCTTGTCATGGCTTCTTGCCCTGCCCAGTGCCGTTCATCTTGGCGTCCGTCGATCTATTTCAGATATTCGACCGCCGCTCTTTCGATAGCCAGCCCGCTCTTGTACCGCTGCATGAATACTTCAAAGCCTTCGACATCCTTCGGATCAGGGGAGATGGTTTCGCTTGCTTCTCCTGCGAATACGTTCTGGCTCAGGTACGCTTCCAGCGTTTCATTCTCCGACTTGTTGATCATGTAGGAGGCCAGCAGGGCAATCCCCCAGGCTCCGCCCTCTCCAGCCGTTTCCATCACGGAAACCGGTGTATTGAGCGCTGCAGCCATAATGCGCTGTCCTACGCCCTTGGTTTTGAACAAGCCGCCGTGGCCCAGGATTTCATCCAACTGGACATTCTCTTCCTTCAGAAGAATGTCCATGCCGATCTTCAGGGCGCCAAGCGCGGTGAACAGATGAACTCGCATGAAGTTGGCGAGGTTGAAGTTGCTGTCCGAGGAACGCACGAACAGCGGACGTCCTTCCTCGAAGTGGGTCATATGTTCACCGGAGAGATAGCCGTAAGCCAGCAGCCCTCCGCAATCCGGATCGCCTTGAAGCGCAAGGTTATACAGCGTTCCGTACAGCTTGTTCATATCCGTGGCCAGACCCATGGCCTTGCCGAATTCTTCGAACAATCCAACCCATGCGTTCAGGTCGGAGGAACAGTTATTGGAGTGCGCCATGGCGACCAGGTTACCGGTAGGCGTGGTGACGAGATCGATCTCGCCATAGGCCTTGGATAATTCTTTCTCCAGGACCACCATGGCGAATACGGAGGTTCCGGCCGATACGTTACCCGTGCGCTTCGCTACACTATTGGTTGCGACCATACCGGTCCCTGCATCGCCTTCCGGCGGGCACAGCGGAATGCCGGCCTGCAGTTCGCCGGTCACGTCCAGCAGCCTGGCTCCTTCTTCCGTAAGGACGCCGGCACTTTCACCTGCGGTCAGAACCGTAGGCAGGATCTCCTCCAGCTTCCATGGGAGGTTACGGGAGGCAATCAGCTCGTTGAACTGACTGATCATCGAAGCGTTATAGTCCTTGGAAGCGATATCGATCGGGAAGACGCCGGAGGCTTCGCCGACACCCAGCACCTTTTGTCCCGTCAGTTTCCAATGTATGTATCCGGCGAGCGTGGTCTGGAAGCGGATCTCGGCCACATGCTCTTCCCCATTCAAGATCGCCTGATACAGGTGGGCAATGCTCCAGCGCTGCGGGATGTGATAGTTGAACAATTCCGTCAAGGTTTCGGAAGCTTGTTCCGTGATGTTATTTCTCCAGGTGCGGAAAGGAACCAGGAGCTCGCCCGCTTGATCGAAGGCCATGTAGCCGTGCATCATGCCGCTGAAGCCAATTGCTTCGATGGTCTGCAGTGTGACGCCATACTGCTGCTTCACATCGGCAGCCATCTTCTGGTAGCTGTCTTGTATGCCCTTCCAAATCTCCTCTACGCTGTAGGTCCAGATGTTGTTCACATAGCTGTTCTCCCAGTCATGGCTTCCGGACGCAATAGCGGTATGATCTTCACCAATGAGAACCGCTTTAATCCGTGTGGAACCAAGCTCAATACCAAGTACTGTTTTGCCGCTCTGGATGGCAGCTTTCACATCAAAACTCATGAACGTTCCCCCATCATACAATTTAAATTAATGGTTTTCATTACGGTAAATTAATTCATATAAAGATAAATAAATTATACACTTACTATACCATAGAATAAAAGACAGGAGATTTAAAAATATTCTATCCCACTATACAAATTTTCGATAGCGGCGTTGGTCCTCCCATGAAAAAAAGCCGCGTTACGCGGCCATTCCTCGCTAGCTCTTGATGCCTTGAGCGGTAAATTAAAAAATGCTGTCAGGAACATAATAGATTTTCTGCGTATTCTGTTTGTTCACAGGATCTGTAACGATAGTAAAATAAACGTTCCCGTCCTTTGTCTGTACTCCCTCGATTTCATGGGTTCCCACATTGGTGATGTTGACCAGGGTTTTGTAGGCCCCTGTCTCTGACATCCTGGCAATCTGCGGGGTCTGGCCTTCCGCGCCGCCTGACGTATAGATTTCCGTGCTCCCCAGCATATCCAGGCCCTGGAAAGAGCCGTTCGGTCTGACGATCCCGCTGCCCGACTGCGTGAAGCTGGCCACGGATTCGCTGACCGCCGCCGCACTGTCCATCCGCACCTGTTCGCTGCCGTCCAGAAGCTTGTTCAATGCCACCGTGTCATAAATGGACCAAGTGACATTTCCTTCTGCCGTTTGTACACGGAATACCGTGTGGGTACTGTTGCCTCCTCCATCCACACGGTAGGTCTCACCTAATCTCGTTCCGGTCTTATTGGCGTAGTTCATATAAGTGAACCGGTGAAGATCCGTGTAATCCATGGTCGTGCCGGGAGCATATTGAAGTCTGGCTACCTGCAGCGACCAGTAATAGTCTGTTGCGGAATCCGCTTTGGAGCTGAAATAAAAGTAATTGATTCCATTGTACGTATACATGTCCAGGGTTTGGCAGTGGCCGGAATTGGTGATGGTCATTTCATCCACGTAGGTGGCGTCATTGCCGCTGATAAGCAGTCTCGAAAGATAACAGGTTCCCTTGGACCGCTGGGTGACGTAAACATACTTCGAAGCGATGTAAGCTTTCTGGACCGCCACATTGTGCTTCAGTCCTTTGAGATTGTAGGCCAGTACCGCCGATGCGTTTACCGTTTTCTCGGGAGCTGCCGCGTATGCCGGCATGCCGGACAATCCAGCTACAAGAATGGCGATAAACAATGAGGTAAGGATTCTTAGCTGCTTTCGAATCGGACTCAACGCTTGCATGGTCAACATTACGAATTCCTCCCTTGTTGGTGGATATAGGTTTGATCAGCATGCCGAACAACCTATGTAAACAGGAACACACCCCACATCCTTCCATTCCGGCATATTCTCATGGTATCTTTTCCCTGCCCGGAACGTCAAGGCCAAGCACTGCGGCGCGCCGGATGACCGGCAAAGAAAAGCAGGCGGCCGCTGTTCGGTATGCCTGCCCGTCCTTCGAGACACAGCTCACTTGCCCGCCTGGCCCCGGTACCACTCGTTCGCCTCGCTCAGCACCTGCTCGCCGCCGGCTTCCCTGAACTCTTTGACGAAACGGTCAAACTCATCGACGGGCATATCCCCCGTAATGATGGAAACATAGGCCTTATTGCGAAGTTTGATCAGCTCCGGGCTGTATTGGATCAGGGATGGCAGGGGAACCTTCAACGCATTGTAAATCCCGTGCTCCTCGAGCCCAAGGGTGGAAGCCCACTGCTCCCTCCGGCCCCTCGGCCGTTCCGGAACCATCATGCCGATATTGGCGCCGATGTGATTGGTATAATTGGCACTATGGTCGAACGGGGGCAGGATGACGACATCGTCCTTCGCATCCCCGGCCCACTTCCAGTGCTTCCCCTGGATTCCATGCTTCATCGTCATGCTCTCTTCCAGATCCGGGTTCGCGCTGACATAATCGAGAATTTCGAGAATTTTGGCCAGCTTCCCGGGCTCTTGCACTGCGCCCGCCCCAATCGCTGTATAGCTCATCAGCCTGTCATAGGCCTTGGAGCCGCTCTGTCCCTGGGGGCCGGTAACCGGCTGCCCGAATACGAGCCTCGCCCGGCTGTTCTTTTGGATGAGCTCGAGCGCATTGAAAGCCGGTTCGACCGGAACCTCTTCACCTTGGTCGTTCACAACCCGGTAATCGCCGGCCTGAACCCAGTGATAGTAGTTGCCCATCGACGTCATACCGATTCGACCATTGATAAAGGCATGGGACAGATGTTTATAGCCGCCCATGTTCTCTCCGGTCACGAATTCGGGATCAATGACGCCGTCCCGGTACCACTTCTGCAAATACCCCAGCGCTTCCTTCATCTCCGGCTCGAGTGCCCCGATGACAAGACGCTGATCCTTCTCCGCAAAATAGAGCTGCTCGGTGAACACCATTTGGCCGAACGCGCCGAAGACGACGTTCATCCCTTCGCTCGAGAGGCCGTACGTATCCTGCTTGCCGTTGCGGTCCGGATCCTCACGGGTGAAGGCATACATCACCTTCTCGAACTCCGCCAGGGTTGCGGGCGGCTGAAGACCAAGCCCCTTCAGCCAATCTTCCCTGTATACGACGGGAACCCTGTAAGCATTGGTCGAATTGATCACCGGAATGCCATACTGCCTGCCATCCAGCTGCCCGTATTCCATGTACCCCGGGGCATTGGTATGAAGGAGGCGGGTCAGGTTCGGCGCATACTGCTCCATCATCCCCGGCGGGATTTCGGCAAGCACCTGTTGGTTCCGGTATTTCAAGAGGTCATGCGACTGCCGGATGCGCAGCAGATCGGGGATTTCGCCCTGCGCCAGCTTGAGATCCAGCAGCGCTTCATAGTTATTGTTCTCGAGATTCCATATCTCCAGATCCACATTGAATTTCTCTTCCAGGAGCCGGATCATCTCCGCATCCTCAGGAACAGGTTCGTTCAGATGCATCGTCCACGTGATGTGGTACCGCTTCTCCTGCGCGTGCTCCGCTGAATCGGAAGATCCTTCAGCCCCAGAAGCCTGGTCGTCCGGCATACTGCAGGCGCTTAGGAGGAGGAGTAACACTGGAAGGATAAGCCCCCATCGGCGGCCAATCGTCATTTTCATAAGCATGACCTTTCATCGAAGGAATGGCTGCCCGTGTTCCACAGGCTCCGGACATAATTCTTCGGTGTGCATCCATGGATTTCCTTGAACTTCTTGATGAAGTAAGCGGGGGTTCCATAGCCGACGGCACCCGCGATCTGTTCGACGGTCAGGGAGTTGTTCTTCATCAGCTCCAATGCCCGTTCCATGCGCTTCTGCGTGACGAATTCCGTGTAGCCCATTCCCGTTTCTTCCTTAAAGATCTTACTCAAGTATTTCGCGCTCAGGAAGACTTTCGCCGCGACCGCCTCCAGTGATAAATCTTCCGAGAGGTGTGAGCCAATGTAATGTTTCACGGCTTCTATGCTCTCCACAGCCCGCTCGTCACTGCGCTTGTCCATATGGACGTAACACTCGGCAATGGACAGAACCAGCCACTCCCGGAAGCCCTGGATATCATAAATGGAACGGTACTGCTTGTATAGATCGGTCTGTAAGGCACCTGATGGCTTAACCCTCGCGGTCTTCAGGAAATCGGCGTACATCGAGATCAGGTTCCTGAGCACAAATTGACCGTAATCCGCCGCATACATGCCTTCCTTCAAGTCTCTCAATAGGTTGTCGATGGCGGCGGTCAAGCCCTCCGTATTCCTGGCCTGCAGCTTTTCTTTAAACTTCAGCAGGGCGGACTGCGGCATTTCCAGGTGGCTGTGTTCCCGGTTCAGCAGGCTGTAATCCCGGATAATAGAGGTTTCCGGGAAGAAAAAGCCGTATTTGATCAGGATCTGCGCATCCGCGAAGCTTTGGTAGACACGGCTCCATTCCTCCACCCACAGGCCCCAGGCGATTTTAAAATGAAGACCGAAGTGAGCCTCGACCTCCGACAGAATCCGGTTCGATATCGATTCCAGCAAGGCGTCTTGAGGGCGGTGCGTGCATACAATCACGACGATTTTGCGGTCCGGCAGTTCTTCCGCAATGAGGCGCGTATCTTCCAGCCTCGCCGCTTCCAACTGATTGATCAGTTTGTAGACGGCATACTGATTCATCTTGGAATCCAGCTCCTTGAAGCCTTTGCTGAACGGGTCGATCACCAGGCAGCAGTAGCCGGAGTAGGCCATGGATAGGCTCAGCGATTGGAGCTGCTCTTCCAGCTCGTCGGCTTGGTAACTGTTCCGCAGTATATTGAGCACCACATTGTGCTTGATCACCGGTTGATTCGCCTGAAGCGTCTCCTCCAAGCTGCTCACCCTGCTGGTCAACTTGTGAATGGCCGTATCGATCAGCACGTACTCATTATGCCGGGTCTCGGAAGGGTGGTCGAACAGGCCTTTAATTCTGGTTAGCAACCGCTTTACAGGCGAATAGCTCACGACCGTGAAAATCCCGGAGAGCACCATGCCAATGAGGATGGCGAGCAAGCAGATGTAGAGGATCACCTGCTGCAGCATGATCGACTTTTGATAGAAGCTGTTCTCCTGAACGACATTGTAGATTTTCCACCCATTGGACTCCAGCTTATGGTGGGATACGACATAGGAGGTGCCCCCGACGGTTTCGGTGAAGCTTTGTGCTTCCGCCTGAGAGGCCAGCATGTTCTCGATCGAGGAGGCCGGCTCCGCAGCCCTGCGTCCGAGCATGCTTTTATCCGCCGCCGAGATCACGATCCCCTGCTGATCCATAAGGTAAGTGTTCGGATAGTCAGCGGGCATCATTTGTTGGAGAATGCCGCTGAAGGCGGATTCCTTGATATCCATGCCGATCATCAGGTCGGATGCTTCGCCCGTCGAATGGAAGGGGTAGCTGCGGGCATACGTAATCAACGGCTGCATCGTATTGCTGGCCGATACGCTCGCGTGAATGTCTTTGGGCACCATCCGGGGCTCAGTCCACAAGCAGCTGTTCTTGCTGGTCTGCATCCTGTCGATCCAGTCCATCGTGCGGAATGCCTCGCTGTGCGTATCAACATTGGTTTTCAGTCCATACAGAGAGGAGATCATGACACCCGACTTCGGATAGTACAGATGAATCGCGTGCACGAGATCCGAATGAGTCACGACCTCCTGCTTCAGCAGCTCCTGAAGATCAAGAATGGTACTGCTTTGTCCCCGAAAAGAACCCCTCGCATCGATACCGGCATTCGTTATGTTTCGGAGTGCAATATCCAGATAAATCTTATGAACGGGCTCAAGCACGGCGGATTCTATAGTATCGGCTGCATTCTTCAGCATCATCTCGTTCTTGCTGCGGATTTCTTCATTATAATTACGCGGCACAACCATATAGAAAATCGAGCACAGCAAGAGAACCACGACGATAACGATCGTCAGGTAGGAAATCGCCAGGTTGGCGAATACGGTATTCCACTTTCTCCTCATGATCATCGCGTTCCCCTCCTTCCCATTCCAGATTATACAGCATCCCCGGAGACAGGTTCGGCCATTTACCGAAACTTAACAGTTGGTTTGGGAGGAATGGGAATATTTGAGGGGCGGACGATTTCCACACCGGCCGACCGGCTGCCCGGTACCAGGAAAAGGTGCCTGAATTCGCGGGCGCCGTCTTACATCGTACGATTTTGATATCATGCGGAATTTGTTCTATTGAGGCGTTCCTACCCGGATGCTAGATTGATGTCGTAGTCCCAATTTGGATGCAGAAGGGTGATGAAAGAGAATGATGCAATGGCGAAAAGTGCTGACCTTCGCGCTGGCAGCGGCAGTCACGGTTCCTCTCGGGATCACGGGCGGCCCTGTGAAATCAGCGCATGCGGCAGCGGGGAGCTTCGATGTCCTTTCTTATAACATAGGAGGGCTGCCGGCCATCCTGTCCAGCAGTGCCGATCCCGAGAAGTATACCCCGCAGATCGGCGCCAAGCTTGCTCCGTATGAGCTGGTGAACGTGCAGGAGGATTTCAATTATCACGCCTCGCTCTATGCGAGTGATACCCATCCCTACCGCACACCTACCTCCGGCGGCGCCGGGATCGGCAGCGGCCTCAACACCTTGTCGGGTTACCCGCTGTACGATCTGAAACGGGTTACCTGGAACAAGCGGTATGGGCTCTTCGATAACGGCTCGGACGAGCTCACTCCGAAGGGATTCACCTACAAGCAAGTCAAGCTTGCCGACGGAGCTTATATAGACGTCTACAATCTCCATGCTGACGCGAATACCGATACGCTGTCGAATGAGGCGAGACGCGACAACCTGACCCAGCTGGCCGCCTACATCGAGGCCAATTCGCAGGGACATGCCGTGCTCGTCCTCGGCGACACCAACTGCAGATACACCCGGTCGGAGGATCAGCTCAAGACGCTGTTCGTCGACAGACTGGGCATGAAGGACGCATGGGTGGAGAAGATCCGGGGCGGCAGTTACCCGGCCATGGGCACCGAGGCACTGCTGGGCACGCCGGGGTCAACCGGTCCGGACAACGAAGTCGTCGATAAAATATTCTACCGAAGCGGCGCTGCCGTATCGCTGCAGGCGAATACCTACAAAGTGGAGGATACCTACTTCACCGATGCCGCCGGGCACCAGCTGTCCGACCATTATGCGATCAGCGCTAATTTCTCCTTCTCCACCGGCGGGGGCCTGAGCTACAGTGACCTGGTTGGCGGCAGCGGCGGAACCCCCTTTAACTTCCTCGGAAGCACCGCCCCGGTATCCAGCCAGCCGGCCTCGGTCACCTTAAGAGGCGGAAGCCGGTTGGATGCCGTGTCGATGGCCTATGCGAACGGAACGGTGCTGACCAGCGGCGGAGCCGGCGGCAGTGCGGCATCGCTCACGCTCGGCAGCGGGGAATATTTCGTCAGCGCGCTCCTGTACCAGAATACATACAACGGAAGCAGCCGCGTGTTCTATCTGGAACTGACCACGAACCAGGGCCGCAAGGTCGCCGCCGGCACAAAGAGCGGCACCGCCACCACGCTGACAGCCCCGGCAGGCAGCGGGATCGCCGGCTTCTTCGGCCGCTCTGGCGATACGATCGACAAGCTGGGTCTGGTCTACAAGGCCCTGCCTGCGAAGTAGGCTGGTTTGCAGAAATAGGCCAAGTCGTAGGCGGCGGGTGCACTTCCCTACCAGCGGGGCTATCTTATTGCTAGCGGTCTTTATGCGAAGCATCTCTTTCAAGTTTATCCGCGAGAGATGTGAAGCCATGGGCGGCTGGGTGCACTCCCCTATGCTAGCGAGGCTATCTCTTTTGATAGCGACTTTATGCGAAGCATCTCTTTCAAGTTTATCCGCAAGGATATGCGAAGCCATAAGCGGCGGATGCACTTCACACTACCAGCGAGGCTATCTCTTTTTGATAGCGACCTTTATGCGAAGCATAACGGAGTGCAAAAAGAGATAGCCGAGCGTTCGAGGAGAGTCACAAACATGAAAACCAAAAGAACCGTACCCACTGCGTTAAGCCTGGCACTGCTTTTGAATACCATTCCAGCACCTTACGCCAGCGCGGAAGCCGTCACATCAACCTTTTCGACGGAACCGGCAGCCGCAGTATCATCCGCTGTGTATCTGCCCGCGCCGGCCTGGGGACATTTCGTCGATACCTACAAAACGAATCAGGCGGCGAACAGTACTGCCACCTCCAATGCGGCCATCGGGGTGCTTTCCCCCTTCCTTGAGCTTTGGACACCGGGAAACTCCTGGGATAACGGCACGAAGCTGAACAGCAGCGTGCTCGACGCCAACATCCAGAAGGTGGTCGACATTGCCGCCAAGCGGACCGCCGCCGAAGCCGATAGGGCTTATTACGACGACCGCCGGAAGCAAAGCTACGGCGTCATCGACGGCCTTGGCTCGCTCACCGACGTGTACCGCACGAACGCGGGCGCCACGACAACGATCAACGACATACCGTCTGACGCCACCACGGTCAAGTACGATGACGGCGGAACCGATGCCGGCGACCCGAACTCGAATTTCGGCCGGATGGTGACACTGGTCAAAACCCTGCGCGGCAACTATTCGTCCACGAACCCCGCCAAAAACTTCTATGCCTATAAGCGTCCGTTCCGCTGGGCCGACACGTCGATTATCGTGCCTTCGCTGGTGCCTGCCATCAGCAAGACACCCGAAACCGACGGCGGCTTTCCGAGCGGACACACCAACGCTTCTTATCTGAGCGCGTTCGCGATGGCCTACGCTGTGCCTGAGCGGTATCAGGAGCTGCTCACGCGGGCATCGGAGATGGGCAACAGCCGGGTTGTCGCCGGCATGCACTCCCCGATGGATGTCATGGGCGGAAGGATCATGGCGACGGCACTGTCGGCTGCGATCCTGGCCGATCCCGACAATGCTGACGTCAAGCAGGCTGCTTATGAACAAGCGCACGCGAAGCTCCTCACGCAAACCGGTACGGCGGAAGACCGCTTCAGCGACTATGCGAAGAATAAAGCGCAGTATACCGAGCGGTTGACCTACGGCTTCAGCCAGATCGGCGATACCTCCAAGCCCATGAGCGTGCCGAAGGGCGCCGAAGTGCTGCTGGAGACCCGTCTGCCTTACCTGGATAGCGCTCAGCGCCGCGAGGTGCTGGCCACCACCGGCCTGCCTTCCGGCTACCCGCTGCTGGATGACCCCGAGGGCTGGGGTCGGCTCAATCTTTTTGCCGCTGCGGACGGATACGGCGCCTTCCACCAGGACGTCACGGTAACCATGGACGCGTACCAAGGCGGCTTCCATGCCAGCGACCGCTGGCGCAACGCTATCTCCGGTACGGGCAAGCTGACCAAAGCGGGATCGGGCACGCTCAAGCTGCAGGGCGGCAATACATATTCCGGCGGCACGCAGATCATCGGCGGCCTGCTCGTGGGCGAGTCGGGAACGGCCTTCGGAACCGGTGATGTAGCCGTTGGTGAGGGAAGCCTGGCGGAACAGGTTGCCGGCAGCATGACCATCGGCGGGAGTTATACGCAGGCTGCAGGCGGTACGCTAGAGCTGAACGTCGGCAGCGCCCAGGATCTGCTGGAGATCAAAGGTGCGGCCCAATTGAATGGTAAGCTCCGTCTGAATTTTACCGATGCCTATGTGCCTGGCGATGTCATGACCATCATGACCCATGCCAAGGATCAGCGGACCGGACAGTTCACCTCTGTAGAGACGGCAGGCCTGCCGAGCGGGTACAAAGCCAACATCATCTACCTGTCCGACCGGATCCAGGCAGCGATCGAGAATACATCGTCGTCGTCCTCCAGCTCGGACAACTCGTCTTCCTCCTCTGCCGCACCGGCTGTAGATGCAAAGCCAGCCGAGAGTACCAAGCCGGCTGATGGTGCTCTGCCAGCCGCAGGCGACCGGGATAAGATGAGCGTATCCATCCCAGCTGCTGTAGACGAGAGTGGAACCGCAGCAGCCGAGCTGCAGGCTTCCCAGCTCAGCGATCTGCTCAGTAAAGTCAACTCCCTGACGGGAGAAGGCCTAGTGGCGGAGCTGAAAGTAGAGCCCTCCAAACTGGCCAAGACGGTAGAGCTCTCCCTGTCCAAGGAGGCGATTCGCAAGCTGGCCGACAGCAAAGCAAAGGAAATCGCTATCGTCACCCCGTTCGGCAGCATGACGCTCGGCAAAGCCGGATTGATGAGCCTGCAAAATACGGCGGGAGACGTGATCCGGATCGGTATGGCTCCAGCGGACACCGGTAATTTTGCTGCCGAAGCCAGGAACCTCGCCGGCACAAGGCCTGCGCTGAAGGTGACCCTTCATTCCGGAACCTCCGGCATCACGGGCTTTGGCGGAAGCCGCATCGGGATTCGCATCCCGTACCAAGCAGCGCAAGGAGAAGATACGAATGCGCTTGTAGTCAGCGAGATCGATGCGGACGGCAGGCCGCACCTTCTCCCGCAATCGGCCTTCGGCCCGCGTGATGGACAGCTCTTCTTCCTGACCGACCATCCCAGCACCTATGCCGTAAGTTATAACAGCGTCAGCTTCAACGACACGTTCACGCATTGGGCGGGCAGCTATGTGACCTACCTGGCTGCGCGTGACATCGTATCCGGGTCCGGCGACAGCACATTCGCTCCCGATGCGAACATCACGCGGGCCGAATTCACCAAGCTGCTGGCGGGTGTCGCCAATGCCGATGGTTCCGGCTTCACGGCTTCGGCATTCACTGACGTCCAGGCAGGCGACTGGCACATGCCTTACGTGGCGTGGGCTGCCCAGCATAAGCTTGTCGAGGGAGACGCGAATGGGCAGTTCCGTCCGGATGCCCAAATCAGCCGCGAAGAAATGTGCGTCATGCTGAACCGGTTTGCCGTTCTGACGGGCTACTCCCTGCCAGCCTCCGCCGGCTCCGCGGGCTTTGCCGACCAGCAGCTGATCAGCCCTTGGGCGGCCGATGCGGTCAGCGCCCTGTCCCAAGCGGGATTCATTGCCGGCAAAGACAACCGGCAGTTTGACCCGCAGGGCAGCACCACGAGAGCCGAAGCCGCGAAGCTGTTCGCGGTGTTCCTTCAAGGCATGATGGAGCAGCGCTAGAATACTAAAGACCAAGCAAAAGGCCCGGTCTGACATGATGTCAGCCGGACCTTTTTTGTTCATTGATGTATCTCTGGGGCTCCGCCTTATAAAACTCGCGGCACCGCTTCAGCAGCGCCCGCTTCCGATCCCCGCTTACCAGTGTTCCCCGACACTCTCACCCCTTTGAAGTTCGTGCTCTTGTCCTCCCCCTACATGGCTTTCAAGCCGAGGTTGTTCACTTTTACGTTGGTAAAGCTTGCTTCACCGCCAGCCGGCCCCTGCCCTTGTTCCGCACTGGCCGCAAGCTTGTTCCCGCAGCGTCGTCCGCGCCGTTACTCGTCCATAAGTCGCCGCCGGTTCGGTCCTGAATCTCGATTATTCTATACTTTTTAACGATTCAATCATATGGATTCGGGACACTTTTCTCCGAAGCAGCAGGTTAGAGAGAGTGGTGAGCAAGAAGGCAAGAATGACGGATACCAGTATAGCCAACAGATTGAATTGATCTGGGATTTGCTGATGGGTACTCGACAGCGCCTTTACAATAATGGAATACATATAGCCGCTGACCGGCAGTGCTGCAATGACCGCAAAGGCGGTGAGGATCATGTTCTCACCGAAGATAAGCCGGTTTATTTTGCTTTTGGGATAACCCAATACCTTAAGAGTGGCAAGCTCGCGATTTCTTTCATAGATATTGATGGAGGATATTGTATAGATGGCACCAAACGAAAGAATGACGGCACTTATGATAAACAGGATAAAGACAAAACGGTTCTGCCTCAGAATATATTGTGCGGATTCTTTCAAATCATTCTTGTCCTCGATGGTAACTACCTGCTTATCCTGCTCGAAGAACTGACGGGCGGAAGCAAGGTCTGCGGCGCTGCCGGCTTTCACTAGAAGCGAGGTTGGTTTGTAGTCGATGCCGAAGCTCTTGAGATACGCTGTCGTGCAATAGAACGACGGATTCGAATACTGATTGGATATTTGCGTAACCTTCATTTCGACCGTTTTATTCGCAAACGACGGATCGGTGAATTTGATGCGGATCGTATCCCCTACCGCAATCTGATAGGGGTCCGCATACGATTTGGGTACCAGCACGCCGCTGTCCTCAAGCGCAACGGGATTGTCGTTCTCGTCGAAAAATTGAATGAGCGCATTGTCCTTCTCCGTAACGATCAACGTGGCGTTCTCATGCTGATCTCCCTTGAGGAATTCCACGGGAAAGGACGATTGATGATAACTGCTTTCAATCCCGATGGGCAGCTGGAGCTTCTGCAGCTCTGCTTCCCTCGTATATTCGACCTTCAGATCATAGGTATTCACCTCCTCGATCTGGTCGGCCACCCTTTGCAAAGACGTTTGCGTCCCGAAAGCAGTGATCAAGAGTACGGTGCTCACCACAACGCCAACGGAGCTTGCTAACGCCTTTTGCTTATGAAGAAAGATGTTTCTAAGAATGAGCTTGTGGCTATAGGAAATGCGTCTCCAGATCCCCGGAAACTGTTCGATGAGCAGCTTCTTCATCTTCTTCGGCGGTTTGGGCCGCATCGCCTGCGCTGCGCGTTCTCGCAGAATGCCTAGGCCGCTCAGGTAACAAGACAGCATACCGAATGCGCTCGAGTACAGGATGGGCGGAATGACTGAGAAGGGGGATAGGGGGAAAGCAATGTTCGACAGTGAGTAAGCTCTGGCATTCGACGCCTCAATCAATGGAATGAACAGGCCCGCCGCAGCGGCGCAGCCAAGAATGGAGCCTATGATGCCGACAAGCACCGGGAATCCCATGTAATGGAGCATGATGCTGCTGTTCTTCACTCCCAATGCCTTCATAATGCCTACTTGGTTCCTTTGCGAATCGATGATCCGAGACATGATAAGGAAGAGAATGATCGCTTCGATCAGAAAGAGAACCAACGGAATAACCTTGCTCATCAATTTATTGTTATGGATGGTTTGTTGGAGCTGCGAATAACTGAATGTCCGTTCTTTGCTTATTTGGCTTTCGTAGGAAAGTCTCTTGGATTGCGCTTCAACGTTCTGGCCTAACCGGTCTACATCGACCCCTTCTTCCGCATCGATCAAAACCTCATTATAGTAAAGGCTGCCGGCGATTCGGGGAACTCCCGATTCAGCCACATAGGCGAATCCGGACGTTTTATGGTCTTGGGTTTCGTTCTTTTTGGCATATTCCGCATTCTCGCCCAAGCCGCTAATGGTGAACGCCACAACCTTGTCATTGACGCTTACCTTGATTTGATCCCCGACTTTGTACTGATGTTCCCTGGCGTAATGGGAATCCAGCAGGAGTTGATCCTTGCCGGACGGAAGGCTGCCCTCTATCATCACAGGCGTATTGATGGTATTGCCCGCAGGGATCGAATGGATCTTTAAGGCCGCTTTCGTACCGTCAAAAAATTGCGTCGCATCGAAGGTGTACCGTCCTTCAACTTTGTTTACCCCTTCGATATTGCCCAACTTCGCCGTGTCCTGCTTGGAAATTTGATCGTAGTAGACGTTCAAATCGCTTAAATGATGCGCGTGAAAGTAGTCCTTCGTATAAGCGCTAAGATTGCTGCTTAACGTAACCAGCCCCGTATAGAAAAAAGCGCCCACGGCGATAACCAACACTAAGGCAAGAAATTGGCCGATCGACTGCTTGATATCCCTGAACAATTTCTTGATTAATATCATCACCACTCTATCCCCTCAACGCTTTGTTTGAGCTCATTGACCGTTACGCTTTCGATTTTTCCGCTTTTCACCCGAATGATTTTATCCGCCATCGGCGCAATGGCGGAGTTATGCGTGACGAGCACAACACACTTATTCGTCTCCCTGTTCAAATCCTGAAGAAGCTTCAACACGGACTTGCCGGTCACATAATCCAACGCGCCGGTCGGCTCATCGCAGAGCAATAGCAAAGGATTTTTGGCAACGGCGCGGGCTATGGCGACTCGCTGCTGTTCCCCTCCGGAGAGCTGGGACGGGAAGTGATTCATGCGGCTCTTTAAACCGACTTTATTTAAAATCTCTTGGGCATTCAGATGGTTCTTACATACTTCCGCAGCGAACTCAACGTTCTCCAAAGCGTTCAAATTGGGGATTAAGTTATAGAATTGAAAGACAAAGCCTACCTTCTCAGCGCGATATGCCGTAAGCTTCTTCTCGTTAAGGCTGGTAAGATCCTGACTGCCGACCGTCACTTTACCCGAGGTAGCCGTATCCATGCCTCCAAGTATATTCAGAATCGTGCTTTTGCCGGCCCCGCTTGCACCTAGAACTACGACGAATTCACCCTCGTTGATAATAAAGTCAACGCCGTTCAGCGCCTTGACCGGCACTTCGCCTATGTTGTATTCTTTCGTCACGTTTTTGAATTCGATTAATGGTTTCACCTTACATCTCCTCATATAAGAATCCGGACCGCAAGCTGAGGGCACATCGCACATTAACCTTTTATTGTTATTTTTAGAATATGTATCCTCTACATTCAAATTGATTATACGAAGCCAAAAAGAAAGGAACAACCAACTTCAGTCCCCCCTGAAGCTGGACCAAAGTCGGGTTCCACAACAAAGAAAACAGGCGCCCATGATCGGTACGCCTGCATTCTCCTCACCGCTTTGCTTTATAAAACTCATGATACAGTTTCATCAGCGTACGCTTCTAACTGCTGCCGTTCCCCGGAGCATGGGGCATGGAACTCAACGACTACAGGTGCATTAGAATCCCGTTCTTGTTACAGCGTGCGGAGAAGGGAGCCCCCCGTGCCCTTGTCTGGCTAATCAGGCCGATGAGATCCTCCAGGTCCTCTCCGAAGTTGTCAAACTTCTAAAAAAGCCATAAGAGTGAATCCTCTTATGTCATGCATATCTTTATTTCGCTACAAGCTTCCACTGCTGAGCACCGGTACTATTATCGGTCCATATCCATACAGGCGTCTCATCCGCTGTACCGCCACCATTTACATCCAATGCCTTCCCGTTGCCGGCATTGATCAGCTTATAAATCCCTTTGCCCACGTCTACGATCCTCCATTGCTGCGCGTGGGTTCCGTTATCCGTGTGAATCTGAACTTTTGTTCCGTTTTCAACACCGGCGCCATTCACGTCCAATGCCTTATTACTTTCTACATTCATTAATTTATAAGTCCCATTTGCATTTAAAGTAATCCGCCATGCTTGGGCATTGGTGTTGTTATCCATATAGATCTGCAGCGGAGTACCGTCCGTGGTTCCTCCACTTTTCACATCCAGAGCCTTCTGACTGTTTACGTTGATCAATTTATATACCTTGGATGTATCGATTGCTTTCTTTACTAACTTCCACTTTTGCGCAGTGGTTCCATTATCATCCCAGATCTGTACCGGCGTCCCGTCAGCCGTCGTACCGTTCTTAATATCCAGCACCTTATTGCTCAAGGTATTAATCAGCTTGAGAGTGCCATCAGCATTCTCAAGCCAGCGCCAGCGTTGGGCCAGTGTACCATTATCCGTGAAGAGCTGAACTCTTGTCCCGCTATCTACCACTCCCCCAGCAACATCCAATGCTTTACCACTATTTTTGTTAATCAGTTTATAGGCACCATCTGACATCTTGCATACGAACCAGCTTTGCGCCGCGGTTCCTTTATCTTCGCCGATTTGTATAGCAGCGCCATTCTGATTAAACGCTCCTTGAACCTCCAGCACCTTACCACTGCCCGGATTGATAATCTTGTAGTCCGACTCTTCACAAAACAGCTCGCGTGTCGTCAAGAGATTACCATTGTTGTCATATTGATAATTCCTAAATTGTCCTTTTCCCCGATCCACGATCGTCAACCGTCCAGTGCTGTCATAATGGTACACTGCCGCCTGAACCGTATTGGTCAAGAGAAAGCAGAAAATCAGCAGAGTGGACAACATACTCACAAGTTTTTTCATAATGAAAGTTCCTTTCATTAGGTAATAAGACCATCTGATCTCGAACCAAATTACTGATACAAGATGGAAGGATCCCATGCCGTAGCGTCATAGCCCATGTTTCCGTTTTGATTGAGTATGAAATAAATGGAATCCCCCGCTGTTACTTTTATATTATTCAGATGAATAGCAATTCCTATAGAATCGGTCCCCTGTATGCTTTGCCATCCCGATGCAGGCCAGATTTGAGTGCTATTCTGCATAATTCTTATCCTAACCCCGTCACCTTGAAGATTCACCGGATGTTTGGCTGCAGTACCCGCTATTCTAATGGTGCCAGTTTGAGGAGCAACCCATTTCAGTACAGTGTCATTTCCATCAGGATGCATCCAGTCTTTCGTGATAAGATCCCAACTGTTTTTCCCTTCCCATCTCGATAAAACCGGATTCCACTTCATACTCTCGTAACTGGTACCATTCCAAATTTGATAGTACCAGTTGTTTCTTCCTTGTTCCGCACCATAGGCCGAGGATGCTTTTTCAACGTAGGTAATTGCAGGGTCCCATCTGGTAGCATCATACCCATTGTTACCATTCTGGTTGAGGATAAAATAAATTGCATCCCCAGTCGCTACATTCAAGTTCAAATGATTTGCTACCCCAGCAGCATCGTTGCCTTCTATGCTTTGCCATCCAGAGGCCGGCCAGATTTGTGTGGTGTTCTTCATGATCTTCACCCTTATTCCATCGCCTTGGAGATTCGTAGGGTGCTTGGCTACTGTACCGCTAATCCGAATAGATCCCATTTGAGGAGCAACCCATTTAAGCACAGCATCGTTACCATCAGGGTGCATCCAACGATTGGTAATCAAATCCCAGCTATTCTTTCCTCTCCATCCCGATAAGTTGGGATCCCAGGTCATGTTCTCATAACTGGTACCATTCCATATTTGATAGTACCAGTTGTTTCTTCCTTGTTCAGGTCCAAAAGCCGAAGATGCTTTTTTTATGTAACTGATCGAAGGATTCCATCTTGTCGCGTCATATCCGTTGTTGCCATTTTGATTGAGTATGAAATAAATCGAATCTCCAGTTACTACATTTACATTTAAATTAAGGTCGAAACCGGTAGCATCATTGCCTTCAATCGTTTTCCATCCAGATGCAGGCCATATTTGAGATTGGTTTTTCATAATCTTAACGCGGACGCCGTCCCCTTGGAGATTCGTGAGATGTTTAGATACGATACCTGCTATTCTAATTGAACCTGTCTGAGGAGCAACCCACTTGAGAACCGCATCATTACCGTCAGGGTGCATCCAGTCTTTCGTGATAAGATCCCAGCTGTTTTTCCCTTCCCATCTATATAAAACCGGATCCCACGTCATATTCTCATAGTTGGTACCATTCCATATTTGATAAAACCAGTTGTCCTTCCCCTGTTGGTCCCCATATGCTGAAGACAATGGATAAGATGGTTCGCCATATGATTTAAATGTAAGATTGCCATTCTGATCATAGACATACTTAATGGATTCATCTGGCGAAATATCCACTTGTATTAGTCTGCCATTATCATCAAAATGGTACTTACTCATTGCATAGCCTGTTCTTGAGGTTGACAGGAAGATTAATAGAACGCTAAGAACATAACAGATCTTTCGAATACAACTTACGGTCACTCCAAACACCTCCTAATGCTAACTCGTTAATACCACAACCTCAAATCATCAACAAGAAAAGTCCCACTGCCGTTAGAACCGGTGGATCTTACAAAAGCATACACCCTTGCAAAAGCTGCATTGGCAGGTACCGTCCCACTATTACTAATCGTCACGTAAGCCCCGTTGGTTGTACTAGCTGTTTCTGCTACTACAGAAGAGTTTGTAAACTGTCCATCATAGGTCAGGAAATCAACGTAAATCTGAACTTTTGCATTCTGTAAGCTTTCCACATTCAATTTACCGCTTATGTTTATCTTGCTGTTTGGGATAACAGCCGTATCTTGAACAATACCCGAGTACTGCCAGGTACTCAATCCGGCAGCCGTAGCCTTTTGGACTTTGTTCTCCGGGGTCAACTGGACTAATCGGTATTGAGCCCCTGGTGCATCTGCTCTTCTCCAAGAGTCCGCCACGGCAGGATCGGTTGTACTTAATTCGAACTTGGAATTGGACAGAAGGTTCAGTTGTTCCTCGTACCGTAGTTCAAGCACATCCACAAAGATAACACCTGCTCCACCTACTCCAGTAGACCTTATCATCGCGTACACACGGGCAAAAGCCGCATTAGCAGGCACGGTTCCGGTACCCGCTACCGTGATATAACCTCCATTGGTAGCCTTCGCATACTCCGAGATGATGGGAGGAGCGTACGTATACTGTCCATCCGCTGTCATAAAATCAACATACAGTTGGAACTTCGCATCCTGCAAGCCTTCGACCTTCACTTGACTGCTGATACTCAGTTTTTTATTTGGGGCTACTGCAACATCTTGAGCAATGCCTGAATAATGTCCTGCGTTAAGCCCCGAGGCGGCTATCTTTTGAAGCCTGTCCCCAGCAGCGGCATTGGCATTGGAGTTCTCGTAAACCGTACCCGGTGCCTCTGCTCTTGCCCAGCTATCCGCTGCATTGTTCTTCGTGTACGCTTCAAACCCGGGATTAGAAAGCATATTATCATTTCCGTAATTCAACTCAAGAGCATCGATACGCACGACACCAGTCCCGTTTGTTCCTGTAGATCTAATCATCGCATATACTCTGGCAAACGCGGCGTTAGACGGGACTACCCCGGTAGCCGAGATTGTTACATAGCCTCCACCGGTTGTATTGCTATACTCAGCAATAAGTGGAGCAACGTAGGTATACTGTCCACTACTGGTAAGATAATCAACGTACAGCTGGACCTTCGCACTTTGAATGCTTTCAATATTGACGCGACCTTTTACTTGGACAGAGCAATTAGGAAGGATACCTATTTCCTGAGCAATGCCTGTATACTGTCCGCTGTTCAGGGAAGAAGCGACGATCTTTTGAACCCGGCGTCCATTCGCCGTATTGGGCTGCTCTATGCGGTATTCAGAGACCAGGGGTTGAGACGACTCCCCTCTCCACAGATCGGCAATATTGTTACTGCCTGTGTAGCTCTCGAATCCAGCGTTAGCCAAGAGATTAGGCTCGCCATATTGTAGATCCACAGCATCAATATAGATGGTCCCCCCTCCACCGCTGCCCAGAGATCTTATGAAGGCATACACCCTTGCAAAAGACGCATTGGAAGGAACTACCCCATTGCTGCTTATTGTGATATAACCGCCCCCTGTTGTGTGTTCATATTCTGCTGCGACAGTTGGAGCATTCGTGTACTGTCCATCTACGGTCATAAAGTCAACATAGAGTTGGACCTTGGCATTTTGTAAACTCTCCACATTTACACGTCCACTAATCTGGATCGGTCTGTTGGGGATCACGGCGACGTCTTGCATGACTCCAGAATACTGCCAATTGGTCATCCCCGTTGCTGCAATCCTCTGCACCATTCCCCCATTGGCAATACTGGTTTCCGTGAGCTTATAATTCGTGTTAGGCGCCGCGGCTTTGGACCAACTGTAAGCCACATCCCTGCCTTTATCTGTAGTCTCGAATCCTCCGTTGGAGATCAGATTGGCACCTCCATACCGCAAATCCGTATCATCGATATAGACTGTGCCTCCTCCGCTGTCACCCGTAGATCTCAAAAAAGCATAGACCCTGGCAATAGCAGCATTGGTCGGCACCGCACCACTGCCGGCTATAGTTATATAGCCCCCATTGGTTAACTTATCATACTCCGCAATAATCGAAGAGTTAGTGTACTGTCCGGTTGAGGTTAAGAAATCAACATAAAGTTGAACCTTTGCCCCTTGAAGAGCTTCAATCTTAACTCGACCTGATACATTCATCGAATTGCCAGGTACAACAGACACATCCTGCATAATTCCGGAATATTGCGACTGAGTCATTCCCGATACACTGACCTTTTGAGCTTTAGTACCGTTAGAAGGCTCTGAACTTTGAACCAGTTCGTATAACGTACCTGGTGCAGCAGCTTTCGTCCAGCGGTCAGCCACAGCAGCACTGGCTTCGGCAGCTTGTTCGAAATGACCATTGAGCAGCAGATTCTCGTCTTTCTTCTTCCGAGTCAGGTTACCGTTAGGATCATACTCATACCTTATGCTCTCCAGTTCCCCTTTTACTGTCTCCAAGCGGCCGTTACTATCATAGAAATAATTGCTATTGGTAGCATAGACAGCAGGGCTCACCAATGAACCCAGGATGAGCAATATAAGAAACATAGTCAGACTGCGTCGACGATTACCCATTCTTTTGGACTCCTTTATCTAGTTATATCTCGAGTAGGCCAGGAACCGCTCTCCGCTCGATAGCGCCACCCACCATTCGTTGTAAAAATACACGATGGCATCCACCTTGCCGTCTCCGTTCACGTCTGCTAAAGCCTGTGCCTGCGAGCCGACACCATGACCGTTCATCCATCTGCTGTATGCCTCAAAGCGATTGCCTAAGGAGAGAGAGACCCACCATTCCCCATTATAGTAGACGATGGCATCTGCCTTACTGTCTCCATTCACATCACCAAGCAGCTGTCTCTCGGAACCAACGCCATGCCCTTCCATCCACTTCGTATAACTACCAAAGACAGTTCCGGTAGACAATGCCACCCACCATTCACCGGAATAATAGATGATCGCATCCTGCTTACCATCTCCATTCACATCCGCAAGGAGTTGATTGGTGGAACCTACGCCGAATCCATTCATCCACCGGGTATAGGCTTGGAAGGAGGTTCCGTTAGATAAGGAAACCCACCATTCTCCGTTGAAATAGACAACCGCATCCTGTTTCTTATCGCCATTGACGTCACCAAGCAGCTGGCTTTCGGAGCCTACTCCATGACCCGCAACCCACTTGGATGGAGCGGCAAAAGAGGTACCATTAGATAGCGAGACCCACCACTCTCCGTTCTTGTAAGAAACAGCGTCGTCCTTACCATCACCATTAACATCACCGAGCATTTGATTAAGCCACGGACCTCCAGTGGCCCCCATAAATCTGGACATCGGATTAAACGCAGTACCGGTCGATAAGCCAACGGACCAAGCACCGTTCATAACCTGCACTGCATCCATTCGCTTATCCCCATTGACATCACCGAGAAAGCTTCGGATAAGATCTCGTTTCAGCATGTTGCCGTTCTTATCATATTGGTAGGATACGATTTGTTGGTTCGGTGTAACATAATACGATAACCGGCCGGACGGATCATATTTGTACGTCGTCGATCCATAGGCATGAACGTATTCGAACATAGCGGCATTTACTAGAATATTGATCACTAGCAGCCAAATTAGCTTTTTACCAAGCCTCATGATGCACCCCCATTAGCTTGCTATGTTTATCGTGGGCACAATAAGAAGCGCCGCGGCAAGTACGGTGTACAAGAAAGTACATCCGGACAAGCGCTGCGGCGCACCAATTGGACCGATTATGGAGTGACTTCTACAATCACTCCGCCGTTATTACCAGAACTTCTTTCATAAAAGTCAATTTTTCTCGATTACTGTTGTAGTACTGCCATACAGTCTTTTTACATCTACAAAATCGCTCATTTTATGAGTATAGTGTTTTTTATTATCAAAACCCACATATTCAATACCTTCACAATAAGAAAGGTTTCCATCAACTACGTTTGTTTTTAAAAATACTAAAAATCGCAAATTCGGAAGATGCGGAACAAAATCAAGCGAAGGTATTTCTCCACAATTTATAATCGACAACCTTTCTAAGCTTTTCAGTTCTTTTATTACTTCAAAACTTTTTATATTCTTGCAAGATTCAATTTTTAATTCCTTCAACGTTGCAGAGTTTTTCCGTAAATCATCAATATTTGATAACTTACTGATGCTGTTAAGCTCTAGCCTAGATAAAGCTTTTAAGTTTTCGCATCCTTTAAGCGTTGTAATTACGGATTGGATAAGTGTCAGTTCTCTCAAATATGAAAGTTGAGAAAACTCCCCAAGATCCCCAGTATTAGGTTTGTACTTCCAAAAACTAATATGGTTTAGAAGACTACAACGATTAAACTCTGTTATATTTTTGTCTAAATCAAGTAAAAGAACCTCCAATTTGGGGAATATCGATAAACTCATTTTCCCTTTTGGTTCTTGCAAGCGTAAAGTTTTCAAATTGTTCAGATAAGTAAAGCCACTGTAATCAGTGATGTAAGAAGACGAAAGATTTACTTTCTCAATTAGATTACATTTAGAAAAAAAATCAACATTATCAAGCGTGTAGTATGGATTCATTAAATAAACAGCAGTAATTTTTTTTTCATTGATATAATCGATGCAATCGTCTAGTTTGCTGCCTTCAACAACTATATAATTATCCGTTCCGTTTAAAAACTTAAACCCGTCTCGGTCAATAACCGCCATTTTGTTGCCTCCTTCTCTCTTCTTCTTCGAGTATTTTCTTACCTGGGCTATTAATTCGGTTATAGTTCCCTTTGCCTGGACCTCCGTCATCCCTTATTCTTCTCGCTTCCTCCATAAGTGCTTCCCTTACGTTAGCTGCAGGGGTAAATACCTTTGTGATAACTGGGTCATTATTAGCTAAAGAGCGTTCTTTTGCAGATTGGTCCATTCTTGAAATCGGACCTTTTCCGTGATAAACAGTCCCGCTTTGGAACGTAATTGTATAAGTCCCTACCTGACAATTATGAACCCATATCCCGAGATTTGACACAAAGTAGGAGTTAAAGTCTTTTACCTCAAAATTATAAACAGTAGCTTCTCTTGGTTCTTTTTCGATTTTATCTATTGATATTTTACGTCCATCACTTGTTACTAGCAAGTCATTTACTTTTAGGTCTTTAACTAATGTCCAGCCCTTATCATCCAACCAGAACGGATGCTCACCTGTTACCTCTATAACCTCTCCGCCAATATGCAGATAAAAGATTTCATCAGCCTGTTTCTGAAATAAGCTTACAACTTCCTTATACGCCATCTCTCCTGTTTTATCGTCTTTTGCTAAAACTTTATCCCCAACATTTATTTCTTCTATCGGCTTTTCACCATCAGAGGTCAATACCTTTGTCCCAGCCGTAAAGCAGTTACATTCAAATTGAACAGGTCCTGATTCTAACTGCACTACTGCGTAAGAAGTTACTTCACCGTCCAAATATAAATCTATATTGAGGTAGCCATCACCCGAAGCAGTGATTGAAGTCGTTCCACCCTGACAACCGCCATCTAAATAACTACATCCATCATTTCTTAAAGCAAGACCCTGTATTTCCATTACCGATCTCATACTACTATCAGCTACTGCATAGGTCGTTTTCAACAACTCTAGATTATATTGTTGCATGCCATTCAACAATCCATCATACCCAGAGTATTGATTTATCGAGAAGGAATTGAAGAAGTAGTTAACAGCCCCTGTGTACCAGCTACTCTGAGCCAGCTCACTCAGTCTTCCTGCGCTTGGTAATTCGTAGTCGTGGCCACTGGGATCAATAAATCGCAAGGGATTGTTCGCAGTGTAAGAATATAAATTCAATGTCAACGGATTTGTTATATCACCCTCGTAGCTATCCTCACTAATAAACCTACCCACACTCGGGTCATACCAACGAGCCCTCAGGTACTGTAGCTTGGCATCATTGTCCCACATCTCACCGCTGTAACGGAAGGGATTCGTAATACTCTCATTTGAAACTAACGGATTTCCCCAAATGTCATACGAGTATTCGTTCAGACGCGTAGTCCCTGTACTATCTCGAAGCTCCGTTACATCGCCATGTCCATTGTGCAGATAGTACGCGACCATCTGGCCATTATCCATAGCTGCAAGTCCGAGGCCTCTCAAATACCGAGCCTTAAACTCTACTTCTCCTGCGGCGGATACGGTAGCTTCGGCAATAACCTGGTCACCATTGTAGTAATATCTACTGGTTTCGCCGTTTTTCGTCCGTTCCCACAGCAAGCCGTCACCGTTGTACTTGTACGAAACCGTTTGGCCATTGGCGGTAAGACTCGTCAAGCGGTTGTGCTGATCGTAGTTGTAGCCTGTCTCCGCAAACTCCACGTCGCTCTTTTCTTTACTATTGGATGTGGAGATGCGGTTTAACTGGTCATAACTGAAGCTGGCTGTCTGACCATCCGTATTAATCGAGGTCTGATTACTGTTTTTGTCGTAAATATAGGTGTAGTTGTGCAGGACAGTTCCCGTAGATGTTTTGTTTATTAGTGTCTTCAACTGCGGACCTTCGTAAGTGTAATCCGTCGTTACCCCATTACTCTGCTTGATCTGCTTCAACTGGCTATTGGCATAATAGCTGTACTGCGCATAGGGGCTACCCGTTAAGGTGGAACCAGCAGTTTGTCCCACAGAAGTCATACGGTTCAATGCGTCATAGCTGTAGTATACATTGACATCAAATGGATCTTTGTAGTCCTGCAGATTCCCGAGAACGTCGTAATTGTATTGAATGGTTCTTCCATCCGGATACGTAATCTTGCTCAATCCGCCAGTTGACGGATCGTATGCATACGAAGTGGTTCCCGTCATATCGTTCATCGATAAACGTCGGCCGCTCTTATCGTAGGTGTAAGAGACCGTGTCACCTGCTACCACTTGACCATCCGGTGCGAGAATATCCTGTTTGGCCATCCAGTTACGATTGTTGAACGTGCTTTGATACGTATATCCGTTGCGGTTTTTGAACTTTTCCCGGTTGCCATTGGCGTCGTAGTAATATTTCTCTATTTCTCCGCCAGGTGCTGTCAGTTGCATCGCCCGGTTCAATTCGTCCAGCTTCTTAGTTCTTACCTTTCCGTCCGGGTATACAATACTCATCTGGTTGAAGCTGTCTGCTGAAGCCGAGTAATCGTACTTCGTTACTTCCTGCTTGGCATTGGTTACACTGATCAACCGGCCAATTGTATCGTAATCGAACTTGGTTTTGTTTGCGAGCGCATCCGTCGCCTCGCGAACTTGTCCCGCATAGTCATAAATCGAAGTAGACAGTACCGTAGTCTCGTCCGTGCTTTGTCCATTAACAATCACTTTCTTTGTTTCTTTTTGCTCTGTCACACGTCCTAATTTGTCCAGGATTTCAGTTACTTTGTATCCTGTTGCATCTGTCGTTGTCTTGGTGAGACCTACATCATTCGTTTCTACCGTTGAATAGGTGCCATCTGGCGCTGTTACTTTGTTCTGGCGACTCCACTGGTCGTATCCGTATGTTGTTCTGTTGCCCTTGGCGTCTTCTGTCCACGCCAGCCGTCCGTAATCGTCATAACCCATCTTTGCCTTGATCAGCTTCTCATTAAAGCCCGCAAGGATCTTCCAGCCTATCGGATTCCACTGCGTATACGTCTGAACGCCTGTCTCATCCGTAAGCTGGAGCGAGTTATTTGTATCGTTATACTGAATAAGTGATGTGCTGTTATCCGGATTCGTAACTTTAATAATCCGTCCGAGCAAGTCATATTGATAAGTGGTAGCAGCATTCTTGCCATCGTAAAGCTTGGTAACCTGACCAGTATTGGAGTTATACTCATAGCTGTTCACAACTGTCGATACTTTCCCATCCGCATCCGTTACGGTCGACTTCGTTTTGGTTGGGAACCGGTTCTGGTACGCATCAGCATACTCGATCGTTACAACACTGCTCTTGGCTGTGCCTGTCTTGCTTGTTATTTTTCGAGTATTCCCATATGCGTCAATGTCCTCATAGGTCTTCTCGGACAACAGGGTACCGGACTCACTGCCATCGTATACCTGTTCTTTAATCACTTTCTTCTGTGCATTGCGAGTAATCAGCGTGAAACGCTTCTGTGTATCAGTGATTGGTTCGGTTACACTCCTAAGCAGCCCTGCCTCATAAGCATAATTTGTTGTTACACCAAGTGGATTGGTCGACGACAGTACGTTGCCGTAAGAATCGTACTGCCGTGAGCTTGTATACTCGATTGATTGCCCTGAAGCGCTGTAGGTAATCTTCTCATTGATCGGTTCAATAAAGTATAGTCTAGCCCGATCATGCGTGTAATCCGTTGAAATGGTGTAAGTAATATTGTTGTAAGAAGCACTTTTGGTCGTATTGGTATTGTAATATACCGGAATTTCCTCATAGATCCCCGACCGGAGCACCTTGTCATAAGTAAACTTTGTCTTGGACAAGCCATCATCAACCGTTGTAGATATGGTCATGTCTCTATAGCTGTCAGCCGGAACAAAATAGCTATAAGATTGACGATTAAAGATTTTGCTTGTCCCATCCATTAATGTAGCAGTCAAATATTTCTCTTGAACTCTATAAGCTTCATTGACAAATTGCAATGCCGTATTTGGATCTTTTATTTCAGTTGGCGAAGATTCGTATACATATACACTCTTAGCTCCTGTAGGGTGTGTAACCCCGGTTAGCAGAAGATAAGGTGCGTACGTATCAGTACTGGAATCCGAGTAATCTTTATATGCAGCACCAATTTTATAATCATAGGTAGTAACTCGGCCTTCCGGATCGATAGCTTGTGCAATATAAAAATAACGCTCATTGCCAAACTGCTTTTTTAGCAACTTTACCTGTTGCTCTCCCTTGGTAATAACTAGTCCCTGAGCTTCGTCTGAGATTGTAATGGTTTGTCCGGTGTCACTCTTGATAGAAGACAAGCTGTTTACATCATGCCATCTAGAATAATCAGTGTTAGTATAAGAAAATTCAAGTGTGTTATTATATACATCACTTATCTTCTCTAACAAGCCCTCAAATCCGAAATAATATTTAGTTCCGTCTAAAGTTTGTACTACTTTGTAATTGGATTCAGTGTACAACTTTAAATTTGCGTAGGGGTATCCTTTTAATTTGAGAACGCTCGGGCACCCCAAAGATGTGCAGCCATCTTCATTCTCATAATGCATCCTATAGGCACCCGATCCTAATCCTCCGGCTAGATGCAGAAACTCACCAGAAATATAAGGCAAATCCCAATTCCAGCCAAACCCCAATCGTCTAATGTTATATTCGGTCTGTGCGTTATTACTGTCATAAGTTCGAGTTAAAGCAAAGGACAATCCATTCCTTGAGGAAATGGTCATATCTGTGGCCTGAAGAGAAAGGCCACCTGATACAGTTGAGACCGATTCGTATTCCGAATTAATCATATAAGGTGCTTCAGAAGGCTTGGTATTCACCGTTTGGACAACCTCTTCTGCTGCTATTACCTCAGCGGCAGATGCTTCCGGAACGTAGACGTCCCCGCTAACGGTACTTTCTACTTCAGCTGAGTTGTTTACGAACTTGGGGTTGACTTCGTTGAGGCTTTGGATCAAGTCGCGCCCTGTCTCCATCTTTCTCTTGAATGCTTGCTCCGCTTCATCTAGCGTATACCCTTGATTCAGTATCGACTGAATGTCTTCCTCACTAACCCCATATTGTTTGGCTAGCTTCAGACGTTTGTCTTCCGCCGCTTCCTGCTGCTTCTCCTGTTTCTTCTCCGCCGCATACACGCTTGATTCCGCCAGGAAAGGGAGCAGGCTGGGTTGCAGAACGCTCCAAATCATGGCCGATATAATGAAACCCTTCTTGAATCTCAAAGTGTTATCCTCCTGACATATCACGATTACGGTTACGGATTCGTTTGTTTGCTGATAATGTTGCCTCTTGCATCGTATTGATATTGAGTCTGTACCGGGTTATAGGTAGGGCTTGCCGGATCCTGAGCACCCGCAGGAATAACCAACTTGCGGTATACTGGTTGGGACCATTCGAGGCCATCAAAAGTTACCACTTTGAATGTCCAAGTTCCCCCGGATAATGCCTTTGTCGTATGCTCCTTCACATCTCCCTTGACAATACCTGAACTGTATCCGATGGTTGCCCAGTTATCCTTCGAGGCCCACACCTGGTAGGCAGCCTGTGTCTGGCTGTCCGCATCACTGAAATTCCAAGTCAGCTTCGGGGTGTTTACGGTTAATGTTTGTCCTTCCGTGTAGGAAGTTACAGCTGCAACCGGAAGCGCGTTGACCTTGAACGAATTGGAACCAGACATTGGAGAGATCACTCCCTTGCTGTCTTTCGTTCTCACCTTCCAGGAGTAAGTCGAGCCGCGCTGAAGAATGTCTGCCGGTACGGTATAGGCTGTATTCGTTGAACTCTTCCATCCGGTAGTATGAACTGCAGTTCCCGCGCTGTTGTATAGATACAAATCAAATGCGGACTGCCCGTCATCTGCGTCAGGGTCATTGAATGTCCAGCGCAGTGTAGGTGTAGTGGTAGAGGCCACGCTAAAGTTTGGACGCATAGCTGTCAAATTCGTAGGCGCACCAGGCAATTGGGATACATTGATCATGCCCTTATATAGCTTTGAATCGCTGCCCCATACGCCATCCGTTACCGAAACCCGGATGTTGTTATAGGTTCCTACCGGAATATTGTCCGTATCTGCATTCCAGGTAAGGGACCACGGCTGGGCATCTCTTGCATTCGAGATGACTGCACTTTTTTCTACACCATTTACGCTTGCTTTGACCGTGAGAGTATCCATATCTGCATCCTGGACTGTACCAGTGATCGTAATAAGGTTTGTCGAAGTGCCCTTAATTACATTCTGATTTACCGTATTCACTTGAATTTTAGGCAGTAGATTAAGAACCGCAGTGTAATATGTGACTGCCCCTGAATGGGTTCGATCTACAACGATTGAATCAGTCTGACTTGTTACGTTCGGAAATTCGATTGTTACATCATTATCGACACCTGAGTTATTTCGCGTCACTATAGTATTGTTATTGTATAAGACATAATATTGGGCAGTAGGATAGTTTACATTTTTAACAGCAATAGCTTTAGCTCCAACCAGAGAAGGAAACTTAGCTGTAACATCTGTATTAGAATTATTCTTTAAAAGTCTAACGCTATTCGTGTTATCTTTTGATGAAAGTACAAAATAAGAGACGCCTCCTTGAACACTATCAACTGCTATTGATTTTGAATTTTCCAGATTAGGAAATTCGAAAGTCAAATCCTCCCTACTAATATACCCATCCTTATCAATCTTTACCGAACGGACAGTATTGTTTTCATAGAGAGCATAGTAGGTATGATAATCTGTTGAATACGAATCATACCAGTCTACGGTAATTGACTTCGCATTCGATAAATCAGGAAAAAAACTCGTATAATCGGTGGGCCCTAGGTCGCCAGATTTCCACCAAACCACAGGACCTGTTGCGGCAGCATAGGCATACACATTTCCCGTGACACTGTACACATCTTCTGTTACGGAGCCGTATACATCCCCATTAACTGTAGGATCGGGATCGGCCGGCTGCTCATTCCCGTTCACCCAACCATACTGAACCAGTCCGTGGCCATAAAGCATATCTTTGCCTGCTGTACCCAGGTCTTTCGCACTTTCGATTAGTTTTGCACGCAGCGCTGCTTGGTCTGCCCCAGGACTGCTTTGCTTGAGCAATGAAAGTTGACCCGCAATAAACGCTGAGGAGATCGAAGTTCCGTTCGCGTACTTGTATCCGTTGGAGAGTGTCGTGCTGTAGACGTTAACCCCTGGGGCCATTACCTCCAGAGCACTTCCCGTTGCTGAGAATGCAGCACGGTTGTTTTCTTTATCGACAGAGCCGACGGCTATGACAGAATCATACTTGGCGGGATACAGTACGGTGTCCCCCGATCCCTGCGCATTCCCGTTATTACCGGCAGCCGCTACAATCAGCATTCCTTTGGCATTTGCCTGATCCACAGCCTGATGAAGGGCAGGTGAATCGACGGTGGTGGACAAACTCATGTTCAGAACATCGAGTTGATTCTGAATCGCCCAATCAATCCCTGCGATCACGTCCGACAGGTAACCGACACCCTTGGAATCCAGTGCCTTCAGAGCATACAAAGATGCATCCGGAGCTACGCCAACCATGCCAATCCCGTTATTCTTGGCCCCGATGACCCCTGCAACCGTGGTGCCATGCCCGTAATCGTCATCGTACGAAGTGGTATAGTCTACAAACGAAGCGCCACCTGCAACCGATAGATCGGAATGATTCAGTGAGATCCCCGAATCAAGGACCCCTACCTTAACCCCTTGACCTGTGAAACCTGAACTCCATGCATAGGTTGCGCCGGACACGGTTGCTCCCCAGTCCTGAACCTGCTCTTCCGCTTTCAACTGGATATCTTCCTCAATGGATTGAATCAGCGGATTTTTCTTCATAGCTTCCAGTTCCGTATCTGTCACGGTTGCTGCAATAACCGGAAGATGTTTGTGCTCCCGCTTAATCTTTCCCTTTGCCTTTTGAAGAACAGTCTTGTCCGCTTTCTTCTTGAATGTGACGATTATCCGCTTGTCCTTGCCTTTCTTAGCAGCACTCATGAGAGAAGGCGAGACTACCGGCAGCTCACTAGCACTGGCATTCGCCACAAGAGCAGTAGAATGCTCCAGGTAACTGGGCTGAGGCAGGATTAAACTAGCCAGCAGGCACGCACTAAGCATGGCCGGCACTTTTCTTTTGATGGTACTTTGGGTCATGTGATAACTCCTTTACCTGTAATTGCAAGCAAGTATATATTCAACTCTTGGGTTAGCAAGAGGTAAATATCAATTAAGAAGCTGCACTAATTTCCACTTTTGATTGGCGCCATTATTCCTTGTCCATTGCCTTACCTTCACGCCATTAGCATTCATATCGGTTAACGCATTTAAATCAAGAACCTTGCCGCTATGCTTTGCTTGGATCATGAAATAACCGTCGCCAGTATCTATAAATCTCCAGAGCTGGTTATCTCCCTCTGTATCAAGCCATTGAATTACGGCAACTCCATCTTCAGTGTGGAAGTTTGTTACATCTAATACTTTACCGCTGTGTTTAGCACGGATCTTATAATATCCGTTCCCGGCATACTCCAATTTCCATTTCTGATTATCCACGTTATAATCTTCCCATTGGTGTAGCTCGATCCCATTGTCTAACGAACCTCCGGGAATATCCAAAAACTTCCCGCTTACAGCCGACTGAATCTTGTAATAGACGTCGGTTTTGATCACTTCTTCGACTTGGATAAGCTTCCACTTCTGATTATCTCCTCCGTGCTTGGTCCATTGGTTTACTTGGACACCATTAGCATTTAGATCGGATAAAGCGTAGAGATCCAGAACCTTGTCACTATGTTTGGCTTGGATAAAGTAGTAACCATCCCCCGCATCGACAAGTCGCCAGAGCTGGTTATCTCCTTCTGTATCAACCCATTGGATGACGGATACACCATCCTGAGTATTGGAATTGTTTACATCCAAAACTTTTCCACTGTGCTTTGCCCGAATCTTGTAGTATCCATTTCCGCTGTATTCTAACTTCCATTTTTGATTGTCTACATTGTAGTTCTCCCACTGCTGCAGTTCGATTCCATTGTCAATAGATCCGCCTGCTACATCCAAGAACTTGCCACTGACTTTCGATTGAATTTTATAGTAGGTATTGGTCTTGATTGCTTTGAGCCGCGTAAGCAGATTTCCATTCTTATCATAGTAGTAATTGATGTTCTCCCCGGTTCTTATCATTACGCTATCTAATCTTCCGTTCTTGTCATATGTGTAGCCAGTTGAATAGCATGTAACTGAACCGAAGCAGAAAACGAATAGGACAAGTACCATTATCCTTGCACACAAACGCCATTTGTTCTCTCCTAAAGAACCCATTCATATTCCCCTTTTATCTTAATTTAGGGATTCGTAACCTCCGTTACACTGCCCGTAGAAAGTCCTTTGCCATCGACATAAACATGGGTGATATAATTCCCCGTTTCATTATTGTGCTTAGAGAAGGGAATATTGATCTTCCAGACCCCGTCGCTGACTTTCGTGCCGGCAACCCAGGGGATCTCCAGATCATCTTGGCCTTTAAGTTCTGTCCACGTAGGGAACGTAACCGATTGGGCTGCCTTATCTACACCGTAGACATAAACATCATAGGATTTGCTGGACAAGCTTACCTGCAAAGGACCGGCAGCAGCTGTCTTCGCGTTGGTCGTATTCTGACCAATAAACTGCTTATTCCCGTGAATATCTTCTGTGTAAACGTGGGTAACATAGCTGCCAGCTTCGAAGTTATGTTTGCCGAAAGGAACCTGGACTTTCCACGTCCGTTCGTTAACCCGCTGCCCTTCCATCCATTCAATATCGTCTTGCCCTCCGTATATCGTCCAAGTAGGGAAGTAGACCTTGGCCGCCCCTTCGCTCACGTTGTCGGCATATACCTCATAATATCCTGAAGAGACATTCGTCTCAGCCGGGCCCCTTACCACTGCAGACGTAGGAACCACTTCCGTTATATTGCCTGCAGGCAGGCCTGTCCCATCAATATAGGCATGAGTTACGTAGAGACCTGTTTCGTTCTTATGCTTATGGAATGGAATATTGATTTTCCAGACTCCATCCCTGACCTTGGCCGCTTCGATCCATGGGCTCTCCAGGTCATCATGACCGTTATAATCCGTCCATGTCGGCAATTGAACCTTGCCTGCGGTTTTCGATACTCCATAGACATAGACGTCGTATGATGCGTTGGACAAATCCACTTTGGAAGGAGCGTACAAAGCTGTCTTAGCAGTGGCCGTATGTGCCCCCACAAATTGTTTGTTACCATACGAATCTTCTGTATAGATGTGGGTGATATAACTCCCTGCTTCATAGTTATGTTTGCTGAAGGGGATGTTAACCTTCCAGGTTCGAGGAGCTACTTGCTGTCCTTCCACCCAAGGCCATTCCAGGTCATCCTGATCCCCGGATGCGGTCCATGTCGGGAAGCGCACCTTGCTAACTTGCTCACTTACGTTCTCAATAAAGATCTCATAAGAACCCGGCGACACATTAACCTCAGCCGGCCCCTTAATTGTGACTGCCGAAGCGGTGACTTCCGTTACGATTCCCGAAGCTAGCCCTTTGTCGTCTACATAGACATGCGTGATGTATTTGCCAGTTTCGTTGTTATGCTTGTCGAAAGCAATCGTTGCTTTCCAAACTCCATCAGCTACCTTCGTACCCTCAACCCATGGACCTATATCATCTTGGCCATTGTATTCCGTCCACGTCGGAAACTGTACTTTCGCCGCCGTTTTGGAAACCCCGTATACATAGACATCGTATGTTGGACTCGACAAGTCCACTTTCCTAGGACCCACGATCGTATTCGGATAGCGAATAGTTCTGCTGATTACATTCCCATTGGCATTGTACTTGCTCTCTACTACATTACCGTTAGGCAGCGTTGTGTAAGTCAACCGGGAGTTGGAGTCGTAATGGTATTGTGTTGCGGCCGCATTCACAGTTGCCGAAGGAGTCCCTATGGGAAGAAGCCAAATCCCCAGGAAAAGAAGTAATAGTTTACGCACGTTGTTATGACCACTCCCTAAATCATCTTCGTTCTTCAACGCAACAATAACTGAGAATCCATCTGAATCCTCAGGAGCGTTGTTTTAATATACCAGCAAAACATACACACTGTTTGTCGAATTACGTTGTCGAATAATATTTTTAATTAAATTTTGACAAATTTGCTTAGGTAAAATATACCTTTTGGACTAACATAATTATAAAAAAGGATGCCAGGTTAACTATCCTACGGCATCCTTTTTACTACTTACAGCTTCTTTATCTCAATATCGTCTATTGTCCTTCCTTTAACCCCATCGAGTCGGCGTAGATCAGAAAGCCTTCCACCCATCCGCTACTCCATTTGATCCTGTATAGGTTTCGAAATCAGGGTTATAGAGCAAGTTTGTCTCTACTCCCTCCTTCAATACCATCGAATCGGCATAGATTGTCCCCGATGCTCCGTTACTATATGGCTCAAGATGAATATGCAGCCGCGTTGTTACCGTTCCTGCCGGCGGAGTAATCGGCGTATTGAACGTGATCCAATCCGATGCAGCTTTATAGGATGCTACTTCCTGCCCTCTGATCAGCGCTCCTTTCGCATCCAGGTAATGCATGACAACCACTGCCCGTGCGTTGGTTAACGAAGGAATCTGCAAGCGGCCGCTTACTGTGCAGGTAATCCCGCCTCTTACCATCGCTTCTTGCCAGACGTTCGTTACTTGTCCAACCGCCATGTTAGAGGCAGCAATCTTCTGGGCTCGAGTACCGCTGGTGACGGGTGAGGTTACCACCTGATCATTCGGCGTCACGCCGCTGGAGAAAGCCTGCCAGCCATCCGCTACTCCATCCGAGTCTGTATAAGTCTCAAAACCCGGATTATACAGCAGGTTGGGATCAGGACTTTGGGTAACGGTAAAAGAATCCGCATATATCGTCCCCGACCCTCCGCTTGCTGTAGCTTCCAGATGGATATGCAATCTCATGGTGGAAGTCCCTGAAGGCGGGGTCACCTTGGAGTTCAGCGAAATCCAATGGGTTGCAGCCGTGTAGGATGCCACTTCCTGCCCACTGATCAGCACTCCATTCGCATCCAAATAATGCATTACAATAACCGCCTTTGCATTATTTAAAGCGGCGGTCTGCAGACGGCCTCTAATGGTATAGGTTTCTCCCGCCTTTACCTTAACGTCCTGCCATACGTTCAATCCGCCACCCGGCATATTGGCAGCAGAGATTTTTTGGGCGTGCTTCCCGCTGTTCACCGGGTTATCTACGACCTCAAACACAGGAGTAATTCCCGGTCCCCTATAAGTCCCCCAATGGTCCGCTAAGCCCGTATCCTTATTATAGAATTCAAAATCGGGATTTCTTAGCAGATTCCCTTGCGTAGAAGATGAGATCAAATTCCCGTTGGGATCGTACTCATAGCTTATCGTATCCTTATCCGTCTGAACCTGCTCCAATCTGCCATTCTGATCATAGAAGTATTTTGCTGCCAGCGCCGTTTCAGATCCCCATAGAAATATAACAGCGCTAAGCAGTACGATTATCCATTGCCTGTAATACATTACTTCATCTCCTTCTGCGGAAATCCATACCAATTGCTATACAACAGGATTGGTTCCGGCTTGGAATTTCACGTAGGCCGTTCTCCATACTCCATCAAGCGTAGACCCCAATCTGTTCTGAACAACATGGTTACCCCTACCTTTTTGAACAATAGATGTCGACGAATACTATATCAAGAAATGGAAAGTTAACAAAGTATAATTTAGTTGAAAACAAATAAAAAAGCCGCTGTCCTATTGGACAGCAGCCCCATACCTCACCGCTTTATCTTACAAAGCTCCACGATACAGCTTCATCAGAACTCTCTTCGAAGCCGACGACGACCACCACCCGCACCTCCCGCTCGTCGAGGATGTCTGTCGGTTGTGAACACTATACCTACAGCCCACCCCTGCTAGCTAACATAAAAATAAACCGATCGCTGTCCCTTGCAGCAGTCGGTTTACTCCTTACTATCATTGCCTCTGTTTTGCAATTGACGATAAATAGTTTCAGCCCACCCAGGTAATGCTTCGGATTGACATTCTATTGTGGTACTATCCATTTCCAGTACAATTTGGCCGTCTGAGCTGCTGTTATCAATGACAATCAAATGATCAATTAGCTGCAGATGGGAAAGCAAATTGGAGAGCGAGGTCTGTTCACGCCTGATGATATCCTTGGAATCAATGTGGTGTCCTCCGTTCCTAACCCGTGCAGCAACTCGTTCAATATTCACCAAGACCAACATAGTACATAATAATTTCAAACCCATTTTCTCTTGCCTCTCGCATTTGACGGATCACATTGCCGCCCGCAAGGGTAGTTTCTACGGAAAAATCCCGTTTATTTTTAATACAATCTCGTGCTAGTTCGATAGCTTTTTTCCCAGCCGAAACCTTATGACTTTCAGGATTTTCCTGATCGATACCTCGGGCTAAGGCATCTGGGTCAATATTCACACTCACGCCAAGACGATCAATGATTAGATTCCGTATGGTACTCTTTCCACTTCCGTTGTTGCCGGCAAAGACAAGCATTGCAGCCCTTGATTCATTATTCATTGAGGAAGATCCTGCTCATTCATTTTAACGATTTCACCATTGCTGTACTCTTTCACAAACTGGCCAGCCTCTGTTTTATAAACAATATAGGTCCCATTTGCTTTAGCGTCCAATTTAGCCCTATCGCCAGTCAACCTGATTAACTTACTCAGGTCCTGTGTGCGATTCACGCTCTTCACCCTCCGTTACAGTTATACCTGATCCTGATTATATCATACTTGACTACATCAGCCCCCTGCACATTCCACTATCTTCGTGACACCAAAAGAAAAAACAGGCGCCCATGATCGGCACGCCTGCATTCTCCTCACCGCTTCGCCTTATAAAACTCATGATACAGCTTCATCAGCGCCCGCTTCTCGATCCGCGACACATAACTCCGCGAAATCCCAAGCTCCTTCGCGATCTCCCGCTGCGTCCGCTCCTCCCCCCCCGCCTCGAGGCCGAAGCGGCCGACAACCACTTCGCGCTCCCGCTCGTCGAGGATGTCGAGATTCTTGTAGATCTTGCTCTTCTCGATCTTGAGCTGCACCTTCTCCACGACATCGTCATGCTCCGAGCCGAGGATGTCGATCAAGGTGATCTCGTTGCCTTCCTTATCCGTGCCGATCGGGTCGTGCAGCGACACGTCCTTGCGCGTCTTCTTCAGCGACCGCAGATGCATCAGAATCTCATTCTCGATACACCGCGCAGCGAAGGTCGCCAGCTTCGTGCCCTTGTCGGGCGAGAACGACTCGATCGCCTTGATCAGGCCGATTGTGCCGATGGATATGAGATCCTCCAGGTCCTCTCCGGTGTTGTCGAATTTCTTCACGATGTGCGCGACCAGCCGAAGGTTGTGTTCGATAAGCAGGTTGCGGGAATGCTGGTTGCCCTGGGCCATGAGCTTCAGGTGCTTTTCTTCGTCATCCTCCGCCAGGGGTTGGGGGAAAGCATTATTTTTGACATACGAGACGAGCAGCATCAACTCTTTAATGAACAGGGCAACGGCAGTAAAGAATCCAGGCACTTCAGGCACCCCCTCATGGTTTCGCAAAAAGCAGCGGAGCGTCCAGCCCAGTGGTGCGGCTTCTTCCGCCAGAGATTAGTACCATTTTATGTGGGTGTCCGCCTATCCGTGCCTGTACCGCAAAAATTCGTTATCCTTTGACTGCGCCAATCGTCATTCCCTTGATGAAATAACGCTGCAGGAACGGGTAGAGGAAAATGATCGGGCCGATCGTGATGCATACTGTCGAAAGCTGTACACCGGCCGCGGCCGGGGAGATGTTCACATTCGTATTCAGGTAATCGAGATTCTGCGAAGTGGACACGATTCTCCGCAGCATCATCTGCAGCGGATGCTTGGTCGGATCGTCGATGAACATCAGCGCATTGAACCAATCGTTCCAGCAGGACAGCGCATAGAACAGTGTGATCGTCGCAATGACGGGCATGGAGATCGGCCAGATGATCCGGAAAAAGATGTAGAGCTCATGCGCTCCGTCCACCGTCGCCGCTTCATTCAGTTCGAAGGGCAGCGTGCGGAAGTAAGAGGTCATGAGAAAGGCGTTGAAGGCCGAGAACAGGTGCGGCAGAATCAGCGCCCAGACCGAATCCCGCAGGTCCAGCCAATTGGAAATCAGCAGATAATAGCCCACCAGGCCAGGCGCGAAGAGCATCGTGAAGTAAATATAGAAGGCGAGCACATTGCGGTACTTCACCCTCGGATGGGCCGTCACATAGGCGAACATGGATGTGAGCAGCACAGCCCCCACGGTCCCCGTCACCGTGACGACGATAGAGACCCATGCGCTGCGGTACACCTGGCTGCCCTGCAGCAGGAAGCGGTAGGAATCCAGCGAGAACTCGGTCGGCAGCAGCTGGAACCCTTTTACAATCTGGTGCTCCGCAGTGAACGACCCGATATACACGAGCCAGAAGGGAATGAAGCACAGCAGGGAAAAGATTCCGATGAACACGTAGGCGGCGGCGGACAGGGCCCACCCGGATGCGTCCTGTGGTTTTGTGAGCATGCGTAAGGCTCCTCTCTAAAACAGCTTCGAATCGGGGTCGACCCGGCGGACTACCCCATTGAAGAACAGGATGGTGATGAAGCCCATCACCGACTGGAACAAGGCCACGGCGGCCGCGTTGCTGTAGCTGTTCATGTTGGAGACGTCCCGCAGTGCCCGGTACGTATACGTATCGATGACATCCGTCGCCTTGAAGAGCAGGGAATTGTCTCCGATGATGCCGTAGATCAGTCCGAAGTCCCCGTAGAAAATCCGCCCCAGCGCGAGCAGCGTCAGCACGATGATGGTCGGCCGGAGCAGCGGCAGGGTAATGTGCCAGATCTGCTGCCACCGCCTGGCCCCGTCGATGCGGGCGCTCTCGTAATATTCCTCGGAGAACCCCGTGAGGGTCGCCAGATAAATGATGGAGCCCCACCCGGCCCCTTTCCAGACGAAGATGACCGTCAGCAGCAACGGCCATACGGACGGTGTCTGAAACCAGTCGACCGTCTCCAGGCCCACATCATTCAGCATCCGATTGATCATGCCGTCCTGCCCGTTGAAGAAGTTCAGCACCATGAGGTTGACGACGATAATGGATATAAAATGCGGAAGGATCACGAGCGACTGCGCCGCCTTCTTAAACCAGACCATCCGGATCTCATTGAGCAGCAGTGCAATGAGAAGCGAGCATATGGTACCCGCAATGATGAACAGCAGGTTCAGGTATACCGTGTTCAAGGTGACTGCCAGCCAGTCCGGACCCGTGAAAAAAAACATCAAGTTATCCAGTCCCACCCACCGGCTCCCCCACAGCCCCTTCACCGGGATGAACTGCTTGAATGCCAGGAGGTGGGCGGACATCGGCATATAAGAAAAGATGAAGACATACACCACGACAGGCAGCGCCATGGCGTACAGCCATTTGTTCTTCCGGAGCTCCCGGATCACGCCCATGCTATAGCTCCCCTTTCGTTTCTAATCCTTGAAGCGCGCAGCAAAAAGGCCGGCGGCCTGCACTTGTAGGCCGCCGGGAGGAACGCAGGCTTATGCCGGCAGGGACGGCAGCTCCCCGCAGGGCACGGCCTTCCGCGGATGCGGCCGCCCCCGCGCATGCGGCTGCTCCCGAGCCTACTTCTTTTTACCGGCCAGGAATGCGTCAAGCTGCTTCTGATATTCCGCTTGGATTTTCTTCACATGGCCATAGGCCTTCTCTTTGAACTTCGCGAGCCCCTCATTAGGCTCGATCACCCCAAGTACGACGGGCTCGAACAGCTCCTTGCTCATGCTGCTCAGCTGGGCGATCTCATTGGAGACGGGGCTCGGATCGAAGGTGAAGCCGGAGAGAATGTCCGCCGTAAAATTGTTCGGATCCCGCTCCCACTGGTTCAGCTTAATGACTTCTTTGTCCATTGTGGCGTCAATGCGGTCGAGCTTGGGATTCCAGCCCCATGCGAACGGAATACCGGTGTACGGATTTTCCTTGACCGGTTTGTACAAGCCTTCTCCCGCGTCCTCCCAGTTCTTCCCCTTGATGCCGTAGGCGAGCAGGTCGTAGTTGTCTTTCTGATTCAGCGCATTGATGAATTGAATCGCCCGCTCTTTGTTCTTGCTGACCACCGGCACAGCGATGTAGTTGCCCGCCTTGTAGGTGGAGCTGAGTTTCATCCCCGGATCGTACAGGCTGAACGCTTCTGCGGTGGCGCCGGGAACGGATTTCTCAAGGCCGGTACGGGTACCGAGATTGGCGCCGAAGTCGAAGAAGGTCGTGACTGCCGCTTTACCCTTGGTGAACTCCCCGTTCTTGAGCAGCAGCACATCCTTGGGGAAGATCCCGTCCTTGTAGAACTTGTGGTTCATCTCGAAGTTCTTCATCATCATCATCGGGTCCATGTCATCGAAAATATTGTAGACCTTCCCGTCATTGCCCTTGGTGTATAATCCGGCATAATTCAGCACAGGCGCGAGGTTCGCCCCCGGGTCCAGCATGCTCGCCATCCTCACGCCAACGTGCTCCGAACCGTTGGGAATGAACGGTGTGATGCCGGGGTCCTTCTCCTTGACGGCATACATGAACTGAACCAGCTCGTCATAGCTCTTGATCGGCGGGATGCCGAGCTTCTCGCGGATATCCTTACGGATGACGAAGGTCCACGGGCGGATAAAATTCACTTCGAGCGGCACCGCATAGAGCTTGCCGTTTACTTTGTTGGCTTCGAGCAGCTGCGGGGAACGGGTGCTCTTGATGTCGGGTCCGTGCTTCTCGATGAGCTCGTCGAGCGGTTCGTAGAGTCCGGCCGCGATGCTCTGCACGGGATTGTTGTCCCAGATCAGGTCGTAATCCTCCGCCGAGGACAGGGCGACCTGCCGCTTCTGCATAACGTCCGCCCACGGAATAAAAACCACATTGAGCTTGACGTTCAGCGAACCCGCCAGGCGCTTCTCCAGCTCTCCTTTTACTTCGCTCCAGTTAGAGGGCGGGTCTCCGGGGAACATGATTTTGAGTGTAACCGGATTCAATTTTCCGGAGGCGTCTGCTCCCTCTCCCGTTCCGGAAGGTCCCCCTTCATTGGAATTGCACCCGGTCAGCGTCCCCGCCAGCATCAGCGACAACGCCAGCGCAAGGCTCCGGGTCCCTCTCGATCTTCTCATCGCAACCCCTCCTGATATTCGATGGCAAGCGGAGCCGGTCTTTGGCTGCCAACCCCTCTCTCTATCCCCCATGCTCCGATGCCTGCGCTCCGCTTGGTGTCTGCATCATAAACCGGAGGCTCCGGGCCCGCATAGTCCGGTTGTTATTCATCGGTACGGGTGATTACAAAATGGGGGAGTCCGGATATTCACTCCGCGGAGTACGGATGTTCATGATGAAGCTCCGGCTGACTTTTCCAACCGGTATTGGTTCGGCGTCATGCCGGTGGCCCGTTTGAAGGCGGCGAAGAAGGTGCTCTTCGTCTGAAATCCGGACTGCTCCGTAATCTCCGCTACGGTCCAGTCGGTAGTGGTCAGCAGCCTGGCTGCATAGTCGATCCGCTGGTTCGCTATAAAGTCGGACAAGGAGCTCCCGAACCGGTCCTTGAAAATCTGCCGGGCATAGTTCACCGACATGGAGACGTGGGCGGCGATGTCATCGACGGAGAGATTCGGATCGTGCAGATGGTTGCGCACATACTCGATCATCTCCGCGGCCACCTCTTCTCTCCGGCTGGAGCCGCTCTTCCTGCGGTGGCTGTCCATGATCTGCAGCATCTCGCGGTACATCCACGAGTGGACTTCCGTGAGTGTGGCGAACTGGTCGAGGAACGCATGAATGCTCTTCATCCCATGGAAGGGGGTGTGGTGCTTGAAGCTTTTCATGATCGTATAGATGATGTGGGTCAACTGCAGCCTGCATTCCTCGTAGCTCAGCTCCCGCATCTGGTGGATGAGCTGGTCCCAGTATCCTTCGAGCGCCTTCTCGTTGCGAAGCTGCACGGAGTGAATCACCTGCTGCAGCAGCGCTTCGTCCGGCTCGCTGCCCCGGCCTCGCTCATACCGCTCGAGATCATCCCGGGTAAACACCTTGTCTTCGTTATGAATAAACCGCAGCAGGGTCAGCTCGCAGAGCTGGTGATAGGTCAGCGGCAGATTCTCCTCCACGTCGAGCAGGGGGCTGACGGCAGCCTGCACTTCGAGCTTCAGCCACTGCCGGATCTGCCCCCGGGCTTCCTCCGCCGCCGCAATCACCTGCTCTCTGTCCCCCTCCCAAGCCGGCGAAGAGAGGAGCGCCACAATATGATCGGAGCCGAAGTCCACCGTCTCCGCCGCATAGCCATGATTCGCGAGCACCTCGGACAGGATGTTCCCCATCGAAAAACGCAGCAGCTTCCGCGATGCGAAGTCATACTGCTCATTGAAGCGTCCGTACGATTCCAGCCGGATGACGGCCATCCGGAACCATCCCGTACCGAGGATGGGCGTTCGGCCTTCGATGAACTCCCGGATCGGCTTCGAAGGCCCCGGACTCAGAATCCACTGGCGCAGGAAATCGTCCTTCACCAGAGCCTGGCTGCTCTTCATCGACAGATCCAGCTGCTCGATCTGCTCCACCAGGGAATGGAAGCCCGAGCGAATCATAGCCACCTCATTCCCGGCCTTCGGGGACTGCAGGACGGGATGCCCGCTGCCCAATCGGCTCTGGATATGAGAAGCCAGGTCGCTTATCGGCTTCAGGCTCCGGTACGACTGCCAGAACAGGAACAGCAGCAGCGCGGCCAGGAGCAGCACCGAAGAACCGATAATCTCGAGCCGGATCTTGCCCACTTTGGCCTGCCATACGGAGAGGGGAGACAAATGATACACCGTCCAGCCTTCGGTCGGCAGCTGCTCGGTCCGGACGGACCAGGTCTCGCCGCCCGACTTCCACTCCCAGCCTGACGCCCCCTCCGGCGTACGCATGCCACCCAGCTCCTTCGCTAACGCAGGGTCCGCGCTGCCCAGGATGTACTCGCCGTTTTTTCCTTCTATATACAGCTTGTTCTGATCTTCTTCCGAGATCTGGAGCATGTACTCCTGCAGATGAGGTTTGCTGAACAGGATCACCGCATAGCCCTGGTAGCTCTGCCGGGGACCCGCGGATGGCACGACCAGGGCCAGATCCGACTCGCCCTGCGCCTCATGGTTCACGTACTGCAGATACGGGGTGGTCTGATGTCGAATGTAGTCCAGCATAGCCGGGTCGACAAAATCCCGGGTGGAATAGATGCTGGAGTCGGAGGTGTAGATGCGATCCAGATCGAAGTTGATCAAATAGATGGCGCGGATGAACGGCTCGCTGCTCATGAATTCCCTGACGCTGGCCGCAGCTTTGTTCAGGGCCAAGGGGGACTCCCCGCTCTTCTCCATGCTGAGCCACAGCCCGATGCTCTCATCCGAATAAATCCGCAGGGCAAACTGGCGCAGCTTCTGCAGGGTGAATTCCGAAGACTGGATGACCTGCTTCATCTTCGCCTCATGGGACTTGTCCATCTCCTCCAGAGCCGTCCGGACGAACTGCCCGCTGAGGAACCAGGTGAACATCAGGGTGAGCAGACTGACGGCAGCACAGGAGTACAGAAAGATGGTCAAGTACATTTTCTTCGGTTGGATACGGCTCCACATAAGCTTCCTCTCCCCTCTTCCCAAGTTCCAAGATGAACATAGGCCAAGATTCCAGAATTGTCCAGTATGAATCTTATCAGGGAAGTCCGGATTTTATTACTCGGAGAGGCGAGCCTGCCAAGAACTGCACAGGATCGCGGCAGCATGGGAGGGGAAATAGAACGGCTTCTGGCCGCAAGGAGAAGGTTACTGATGATGTGCACAGCTAATGGATGCAAGTTAATGGTGGAGGCAAGTTACGGATGGGGACAAGTTACGGATGAGAACGAATTACGGATAAAAGGAGCCGGCAGCTGGGAACCCATCTTTTTGTACATTTAAGATAAGCAGCTCTAAACCGTCCTCTTGAAGAACAGTGCGTGCGTTTATTCCCATTCCAGGGAAGCGAGCCTCAGCGAGATAGTCGTGAAAAAAGCGCAGAATGGATGGAATCTTCCATCGCATTGTGCGCTTGAGTGTAGTACGGGTTTGCCGCCTTGCTGCCTGCTACCGGAGACCTTCCGGGCCGTCTGTGTAGAGCGCCGGAGAACCGGCCGGCACCTCCGCAAGAGGAGCCTGCCGGGGCTGCAGCTCGTCGTCCGCCGCATGCAGGTCGGCCAGAGTTACGCCGCCGCTGTGTGCTTTTGCAGCATACGGTAAACCGTCCCTGCTTATTATCGGAGACCTTCCGGGCCGTCCGTGTAGAGCGCCGGAGAACCGGCCGGCACCTCCGCAAGAGGAGCCTGCGCGGGCTGCAGCTCGTCGTCCGCCGCATGCAGGTCGGCCAAAGTTACGCCGCCGCTGTGTGCTTTTCCGGGGATGGCATAGGTCTTTATTTCCTTCACCGGTTCGCTATTGATCTTGCTTTTAAAATAACTGATAATCAGGGAAGCGAGGGCGATGGAGCCGATCGAATACAGGGCCTTGGTCACGCCGACGGCGGACAGGGAGATGAGCACCACCATCCCGTCGAAGGCAAAATTGACGAGCCCCGGGTCCCAGCCATACTTCCTGCGGAGGTAGAACGCCAAGATGTTGGCTCCGCCTAGCGACGAGTTGTTCGCAAAGAGGATGCTGACCCCAAGGCCTATGCCCATCCCGCCCAATACGGCGCCCATCAAATTCGAGGGCTCGAAGGCCGGAAGCAGGGAATCCACACCCGTGAACAAGGTCAGGATCAGGACCGAACCCGCAGAATACAGCGTGAACGAACGGCCCATGGTGAGGGCCGAGAAGAGAAAGAAGGGAATATTGATCGCCAAGAACAATGCGGTAAAAGGAAGATTCATCAAGTAAGACAGGCTCAGCGACAGCCCTGCCGTCCCCCCGGTCACGGCATGCGTATGTTTGAGGAATAACAAGCCGATGGCCGTTACCATACAACCGAATACAATATTGGCAAATTTACGCATAGCTCACTCACTCCACCGGTCTGTTTTTTATAACACGTTACCTTTCCTTACATGATATACTAAGCGTAAAGCTTGTTATATAAAGAAACGAACCTGTTTGGTGGAGCTGACCGAAACTTTGAAGGAAATTGATGCAAATAAACTTCACATTGAAAGTTGGTTGTCTATCGTGGATGCCACAGATATTGCCCTGCTCAAATGGCTGCAGGAAGATGGGCGGATGACGGTCAGCGAGCTGTCCAAGAAGCTCTCTCTCAGCCGTCCCAGCATCTCCGAGCGCCTGCTCCGTCTCCAGGAAAAAGGGGTTATTGAGGGATTCAGCGCCAAGGTGTCACCGGCCGCAGTCGGCCGCAGCACCGTGCTCATGATCCAGATGAGCGAGCTTAAATTGTCCTACCATGATTTCGAGCAGAAGATGATCGCCGATCCCGACATCATCGAATGCCACCGCGTCACGGGGACGGTGGACTATATCATGAAGGCCGCGGTCGGCGGCGTAGACGGGTTGAGCCTGCTCGTCGAGCGGCTCATGCTCTACGGCAGCCCGCACACGTCGGTGATCATCGGCTCCCCCGTCGCCGGACGACCGATCCTGCCGCGGGAAAAGAAATAAGCCGCGGTACAGCCGGAAAGAGACCAGCCCGCCTGCAGATTATTGCAGGCGGGCTGGTTGTGTTGGCGGGCCGCGCGGCGTGGAGTCAGGCTGGCGTGCAAAGCGCCGGCATGCTGGAAGCATGGCGCAGGTGGCGGTGGCACGATGCATCCGAAGGCCGGCGATTTACGGGCGCTAGCACGGATTTTCCGTGCTAGACGGCAGTTCGCACTCCGCGCGGCTCCGCTAACGCGGATTTTCCACCTTCGGGCGGTCCGTCCGCGGCTAAAGCCGGCTCATCTCCTGCGCTTGCACGGATTTTCCGTGCTAGCCGGCTTCCACTGTCCCGGTTCCGACACCCCGCAGCACGCTTCGCCACACCTCTCCCTTTTCTCCTGATCGGCGGCGAATTAAGGGGTTCACGTACCACTTTTTTCCTATATAATAGAATCAGCTTGTCCCGCTTCAGCGGCTGAGACTTTGGCAGAATGGGAGGATGAGATGAGCAGTATACACACAGGAGGTGCTTCTCCCGGATGAGCCGACCGAACGACACTTCCACCTGGCCCGCCTGGGCCGTGGAGCCTGTAACGCTTGTCCCGCCCGACCCACAGTGGCCGGCGCAGGGCGAGAACCTGCGGCAGGAGCTGGCTTCGCTGCTGCTTCCCTTCGGGGTGACGGAGATCGAGCATATCGGCTCCACCTCGATTCCCGGCCTGCCCGCCAAGCCCGTCCTGGATCTGATGGCCGCCGTGCGCGGCTGGGAGGATGTGCCTGAGATCGCCCGCACCCTCGAACCGCATCATTGGCACTTCGTACCGCCGGAGCTGGATGAACGCCCTTGGCGGCGGTTCTTCGTCAGGGCGGCGGGGGACCGGCGGACCGCCCATCTTCATCTGCTGCTGGATGGAGATCCCCATTGGGAGGAGCAGCTCTGTTTCCGGAACCGCCTCAGGGCCGACGATCCGCTCAGAGATGCCTATGCGGCCCTCAAAACGAAGCTGGCCGCCGATTTCCGGGACGACCGGGAAGCCTACACAGCGGCCAAATCCGAATTTATCCGCAGCGTTCTTCAGACCTAACCCAAAATCCCATTTTATCCCACCGACCGCCCGGATCACGGGCCTATTTTCACTTCTTTTCATAGAACTACAGATTCTCTTCACATTCCCTTAACAAGCCAATAACACTGTCCTGCTAAAATGTTTCAAGAGTCGACAAATTTCTTAAAGGTGAACGGCTCCATTATACGGGAGGTAGAGAAATGAGATCACCAGCATTCAAATTGGCGCTGGCCCTGCTGCTGTCCGGCAGCACGCTCGCACCATCGGCATCGTATGCATCCTCCGATACATACCGTATCCTCGCAGCAGACAATGATACGGATGCGGTTCAAACATCCGCGTACGGTCTCCAAAGCGGAACGGGCGCAACCGTACAGGAAGCGACATACGGACCGGTATCCGTCCAGCTCCTCGGCATCAACGACCTGCACGGCAAGGTCGATCAGACCTACCCGGTCGACCCCAACGGCGACAAGGTCAATGAAGCGAACCTCGGCCGGATGGACTACGTCGCAGCTTACCTCAAGCAGCGCGAAGCCGGCAATCCGAATACGCTGATCCTGCATGCCGGCGATACGATCGGCGGCAGCTCGCCCGTCACCGCCCTGCTGCAGGACGAGCCTACGGTCGAGATGCTCGAGTCCATCGGCTTTGACGGCGGCACGGTCGGCAACCACGAGTTCGACGAAGGCACCGCCGAGATGCTCCGCATGATCCAAGGCGGCTCTCACCCGAAGGGCACAGCGAACTACGACGGCATGAACTTCCCTATCGTAGCGGCGAATATCGAATATAAGGCAGACGGCAGCCCCGTGCTCCCTCCTTACTTCATCCGCGAGATCGGCGGTGTGAAGATCGGCTTCATCGGCGTGGTCACCCAATCCACAGCCTCCATCGTCATGCCGGGCGGCATCGCCGACATCCGCTTCACGGATGAGACGGCAGCCGTGAACAAGGCGGCGGCCGAGCTGAAGGCGCAGGGCATCCGCTCCATCGTGGTGCTTTCGCACTTAGATGCCTCACAGAGCGGGACGAACGTCACCGGAGCAGCAGCGGATCTCGCGAACCATGTGGATGACGAGGTCGATGTGATTTTCGCGGCCCACAACCATGCGGTCGTGAACGGTACCGTCGACAACAAGCTGATCGTCCAGGCTTGGGAATACGGCAAAGCGATCTCCGATATAGACCTGCAGATCGACCCGGCTACGGGCGATATCGTGCAGAAGAGCGCGGAGATCGTGTACGTGGACCAGGCCGGCATCACGCCGGACCCTGCCGTGGGAGCGATCCTCCAGAAGTACGTGGACCGCGTAGCTCCGATCATCAATGAAGTCGTCGGCACGACCTCGTCCGAGATGACCGGCGGCTACGGCGTGCGCGGCCCTGTCGGCGACAATGCACTCGGCAACTTCATCGCCGATGGCATGCGCTATGCGATGAACAGCGACTTCGCCCTCATGAACGGCGGCGGCATTCGCGATAACTTGAACCAAGGCGATGTCACGTGGGGCGAGCTGTACAACATCCAGCCGTTCAACAACCAGCTCGTGAAGGTGGAAGTGACCGGCGCGGATCTCGAGACGATCCTGAACGCCCAGCTCTCTTCGCTCTACGGGCCGGACTACAGCATCGGCGGCTTCTCCTACACGTGGAACGGCAGCACGACCAAGGTCGTCGATATCTTCCTGCCGGACGGCTCCAAGATCGACAAGACGAAGACGTACACCGTCACCGTCAACAACTTCATGCAGACCGCCACTTCCTCGAAGTACAAGCCGATCGGCACGCTCGGGAAGAATCCGGTCTACGGTCCGGAAGACCTCGAAGCATCCGTCGCCTTCACGCGCAGCTTCGGCGGCGCACCGATCAGCTACCAGGCCGAGGGACGCATCAAGGAAGTCTCCGGCGTACCGACCGATCCGGCACTGCTGACGGTCGCACAGTTCCGCGCGCTGGCTGACGGCACGGCGGGCAAAGCCCAAGGCGTCATCACCACCACGCCGCTCGGGAACAAAAGCTTCTATATGCAGGACAGCACGGGAGGCATCTTCATCTACTCGCCATCCGTGACGGAGACGCTGGCCATCGGCGATAAAGTAACGGTCAGCGGGATCAAAAAGACGTTCAACGGTGAGCTGGAATTCGACTCCGGTGCTGCCGTGACCAAGATCGGTACCGAACCTGTACCGGCACCGGTCCAGATCACTCCGGCTCAGGCGGGCGACCACCAGGGCAAGCTCGTGACCCTGAAGGCTGTTAAGGTATCGGATATCCGTGCGAATGACTTCAATGTCACGGCCGGCGGCTCGACCGTCATGGTCTACACCGGCGCTTACGGCGTAGGCACCACCCAAGTCAAAGACGGCGACATCATCGACCTGACGGGCATCGCCGCCTACTATAACAAGAACCAGATCAAACCGCGCAGCGCAGCGGACATCGTGGTCACCGGCGGACTCAGCGATGCCGAAATCACGGCGGCGGACTCCAAAGCGCTGACGCTCGGCGATACGAGCGCCGTCACGCTGAACCTGACGCTGCCAACTGCCGGAGCGAAGGGCTCCGTTATCACATGGAGCTCTTCCAACCCGGCTGCCGTAGCGGCGGATGGTACGGTCACCCGTCCGGAGAAAGGCCAGCCGGCGGCAGCGGCGGTCCTGACGGCGACGATCACGAAGGGCACCTCCACCCTGACCAAGAACTTCTCCATCACCGTCAAGCCGAAGCGCCTCACCGACCAGGAAGCCGTAGCCAACGCCAAAGCCGCCCTGTTCCTGACGTATGACGGCGTATCCGACAAGCTGAAGCTGATCACCGCAGGGGCTGACATGACTACGATCTCCTGGAGGCTGACCAATCCGGAGCTCTCCCGCATCGTTGACGTCACGACGGGTGCCGTGGACCGCACCAAAGTCATCGGAGGCAGCGAGAAGGTAACCCTCGTCGCCACGATCTCCCGCGGAACGTACTCCGATATCGATGTGTTCACGATTCTCGTGCGCGGACTGCCGGCTCCGGCGGTAGTAAACGCCGTATACGAGAATGACACATTCGTCACCGGCACGGCCAAGGCGGGCTCCACTGTGACGGTCCGCACCGGCGACATCGTGCTCGGCAGCTCGGCGGCCCATGCCACCACCGGTGCTTACCAGGTGCCTATTGCAGCCCAGCCTGCAGGCACCGTGCTTGAAGTGATCGCAACAGCCACGGGCTATACCAGCACCCCGGCGTACGTCCTGGTGCTGACACCCGTACTGAACGATGCCGGAGCGGTTGCGGCGGACAAGAATGCCCTGACGGACAGCGTCATCCTGAACGGCAACCCGTCACTGGATGCCGTGACGACCGCGCTGAAGCTGCCGACCTCCGGGGAGAATGGAACGACGATCTCCTGGCAGTCCAGCCAGCCGTCCGTCATCTCCACGAGCGGTACCGTGAGCCGGCCGGCTTCCTCCGCTGAGAATGCCGCAGTTACACTGACAGCAACGATCTCCCGCAGAAGCGCCAGTGACACGAAGACCTTCACCGTCACCGTGCTGAAGCAGACGGCTCCTTCCGGTGATACGCTGACGATCAGCGAAGCCAAGGCATTGCCTGTAGGCACATTGGTCAAGGTGCGCGGCTACCTGACGTCCAAGACGGCGGCAAGCAACAGCAACATTGTCTTCGTCCTGGCGGATCAGGAAGGCGTGACCGACTTCACGGGCAATGCGGGCGCGATCCAGATTCCGCAGACGAACTCCTACTACGTCGACCCGGCTGCAAAGCAGGCGCTGCTCGATGCGCCGATCGGTTCCATGGTCATCGTGGAAGGCAAGATCGATACGTATAACAGCCAGCCGTCCATCGAAACGATCCGCTCCGCAGCCGTTCAAGGCCCAGAGAACAGCGCTCCGACGGTAACGAACGTGACGTACAGCGGCGTGCCGCAGGTGGGCGCAGCCTTGACGGGCGTCTACACCTACAGCGATGCAGAGAACGATGCCGAAGGGAACTCCCTCTACGCCTGGTACCGCGCGGATTCGGCGGACGGTACAGGCCTCACGCCCATTGCCGGCGCAGCCGGCAAAACCTACACGGTCACCGAAGCCGACCTCGGCAAATACCTGATTTTCGAAGTCACTCCGGCCGCCGCATCCGGCACCGCCGCCGGCCAGCCGGTGAAGAGCGCTGCGACAGGACAAGTAACAGGGCAGCAAGGTCCAGGACCTGTAGGCGCCGACCTCTTCTTCTCGGAGTACGTCGAAGGCACGTCCAATAACAAAGCGATCGAAATCTTCAATCCGTCCGGCACAGCCGTTAATCTCAGCGGGTATACGGTGGAGCTCTATGCCAACGGCGCGACCGCACCGACGAACAAGCTGGATCTGAGCGGCACGCTGGCTGCAGGCGATGTCTATGTCATCGCGAACAGCTCCGCTAACGCGGCAATCCTGGCTGCAGCCGACGTCACCAGCACCGTTACCTTCTTCAATGGCGACGATGCCCTCGTGCTCAAAAAGAACGGCGTCATCATCGATGTCATCGGTCAAGTAGGTACCGATCCCGGCACCGAGTGGGGCAGCGGCGTAACCTCGACCCTCGACAATACGATCCGCCGCCAGCCGGGCACGACCGCAGGCGACACTAACGCTTCCGACGCTTTCGATCCGGCGGCGCAGTGGATCGGGTATCCGGTCGACACGTTCGACGGACTCGGCCAGCATACGAACTAAACCCATCCTACACGAGGAGGCTCTCCCATGAAGATAATGCAGCAACGCTTCACCCGCACACTGCTCAGCCTGGCCCTCTCCCTCACGGTGACCGCCTCTGCGGTACCCGCCGTCCTGGCCGAGGGTCCGGCCGACCCGGCTCCGTATCTCAATCCGGCAGGTACGGCGAACGGCAAAAAGGTGCTCTTCGACAACACACACGGCCAAACGGCCGGAGCGGCCGACTGGGTGATCAACGGCGGGTTCTCGGACTTCGCCGAAGGCATTGCCGCCGCAGGGTACTACGTCAAGGAGCTGCGCAAGAGCACGCCGATCACGCTCGACGACCTCAAGGCGTATGACGTCTTCATCATTCCGGAATCCAACGTGCCTTACAAAACGACCGAGCAGGCGGCCATGCTGCAGTATGTGCAGGGCGGCGGAAGCATCTTCTTCATCGCCGACCACTATAATGCAGACCGCAACAAGAACCGCTGGGACTCCTCCGAGGTCTTCAACGGCTTCCGGCGCGGAGCTTGGTCCGATCCGGCGAAGGGCATGTCCGCGGAGGAGCGTGCGTCCGCAGCCATGCAGGGCGTGGCCAGCACAGACTGGCTCGCCTCCAATTTCGGCGTGCGGTTCCGCTATAACGCGCTCGGCGACATTAACGCCTCCGTCATCGTCTCGCCGGAGCAGTCGCTCGGCATTACACGCGGCGTGAAGACAGTGGCCATGCATGCCGGCAGCACGCTGGCCATCATCGATCCAGCCAAAGCCAAGGGCATCGTCTATCTGCCTTCCACGAACCAGGCCTGGGGCAATGCCGTGGACAAGGGCGTATACGCCGGCGGCGGCATCGCCGAGGGACCTTACGCCGCCATCTCCAAGGTAGGCAAAGGGAAAGCCGCCTTCATCGGGGACTCCTCTCCGGTGGAAGACGCTACCCCGCGCTACCTTCGCGAAGAGACCGGGGCAGCCAAGACGACGTATGACGGCTTCAAGGAGCAGAACGACGCGGCCCTGCTCATCAATGTCGTGAACTGGCTGGCCAAGAAGGAGTCGTATACGAAGCTTTCGCAGATCAGCGGGCTGCAGCTCGACTCCCCTACACCGCTGCTGACCTCCGGTGCGGAGAACGAGATTCCGCAGCAGACGGTGGAGCCGCAGGCCGAGCCTTGGGCCGCTCCGGCCGCCGGCTACAAGTGGTGGGATCCTTCCACCTTCAAGACAGGCTCCTATGGGAAATAAGGACATGCCTGGACAGCACCGCGCCCGGGGCTGTCCGCAGCACCAAAAAACCTCCAACGCCACTGTTTTGTGGGTTGGAGGTTTTTTGGCATTCCAAGGCGGGGATGAATCCCCGCCAGATCGTAAGAGGGCTTAGCGGTGGATCCCTACGCCGACCGTGAAGGGGAAAGGTACAAGCTTGGGGGCTCTAGCACGACAAGGAGCCGACAAAGGCCCAGCCTCAAGAGCCCATGAGCTTCTTGATCAATTCCTTGCGGTTGCGCACCCCGGTCTTCTCAAAAATGTGGCTCAGGTGCTTCTTCACCGTAATCTCCGCCACGATCAGCTTCTGCGCAATGTCCGCGGTCGTGCTGCAGTCCAGCACCAGCCGTGCGACCTCCGCTTCGCGCTCCGTCAGGCCGTACGGATTGTCGTCCAGCAGCTGTGCGCTCCGCTTCGCAAGCCGTTCGTGCAGCGCCGGCTGCCGGCGGGCCAGATCGTCCGCGAGGAGTTTCCGCAGCAGCCCGTACACCTCCCATCCGCCCTCCTCATGCGGGCGGATGAACGAGAGGGCGCACAGCCGGGCGAAGTCGGCCGGCGCCACTTCCGCTTCGAGCAGCGCTTCGAGCCGCTCCTGCTCGAAGGAGGGCAGCAGGGCCGCCGCGTCCAGCAGCGGACGCAGCCCCTCGGCGCCATCCTCCTGGAGCCACCGGCCCAGCAGGTAGGTCTGCAGCCCCGCCCCCAGCGCATCCAGACCCTGGCTGCCGGAAGAACCGGCATCCGACTCCCCTGCCATCACAAGGCAGGACAAGGTCAGCGGATGGCCCTGCGAGGCCGCCCACAGCCGGGCGGCTTCCCCGGCGGCCAAACGCCCGGCGGCTTCCGCATAAGCGCGGACTTCCTCCGGCGTGAAGCCCCCCAGCTGCACCACTTCGAGGCGCTCCGTCGCCCCGCCGGCCTGTGCAGCCGGCCAGGCGCCAGGGCCCCGGCGGCCGGCGGTCACGAGCAGCACGGAGGGCGGCAGCTGAGGCAGAAGCGTCCCGCACAGCCAGCGCTCCGCGTCCCCGGCGGCCTCGTAGGAATCCACGGCCAGCAGCACCGGAACCCGGGCGGCGGCGGCAGACAGCTTCTCGCGGCACATCGAGCCGTAGGAAGGAAGGATGGCCCAGGGGTCGGCAGCAGGGCTGTCCGGCTCCGAAGGAAGGACGGCCAGGATCGCCGCCGCCAGAGATTCCCCGTGCCCTGCAGCATCCCGGCTGTCGACCTGCAGCGTCAGCCAGCCCCGGGATCCGGCGAGCCTGCGGAACTCGGCCAGCAGGCAGCTTTTGCCCGTACCCGCCGTCCCCTCGATATGAAGCCGGGAGACGCCGTTCCCGGACCCGCGCTTTTCCAGCTGTTCCAGCAGCGCTTCGAACCGAAGCAGTTTGCTGCTTCTCCCAATGAAGAGAGGGGAGGCATGAGAACGCTCTCCTGTCTCCCTTAGAGTCATACTTTTGAGCATAGCTGCATCCGACCTTTGGCTTGATTTCGTTATCCCTATTGTAAACAAATCCCATTCCAGCGGCAATGCGCAGATGGCCGTTCTTTTGGTGAGATATACCACAATTTCGCAAAGAGTATACCTTCGTATACTACCTGACGCTGTCCTGCGGTGATATGCTTACTTTCGTCAGACAACGAGACGATGACGGCAAGGAGGTGAACACACATGAAACGCACCCTGATGGTTATGGCTGCAGCAGCTGTGGTTCTGCTCGGCACAGGCGACTTCGCCGCACCGGCAAGCGCGATGTACAAAGGCTATGTCCCCGGCTCGATCATGGAGACAATTGAGATGGGCTACTGGTACTGGTTCCTTACGTAACACGGTTAACAACCATGCTTCATCCGGTCCGCAGCGAATATACCATGCATCCCCGCTCGATGATTGTATCATCAGCGAGAAACAGCATGCGGCCGGCAGCCACCCCTCAGCCCCGCGATTCCCCTTTTCCTCGCCGGCCCCGCGCTGACGAGCTTCACACCCCACTACCCACTACTGGAGGATGAAACACTTATGAAAAAGCATACCCGCAAACTTGCCATGATCACGGCCTGTGCCGCCGTTGCGGCCATCGGTCTCGGAGACTTCGCTACGGATGCCGGCGCTATGCCGCGCAGCGTCATGGAATCCATCGAATACGCGTACTGGTACTACTTCCTCCGCTAGGAGAGCATGCCATGACGCCGGCCGCAGTTTCTACGGGCTATCGCATGAGCGACCCGTCAGCAGCTGCAGCCGGCGTATCTTTTTTTATTCACCTGATCATTAGTAGGGATGTTGAAAGGAGACCGAACCCCTTATGCTTCACGCTGACCTCACGACTTCTCCGCTTGACTCTTATGGCCGGTGGTCCGGCTTCGCGCTGCTTCTCGGCGGTTCCGCCGGCGTCATCGCCCACCTGCTTCACCCCGGCATGCCCGAGACCCTGCAAGAAACCGCCGCTTACACCGCGCGGACCGTTCCGGTGCATACCGTCCTGCTCCTGGCCTCCGTCCTGCTGCTCTTCGGCCTGCCGGCCTGGTACGTCCGGCGCAGCCGCGAACTCACCCGTCTCGGCTGGATCTCCCTTCCGCTCCTGTTCTTCGGCATCCTGCTCACCGAAACACTGCACTGCATGCTCGAAATCACCGTGCTGCCGGGCATGTATACCGGTCTCGCCGCACCGGAGGAGATCCGCGCCGTGAATGTCGAGATCGCCCGGATGTATGCTGCGCCTCCCGGCCCGTTCCTCTTCATTCCAGGGACCCTGATGTCGATCGCCGGTGCCGTGACCGCCTTCCTCTCCATCCGCCGGATGCCCCGTATGCCGCAAAGCGCCGCCGTCCTGCTCGTGCTGTACCCGGTGTGCGGCCTGCTCCGCAGCGTGTTCCACGCCTCATCGCTGTATGCGTTCCCCGCGCTGCTATACGCCGCGCTCGCCATTGTCGGCTGGACGCTGCTGAAGCCCCGCGCTTACACGTAAGACTTCAGCACCTCCTGAAGCCGGAACGCCACGGTCATTTTCCCCTCCATCTTGAGCTTGCCTTCCATATAGGCGGCCGCCGCATTGAGCCGGCGGGTCATCAGCCTGCGCATCGTGTCCTCCGTCAGAATCAGCTTGCAGTCCGGAGGATAGGGCGCGCCGTCCACGAGTTCCGCCTTTCCCCCTTTGAACCTCACCTGCAGCGTGTTTCCTTCCCCAAAATCAAATTGATACACCGCCTGCAAATTCCGGATCGGATCCGGGCTGCCGTTCATTCGGTCGACGAGCTTCTCGATCTCTTCGCGAATGACCATGCTCTCACCTCATCGCCCTAGTCTGGTCAATTCCTGTTCAAGTGGGAATGTGCTCTTCCTCTTCTTTCTCTGCCGTGCTCCCTTCGGCTTCTTCCTCCAGCAGCGCCCGCCGCAGAATTTTGCCGACAAGCGACTTCGGCAGCGTGCTGCGGAATTCATACTGCTGCGGCACCTTGAAGGCGGCCAGACGCTCCCGGCACCAGCGGTCGAGCTCGTCGCGCCCCGCCTCGCTGCCTTCCTTCAGCACCACGTAGGCCTTGACCGTTTCGCCCCGGTACGCGTCGCGGATCCCGGCCACCACCGCCTCCACCACCTCCGGATGCTCATACAGCACTTCTTCGACCTCCCGCGGATAGATGTTGAATCCTCCGGCGATGATGAGGTCTTTTTTGCGGTCCAGTATCGTAAAAAATCCCTCCTCATCCATCTTCGCGAGATCGCCGGTGTACAGCCAGCCGTCCTTCAGCGCCGCCGCCGTCTCTTCCGGCCGGTTCCAGTAGCCCTTCATCACCTGGGGACCGCGTACGATCAGCTCCCCCACCTCGCCTGCCGGCAGTTCCTCGCCCGTCTCCGGATCGACGATCTTGGCATCCGTGTCCGGAAAAGGAATGCCGATCGAGCCCGCCTTGCGCCTGCTCCAGATCGGATTGGCGTGGGTCACCGGCGAAGCTTCCGTCATGCCGTACCCTTCGATCAGCCGGCCGCCCGTCAGCGCCTCGAATCGCTCCTGCACCTCGAGCGGCAGAGGGGCCGCCCCGCTGACACAGACCGAAGGGGCCCGGCCCCGAAAGCGCAGCGAACGGGGATCGCCGAGGAACGAGATGTACATCGTCGGCGCCCCGGGGAACACCGTCGGCTGCGTCCGCTTCAGCGTCTCGAACAGCAGGTCGAGATCGAAGCGCGGCAGGAGGGCGAGCGTCCCCGCCAGCGCGACCGACTGGTTCAGGAGCACGGTCAAGCCGAACACATGGAAGAACGGCAGGGCCGCCAGATACACCTCCTCGCCCCGTTTGCACCGGTACGCCCACAGGCGGTTCTGGATCGTCGCCGTGACGAGGTTCGCATGGGTGAGCATCACCCCTTTGGGCCGTCCCGTCGTGCCGCCGGTATACTGGATCAGGGCGAGATCCTCCTCCGGATCGACATTATGCCAGTAGGGCTCGGGGGAAGCCCCCTTGAGCAGCTTGGTCCAGGCGTAGACGCCTCCCCCATAGTCGACCGACCGGTCCAGCCCCTGCCGGCGGGCGAACAGGGGGTAGAGCAGGCTTTTGGGAAACGGCATATAATCCTTCAGCGAGGTGACGATGATCCGCCGCAGCCCCGCGGCTTCGGCCGTCCGGGCCACCCGCTTATACAGCAGATCGAGCGTCACCACCGTTCGCACCCCCGCATCGCCGAACTGGTGCAGGAGCTCGCGCGGCGTATACATCGGGTTCGTCATAACGACAATCCCGCCGAGCAGCAGCGTGCCGTAAAAGGCGATCACCGCCTGCGGACAATTCGGCAGCATGATCGCCACCCGGTCCCCCTGGTGAACGCCAAGATGCCGCAGCGCATTCGCGAACCGGTAAGCGGCCTGCAGCAGCCCAGCATACGACAAGCGCCCCCCGAGGAAATCGACGGCCGCCCGGCGCGGGTAGTCCCGTGCCGCATCGAGCAGGAACTGCGCCGCATGCTGTTTCGGATAATCGTAACTCGGCGGCACCTCGGCAGGATAATGGGCCAGCCAAGGCTTAGCAGACATAGGTGGACACCTCCTATAGAAGAGCGGGTACAAGCAGAGGCCAGGCTGGTGAGCCGTAAGAGGCGCCCTTCCCCGGCGGGTCTCCCGCATCAAAGCCAAACGTAGGCGAAGCAGCCATGGAAAGAGCAGTAGAGCGCCCACAGGTTGTCCGAAAACGCTTACATTTGCTTTGTACTGAATAAGATATGCGGTGAACCGGAGAATATGCCAAGCGGTCGGGAATTTTTTTGTGGAAATGAGGGACGGCTGGCTGCAAACCTATACCATATTGGCCCTTTCAAGCCGGAAAAGACCGCCGTTGCCCCGGCAGTCTTCCTGAAAGAGCTTATGATTTTGTATCAAGATGACGTCCCTCTTTACTTAAAGAACCTGCTGAAGAACGATCCGCTCCTGCCCCTCTTCTCTTTCAGCCCCCATGTTAATCCGAGCAGGATGGGAGGGATATAGAGAGGATTCATCCAGGAATACGTTCCGTCACGCATCAGCTCTCCAAGCAGCATTTCTTTGTCTGCGTTCGTCTTGAGTGCCCATTTGCCGCTGTAAACTACCATTCCTTGGTTATGCTCAATAGACTTCATCGCTTTCTCAAAGGAGAAGGTCTCCAGAAGCGATTGATCCACTTCCTTCACCATCGACTCATATTGTGCCTCTTTCTCCTGCCACGAGAGTGCTGAATCCCAAATCTCCATCAACTGTTAACTTCGTGAAGAAAACGTTTGTATTGACCCCCAGCCTAGCAGTTGGAAGCGAACCACTGGTACCCTTCTGCTTCTATCGACTATTTACCAACTTTTTCTTAATACGGGGAGATTCCGGTCTGACACAAAAAAAGGACAGACAAAAACAGATCGGAGTTCAAGCCTCCGACCTGTTTCTTGTGCTTCGTCTGCTACTGTTTCTACTCCCGGTGAGCCGCATAGTACACGATCGCCATGGGCAGCCCGGCCTCATCGCGCAGGTCCGCTTCCGGCACCTGACGCATCCCGGCCCTGCTCCCGGCTGCGGAAGCTGCGACGGCGAGCGCCAGCGCGTCGACGATGTCGTCGCGGGCCAGCATCCGGCGGGGATAGCGTGCCATCAGCTCCCCGACGATCCCCGCCGCTCCGGGCAGCCGCTGCTCCAGCACCGCCATCCGCTCGGCATAGCCCTCGGCCGTCTTCTTCCCGCCGCGCATCGGAAAGCCGGCAAGACCCGCGAACACCAGCTCGGGATGCGCCTCGTGGATGGTGCCGCATGCCGCCGGTTCCCGCTGCAGCAGCGCGTCGAGCTCGCGGATCTTGGGCACGAGCGCCCAGGATTGGCGCGAGAGACCGCGCCCGCTGAGCTCCCTGTGCCGTGCGTTCGCCTCCGCGTAGGAACCTGCATGGAGCACCCCGCGGACCGGCGCCGCAAAGATGCTGGATGTACGCCAAGGCTTAAGCTTCCGGCGGGCCTCCCCGTCGCATTGGCGGGGCTCCGGGCCGGAAGGCAGGCCGATCGGCATATCGATCAGGAGCATGCCGCACCCGCGGAAGGCTTCCCAAAGTTCATCCAACCGGGGGTAGACTCCGCCCTGCCAGCTTCCGTCCCTCTCCAGCCGGACGGCGATCCAACCGCCGGGACATCCGTCCACGCCGGCATCCCCGCCCTGCGGCTGGTCCTGGTCTGTGTTCTGGACTCTATCCTCTGCATCCACGATTCTCCCGCTGGCGGTCAATCCTGCGGCATCCCGTTCCGCAGACGCCGGCAGCCCGCTCCGCTTCTTCATGCTGCTCCCCCGATCCGGCGGCTGCTCCGCCCTCTTTTCCCCCTGCAGTTGCCCCTCTATGAATCCCATTATACTTGACATTCTTCCTTCCTGTCCGGATTTCTGGACGGATGAACAGGGACAGAGGTACAAGCGACAGGGCGGCGGCACACATACCTTATAGAGGCATAGGGGAGACATTCGTGGAGCGGCTTGGCCATCCTCCGGGCATATCTGTAGAGGGGGCTGCCGTATTCTATGGTCAGGTCAAGATGAGAAAGCAGGGAGTGGATAGAACATGGCCTACGGCATTGTGGATATTTCGGTCTCGGATCAGATGGAGGATGCGGCAGCGGCGCTCGTGCTGGAATGCTATAACAGCTTTCCCCACGATATGGACTCGATCCGCAGCGGCGCTTCCGTTGTCCTGAAGAATAACAATACGGAACGCAGTGTGCGCCTTTATCGTGAAAGGGGAGACGAATGCGGCTTCCCGTATCTCGAGATAAGTACGGCAGCGGCCAAAGCACTTGGCCTCAAAGACGGATACCGTTACCAGATCGACTATAACGAGATGAGCGGGTCCATGACCTTCCGGCGGGTTACGCTGAGCCGGGTCATGACGCCGATTGATGTCAGCACGGACCGCAGCAGGGAAGCTTCCATCACGATGGGGTACTCCATCCTCAGCATGCTCGGCTTCGCAGATCAGCGGGCGTCTTACGTATCGGTCAAAAAAGGCAGCACGACCTACAAGCTCCGCCTGATCGTCCCCGAGAATGAGCTCGACGAAGAAGTCTGGCTCTCCCCCGAAGCCGCGGCGAAGCTTGGAATTCCCGGCGGAAAAGAGCACATGCTCGAATACAGCCAGTCGTCCAGGGTGCTGTATGTGGACGGCGCTCCGCAGTCCGAGAGCAGTGTGGCGGGCAAACGCAGCCGGTCCCGCACCAAACGAACGACGTCCTCCCGGGGCAACGTATGGACCGCAAAGACCGGAAGTCCTCCTTCAGCCAAAAAAGGAAAGAACACTTGGATCCTGCGTTACCCGGCCGTTCGGATGAAGCCAGAGGGCACTGCGGCTCCGACGCGCAGAAGCAGCCGCAAGACTCCCTCCCCCAAGAGGCAGGGTGCCTGGCTCAGCAGCAGTAAGCTGGCTCCCCGTTCCCGGTGATCTTGGCAGCTGCAGGATCAGCAGGTTTGGGGCTGTCACCGAAGCCCCCGGCCCGGCAGCTCCAAAAGCATTGGTCCAACGCTTCGGCAGCGCGGACGCAAGGCTTTTTGGTGCTGCAGCCGGCTGCGGGAGGAGCGGGCAGATTATCGTCGTCAGGCTTCCCCTTCCGGCCGATAGAGCTTCAAGTCATACGGGATGACCCATCGGACGGGTCATCGAAGCATACGCTCGGCGGCAATCCAGCCGGACATGGCACTGCCCAGCGTCCCTGCCCCCGGGTATACCGTATCGCCGCATAAGTAGACACCCGGGAGCCCGGAGTACGCTGAGGACATCCGAAGCAGGTCGAGCGGCCCCTGCGGGATATACCCTCCCACCTTGCCCCGCCTGCGCTGCGTATAGCGCTCGAAGGTGACCGGGGTCCCCGGCAGCACAACCTCCAGCGAGGTGGAGAAGCCCGGGAACGCCCGATCCGCCCCTTCCAGCATGCTGTGCACATACTCCTGCTTGCGGCGCTCGTAAGCCGCCCTATCGAGCGACCACCAAGGGTCCGGCGCTGTATGGGTGGAGGCTGTAATGGCCGCATGACCGGCCGGTGCGCGCAGATCGTCGCCAGGCCTGGAGATCGAGAGCAGGAACTGGTTCGTCTCGGCCAGCGGCGCGCCGTAGCTGCGGATGAATTGATGATAGAGCACCGGCGATGCTCCGTCTTGATCGTAGGCGTCGGCCGGTGGGAACACTTTGTCGGCTGGCCCTCCCATGTATAGGGTGAAAGCACTCCATGCCGGCCGGTTCTCTTCCGCCTCTTGGGACGGGAGCCCGGAAGAGCCAAGCAGCGCCTCCCCGTCCAGGAGTCCATGGAAGCTGTGCAGCGAATTGCCCAGCACCACCTGACGGGCATGGATGAGCTCCCCGCGGCGGGTTCGCAGCTCCCAGCCCCCGGTGCCGTCCGCCGACCTCCGCAGTCCTGTAATGGGGGTGCGCAGCCTGACCTCGCTTCCGCTGCTGCGAACCGACTCCGCCAAGTCCAGCGCAATCCGTGACAGGCCCCCGTCGATATAATAAGCTCCGCGGTGAAACACGTTGAGCGCCGTATACGCCAGAAGCACCGGACACTCGTCCACTGTGGTCTGCACGCTGTCAATGAGCTGGCCGTTCAGAAAATGCACGAACGCCTCCTCTCCCTCCAGTCCGTACCGGTGGAGCCGGCGGCCCAGTGTCTGCAGAAGCAGCGGTGCCCGCTTCAACAGCCGGAGGTCGGCCATCCGCAGCAGGCGGGCCGCGTCACCGGATGTCCGCGGCGGAAGCACCGGACGATGGACCGCAACCTGCTCGAGCAGGAAGGAGAAGCCAAAGACCTCCTCGTAGAAGTCGATGATGTTCTGGGCTTTGGCTGGAAATACCCGCCGGATCTCCCGGAACCACGCTTCTTTCTGGCGGTAATACCGCACTGTCCGGTCCGGCAGGTGCACATCCATGATCACGCTCTGCGGATGCAGCGGCGGCAGAGGGAGTCCGAGCTCGCGGTACAGCCGCCCGAACAGGCCACCAGACTCGAACCCCATGCCGTAGGTGGCTCCGGCGGAGAACAGGTACCCGCTGCGCCGGAACGACCCGGCACAGCCGCCGAGCTCCCCCGAGCCCTCGCACACGAGCACGGAGCGTCCGCCCGCTGCGAGAACGGCTGCGGCTGCCAGCCCGCCCATGCCGGCCCCCACCACTGCTGCGTCCACTTTTTTCATCCCGGCTCCTCCTTTGGATTCTGTTATCATCGTGCCTATGGCATGAGCTAACCTTATACAAACATTATACAATCTGTTGTACATCGTTTCAAATGTGGCGATGTCCGTGCAGGTTTGCGCTCCGGCCGCCGGGTTCCGTAGATGAGCGAGGCATGAGCTTAGCCATGCAGCACGGTTTTTTCCGTGCTACGTGGACACGCTGGGCCTCGTACGGCTCTCGAACACGGTTTTTCCATGTTACTTGCCTGCCCTTAGCCGCTCGCCCTCCGGCTTGACCATGCAGCACGGATTATCCGTGCTCCGCAGAGCCCCAAGGCCTCGTACGGCTCTCGAACACGGACTTCCGTGTTACTTGCCCACATATAATTCAGCTTCCCTCCATACACCGACCAGACCACCATCCCCTCCCCTAATGCTAGTCATCTAATACAAAAAATCCCGCCATCCACAAGGGACAACGGGATCTCCAACCGCTATATCTATGAGTGCGTCAAACACAACAGCGGTTCCTGCTGCGAGCTGATCGGCAGCCCGAATCGCCGCCAACAACCATTATCGAATATAGTGCTTCTCGATCTCGATCACTTATTCCTGGGTCACTTACCTTGGTTACATCTCGCTTGGGATCACTTATCTCTTGTTCCTCTTTTGTTCCCGTCCCGTGATACGCCATACCGCAATACAGATACCTGCTTACCGATTACTGCTTCAGCACCCCGACCAAACGCTTCGCTTCACCGGTCGCCGTAGTAATCGTCTCGTAGATGTTGACCGTCAGCGGGTAATACTGCTCGTCGGTCTTCAAGTTGTCGAACGTGATGTACTGCTTGCCTGAGACGACGCGGTTCATGCCGGTGAACGGCAGCGTGCGGACCGAGATCAGCTTGCCGGTCGAATCGACGAGCTCCAGCGACATCTTAGAGAAGTTCGAATCGACGACGACATGCTCCTGACGGGTGATGTCCATCGAGAGGCCGAGCTTGTAAGTGTACGTCATCGGCGAGTACGGGTTCAGCGCGCTCGGCATGTTCGTACGGAAGCCGAGCTCCCAGTCGTTCAGCTTGACCTGGAACGGATAGAACGCCATGTTCTTGAGGTCCATCGTTTCCTTCTGCACGGCGACGCGGTACGAGCCAAGCGTCGTCACGGCCGGAGCGGCGGTCTTGAGATCGCTGAGCTTCAGCACGAACTCCTCGTCCTGCACTTCCTCCGGCATGTTGAATGCATAGCTGACGACATAGCTCGTCTGCGGCATGATCTCCGTGACCGTGCCGGCCTGACGGCTGCCGCTGTAGGTCATGCCCGACTTCGTGACGAGCTTCGTCCCAAGCGCCGGCAGCGGAATCGGCAGCTCACCGCTGTTCGTCAGCATGATCTTCGCGATGGCCGTCTGGTACCCTTCACCTTCGTTCACATGCTGGTGCAGCTCCACGAGCGACACAGCCAGGTTCGGATCGACCGCGTCCGCCGCGCCCTGCAGCGGGAACGGCCGGCCGTTCTCGACCTTAGCGGCAGCCGCAAACTCGGCGATGCCGTTCACGATCGGCAGCTTCATGCCGAAGCGGCCCACCGAATAAGCGCTCGCGGACACCTGGCCCTTGGCGTCCATCTGGCGGAACGTCTCCTGCGTCATCACATTGAACGACTTCAGGACCGTTCCTTTGTCCGTCGGAACCGCAAAGTGAATGTACCGCTGCTCGCCCGCTTCAAGGATGAGCGGGGAGGCTTCCGTCCGCTTGCCGCTGTACACCGTCTTGTCCGTACCCTCGGTGCCATCAGTGTGTCCGTCGATCGTAAAGTCCGGCACGGCTTCCTTCTTCGCCGATGGGTTCTTCACGAGCACCTTCACGGTCGTCACCGGCCCGTTCGCCGTATTATCCGTGCTCACCGATTCCGGCATGTAGACGAGTGGGGAATCCACAACCGGCGACAGCCGGAACGGCGTGCCCCAAGTGAGCGCCGCGTCCCCGAAGCCGGCGGAAGCACCGCTCCAGGCCTGGCCCGCCACCGGCACGGCCAGCTTCTGGCTCTCCTGCTTCGGATACGAGTACCAATCCACCGCATACCAAGCCAGCTCCGAAAGGTCCAGCGGCACCCGGCTGTCGACGGTGACCATGTAATTCAGCTCTTCCGTAGTGCCCGGCCGGATCGCATGGGCATTGAACACACTCGCCTGCAGCGGGTATTCGAAGCCGTCCGACGTGCGGGCGCGCAGCTCGAGGTCCGGAATTTTGGCTACCTTGGCCGCCGAGCTTCTCAGCTTGACCACGACGCCGATCTTCGTGCCTTCGCTCGTCGTCTCGTTCAGCAGGCTTTTCACTTCCACCTGCAGGTTGTCCGTGAGCTGGTAGGCTGCCGCTGCAGCCGTACCGGTCACCGTGTCATCCGCTGCCGTGACAGCCGCCGCATCGGCCAGGGCCAGTCGCGCCGTATCCGGCACCGTGCCCGACAGCAGCAGCGCCGTTGTCAGAAGAGCGGCCAGGGTTGTTTTTGTCCAGATCTTGTTGGTTGGTCTCATGCCATAATCTCCCCTACTTGCGTTGTTGTATGCACAGCTGCCGGCAGGGCAGCCTCTTGTGGTGCGGCGGGCAGGCCGGTGTCGGCCGAAGCCTTCGCCGCCTTCCTTGTTTCTCTCCAGAGCAGCAGTCCGATGATCAGCGAGTACACACCGATCATAAGCACGAACACGCCGAGTTCACTGGTAAAATACTTCAGCTCCCCGCCCCGGTACCCCATGCCCCGGATAAACTTGAAGAGCCAGGTCAGCGGCAGCAGATTCGAAATAATTTGGATCGGCGCCGGGAACATGATCGTGGCGACCTGCACGCCCGAGAGCATAAAGGACGGGTACACGATCGCGTACGTCCGCAGCGTGACCTTCGACGGCTCCGAAGCGGTCCAGCCGACCGCCATCCCCATCAGCGTCGCCGTCAGCGAGTACAGGAACAGCGGCAGCAGGAACGACAGCGGCTCGCCGACAAAACGAAGACCGCCGACCTGCTTCAGCAGGCCGAAGGCCAGCTGCAGCGAGATCGTATTGATCACCGCATACGGAAGCACGCGCAGCCACAGCCCGATGGGGGAGCGCAGCGCCTCCCGCAGGCGGCCCTCCATCCGAAGCCGGGGAACGATAGAGGCGGCAGCGATCGAGGTAATCCCGAGCGCCGTCACATTCACGAAGCCGATGACCATGAAGGCGATAAAATCCGACGTCGGATTGAACAGCAGACGCTGCTGCATGGAAAGCGGCGTCGCGGTTCCTGCCGCTGCCTCATCGCCCATGCCGAGGACCTTGAGCTTACCCACGGTCAGCGTCGTATTCTCGGTCGTAATGAGTTCCTGCATCCCCGAGCGGATGTTCCCGATCGCCGACGGCATCGAGTTGTCGATGAGGAAGCCGACGTTGATCGTCTTGCCCTGGAAGCGAAGCTGCTCCATGCCTCTTGGCAGGTACACGACGGCCATGTACTTCTCATTGGCCATCAGCGTCTCGGGAGCTATCGCCTCGTGGAACACGCCGGCGACGTCCATATACTGTGAAGCGTTGATTTTGTCCGTGAACTGGCGGCTGTAGAGCGAGTTGTCCTCGTCCACAACGGCGACTGGAACCTCGTTAATCTGTCCGTTCTGAAAAATATAGCCGAACACCGCCGCCATGATCAGCGGCGCGAGCAGGATCGACGGGATGAACTTGCTCGTCAGAACGTACTTCCACTCACTGAGCTGGGACTTCATCGACATGCACCTCCGCCGTCATGCCCGGCAGCAGCTTCTCCGTACGGTCAACGTAGACGCGCACCTGGAACGAGTTCAGATCGGCGGTTCCCTTCTCCCGGCTCATCCGGAGGGCGGCGAACTGCGGAGCGGCCGTGACGAATTGAACCTTGCCGTCCATTACATCACTCAGCGCGGCAAAATGCGTAGGCACCGCGGAGTCCGGATGGAACTTGCCCACCTGCGTTTCATCCACGTACAGGTCATAGTACAGCTTGCCGGTTTCGAGGAGAATGACCGGCGTTCCGGCGCCGACATTCTCGCCCGCCTTCGGCACCACCTTGACGATCTTGCCGTCGGCAGGCGCCTTGAGCGAGAGACGGTCCTTCTGAATCTGCAGCGACTGAAGCAGAATGTTCTGCTGCTCGAGCTGCTTCTTCAGCGCGTCTATCCCGATCTTCTGGTTGGCGATGTCCCCGCCGGCCAGCTCCTGCTGCTCGACGACGGCCGCAGCCCGGTCCGCCTGCAGCGCAGCCTGCTCGCGCTCCTTCTCCGTCGCACCGTTCAGCATCTTATCGAGCGCCGCCTGCTGCTGGTTCTTCGCATTCTCGAGCGTCGCCACCTGGCTGCGGGCATTCTCTACCGCGTCCCGGTGATCCTTGTAGTTATACGGATTATCATCGTAGCTCTCTTCCATATTCATCAGCTGGTTATACAGCTTGAGTGCGTGCGTGTACGATTCCTCAGCAGCGGCCACCGCCAGCTTCTGACGCTCGATATCCTCGGCCCGGGCGCCTTCGGCCACCTGTGCCTGCTGCGTCTGAGCCTGCGACAGGCCAATCTGCGCCTGCTTGACCGCGTTGCCGAGCTTGCTCTCTGCCACCCGGATGCCGTCTTCCGCCTGGGCGATCTTCAGCGTCGTCACCTCGATATCCGCCTGCGCCTTTTTGAGCTGCAGATCGATATCCGTCGGATCGAGCGTCATGAGCACATCGCCCTGCTTCACGCTTTGCTCCTCTTTGACCGGCAGATCGATGATCTTGCCCGCCACACCCTGGAACGATACGTTAATTTGCTCCGCCGTAAGAATGCTGGCTTTCGTTGCCGCCGACAGCGTCACCGCATCCTTACCTTCCGCCCGCAGCATGTACCCCCCGCCGCCGAGCGCGAGCGCCAATACCACAACAGCCGCTACTTGTTTCTTCATTCCCACACTTACCCCTCTCAGATAGTTACAGCCACTGCGCCTTACGGCACTGTAGAGCATTCATGATGAATCCGGTCGTGTACCTGACCACCTCGGCCCCGTTCTCCGAGGCCTGCCCCGGCTCGCCCGCTTCTTGGAACACGGGATCTAGAAATGCCGTGCTTCTTGCAAAAACCAGCGTCCCGATAATGGACTGGACGGTATGCCTCAGCGAGACATAGTGAAAATGTCCGTCCGCCCGGCCCTTCTCCAGAATCCTGATCAGCTGGCGCCACAGCCCATGAATCACGGATTGAACGCGCTCGAGCCGGGGGCTCTGCATCATGACCTCCTGCTGAAGCATGTTGATCAGCTCGGGCTCCGCCAGCCGGAACAAGGTAAACTCGCGGATCAGGGCACTCAAATCCTCGACGGGATCCTTCAGCTCATATTCCTTCTGGAGGAAGTCCGGGGCGAACGTTTCGAACAGCGCGAAGAACACATTCTCCTTGCCTCCGAAATGGTACGAGACGAGCGCAAGCGCCACACCCGCCTCATCGCAGATCTGCCGCACGGTCGTGCCCTCGAACCCTTTCTTCGCGAAGAGCTTCTTCGCCGCATTGAGAATCTTCAGCTTCACGTCTTCCTTGGCTTCCCTGCCTTCGGTTTCCCGTTTCAATGCAAGCCCTCCTTTGCTTCACACAGGCGATCACTAAGTTTAACACTCGTTTTGAACGTATGTTTTGAACGTTTGTTCAAATCTCTTCGTTGTTTATTTTACTACTAATGAATTCGGCATGTCAACGAAAATCATGCAGCTTTATCCCAAGGACGGACGTCCGCGACCTTCAGCCACGATCTCCTCACTCCGTTGCCTGAGAAGAAGGCTGCCCCCGCAGTGTCTATACTTATTGGTTAAATGGCTTTCGCCTCACATAAGGAATCAGGAATCCCTATGTTCATCTAATCAATGACCGGCAGCGGCAGCTCAGCATACGAGCAGCCGTGGCTTGCGGCCGCACAAGATAACCGCCTATGACGTTCTTTTAAGAACAAAGCGCGTTTATTAAACATCCCGGGTGATAGAAACGGGCTAAGCGAGTTACGCCTTCTAACCTGTGCACAAAAAAAGCACCGGCTGCGCCGCTGCCGGCACGCCGATGCTTCTCTTATTCAATCGTCTTTCGCCTATTGGACTTTCTTCAACCGGATCAGCACACTCTCAAAATCGCCATGCTGCACCGGCAGCGAAATGCCTGCATGCATGAGCTCATCGCCGCCGTACACCTCGCCCGACTCCAAGTCCGTGTAGTCCGCAGCCGGGTCGAGTCCCCGCAGCTTCAGCCGCTTGTAAGGCTCGTTCGGCTCCGCCAGCACATTGAAGTAGCAGGCCAGCACATCGTCCCCGCTCTCCGAGACGAACATCCAGGCGGCTTCAAGCTCCTCGAACGGCGAGATGAGGCGGTAGAAGCGGCCGAACTGCACGAATTCGCGCAGCTCCTTGTAGAGCGCCACCTGTGCCTTCGCCAGCTCCTTCTCCTCCGCGGTGAACTTCGTCAGGTCGAGCTCGTAGCCGAAATTGCCGCTCATTGCGACATCGCCGCGCATCTTCAGGGACGTCATCCGGTGCACCTGGTGATTCGGCACCGCGGAGATATGGGCGCCCATCGCGGAGACGGGATACACGATGCTCGTCCCGTACTGGATCTTCAGGCGGGAGACCGCGTCCGTATTGTCGCTGGTCCACGTCTGCGGCATATAGTGCAGGATGCCCGGGTCGAACCGGCCGCCGCCTCCCGAGCAGCTCTCGAACAGCACCTGCGGGAATGCCGTGGTAATCCGCTCCATGACCGAGTAGAGACCGAGCATGTAGCGGTGCGCCGTCTCCCGCTGGCGCTCCGGCGGCAGCGCCGCGGAGCCGATCTCCGTCATGTGGCGGTTCATATCCCATTTGACGTAGGAGATTGGCGCACTGGCCAGCACGCCCGATACCGTCTCGACGATATAGTCGCACACCTCGGGACGGGAGAGATCGAGGATGAGCTGGTTGCGGCCTTCGGAACGGACCCGTCCCGGTACGTGCAGGCACCAATCCGGATGCCTGCGGTACAGCTCGCTGTCCACCGAGATCATCTCCGGCTCGAACCAGAGGCCGAACTGCAGCCCCAGCCCCTTCACCCGCTGCGCCAGATCGTCCAGCCCCTGCGGAAGCTTCGCCTTGTCCACGAACCAGTCGCCGAGCGAGGTCGTATCGTCGTTGCGCCGGCCGAACCAGCCGTCGTCGAGCACGAACAGCTCGATGCCGAGCTCCCGTCCGGCCTTCGCGATGTCTTCGATTTTCTCGGCCGTGAAGTCAAAATACGTCGCTTCCCAATTGTTGATGAGCACCGGTCTCGGCTTGTCGCGGAACTCGCCGCGGCACAGCCGGGTGCGGTAAAGCTCATGATACGTCTGTGACATGCCGGTCAGCCCCTCGGCCGAGTACACCATGACCGCTTCCGGCGTCTGGAACGCAACGCCTGGCTCCAGCAGCCAGCTGAAGTCGAACGGGTTGATCCCTAAGGACACACGGGTCGTATACCACTGGTCCACCTCAGCCGAGGCGAGGAAGCTCCCGCTGTACACGAGATTGAAGCCGTAAGCCTCACCCTGCTCCTCCGTCGTCCCCCTGCCAAGCAAGGCTATGAAGGGATTCTGCTGGTGCGAGCTGGCGCCCCGGCGGCTCTCGACAGACTGCGTGCCGCTGGCCAGCGCCCGCCGCTCAATATACCGCTCTCTCGCCCATGCGCCCGGCAGCGTGAGGAGATCGAACCTGTGGTGCGGGAAGTCCACGCTGGCACTCATGGCACGCAGCAACCGCAGCGGCTCCTTCCCCCCATTGATGACCCGGGAGCTGCGGGTAATGACATTCCGGCTGCGGTACGCCGTGTAGGACAGCTCCACGCGCAGTCCGGTCAGCGCATCTTCGAGCAGGAGCTTCAGCGTGTCCGCTTCCTCCTCCGCCTCCACATAAGTGGAGGGAAGCCCTTCGAGCGGCGGTTTGCCGGCTGTGATTTCATGCGATATGTATTGGAAGTCCGTTACGGTCGTTCCATTGGCAAGCTGAATCTGGTAGGCCGGCTGGCGGAAATCCGAATTGCCGTAGCCCGGGTACTCCAGCGGCAGGGCGTCCAGAGAGTAGCTGCGGTCCGGAGGGCTTGGGTTCGGGGAGAACGCGCGGTCACGCGTGCGGATCACATGGTCCATCGCCAGGGAACGCACCTTAGCACCCCAGTACAAATGAACGACATGGCCGCTTGGATAAACCTGCAGAATGTAACTGCTCCCGCCCGCCTGCAGATGAAATTGCCGCTGCTCTTCTTGGTAACGAATGCTCATATCGGTTCAGGCTCCTCTTTTTGTACAAGTAGTCGTGGTTTCTTCCCTCATGATACCCTCCGTCCTCCCGGCCGGATATGGAGGGATGACTCCATTGTATGGAGGAATGTAGGACGTTCACCGGCAGCCTTCGATTCACATGGAATCGGAGTCGTTTTTATTCGACATTTTTCATCATATTCTTCGGCCGGTATGGTATAATGGCTTATGAATTTGGAAGGGAGTGAAGGAGACCCATAACCTTATGAGCGATCAGCCAGCATACACAACGCCGCCGAATTCCAGAGCAAGCTATTATGAAGCCTTGTTTACCGCGGCCACCAAGGGCTGCGTGATCATTCACTTGATGTGGACGATGCTGTTCTGGGGACTCGGCGTGCTTCCGATGGTTCTCTATAACGCTCTAAGCACCTGCTTTTTTATCTGCTCCTATCTCTTCCTTCTCAAAAAGCATCATACCCTGTGGGCACTGCTGCTTCACCTCGAGATTCGGCTGCACATGGTACTTGCCTCGGTGACGGTAGGCTGGGAAACGGGCTTTCATTATTATTTTTTCATTCTGATTTTTGCCGCCTTTATGATCCCCATGTATGGCCGTCCCATGCGGATTTTCCTGGCGGTCTCCGACGTAGTGATTTACCTGCTGCTCTATAGCTACACGCCCCTACCTCGTTATCCCGTGCCGGACCTGTACGTTGATCTTGTGAATATACATAATATCGTCCTGGTAACGGTAACCATCGCCCTTCTCTCTTCCGTGTTCCGCAAGCGGATCACCGAGACGGTAGGAGAGCTGCAGAATGCGGCCAGCACGGATCCGCTTACCGGACTGCTCAACCGCAGATCCATGTACACCCGCCTGGAAAGGGAACAAAACCGCTCGCAGGCTCATGGAATCTCCTACTGCGTTCTGCTGTGCGATATTGATAACTTCAAGACGTTCAACGATTTGTACGGACACGATTGCGGGGATTATGTACTGCGCGATTGTGCCGATTCGATCCGGCGGCTGGTCCGCACCGGTGACGCCGTATCGAGATGGGGCGGCGAAGAATTCCTGATCCTCCTGCCGGAAACCGCATTGGAAGAAGCGGCGAGCATCGCCGAACGAATCCGCTCCCATCTGTACGAATCAGTCCATTCGTATGAAGGCAGGGAACTGCACATCAGCCTGACCTTCGGGCTGGCCGCTTGTCCTCCTGCCCGTTCCGTCAATGACTGCATCCAACAGGCGGACCAAGCGTTAATGCTGGGCAAGCAGGAAGGTAAAAACCGTGTGGTCACCCAGTTTTCCTTAAGCTCTATCGAACCATAATCATGCCCTACTCTCCGGCTCCCGCCAGAGGGTAGGGCATTTCCTGCTGCACCGGGACCTCTAACTCACAGAACGGACCCGGCCGAACATGAAGCCATAGGACGCCCCGTTCGTATCTCGCTATGCTCAATCCGTCGCCGGTAGGCACGCCTGCGGTTACCGCTGGGCGGCTCTCTATACTGCGCCGGCACTTCTCGCTGAACAGATCCCGATAAGGCGTATAGGACTTGCCGCCGGCGAGCACACGCATCGTATCCGAACGTGCGTGTCTAAGGATAACGATCCCTTCCCCCGGGTAGCCTTCTACGTAAAAGGGCGTTCCTCCCTCGGCCGTTGAAGGTCCTGCCTGCAAAGCCAGCCCCTCGGGTGGGCTTGGTTGCGAGTCTTGTCCGTGCTGCGGTGACGCAGCCTGTCGGCTCCCTGTCTGCCCTGCTTGTCCTTCCGGCGTCGCCGGTACCCGCACAGTTCCTGCCGGTGCAGTTTTGCCTTGCTGCGCAGTCAGGGATTGCTGGGTCGCGGTCTGCTCTATTGGATCCTCCGGCATCGGCGGGACATGCTGCTGCCCTTCCTGTGTCATCACGGCCTGATCGCTCCCGGGCTGCCCAGCTTGCCCTTCCTGCGACACCGATACCTGCTGCGCTGCCGGGGCCTGAGGTCCCCTTACCCGTTCACCGGCTGCAAGCTCGATCCTGGCTGCAGTCTCTCCTGTCCCGTCATCCCACACAGTCATAAGCCTGCCGTCATGTATCAGCACCCGATCCCCTGCGGCCGTCACATTTTTCCCATTGCCCCAGTGATACTCTAGCGTCTCTCTCTGTATGACTTCCCCCTCTCGAATGTAAGTCAGAACCACCAAGTCGTGGACCTGCGGCTCGCCGTAGGATTGAGTGGCTTGAAGCACCATTCCCTTCTTCAGCACCGTGAGTTCATAGCGAAACGGATACCTGCTAGGCCCGCCAGGATAGTCGGCTTTCAGTCCAGCGATCAGCCCTCCCAAAGCCTTCGGTAGTTTCGGTATTTCGACAACCTCTTCTGGCGATACGGCACCTTTGGGAGCGGCCAGCCAGATCCCCTCCTTCATCCCAAGCTCATAAACACCGGGCTCCAGCCTGAAATCCCGACCTCCCCCCACTGCGTACAGAAGGGCCGCACACACGATTACTGCTCCTGCCAGCAGCACATTCTTCCTTACCGTCCCTGCCCATGAACCTTTCACCCTCTTCCCCCCTTGAACCATGCCAATATAGTAAAGGACAGGACACGCACACCCAATTTACCAGACGCTGGAATTCCCCAAAAGGTTTGGACCCACAAAAAAGCCAGGACCCCAAGCGATGTTCGCTTGAAATCCTGGCTGCTGTTTTGCGAAATGCATGAAAAGCTTACTTGCCGAGCTGGTGAATCGGATGACCGAGCGCGCCTTCGGCGGCGTCCATCGTGATCTCGCCCAGTGTCGGGTGAGCGTGAATCGTCAGAGCGATATCTTCGAGGGTAGCGCCCATCTCGATGCCGAGCGTCAGCTCTGCAATCAGGTTGGAGGCTTCTGCTCCTACGACGAATCCGCCGACGAGTACGCCGGTGTCTTTGTCCGCGATCAGCTTCACGAAGCCATCGGTCGCGTTCATCGACTGGGCACGGCCGTTAGCTCCGTACGGGAACTTGCCTACAACCGTGTTGATGCCTTTGGCCTTCGCTTCGCTTTCGCTGAGACCTACGCCGGCAATCTCCGGATCGGAGAAGACTACGGCCGGGATGACCTTGTAGTCTACGACGCTAGGCAGTCCCGCGATCGACTCTGCCGCCACTTTCGCTTCGTAGGAAGCTTTGTGGGCCAGTGCCGGACCTGGAACGATGTCGCCGATCGCGTAGATGTGGGGCACGTTCGTCTGGCCCTTCTCGTTGACCTTGATGAGGCCGCGCTCGCCGATCTCAACACCTGCGAGCTCGAGGGACAGATCGCCGTCGGTATTCGGGCGGCGTCCGACCGTAACGAGGACATAATCCGCCGTGACTTTCTTCTCTTCGCCTTTGACCGTGTACGTTACCGTTACGGAGTCGCCGGACTGCTCGGAGCCCTGCGCCATGGCTTCGGTGACCACTTCCACCTCAAGCTTCTTGAGGTTGCGCGCCACGAGCGAGGACAGGTCCTTCTCAAAGCCCGGCAGGATGTGGTCGGAGCCTTCAAGCACGGTTACCTTCGTACCGAACTTCGCGAACGTCTGGCCGAGCTCGATGCCGATGTAGCCGCCGCCGATGACGACCATGCTCTTCGGAATCTCGCTGAGCTGCAAAGCTTCCGTCGAGGACAGGATGCGTCCGCCGAACGGGAACGTCTTGAGCTCGATCGGACGGGAGCCCGTCGCGATGATGCAGTAGTTGAACTTGTAACGTGCGGTTTCATTATCGTTGAACACGCGGGCTTCATTCTCGTTGATGAACAGAGCCTCGCCGTTGAATACCTGAATCTTGTTGCCCTTGAGCAGCATGCCTACGCCGCCGGTCTGCTTCTTCACGATGCCATTCTTCCATTCCTGCACCTTCGCGAAGTCCACAGCTACGTTATCCGCCGAGATCCCGATGGAGGAGCTGTGCTTGGCCACTTCATAGTGATGGGCCGCGCTGATCAGCGCCTTGGACGGGATGCAGCCGCGGTTCAAGCAGACGCCGCCGAGTTCGGCCTTGTCCACGATGAGCACGCTCTTGCCCAGCTGGGCGGCACGGATGGCCGCCACGTAACCGCCAGGACCGGCACCAATGACGAGAACGTCAATTTCTACCGATGCGTCACCTACTACCATAGCGATTACACCTCCATGATCAGCAGCTCAGGATCTGCGAGCAGCTGCTTAATGTAGTTCATAAAGTTCTGTGCCGTAGCACCGTCGATAATCCGGTGGTCGAAGCTCAGAGACAGCGCCATGACCGGAGCCACGACGATCTCGCCGTTCTTCACGACCGGCTTCTCCGTGATGCGGCCGGTTCCGAGGATCGCCACTTCAGGGAAGTTGATGACCGGCGTAAAGAACATGCCGCCTGCCGAACCGATGTTGGTGATCGTCAGCGTGGAGCCCTTCAGTTCCGTCGGTCCGAGCTTGCCTTCGCGTCCGCGGGCAGCCAGGTCCTTGATGCTTGCTGCGATTGTCCAGATATTCTTGCGGTCCGCATCCTGGATAACCGGTACAAGCAGACCGTTATCCGTGTCGGTAGCGATACCGATGTTGTAGTACTTCTTGTAGACGATCTCCTGCTTCTCTTCGTCGATCATGGCGTTCATAACAGGGAACTGGCGTGCCGCTGCCACGAGTGCCTTCACGATGAACGGCAGGTACGTTAGCTTCATGCCCTTCTTCTCAGCCATGGCTTTGTTGGCACGGCCGCGCAGAGCTACGAGCTCCGTAACGTCGACTTCGTCCATCAGCGTAACGTGAGGAGCCGTGTACACGCTCTTCACCATGGCGTTCGCGATCGCCTTGCGGATGCCCTTCAGAGGTACGCGCTCTTCGACGCGGTCGCCACTGACAGCTGCCGCTGCGGATGCCGCTGGAGCTGCTGCTGCAGGAGCCGCTGTGCTTGCCGCAGGCGCTGCCGTTGCAGGAGCTGCCGCTGCGCCAGGCGTGAAGCCGAGCACGTCCTCGCGGGTGATGCGGCCGTTCTTGCCGGTCGGCGTCACTTGAGCGAGGTTCACGCCTTTCTCACGGGCCAGCTTGCGCACGCTAGGCGTAGCCAGCACGCCGCTTGGCGTTACCGCCGGCTGGGCTGCAGCTGCCGGAGCGCCGCCTGCCATCGGCGTGTCGATCTTGCTGTTCGCGACGTTCGCCGCGACGGAGCTGCCTACCGGCTCGATGCCGCCGACAGCCGCTTCGGCTTCCGTCTTCGCTGCAGCCGGCGTTGCCGCCTCTGCTGCACTTGGCGCTTCACCGTGGCCGTGTGCCTGCTCAGGCACTTCGCCGGTTACGTCGATTACAGCGATGACGTCGCCAACCGTACATACCGTGCCTTCGCCGACTTTGATCTCGACGATGGTGCCTTCTACAGGAGAGGGAACTTCTACGGTGGATTTATCGTTTTGAACGTCCATCAGGATCGTTTCGTCATTGACTTTATCGCCGGCTTTGACATGCCACTTGACAATCTCGCCTTCGTGGATGCCTTCGCCCAGCTCTGGAAACCGGTACTCAAACTTTGCCATGGTCGCTCACCGTCCTTATTGATCGCTTCGATTTAGAAATCCAGTACTTTGTTCAGGCCCGCAACGATCTTCGCCGCATTAGGCAGCCACTGATCTTCGACTTGGGCGAACGGATACACCGTATCCGGCGGAGCCACACGCAGTACAGGCGCTTCGAGGTGCAGAATCGCCTTCTCGTTGATCTGCGCGATCACTTCTGCCGCGATACCGGAAGTCTTCTGAGCTTCCTGCACGACAATCGCACGGTTGGTTTTCTTGATGGACTCGACGATCGTGTCGGTATCGAGCGGCATCAGGGTACGGAGGTCGATGACTTCCACTTTCACGCCGCGGGTCTTCTCGATCTCTTCGGCTGCCTTCAGGGACGTGTGAACCATAGCGCCGTACGTGATGATCGTCACGTCGGAACCTTCGCGGACCACGTTGGCTTTGCCGATCGGCACCGTGTACTCGCCCTCAGGCACTTCCGCACGGAACGAACGGTACAGGTTCAAGTGCTCCATGAAGAATACCGGATCGTTGTCGCGGATCGCGGAGATCAGCAGGCCTTTGGCATCGTAAGGATTGGAAGGCACGACAACCTTGATCCCCGGCGTCTGAACGAGGAGACCTTCGAGCGGGTCGGTATGAAGCTCAGCTGCCTTTACGCCGCCGCCGAAAGGCGTACGGATCGTGATTGGAGCCTGGTACTTGCCGCCAGAGCGGTAACGCATACGGGCTGCCTGCACGGCGATCTGGTCGAAGGCTTCATAGATAAAGCCGACGAACTGGATCTCCATGATCGGACGGAAGCCCTGCGTTGCCATACCGACAGCCATACCGCCGATAGCGGCTTCGGCCAGCGGCGTATCGTATACGCGCTCTTCGCCGAACTCGGCCTGCAGGCCTTCGGTCGCACGGAATACGCCGCCGACTTTACCTACATCCTCACCGAAAATTACCACGTTAGGATCACGCTGAAGCTCGACGCGCATTGCGTCTTTTATCGCTTGAATCATTGTCATTTGAGCCATGGCTGAATGTCCTCCCCTTTACGCTAAGTAATCCGCTTTTTGCTCTTCGAGATGCTGCGGTGTCGTTTCGAACATGGAATCGATCAGGCCGGGAATCGTCATTTTCTCGGTCGTCTCGGCTTTCTTGATCTGCTCCGCCACCGTGTTCTTCGCGTCTTCCACGACAGCCGCTTCTTCGGCTTCGCTCCACAGGCCCTTGTTCACCAGGAACGTGCGGAATCGGTTCAGCGGATCCTTCTGCTCCCATTCAGCCGTTTCTTCTTTCGTACGGTACTTGGAAGGGTCGTCACCGGACATCGAGTGCGGCAGGAAGCGGTAAGTCAGGGCTTCGATCAGCGTCGCGCCTTCGCCGTTGCGGCCGCGCTCGGCAGCATCCTGAACAGCCTTCACGACAGCGAGAACGTCCATGCCGTCTACCTGTACGCCAGTGATACCGGCAGCAACTGCCTTATGCGCTACGGACATTGCCGCCGTCTGCTTGGCAAACGGAGTCGTGATCGCATAGCCGTTGTTCTGAACCATGAAGATCGAAGGCAGCTTGAATGCGCCCGCGAAGTTCAGCGCTTCGTAGAAGTCGCCCTCGGAGGAACCGCCGTCACCCGTGTAAGTGATCGAAACGCGCTTCTCGCCTTTTTTCTTGAACGCCATAGCCACGCCCATTGCGTGCAGGTACTGCGCGCCGATGATGATCTGCGGCATCAGGACATGTACGTCGTCCGGAATCTGGCCGCCATGCTGGTGGCCGCGGGAGTACAGAAACGCCTGGTACATCGGCAGGCCGTGCCATACGATCTGCGGCATGTCACGGTAGCCCGGGCAGATGAAATCGTCTTTATTGAGAGCGAACTCGGAACCGACCATTGTCGCTTCCTGTCCGGATACCGGTGCATAAAAACCAAGACGGCCTTGGCGCGTCAGGTTAACGGCGCGCTGGTCCCACGTGCGTGTGAAGACCATGCGGCGCATGAGCTCCTTCAGCTGCTCGTCGGAGAGCTTAGGCATCTCGTCCGGATTGACGACCGTACCGTCGGTGCCGAGTACGGACAAAGGCTTTACTTCCTGCACTGCCACTACATATGACTTGTCTTGCACGCCCGCTACAGATGGCTTGCTCATAAGTATAGTCACCTCGAAGATAGAATTTGGGGTTGAAGGTATTGCTGAAGATCCTGCCCGCTCTGGAGAAAAGGAAAGAACTTCTGTTATAGTAGTATTATAAACCTGTTTTTGTGCAGAACACAAGAACTTACTTGAAAAATGCCGAGTCTTTTGTGGTATACCATTGGTACAGTGTAACAAAATAGATAGTACAGTTTCATGAATTGTTAAGAAACTATTATAATACAAGCCCCAAAGGAGAAGGTTCCCATGGATGAAAATGTCTATCTCAAACGAACGATTGTCAAAGAGCAGGTCCCGTCGACCCTTTTGGACGCTCCGAGACCGCTGCGGATCTACCTGCCGCCCGGCTATAACGAGCTGATCACCTACCCTGTGATCTACTGCCAGGACGGGGAGGATTTCTTCAACTTCGGACGCATCGCCACGACGATGAACCGCCTGATCTACGATGACAATGTAGAGCCGGCCATCATCGTCGGCGTCGATGTCGACAAATCCGTGCGGACCGCGGAGTACGCGCCCGAAGGCGACCGGTTCGCCGCTTATTGCCGATTCTTTGCGGAAGAGCTGCTGCCTTTTGTCGAGAGCCGCTACCCGGTCCGAAGCTCCGCGGAGGACCGCATCCTTGCGGGGGACTCGCTCGGGGGAACGGTTTCGCTGCATCTTGCCTTGGATTATCGTAGCCTGTTTTACCGGGTCCTATCCTTATCGGGCGCATTTTTGGAGGGCACCCGCAGCCGCATCGCGCAGGAAACCGATCTAGCCTGGCTCGAGCTCCACATGGTGATCGGCACGGAGGAAACCGAAGTGTCCACCGAACGCGGCACGTATGATTTCCTCGAAGCCAACCGGCAGTCCAAAGCGCTGCTCGAGGACCGGAACTGCCGCCTGACGTACGAGGAGAAGCCGGGCCGCCATGTGTGGGGGCTGTGGCAGCAGGAGCTGCCGGGCATGCTGAAGCGCATGATGGGGTAGCGGGAGTTACTGCACCAATAGAGTCCATACGTCACAAACAACCCTCTACACCTGCTAACATCCAGCGGGAATTCTTGCGGGGCCCTTATCGTTAAAGAAAATAACACAGCCCGGCCAACGATGGCCGGGCTGTGTTATTATTTCGAGCAACGAAGAAGACCGCTTAGGCTCAAGAACTCCTGTCGGGCGAATTCCCCTGAATGGAAACAACCCTGTACCGCTTTCGCCCGATTCTGATGCGTGATTTTAAAAATAAAGGAACTGAGATTCCTTATTCGACTATTTCCCATCATTTCCCGTTAAATAACGGAACTCAGATGCCTTATGAGTCCCCGATTGGCCTTTTACAAGGCAGCGGCTCCCGAATAGCGAACCTCAGTTCCGCTATTTGATAATTGGCCCTCGCTAAAAGCTACATAGCGAATCTGAGTTCCGCTATTTCTTCCAGGCTTCAAATGCTGCTGCTATAACAGCGTACTGTACCAGACAAATCAGCACCGCGTTTCCTGCAACTACACCTAAAGCAGGCGGAAATGGGCGACGGTCAGGCCCTCCGACGTCTGGCGAGTGCGCACAACGGACGCTCCAGCCTTGCCGCACTCCCGCCACGCGCATCCGCCACGACTCGGGCTTGCATCCGGGCTGCCGCACTTGCCCGCCGCCTACCGCGCGATGCCGTACCGGCGGCGCAGCACGGCCGCCATCTCCCGCACGTCCGCAGCCTCCGGTAGGCGGAAACGCTCAGCAGCGGCCCGCATGCCCTCCGACGTCTGGCGAGTGCGCACAGCGCGCGCTCCCCAGCCTTGCCGCACTCCCGCCACGCGCATCCGCCACGACTCGGGCCTGCATCCGGACTGCCGCACTGGCCCGCCGCCTACCGCGCGATGCCGTACCGCCGGCGCAGCTCGGCCGCCATCTCCCGCACTTCCGCAGCCTCCGGCAGGCGGAAGCGCTCAGCGGCGGCCCGCATGCCCTCCGGCGTCTGCCGGGCGCGCACGACACGCTTCACCGCATCGGTGAAGCGCTCCGCCCCGCGCCCGGCCGGCTCACCGGCGCCGAGGCCGGCCAGCTCCTGCAGCGAAGCCATGCTGCCCTCGGCGACATCGGGGTGGCCGAGCCCCTCCCGGCCTGCCGCTGCGCGGTCGTAGAAGCCCCGGGCCAGCCGGGCCATCGCTGTGCCGGAGCCTTCGACGATTACGAAGGCCTGCACGACGTATGCGTGGGCCTGGCGCCGCTGGGCGATGCCGCAGAACTTGCGACCGCCGATGGAGAGGTCGAAGTCCCCGGGGCAGTAAGCCCCGAGGATCTCGCCCTTCTCCACCCGGCATCCCGTCTCCTTCAGCGTCTCCGCGAGGAGCAGGTACATCCGCTCGAAGTCGTCGCGGAAGTCAATCTCCCCAGCCCGGCGCTTCGGCAGAATCAGCGAGACGTTGACGACGCCGGGATCGAGCGGAACCGCTGCGCCTCCCGAGTTGCGAACGACAGCGCAATACCCCTGGGCTTCCAGCCAGGCAGTCGCCTCTGCCGCTCCCGGAAGGCGCGAATCCCTCAGGCCCATCACGAAGCCCTTCGGGTGCCGCCACAGGTGGCACAGAGGTGCCCCGCCCTCGCCCACATGCCGGCACAGCAGTTCCTCAAGCGCAAAATGGTAGAGCACGTCCTGTTCGCCAAGCTCCTTCGTCCGGTCGAGCAGCAGCAGCTCGGGGAGCCCTAGATCCGTGAGTTCCCCTGCCGCCCGCTCCACTTGTACTTCTTCATTCATCTTATTCCCGTCCTTTATCCCGCATATGTCCCCCATTGTACGGGCTGCCCGCTGCCGATTGCAACCCTTCCCGCAGGACGTACTGTGCTTTATAGAAAATGCTCCACTCCCCCCGAATGAGGGTTACGGACAATGAATCCGCTGAGGCGCAGGCAGTGGCATCCATCCTCATGTCCCGGCTGTTAGAAGCACACACAGGAAAATCCTCACCTAAAGCGGCATCTGGGCTGCAGAGCTGCGCCGTCCCATACAACAAAACAAGGGGGCCCTCCACGAGAGCCCCCCACTGAAACACAAGACATGCTGCTAGTCATTCGATGCCCCTACATTACAATACGCTTTGTCACGATGCCCCTACATTACAATACGCTTGTCACGATGCCCCTACATTACAATACGCTTGTCACGATGCCCCTACATTACAATACGCTTGTCACGATGCCCCTACATTACAATACGCATGTCACGATGCCCCTACATTACAATACGCTTTGTCACGATGCGCCCCTGCATTACAATACGCTAGTCATTCGATGCCCCTACATTACAATACGCATGTCCCTTAATGCTCCTACAATACAGTACCGGCGGTTGCACCGGACATCCACGATCTCATCCGCCAGACGGATCCGCTTCCCATCCATGAATCCCTCTGTTCCCGTCTATCAGGAGCCCTGCTGCCCGCCGCCCGTATCCGGCACAGCCAGCTCCTCGATCCGCTCGATCGTCATCTGCCCCCATGGAGCCGCCTTCACCCGGACGGTGAGGTTCGAAGCCTGCGTCTCGAGCTTCCCCCCGGTTCCCTCCGGCACGTAATACCGCTCAATCCCGTAGCGTACGGACAATTGGCGTACGCTTTCGAAGTTCCTATCCCAGCCATACTCGACGATCCCCTTCAGCGCGGTTTCACCTGCCGCAAGAGACGGCTTCGAGCCATACACCGCCACCGGCACGGCGATCCCGTCCGCGCCCGGTTTCACGACGACGTAGGCCGTATCCCCCCGCTCCGGAGGCACCGTCTCCTTCCAGAGCGCGCCGTCCATCCGGCTGATCTCATAGCTCAGCGTCACATAATCGCCGTAGAAAATGTCGCGCGGGTCCACGGGCACGGTGCGCAGCCGGATTTCTTGACCGTACCAGCCCACCGCATAATAAGAAAGAGCGATTCCTGCAAGCACAAGCACTTGAGCGGCCGCGAAGAGGAGGGCCCACAAGCCGTGTTTGGATGAACCCGTCTTATTTTTCATCGAAGTCATCCTCCTTCACTTCGTTCAGGAACCGGTTTTTCCTCCGGTTCAGGAACCAGCTGAGACCGAGCAGCAGCACGCCTCCGAGAATGAAGAACAGCGATTTGTCCATGAAGGCCCACGTCAGTTTGCCATACGCCACCAGCGTACTGCAGATGAAGAGCAGCGTACCGAAGTTGATCTTGAAGCGGAATTCCTCCGCGTACCCCCGCCACAGCACATAGAAAGAGAAGAAGAACAGGGCCAGCAGGTACAGCACCTCATAGCCGGCAGGCAGATACACATAGGGAGCCAGCAGAATCCATTCGAATGCGCTGGATGCCCGCCCCTGCCGGAGCTTGCCTGCAAGCGACACGGCGAACACCAGCAGCAGAGCCGGTACGTAATACATCGGTCCGGAACGCAGTTCCGTCAGCATTCCGCTGTCCCATGCGGGCGGGAACAGGACCATGAAGACTGCAAACCCGTAAGCTGCGGCCAGCGGGGCGGTCTGCAGGGCATAGCCGCCATCCCGCTCCCGAAGCCAGTCACCCGCCGCATACAGCGCCATAGCCGGCACGAACATCCAGAGGAAGGAAAGCTCTCCGGAGGCCGCCCACATCAGCGAGTGCACCGTCCAGCTGAGGGCGCCGCACCAGGTAAGGAGCGCGCTGCACCACTTCAGGACCGGCACATACATGACAGCAGCCATCACCAGAAAAGCGGTGTAGCTGAACCCGCTGAAAGCCGAGACGCTGTACCACTGGGCGATATCGAACAGCAGCAGGGCCAGCAGCGCCAGGTATCTCGAGCGGTACAGATAAGCGGCCGCCGCGCCGGCGGTCGCCCACAAGATGAACGAGCCGGCGTTGTAGGCAACGAGGTGGAGCATCTGCCCGATCAGGATGATCCCCGCACCGAAGGTCATCACGCCCATTCCGGCAAAAGCCGTGGCGAATTTCTCCTGCCCCCGCCGCCTCATGACTTCGGCAGCCCCATAAAAACCGCCCAGAAAGACGGCTATCAGGGACAGCCGCAGCAGCTCCGGCAGATCCTGCCAGTTGGCCGCAATAAAGCTGAGAATGCCAAGCCCGACAAGAATGCTCCCCAGTATAGGCAGCAGCCCCGGGGCCTGCCTTTTATCTTTATACAGGTCCAGGATCCGTCCGGCCTGATCTTTCGTGACGATCCCCCGCTCCACCCACTGCGGGGCTTCCTTTTCCAACCATTTGCGGCTCATGTCACTTCACCTCTTGTCCTCTCCCGGCCTCCGCCGGCACAATATCATGCATCATGGACTATCATCTTTGACTCCAGTATACCTCCGGCTCCCCCGCCCCAAAAGTACTAACTTCCCCTAGTACCCCGTCATCCGCCTCCGGAAACAGACAGCCGCAAGGCCGCCCCCTAAGCCGCCACAGCCGGATAAGAGGCTTATTTCTATTTATGCGGAGCTGCATTATAATAATAGTATTCCGTCCTCCAGAAGGACGCCCCGGAGGGATGAAGCTTTACCATGATATCCAGACGCCTCTTTGTCAAACAGATGCTCGCCTTCTTTGCCCTGGCCGCCGGAAGTGCCGCCTCGGCCGTCCGGGTATTCGGACCGGGCTCCGAGAAGGATGCCGTTCCCCTCGCCGAGGCCGCCTCGCCGGCTGCAGACGATCCTTCGGGACCGGCGCTGCCGATCTCATCCTTTTTTCTGCTCAGTGACATCCATCTCTCGGCCGTTGACCCGACCATTGCCGATAAACTGCACCTGGCCCTTCAGGATATCTCCAAGTTCGAATCGAAAGTGGACACCGTCATCCTTGGGGGAGACCTGACCGATTTCGGGCGGACGATCGAATATGACCAGCTCCGGAAGATTCTCGGCAGCTACAAGCTGCCGCCGGTCTACGGCAACATGGGCAACCATGATTATTACGATATCTGGCTGACCTCCGCCGGCGCATTCTCCACCGAGACGATGCCCAACGGCAAGACGGACGCCATGGCCCGCGAGCGGTTCCAGCAGTTCTTCGGCCAGCCGAAGCCTTACCGCGATGTGTGGATCGGGGGCACCCACCTCATCCTGCTCTCGCAGGATTCTTATGTGCAGGAGCGTCCCGAGGTGGGCGAGGGCGCCTGGTATTCCGACGAACAGCTCGCCTGGTTTGAGGACGTGATGAAGGTGCACAACTACAGCCAGCCGGCCTTCGTCTTCATCCACCAGCCGCTGCCGGATCCCGGTACGGACGGGGGCACCCACCGCCTTATCAGGGCCAAACGATTCCGTGAGATTCTGGCGCCTTATCCCAACGTATTCGTCTTCTCGGGTCACTCGCACCGCAATTTCGTCGGGGAGAATCATTACAACCAGCAGAACACCTTCCACTGGTTCAACAACGCCTCCGTCGGCAAAACCCGTGCCAAGCCCGGCGGTACGGCGGGTACGCAGGTGCAGGGCATGCACGTGCAGGTGTTCGCCGACCGTGTGGTGGTCCGCGGACGGGAGTTCACGGACCGGTCGTGGATCGAAGGAGCTTCGTGGACCGTACCGCTTACTCGGCCCGGGCATACGTAAGTAAGACGAGGCTTACACCATATGGATGTGTCAAACCGACAAATGGAGGGTAATAGATCAGGTTAGGGAGCCGGCGGATCTGCAGCGGTCCGCCGGTCTGACCGGTTCCTCCTGCCAAACAGCCCAAAGAGCCGCGAGAGCAGCCGGATTTCCGGTCGTTCTCGCGGCTCTTTGGGCTGCACGTGTGACCCCGGAGGGCAGATCAGTTCAGCTTGTCATAACCGGACGGTGTCTCGAGATGAATGAACCGCAGCTTCCCGGCCTCCCTCGCACCCTTCGGCTCGGAACGCGAAGAGACGGCGAAGACGGCGAGGCCTCTGCGCTCATACCGCCGGACAAGCTCCACCTGCTTGGCAAGCCATCCGTCTTGGCGCCAGTCTCCCCGCCAATCCTCCCACAGGAAGCCTTGAAGGTAAGGGGAGGCGGCGGGGAGAGAACCGAAGCCCCGATTCTGAATCAAGTACAGCCCGGGGAACCGGGACTGCATCTCGCGGAGCAGGGTAACGTACGCCCGTTGAAGCTCTTCCCGGAGAGCGGGGTCCTTCACCGATTCGTCGATATCGCCCACCGTATCCAGCATCACCGCAGGGAAGCCCTTCTCCACCGCAGCGCCCAGCTCGTCCAAGAGCACCCTGCGGTACGACGGCTGTCGAGGATCCATCAGGTAAGAGTCCCACGCCGCAAAATGGGTCCGCTGCCCGCCCTGCAGCAGGTAATCTCCCGGCTGCAGCCGCTTCGTCCGGGCCTCATTCCATGTTGGCGACTCCATTACGCTAAGGTAGGCCGCCGGCAGGGTTCCCGCTTCCTTCAATTCCGCTACCTGTTCCGGAGTATAAAGCTGGGGTTCGACGATCGCCATGCCCGTCTTCCGGAGGGCTGCAAGCGCCTCAGCGGTAGGTTCGGCGTAGTAGATCTGAAAGTTTTTGATCTGCTGCAATGGTCCTTTCGCCTGCGCCTGGAAGCACCAAAAGGCAAAAAATGCCGCTCCCATACACAGGGCTGTGGCGGAGACCAGTCCCGCTGTCTTCATGGCAGCTCCTTCTTTCGGGGTAGTTTAGGGATAAGGCTGGCCGCTGTTATCAATATTATACAATGGAAGGCTCCTCCGCCTAAGGCCGGGATCCGGGTCTGCTTCCGGAGGATAACCCGAGGAGCATGATCTGCACGAGAAGAAGGAGGCTCTGCTCCATGAACTCATTGGCCCTCATTGACGACGATCCCATCCTCCTGTCCGTGCTTGAAGAAATCTTCAAGCTCCGAGGACTGCAGGTGACATCTTACAACAGCCCGCTGGCGGCTCTCGAACAGATTCCGGAGATCCGTCCCGATGCCGTTCTCTCCGACTGCCTTATGCCCCATATCGACGGCTTCGAGCTGTGCAGGAAGCTCCGGGGCTCGGCTGGCTTCTCGCGCACGCCCATTTTCCTCATGAGTGCGAAGCATGCCGTCAGCGAATTGTCCAAGGCCATGATGGCCGGTGCCGACGAGTATGTGATCAAGCCGTTCTCACCGGATGACCTGCTGAAGAAGCTGACCGAGACCTACGAAAAAAAGAACAACCCCGTCCGCATCAAACCCGGGGTAAGGTAATGGAGGAATTCCATTGATCTATACGCAGGAACGCCGCTGGATCCCCTGGACCGAGCTCATCGTCCTGTTTCTTCTGCTCTATGCAGCGTCCCAATCGCTGCCAGCCCCTGTTTCGGAGTGGTCTCCCGATCCGCTGTTGTTCATCGTTCTCTACTTTGCGCTCCGGTACGGCACCCGGCTCGGTTTGCCTGCTGCAGCGGGTGCCGCCCTGCTGTACGGCTGGGAATTTTTCCGCGGCGGAGGGGATGGGTACACCCTGTTCAACGAATGGCCCGAGTACCAGCCGCTTGTCGTGTATGCGGGCATCGCCCTGTTCGTCGGTCATTATTCCTCTACACAACGGTACCGGTACCGGTCGCTCGCCGAAGAACACGAGGACCTGCAGAGCCGGCTTGCGCTTGTGGAGAAAAGCTGCAGCGACCTCTCCGTGGTGAAGAATGCGCTGGAGAAACGGATCGTGGGAGCCCAAGAGAGCTTATTTACGCTGTATAAAATGGCTAAAGCCTTGGACTCCGACGACCCGGAGATCATCTTCACCGATGCCGTCCGGCTGTTCCGCGAACTGATTCATGCCGAATCCGTCGTTATCTACCGGATGGATGCCTCCGGCAAGGTCATGCGGCTCAAAGTGTCCTACGGCTCCAAACCCGATGGCTATCCGGGCTCGGTCTTTCTCGAACAGCCCTCCTTGTACCGCCGCGTCTACGAGAGCCGGCTGATCCAGATCCGGGGTGCCGCGGATCCCCCCAGGGACCCGCTGATGGCCGGTCCCATTCTCGGGGAAGAGGGAGAGCTTATAGGCATTATCGGCTTGGACGGCCTGGATTTTAAGACGATGAACAAGGCGACGGCCGATTTGTTCAAGCTCATTCTGGGCTGGATGGGCGAAAGCTGCATCCGGGCCTTCCGTGAAGCGGAGAAGCTGCGGGGGGAGCGCTATTTCATGGATACCCTCATCATGAAGCCCGAGCCGTTCTACAACCGGCTCTCCGAAGAAACGCTGCGGGCCTCCGACTTCTCGCAGAAGTTCACGCTCTTTCAGCTGCCCATTGAATTCGAGGGCATGGACACGGAGGCCGCCCTGCAGGAGATGGATGCGCTGCTGCGACAAACCTTGAGGGCAGACGATGTCGTCGGCTATGACGCCTTCCGGGGAGAGCTGCTGTTCCTGCTGCCCGCCACCGCTCCCGAGCTCCGGGAGCGGATCGAATCGCGCATCCGCGGAAGGTTCGGGGAGGGGGGGAGCCCATGAAGCGCACCCGCTCTTCGCTGCACCGCGATCTTCCCGGCTCCGCCGCCCTGTCGGCACTGGCTCTTCTGGCCGCAGGTTTGCTGGATCTGGCGCAGACCGTGCTGCTGCCCGGGGTGCTGACAGGCACTCCGGACAGAGGAGGAAGCTTCGGCTGGGGATGGACGGCGGTCCTGCTGCTGCATCTGCTGCTGTGCACGGGGGTCTGGCTCCTCTTCCGCGCCACACCGCGCTACCGGCCCCAGGACCGGGCCAGCCTTCAGTGGGTCATGACGCTGAGCCTGTTCCTTCCCGGAGCAGGTTTGCTGTGCGGAGCGCTGATCGTGATCACGCTGTGGGTGGGAAGATTCGACGACCAGTTCTTCCGGGAGTATGAGAATTACGTTTACTATGTGCCCGGCTCGCTCGATTCGTTCGATGTCAACGTGGAGCAGCAGGCCGCGCTGATCCCCTTCCGCGAGATCCTGCAATCCGGGGCTTACGGCTCCAAGAAGGAAGCGATGTTCTCGCTGCTCCAATACGAGGGGAGCAACCAAGTCGCCCTTTTCCAGGAGGCTCTGCGCGACGAAGACCCCGAAGTCGTCCACTATGCGGCCACCACACTGACCTTCCTGAATGAACGGTTCGTACGCGAGATCAAAAAGGAGACGCAGGAGCTACAGGCGGACGAGACCTCCCTTCCCCAATGGAGGGTGCTGCTTCAAGCCTATGTCCGCTACCTGGACTCCCGCCTGCTTACCGGCGAGCTGGCGCAGGAGATCCGATCCACCCTGAAGCAGCTTATCCGCAGGGGAGCCGAGCTGTTTCCCTCCGAGCCGTACTTCACCGAGAAGCTGTGCTACCTGGCCCGGGCCGAAGGAGACTTTGCGCTGGCCGAGAGGCTCGCGAAGTCTATTGAGGGCACAGCGGAATACCGGTACGTCTCCTATCTCGCCTCGTGCGAGCGGCTCTATCAGGAAGGGAGCTTCGAAGAGCTGCGCCGGCTTGCATCAGCTTGGTGGAGCAGCGGCGTGACGATCCCCGAAGCCTATCAATCCGCCGTAAGGCTGTGGAAGGAGATGAACGATGACGGTGTTCCGCAAACAAGTGATTTTGAGCTGCGTTATCGCTAGCCTGCTGCTGCTGGGCGGCCTCCTTCAGTTCGCCCGCTCCCTTCAGTGGGATGCCTTCCCGGCGGACAGCTCCTACGCGGAGACCGAATTCGCCCTCGGGAGCAGCGAAGCAGCGGCTCCGGCGGAGGGAGCCTCCCTCCGCCTTCTGATCTTCAGCGACCCTGCGGATGCGGAGGGGCTCCGGGTGAAGAGCAATCTTACCGCAGCGCTGGAGCTTGCCAAGCTACCGTGGGACGAGATTGCAGCGGAAGATATCCCGGCGCTCTCCCCCGATCCTTGGCAGGTGCTGATTCTCATGGGCCAGAAGAACGAAGCTCTGGAGCCTGCCATGCTCCAGCGTTATGTGGAGGGCGGGGGCAGACTCGCGGTCATGACGCGATACTACGCCCCGGCGCTCAACGGACTTTTCGGGATTGGAGAGAACCGCGGATTCCTGCAGGGAGCCGTGCAGGGCATCACCACGGTGAAGCCGCTGTTCCCGGGTTACCCCGATCTGCCATCTACCAATAACATGTTCTCTAACTCCATGCTGGATGTGACCCTCCTGCCGGGTACCCAGGTTTATCTGACGGCCGGAGGCGTGCCGCTTCTGTGGACCTACGGATACGGAGAGGGTCGGGTTGTCTTCTGGAACTCTACGAGCGGTGTGCAGAAGACCGGAAGAGGCCTACTTGTCCACTCGCTCGGACTCGCAGCGGAGAGCATGGTCACCTCCCAGGCAGGCATCCGGACCCTGGAGATCGACGACTTCCCTTCTCCGGCTCCCGAAGCAACCAACCCTTTGGTCCGGCAGGAATACGGCCTGAGCACGCCGGAGTTCTACGAGCGGATCTGGTGGGCCGATATGGCCCGGTTCGCCGGCAGGTACGGCTGGAAGTATACCGGGCTGATGATCGGCAATTACCAGAACCGCACCGCCTCCCCCCTGCCGTCGCTGCTCGGGGAGGACCAGCCGCAGACAGTCCGCTTCTTCGGCCCAAGGCTTCTGAAGCTGGGAGGGGAGCTTGGGCTTCACGGATATAACCACCAGTCTCTGGTGACCCCGGCAGAGCCGCTTCCTCCCTCGCTGAACTATGTTCCCTGGCCTTCCCGCAGCGACATGATCGAAGGCCTGACCCGGCTTGCAGAGCTCGCCCATCATTATTTCCCGGAGCATGATCTGCGCACCTACGTTCCTCCATCCAATGTCATGGGCCGGGAAGGCAAGGAAGCGATCGCGGCCGCCGTGCCTTCCGTCAATATCCTCGCTTCCCTTTATTTTGCGGGGAGCGAAGCGGGCCCGCTGGAGCAGGAGTTCGGTCCGGATCCCGACAACAAGCGGTTCTATGATTACCCCCGCATCACATCCGGGTACTGGCTGGATGAAGAAGCGCAGTTCTTCCAGACGGACGCGGTCGCCAACTTCGGGCTTGTGAACCATTTTGTCCATCCGGATGACGTGCTGGACGCCGAGCGGTCGCAGGGCCGCGGCTGGTCGTTTCTCAGCAGCAAGTTCGAAGAGTGGATGAAGCAGCTGACCGAAAGCTATCCTTATCTGCAGCCGCTGACCGTCCGTGATTCGGTCAAGAAGCTTATCCTGTACCAGAACAGCCGGATTGAGACCCGCTACGAGGCCGGCAGGATCACGATCCGCGCCCAGGACGCGCCGCTTCCCTCCGTGTACACGCTGAGGCTGCCGGCAGGCAGGACGCCTGATCTGCCCCCGGAACAGGGCACGATCCTCTCCTGGGAGCCCGCTTCCGGACTCTGGCGGATCGAAGCGAAGCAGGCTGCGCTGGAGATTACGCTGAAGCACGGGGAGGCCGCGCCGTGAAGATTGCCCTGATCGTCGAAGGAAGCTATCCTTACGTGGCCGGCGGCGTCGCGAGCTGGATCCAGATGCTCGTAACCTCGATGCGCGAGCATGATTTTGAGATCGTCGCGATCTCCTCCTCCCGCAAAGAGGCCCGGGAGCCCAAATACAAGATGCCGGTCAATGTAACGGGTGTACACGATGTGTACATTATGGATTACCTCGAGCTGGCAGAGGGCCGGGGGCCGCGCCTGCGTCCGGAGGAAGCGCGCCTGTGCCTGGACTGGTTCGCCTTCCGGGAAGGCTCGGAAGGCGCGCTGCCCATCATCGCGGACCCGTCGAGGCTGGGCAATCCGATCGCTTTCCTGAAGAGCGAGGCCTTCTGGGAGCTGCTTGTGGATTCCTACTGCAACGAAATGCCCTCGCGCTCCTTCAACGCTTATTTCTGGACCTGGCGCTCCATGTATCTGCCGGCCATCTTCCTCCTGCAGCAGTCTTATCCGGAGGCAGACGTGTACCATGCGGTATCCACCGGCTACGCCGGAATGATCGCCTCCTATCTGCGGCAGAAGCACGGCACACCGTTCATCCTCACGGAGCACGGCGTCTATGCCAGGGAACGCGAAGAGGAAATCCTGCAATCGGCCTGGGTGGAGCCGGCATTCAAGCGGCGCTGGATCGACTACTTCTATCATATGTCCCGGGGCGCCTACCGGACGGCCGACCGCACCATTGCGCTCTACGGCGGAACGCAGCACATTCAGCTTGAGCTTGGCGCGCCGGAAGACCGGTCGCTGATCGTCCCGAACGGGATCGACTACGAGACGCTCTCCCGGCTTCCGCGGCGCACCAGCGAGCCCGGCGCAGCAATCACTTTCGGCGCCCTGGTGCGGCTGGTGCCGATCAAGGACATCAAGACGCTGCTGTACGCCGCCAGGCTCGCCGCCCGGCGTATTCCGCACATGGAGCTGTGGATCATGGGCCCGACAGATGAGGATCCCGACTATTACGAGGAATGCCTTGCCCTAACCCGGCAGCTGGAGCTGGAAGACATTGTCACCTTCACTGGCAAGGTATCGGTCGCCGAACGGCTTCCGCTTGTGGATGTGCTCCTCCTCAGCTCCATCAGCGAAGGCCAGCCGCTGGCCGTTCTCGAAGGGATGGCCGCGGGCATCCCCTGGATCTGTACGGACGTAGGCAGCTGCAGAGAGCTGCTCGAAGGCAAGGACGAGCACGATCCCGGCGTCGCAGGCTATGTCGTACCGCCGGTGAACCCGGCCGCTATGGCCGACCGGATGGTGCAGATGTACGAGTCTCCCGGACAGAGAAGCTATATGGGGGCGGTCGGCCGCCGCCGGGTGGAAGCCTATTATCAGATCGGGCACTTCATAGAAACCTATCGCAAACTGTACCGGGAGGCGGTGGACGGATGGCCGGAATAGGATTCAAACTGCAGAAGCTCTTCCGCGAGGACTATACCTCGCTCCAGATCCGGGCGTATGCCTACGCTTCCTTCATCGCGGCGGGTCCCTGGCTGATTTCGGTGCTGAGCGTATCGCTTCTCAACTTCCTGATCCGCAGGTACGGCGGCTTCGGCGAGCAGGAAGCCCAGCTGTTCATAGTGACGGTATCCTACTGCTTCATCTTCTCCCAGATCGTGTCGGGGGGCTGGCAGCTGGTCGTCACCCGGTTCCTCGCGGACCACTTTTATCTCGGCAGGCTCGACATCATCACACCGGTGTACACCGGCATATCCCGTCTGGTCCTGGTCATCTCGGCGGCCGCCGCGCTGCTCTTCTATTGGAACACCCCACTGCCCTTCAGCTACAAACTGATCTCGGCGGTCCTCTTCCTTGCGATGGGGCAGATCTGGCTGTCGATGGTCTTCCTGTCCGCGGCCAAAAACTACCGGATCATCTCCTGGGCCTTCGTGACGGGCGGTCTGCTGGCGGTGGTCTTCGTGCTGCTCCTGCTCCGTCACCCGCTGCCCTTCACCTCCCACAGAGATGCCTCGAATGTTCTCCTCGGCTTCACGCTGGGCATGCTTGCCGCGATGAGCATCCTAGCCGCCGTGCTGCTGCGGACCTTCCCGTCGAAGCACATGGAGAATCCGTATGGCTTTCTGCAGTACGCGGACAAATTTCCCTCCCTGCTCGTGACCGGATTCGGCTACAACCTGGGGGTCTGGATGGACAAGATCCTCATCTGGCTCGGTCCGGCCGGCGTCACCGTAGAGGGCACGTTCCGCTTCTCGCCGATCTATGACAACGCCGTCTTCCTTGCCTACCTGACCGTCGTCCCTTCCCTGGTGCTCTTCGTGGTCTCGGTGGAGACGAGGTTCTATGACAAGTACCGGAAATTCTACGGCTATATCACGAACGGCGGGACGCTGGAGATGATTCTGACGGCCAAAAAAAGGATGGTCGAAGTGCTCTGGAACGAACTTCTGCGGATGGCCAAGCTGCAGGGCAGCCTCACCCTCTTCCTGATTGTGGTATCCGGCTTTCTCCTGGATAGGCTGGGGTACGGCCCGCTGACCGCCGATATCTTCCGCATCTACAGCCTGGGCGCCATGGTCAGCACGCTGATGCTTACCGTGATCCTCATCATGCTCTACTTCGAGGATCGACAAGGAGCCTGGGTCACTTCCCTGCTGTTCCTGTCGCTGAATACCTTGTTCACCCTTGGCGTCCTCCCCCCGGGGCTGGACTTCTACGGCTTCAATTATTTCCTGGCCTCCTTCATCGCCTTCGCCTACAGCTCCTGGAGGCTGCTCACTTTCCTGCAGCGCATTGAAGTGCGGACCTTTGTCCGGCAGGGCATCCTGGAGCCTAGGTGGCAGGGGTGGTTCACCCGGCTCAGCGAGTTTGCTTACCGCTGGCTGTAAGGGGCCGCTTCAGAGGCCGGACGCCACACCTCTTCCCATGCCAAACTACCTCTTTACGGACCGGTAAGAAAAAATCCCGGGCGGTGAAGAGGTTTTTTTGATGAGGATGTAGGAAATTAGAAGAATTTGTCGAATACCTAAGGAAAGATTGTTTGCGGACTTGTCCGCTTGCCGTTACCCGTCAATCCTTCACTTACTCTATAAAGGCAAAGGTGGTTCTCTTGAATCTAGTCAATGTCCTGCTGCTCAATGTGCTGGCACTAGCGGCCGCCGTCATGCTGTACCAGCTGCCGTGGTCGGAGAAGCTCCGCAAGGGGCATGAGACCAAAAGCCGCCTCATGGCGGCAGCGGTCTGCGCGCTGGCTTCCCTGTTCGCTATGGCTCACCCGCTTCAGCTCGGCTCCTGGCCTCCGCTGGACTTCGGCATGATCCCGCTGGCCGTCTGCTTCTTCTACGGCGGCCCTCTCTATGCGCTGGGCGCGGGAGCGCTCATGCTCGCTTTCCGCTTCGGTGCCGGCGGGCTGGAAGCCTGGGTCTTCCCCGCCGTTCTCGCGCTTGTGCTCGGCGGCCTCTGGCTCGTCCGGCGCCGGCTGCGGGAGACCGCGATGCTGCTTCACCCGCTGAACGGCGCCCTGCTCGGGCTCGCCGTCTCCGCGGTGCTCGTCCTCGCGAGCGCAGCCAGCCTGCTCGCCCAGGGCATCGCCCCTGCCGGACGGCTCTATGCGCTGTGGGCGGCTTACGCCGCGGCACAGGCCTGTACGGCGGGGCTCGTCGCCTACCTGCTTGGACAGAGCCGTCTGCGCAGCGGAGGGCCGGCGGCGCTCCGGGCGCAGGATACGTCGGCCGCCGCCGCAGAGCTGGCCTCCTCGATCGCCAGGGAGGTGCATCCCTCCCTGACCGCCGCCAAGGGCTTCGTGCAGATGCTCGCCGGGCAGGAACTGCCCGAGGGCAAACGCCAGGCCTACGCCAAGCTGGCGCAGGAGGAGATGGACAAGGCGCAGACGGTGATCGGAGACTTCGTCACGCTCTCGCGGCCTCCGCTGGCCGAGCTTGAGCTGCTCGATGTGAAGCAGGCGATCCTGAGGGCGCTGGAGACACTGGAGCCTTACGCCGCTCTGCAGAAGATCGAGGTGCAGACCCAGCTGCAGGACAGCCTGATCATCAGCGCGAACGCAGATCACTTTACCCAGTGCATGCTGCATCTGCTCCGCAACGGCATGGAAGCCATGCCGGGCGGCGGACGTCTTCACATCGTGGCTGGACGCCAGAGCCAGACGGTATGCATCGATATCATCGACGAAGGGGCGGGCATGTCGCCGGATGAAGTCGGCCGGCTCGGCACCCCGCTCTATAGCGCCGGCAGCAAGAGGAACCGGCTCGGCATGATCGTCACCTACCGGACGATCCAGAACCTGCACGGCCGCATCGATGTGACGAGCGAGCTTGGCAAGGGCACCTGCTTCTCCATTCTGATCCCTTCCCTCCCCGCCTCTACTTATCATTAATGGGGAGGGGGCCTCACGGCTTCGCATCCTGCTTCGCCAGCACATCCATGACCTCCCGGAAGAGGGTCAGGGATGTGTTTTTTTGTCCTTCGGGCAGCTGGCCGACCAGCACCGCCACCGCGTAGCGCGGCTTCCCGGCGGGGCCGTAACCGACGAACCAGTGGTTCTCGCCCGGCTGTCCGTTCCTCAGCGTAATCTGGGCGGTGCCCGATTTGCCCGCGAGCGGCCACTTCGCCTGCTGCAGCGGCTGCCCCGTGCCGCGGGAGACCACCCCCTGCATCCACTTCAGCAGTACCTTGGCGGTGGCGGGGCGGATGCCTCCCTCGGTCTGCACCCCGGCGTCCTGGGCCAGACCGCGCAGCTGGGGCCCGAAAATTTCGTACGGCCGGCCGCTGCGGAAGCGGATGCTGTCCACGAGGCGGGGCGAACGAACCTCGCCCCCGTGCAGCAGCGTCACGACCAGATTGGCGGCGGCCAGCGGCGTCATCCGTACGTCCCGCTGGCCGATCGAGGTCTGTGCAACCGCCCCCGCATCCTTCGCCTCCGCAGGATCCGCATAGACCGTCCCGCCCTCTTCACCGTCCCATTGGTGAAGGTGCGGGTGCCCGTGCACATCCCCGCTCCAGCCGACCGTGCCGGTCACTCCCAGCTTCCTGGCGTAGCGCTCCAGCTGCTCCCCGCCGAGCCGCTCGGCGATCTTCGCGAACGCGACGTTGCACGACTGCGCGTAAGCCTCCTCAAGCGTCAGACGGCCGTGACCGCCCTCCTTCCAGCACGAGAGCCCGAAGCGGCCGAGCTCGCCCGTGCACTCGAATGTCTCGCCCGGACGGACGGCCTTTGTCTCGAGCGCGGCAGCCGCGGTCACCGTCTTGAAGACCGAGCCGGGGACCGCCGCCTTCACCGCCCGGCTGCTCCACGCGCCTCCCGAGAGATCCACATGCTCCGGGTCGAAGGCCGGCCGGCTTGCCGCCGCAACCGTATCCCCGTGCTCCGTATCGAGCACGACGACCGCACCCTCCCGGATGTGCAGCCGCTCCATCCGCGCCTCGATCTCCCGCTGGATGCGCCCATCCAGCGTGGTAACGACCTGCAGCGGATAGTTCGGATTGTCCGGTGCGATCCGCCGGGCGTCGAGCCCCGGCAGCGCCCGCTTCTCCCCGTCGGTGAACAGGGAGACGGATGTGGGGCCGAGGCCCTGCAGCCAGGGCTCGAACGTCTTCTCCAGCCCGGCGCCTCCGATCTTGCTCGTGAGCTGGAGCTCTCCCTTGTGGAACTGGTCCGTGAACTGCTTCGTGATCCGCTCGGGGTTCTGCCCGATGAATCCGATAACCTGGGCGGCCGGCTGGTTCTCCGTATAGCGCTCCTTGTAGGGCAGCACTCTGAGGCCGGGCAGGCCGAGAGCTTCCAGGCGCCTCGCCTCCGCCGGACTTAGCGCAGCCGGCCGCTCCTCCCGCCGCCACAGCCAGGGTATCTTCAGCCCGAGGATCAGGCTCTTCCACTCGTTCTGAGGCACGCCTAGGATCCGGGCCGCTTCGGTGTAGCGGTCAGCTTCCGGGCCGCTTTCCAGGGCCTGCTTGTTCACCGGGAAGAGGGCCAGCACCTGCAGCTCGCGCCCGGTCAGCGGCTCCAGCCGGCGGTCCAGGAAGTCCCCCCTTCCCGAATCCAGCACAATCCCCTCCGCCCGCTGGATGACGGAGTTCTCTGTAAGATCGATGCCCAGGCCGGCGAAGCTGTGCACGGCCGCCGCCTGGATCCAGAACAGGCGGATATTCCACAGGACGAGTACTGCCGTAATTCCGGATAAGACGATAAAGATGCGGTTTTTTCGGACGCCCGGTTCCCTCATGCTGCACACCTTCCAAGTCTGTCGAAATTTGGCACAACAGGAATTCATCTCTCAGTATCAACCTACGCCGCCGCATCTAAACCGCACGATGCCATTCGGTTGGTTTCTGTCTTGATCCAAGCGCCTGCCAACGGCAAAAACGCCTTCTCCCAAGCGGGGAAAGGCGTTCAGCCGGCGTCCGGGACATTGCCTGCTTCCGGTGCCTGTCAAGTGCTTATCCATGAAACGGCTATACCTGAAATTTGGTCAGCGACTCCTTCAGCGAGTTGGAGAGCTCCTCCAGCTTCTCCGACAGCCTCACGAGGCCTGTGGAGACTCCGAGCTGCTCCGAGCTCAGCGAAGCGACCTGCTCCGATGTGGCGGACGACTCCTCAGCCACCGCACTGACATTGGCCATCGCGTCGGTCAGCACCAGCTGCGAGGCTTCGAGCTGGGAGATCGACTCCGTCACCTCGGAGAGGCGCCCGATGAGTCCGCTCATCTGCTCGTCCACCTGCTCGAAGATCGAGCCGGCTTCCTTCACCGAGGAGATCTGCTCTTGGAAGATCGGATAGGCCTGGGACAGCACGCCCACGGTCTCTTCGATCTCCTTCTGAATCTTGGCGGTGATCTGGCCTACGATATCGATGGACTGCTTCGACTGGTCAGCAAGCTTGCGGATCTCATCGGCCACCACCATGAAGCCTTTGCCCGCTTCTCCGGCCCGCGCCGCCTCGATCGTGGCGTTGAGCGACAGGATATTCGTCTGCTTGGTCATGCTGCGGAGCACATCAAGAATCTTCACGATGGAGCCCGTGCTCTCCTTCAGGTTATCCACCTTCTCGACCATCGACCGGGTCATCGTTTCGGTCGTGTTCGTCTTGCCGATGAGCTCCGACATATATTCGATGCCCTGCTTACTGGAATGCTGCACCTCTGAAGCGGAAGTTCCCATCACGACATTGGATTCGACCACGCTCTTCATCTGGGTCGAGATTTGGTACGTCAGCTCATTGCCCCGCTCCGATTCCATGGCGAGCGAGGTCGCGCCTCCGGCAATCTCCTCGGTGGCTACGGCGATCTCCTTGGCGGAAGACGCCGTCTTCTTCGATACGTCGGAGAGCTCCGCCGCCGTATCGAGCACTTCCTGCGCAGAATGGTTCGTCTGCCGGACAAGCGCGGTGATCTTTTCCATCATCTCGTTGAAGCTTCGGCCGAGCTGCCCGATTTCGTCCTCGCTCTTCACTTCCATGCGGACCGTCAGGTTGCCCTGCTCGCCTTCCTTCATCAGGTTGCGGAGCAGCACCAGCGGGCGGCCGATCATCCGGATGATGAAGTAGCCGATACCCACCGCCATGATCATGGCGATGACAGCCATCACCCAGGTCATCGTAAAGATTTTCTTCGCATCCTTCACGAGCTGGTCGACCGGCATCGCACCGACGAGAAGCCAGCCCGTCTTCTCGGACTTGTAATAGACGATCTGCGTATCTTCCTTGTCGCTCAGCAGACTGCCCTTCGTTTCATTCAGCTTCTCCTTGGTCACGCCGAGGGCGCTGTCCTGCCCGATCAATCCGTTATCTACAGCGGAGATCGTCTTGAGCTCCGGGTTTACGATCAGGGTACGCCCGCCTTCGCCCATGTTGATCTCGGCGACTTCCTTGCTCAGCGTCTCTCCCTGAATCTCCATCAGAAGTACGGCCTGCACGCTGCTCGAGGTCGTATCCCGGAGCAGACGGCTGAGACCATAGGTCGGGGTTCCCCCGAAGCCGATGCCATCCGAATACCCCTTCGGGTTGGTCTCCATCCAGTACGGACGTCCGCCCTCCTCCACGGCTTTCTTGAACCACTCTTCTTCAGCAACCTTCTTCGTCGGCGACATGCTGCCCCCTACCGAGCTGAGCAGCTCGCCTTTGGAATCGAACAGGTAGATTGACTTCAAGGTTTTGTTCGAAAAAGCGAACACGTTGAGCCGCTCGCCCAGCTCCCGCCGCAGCTGGAGGAAATCGAAGCTTCCCTTGTCCAAAGAAGCCGACTTCAGCAATGCATCCTTGATGAAGCCGTCAAGCATTACCTGCATCGAGAGATCTTCGTATACGGCGTACATGAGATCAAGCTTCTGCCCCGCCTGCGCGATGGTTCCCTCCGAAGCTTCGCCGACCTTCGTCTGAATCACACCCTTGGAGATACTGTAGGAGGTTAGACCGACCGTCAGAACAAAGAATAGAATCGATACGAAAAAAATCAAAAACAACTTGGCCCCTACCGACTTCACCAGCTGGCTCAGCCGGACCTCCCGCTTCGTGCCTGCCGCCCGAATGACGGCCGCCGTTCCTTTGACCGTCCCCTTCAGCGCCCCTCTGGCTGCTGCCTTGGCTGTCCGCCGCGCCTTGTCCCCAAGCCCGCTCTCCTGCAGCTTCTGCTTGGCGCTGCGCCCTTCCCGTGCCAGCCTGGATTTGATTGTTGCCCACTGCTCTTTCACATGTACCCACCCCTATGTAAGTTAGATTTCATGAAAGGATAGAAAAAATGGGGAATGCCAATGTAAATGTAATCGCATACATAAAGTATTCGACATTTTACGCTCTATTCCTTCCTGATCTTACAATAACGTTGTGAAAAAAGACCTATAAATACTGGTAAAAGCTAGTCCCTAGCTCCTCTTTGGAAGGAGGTTCCAGCATCTCTTACTTTATATCGGGACATGCGTCCCCATTTGTTAGATCTTGGCGAATTTTTTACTTCAGATGAACGGCTTCGCCATCCTTATTGGCGGTCCCCGTTTGTCTAGGCAGCTGCAAGCCGATGTGACACACCTTACTAGCGGAATCCATTAAAAAAAGCCGCAGCGGCCGCTGCGGCTTCCTTGCTTCCTTATTTACCGAACTTCTTGCGCATCATATCGAGCGGCTTTACCGGCGCTTCCACCTTCATGCGGATGAGCTGCAGCGGATGTCTTGCGGCATCCAGCTTGTCGCCTTCCTGGCTGAAGATCTCCGGCACCACCTGCTTGAAGAACGTGCCCTTCGGTCCGAAGAATTCGACCTCCTGGCCCGGCTTGAAGTGGTTGCGCTGCTGGATCAGCGCCGTTCCGGTCGCTTCGTCATACTCCATGACCACCCCGACGAAGTCGTAAGGAGCGGCTTTCTCCTCCGGCTCGAAGATATGATCCTCGTGCCCCGGGGAGTCGTAGAAGAAGCCCGTGTTCAGGGGCCGGTTAGCGGCCTTCTGAATCTCGTAGAGCCACTGCGGGTTCATCTGATAATTCTCCGGATCCTCGAAGTAAGCGTCGATGGCCTGGCGGTACGCATTGACGACCGTGGCCACATAGTGCACGCTCTTCATCCGGCCCTCGATCTTGAACGAATCCACGCCCGCACGGATCAGATCCGGCACATGCTCGATCATGCAGAGGTCCTTCGAGCTCATCGAGAACGGGTTGTCGCCCTCCTGGAAGAGCGGAATCTCCTTGATGCCGATCTGCGTGTCCTCTTCCGTCGTGAACAGGTCGTACTTCCAGCGGCAGGACTGCGAGCAGCCCCCGCGGTTCGAATCGCGGTCCGTGAAGTGGTTCGATAGCACGCAGCGTCCGGAGTACGAGGAGCACATCGCCCCGTGGACGAACACCTCGATCTCCATCTCGACGTTCTCTTTGATCTCGCGGATCTCTTCCATCGTCGCTTCCCGCGCCAGTACGACGCGGTCGATGCCTTCTTCCTTCCAGAACTGCACCGCGCCCGCATTCATCGTGGACTGCTGGGTGCTCAGGTGGATCTCCAGCTTCGGCGCCGCGCGTTTACAGGTCTCGATGATGACCGGGTCCGCGACGATAATCGCATGCACGCCGGCATCCTGGATCCCCTTCAGATAAGCTTCAATGCCTTCGATATCCTCATTGTGGGCGTAGATGTTGGTCGCCACGAACACCTTCGCGCCGTATTTCTCCGCGAACTCCACGCCCTCCCGCATTTCTTCGAACGTAAAGTTGTCCGCATTGGAGCGCAGTCCGTACTGCTGCCCCCCGATATAGACCGCATCGGCGCCGTAGTGCACCGCAAACTTCAGCTTCTCGAGGCTGCCTGCCGGCGCCAGCACCTCCGGCTTCTCGAACCGGATGCGTTTACCGAGCAGCTGCTCTCTCATCAAGGTCATGATGTTCACCTCTCTATTCGTTCGTTCCTTGGATTAATAGACCTGCTCTTTGAAGAAAAAGCCGTAGCTCAGCTCGCGGTTCGGATCCTGGAGCGCCCGGATCTCATCCAGCCATTCCTCCTGGAACTCGTACCCTGCCGGATCGGCCGTATAAGCATCGATCACCTTGCGGTAGCTGCGGATCACCGCTTCGTTGTACTCCACAGGCTTCAGCAGCGATTCGAGCTTCAGCGAATCGATACCGCCCTCCATCAATTCATGCAGCGAGTCAAGCATGCACATATCGTCCGAGCTCATGATATGCGTGCCGTTCTCATCCTCATACACGGGGAAGCGCTCCTCCGGACGCTCCTGCTCGATTAGGAACAGGCCCTCCTCCTTGCTCAGCTCCTCGCGGGAAATCGTCTCGAAGCGGCCCTGATGCTCCTGATAATTCTGGAGCAGACTGCGCTTCGAATGATATATATTCGTAATGCCGTGCACCTGGACCTGCACTTCCATCGTGCCTTCCAGCTGACGGGCGATCTCCAGCGTCTCCTCCAGGTTCAGCTCGCGGGCAAGTACCATCCGCACCGCCCCCTTGGAGCCCCAGTAGCGCGCCGTCTCGTAGTTGGTGGAGGTCATCTCCGCATTCCAGTGCAGCTCCACGTCCGGAGCCGCCTGGCGTGCGGCGATCAGCACGGCCGGGTCGCCGAAGACGGCGCCGTCCACGCGGACCTCCTGCAGCTTGGCCATATAGGCCTTGAGGTCCGGCAGGATGCGGTTATCCATAATGTTGTTGACCGCCGCATAGATGCGCGCCCCGCGGGCATGAGCCCACTCCAGCAGCGCGCCGAGCTCCTCTGCGGGCACCTCGCCCGGCAGACGCATCCCGAAGCGGTGCTCGCCGACCAGCACGGCGTCGGCTCCCGCTTCGATATAACGGCGGGCTTCCTCGGCAGAGCCGGCCGGGATGAGCAGTTCCGGTTTTTTCACCATAACGTTCCCTTCTTTTCCTTGAAGTGGTGTAGTTCTAAGGACTGCCGGCTTTGTTGCTCTCGGCAATGTTCTTCTTATGCTGCTCGAAGGTTTCGGCAAACAGGTGCCCCATCGTGCCGTCCTTCTTCGTTACGTAGAACAGGTAGCTCGTCGTCTCCGGATAGAGCGCCGCTTCGATGGAGGCAAGCGACGGACTCGCGATCGGTCCGGGAGGCAGACCTTTATTGAGATAAGTATTATAAGGGCTGACCACTTCGAGATCCTTGTGCAGCAGTCTCTCCTTCGGCTTGTCCAGCAGATACTGGATCGTCGCGTCGATCTGAAGAGGCATGTCCTGCTTCAGCCTGTTCTGGATCACGCCGCTGACGATCTTCCGCTCCTCGTCCACGACCACCTCGCGTTCGATCAAGGAAGCGATGGTCAGCACCTCATGGAAGGTCAAACCGCGTTCTTTCATAACGTCCTGCCATCCCTTGGGCAGCTCTTCCAGCCTTCGGCCGAGCTCCCGCACCATCGTATCCACAATCTCCTGCGGCTTCGCGTCCTTCTTCCATTCATACGTCTCCGGGAAAAGGTACCCTTCCAGCCGGTGACGCAGCTTGGCATCCGGCGCCGGCAGTGCCGGCAGGCCTTCCGTTCCCTCGGACGGCCGGTAGCTGTCCGCCACAGCCAACAGGTCTGCGGCCTTCAGGCCCTCCTGCTCCTCCAGCTTCCGAGCGATCTGAAGCAGCGTGAAGCCTTCCGGAACGGTGAGCCGCAGTCCGGCTTCCTTGACCGTCTCTCCGCTGTTGAGCTTGGCGATAATCTCATCGGCCGTCGCACCCGGTGCCCACTCGTATTCGCCCGCCTGGAACCGCCCTCCCTCACCCTTGTACCGGAGATACAAGGTGAACATCCGGCTGTCCCGAATAAGTCCCTTGGCCTCCAGCTCGTGAGCCAGCTGGGCCGTCGAGGTGCCCGGCGGGTACGAGATCCGCACCGCGGCAGCGGAAGTAGACGGCGGCTGGAGTGCGCTGCGGATATACCACACGGCAGCCGCGGCTGCCGTCAAAATGATAAAAATGCTTACTACGCCCCAACGCCGGGAGCGTCTGCGCGATGCTGTCCTATCCACGTCGCGTTGCTGCTCCCCTTTCTGCTAGCTTTGCCCGGCTTCAAAATAAAAAGAGCGGATTGTCTCCGCTCCAGGCTTCCCTGCTTGCTCCCTTCGGCTCCGGACGCGCAGCAGCACTCTGCTGCATGAAGCAATCCGGCAGCAGAACGCAGAGCCGGGGAATTCTGCGAACTCCCCGCAGGTAACAGCGCATTATATCGTATCTTCCGCCGGGAAAGTCCATTCATCGAAGAGTTCGGAGATGTTCTCCCACTCGTCGTCATCGTCGATCGTCTCCAGCTCGAGCTCCCCGTCAGCCTTCGCGGCGACGCGGAAAATCTCCGGTTCATCTTCCTTGCCCGGCTTGGCCTTCTCGAGCATCGCATAGCCTTGGCCGTTCAGCATGAGCTCGGCGGTAATCCGGTACACAACGGATTCCTGCCCCTCATCATACAAAATAATATCATCTCCGAACACGTCCCGCAACTGGCGTGTCGGCTGTGCTTCCGGTGCGCTCAAACGGATGGGCCTCCTCGGCAGACAGCCTGTGCCCGGAACTTGCGGCACAGGCTCTGTATGCGTAATTAGGATTTGGATTCTTCTTCCTCTTCGTCGAACTCTTCCATGAGCGTGTTGAAGGTTTCTTCGACGATGTTCCATTCTTCTTCGTCGTCAATCGTGTAGAGCTGCAGATCGTCGCCGTCTTCTTCATAGCGGAACGCATACACTTCGTCGGATTCCTCATCGGCATCGACAGGAACAACCATCATGTACTTTTTGTCCGAGCCGTCCACCTCGAATTTCATGATGACTTCAAACTCTTCTTCGTTGCCTTCCTCATCCGGAATGTAAATGATCTCGGGCTCTTCCTGCAGCTGTTCTTGGATTTGGTCTTTGTCTGACATGTTCCTTCACCTCTTTACCTAGAATGAGAATCCATATAGTTTTGCAAAATGAGCGCAGCCGCCATCTTGTCGATGACCTGCTTTCGTTTCTTGCGGGAGACGTCCGCCTCCAGCAGCGTACGGGTAGCGGAGACGGTCGTAAGGCGTTCGTCCCACAGGTGAACCGGCATCTCTAGTGTTTCATGCAAAGTTTGGGAGAATGCAATACAAATTTCTCCACGGGGGCCTATCGTGTTATTCATATTCTTCGGCAGACCGACGACAATCTCGGTCACGCCGTACTGCTCGATAATTTCCCGAAGGCGGGTGAGGTCGCGTTCCTGCGTCGTCCGGCGGATCACCTCAAGACCCTGTGCCGTCCAGCCGAGCTCGTCGCTGACCGCCACGCCGATCGTTTTGTCCCCATAATCGAGTCCCATGTAGCGCATGCTGCCTGCTCCCTTACGGAGGTGGCCGACCGGAAGGTCCGCCGCCTGCCGCTTTTCCGTGCAACTTAAGATTTGTGGTTCTGCAGATAGGACCGGACGAGCTCTTCGATCAATTCGTCGCGCTCCCTCTTGCGGATCATGCTCCGCGCATTGTTGTGGCGCGGGATGTAAGCCGGATCGCCGGAGAGCAGATATCCGACGATTTGGTTGATCGGATTATACCCTTTCTCCTGGAGGGCATCATACACGGCGAGTATGACTTCTCTGGGCGAAGTCTCGATCTCCTCCGCTTTTACGTTAAACTTCATCGTTTTATCCATCGAACTCACGCTGAGCACCCCCTGCCATCATCTTACACTCTCTTATTCGCCATTTGTCGAAAAATTCCTCTTGACAAGCAAAATTTATTTATTTGGAACCGAGCAGCCCTTCGACGCTCTCCAGCGCCTCCTGCAGCTTCGAGGCATCCTTGCCGCCTGCCTGCGCCATGTCGGGACGTCCGCCGCCGCTGCCTCCGCAGCGTACAGCCACTTCCTTGATGAGCTTGCCGGCATGGTAGCCTTGAGCCACGAGATCCGGGGTAACGGCTGCTACGAGGTTAACTTTGTCTTCCGCCGGTGCCCCAAGCACGATCACGGCCGAGCCCAGCTTCGACTTCATCTGGTCGACGATGTTGCGCAGAGACTCCATATCCGCCGCGGATACCTGGGCAGCCAGCAGCTGAACGCCGTTCACGTTCCGGACCTGATCGGTCAACGACCCGGCTTCGATACCGCCGAGCTTCGCCTTCAGCGACTCGTTCTCGCGGGAGAGTTCCTTGATCTGGCCGAACAGGGCGTCGATGCGCTTCGGCACGTCGGCGATGTTCGACTTGAGCAGCGACGAAGCGTCGCGGAGCAGCTGGAGCTGGCCGTCGAGATACTGGTACGCATGGCGGCCTGTCGTCGCCTCGATCCGGCGTACGCCCGATCCGATGCCCGACTCGCTGATGATCTTGAAGAGGCCGATCTGGCTCGTGTTCTGAACGTGGCAGCCGCCGCACAGCTCGAGGCTGTAGCCGCCGACCTTCACGACGCGGACCACGTCGCCGTACTTCTCGCCGAAGAGGGCCATCGCGCCCATTGCCTTCGCTTCCGCGATCGGCTTCAGGGAGATGTCGACCTCGGTCGTCTTCCAGATCTGCGCGTTCACCCGGCGCTCGATCTCCTGCAGCTCTTCGGCTGAGATCGAACCGAAGTGCGAGAAGTCGAAGCGCAGACGCTCCGGCGCTACGAGGGAACCCGCCTGGTTGACGTGCTCGCCGAGCACTTCCTTGAGCGCCTTGTGGAGCAGGTGAGTCGCGGTATGGTTCTTGATGATATCCTCACGCACTTCCTGCGTGACGGTTGCCTGCACGGAATCCCCTTTGCGGAGCACGCCGGCTTCCACCACCACGGTATGCACGTGCTGGCCGTGCGGTGCCTTCGTAACGTCCTCCACTTTCAGCACCGTATCGCCGGCCGTAATGTAGCCGTGGTCGCTGACCTGTCCGCCGCTCTCGGCGTAGAACGGAGTCACGTCCAGGATCACCTGGCACGTTTCGCCGGTGCCGACAAGATCCACGAACTGGTTCTCATGGACCACCGCGATCACTTTAGCAGGTGTTACCAAATCAGTATAACCAACAAACTCGCTTTTAACCGTGAAGTCGGCCAGCGGGCCGCCCTGTGTCTGCATGCTGCCGGAATCCTGACGTGCTGCACGGGCGCGGTCACGCTGCTCCTGCATCGCGGCATCGAAGCCTTCGCGGTCGACAGTCATGCCCTTCTCCGCAGCGAAGTCCTCGGTCAGGTCGAACGGGAAGCCATACGTATCGTAGAGCTTGAACGCATCTGGACCGGAAATCTGAGTGGAGCCCGCCTGGCGGGCCTTCTCCGCCATCTCGCCGAGAATCGCAAGTCCGTCGGACAGAGTCTCGTGGAAGCGCTCCTCTTCCGTGCGGATGACCTTCTCGATGAATTCGCGCTTCTGGACAACCTCCGGATAGTAGACGCCCATCACTTCGCCTACGATCGGTGTCAGCAGGTACAGGAACGGCTTATCCATGCCGAGCACCTTGCCATAGCGGACCGCACGGCGCAACAGACGGCGGATCACATAGCCGCGGCCTTCGTTGGACGGCAGGACGCCGTCGCCGACGGAGAACGCCACCGTACGGATGTGGTCCGCAATAACCTTCAGCGCCACGTCGAACTCTTCGTTCTCCTTGTATTTCACTCCGGCCAGCTCGCAGGTCTTTTGGATCATCGGCTGGAACAGGTCGGTGTCGAAGTTCGAGTCTACGTCCTGCAGGATCGATGCAAAGCGCTCAAGACCCGCGCCCGTATCGATGTTCTTGTTCGGCAGCGGCGTATAGGAGCCGTCCTTGTTGTGGTTGAACTGCGAGAAGACGAGGTTCCATACTTCGAGGAAGCGCTCATTCTCGCCGCCCGGCCAGCACTCCGGATCGTTCAGGTCGCCGTACTTCTCGCCGCGGTCGTAGAAGATCTCCGTACACGGTCCGCAAGGGCCTTCGCCGATATCCCAGAAGTTCTCCTCCAGCTTGTAGATGCGCTCCGCCGGGAGCCCGATCTTCTTGTTCCAGTAGTCGAACGCTTCCGTATCCTCCGGGTAGACGGTCACGGACAGTCGCTCCGGATCGAAGCCGATCCACTCGGGGCTCGTCAGGAACTCCCACGCCCATGTGATGACTTCTTCCTTGAAGTAGTCGCCGATGGAGAAGTTGCCGAGCATCTCGAAAAAGGTATGGTGGCGGCGCGTCTTGCCGACATTCTCGATGTCGTTGGTGCGGATACACTTCTGCGAGTTCGCGATCCGCGGATTCTCCGGTACGACGCGGCCGTCGAAGTACGGCTTCAGCGGCGCCATCCCCGCGTTGATCCACAGCAGCGACGGGTCGTTATGCGGAACGAGCGGCGCGCTCGGCTCGATTTTGTGTCCTTTGCTTTCGAAGAACTGCAGCCATTTGGAACGGATTTCACTGGCTTTCATGACGGTAACTCCTTTTATGGTAGGTTTGGGGAACACAGGGGTGAAAAACAAAAAAACGCCCCTGAAAAACAGGGACGAGTTGCTCGCGGTACCACCCTGGTTATTGCGCGGCGCAGCCCCTGTTCAAGGCGGCCCTGCAATCTCCTTAGACAAGACGATAACGGGTCTTGAGACCGGCGGAGTTGATCCGCGCTCCGAAAGTAGCGTTCAGTCATTCTTCATCAGGAAGGCATTCGCAGCGGGGAATGGGCCTCTCCGGCACCGGTTCCTCAGCCTTCTCTCTGGCTAATGGGCTATGACCTACTGAATTTCATCTTCGCTTTGACGGGATAGGCTTACTTGGGTATTCCTTCCCAAAGTATACCCGGACGAAGGTCGGCATGTCAACTTGGGTCCGCTAGGGAGCAACTCTCCTCCGAAGAGACCCGTAACGGTCACCACCGCCGATTCAAGATTCATGATCAATATTCCCGGGGTCCGGGACCTTAGTTCCAGCTCATCCGGGTGACAAGCCGGTGCTTGAACAAACTGAGCACGAAGTCGATATAGTAGTCCTCGCGGACAATCCACTGGTACTCCTCGTGGCCGTGTGCAGAGAAGAGCACATCCGTAAGGACATGGTTGTCGTTGAAATGATCGCGGATGCGCTTCACCGCTTTTTCCAGCTCGGCATCCGGGCTGTGGAGCTTCATGCGGAACTCGATATCCTGCCCTGATGCATCCTCTTCTATGGTCAGCAGCTCGGGATTGTATTCATAGTGAAGCATGGAACTGCCTCCTTACCTTGGACAAATGACAGCTTGGCTGCAGGCCGGTTCCCTCGTGGGGCCGTTCCTATAGTAACTATCTCATAGAGGACACGCCAATGCAATCATCAGAAGGCCACGGCCGGCTGACTGGCGGCTTATGAGTAAAGCTCGTGAACTTTAAAATGCTGATTCATACTTCGGCGCGTTGAAGGGATGGGCAGGCGGTTCCAGCCGCTGTTGAAATCGTGTCCTCTCATTGAATTTTGAATAGGTACAGGACACGACTTCAAAGGCGGCACGTAAACTCCCCCCCTGCCCATTCCCTCTTGGAGTCGGCTGAGTGCTTTGGCGCCAGTTAGAAAGACTCAACACCTATCCCCAGCCCAACAGCAAAAGAGCCTGCAGACGCAGGCCCTCCGTAGAATCAACTATGCCGCTTTTGTTCACCTGCCCAATTCAAAGCCCCACTCCCCCTGCCCCCTCCACACTTAAGTCGGGGTCCGGCGGTGAATATAATAGGTAAACACATGCTGCAGGATCACCTTCATTACGGCAAAGAAGGGAACAGCCAGAATCAGGCCGGCGATACCCGCGATCTCCCCGCCTACGAGAAGGGCGAAGATGATGAAGAGCGGATGCATCTTCAGCGAACGGCCGACGACCTGCGGCGAGATCACATTGCCTTCCATGATCTGGCAGGCCGTGTTGACGAGAATGACGAAGAGCACCATTTTGAGGGAGATGGTTGCCGCTACGATCAGCGCTGGAGCCGCCCCAAGGAAAGGACCCAGGTACGGAATGATGTTGAACACCGCCACCACGCAGGCCAGCAGCAGGGCATAGGGCATCCCGATCAGCCAGTAGCCGATGTACGCGAGCAGCCCGACGATCATGCATACGGTGAACTGCCCGCGGATGTAATTGCCCAGGGCCGTATCGATATCCATCAGCATCGAGACGATCTCCTTGCGGTGATTACGCGGGACGATAGCCAGTGTCGTTTTTTCCAGCAGCTGAAAATCCTTGAGGATGTAGAACGCCACAAATGGGATGATGAAGATCAGGAACAGCGTATTGATCGTATTGCCGATCGAATGGATGTAATTCGCGATGGCCAGGGAGACCCCGTTCTCGAGCTTCGAGAGTGACTGGTTGATCCCCGTCCGCACGCTGTCCGGCAGGAACTGCAGATCATTCATGTTCTGTACGACATTCTGCGCCTTGAAGGCCACATCCGGCATGTGCTCGTTGAGCTCGGCCAGCTGGCGAACGAACATCGGGATGATGTTCATGAGCACCACCGTGGTGGAGGTGATGAAGACCGCGTAGATCAGCAGCACGGCGATGGTCCTAGGCACCTTTCGCGCCCCAAGCAGAGTGACCACCGGGTTAAGGACGTACGAAATAATCATCGCGATGATGAACGGCGTCAGGATCTCCCGAAGAAATTGATATATGCCCACGAACAAGGGGCGGAGCTGCTGCAGCATGAACAAAATGATCAAGGCAAGCAGGATATACACCATCCCGAGCAGCAGACTGCTCTTCGTAAACCGTTCCATAGCCAGCCCCCTCCCCTTCCGGGCCAAATTCGGTACGCTCCCCGTGCAGAGCCCCGTTTCTTCCGTAGCGTACCAGTTCCCCATGCATCGCTTGGCCTGGGCCGAAGCCCGTCCGAGCGGACGAGAACGGAGTCCCTCCATTCTCTGCTCGTTACAGTATATGTAGGACATCTCCCGCTTAACCCTGCAGGCCCGTCTTCTGCCTGATCAAGCCGCTCCCGGCTTGGGGAGAAGAAGCCGATCTGTCCTCCGCCCGCATATGCTGCCGCAGGCCGGAATACAATGAGGGGGATGAGCAAGGCACAGCCTGCGGAGCAAGTTAAAAAAACGAGCTGAATCGAATTCTACTCTCCATATGGGAACAAAAAACACCGCCCCGGTAAGGTCTTCCGACCTTCGGACAGCGGTGCTGGTCACCCTTCCCCTTCCGGGGAATTCAGGCGTTAATTCGCGTGAACTTGCGGCATTTCTTCTTCAAAGAACAAATCATCCAGAGAGCTCAGCGTGCCGTCTTCTTCCACCTGGAAGACCGACATTTTCTCTCCGTTGACGGACAATTCGATAAAGCATCCCCAGCAGTAGAACTGATGGGAACCGATTTTGCCGATATCTTTGGAATTGCAGTTTGGACAACGTAGCATCGGTATCACCCTATTCTTCTTTTGATTCGAAGATTTCTTGTAATGTATCGCTGGCATGGACGGGTACAATGAGTACATCCTCCCCGGCTTTCACCGAATCGGGAAGCGGCAGCCACTTGCGCCCCTCTCTTAAGTCCGTCAGGAAACCCTCGCTAAGCTCGTAACCTATTACCTTTATACCCTGATCCGCCTGGAGGTAAACATCCTCAACAATCCCCAACTCGCGGCCGTTCGCCGTAAGCACCGGGATCCCCTTCACTTTACAGTCTCCGCAGATCAGACTGCGGTAAGGAACCTCCTCCGGGAGCCCGGCAATGACTTCCTCACAGGGGATCATCACCGCGTCCTCACCCAGAGCGGCCACATCCTCCGCACGGATGCACATCGGATCGGAATACCAGTGCTTCGTCTCCAGCAGGAGCATCCGCACCAGCCATTTCTCGTCCAGAAGAAGGTCTTTGACTTCGCCGGCCTGCTTGCCCGATTCCAGGCACATGACCGGCAGGCCGATGACATCGCGCGCTCTTCTCAAGACTCGCTCACTCCTCTTCTGGCTGTTCATATCCCGGTGACGGAGGACCGGAAGCGCTAGGATGACTTACCTGAAAGTGCGCCTATCTGCGCAGACGGGTAACGATGTCTTGGACAGCTCCGGCAGCGGCAGCAATCTGCGCCTCATCATTGGTCCTTCCGAAGCTGAAGCGCACGGCCGAAGCCGTCACTTCCTCCGGAAGCCCCATGCTGCGCAGTACGTGCGACACCTCCAGCGAACCGGACGTGCACGCGGATCCGCTGGCCGCCGCCACACCCGCCAGATCCAGATTCATCAGCAGGCTCTCGGTCGATACCCCCGGGAAGCTGACGTTCAGGATGTGCGGGAGCCTCTCGGAAGGATGGCCGTTGACGACATAGCCACCGGAACCGAGACGGCGTTCCAGCTCCATTACCATTTCTTGACGTAGTTTTTCCAACTTTTGTTGCATTTCATACCTTGCACCCTCAAAAATCTTCACCGCTTCGGCAAACCCGACAATGCCCGCAGTGTTCTCCGTACCCGCCCGGCGCTTGCGCTCCTGAGAGCCGCCGTACAGCAGGGGAACCACCCGGGCCGACCTTGCTATATATAATGCACCAGTCCCCTTGGGACCGCTGAGCTTATGCGCGGAAAAACTCATAAGATCGACAGGCAGGCTGCCGAGGTCGATAGGAATATGGCCAAGCGCCTGAACGGCATCCACATGAAACAGGATTCCCTTCTCTCTGGCGATGGCTCCGATCTCCTTCACGGGCTGAATCGTGCCGACCTCATTGTTGGCGTACATAACGCTGATGAGGACCGTGTCCGGACGGACGGCCGCTTCCACATCGCGGGCCGACACCTGTCCGAACTTGTCGACCGGCAGGTAGGTGACTTCGTACCCGAACTTCTCCAGCCGCTCGCAGGCATGAAGCACCGCATGGTGTTCGATCTGAGTCGTAATGATATGACGCCCCCGGCCGGAAGAGGCTTCCGCCGCTCCGAAGATGGCGGTATTGTCGCTCTCCGTGCCGCCCCCGGTGAACACGAGTTCCGCCGGCGAGCAGCCGACGAACGCGCTGATCCGGTCCCGGGCCGCATTCAGAGCCGAGCGGGCATCGCGGCCCGCCCGGTGTGTGCTGGATGCGTTACCAAAATATTCCGACAAATAGGGCAGCATGCGCTCCACCACTGCCGGGTGAACCGGAGTCGTGGCCGCATGGTCCAAATAGATAGGATTCAAGTCAAGTCACCGCATTCTCGTGAAGAATTCATTCCTAGATATAGAACATGTAGCTGTCGCCGCTGCCCTCATCCTTGAATGAGATAAGATCAGCCAGAGTGGTCGAATCCAGCACTTCCGCGATTCCGTCACGGATTCGCATCCACAGGTGCCTCTTCGCCGGATCGTCCTCTTCCGTAAAGTCTACGGGCGAGATCGGCCCTTCGAGCACCCGGATCACGTCGCCGGCAGAAATCTCTTCCGGCGCTTTCGACAGGATGTAGCCGCCATAGGCGCCGCGGATGCTTTTCACCAGTCCCGCGTTGCGCAGAGGCGCGACCAATTGCTCGAGGTAGTGCTCCGAGAGCTGATGCTTTTCCGCGATGCTTTTGAGTGAGGTAGGGCCTTCTCCGAACTTTGTCGCCAGCTCCATCATGATGGTAAGCCCGTAGCGGCCTTTGGTGGAAATCTTCAATTCAAAGCACCTCGTTTTGGTTTCAAAAAGTGCAAGTTTCTTACGGTCCATGAAATCACAAGCCGGAATTAAAACTCGCCTTGGACGGACTGCAATCAGACCACCGGCAGAGCCGGTCCCTTCCTGACAATCCATACATTAGTGTATCGTTTCTATGGTAACATAAAACCTTCTACTATGGGAGAAATTCCGTGACATATTGTTGAAAATTTTTTCCGCTTTGGAGCTGGAGCCCTTCCCGTGTATAATGGGAAACAGATGTACGGATTGTACAGCAAAGCGAGGTAATGAACATGAATCACAAAACACGCGTCGTACTGGGCATGTCCGGCGGCGTCGACTCTTCGGTAGCGGCTCTTCTGTTGAAGGAGCAGGGCTATGATGTCATCGGGGTGTTCATGAAGAACTGGGACGATACCGATGAATTCGGCCACTGCACCGCCGAAGAGGATGCGGAAGATGTGCGCCGCGTCTGCGACCAGATCGGCATCCCCTATTATACGGTAAATTTTGAAAAACCATACATGGACAAGGTATTCGCCTACTTCCTCGACGAATACCGCAAGGGCCGCACGCCGAACCCGGATGTCATGTGCAACCGCGAGATCAAGTTCGGCGAGTTCCTGAACAAGGCGCTCGAGCTTGGTGCCGACTATATCGCCACAGGCCACTACGCCCGCGTCGAGCATACGGACGGCAAGCACCGCCTCCTTCGCGGCGTTGACGGGAACAAGGATCAGACCTACTTCTTGAACGCGCTGAACCAGTATCAGCTCTCGAAAGCGATGTTCCCGATCGGCCACCTGCCGAAGCCGGAAGTCCGCGCGATCGCGGAGAAGGCCGGCCTTGCCACCGCGAAGAAGAAGGACAGTACGGGCGTCTGCTTCATCGGCGAACGCAACTTCAAGGAATTCCTGAGCGGGTACCTGCCGGCCAAGCCGGGCGACATGCGCACGCTCGAGGGCGAAGTGAAGGGCCGCCACGACGGCCTGATGTACTACACCCTCGGCCAGCGTTCGGGCCTCGGCATCGGCGGCTCCGGCAGCGGCGAGCCTTGGTTCGTCGCCGGCAAGGATCTCGAGCGCAACATCCTCTACGTGGTACAGGGCGAGAAACATCCGGCCCTGTACACGAAAGGACTGCTCGCCACCGATCTCAACTGGATCAGCGGCGAGACTCCGGCGGCGCCTCTGCGCTGCACGGCGAAGTTCCGGTACCGCCAGCCCGATCAAGGCGTCACGCTGACCTTCGGTCAGGACGGCACCGTAGAGGTAGTCTTCGACCAGCCGCAGAAGGCGATCACGCCGGGCCAGGCGGTCGTGTTCTACGACGGCGAGGAATGCCTCGGCGGCGCGACGATCGACAAGCTGATCATGCTGGACGAGGCCGCGGCCACGCCCAAAGCTCCAGCGGCGCCCAAAGCAAAAGCCAAGGCTTCGGCCAAGCGCTGACGGCCGGAAGGAACGGCACATGCCAAAAGGACAAAGCAAGCAGCTTCGGCTGCGGGCTTTGTCCTTTTTTGCGCGGGCGCGGTTTCGTTTGACCCAGCCTCTACCCCCTGCCAGATAACGGCGGCACCCTGCTGTCCCTGCCGCGGCGCTTCACCAGAATGCGCGAGATGCGCAGGTGGTCCATCTCCTCGATCTGAAACTCCGCTTGGTCGTTCCAGTTCACGGCTTGGTGCTTCTTCGGGGGCATCTCCACCTGGGAGTAGATCCACCCGCCGATCGTATCAAAATTATCGGACTCGATGTTCAGCCCGAAATAGGAATTCACCTCTTCGATCAGCAGCCGGCCGTCGATCGAGTGGGTCTCTTCGTCCCTGCGTTCGATCTGGGGGCGCTCTTCGTCGAATTCGTCCTGAATTTCCCCGACAATCTCCTCGATAATATCCTCGAAGGTGACAAGCCCTGAAGTGCCGCCGTATTCGTCGATGAGCAGCGCCATCTGGGACTTCATCTTCTGCATGAGCTTCAGCAGCACGCTGATCTGCATCGACTCCGGCACCTTCAGAATCGGACGCATGACACTCTGCAGGTCTGGAGCCTCTCCGTCCGTCTTCAGCAGATCCTTGATATGCACGAAACCGGTCACATGATCTTTATCGGGATCGCATACGGGATACCGGGTATGCATCTCGCTGATGGCTATCCTCTTGTTCTCCTCATAGGTGCGGAACGCATACAGGCACACCATCTCCGTGCGCGGAATCATGATCTCCCGGGCATGTGTATCGGCAAAATCAAATATATTATCCATCAGCGTCAGCTCGGCGGCATCGATATGGCCGCTTCGGGAGCTTTCCTTCATAAGGATGCGGATCTCGTCTTCCGTGTGGGCCAGTGTATGCTGGTCGGTCGGCCGGATGCCGGCCAGGCGCAGCAGCACGCCGGAGGCGCCGTTCAGGAACCAGATGAAGGGGTACATGAGCTTATAAAAGCCCGTCAGCAGGATCGATGACAGCAGCGTAACCTGCTCGGACTTGCGGATTGCATAGGTTTTCGGAAACTGCTCACCCAGTGTAATATGAAACACCGTTATCACCGTGAAGGCAATCACGAACGATATCGTCTGCACAAGCCGCTCCGGCAGGCCGAGGGGCGCCAGCAGAGGCTCCAGCATTGAGGCAACCACCGGTTCGCCGAGCCAGCCCAGTCCAAGCGATGTGAGCGTAATGCCCAGCTGGCAGGCCGATAAATAAGCGTCGAGCTTCGCCACCACCCCCTGGGCGAACCGGGCTCTGCGCGAGCCTGTTCCGGCAAGCACCTCGAGCCTCGAGGTTGACACCTTGACCATCGCAAATTCGGCGGCGACAAAAAAACCGTTCAAGAGCACCAGAAGAAGCACCAGACTTACGTCAATCACCAGTGTCCACGGATCGCTACTCACCCATACCACCCATCCGCCCGGACGGGGCGGACAGGCGCACCTCCCCCCGGCTTAACGAGATTTTAACGCTGCGGCCGCGCCAGCTGAGGACTATTCCTGCGGCAGTCTTAATACAATATAAGCGCGAACCTTGTTCCAATATGCCTATTTTCGCACAATTGGGACAGGTACGGCCCGGACACCCGCAAATGAAACACCCCAAAGCCGACGTTTATGGCCTTGGGGCGTTCTTGGTTTATGTGGAATTAAGCCTGCTTGGCGAGGCGGATCACGTTCCAGGACGCTCTGCCGAGCCGCGCGAACAAGCGTCCGCCATCCAGCTTGGCGGTGCCGCCGCTGTGCGGCTTCACTTTTTCTTCCTGCAGGGAATTGCCCGCCTTCAGATCGTCATGCTCCAGCACGATGTGCTCCACTACACGGTAGCCTTCAAACTGGCGCAGATCGCACTCGAGCTCCAGCGCATCGGAGAGGTCCCGGTTGACGGCGAAGACGGTAAGCGTCCCTTCTTCTTCGTTGTACGTGACGGCAGACTCGAGGTGAGGCACGTCCGTGAAGTCCTTGCTGTCGTACTTGGACGAGCGGATGACTGGCTTCAGCGACACGCCGCGGCCGTAGACGGAAGCGTGCATGTACGGGTAGAAGATGGTCTGCTTCCAGGAGCCGCCGCCTGTCTCGGTCATGATCGGAGCGATGACATTCACAAGCTGCGCCAGACACGCGATCTTCACGCGGTCGGCATGTTTCAGCATCGAGATCAGCATGCACCCGACGAGCAGCGCATCCTCGAAGTTATAGTGGTCCTCAAGCTGCGGAGGAGCGATCGTCCACGGCTCCAGCTTCTTGTCGGACTCATGGGAGTGATACCATACGTTCCACTCGTCGAAGGACAGGTTGATCGTCTTCTTGCTGCGGTGCTTCGCCTTGATGTAGTCGGCGATCGCCACGACGGATTCGATGAACGCGTCCATATCGAGCGAGCGGGCCAGATAGTTGCCCGGATCATTCTCCTTGTTGCCGTAGTAGGTGTGGAGAGAAATGAAGTCCACGTGCTCGTAGGACAGATCCAGCACCGTAGCTTCCCATTCCGCGAAGGTCGGCATACCGCGGTTCGAGCTTCCGCAGGCGACAAGCTCCAGCGAAGAGTCGTACATCTTCATCATGCGTCCCGTTTCCGCTGCGATCCGGCCGTACTCCGCCGCTGTCTTGCTGCCCATCTGCCAAGGGCCGTCCATCTCGTTGCCGAGACACCAGGTCTTGATGTTGTGCGGGGTCTTGTAGCCGTGCGAGATGCGCAGGTCACTGAAATACGAGCCGCCCGGATGGTTGCAGTATTCGAGCAGCTGGCGCGCTTCTTCGGGACCGCGGGTGCCGAGGTTCACGGCCATATTGATCTCCGTACCGGCCTTGCGGCACCAGTCTGCGAACTCGTTCGTGCCGATCCAGTTCGGCTCGACGGTCTTCCACGCGAGATCCAGACGGCGCGGGCGCTGGTCGACCGGACCTACGCCGTCCTCCCAGTTGTATCCGGATACAAAGTTACCACCCGGATAGCGCACGATGGGAACCTGCAGCTCCCGCACCAGGTCCAGCACGTCCTGACGGAAGCCCTGCTCGTCAGCCGTCGCATGCTCCTTCTCGTAGATGCCGCCATAAACGGCACGTCCCAGATGCTCAATGAAGGATCCGTAGATCCGCTTGTCGATCTCGCTGATGACGAATTCTTTATCCACTACCATTGTCGCTTTTTTCTGATCGGCCATGATGGTTGTGTCCCTCCCGAGGAAAAGTGATTAATATATTTATTAATGAATTAATATTATTATTTATCTCAGATGGTGTCAATGATAAATTTCATATAAATATAAACTTCTTTAGATTTCTCTCTAGTGAACCCGGAATCCTTCTTTTTAGCCTCATAAAACCGACGCACGGCTTGCTCTATGGATCACATTACCCGCCCCTGTCGCGGAAATGCTGCCTGGTCACCTAGCGGCACGGGCGACTGCTTCGAAGGGATAGCGTTTGGCTTATTGAGGGAAACAGGTGCGCCTTGATGGTCAGGCTGCGGTTGGGAGAGCCCTTCCGTCAAGTGGTTGGCTGTTAGAGCGCAAATCTACCGGTACGCTGCGACGACGCATGGTCATGCTGGCCGCCCTGTCAGCACTGTGCCAAAAACTACTGATGTGCCATCGGATGGTTTGAGACACGCTGCTTCTCCTTCCGGGACCGGTCCTTCCAACTTTCTTCAGCCGAAAAGAAAAAAACCATCCGAATAGGTACGGACGGTTTGGGATATTGGTGTATTCACTTCATTCATAGGGATCCCTTAGGCTTCAAGCGGATCTGATTCTTGTGGATCTTTCGGTTATTCGTACCGGCATTCTCTTGGATGGAGTCCGGCGGGCAGTGCCTCTTTAAGAATAGAGGAACTAGGATGCCTTATCCACCTATTTCCCATCATTTCCCGCAGAATAGTTATAATGAACGAAACCGACTACCTCTTTGCATCACGTAGGTTGAAGTTGGAAATGACTTGGAGTGAATACACCAATCAAATCCAAAACAGAGCTACAAACAAAAAGGAGTCGGTTAGTAATGAGTATGTCCACAAAGTATGTAGGGTTAGACGTATCCAAGGAAAAAATTGCCGTTGCCATAGCCACGGAAAATCGAGATGAGCCCGTGCGGTTCTGGGGGACGATTCCCCATACCAAGGAGGCCGTGCGAAAGTTAGTCAAGCAGCTTGCAAAGGACGATGAGATCAAACTCGACGTTTGCTATGAGGCCGGGCCTACAGGGTTTCAGCTGTATCGTTGGTTCCTTGAACTCTTTGTCAATTGCAGCGTCGTTGCGCCCAAAGCATTGGATGGCAACAAGCGCATTAAAACCGACAAAAGGGATGCCATACGTTTAGCGCAGCTCTACAGGGCCAGAGAGTTAACCGAAATCTACGTACCTACGCCCGAGGACGAAGCGCTGCGGGATTTGGTTCGGGCCCGGGAGGATGCGGTTCAGGATATGAATCGGCACAAGCAGCGGCTAACGAAGTTCCTGCTTCGGCACCAGCTTCATCCACCGGGCGGCACGAAGGTATGGACATCGGCCTACGAGAACTGGCTGGATACCTTGCGCTTTACGGATGCGTGCGAGGATATCGTCTTTCAAGAATACCGCAACACCATCAGGGAGGCCGCAAACCGGATTGGGCGATACGAAAAGGAAATGGAACGGCAGGCTTCGGCAGGGTGCCAGGCTACCATGATTCAGGCGCTGCAAGGACTTCATGGTATTGCTTTAGTTACGGCCACTACTCTTGCGGCCGAACTCGGAGATCTCGCAGGAAGATTTGCTTTTGCGCCGCAGCTTATGAGTTATTCCGGATTGGTACCTTCGGAAAGTTCAAGCGGAGGCAGCCGCCGGCAAGGGCGAATCACGAAAGTCGGAAATGCGCATATCCGACGGGTACTGGTCGAAGCCGCCTGGACCTATCGGAGCAAACCCGCTGTAAGAAGAGCCCTGCGAGAGAGGCAAAAGGAGCTAAGCTCGGAGATTATTGAGATCTCTTGGAAGGCGCATAAAAGACTGCATCATAAATTTAATAGGTTAAGCTTCAGGGGAAAGAACAAAGGAACCATCGTTACCGCCGTGGCCAGGGAGCTCTTGGGATTTATCTGGGCTATAGCCAAGGAAGTCCAGAAGCAAAGGGCGGCAGCATAATCGCTTGTGCTTGTAATAGAAGTTTGAAAATACGAAGAAGGAGGTGGTAAGAGAACGGATTTGAGGAAGATGCGTTACATTCTTTGGCTCGGGGGCAAAGTACAAAGCTAGGCAGAGAGAAATCCGCGTAGTTCCGCTGCACAAAGCAAGGGAACAGGAGCTTTATGTGCGTTGATAGTTAGCAGGAAACTCTCTGGTCGTATGTAATCACATGTGAGAACCCACGAATATCAGGTTGCCAGCCGGCGCAAAGAACCATTTTGCCCTCGTGCCAAGGAATGTAGACATGTCCCGCTGTTCTCAGGAAAAAGACTATGCAGGGAGCACGCCCCCTGCACCCCGTTACTCGCCGTAAGGCAGGGTCTGACTTGATAGTCAGACCCGTAAACAAGTATGGGAGGAAAGAAGCCGCCTGTCAAAAAGAACACCTTGACAGGCTTAGTTTGGAGTACAAAAAAACAGGGATACGTGCTGGGAGTTGCTCGGTTACGTTCATATCAGCGGAACTCAGATGCTTTATCGGCCTCTTTTTCACTGCCAGGCCTCCAAACGGCAGCCAATAGCGAACCTCAGTTCCTCTATTAAGAAAACGGCACTCGCAGAATCAAACATAACGAATCCCAGTTCCGCTATTGTCGCGACTTCTTCACACATAGGCAAATCAGCAGGTCTTCGAGTTCTAAACGGCCTCCTTCACTTGGAGTACCCTGAGCATCCACGTTCGTATCCGGTTCGGCAGCACCCTTGCATCAAGCGTTCCTACTCCCCCATCCTGTAGACCCGTTCAGGAGAGCAGCACCGCATCAAAATGCAGCTGAATCGACCTTCAAGTGCTTGCCGTCGCCCATATGACAGCTGCCTCACAGAGCGAACCCCCGCTCGCAAAGCTGCCCAAACGCAGATAATTCCACACAGCGAAAAAGGCAAAGGGGCTCCCTGCCGCCTCCGCAACAGCCCCGCTCCTCACCGTGCAGCCGCCCCCCCCCCCCCCCCGCGCACTGATCTCCACATCGGCCAGCCCCTACGATTTCCGCGAGGCCCCGTGACGCTTCTCCTGGTTTTGCCGGATCTTGTCCTCCATCCCCTGGTTCGTCGCCTCATAGAACCGGGCGGTGCGGATCGGATCAGGCAGGTACTGCTGCTCCACGTAGTGATTCGGGTAGTTGTGCGGATACAGGTAGCCCTTGTGTCCGAGCTTCTCGGCACCCGCATAGTGCCCGTCCCGCAGGTGCAGAGGCACTTCTGCGCTGCGAAGACGCTCGATGGCCTGGCCCACCCGGCCGAGCGCCTGCGGAATGGCATCCGACTTCGGGCTCTCTACCGCGAAGAGGATTGCCTGCGCCACGACATACTTCGATTCGGGCCAGCCAATCTTGTGGTACGCGTCCATGGCCGTCACGGCCTGTACCATCGCCTGCGGGTTCGCGAGCCCGATGTCCTCACTGCACATGACGATGAGCCGGCGCAGGAAGGTCATTGGATCCATGCCAAGCTGCTCGACGGCATAAACGAACCAGAACAAGGCCGCATCGCTGGAGCCCCGCAGGCTCTTGTGGAAGGCAGAGAGCACGTCGTACTGCGTCGATTCGTCCGCCTTCAGGGTCGGCCGGCGGATCGACTCCTCCGCCACCTCAAGCGTGATGCGGATCGTGCCGTCGTGCTCCGGCGGCGTCGTCATAGCCGCTAGTTCCAGCGCGTTGAGTGCCCTGCGGATATCCCCGCCCGCCATCTTCGACAGGTGGTTCAGCGCTTCTTCATCCGCCTGTACCGTCAGGAACCCGAGCCCCCGCTCCGTGTCCGCAAGCGCGCGCCGCATGGCAAGCAGCGAGTGTTCATGGGTCAGCGGCTGGAGCTGGAACAGCGTGGAGCGCGACAGAAGCGCCCCGTTCACATGGTGAAACGGGTTTTCCGTCGTCGCGCCAATGAAGATGATGATTCCCTGCTCCACCGCCGGCAGCAGGGCGTCCTGCCTGGACGTATTGAACCGGTGAACCTCGTCGAGGAACAGGATCGTTTTTTTGCCATAAAGGGACCGGTTCTGCTTCGCCTGATCGATCACTTCCCGTACGTCCTTCACCCCGGCATCCACCGCGTTTAGCTTCACGAAGATACCCGAGGTCCGGTGCGAGATGATCCCGGCCAGCGTCGTCTTGCCCGTGCCCGGCGGTCCGTAGAGCAGTATCGACGTTACCTGGTCCGCCTCGATCGCCCTCCGCAGGAGCTTGCCCGGGCCAACGATCTGTTCCTGTCCAATATATTCCTCCAGGGTGCGGGGACGCATCCGGTCAGCCAGCAGCCGGCCTTCCGGGCTTTGTTCCGCCGCCATGGTAAACAAATCCATAGGTGTCACAACCTTTATTCCGCTTAGGATATATGCGTGGGGGGACTTGAACCGCAAAGCCTGCAAGCTTAACGCGCCCTCCCGCCGTCTTCCGGCAGGCAGAGCCCCCCACTCCATTATAAACCCCCTACCGCGAATTACAACGGCAGCGGGCAGCCCGCCTTATCCAATCTCACGATCCCCTTCGCACTCCGGCTCTTTAAGTATCTGACGAAGCTTTTCTTCACCATCCGGTTCACACTCCATCATGAGCAGCAATTGGACTGCGGGCGCTGTTCCCTTCTCCTCCGCTTTCGACAATGGATCAGCGCATCGGCCGCATAGCCCGGCAGACATCTCCTTAAACTCCTCTCCTGCCGTCTCAGCCGGAAGCTGACAGCGCCCAGCAGATGCCCGAAGCCCGCCCGCAAAGGCCCTACCCCAGGCGGTGACCCACGGGTTGCACAGATGCGGCTCATGGCTTCGGACGGGAGAGATGTGAGTCGGTTCATCGCGTACGCACCGTATATGAACTCGATAAGGATAGCCCTGCCGGCAGCATGCCCCCCGCCCTTGAAGGGCAAGTCAAAAAACACACCCTGTCCGTCCGTGGACAGCAGGGTGTGTTTCCATTTCATTACTATGGGCCCGGTTATGCTGAGGCCATGCTCACCTTTATCCGGTCAAGCCTTGATGCCCGCCTTGTTCAAAAGATCGCGTACCGCGACGCTGACCATGATGAGCCCGGCCACCGGAGGCACGAATGCATTGCTTGCCGGCGGCTGCTTCGCCTTGCGGATCTCCGGCGCATTCTCCGGCACAATCTTCTGCGTGACATCCTGACGGGGCTTGATCGGCACCTCCGTGGAGAAGACGACCTTGACCCCCTTCTTGATGCCCTCGCTGCGCAGCTTGTGACGGATGACCCGGGCCAGGGGATCGACCGACGTCTTGGAGATGTCGGCGACCTGGAACTTGGTCGGATCCATCTTGTTGGCCGCGCCCATGCTGGAGATCAACTTGATCTTACGGCGCAGGCACTGCTTGATGAGATGAATCTTGTACGAGATCGTATCGGAAGCGTCGAGCACGTAATCAAGAGGGTACTTGAACAGCTCCTCGTACGTCTCTTCCGTATAGAACATCCGCAGCGCGATGACCTCGCACTCCGGATTGATCTGCAGAATCCGGTCGCGCATCAGGTCGACCTTCGGCTGGCCGACGGTTGTGGTCAGCGCGTGGATCTGGCGGTTCACATTCGTGATGTCGACGACGTCCTTGTCGATCAGGACGAGCCGGCCCACACCGGTGCGGGCCAGCGCCTCGGCGGCGATCGAACCGACGCCTCCGATGCCGAGCACAGCTACCGTGCTGTTCTTCATGACCTGCAGCCCTTCCGGGCCAATGGCGAGTTCCGTGCGGGAGAACTGGTTCAGCATGGCGGAACACACTCCTTTTTCGTGTCGGTCGCTTATTTCGGCGCCGGCTGCTTCACGGCCGTACGGATCGACAGCTGCTCGAGCTGCTTGTCGTCTACCGTGCTTGGCGCATTCATGAGAAGATCCGTCGCGCTCGCCGTCTTAGGGAAAGCGATCGTCTCACGCAGGTTGGTACGACCGGCGATCAGCATGACCAGACGGTCGAAGCCGTAGGCCATCCCGCCGTGCGGCGGCGTACCATATTCGAAGGCGTCCAGGAGGTAGCCGAACTGCTCTCTTGCTTCTTCAGGCGAGAAGCCCAGTGCGCTGAACATCTTCTCCTGCACGTCGCGCTGGTAGATCCGCATGGAGCCGCCGCCGACTTCGTAGCCGTTGAGCACGAGGTCGTACGCCTGCGCGCGGATTTGGCCCGGGTCCGTGTCGAAGAAGTGCAGGTCTTCATCTTTCGGACGCGTGAACGGATGGTGCTCCGCCACATAGCGCTTCTGCTCTTCGTCGTAACCAAGGAGCGGGAAGTCCACAACCCATGCAAACTTGAACACGCTGTCGTCGATGAGGCCCAGCTGGCGGCCGATCTTCAGACGCAGGTTGCCGAGCACATCGGCCACGACCTTCTTCGTGTCGGCGGAGAAGAGCAGCAGGTCGCCTTCTTCCACTTCCAGGTGCGACTTCAGGGCTTCGAGCTCCTCCGGCGAGAAGAACTTCACGATCGGACCTTTGAGCTCGCCTTCCTTGTAGGTCATCCACGCCAGGCCTTTGGCCCCGTAGCGGGCCGCATAGACGCCGAGATCGTCGATCTCTTTGCGGCTCCACGTGCCGCAGCCCTTGGCGTTAAGCGCCTTAACTTGGCCTCCGTTCTCTACGACACTGGCAAACACCTTCACGCCCGAGCTCTTGACAATGTCCGATACGTCCTTGAGCTCGAGACCGAAACGCAGGTCCGGCTTATCGGAGCCGTACTTGCTCATCGCGTCCGCATAAGGGATGCGCTGGAACGGCGTAGGGATCTCCACGTTCGCCGTCTCGCGGAACAAGCGGACCACGAGCTGCTCCATCAGGCCGAGGAGCTGGTCCTGGGACAGGAACGACGTCTCGATGTCCACCTGCGTGAACTCCGGCTGGCGGTCGGCGCGAAGGTCCTCGTCACGGAAGCAGCGGGCGATCTGATAATAGCGCTCAAGTCCGGCTACCATCAGCAGCTGCTTGTAGATCTGCGGTGACTGCGGCAGCGCGAAGAATTCGCCCGGGTGCACCCGGCTCGGCACGAGGTAGTCACGCGCGCCTTCCGGCGAGCTCCTTGTCAGGATCGGCGTTTCGACGTCGATAAAGCCGTTCTCGTCGAGATAGTCGCGGAACACCTTCGCCGCCTTCGAACGGAGCATCAGCGTACGCTGCATCTCCGGACGGCGCAGGTCGAGGTAGCGGTACTTCAGACGGAGCGACTCGTCGATCTCGATGCCGTCTTCGATGAAGAACGGAGGGTTCTTCGCCTGGTTCATGATCTCGATCTCGGTGATCTGCACTTCGATCTCACCGGTCGGCAGGTTCGCGTTCACCGTCTCCGCGTCACGCTCGACGACTTTGCCGCGTACCGCGAGCACATATTCGTTGCGCGCACGGTCGGCTGTCGCCAGCGCTTCGCCGGAGAAGGCCGGATTGAAAACGATCTGGACCAGGCCGCTGCGGTCGCGGAGGTCGATAAACAGGACGCCCCCAAGGTCGCGCCGGCGCTGCACCCAGCCGTTCAGAGTGACGGTCTCGCCGACATTCGCTTTCGTCAGGGAGCCGCATTGATGCGTTTTGAGCATTGTAGACATGGTTGATTCTACCTCCAAGTGTTATTCGAATTGGGCCAATCTATACATTCCGGATCCGGTCCGCCAGCGTCTGCACGAAGCCGGAAAGCGGTAACGTCTCCTGCTCGCCGGTCAGCATGCTCTTCACGCTGATCTCGCCTCTCGCAAGCTCGTCATCGCCGAGGATGGCGACGAAAGCAGCCGCCTGGCGGTCCGCCGATTTCATCTGAGCCTTCATCTTGCGGCTCAGGTAGTCCTTCTCACCGCTCAGTCCGGCGATACGCACCTGCTGCAGCAGACGGACGCACTCTTTGTCGGCGGCTTCGCCGAGGCCGATCAGATAGACGTCCAGCGGCTTCGCTGCCGGGATCTCCACGCCCTGCGCCGCCAGCACGAGCAGGATGCGCTCCATGCCAAGGCCCAGGCCCACGCCCGGCTTGTCGTTATTGCCGCCGGCGATCTGGCCGACGAGGCCGTTGTAGCGGCCACCGCCGCCGATCGTGTCGATAGCGCCGATCCCGCCCGCTTTGTACTCGAACGCGGTGTGCGTGTAGTAATCCAGGCCGCGGACGAGCCTTGGGTTCAGGCGGAACGGAATCTCCATCGCCGTCAGATAGTCCTGCACGGCCTGGAAGTGCACAGTACATTCCTCGTCGAGGTGCTCGGTGATCGTCGGCGCGCCCTCACAGAATTTCTGGTCGATTTTGCAGTCGAGGATCCGCATCGGGTTGCGGTCATACCGGGACTGGCAGTCCTTGCATAGCTGATCCTTTACCGGCGCGAAGAACCGCTGGATATGCTCGCGGTAGGAAGCACGCACCGACGGCGTACCGACCGAGTTGACCTCCACGACGACATCCTTCAGCCCGAGCTCCTTGTAGAACGTGTAGCCCAGCGCGATTACCTCCGCGTCAATGCCCGGATCGACGGCGCCGAACGCCTCGATGCCGAACTGGTGGAACTGGCGGTAGCGTCCGGCCTGCGGCTGCTCATAGCGGAACATCGGCCCGATGTAGTACAGCTTCGTGACGTCCGGCTCGCCGTAGAGCTTGTTCTCCACGTACGAACGCACGACACCCGCTGTGCCTTCCGGACGGAGGGACATGCTGCGGTCGCCCTTGTCGACGAACGTGTACATCTCCTTCTCAACGATGTCCGTCGTCTCGCCGACCCCGCGCTGGAACAGCTCCGTGCTCTCGAAGACCGGCGTGCGTATCTCCTTGTAGTTGAAACGGCGGCACAGCTCGCGGGCCTTGTTCTCGATATACTGCCATTTCTCGATTTCCCCGGGCAGCAGATCCTGCGTGCCCTTCGGTTTCTGAATACTCATTTGCAGCACTGACTCCTTTCCTCTACCTGCTCACCTGTTTCTTCAAACCAAAAAAACAAAAAAACTCCCGCCCCTGAACGAATTCAGGGACGAGAGATTGAGCTTCAAGCAAGTCTCCCGCGGTACCACCCACGATTTGAAAGCGAACGGACCCGTTCCTCGGATAGGAACGATCTGCTTCTCTTTCACACTTCATGCGGATAACGCCCGCCTGCGCGTGCGGCTACTGTCCGGTACAGGAGCGGCGTGTGGCGCCAGCTCGGTACGGCGGAGTTCCCCGACCGTCCTCCGGGAGGTCTCTTCGTGCGATTCGCGCAAGGAAGCTTGCAGCCGGCGGCTTCCCTCTCTGGTATACGCAAGGTTCGTACTACTTTGTCCCATCATAGGATCGACATGTTTTGGCAATGGTTAACACTCATTGTAATGATCTCTTCACCGGAAGTCAAGAGCCGGGTGTCCGGAGAATCTGACTTTCCCTGAAGTTCTGCTCGCTGACCTGACTTCTAGGATTCCGCTTTGACCGCGTTATATACATCCCGGATCAGCAGATACGCATCCCCGTTCGTCAGCTCTTCCTTATTGGCAATAGCCTCAAGTGTCTCGGCCTTGAGAAGCCCACGCTCCGTCAGCACCGGCACGGCGTTATCCGCCCCGGCTTCCGCTTTGACGAGCAGCGCGATCATGTGGGCCGCCGCATCGAGCGTCAGCGCCAGCGCCTTCGGATCGGAGCCCTTCACCAGCGCACCCGCCGGACTGCCTGTGAGGACGGCCGGCTTGAACTTGCGGAAGCCTTCGAGCTGGTTCACGAAGCGCTGCTGGTTGCTCTTGCCATCCAGTCCGAAGTCATTATTGTAGCCGCCGGTAGCCAGACCGAGTGTCACCGCCACCTTCAAGCCCTCGTACGCCTTGTGCTCCATAAAAGGCTCGGGCTTCAGCGTATACGATTCCAAAGCCATGCCCTGCTTCTTCAGCGTTTCGTGAAGCGCCGCAATGCTGTCCTTGTTTGCAGCCATCTGGCGGAAGGTCATCTTGCCGTCCGCCGCGATCTTGGCGGCGGCACCGGCCGCTTCCGCCGCAGCCATGCCGACCGGGATCACCCGCGCGGTGCCATGAGGCAGCGAATCATAAGACGCGGCACGCCCAACCACGAGCAGTCCGTCTGCCTTCAGCGGTACTATGCTCCGGAATGGAACGGCATACTGCTTCGGCACCGTTACGACCGCCCCCGTATCCGCAGGCGACATGCGCTGGATATCCACCGGGTACGAGCCGAAGGCGACCCGGTCCCACTGGTCCCGGTTCTCGAGTACATCCACGATGCTCAGGCGGTATTCGCCCTGAATGTGCCGTGTCTCACGCACATAGAGCTCCGGCGCGGTGGCATCCAGCTCGATGCCGGCCAGCTCCGGGTACTGCTTCTTCATATGGTCGACCACATGAGGCAGCTCCGCTTTGGCCAGCTCGAAGGCCTCTTCCTTCGATTTGGGATCCGTCCCGTCGACGCCGAAGATCTGCAGCGCGTTGATCAGGATCGTATTATCGTTCTGGCGGCCGATATTGAGTCCGCGCATGCGGATCCGCTCTTTATTGACCGCCGGATAGTCCTTCATATCCTTATAGCCCCAGATGCTCATCTCATTGGAGCCTGTACCTTCGTCGTTATCCTGCTCGGCACGCTGGCGCATCTTCGCCCATACGTCCGGGGTCACGTTCTTCAGCCGGAATACGAGGGTCACGGCCATCCGGGACTTTTTGTCCCCAAGGTCTTCCCTTCCCGTCGTGTAAGGCACGCCTGCCGCAGCCGCGATATCCGCGTCCTGCGTCGCATCGATGACCGACTTCGCGCTGACGGTCACTTCGCTGCCGTCTTCCAGGGTCAGCTTCATTCCCTTTACCAGAGATGCCGTATCGCCCTTCTCGACAACCGGCTCCATGGACTTCACCTTGAGGAGCACATCAATATTTTTCTCCGCCGCCACCATCCGGTTGAAGGTATTAGCCGCCGTGACCACATCGAAGGAGTCGCCCTCAATCTGGCTGTACCAGGCCGAGAACAATCCTTTGTTGAGCAGCTCTCTCTGATGGAGCACGCCTTCCGCAGGACCGTAATTCATATCGAGCGAGTTCAGCCAGCCAAGGGTCATCAGTCCGCCGAGAATCTCGCGGTTATGCCCGTCGACGAGCAGGGTGCGCTGGCCGTTCTTGGCTGCGGAGACCGCTGCAGCCACGCCTTCCGGATCTGTACCTGCCACAATCACATCATAGCTCTCCTGCGGCTTCGCCACCGTCTTGACCTTCTCCAGCTGCTGGGCAGTACCCGGTTGAACCCCTGCACTGTGAGTCGTATTCTTAGTCCACCTGTGCAGTCCGTAAGCTCCCGCTGCGATCACCAGCAGCAGCACAGCCAGCAGCCAATAGCCCTTGCTTGCGCCTCCGGCCCCTTTCCTGTTGGATGCCATAATACACCTCATCTTCAAAAATAGTAAAAAATCAATAAGAGCATGTTGGGCTTTCACCCGGGCCCCGCCTCTTCCTGCTTCAGCCTCTCCTATCCGGTCCGGCATGGACGGCAGGAACAGCATGCCGCATTCACGGGGGAAAGGCCCGTTCGGCCTTCGCTCACAGAGAGCGCCGAGAAGCCTGACAGCCTGTCCATTCCGGTATGCTGAAATAGGCGCCCTATGTAAGGCGAGCATGTCCGTTCGGCCGCGCAGCTTCTAATCCCCCGGCCCCGTCGATCCATCGATCGGAAGAAGCCTTCGGGACCTGCCGCGGCACTAGGCCGGCTCTCCGCTCTTCACATTCATCCGCTTCCTGCAGGACACCTGAGTCCTGCCAGGCTGCCGCCCCTTCGGCTTACGCCCTGGTGCGGTACTTTCCGTTCCGCCCCCCCTCTGCCATGTGGTATACCGTCAACCAGTTTAGCATATTTGCCCATGGGAGGTAAAACAAACAGACCGCTTTCGGGTTATGCCGAAAGCGGTCTGCCAAAGCTTACCGGTAGGGTTTGCGGGGCGTCCGCTTGCGCTGCTCGCTGTCGGAGGTATAGATGCTGAGCAGCGTGCCCTCCGCCCGCTCCGCCGACAGCAGGGCCATCGCTTCGGCCGGGCTGCCGTGTCCCAGCAGCTGATCCGGCTGGGCGGCGAGTATTTCCTTCGTGGAACGGTACATGGCGGTTACGGCTCCTTTGGGAGAGAATCCGGGAGGTCGCCTCCCTCATCTTCCCATTGTTCCCCGGAAACCGCCTATCCAATCCGGGTCAGGCCGGATTACTCTCCAGGATCAGGGTCACCGGCCCGTCGTTGACGAGCGACACGTCCATCATCGCGCCGAACCGGCCCGTCTCCACGGTCAGCCCCAGCTCGCGCAGCATGCCGTTGAACCGCTCGTACAGAGGCTCCGCGTGCTCCGGTCTCGCCGCTCCCATGAAGTTCGGACGTCTGCCTTTGCGGCAGTCTCCGTAGAGCGTGAACTGGGAAACCGAGAGAATCTGTCCTCCGGTTTCCAGCACCGAATGGTTCATTTTGCCATCCCCGTCTTCAAAGATGCGCAGTCCCGCGATCTTGTCCGCGAGATATTTCGCATCCGCTTCGGTATCTTCGTGCGCGATGCCGACGAGCAGAACCAGCCCGTGTTCAATCCGGCCCACCGTCTCGCCGTCTACCGTCACTTGCGCGGCTTTGCTGCGCTGCAGTACCACCTTCATCGTTATAAGCCCCGCTTCTGCTTCATATTCCGCATCTTCTTACGCCTGCATGATGCGCTGCACCGAATACACGTCCTTCACCCGCTTGATCTTCTCCACCACGGAGTGCAGATGATCGATATTGCGGATGAGAATCGTCATATGAATCGTCACCATCTTGTTCTTGTCGGAGCGCCCCGACACGGCCGAGATGATCGTCTTGCATTCCGAGACAACCTGCAGCACTTCGTTCAGAAGCCCCCGCCGGTCATGTCCCGTGATCTCGATCTCGACGTTGTAATTCGCCTCCACATCGTCCACCCATTCCACCTCGATGACGCGGTTCCCTTCATCGCTGCATTCGGGTGAAGGGATATTCGTACAGTCGAGCCGGTGGACGGAAACGCCGCGCCCCCGGGTAATGTAGCCGATAATGGCATCCCCAGGCACTGGATTGCAGCACCTCGCAAAGCGAATAAGCAGGTTGTCCACTCCCTTGACCCGCACGCCGCCGGTCGGACGTCCCCTGCGCTCCTTATCCGGAGCCTTCATCTCCTTGACTTCGGAGGTCAGCTGCATGGCCTGGGCCTGCGCTTCCTCCGCTTCCTTACGGAGCCTCTCTGTCAGCCGCGTGACGATCTGTGCCGCGGTAATGCCTCCGAATCCGACCGCCGACAGCATATCTTCGACTTCCTGGAAGTTGAACTTGCGGGCAACCTCCATCAGTTCGTCTTCCTTCATCAGAGGAGGCACATCGTAGCCGAGCCGCTTCAGTTCGCGCTCGATCATCTCCTTGCCCTTGACGACGTTCTCCTCGCGGCGTTCCTTCTTGAACCACTGGCGGATCTTCGTGCGGGCATGCGAGGACTGGGCGATTTTCACCCAATCCTGGCTCGGTCCATAAGAATGCTTGGAGGTGAGGATCTCGACGATATCCCCGGTCTTCAACCGGTGGTCGAGCGGCACGATCCGCCCGTTCACCTTGGCTCCGATCGTCCGGTTGCCGACCTCCGTATGAATCCGGTAAGCAAAGTCGAGCGGCACGGAACCGACCGGCAGCTCAATGACTTCCCCTTTAGGCGTAAAGACGAATACCAGGTCGGAGAAAAAGTCCATCTTCAGCGATTCCACGAACTCCTGGGCATCCTCGGCTTCGTTCTGCAGCTCGATGATCTCGCGGATGAAATGCATCTTATCCTCGTAGCTGCCCGTCGGCACATTCGTGCCTTCCTTGTACGCCCAGTGCGCCGCCACCCCGTACTCGCTCGTCCGGTGCATCTCGAAGGTACGGATCTGCACTTCCAGCGGCTCGCCCTTCGGGCCGATGACCGTCGTATGCAGAGACTGGTACATGTTCGGCTTCGGCATTGCGATATAATCCTTGAAGCGTCCGGGCATCGGCTTCCACAGCGTGTGAATGATCCCCAGGGTCGCGTAACAGTCCTTGATATTGTCGACGATGATCCGCAGGGCGAGCAGATCGTAGATCTCGTTGAACTGCTTGCTGCGCACGGTCATCTTCTTATAGATACTGTAGATATGCTTCGGCCGGCCGGAGATATCCCCGTCGATGCCCATCTCATGAAGCTTTTCCTTCACGTTCGTGATGACATCATTGATATACTGCTCCCGTTCCGTCCGCTTCTTCTGCATGAGATTCACGATGCGGTAATACTGCTGCGGGTTCAGGTAGCGGAGCGCGATATCCTCCATCTCCCACTTAATGGCGGAGATTCCGAGCCGGTGGGCGATCGGACAGAAGATCTCAAGCGTTTCGTCGGCAATGCGGCGCTGCGCCTCTTCCGACTGGTGCTTCAGGGTGCGCATGTTATGCAGCCGGTCTGCGAGCTTGATGAGAATGACGCGGATATCCTGGGCCATGGCCACGAACATTTTGCGGTAATTCTCATTCTGGTGCTCTTCCTTGCTCTTGAACTTGATCTTCTCGAGCTTCGTGAGTCCGTCCACGATCATCGCACAGGTCGCGCCGAACTTCTCATGCACGGTCTCGAGGGATACCGTCGTATCCTCCACCACGTCATGGAGCAGCGCAGCAATGATCGACGTGGTGTCCATCTGCATGTTCACGAGAATCTCCGCCACGGCAAGCGGATGCAATATGTAAGGCTCCCCGGACTTGCGGACCTGCCCGAAGTGGGCCTGGTCGGCAAATTCGTAGGCTTCCCGGATTCGTTTGAGATCTTGTTCCTTCACATAACTGGATGCCTTCTCAAGAAGCTGCTCTATCCCCATCCGTTCATCCATTCCCTTAAATCGATTTTAATCCATTATGCCCCCGATGAGGGCCCGGCGTCAAGAATATGCGGGAAGAACCGACATATTGCGCGGTCCCTTCTCCTGAGCCGCAGCCCCTTACGGGAAAAGTCAGCGCTTCCTGAACCCGGAAATCGCTCTGCTCCTTCTCACGAACCGCCGCGGCCTCAGGCTCAGAGCTCCTTGATCCCTTCGGCGATCAGCTTCCGGCGTTCTTCGATGTACCGGCGGATAAACTCCGGCTCGCCGTCGAAGGTGGAGAAACTCCACTTCCGCTGCGTATCGCGCTGGACATAGGGACGGATCTGCGCATGCATCTCCCTCGCGACGGGAAGAACCCGGTTCACCGTGAACGTCGTTCGTAGAAGCCGCTGCAGCAGCAGCTTATACTGCCTCCGTACACTCGCGAACTGCAGCAGCCGCTCCGTCAGGAGGTTATACCCCCGGATCCTCACCAGGTCGCTGCCGCAATCCCGCCCGTAGCAGTTGCGCCCCCATGTCCCTTCGTAATCCCAAGGGATGATCCGGTATCTGCCGGTGCGCGTATGCCGGTACAGCGCGTAGTTCTGATCGAAGCCGTCGTAATTGCCGGTGAGCACCGCACCGGCCAGCCACCGGAGATAGTTATCGATGTCCAGCCTTAGCGCCAGATAACGCTGCAGCTCCTTTGAGCCGGCCATCCCCCCGGCGTTCAGGCGTCGGATGAAGAGCACGAGGCGCCGGCGTTCGGCCGGCAGCCCCATCATCTGCTGGTATCCCGAGAACAAGGAGGACTTGCGGCGGGAGGAATCCGTGGCTTTCAGACTGAAGTTGGCATCGTCGTTCACAGCATAGAACAGCGACTGCACCCCAATCCCCCGCTTGCGGAAAAAGGGCCTCTCCACCCCTTCGAGCTCCAGATATACTCCGAGGCTTTGCCCGTTGAGCATGAGATGCACATGCCGGGTCTTCGGGCTCGGCACCCCGATCCACTCGAAGATTTGGAAGGAGAGCGCATTGCGGATCAGCGAAGGATCATCGTATTCCGCATTATAATGATAAGTCCTGCCTCCGCAGACGACCTCATAAGAACGTTTGGGGTAACCCCTCGTATGCCCGCCCCGGTAGCGGACCTTGGCGCTGGAGCGTCCCCGGCCGGCCGCAAGCCGGCAGCGAACGAATCTGTCACTCCACACATCCTTCTCCAGCTGCTTCAGCTCGTTCTCTTCAATCAACAGATGCCTCACCGGCAGTTCAGCAGCCATCGCTCTTCCGCCCTCCCGTCCGATTAGCGGAAAGCACGGTATCCGGCCTCCGCTACAAGCAAAAAGCCTATCCTTATCGGATAGGCTTTTTGTGCTACATTACCTTATGCCGGGAGGGCGGCCGGGGCGACGGCAGTTGTCCTGCGGGGACATCCGCCCCGAAGGGACCAAACTGCTTAACAGCCGGTCCGGTTCCCGCGGCTGCCTTTCGTACGGTTGCCTTTCGTACGGTTGCCTTTCGTACGGTTGCCGCCCGTGCGGTTCCCCGCAGTTCGGTTCCCCTTCGTGCGGTTCCCTGCGGTCCGGTTCCCCTGCGTACGGTTACCTTCAGTCCGGTTCCCCTGTGTGCGGTTCCCTTCAGTCCGGTTCCCCTTCGTGCGGTTCCCTTCAGTCCGGTTCCCCTGTGTGCGGTTCCCCTGTGTGCGGTTCCCTTGACTCTTCTTGCCCTTGCTCTTGTGATTTTCATTGCAAGCGCAAGTTCCCTGTACTTTTGCCTCTTTCAGCCCCTGCTCATGAGTCGTCATCTCTCAAACTACCTCCCTTTTAATAGAGATAATTCAAGGTATGTAGATGATCCTCAAGTGGTAAGGGACAACCGTCAGCCCCGTCAAAATACCGCTGACGCCCGCGCCTCCTCTCTACTGAACGATTGTCCCCCCTAGCCATGATAGAAGTGGAAATTGGAAGAAACCTAGATTCCAGACCATACGGAATCCCTGCGTTATACATATACATATCTTACAAATCAACCCCATCGACAAATGAAGGGAGGTGGTCGGTGCCCGGCGGCGGTAGGGTTCACCGGTTCAACCTGGATACCCGTTGCTTCAGTTAAGTTCCGTACGGCTTCAGGAAATTAGCAATCTGCAATTCAATTTAATTACACGAGAGGGGAATGTTCAAATGGCTTACAACAACCCGCTTAGCACCCTGGTCGGATCCGAAATCCGGATCAACCGTGGAGGTCCCGACGCGATTACCGGCAGGCTGCTTGCCGTTAGACACGGGTATCTCGTAGTGAAAACAAAGGACGGGCTGGTTTATGTGAATGCAGCCCACATCAAGAGCATCAGCGATGCTCCCCGCGGAAACAGCAGCGGTAACCGCAGTGGTAACCGCAGTGGTAATCGAAGTGGAATGACACCTGCCTATGTGTCGGCCGGCTCCTTCCCCGCTGTACTCCAGCAGCTCCGCCATCAATTCGTGCAGATCAACCGCGGCGGTCCGGAGAAAATCGAAGGCATCATCTCGGACGTCAACCAGGATGTTCTGTTCCTGATCGTAGGCAAAGAGATCGTCCGGATTCCTCTCTTTCATATCAAAAGCGTAACCCTTGGCTCGCGGAGCGGCAGCCGCAGCGGCCAGAACAAGGGCCAAAACCAAGGTCAAAACCAAGGTCAGAACCAAGGCCAAAACCAAGGTCAGAACCAAGCCCAAGGCGGCCAAAGAAACGCGAGCAGCGGTGGAAACCGCAGCGGACAACGCAGCGCCAGCAGCGGCGGCAGCCGCAGCGGACAAAAGAAAGCCAGCGCCTCGACACGCAGCAGCAAATCCGTCAAAACGCCGGTATACAGCCTGAAACGTTCCACACGCCGCTAACCTGATGTCCCCGTCTCCTGAGGGGACGCCCCATACCATAAAGCTGTACCGTTTACGCCCCATGGAGATGCGCTGTATTCCCGACATCCATGGGGCTTTTTTTCTCTTTTTCAGCTGAGCCCGGAGGAGGTGTACCTTTTGTCAGCGATGCTCTCCTATCTGAACCGCCCTGTCGAGTTGTTCGTATCCGGCAAAAAAGAACCGGTCCGCGGAATCCTGATCGATATGGGCAGTGATATCCTTGTCGTCCACGACGGCAGACGCTTTCATTATGTTCCCGCCCTGCACCTGCAGGAATTCACCTTGGCGGCCATAACGGCGGGAGAGGAATCATCCCTTGCCGATATTACTTGGGAAAGCACGCCGGATCTGTCTTACCGCAAAGTTCTGATGAATGCCAAGGGCATCTTCAGCGAGATTTATATTACCGGCCAGCAGTCGATTCATGGCTACATCACTTCGCTCATGACCGACTTCTTCGCCTTTCAATCTCCGGTCTATCACACCGTCCTCGTATCCATGCGCCATCTCAAGACGCTCATCCCTTACGGACCCAACGTCACGCCTTACTCCATGAACCCGGCCGCCTTCCCCGTCTCCCCTAACACCATGCCGCTCGCACGGACAATGGACCAACAGCTTAAGAAGCTGGAAGGCGAATTCGTCGTTCTGAATCTAGGTGAACGGCAGAGCCATATCGGGCTGCTGAAGTCCGCGGATACCCCCATTGTCGAGCTGATCACCTCGGGCGGCGCGTCGGTCTTCATGCATATGGATCATGTAAAGACGGTGCACAAGCCGTAAACCAGCTCCATTTGAAAATCCGAAAGATGCCATATACAAAAACAGGGCGGCCCCATGGCCGCCCTGTAGTGTATTGCGAGCAAAAATTAATACTGCACAAGCGAGATGACGTCGATCCCATCCAGTTTCTCCCGGCCGTTCAGCTCCAGAAGCTCGATGAGGAATGCCGCACCGACCACTTCGCCTCCAAGCTGCTTCACCAGGTTCATCGACGTCGCGATGGTTCCGCCCGTTGCGAGCAGATCGTCGGCGATCAGCACTTTCTGGCCGGGCTTGATGGCATCGTCATGCATGGCCAGCTTGTCCTTGCCATACTCCAGCGCATAATCCGCTTCGATGGTGTTGCCCGGCAACTTGCCGCTTTTGCGGATCGGCACGAAGCCGATGCCGAGGGCGACTGCCAGCGGGGCGCCGATCACAAACCCTCTCGCTTCGGGACCCGCGATCAGATCGATCTGCTGTCCTTCCAGGCGCGAAGCCAGCTCTCGGATGACTTCACGGTATACTTTACCGTCTGCAAGCAGGGTCGTAATGTCTTTGAATGAGATGCCCGGCTGCGGGAAGTCTTCGATCACGCGGATATATTCTTTGAAATTCATAGGATTCCCTCCATCAATGTGGTTGTGTTATGAGCCTCGGACACCAAGGTGCCCAGGAGCTCTCTTGCTGTAGTGTAAAGCAGACGTTCTTCTACTTCCTTATGGTTCATCCGGCTGCGGTAGAGCAGGGATGCCGTCAGATCTTTCTTCTCCACGGCGGGCAGGAGACGGAATGTATCCCCCGACGACTCGACGAACGCAAGCTCCGTGAAGACATCCAGGATAAACCGGACCACGGCGGGCTCGAGCCGTGTCCGAGCCCCGATGCTCTGCGCTGAGCTCCCGCCCCCTCCTGCTCCGGCCAGCACGCCATAGACCGTCTTAAACTGTGTGCGGTCCGGCAGCAGGGCGGCATGCTTGTCCTCTGCGCCGCCCCAAGCCGCATAATACCGCTCGGCGGCGGCAGCCTGGACGGCAACCGCATGGAGCTGCTCGAGCCGCTCCGGCAGATGATAGAGCACGATATCCCGCGCCTCGTGGAGCGGTAGGCTTGCGCACAGGCCCCCGGCCGGATGCAGGTGCCCCTGGAGATCGCAGTGCCAGAGGGCACAGCCTTGAGCAGCGGCTTGAAGCTCCGGCGGGATCCAGGAGCGGAACACCACCACCGCCGCAGGAAGGTGGTCATGTCCCTGCGGCCGGCGCTGCAGCCGTTCGCACAGCTCGGCCACCCTGCGGTCCGGCTTCGGCGTCCCCCGCCAGTCGAAGAGCTGGAGGTCCGTCACCTGCAGATCCTGCAGCAGAATCTGCGGCCGGCGTACGCCGTTCCACTCGTTGACGGACAGCTCTCCGAGCAGGTCGATCCGGGCGGTCGGCGTAATCCAGTCGCTGAGCGCCCCTTTGTTGAAGGCGACAGCCTCCAGAGCGGCTGCCGCCTCCCCCGCCCCCTTCAAGGAGAGCTTAAGATGCTGCTGCTCCTTGCCCATCGTCCGCAGGTCGCTGAGCTTCAGACCGCGGAAGACAAACCGCGGTGACGGGTTACCCGTCCCGAACGGCCCCAGCTTCTCGAGATCAAGGATGCTCTCGAGGCTGATCTCCCCGAAGTCGCACTCGGCGTCCGCCTGCAGCAGCGGAACAAAGTCCTGCGGCTGCAGCCACTCCTCCGCCAGGGTATCCAGCCTTCGTGCGAATTCGCCCAGTTGCTCCCGGTCCAGAGTCATGCCGGCAGCCATCTGGTGCCCGCCGTAATGATCCATGAGATCGGCGCAGTGGGTCAGCGCCTTATGCATGTCGAAGCCGGCAATGGACCGGGCCGAGCCCTTGGCCATTCCGCTCTCCTTGTCGATGCCCAGAATGACTGTGGGACGGTAAAACCGGTCGACGATTTTGGAGGCGACTATGCCGATTACCCCCACATTCCAATTCTCGTGCGCGAGCACGATCGCTTTGGGGAGCGCGCCGGCCTTCTCCCGCTGCCGTTCGACAAGGGCGAACGCCTCCTTGGCCATCTCGTCCACGATGCGCTGCCGCTCCTTGTTAAGGAGGTCGAGCTCCTGGGCCAGCCGTTCGGCTTCCCGGTCATCCCCCGTCGTCAGCAGCTTCACCGCCGTATCGGCGCTGAGCAGCCTTCCGCTGGCATTGATCCGCGGACCGAGCGCAAAGCCGATATGCGTCGAGCTCACCTCGCGCACCGGGATGCCGGCTACGGCCAGCAGCGCCTTAATGCCGCAGCTCGCGGTCGAGCGCATCTGTTCGATGCCCCGCTTGACGATGATCCGGTTCTCTTCCGTAAGCGGCATGAGGTCGGCAACCGTGCCGATGGCCGCATAGGGCAGCAGCTCCTCCGGCCAGCGGCCGAGCAGCGCCTGGGCCAGCTTCAAGGCGACGCCTACCCCGGCCAGGTGCTTATAAGGGTACGGGCAGCCCGGCTTCTTCGGGTTGATCAGCGCGTAGGCATCCGGAAGCACCTCCGGCGGCTCGTGATGATCCGTGACGATCACATCGATGCCAAGAGCGGCCGCATGAGCGATCTCTTCCACCGCGCTGATCCCCGTGTCCACCGTGATGATGAGCCCCACGCCCTGCTTGTGGGCCTCATCCATCGCCCCTATATTCAGTCCATACCCCTCGGTCACCCGGTGAGGAATGTAATAATCGAACGTACTCTCCAGCTGTCGGAGCAGATACACCATCAGTGTCGTGGAACTCACCCCGTCAGCGTCGTAATCCCCGTAGATCCGGATACGCTCTCCGGCCTCCAGGGCCTGACGAATCCGACCGACCGCACGTTCCATCCCGTCCAAAAGGAACGGATCATGAATGTGATCCGCTCCCCCCTCCAAAAATTCGGCAGCATGCCCGGTGTCTGTCATTCCCCGAACCACCAGAAGACGCGAAAGCAGCGGTGAGAGACCGAGCTGCTGCGAGAGGGTCTTCACCGCCGATTCATCCGCTTCTCCGATGTTCCATCTTGCCTTGGCTTGTAGCATGCCTGCCTTTCCTCCTCTCCCGGCACGCCTCTGCGGCTGCCGGGCCATACTGATCCTGCCGGCAGCGGGCCGGCCTTAATGAAGAAGTGTGGACACATCATCGTGATCCCGGCTTGCGCCCTTGTACGGATAGCCCGCGTCATACGGGCTCACCTGTGTCAACACTTCCGTAATATGGCTGAACCGCTTCATCAGCGTTTGTTTGACAATTCTTGCAATTTCGTGGCCTTCCTGGATCGTAATGCGCGGATTCACGCTGATCCGGACATCCACGATCACATAATGGCCTTGTTCCCTCGCCTGCAGATCGTCGACCGCAATGACACCCTTCACCCGCTGGACCGTTTCGATCAAATCAGCCGCATTTTCTCTGTCGAGCACCTTGTCCCAACCGCGGACGACCAATTCCAGCACCGTAACGTAACCCGTCCGGAGGATAAGCAGCGCAATCACGAACCCTGCAGCCGGATCCATATAATACAGCCATTTATTTCCCAGGTAATTCCCCAGGATGGCTCCGCCCATCCCGATCAGAGCCGCCAAGGCGGCATAGAGACCGGAGCGGTGAACGCGTGCCCCTTCATCCTGTGCCTCTGACCCGGAAGCCGCTCCCGGGCGCTGTCTGAATTGATACAATGCTTCGCCGGCGATGACAGTTACAACAAGAACGATAAGTGCATAACGCTCCGGCGCTTCCACGGGACCTAGAAGAATCGACTTCAGGGAGGAGATCGCCGTCTCGATTCCCATTACAAGCAGAAGAACAGAGAGCACGATGGATGAAACCGCCCGGGTCCTGCCGCTGTCCGGATCCCCCGAGACCCGCAGACCGATCAGTGAGGCCAGCGAACCAAGCGAGCCGGCGGCCGAATGGAGCCCGTCCGCAATCAATGCTTTACTGCCTGCCGCCATACCGGCTGCAGCCTTCAACAACGCGAGTGCGAGTCCGCCGGTAAGCGCCATCCGCGCCGCCGCCTCGGCCTGCTTGTCACGTTCATCCGTCATGGGGCCCCTCCTCCGTTAGATTCAGGATTTCATAAGCATGGCGCCGGCAGCTGCCGAGCCTCCGGTTCATGGATAAAGGCCGCCGAAACTGCCGTTTCGCGCGGCCGATGCTGTACGTTGCAGCCGGGCAGAACCATCCCGAGAATCAACCGTTCTGCGCTGCAGCCTTGGGTTTGGAATTGAGCGATTTGGTCTTGAGAATGAGCCAGAGCGGGCTCGCAATAATGATCGAAGAATACATCCCCGCCACGAGCCCCATGATCATGGCCAGCGAGAAGAGACGAATCGCTTCGCTGCCCATGACGCAAAGGAGAACCGCTGCGATCAAGACGGTAAGCACGGTATTGATCGAACGCGTCAGCGTCTGCCATATGCTCTGGTTCACGACACGGGCGAGATCTTCATAGGTCTTTGCTTTGGCGAACCGCAAATTCTCGCGGATCCGGTCAAATATAACGATGGTATCATTGATCGAATAACCGACAATCGTCAGGATCGCCGCAACGAACGGAAGGTTCACTTCCAGGCGGAGGATCGAGAACAGACTGATGACGATGAAGGCGTCATGCAGCAGGGCGACAACCGCTGCCACAGCAAACCGCCATTCGAAACGAATCGACACGTAGACGATGATCCCGAGACTGGCAACAAGTACCGCATAGATGGCCTTCACAGCCATTTCGTTAGCGAGTTCCGTATCGACGGTATTCTCTTCTTTGGACACGCCTTCACCGAAGGCGGCCTTGAAGCCCGCTTCCACCTTGCCTACTTCCTCGGCATTCAGGACGTGGTCGAAGCGCATCGTCACCCGGTCGCCGGCATCGCCGCCGATGATCGGATTGCCGGCCGGCTCGAAGCCGGCTGCCTTCGTAATTTCCAATGCCTGTTCCTGGGTTATGGCCTTGCCCCCTGTGGATATATCCAGCGTTGTCCCCGCTTTGAAATCCACGCCCCGGTTCAGTCCGAACACCGCCAAGGTCAGAATCCCCAGCAGCGTAATAATGATGGAGAACGCGTAGAACTTCCGGCGGTGCTTCATGAAGTCGAACTTGCTGTCATCATAGCGCATGAATCTCGGACTCCTTTACTCCAAAATACTCCGGCTTCTTAACCAAGTTGCTTCGAACCAGGAGGTGCAGCAGCCATCTGGAGAAAAAGACGTTCGTCAGAATGCTGACGATAATCGTAAGAATCAGCGTCAGCGCAAAGCCCTGAATAGCTCCCGTTCCAAGGAAATACAGGACCGCTGCAGCGATAACCGTTGTCAGCTGCGCATCTACGATCGTCCGGAACGAGTTCTTCGAACCGGCCTTCAGCGCGGAGAACAGGCTCTTGCCGCTGCGCAGCTCGTCCTTGATCCGCTCATACGTGATGATGTTGGAGTCCACCGCCATCCCCACGCCAAGCACGAAGGCTGCAATGCCCGGCAGGGTCAGGGTTGCTTTCATTAAGTACATCACGCCCAGCATCGCCCAGATGAAGGTCACGATGGAGATCGAAGCCACGAGACCCGGCACACGATAAATAATCAGCATGAACAAAATAATGAGGATCGATGCGATCGCGCTCGCTTTCACCGTCTGATGAAGAGACTGAAGACCGAGGGAAGCGCCTACGGACTGCGTATACTTCTCGGTGAGCTTGAGCGGCAGCGCGCCCAGGTTGATCGTGTCTGCGATCTGCTTCGCCTCTTCATATGTATAGTTACCCGAGATCGTCGCCTTGCCGTCGGTCAGTACGTTTTGTACGATCGGCGCGGAAAGCTCCGTCTCGTCCAGATAAATCGCAAGCGGCTTGCCAAGAAGCTTCTCCGTCACCTTGCGGAATTTCTCGGCGTCTTTCACTTCAATGTTGATCTGAGGGCGGTTGGACTGGTCATAGCCGATTTGGGCGGCGCCCACCGCGAAATCGCTTCCCACCATCTCTTTGGTGCCGTCGGGTCCGCGGAATGTGAGCTCCGCCGGCTTCTTGAGCACTTCCCGCACCTGGGCTTCGTTGGCTACCCCGGCGACCCGTACGCGGATCCGGTCCTGGCCTTCGGTCGTGACTTCCGGTTCGGCCACCTTCTGCGCATTGGCACGCTGCTCAATGCTTCTTGCCGTCTCCAGCAGTGACTCTTTGGTCACCTGCTGCCCCGCCTCAAGCGGCTCGGCCACATACAGAATCTCAAAGCCGCCCCGCAGGTCGAGTCCGAGTTTGATGCCGCCGAGCAGGGCAGGGCTTGTCAGCCCGATCGACGCGAATACGATCAGGACGATGCCAAGAAAGGCGGCCAATCTTTTGATGTCCATGAAAAATCTCCTTCCACACTCAATATTCCCATTATACTCACCTGCCAAAAACGAGTCAATTTGGAATCCCCTAGGCAGAGGAGCTTACCAATAGTATAGCTTAACCGCAAAAAAAGAAGCCCATTCAACGGAAATGGGCACCTTTGAATGCGCTCATCGTCAGCCAGTTCATAAAATTCGTCACCCGCAGCGACAAAATATCATTCACAATCCGGTGCAGCGGCGGCACGCCGCTCTTGCGGTACTTGTCGCTGACACAGTCCCAGATATCCTCCGGCGTTACATGCTCGTAACCGAGCATATGAAACTCCTCGGCTTTGCTGCGGCACATCTCCTCGATCACAAGGCTGAGCTCATCGTCGTCCATCGTCTCGGGCTCCGCTTCCCCCGCATACGCTTCGGCCCGCTCGATCAGCGGAATCGAAGGATCCTCCTCATAAGAGGGCACTTCCGCCTCAGTCTCCGGCTCCGGCGCTGCCTCAGGCCCATGAAGCGGCTCTCCCGGTTCCTCTTGCGCAGCGGCATCTTCCACATCTTCGCGGATCAGCGAAGCCGCCGATTCGGCAGCCGCATAATATCTCTCCATATAAGGTACATCTTCGGCGTTCCCTTCCGCTTCCCTCCGGGGCGCCGCGTCCTCCTGTTCTTCCGTATCCCCTGCTGCAGCGGCCCCTTCAGCCTGATGGTCCGGCGGCTGCACTCCATCCTGCAGGTTCTCGTCCGGCTCCGTACTGCTGCTGCGGTCCTGCTTCCATATGTCTTTATCCATCAGGTATCCCCTCCCCGTACGCAGCTCGATGGTTATCCTATTCGCTGCCCCGGGCCTGATTTCCTGCACAACCGGAAGGCGGCCCTATCAAAATTCTAGCATGCGGCCGGACAGGTTCCGCATATTCATTATACAGGATCAACGGCTTGGCCGTCCGCCCGGACCGGCCTAAGGAATCTATCCGGCACCACATGCCCTTGGAGGGAGAAAAGAGGTTATTCCCTTGACCAAACAATCGTTCATCAAAGGAACGCTCATCCTGCTGGCAGCCGGTATCATTAACCGTATACTCGGCTTCATCCCCCGCATGACCCTTCCCCGGGTCATCGGCTCCGAGGGGATCGGACTGTACCAGATGGGTTGGCCGTTCCTCGTGGTGATCCTGACGATCGTCACCGGCGGCATCCCCGTAGCGGTGGCCAAACTGATTGCCGAAGCGGAAGCGGAAGGCAGCGAAGCGCGCATCCGGAGCATTTTCCGGGTGTCCCTCGCCCTCTCCACCGCGCTTGGCCTGCTCTTCGGCATCGCTATCTTCTATTTCGCTCCCTGGATCACGAACCACGTCTTCACAGACTCCCGCGTATACTACACGTTCCTGTGCATGACGCCCATCGTACCGATCGTGGCCGTCTCCTCCGTCTTCCGCGGGTATTTCCAGGGCCGGCACAACATGATTCCGACCGCTCTCTCCCAGGTCATCGAAACGATGATCCGGATCGTTACCGTGCTGCTCTTCGCCTACTGGATGATCCCCTACGGTATCGAATACGCAGCTGCAGGCGCGATGGTCGGTGTGACCATCGGGGAAATCGGCGCAATGCTCGTTCTCGCCTCCATCTACCTTCGCGGCCGCAGACGGGAACTGCAGGACCGCCGCAGCCGTTCCGGCGGACGGAAGTCCCTGAACCGCCTGGCCTCTCTCAAGAATCTGCTGGGCCTGGCTCTTCCGATTACAGGCAGCAAGCTTGTGGGATCGGGGTCCTATCTGCTCGAATCGATTTTCACCGTGCATGCCCTTGCGGTCGCCGGGATTGCCACCGGTGCGGCCACCGCGCAGTACGGGGCGCTGCAGGGGATGGTCATTCCCGTGCTGCTCCTGCCCAGCGCCCTGACCTTCTCCCTGGCCGTCTCTCTGGTCCCGTCCTTATCCGAGGCGGCCGCCCGGGGGGATATGAAGACGATCCATATGCGCCTTCACCAATCCCTGAAGCTCGCCCTGGTCACCGGCGCACCGTTCGCGGTATTGATGTACGTGCTCGCGGAGCCGATCTGCCTTTATATGTACAACCAGCCGGGGGTGGGTGCCATGCTGCGCATGATGGCTCCGGCGGCCTTGTTCATTTACTTCCAGGCGCCGCTGCAGTCCGCTCTACAGGCACTCGAAAGACCCGGAAGCGCACTGATCAATACACTCATCGGGTCTACGGTCAAGCTGTCTCTGATTGTCTTCCTCGCCTCCCGGCCGGAATTCGGTATCCTGGGAGCGGTCATGGCTATTACCGTGAATATCATGCTGGTTACGCTGCTTCATTGGAACAGCATCGTGCGTCTGCTGCAGTTCCGGATGAATCCCGCCGATTTCCTGAAGGTGGGCGTCAGTATGGCGGCGGCCGGCCTATCGAGCTATTCAGTCATGTACTCCGAATGGCTGCCGGACGGATTCGGCAAGTTCGCCTCCGCCTGTTTTACCGGCTTTGTCATCTATCTGCTCGCCGCCACGCTGCTTCGTCTCATCGAACGGGACGATCTCTTCCGGATCTTCTGGCTCGGCAAGAAGTTGGTGAAATAAACGGGGTTCGCCAAAGCGTCATCCTATCTTTTCTTATCGATAAACCAGCGCCCCCGGTGATCCAGCGAGCAGAAGAACACTTCCTTGAAGTCCTTGACCCCCCGGCTCTGCAGTTCGCTCTTGAGCCAGAAGCGCGTTTTGTCCAGCTTCTTCAGACTATCATCCTGGACCTTCCCATCCATAATCAGGGGCAGCGGCAGCCCTTCATAGCGGAACGACGGCGGCGGGCACGGCGGCTCTTCCTCCTTGTCCGCCTTCTGCTGCACCGTCAGCTTACCCGAGGGCTCCAGCACGGCAAACTCCACATCCGCCACATTCAGCACCTTGTTCTCCCTCAGCTGCAGGAGCAGATCGTCGAGGTTGTAGCGCTGCCTGCGCATCTCCTCCCGGTTCAGCTGCCCATGCTCGATCAGGGGCGAAGGCCGGCCTTCGAACAACCGCCGCAGCTTCTGGCTCTTCAGCGAGACGAAGGCTATGAACACCTGCACGAACACCAGGGTCAGCATCGGAAGAATGCCTTGGATGAGCGGCTTGTCCAGATCCTCCAGTACGAATACGGCGATTTCGGCAATCATGATCGAAATCACGAGATCAAACAGCGACAGCTTGCCAATCTCCCGCTTCCCCATGAGGCGCATCGTCAAGAATACGACCACGTAGACCAGCAGGGTACGGAAAAAAAGGACCAACAACGTCTCCATAGCTCAACCTCCCGAGGCAACGGTTCCAAGCCTATTGTGACCCTGCCAAATGGTTGTCATGCGGGAGAAATGCTGGGAACGCGGGGAGGAAAGCCTGTACTATTTTGCCCTGAGGGCCCATAGAATGAGACAAGATCAGGTTACGGGAGGATGAGGAACCATGAAAGGATCGCCGCTGCTCTCCGGATTGATGTACGCCGTATTGTTCATGCTGGCCGGTACGCTGGCCGCCTCGCTGGTACTGCTCGGCACCGAAGTGGCGGAAGGCTCGTGGCTGGGCGTGACTCTGGCCATCCATGCGCTGTCTTTGTTCATCGGGGGCATTGTGTCGGGCAAACGCAGCGGCTCCAGAGGCTGGTATCAGGGAGGCCTGCTCGGTCTGCTGTATATGGCCGTCATCTGGATGGTCGGCTTCCTGGCTTATGACGCGGGCTTCACTCAGGAAATGCTGGTGCTCGGCGGCGTCGCTCCCCTAGCCGGCGCCCTGGGCGGGATGATCGGCGTCAATCTCAAAAGATGAATTGCAAAAGAGGCCTTCCCCTTGGGGAAGAGCCTCTTTTTGGGTTATGCCGTATAGATCTGAAGCCGCTCATGCTCGCTTCAGGCCCTGTGCATGTCTTTACTTGTCGCCTGCCGCACTCGTCGTCACCGTGTTGATCGCGGAGCGCTCGAACGTCATCTTCGTCACGTCGTTCACGCGGAGAATGACCGTGTCATCCGTCAGCTCCAGAATCGTTCCGTGCAGCCCCCCGATAGTGACTACCTTGTCACCCTTCTTGAGGTTACCCAGCAGCATGTTGCGCGCCTTCTGACGCTTCTGCTGCGGACGGATCAGGAGAAAATAAAGAACGACGAACATAAGAACGAGCGGTCCGTAAGTCACAAGGTACGCCATAGGCCCGGATGCTTCTGCCGGTGCGCTGGCCGCTGCCAGTTCCCACATGCAAGAACTCCCCTTTCTGTCTTTCGGTGTCTATGAAATGGTGGTTAAAACCCTTTGCTGTTCTCATCTATGCCGTAGGCCGCAAAAAACTCGTCGCGGAAGTCGAGCAGCCGGTCCTCCCGGATCGCCTGCCGCACGCCCCGCATGAGCTCCAGAAGGAAATGCAGGTTGTGGTATGTGGTCAGACGGATGCCGAATGTCTCGTCCGCTTTGATGAGATGGCGGATATACGCTCTCGAATAATTCTTGCAGGTATAGCACGAGCAGGCCGGATCCAGCGGTCCGAAGTCATTCGCGAACTTGGCGTTGCGGATGACCAGACGCCCTGTGCTCGTCATGATCGTCCCGTTGCGGGCAATCCGTGTAGGGAGTACGCAGTCGAACATGTCGATCCCGCGGATGGACCCTTCCACCAGGGCATCCGGCGAACCGACGCCCATCAGATAGCGCGGCTTCTGCGCGGGCAGCAGTGGAACCGTGTAATCGAGCACCTCATACATCAGGTGCTTCGGCTCCCCTACGCTCAGTCCCCCAATAGCATACCCCGGAAAATCCAGGGAAGTCAACTCGGCCGCACTCTGCCTGCGCAGGTCTTCATACATGCCGCCCTGGACGATGGCAAACAAGGCCTGGTCCTCCGGACGGCTGTGCGCCTTGAGGCAGCGCTCGGCCCAGCGGGTAGTGCGCTCCAGCGACTGCTTCGCGTAGCCGTGCTCCGCCGGATAAGGCGGGCATTCGTCGAACGCCATCATAATGTCGGAGCCGAGCGCGTTCTGAATCTCCATCGCCTTCTCCGGGGAGAGGAAGAGCTTGTCCCCGTTCAAATGGGAGCGGAACTCCACGCCCTCCTCGCTGATCTTGCGCATGTCGCTGAGCGAGAAGACCTGGAACCCGCCGCTGTCCGTCAGGATCGGTCGGTCCCAGTTCATGAACTTGTGCAGGCCGCCGGCCGCCTTGACCGTCTCGTGGCCGGGCCGCAGGAAGAGGTGATACGTATTGCTGAGGATGATGTGCGCATCCATCGCCTTCAGCTCTTCCGGAGCCATCGTCTTCACGGTCGCCTGGGTGCCGACCGGCATGAAGGCAGGCGTCTCGATCACGCCGTGGGGCGTGTGAACGCGCCCGAGCCGGGCGCCGGACTGCTTGCAGGTTTTGATAGGTTCATACGTTACTGCTGGCATCATGGTTTCACTTCTTTCCGTCCGTATAAGAACCGCCCTCTGTAGAGTACGGTCAGTAGATAAACATGGCATCCCCGAAGCTGAAAAAGCGGTACTTCTCCTCGACCGCTTCACGGTAGGCGGCAAGCACCTGCTCCCGCCCCGCGAGGGCGGAGATCAGCATCATCAGCGTCGACTTCGGCAGATGGAAGTTCGTTAACAGCGCATCCACCGCCTTGAAGCGGTAGCCGGGGTAGATGAAAATGCCCGTGGAGCCGCTGCAGGCCTGCAGGCTGCCGTCTTCCGCGGCGGCCGTCTCCAGGGTGCGGGCCGAGGTGGTGCCCACCGCAACCACGCGCCTTCCCTCCCGCTTCGCGGCGGTGACCAGCCCGGCGGTCTCCGGCGGCACTTCGTAGTACTCTTCGTGCATCGCGTGCGCATCCACCGTCTCGGCGGAAACCGGACGGAAGGTGCCGAGGCCTACATGAAGGGTGACATAGGCTAATTGTATACCTTTTTGTTCCAGCCTATGCAGGAACGCTTCCGTAAAATGCAGCCCGGCGGTCGGTGCCGCGGCCGAGCCCTCGTGCTTGGCGTATACCGTCTGGTACCGCTCGCGCTCGGGCAGCTGCTCCTTGATGTAAGGCGGCAGCGGCATATGGCCGAGCCGGTCGAGCAGCTCGTTGAAGATTCCCTCGTACTCGAAGCGCAGCACGCGGGCACCCTGCTCTCCGTGCTCCTCGACCGTCGCCTTCAACAGAGGTTCGCCCTCGCCTGCCCTGTCCGCTCCGGCGGTCCCGCCGAAGTGGATCACGGCGCCTTCGCGCAGCCGCTTGCCCGGCTTCACCAGGGCCTCCCAGCGGTCGCTCTCAAGCTGCTTCAGCAGGAGAATCTCCGCCTTGGCTCCCGTGTCCGCCTTCACGCCAAAAAGCCGGGCTGGAATGACCCTCGTGTTGTTCAACACGAGGACATCCCCGGCTTGCAGATACTGCTCCAGATCTTCAAAGGTATGGTGAGCAATCTCACCGCTCGTCCTGCTCAACGTCAGCAGCCGGGACGCCGTACGGTCTGCCAGCGGCGTCTGGGCGATGAGCTCTTCGGGAAGATGGTAATCGAATAAATCCACCTGCATCGGTTCTTAACATCCTTCTATATGGAATTCCGCCTGTGCGGGAGTCATGACTGCTAAACGTTAAAAGTGCCTTACAACTTGGTAATGGCTGCGCCGGCATAGTAGGTCTGCAGAATGGCCCGGTAATCCAGCCCCTGCTCGGCGTAGCCTTTGGCCCCCCACTGGGACATCCCCAGGCCATGGCCGAAGCCGGTGCCCTTGAAGATGAACTGGGCGTCATCCGTAGCCGCCCGCACCTGCCCTGTCCCATTCAGGACGAACAGCGGTTCATCCTTAGCCGCCTGCCGGGAGGATGCTGTGCCGGCCGCCACGTAGACGGGATTCGAACCCGGCGTCCGCGTGCGGACGGCCCCCTCTGCTCCTTGTATAGTATACCTTCCCGTTTCCTCGATTTCAAACCGGGTGGACGGCAGTCCGCCGAGCAGTCCCCGCAGCGAATCGGGATACGCGGCCTTCACCGGCTGGCCGTTGATGCTGACGGCGGTCGCGCGACCGGACGCGCCCCGGCTTGTGACCTCCAGCGATTGAATGCTGCCCGAAACCTGGGATCCGAGCTTCTCCTTCAGCTTGGCGGAATCGAACGGCCCGCGAATCCAGGCATAGGCATTGGATTCGACCGCTTCGCCGATGACCACGAACCGGTCGCCGATATTCACGGTAAACAGTGAAGGATTCCCGGTATCATCCACATAAGGAGCAGATCTCACGTTGGTTCCGGTCGTATTCCCCTCATAATAGGGAAGCCCCGCCGGGTTCTTCTCGCCCGTCGCCTGGGCATAGTCCGACCGGATATACCCCATACGTCCGCTTGGCGTCACGATGCGGTACCAGGTCTTCTTCCCGTTCTGCGCTCCCTCGTCAGGCGAAGAAGCACTCTTCAGGTAAGGCACCTCATTGCCCCACACCTCGGTGGATTCGGCCGTCTTTCCTCCGGCGTTGGAGTAGAAGAGCGGATCGATCAACGAGCCGCCGTAGGCCAGCACTTCCCTCTCCGTGGCCTTCACCGCATCCAGCGCCCCGGGGAACTCCACAGAGACTCCCTTGTAGGCCTGGTCGGTCGTCGTATCCGAGATGTGCGCGATGCCGTACTTCATCCCCTGCTTGAGTGCAAAGGTCCGGGCCGCCACCGCCTGCGCCTTCAGGGCTTCCGACGGCCATGCCGCCCCAAGCTCCGAACCGAGAACGGAATACAAATATTCCTCGAACGGCAGCTCATTCACCACCGCGAGCTTGCCGTTGTAGAGCGAGACCTCGATCCCTCCGCGGTAAGCCCGCTCGTAGCGTTCCTCGACCTTAACGCCGGCAGAGGCGTTCCCGGCAGGCTCGGCCCACAGCTTCGCGCCGCCGCCGAAAGCGGCCGCGCCCACGGCGGCCGCACCGGCCAGCTCGCGGCGCAGCACGGCGTAGCCCTGCGAGGCGTCGACCGGCGTCAGTGCGGCGCCGGGCACCGCGGCGGCGACCTGCGCCTTCAGCGCCTCGAGCGCAGCCGCATCGGCCGCCCCGCCGACGAAGACGGCGTAGCCCGCGCCGTACAGCGCCGGGTCGGCGGCGAAGCCGGCCGCGGCAATCTGCGCGGCGGCCGCCTGCGCCTCCGCCAGGCCGGCGTAGCTGCCCGCGCTGGCGTAGTGCGGCCCGGCGACCGCTGCGCCCGGCTGCTTCGCGGCGGCGGCCGCGGCGGCTTCCTTGGTCGGGAACGGCCCAAGGTACGCCTGGTAGGCCGCCCCGCGCTGACGCACGCCGGAGCCGGCTCCGCCTGCCGCCAGGCGCGCCGCCTGGGCCGACGCATCGGCCGCGGAGCCCGTCTCCGGCAGCAGCGCGTAGTAGCCGTCGGCGCTGACTCGGACCGCGCCCTTCGCCGTGCCCGGTGCCTGAAGCGCCTCGCCGCCCGCTCCGCGCAGGCTGAGCGCCACCCCCGCTTCGGCCGACAGAGTGACGCTCGATGCGGCGCTGATGTACTTCCCCGTGTCGATGAACAGGGCGACACGGATCTTGTCCAGCATCGCCGGCAGAGAGGCGGCCGCTGCCGCCGATGCGGTTCCTACCGCTGAGCCCTCTCCTGGCAGATTTCCCCAGGGCAGTGGCCCCAGGCTTCCGGTGACGAGCAGAACCGCCGCCAATGCCCCCCGCGCCCCTCGATGTATCTCTCGCTTGGTCCAGCGCTCGGGCCGGTCCGGCCTGCGCCCCGCCGGGCGTTTCACTTCCGACATCTTCCCGATTCCCCTCTCAACGCGCCGGAGAGGCGGTCTTCTCCTCTCACCGCCCTCCGGCTGATTTTCCCGTGTTTGACTCTATGAGCGGCTCGGCATCGGCAGTCCGAGATGCTTGCACGCGCTAGGCGTAATCATCCGCCCCCGCGGCGTGCGCTGCAGGAAGCCGATCTGCAGGAGATACGGCTCGTACACATCCTCGATCGTCTGGCTCTCCTCGCCGATGGATGCCGCAATGGTGTCGAGCCCGACCGGCCCGCCCTGGAAGCTCAGGATGATCGCCCGCAGCATCTTGTGGTCGATCTCGTCGAGACCGAGCGGGTCGACCTGGATGCTCATCAGGGCCTGCTGCGTAATCTCCTGCGTAATGATGCCGTCGCCCTTCACCTGGGCGAAATCCCGCACCCGCTTCAGCAGCCGGTTCGCGATCCGCGGCGTTCCTCTGGACCGCATGCCGATCTCGCGGGCCGCTTCCCCCACGATGCTCACCTGCAGCAGGTCCGCCGTACGGGAGACGATATAGGAGAGCTCGTCGACCGTGTAGTATTCAAGCCGGCTGACCACGCCGAAGCGGTCGCGCAGCGGAGCGGACAGCAGGCCGACCCGTGTCGTTGCGCCGATCAGCGTGAACGGAGGAAGATCCAGCCGCACCGACCGGGCGCTCGGCCCCTTGCCGATGATGATATCCAGCGCATAATCCTCCATCGCGGGATAGAGCACTTCCTCCACCGTCCGGTGCAGGCGGTGAATCTCATCGATGAAGAGCACGTCGTTCTCCTGCAGATTCGTCAGAATGGCCGCCAGGTCTCCCGGGCGTTCGATCGCCGGGCCGCTCGTCGTCCGCAGATTGACTCCCAGCTCATTGGCGATAATGTTGGACAGCGTCGTCTTGCCGAGTCCCGGCGGACCGTACAGCAGCACGTGATCGAGCGCCTCCCGGCGCATCTTGGCCGCTTCGATATATATTTTGAGGTTCTCCTTCGCCTGTGCCTGCCCGATATATTCGGCCAGGTACCGGGGACGCAGGCTGAATTCCGCAACCTGGTCCTCCATCATCAGATGCGCGGAGATAATCCGGTCATCCATAACCCCACTCCTTCCTGTTCCCCCATAAAAAGCAGAATTCCCGCAAAGCCCCCGGCAGGTCCCTCTTGCAGGTGACTGTGCCGGGCGGTTCCGCCGGATTCCGCAGTTCGTGCCTCAACATCCCATACTTGTGATATTTCTGTACCGGCGCAAGCTCTACAGCTCTTCCGCCGCAATTATCTCATCATCGATTCCTGGAACAGCGCCTGCAGCGCCAGCTTCGTGACGGCATCCGCCGTCTCGCCGCCCTTAAGCTTGCCCTTGATGGCACTGCCGGCGCGGTCCGCTTCCGCCTCCGTATATCCAAGCGCCATCAGCGCCGCCTTGGCTTCTCCCCATGCGCCCATGCCCTCCGGCACGGCGGAGAGCGGCTCACTCGGCGCGAACAGACCTTCGTCGAGCCCGCCGGTGATCGCCCCAAGCTTGTCCTTCAGGTCGAGCACCATGCGCTGCGCCGTCTTCTTGCCGATACCCGGCAGCTTCGTGAGAAAGCCCAGGTTCTCCTGGCGGATCGCCCCGGCGATCGTCTCCGGCCGGCCACCGGCCAGCACGCCGATCGCCACCTTCGGCCCGATCCCCGATACGTCGAGAAGCAGACGGAACAGCGACTGCTCCTCGCGGGTGGTGAAGCCGAAGAGCAGGTGAGCGTCCTCACGCACGTGGTAATGAATGAACATCGTCACTTCGCCGCCGTCCCTGCCGTCCTTGGACGGCGCCACGCCGAACGGATTCGCGCAGAAGATGCGGTACCCCACGCCGTTCACGTCCAGAACGACATATTCCGTGTCGCGGTAGACCACCGGTCCCCTCAAAAAATCAATCATCGTTTGTATGCTCCGTTCAATTGTTGTTGTAGCCCTGAAGAATGCGCATGGCAGATCGCCACCGCAAGGGCATCCGCCACGTCGTCGGGCTTCGGCACGGCCGACAGGTGAAGGAACAGCTTCACCATCTCCTGCACCTGCTTCTTCTCCGCCTTGCCGTAGCCGACAATTGCCTGCTTCACCTGCATCGGCGTATATTCCGAGATCGGCAGCCCCTTCTGCTCGGCGGCGAGCATGAGCACCCCCCGCGCCTGGCTGACGATCATCGCCGTCGTCACGTTGCGGCTGAAAAACAGCTTCTCGATCGCGATGGCGTCGGGCTTGTATTTGTCTATAAGCTGCACGGTCGCCTCGTACACCTGGCGCAGCCGCAGGCTGTCGGAGGTATGCGCCTCCGTCTGGATACAGCCGTACTGCACCGGCACGAGCTTGTGCCCCTGTTTGTCAATAAATCCGAATCCCACAATGGCAATGCCCGGGTCGATTCCCAGAACGCGCAAGCCGTATTCCCCCATCCGCTGCGATGCCGGAAGAAACCCTCCCGAACATATGTATTCATTTCATTATAGCAGATTCTCCCGCGGATGAATACGGTTTTGGGGGACGGGGTTCCGGTTCAAGGCCCGGGTGTTGTCACCAGAGCCCCATCCAAAAATAAGAAAACAGCGGAGCCCGTCCCGTAGAACGGTCCCCCGCTGTCTGCTCCTCCCGCATGCTTCCCGGCGGGCGCTGCCCTCTCGGCTCCAGGCCGTCAGCCTACACCTTCTGGCGCTCCTGCGTCCCCTTAATAAACTCCTCGGCATCCTGATCCGCCTTGCTCTGGTTGCAGGCGTAGCAGGAGCAGACACAGTTGACCGGCGTCGTGTGCCCGCCCTTGGCCCGCGGGACGATGTGGTCGATCGTATCCCCGTATTCGCCGCAGTAGCGGCAGGTGAACCGGTCCCGCTCGAGGATCATCAGCCGGAAATCGTCATTGCTGTACAGCCTCCGGATCATATAAGGCGTCAGCACGACAGCCGCACGCTCTTCGACGAGCAGCACCGCCAGCGCCCAGTCGATGTCCTGCACCCACCGCTTGCCGTTCTTGCTCCGGCCCTTCATGCGGATGAGACCATCGCGGTCCTGGCGGAGCAGACGTCCGGCTCCCGGCTTCTTCCGCACGGGGGGCGGCTGCAGCGGCGAGGTACGGCGCGGCCGGCCGTCCTGCGGCCGTACCGGCTGCGGCTGCGCCCCCCGGCCCTCTACAGCCTGGGGCCCGAAGGTCTTCTCCGCAGCCCTTGCCGCGGGCGGTGCAGGGACTCGCGGCACCGATACCGGAGCCTCCACAGCGGGAAGCGCTTCCGGCATCGCCGTCAGTTCACCCATCACCGCGCTGTCCGCCGCCGGCAGCAGTCTGCCCTTGGACTTTCTTCTGGTGCACGTGCGGCATATATTCTTTCTCGCCCCGTTCTTCGAGCGCTTGACGCCCTTGGTCGGAAACTGAAGGTAGTATTTCGTTTTGCCGCATCGGCTGCAGGTTTTGTGCAGCAGGCAATGCGCTCCCGTATCCATGGTTGTTCTCACCCTTCCGGACGCCGCTTCTGCATGTCCCTCCGAGAGAGCCCGCGGCACGCCAACTTTTCCCCATTATATCAGACTTGCGCGCAATGCCATAGGTACTGGCAGGATAAGACAATATTCGATTCCGTGCCGTGCCTCGGCTATGCGTGATCGCCGGGATGGCGCCCTCTTGAAGAAACAAAAAACAGAGCCGCCCTGACGGACGGCTCCGCTCCTGCCTTCGGGTCCGGGACTCTACGATCCCGGCCGCACCTGCATGACCTTCTCGGTTTCTTCCACCGCATAGTCGCTGAGGGTGGACAGCACGCTGTTATAGTCGTCGAGATCCCGTACGCGGATGCCCTGATACAGCTGCTTCACCGTCTCTCTCGGCAGGCTGCTCTCCAGGTATTGGATGTTGAGCTGGAAGAAGGTACGGATGACATTCTCCTCCCCCCCGCCGGCGGGCACCCCGCTGAAGAGGGATAGATTCCCCTTGGAATCTAGACCGAAATAAGCATTGTCCTTGCACTGCGGGGAGAGGTCGTCCACTTCCTCGGTGAACAGCACCGCACCGTCCGCGTTCATGGAGACCGTCAAGGCAGGGTGGCCTTTGTAATAGGCCAGAATGTCCGATGAGGTCATGAGCCCGATCCGCTGCAGCTCCTCACCGCAGACATAAGCCTTTTTGACGAATGCTTCCCTTTGTCCGTCGATCCCTTTCACGAGCTCCCGCACCTCGTTCTCCTGCTGCTTCGGCTGCTGGACGACCCGGCCGAACACCGCATGGTCCGCCAGCCGCTCCGGCACGGCTCCAGTCCAATTCCGCGGACCCAGCATCCACGCTCCCGCTCCGAACACGCCCGCCGCCAGCAGGATCAGGGCCAGTCCCAGCCATCTGCGCTGCGAACGAAGCTTTCGTTTCCATTGCTTTTTGAGTTGGTTCCAGAAGTTAAGCAGTATCATGCAATCCCCTTCTGTCTATGGCAGCTTTTTTACTATATTTGCCACGGGGATCGACGTTTATACATGGGATATGTATACTTGAAGGATAACCTATTTCAGGATACCCATCCACAGGAAGGAAGGTATGATACCATTGCATCCGTTCGTCAAAGAAATCTGGGCCTGGTTCCGGTCCCTGGCCGCCGCTTTTGTCCTGACCCTGGCCATCGGCATGTTCGTCTTCCAGCCGACCAAGGTGCTCGGGCATTCCATGGACCCCACGCTCCACAATGAACAGCGCATCTACGTCTCCAAGCTGTCGCACACCTTCCGGCAGGAACCGGATTACGGGGATATCGTGATTATCGACTCCCGTGTGGAGCGGCAGAGAACGCTCAAGGACGACGTGCTCGAGCATCCGCTTCTGCGTCTTGTGCTCGGCAACGAAGACCCGAACATGTATGTCAAACGGGTTATTGGCAAACCGGGCGACGTTATCGAGCTCAAGGATTCCAAGGTGTACCGCAACGGCACCGCACTTGAGGAGCCCTATATCAACGGTACGATGAACATCCGCGAAGAACGCTCATGGACCGTGCCGGAAGGCCATATCTTCGTCATGGGCGACAACCGCAACAACAGCCGGGACAGCCGGGAGATCGGATTCATTCCCTTCGATCACGTTCTCGGCATCAAGTTCTGAAGAGACAACAGCATCCAACCGCCATATGCAAAAAAGCAGCCTGAAACGGAGCTAGTCCGTTTCAGGCTGTTTTGTCATGCCCTATCGAGGAGGGCATGCGCATGGGTGGATGAGCGGCCTCAAGCCCGCCCTCCTGTGATCAGGCCCGCGATGCACCGGCAGAGCTGGTCATGGCTGTGTGCCAGGATCCCCGCCGGTCTTAATCGTTCAGCCACGGTCTTGCTTTGCGGGCCGGCTCGGGACGCGCCGAACGCCGGTGGCTGCGCTCGATCAGCGCAGCGAGGGCTGCCCGGGTCTGGCTCTGGCGCGAACGCCGCTTCGGTTCGGCAGTGGTCTTGACCGCCGTCTTCGCCCTCGGCTCCGGCTCCCTTGCTGCTGCCTCAGGCTCTGCCCCGCGGGCGGCATCTGCTCCGGCGCTCTGCGCAACAACGGCCCGCTCCTCCCTGCGCTTCGACTTGGCGGCCGGGAGCTCAGCGCCGCCCTTGCCCTTCTTGCCCTTGCCTTTCTCCTCCTCGAACGGGAGCTCATCGTGCGGATGGAACGGGGCATCGAAGCCGAATGGCGCCGCTGCAGGCTCCTCCCACTGCGGATAAGGCGAGACGCCCGGATAGCCCGGCAGATAGCCGTGCGGATGGGCGAACGAAGGCGTTCCATGGAACGGAGCCGCTCCGAAGCCGAACGGCTGCGGTACGAAGGCGTCATACGGTCCCGCCGCCGGCAGACCCGCCGTCCAAGCCGGCTGGCCGTATGGCGCATCCGGCACGGGAGGCAGAGGCGGGAAGCCTTCGTGCGGCAGGGCGTAAGGCAGGTTCAGCTGGCCGCCGCAGCCGCAGCCTCCGGCTGGCACCGCCCAAGGCTCGTAAGCATGCGGATAGGCATGGAGGTCCTCGGGCGGCATGTAGAACGGATGCTCGGCAGCCGGCTCCAGACCGTATGGGTACGGCGCGTTAGGCAGCTCGGGCTCATGCCAGGCATTTTCTTTGCCCTTGCCCGGCGGCTCAGGTGCCGCAGCCATCGCTTCGGTCGCCGGCAGATCGAACTGGTCGAAGGGATGAACGGCCTGACCCAGGCCAAAATCAATAGCCCCCCAGTTCGGCTGCGGCGCCTCGTACGCCGGCAGCACGCCTGCGTTCGGATACGGCATATCGTACGCAGGCAGCACACCTGCGTTCGGATGCGGCATATCGTACGCCGGCAGTACGCCTGCGTTCGGATGCGGCATATCGTACGACGGCAGCGCACCCACGTTCGGATGCGGCATATCGTACGCCGGCAGCACGCCCGCGTTCGGCTGCAGCATATCGTACGCCGGCAGCACGCCTGCGTTCGGCTGCGGAGCCTCGTACGCCGGCAGCACGCCTGCGTTCGGCTGCGGAGCCTCGTACGCCGGCAGCACGCCTGCGTTCGGCTGCGGAGCCTCATACGCCGGCAGCACATTCGGCTGCGGTACGTTCGGCTGCGGCTCCTCATACGCCGGCAGCTCATTTGGCTGCGGCACATTCGGCAGAGGCTCCTCATACGCCGGCAGTACATTCGGCTGCGGTACGCTCGACAGCGGCTCTTCATACGCCGGCAGCACATTCGGCTGCGGTACGTTCGGAACCGATACGTCGCCCATTTTCTCCTGCGGCACTTCCTGTGCCGGCAGCACGCCCGCATTCGGCACAGCAGGCAGCTCCGGCAGCTCCACATTCGGGGCGAGCGGCAGCTCGGAGATCGGCGCCGCTTCCACCGGGAGCGGCTCTTCCGGAGAAATGACCGAAGTGTCCTTTTTGTGGGGATTGCCCGCCTGCTCAGCATGCTCTGCCGATCCCTCAGGCTTCAGCTTCGGAATGTACACGACATCACCGGTCATCAGCACATTCGGATTTTTGAGATGGGGATTGGCCGCCACCATATCCGACAGCGGAATCCCCCACGCTTTCCCCAGCTTCCAGAGCGTATCCCCCTGAGAAACCACATGCTTGTAGAGGTAGTCGGACGGCGGGGCCGCGGGTTTGGGGGCCAGGGGGATCTTGACCTTTCCCCCCACCGTCAGCTCATTGGGATCGGCAATCTGGGGATTGGCGGCGATCAGCTTCTCCAGCTCCACGTTGTATTTTTGGGAGAGCGCGTAGAGCGAATCGCCATTCTTCACGATATGAATCTTCAATGCGGTAACCTCCTTCGGTTTGCGGAAGTCCATCAGGCCGGCTCGGCTTCGCTATGTATGGCGTCGACCCGCCCCCGCCTGGAGGCAGGCAGCGGCCCTGTGCCGGCTGGGCTGCCCTCGGGGCACCATAAGCAAATGACATTACAGTTTATGCAGGAACCTAGGCATATGACCATCCCGCCGCGAAAAAATCCCCTCCCCTCCGCCGGACAAACCTCCACGTTCCTCTCACGGCAGGTCCGCTCTTCCCCCTCCGCTCCTGCTCTGCAAGGCTTCCGGGCCCCCCGCGTCTTCCAGCTGAAGCGAGCGCAATTCCAGCCCTCCCCGCCGCATGCATGCCAAAAACGCCGGATCGCACCGGCGTCATCCCTTTCCATTTCCGTTACCTGACTACCGTTTCATTCCCGCACTCCCGCTCCCGCAGCATGCTTTTGGGGTCAAATGCCCTGTCTAGTGACTCACATCCTCGACCTCGACATGCTGTACCTGCTTCAACTTCTTGATGTTGTAATAGATGGCCGTCGTACTCCGGTTCGCCGGTGCCACCACATAGAAGTGAATACGCTGCCGGTCCCCCTCAATATCCTTGATTTTCAGGTGCTTCAGTCCGTATTCCGTGTCCATGTAAGCCACAAGCTCGCTCAGTTCCTCGCTCCCAAGCGCCTCCACCTTGACCGAAACGTACTTCTCCCGCAGCTTTTTGGGCCCGAGAAGCTTGACCACAACAGGGAACAGGTTCACCGCCAGCATGATCATGGCGACCGCCGCGACCGCCTCCTGATAGAAACCCGCCCCCGCAGCGATACCGAGCGCCGCCGACGCCCACACCATGGCCGCCGTGGTCAAACCGGTGATGACATCATTGCTGCGCCGCAGAATCGCTCCCGCCCCAATGAAGCCGATGCCGCTCACGATCTGGGCCGCCAGACGCATCGGGTCCATCTGGGTATAGCCTTTGATGCTGAATTTATCCACCGCATAGATCGAGACGATGGTGAGCAGACAACTCCCGACCGCAATCACGGTGCTGGTTTTCATGCCGAGCGGCTTCTGGCGGAGCTCCCTGTCGATCCCAATGAGCAGTCCAAGGAACAGAGCTACGGCGAGACGCAGGATCATTTCGGTATTTATCAATGCACAAGCCCCCTCATCTTATGTAGGCTACCGCCTTGTCACCGCGTGGCGCGTAGTATCCCCCTTTTACCCGGTTTGTCCCCCTCTGCACCAAGGCCCTTCCGTTCTGGATCCTTCGGCTCTCCTCCCGGTTCCGTTCCCCTTCACCCGCCAAAAAACATAAAAAAAGAGCCCGTATCCCTACGGACTCTCTACAGCTTATTCCTTCTCGGTCCCCTCATAAGCAAACACAGGATAGCTGCCCATGATGCGTACCTGGCAGCCGATGGCCTCGATCTCCTGGAAGGCCGCAGGCAGCAGCACCGTTTCCAGGGATTCCTCAATGTCGATATAGAAAAAGTAGCTTCCGAGCTTCTTCTTCGTCGGCCTCGACTCGATCTTCGAGAGGTTGATCCGCCGCCAGGCGAACGCCGACAGCACCTGATGCAGGGCCCCCGGATAGTCCTCCGGCAGCGTTACGAGGATGGTTGTCTTCATCCTGCTTCCATTTTGGAGCTCCGGGGTCTCCGGACCCACCAGCACGAAGCGGGTGAAGTTGTTCTGGTGATCCTGCACGCCCGCCGCCAGCGTCTGCAGCCGATAGAGCTCTCCCGCTCCCAGGGGGGCCAGCGCCGCAACCGACGGGTCCTCCCCTTCACGGACGAGCCTTGCCGCTTCGCCGTTGCTGCCGACAGGCTCCAGCTCCACATGGGGCAGATACCTGCGCAGAAACTGCTGGCACTGGGCCATGGTCACCCCGTGGGAGTAGACCTTGCGGATCCGCGAGCAGGCGCTCTCTAGCCCCTCCGCCCCCGCGTCCCCGTCAGGGAGCCGAAGCAGATTGATCGAGATCGGGTACACCCATTCCGCCTGGATCGGCAGGTCCACCTCATGCACCAGGGTATCGACATGAAGGGACACCGACCCCTCGAACGTATTCTCGATCGGGATGACGCTGTAGTCGGTCTGACCCTGCTGTGTCGCACTGAAGACGTCCGGGATGAGCTTGTAGTTTACGAACTCGAATTCCTCCCGGCCCAGATAATGCAGTGCCGACTCCTCGGTGTAGGTGCCTGGTCCCAGGAGAGCGACCTTCTTCATGCGCCCACCCCGCTTTGCAGGGATTTCACCCAGACCGCCAGATCATCGTCCGGCCGTACGGCCTGGACCGTGACACCTGCCGGGTCAGGGTTCAGCCACAAGGCGGTGGACTCGATCCCTTCCCGGCCGAGCGTCTCCTTCAGATAGCCTTCAAGCTCCGCCTTGCGGGAGCTGGTACGGTCGACGAGCGTGAAGATCGTCGGCCCCGCTCCGCTGAGCGCCGCGCCGAGCGCCCCGTGCTCCGAGGCGTGCTCGAGAATCTCCGCCAGCCCTGGCACCATTGAGGCCCGGTACGGCTGATGCAGCGCATCCTTCATCGCGAGCGGAATCATGTCGAGCCGCCCGGTGCAGAAGGCGGCGACCAGCACCGACGAATGGCCGACGTTGTAGACGGCCTTCTCCAGGCTGGTCTGGCGGGGCAGCACGCCCCGCGCCTTCTCCGTCGAGAGTTGGAAGTGCGGAATGGCGGCCAGCACCTCCAGCTGCTCATGAGGCTCCACGCGGATGTGCTCCGCCCGCTCTCCATCCCAGAAGGCGACGATCAGGCCGCCGAAGAGGGAAGCCCCGACGTTGTCGGGATGCCCTTCGAGCTCCGTCGCCATCTGGAACAGCTCGTCGTCGCTGAGGGGGCTCCCGATCAGGGCATTGGCGGCAGCGAGCGCTCCGACGATCGCCGCCGCGCTGCTCCCGAGGCCCCGCGTCAGCGGAATATCGCTGTACATCGCAATCTCGAGCTCGGGATGCGCCACGCCGGCCCGGTCGAACACCATCTGCGCCACCTTGTAGATCAGGTTGCTCTTATCCGTCGGCACGCCTGGCATGCCTTCGCCGATCAGGCGGACCGACGTCCGCTCTGCAAAGCTCATATCAATCCACGCATACAGGCTCAGCGCCATACCGAGCGAGTCGAACCCCGGTCCGAGGTTCGCCGTCGACGCAGGTACCCGCACACGTACTTTCATCCTGTCCTTCTCCACAATGACTGCTCCTATCTATCAAGCTTTCGGATGGCTTCCAAGCTAACCGGCGCAGGGGGGAGGTCAGCCTCCCGTCTTACCCTTCCACCCGGTACACGCTCTTGATCGCCTGCACGACGTCCATCGCTTCGAACTGCCTGAGTACTTTGTTCATCGCCGCTTTGTTCGCATCATGCGTAATGATGATGATCTCGGCGGACGGATTGACCGCGTTCGGATGCTGCAGCACCGATTCGAGGGACACGCCGTACTCCGCGAACACCTGGGTGATCTGTGCCAGAACACCCGCTTTATCCTCCACATGCAGCAGGATAAAGTTCTTCGAGGAGATCTGCTCGTCGCTCTTCAGCTTCTTCTCATTATAAGAGACGAAGCCGCGCCGGCCGACAATGCCGAGATTCAAGTTGCGCACCACAGCTACGAGATCCGCTACGATGGAGGTGGCCGTAGGCAGCTCGCCTGCGCCGGCCCCGTAGAACATCGTCTCGCCAACCGCTTCCCCGTGTACATACACCGCGTTGAACACGCCGTTCACGGACGCCAGCGGATGGGACTTCTTCACCATCGTCGGCTGAACGGAGATCGAGATATACTCGTCCTGACGCTCTGCAATACCGAGCAGCTTCACTTCATAGCCAAGCCGTTTGCCGTAAGCGATGTCCTCTTTGGTGATCTGCGAGATCCCTTTCACGGACACATCGCTGAGAGCCACTTCCGCGCGGAAGCCGAGCGTGCTCAGAATCGTCATTTTACGGGCCGCGTCATAGCCTTCGACATCCGAGGTGGGATCCGCTTCGGCATAACCGAGCGCCTGGGCTTCCTTCAGCACCTCGGCGTAATCCGCGCCCTCCTGGCTCATCTTCGTCAGAATGAAGTTCGTCGTCCCGTTGACGATCCCCATGATCTTCGTGATGCGGTCGGACGAGAAGCTGTCCGTCAGGGTGCGGATGATCGGAATCCCGCCCGCTACGGCCGCCTCATAGAACACGTCGCAGCCCTTCTCCGCCGCCTTCGCCATAATCTCGGGGCCATGCAGCGCCATCAGGTCCTTGTTCGCCGTCACAATGTGCTTGCCCCGCTCGAGCCCCGTCAGAATAAGCTGCTTGGCCAGCTCGATGCCGCCCATCACCTCGACGACCACGTCAATCTCCGGATTCTCCACGACATCCCATGGGTTGTCCGTCAGCAGATCCGGCGAAACGCTGATATTCCGGGCCTTGCTCTTGTCCTGTACCAGAATCTTGACAATCTCGATCGGTGAGCCGGATTGGCTCGTCAGATCATGCTGATGGTTCTCCACAATTCGCACAACGCCGGTCCCTACGGTTCCGAGACCCAGCAGTCCCACATTAATCTTTTTCATCGTATCCTCCTGCACCTTGTAGTCAAAAAATTACCGTTCTCCGCTGCCTATCCCTGGCCCACCAAGGCGGCCCGGCTCACACCTTCCAGCCCCCGCAGACGGCCCAGCAGCTCGGCGACCGTCTCGTTCATGACGGAGGTTTCGACGGAAACCACCACGTTCGCCACCCCTTGAAGAGGGATGCTCTGATGGATCGTCAGCACGTTGCCTTCGAGCTCTGCGATCATCGCCAGCACCTTCGAGAGGATCCCCGAGCGGTGCTCCAGATCAATCGAGACGGTGACGATGCGCTCCCGTTCCAGCTTGCTCAGCGGATAAATTCCGTCTTTGTACTTGTAGAAAGCGCTGCGGCTCAGCTCGACCTGCTCGACGGCCTCGTGCACCGTCTTCACTTCCCCGCGGGCGAGCAGCTCCTTGGCCTGAACCGTCTTGATCAGCGCCTCGGGCAGGATGTCCTGGCGTACCAGGTAATAACGTTCCGTGCCCTGAAGATTCAATCCTGTTGCCTCTTTATCCGGCACCTGAACCGTCCTCTCTGCGTAGACGATTGTTTTCACTTAGTGGACATTATACCTCAGCTTCGGCTGTGGGAGCAATAGGCTTTGCAGGCGAAAATATGTTAAAGTTGTAAATGGGAACACCTGAGCCGCAAAGGAGAGAATGTCATGATCCGCGCCCGCATGCTCGCAACAGCGATTTTATTCCACGACGGAGACCTGCTGATGATGAAGCGGTCACCGAACCGCACGCTTTCGCCCGGCCTGTGGGCGGCCGTCGGCGGTCACCTCGAACCCCATGAGATCAACGATCCCGAAGCCGCCGTGCTGCGGGAGATCCAGGAGGAAACCGGGCTGCTCGCCGATGAGATCGAGGAGCTGCAGCTGCAGTACATTCTGATCCGGCTGAACGATCAGGAGGTCAGGCAGCAGTTCATTTATACCGCACAGACCAAGCGGAGGAACGTGAACCTGACGGAAGAAGGCGAGCTGCACTGGATCCCGCGGGCCGAGGTGATGAACCGGTCCATTCCTTTTATTTTCCGCCGGGTGCTTCAGCATTATTTCGAACGTGGTCCCCATCCGCACGTCTGGGTGGGCACGGCCGGCTACGACAACGAAGGGGCGGCCACCGTCCACTTCACCGAACTGGTGGACCCGAAACAGGTCTGATCGCGGCGCCTTTGCGCCCCGGAGGATCGCCCGGCCCCCCCCCCTTCCGGCTGATTGGCCTCTTGAGCCTGCGGCAATGCTTGCCGTCCAATCAACAGACGGCCGGTTTCTCCTGGGCCACCCCTTCGGCTTTAAGCTGGATGGGCGGCTTTCTTTAAAATTTAGATCTCGCCAGAACTCGATCCCGTCATCTTATCTATCTTATAAACGCGCATCGTCCGTATAGGACGGCGAAGCCGGTTATCTTGTGGCTGTGCTTCGGCCGGCGGGACAGGCCCCAAAAGCAGACAGGGCTGACCGGGCACGCGAAATCGGCGTGTGCCCGGTCAGCCCTGCGGCAGTTCGATATGGAACGGTTATCCGTTGGCCTGCAGCCGCGAAGGGAACGGACTGCGGGAGCTGAGCTCCTTCCACTTGCCCAGCAGCTTCTGGGCTTCCCCCCGCTGCAGGAGCGAGCGCGCTAACTGAAAGCCCTCCTCGTAGGAAGCGACCTTGTCGAACCAGTAGAGCCGCAGGCCCGTATTGAAGATGACATGGTCCCTTTCGTTGCGGATATCGGGCGCGTCATCGCCGGCAATAATCCGCGTCAGCAGCTCGAGCTGGCGCTCCTTCGCGCACTTCTCGAGCGGTTCCCCGCTGAAGCCGAAGGTCGCGGGATCGATCGTGCTCGACTCATCCCCCCAGGGGGTGACTTTGCGGATTGAGCTGTTCTTGTAGGTCGGCAGATCCTCCGAGCCTTCCACCCCCTGGACGATGTAGGCCGTCTCGAATCCGGACTTCGGCAGGAGGTGAATCAGATGCTCCATCGCGGTCTTGTGGTTGACCCCGATCACCATATTCAGCGAGTGCACAGGGTTGATGACCTTCTCCACGGTATTGAAAAAGGTCCGCAGGCCCACCTGCTCCCGGACATGCCTCACCCGCCCGAACGGCGGACAGATGAGATCCGTCCAGATGAAGCCGATGCCAAGGGTCAGGAAGTTCTTCTCCCACTCCTTGGCCTCCAGCTCCACATGAACCCCAAGCCCTTCCAGCAGCTCCTTCAGCGACTGCCCGAGCTTCGGCGGCAGCGATTCACTGCCGTGCAGCACCTGCGGAAACCCGACGGAAGCAAGCAGCAGGCTCACCGGGATCGTCACCGGAAAATACAGTCTTCCGTCATAGGGGCCCGCGCAGTTCAGGGAGTGTGAGAAGGAGCGGTACGGCAGCGAATACTTGCGGAAGACGTCGATAAAGCCCATCATCTCATCCTCCGCCTCTCCCTTCATCCGCATGGCCATCAGGAAGGCTGCGGTCTGGGCATCCGTAGACTCGCCCCTGGCGATGGCGTGCGCGGCTGCCACCGCTTCGTCGTAGGTCAGATGCCGGGAACCCAGCCGGCCGGTGCCGACGATTTTGATCCACTGCTTCATGATGATCACCTCCGGAGAAGTTTCCTTGCTTAAAGGCTCCATATGAATGGAAAAGAGCGCGTGGTTACGCGCTTAAAAAAAGGGGAGATTCGGCTCCCGTCCTGCTCAATTCGGTGAAATCTGAACGGCGCATACCTTGAACTCCGGCATCCGGCATACAGGGTCCAGCGCCGGGTTCGTGAGCCGGTTGACGCATTGGTCGCCGCCCCAGTGGAACGGCACAAAGACCGTATCCTGGCGGATCTTGGCCGAATACTTGACCTTGAGGCGGATCGTACCCCGCTTCGAGGTCACCTTGGCCCGGCCTCCGTTCACCAGGCCGATCTCCCCTGCCGTATCCGGATGAATCTCGAGCAGCGGCTCCGGATACTTGGAATTGAGCTCGGAGGTGTGGCGGGTCTGCACCCCGGACAAATAGTGCTGGAGCACCCGGCCTGTGGTGAGCAGGTACGGGTATTTGCGCGTGGCGACCTCCTTCGGGTTCTGGTGCTCGATCGGCGCCAGCCTGGCGCGGCCGTCCTCATGGGCGAACCCGTCCTCGAACATCCGGGGCGTTCCCGGATGGCCCTCCTCCGGACAGGGCCAGAACATCCCGTGCGACTGCTCGATCCGCTCATAGGTCATGCCGGAGTAGTCCGCCTTGCCGCCCTTGGAGGCGATCCGCAGCTCCTGGAAGATCTCCTCCGCCTTCGTATAGCGGAAGAAGCTCCCCCTGCCGAGCACCTCGGCGATGTCGCAGAGAATCTTCCAGTCGAGCCGCGCCTTGCCGGGCAGCTGGCGGATCGCTCTTCGCACCAGCACGCGTCCTTCGAGCTGCGTCATCGTCCCCTCATCCTCGAGATACGAGGAGCCCGGAAGCACCATATGGGCCAGCTTCGCCGTCTCGGATTCGAACAGGTCGATGACGAGCAGGAAGTCCAGCTTCTTCAGCGCCTCCTCCACCAGTCCCGCATTCGGGTTCGAGACGATCGGGTTCGAACCCAGGATGATCAGTCCCTTTATCTCCCCGCGGTTGATGCTCTCCATCATCTCGTAAGCCGACACGCCTTTGCGCGGCAGCGACTCGGCAGGCACGCCCCATACCTTGGCGATATAAGCCCGGTGCTCCTCGTTCTCGATCAGCCGGTACCCCGGCAGCTGGTCGGCCTTCTGCCCGTGCTCCCGTCCACCCTGGCCGTTCGCCTGGCCGGTCACGGCCCCGTAGCCGCAGCCGGGCTTGCCGATTTTGCCGGTGACGAGCACCATGTTCAGAAAGTTGCGCACGTTGGCCACGCCGCTGGCATGCTGCTCTACACCCCGTGCCGTGAAGATCATGCCCGTCTCCGCCGCCCCATAGATTCTCGCCGCTTCGGCGATGAGCTGTGGAGGGATGCCGCAGAGCGCTCCGACCTCGGCCAGGGAAACCTTCTTCAGATGTGCCTCCAGCTCGGCGAAGCCGGTCGTCCGCTCCTCTACGAAGGCGCGGTCCACGAATCCTTCTTCGAGCAGCACCTTCAGCATGCCGTTCACCAGGGCGGCATCGTAACCGGGCCTGACTTTCAAGTGAATGTCCGCGATGGAGCAGGTGGCCGTCTCACGCGGGTCGATCACGATGATCTTGCAGCCCTCCTGCCTCGCCTTGCGGAACGTCTGCATGATCGTCGGCTGGCACTCGGCGATGTTCGTACCGGCCAGAATGATGCATTTGGCCAGCGGCACCTCGGACAGCGGGTTCGTCAGACCCCTGTCGATCCCGAAGGTCAGGTTCGACGCACCCGCCGCCGCCGACATGCAGAAGCGGCCGTTGTAATCAATATGCTTCGTACCGAGAGCCACCCGGGCGAACTTGCCGAGCAGATAGCACTCCTCGTTGGTCAGCGAGCCGCCCCCGTAGACACCGACGGCATCCTTGCCGTACCGGCGCTGAATCTCCGTCACCTCGCTGCGGATCCGCCCGAGAGCGTCCTCCCAGGTAATCGGGCTCAGGGTACCGCCGATCCGGAGCATCGGATAGCGCAGCCGGCGGTCATCCACCGCGTGGGAATGAGCATTCAGCCCTTTGACGCACAGCCTGCCGTCCGTTACCGGATCTTCCTTGTTCGGGGTGACGGAATAACGGCTCACCTTAATCGACTTCTCCTCATGGAGATTCATCGTGCATTGCACGCTGCAGTAAGGGCATTCGGTTTGGGTCGTTTTCTCCCGCGGAGGCTGGGCCGCCTGCTGTTTCTGAAAATGTCTCAAAAAATCGCTCATCAGACTCACTCACCTTACTGTCTCCCGGATGGCCTTTTGTACAGGAAAAGGAACCTTCAGGATTAGAAGTTTACTCCCGAATCGGCTGTGGCCCAATCCTTGCGCCAGCTCCGGGTTACGGCATAGAACACAAGGGTGACAACCAGTACGATCGAGGCTACTACGATAAAGCCGGTCACATGCGAGCCGGTCGCCTGCTTCAGCGGTCCGAGCACGTTGTTCGGAAGCAGGAATCCGCCCAGACCGCCGGCCGCGCCGACAATCCCGGTGACCACCCCGATTTCCTTGGAGAAGCGCTGGGGAACAATCTGGAAGATCGAGCCGTTACCCATACCGAGGCAGGCCATCATGATGCTTGTGAGGGCCAGCATAACCATGAAGCTCGAAGGCATGGTGGATACGGCGAAGGCACAGATGGTGATGATGGAGTAGAGCATCAGCATGAATTTCATCCCGCCGATCCGGTCCGCGATATAGCCGCCGATCGGTCGGAAGAAGCTTCCTGCGATTACGGTGATGGTGACGAGATAACCGATCTGTATGCGGGTCAGACCGCCCTGTACCGTTTGGTCGCCGTACACGTCATAGAAGAAGATGCTGAAGTAGCTGGAGAAACCGACGAAGCCGCCGAAGGTGATGGCGTAGAAGATGCTGAACCACCAAGTGTCGATGTTCTTCAGGACCGCAAGATAATCGCGAATTTTCTTCGGTGCCGGCTGGTTCGGCGCATCCTTGGCCATCAGGAAGTAGGCAACGAAGACGAGAAGCAGCGGAATGATCGCAAGGCCGAAGACGTTATGCCAGCCAAACTTCGCTGCCAGCTGGGGGCCGAAGAAGGTCGCAAGAGCCGTACCGCTGTTCCCTGCGCCGGCGATGCCCATCGCCAGACCCTGATACTGCGGCGGATACCAGCGGGAGGCCAGCGAGAGGGAGACGGCGAAGCTCGCTCCGGCGATCCCGAGAAGGAAGCCGAGCGACTGGACCTGGCTCAGCGAGGTTCCTCCGAGCCAGCCCCACATCAGCGGAAGGATCGTCAGCCCCATGCCGATCATGCCGGCCTTTCGGGAGCCGATCCGGTCGGCGAGGATGCCCATCGGGATCCGGAAGATCGAACCGCCCAGCGTCGGAATGGCAACCATGGTCGCTTTCTGCGCATCCGTCAGGTTGAAATCCTTCGTGATGTAGAGAGAGAGCGCTCCGCACAGAACCCAAATCATAAAACTGACATCAAAGTAGAGAAATGCTGACAAAAGACTTGGGAAATGACCTGCCTTACGAAAGTTTTTTACGTCCACTCCACTAACCTCCCATAATTTTAACTTTTTCGCACCTTATCTGTCTAGTTTGTGTAAGGATTAATTACATGATTATAATATACAGCCGAAAATCAGAAAATTCAATCCCCTATCCGAAAAAAAGTTCATTTTTTCCTATAAATTTCGAATCATAATTCCCGATTTGTACATATAATCTAACAATTAACGAACATTATATATTATATTTGATTTTATTGTTCGTAAATAAAGCACTTTCACAAAAACAAAAGCACCAACCTCACATGTACATGACATGTAAGGTTGGTGCTTGATGCGCCATTGCGGGCGGTCGTTTCTATTCCTGCTCGACAAATTCGAACTCAAAATCGCCGATGCGAATGGTTTGTCCGTCTTTGGCGCCGCGATCCCGAAGCGCTTTGTCAATGCCGCGCTTGCGGAGAATGCGGGCAAAGCGCATGACGGACTCATGCGTGCTGAAATTCGTCCGCTTGATAAGCTTCTCGATGCTCGGCGAATCCACCACGAAGGCTTCGTTGTCGCGGCGGATCGTGAAGTCCTGATCTTCGTCGGCCTCGAGGCGATAGACCTTGCGCTCCATAATCTCCGGCAGCTCTTCAACCACCGGTGTTTCCGGAATGGACTCAAGAAGGTCCATGACTTTGTACAGAAGCTCCTGCACTCCGCTCTTCGCTACCGCCGAGATGCCGTAGACAGCGTAATCCTTGCCGGTCTCCGCCAATCGGCGGCGGAACTCGGCCAGATTCTCTTCGGCCTCGGGTAGATCCATCTTGTTGGCCGCAATGATCTGCGGCCGTTCCTCGAGCTTGGCATTGTAGAGCCTCAGCTCGTCATTGATCTTCTCCCAGTCGTCGAAGGGATCGCGCCCTTCCGTCCCCGCCATATCCACGACATGAAGAATGATCCTCGTGCGCTCAATATGGCGAAGGAACTCATGGCCGAGGCCCACGCCTTCATGCGCCCCTTCGATGAGACCCGGCAGGTCCGCCATAACGAAGCTGCGCCCGTCCCCGACATCGACCACACCGAGGTTTGGCGTCAGGGTCGTAAAGTGGTACGCCCCGATCTTCGGCCTTGCTCCGGACACGACGGACAGCAGCGTGGACTTGCCTACGCTCGGGAACCCGACCAGACCCACGTCCGCCATCACCTTCAACTCCAGAACGACCCAGCGCTCTACGCCTTCCTCGCCGTTCTCCGCAATCTCGGGAGCCGTATTGTTCGTCGTTGCAAACCGCGTGTTCCCGCGTCCGCCCCGGCCGCCCTTGGCGATTACCACCTCTTGGCCGTGCTTCGTCAAGTCAGCGATAATCTCTTGGGTGTCGTCGTCGACAACGACGGTACCCGGCGGCACCCGTACGATCATATCGTCGGCATTGGCGCCATGCTGACTCTTGTTGCGGCCTTTCTCGCCGCGCTCCGCTTTGAAGTGCTTCTGGTAGCGGAAGTCGACCAGCGTCCGCAGGCCCTCGTCCACTCGGAAGATGACGTCGCCTCCATCCCCGCCGTCACCTCCGGCCGGACCGCCTTCAGGTACATATTTCTCCCGGCGGAACGCTACGAGTCCGTCCCCTCCGTCGCCGCCTTTGACATAGATCTTCGCTTTATCTACAAACATTGTCCTTCACCCTCTTTATCGGTCACTCTGAATAACGCCACGCGGACGCCCACACAACCTTGCCTTCACAGTACGTTCCCTTGACTGCAGCAGATCCGGTTGAATCAAGATCGGCGTTCAGGGACGATTCCCTGCTCTTCATTCGCTCTTCCGCGTACGGTCCTTCGTATTGGATCGTAATGGCCAGATGGGCCGCTTCGCTGTCCCGGCTTAGGTGCAGGTCGAGCAGACCCTGGCCATCCGCAAAAGATCTCGCTTCGTCCTTGAAGGACTCCAGCGCCCGGACCAGCGACGCTGCGGCAGCCGATGGATTCTGCAGCTCCGGAAGCCGGATTTCCTCGTTCATGGAAATCTCCAGCTCCAGCTCCTTCACTTCGGACTGGAACGAGAGCAGATATACGATCAGCGAGGGGATGCCCAGCTTGGAGACATACCCTTCCTGTCGAACCTTCTCTTTTATTTTTTCCATGAGAGGCGGCAGTTTATCATACTTTTTCAACTGGACATACGCCATTAGAAGCTGAATGTCATTCATCCAATCGTGCCGGTAGTGATTAAACAGCCGGAGCAGCCTGGCATCCGGGTCCGTCAAGTCTGCGCCTGCCTTTTCCTCGTCAACCTTTGCCCCTTCCGCATGCATCGTATCCAGGATCCGTTCCTGTCCATAAGCGTTCGACATACCTTGACCTCTCCGTTCCGGTACAGGTGATATGTATAACAGTATAGCATGAGGATGCCCAAAATTCACGGTCGCGGCCTTCCCCCGAGACGAAGAAACCCCGGCGAACTTCAATCGCCGGGGTTCTCTATCCATGGATGGATGGGATATTACACTTCCACCGCTGCAGCCACCGGAGCAGCTGCCACAGGGTAGACACTTACTTTCTTGCGGTCACGGCCAAGACGCTCGAACTTCACTACGCCTTCGACTTTCGCGAAGAGCGTGTCGTCGGAACCGATACCCACGTTGTTGCCCGGGTGAATCTTCGTTCCGCGTTGACGAACGAGGATCGAACCTGCAGTAACGGTTTGACCGTCTGCACGCTTCACGCCAAGGCGCTTCGCGATGGAGTCACGACCGTTCTTCGTGGAACCTACACCCTTCTTGGATGCGAACAACTGAAGATTTAATTGTAACATGTCTGTCTACCTCCTTACTTGTCTGATGTGGTGGTGATTGCTATATATGCACCGTATGATTGTTGAATCGATTCCAGCATCACTGCCATGCTCTCCAGCAGGAGCTGTACTTGCTCATTACGATCCGCCGAATCGAGGGAAGGCACCTTCACATGCAGCAGACCATGATCCATGTCCGCTTCCAGCTCCAATCCCGTCAGCGCTTCGACGGCATTCACCGTACCCACGGTCACTGCGGATACGCCGGCACAGACAATATCCTTGCCCGGATCGTCGTAGAACGCATGACCTTCAACACGATAACCCGAAATCCGACCGTCAGCCTTCCGATGAATCGCTACGCGAATCATGGATTAGCCTTGGATCTTCTCGATCACGACTTTCGTGTATGGTTGACGATGACCTTGCTTGCGGCGGTAGTTCTTCTTCGCTTTGTATTTGAAAACGATGATTTTCTCGCCTTTGCCTTGCTTCTCCACTTTGCCGGATACGGATGCGCCGGAAACAACCGGAGCTCCTACCACGAGGCCGCTGTCCTTGGATACGGCCAGAACACGGTCGAATACTACCGCTTCGCCTTCACCAGCTGCCAGCTTCTCGATGTAAACTACATCGCCCTCTTGCACTTTGTACTGCTTGCCACCTGTTTCAATAATTGCGTACATTCTTGTTGCACCTCCTCATGTCTCAGACTCGCCTAAGCCAGGTGGCTTGACCCCAAAAGAGCCAGCACTTAAAGAACCCGCTTCGTGCGGTTACAGCATGCTATAGCAACGCACCAAACTATATTACCACAGACGTATACCCAAAGCAACCTGTTATTTTTTGTTGTTCGTGGGAACGAGCAGCCCGCTGCCTCCACAGACCTGGCAGTACTGTGGCGCCGAAGCTTCCATGCTGTCGCGCACTTTCTTGCGGGTCATCTCCACCAGCCCGAGCTTGGTCCACCCGGCCACAACGGTCTTCGTCCGGTCCCTGCGTACTTCCCGATCCAGCTCCCCGAGCACCTGCGCCCGGTTCTCCTCAGTCTCCATATCGATAAAATCAATAATGATAAGTCCTCCGATGTCGCGCAGCCGCAGCAGCCTGGCGATCTCCCTTGCCGCTTCCCGGTTCGTATCGAATACGGTCCGCTCCAAGTCCACTGTCCCGGTATATTTGCCTGTGTTAACATCAAACACTGTCAAAGCTTCGGTCTGATCGATGATCAGATACCCGCCGTTCTCAAGCCATACCTTGCGCTTCAAGCTCATCTCGAGCTGCCTGGACGCCCCGTAGTCAGCCATGGGGTCAATGTCCCGCCGCAGCCGTACCCGCTCCGCAAGCTCCAGAGCCCCCGGCGCGCTGACAAGGCCGCGGATCTCGAGCAGCAGCTCCTCCGTATTCACCACGAGCTCGTCCACATCACCTTTAAACAGGTCCCGCATCAGCCGCGGAAGCATCTGCAGGTCGCTGTAGATCTGCCGGGGAACCGCCCCGGGCTGCCGCGCCGCCTGCTCCAGCCGCTGCCAGCGCAACCGCAGCTCCTGCAAATCAGCGGCGAGCGCTTCCTCGCTCTCCCCGAGCGCGGCCGTCCGGACAATGAACCCTTCCCCGGCCAGGAGATGACGTTCCGCCATCCGCTTCAGCCGGTCCCGGTCGGATGCGTTCTCGATTTTGCGGGAGACGCCCACATAATCGGCCTTGGGCATAAAGACGCCGAAACGGCCCGGAATCGCGTAATGGGTCGTGACCCGGGCCCCCTTCGTGCCTACGGGCTCCTTGGCCACCTGCACCATGATCTCCTGTCCGGTGCGCACCAGGTCGTGAAGCGGCGGTTTTTCCTTGGGCTGCTTCTCCAAATGGGCCGGCAGCAGATCGTCGATATAGAGGAACACATTGCGCTCGAGCCCCACATCGACGAAGGCCGCCTGCATGCCCTGCAGCACCCGGGTGACCCGCCCGATATAGATATTGCCGGCGAGCTGCCCTTCATCCCGCCGGCCTTTGTAATATTCCATAAGCCTGCCGTCCTCGAGGACGGCAACCTCGGTATGTTCGTCGCCTGTTTTGACTAGTATCCGTTTCATGTCCGGCAGCACCCCGGCCTTATTGTACCATAATCCCCCTGCCTTAGGCGAAGACCTCCGCCACGGTACGGGCACGCCGGGCTTCGTCGAAGTAGCATTCCAGCACCCTCTGCTCCGGCACCACCTGCAGGATCCGGCCCTTCCCGTCCATAACATAGACCAGGTGGTACCGGTCGCGCATGAACAACCCCACCACCTCGGAGATGCGTCTGGTGCCCGATACTACCAAAGGACCGGCCAGCGACCCCCGGGCCTGCTGCTGCTCGTAGCGCGTCCCCCTGTGTACCAGAAAGCGCATAAACCGGTAGGGAACGCCTTTGAACTCGTACCAGTTGGAGTAGAATAAAAAGCTGCCGATGAGCAGCCAGTTAAGCTGAACCCCTCCGCGCTCACTGAAGAGATGGACAAGGGATGCTGCAATGAGTAGACCGCTCAGCACCAGAGAGACGGCCGCCGCCACTTGGATCGTGCGCTGGTAGGGCAGCCAGAGGCCGAGGAGCACCTGCATCACCCGGCCCCCGTCGAGCGGCAGGACCGGCAGCAGATTGAAGAGGGCAATGAGCAGATTCGCCCGGATAAAATAGCCCCCCCACTCCGGCGGCACGATCTGCAGCGCGATAAGCCCATAAGCCAGCGCCATCATCCACAGATTCTGCAGCGGCCCGGCCAGAGCCACTGCCAGCTCCTCCCACGCGGGAGCGCCTCCCGTCTCCTCCACCACAGCCACGCCTCCGAAGGGCAGCAGCTGCACCTCCCGCACCCGCCAGCCGAAGCCGCGCGCCGCGGCCACATGGCCCAGCTCATGAATGAATACGATGCCGAACAAAGTGGCCATCTCCGGCAGATACCCCGTGACGGCCGACAAGAGCAGCATGATGGAGAACAAGGGATGGAACCGCAGCCGGATGCCGAACCATTCGTTCCAGACGCGCCTCCGCCCTTTATTCAAAAGCGATCACATCCGACGGATTGACCGCTTTGCCGTCTTTGGACATCACGGCGAAAAACAGGGTACCGTCTGCGCCGCCCTCCGCAGGGTCCGCCACCGTGCCGATGGTCTCGCCTCCCTTAATCCAATCGCTGCTCTGGATCGTTCCCGGTTTCAGGTGCCCATAGACCGATTGAACCCCGTCCGTATGCCGCAGGATCACCGTGAACCCCGTGTCTTCCTTGGTTCCTGCAAATTCCACCCTGCCTGTATCGAGAGCCGCCACCGGTTCTCCGGCCGGAGCCGAAACGAGCACGCCCCCCTGGACCGGGGTAAACGGCGCGATCAGCTTGCCCTGAACGGGCGCAAAGTAGTGCTTGGCCACCGAATCAACCTTCTTCACTTCCTCTTGATGCTTAGACGGGTTCATGGCCGGAATAAAGGAGGGAATGCTGCCGAAGCTCTCCTGGTACCACGCCGCAATGGCATTCACGTCCAGCGATTCGTTGAGCTGGGCCGTGACGAGCTCTCTGCCCTTGTCAGCCCAAGGATGGTCCCAGTGATACAGTCCCCACACGCCCGCAAACAGCAGCCCGCTGAGCAGGATCTTGACCGCGAACCTGCGGGCCGCCCCGTCCGGCTGCAGCCCGCCTCCACCGGCGTCGTAGGCTGTCCGCCCGTCATAGCGGGACCACTCCTGCTGCCACTTGCGGTTCCACTCGGCTTCCGGATCGGGCCCGAGCTCCCGGCCCTGCTCCTCGCGGATCCACGGCGGCAGCGGGGCTTCCCCCTCCAGCCTTGGTCCCCTTCCCTGCTCCTGTTCCCGGTAGACCGGGAACTCCCAATGCCCGGCCTCCGGCCCCTTATCGGTACGGCGGCCTGTCCCCTGCTGGAGCTGGCGGAGCTTTTCCGACCGGCGTTCCCGAATGCTTTTTCTCGTGTCCATGAACCCTTCTCCTCCTGCCGCCATAGCTTCTCCATACCATCCTATGAGCTTGTACGCGAGAATATACGACAGCCTCCCTTCTCAGGAGAGCAAGGCGGCCGGAACTGCACACGATGACGGAAGACCCTTCATGTGTTCCAATTCAATAAAAAAAGACACCTTGGTCAGGTGTCTTGGCTTGTTCCGCTTAATCTTCGTCGAGCAGCATATCGTCATGAAGCTTAATGCTCATCACGAGGCCCATAGCGATCATATTAATGAGCAGCGAGGTTCCTCCGTAGCTGATGAACGGGAGCGTGATCCCCGTCAGCGGCATAATCCCGATCATCATGCCGATGTTTTGGAAGATCTGGAACACGAGCATGGAGACGATACCGACGACGATATAAGAACCCGAATAATTCTTGCAGTGCAAGGAGATCAGAATCATCCGATAAATAAGCACAAAATACATCAGCAGCAGCGCCGAGGACCCTACGAAGCCGAACTCTTCTCCTACGACGACGAAGATCGAGTCGGTGTAAACCACCGGGATGAAGTTGCTGTGCACCGAGGAACCATGAAGATACTTCTCGCCGAGCAGGGAGCCCGACCCGATGGCCCGGATGGCATTCTCCACGTGATACCTCGCATTGGAGGAAGCCGAGGAAGGATCGATCAGCGTCAGGATGCGGGGCATCCAGTGCGTGGGGATATCCTTTACTTCCAGGTAAGCTTTCAGCGGATCGTAATAATGCTGGAACAGATACAGGAATAACCCGGCCGTACCCGCAAGCACGGATGTGCCGATAAGTACATAGGAGAGCCGGATATTGCCGATCCAGAACATCCCGAGCAGAATGACACACAGGATAATCGCATTCCCGATATCCGGCTGGATGATAACCAGGGCGATCGGAAGCGCCGCCAGCAGTCCAACCGGGAGGACATCCCTGGTCAGCTGGAGTGTCTCCCCCCTGCGTTTGGCCATGAAAGAGGCCAGTGTCAGGATGAGAATGATCTTCACCAGCTCCACGGGCTGGAAGTCCAGTCCGAAGCCGAGCCGGAACCAGCCCCGGGCGCCGTTCAGGTTGACCCCCAGGAAATAGACCGCGATCAGGAGCACAATGCCTACACCGTACAAATAGTAAGATACCTTGGTCAGTACGCGATAATCTACCATCATGGCAGCCGTGAAGCCGAGCAGGGATACGGTATAGATGAGAGCCAGCTTATTCGGATCAAAGGTGAGCTCCGCGTTGCCTGTCAGAGTGGCGCTGTAAACCAAAGCGGTGCTGATGGCCATGAAACAGAGCAGTATGACAACGATGGGCACATCGATTTTCTTCAGTTTATGCAGCACTTACCCTCATCCGCCCATTCCCAGAAACTTTTTCATTTTGCCGAACATGCCCGTCTTCTCCTCGAGCGGCATCAGCGGCACCGTATCTCCCAGCATGCGCCGCGCGATATTGCGATAGGCGATCGCTGCACGGGAATTCGGGTTCATGACGGTCGGCTCGCCGATATTGGCGGCCTTGATCACGTACTCGTCGTCCGGAACGATGCCGAGCAGGTCGATGGCAAGCACCGAACAGATCTCGTCGATGTCGAGCATCTCGCCCTTCTTCACCATATTCGGGCGGATCCGGTTGATCACGAGCTTCGGCGATTCGACACCCGGCTCCTTCTCGAGGAGTCCGATGATCCGGTCCGCATCGCGTACGGCGGCGTTCTCCGGCGTCGTGACGACAATGGCCTTGTCCGCCCCGGCCACCGCATTCTTGAAGCCCTGCTCAATGCCTGCAGGACAGTCGATGATCACATAATCGAAATCACGCTTGAGCTCCAGCACGATCTGACGCACCGCTTCGGGCGTAATGGCGCTCTTGTCTTTGGTCTGAGCGGCCGGAAGCATGTACAGTTCATCGAACCGCTTGTCCTTGACGAGTGCCTGAGGAAGACGGCACCGCCCTTCGGCCACGTCGATCAGATCGTAAATAATCCGGTTCTCGAGGCCCATAACCACATCCAGATTGCGAAGGCCGATATCGGTATCGACCATGACCACTTTCTTGCCCTGCAGGGCCAAAGCCGTCCCGATGTTGGCCGACGTTGTCGTCTTGCCGACACCGCCCTTCCCTGAAGTGATGACGATTGCTTCTCCCATAGGTTTCACTCCTACTCCCCTTAAGATAAACGGCTGCGGCGCCCCTTAAGGACGATTTGCGTTTATGTAAAATAACAGATGAAGAAAAAAGAGGACCGATTCCCACATGCCGGAATTTTAGTGATGCTGGTTCAAGCTGAATTTATGGAGATGATGGATTTTGTCGATCTCCATCTTCCCCTCCTTCACGTAAGCAAATTCCATATACGTATCGAAGGAGTCCCCGAGCTCCCATTCGTCGGGCGGCCGGGAAATAATCCCGGCGATGCGCAGCTGCGTCGGCCTCATATGGGAGGCGGCGATAATTGCCCGCTCGTCCCCGTCCACTCCCGCATGCGCCATCCCGCGAAGCGAGCCCATAATATATATGCTTCCGGAAGAAATGATGGTCCCGCCTGGGTTCACGTCACCCATGAACATGATGTTCCCCTCATGGGTGAGCGTCTGCCCCGATCGGACCATCCCCCGCACCATCCGCACTTCCGCCGGATCCGGCTCCGTCTTCTGATGCGTCGGGTCCAGTGTCTCGACGGACTGGATCAGCAGATTGCCCTTGGAGGAGATGATATCGCGCACCTGCTCCTTCTGCTCCTCGGTCACGACACGGCTGCCCAGCTTCACGTGCACATGAATAATGGGACCGGTCAGAATTTGCTGATGGGTTTTCTCCAGCTTGTGCTTCAGCTCGGCGAGCACCGCCGAAAACTCGCAGGAATCGTCGAGCAGGAACACAAGCCCTTCTTTCACGCCTTTGATCGTCACATGATGTTTTGCTGCCGCCATAAACGCTCCTACCTTACTGCTTAAGATAAACGGCTTCTCCGTACATCCAAGGACGACACGCGCCCGCGGCGTCCCGGTGTGAGGAACAATAATGCTACGGATCCGTATCCGTCTGAAGCCGGGCCCTCCGGCCGGAGCCGGCATGAAGCCAAGCCCCGCCGCAGACCAAGGCGGCGGCCGGTGCAGCGCCTGCCGCTCCTGCACCGCCGCCGATCGGCTGCTGCCCCCATTCCCGCCGCGGACGCATGGACATGCCGCTCTGTTTCCCTTAAGCCTATACATTTCGGCTTCGCCTGCCGGTTCTCCTGCCGGGAGGCAGGAAAATTATTCGGTCTCCTCCTTGGAGACCACCGGCAGGCTCTCGAACAGCCGGCGGGCCGGCACGTAGATCGCCAACGCGAACAGCAGGTTGATCAGCATACTCGGCAGCATCTGGTGAAGGAACATCCACTGGAAATCCACATGGGTTACCCGGAACAGCCGGTACAGCGCGAAGAGCACCGCGTCGTAGAACAGGTTCCCGGCTCCGATGACCAGCATGCTGATCAAGATCGAAGAGTAAATTCTTCCCTGCATCAATCCGGCCAGGTATCCCGCGAGGCCCATGCCGAACGCGACCGGTCCGAGCATCGGCGCATAATGGATAAAGTCGTGAAGGATCCCGAACACGAGTCCGAAAGCGAGCGCCGTATGGCGGTTGATATAGAGTCCGATATAAATAACGATAACCAAAACAAAGTGCGGAATAATCTGGATATGGCTCTGCCACGCGGCAGGAATCAACCAAGGCATCAAGGTGCTTTCAAGCAGAAACAGGAGGAAGAGGATGAGCCATAATTTTCCGTATCTCATACCGGCTACTTCGCCTCCGGAACATCGACGACGAAGACTTCACGCAGATGGGTAAAGCTCGCGAACGGCTGGATGGTGGCCACGTAGGTAATCCCGAAGTCCCCCTGACGCTTCTCCACCACTTTGCCGACCTCGATGCCCGCAGGGAATACCAGGCCTTTGCCGGAGGTGATGACCGTATCGCCGGGCTGGATGTCGTCCCCCGGTTCGATCTTGGTCATGAGCAGCAGACCGCTGTCGGCATCCACCGTCTCGAGTACGCCGAACGACTTCGTTTCTTTCCCTTTGACCGTCAATGCGATCGCCTTGGAGAATACGCCGGCGCCCGCATCGGCATCCACGGAAGCTTTGTCATCAATCCCTGTAATCAGCTGCACGTCGGCATAGAAGTTCGATACGGACACGATCCGCCCCACAAGCCCGTTCACGGAGACGACCGCCATATTGGCCCGGACGCCGTCTTTCTCCCCGAGATTGATCGTGACCATCTTCTGCGCCTGCTTATAGTCGACAACCTCCGCAATCCGGAAGTTGTATTTGTTCATCTGTTTCTGCCGCTCGGTGAAGGCCAGATCCTCCTCAAGGCGTTTGTTCTTCTCAAGCAGGTCGTTCAGCAGCGTCGTATCCCGCGCATATTTCGTCACGGTCTGACGGAGCACCTTGTTCTCCTCATACACGGTACGAAAGCTCCGGATGTCCTCGAACAATCCGGCTATGTATCCGACTGGCTTGTAGATCATCCCCTGAACCCAGGAAACCGTGTCCTTCACGAACCGTTCCGGCCATGTCTGATATCCCCGGTTTCCGAACGTCAATCCCATCAGCGCGATAAAGAGAATCAGCCCCAGCATCAAGATGAGCAGTCTCTTATTTCCGAGTAATTTCACTTCTCCTGCACCTTCCAACCTTTCCTTCAGAAATTGGCCCAGCCCGTTATGCCGGCAATCACAGCAGCTTAAGGTTTAAGCCGGGCAGAGACGGTCTTCGTACCCGTACCGCCCGGCTTCCTAGGGACAATTCTTCAGCGTCTGGCTTTGGAGGTGGGACCCGAACGCGTCTTGAACAAATGGATGTTCTCCAGCGCCCGGCCCGTACCGATCGCAACACAGTCGAGCGGATTCTCCGCCACAAGCACCGGCATCCCCGTCTCGCGGGAGAGCAGCTTGTCGAGGTTGCGCAGCAGCCCGCCGCCGCCCGTAAGCACGATCCCGCGGTCCATGATGTCCGCCGCGAGCTCCGGAGGGCATTTCTCCAGCGTAACCTTCACGGCCTCGACAATGCTGAACACGGTATCGGCCAGCGCATCCGTAATCTCTTCGGAAGTGATCGCCATCGTCTTCGGCAGTCCCGAGACGAGGTCCCGCCCGCGGATCTCGAAGCGGGTCGGCGTATCCATCTGCAGCGCGGAGCCGATCTCCATCTTGATCGCTTCGGCGGTGCGCTCGCCGATCATCAGGTTGTAGGTGCGCTTGATGTATTGGATGATCGCATCATCCATCTCGTCCCCTGCAACGCGAATCGAGCGGCTCGTTACGATCCCTCCGAGGGAGATGACGGCGACTTCCGTCGTTCCGCCCCCGATGTCCACGACCATGGAACCGGTAGGCTCCCACACCGGAAGGTCGGCGCCGATGGCGGCCGCAAACGGCTCTTCGATCGTATAAGCGTCGCGCGCGCCCGCCTGACGGGTAGCGTCCTCGACCGCGCGCTTCTCCACGGCTGTGATGCCCGACGGCACACACACCATGACGCTCGGATGGCGCTGGAAGAGATAGCGCTGCTTCTGCGCCTGACGGAGGAAGTACTTGATCATGGTCGAGGTCGTCTCGAAGTCGGCGATGACGCCGTCCTTCATCGGCCGGATCGCACGGATATTGCCCGGCGTACGGCCGATCATCATTTTGGCGTCGTTGCCGACGGCCTCGATGGTTTTGGTATCGGTGCGGATCGCGACAACGGACGGCTCGCGAACAACGATCCCTTTCCCTTTGACATAAACGAGCGTGTTGGCCGTGCCCAGGTCGATCCCCAGGTCTTTCGTAAATCCTCCGAACATAATTAGGGTGCTCCCTTCTGTATTTGAACGCAAATTTCTCGGAAAAGGCAAAAATCAAGTGTGTTCACTCCGCAGCGGGCGCATTACCGGTATGTACCCCGGCAGGCAGGCGGCTGTTCTTCTCGAGAGCGGGCCGGGCCTGTCCGGGAGCAAAGCTGAAGTCCCGTGCCCGGAGTAAACGACGGAGGCGTCCGTCCGGCAAGACGAACGCTTGTGTATGACATTAACGAAGGTTCTCCGGCCGAGTGCCTGAAGACCCCGATGGTTTCATGTCCAATCAGGTCGAACCCCGCCGAGCGGGCCCGAAACCTGCACTTCATTATATTACATGTATCCGAGCTCCTTCAAACTGACGAAGCGCCGGTCTCCGATCACCAAGTGGTCCAGCACTTCGATGCCGACGATCTCGCCGGCTTCCGCCAGCCTTCTTGTCAGCGCGATGTCCTCCGGACTCGGCGTCGGATCTCCGCTCGGGTGGTTGTGCGCACAGACGATCGAAGCGCTGCTGCGCTTGATCGCGGAGCGGAACACCTCCCGCGGATGCACGATCGAAGCGTTCAGGCTGCCCATCGACAGCGTCTCCTGCCCGATCACATGGTTCTTCGTATTGAGGAAAAGACAGACGAAATGCTCCTTCTGCAGGTAGCGAAGGTCCTCCATGAGCAGGGCTGCGGCATCCTGCGGAGAGCGGATCGTGACCGTCTCGTTCATGCCGCTGCGGGCCATGCGCCGGCCGAGCTCAATGCCCGCCCGGATCTGCAGCGCCTTCGCGGAGCCGATGCCCTTAATGCTCGTCATCTGCTCGAGGCTCATGTCCGTCAGGCTCCGGAGGCCTCCGGATTCACGCAGCAGCCGCTGGGCCACATGGACCGCAGACTCCTGGTAGGTTCCGGTGCGAAGCAGTATCGCCAGCAGTTCCGCATGGCTTAAGGCTTCCGCCCCGTAGTGGATCATCCGCTCCCGGGGCCGCTCTTCTAGGTGTAGTTCACGCAGTGTTGTATTCGGCGATTCCATGGGTACAGCTTGTTCCCCCTTCAAGTAGTACGAAACACCATTATAGCATGTCCGCGCACTAAATGACAGCGACTCCCAGACGTTCCAGGAGAGCCGACAGCAGGGAGAGCGGCAGTCCCACCACATTGAAATAATCGCCTTCGATCCGGTCGATCATCGTCGCGCCCAGCCCCTGAATCGCATAAGACCCGGCCTTGTCCATCGGCTCTCCGGAGGCGATGTAGCGGCGGATCTGCGCTTCCGTAAGAGGGTTCATGTATACTTCCGTCACCCGGTGCTCCGTCAGCCGCTGGCCCGTCGCCAGGTCAAAGCAGGCCACGCCGGTGTAAACCTGGTGCCTGCGTCCCTGCAGGGAGCTCAGCATACGGAAGGCATCCTGCTCGTCCTGCGGCTTGCCGAGCACCTCCCCGTCCAGGACGACGATCGTATCGGAACCGATAACGATGCCGTCCGCCGGACCCTCTTCCTTACAACGTTCGTACACCGCGCCCGCTTTGCGGGCGGAGAGCTCCTCCACAATCTGGGCGGGCGACAGCCCCGGCTCGGTCGATTCATCCACATCGCTGACGCGGATCGCATAAGGAAGGCCCAAGGACCCGATGAGCTCCTGACGCCGCGGAGAAGAGGAGGCCAGAATTAAGGTGCGCGTGTCGGTTATTGTCATAAAACAATCCCTCGTTTCGAATAAGTTTCATGGCCGTCCCTGCTACAGCTTACGGAAAATCCAGAATCCGAGGGCCAGCCCCAGAATGCCGATCAGGTTCAGCCGGATCTGCAGGTCGAGATCGTAGCGGATCACAAGCAGGTCCGCTTTGGGCTGCCAGGTCAGCGTGACGGTCTTGGTCAAAAAACCGAGGTACGGGTAAGGCGCCAGCAGCTGGCCGACCAGCGTGCCCGCGATCAGGCAGACCAGTAGCAGCAGAATCAGGGTGAGTGAATTCTTCTTCAAGATGTAGGATACCTCTTTCGGACGGTAGTCAATTCACGGCAAAGCGCCAGAGTCAAAAATTATTATAGCATATTTTGGCTCTCCTTCATGGTGATTTTGACACCTCCTTCAAGCCCTGCAACCGCCTGGGCAGATGGCGCCGCGGGTGGAGAAAGTTGCTTGCTTACAGCGCCCGGGCAGCCAGGTACAATGAACAAATGAGTAAAGGAAGGAGTGACCGCCATGAGCAAGCCATGGGCGCGTGCCGCCCTGCTGGCACTCGGCCTTCTGATCCTGCCCGGCCAGGCCGGTGCGGCCAAAGTGGTGCTGGACCCAGGACACGGAGGCTCCGATCCCGGAGCGGTCGGCGTGAACGGACTCTACGAGAAAACGGTGAACTTCGACATCACCACCCGGGTGCGGAACCTGCTGATGGAGCAGGGCTACGAGGTCGTGCTGTCGAGGAACACCGACAGCTATATGTCACTGCAGGACCGCGTTACTTTCAAGGACAGCCAGTCGGCGGATCTGTTCGTATCGATCCATGCCAACTCGTACGGCAGTCCGGATGTCAGAGGAGCCATGGTGCTCTATTACGATAACGCCTATCCGCAGGAGAGCTATCCGGCAAGCGAAGCGATGAAGGTGCTGACACCGCAGAGCCGCCAGCTGGCACAGCAGGTGCTGGACGCTTTCGTCGCCCAAAGCGGCATGGGGAACCGCGGTCTTGTCCCGAGCGCGGTCTATGTCGTGCGCAACGGCACGATGCCTAGCATTCTGGTCGAGACCGGGTTTCTCTCGAACGCCGCGGATGCCGCACTTCTGGCCCAGGACAGCGTCCGGCAGGCCATGGCCCGTGGGATTGCCTCCGGCATCGGGGCGTACCTGCCTCCGGGCACGGTGTTCCCGGACCTTGCGGGACACTGGGCCCGCGAAGCGGTCCTGCGGCTGAAAGCGCAGGGCTTGGTGGAAGGCGCCGCGGACGGGCGGTACGAGCCCCGGCGGGTGCTGACGAGAGCGGAATGGGTGACGCTGCTCGGCAGGCTCTTCGACCTGCCGCAGGCCTCGGCAGGGAGCGGGTGCTCCGCCGGCGGAGCCGGCAGCAGCGTAACCGGCGCGGTCTACAGCGGCGGGGAGGGCTGCCGGCCGGAGGCCGCGCGGGGGGCTGCCGCGTTCCGTGACGTGAACGCGGGGCACTGGGCCTTCGCCGCCCTGGACCGGGCGGTGAAGGCGGGGGTGCTGGAGGGCTACCCTGACGGCACGCTGCGGCCCGACCGGCCGGTGACCCGGGCGGAAGTGGCCTCGCTCCTGCAGCGGCTCGCCGGAGCAGCCGCGGGGCGGTCGCATCCGTTCGGCGATGTGCCTTCCGGCCACTGGGCCGAAGGCGCGATCGCGGGTCTCAAGGATGCGGGCTGGATCGACGGGTTCAGCGCAGACCGCTTCGCGCCCGAGCAGGGCATGACCCGGGCGGAGGCCGCGGCCCTGCTCGACCGGTATACGGCTTCTGCCGGTTCCGCCGGGTCCCTTCCGGCTGCGGCAGGCCGGTAAACCCGGAGCCTGTCCTTTCTGTCCCCATGTAGACGACACAGACCTTTGGGAAGTCGCTGAAGGGCAGGAACTTCTCTTTTTTTGGCCCTTGCTTGGCAGTACAGACCAAAAAAGCCAAAGTGCCCCGCGCTGCTAGACGCTGGGAGCTTTGGCTCTTTTGTCATTCCGTGGGAATACCCTCACGGCTGCGCGGCACGCTTCAGGAGCTCTTTCTCCGCCACCAAATACTGCAGGAGTGCGCCCTGTGCCTGCCAGAGGATGGCATGCGAAGGATTCTTCTTATACTCATCAAGTGCGCTCACCGCTGTGTTCAGCGCATTGTTCATCTTCGGCAGCGAAGTCCTGCCCACTTCGCCCAGCCCGTCGCTGACTGCGGAAGCTCCTGCCGCCCAGGCGACATGCGCCGTCTTGATGCCCTGCAGCGCCTTTTCGTCGATCGGGCCCGGCTCGGATTCCTTGAGCTTGGCCGCGGTTTGGGAGGCAACCTGCTGTACGAGCGAGGCCCCTTGGGAGATGTAGGTTTGGAGCGCCTCCGTCCCCTTGCCGTTCCAGCGCACCTTCTTGGCCCCCGGCACCTCGAAGGCTTTGACTATTACTTCCTGCTTGGCCTGCAGCCCTTGAGCGAGCCCCAGAGCGTCATCCCTGTTCGTCGTCAGTCCCAGGTAGACGGTGTTCTTATCGCCGAGCTCGGCGACCGCTTCAATCCCCTTCTTGCGCAGATCGGCGGCGAACGTCTCCGCGGCGGCCGCAGTGCTGAACACCCCGCCCTGCAGAATCGTATAGGAGCGCGGCGGCAGGTTAACGGCGGCGGCAGCGCCGGGGAGGGCCCCGGCCGCGGCGGCCGGCTCCGTACCCGTCTTCGCTCCGGCGGCGCCCCCCGGAGCTCCGGTCCCTTGAGGCGAGATCACGGCGGCGCCCTTCGCCGGCGCGGCCGGATCGTCTCCGGTGAACATCGACAGCACAAGGAAGCCGAACGCCACTCCGGTCACCACGGCTCCTGTAACCGACGCCGTAATCTTCAGCCAGGAGCTCTGCTGGGGAGGCCTTTTGTAATACCCGTCGTCCCCCGGACGGCCGGTGAAGCGGTAACCCGACGGCTCCTCCCTGCCGGGGCTGCTGTCTCTGCCGATATAGCCGGTCTCCCCGTCATATGACGCCTTGGCTTGGGAGTGCTCCGAGTTCCGGATCAGCTGCTCCACCCGCTCCGCCTCCGGGTCGAACGAGCTCTGCCAGGCGCCGAACTCGCTCCCGTACCCCTGCTGGATGTCAGCATCCGGCTCCAGCAGCAGCCACCCCTTCGATGAAGCCCGCGGGGCATCCTCACTGGAGCCGGACGGGCCTCCTCCGGCAGCAAGTCCTGTTTCCTCCCGTTCCGTCTTTCCCTGGGACCCCGTCCTGCGGTGCTCGTCCGCCGCTTCCTTCGAGCTGCGGGCTTCTTCCTCCTCCCAACCCGGCGCGGGAGCTTCCGCTGCACGGGCCCGCGGTGCCTCCTCAACGACTTCGTACTCCTCCCTGCGCAGCGGAATGACCCGCGCTTCCCCCCGTCCGCGTTCCGCTGTCGTCCCATTATATCGGAATGTCATTTTGGCCTTATTCATCGTTCCAGCACTCCCTTGTCCCATTATCGTATTACTAGACTATGAGACTTCTAAGAGAAGTAGAACCGTTGTGACGGCCCGGTGAGGGCGAATAGTGGAAAAAGGAATAAGAGCGGCTGCCTTCCCGCATGCTATATAAACGGGGGCCGGTGGAGGCCTTCTCATGCTGTCCAGGCTGCAGCCCGCCTTGTCCCTATGGCAAAAACCCGGCTCCTGTTGGAACCGGGTTCATGATAAACAGGGTTAGCCGCCAAGCCTGCCGAGATGGGCTGGTGGGCTGGTGGACCGGTTACGCCCCGCGGGCTTCGAGCGCTTTAGCCAGGCCGTCCGCCGCCTTCCAAATGTCGCCCGCGCCCATGGTGAGCACGAGATCACCGGGCTGCACGGAACCGAAGAGGTAGTTCTGCACTTCTTCCTTGGTCGGTACATAAGTTACGTTGGCATTGCTGTTCTGGCGGATGAGCTCCACGAGCTTCGCCGACGTGATGCCCTCGATCTGCTTCTCGCCCGCAGGAGAGTAGATGTCGGTGATGATCACCTCGTCCGCATCGGGGAACGCCCGGCTGAACTGCTCGAAGAGGAAATACGTCCGCGTATACCGCTGCGGCTGGAACACGGCGATGATCCGCTTGCCGGTCGCCTTCGCCGCCAGGATCGTCGCTTCAATCTCCGTCGGATGGTGGGCGTAGTCGTCGATCACGAGGATGTCGTTCACCTCGCCGAGCACCTGGAATCTGCGCTTCGCGCCGCGGAACTCCTTGATCGCTTCCGCCACCTGGGCGAAGGTCAATCCCGCCTCCATGCAGGTAATCAGCGTGGCCATCGCATTGTAGACGTTATGCTTGCCTGGAACAGACAATGAGATCGTGCCGAGCACCTGTCCGCCTCGCATCACCTCGAACGACACTTTACGATCGCCCAGTACAATATTGTGCGCCGTCACGTCGGCATCGGAATGAATGCCGTAGGTGATGACCTCGCTCTTAATCTGTGGAATCATCCCGGACAGATAAGCATCGTCGAGACAAACCACAGCTTTGCCGTCCGCTTTCACCTGACTGAGGAACTGGGCGTACGCCTTCTTGAGATTCTCAAAATCCCCGTTGTAGTTCTCCAGATGATCCGCCTCGATATTATTCACGAGCGCAATGGTCGGATGGTACTGGAGGAACGAGCCGTCGCTCTCGTCCGCTTCCGCTACGACCCAGTCTCCCTTGCCCGCCTTGGCATTGCTGCCGACGTTCATGATCTCTCCGCCGATGATGAAGGTGGGATCCGAACCGCAATGCTCGAGCACAAGCGCAATCATGGATGACGTCGTCGTCTTTCCATGGGCGCCGGCTACCGCAATCCCCTTCTTGGCGTTCATCAATCGAGCCAGCATCTGGGACCGGTGAAGAATCGGAATGTTGAGCTCCTCCGCCGCGGCCATCTCGACGTTGTCCTTGGATAATGCCGTAGAGTAGACGACCACGTCCGCCCCTTTGACATTCTCCGCCTCATGTCCGATGAAGACCTGCGCGCCCTTGGCCGCCAGCTTCTCCGTCAGTTCCTGCTGCGCCAGATCAGATCCCGAAACTTGATACCCCATCTCCAGCATTACTTTGGCGATCGCGCTCATGCCGTACCCGCCAATGCCGATAAAATGGATATGCTCCGATGTATTCATGCTCGTTTCACCAGCCCTTTTCAGAATCGGATTGATGCTTCACCCAGGAACGGACGTCCCCGATCAAATACAAGGTGCCGGAGACCACAGCGAGGTCATCCTCTTCCGCCAGCCGCTGCGTCAGGTCCAGGGCCGCCTTCCAGTCCGGCTCCACGATGACCTCCACATCCGTTCGGCCCAGCTCATCCAGAAGAGTCCGTGCCAGGGCCGCCAGGTCGGAGGCCTGCGCCTTCTTGTGCCATTCGGGTTCGGTCAGAATCAATGTGTCCACTAGAGGTAGTATATGCCTGAAATAGCCAGTATGATTCTTATTCGACAGCATCCCCATCATAAAATGAAGCTTCCGGTACCGGTACGTCTCCTTCAGCGCGGCAGCCAGCATCTGCGCCCCCTCCGGGTTGTGCGCACCGTCGATGAGCAGGCGGGGAGACTCCGACAGGAGCTCCAGCCGGCCCGGCCACTGCGTGCGCTGCAGCGCGTTCAGCAGATCCTCGTCATCGATGATCAGCGCGTAGTACTGCCGCAGCACTTCCAAAGTCATGAGCGCGGTAGCCGCGTTCTTCACCTGGTGCGGTCCGTTCATGGAGATCACGGCATCCGGAATCCCCCGGAATACGCCGTGGAACGTGAAGGTCTGCTTGTTCTCTTCCACAGCGGCCGTCTTGTAATGAAAATCGCGTCCCAGCAGATAAAGCGTGCTCTTCCTTGCTTTAGCCGCCTCCGCCACCACTTCAATGACTTCCGGCTGCTCGACGGCACTTACGACAGGCACGCCAGCCTTGATGATCGCCGCCTTCTCCGCCGCAATCTCCGGCAGGGTCTCCCCGAGGAAATCCATGTGGTCATGTCCGATATTGGTAATGACCGAGACGAGCGGGGTGACGATGTTCGTGGAATCGAGTCTTCCGCCCATACCGGTCTCCCACACGACAAAATCCGGATACGCCACCCGCGCAAAATACTCGATCGCAATGACCGTCGAAATCTCGAACATCGACGGCTGTCCGTGTTCTTCGGCCACCCGGTCAATGACCGGCTTCACCTTGTTCACGACCCGGAGCAGATCCTCGTCGCTGATATTGACGCCGTTGAGACGGATCCGCTCGTTGTAAGATTCGATATAGGGGGAAGTGAACGTCCCGACATCATAGCCTCCGCTGCGGATCGCCTCCGTTAGGAAGGCGCAGACGGAACCCTTGCCGTTCGTGCCCGCGACATGGATAAATTTCAGCCTGCGGTGCGGGTCGTCCAGGTATTCCATCAGCTTCTCCATTCGCTCGAGGCCTGGCTTAATGCCCGCCAGGGGGATGAAGCGGACGATCCAATCGACTGCTTCGCGTGCGGTTTGGAACGGCGTATCTGCCGCTCCCGTCACGTGTTCTTCTGCTTCGCTCATGCTGCCCTCATCCTTTCAGCTCGGCGATGCGGGCCGTGACTTTATCACGCTTGTCGGCGTAATCGGCCAGCTTCGCTTTTTCCTCTTCAATGACCTTGGCCGGTGCCTTCGCCACGAACCCCTGGTTCGCGAGCTTCTTCTCGATCCGTTCGACTTCACCGTGCAGCGTGGACAGCTCCTTCTCCAGACGCGCGATCTCCTGCCCGATGTCGATCAGGCCGGCCAGCGGCAGGAACAGCTCCGCCCCGGTGACAATCCCCGTCATCGCTTTGTCCGGTGTGGCGAGCGCCGTACCGATCTCCAGCGTTGATGTGTTGCAGAAGCGGCGGATGTACTCTTCGTTGCGCTTCAGGATCGACTCCGTCTCCTCGCCGGCCGGCTTCACGAGCAGCTCGACCTTCTTGCTCATCGGCACGTTCACTTCGGCGCGGATGTTGCGCACCGTACGGATCATGTCCATGAGCAGCTCCATCTCGCGGACCGCTTCTTCGGCTTCGAAGCCACTCTCGTAGACCGGCCAGGACGCCAGCGTAATCGTCTCGCCTTCGTGCGGCAGATGCTGCCAGATCTCCTCGGAGATGAACGGCATGAACGGATGAATCAGGCGCTGCGTGCGGTCGAGTACATACGCGAGTACCGACTTCGTCGTCTTCTTCGCTTCCTCATCCGTGCCGTACAGGGACAGCTTGCTGAATTCGATATACCAGTCGCAGAGATCGTCCCAGATGAAGTTGTAGAGGAGACGGCCGGTTTCACCGAACTCATATACATCGATCAGGCGGGTTACATCGCGCACCGTCTCGTTCAGTCGGTGCAGGATCCAGCGGTCGGCCGTGCTGAGATTGCCGCTGAGGTCAATGTCTTCGAACCGGAAGCCGCCGAGGTTCATCAGCGCGAAGCGCGAAGCGTTCCAGATCTTGTTCGCGAAGTTGCGCGCCTGCTCGACCTTCTCCCAGCGGAAGCGCAGATCCTGCCCCGGCGTGGAGCCGGTGGAGAGCATGAAGCGCATCGCATCCGCACCGTACTTCTCGATCACCTCAAGCGGGTCGACGCCGTTGCCGAGCGACTTGGACATCTTGCGGCCTTCCGCGTCACGGACAAGACCGTGCACGAGCACGTCCTTGAACGGAATATCGCCCCGGAATTCCAGCGAGCTGAAGATCATCCGGGATACCCAGAAGCCGATGATGTCATAGCCCGTTACAAGCAGGCTTGTAGGGAAGAACCGCTTCAGGTCCTCGGCCTCTTCATCCGGCCAGCCCAGTGTGGAGAACGGCCACAGCGCGGAAGAGAACCACGTGTCGAGGACATCCTCATCCTGCTTCAGGCGGGTGCTCCCGCACTTCGAACAAACGGTCGCATCCTCGCGGGAGACCGTCGTCTCGCCGCAGTCGCCGCAGTGCCAGGCCGGAATCCGGTGGCCCCACCACAGCTGGCGGGAGATGCACCAGTCGCGGCTGTTCTCCATCCAGTGCAGGTAGATCTTCTCGAAGCGGTCCGGTACGAAGTTCGTTCCCTTGCCCGACTTCTGCACTTCCACCGACTGGTCGGCCAGCGGCTTCATCTTTACGAACCACTGCGTGGACAGATACGGCTCAACGACCGCGCCGCTGCGCTCGCTGTGGCCAACCTGATGAATGTGCTCTTCGATCTTGATCAGCACACCGAGGTCTTTCATGTCCGCTACGATCTGCTTGCGGCAGTCGAACCGGTCGAGCCCCTGGTACTTGCCGGCATTCTCGTTCATCTTGCCCGACTCGTCCATGACGAGAATCTGCGGCAGGTTGTGTCGTCTTCCCACCTCGAAGTCATTCGGGTCGTGGGCCGGCGTAATCTTAACGGCGCCGCTGCCGAATTCCTTCTCGACATACTCATCCCCGATGATCGGAATCTCGCGTCCGAGGATCGGCAGCACGAGCGTTTTGCCGATCAGGTGCCGGTAGCGCTCATCCTCCGGATGAACGGCCACAGCCGTATCGCCGAGCATCGTCTCCGGACGGGTGGTCGCCACCACGATGAACTCCCCGCTGTCCTTCACCGGGTATTTCAGGTGGTACAGCGCGCCCTGCACTTCTTTATATTCAACCTCGATATCCGAGAGCGCCGTACGTGCCGCCGGATCCCAGTTGATGATATATTTGCCGCGGTAGATCAGGCCCTTCTCATAGTAGCGGACGAACACTTCGCGAACCGCTTTCGACAGCCCTTCATCCAGCGTGAAGCGCTCGCGGGAGTAGTCGAGCGAGAAGCCCATCTTTGCCCACTGCTCATGAATCGTGGCTGCATAGTGATCCTTCCATTCCCATACCTTCTCGAGGAACTTCTCGCGCCCGAGATCATAGCGGGTGACTCCTTCTTCGCGCAGCTTCTGCTCCACCTTGGACTGTGTAGCGATCCCCGCGTGGTCGGAGCCCGGCAGCCAGAGGGCGTCATAGCCCTGCATCCGCTTCGTGCGGATCATGATGTCCTGCAGCGTGCAGTCGAGCGCGTGCCCGATATGCAGCATGCCCGTTACGTTCGGCGGAGGGATGACAATCGTGTACGGCTCGGCATCCTTACGCTCTCCCGCTTTGAAGAACTCATTTTTGAACCAGTAATCGTACCATTTTTTCTCGGCATCCTTCGGGTCGTACTGCGTCGGCATGCTGATCTCCGGCGCCCCGGTTGCTTTTGTTTCTTCCATGCTGCTAACCTCCAGTGTGTATCTCAAGTTTGGTTTTCGCTTTTTTGGTTTTCGCTTTTTTGGTTTTCGCTTTTTTGGTTTTTCTTTGCCTTTGTTCTTTACCTTTTGTTCTTTGCCTTTAAGTCTTTTTGCCTTTTAAAAAGTAATCCCCAATACGGAGTGAGGGGTATCTGCCGCAGGAGCGAAGCGTCCGCCTTTACACTTGGACTTCTTCCCCTACTCTATCCTAATTTCAAAGAAGTCCAAGTGTAACAGCGGCCGGAGGCAGATACCCCGAACGTCAAAAAAGCCCTCCGTCCGCAAAGGACGGAAGGCTTGCGCTTTCCGTGGTACCACCTTTATTCCGCAGCTTTCCCTGGACCGGCCGTACAAAACAATACAGCGGGCCTGCGGCAAAGCACGGCACTTAGGGCAGGATAACGGCTGCAGCCGGCCGAATCTAGGCAATCGTTCAATTCGGCAACTCCGGGGCGACTTCGGCAGATACGTCCTGCGGAACCTTCCAGCCTGATGCCGGCTCCGCTCTCTGAAGGGTTCACTGCCTACTATTCCCTTTCCAAGTCATTAGGGGATGATCTATGCGTACTATGATAAACAATCCCAGAAGGAGAGTCAATATTTAGTATAGCCCAAAAAGCCCCCGTCCAAGCCTGTTCGGCTTGAGCGGAGGCCCTTTTTTTCTGAAGCGACGGGGTTATACCTTCGGAATGTACACGATCTGCCCCTCATTCACGCCGCCGTCCCCGAGACGATTGTAGAGTGCGAGCTCCCTGGAGCTGAGCCCATAGCGCTCCGCAATCGATTCCAGCGTCTCTTCCTTCTGGACGATGGCCAAGCGGAGCTTGCGGAACTCCTGCTGCTCCTCCCTGCTCAGCAGCAGGTTCTTCCACTCCACCTTCTCGGCCGGAGCGGGAGGTGGGGCGGGCTGCGCTTCCGGCTGGCTGCGGGCTTCTCGTCTGGCCGATGACCGGTCGAGCAGCGAGCCAACACCGAAGGAGCGGATCGGCGCCGCCGATTCGGCCGAAGACGGCTCAGCCTCCGATGCAGCGAGTGCTGCAGGCTCCACAGCCGGAGCGGCACCGCTGCTGATGGCCACCCGCGGTTCACGCGGCGCTTCAGCCGCCGGCGCTTCCGCTGCAGAATCTTCTTCCTGTGCCGGTCTCTCGAGGATAAACACCGACGCCTCCTCCCCGGCCTGGGAAGCCTCCTCCGATACGTCCCAGCTCACAGGAGCCGATTCCACCGGCCCGGCTCCCTGATGAGCGCCTTTCGGAGCGGAGACTTCCGGCTCGAAAAGTGCGGCGTCGTTCCCTGGGGGCACTGAGATCCCAGGGGAAGCATCTCCATAAGGCAGCGGCTCCTCCGCCCTTTCCGAACGCGCTTCATGGACGAAGAGCACTTCCCCCTCTTCGCGCTGGCTGCGCCAAGCCTCCTCTTCCTCCGGAGGTGAAACGACCTCCAGTCCGCCGAGCGAAAGCACGCCGGTAATATTGAGGCTGCGGCCGGACAGCAGATCGATGTCGAAGTTATCGATTTCGACCGCAATATCCTCCACCCGGTTCACCCGGTTCAGCGGCAGGGTAATCTCCACGGGGATCAGATGTTCAAGCCGCTGATTCGCCCGGTCCTGCTCGTCCACATACGTGCCGTTCAGCAGCAGATTGCCCCGAAGCAGCGCCTGCTCCCCCTGGCTGAGCACCTGAATATGCGGAACGAGTTCGACCTCCTCCAGCTCCTTGATGCCCAGCACCCCTTCGGATAAATGCACGCGTTCGTAGATATCGAAACGCAGCCCGCTTCTTTGATTCGTCAATGGAACATCCTCCCTCCATACGTTTGCCCGCCGTCCCGGCAGGACACCAGATCCATACCATCGCCTTATAGTCTCTACAATTTATATGGCTGGGCCGGATGGAGCATGACTACTATTTTTCGGAGTGCTGAAGCCGGTCATACAGCAGCCGGAAGTCCTCAGGCCAGGGAGAAGACACTTCCACCGGTTCCCCTGTCAGTGGCTGGCTGAAGGTAAGCCGCTGCCCATGCAGCGCCTGCCGTGCGATCTCTGCGGCGGACCGTCCGCCGTAGAGGCGGTCCCCAAAGAGCGGATGACCGAGATGAGCCAGATGAACCCGGATTTGGTGGGTGCGTCCCGTCTCCAGCCTCAGCCGCACCAGCGCCGCCACGGCAAACTGTCGTTCCACTTCATAGTACGTAACCGCCCGTTCTCCCGTAGGCGAGACGCGGCGGCGGGTCGGATGATGACGGTCCCGCCCGATCGCGGCATCGATCGTTCCCCGGGCCTGACCGAACCGGCCCTGAACAAGGGCCGCATACTCGCGGTGAATCCGCTTCTCCCGCATCTGCGCATCAAGCCGTACCTGCGCCCATTCGCATTTGGCCAGCAGCACGGGGCCGGTGGTATCCTCGTCGAGCCGGTGAATGTGCCGCGGCCGGCAGCGCTGGCCCGATGTCTCCAGATGCCAGGAGGCGGCATGCAGGAGCGTGCCTGTTTCCCCTTCTGCGGTCGGATGAACTTTGACTCCGGCGGGCTTGTCGGCCACAAGGCAGAAATCATCCTCGTAGAGCACCTCCAGCGGCATCCAGGGTCCGGGCTCCGGACCGGCTTCTTCCGGGAACATGCGGAGCAGCAGCCGGCGTCCCTTGACCACCGCATGTCCGGAGGTCTCCCATGTCCGGAGCCATTTGTGCCCAATGAGCTCCAGTACGGCCGGATCCGCCGCCCACACCGAAGCAAGCTCCTCTTCAGCCGTCCACTCCAGCCATTCGCCCCGGCGTTTCCACCCTTTCATATGTCCCTCTCCTCCACTTCGGCCGCCTTCCGGCGTCTGGTGTACCTGACATGCGACATGACCGCCATCGCCATGATGAGCGCCAGCAGGGCCGCGAAGCCTCCGGCCACAGCCAGAAGCTCCAGGGTAACCCCGAAGAAACTGTATCGTTTGAGCATAAGTCCTTCCTCTCCGTCCCAGGCTGCAAAAGACTTGTCCCCTGCAGGATATAATCGTTCATTGTATCAAAAAATTCGTTCGCGCTCCAAATTCCCCATCTCTCCTCCTGCCAGATCTTCCTATATCTTACTCTCGCAAAGCTGGTGAATCCCGGGGTCATATGATAGAATGTGAGAGGGGAAAATAGAAAATTCGACAATAGACGCGCTGTCCGCAGCAGGGAACCCAGCACGATGCGAGATTTATGCCGGCCGTGCCGGCTATCATATCCGAAAAATGGGAGAGGACTTCACTTGCAGTTGAATCGAAATATCGGAGCGTTTCGGGCCTGGGGAAGGCTGAAGAAGACGCTTTTTTCCATGGCCCTGTTCACCTTTATGACGTCAAGCTTTCTCTACCTGACCGGCCCCGGCGGCGAGATCCGGCAATGGCTCGCCGAAACGGTGATCACCACCCAGCACCGCAGCTGGGCCTGGATCTTCGTCGGGGCCGAACGCCGCGACGCCCTTGTGCAGGAGACCCGTGATGCCATCGAACGGGCCGCCAAGGAGAAGCAGGACATGAGCCTGCTGAATATCCGAGGCTCTCACGGCAACGCCCGTTCCGCCGATGAGCTTGTCAAGGTTGAGGACATCTCCGGCCAGTTCTGGAAAGGCAAGAAGATGTATGTCTATGACCCGAAGACGATCCGGGTCATGACCCCGTCCAAGGTAGGCGAAGGCGAGAAAATCACCTCCATGGTCGAACGTACCGGCGCCGTGGCGGGTGTGAACGGCGGAAGCTTCGACGACCCCGAAGGACTTGGTAACGGCTTTGCCGCTATCGGGATGATCATCTCCGGTGGGGATATCGTCTTCACCGACCAGGACGGGAGCATTCCACAGCATATTGTAGGTTTTACCAAGGAAGGTGCCCTGGTCGTCGGCAAGTACGATGCCTTCGAGCTGAGAGATATGGGCATCTCCGAAGCGGTATCGTTCTATCCGCGCCTCATTGCCAACGGCAAGGGGCTTATTACGAACGGCGACGGAGGCTGGGGACGCGCGCCGCGGACCGCCGTCGGCCAGAAAGCGGACGGCACGGTGATCTTTATCGTCATCGACGGACGCCAGTCGCACAGCGTTGGCGCCACCCTCAAGGAAGTGCAGGATCTGTTCCTTAAGGAGGGCGTCATCAATGCCGGGAACCTCGACGGCGGCGCTTCCTCCGAGCTCGTCTACAAGGGCGATGACGATGAGCAGAGCAAGCTGCTGTCCAAGCCATCGAGCCGCTACGGCGAACGCCGTCTCCCTTCCGCGTTCCTCGTCTACGATGATCCCGAGTCCGTGCACGCGATTCGCATCTGGGATGGCGTGGACAAGATCGACGCCGGGGGCTCGTATGACCACCCTGAATTTCTGAAGGAGCAGGCCGAGAAGAAAGCGAAGCAGTCGACGACGACAACCAAGCCGGCTGTGGAAAAGTCGAAGACCGAGCCGTCGTCGACCTCCGGCACCACCAAGCCGGCTGAAACGACGAAGCCCGCGGCGTCCAAAGGAACCGAAACGAAAACGACGACGGATTCCAAATCCGCTCCGGCGAAGACGGATTCGAAGAACGGCACCGCCCCGGCTGCCGGCAGCACCGCCCCGGGAACGGCACCCGCAGCCGGTAGCCCGGCGAAAGGCGACGGTACCCCGGATCCGGGAACGCAGAGTCCGGCAGGGAGTACTCCCGCGGCAGGAAGCGGCACGACGGACAGCGGGACCTCTGCACCGGCGCAGCCCGACACGGACAGCGGCGGAGCCGGTACGGAAGCCCGGCCCGCGGCAGGCGGCACAAGCGCCGGCGCAGCCTCCGGCACCGGGACGGCTCCCGCTCCGGCACCTTCGGCTGGAAGCACATCAGGAGCGGATACCGGAACCCAGCCGGCTGAGCCCGCTCCCGTAACGTCCACCTCGACTTCCCGCCGTACCACAGTGGAGGGACAGGTTAAACCGTAATCTCCCGGACGGGCGCGAGTAAGTCACAAGCCATTCAGCCTGACTGGCAGCCCGGCCTTGAATCCACCTCAGTCCTTTGCCGGTGAGATCAGATAGGCTCACTTTAAAAGACGCCCTGTTCCCGACTGAGGAAGGGGCGCCTTTTCATTGGCCTCGGCAAACATGATGATCATTCCTAATCATCCGCTCTGGTCTTATCACCTAACCACCAAAAAAGGCACGGTCTTCTCTTCATTGAGGAAGACCGTGCCTTTGTCCTATATAGCAGTTATCCAAGCTCGCCCGAACGTCTGAAAGTTACACCCGTTTCAAAGCCTCACGGTTCGCTTCGATTGTCGCTTCGATATCCTCGTCAGTATGCGCCACCGAAACGAACATCCCTTCGAACTGGGATGGCGCAATGGATACACCGGCATCCAGCAGTCCTTCAAAGTAACGGTTGAACGCTCCGAGATCGGAGGTTTTGGCTGTTTCGTAGTTGATAACCTGCACCTCCGTAAAGAAAGGACAGACCATCGAACCCACCCGGTTAATCACCGAAGCGATACCGCGCTCTTTGGCGTTGGCCGTGAAGCCTTCCTCGATCCGGGCCGCTTTGCGTTCCAGTTCTTCATAGACGCCCGGTTCGCCAAGCAGCTTCAGCGTCGTATAGCCGGCCGCCATCGCCAGCGGGTTCCCCGACAATGTGCCTGCCTGGTAGATCGGCCCTGCCGGAGCGATCATCTCCATAATCTCCCGCTTCCCGCCGTAAGCGCCTACAGGCAGACCGCCGCCGATGATTTTGCCCATGCAGGTCAGGTCCGGGGTAATACCGAAGCGGCCCTGTGCGCTGTTCAATCCCACGCGGAAGCCCGTCATGACTTCGTCAAAGATCAGCAGGCTGCCATACTTCGTCGTGATCTCGCGCAGGCCTTCCAGGAAACCCGGGAGCGGAGGGACAACGCCCATATTCCCCGCCACGGGTTCCACAATAACAGCTGCGATCTCCTCGCCGAACTTCTCGAACGCCAGTTTGATCGAGTCCAGATCATTGTAAGGCACCGTGATCGTATTGACCGCTACGCCTTCCGGCACGCCCGGGCTGTCAGGCAGCCCCAAGGTGGCCACGCCGGAGCCAGCTTTGATCAGCAGGGAATCGGCATGCCCGTGGTAGCAGCCTTCGAACTTCAGGATCTTGCTGCGGCCCGTGTAGCCTCTGGCCAGACGCAGCGCACTCATCGTCGCCTCCGTTCCGGAGTTGACCATGCGCACGAGCTCCATGGACGGCATCCGCTCCGTAACCAGCTTCGCCATCCGGGTTTCGAGCTCGGTCGGTGCGCCGAAGCTCGTTCCGAGCTCCGCCGTCTGCTTCACCGCTTCGATCACTTCCGGATGGGCATGGCCCAGAATGAGCGGGCCCCACGAACCGATGTAATCGATAAACTCGTTGCCGTCGATATCGTAGACTCTCGAGCCTGCTCCCCTTTGGATGAACAGCGGCGTAAGCCCTACGGATTTGAAGGCACGAACCGGGGAATTGACCCCGCCGGGAATATATTGTTTGGCTTCCGCAAAAGCCTGCGCGGAGCGCTCATCGGACCGTTTGCGCTGATCTTTCATCCTCTCACACCTCTTCCCCAAGATACAATCCACCAAGTAGGCTGTCTCGCCATCGCAGCCTGCGGCTTACTTTCCTTCGAGCTTTCCGTATACGGAGTCGCTGAGCGCTTCCATGTAGAGCGGATCCGTGTTCAGCGAACGCGTGCGCTCGAGATGCAGACCCAGTTCATGGGCCGTCTTCTGCGCTTCGATGTCGAGATCGTACAGAACTTCGAGGTGGTCCGATACGAAGCCGACCGGGCAGACGAGCACTTCCTTCGTCTCGCCTTCCTCCCTGAGCGTCTTCATGACGTCCAGAATATCCGGGCCGAGCCAAGGCACTCCCGTCTGGCCCGCGCTCTGCCAGCCGAACTGCCAGCGCGACAAGCCCACTTGCTCGGCGATCGCCTTGGAGGTAGCCAGCAGCTGGTCCGGGTACGGATCCTTCATCTCGAGGATCTTCTCCGGAAGGCTGTGCGCCGTGAAGACCACCTGCACACGCTCCTTCGCCCCTTCACCGAACTTCTCCAGCGCCTCTTCCACGCGGACTGTCAGCGCTTCGATCAGGGCCGGATGCAGATGATAGCTCTGCACGAAAGAGATCGGCAGGCCGAGCTCCTCGGCTTTTTCCTTCGCGCGCTTGATGTAGCCTCCGACACTCATGACCGAATAATGCGGAGCGAGCACGATGCCCACCGCTTCCTTCACGCCGTCCTGCACCATCTTCTCCACGCCGTCCTCAATGAACGGAGCTGCGTGCTTGAGGCCTTGATAGCAGACAAAACGGATATCCGGATATTTCTCGTTCAGACGCTCTTCCAGAGCCTGCACCTGCCTGTCCGTATTCTCTCGGAGCGGGAATACCCCGCCCACGATGGCTTCGTACCGGCTGCGCAGATCTTCAAGCTGTTCCGCTGTAGGCGGATGGCCGCGGCGGATATGGGTATAGTAGGCTTCGATGCCTTCCAGATTCTCAGGTGTACCGTAGGACATGACCAGCACGCCTACTGTTCTTTGCTGATTCTCGCTCATGCTAAACCCCGCTTTCCTGTGTATACCCCCCGCGCGCTTTGATCGCTTCACGGGAGTAATCGTGAATGTAGTCCGTCAGTTCCTTCAGCTTTTCTAGGGAAGCTTCAGGGAACAGGCCGTGCCCCAAGTTAAAGACATACCCGGGCTGCTGAATTCCATCGTCGATGATCGCTTTCGCCTGCTCCTGAATCACCTTCATCGGCGCAGTGAGCACATAAGGATCCAGGTTGCCCTGTACGGCGTAGCGCGAGCCGACCCGGCGGCGGCCTTCACTGATGGGCACTCTCCAGTCGAGGCCGATGACGTCGGCTTTGATTCCCTGCAGATGAGGCAGCAGTTCGCCCGATGCCACGCCCGGGAAATAAATCTTCGGCTGCTCGAGATGCTTCAGTTCGGCAAAGATCCGCTGGATCGTAGGCAGCACATACGTCCGGAAGTCGGCGGGAGACAGGGCGCCGATCCAGCTGTCGAACAGCTGCACCGCTTTGGCTCCGGCGGCAATCTGACTCTTCAGGTACGTGATGACCATGTCGCCCAGCTTGTCCATCAGCTGGAACCAGACCTTCGGTTCACCGTACATCATGCCCTTCGTACGGATATAGCTCTTCGACGGTCTGCCTTCAATGAGATAAGACGCGATGGTAAAAGGCGCACCGGCGAACGTGATCAGCGGCACCTGCAGGTCGGCGGCGAGAATCTCGATCGTCTTCAGAATGTGGGGAAGATCCTTCTCCACCTGGATCGGACGAAGCCGCTCCACGTCCGCAGCCGTGCGGATCGGGTTGTCGATCACCGGACCGATGTTCTTCACGATGTCAAAATCGATGCCGATCGAAGCGACCGGGTTCATAATATCGGAGTAGAGAATTGCGGCATCCACACCCAGCTTGCGGACCGGCATCAGCGTGACCTCGGCGGCAAGCTCCGGCTGCTGGCAGATTTCAAGCAGGCTGTATTTCTCTTTAATCTTGCGGTACTCGGGATCGTAGCGTCCGGCCTGGCGCATATACCAGACGGGCAGCGTATCCACGGGCTGTTTTTTACAAGCACGGATAAACCGGTCGTTATAGGTCATGAGGGTTCCTCTTTTCCGCTTGCTTCCATAGTCTTTCTTCCCATTATGCCCTATTTGAAAACGGGTAACAACTTCCAGCGGAAGCCGTTTCCGACAAATTGTTGACATGGCCCGGCTGGGTCCGGCGATGCCGAACTTGACCTAACCCCTCTATGTAAGCAGCTGTGAATGAACTTACGGGTGAACACTTTTCTGGATCCAAAGATCATCGGCTTCGGCATCCCCAAGGAGGGTGCGCGACAGTTAATCTATCAAAAAACCGCCTGCCCCCCAGCGGGAAGCAAGGCGGTTCTTGCATTCGTCATTTCAGGAACGGGCGATCCAGCGGGCGATGTCTTTGGCAAAATACGTGATGATCATGTCGGCGCCGGCACGCTTGAAGCCTACCATCGTCTCGAGCACGATGGAGCGCTCGTCGATCCAGCCCTGGGCAGCCGCCGCTTTTACCATGGAATACTCCGCACTGACGTTGTAAGCGCAGATCGGCAGATCATAGCGGTCGCGAAGCATCCGGATCACGTCCATGTACGCCAGCGCCGGCTTGACCATCAGCATGTCCGCGCCCTCGGCCACGTCCGCATCCGCTTCCCGCAGCGCTTCCCGTCCGTTGGCCGGATCCATCTGATAGGTCTTGCGGTCGCCGAACTGCGGCGTCGAATGGGCCGCATCCCGGAAGGGACCGTAGAAGGAAGAGGCATACTTGACGGAGTAGGACAGAATCGGCACATTCTCGTATCCTGCCTCATCGAGCCCTTGGCGGATCGCATACACGAAGCCGTCCATCATGTTCGAAGGCGCAATGATGTCCGCCCCGGCTTCCGCCTGGGAAACAGCGGTACGGGCCAGCAGCTCGAGCGATGCGTCATTGACGACATCGGCACGCCCCTTCGCCTCATCGTAATGCACTACACCACAGTGGCCGTGATCCGTGAATTGGCACAGGCACGTATCGGCGATAACGAGCAGCTCCGGATCCCAGGTCTTGATCAAGCGTGTCGCCTGCTGCACTATGCCGTTCGGATCGAATGCCGAGCTGCCGTGGGCGTCCTTCTCGTGCGGTACACCGAAGAGCAGAACGGCCGGCAGTGCGAGAGCGGATACCTCCGCGATCTCTTCCTGCAGACGGTCCAGCGAGAAGTGGTACACGCCCGGCATCGAAGGAATCTCTTCCTTGATATTCTCCCCGTGCGTCACGAAGATCGGGTAGATCAGATCATTTAGGGTAACGTCATTCTCTCGCACGAGCCGGCGCATGGCGGCTGAAGAACGGAGACGACGATTGCGGATTAATGGAAAAGCCATTGAAATTCTCCTCCTGACTTGGGGGAGACCGCCGGCATCAGCCGGCCGTACAGCCCCTACTCGTATAATGAAGCTACCAGCGAAGCAACGGTAGCCTCCTTGGCGATGTGGTCCACCTGGAGACCCGCTTCCTCCGCCGTTTGGGCGGTCATGGGACCGATGCAGGCAATCTTGCAGCCGCGCAGCAGCCCTAGCGGCTCCGATTCGCCCACTTCCTGCAGGGCACGGATCAGGTTGGTGACGGTCGAGGAACTTGTGAACGTGACGATGTGGATCGCCTTCTGCCGCAGAAGCTCCAGCACTTCGGCGCCGCCCTCGGTCTCGAGCACGGTCTCGTAGATGTCGATCTTGCGCACCTGCAGCCCCTTGGCACGCAGGCCTTCAGGCAGTTCCTCTCTGGCGATGTCCGCCGTAGGCAGCAGCACCTGCTGCCCCGGCTTCAGTTCGCCCTCCAGCGCTTCCAGCAGCGCGGAGCCCTGGAACTCGGCCGGCACGGTCAGGGCGACCAGCCCGCGCTCTTCCAAAGCGGCAGCCGTCTTCGGGCCTACCGCCGCGATTCGTGCGGAGCCCATGGAGCGGATATCAACCTTCAGCTCGCGAAGCCGCTGGAAGAACGATTCCACGCCGTTGACGCTCGTGAAGAAGATCCAATCGAACCCGCCCAGCGAGCGCAGCGCTTCATCCCGGGCCGCCTGGGCTTCCGGCTTGCTGGAAGGCTGGGTGCGGATCACCGGGAATTCGACGGCTTCTCCGCCCAACTCGTCGATCTGCGCGGAGAGCTCGCTGCTCTGGCTGCGTGCCCGCGTCACGAGAATCCGGCGGCCGAACAGCGGCTTCTTCTCGAACCAGGCCAGCTTCTCGCGCAGCCGGACCACCTCACCGACAATCGTGACGGCCGGAGACTGGAAACCGGCTGCCCGGACCTTCTCTACGATATCGGTCAGCGTACCGGTCAGGGTCTCCTGCTCCATCCACGTTCCCCAGCGGATCAGCGCCACCGGCGTATCCGCCGATTTGCCGCCCTGCATGAGCTGCGTACAGATATGTTCCAGGTTGGCTACACCCATCAGGAAGATCAGTGTGCCGGAGGCTTGGGCCAGGTTCGGCCAGTTGACCGTATTGTAGGTCTTGTTCTTGTATTCGTGTCCCGTCACAATCGAGAAGGAAGACGTGAAGTCCCTGTGCGTTACCGGAATACCCGCATAAGCCGGTACGGCGATCGAAGATGTGATGCCCGGCACAATCTCGAATAGGATCTCGTTCTCGGCGAGCAGCTCCGCTTCTTCTCCCACACGCCCGAAGACGCTCGGGTCCCCGCCCTTGAGGCGTGTTACGGTCTTGCCCTGCAGCGCCAGATCGACCAGCAGCTGGTTGATCTCTTCCTGCTTCAGCATATGCTTATCAGGCAGCTTGCCTACGAATATCTTCTCCGCTTCCGGCTTCATGTGCTTCAGAAGCCGCGGACTCGCCAGCCGGTCGTACACCACCACATCCGCTCTTTGAATCGCCTCCAGCCCCCGAACCGTAATCAGCTTCGGATCCCCGGGCCCGGCGCCCACCAAATAAACGACTCCCTTTTTCAACCGAATCTCCCCCATCCCGAACCTGCAGCGCAGTTTCCAATATTCCGTCAGACCCGGCGGCGTACTCTTCCACCGTGCCTGCTCTCCCATGAAACTTGTGCCTTGCGGCTTTCTCTCTCTATACTTCTCCGGCCGCAGCAAGCAGCTCCGCTGCCCCTTTGGCGATCAGAGCTTCAGCGAGCTCACGTCCAAGCCGTTCCGGATCGGTTCCGGTACGCGTTTCTTTCAGCATCTGTACTCCATCCGGCGAACCGACCATCCCGGTCAGCTTCACCTCGAGCCTTCCGTCGCTCTCCTGACCGGTGAGCTCGCCGAAGGCACCGATCGGTACCTGGCATCCGCCGTTGAGGCGGCCGAGGAAGCTCCGCTCCGCCGCTACTGCGACGGCCGTCGGCTCATGAAGATACTTCGAGAGCAGGTTCAGTACAAACTCGTTGTCGCTGCGGCATTCAATGCACAGTGCTCCTTGGCCTACGGCAGGGAGGCACAGCTGCGGCGGAAGGTAGCTCGAGATGCGGTCGCTCCAGCCGATGCGGTGGAGTCCGGCCGCCGCCAGCAGGATCGCATCGAATCCTTCGGTCTCCAGCTTGCGAAGGCGGGAGTCGATGTTCCCGCGGATGGGCTCGATCTGCAGATCCGGGCGGTAATGCTGCAGCTGGGATGCCCTGCGCAGAGAGCTTGTCCCTACCTTGGCGCCCTGCGGCAGATCGTCAATCGTCGTGCCTTCTCGCATGATGAGGCAGTCCCGCGGATCTTCCCGCAGAGGCACCGCCCCTACGACCAGCCCGTCCGGAAGCTCGAAGGGCATGTCTTTCATGCTGTGAACCGCCAGGTCCACTTCCCCGTCGAGCAGCGCCTGCTCGATTTCCTTCACGAACAGGCCCTTGCCGCCGACCTTGGACAGCGTGACATCGAGTATCCGGTCCCCTTTGGTTACGATCTTCTTCAGTTCAAACTCCGCTTCGATGCCGTTCAGGCGGCACAGCTCCCGGAGATGGTCGATGACTTGTCCGGTCTGCGTCAGCGCCAGCGCGCTCTGTCTAGTTCCAACCACAATGGTGCGCATATGATTCCTCAGCCCCCTATGTATCGTTTCCCGGCTTATCAGACGGGTTGCTTCTGTGATCCTCCATCCACTCGTCCTGCCCGCCGCTTCCGCGCTCCTGTAGCTGCCGGCGGAGCCAATCCCCCGCCCGCTGCACTTCCGCAGGCGACGGATCGCTGCGGAGCCGTTCGAGCAGGCGGACCTTCAAGCCTGCCGCCTCCCGGGGAGCAGGCTCCAACACGGCCAGCAGCGGCCAGGCCAGCATGCCGCGAAACATCTCCTGCCGGGTCTGCGTATCCGGCACCAGCTCCTGCACGGCCATCCGCAGGTCGTTGAGCAGCTCGACGTACGGCTCATAGGCCGCAGGAAACACCTCCTCGAGCTTGCGCTTCAGCGCTGCGGCCAGGGCAGGACTGGCCCCCGAGGTGGACACCGCTACCGTCAGGCGCCCGCGGCGCACGACCGCCGGTACGATGAATCCCCCGGCGTTCTGGTCATCCGCGCTGTTGAACAGCTTGCCGAGCTGCTCGGCTTCGTGCTTCACCTGCTCATTCACCTCGGACCGGTCGGTAGCGGCGAACACCAGTCGCGCTTCCCCAAGCTCCGGGAGCCCCGCCCTGTACCTCTCGCGCCGCAGGCTGACGGTCCCGTCCTTCACCCAGGCTTCGAGCCGCGGAGTGATTTCGGGCGCAATGAGCTTCACCCTCGCGCCGGCTTCCAGCAGTGAGGCCGCTTTGCGTTCAGCCACCCGTCCCCCGCCGACAATCACGCATGAGCGGTTCTGAAGATCCAGCAGGATCGGATAATAAGCATTGCTCATCCCTTGGCCCCCCACTCTATGACCACTGATGGAACGTTGTGTAATAGTTGGCCAGCACAAAGTTCAGGAAGGTGATCGCAAAGGCCGCCAGGTTCCACTGGGCGAGCCGGTTGCCGGGAGCTTTCATCCACAGCCGCTGCACCAGATAGAAGATATAAGCCAGCAGCACAAACCAGGAGTTAATGACCTTCGGATCAAAGAACAGAGAGGTATCCCCCTCCAGCGAGATCCATACGATTCCGAGGGTAATGGTCAGCAGCAGCAGCGGCGCGCCGATGACCACGGACACCATCGCATACTGGTCCGTCTTCTCGAGGCTCGGAAGCCGCTGCATCAGCTGGCTCCATTTTTTCTCCTTGAGCCTGCGGTGCAGAAAAAGATGCATGCCCGAGAACACGGCCGATACGACGAATGCCGCATAGCCGGCGGCTGCAAAGGTAATGTGGATAAACAGCAGCTCGTCATTGATCTCCCAGTGCGCCAGGGTCGGCGACATTCCCGGCTTGCTGAATATATTGAGCGCTAGCGTGGCGAAGCCAAACACATTCACGATAAACACAAAAATTTCGATGCGTATAAACCGGTTGACGATCAGGGAGATCGTCACGAGCAGCCAAGAAACCAGGAAAAGCGTTTCTCCTATAGATAAAGCCGATAAGGACGTATGTACGGCCAGATTATAGCCGAGGTAGGCCGTTTGGAGCACCCATACAAATAAAAGCAGCCCTGCGCCCATCCGTTTGGCACTTCGGTTCGGACCGACGAAGTCCGAGAAGTAAAACAGGAGGCTCAGGGCGTAAATATACAGAATGGCATCGTACAGCCAAGTTTGAGTGACCATGATGTTCCTTTCCGGTCAGGCTTTGGCCAGGGCATCCACAGGGGCAGGCACCCGTACTTTGCTCAGCAGTTCTTCTTTCATCCGCTCTCCGGCGGCTTCCGCTTCCTGCTGGCGCACTGCCCATTCCACCTGTTTTTGCTCGGCCAGCTGCTCCTCCAAAGCAAAAATTTGTGTGAACATCTCGAGCGCGTCATCCCCGTGACGCTCGGCGGCCATCTCTTTGATGCGGACAATGGGATCACGCAGCATCTGATTGACAATACTCTTCGTCAGCTTGCGGATGACTTTGAGCTCGCGCTCGTCGAGGTCCGGCAGCTTCTTCATGAGACTGTCCATCGTTTCTTCATGAATGGCCGAAGCCTTGGTCTGCAGCGCCTGGATCACTGGGGTAACGCCCAGCGTCCTCGTCCACTGCTCGAATGCGGCCATCTCGGCTTTGATCATCTCTTCGATCTGTGCGGCGGCTTTGTGCCGCTCTTCCAAATGTGAGTTAACAAGGGATTGGAGATTGTCGATGTCATACAGGAACACGTTCGGCATATCTCCAAGACGCGGATCCAGATCCCGCGGTACGGCAATATCAATCATGAACAGCGGCCTCGAGCGACGCCGCTGCAGAATACAGGATACCTGCTCTGCGGTGAGGACGTACCCGGCAGCCCCGGTCGACGATATCACGATATCGGCTTCCTCCAGATGATCGAGCAGCCGGTCCATCGTGCTGGCCGCCCCATTGAACTTGTCCGCAAGCTCCTTCGCCCGACTGAGCGTGCGGTTGACTACCGTTACCTTCTCCGAACCGTTCGCGTACAGATGCTTCACCGTCAGCTCGCTCATTTTGCCCGCGCCGATGATCAGCACTTTCTTGCCTTTATATGTCCCAAAGATCCGCTTGCCGAGCTCGACGGCCGCATAGCTGACCGAGACCGGATTCTCGCCGATCCCCGTTTCGGTATGGGCCCGCTTGGCCATCGTGATCGCTTGTTTGAAAAGCGTATTGAAGAGCACGCCGGTCGTCTTCTGTGTCTGGGCGAGCAGGAATGCGTCGCGCACCTGGCCGAGAATCTGGGTTTCCCCGATCACCATCGAATCGAGACCGCTGGTCACGCGGAACAGGTGGTTGATCGCCTTCTCGTTCTCGTAAACGTACAAGTGCTTGTTGAACTGCTCCTTCGGCACACCGAACCATTTCTCCATAAAGCTCCGCAAGTGGTGGCCGCACAGCTGTTGGGTGTCTACTGCTACATACAGTTCCGTCCGGTTGCAGGTGCCCACAATCACGCACTCCATGATACTCTTCGTTGCCTTCAGCTCCTCGAGCGCTCGCGGCAAATCTCCTTCGGCGAATGCAAATTTCTCTCTGATGGCTACTGGTGCTGTCCGGTAATTCAGACCCGCCACGACGATATGCATGTGGTTCACCTGCCTCCTCCTTTGAAGATGTAATCAATTATAACATACTTGTCCGACCTGCTTCGACAACATTTATGAATTTTTTTTGAGCGGTTGTTTCCCCCTAAATCCCCCAAGGGGGACCCCATGGGGCTTTGCCCCCTGGACCCCCGTCGGCTTCGAAGAGGGGTTGGGTGCGGGGATCGCTTTTCCTCCTTGCACGGAGCGGAACTCGGCGTCTCGCTTCCGCGCCGCCTCATTCTGCCCCGGAGGCAAGGATACGCTTCACGTCGTGCGGTAACATCGCAGGAACGATAACCCCGGCAGAGGCGCTCTATAGCGGTGGTGCGTGCGGGGATCGCGTCTGTTCCTGTGTGATGGTCCGCTTCCCTTCGGAAGCAGGCCATCACACAGGAACACGCTTCACGCGGGTGCAGGGCGGTGGCGCCTCGCAGGGCTCGGGGGCCGCGGGGACGGCCGACTGGCTCCTCCGGTCGCCAGCGGCCGAACACCCACACGGAGGGCAAAAGCATCAAAACATGAAGATCAAGACCGATCAAAACATGAAGATCAAGACCAGCCGGCCGCCCTACGGGCAGCGGCCCCAAGGGCATAAACAAGAATTAGATCTAGTTCAAATCTTATATTCCTAGGATACAGCATACAGAAGCTTTTATCATGAACGTCTTATGAAAAAAACATGAAGGATCGTCCGTCCAACTGCCAGATACTCTACACACTATCATGGAATATTTGATAGATCTGTGATTTAGATCACGACAGCCATAAGACGTAAGGGCCTCCGCTGTTAGTTTTTTCCCATTAGACTCAAGGTATACAGGCTAAGGCAGTTTTTTCTTCAAAAGGCGGTCAAGCTCCTCATCGGCCTCCACCAGTTCACCGTTCCGCGAGCCTGACACGCTGCCGCTCCCCGACACCAGGTCGCTGTAGGCGGTATAGATGCCGTTATAGAGGCGACCTGCGTCAGCAAGTGTCTCCTGTTCTTCCGCCTTAAGAGGACGGCTTCCGCCGGCCTGCAGACGGAGCAGGTACTGCATCAAGGTCTGCAAGGAAGGCAGCTGCGAGACTTCTCCTTCCCGGTAAGCCTGCGTCAGATGCTCGTGGGTGAACTGCGCGGAATAGACGGCTTGGCGCAGGGCGTCAAGCTCGGCCGTATCTCCTATCTTGGCGCTCTCGAGCAGGTAGCTGTTCAGCCGTTCCATCTGAAACAGCGACACCTGATAGAGCAGCTTCTCCGCCCGCTCTTGGGGAGCCCGGCCTCCCAGCAGCTCGCCGATCTGCAGCAGCGGCCACAGAATCAGGATGGCTGCAATCGCATATTTAAACCATTTGCCTCGGCTCCGCCTCATGTCCTGCCCCTCCCACTCTCCTGGAGTAGTCCTTGAGAGCATTGTATGGGACAGGGATAAAAGAAATAACCACGGATTGCTCCGTGGTTACTGTATATCATCGTTATTATTTTACCAATTGTTCTTGCTTCAGTACCGGTGTTTCGACTTGCAGTTCACCGATACCGCGAATCAGTTTCTTCGCGTGAATCGTTTCCGGCTTCAACACGGACAGCATGTGTTCGATAGCTACCTGAGGATCTACCGTCTCGCCGCAAGTGTAGCAGTCAAGAGCAGCAAAACCTCTCTCAGGATACGTGTGAATGGAGAGATGACTTTCCGACAGCAGTACCAGTACAGTTGCCCCTTGGGGTTCAAATTGCTTGGACTGAACGGACAATACAGTTGCACCACAAACCTCAGCAGCTTCTACCATTTGTGCCTGCAGCCACTCTGCATTATTCAGTAGATCAAAATCTACTCCCCAAGTGTCTACAGCTACGTGTCTTCCGAAAGTTGAGTATTCCATCCTTCCGGTTCCCCCTTCCTAGGAATAAAATGTTGTAAAAATTTCATCCGCTAGGACCTACGTCATTCACTTCCCGAGGGATAAATCTCTCGCAACATAACATGTCCTGAGTGAATCCTGGTTCCTATTTTGTTTTCAACCTTGCAACCTTGTGACTCTCGTTTGCAATCAACGAAACTAAAAATAACATCTCTTGCCCAGAAATGCAATACTTTTTTTTGAATAAGCTGTAATGATTTGTCGAGAGATTCAGGGCATATGAACAAATTATGTCCGATACCTGTCCGGTGTGAATGAAGAACGCAGTGAACGAGCCTGTTTTTAGGCATAATCCCCAAACCGGCTCGGAAGAACAGTAAACCCCGCAGCGCGGACGCTGCGGGGCAGAATGATCATATTAGGAAGTACCGGTTAAGCTTCAAGGACGAACAGCCGGTGAGTCAGCTTCTGAAGCCGCTCGTCGATATGTTCGCGAAGGGAAGCGTCCTGCAGCTCGTTTCTCAAATCGAGGAGCGAATTCACCTGGGCTTTGAGGGAAACGATCTCCTGCTCCACTTCATTCTTCAGGAACAGCATCCGCAGTTCCCCAAGGGTATCTTTATATTCATAAATCAGTTTATCGGATTGGCTGGTTTTTTCCACAATTTTGACTACTGCACCTTGCTTGTACGTGTACTCCATCGTATAGGCCGGATAAATCCGGTTGACTACGGCATCACCCTTGTATGTCGATACGGCTTTACGCATCAAATTCACGAGGTCCTTATTCCGGATGCGGCATGTGCCCTGGCAGATGTACAAGTTGTTTTTGCGCTCGAACGACAGGTTGATTTCTTCTTCCGAATCGTCCGGCAGTACCACCTCTTGGTTTCCGTTTTCTAATACTTTGACTTGCAGGGAGGCTCCTTGATCCACAAACATCTGAATAAAACTTACCATCTCGGCTTCCGTTAACTGTAGGCAGGTTTTGACGTATTCGGTCGCTAACCTATTTGCCATAAAAATCCCTCGATTCATTTTTTTCGAACCTTGCAGCCTCAACACTTTTCAGTTGTTCTATATACATTATACTACATAATTATTTAATATTCCTGCTGGTGAATCATTGATTTTCGCCGGAATTCAGAAAATTTCGCTTTCTCGCTGAAGGAGCGCTTGGTAACTTCCAAATCCCTCGCTTTCCCACACGAGTTTGTACGGTTCCCTTGTGCATTCAGACGAAACGCGCAGCTTGGTTCTCGTACTTTCGATTACCCCGGAAGCCTGTCCCTGAACCACCTGAAACTCTTCCCTATACAAAAAAACCGTCCCCCGGCCCGATCGGCCGCAGAAACGGTTTGTACGTTCTTCGAAACTTTATTGCTCCCTGTCGACTTCGGAAGCCTCTGCAGGGACAGCCAGCGGCGCTTCCGCTTCCAAGGGCAGAGCATCCCCTGAAACCGTACCCGGCGGTACATAGCCGATCCGGTCCTCAATGAGGCTCCACAGCTCGTCCTTGCCGATTCCAAGCTCCGACGAAAACAGAATCATCGGATCGTCCTTGTCCGCTCCGAGCGTCTCACGAACGATCTTGAGGTGCTTCTGCCACTTGCCGCGGGGGATCTTGTCCGCTTTCGTGACGACAATGCACAGCGGCACGCCGTTGTGCTTCAGCCACGCATACATCGCCTGGTCGTCCTTGGACGGCGGGTGGCGGACGTCAATCACCTGCAGCACCAGCTTGAGCGGCTCACGCTGCGTCAGGTACTGCTCGATGAATTTGCCCCACTTCTCCCTCTCGGTCTTGGAGACCTGTGCATACCCGTACCCCGGCAGATCCACGAAGAATAAGTCCTGATTAATCCGGTAGTAGTTGAGCTGCTGGGTCTTGCCCGGCTTGGAGGAGGTGCGGGCGAGATTCTTCCTTTGAATCATGCGGTTGATGAGCGAAGACTTGCCGACATTAGAACGCCCTGCCAGAGCAATCTCCGGCAAGGCATCGGCAGGATACTGGCTCGGACCAACCGCACTGATAACGAATTCAGCTTGATTGACTTTCATGGCGTATCCTCTCTGCAGCCGCCGGCTGGCTGTAATGTACAGCCCGGTCCGGCGGCAGTAACTATGCTAGACTCTGGCCGGTTTGACCAGGGCGTGTTCCAGTACTTCATCCATATGGGATACAGGATAGAAGGTGAGCTCGTTACGCACACTCTCCGGAATGTCGTCGATATCCTTGGCGTTGTCCTTCGGCAGGATGATCGTACGGATCCCGGCACGGTGCGCAGCCATGCACTTCTCCTTAAGCCCGCCGATCGGAAGCACCCGTCCGCGCAGCGTGATCTCGCCGGTCATCGCCACATGGCGGGAGACCGGAATATTGGTCAGCGCGGAGATCAGCGCGGTGCCCATCGTGATGCCTGCAGACGGGCCGTCCTTCGGAATGGCGCCCTCCGGAATATGGATATGAATATCGAACTTCTCATGGAAGTCCGGCTGGATATGGAACTGCTCCACCCGCGAACGGGTATAGCTGAATGCCGCCTGCGCGGATTCCTTCATGACGTCGCCAAGCTTACCGGTCAAGGTCAGCTTGCCGTTGCCCGGCATGACGGTAACCTCGATGACCAGCGTATCGCCGCCGACCTCCGTCCAGGCAAGGCCCGTAACGGCGCCGACCTGATCCCGCTCCTCAGCCATGCCGAAACGGAATTTCGGATTGCCCAGGAAATCCTTGAGGTTCTCCGCCGTCACATGCACGGTCGATGCGCCGCCGACGATCTGTTTGGCCCCTTTGCGGCAGATCGAAGAGATCTGCTGCTCCAGGTTCCGCACTCCCGCTTCGCGGGTGTACTCGCGTACCGTACGCATCAGAGCGGCTTCATCCACGACGAGCTGCCCATCCTCCAGACCATGGTCGCGCTGCTGCTTCGGCAGCAGGTACTTTTTGCCGATATGCAGCTTCTCCACCTCGGTATAGCCCGGGATATAGAGCACTTCCATCCGGTCGAGCAGCGGACGCGGAATGTTCTGGATGACGTTCGCCGTCGTAATGAACATGACGTTCGAGAGATCGAACGGCACTTCGATGTAATGGTCACTGAACGTGCCGTTCTGCTCCGGATCGAGTACCTCAAGGAGGGCTGAAGCCGGGTCGCCGCGGAAATCCATCGCCATCTTATCAATCTCGTCAAGGAGGAAGACCGGGTTATTCGTGCCCGCCGTCTTCATCCCCTGGATAATCCGGCCCGGCATCGCACCGACATAGGTGCGCCGGTGTCCCCGGATCTCCGCCTCGTCCCGGACGCCGCCGAGCGAGATGCGCACGAATTCACGGCCGAGCGATCTGGCGATGGAACGCGCGATAGACGTTTTACCTACCCCCGGAGGACCTGCAAGGCACAGAATCGGTCCCTTAAGCTTCTTGACGAGCTTCTGCACCGCCAAGTATTCCAGGACACGCTCCTTGGGCTTCTCTAGCCCATAGTGGTCCTCGTTAAGGATCTCTTCCGCCTTCTGGATATCGAGATCGTCCTCGGTCTCGTTATTCCACGGCAGGCCGAGCAGCCAGTCGATATAGTTGCGGATGACGGAGCCCTCTGCCGAGGTCGCCGGCATCTTCTCGAGCCGGTCGATCTCCTTCTCGATCTTCTCGCGCACCTTCTCCGGAACGCCGCTTTCGGCCAGCTGGCTGCGCAGATCCTCCACTTCGCCCGCACGGCCTTCCTTGTCGCCAAGCTCCTTCTGGATCGCCTTCATCTGCTCGCGGAGATAGTATTCCTTCTGCGTCTTCTCCATTTGCTTCTTCACGCGCTGGGAGATCTTGCGCTCGAGCTCGAGCACTTCCCGCTCGTTGTTCAGAATCGACAGCAGCTTCTCCAGGCGGTCCTTCACATTCACGGTCTCGAGAATTTCCTGCTTATCTTTGATCTTAAGGGAGAGATGACTGCAGATGACATCGGCCAGACGGCCCGGTTCATCAATATCGGAAACCGCCGCAAGTGTCTCCGGCGTCACTTTCTTCGAAAGGTTGATATAATGCTCGAACTGGTTCAGAACCGTCCGCATGAGCGCATCGATCTCGGGATCGGATGTCTCCAGCTCAGGCAGTTCCTTCACGGTCACTTCGTAGTATTCTTCGTTGTTCAAAAATTCGGTAATTTCGGCCCGTACGACACCCTCGACGAGCACCCGGATTGTCCCGTTGGGCAGCTTCAGCATCTGCCTCACTTTGGCGATGGTGCCGACCCGGTAGATGTCCTCGGTCTTCGGTTCTTCGATGTTCACTTCCGACTGCGAGCAGAGCAGGATCATGCTGTCGTCGACCATGGCCTTCTCCAGGGCGCGAACCGACTTCTCTCTGCCAACGTCCAAGTGAAGCACCATACTCGGATATACGAGCAGCCCCCGAAGCGGCAGCAGCGGCAAACGCCGCGTTTTATGTTTACTCGGTCCCATCCCGCGAGCACCTCCAGACTAAGGGTACAATGCTGTAACTCTCATTTTAACAAAATCCCTTTCAAAACACCAATGAGCCCTTGTGTGTTCCGCCCGGAGAAAAAGAGAGACGCCGTACGCCCCCTCAGGGCGCATCGGCGTGCAAAATCGTAACGGAAGCGGGAGACAGCCCATCCTGCGGCAGCGTGACCGTCTCCTCTGTCAGCACAAACTCCTGACCCAGGGCATGATGCAGCGCCTCTTCAATGGACTCGACGGGGATGACCTGAAGCCCGTTCAGCCCGGCGAAGATCTCCTGCCAGTTCTCCTTGGGAATGATGACCTTCGTTGCGCCCGCCTGGAAGGCCGCCTCGACCTTGGCGATGACGCCGCCTACCGGCTTGATCCGTCCGTGAATGGAGATTTCACCGGTCATCGCCAGATGGTTGTCGACCGCCACCCCGCGGATCGCCGAGGTAATGGCCACGGCCATCGAGACACCGGCGGAAGGACCGTCGATCGGCGTCCCTCCCGGGAAATTGATGTGTAGATCGTAATTCTGCGGCTTAATATTCAACCGGCGGAGTACGGTCAGCACGTTCTCCACAGAGCCGCGTGCCATGCTCTTGCGGCGCAGCGTCCGGGAGCCGCCCCCCATCTCCTCTTCATCCACAACACCCGTAATCGTGAACTGGCCGGCACCCGGCTCTGCCGCTGGAATGGCCGTCACCTCGATATCCATCAGCGTTCCAAGATTCGGTCCGTAGACGGCAAGCCCATTAACCAATCCCACCTCCGGCTGCCCGGAGATTTTCTTCTCGGGGCGAGGTGGAATCTGGGAGGAGTTCACAACCCACTCGATGTCGGCCGCCGTGACTTCGCGCCGCTGGTCCGTCAGCGCCATGCCGGCTGCCAGCTGAATCACATTGACGGCTTCACGGCCGTTCGTCGCATACTTCTTCACGACTTCAATCGCAGATTCGCTGACCGGAAAACCGATTTTTTGCAGCGCCTTCGTCGCGATATCCCCAATCTCACCCGGCAGGAGCGGACGGAAGTAGATCTCCATGCAGCGCGAGCGGATCGCCGGCGGCAGCTCCTGGGGATTGCGGGTCGTCGCCCCGACCAGACGGAAGTCCGCGGGAAGCCCGTTCTGAAACACATCATGAATGTAACCGGGGACATTGGAATCCTCGGAATTGTAATAGGCGCTCTCCAGGAAGACCTTGCGGTCCTCCAGTACCTTTAATAATTTATTCATCTGATGCGGATGCAATTCACCGATCTCGTCAATAAACAAAATGCCGCCGTGCGCCTTGGTCACAGCCCCCGGCTTCGGCTGGGGAATGCCGGCGACGCCCATGGCGCCGGCCCCTTGATAGATCGGATCGTGGACGGACCCGATCAGCGGATCGGCAATCCCGCGCTCGTCAAACCGGGCGGTGGTGGCATCGATCTCGTGGAACTTCGCATCCGGCCGGAAAGGGGACTCCGGGTTTTTCTTCGCTTCTTCGAGAATGACCCGGGCTGCCGCGGTTTTCCCCACCCCCGGCGGACCGTAGACGATCACGTGCTGCGGATTGGCTCCGCACAAGGCTGCCTTCAGAGCCCGCAGGCCTTCCTTCTGGCCCACGATATCTTCCATGGCAGAAGGCCTCGTTTTCTCCGCGAGCGGCTTGTTCAGGGAAATGGAGCGGAGCTTGCGCAGCTTCTCGAGCTCTTTCTTCGACTCTTTATCCACGGCGGTGCGGTTCGTCTGTTGGTTGCGCAGCAAATTCCAGAAATACATCCCGATAACAATGGCAAAAAACAGCTGAACGACCATCATTACAACAGTGATACTCAAGGACATCAGGCCTCCCATCGTCGCAGCCTACCCGGCATTCCGGACAGCCGCAACCATTCAATTATATATTTGGTAGTATTGCCCTGTCATGGAAGCGTTAATCCCGGTGCGGAGAGAAACTTTTTGGGGGATGCTAATCAGGCTGAATAACCAGAGTTCCATCCTGAGATAAGCCTGCGAAGGAGGAAGAACAAGGTGAAACCACGCAGACCCGCAAGAATCTGGATTCCTCTGCTGCTGGCCGGGCTGGCATCCGGCATCCTTCCCGGCTTCGAGCCTAAACCTATGGAGCTTCCGCACGAGGCTTCCCCTTGGCCTTCGGTCGATCAGCTGCTGCTGCCCGAGATCCGGACGGATCATCCGGCCCTGTCCCAAACCGATATCCTGATTGACGTCGGTCACGGAGGTATAGACGGAGGAACCGTGTATGGGGACATCCTCGAGAAGCATATCAATCTGGCTGTCGCCCGGCGGACCTATGAAGCGCTGCGGAGCAGCGGCTATACGGTGCTGCTCAACCGTTCGGAGGACTACGCCCTGAGCAGCGACAACCACTGGCTGAACAGCCGTTCGCGTCACCTCAAGGACTTGGCCCAGCGCAGCCACCTGGCCCAGGAAGTGAGTCCGCAGGTTATGATCTCCCTGCATGTGAATTCGGCGAAGCATCCGTCCAAACGCGGCGCCCTGCTCATCCACCAGAAAAGCAAGGAAAGCGGGAAGCTGGCCCTCTGCCTGCAGGAGGCGCTGAACCCGATCTACGGCACCACTACCGAGCCCATCTACGGCCGTTCCTATTACCTACTGAAGCATGTGAAAGCCCCCTCCGTGATTGTGGAAATGGGATATCTGACCAACGCCGAGGACCGGCTTCTGCTGACCGATCCCGCTTCACAGCAGAAGATCGCCGAACACATCGCCGCCGGCGTACGAACGTACCTGGACGTTCATGCCCGCTGAGTCCGCTCTCCCAGTACGGGAAAGAGCCGGACCCTCTACGGTATCCGGCTCCGGCCGCTCCCCGGTCTAGGGAATGCGCATTGTCTCCGAGATGGGGACAAAGACCGCACCCTGCCCCTGCAGAACCGGGATCGACTCCTTTAATACGGAGGCGGTGTGTTTGCCCGGCGGTCCCACGTGACCGATCAGTACGGTCACCTCATGACTTTTGACGTGCTTCTGCACCTTTAGTGCCTGCTTCAAGATGTGACTTCGCGTATAGATATCATCCATGAATATATGGTTTTCCGCTGTTTTCACGCCGATCTCCTTGGATAATTTGCGCACCACACTCTTGTCCGTTGTGCGGCTGTCCAGGAAAAACAACCCCCGTTCGGCGCATACTTGGAGAATCACACGCATGACCCGCTCATCGGCCGTAGCCCTGGAGCCCATGTGATTGTTGAGGCCGATGGCATGCGGCACATCCTCAATGGCGGAGATCACGCGCCCGCGGATCTCTTCGTCCGTCAGCCGGGTTGTAATCGCCCCCGGGCCCAGCCAGCTGGCCTTCCCTTTACGCGGCTCCATCGGCAGATGCACGAGCACTTCCTTCCCGAGCGAATGTGCTTTCTCCGCATCCGCTTTGGTGGTGGGCAGAAACGGCATCACGGCTGCTGCGAAGGGAATGGACAGCTCGAACATCTGCTCCGTCCCCGTCATGGCGTTCCCGAAGTCATCGATCACGACAGCCACGCGCTTCTGGACCGGTTCCTCGGCATGGCCGACCGGGCTGATGGCGGCTGCTGCCATGACAGCTCCAAGCGTTAAAGCGATCCACTGTTTTTTCATGTCATCCCTCCTCTTGTCCTCACTGCTCTCCCTGTTATTTCCTACCCTCGCTCCTTTTATGCGTCGCCAGACGAACAGCAAGGAGGGGCAGCGAAAAAAAGAAAAAGCCCTGTATGCGCAGTTCCGTCATGCGGCTCTGTCGTACAGGACTTCATTTTCTTGAAGATCTAACTGGCTTGGTGCGGTTACACGCCCGCGTGATGCTTGCGCCCCGGAATCTCTCCCGTACGCTCAAAGTGCTCGACGATCACATCGATTTCTTTCTTCAGCTCATTCAGCAGCTCGGCTTCCGGTACCTTGCGGATCATTTCCCCGTACCGGAACAGCATCCCCTCTCCACGGGCGCCTGCGATCCCGATATCGGCTTCCCGCGCTTCGCCCGGCCCGTTCACCGCGCAGCCCAGTACCGATACCTTGATCGGCACCTTAAGCTTCGAGATGTAGGCTTCCACTTCGTTGGCGATGGAGAAGAGGTCGATGTCGAGACGGCCGCAGGTCGGGCAGGAGACGAGCGTCGCCGCATTCGTGATGAGGCCGAAGCTCTTCAGCAGCTCGCGGCACACCTTCACTTCTTCGACCGGGTCGGCACTGAGGGAGATGCGGATCGTCGAACCGATGCCCATGCTGAGCAGGGCGCCAAGGCCCGCCGCGCTCTTGACCGTACCGGAGAAGAGCGTACCCGCTTCTGTAATGCCGAGATGCAGCGGGTACTTGAAGGCCGAAGCCGCTTTGGTGTAGGCCGCAATGGCCATCGGCACGTCAGAAGCCTTGAGCGATACGATGATGTCCCGGAAGTCGAGCTCCTCGAGGATCCCGATATGGTAGAGCGCACTCTCTACCATCGCTTCGGGCGTAGGGTAGCCGTACTTCTCCAGCAGATGGTTCTCCAGGGAACCGGCGTTGACGCCGATCCGGATTGGAATCCCTCTCTCCTTGCAGGCCTTCACGACGGCTTCCACCTTCTCGCGGCGTCCGATATTGCCCGGGTTGATCCGGACCTTATCGATGCCGTTCTCAATGGCCATCAGGGCCAGACGGTGATCGAAGTGAATGTCCGCTACCAGGGGAATCGAGATTTGCTTCTTGATCTCCTTGATCGCTTCCGCCGCTTCCTTGTTGTTCACGGTGACGCGGACAATCTGGCAGCCTGCCTCTTCGAGCCGGTGGATCTCGGCGACCGTTGCCTTCACATCGGCTGTCTTCGTGGTGCACATGCTCTGGATGATCACGTCGTTGCTGCCGCCGATCGTCAGGTTCCCGACCCGGACCGGTACCGTCTCTGTTCTATGGAACATGAATTATTTTCTCTCCCATGATACCAAACATCCTCCGCTCCGAAGACATGCCCCGGAAAGATCTTCCTGGGCACCGAACAGCTTCGGATTGGAGGTGTTTGGTCTTATAGTATTACGCGCTCACGAGGCTGGCCGCTTACGCGCTTTCTTCTTTCTTCTTCACAGACTGGGCATCGACTGCCGTAATCTGCGGAGCGATCTTCGCCTGCACCGCTTCTTTCGTCACGATGCATTTCGAATTCTCGCCGCGGGAAGGCGCTTCGTACATCACGTCGAGCATGATGCCCTCAATGATGGCACGCAGGCCCCGTGCGCCGGTGTTGCGCTTGATCGCTTCTTTCGCGATCTCCTCCAGCGCTTCCGCATCGAATTCGAGCGTCAGGTTATCCATGTCAAGCAGCTTCTGATACTGCTTCACCAGGGCGTTCTTCGGCTCGGTCAGGATGCGGACCAGTGCTGCTTCATCAAGCGGCTCGAGGGTCGAGATGACCGGGAGACGGCCGACGAATTCCGGAATGAGACCGAACTTCAGAAGGTCCTCAGGCAGCACCAAAGAAAGGTACTCGCCTGGCTTCAGGTCGGCTTTGAAGCCGTCCGTGCCGAAGCCGATGACTTTCTTGCCGATCCGGCGCTTGATGATCTGCTCGAGGCCGTCGAAGGCACCGCCGCAGATAAACAGGATGTTCGTCGTATCGATCTGGATAAACTCCTGATGCGGATGCTTGCGCCCGCCCTGCGGAGGAACGGAAGCTACCGTACCTTCGAGGATTTTCAGGAGCGCCTGCTGCACGCCTTCACCCGAGACGTCGCGGGTAATGGACGGGTTCTCCGACTTGCGGGCCACTTTATCGATTTCGTCGATATAGATGATGCCGCGCTCGGCCTTCTCCACGTCGTAGTCCGCCGCCTGGATCAGCTTCAGCAGGATGTTCTCGACGTCCTCGCCTACGTAGCCGGCTTCCGTCAAGGAAGTGGCGTCAGCGATGGCAAACGGTACGTTGAGAATCTTCGCCAGCGTCTGGGCCAGGAGCGTCTTCCCGCTTCCTGTAGGACCGACGAGCACGATGTTCGACTTCTGCAGCTCGACGTCCTCCACCTTGCCCTGCTGGGAGTTGATCCGCTTGTAGTGGTTGTATACGGCTACGGAGAGGGATTTCTTCGCCTGCTCCTGGCCGATGACGTAGGAATCCAGGATCGCCCGAATCTCCATCGGCTTCGGAACGTCCTTGAGGTCCAGCTCTTCCTCGTGGCCCAGTTCCTCTTCTACGATTTCAGTGCAGAGCTCGATGCACTCGTCGCATATATAAACGCCGGGACCGGCTACCAGCTTACGCACCTGTTCCTGCGATTTGCCGCAGAAGGAGCATTTCAGCTGACCTTTTTCATCGTTAAATTTAAACATGGGATCACTCCTTTTCTAGGTCAGGTCACTGCGAGTGATGACCGCATCAATGAGCCCGTACTCCTTGGCTTCCGCCGCGCTCATGAAGTTGTCTCGGTCGGTGTCGCGTTCGATTTTGTCGTAAGGCTGTCCCGTACGCGCCACATAAATTTCATTGAGCTTGCGCTTCGTCTTGATGATCCAGTCGGCGTGGATCTTGATATCCGACGCCTGGCCGCGCACGCCGCCGAGCGGCTGGTGGATCATCACTTCGCTGTTCGGCAGGGCAAAGCGTTTGCCCGGTGCGCCGGCCGTCAGCAGAAGCGAGCCCATGCTGGCCGCGAGGCCTACGCAGATGGTCGAAACGTCCGGTTTAATAAATTGCATTGTATCATAAATACCCATCCCGGCGGTTACCGAACCACCCGGCGAGTTAATGTACAGATGGATGTCCTTATCCGGATCCGTTGCCGCTAGGAAGAGCAGTTGGGCAATGACCAGGTTTGCGACGTCATCGTCAATTGCGCTGCCCAAAAAGATAATGCGGTCCTTGAGCAAGCGCGAATAAATATCATAAGAGCGCTCGCCGCGGCCTTCTTGTTCCACAACCATTGGTACCAGAGTCATCTATTCCAACCCCTTTACTCCATGAAATGCAGTGCGTTATGTGCCTTACTTTGGTATTGTAGCATAAATCTTCGGCAAAAGCCCATCATCCCCCTAAATCCCCCTTCCAAGGGGGACCCCATGGGCTGCCGCCCCTGGACCCCGCTAAGTTCAAGGAACGTCGGCGTGGACAGGAGAGGTGCTTCGATGCAGGTGCGGCGGGGGATCGCGTCCGTCCTTTGTGCCGGCTTGCCCTCCCTCGGGCCAAGCCGGCACAAAGGACACGCTTCTCGGTGGGCGGGTAACGGGAAAACCGGCGGCTTCATAGCCCGTCGATTCCTCCGGGCGCGAAGCCGAAAGAAGCGAACCCGAAGGACGTAAAGCCGAAGGACGTAAAGCCGAAGGGCGATAAACCAGCGGCTTCATGGCCCGTCGATTCCTCCGGGCGCGAAGCCGAAAGAAGCGAAGCCCAAGAGCGTAAAGCCCAAGAGCGCGAAGCCGTAGGCCGAAAAGCCGAACGGAGTGAAGCCGAAACAGCAGTGGCTTAGAGACGAAAATGGCTGCTGGGCGGCACATCCCTATCGGGAGCGGACGAACAGCAGACAGCGGCAAAACCTTATGTCTTCCTATGTACTTACGAAATCTTCATATGTATGGATCAGTATGGCTCAAGTGCTTATGTTCTATGTACCACTTTTGGGGCTTTTTGAAACGGTTGGCTGCAAGCTTAGTGCTTCCAAACTTATCGCTTGGGGTAATCCGCGTTTTTAGGGTAAAACAAAGGCACGCTTGTGGATCACACGTGCCTTTGCTCTATCTCTATAGTACGCGGTAAGCGTTAGGCGCGCCTAAGCTTAAGCCGATTTGCTGTTGTCAACCAGGAATGCCACGGTCTTGCGGGTGATGATGTCCGACAGAAGCGTGGACAGGTTGCCGTTGGAAGTGAAGATACTGCGGATCTCGGCTGCGGAACGGCCGTACATGCCGGCCAGGTTCTCGAACTCGGCGTTGATCTCTTCCTCGGTTACCTCGATGCCTTCCTTCTTCGCGATGGCTTCCAGAACCAGGTTGTTGCGAACGCGCTTCTCAGCGTCGCCGCGCATTTGACCTTTGAGGTCATCGGCGCTTTGACCGGTGAACTGGTAGTACATGTCAATGTTCATGCCTTGCGTACGCAGACGGTTTTCGAATTCCTTCAGCATTTGCTCGGTTTCGTCATTGATCATGACTTCCGGAATGTCCACTGTAGCGGAAGCAGCGACCTTTTCAACCACGTCAGCTTCCTTCTTGGACTTCCCTTCGTTCTCCTTGCGCTCTTGAAGCTTCTTCTGGAGATCGGCTTTGTACTCGTCCAGCGTTTCGAACTCGCTTACGTCCTTCGCGAACTCATCGTCGAGCTCAGGCAGGTTCTTGCGCTTGATGTCGTGCAGTACGATCTTGAATACCGCTTCTTTGCCCTTCAGCTCTTCGGAGTGGTAGTTCTCCGGGAAGGTTACCGTGATATCCTTCTCGCCGCCCTTGTCAAGGCCGACTACCTGCTCTTCGAAGCCAGGGATAAAGCTGCCGGAGCCAAGCTCGAGGGAATATCTCTCGGCTTTGCCGCCTTCGAATGCTACGCCGTCAACAAAACCTTCGAAGTCGATGACAACGACATCGCCGTTTTGTGCAGCGCCTTCTTCAACTGGAACCAGCTCGGCGTGACGGTTTTGCAATTTTTGGAGTTCCTCTTGCACTTCTTCAGCCGAAACTTCGAAAGATACGGACTCGAGTTCGAGGCCTTTGTACTCGCCGAGCTCCACTTCTGGCTTCACGACAACCTTCGCTTTGAATTTCAGCGTCTGGCCCTTCGCGAACTGCTCAACGTCTACTTCAGGACGGTCTACAGGCTCGATGCCCGTCTCGTTCACAGCGGCTACATAAGCATCGGGAACGATGAAATCCAGTGCGTCTTGATACAGGCTCTCCACGCCGAATTTGGATTCAAAAATAGCGCGGGGCACTTTGCCCTTGCGGAAACCCGGGACGTTCACTTTTTGTACGACTTTCTTGAATGCCTTGTCCAGAGCGGCGGCCACCTGTTCCGCTTCGACTTCAATATCAAGAACTCCAACGTTCTTCTCTATCTTTTCCCAGCTTGCTTTCATTTTATGCTTTCCCCTCCAAAAATTATCCATCGCAATTTTGTCACGCGGCAGTGCCATGAAACTGCCACGGACGAGCCTGCCAATATAACCATTCCATTATAACCATATTATAACGCCTTTTCAAGGCTTGTCCTTGAGGCGCTTTCAGGCCAAGGGCCCGGGAGCCTCAAGGCCTCCGGGTAAACATCGTGTGGGCGAAGAGCTGCATCGTCCGGTAGGCCTGCTCCCACTGGAACATAAGATCGCTTGTAATCCCGTACAATTCAAAAATCTCCTCCCGGTCTCCCCCGTCGAATACCTTCTCGAGAAGGGTCAGGTGGAGTGCGGCGGCCCATAAATCCACACAGGCGGGATCCTGCTTCAGCATCTGCCGGTAGGCCGAGGTTCCGTATACGAAGGCCAGAAATTCATTCCACGTCTCCGCAGCAAAATAAGATAAGGCCGGATACTGCATTTCACTGATTTCCTGCACTCTTGCAATAATTTCCTGGATCTGCGCCGGGAACTGGTCGAAGCCCGCCGGCGTCTCCTCGATCTCGATCTCCGTCGTTTCCCCGTTTTTCGTCAGGGTCAGGGTTCCGCTCACGCCCCTTTTGCGCAGCGTCTGCAGGGTTTTGAACTGGATCAGGGGATGCATCGGACGCTCCGCCACCCATTCCAGCAGCGCATCATCTATGGCCGGATGATCCAGGAAGGCCAGCTGGTCGAGGGCCAGCAGCTGCTTATCCACCGCCTCTTGGTGCATCAGGTGCTCAAGCAGCTTCTCCGCATACTCCGCACTGTCTTCGTGCTTGCCGTTCAAGTGCTGCCGCAGCAGCTCCTCCTCGTTCCACTCTTCATCCTCGTCCGTTCCCTCGTGCCCTTCCCCGTGAAACATGACATCCGGAAACATCATCTGAAGCCAGTCGAGGAGCGACTGCCATTCTTCCCGGGCCTTCTCATCGACTGTCCGGCAGGAGAGGAGAAACTGCAGCAGCCGGGTCGTCTCCCCGTACCGCTCGGATTCGAGCAGCCGGGTCAGCTCGAATTGGTAATATTCAACCGTCTTCGGAAAAAGAATGACGTTGTCGCTTGGCTGCCCGCTCATCTTGCACCGTCCTTCCCGCTAGGGCATCTATGAAAGCCAGTGTACCCGAAATAGCCCGTGAAAGCAAAGACGGCCCTTGTGCTGCGGCGGCCGCCCCACCGGTCATCAAGCGCAATCGCCGGGCCAAAGAGACAAACGCCGGCGGGGTAAAGCCCCCGCTTGCGAAGCCGAAGAGCCCGGCTGATAGACCGGCTGACGAAAGGGCCTCCATAGGCGGTGAATCCACTGCTGCCGCTGAGCTCCGTAACCTTCCGGGTCAGACTTGCGCTATCCGGGCCGCTATCCGCATGGGTGAGGATAAACCAGAAGCCTAAGGGTCTCCCCGCCCGCCGCCGCACTCCTCCTACCGCGGTTTATATCTCTCCAGGGTATACTTGCCTCCGGAGACAATATAGGGCTTGACGCGGACATTCCGCAGCGAGCTCTCCTTCAGCTTCTCTGCCGCCAGCTCCCCACTCTGCCGGGGCGGCAGGATGACGGCGGTCCGGTACCGGTGCTGCTGCAGCCCGTACAGATCCCCCTTCAGCTTCTGGCCCGCCGCATAGGTCCGGCGGATCTCTTCCTCAATGAGGCGCGCGGCCTTGTCCGCCAGCTCCTCCTCCGTCATGGGGCGCTTCAGCTCGGACACCGTGCCCTGCACGGATACCTCCAGGTCGTAGACCGGCGCTCCCTTTTCCTCGGCCTCGATGATCGTGTACCGGGGCTTGCGCATCCGCAGGATCGCGGTCTCTTCTCCCCCTTCTTCAATATCCAGCCAGGCCCTGTGGGTTGTCGGCTCCAGCCAGTGCAGCCCTTGAAGCTGCTCCATCGAAAGGGCCCCCAAGGTTTTCTGCCCCTGGATAAGATAAGCTCCGCTGATGCGCTGGGAGGGGATCGGCTCCAGGTTCTTCCTCCAGTGCTCCTTCGAAAGCGATATCGAGGGCAGCAGGATGCAGCGGTACGGCTCATAAAAGCCGGCCATGAAGCGGCTCAGCCGGATCGGCCGGATGCTCGACGAGGCGAAGTAATTGTCTTCCGGCGTATGCAGAATCATGCCGAGGCGGGTGCGCTCGAAATTCGGAGAGGCGACGAACATCGCCGGTATGCTGTCACGTGTCCCGAACACCCACATCGTATATCGCATCTCATAATAGCGGAAAAAGGATTCAAGCACTTCGGAGACATTGGTTGTCCGCAGCAGCGTATCCCCAAGCAGCAGTGAGGTTACATGCCCCCAGTACAGCTTGTGCTCGGAATTGGCCATGATCCGGCCGACGGCTTCAATGTAGCTCTTGCCCCGTCCTTCGGCAATCCAGGTCGGTATGGGCTTCACGTCCTGATTTCCCTCCCCCTTGGCGACCTTGGAGAAAGAAATGAGCTGCGCATACACCACAAACTGCTTCTCGTCCGGAAGATAGTCGATCCCAACGGCATTGACGTAGTCCAGCTCGTCGACATCGTTGGCGTTCCAGCACCCGGAGAGGAGAAGGAAGGACAGAAGAAGCGCAGGCAGCTGCAGAAGGGACAGCCCTCTTTTACGGAACGCGGTCACGCCTCTCCCTCCCCCACCCCATCCTTCTTGCTCGGCAGACGGAGCTTCAGGGCCGCCGGCCGCCGGCGCTCCTCGCCCCTTGGCATCCGGGAGAATACGAAGCGCAGATCCTTCCAGACCGGAGGAGAGAACGGAGACAGGAATGGGACGCCGAAGGAGCGGAGATTCGCCATGTAGACGAGTACCGAGAAGGCTCCCGTGAAGAAGCCGAACAACCCGAAGACCGCCGACAGCAGGAAGACGTACACGCGGATGAGGCCCACCCCGACGCCGAACAAGCCTCCCGACAGCACAAACTGGGAGATCGAGGTTACAGCCGCCACCACAAGTGACGCCGGGGAGGAAAGGCCCGCATCGATGATCGCATCGCCGATGATCAGCCCCCCTACAACGGAGATCGAAGGACCGAGCGTGCTCGGCAGGCGGATGCCGGCTTCGAAGAACAGCTGGAACATAAACAGCATGAGCAGCAGCTCCAGCGGCCCCGCTATCGGCGTCCCCATGTTCTGGACGGAGATCGTCGCCAGCAGGGGAAACGGAATCTGATCCTGATGATAAGTCGTCAGCGCCGTCCAGAAGCCCGGGAGCAGCAGCGTCACCACGAAGCCGAATCTGCGCATAAGCATACTTACATAATTGAAGGCCAGCGGCATGTGGGCATCTTCGGCGCCGGTCAGCAGATACGAGAGATTCACGGGGGCGATCAGCACGTTCGGAATCCCGTCCATGAGCAGGACGAACCGGCCGTTCATCAGGCTTTCGACCGCCATGTCCGGCCGGGTCGAATTGTACATCATCGGCAGGAAGCCGAACCCCGGCCGCTGCAGCATCACCTTGAGCTGCTCGTTGGTCATGAGCGCCCCGGTGTCGATGGCATGCAGACGTTCCCGCACCTGCAGCAGCGTGCTCTCCTCGAGGAGATCTTCCATGTAGAGCAGGGCGACGCGGGTCCTGCTCCGGCTTCCGATCACCATCTGCTCGCACGCCAGCTTCTCCGTCTTGAGCCGCTTGCGGATCAGCGCCACATTCACCGTCAGCTGCTCGATGAAGCCGTCCTTCGGCCCGTAGTTGGTCGGCTCGGTCGTCGACTCCTCCGGTGTCCGCTCCGGCCTTGCGGCGCAGTCCACACTGTACAGGGCCCCCGAATCGTCAAAATACAGCAGCGCTTTGCCGGAGAAGAGCTGCTCCGCCAGCGCCTCCCCCGTAATTCCTGGCGGCAGCCGTTCCACAGGCAGCGGAAGCCACAGACGAGCCTCCTGGATCCTCTCCTCCAGGCCCTCCGACAAGTTCTCGACGAGCCGTTCGGTGCCGGACAGCCCCTCGCAGTACAGCAGCACACCTTCTTCCCCGGGCAGTCCATGCGTCTTGACGTCCTGGCAGCGTAGGAACAGTGCCTCCAGCCGCTCCTTAGTCCAGCCTTGCGTGATCACGGGTACGCCCCTCCTTTCTCTTCGCGACAAGCGCTATGCCGAGCAGCAGGAGGGTCATCAGTCCCCAGCCGGCAAGCGAGCCCGGAAGATAGTAAGCTTTGAGCCAATCGTAGAACAGCACATCCGGCCAAGGCACCGCGCAGAGCGCCAGGATGCCGGCCGTTACCCCCAGCAGCAGCAGATCCTCCGTCCGCTGCCGCTTCACCGGCAGGAGCTCGGCCAGCATCGTGTAGTACATGGACACACGGATGAAGGCACCCGCGAACCACTGGTAGATCGACAGAAAATCCAGCCGTTCGACGTTGTCCCGGAAGATGACCAGCTTCCACTGCTCAAAAGCGGGATAGCGCTGCTTGGCGGCCTCCACCGGGCCGAATTCGGCGATCGAACCTGTGACAGGCCCGGCGGTAAGGCCCACGAGGATAACGACAAGCAGAGCCAGGTGCCACCACCGGACGGAGCTGCGGATGTGATGCTGCAGGAAGACGAGGAGAACGATCTCCGCTTGAGCCCCCAACGACAGGGCCATCCCGTGCAGCAGCGGCGCCGTCCCCTCCTCCATCAGGGGGAAGAGCAGCGAATAATCCTTGTTCGGGATATTGCCGAACGCCACGAACCAGCCCAGAATGACGATCAGGGGCAGAAGAATGCCCGTCATGATCGCAATGCACATTACTCCCGAGCGGGCCGCCACGAAGCACAGCAGCAGCAGGAGGACAGCCAGCGAAAGAACAGGGGTCTCGGGGAGGTAGGAGGATGCCGCCCAGATTACCGTGTCCTTGACCGTGATAAAAACCTCCAGCAGCAGATACAGGAGAAGCAGCAGGCGGATCAGGCCCGAGACCACCCGCCCCGTCCGCTCCCGGATCCATTCCAGCAGCGGACGTCCTCCGCTGCGCTTCACGATCACGATGAGGCAGACGCTCCACAGCAGAAGAACGGGCAGGCAGAGCAGGGCCGAAACCCAGGCATCGCGGCCTGCCGTATCCAGTATGACCGGAATGACAAGCACATGGTTCATCAGTCCTACCGACGCCATAAGAATCATCGCCATCTGCAGCATGGAAATCCCGGCAGCCATTCGTCCCCTCCTCCCCGTCCTCATCCCTAATGTTCCCAGCTTCTTCCTTGTAGGATGCCGGAATCGTGAAGTTCCTATGCGCAAAACGTTCCGGTACCGTCTCCAGGCCGGCCGCGCCTCCCCGCATTCCCTGCCAGGGCAGAAAAAAACAGCCGGGATGCTGGTTAAGTTCTCAGCATCCCGGCTGCGGGGGATCGGTCAAGCCTTAGGAAGGCTTGTTCATAAGTAGGTTGAATTAGTTCATATTCATGGCCGCTTGAATGAGCTGGGCCTTAATGTGCGGGTTCTTATCAATGAAGGCATACATGCGATCTACCGCTTCCTTGTTCTGAAGATAGTCCTTTTCCTTCTTGATCATCTCTTTGGACCACTTGAGCAAAGCGGATTCGGCGGCACCGAGACGGTTGAGCGCCGTATGCAGGCCCGTATCTTCGACCAAACGCTCCATGGTCTCCTGGTTCACCGTACCCAGCAGCTTGGTAGCCGCGAGCTTCTGCTCGAAGTCCTTGTTGGTTTGCTCGAAGTGTTCCTTGGCTTCTTTATATTCTTTTTGTTGCTGTGATAACGCTTTTTTCATACGTAATCCACCTTTGCGTGTTTGATGATCCATTGCGCTCTTCAGATAGTGTAACTTTTCTTCGACGGTTTGTCCATTTCTTCGGCAAGTTTTTGGGACGGAAGGCGGGGCCGGACAGACATGTTCCGCTTTTGGGCCGCATAACCTTTATCATCTTGCTGTCGCATGCAGCCGTAGGGCCGAGACATTCTAGAGAGCAGAGAGGATGAAGGCTATGTGTGGAATCACGGGATGGATCGATTGGAACAAGGATTTGACCCAGCATCCGTCCGTTCTCGAGAATATGACGGATACGCTGGCACCGCGCGGACCGGATGCGGCCGGAACCTGGATCGTGCCCCGCTGCGCGCTTGGCCACCGGCGCCTCAGCGTCATGGACCCCGCGAACGGTGCCCAGCCGATGACGCGTAAAGTCGGCGAGAACACGTTCGCCGTAGTGTACAACGGGGAGCTTTATAACGCACCGGAGCTCAAGAAGGAACTCGAAGAACGCGGCCACCGGTTCCGGACGACCTGCGATACGGAAGTGCTGCTGGCCGCCTATGTCGAATGGGGGCCCGGCTGCGTTGACCGGTTCAACGGCATCTTTGCTTTTGCCGCTTGGAACAACGAAGAGCAATCGCTGTTCGCAGCCCGGGACCGGCTTGGGGTTAAGCCGTTCTTTTATGCGTATACGGAAGGCCGGCTGCTGTTCGGTTCGGAGCCGAAGGCGATTTTGGCGCATCCGGACTTTCCGGCCCAGATCAACGGGGAAGGCCTGGCGGAGATCTTCGCGGTAGGACCCGCACGCACGCCGGGGCATGGAGTTTATAAGAATCTGACCGAGCTGAAGCCCGGTCACTGCCTGACACTTGACGCGAACGGCCTGCGTGTCCGCGCTTACTGGAAGCTCGAGAGCAGACCGCATGAAGACGACGTGGAGGCGACAGCGGCCAGAGTCCAGGAGCTTCTGCGGGATACGGTGATCCGCCAGCTCGCCTCCGACGTGCCGGTCTGCACCCTGCTCTCGGGGGGCCTCGATTCCAGCGCGCTGACCTCCCTGGCCGCATCCTACTATAAGGAGCAGGGGCTCGGCACCCTGCATACGTTCTCCGTCGATTACGTCGACAACGATAAGCATTTCAAGGCGAACGCCTTCCAGCCGAACGCCGACGCCCCCTGGATCCAGCGGATGACCGATCATCTCGGCACCGTGCACCACCCGATCGAATTCGATACGCCCGAGCTCGTCGATGCGCTGCGCCAGGTGGTCAGCGCACGCGACCTGCCGGGCATGGCCGACGTCGACGGCTCGCTCTACCTGTTCTGCCGGGAGATCAAAAAGCATGCGACTGTAGCGATCTCGGGCGAAGCCGCCGACGAGATCTTCGGAGGCTACCCGTGGTTCCACCGCGAGGAGGCCCTGAACGCCGACACGTTCCCTTGGTCGCTCGCTACCCCGGACCGCGTGAACCTGCTCTCCAAGGACTTCGTCGATTGGGTGAAGCCCGAGCAGTACGTCAAGGAACGCTATAGGCAGGCGCTCTCCGAGGTACCCCGTCTGGCCGGCGAGAACGGTCAGCAGAACCGGATGCGCGAGATGTCCTACCTCAACATCACCCGCTTCATGCCGACGCTGCTCGACCGCAAGGACCGCATGAGCATGGCCGTAGGACTCGAAGTCCGCGTCCCGTTCTGCGACCACCGGCTGGTCGAGTACGTGTGGAACATCCCGTGGGAGATCAAGACGAGCGGCGACCGGGAGAAGGGCATTCTCCGCAAAGCGCTGCGCGGCGTGCTTCCCGAGGATGTGCTGACGCGCAAAAAAAGCCCCTACCCGAAAACGCACAACCCGAACTATCTGGCGGCGGTCCGTTCGTGGGTGCTGGAGATTCTGGACGATTCGTCCTCTCCGCTGCTGCAGTTCATCGACGTGGCCAAAATCCGGGCCCTGGCCGAGGACGACGGCGGCAAATTCGATCTTCCGTGGTTCGGCCAGCTGATGACCGGCCCCCAGCTCTTCGCCTATCTGGCGCAGGTCGATACCTGGCTGCGGCAGTACAAAGTCTCCATCCGGTAAGCCGGCGCGGACTCCGGACGGTGCATACAACAGAGAGAAGGCCCGCAGCCGGACTGCCCGCTGCGGGCCTTTTCCTATCCAGCCTGCGGCACCCCGCCGCAGGTTATTTTGGGCTCTGCGTCTTCTCGAATGGAGGTCTAGGCAGGCAGTCTTCCTGCCACGCCCATATCTCCATACCCGGCTGACAAGCCCGCAGCGCACCTTGGGCTTACAAGGAAGGAGCGCCGCCAGAGAGGAGATCCATCAGCCTGCGCATGGCCGCTCCCCTGTGGCTCAGCTTATTCTTCTCTTCCATCGGCAGCTCCGAGAGCGTGCGGCCGAGCTGCGGCACATAGAAGAGCGGATCGTACCCGAAGCCGCCCTCGCCGCGCGGCTCGCCGATGATCGCGCCTTCGCAGGTGCCTTCGACCTCGGCGGCCGTCCGCCCTTCGGCGTCGACGAGCGCCATCGCGCAGACGAAGCGGGCGGTGCTCAGCAGCGCCGGTGCCCCGTCCGCAGGCTCCCCAGCGGGGCTAAGGCGGCGCAGCTCTTCGAGCAGCTTGCGGTTGTTCGCCGCATCGTTCGAGGGCTCGCCGGCATAGCGGGCCGAGTACACGCCCGGCGCCCCGCCGAGCCGGTCGACGCACAGCCCGGAGTCATCGGCCAGCGCCGATACGCCGAGATGCCGCGCCACCGCTCTCGCCTTGATCAGCGCATTGGCCGCGAAGGTCTCCCCGTCCTCCGGAATGTCCGGGATCGACGGATAATCGAGCAGGCTCTTCACCGCGATCCCCTGCTGTCCGAAGAGGGCTGCGAACTCACGGACCTTGCCGGCATTCCGGGTCGCGATGACGACCTCAGCTCCGAGCTGCCGCATGGGAAGCTCCCTTGATCTTGTCTGCGATCGGGCCGAGCACCCGCTTCTGCTCCTCGATCAGGCTGAGGATGCCGCCTTCGGCGAGCCCCAGCAGCTCGTCGAGCTCCCTGCGGGTGAACGGCGCTTCTTCGCCCGTGCCCTGCACTTCCACGAAGGCCCCGCCGCCCGTCATGACGACGTTCATATCGACTTTGGCTTTCGAATCCTCCTCATAGTTGAGGTCGAGATAAGGGGTCTCTCCAATGACACCGACCGAGACGGATGCCAGGAAATCGTTCACCGGGAACCGGCTCAGGTTCTTCTCGCGGGCGATCTTGTCCATCGCGAAGACCATCGCCACGAAGGCTCCGGTGATCGATGTGGTCCGCGTCCCCCCGTCGGCTTGAATGACGTCGCAGTCCAGCGTCACCGAGCGCTCTCCGAGCGCCTCCAGGCTGACGACGCTCCGAAGCGCCCGGCCGATCAGCCGCTGAATCTCCATCGTCCGGCCGCCGAGCTTGCCCTTCGCCGCCTCGCGCTGGTTCCGGACATTGGTCGCCCGCGGCAGCATCGAGTATTCCGCCGTGACCCAGCCTTTGCCCTGGCCTTTCATGAACGGGGGAACCCGCTCCTCCACGGTTGCCGTACAGATGACTTTGGTATCTCCCATTTCGATCAGAACCGAGCCTTCGGCATGTTTATTATAATGAGCTGTAATCGTTAAAGGTCTCGTTTCATCCGCTTTTCTGCCATCGTTTCTCATGTGCTTCCTGAATCCTCCTTTGGCTTGACGACTCCCATTGTAACAGAGGCCCCCTGGAAATCCAAACCCCGGTCCGCACTATCAGCTCCATAAAAACACACAGCGCCTTCCTCCGGGTTTCTCCGGGGGAAAGGCGCTGGAAGGCAGGCAGGACGATCGATGCGAAACAGCCGCGTCTTAAAGCTTCAGCGGGTTGACGGCCGCAGGACGGGCCACCGGCTTCGCGTAGCTCTGGTTGTCCGTAGCGGCGACCTTCGCCTCGCCGTTGACCAGGATCTGCACCTTCGCTCCGGCACCCGCATTCTCCGTCAGCGAGAGCACCACAGCTTTGAGCGCTTCCGCCGGAGCCTTCTTGTCCGCTCCGAGCATGGTCTCCGTGAAGTTGACGGTAATGACGCCATCCGCCCGGCTGACCTTGAGCAGCTGCGCCCCCGGCATGACGGCCGTCAGGCCTTTCTTCTGATCGGGCCCGGCAATCAGCTGCTCGATGACCGCCTCATCGATCTCATCCGTCCGTTTGACCAGGCGGGTGACCGGCACGTAATACGTGAACTCCTCCTGGTTCTGGTTCAGGAAGTACAGGGTCACCGGCGTCGTCTGTCCGTACTCCACCTGATCCGGTTTCTCGAGGTTGATGCCGATCGCTCGGGTCAAGGGTTCGTCGAGCGGCGTCTCACCGACCGGCATCTCGGTCAGCGCTTTGCCCTCCACGCGGATCTGCACCTTCTCGACCGAAGGGAAATTCGTAAGGGTCCAGGTGAGGCCCTCCAGGATTTTCCGTTCATCTGCCAGGTTATAATCCGTGAACATTTTGGAGAAATCAACAGTAGCAAGTTTTTGTTCCTTGTTGATGTCGATACCGCGGATCTCAGTCCCCTTCGGGAGCAGGCTCGTGAAGCCGGCCGGCAGCTGCCCCTGCACCGCTCCCCCGTCCACCATGTATTCCAGCGCCTTGCGGGCCGCACTCTCGGTCTTCTCGATCTGCATGGCGATCGGTGCGACGAAGCCTTTCTCATCCTTGGCATAAATCGTGATCTGCATCGGATTGGCTATCGCCGTCGAAGCCGCCTTCGCGCTTGTCGGCACTGCGTCCGTTCCGGTCGTCTGGGGAGGATCGATCTGCAGGGATTGGTCTTTGGATTCAAGCAGCGAACAGCCGGAAGTCAGCAGGGCGACAAGGCCGGCGGCGGCGGCGATCCGGGTCCAGCGGTAGGGTTTCATGGCGTTTCCTCCTTGGGTTTACGGGGTGTTTGTCCGTTTTACTTCATGTATACGGGGAAGAGACAAGTTTATGACTAAAACTTGTGCCAAGCCCCGCCTGCCGCTCCCTCCCGGCATCGGGGGCATTCTTGATTTGGCTCAAACCCCCGCCCTATAATGATAGATGTGTTTTTCCAAAAAGAGGTGAACCGCCATGGAAAACCGTCTGCATGGACAAATTCCGGACAATTGGTATGCCGGAGCGCTTCAACAGTCACCGGACTGGCTGTGGTTCGTGGATCAGGACGGGAGCGAGCCGCTTGGGGTCGCGCCCGCCGGGAATGCCGGCTCCCTACTCTCCGGCTCGGTTTATGCCGCCGATCTGGCTGAGCTTGAAGACGCCTGTCTAGAGCTAGCGAAGCACCGGACGGCCTTCACACGGGCCTTCCGTGTGATGCTCCCCGGAGGCAGACTGATCTGGCTTGAAGGCAGGGGCTACCCGCTGGACGACGGGCATGCGGTCATTGCCGCCCGGGATATCACGGCGTTCAAGCAGCAGGAGGAACGCCTGAGCCGCCTGGCTTACTATGATGCGCTGACAGGTCTGCCCAATCGCAGGCTGTTCCAGGACCGTTTCATGCAGGCCTTCTACATGGCCAGGCGCTACCACCATAAGCTTGCCGTGCTCTATCTGGATATGGATGACTTCAAGCAGGTGAACGACTTGTACGGGCATGCCGCCGGGGACGAGCTGCTGATCCTGGCGGCCTCGCGGCTCTCCCACTCGATCCGGGAGCCCGATACCGTATGCCGCCTCGGCGGCGATGAATTCGTGCTGCTGCTGCAGCAGTTCGAGATCAAAGAGGATATTCTGAAGATCGGCAGGCGGATCCTAGACACGCTGACCCAGCCCTTCGACATCGGAGGACTCAGTGTCCGGATCTCCTGCTCCATCGGTGCATCCGTCTACCCGGAGGACGGCCCCGATCTGGAAACGCTCCTGAAGTACGCGGATGCGGCCATGTACGTATCCAAGCAGCACGGCAAAAACCGACTGCAGCTCTTCTCAGAACCGTAAGGAGGCTACCCGTCCATGAATCCCTACAGCTTGAACAGCAAGAAGGTTGCCGAAGCCTCCAGAGCCTGGCTCGAAGAGCGGGGCGTTACGGTGGAAGATATTACGGAGCTGACGTATTTTTTGCAGAACGGCTATTACGACTCCCTGACGCAGGAGGAGTGCCGCGAGAGTGTCGAGCAGGTGCTCTCCAAGCGCGAAGTGCAGAATGCCATTCTGACCGGCATTCAGCTCGATAAGCTGTCGGAGGAAGGCAAGCTCCTCTCCCCGCTTCAAGAGATGGTCGAGAATGACGAGAGCCTGTACGGCTGCGACGAGGTGCTGGCCCTCTCGATCGTCAATGTGTACGGAAGCATCGGCTTTACGAACTTCGGGTATATCGACAAGTCGAAGCCGGGCATTATCGGAAGGCTGAATGACAAAAGGGGCGAGCACAAGCATACGTTCCTCGACGATATCGTCGGAGCCATCGCCGCCGCGGCCGCATCCCGGATCGCCCACCGCAAGCAGGCCCAGAAGGAAGCCGCTCTGGAGCCGGTCACCTGACGGACAAGAAGCGGCCTGACCTTATGTTCATAGGCAGCTTGAAAAAAAGACGTCTTGAGCCTTCCGGCTCAGACGTCTTTTGGTATAAAGAGACTCGATTAGAATTGAATGGCCGTGTCAGCAGACGCATCCGCAGCTGCAGCATCGGAGCTTGTATCCGTCGACGCTGCCGCATCAGCGGACGCATCGGAAGAAGCTTCCGCCGTTGCATCAGCCGTCGTTTCTGTCGTTGTTTCTGTCGTAGTTTCTGTCGTTGCCGCTGCATCTTCCGTCGTCGCAGCCGCATCTTCTGCAGCAGCCGTTTCATCCGCTGCAATCGTCTCGTCTACGATAACCACGCTTTGGGATTCAGGCTCCCACTGTACGTCGGCGTTCAGGGATTCGCTCACGAAGCGAACCGGAATCACAGTCGAACCGTTCTCGATCTGAGCCGCCACTTCCAGCGTGACTTCTTCGCCGTTCACGATGGCTGTCGTGCTGCCGATGAACAGCTTCACTACCGTGTCACCGCGCGTGACGGTAACGGAACGCTCTTCGGCATTCCAGGCCACTTCCGCCTGCAGGGATTCCGCGATGGCGCGGAACGGTACCAGCGTGCTGCCGTCTTTAATGAACGGAGCAACCTCGAACTTCGGCTCTTCACCATTGACGAAAGCTTTGATGCCTTCAGCCTTGCCAAGCTTCTTCTGAAGCTGCGCGAGCTTTTTGTACAGCTTGAGGTTCTTCAGGTCGGCTTTCACCGCTTCCTTCTGCACCTCTACAGCCGTTTCCGGATCTCCTTGGACTACAAGCTCCTCGGCAAGCGTGGACAGCTCTTCCGGAGTCTGTACTTCTACGCCGTACTTCTGAAGCAGTGCGCCCAGAACCGCGCCGGACGGCTTGTTCTTGTTGTTCTCATACGCACGCTGCAGACCAGGAGGCACTTTGCCTTTGCCTTTACCCTTGCCGTACGTATCCCCGGTTACAGTTACAGCCTCTTCTTCCTTCACTTTCACTTTCAACTGCTTCTCGCTTTTGCTGCTCGTAGCCGCTGCTTTGGTGCTGCTTTGGGCTTTCTCGCTGCCGGCACCCTTAGAGGAGCCTTTGCCTTCTTTTGGCGCTGCTACAGCGGCAGAAGCAATCAGAGAGGCGGCAACAACGGATGTCAGAACGGTAAAAGTCAGCTTTTTCACAATATTCCTCCTAGGATGTATGAGTGCCTTGATGTGGTTCTATTATATCATTCGACATCCATTTGTCGATTGGGTGGGTTCAATTACCTAGATAGTCGAAAAATATCGAAAAAAGTAAAAGAACAGAAATGCCCCCTCCTGGGGAAGGCATTCCTGTTCTTAGTCTGCTTGAACCCGGCTGCCGGCCAAGCCTGTCCAGCCGTCATATTCCTTTATCAGAGCGGAGCCAGGGTCTCTGCGATCGCCTGCAGCTCAGCCCGCGTCAGTCCTTTGGCCGACTGCAGCGCGATGAACGTATCATCCATCTTCAAATAGAGCGTATCCTGTCCGCCTACGGTGACGAACTTGCCGGAACCCTGCTTCAGCGTCACATTCTCTTCCTTCTCTGCCGTTCCGGCAGGCTTGATCTCGCTGGCGGATTCGATAATGCTCATCTTCGCATACTTGAGCGTTACCTGTTTTTGTCCTCCCCCGACCTGATCGAATTTCTCATCGGCCGTTCCCTGCTGGGGCACGTACACCTTGCCAAGCTCCTGGATCTTCGCCACATCGGCAATCCCCTTACGGTCCGCGTCGCTGTAAGTGATTTGCGCCAGGCTGACCTTCTCGGCCGGCTTCTCGGCGGCTGCGTCTCCCGTCTGACCCCCCTTCGATCCTTCGGCCGTACCTCCCTGGGCCGTCCCTGCCTGCTGTCCGGTGTTATCGGTCCCCGGCGCCGGCGCCGCCTCATCCTTGCCGCAGCCCGTGATCAGGGACAGGGTCAGGACGGCCGCAGCCAGCCAGGCCGCCTTACGCCGGCCGGTGTATAGTGTTGTGCTGGTTGTCATAGGTGACACCTCCGGTAAAGTTGAAATCGTGATGGTTTATTTTTCCCGCGGGGGAGCAAATTATCCATCCTTCTCCCTTACCCTGCTCAGGCTCCCGCGCCCCAGGCAGATTCAGGAAGGAGACGAAGCCCGGGCGATTCTTCGAATGGGGCATTCTATGAAAGCAGAACGGCCCCAGAATCCGCGTCCGTCCGTTAGAACCGCGCCTGACGCCTGAAGCACATAAAAATAATGCGGGCCGCCGCTCCCTCCGCCCCGGGCTGTACCACCCGAAGCAGCAGGAGCCCTGCGGCCCGCTTCATCCATGACATGTTCCCTATCAAAATCGCGACGTACCCTGGCCGGACTATACCGGCTCGTACCGTACCCGGCCGTCCGCCTCCGTCTCCCGCAGCCGGCCCGCTTCGCGCAGCCAGATCAGATGCGCCAGGGTCTCCGACAGGGCGAACCTCAGCTGATGCAGCGTTAGCCGGTCGCCGAAGGCGGCGCGGCACACCTCATACGCCGTGCTCCCCGCACCGACCAGGCCGCACATGGCATTCAGCCGCTCCTCATGATGCGCGATGAGCTCCTGCGCCCGGCGTGCCACGTGCGCGAACGGCTCCCGGTGGCCCGGAAACGCCAGCCGGACCTCGCAGCGGGCGATATCCGCAAGGCTGGCCAGATAGCTCGCCAGCGGGTTCTCGTCGATGCCGCCCGGCAGGTAGCTCACGTTCGGCGAGATCTGCGGCAGCACATGATCGCCGCAGAACAAGATGCCGGTCTCCGGCCGATAAAAACAGAGATGTCCCGCGGCATGCCCCGGCGTCTCGATCGTCTCGTAGAGCCCGTCGCCGAGGCGGAAGAGCTCCCCCGCCCGGATCAAGGTCACCTGCGGCTGGGGCGAGACGGACAGCACGAAGCCATCCATATGCCCGCGCATCGGCCCATCCAGCTCTTCGGGCAGGCCGTGCCGGCGGAACAGCCCCATGAGCCCCTCGGTCATCGGCTGATCTTCGCCCCAGAGCAGGCGCACCTGCCGGAGACCTCTCTCCGAGAGGAAGACCGGCGCGCCGGTCCGCTCCTGGAACCAGCCTGCGAGGCCGTAATGATCCGGGTGGTGATGTGTCAGCACGATCCGTTCGATGCCGCTCCAGGGGATGCCCTGCTCCGCCAGCACGGCCTCCCACAGCCCCTCGGCCGCTTCGGTGCGCAGGCCCGGATCGATCAGGGTCCACCCGGCCTCCCCCGGCACGAGATACGCGTTCACCCAGCGCAGCGGGAACGGCAGCGGCACCTTCACCTGCAGGATTCCCTCATGGGAGGTAACAGGAGACGGTGCAGCGGTGTTTGTTTTGCGTTCTTCCGCCATGCTAAGCACTCCTCCGGCCGACAAAGATCATCCGCTTCGAGCCGGCTTCCCGGTAAGTCTCCGCATCGTAGCCTCCATAGACCGCATCCACCTTGAGGCCGGCCTCCTGCAGCATAGCCAGGAACCGTTCCTGCGGAATCAACCGCACCTGCTCGCGGTATTCCCGTTCGCCGCCACCCTGGAGGTCCCGCAGCACAATCGTTTTTTTGACGAAGCCGTCCTCGATCCGCCGCTTCTCTTCGATGCGAATGCCTTCTTCCTCACGGGCCGATGCGGGCACCAGATGCTCCTGTACGAAGGACGGGTTCAGATAATCGATAATGAAGCGTCCACCCGGCGCGAGCAGCCGGTGAATTTCGCGGAGCACCCGGCTATTGTCCCGCTCGTCGTCGAAGTATCCGAACGAGGTGAACAGGTTGACGACGGCATCGAAGGGACCCTCGAGCGGCACGTCTCGCATATCGCCCCGGAGCCAGCGCACCTCGCCCGTCGGATCCCCCTTGACCGCTTCCTCCAGAAGCACCTCGGACAGGTCGACGCCCGTCACCCGGAAGCCGAACGAGTGAAGCGCCATGGAGTGACGTCCCATCCCGCAGCAGAGATCGAGCACTTCGGAGCCTTCCGGAAGCTCCAGCCATTCCATCATCCGGCGCACCTCTTCGTACGCCCCCTGCATATCCCGATGCTTGTAAACGAGCAGATAGTCCCGCCCGAAGCTTTTTTCATACCATGGTTCCTGCTCCATTTGTTCCTGTACCATTGCGTGTAGGATTCCCCTCTCCCGGCAAACTAAGCCCTATTTTACCAGATTTCGTCTCCATAAAGAACTTGTCGTCGTGTATGGCACGAATAGCCCTCCCGGGAAGCCCTCCTCCTCGCCCACGTCCGGAGCAATTCCATGATGCACGGCTGGCCGGAATCAGTTACTATAGGATTAACTGACTAAGGCACCCGGATTTGGAGGACTATTATGGCACACACGGAACAAATGACGATTGAAGGGCGGATCGCCGGCCGCAAGCATAAAGATATCTTCGAGAACATCCGGCGCCGGGGAACGGTATCGAAGATCGAGCTTCTCGACAAAAGCGGGCTTACCGGAAGCACCCTGACCCGCACGCTTGAGGAACTGACCGCCCAGGGGCTGATCCTCGAAGCCGGCTTCGGCGAGTCCACAGGCGGCCGGAGACCGATTCTCTATGAGATCAACCCGCATTACGGCTATGTCTTCGGGCTCGATCTCTCCCGCATCCATTCGAGGCTCATCCTCTTCGACCTGCAGATGAACAAGCTGGAGAACAGGCGCTGGGCCATGACAGAGGAGCTCACGCCGGCCCTGCTTCTGGACCGTATCGCCGAGGCGGCGCTCGAGATGCTGGAGCGGCACGGCATCCCGCACGACAAGGTGCTCGGCCTCGGGATCGGCGCCGTCGGCCCCCTCGACCGCAAGTCCGGCACGCTGATCGATCCGCTGCACTTCCCGACGGCAGGTTGGGCGAATCTCAGCATCGCGCCGTATCTCGAGCACCGGCTCGGCTTCCCGGTGCTGCTCGAGAACGGTGCCAATGCCGCCCTCATCGGCGAATCGTGGTCCGACCGCGAGCGCGACTACCGGCATATGCTGTATATCCATGCCGGGGTGGGCCTGCGCTCGGCGATGATGACCAACGGCCAGGTTGTCTACGGCGCCGTCGATATGGAAGGGTCGATCGGGCAGATGATCGTCCAGAGCGACGGTCCCCGGCTGTGGGGCCAGGGCAACTACGGGGCGCTGGAATCCTACGCCTCCATCCCCGCCCTGGAGCATCAGGCCCAGTCCTTGCTAAAGCGGGGACGCGACAGCCTGCTTGCACGACTCGAGCCAGACCCCGAGCGGATCACCTTCGCCCATCTGCAGACGGCGCTCCAGGAGAACGACCCCTTGACCGTGGAGCTGTTCACACAGGCGGCGACCTTCTTCGGGATCGGCCTCGCGAACCTGCTCAACATCCTGCACCCCGAGAAGGTCATTCTCGGCGGGCCCCTGATCAGCAGCTATCCGGGCTTCTTCCACACGGCGACCCGGGTGGCCGTTCAGCGCACTTACTACTATCCTACCTACCAGGTGGTGTTCAGCCACGGCTCGCTCGGCGAGGAAGCGATCGTGACCGGATCGGCCCTGCTTGTCGTGAACCGGCTGACGGCTTCTTAAGCCGGCCGGCCGGCCAAAGCCAAAAGCTCCGCCCCTTCTCCCTGCTGCAGGGAGAAAGAGCGGAGCTTTTTTTCATACGAGGTAAGGGCCTGAATCCGCCTGGAGACACTACGCCGAAGCTTCGTCCGCCTCGTCTTCCGGCGTAGGCTCCCCCTTCAGCTCCTGGAACAGCTGGACGAGTTTGCCGTGCTTGCGCAGCGACTTCTCGTGAATGAGATTCAGCTTGCCGTTATCCAGCACGCCGAACCGCTCGACGAGCAGCTCATTCTCATGCGACCAGTCGAAGCCCTCGAAGATGCTGAGACACGAGGTCCAGTTCTTCGTGTACTTGCCGTCCGTGAAGAGGTAGCGGTGTGCATACAGTGCGATGCTCTCCTGCATGGCCCGGGAGGAGGAGCTGTACTGGGGCAGCCCCGGCTGCTCCGGCATCAGCGGAATGAGTGTCGAATAGAACTGGTGCAGGATCTCGATATACTGCGACGGATCCTGCTTGATCCGGCGGGCCAGCTCGTAAGAAGGCTGCATTTTGCCCGTGAACAGCATCGTCGCCGTCGAGTAGAGCCACGAGAACGACGTGAAGTTCTTGTTGTAGGCCGTCAGGTTTGCACGGCGCTCCACGCCGGCCCCCTTCAGGAACACGTTGTGGTCCACCGCCTGCTGGATCACGAGATTCAGCGGATCGATGGAATCGAACGAGTGGCCCAGCTCCTTGCTCACCAGCTGTACCTTCGAGTTGATATCGCCGAAGAGCTGCTTCTCCTCCTCTTCGCTCAGCCCGATGTAGATCTGCACGGCAAGCTCGCTCTCCATCAGCTCCAGGCGGCGGCGTTCGAGCTGCTCCACCTGGCCCTCCAGAAGCTCCAGCTCCGCAGCAATCTCGGTATCCTCGGGCGAACGGCGGGCTTTGACCTTCATCGCCGCCACCTTCCGCTCCAGGGAGCGCGATTCCTTGAGCATCTGCTCATTGACATAACCGAGCGCCAGAATACGGTGCTGCCCGTCGAGGATGCTTAGCTTCGAGCCCGGACGCAGGAAGAGGCCCTCTTCGGTCTTCGCCAGCGAGCTGACGTCGCGCAGGCTCAGGGTGACGGGGCCGAAGAAGACCCGGTCGAGCTCGCGCTCCTGCAGGTAGTTGGCGATCTTGCGGCGCTGTCCCCCGCTGAGCTTTCGCTGCACCATGGGGTCGATCGACGTATAGTTGAGCAGATCCTTGACTTCCACGGGCACCGTCGCGAGACCATAGCGGTCACAGAACGGGTGGATGGTCATTTGCAGGTTTAAGCCGTCCATTAGCTGGCATCCTCCTCGGAACCGGATTCGTAAGGATCATTGTCGGAGCGGATCAGGAACAGATGATGCTCGTCATAGAAGTCACGGACGAACTGGTACGCCTTCATGATCCGGGAGCGTCTTGGGAGACGGTCCTTCTCATCGCCGGTATAGATCGCGTTCCAATCGATATGCGGCAGAATTTTGAGCGCATGATCCAGCGCATATTTGTTGAACGTGCCTGTCTTCGTCACTTCGTCGTGGAAGAACATGGCAAGGGCGATCTGCAGGTTCTCGGACCAGCACAGTTCGCCTTTCTCCGGCTCCGGCAGGTATTTCAGCAGGCTCTCGAAGTACAGGGAAGCGAGCTTCAAGTGCTCCTCGATCTCTTTCTCCTCGAAATAATAGCCGTTGTTGCGTGCTGCAGACTTCAGGCGCCCTTCGAATAGGCCGATAAGCACCTCGATCAGAAGATGGTAGGAGAACAGATACTCCGGACCCTTGCCCCGCTCGGTGAACATGTCGACCGGAATCCGCTTCATGACCGGCGCGTCTTCCGCCAGGCGCGATGCCAGCACATGGTAGAACCGGCGCTGCTCGCGGAGTACGGCCAGGTTGCCGCCGATCTTGCGCGGAAGCTTATTGATGTCGGAGAACAGCTGCCGCTCCTGGCGGGCGTTGATGTCGAGATAGATCATCGTCGACATCGGGAAGGAGTACAGCTTGCTGAGCTTCGCGCTGATCTCTTCCATCCGGTCGTATTCTCGCCGATCCTTGGCCCGCGCCATGGCGCTCTGCAGCGTTTCCATCAGGCGGCGGAAGGCGGCCAGACGGTGCTGTCCGTCGACGACATAGAGCTTCTCGATCGCCTGCAGGCGGTACACCTTGGCGGAGCTGTCATACTCGCCGGCCCCGCGCGCGGACAGAATGATTCCCGGGAAGTAGATTCCCTGGCCATGATCCAGATAGAGCATGATGTAGTCCATCATCTTCGAGAGGTTCTGGGGGACGATGGCCCGCTGCACTTCCAGGTCCACTTCGTAAATTGCAAACAGCTTGCTCATCGGAAGCGTCGTGGAAAGCGTCGTCTGTCCGAACGTCCGTGATTTCACGCCGGGAATTTCTATATAAGATGACGCTTTCTGCTCTGCCAGCAGTTCCGACAGAGATGAAATTTGATCCATAACCGGTTCCTCCTTGTCTCATCTCACATTGAGGCAATATTGATCTATTCTACTATAATAGGTTCATATAGTTCCATTATACACCGATTGGAGCCGAAACATTCAGGAGGAAACGGGGAAATGCCGATTTTTTCCTGAAATACATAGGAAATCCGTCCTCTCCGTGGCGTCTCACCGCAGCTTCGTCTTCTGCTGGAGCTGCAGGAAGCGGTCCACCGCCTGTGCACGGGAGCGGACGCCGAATTTATCATAGATGCGCCTCAGGTAGTTATCCACCGAACGCTTGCTCATCTGGATGTCCCGGGCGATCTGCTCATTGGTCGCACCGGCTATCACCATCGTCATGAGATGCACTTCATCCTCGGTCAGCGGCTGGGCTTCCTCCGGGTCTTGCGAGAAGCGGATCCGGCGGAAATAATCCTGCGGGAGCAGGGTCTGCCCGTGAAGCACGGCGCTGACCATCAGCTTGATGACCTCAGGGCTGGACTCCTTGCTGAGGATGCCGCTCACGCCGATCCGGATGAAGTGCGTGTAGAGCTCCGAGATATCGACGCCGGTAAAAATAATAATGTGCACGGACGGATGCTTCTCCTTGATTTCGGAGGCGAGCTCGTCACCGAGCCGGTCCGGAAGATGGAAGTCGAGGAGCACGACATCGGGCAGTTCGCTTCCGATGAGCTCCAGACATCCGGCGCCGGTGCCTGCAATGCCGATGACCTGTACATTCTCCAGCCCCCGCACGAGATCGGCGGTGGCCTGCGCTATCAGCGGATGATCGTCCACAATCAGGACTTTTTTCGTGTAGTTCATACGGCATGTACCTCTTTCACGGGAATCTGTATCGTAACCTGCACACCGCGTCCCGGGGAGGATACCAGCTCGAAGGTACCTTCCAGAACCAGAACACGGCTTCGCATCTGCAGCAGACCGAGGCCCGGGGAGGAGATGCCTCCCCGGCCGGCCCGCTCCGCTGCGGCGTCCGGGTCGAAGCCCGCGCCGTCATCGGTATAATGAAGGTGGACCTTCCCCTGCTCCGCCGCCGACAATTCAATGGTGATCCGGGAAGCGTCCGCGTGCTTGCGGGCATTATTCAGGAGCTCCTGCACGAGGCGGAACAGCTGCCGCTTCGTCTCCGGCGGAAGCTGCTCCAGCCTCACGGCCTCCACCGCGTGGAACTCGATCTCCGCCTCCTGCATGCCCCGCTCGAGACCGGCCAGCTTCTGCAGCGCCCCGGTCAGGCCGAGATGCTGCAGCTGCAGCGGGTTCAGCTCGAAGAGCGTCTGCCGCAGGTTCTCGTTCATGAGCTCGAGATGGCCTGCAGCGCCGGCAGCCAGCCGGAACTCCTCCGAGTCTGCGGGCAGCCGCTCCAGCAGAGGCAGCAGCCGGCTCCGCACATAGATCAGATCCTGTGCGGTCGTATCGTGCAGATCGGACGCGAATCGCAGACGCTCCCGCTCCTGTCCGTCGATCAGGGCCCGGCGCAGCCAGCCGAACTTCAGCTCATGCGGCATCCTTGCCGCCAGCTCGTGGAGCCGGAGCGACAAGCCCCGCGCCAGAATGACGTTCTCCATCGCAAACCGCAGGGAAGAGAGCAGTAGGGCGAGCCGTTCCCCCTCTTCCCTGCCGAGCGTCTGCTCCTTCACCGGCCCCTTCAGGATCAGGTAGCCGGTGACCGGCTCATCCATCAGGATGACCTGCCGGAGATAACCGGCCCGCTCTTCTTCTGCGGCCTGTCTCGCCTCCTCCGGATCCATTCCTTCTTCCATGCTCTCGACCGGCGCATCTGCACGATGCTCCGCATCGTCGGCGTAGCGGAGCACCACGGCGGCTCCTCCCCCAAGAAGTCCTGCAATCTGCCTCAGAAGAGGCTTAAGCACGCTCAGCCCGCCGGCCTCCTCTCGGAAGAAGCCGGCTGAGTCATAAGCCTGCAGGGCTTCCTCCAGCGTTCCGCCGGACGGCGTCATCGCGGCCTGCCGGTCCGCTGCCGGGGCTCCCGGCCTTCTCCGCAGATGCAGGATCAGCAGAAGCGTAAGCGAGCACCAGCCCGACAGCAGCGGGTGAATCCCGTATGCGCCGGTCAAGAGCGGAGGCAGCAGGCTGAGCAGCACGGGAGGAGCCAGAAGGGCGGCGGCCGTCCAGGCGGCAGAGGGAACCGCTGCTCTTATAAGAGTGCGCTTCGCAGCGGACGAAAAGAGGAGGCGCAGCAGCGCAAGCAGCAGCGGAGCCGCCCCGCCGAGCAGAAGCACCGCCGCCCCCGCGCCGGCATAGACGCCGGCAGCGGAACCGGAAGGCAACGCCAGCAGGCGGCCAGTGCCGAGCAGGAATAAGGCGGCCAGAAATGCGGTAAAGACGGGAGCCGAAGGCAAGGCCTCCTTCTCACCCGGCTGCTGCCGGAGGACTGCCGCCGCCAGAGCGCCCAGCAGCGAAAGGGTGATGAAAACGGCGGTCCAGCCGGCGGGGCCCGGCGCGGCTTCCTTCTGCAGGAAACCGCCGTGGAGGTAAACGGTCCCGGCGGCGGCGAACAGGCCGGACAGTACGGCTCCGCCGGCCCCGGGCGCCCTTACGGCAGCCGCAGCCCCGTAACAGAACAGCCCCGCCAGCCCGGCCGACAGCGTGGACTCCGGAGACAGAAGCAGAGCCGAAGCGGCTCCCGGGTATAGGACTAACAGCATGGCAGTACACCATGTGCTTCCCTGGTTTATTCTCATTCGACCTCCGGATGACCCTGCGTTCTTGCGCATAGATGCACTTCTAGGATGTTCATTCGCACAAGAAGCATTTCGTTTTAATTATAGCATGATACGATAACCTTTAATATAAGAAACTCGACAGCTCTGCCTGGGGATGAAGCTCTTAGATCAGAGACGCTGTACGGTACTGCACGGGCTTCGAGATGATCCTCCCCGTCCGAGCTAAAGCGCTTTTTCCTATCCGTTCACCCACTCGTTTCACTTCTGCAGGCTCTCCATTCAGCATCCAAGTAAGCGTTTCCACATATTGGAATTACTTACAGATCAAAGTGTTACTGGACACCCATCCCTGCTCGCGAAGCTATATTTCATATTTGTATTCAACATCCTTTATCCCATGTCCTGCTTGGAAAAGCAAAGTGTCTCCGCTCTTCCCCCCAACCATTCCCCATTTTCCTCTTCGTCAAATCATTCGCAGGAAAGGCCCGCAATAGGTCCGCCCGGATGGAGCCCTCAGCGGAACCGCTTCAGCCCGCCGGAGGCAGCGCCACCCGGGTTCGTGGCAGCAGCAGGACAGCCTCGCACCGGCCGGCCCTCCGGTGGACGGACAGCCGGAACGAGACTGCAGGCTGCTGCTGTTCCTTCCCCTGCCGCCGCCTTTTCGTCTCCGGCCTTGAGGGGGCACCTGTATCCAGCAATTGACAATGAAAGAATGCCGTTCTACTATGAATTAGAGACCCATCACAAACATACGTTCGAAAACTTGCAGTCAACTTGTCAAGGAGGATGAACTGATGAAGCCGACAATTCCCTATACCCGGCTGGAGGCGGTTTCCGGCCGCCCGCCTGCGGAATGGATCACCCTGGTGCATGACTCCGGAGCAGGCGGCGGCACCGCGGACAGCATCGCTGACTGGCTGCACAGGGAACATGGCCTCTCCCCAGCCTGGAGCGAGGTCACAGCCGCCGCCTACCTGCATCAGCATAAAGGCATTCCTCCGGTAGGCCTGACGGCCAAAACGGGATTCCAGATCGGTGTGCGGCGAACCGCAGCGGCTTCCCCGCAGGTGCTGTGGGAGCTGCTCACTTCCTCCCGCGCTTTGCCTTTGTGGCTGGGTACGGTGGATGTTCTGCCTCTCACCCCGCGGGCCCCCTACACAACCCGCGAAGGGATCGGCGGGGAAATCCGCGTCGTCCATCCGCCTTCGCAGCTGCGCATGACCTATTGCCGGGCGGACTGGCCGCAGCCTTCGACCCTTCAGGTCCGTCTGCTCGCCGCAGCCGGAGGAAGGACGACCCTCAGCTTCCATCAGGAAAACCTGCCGGATCTGTTTTTGCGGGAAGAGATGCGCCTGCACTGGGATCAGGCAGCGGGCGGGCTGACCGCGCTGCTCTGAGCAAGGGACGGCGGGGCCGGCCAGCGTTTCCCCGGCGGGTGGAGCGGCTTTTACTTTTTGATGAAAATACGGTAAAGCGGCAGGATTTGGGATGCTCCTATCGAATATGCGAATACAATAGCGGATGAACCGATGATTTCTGTACTCCGCATCCCATCTGCGCGGACTTCGCACGGAGAGCTCCATGCCTGCAGCCGCTGAAAGGAAGATGCCGCTCATGCTCCCTCCTCCGGCCTCTGCCGCCGATACGTCCCGTCGTGGAGCCGCGTTGTTCCTGTCGCTGCCCATCCTGGCCTGGGCGCTGTACGACTTTGCCAACACCATCTTCACGAGTAATATTGTTACGATCTTCTTTCCGTTCTATCTGAAGGAAGCCGTCGGGGGCAGTGAAACGGCGAATCAGATCGCGGGCACCTTCATCACGTATACGAATGCGCTTTCAAGCCTGTTCCTGGTGCTGCTCTCCCCGCTGTATGGTGTATGGATCGACCGGACCGGACGGAAGAAAATGTATCTCGTGCCCTTCACGCTCGTCTGTGTGGCCAGCACAGTCTTGATGGGAGCGGCAGCAGGGTATTGGCAGACGGACCGCACGCTGGCCGGTCTGCCGCTTTCCCTGGCCGCCGTGCTGCTGCTTTTCATGATCGCCAAATTCACGTATAATTCCTGCCTCGTCTTCTACGATGCCATGATATCGGACCTCGGGCGGGACAAAGAAATCCCCCTGATCTCGGGCTTCGGCGTCGCTGTCGGCTATATCGGCACCCTGGTCGGTCTCGGCGTCTATCCGCTTGTCGGCGACGGCGGCTTCCATCGCTCCTTCATCCCGAGCGCCCTGCTGTTCCTGCTCTTCTCGCTGCCTCTCTTCCTGGGGTACAAGGAGCCCCCGGCGAAGCCGGCGGCCGGACCGAAGCCCTCCTTCTTCAGCGGCTACCGGGAGATCGCGGCGACCTTCCGGGAGGCCCGAAGCTACCGTGCGGTGTTCCAGTTCATGATCGCCTACTTCTTCTTCAATGATGCGGTGGCGACCGCCATCACCGTCATGGGTGTCTATGCCACGAGCGTCATAGGATTCAGCACGTCGAAGTTCATCCTGCTCTACCTGGTGTCCACCGTATCGAGCATTATCGGCTCGTTCTTCTTCGGCTATGTGACCCGCAGCCTCGGGGCCAAACGCTCGGTCAGCCTCGTAGCGCTGGTCATGACCGCCTCCATCGCCCTGGCCTCGCTCGCCTTCAGCGAAGCGGTCTTCTGGGCCGCCGGCAGCCTCTACGGTGTAGCTATGGGAGCGATGTGGGTTACCTCCCGCACGATGATCGTGGAGCTCACCCCGCCGGAACGGCGCGGCCAGTTCTTCGGCCTGTTCGCCTTCTCGGGCAAGGTGTCCTCCATCGTGGGCCCTCTGCTCTACGGCTCGATCACATGGGCCCTGGCCGATTACGGCAACATTGCCAGCCGGATCGCCCTCGGCTCCCTGCTGGTCCTGGTGCTCATCGGCCTGCTGTTCCACCTGCGGGTCCCGTATGAACGGGAACGCGGTGCCTGAAGGCCGAATGCCAGGCCGGCCACGCCGAAGCAGTAAGTGCACTTCAAGCGGCTTGGCAGGCGGCGCGGCGCCGGCAAGCGGCCTATGCCGCGCTGCCGCTGGCAAGCGGGCACTGCGGCACTGCAGCTGACCGTACAGGGCAGCACTTACCAAGAGGACCCCCATTACGCCGGGAGTCCTCTTGGTTATTTCAAGCGGCTGGGACCCATGGGTACCGGCTCGAACCATGTCCCCAAAATAGCGGAACACAGATTCGCTATTTGACTCATTAACCGCTCCCAAACGGTAATAGAGGAACTCCGATTCGCTATTTGCCCGTAAGGCGGCAATTCAGCAGGAGAAACAGCTCATAAGGCATCTGAGTTCCTTTATTTGCAAACAAGCAGAGTAGGCCACTCATGGTGTGGTGCAGACGCAGGTAGAAGTCCGGTGATCAGCAGCCCGGCATCCGCTCCCGCCCCCGATCCTCTCGGCACTTCCTCCCTCTCCCCAGACACACACACCTCCGTTCCTCCCCTCTGCCTGGAACGCGTTTTTCGCTAATCCCGCTCCCGCCCCTGCAATCTACCAGCTCTCTCGAATCTAGCAAATTACGCGAATCGCTCCCGCCACTTCCCCACTCCTTCCCCTGGCGCATGCATATGCTGATAGCGAAGGGAGGTGAACAAGCCATGAGAGCCAGTGAGCTTCATCTTACCCTGCTGGGGAGTGGAGGGGGTGTGGCCAAGGCGGTATTGTCCCTGCTTCAAGCGGCTGCACAGACACCCGGGGATCCGCTGTACAGCCTCCTCTCCCGGAGCAGAGTGCATCTGGTCGATCTCCAGCAGAAGGAGCCGGCCTACTACCGTACCCAGTTCCCGGACCTTTATCCGCGCCTGAAGCTGCATGAGTTCGACGCGATGGACACCGCACGCCTGCAGCAGCATCTGCGCGCCACCGGGACCCGGCTTGTCATCGACGTCTCCTGGGCGGATACGCTGCAGATGCTGCAGTGCTGCGACCAGCTTGGCATCGCCTATGTGAACACGGCGCTGGAGAATACCGCCGTGGATGAGGACGAGTCCCTCGAAGGCTTCACGCTGATCGAGAGATACCGCCGGGTCGAAGCCGTCCGCTCCTCCCTGAAGGGGCTGCAGGCGCTCATCGGCTCGGGCATGAACCCCGGCATTGTGCAGTGGATGGCGCTCGAGCTCAAAGCCCAGGCGCCGGAAGAGGAGCCGGAGGCCTGCTATATCGTGGAACGGGATACCTCGTTCTACCGTGATCCTTCCCTGGCGAAGCCGGGAACGCTCTACTCTACCTGGTCGCCCGAATGCTTCCTGGACGAGGCCATATTCAACCACCCCCTGTATATGAGCCGGGGGATTCCTCATATTCTGCTGAGCAGGGTCTACGAGCAGGAATTCCGGGTAGAGCTGGGGGACGTGAGCTTCTACGGCCGCCTCATGCCCCACGAAGAGGTCCTTACGCTGGGACGCAGGTTCAAAGGAGAGATCGGCTTCCTGTACCGTGTCAACGAGGTAACGACCGCGGCCATCCGCGATCATCTGGACCGGCTCTCCGAGCTGTGGGATTGGGAGGAGAAGGTGCTCGACCCCGCGGAGGCCGAGCTTGCGGGCGAGGATCTGGTCGGCGTACTGCTCGTGTACAAGGACCGCGAGCGCTATATGTACAATATCATGAGGCATTCGGAGGTGTATCCCTCCTTCCCCACGAATGCCACCTATTATCAGGTGGCCTGCGGCGTCTATGCGGCGCTCGCCGTCCTGCTCAGAGACAACCCGCCGCAGGGCGTCCATTACGTCGATGAGCTTTCGCCGGAGCTTCTCACACGCTATGGAGCCTATGTAAGGCAGCATATGCCCTATTTTGTAACGGGGGAAAATCCGAGAAGCGGCGGTCTACTCTTCCACCGCATGCGGGAAGGGTAATTTCCCGTATCCGGATACTCCCATTCGTCCTTCCCACCGATCCGACGGAAGCGCTGTTCTCAAGAAACTTACGCGAGCAGCGTTCTGCGGGGACCTGCATCGTTCACTTGGACCGGGCAGGAACCCACCGCGTATCCTGCTCCTTCCTCCGGGTCAAAACGGGAACAGCCTTCCCTCTGAAGCGGGAAGGCTGCTGTTTTATGGCGTTTTCTTTGACCTTAAGGCCATGGGACAGCTTCTCAAAGCTTCTGATTGAGCCAGTAGACGCCGGTCGGCCGGTGTCCGCTCTCTTCAATCTCCACAAAATCGACCCAGTCCCATTCACTGATCTGCTTCAGCGCCTCGCCTGTGGCCTTCCCCTCAATCTCCATTACCGAATAGCTCTTCGTCTTGTCTTCCCCAAGAACCTTCGTGAGCAGATCCTTGTCGGTCTGGAACCAGCTGTAGGTCGTCCGCTCGTTTTTCTTCTCGTCGTAGCTGTAGGCATAATACTGGGAGATCTTGACGCCAAGCTCCTCCAGCCGCTTCGATTTCAGCTCCGCGTCCAGCAGGGAGGAACTCGCCGTAATCGCAAAACGGTACGTCTGCGTATCGGACGCCTCCATGAGCTTCTTCGTCTGCTCTGTCTTGTACAGATCCAGCGCCTCCCGGGAGGTAATCCGCAGGTACGCCCCCTTCACCGGGAGGATCTCCTCGTCCGCCGACTCGTACCAGACCGGGAAGAACGGCAGCACATCCGGATCGCGAATCAGCTTCGTACGCCACGACGCACTCTCCGCCCCGTTCCAGCTCATCGTGCCGATCCGGTCGTCCGACCCCGGCAGGTCGGTCACCTTCGCGCCAGGCATATAGGTGGTATACCGGACCTGCGATCGGAGGGTCAGTGCCGGGTCTTCGGTTCCCGTCTTGTACCAGGAGGAGTACAGCCGATAAGGCTTGCCCCCCTGCAGGTCCGCCGCCCCGGCCACCGTGACCCGGACGGTTTCCCCCTGCTTATCTCCTGCCGGGATCAGGTCGAACTTGGCCCCGGGCAGCGTAGTCGCCATCACGGCGCCCTTCAGCTCGTTCTCCACATTCGCCGTCCATCTCAGCGCAGGCACGTACGAATAGACCGCCCTGTTCTTCTCCCGTTCGCCCAGCTTCTCCTTGCTCCACTGCAGCGATGTCTCTACCGTCAGCATGTTGTCGTCCATCCGCTTCGACTCCAGCTTCCCTTGAGCGGGAAGATCCCAGTTCGCCGCATCCGCATTGGTAAATTCCGCAGTCCCGGCCAGCGCACTGGATCCGAGCAGCAGCTGAAGGGACAGGAAGGCGGCGAAAGCTCCGGTTTTTTTCATGGTTTTCTCCTTCAATATATAGTAATAATTGGAAGTAACCATTTCCAGTATAAACCAACTGGAGCATTCCATCAACCCGACCATTCCGCTTCTCCGCCTTCTTCCCCTCCGAACTTCAGATGCATCATTTCCCTTCCTTCAGCAAAAATGGATTCGGCTCCGCCGCCCAGGAGGGCGCCGAGATCGCGAAGAATGCGGGCAAAGGCACCGACCGACGGCTGCTACTCTCCGCCTGAAAGCAGGAGACAGGCTCCAGTTCTCCGGGCCTGCTATTTTTCTGCCGGGGAGCGGCTTTTCGGCGGAATTTCAGCCGTTATCCTCTTGCATGCGGGAGCCCAAAATGGTTACAATAAAGACCGCTTTGCAAGGAGGTGTGCCTTATGGACGTGCAGCAGGAAGAGACCAAGCCTGAACTCAAGCCGACCGTCATCTGGAAATGCAAGAACGCGGACTGCAAGGCCTGGGTCCGTGAGGAATTCGCGGCGGCGGAATATCCGGAGTGTCCGATCTGCAAGGGACCGACGATCCGCAGCTACAAGCATCTGCCCGCGGTGGCCAAGGCCAAGAAAGCAAGAAAGAAAGCAGCGAAGTAGTCCCATCCGTAAAGGCTGAAGCGGGGTCGCATTAGCCCATACGGAAGCCCCCGGCGCCTGCTCTCCGAGAGGAGAGAGGGCGCCGGGGGCTTTTCGCTGCGGCCCCACTACACCAAAGAGCCTTTTTCGCGTACACTTCCTGTTGAAGGAAATGCTCCGAAAAAGGCTTGTTGTGGTTTATGCGGTGCGTAGGTCAGATCTGCAGTTCCCCAAGCTTGATCAGCTCGACTACCGCCTGCGAACGGCCCTTTACGTTCAGCTTTTGCATCACGTTGGAGATATGGTTCCGCACGGTTTTCTCGCTGATGAAGAGCTGCTGCGCGATATCTTTGGTCGTTTTGTCCTGCACCAGCAGTTCAAAAACTTCCCGCTCGCGGCTTGTGAGTAAGAACTTGCTCTTGTGATCGCTGCCCAAGTGTCACCCCTCCTTGCCCGGGTTTTTGTATCATTACAAGGTCTAGGGATACAGTCAAATTCAGTTTATGAATGGGAGTACTGAGTGGTGCGTCCACTGCATAAAATAGGCGCTCCCACAAGATAAACGGCTTCGCTGTCCTTTAAGGACAATGCGCGTGTATAAGAAATATAAGATGACGGGTTCGAGCTCCGGCGAGATATAAATTCTTAGATTTGAACAAAAAAGAAGGGCGCGTCCCGGGGGACACGCCCATTTCGAATTCCGCGCGTAATCCCCTTGGAGAATGACGCAGGCCGGTCTTCGATTTACAGCAGATAACGCACATAAATATACCCTGTACTGAGCACGATGGACAGCAGCATAAGCGGAAAGCCGTACTTCAGGTAGGTCACGAAGCGGATCGGGTGCCCTTCCTTGCCGGCCAGTCCGGCGACGATCAGATTGGCACTGGCCCCGATCAGGGAACCGTTGCCTCCGAGGCAGGCGCCGAGAGCCAGGCTCCACCACAGCGGCTCCAGGTCACCGATCCCCCGCACGCCCATCTCCTGAATCAGCGGGATCATCGTCGCCACGAACGGGATATTGTCGAGGAAGGCGGAGGCGATGGCGCTCAGCCACAGGATGAGCAGGGATGCGGCGACCACGTCGCCGCCGGTCAGCTCCACCGCCCGCTCGGCCAAGCCGGCCACGACGCCGGTCTCGACCAGACCCGAGACCAGCACGAACAGGCCGACGAAGAAGAAGATCGTCGCCCACTCCACCTTCTCGAGCGCACGCTCCATCTTGTGCTCGCCCGTGAAGAGCAGAAGCAGGAAGGCGCCGGCCAGCGCTACGGTAGCCGACTCGAGGTGCAGCAGCTGGTGCAGGAAGAAGCCGAGGATCGTCAGCCCCAGAACGGTTAGAGACAGCTTCAGCAGCTTCTCATCGGTGATCAGAGGCGCCGCCTCCATCTCCATGATCTTCTTCATCCGCTCCGGTGTGCTTACCAGCGACTTACGGAAGATCAGCACGAAGATGGGGAGGTACACCAGCATGATCAGTGCCGAGATCGGCGCGAGATTGTAGATGAAGTCCATGAAGCTCAGCTCTTCCACGGCGCTGCCGATCATGATGTTCGGCGGGTCGCCGATCAGCGTCGCCGTTCCTCCGACGTTCGAAGCGATAATCTGGGTGATCAGGAAGGGCACCGGGTTCACCTCCAGCTGCCGCGCAATGCTGAAGGTGACAGGCACCATCAGTAGGACGGTCGTTACGTTGTCGAGGAAGGCGGAGCAGACCGCCGTAAGCAGCGCCAGGTAGATCATGATCCGGACCGGGCTGCCCCCGGCCTTCTTGGCGGCAACGACGGCGATCCAGGCGAACAATCCGGTCTCCGCGGTGATGCCGACCATAATCATCATCCCGATGAGCAGACCCAGCGTGTTGAAATCAATGTGATGCAGCGCCGTCTCCTGGGAGACGATGCCGAGGAGCACCATCAGGACGGCCCCCAGCATGGCGAGGATGGTCCGGTGAATTTTCTCGGTGATCATGAGGGCGTAAATCAGCAAAAAGAGAGTGATCGCATAGTAAGCTTGTTGTTCCATAATTCCTCCAGCTTCCAGATGATATGGGCACGGCCAGACCAAAAAAAGGCAAAAAGGAGCCTGTACTTGACAGACTCCTCCGGTTTACTGCCTATTCGGTTCATCAAACATTCCTATGATTATAAAAGAGCCTCCCTCGAAAGTAAAGCCCCCGCTCAGGACACCTTCAGCTTCGAGAAGAGCTTCTTGAGCGTCGTTCCCTGAACGAGGAGGGAGAAGACGACGTTGCTGAACGTCATCGCGAGCAGCAGCTCTCTTCCTTCAAGGTCCGGCGCCACGCCCAGGAGCAGCGCGATCAACAGGGAGCCCTTCAAGCCTCCCCACGCGATAATGGGCTTCCAGGCGGCGGGCACATCCGGGCACGGCGTCAAGCTGGCATAGACGGCGATGAACCTTGCCGCCAGGACGATGACGATGCTTACAACGATCGGCAGCGATTTGACGGTGAACGAGATGTTGGCCACTTCAAGACCGACCATAAGGAAGATCAGCGCATTGGCCATGAAGGCGATCGTTTCCCAGAAGGAGTCCATTTTCTCGTGCGTAAGCTTGCTCATGCCGATCCGCTTGCCGTACGACCCGAGGATAAGGCCTGCGAGCACCACGGCAATGACGCCCGAGAAGTGGAACAGCTCCGCGATCTCGAAGGCGCTGTAGAACAGAACGATCGACAGGCCGATCTCGACGAGATAGTTATCGATGCCCGCGGTAATTCTGGAGGCCGCATAGCCGCACACGCCCCCTATCGCCATCCCGCCGAGAATGACCTTCATGAATTCGAACGATCCTCCGAGCACACTGGACCAGGTCAGAACGGTGGTGACCAGCGCGATTTTGAAAAGAACCACCGCAACCCCGTCATTGGCCAGACTCTCTCCCTCCACAATGATCGACAGCCGCTGATTCAGCCCCATCGACTTGAAGATGCTGAAGACCGACACAGGGTCCGTAGCGGCCATCAACGCGCCGAAGACGAGACTGGTCTGCAGGGAGAGACCGAGCAGAAGGTAAGATAACGCCGCAATGAGGACAAAGGTAAGAAGTGTCCCCGCCAAGGCGAGCCACAGAATCGGCCGTTTGTTCTCTCTCAGCTCATGGAACGGCAGTTTAAGCGCAGCATCTCCGATGAGGGCGGAGAGGAAAATCAGAATCACGGTCGTCCGGAATATCGTATCAGAGACCACGTAAGCCTTGACCTCTTCCAACAGAGGCAGCGGCGCGATGCCGAGCACCAGGCCGGTCACGACAAGCAGCGTCGGATAAGGCTGCTTCAGTTTATCCGCCAAATAGGCAACCGCTACGGCAATCGCAAGCAGGATGAGCCAGTGATGAAGCATGTTTTTCCTCCGTTTCGGACCGGAACTTGCCCGGATAGGAATCACCAAGCCTTCGTTCCTATGTATTAAGTGGGTTCCTGGCGGAGTGAAACACGGAACCCCCGGGAGGCTGAGCACCTCCCCGCTTCAGTGTGTCTCGGCAGGCTCCAGTCTCGGCGCATCCCCGAAGAACAGCTTCATCATCGGAGGCGTCACGATCGTTGTCACAAGGACGACGACGACTATAACTGCGAACATTTCCTTGTTCAGGAGCCCGTTCTCCAGACCGATCGCCGAAATAATCAGGGCCACCTCCCCACGCGATACCATGGCGGCACCGATCCCCCAGGAGCTTCTCCAGGCAAAGCCTGACAGCTTCGCTCCCAGTGCCGCTCCCACGAGCTTGGTTGCGATGGCCAGCACGCTGAGTGCGGCAATCAGACCGAGGTTCTGCATGATGCCGATGAACTCCGCCGTTACCCCGATCGAGGTGAAGAAGACCGGCACGAAGATCGAATAGCCCAGCGTCTCGACCTTCTCGAATACTTCGTGCTTATAGGGCGTGACCGAAATCGCCACCCCGGCAATGTAAGCTCCGATAATGGCGGCTACCCCCGCATACTCGGCGAGATACGCATAGAGGAAGCAGATGATCAGCCCGGCCGAGATCACTGTCTCGGATACCCGAAGATGCGCGAAGCGCTTCAGGAACCAGGGCACGAGCTTCCAGCCGAACAGGATGGCCCCGGCAAAGAAGACGAACTTCTTGAGCACCACCATGCCGAGATTCACATCGCCTCCCGCGAAGCTCATGACGAAGGCCAAAGCGATGATTACCAGCACGTCATCGATAACGGCAGCCCCCAGTATCGTAGCACCCTCCCGTGTCTTGAGATTCCCCATTTCCTTAAGCGCCTGCACGGAAATGCTTACCGATGTTGCGGACAGCAGCAGACCGAGGAATACCGCTTCGAACACGGGCAGGTTCAGCATGACGCCGGCCAGGTATCCCAGGGAGAAGGGGACAATGATCCCTGCAACGCCGACGAACAAGGAAGGCTTGCCGGTTCGTTTGAACTCCTCGATATCCGTCTCCAGACCTGCGATGAACATGAGAAGAATGACGCCGATCTGGCTGATTTCCTGTAGGATGTCCGTATTGCTGACGATGCCGAGGACGCTCGGTCCGAGCAGAATGCCGATCAAGAGCTTCCCGAGCACCGAAGGCTGCCCCAGCTTGACACTGATGTCTCCGGCAACCTTCGAGGCGATAAGGATGATGGCGAGCTGAAATACGAGCATGAGGGTTTCACCTTTCTTTCCATTTGGAGTTAGGATGTGGAATTTACGGCAAAACAACACAAAAAAGAGCCGCCGCCCCCGATCTGCTGCAAAAAGGCACAGCAAACCCGGGGTGACAGGCTCCTCCGAAAAATCATCCTATGATAGGCGGTACTACGCGAAAGTCCGCCGCAGGTTTCAAAAGATCATTTTATTTTTTTGCGGCACACATAGACAAAGGCGGGAGGCACGTTCAACGGCACGAAGCGGATCGCCTCAATGTCGAACGAACGGCTGAGCAGCGAGCGCATCTGCAGCGAATACTGAAATGCGACGAAGCTGCCTCCCGGCTTCAGCGAATCCACAATCTCCCGCAGCAGGCGGGCCCTCAGCGGAGGCGGGAAGTTGAAGAACGGCAGGCCGCTGATCACCGCATCGAGTCCCTCCACGCCTTCCCGGAACATGGCGTCCCGGATCAGGCAGGCGTCCGGGTGGCACGAGAAGGACGGGAAGCGCTCCTTGAGCTGGCTGCGCAGGGCGGGCTCGCGCTCGAAGAGCATCACCCGCGCGTCCTTGCCGGCCTCCTGGGCTATATACTTCGTCAACGCCCCCGTACCCGCGCCGAGCTCCGCCACATGGCGGGTGCGGTCCCAGTCCAGGCAGCGGGTCATCGCCTGAGCCAAATACTTGGAGCTCGGCATGACACTGCCGACTTCCTTGGGAGATTGGATGAATTTATGTAAGAAGACGAGCTTCTCCTGTACGATGGCACTCAAATTCATACGAACCTTTCCTCCTCACTCAGTTATTACTAGGGTACCCAAACTTTCTTTAGATCAAAGCGGGAAATTCCTGAATATTTTCTTAAGCGAGGAAAACTGGTCCGGAATCACGCAGAACCGCTTCGGGCGAGGGTCCTGCTGTCTCGTATGGATTGTCGGCGGAAAGGAGCTCTTGGTGTCCCGGTGAGACCGGTCAGCCTCTCTCTACATCCAGCGAATGGAGCTGGGCTGTACAATATTTGCAGCGGGACGCCTTGCGCGGGATCTCCGACAGGCATTCCGGGCACTCCTGGATATTGGCTTTGGGATCGGGCTTCGCCTCTTCCTTGCGCCGCAGCCGGTTGAGCTGCTTCACCGCAATGAAGATGACGAAAGCAACAATGAGGAAATCGAGCAGCGTGCTGACAAATAAACCGTAATTGAGCGTTACTACTTTGTTTTCTTGTGCCTGGGCCAAGGTAGGATAGTGCGTGCCGTTCAATGCGATATAGAGGTCCTTAAAGTTCACTCTTCCGAGCAGCAGCCCGATCGGCGGCATGACCAGATCATTGACGATCGAAGTCACGACCTTGCCGAAGGCGCCGCCGATAATTACCCCGATAGCCAGCTCGATCATATTCCCTTTAATGGCAAACTCTTTGAACTCCTTTATAAACTTAGACGCCATACAACGTATACTCCCTTCACTTTTCCCAAAGATTCCCTAAGATGTTCTCCTATTGTACAACATGGAGGGACGAGGGTAAACGTTTCCCCTGCCGCAAGATCTCAAATGAAATCCCCGAAGCCTCCGCTCCGGGGATGGACCTGCCTGCTGCTTTCCGTTATTTGCCGATAAACTGCTGGGTGAACATCTTGCCGCACGGGCCGCCGTTCACAATGCCGATGCCGATGTGCGTGAAATCCTTGCTGAGGATGTTCGCACGGTGGCCCGGCGAATTCATCAGCGCCGTATGCGCGGCCTCTACGCCTTGGTTGCACGCGATATTCTCGCCGGCTGTCCGGTAAGTGATGCCGAACTGCTTCATCATATCGAAGGGCGACCCATAGGTCGGGGACTGGTGAGAGAAATAATTGCCGCTCACCATATCCTGGCTCTTCAGACGGGCCACCTTCGAGAGGGACAGGTCAATGGACAGGGCAGGCAGCCCCGCCTGTGCTCTCGCCTGGTTCACCAGCGTCACCATCTGCTGCTCCTCGCTCGTAAGCTGATACCCGGACGGCTGCGGTGCCGGCGTTGGTGCCGGGGCCGGTGCTGGAGTTGGTGCCGGGGTCGGAGCGGGCTTTTTCGGAATTTTGAGATTTCCGTAAGCCCACAGGATGGACTGCAGGGTGTCATTGTCGACGGCACCCGTCACCGGAAGCCCGTAAGCCTTCTGGAACAGCTTCACCCCGTTCTCGGTGACCGGCCCGTAGGTTCCCGTAATCGTGCCGGAGAAGTAACCGAGCGACTTCAGCATGCCCTGTACGGCATATACGTCCGGCCCCTGGGAGCCCCGGCCGAAGGCGAATACCGTGCCGGAAGCCGCCACAGAGACGATGAGGCACAAGGCAAGCAGCATCGCCGTTTTCTTTTGGCGCAGTTTCTGCATCATGATTCGTAATCCTCCTTGACTCTTAAGTCGAAGCTACTTTGAAGCATCCCCCGCTCTTTTCCTTTTTATCCAGATCACCGGCTGCTCTGCCTTACTCGGCGGTCACGGCAAAAAAAGCCCCCCGGGGAGCACTTGGCGTGCATCCCCTGGAGGGCTCTTGGGTTCCCGGCCGGCGGGTGCTTCCTATCCCCGGCGGCGCAGTAGGGACACCGCCAGCGAGGCGGCGCCCAGGATCAGGGCCGCGACCGACAGGTAGAGCGGCGTCTGCGAAGGCGCCGCCGCTGCGGCTGCCGGCTCGGCGCCCGCTGCTGCGGCGGCGGTGTGGCCGTGGCTGTCGGCCGCCGCGCCGGCCGGCTTGGCGTTCACCTTGGTGACCGACGCCGGCTTATCGGCGCCTTCGGCCCCGGTCCACTCGACCACACTGCCGTCCTTGTACGTCTGGTACGCTTTCCATGAGATCGCCGTGGCGTTGTCCGCCACCTTGCCGGACATATAGAATTCGCCGAATTCGGTCGGCGAGAGACCTTCGCCGCTGGCGGTCCAGACGACGCCGGTGATCTTGTTCTCTGCGTCCTTCTTGATCTCGTAAGTCCATCCCGGCTTCGGCTCGAAACGGGAGACCGTAACCGCATCCAGCGGGAAGCGAACCTCCACCTTCACGGTCGGCACGTCCTTTTCGGTAGGCACGCGTACTGCAAACTTCTCATAAGTGCCCTGGGTCGTTTCTTTGGGATATACGGTCACGTGGGCGCTGGCAATGCTTCCTCCCAGCAGTGACATCATCAGGCCTGCCGCAAGCAGGCATTTTTTCGGGTTCATAGCTCGGGTCCCCTTCCTCTATACGCTCATTCTGTCCTTAGTTACTGTACTGTAAAAGGGGAGTGGATGAAAATGACTCAACCGGGCTATTTGTCCTCCGAACTATGACCGAACTGTGTCAATCCGTGCCTGACGGCATAGGCGGTCAGCTGCACCCGGTTGTCGAGCGCCAGCTTCGCCAGAATATTCTTGATATGATTCTTGACCGTATGCTCGCTGATCACCAGCCTCTCCGCAATCTGCCGGTTGCTCTGCCCGCTGGCGACACAGCTCAGAATCTCGCACTCCCGGGCGGAGAGTACCGAAGACGCCGGATCCTCCTGCAGCGGCTGCTGTGCCGAGCGGAACGAATGGAACAGCCGGTCGGCGAGTCCGCGCGAGATCTCGCTGTCTTCATCAAGGAGTCCCCGGAGGTAGGTCATCCACTCGTCGGGATCCATATTCTTGAGAAGATACCCCTGCGCCCCGAAGCGCACAGCAGTGAAGAGATCGGCCACATCGTCGGAGACGGTCAGCATCACCACCCGGATCTGCGGGTAGAGGGCCTTGATCCGTTTGGTCGCCTCCAGGCCGTTCATGCCGGGCATCTGCAGGTCCATCAGCACGAGATCCGGCAGCAGCCGGCCGGCCGCCTCCACGGCCGCCTCCCCTCCTTCGGCTTCTCCCGCCCATTCGAACCCCGGCTCCCCCTCCAGCAGCTGCCGGATGGCCCGCCGGGACAGCGGATGGTCATCGGCCACAAGCACGCGGTAGCTCATGGGCTTCCTCCTTCCCCGGGCCCGCTTCGGTGCCCGGCCAGTGTAATTGTCAGTCCCTCGCCCTCCGCTCCGCCGAGGACGAGTTCCGCTCCGAGCTCACGGGCCTGCTTGCGCATGAGCTGCAGCCCGTAGCGCCCCGCCCGGCCGGCAGCCCCGGGAGCGAGGCCCAGCCCGTTGTCGGCTATCCGCAGCCGCCAGGAGGCACCGTCTTCATCGCCGATAACGAGCTCAAGCCAAGCCCGGTCGGCCATCGAATGCTTGCGGATATTGGTGAAGGCCTCGCGGATGATCGAGAAGAGCGGCACCTCGGCGGACGGCGGCAGCGCCCCCCTCTCCATATCGATGCGGTGCTCGACCGGGATGCCGCTCAGCACACTCCACTCCTCCAGCCACGTCTGCAGGCGGGCGGCGAAGGTGGCGCTCTCCTCCGGGAGCGTCCGCAGGTTGAAGATCGCCTGCCGCAGGTGGTGGTCGATCTCCGAGACGGCCGAGCGGGCCTCTTCAAGCTGACCTTTCTTCAACTGCACGTTCAAGAAGAAGAGAATCTGGGCTATGTTGTCGTGCAGCTCGCCCGCCAGCCGCTCCCGCTCCTCGTAGACGGCATGCCGGGCCTGCTCCCGGGCAAGATGCCGGTTCACGGCCTCAATCCGGCGGAACATCCAGGCGGCGAAAAGATAGGAGAGCAGAAACGTCAGCACAAGCATATAAAAGTTGCCGGTCTCCATTGACAGGCTGTCCAGCAGAAATTCGTGCCGCACATACTCGAAGCCGCCGATAATGAGCGGCGGCACGAGGATCGTGAGCAGCTTCAGCGTTTTCATTGACATCGGGAATCCCACTTTCATTTCTGTGGTCATCGGTCATGCATGGAGGGTATGTCCCTCCATGTCCCTCCATTATACACCTGCGGATCCTGCTCCTACGAGAGTAGCGTGGGGTCCGATCCGTGGTCAAGTTAAATTTCGGTCCTTTCCGTCAGGCTCCTGGACCGCCCAGGTCAGCCCAAGCAGCAGTTTCTCCTGCATATCTCCCAAGGCCCCAAGTGCATACTACGGACATGAAGAATGTGGAAGGGGCAGAGAACATGGACTACTGGACCGGCGTGCTGCAGCGTCTGGATTTGAATCCGCAGGGGGCCTGGCTGGTGTACACGCTGGGAGCACTGCTGCTCCTGGGCGCGGCGGCCGGGAATCGGACACTTTCGCGCAGCGAGTGGTATGTAACCTTCGGAGTCATCAGCTTTCTCGCCTGGATGGGGGACATCGCCTTCTTTTTCCTGCTCGATCTGCTCGATTCCGGAGATCCCGCCATCGGCGGCATTCCCGATATCATCATGTTCTCGGTCGCCCCTTCGTCGATCGCCATTCTGTACCTGAATGCGCTCCAGCGCTTCGGCCGGCGTCTGCTCCTCTCCATTCTGTTCACTGGAGCTTCCCTCGCGATGGAATATGCCCTGGTCCGCTCCGGGTTCCTGATCGAGAAGGGCTGGAAGGTCTGGTACTCGCCGCCCTTCTACCTGCCGTTTTTCCTCCTCTTCCTGCCCTGGCACCTGAGCTTTATCCGAAGCTCCAGAGCATCTTCCCGGTCGGCGGTAGGCATGTCCGCCGAAGCGGAGCCCTCCGAAACCGCAGGACATCGCGTACGGGGCAGGATACTCCGGAGGAGCGGCGGTTCCTTTTCTTTTTTGCTGAAGGGGATCGGACGAAGAAGAGAGAAAGGGCGGCCGCATTGACCGTTCGCAATGCCCTCCCATTCGCCCTCCGGAAACAGGCTGGTGAAATATGGATTGACAGGAAGACTGTTATGCGTTATTTTAGTACCAGGTACTATATTCAGGTCATTAAAATAAAACCCGAGGTGATCTTATGTCCACCGGAATGTTCCCCTCCTCCGCGCCTTACCGGCCGCGGATTACAGCGATTGGCAGCTATACGCCCGAGCGCCGGCTCACGAATGCCGAGCTGGAGCGTCTGGTTGAGACGAATGACGAATGGATCGTGCAGCGCACCGGCATCCGGGAACGCCGGATCTGTGCACCCGAAGAGTCCACAGGTACCCTGGCGATCCGAGCGGTGCAGAACCTCGTCGACCGCTACCACGCGGTCCTTGAAGACGTCGACCTGCTGATCGTCGCCACAAGCACACCGGACTTCGCTTTCCCTGCCACCGCGTGCCTGGTTCAGGCCCACTTCGGCATTCCGCACACGCTGGCATACGATCTCAGCGCCGCCTGCGCCGGCTTCGTGCACGGGCTGCATACCGCCTCCGGCATGATTGCCTCCGGGCTGCACCGCAAAGCGCTGGTCATCGGGGCGGACGCACTCTCCAAAATCACAGACTACACCGACCGGACCACGTGCATCCTCTTCGGCGACGCCGCTGGAGCCGTCCTGCTCGAGCGGGATCCGGCCCCTGGCGCGGAGAGCTCCCTGCTCGCCTACACCGCAGGCACCGACGGCCGCGGCGGCCCGCACCTGTACCGCGCCGTCACCGCGGTGAGCTGGACCGACGGCGAGCCCGTCCCCGCCGGCGGCAAGCTCATGCAGAACGGCCGAGAGGTGTACCGCTTCGCCGTGCAGACCGTGCCCCGCGCTTCCGCGGAGCTGCTCGAAGCTGCAGGCCTGTCCGCTGAGGACGTGGACTGGTTCATTCCGCACTCGGCGAACCTGCGGATTATCGAGTCGGCCTGTGAGAAGCTCGGGATCCCGCTGGAGAAGACCCTCCACACCATCGAGGATTACGGCAATACCTCCGCCGCCACCATTCCCCTGGCTCTCGATGAGGCCGTCCGTGCCGGTCTGCTCAAGGAAGGCGACAAGCTTCTGCTCTTCGGCTTCGGCGGCGGCCTCGTCTACGGCGGGCTGCTTCTGAAGTGGAAGGAGCTTCAAGCCCTGCCGCAGTAAGAGACGGGGCCTGAAGCTGCACCAGAAGGCCGGAGCCCGGAAGGGGCCGAACGGACATGGTTTGCAGCAGGAACACGAGACGAAGTGAACTTCAACAAGCCCACGAAGGACTCCTCGCAGGGAGGAGGGGTCCTTCGTGGGCTTCTTCTAAGTACCCTGGTTTTCTATAAGCCTCCGATGCGGGACTTGGGCGCAGCTTCTCAGGCCTCCTGCTTCAGCAGGAACAGCGCCGCAAGCCGGTCCACCCCGTCGCTCATCGCCAGGAAGAACACATCCCTGACCCGAGGGCTCGGCGTCAGGAGATACGTATCGCGAAACTGCCGGATCGCCTCCCGCTCCATGCCGATCGCCTCCCGCAGCCCCTCCCGGTACGTCACCGCGGGTTCGCCGGCCGGTTCGATCCTCGGCTCCATCCCCTTGAGCTCCACATACAGCTCACGGACCAGCGTAAAGTGGCCCTTGGCCTGCATCAGCAGCCTGTCGAGCTCCTCGGCCTCCGCCTCTCCGGGCGCCAGCTTTGCCAGGGCGGCATAATTGCGGATCGAGCCGGCGATATGGTTGAGGCTCCACTGCAGTCCTTCCAGGAAGCGGAGAACATCCCGGTACTGCAGCTTCATGGCGGTGGCGAGGCGGCTCGAGGCTTCCAGCGAATACATGCTCATGACGTTTTCCTCCCGTCACATCCGAGAATCCTTACGCCATCATTGTATTCGCCTAAGCCCAGATTTGCGACTGACCGCAGGAGGAAACTTCAGGCGCTGTATTACAGCTCGGCGTAAGCTGCATCAAGGCCTTCCTCCAGCCCTTTGCCGTACCCGTGGGCGAAGCCTTTGTCATAGCCGGCGTCATAGCCGTGGTTGTAACGGACCGCGTCGCCCGGCCCCCGGCGGACCGCTTTCTTGCGTCTGCGCCTGCGTCCGGAGGAAGCTGCCCCTGTCCCCGAAACGGCCTTCTTGCGTTTGCGGGCTTTCACCGCTCTCACCGGCCGTTTGGCCCTCACGGCCTTCCGCCTCTTCCTCCCAAGCGGGCGCCGTTTCACTCGCTTTCCCTTCATGCGCGGAACCTCCCTTCTTCCGGCTTCCACTCTCCAGGGGCCTTGGAACCTGCTGCCCCCGCCCGTGCCCTGCGCCGCACTGCCGGACCGGCCGCCGTCACTCTCCGGCTCAGCCAGGGCCGGCCGGGCACCCCACGTCTGCGGCGGCGGCCGACCGTTAGGCCTGTGATCTTCACGGTCATCGCCCTCTGGTAGGCGCTGATCGCCTGCAGATTGTCGGCGAGGTGCCGGGCCGCCGCCTCCGTGGAGACGCCGACCTCGGCGACCGCTTCGAGCATACGGGCCAGGGCCCGCTGGCTGCGGGCCAAGGAATGCAGCATATCGAGCTTGATCTCCTGCTCGAACTCCCAACGGTTCATGTCAGTTCCCACCTAAGCCGAACATATCTCCGAATCCGCCGCCCTGCATCCCGCCTTCGCCGAGCCCGCCGCCTTCGTCCTTCTGGTTGAGCAGAATCTGCAGATTGCGGGTCAAGGCATTCTCCATCTTCGTCAAGCCCTCGATCAATTCGATCAGCTGGTCGTGAATATCCATCGTTTCCTTCACCTGCACGGCATGCCCTTCATAGGCCCCGGCCGACAGGTGATTGCATATCCAGTGGCGCGACTTCTCGGCCTCCGCCGTCTTGGCTTCCAGCATCAATGCGATATTGAGCTGAATCTTGGCGGACGCCTTCATGATGCGCGTTAGCGATTCGGCTCTGCTCATGCGGTTGTCCCCCTCTCCTGCTGCGCGGCTGCGGCGTCCCGTCGGACCCGTCCCCCGCGTTTACTCCTCTCCGGGCCCATCCCCAAGCTCCCTGACGATGCACTCGAGGCTTCCCGACATGGCTTCTTCGAGGTCGGACAGCACGTTGAGATACGACGTCACGCTCTTGGTGACCAGGAGGGAGTGCTCCATCAATGCGTCCAGCCCGTCAAATTCAGGGTGTACATGCGGAATGTACTGGTTCAAGACCGAGAGATGGCACACGACATGCCGTTTGGCCTCCATGATGCTCGCCAGCTCCTCCTGCGTTTTGGCCATATGAAGAATGATTTCATCGATCTGCTCCTGCACCCGGTTCTCCTCCTCTTCCCTTCTCTTCCCTCTATGCTATGCCGCACAGCCGGGCACAGCCACTGGCCCTCCCGCCCAATTCGGGGCGGGAGGGGGCCGGCGGCTGTGCCGCTATAAGTTATCCGCCTTCAGGGTAACGGGGGGGATGACGGGAAGCCCCCGGGGCAGCTGGGAGCCCAGCTGCGGATCAAGCGCCAGGGGCCCCGGACGTCCGGCTCCCCACACCTCGGCGGCATACGGGGAGGTGAAGCGGCGCAGGGTCCCCTGCTCGTGCAGATACAAGTGATCACCCTCCCCGCGCAGCAGCGCCCCTTCCGGCGGCAGGCCGGCACCTCCATCGCTCCAGGCGCTGTGGATCTCCGCCGCAGTAACGGCCGCCCCAACCGGCAAATGCCGCAGTTCGATGTGAGAGAGCCGCACCGCCGGGAGGATCGGATCGCCCGGGCCGTCGACCGGATGCCTTACCCCATCGCGAACCCAGAACAAGCGGCCGGTATAGCTCTGCACCAGCGCCTCCCTGGGATACAGCAGGGACATATCGCGGAAGCCTTCCGAGAAGGAAACCACCTCGCCCGGCAGTTCGTGGGGATTGCCCCATTTGCGCCCATAATAATCCTGATTGCGGCCGTACACCTCACCCTGCTCGTCCCCGAGCGCCTTTACACTCACGCTCCCGACGTGATGAATGAACGTGTCCCCGGCAATAACCAGCTCATGGCCGAGCAGCCGCACCCGCAGACAGAAGTCGTCATCCTCACAGTTGCCCTTCTCGAAGCCCTCATCAAAGTAGCCGAGACGGTCGAATACCTGCCGCCGCAGCAGAAGGCAGAATCCCGTAATCCGGGTGGTACGCTTCCAGCGGGATTCATCCGGAACATTGTATCCTTTCGCGAACCGGTGCATCTCCTCCACCGAAGTGTAGGAAACCGGCTCCAGCTGTTCCCCGCTGATATAATTGGTCATCGGTCCGACGAGCCCGATCCGCTCGTCACTGTGGAGGCAGCGAAGCAGATTGCCGAGCCACCCCCGGGTCACCACCGTATCGTTGTTGAGCAGGAGCAGCGTCGATCCTCTCGCCATCCGCAGCCCCTGATTCACCCCGCCGGCAAAGCCGATATTCTCGGCATTGATCCGATACCGCAGCTGTCCCCTCATGGCATGAAGGTATTCGGCCGTTCCGTCCGTCGACGCATTATCGATCACAATAATCTCATGAAGCTCCGGCGTGAACTGCCGGATGCTCTCAATACAGTCCTTGAGCAGCTTCACCTGGTTATAGGTGGGAATAATAATGCTGCATCCTTCCCAAGGCTGCCGGTAAGAGACGAGGCCGGCCGCCCTTCCCTCTTCCAGGCCGGCCGGGTAGGCGGCATGATACCCTGCGGTGTAGCCCCGGTGGAAGACGGCATCCTGGGACGCGGCATACAGGTGCCGGACCCGGCGCTTCTTCCCGCGGACGGTGCCCGGCCGGGCGCCCGCCTTCACGGACGGACCTCCCCGCCTCCTCATCGGAAGGGCTCCTGCCGCTTCCCGAGCTCGTCGGCGAGGTGGCCGAAGTCCAAGGCGACCAGGCCCATCTCCGAGGCAATCCGCTCGGCAATCGTCACCGCCGCAATGCCCGAGGAAACGAGGGCGATATCGAACGAGCAGCCCCGGATCTCCTCCATGACCCGTGGGATATCCTTGACACCGTTCACCGGCGTCACTACGGCGCTGACCAAGATGCCGTTCTCGGTGAGCACCTCCGCCAGCGGCTTCATCACGTTGCCCGCCAGCAGGACGCGGCGCCCGCGCAGCAGCCCGCCGAGGTATCCCTGCTGGTGCAGGTAGTAGTTCACCAGCGAATGGGTCAGGCTGAGCTGCCGGTAGTCGATCCCATGGGCCTGCAGCGCCTTGAAGGCCAGCGGCTGGTACGTAAAGTTGCGGAGCTTCGGAATCCCCACAACCGTGGCGGCCCGCAGCGAAGCGGCCAGCTGGTCTCTCGCGGCCAGGTCCGGCACATCTACCCCGGCATAGCCAAGGAAGGCCCCCTTGCTCCGCACCTCGTCTATAGGCAGCGCGAGCTCCTGGGCCAGCGTGAGCACCTCTCCGTCGCCGACCCGCACAAGCGAGAACGGCTCGCGGCGGTCCAGCGCTCCCTGGATCCGCTCGGCGATCTGCTCCGTACTCTGCAGCAGGAACTGCCGGGAGCGCAGCTGCTCGACACCCGCTTCGACGATCTCGACAATGGAAACCTCGGGAAGGATGGCATCGAAGGGAAGCGTCAGATCGACGATCGCATCTCCCCCCGCGTAGAGTCCCTTGCCGTAGCCTTCATCATAGCCTTTATCGAATCCCTGGTCATAAGGGCTCTTGCCGCCTTCCGGTGCCTCCGGTTTCATCCGGCCTTCCTCGTAGCCCGCCTTATAGCCCCGCGTATGGGCCTCGTCGATCATCCGGTTGACAGACGCCGTGGTGAACCGGCCCCCGGCCCTGCGTCCCAGCCGCTTCAGGATCAACCGCCGCTTCCGCCCCTGCGCCCGGGCCGGCTGACGCTTCCTTTTTACTTTGAATTTCAGCATGTCTTCGTCACCGCCTCCGCTAGAGTAGGGCCTAAGCCCCGAATCAGGGCCCAAACGCCGCATGCAGCAGTTCTCCCAGCCTGACCGTATACGTATGGTCCCGCAGGGTACGGGCCAGTGCGTTCCGGGCGATCCGGCTCCGCTCCGCCTCATGCCCGAGATAATACCTGATCTTGTCGACGAGCTCCTCCGGAGAAGCGAACGTCTCGATCTCCTGCCCCGGGACATAGAAGTCCGAGAGCCCCTCGCGGGCGTCCACGAGCTGCAGCGTGCCGCAGGCGGAGATTTCGAACGTCCGGGGATTAGGCGACACGGCGGGCACCCCCTGCCCGTTCGCATTGATCTCCCCGTCGTCATGCGCCCGGTGCAGGTTGATCACAAGCTTCGCCCCGCTGTAATACTGCACCGTCTCCTCCGGCGACAGCCAGGCCTCGCCCTCCCTCAGGCTCGGCTTCAAGAGCTCATAGTTCGAGAGCCGCTCCCACCACCTGCCGGCGATCAGGGTCCTGCGGCTGGACAGTTCCGGTGCAATCGCATCGAACAGGGCCACCCGATTGGTGTAGCCGCTGCCCAGGAACAGGATGTCGGTATGATGGGAGGTCGGCGCCTTGCCGGGCCGATAGATGCCCGGGGACACCGCCAGCGGGATGAAATGCACTTCGGCGCAGCCCCGCTCCCGGTACCAGTCCACGCAGGTGCGTTCTATGGTGAACACCACATCGTAGCTCCGGGCGACCGCTTCCGACACATCGGTGTAGTAGGGATCGTCGGTAAACCAGACCGCCGTCCGGATGCCCCCTTCGCGGATGGTACGGATCGTCTCCCCGGACACATAGTTCAGCCCGTTAAACACCAGCACCAGATCGGGCCTCAGCCGCAGCGCCGCCTCCTCCAGGTTCTCGAAGGGCGTCATCACGTGCAGCTCCGCCACAAGCGGCCGCAGACTCTCCAGCAGCCCGAGCTCGATCGTCTTGTAGGGATCTCCCTGCCCGGACACGACAAACATCAGGCGAACCGGCCTGGCGGGCGGAAGCCGCTCAGGAAAGCGCCGAATGACCGCCTCGCATCTCCCGGCGTGGTAGCCTGCTTCCGTACCGGTCCGATAGCCGGCATTCCAGCCCGCCCCATAGGCGCCGCTTCCCCGCCGGACAGGCCGTTTTCGTTGGGGTAAGGCCATGCCTTCACCCTCCTTTCCTCATGGGCTGAGCTGCCAAGCCTCTGCTTCTACGTCCAGAGCGTCCGGAGCAGAGCTTCCACCCGGTGCCGGTACGTATGCTCTTCCCGGGTCCGGCGCAGTCCCCGCAGGGCCATGGCTTCCCGCTCCGCGTCATGCTCCAGATAATAGGCCGCCTTCTCCATGAATTCCTCCGGCGATTGGTAGGTGGCCACCTCGATCCCCGGCCGGTACATCGCCGGCAGCTCCGGACGGACATCGGTCAGCTGAAAGGCCCCGGCCGCGCAGATCTCGTAGGTCCGCGGATTGATCGAATGCCCCTGCAGGCCCCCGCTGTTCTGATCGCCGGGGTCATTATCCGCCCGGTGGAGGTTCACCACGATTTTCGCTCCGTTATAAAAGGAACAGACCTCCTCCGGCGGCATCCAGCTCACATTCTGCCGGATCTTTCCCTGCAGCCGTCCGAAGCTCTGCAGCCGCTCCCACCACCACCCCGCGATGAGCACCCTGTGCTTCTCGAGAAAAGGGGCAATCCGGTCAATGAACTCCACCCGGTTCGGAAAGGCGTTGGCGATAAAGCAAATATCGGTATGAAACCCCCTGTCGACCTTGCGCGGATAGTAGATGTGCGGACCGGCCGCGAGCGGCAGATAATGCACATTGGGACAGCCGAGCTCCCGGTACCGCGAAACCGCGTTCACCTCATGGGTGAACACATAGTCATAGAGCGGAGCGATCTGACTGCTCCGGTCCGTGTGGTAGGGATCATCCACAAGCCACAGCGCCGTCGGAACGCCCTGGCTCCGGAGCGATTCCACTTGGGATACCGGAAAGCGGGTGCCGTTCAGCACGATCACGAGATCGGGCGTCTCCACTGCGGCACGGCCGGCGGCATCCTCCGATTCGTGCAGGCCGGCCGCTTCGCTGACGAGGCCCTGCAGGGCATCCAGTATTCCGTTGTCGAGCGAATCGAAGCCCTCCTTGATGAAGAATACCTTGGCCTCCCTCAGCAGACCGGCTCCCAGCGGTGTCCGGCCGACTACGGCTTCGCACGCGCCCGTATGCCATCCGTAACGGCTGCCCTCCGCGAAGCCGGCCGCATGGCCCTCACTCCAGCCGGAGACCGCAGGCCTACTTCCCCTCCCGCGGGGCGCGGGGATGCTCCCCCGTCTACTGCTGCGTCTCACTTTCACACCTCCCGGGGGCGCTCTACGCCCCATACTCTTCCTATATGAATTGGTGCGGATCGACGCCCCACTTGGCCATGAAGAACTCGCGGTTGCGGCGGATCAGCTCCTTGACGCCTTCCTGCGGCTCCTGGCCGAAGCTCGCGCTGCCCTGATGGTAGACGAATGCGTCGCCGGCGACCATCAGCCGGTATCCGGCGGCCCGGGCACGGTAGCAGTAGTCGTCGTCTTCGAAGTGTCCGGGTGAAAAGACTTCGTCGAGCAGGCCGATCTTCTCCATGGTCTCCCGCTTGAACAGAAGGCAGAAGCCGATCAGCCGGCGTACCTCCTCCCACTTGGCTGGATCCGGCTCATTCGGCACGGTGTCCGCCTGCTCCGGGGTATTGTAGGGCGTATCCACCATTTGCAGTCCGCTCGCATAGTTCGTGACAGGGCCGACCAGCCCCGTATCCTCGCCGGCGTACAGGCAGCGCATCAGGTTTGTCAGCCAGCGGGGGGTGACAACCACGTCATTGTTCAGCAGAAGAACCGCATCCCCGCAGGCAAGCTGCATCCCGAGGTTGCAGGCGGCCGGAAACCCCCGGTTCGACGGCGCGGAGATCAGCCGCACCCCCGCCTGCAGACAGTACTCTACCGAGCCGTCGCGGGACCCGTTATCGACCACAATGATTTCATAAGGCGTATCCGTATGCCGGCGGATCGAATCGATGCACCGGACCAGCAGCGGAAGACCTTCCCGGTGGGGAATGACGATACTGGTTTTTTGCAAGTGGATCTCCTCCTCCCCCTCCTGTCTACAGAACCTCTCTGCGTCTCATCTTATCCTTATAGCCGAGCCGGCTTCCGGCCAGCTGCCGGGCTTTGTGCAGCGCCTCCATATGGTCTCCGATAATCAGTTCGGCGACCGGGTTGCCGCCTCCCGTGTTGCGCAGGTTCACCCTGTTCTTCGTGACGACATCGACGCTCCAGGGCGCCTTGATGCTCAGCCCCTTCAGCAGGCCCACCGCCTGTGCCACCGGCGGTACGGCGAGGTGCCCGAACCCGATCGTCTCCAGCGCTTTGCGGGACAGGGCGTGCGGCACGGCCGTAAGGGAATTGGCCTGCAGATCATCCCGGCCCAGCGTGCGGTTCAGGAAGCGCTTGACGATGCTCACCCCGTCCCAGCGCCCAAAGGGCCCGAGGTAAGGCGTGATATCATTGAGCGCCACATCCGTTCCCTGGTCCACGGCCGCCAGGAAAGGCAGAAGCTGCTCGGCAGTAACGGGTATATCGCCGTCCAGGAACAGGACGATGTCCGCCCGGGCCAGCTTGGCTCCGATGCCCCGGCCGACGTCATAGCCGAGCGCTTCGGGGTAATGAACGACGAGCGCACCCGATTCCGCCCGTACCCGGGCGAACGTACCGTCGTCCGACCCGTTGACGACCACGATCAGCTCGTGAAGGTGCAGGCGCTGCAGCTCCCTCAGAATGCCGCCGATGGAGGCCTCCTCGTTCATGACGGAGAGCACCGCAGCAACGGTTCGGTCGGTTGGCAGCGGCAGGAGCCTGCCGAGCTCCAGCCCGGACTGGCGGCCGAAGCCCTCGGCAAAGCCCCGGGCCGCCGCCCAGTAGTGCTTCCAGGAGCCCCGGGCCAGACCGAACCGCCGCATCTGCGGCACCCAGTGCTCCTGGAGCGCTTGGGCCGGGTCCGCAGCCGCCGTCGGATCCAGACCGCCGGCGGCCTGGACTCCGGCCTGCAGGCCCCAGCGGTACCAGGATGCTTCGCCGCGTCCCGCGGTCGGCATGGAGCGGGATGCCCCGCGCGGCTGCACCCGTCTCCGCCTGGCAGGGCCCCGCTTGGGAGGGGCGGCCCGCCGGGAAGCCGGCTTGCGGGCCGCGCCCCGTTTCGGGCCCCCTGCCCGTTTGCGGCGGCCCTTGCTCTCCCGCACGGCCGATACCTGCAGCTCGGTTACCTCCCCGCCCGGGATAGCGCCCGGCGGGTGCTTGCGGACCCGCATACCCGAGAATGCTTTCCTAATCCGAAGTGCCCGTGCTGTTCTTAGCGTTCGTGCTCTACGTGCTTTCCTTGCTTTCCGTGCTGCCCGTACCGTACAGGCAGCTTGGGCTGTCCGTGCGTACCGGCTGCGGCTGCCCGGCTTTCTCATGCGGATCACCTCACGTTCTCACCTCACGAATTCGCGCTTGCGTCCGAGGTCGGTCCGAAGTCCGCGTGCCCCGGTCTCCCGGGCCAGCCATTCCACCGCCTCCAGATGATCGCCTATGATCAGATCGCCTACGGGATCACCGCCCCTACGGCCGCGGCGGATCGGGTTGAGCCTGCCCACGGGAATCAGGTGCACTCCCTTGATCCGCAGCCCCCGTGCCGAGGCGATAGCCTGTGCCTTAGGCGGTACCGCCAAAGCCTCAGTCCCCATCGTCTCCAGCGCCTTCCGGCTGATCGCATGGGGCACGGTCGTCATGGATGCGCCCTCGAGCTCACCTTTGTTGAGCATAACGTTCAAAGCATACTTGGCCAGCACCACGCGGTGGGTCCGCTTACTCTTGGCAGGTCCCGAATACCGGTTAAGCGCCACATCCACCCCCTGCTGAACCGCTTGAACGAAAGGCCGCAGCTTCGCTGCCGGAATGACCATGTCGCCGTCAAGGAAGAGCATCACGCTTCCCTGGGCCGCCTTGGCGCCGATGCTCCGGCCGACATCGTGGCCGAGCGCCTGCTTATAGGAGATCACCCGGGCTCCGAGGCGGGCGGCCATCCGGTCCGATCCGTCCAGAGTACCGTTGCTCACCACAATCACTTCCGTCCGGGGATGCACCCTGTAGGCCTGCCGGATCACACGGGCTAACGTTCGGCGTTCGTTCAACACAGGAATGATAACGGACACTTGCGGGCTTACGGGATTTCGATGCGCCGCGTGCCTTCGCTGCCGCTGCCGCTTCTTCATCCACGCTCAACTCCTGTCCCAAGAAATCAGGGCATCCGTCTGCGGTCATGCCGGCAGACATCAGCCTCTGTACCGCTCCCCGGCAGACGCCAAGGGGTAAGTGTCACTTCTTCATCTTATGTAGTTCTGCCCGTGGAGACAGGGCATTCGTGCCATCCCGGCAAAAAGGGCGCCGCAGCCGCCCCAATCCTGCCCCCTCCGCCCTCACCCATTTCTGTTCCGTTTCGGGACAGCCGTCCATGAGCCGGCCGCAGGAGCTGCATAGGCTGAAAGGAAGATGAAGCCCTACAGGCTCATAAGCAGGAAAGGAGGCAGCAGCGTGAAAACACTCCGGAGGCCCCTCCTCCACCAAGCCGTCAAGCGTCCGAAACGCACCCGACGCCGCAAGCGCCGGCTTCGCAGGCTCCCGGCGTCATCCACATCCCGCCGCCTAACCGTCAGGAAGAACAGCCGCATACGGCGGGCAGCGTCCAAAAAACGACGCGCCAAAAAGCCGGAAAGCGGCCGCTCCCCGGCAAAACCCAGGCTCCTTCGGCGGCCGGCTGTGCGTTCAGCGGTGCGTACCACCACATCCGCAGCCGCAGCCGCAGCCGAACGCATGCCGTATACCGGAGTTCCCGGTGTCAATCTCATTGGCTATAACCGTGCCGAAATGGGACTCGGCGAGGGCTGCCGCCTGCTCGCACAGGCCCTGGAAAGCTGCGGCATGCCGTACGGCATCAACAACTTCGAGCGGGGCAATCCTTCGCGGATGGGCGATCTCAGCTGGGCCCACCGCGAGCAGGAGGGCTATCCGTACCGCGTGAACCTGGTTCATGTCAACGGGGACAACATGAGATATGTAAGGGAAGAGTTCGGAGACGCATTCATGAAAGACCGCTATAACATCGGCTACTGGGCATGGGAGCTCTCCGAACTGCCTGGCTCCTGGCGGGACGGCTTCACGGGCCTGCAGGAAATCTGGACGCCGACCACCTTCGTGCGCGATGTGCTTGCCCGCCATACGGCTCTTCCGGTCCACGCGGTGCCTTACGGCATCCGGATCCCCGGCGCCTTCGACGGCTCCGCGCTGCGCGCACGGTTCGGACTGCCGTCTCAAGCTTTCCTGTTCCTGTGCATGTTCGATGTCTTCAGCACGTCGCTGCGCAAGAATCCGTCGGGAGCCATCGAAGCGTTCCGGCGCGCCTTCCCATCCGGAAGCTCCGAAGCCGCCCTTGTCGTCAAGATCAACAACGCGCAGGCGAAGCCCGAAGAGCTTGAGAAGCTCCGGGCCGCCGTCGAAGGCTGCACGAATATCTTCCTCCTGCCTGAGCGGCTTACGCGTCAGGAGGTATACGGGCTTCTTGCCGCGTGCGACAGCTTCGTCTCCCTTCATCGTTCGGAGGGCTTCGGCCTCGTCCTGACGGAGGCGATGTACCTGGGCAAACCGGTGATCGCGACGGACTGGTCGGGCAATACCGACTTCATGAACGGGGAAAACAGCCTCCCCGTGCGCTGCGAGCTGCGGCCGGTCGGCCAAGACGCAGGACCCTATACTTCCGCTCAGGTCTGGGCGGACCCGGACCTGGAGCACGCCGCCGATTGCATGCGCAGGGCGGCAGCCGATAGGGCCTGGAGCACGGCGCTCGCCCTCCGGGGACAGATGACCATTCGCACACGCTTCTCGCCGGAAGCGTCCGGGCTGGCGGTCCGGCAGCGGCTTCAGGAGCTCCGTCTACTCTGAACAGTGAAGGAGCACACAGGCCTCGCCTGTCCCCCAGCCCGGGCATGTCCGTTTGGATGACCGGCCGGACTGTACCGGATATTTCCCAGCCGTCTTCCCCTTACCGGGAGCCGGCTTCCCCTTTATGTAAGATGCTTTCGCTTCCGCGGAGACGGATCGATTCGGGATGGCTCCCCTCGCACGGAAATTCGCACACTGCATGTGCGGGGGGCCGGCTGTTGGTACGTCCGGCCTCTTTTCCCCCTATAGCAGGCCCAGCTCGCTCAGTCTCGCCCGGATCTGCTCGCCGACGCTCCGGGGCGAATACTCGCTGCGTATGGTCATCTGCCCGCCCGCTGCAATTCTCGCGCGGTAGTCGGGATGGTTCACGAGATCGCGCATATACGCCGCCGCATGCCGGATATCCGGCTCCGCCCAGATTTGTTCCGCATCATATGGCCCCCAGCTCTCCCCCACCGGGACCAGCCGGTAATCGACGGGACAAGCATTGTCCGGCCGCATGAAATCGGTGTTCCCCGACCAATTCGTCCCGATGACCGGCTTGCCGAGGTACATGGCCTCCGCGAGACCGAGCCCGAAGCCTTCCGAGCGGTGAAGAGAAACAAAACAGTCCACGCTGTTCAGCAGGGAGTTCACTTGGAGACGGGAGAGGACCCGTTCGATCAAATAAATATTGCGGTAGCCCTCCAGCAGCGGATAAAGGGTGTGCAGGTCGTCGATTCCCGAAGCCTTCCCCTTCACCTTGAGCACCAGGCCGACAGTCCGGTCGTTCGGACCGAAGGCCTCCTTGAAGGCGGAGATCACCGCATGCGGATTCTTCCTCCGGGTGCTGCTGTGCACGTCGAACATCGACATGAACAGGAACCGGTCCGCCGGCAGCGCGAAGGCAGCCCGGCCCCACTCCGGCCGCACGGGAACATGAATGCCATGCGGGATCCGCAGGACCGGAACCGGCGACCGCTTCTTCACGCTCTCCTGCACGAACGCCGTCGGGGTCCATACCTCATCCACATAATCGAAGGCCTTGAGGTCCGCTTCCCTCAGATCCGGCAGCTCCCAGTGCCAGTAACCGATATTGTACCTCCCTTTTGTCCGGCCGGATACGAACTGCCTTACGGGACCCATGGAATCGGCATTGACGTGAAAGATATGGGTCCGGTACATCGCGGTGCTTTCCTTATGGACCCAGGAAGTATCCCCGCCGGGGCCCGAGTGAGGATAGTTGATGATGCCGAAAGGGACCCCCGCCGTCTCCAGCGCACCTGCCGCCAGCCTCAGCGATTCGCCGAGTCCGAATTCTCCTCGCGCGTATCCGATAAGTGAAACTCCCGGCAGCAGCTCCGGTGCTTCTTCCGCCGTCTGCGCCTTTTCCTCCGTCTGTGCCTCTGCAGGCGGGTGCTCCTCCTGAACGGCAGCCTGCACCGGAGCAGACTCTATTCCGTGCTCTATTCGCTGCTCTACCCGTTTTGCCCGGCGCTTTTTCACACGCTTCTTCAAACGCTTCTTCAAACGCTTGCTTGCCCGCTTGCCTGCACCCTCCCGGCCCCCGGCATGCAGGCCGCGCTTCCTGCGGCGCTTCTTCGCTTCAGCGGGAAGGCCGGGGCGCTTTTTCTTTTTCCGCCGGGCCGTGCTCCCCTTCCCCCGCTTCAGCTTCCACGACGCTGCCTTCTCCGGCCGATTTCTCTTCTTCGCGTTCTTGACGGCAGTGATCAGCACCATCCTCCGTTCTCCCCCTGCCGCAGCCCATGGCTGTCGACAAAACGGAAAGTCCCGGTAATCAACGTTTTCACGGTGCGCATTCCCCCTATGCCGCAATGGTCTATGCCCTGCTAAAAGGGTATGCGCCGGGACAATAGAGCATATGGACACCTACCTCGCCCTCCCAAAAATTGGCTCCCGTCTACGGGCGCATGCCCCACCCGCGCACGCAAAAAAAGAGGCTGGGCAGCCGAAAGCCCCCTCCTCTTTTCTCCATGCTATAACGGACCCTGACAGCCCGCGCGCTTTTCGCCCCAGCGCATGGCAGACGTGCACAGCCCCACGGCAGCAGGCGGAGCAGCCGCTCGCAGGTGATCTGCGGCATCGTCTTCTCGGAGGTCAGCCCCTGAAGCTGCTTCGGCTTCGCCTCCACGTGCGCGGCCGGAACAAAGTCCCCCTGGCTCCCGCCAACATCACCTTTTTCACGATACCCGCCGTCGCCCCTGCCCCTCAGCGAAATTGGGTCTGCCAGTTAAACCCGATATCCGGATCGTCGTAAGCCAGGCGGAATTCATCCGGATCGGCCGGATCATAAGCCTTGTTCGTGAAGTAGACGATCGTCGCAGGCAGATGCCCCAGCACCCGGTAGCCGTGGGCCACGCCCCGTGGAATGAAGAGCAGGTACGGACTGAGTTCCCCCATGTAATACACATCCGTCTGCTTGTAAGTCGGGGAATCTGGCCTCAGATCATGCAGCACCACCTGAGCCTGCCCCGACGGGAAGTACCAGATATCATCCTGCTGCGCGTGGTAATGAAAAGCCTTGATTACGCCCGGATAGCTGAGGGACAGAGAAGCCTGCCCGAAGCCGCCGAAGATCTCATCGTCCGCCCGCAGCAGCTCCATGAAAAAGCCCCGGTCGTCGCTATGCCGGATCAGTGTCTTGGTAAGCACGTTCCGAATCATCCTCGGGTCCTCCCTCCCCTTTGTCACTGCGCTGCAGATCTTCCCGGATGAAAGCCTCCAGCGCGCTTTTCCAGTGGCGCATCCGGCCGAATCCCCGCCGGCGCAGGGCTTGATCGGACAGGCCGGAATGCGCCGGCCGTTCCGCCGGAAGAGACAGCTCCCCCGCCTCCACCGCTTCGAGCTTTACGCCGTCAAGGCCTGCGATCTCCAGGATCGCTTCCGCGAACCGGAACCGGCTGCAGAACCCGCGGTTGGACACGTGGTAGACCCCGTACTCCTCGGTTTCGATCAGCTCCGCAATCTGGGAGGCGAGATCCAGCGTGTAGGTCGGAGAGCCGTATTGGTCGGACACCATGCGGAGGGTTCCCACTTCCTTCGCCTGCTGCAGCACTTTCGTGACGAAGTTGGAGCCCGAGAGGCCGTACAGCCAAGAAGTGCGTACGATAAAATGGCGGTCGCAAAGAAACTCCGTGAACTTCTCCCCGAGCAGCTTGGAATTGCCGTAGATGCCGAGCGGAGCCGTCCGGTCCCCTTCCGTATAAGGCACGCCCTTCCGTCCGTCGAAGACATAGTCCGTGCTGATATAGACCATCTTGGCGCCGATGCCATGTGCGGCCCAAGCCACATGGCGCGTGCCGAAGGCATTCACCATATAGGCCGTATCTAGGTCCTTCTCCGCCGCATCGACTCCCGTGTAGGCGGCCGCATGAATCACTGCGTCCGGCCGGTGAAGAGCAAAGGCCTGTTCCACCGCCTTCTCATCGGTGATGCTCAGGTCCTGATGCGTCCAGGCCACAAGCTCGTGCCGGGACTGCAGCACCCGGATGAGATCCCGACCGAGCTGTCCTCCTGCACCGGTAATGCCAATCTTCACCTGCCCCGCCTCCCTATTCTTATCGTCCCCCTCCGGCCAGGAGAGGCTCCCACCAATCCCGATGCTCCACATACCACTGCACTGTCGTTTTCAGCCCTTCCTCAAGGCTCCTTACCGGCGCCCATCCAAGCTCCCTGCGGATCTTGGAGGAATCAATGGCATAGCGGCGGTCGTGTCCGAGCCGGTCCTCGACATGGCGGATCAGCGACAGGGGCCGCCCCAGCTCTTCCAGGATGAAACGAACCATGCTCATATTCGTCCGTTCGTTCCCTCCGCCGATGTTGTAAACCTCCCCCTGCCTTCCCTGCAATAGAACCCGCTCGATACCGGAGCAGTGATCCTCGACATGAAGCCAGTCACGGACATAGAGCCCGTCTCCGTAAACAGGAATGTCCTCCCCCCGAAGCGCCCGGGTAATAATCGTCGGGATCAGCTTCTCCGGGAACTGGTAAGGTCCGTAGTTATTCGAGCAGCGCGTAATGACGGCAGGAAACCCGTAGGTCTCGCAGTACGCCCGCACCAGAAGGTCCGAGCCCGCCTTGCTCGCCGAGTAAGGGCTGTTCGGGGCCAGGGGCGTATCTTCAGTGAATTTGCCTGTGCTTCCGAGCGTGCCGTAGACCTCGTCTGTCGAGATGTGAACGAATTTCCTGACGCCGCTCCGGCGGGCAGCCTCCAGCAGGTTCTGGGTGCCAAGCACATTCGTACGCACGAACCGCTGCGGATCGAGGATGCTCTGATCCACATGCGATTCCGCCGCAAAATGAACGATGGTATCGATCTTCTCTTCTTCGAGCAGGCGGATCACCATCGGATCCGCAATGTCCCCGACACTCAGGGCATACCGGGGATCACGGGAGACGTCAGCCAAGTTCTCCTCGCGTCCCGCATACGTCAGCAGGTCCAGATTGAGCAGCGTATCCTGCGGATGGCGCTGCAGCCAGTACCGGATGAAGTTGCTGCCGATAAAGCCCATACCTCCGGTTACCATCATTCGTCTCATTTACGATTCACCTTTCATTAACCTGAGTCCCGCCTCCAGCAGGGAACGCGGGGTGCCCGCATCCGTCCACCAGCCTTCGAGCATGCCGTACTGCAGCAGGCCGGCGGCGGCATAGCGGTTGTTGACGTCCGTAATCTCAAGCTCTCCCCGTGCGGAGCGCGTCACCTGACGGATCTCCCCGAACACGCCGGCATCATACATATAAATGCCCGTTACGCAGTAAGACGAAGGGGGATCCTCCGGCTTTTCTTCAATGGAAACGATCCTCCCGTCCCGAATGACCGCGACACCGTAGCGGCGGGGGTCCTGCACTTCCTTCAGGAACACCCGGGCTCCTGCGGGCAGCTCCCTGAATTCGTCTACCGCCTCCGCGAGCGAGTCCTCGAACAGATTATCCCCGAGAAGAACCACGAACTTGTCTCCGGGACGAATAAACCCTTCGGCCAGGGAGACCGCTTCGGCAATCCCGCCGGGCCGCTCCTGGATCCGGTATGTGACCTGGATCTTCCACGCCTCCCCGCTGCCGATATACTGCGTGAACAGGCCGGCCGACGCCTTGCCGGTGATCAACAGCACTTCCCGAATACCGGCTTCAGCCATCTTGGCGATGGCATAGTGGATCATGGGGTAGCCTCCGACCGGCAGAAGGTGCTTATTCACCAGATCCGTCAGCGGCCGCAGCCGCGTCCCGCTTCCGCCGGCCACAATGACTCCTTTCATCGGCTTGCTCCTTTCTCTGACGAGGGGCCGCGAATGGGCCTTCTGTACAGAGTCGTTCTGCTGCAACATCATTAAAGGATATGCCCGCAGGGCTGCAAGTACATGGACGAATACCATGAGGCTCAGCAATTTGGCGGATGTCTATGGTCCCGCGCCCCGCATCGCATAAGAAGCCGAGCTTGCCAATGGGTCAAGCATAAGGCAAAAGCCCGGACGAAAACAACATGCGCCGCCCGCCCCGAATGCACCGAAGTCACCGGAACAGCAGAAACAGGCCGCCGGACTGAGCCCGGCGGCCTGGCTGGAGGACCATAGAAGAGAGATGCCGCCGTTCTCCCGCATGGCGTACGGCGGCATCTTCCTCGGTCCGGCTGTATTATTCTGCGGAACGGCCCATCGCGATCCAGTTCACGAAGCTCTGGCACTCCGGCGAGAACCGGCTGCGGACGATCTCCAGGACGGCGCTCTCGCGTCCCTTCGACTTGATGACCGCGTAGCAGTCCTGGTGGCCTGTTGTAGCGACAAGCGCGTAATTCTCGTCGGCAAACGGCCGGTCGAACGTCACACCGACTTCGATCGTGACCACCTCTACCGGCAGCTCGAACAGGCTGAGTCCGAACTGCTGCAGGGGGGCTGTGACCGTCGCCGGCGACGGAGCGGCCTCCGTTACCCGGAGCTTAACTGCCGCCCGCTCATCCGGCGCATCCGACACGGGCAGCGACACCGGTTCACCTTCGAGGTCCGTCTGCTCCTGCTGCCCGATGGCTGCTGAAGGCGTCTCCTCTTCCGTCACCGCTTCGGAAGCCGGCTCCACGTTGACCACAGCTTCCGGCTCCGTATCCGTCCCGGGAGCGACCGCGCCGAAATCGGCTTCCGCAAGGAAATCCTCCGCTGCGGCAGGCTCCGTGATGTCCCCCTCCGTTGCGGCCGAATCCGCGCCGAAATCAGCTTCCGCAAGGGACTCTTCCGCTGCGAGGTCCGTGATGAGCCCTTCCGTTACAACCGCATCCGCGGCTGCAGCAAACTCACCCTCCACCGTCACGGGGACTTCCTGCTCTCCTCCGCTGATCCCTGCCGTCAGGACAACCGGTTCCACTGAAGCTTCCTGGGCAGTTGCTTCGGCCCCGCCGTTCTCTACGGCTTCCGGCTCCTGCAGCAGTGCATAGGCTTTGCTGGCCGGCTGCGACGCCGGAGACACGGCCGCAGCGGCATTGAGGAGAGCCTGCAGCGAGGGTTCCAGATGCAGCAGGGAGATGCTCCCCGGCAGCAGGTGGTAGCCCGATACGGACTCCATCTTGATGTGCAGGCCATCGATGGAATCGTCGGCAATGTGCCTGCTGTCAACCGAGGCGGGAGCTAGCTTCTCCCCTGTAACCGAATCGGCACCCAGCTTCTCCGTGGTTACCGACTCCGTCGACAGCTTCTCGGCCGTAATGGACTTCGAAGCGATCTTATCGCCGGTGACGGCGCCGGACGCCAGCTTCTCCGCTGTCACCGACCGGACCCCCAGCTTCTCGGCCGTCACCGATTTGGACGCCAGCTTCTCCGTCGTCACAGACTCCGGCGCGAGCCTCTCTGTGGTCACCGACCCTGGAGCGAGCTTCTCCGCCGTCACCGTCTCCGCCGCCAGCTTCTCCGCTGTCACCGACTCCGACGCCAGCTTCTCCGCCGTCACCGATTCCGCTCCCAGCTTCTCGGCCGTCACCGATTCCGCGGCGAGCTTCTCCGCCGTCACCGACTCCGCAGCGAGCTTCGCTGTCGTCACCGACTCCGCCGACAGCTTCTCCGTCACCACCGACTCCGCAGCCAGCTTCTCCGCCGTCACCGATTCGGCCGCCAGCTTCTCCGCCGTCACGGACTCCGCCGACAGCTTCTCCTCCGTCACCGACTCCGCCGCCAGCTTCTCCGCCGTCACCGACTCCGCCGACAGCTTCTCCGTCACCACCGATTCCGATGCCAGCTTCTCGGCCGTCACCGACTCCGCAGCGAGCTTCGCTGTCGTCACCGACTCCGCCGCCAGCTTCTCCGTCACCACCGACTCCGCAGCCAGCTTCTCCGCCGTCACCGATTCCGATGCCAGCTTCTCTGTCACCACCGACGCCGACGCCAGCTTCTCCGCCGTCACCGACTCCTCCGACAGCTTCTCCGTCACCACCGACCCCGACGCCAGCTTCTCCGCCGTCACCGATTCCGACGCCAGCTTCGCTGCCGTCACTGACTCCGCCGTCAGCTTCTCCGCCGTCACCGATTCCGGTGCCAGCTTCTCCACCGTTACCGCGTTCGCCGCCAGCTTCTCCGTCGCCACCGCCCCCGGCGCCAGCTTCTCCGCCGTTACAGCCTCCGATGCCAGCTTCTCAGCGGTTACCGACTCCACGGCCAGCTTCTCCGTCACCACCGACTCTGCCGCCAGCTTCTCCGCCGTCACCGATTCCGACGCCAGCTTCTCCGCCGTCACCGACTCCGGTCCCAGCTTCTCCGCCGTCACCGACTCCGGTCCCAGCTTCTCCGCCGTCACCGACTCGGCCGCCAGCTTCTCCGCCGTCACCGACTCCACCGCCAGCTTCCCTGCCGTCACCGATTCCGCCGCCAGCTTCTCCGCCGTCACCGATTCCGCCGCCAGCTTCTCCGCCGTCACCGACTCCACCGCCAGCTTCTCCGCCGTCACCGATTCCGCCGCCAGCTTCCCTGCCGTCACCGACTCCGACGCCAGCTTCTCCGCCGTCACCGACTCCGCCGCCAGCTTTGACGCCGTCACCGACTCCGCTGCCAGCTTCGACGCCGTCACCGACTCCGCCGCCAGCTTCCCTTCCGTCACCGACTCCGACGCCAGCTTCTCCGCCGTCACCGACTCTGCCGCCAGCTTCTCCGCGGTTACCGACTCTGCCGCCAGCTTCTCCGCCGTCACCGACTCCGCCGCCAGCTTCGCTGCCGTCACCGACTCCGGCGCCAGCTTCTCCGCCGTCACCGACTCTGCCGCCAGCTTCTCCACCGTCACCGATTCCGCCGCCAGTTTCTCCGCCGTCACCGACTCCGCCGCCAGCTTCTCCGCCGTCACCGACTCCGCTGCCAGCTTCTGTGCCGTCACGGACTCCACCGCCAGCTTCTCTGTCGTCACCGACACTGCCGTCAGCTTCTCCGCCGTCACCGACGCTGCCGCCAGCTTCTCCGCCGTCACCGACGCTGCCGCCAGCTTCTCCGTCGTCACCGACTCCGCTCCCAGCTTCTCCGCCGTGACTGACTCCGCCGCCAGCTTCTCCGCCGTCACCGACTCCGCCGCCAGCTTCCTCGCCGTCACCGCTTCCGCCGCCAGCTTCTGCGTCGTGACCGACTCCGCACCCAGCTTCTCGGCCGTCACCGATTCCGCTCCCAGCTTCTCCGCCGTCACCGACCGCGCCGCCAGCTTCTCCGCCGTCACCGATTCTGCCGCCAGCTTCTCGGCCGTGACCGACTCCGCTCCGAGCTTCTCCGCCGTGACGGCGTTCGCTGCAAGCTTCTCTACGGTAACTGCTGCGATCGCCAGCTGTTCGCCGCTAACAGCTCCAGACGCCATATGAGTCCCCGTGATCGTACTGGACGCAATGCGGCTGCCTTCCACAGCGCCCTCAGCCAGGTGCTGGGTCCGCACGGCACCGGTTGTCAGATGCAGCGAGGTGACCGCCCCTTCGGCAAGTTTCTCCCCCGATACCGACGCGTTCTCAAGCTTGTCGCGGGTGACTGCCCCTGTGGCCAGCTGCTGGGATTTCACGGCCGATTTGGCCAGATGACTGCTGCCGACCGCTCCAGGGGACAAGTGCTCGGACTGCACCGCTTCCCGGGCCAGCTTCTCCGAAGTGACGCTGACATGGGCCAGCTTGGCGGAAGTCACCGCCAGGTTCGTCAGTTTGTCGGTCGACACAGATTCGACGGAGAGCTTCGATGTCGTTACACTTTGATTGCCAAGATGCATTGATTGCACGATATTCTCCATCAGATGCTGGGACTGTACGGCTCCGGGCGCCAGATGGCTCGCCGTGACCGAACGCTCCTGCAGCTTATCGACGGTGACACTGCGGTCCTGAAGATGTTCGGTGCCTACGGCCATCGGCCCCAGATGGACGGCCTGCACGGCCTTCGGTTCCAAGTGAACGGAGAGCACCGCTCCCGGCGCCAGATGCCCCGCATGCACGGACTTGGGAGCGAGCTTCAGTGAAGTCACGGCCCCATTCGCCAGCTTCTCCATCGTCACTGAGCCGTCCGACAGCTGGGATGCGCCGATGCTGCCGGATACAATTTTCTCCGCGGACACGGAGTGAGGCGCCAGGTGGCTTCCCTCGATGCCCCCAGCCTGCACATGCCTGCCCTCAACGCTGGATTCAGACAGGTGAATGCTCTGAATCACATTCTTGGCCAGTTTGCTTGAGGTGACCGAGCCATCCTTGATCTGCTCCGACTGCACCGCTTCATCCGCCAGGTGAGCAGATTCGATCTGCTTCGATGCAATATTGGTACCGCGGACACTGCCGGGGGCGAGGTGATCATGGACAATCGAATTCAGCTTGAGATGCTCGGAAGCGATGCTCCATGGCGCCAGCTTCTCTTCGGTTACCACCCCATGACCGAGCTTCTCCGATGAGACCGCGCCGTCCGCGAGCTGGGAAGTGCCGACACTGGCGGGTGCGATCTTCTCACCGGTCACGGCATGGGGGGTAAGGTGACGGCTGTCGATTCCTCCGGCCTGCACGTGCTTGCCTTCGATAATGGATTCACTTAAGTGCGTACTTTGAACTACGTTTTTGGCCAGCTTGCCGGAGGTCACCGAACCATCCCTGAGATGAAGCGACTGCACGGCTTCCTCTGCCAGATGGATGGATTCGATCTGCTTCGATCCGATATTCGCGGCGCGGACACTCCCGGGAACCAGATGATCATGACTGATGGAGTTCGGCTTGAGGTGACCCGATGCGACGCTCCAGTGCCCCAGCTTCTCCTCGGTCACCGACCCGTCCGCCAGCTTCTCGGTCGTGATCTCTCCGTCGACGATCTTCGATGCCGTCACCGCCCCGTCGCGCAGCTTCTCGGTACCGACCGCCCCGTCCGCCAGCTTCGCCGTGTTCACACTTCCGTTAGCGAGCTGCGAGGCCTGGATGGCGCCGCTTCGGATTTTGTCCGAAGTGATCGACTGGTGCTGGATCATCTCGCCCGAAATCGCCTCGTCTGCAAGATGCTTGGCGTGGATCGAGCCGTCGGCGATCTTCATCGCGTCGATCGACTTATCCGCCAGCTTCTCCGCGGTGATACTGTTATCTAGCAGCTTATCCCCCGAGATCGAGCGGTCGCGTACCTTCTCCGAGGTGACGGCGCCGGGCGCCAGGATATCCTCCGTTACCGAACGCGGGGCGAGCTTCTGGACGGTAACGGAACGGTCGGCCAGCTTGGCGCTGTCCACCGCATAATCCGCCAGGTTCTCCCGGCCTACCCCACCTCGCCGGATCCGCGTGCTGTCCACGGCATAGCGTGCGATTTTCTCGGTAGTGACGGACTCTTCACCGAGGTCATCGGTATACACCGTCGCACCTTGAAAGCTCCTTTGGATGTCCGGCTGGGGAGCCGGTGTATAAGTCTGAGGTGCCGGCGTATAGGCCGGGGGTGCGGGGGTATGGGGCTTTGGCTCCGCCGCAAGCGGCCTTGATACCGTGTACCGCTTCAAGGAAGGGGCGGCCTTCGGAAGTGCTTCCCACTCCTCCTCTTCAAGAAGAGGATCCGAATCCGTCAGGGGCTCCTCGGGGGCGCGAATCTGGGAGACAGAAGCTTCTTCCCGGATCGCATGTTTGCCTGGCTTCTCATCCAGCCAGCTCAGTTCGTTGATATAAGAAGCGATACGCTGCTTCCGGGGTTTTGACTTACCGGCAGGGCGGCGGCTGTCCTTTTTCATGAGGATCCTCCTAATGTAAAATCATGGCTGCCTAACGAATGAATGTGAAGGCATCGATGTCTCAAAATCATGCAGTCACTGATAACATATGCAGATACCCAGAAGGTGGTCATCCGCCCGGGTAAAAAATAGGCTGCCATCCCGCCCGGACTGCCTGTTCCTTTCATGACACCCTGTACAATCGACCGCGCCCGGTCCCCGCAGTTTCGCCCCCCTGCCTGTCACTGGAAGATCATCTGGTCCATTACGCCCCGCGCGGCAGCAGGATCAGGGATGCATAAGAAAAACCCCCGTTCTCCCAAAAGAAGAACAGGGGCTCCTTTAACCGGCATGCCGGTGTAATCCTGCAAAACTGGCTTCCGGCTTTGAAGTTCCATTCAAGCCGGCCGTCCTCAGCCGGGATGCGGAGCCGGTGGAGGCTCCAGCCCCAGCCTCGCGGGCCGGAGATCCGTATATAACGCAAGCCAGCGTTCCGAAGTCCGCTCCCACGTAAAATGCTCGAGCACCCGCTCCACGCTGCGCATCCCCATGCGGCAGGCGGCAGCTTCGTCGCGGAGCAGCCAGGCCAGCCGCTCCGGAAGCTCCTCACCGATCGTGGGCAGCGGGACCGTCAAGCCCGTTATCCCTTCCTCGATGATCTCGGGGATGCCGCCCGCATGGGTGGCCACTACCGGCACACCGGCCGCCATCGCCTCGACGTTCACCAGCCCGAACGCTTCCCGGCGCCCGGAAGGCACTACAAGCACGTCAGCAAGACGGAACCAGTCCGCGACCTCGCCGTGGGGAACGTAGGGGATGAAGCGCACGTGCTCCTTCATCCTCCGCGCCATGCTGTGCAGCCGTCTGACATACGGCGTTGTCCGCTTCGAGCCGTAAAAGGCGCTGCCGACGACAAGCAGTACCGCATTCGGCACCTCCTGTACAATCCGGGGCATCGCCTCCAATACGTGATGCACGCCCTTGATCGGAATCAGCCTGCCGACGTAGAGCAGAATCCGCCTGCCCTGAAGTCCCAGCCGGGCGATCATCGCTTCCCTGCGCAGGGCGCCCTCCCCGTGCCAGCGGCTGGCAAAGCCGGCCGGGTCCACACCGAGATGGTTGACGACCAGCTTGCCCCGGGATCGCGGGTCCCTGCGCTCCATCTCTTCCCGGATGAACTCGGAGTTCACCACGATCCGGTCGGCCGCGGCCAGGCAGCGCCTCAGCTCCGACTTTCGGATATGCGGGCGGGAGACGAAGGTGACCGAGTGGAGCGAGAGAACAATCTTCGCACGGGGATGGCGGCGGCGCAGATAGCTTACGAATCGGGGGCGGTTCTCGACCTGGATGATGTCCGGCTTCAGCTTCTCGAGCCGTCGGGAGACGTTCCGGATATAGCTGCCGGGAGTGGGCGCCGGAACGCGCGCATACTTCACACCGCCCCGGAACTCCTCCGGCGGAAGAACACGGCTGCGGCGGCCGAGCACCGCCACCTTGACCCTGCGGCCCACTCTGGCGGCAACCTCCTCCACAACGAGCTCGACCGAGCTGCTCTTGCCGGACGGGATGACGAAGGAACCCGGTGTTACGACAGCCACAACGATTCGCGGTTTCATGCGCAGCCCCTCCTCCTGATGCATTCACTTCTGCATTATATTCAGAGAAGGACGAAGGTGGATGGGCTGTTCGTCCATCCCCGGCAGGCCCAATTATTCGGGAGGCTCGGTCTGCCCGAGACGAGCCACGTTTTTTCGATGCCTCGCCCTAGGCGTTCAAATCTCTCAGGCCTTCATCTCTCTCAGGCCGTCCAAGTTATCGGCCTCTCTCCTTCACGCCTCTCCGCCGAGCTCCTTGAAGCGGAAGCAGTCCACTGTGTGGTCCATAACCATGCCGGTCGCCTGCATGAACGCATAGCAGATCGTCGAGCCGACGAAGGTGAAGCCCCGCTTCTTGAGATCCTTGCTCATGGCATCGGACTGCGCGGTCTGCGCCGGCACTTCGCTCAGCGAACGCCAGGCGCTGCGGATGGGCTGTCCGTCCGTGAACCGCCAGATGTAGCGGTCAAAGCTGCCGAACTCCTCCTGCACCCGCAGGAAGGCCTCCGCGGAAGACACGGCGCCCCGGATCTTCAGCCGGTTGCGGATAATGCCCGGGTCCGCCAGAAGCTCCCTGATCTTCGCTTCGCCGAAAGCGGCCACCTTCTCCGGATCGAAGCCGTCGAAGACCTCGCGGTACCGCTCCCTTTTCTTCAGCACGGTGTACCAGCTGAGACCTGCCTGGGCCCCCTCGAGCACCAGCATTTCGAAGAGCTTCCGGTCGTCATGCACCGGAACGCCCCACTCCTTGTCATGATATTCCTGATACAGCGGGTCATCATTAACCCATGCGCAGCGGCATGTCATGTTTTTCTTACGCCTCCTCTATGATTGGATCGGAATTCCGAATCCGTTCCCTGACCGGCTCTGCTTACTCCGTCTCCAGGATACACTTCATCTATGACGGTTTCTGTCATAGTCCTGCCGCCCCCGCCACAGCTTCGAATCATTTGGGGGTCTCTTCCCGTATATCGTATAATACTACCAAGAACCTCCTCGGCGGTCATTCTTACAAAGGAGCCGAAGACCATGAACGAAGAATTAAGCGTATATGAACAGCAGGTGCAGCGGAAGCTGGACCATTGGCGCGCCGGCCTGCTGAAGCCCCCGGGCATGATCGAGCGGACCTCGAAGGCGGTGCAGTCGCGCATCAACCAGGCGATTCCGGAGAAGGTGCATGCGGCGATCACCTCCGCGGTCAAAGGGATCGTCCAGACCGCCTTGTTCTCGATGGATTATATCCCGAAGAGCGAGCCGGCGGCCGGGTTGTCCCTGGCCCTGCGCGACAAGGAAGCCGAAGACAAGCTGGCCTTCTACAAAAAGCTGGCGGCCGCCGAAGGCGCCGGAGCCGGGGCGGGCGGGTTCCTCCTCGGCATGGCCGACTTTCCGATCCTCATCGGCATCAAGATGAAGTTCCTGTTTGAGCTGGCTCATGTCTACGGGCATTCCACGTACGATTACCGGGAGCGGCTGTTCATCCTCCATATCTTCCAGCTCGCCTTCTCGGGGCAGACGGCACGGCCGCCGCTCTATGAAGCGATCGCCGCATGGCCTCAGACCATGCAGTCCCTGCCCCTGACGAACACTTACGCAGAGCATATCGACTGGCGGAAGTTCCAGCAGGAGTACCGGGATACGATCGATTTTCGCAAAATGCTCCAGCTGGTCCCGGGCATCGGCGCGGTGGTCGGAGCCTGGGCCAATTACGGCCTGCTCGAGGAGCTGGGCGAGACGGGCATGAACTGCTACCGGCTGCGCTGGCTGGCGGAAGCCCGGGAGCGCGGCCCGCTCCCCCGCTCCCGCGGATGGCTTGGGGACAAGGAACGCGGAGGCGGGAACACCTTCACCCTTCCTCCCCTCCAAGACGCTTCCTCCTCCGGGAAAAACATCGTGAAAGAAGGCGAATCTCTTGAAGATCAGCAAGACTAACGCGGAACATTACCTGTGGGGCGGCACCTGCGACGGCTGGCATCTTGTCAAGCAGCCCGAGCTCAGCGTGATCCATGAGCGGATGCCCCCCGGCACGGAGGAGGTGCGGCATTACCATGGACAGGCGCGCCAGTTCTTCTTCGTGCTCTCCGGCTGGGCGGAGCTGGAGGTGGACGGCACGGTGCACCGCCTGCACCCGCAGGAAGGCTGTGAAGTCGCGCCGCTGGTGCCCCACCAGATGAAGAACACCTCGGGGAACCCGGTGGAGTTCCTCGTGATCTCCCACCCGCAGACACGCGGCGACCGGTTCGAGGCCTGAGGTCTCGGCCGCTGCCAGCGGAGAGGGCCAGTACGGGAGCTCCTCCCCGAAGGGGCCTGGGCCGGCAATAAAGACGGCCTGCCGGCTCTGCACTCTCCCCGCTTCCCTGGATATATCTATGGCTCCGGCCGCCTGATCTCCGCTGTACCTCGCGCTCTTCGCCGGCCTTCCGCTTCCCCTTCCCCTGCCACACGCTTCCTGTAATTACCTGCATCCGTGCTACTGCGCTGCCTGTGTCCCCATCGACAGCAGCCGCTGGAGCTCCGCCTGCTCGTTCCCGTCGGCGGCAAGCAGTCTGTCTCTCCATGCCGCGTCTTCCTTCCCGAGCTTCTGTACCGCAGCCGTATACCACCGGACAAGCAGCCGGTTGCCGGGCGTCTTCAAATCTTCAGGCAGCACCGGCCTCAGAAGGTCTGCCGCACCCGCGTAATCCCCCCGCCGGTACTCCACACGGGCCAGCTGCAGCCTTGTCCCTGGCGTTGGCTCGAACGGCGGCACCGCAATGCTTTTCGGTATAAGGTCAAGCTCCTTGTGCTTCGCATCGATCGTGCCGGCGAGCAGCTGCACCTGGTCCCAGTGCCGGTCCTGCTCCCGGAGGTCCCCCTGCGCTCCGGCCTTCTCTCCAAGGAGATAATGCAGCTCTTCGGCGCGCTCGTACCAGTGAATAGCCCAAGGACGGCTGCCGATCGCTTCCCTGGCGAGGGAGAGCGCCTCCTCGTCCTCCCCTTTCCACCGGGCCCAGGTGTAACCGTACTCAGAGATCTCAGCAGCGTAAGGCTCCCGTTCCTTCAGGGCGGCCAGAAGCGAGGCCGCTTCATTCAGGAAGCTCATCTGCTGCGTCTGGCTGTAGAGCGCGTCAAGAATCTTAATCTTGATCAGCACATAATCCGCATTGGAAGGCTGCAGGGCGATGGCCGAGTCGATGGCTTCCATCACTGGCGCAAGCTCTGGAGAAGGCTGCGATAAGAGCTGGATGGCCTGCGCGGCTTCGTTATTGCCCCGTTTGAGCGAGAAGGATACGAACAGCATACTCAGCGACAGTACCGCCAAGGCCGCAGGATACCCCCACCGGAGGAAAGAGCCGAGCCGCGGATACCGTCCGGAGTCCGCACGCTGGGGCAGCACCCCGGCCATGCCGCCGAGACACAGATAGAACAGCGCCGACAGAAAAGCATAGCTCATATCGAAATCCATGAAGCTGTGCAGGAGCAGCGCTGCCGCCATGACCGCCAAGGGCAGCCCGCTTTGCGGGTCAGCCTGTCCTGTGTCTGCGCCGGAAGCCCGTGCTCTTCGGATGTAATGGCGCACGTAGGCGGCAAAGATCCACGCGATGAAGCCGAAGATCATGAAGGTGCCGATCAGGCCCGCATCGATCAGGGTCTGCAGGATGAAATTATGCGCCTGCTTGCTGGAATACCCGTAGCTCTGATAAGCAGGATACAGGGAGGCCCAGCCTCCTCCGCCCGTGCCCGCGAGCCAATGCTCCTTGAAGATCCGCAGGGCGTCCGCATAGAAATATCCCCTCTCCTGTACGCTGTGCTGGGCGAAGTTGATATTCTCCACCCGCACCCGGATCGCGTCCGGCAGGAAGGCGAACAGGACGGGAGCCGAGGTGAGCAGCAGCACGGCTCCGCAGCCCAGCAGAAGCAGCAGCACGGGGAACTGTAGCCGGGCATGCTTCCAGCCGCGGCGCTCCGCCAATCGGGCCAGCCGGGGCTCCAGCCCCCGCTTCAGGAGCAGGGCTGCGCCTGTGCAGGCCAGCGAAGCCGCAAGCAGCAGCAGCCAGTCCCAGAGAGCGGACGCCGGGGCCGCACCCGCCAGTATCGCGGCAGCCGTCCGCATACTCGATGAGGTCAGCAGCGCAGCCAGCAGTACGGCTGCCCCCAGCTGGGCCAGCAGCACCACCTGCCGGGAGAAGGTGATCAGCGGCAGCAGGAGGAGCAGCACCAGCGGCAGCAGAACGAAGCCTCCACGGGAGAGCGTCATGGCGAGCGACAACAGCGCCGGCACCAGGAAAAAGGAATGCAGGGCCGCCGCCGCAGCGGAAGATGCCATGACGGACAGGAAGAGGCTCCCGAGAATGACAGCCATCAGATAAGCGGCGTAGGAGTTCGCATACGTGAACGAGGAGGTGAGCCTGATGCCGTTCGCATCCGAGATGATCAGGCCGTACTCCTGCACCAGACCGTACCAGCCGAGCAGGCCGTACAGCACCACCGCATAGCCGCCGAGCAGAATGACGTGCTGCAGGATCCGGCTTCCCGTGCCGTTCCTCGACAGAAGCAGGCCAAAAACAAAGAAGGCCGCAAACATCATCTGGGCGTACCACGTGTGATAGAACATATAGTCGGATACGGGCCCCCCGGCCCGAAGCAGACCGGGAATCAAATACGCGAGCGGTGTGCACCATATCAGCAGAAGGGGCGCATTCTGACGTGCTCCTGTACGTCCTCCTCTGAAGAACAGCAGCAGGGCCGCGGCCCCAAGGGCAAGATACACAAGAATATAGCTGCTGAACAGCGGGCTGTTAAAGGCCAGACTGTCCTCCGGCTTGTGTTCGGAACGGGCGTGCAGGAACAAAGCGCGTCCAAAAGGAGCCGCCGCCAAAAACACAAGGACGCAGCCCATCAGGAACAGATAGAGCAAAGAATGTCCGTCCTCCTTCTTGTCCTGAAGGGGCAAACGGTTCGTATGATTCGGGACGTACCTGGGGTTCATGGTCTATTTTCATCTCCTTCTCTCTAGGGTCCTACCTTTCCCAGACGCCCTCCCGGAGAGAGAAGTTTCTAAATTTTTCCTTATAAAAACAAAAAAAGAAACGCCCGGGAGACGGACGTTTCTGAAAGCTTGCCTTCATAACAAGCCTGCATTGCTTGGAACAGCTTAATAAGTGATTGTAACGATCCTCGTGGCATCGTTATACTGGACTTCCGCTCCCAGCACCTCGGACAACAGGCGGACCGGAATGAGCGTAAGCTCGTTCTCGAGGCGCGCAGGCGAGCCGGTCGCGTATTCCTTGCCGTTGATCTCGTACGCACCGCGGCCGGTGAAGAACGTGATCGTTCTGCCGTTCTTCGTATAGACGGCGGCCTTCCGGCTGTCATCCCAGGTTACCGATGCGCCCAGGGCGGCCGAGAGATCCCGTACCCACAGGTAGGACGAACCGTCCAGCAGGAACGGAGCCCGCTTCATCGGATACCTCAGCCCGTCGAGGCTGTACTGGTCGTTGTCCAGCTTGAACGTGACGACATGCTTCAGAGGCGCAGTCTGGGCCGCCGCCGCCAGCTTGAGATACGCCGAAGCATCGGTGTGCAGCTTGGTCTTGCCCATGCCGTCCGCCGGCTCCGTCCGGAAGCTCCAGGACTTCTCCAGGACCGCGGGCACGCCGTTGCGGGAGACATTCAGCTTTACATAGGCCTTGTACTCCGTGTCGGGCTGCAGCGGGGCTGCGGGAATCAGGATCGCCGCGTTCTTCAGATGGTCATCATTGGCCGGCGAATTCTTGAGCAGCTCCACCTTGTTCCCCGAGCTGTCGGTCAGCTTCGCATCGGCCAGCTCCACTGCCGTAATATTCGCTCCTTCGGCCACAGCCATGAGCGGGTAGCCTACCGGGTAGTCCGCTCCGGTATGCATCCGGATCGGGTCCGGATCTTCGTGGCCTTCGAATTGCAGAGGCACATACGGGTCCCCGGGAGCCGGCGACACGACCAGACCCAGCTCATCGGACTCACCCGCGAATCCGAATTCAATGACTACATAATCGCCGACCATCTCGATCCCGAGCTCGTTTGCTTCCGGATTGAGGAACGGCGAACGGTGATACGGCGCATCGAACAGGGTATCAATCGATTCGACCAGGGACCCCGTATAGAACGAAACGTCCTCCCCGAGCCCTCTGTAATATCCGGCAAAAACAGCACGGTCACCAGGGCCCTCACCGACGAAGCCGGGGAGGCCGGACTGCTCCTTATGCAGCGAGAGCCCACTCTTGGCGGCTTGATTGACCGACAGATAAGAAGCGTGGAGCTTGGCGGCCAGCGTCAGGTTGGGATTGAGCTTCAGCGGCTGCAGGCCGTAGAGCGTACGGTAGTCGTTGATGGCCTTCAGTCCGTCCTGCTGATTCTTCGAGTAGTCCGCTTTGACTTCACCCACCGCGTTCTCGGCGACCTCGAAGGTCCAAGTGTTCTCGATGGCCTCGTAGCCGTCGAACTGCAGGGTGACGAGGACCGTATGGGTCCCGGGCGACAGCTCTGCCGCCGGGGTGTAGATATAGCTCATCTCAGCTGTGTCGAGCGTTCCGGAGACGGCCTGGCCGTCCACCTTCATATGAAACGAGCTGAAGCGCTGGGGAGCATCCGTTTCGGCGATATCGAAGCCGATCGTCGGCTTTTTCACTCCCACCGTGCCCTTGGGGTAGGCCGCATAGGAGAAGGAAGCCGCATCTGCAGGCGGGGCCGGCAGCACCAGCAGTGTCGTGGCCAAAGTGATGGTCAGCAGCAGCTTCCACAGCCGGTGGTCCTTTATTCGTTTCATATGAATCAGTACCTCCATAGGGTAAGAATCTAGAGAATAGAAAGCAGGCAAGGACAGCAGACAAGGGAGCGGCGGAGGCCGCAGCGGCTTGTCTACATACATGTACGAATCCCACCCTCAAAAAGTTCTGCACGGACACAAAATTCCCTGCCGGATGAGTAGGGCTCAAGGCCAGTAATATATGGATGCCCGCCTCGTTCAGCCTGTATGGAACACCACCGACGGGAGCCATAATCAAGTCCCTTCGGCAGGGTTGACAAATGGGCCGATCTCCACTACTTTTAACTCAAGATATGCAGAACTTATAGATTACAGCTCTACCGTACTGGACGCCAGGAGGCCTCACTTCAATGAAAGAAGATCTGGACGAATCGCTGCACTTGTTCGTCGTACTGTCCCGCGCCAGCGAGTGGGTGATGGCCCATGCCCACCGGGATATCCGCCGGCACGGACTCAACCCTACCGAATACGGCGTGCTGGAACTGCTGTATCACAAGGGACCTCAGCCGCTGCAGCAGATCGGAAGCAGGATTCTGATGACCAGCGGCAACATTACGTATGTGGTCGACAAGCTCGAAGACAAAGGGCTCGTCCGACGCCGCCCTTCCGAAGAAGACCGGCGCGTCTCCTACGCGGAGATTACCGAGGAAGGATGCCAATTTCTGGACGAGGCATTCCCTGCGCACAGAGAAGCCATTGCCCACGCGGTGTCCGGCCTCTCCCCCGAGGAGAAGCAGCAGGCGATCTCGCTCCTGCGCAAGCTCGGACTGGCCGCGAAGGATAACTTCAAATGCGCTCCCGCGACGGGCGCCAAGCAGCCTTAGGGCCTTCCCCATCTGGCTGAGGCTTAGTTCTTGAATCAGCCCGGACTCCCGTCCGCATTCATATCTTAATTTTAAGATGATCCAAAAAGAAAAGCAGCGCAGTCCCAAAGACCGCACCGCTTTTCTTTTTTTGACGTCTTGCTCCCCGTTACCAGGTCTTGAAGCCCTTGGCCCCCACCCCCGGATGGTTCAGCATATCCATCACTGGAATCGTGTATGCTGTGAGAATCAGCACGACCAGGACCCCGATCCATACGCCCCAGCGCTCGAAGAGGGCCGGAGCTTTCTCCGCCGCGTCGCTCACTTCGGCGATTGGGAACTCCTCCGGCCGGCCCTTCGGTGACTGGAGCAGCATCACGATGTTGAAGAGCATGAGCAGGATGCCTGCGAACAGAATCGTGCCGCCGACGGCCATAGCCACGTGGTAAGGCATCCACAGCACGGCATCCGGGTGATCCTGGTAGGTCGTGAAGGACGTGCGGCGAGGTGAACCGAGCAGCCCGACCGTATGCATGGAGCCGGACATGAACAGCATGCCGACGAGCCAGATCAGCGTCTGGGTGATCCCCAGGCGGTGCATGCGGGCCGTCAGCTGCCGGCCCGTAAGCGCCGGAATCAGCCAGTACGTGATGCCGAAGAAGGTCAGCGCGACGGAGGTGGCCACCGTCAGGTGGAAGTGTCCCGTTACCCACAGCGTGTTGTGCACGACCGCATTGAGCTCATGACTGGCATTGATCAGCCCGCCGGCACCGGCCGGAATGAAGACCAGCATGCCCATGAACGGGGCAAAGAAGCGGACATCCTTCCAGGGCAGCTTGCGCAGCCAGCCGAACAGCCCCTTGGCTCCCAGGGAGCGGCCGTGCATCTCGAAGGTGGCGAAGAGCGAGAAGGCCGTCATCAGAGACGGAATGACCACCATGAACGTCAGCACGACCTGGACGTACTTCCATACGTTCGGGATTCCCGGCTCCATCAGCTGGTGGTGGAAGCCGACCGGGATGGAGAACAGCAGGAACATCAAGAACGAGAGGCGGGCGAGCGCATCGCTGAACAATCGGCCCCCGATCACCTTCGGGATGACCACGTACCAGCACATATAGGCCGGCAGCAGCCAGAAGTAGACGAGCGGGTGGCCGAAATACCAGAAGAGCGTGCGGCTCAGGACCACGTTGACCGTCTCCACCCAGCCGAATGACCACGGAATGAGCTGGAACAGCACTTCCACGGCGACGCCCAGCGTTGCGACCAGCCACATCGCCATCGTCACCACGGCCATGAAGGTGAAGAGCGGGGTGGTCCGGCCCGGGTGAAGCACCTTCCAATAGCGGTACTGCATGAAGATCCCGAAGCCGCTCATCCAGCTTCCGACCACGACGAAGACCAGCGCTACGTAGAACCAGGGCGAAGCTTTGAGCGGCGCATAGAACGTATAGAGCACCGTCGCTTTGTTCAGCAGGATGAGGACTGTAGCCCAGAGGGTCCCCGCTGTCATCAGGCCGAAGCCGAGCCAGCCGAGCCTGCGCGGCAGCCCGAGCAGGGTGCCGAGCGTACGGGCCACACCCGCATAGAGGAAGCCGATGATAAAATACGTGGTAAACACCAAGGCCATCAGAACCCCGTGTGCGGTAAGCAGCTGATAGTAGCCGATGCCAAAAGGCAGGACATGCGCTCCCCCGCGGACGAGCCCTTGAAGGAGGCCCGCCACACCGCCCAGGAACAGGGCGAAAAAGGCGAAGAGAATATGGGCCAGGATGAGTGCGCTATCCCGGCGGTCGAACGGTTTCTGTACGGTATCCATGCTGTCATCTCCTTTGCCTGCAGACTTTACTTTTTATTTCACGATCAGCTTCATCATCATCACTTCATGCGCTGCGCCGCAGTATTCGTTGCAGATCACGAGATACTCGCCCGGCTGCGTAAACGTGTAGGTAAGGTGGTTGACCTCACCCGGCACGACCATCATATTGATGGTGGTTCCCACGACCTGAAAGCCGTGCACCACATCGGAACTTGTAATATTGAAGTTCACTTTAGCGCCCAGCGGAAGCTCCAGCACATCCGGCTTATACCCGAACGCGAAGGCGATGAGGTTCGCTTCATACTCCCCCTCGCCGATGCTGCGCAGCCCCGGTTTATCGAACGGCGCCGTCGTGCTGAGCTTCTCGGGGTCCACGGTATGCCTATGCCCTCCCGGAGGCTCCATGCCCATGGCGAACGCCCCAACCCCCACAATCGTCAGGAAGACGGCCAGCATCGTAATCCCGAAGACCAGCCACATTTTCTCTAAACGGTGAATATGCATGATGCTTCCCCCCTCTCTTCTCCTAGTTCCTGCCCATAAACAGTGTAAAAACCCCGGCCCAGGTGAGGATCAAAAACAACCCGAGCAGCATGACCGCCGCGAAGGTCCCCTTCAGGGACGGCTCTTGATGCTCTCCCTCCCACGGCCCCGCTGCCGGACGGCTCTGTTCCTTCTTCATCGTGCGTTCCTCCTATTCTCTGTCTTCCTTAAATATGACTTATTGTAGCGGGGAAGCGGACCGCATCTCTGTGAACTGCATCACACGCGGTCCGTGCGATTCGTGAACAGCGTGCGGTCTCGGGGGAGCCGCGCCAGCAGCACAAAAAGGCCGACATCTGTAGGAACAGATGTCGGCCCAGCCATTGGCCGGCAGATATACCTGCCGGCGGTGCTGCATAGGGAGAGAGCTCGGAGCCCGCCCCGTCATAGTTACTGATCGAACGTTTGGGAGCCGGAGCCCGGCTTCACGCCCTTGTCCCTGCGGACCTTGGACTTCACGCTTCCTGCCGGAAGCGCCGTCTCCTCGGGCTTGATCCCGGTGTTGGCCTGCACGAGAATCTCATCGAACTTGTCGCTGTGCTCCTGCGGCACCTTGCTGCTCGTTGTCACCAGCGTGCCGATGATCGCCCCGAGGAAGCCGAGCGGGATCGAGATGATGCCCGGGTTGGCGTAAGGGAAGAGCGGCGTGCCGACGAGAATCGCCTTGCCGGCCTCCGGCGACCAGACGCTCGGCGAGAAGAACACGAGCAGCAGCGCGGAGATGAGGCCGGTCAGCATGCCCGTCACCGCTCCAGCCGTGTTGAATCGGCGCCAGAAGATCGTGAACAGGATGACCGGCAGGTTGGCGCTCGCCGCTACGGCGAAGGCCACGCTGACCAGGAACGCCACGTTGAGCTTCTGCGCGAACAAGGAGAGGAGGATCGACAGGACGGCCACCCCGACGGAGGCATAGCGCGCTACCTTCACCTGCTCCTTCTCCGTCACCTTGCCCTTGCGGAGAATATTGCTGTAGAAGTCATGGGAGAACGCCGACGCCGCGGAGAGCACAAGGCCCGTCACGACCGCCAGGATGGTGGCGAAGGCCACCGCCGAGATGAAGGCGAAGAAGAAATCGCCGCCAAGAGCCCGGGCCAGCAGCGGAGCCGCCATGTTGCCCCCCTTGTCCTGGGCCACGATCGCGTCATATCCTACGAAGGCGGCCGCGCCGAAGCCGAGGAAGATTGTCATGATGTAGAAGGCGCCGATCAGCCAGGTGGCATAGACGACCGAGCTGCGCGCCGTAGGGGCATCCTTCACGGTGAAGAAGCGGATCAGAATGTGCGGCAGACCCGCCGTCCCGAGAACCAGCGCCAGATTCAGGGACAGCGTGTCGAGCGGCACCTTGTATTTGTTGCCGGGATTCAGGAAGCTCTCCTTCAGGGGCGTCGCATTCTTCATCGCTTCGAACATCGTGAAGATCGAGAAGTCGAACTTCGCGAACACGATCAGGGATACGACGAAGGTGCCGGCCATGAGCAGGATCGCCTTCGTGATCTGCACCCAGGAAGTCGCAGTCATGCCGCCGAACACCACATAGACCGTCATGAGCACGCCTACGATGAGGACCGATACCGTATAGTCGAGATTAAGCAGCAGCTTGATCAGCGAGCCGGCCCCGACAAGCTGGGCGATCATATAGAAGATGGAGATGGCAATCGTATTGAGCGCGGCAATCCCGCGTACCCGGGAGTTATTGAATCGGGCGGCGATCATGTCCGCCATTGTGTACTTGCCGAGATTCCGCAGCGGCTCGGCCACCAGGTACAGCACGACAAGATAGGCTACGAGGAAGCCGATGCTGTAGAAGAAGCCGTCGAAGCCGGCCAGCGCGATCGTCCCCGCAATCCCGAGAAACGAAGCCGCCGACATATAGTCGCCTGCAATCGCGAGACCGTTCTGCCAGCCGGTGAGACTGCCGCCGCCGGTATAGAATTCACTGGCCGTTTTGGTTTTCTTGGATGCAAAGTATGTAATGATCAGGGTCAAGCCTACAATGCCGAGAAACAGCAGGAATGCGGTCGCGTTCATGAAATCCCTCCGTCAGCTAGGAAAATATTAATCCGTGTGGTCTTCTCAGGCATGCCCCCCGCTGCTCAAGCGTGCTCTTCGCGGATCTCTTCGATCATCCGGTCGTACTCGGCCGACTTGCGGGAGTACAGGATGCAGAGCGCCCAGGTCATGATGAACTGCGAGAAGGCGAATATCCAAGCCCACGAAACCGGACCCACCGCAGGCTGGTTGAGCACCTTCGAATATGACGTCAGGATCGGCAGCATGAAGTAGTAGGCCAGGAAAAAGAGGCTGAGCGGAAGCAGGAACTTTTTCTTCCGTGCCATCAGGGCCTGAAACTTGGGGGTGTGTGCTATGTCGGCATAACGCTTGGCTTGGGCTTTCATGACATCTCCTCCGTTTCCGAATGGGCAATATTGGTAGTAAGCGCTTCCAATATCATCGTTCCCATTATAGCGCTTCTTCTCATTGCCCGTCTAGGGGTAAAAAAAGCGCACAGCCCGCTCGGGCTGTGCGCTGACTATAGGCTCGGCCGCATGACAGAAGTGCCGGGCGGCTCTTATACCGGCCAGGCTTCCTTCCGGTAAGCCATGTCCCAGAACATGTACTCGTAGCGGCTGCTCGTCACGAAGTGGCGCTTCATCCGCTCGCGGTCCCCGGCGGAAGCCGTCTCCGCCAGCTCGTCGAGACGGACGATCTGCTCCTCCACGAGCTCCCGGAACCAGTCGCCCCCGTAGGCGGCGATCCACTCCCGGTAGATCGGCTCTTCAGGCGTGCAGCCGGCCAGTCTCTCTCCGATCTCATAATACAGCCAGTAGCACGGCAGGATGGCGGCGACGATGTCGCCGAGCCCTCCCGAATAGGCTGCCCGCAGCATATGCGAGGTGTAGGCGTACGAGGTCGGCGCCGGCTCGAAGGCCGCCCGCTCTTCCTCGGTAATGCCGAGCAGGCCGGCGAACTTCTCGTGAAGCGAGAGCTCCGCGCCGTACGTGCCCTGGGCGTGCACCGCCATCCGGTTCACCGTGAAGAGATCGTTCGCCTTGGCGGCCCCAAGGGCCTGGACGCGGGCAAACTGGGAGAGATAATACGCGTCATTGAGCACATAGTGGCGAAAGGCGTCAAGCGGCAGCGTGCCGTCGCCGATGCCCCTCACGAACGGGTGGTCGAAGCTCGCCTGCCAGCTGGCATCGGCGGCCTCCCGGAGTTCTTGCGAGAATCTCATGATTGGAGCCCTCCTATAGGGGAATGTAGGAATATGTTGTTCCGGCCCCCCGGCATGGACGGAGCTTGGGCAGGATCCGTGGGAGCGGCGCTGGGCCGTCTCAACGCGTCAGGCGCCATTCGTGCGTTGTGCCCTCCTGTGCCAATGCCCCGGTCAGCGGACGTCCGTGACGGACAGCAGCGGCAGATGTCCGCCGAGCAGCAGGCCCGCCGCCCAGATCAGAAGGGCTGCCGCAGCGAGCACGATATCGCTGGAAGACCAGCCGACGGCATAGTAGTACGTTCGCCCTGCGTCCGAGGTGAAGCGCTTGGCCTCCATGGCGACGGCAATCCGCTGCGCGCGCCGGATGCTCTGGGCGAGCAGCGGGATCGCATGCCGCTGGACCGTTTCGATCCAGCCCCGGATGCCCCGGGCCCGCTTCACGCCCCTGACCTTCAGCGCCATCTGCAGCGCCTGGTATTCGGTGACGATCATCGGCATCAGCCGGAGCGCCGCCATGAAGCTGTAGGCATACCGTGCCGGAAGGCGCGTCTGCTGCATCAGCGAATAGAACAGGCGCACCGGGCTTGTCGTCAGACCGAAGAGCAGGCCGAGCACCGCCATGTTGACGGTCTTGAGCCCGATATGAAGGGAGCGGTAGAAGCTCTCCTCGGTAATGTGGATCAGCCCCCACTGCAGCCAGGTCGTCTCCCCTTTGCCGAAGAACAGCATGGAGGTCGAGGAGGAGACGAGCATGAGTGCGAACGGCAGGGACAGCAGCAGCAGGCGGCGTGCCGGCAGCCCCGTCGCCGTGTAGAACAGCAGCAGGTGCAGCCAGGTGAAGTGAAGAAGCACATTGATGTTATGAGTAAAAAGCACCGCGAGGAACATCAGCACGGACAGCCCGATCTTGAAGGCCGGGTTCGCCCGGTGCAGCCAGGTCTCGCGGTACGTCCAGGTCAGCGGCACGGCGCTTCAGACTCCTTTCCTGGGGCGGCTTCCGCAGGACCTCGGAGCTCCCGGTAAGCCTCCGGCGGCAGATCCGCCGCCAGCCGGCCCCCGCGTACCTCCCACACCCGGGTGGCGAACCGCGCCACGATCTCGGGGTCATGGGTGACCATGACGATCGCGCTGCCTCCTCTTCGCCACTCCTCGAGCTTCTCGAGAAGGGCAAAGGTATTGGCCGCATCCTGCCCGAAGGTCGGCTCGTCAAGGAGCAGCAGACGCCGGGCTTTGCCGGTGGCCGAGGCCACGCTGAGCCGCCGCTTCTGCCCGAGGGACAGCTGATACGGGTGCAGCTCCCGGTGGCCGGCGAGCCCGTACCACTCCAGCACTTCCTCGGAGCGGAGGCGCACCTCCTCCTCCGGGAGGCCCTCCTGGCGGTAGTCCCAGGCGACCTCCTCGAAGACAGAGTGGGTTACGAACTGCAGCTCGGGGTTCTGGAACACGTACGAGGCTTCCCCGATCACATCGTCGAAGCCCTTCACGGCGCGCGTGCCCAGCATATAGCGGCCCTGCGTCGGAATGAGCTGCATCAGCGCCTGCAGCAGGGTGCTCTTCCCCGCCCCGTTCGGACCGACGACGGTGATCCAGTCATCGCCGAAGATCTCGGCCGAGGGCACCTCGATCTTCTTCTCCCGGCCGTGGAAGCCGCAGAACGCCTCCAGCCGCAGCAGGGGCTGGGCCACCTGTGCGCTGCGGGCGGCTGACTGTCCGCGCTCCGGCCTCAGGTCCGGACGGCGGTCGTAGTCCTCCCACACGCCCGGATACCAGATGCCGTATTCCTGCAGCTCCTGCCGGTGCTCCCGGAACACGCGCTGGGGCGGCCCGTCCGCCAGAATACGGGCGTCATGCCCGAAGAGCACGACCCGGTCCACGAAGCCGGCGATCTCTTCGATCTTGTGCTCCACGATCAGCACTGTCCGGCCCTCCGTTACCGCCTTAACAGTCTCCCACACCTCGCCCGTTCCTTCGGGATCGAGCAGAGAAGTCGGTTCGTCGAGGAACCACACGTCCGGGTCCAGCGCGAGCAGCGAAGCGATCGCAAGCCGCTGCTTCATGCCCCCGGAGAGAGAGGCGATCGGCACGTGAATGTCCTGCAGGTGAAGGCCGACCCGCTCCAGGCACAAGCGGATTCTCTCCGCCATCTCCTCCCGGGGCACCCGGAGATTCTCCAGCACGAAGGCCAGCTCTTCATCCACATAAGGCATGCAGAACTGCGTGTCCGGATCCTGGAACAGATAGCCCCAAGCCCCGGGAAGCTGGAGGGCGTCCGCTTTCATCGGGACCTCAATGGACCCCGGTATAAGGCCGGAGAACACCTGGAGCAGGGTCGACTTGCCGCAGCCGCTCGGACCCAGCAGCAGCACCTTTTGCCCGCGGGGCACCGCCAGCGTCAAATCGTCGAAAAGCAGCGGGGCGCTGCCCGGGAACTTCAGCCGCAGTCCCGTTACCGAGACGGCAAGCTCCTGCTGCCGGGCGGAGGGGGCACCGCTGCCATGCAGCACTTGCGTATCCGCTGAGCTCATTAGAACGTATTCTTCCTGTCAAGCGCTTGGTAATCGCTGCGGCTGGCCGGACGCACGAGCTGGGTCACGCCCGTTTTCTCCAGCGCCTTCACGATGACATAAGCCAGCGGGCCGGTAATCAGGAACGCCCCGACGATCCGGAAGACGATATAGAGCATCAGGTTCCAGCTTTGGAGCTCCGAGAGATACAGCTTGAAATAATCATACACAATCGAGCCGACGCCGGATGCCGCACCCGCGAGTCCTGCAATCAGCGCCGTATGCCGCTTGTAGCCTGCGGCTGCGAATACGAGCTCCGCCAGCAAGCCCTGCACAAGTCCGTACGTGAAAGCCTCTACGCCGTAGGCGGAACCCATGATCATTTCCCCCGAAGCGGCCGCAGCCTCCGCCAGGAAGGCTACGCCGGGCTTTCTCAGAATCAGGAATGCCGCGGTGCCGGCAATGAACCACATGCCGTAACCGAGCTGTTCGAGCTGAAAGCCCGGAATCTTAAGGACATTGTACACCTCATTCCACAACCGGTAGATCACGGCGAAGACGACGGCGATCACGACGGTAACGAGAATATCCGTCAGTTTCAAACCTTTGGACAATTGAATCCACTCCTTAAAAGAATATATGGAAGAAACCGGGGCGATGCCGAAGCGGACAAGACGCGCAGGAAGCGGCAGATACGCCAAAAAGCCGCCCCCGTAGCTCGGAAGCGGCATTGTAAGCACATGAAAAATGAACGGCGTGCTACGCTCTCCACTTCCCTACGCTGGTATCATCCAGATCAGGTTCAGAGGGTTTAGGACCTATTGGTCCAATCTCAGCCTGTGCGGCTCCCCTAGTGACATTTCCCATCTTATCACGATAGGCCCGTTTGTCAATGCCATTTCCTCTTTCTGCATATGTAAATAAAATTAGATGGAACCCCTAGCCTTCTCTACCGGTTTCTGGTACACTAGTCCTTGCTCGCAATTTACGTATTCTGCTTGAGTCAGAGTGAGTATTCATCTTGTGCTGCGGCATCTTCCATTGGAAGCGCTATCTTTAAAGAGAAAGAAGGAACGCGTCGAATGAATGAAACCGTAACCGTACCGATCGAATCTACTCCTTTTCTGGTTGGGCTCACGGCCGAGATGGTGGCAAACTGCTCTTACTGCACAATGATCTCCTCCGAGCCCGGATACCGTACCCCTGTCTCCTGCACCAAGCTGTCGGGCTCCTGCTGCCCCATCCTGGTCAATCTGGCTACCTGCCTGACCTGCGGCGAGTATAAGAATGCGTGCGAAGCGGATGAGGCCTCCTCTGGAGGAACAGACCCTTACTGAGGTAGCGGCGGACGGACCCGCAGCAACGAATCCGATATGGACTGACGCTTGTCTTTCACGACACTTGCATATAGGCTGCTTCGGCACGAAAAGCCTCCGGGTGGAGGCTTTTCGTGCTGTCCGGCCGTGTTTCTTTGTTGATTTGTGGCCTCTCTTATGTCAAGATAAGCGTTAGATTCCGAATACTTACATCCAAAGAAACAGGTGAACCCAGAAGCATGAAGATATCGTTTTTTCGGCTGCTGACCGAGCTATCGTCCCGCAAATTGGTGTCGCAGCTCACCGGCGCCTTTGCCAAGTCCAGGGCCTCCCGCTCCCTGATCCCGCGCTTTGCCAAGACCTACGGCATTCCGCTGGAGGATGCGGAGAAGGCCGTCCATGAATACGTTTCGCTCAACGACTTCTTCACCCGGCGCCTGAAGAGCGGCCTGCGGCCCGTCGATACATCGCCGGAGACCATGGTCTCCCCTGTGGACGCACTGATCACTGGAATGGGCCCGATCAAGGAAGGCTTGATTCTGAACGTGAAGGGACAGGACTATACGGTCGAGGAGCTGCTCAACCACAGTCCGCGGATGGTCAATTATAAGAATGGCTTCTATTATGTACTCTATCTCAGCCCGACCGATTACCACCGGATTCATTCGCCGGTGGACGGGACGATTATTGAGAAGGAGCATGTGCCGGGCAAGGTATACCCGGTCAATGACTTCGGGCTGAAGCATATGCGCCGCGTGCTGAGCCGCAACGAGCGGCTGATCACCTATGTGGAGCACGAAGGCGGAGAGGTGGCTGTCGTGAAGGTCGGCGCGCTTAACGTCTCTTCGATTCAATACGCCGCTCCGCTGCCGGATCTGCTCGAGCGCGGCGGTGAGCTTGCCTATTTCGAATTCGGCTCTACCGTGGTGCTGCTCACGGAGACGGGCACATTCGAGAGCCGCAGCGATCTGCAGGTGGGCAGCAAGGTCCGGATGGGCGAGAAGCTCGGCACTTTCCAACGGCGCGGCTAACCGGTCCGCCCGATATCCATACACGCAGGCGCATGCTGAGGAGCTGCGCCTGCGGTGATTTATTGCGGGCTCCCCGCCGCCGGTAGAAGCCCTGAGAACCACCGGACGCCGCCCGTGTTCCTGTACACACATGACCGAGAGGAGCCCTGACCATGCAGATTCAACCTGGGGCCGCCGCGGGCCCTGCCGCGAAGCCGGCGCCACAGCCGGATGTGCGGCCGACCTTATTCCGTATCCTGTTCGCGATCTCGCTGGTTCATTTGTTCAATGATACGATCCAGTCGGTCATTCCCGCGATTCTGCCAATCATCAAGGACAGCATGAAGCTCTCCTATATGCAGTCGGGCATCATCGTCTTCGCGCTCAACATGACCGCTTCGGTAATGCAGCCGGTCGTCGGTCTGTACTCGGACCGCAAGCCCATGCCGTACATGCTGCCGCTGGGCATGGGCCTTACGTTCCTCGGCGTGCTGGGGCTGGCCCTTGCCCCTAACTACCCGCTGGTGCTCATATCCGTCCTGCTCATCGGCCTCGGCTCGGCCGTCTTCCACCCGGAAGGCTCCCGCGTGGCTTACATGGCCGGAGGTCCGCGGCGTGGCCTTGCGCAGTCGATCTTCCAGGTCGGCGGCAATACCGGCCAATCGCTCGCTTCCATTATGACCGCCCTGGTCTTCGTGCCTCTAGGGCAGTTCGGGGCGATCTGGTTCACGGCCGTTGCGGGCCTGGCCATTGTAGTCCAGATGTACATCTCCCGCTGGTATGCCGGGTATCTCAAGGCTCATCCGAGAGCCGCCAAGCCGGCCGCCGCCCGTCAGATCGATCCCCTGCGGCGCAGGCAGATCTCCTTTGCGGTCGGGATGCTGATCTTCCTGGTCTTCGCGAGATCCTGGTACCATGCGGGGATAACGATCTATTATCCGTTTTATCTCATGGAGAAGTTCGGGATCACGCTGGAGCGCGCCCAGCTTTACATCTTCCTGTTCACGGCCGCAGGCGTACTGAGCACCTTCCTCGGCGGTCCGATCTCCGACAAGATCGGCCGGCGCAACGTCATCTTCTTCTCGATGCTCGGCTCGGCGCCTCTGGCTCTGGTGCTTCCTTACGCGGACGCGTTCTGGACCTACGTTATTCTGCTGATCAATGGCTTCATCATTCTCTCGAGCTTCTCGGTGACCGTCGTCTATGCCCAAGAACTCATCCCCGGCAAGGTGGGCACGGTATCCGGCTTGATCACCGGCCTGGCCTTCGGTCTCGGCGCGCTGGGCGCGGTAGCCCTCGGCGGGTTGATCGACGTGATCAAGCTGCGGCCTGTCATGGAGCTGGTCAGCTACCTGCCGCTGATCGGGCTGCTGACCTTCTTCCTGCCGCGGGACCGTACGCTGAAGGAGTGGTCTTCCGAATCCGGCAGCGTGTAACCGCCAGGATGGAATCATGGCCGCGGCGATAGGACCCGCTGCAGCGTCAACGCGTCAACTCCAAAAAGCCGCGAAACGTTAGGCACATTCAGTGCCTGCCCTTTCGCGGCTTTTTGCTGCGGGATCATCTTCTCCGCCGTACAAGCGTACAAGCCCTGGAAAGCCGCGTCCTGCTCAAGGCTCGCGCACCCCCATCGTCTCCTCCAGCATCCGGCCGAGAAGCTCCTGCGGCTCGCCCTCCCGGCTCGCCTCTTCGATCTCCAGCCAGCGCTCCTTCGGGATGCGCAGGAACGCCTGCACCACCTCCGGGCAGAACTGGGTGCCGGTACAGCGCTCAATCTCCGCCCTTGCCTCGGTATAGCCCCAGCCTTTGCGGTAAGGCCTGTCCGAGGTCATGGCATCGTAGCTGTCGCAGAGGGCGAAGATGCGGGCGAAGAGCGGAATTTCCTCCCCACGCAGCCCATACGGATAGCCTCCTCCGTCCCACCGTTCGTGATGATAGCGGACGACATCGAGCGAGGGGCTGAGGAGGGTGATATGCTTCAGCATCCGGTAGCCGATCTCTACGTGGCTCTTCATCACGACCCACTCTTCCTCCGTCAGCTCCGCCGGCTTCAGCAGGATTGCATCCGGCACCCCGATCTTCCCCACGTCGTGCAGCAGCGCTCCGCGGGCCAGATACCCGAGCTCCTTGTCCGGCAGGTTCATCTCCATCCCAAGACGCAGCGCGTAGGAGGTGACGCGGAAGGAATGGCCGTGGGTCTCATTGTCCCGGGAATCGAGGGCGGAGGAGAGCGCTTGAAGCGACTCGTCGTAGGTCCGCTCGATCCGCGAGACCATGGCCTCAAGCTCCCGGTTCTGACGGTCGATGGTACCCGCCGAGTTCCGGAAGACGTGATGAAGCGCAAGGAACAGGCCAAGCATCCCGAGCACGATGATCGTCATCAGAACGCCTTCCAGCCAGCCGATCTGCCGATCCTGCTCGCTGATATCCCGCTTCACCTCGACTACGCCGGCCACCTGCCCGTCCTCCCGCTGCACCGGCAGCCAGAGATGCAGAATATGGCCGCCAAGACGCTGGTACACCACCTGGGCGTTCGTGGCCGCTTTCTCCAGGGACCCGAGCAGGGAAGCATCCACCACCTGCCCGATCGCCTCCTTGTCGTAGGAGAACACGATGCGGCCGTCCGTGTCATAGAAGTTGGCGTCGAGGATCGAATAGAGGTCAAAATGCATCCGCACCATCGGCAGCATCCGGTCATAGCTCTGAAGCAGATCCGCCGGCGTGGGCCGGGTCATCTTCTCCGCATTCGCCGGTGCCTCGCCGGGGCTGCCGGAGCCTGCCTCGCCGGATATCTCCGGGAATATCGAGGCCAGCTGCGGAAGCTTGGCAAAATGTTTCACTACCGCTGCTCTTGTCAGCTCCACGGTATCGCGGGCGACAAACGTACCGCAGGCCCATAAGGTGACGGCCGAGAGGAGAACCCCAATGAAGCCGACCGACAAGCCCAGCGTCAACGTAAACCTCCGGTAAGGCGAGAGTGCGATGGAGGTGCTGCTGCCCATTTCCTTTCCTCCGTTCCGTTATCTGAAGCCGGCGCCGCCGGCACAAACCTAATGGTCATGACACTGAAAATACACCGCATAAACCCGCCAAAGTGGAGAACGATGGATAGGCCGGTGAAATCAGGGTCCAACATAAAACTATTCGACCCGCAGGCCGAATCTCCTGCCGGCAGCCTAACTTCTTTGGAGGGTCAACTCCCCTGCCCGGGCCATCCGCCGCACCCCTTCCCGGATCTGCTCCTCCGTCAGATGCGGGAAGTTCAAGTACACCCCGAAGCGGCGCCCTCCTTCGAGCTCCGCCTCCGCTTCCGACCAGCGGACCCCTTCCGCCTCTCCGGCGCTCCGGAAGGCCGCGTACGACGCTTCGCCACCCCGCCACCAGCCGAACAGATGAAGCCCCGCATCGCTCTCGGTCCACTCGATGAGCGGGCCTAACTCCCGCTTGACCGCATCCGAGAGCAGCTGGAACTTGCGCCCGTAGGTCCGCTTCATCCGGCGCAGATGCCGCTCGTACGCCCCGCCGGCCATGAAGGCGGCCAGCGCCTTCTGCTCGAGCAGGTTGACCGGGAACGGCTCGAAGAGCGCCTGCGCGCGTGTGAACGGTTCGACCAGCGGGGGCGGCAGCACCGCGTACCCGAGCCGCGTAGGGGGCAGCAGCGACTTCGTGAACGAGCCGACGTAGACGACCCGCTCCTCGCCGCCCAGCACGCGCAGCGGCTCGAGGCTCTTGCCGCGGTGGCGGAACTCGCTGTCGTAATCGTCCTCAATGATGACAGCGCCTCTCGCTTCGGCCCACTCGAGCAGCCGCTGGCGCCGCTCCAGCGAGAGCACCACGCCGGTCGGGAACTGCCGCGTCGGCGTGACGAAGAGCACGCGCGCGTCCCACGGCGAGGGAATGATGCCCTCGCCGTCGATCGGCGCGTCGATGCAGCGCCCCCCTGCGGCGCAGACCGCCCGGCGGAATCCGCCGTACGACGGCGTCTCCACCACGGCCGTCTCTCCGGGGCCGATCAGCAGCTGCGCGAGCAGCGCGATCGCCTGGACGGAGCCGCCGGTGATGGCGATCTGTCCAGGCTCGGCCGCCATGCCGCGGGCCCGGCGCAGGTACTGTGCGATCGCCTCGCGCAGCGGCTCCCAGCCCTGGGCCGGCTCGTCCTGCAGCCGGGCCGCCGGCTCTCCCCGCACCGCCGCGTGCAGGCAGCGGTTCCACTCTTCGCGCGGGAACCCGCTGAGATCCGGCGAGAAGTAGTGGAAGTCGATGAAGCCGCCGGAAACGGGACGGCTTGAGGGGGCCTCCCCGCCGCCGTGCACATGCTCCCCCGGCGGCGGACCGAGCCGCCGGCTCCACGGGGAGAGAGGGTAAGCCGGTTCATCCGCCGGCCGGGAAGGGAAAGCGCCGGTCCCGGTAAGCATGCTGCGCCGGAAAGCGACGTACGTGCCGCTGCCTGTCCGGCAGTCGACGTAGCCTTCGGCCGCCAGCATCTCGTAGACCTGGTTCACGGTCCCCCGGGATAACCCGTAGGCGGCGGCCAGCTCCCTTGTGGAGGGCAGGCGCGTCCCGCGCTCGAGCACGCCGCCGATCATGCTGTCCCTCAGCGCGTGGTACAGGGCCAGCAGCTTCGTCGGGTAGCGTTCCAGATTCGAATGGTATGGGATATGAAAATGCATAGCTGACGTTCTCCTCCATGCTGCGTAAGTCCGCTGCTGCGGTCGGACCGCTGAAGCGGCAGGCCCGGACGGACAAGTGGACTAATCTTTTTAATGATAATTGGATCTATTCGATTGTCAATGAAGCAGGGTATGATACCCAAGATAAGATCACTCCGGTATGAACCCATGCAAAGGAGCATCAGGATATGACCATCCCTTCCTCACCGATCCGCATCATCACTGCCGGACCCGCCGAACTTGAGGCCGTTGTCCCGCTCTTCGACGCTTACCGCCGGTTCTATGGGCAGCCTTCCGACCCGGAAGGGGCGGCACGCTTCCTCGAAGGCCTGATGGCCCGCGGAGAATCCGTCATCCTCCTCGCCTGCCAGGAGGATCCGCCGGAAGCGCTGGGTTTCACCCAGCTCTACCCCGGCTACTCTTCCGTCTCGATGAAGCGGCTCTGGACGCTCAATGACCTGTACGTGCGGCCCGAAGCACGGGGCCGCGGGGCCGCAGCCCTGCTGCTGGAGGCGGCCGAGCGGCTCGCCCGTGAGAGCGGCGCCAAGGGGCTCCAGCTCGAAACGGCGCCGGACAACCTTACGGCACAGCGCTTGTACGAGCGGATGGGCTATGTAAGAGACGAGGCCTACTGCCACTATTTCCGCAGCACGATAGGGGATTAAGCATTGAAAAGTTAGTGAAGAGAACGCCTATCACCGGGATAGGCGTTTTTGACATGCTCGGGGACTGGAGAGCCGCTTTCCGTATAACGGGAACAAGGGCGGCCAGTAAAGGACAAGGTGCGCCATGCGGTCACCGCCTGATGATACCAGCCTCTCTTGCCGGGCGATTGGTACAATAGAAAAGCGCATAATTGGATCTTTTGAACATCCACTTGTTCCCTTATGATGAATAAAAATCATCGACGGAGGAACAGCCCATGAGAAGAAAAGAATTTTCCGTAGAGGAACAAAACGAAATCGACGCCTTCCTAAGCGGGATGTCTTACGGTTACCTGGCGACGGAGGGAGCGGACGGCTGGCCGCATCTCACGCCGCTGAACTACGCCTACTGGAACGGGAATATCTACTTTCACGGGTCCCGCGCCGGCAGCAAAATGAAGGAGATCGCCCAATCGGACAAGGTGAGCTTCGCCGTCTCGAAGGAGTACGCAATCGTTCCATCTTACTTCACGGACCCGCGTCAGGCCTGTCCCGCTACGGCGTTCTTCAAATCCGTGCATATCCGCGGAGTCGCCGAGCCCGTGGAGGATCTGGACGAGAAGGCCGGCGCTCTCTCCTCCCTGATGGAGAAGCTGCAGCCGGAAGGCGGCTATGCGCCCATCACGGCCGAAGACCCCGAATACCGCGGAGAGCTTCGCGGCGTCTCGGTCGTCCGGATCACGGTCAGCGAGCTGACCGCGAAGTTCAAATTCGGCCAGAACCTGAACGAGGAGCGCCGCACCCATATCGCCGATAGCCTGAAGGAGCGCGGCCGTCCGGACGATGCGGAGACCGCTGAGCTCATGCGCCGCTTCTGCCCCCATCACCAGTAATCAAGAAGGCTGTTCCAGCGCAGAGGAGGTTCTGCGCAGGAACAGCCTTCTTTGAGTCTGACAGATGGCTTGCAGCGGATCACGTGAGCCGGTCTTACCAACCGCACGGCGGTTGCCCAGGCAGCCGTTCCTTCAAGCTGCCCGCTTGACACTGTCCGCGCACGGATTGCATGGCCACGCGACCGCCGGCCCTCCTCCCCGGTTATTCGTCCCGCTGCCAAGCCTCAACCCCCAGGCGGTACTGCAGCGGCGTGAGACCGGTCTGCTTTTTGAACACGGCGCTGAAGTACTGCCTGGAATTCATTCCGATATAGCCCGGAATCTCGATGACGGGAATATCCGTCTTGGCCAGGAGCATCTTGGCCTTCTCGATGCGCAGCGCCGTGAGGTATTCGACTATCGAGCTTCCCGTATGCATCCGGAAGATCCGGTGCAGGTAGCTCGGATGCAGATTCACGGCCTCCGCCAGCTCCTTCACCCGGAGATCACAGTCGTAGTGATGATGCAGGTAGGAGATCACCTTTTTGACGTAGAGATCTCCGGGATTCGCCTGCCGCTCCTCCGCCTCCGCCGCCAGCCGGGCCACGCGGAGCAGCAGCTGGGACAGCAGCAGCTGGACCATGAAGCCGCCCCGGCTTTGGTCGCTGAGCTCCAGTACCAGACTCTTCAGGGTATGATAGACGTCGCCCGTGTCGCTCAGCACAAGATAAGGCCGCACGCGGCCCAGCATCGCGCGCAGAACTTCATTCTCCTCGGCCAGCTGCCGCAGCGACGGAAACACCCCCTGCTTCGGCCCCGGCACGAACTCGACGTTCAGCATCCGGCACACGGTATCCTCCTGCACGATCAGCCGGTGCGGCACCAGCGCGTCGATCAGGATGAGATCCCCTTTCCCGAGCTGCTCCCGGCCCTCCGCGAACTCGACCGCACACTCCCCGGAGATCACATACATAATCTCGGCGGCACGGTGGGTATGAAACGGCATCTGAAACCCGTTCCACTGCTTGGAATAGTACGCTACCGTCCGGAGATGGCATTCTTCCTCCAGATATCTCGGATGATACAGGCTGGCATGCTCCATTGGCCCCTCCACAGACGCTCCGTTTCGTCCTTACAAGGAATATAATCCCATGATGCGCGGGAAGGAGCCGCTTGTCAACTGGAGCAGCCGTGAGGCCTCATTCGAGGTTCACGGCGCGGTACCGGGTCAACCGCTTCTCTCTCGTAACCCGTGCATGCCCGCTCTCCAATCTTCCGCCTGCCCGCCTGCCGGCCTCGGCCTTATGCTTTTCTTCCTCCCCAAAAAAGGCTATGCTAGTACATATAACGAACCATCTGCTGAGGAGGGTGACCGATGAGCCCGAAGACCGATATGGAACTCATTGCCGAACAACTGCCGGAATGGCTGGAAGAAAGCCGCAAATATACCGTCCTCGGCCGGCCCGCCTCCTATATTCCCGAGCTGGCGTATGCTCCGGCGGATGCCTTGGGGGTCACGGTGATGGCAGCCGATGGCACGGAAATCACCGCGGGGGACTGCGGACTGACGTTCACCATGCAGAGTATCTCCAAAGTGTTCACCCTGCTGCTGGCCCTGATGGACCACGGCGAGGACGGCGTCTTCCAGAAGGTGGGCATGGAGCCGACCGGTGACGATTTCAACTCGATGCTGAAGCTGGAGCTCGTGCCGCCCGGCATCCCGTTCAATCCGCTGATCAACGCCGGAGCCATCGCCATCTCTTCACTGATCCACGGCGTGTCCCCAGCGGACAAGCTCAGCCGGATTCTTGCCTTCTTCCGCGAGGTGTCGGGCGATCCCGACCTCACTTATAATGAAGCGGTATACGCCTCCGAGTCGGCCCACGCACACCGCAACCGGTCGCTGGCCTACTTCCTGAAGGACAACCACGTGCTGGACGGCGATGTCGAGGAGGTGCTCGACCTGTACTTCAAGCACTGTTCCATCGAGGTCACCTGCCGGCATCTGGCCCGCATGGCCCTTGTTCTCGCCCTGAACGGCAAGGACCCGGTAAGCGGCCGCGAGTTGATTCCAAGGCGCTATGTCGCCATAGCGAAGACGTTCATGATCACCTGCGGCATGTACAACGCCTCCGGCGAGTTCGCAATTAAGGTCGGCATGCCGGCGAAGAGCGGTGTGGCCGGCGGCATCCTGGCCCTTGTGCCCGGACGCTACGGCGTCGGCGTCATTGGCCCTGCGCTGAACCATAAGGGCAACAGCACGGCAGGCGTGCATCTGCTCCAGACGATGTCGGAGGCAATGGAGTGGAGTATATTCTAGAGCACTCGGATTACAGCGATCAGGCGGATGACCTTCCGGCCGCAGGCCGGGGAGCACCGCCTTTTTGGCATGCTCTTTTTTCCAGACTTCCCGATGGGCTGAAAGATCTTTTTTTGCCGGGGGGATATTGTATCTTTTTACCAAAACGGATACGATGCAACTAGATCGGTAATCGCTTTCAAATCGAAAGGAGGTGCGCCCCTTGTCCCCCATATGGAAAACCACGCCTGTGATCACCGCCGGCCTGCTCGTTCTGCTCGCCGGCGGCACTCTGCTGTACCGCAGTCTCTTCCCGGGCACGGGTCCCGTCCCCGCAGGCATCTCACCTCCTCAGCAGATTCCCGCCAATACAAGCCATCCGGCCGCAGCCGAAGCGCCTGCGAGGGTGACGGCCAAAAGCACGACCGAGCTGCTGAGACAGTACGGCGGGATCCCGCTGATCGACGCCCATAATCACGATGCCGAAAGCTATACCTCCAAGCTCGATACGTGGTCCCGCCTTGGCGTGGACCGCATCGTGCTCTTCGGCGACGTATCGGAGCCTTCGGCGGTCCGGACGGACGAGATGGCCTGGAACGCCTACCAGCAAGCTCCGCAGACCGTTATCCCTTTTTCCTCCGGAATCCATCTCCTGGAGGAATCCGGTCTCAAGATGGCGCGCGCCAATCTGGAGAAAGGCTTCTTCGGCCTCGGCGAGCTGGCGGCCGCCTCCACCCGCTCTCCCGTGCTGGCCAAGGTCGCCTGGAAGACCAAAGATCCGATGGACGGCATCCTGCCCCGTCTCTATGAGCTTTGCGCCGAATACCAGGCTCCGCTGCTCCTGCACATCGATCCTCCGAACGGCCCTGCCGGTCAGAAGCTGGAAGAAGCGCTGGAAGCTTACCCCAAAACCACGTTCATATTTGCCCATGCCAATGCGTTTAACTCCCCCGAGAACCTCCGGAAGCTGCTTGAGCGGCACCCGAACCTGTATATGGATTTCTTCGCCGGCTTTACGGCACTGAATCCGGAGAGCTCCCATACTTTGGCGGACTTCGTGCCGGTCATGCGGGAGTACCCCGACCGCTTCATGCTCAGCACCGACTCGGGCTTCGGCCTGCCGGGCGGGGAAGAAGCGGCAATCGAGAGCATGTACAGGCTGCTCGATGCGCTGGACGACCCCGGGCTGCAGGAGAAGATCGCCCATCGGAATCTGGAGACGCTCATCCACCGGCAGCCGGCAACGGCGACCCAGCGGGAAGCTATCGCGAAGCACAACGCGTCCACAGGGCATCGTCATGATGCAGCCGTATTGACCAAGGCCGAAGCCGGCCTGATCTTGGCCGGGAAGGAATAAAGCGCAGACCGTCCGTTCCTGCAACCGCCACAAAGCGGCGTACAGATCCACAGGGCTCCTCTTCCGGAACCCGGACGCCAAGTGAAAAGAAGATCGCTTCAGCGTTCAACCCTCCAGCCGGATGGGGGGCGTTCCCCTTCGCCTCCTTGCCCCACGAAGCGGCAATCCACGCCCGCTGGTCCGGAGGCTATGTCCGTGAGCAACCTGCCTTATTTATAACGGAAGCGCAGCCGCTCTTCCAGCGTCGGAATAGCTGACGGCCCGACGGTACGGCTCGCGCGCAAAAACGCCAGCCGGCCGAGCCCCCTGCCCGGCTAACAGGACCGTCCGCTGCGCATACAACACCCTGCGGCGCGCAGCCATCGCAGCCGCACGATGCAAAAAAGGCTCCGGAGCCATCTCGCCCCGGAGCCTTTTTGGCCTTCCCTTCCTTTTTCACCCTCCAACCCTTATGAATCCATCAGCTTACGCCTTTGTTCTTATTATAGATGTCGAACCCTACCGCGAGAAGCAGCACCAGGCCCTTGATGCCCTGCTGCCAGTCGATGCCGAGGCCGACGAGCGACATCCCGTTGTTCATGACGCCCATGACCAGGCCGCCGACGATCGCGCCGATGACCGTCCCAATCCCGCCCGAGGCGGATGCGCCGCCGATGAAGCACGCTGCGATCGCATCGAGTTCGAAGTTCACACCGGCCTTCGGTGTGGCCGAGTTCAGACGCGCTGCGAAGATCAGACCCGACAGAGCAGAGAGCACGCCCATGTTCACGAATACCCAGAACGTGATGCGCTGCGTTTTGACCCCGGACAGCTTCGCCGCTTTCTCGTTGCCGCCGAGCGCATAGATGTGACGCCCGACAATCGTACGGTTCATCACGAACGTATAGATCACGATGAGTACGAACAGCAGAATGAGGATGTTTGGAATCCCTTCGTAGGTCGCCAGCACATAAGTGAAGATGTTGAGCACGGCGACCATCGCCGCCAGCTTCAATGCGAACAGCGCCCCGGAACCAACTTCGAAGCCATATTTCTGCTGCGTACTGCGCTTTCTCCACTCGGAGAATACAAGGATCAGTGAGAGGACGATACCGATGATGATCGTCAGCATGTGGATTTTGCCGCCGAACGCATCGGGCAGGAAGCCCGAGGAGATCTTCTGGAACGTCTTCGGGAACGGCGCAATGGATTTGCCGTCGAGCACGATCATCGTCAGGCCGCGGAACAGGAGCATGCCGGCCAGCGTGACGATGAACGACGGAATCCGCACATACGCGACCCAGAAGCCCTGCCATGCGCCGACGAGGGCGCCAATGAGCAGCGAGATCAGCATCGCAGGCACGAAGTGCATCTGCATATCCACCATGAGAATGGCGGAGATTGCGCCCACGAAAGCCGCCACCGAGCCGACCGACAGATCGATGTGCCCCGTGATGATGACAAGCAGCATGCCGATCGCCAGCACGAGAATGTATGAGTTCTGAAGAATGAGATTCGTAATGTTAAGCGGCTTGAGCAGAATGCCGTCCGTTAGAATCTGAAAAAACACCATGATGAACAGCAGCGCGATCACCATGCCGTACTGCCGGATATTGCCCCGGAAAAGCTCCTTAACCGTATTCATGCCCTACCCCCTGGTCTTCGTCATGTATTTCATGAGCTTCTCCTGCGACGCCTCAGCCCGCGGGAATTCGCCGGTGATCCGGCCCTCGCTCATGACATAGATCCGGTCGCACATGCCGAGTACCTCCGGCAGCTCCGACGAGATGATGAGCACGCCTTTGCCCTCAGCCGCTAACTGGTGAATGATCGTATAGATCTCGTACTTGGCCCCGACGTCGATGCCGCGGGTCGGCTCGTCGAGGATCAGCAGATCCGGCTCCGCGAACATCCACTTGCTGAGCACCACCTTCTGCTGGTTGCCCCCGCTGAGATTGCCCGTCTTTTGCAAGATGCTCGGCGACTTGATATTCATCTTCTTGCGGTAGCTCTCCGCCTCGACCACTTCCCGGTTCTCGTCCACGACGCCGCGCTTCGAGATCTTGCCGAGATTGGCCAGCGTGATGTTCTGCTTGATATTGTCCATGAGCACGAGCCCGTAGTGCTTGCGGTCCTCCGTCACGTAAGCGATGCCGCTTCCGATCGCCTCTGGAATGCTGCGCAGCTCGAGCTGCCTGCCGTCCTTGATCATGGTGCCGCTGATCTTCTGCCCGTACGACCGGCCGAAGATGCTCATCGCCAGCTCCGTGCGGCCCGCCCCCATCAGTCCCGCTATGCCTACGATCTCGCCCCGCCGGATCTGGAGGTTGATATCATGAAGCACCTGCCGGTCCGCCTGCTGCGGATGGAACACGTTCCAGTTCTTGATCTCGAAGATCGTCTCCCCGATCTTCGGCTCGCGCTCCGGATAGCGCTGGGTCAGGTCGCGGCCGACCATGCCTTTGATAATCCGGTCCTCGGTAATGTTGTCCCGGCGCATATCGAGCGTCTCGATCGTCCGGCCGTCCCGCAGGATCGTGATGGAGTCGGCCACCTTCGAGATTTCGTTCAGCTTGTGCGAGATGAGAATCGACGAGATGCCCTGCCGCTTCAGCTCGAGTAGCAGCTGCAGCAGATTCTCGCTGTCGTCCTCGTTGAGAGCCGCCGTCGGCTCGTCAAGAATGAGCAGCTGCACACGCTTGGCCAGCGCCTTGGCGATCTCCACGAGCTGCTGCTTACCGACGCCGAGCTGGCCGATCTGCGTGTTCGGGGACTCGTGCAGCCCCACCTTGCCCAGCAGCTCCTTCGTGCGCACAAACGTCTCGTTCCAGTCGACGACGCCCCCTTTGGCCCGTTCATTGCCCAGAAAAATATTCTCCGCAATCGACAGGTACGGGATCAGCGCCAGCTCCTGGTGAATGATGACGATGCCGAGGCTCTCGCTCATCTTGATGTCCTTGAACTGGCATACCTGGCCCTTGAACAGGATGTCGCCCGTATAGGAGCCATGCGGATAGACCCCGCTCAGCACCTTCATCAGGGTGGACTTGCCGGCCCCGTTCTCGCCCATCAGGGCGTGGATCTCGCCTTCCTTCACCTGCAGGTTCACCCGCTCGAGCGCCTTCACGCCGGGGAATTCCTTCGTTATGTTCTTCATCTCCAGGATGATGTCCGTCAATCGTCTCACCACGCCTTCTTGTCAGTTCTCTGAATACCTGTCAAAAAGGGATGGGCGACAGGGACAGGCCGCCGTCACTCCATCCCTTGCTCTTCGCTGCCTTACTTGGCCAGCTGGTCCTTCGTGTAGTAGCCGCTGCCGACGAGCACCTGCTCGTAGTTCGCCGCGTCTACGGATACCGGCTCGAGCAGGAAGGAAGGCACGACCTTCACGCCGTTGTTATACGTCTTCGTGTCGTTGACTTCCGCTTCCTTGCCCTTCAGCACCGCGTCCGCCATGGCCACGGCTTTCTTCGCCAGCTCTCTCGTGTCCTTGAAAACCGTCTGCGTCTGCTCTCCGGCGATAATCGACTTCACGGAAGCGAGCTCCGCGTCCTGGCCGGTAATGACCGGAAGCGGCTTGCTGCCGGAGCCGTAGCCCACGCCCTTCAGCGAGGACAGGATGCCGATGGAGATGCCGTCATACGGGGAGAGGACCGCGTCCACTTTCTCCGTCGCATAGTTCGCGCTCAGCAGGTTATCCATACGGGCTTGTGCGGCTGCGCCGTCCCAGCGGAGAGTCGCCACCTGCTTCATGTCCGTCTGCTTGCTGCGCACCACGAGCTTGCCGGAGTCAATGTAAGGCTTCAGGATGGACATCGCGCCGTCGAAGAAGAAGTACGCGTTGTTATCATCCGGCGAGCCTGCGAACAGCTCGATGTTGAACGGCCCTTTGCCTTCCTTCAGGCCCAGCTTCTTCTCGATATAGGATGCCTGCTGCACGCCGACCTTGAAGTTATCGAAGGTCGCATAGTAGGCGACATGCTCGCTCTTCTTGATCAGGCGGTCATACGCGATGACCTTGATGCCGGCCGCGTTCGCTTTGTCGAGCGCATCCGTCAATGCTTCGCCGTCTACGGCGGCGATCACGAGCACCTTCACGCCCTTGGTGATCATGTTCTCAATCTGGGATACCTGGTTCTCCACCACGTCCTCCGCATACTGCAGGTCCGTCTGGTAGCCGAGCTTCTCGAACTCCTTCACCATGTTGGCGCCGTCGCTCACCCAGCGCTCGGACGACTTCGTCGGCATCGAGATGCCCACCTTGCCCGCCTTGCCGTCGCCGCCGCTGCTTCCGCCCTCTGTCTTGGCTGCGCCGCCTGTCGTTTCCGCCGCGCCGCCCCCGCCTCCGCACGCCGCCAGGCTGAACAGCAGCACGAGAAGCATCATCATTGTGACCGCTTTCTTCATCGTTTCGAATCCCCTCTCTATCGTTACATTGTGTGGTGATTTGCTATGTCTTCACTCTACCACCCGGCCCCGCCGGCGGTCTTTTGACAGAACCGCACACTTTTTACACAAATCCTACTTTTGGCCCCAACGCAAAAAAAGGACGGATCATTCGATCCGCCCCTCCGTATACACCACGCCGCGCCGATACTGATTGGGCGAGACGCCCATCACCTTCTTGAACGCGGTGCTGAAATAATGCTGCGACTCGTAGCCCGCCCGCTCCGCGATCTCGCCGACCGGCAGGTCCGTGCCTCCGAGCAGCTGAACCGCCAGCTGGATGCGCATCTGTGTCACCAGCGAGACGAACGGCATGCCAAGCTCCTGCTTCAGCACCCGGCTCAGGTACACCGGCGACATCTGCAGCTCCGCCGCCGCCGACTCCAGCGTAAGGCTGCTGTCCGTGAAACGGTCGCGGATGTACTGCCTCGCCCGTCTTACGATCGGAGAGATCTGCAGCTCCTCGTACACCTTCGTCCGGCAGTGACGGTACACGGACGCGACCTCGGTCACGGAGCCCTCCACCTGCTCGAAGCAGAGGTGCACGGTCAGCTTGAGGTACGTCTGCACCGCCCGCTCGATCTCCGCGTAGACGCTCTCCGGCACCGCCTCCCACAGACATACGACCAGAAGCCCCATGGCGTCGCGGAACATCGCATGCCGGTAAGGCTCAAGCAGCTCCGCGGTTATATTCTCGATGGCAAACAGCAGCAGCTGCCGGTCGCTCTCCTTCATGAGCCGCTGGGGGGCGGACGACTCCGGCCAGCGGATGATGCCCAGGCGCAGCGGCGCTGAGGCCGGCAGCTCGAGGAAGTGCAGCTGCTCCAGGATCTCCTCCTCGGTCATCGTGCCCTCCACCCACTCCAGACAGAAGCGCTCTCGCAGCAGCGGAAAATTCTTCGAGATCTGCTTCGAAGCCATAGCGAGATAGCCGTTCTGCTTCTCGGCCAGCTCCAGCTTGCGCCGCACGTTCCCAAGCACCGTGTGCAGCTGCTTCGGGTCGGCCGGCTTCAGGATGTAATCGTCCACCTCCAGGCGGATCGCTTCCTGGGCAAACACAAATTCATCATGCCCGGTAATGACGACGATCCGGCTGTCCGGCAGTTCCACGCGCACCCGCTTCATCAGCTCGATACCGTTCATGATCGGCATGTTGAGGTCGACGAGGAGCACCTGTGCGCCGTGCGTCAGCGCCAGCTCCAGCGCTTCCTCGCCGTCCTCGGCCTCTGCCACGACCTCCATGCCAAGCGACGACCAATCGACCGCATCGCGGATGCCTTCCCGGATCCAAGGCTCGTCGTCGGCGATGAGCACTTTCCACCTTTTTTCCATAGCTGATCATGCCCCTCCTTCGCTTGTACGCTTGACCGGCTGCAGTCCATCCCGCAGCAGCGGGTGAATGATGGTCACCGTGGTGCCCCGTCCGGCCTCGCTCTCGATCGTCAGCCCGTACGAGGAACCGAACGCCAGCTGGATCCGCGCCTGTACGTTCATCATGCCGTAGCTGACCGGCTCCCGCGGCTCTCCCTGCTCGTCGTCCGAAGCGGGCGATGCCGCCAGACGCTCCTGCAGTTCCCGCAGCTTCTCCGCATCCATCCCCGCTCCGTCGTCTCGGACCCGCAGAAGCAGCAGCCCCCAGCGTTCCTCCGCCTCCACGGCGATATGACCGGGGCCGCGGCGCTCTTTGATCCCGTGGTAAATCGCATTCTCGACGATCGGCTGCAGCACGATTTTCAGCACGGAGACGTTCAGCAGGTGCTCCGGCACGTCGATCGTATAGTTGAGCTTATCCTTGTAGCGCGACTTCTGGATCGTGAGATAGGAGCAGATGTGCTCGATCTCGTGGGCGAGCAGAATCCGGTCGCTGCCCTTGCTGAGGCCGATGCGGAACAGCCGGGACAGGGACTGTACGACCTCGGCGACGTCCTCGGCCCCTTTTTTGCGGGCCATCCAGTGGATGGTATCGAGCGTATTGTACAAAAAATGCGGCTTGATATGCGCCTGCAGGCTCCGCAGCTCCGCCTCGCGCTTCTGCCGCTCCTGCCGTTCGGTCAGCGTGAGCAGCTTGTCGATCTGGGCGATCATCGTATTGAAGCTGCGCCCGAGGTTGCCGACCTCGTCCCGGCGGTCCCCCCAGTAGCGGACCGTCAGGTCCCCCGACTCCGCGATCCGCATGAACGACATGAGCTGCACGATCGGGCGGGAGATCGAGTGGGAGAGATAGTACGAGGCCGCAATGCCGAACAGGCAGACGATGAACACAAAGCACACCACATAAAACCCGATCTCCTGCGCCTCGAGCGCCGACTCCTCCATCGAGAACACGCCGACGGTCGTCCAGTTCGTGAACGGGGATGCCCGGTAGATGAACTGCAGCTTCTCCCCGCCAACCTCCTGTGCGAAGGTGCCCGATCCGTGATCCTCGAGCCATTCTCCGGGAATCCGGCTCACCAGCGGACGCGGAGGTGCATAGATGACGTCCCCTTGGTCGTCGATGATCGTGAGGTAGCCCGATTTGCCGAGCCGCACATCCTTGGCCGTCTCCGCGATGACCCGAAGCTTCAGGTCAATGAGCACGACGCCCTTCACCGCCTGGGTCTGCGGATCGAGAATCGCCCGGACGGCCGACACGACTTCGCTGTCCTTGTAGCTGACGTGGGTGGTCACGTTCCGCCCGTGGGGATGCCCCACCATCGTAAAAATCCCCTTGCTCGCCACCGCCTGCTTGTACCACTCCTCCTCCGTCAGGCTTCGGGAAGAGCGGGCGTACATTTCGTTCGAAATATAGTCCCCCTGCGCGTTCACCAGCAGCACGCCGGCCACCTCGGGGTACAGCGTCGTGAAACCCTGCATGAACTGCCGGATCTCATACTCCTCCGCCGCCGCACCGCGCTGGGCCGCCCCCGGCCCCCGCTCCAGGAACCGTTTCACCTCCGGCTGGAACGACAGGAAGTACGTGATGTTCTGCATGTTCCCCGCGTACGCTTCCAGCGTCTTGTTCACCTTGCCGATGAGCTGCAGCGTGTTCTCGCTCACCTGCTTTTCAATGATCCGGTCCACCGTCCACAAGATGCTGCCCCCAAGCAGCACCGACGGCAGGATGATGATGAGCAAAAAATGAATGATGAGCTTGTCCCGGATCGGCAGGTCATTCATCCGGTATCTTCCCGTCTTGGTTTGGGGCCGCACGCCCGCCAGTATCCGCCAGAGTCTGTTATTTGGCATAGAATTGCTCCACATTGTCACCCGTCACCACCGTGATGCCCGTGTCCACATTCCCCGGCAGCGAGGAGGCGGCGGCTTTCGTCCCTCCGCCCGGACCGGTCAAGCCGTGATGCTGGTGGAACAGGAACTGGAGCGACCAGTACCCCATATTCCACGTCCCCTGCGCGAGGGTGGCGGAGATGGCACCCTTTTTGACCATGTCGAGGGTGTCCTTGTCCGTGTCGAAGCCGATGATCTTCACCTTCCCGGCCGATCCCGCCTCCTGCACCGCTTCGCCGACACCGACGCCCCCGTTCGCTTCCGTAGCAAATATCCCGTCCACCTCCGGAGACTCCTTCAGGATGTCGGCTGCCGCCAGCTTCGAGTAGATCCGGTCCCCGCGCCCGTCCTTCACGGACTGCAGCCGGATCTGCGGAAACTCCTTGCTGAGCGTGTCGATGAATCCCTGCTTGCGTTCCTCATGGTTGAGCTGCCCCGGCAGCGTCACCACCGCAGCCTCCCCTTGGCCGCCAAGCAGCTCCGCCATCTTGCGGGCCGCCGTGACGCCTGCATTGTAATTGTCCGTCGACAGGAACGACAGCGCTCGGCTCTCCGGCGCGCCGGAGTCAAAGAGAACGACGGGAATGCCCGCGTCCACCGCCTTGTTGATCGCCGCCGTCAGCTTCACGGGGTCGATCGCCGACAGCGCGATGCCCTCCGGCTTCTTCGCGATCACCTGCTCGAGCACAGTGATCTGCTCATGCACGTCGTACTGCGTCGCCCCGCGGTATTCGACAGACACGTTCAGCGCCTGAGCCGCGTCCTCGAAGCCCTTCAGCGAGGACTTCCAGTACTCCATGCCGGACTGAAACGTGACCATCACGTACTTTTCGCCGATCTCCCCCCGCAGCCCGTCATGCGCGCCCCCCGCCCGGGACGACACCTCCCGCGTATGGTACTGAACGACATACAGGATGAAGGTACCGATCAGGATGGCGTAGATCCACAGCAGCTTTTTCATAGGATCGATTGTAACCCCTTTCATACGTGCGGAAAAATTGGCACACTTCGACACAAGTGCCGGCCCTCATTGTAGCGCCTTCCGCGCTGCGGGGCAATGAGGAACGTGTCGGAGGAGGGTTGGAGGGGAACGAGCTGCAGGATGGGGCACGCCCCGCCTCGCCCTTTCCCAAATAACGGAACTACGATGCGTTATTCCCCCTTTTCCTACGCTGTTTTTGAAAATAGCGGAACACAGATGCGTTATGGGGCCCTTTTTCGCGCCCACTCCTCCCATTTCGGCCAAATAGCGAACCTCAGTTCCTCTATTTCGTACTAGAGCCTCTAAATGGGGCTAATAAGGCATCTGAGTTCCTTTATTTTTGACGGGCCATTTGCTCCCTACCGCGAATTCCTATCGACCCGAGTCCCCTCTCTCCCCAGCTCCACTTCGCTCCACGTGACCCGCCCCCCACTCCTTCCCCTGCTCCACTTCGCCCCCACGTAACCCGTCGACCCTCCTCCCCCGGTTCCACTCCGCCCCATCGTAATCCGTCACCCCTGCTTCCTCAGTTCCACTTCGTCCCCACGTAACCCGTCGCCTGCTTCCTCCGTTCCGCTCCACCATCAAGTTTCGTCGCCTCTCCTCCCCCAGTTCCACTCGTCCCCACGTTACCCGTCGCTCTTGCTTCCCCGGTTCCGCTCCGCCATCAAATAACCCGTCACCTCGCTCACTCCTCCCCAGCTCTACTTCGCTCCGTGACCCGTCCCCTACTTCCCCTAATTTTTCCTTCTTGCCCTCCGTCTCGCCACCCCCAGCCCTCACCCTCTCCTCAGTCCCACTTCGCCCCCCGGTTCCACTTCGCCCCCACGCGACCTGTCGTACACTCCTTCCCTCAAGTTCGTTTTCGTTCGTCTCGTCCTCATCCCCCCTCGCTCTCACCCCCGCCCTCCCGCACGTCTCCTCAGCCCTCGCCCCCATCACGTCCCCCTTCTCCCCAACGCCAACGTCAAAAAACCGCCGGCCCCAAAAGGCCGACGGTTCTCCGTTCAAAACACTATGTTACTTCAGGTCCTGCATAGCTACGTGGTCCATGTCGGAGAACTCTTGGTTCTCGCCGGCCATAGCCCAGATGAAGGTGTAGTTGCTCGTGCCCACGCCGCTGTGGATCGACCAGCTTGGGGAGATGACCGCCTGCTCGTTGCGCAGAACCACGTGGCGGGTTTCAGTAGGCTCGCCCATCAGGTGGAAGACTACGCCGTCTTCCGGCATATCGAAGTACAGGTACACTTCAGAGCGGCGGTTGTGCGTATGGCAAGGCATCGTGTTCCACATGTTGCCCGGCTTCAGCAGCGTCATGCCCATCACGAGCTGACAGCTTTGTACGCCGTTCAGGTGGATGTATTTGTAGATCGTGCGCTCGTTGGAGTTCGTGATCGAACCGAGGTGAGCCGGCTCCGCTTCGGAGATGGCGACCTTCTGGGTCGGATAGTTCTTGTGGGCCGGCGTGGAGCTCAGGTAGAAGCGGGCAGGATTCGCCGCATCCGCGCTCTCGAAGAGCACTTCCTTGTTGCCGAGACCGACGTACAGGCAGTCCTTGCTCTCGAGCGTATACTCGGTGCCGTCTACCGTAACCTTACCCGGCGCGCCGATGTTGATGATCCCGATTTCGCGGCGCTCGAGGAAAAATTCTGCGCCCATGTCGTGCTTGTCGGCTTCGAGCTTGATCGGCTCTCTCGTCGGAATGACGCCGCCCGTGATGAAACGGTCCACGTGGCTGTATACCAGGTTGAGCTGGCCTTCCACGAACAGGCTCTCGATCACATATTCGCTGCGCAGACGTGCGGTATCGTACGTTTTGGCTTCAGTCGGATTCGTTGCATAACGGATTTCCATAGACATAAATGATTCCTCCCGGATATGTATTGCTTCACGAATTCATTATAATACGAATGTTCATTTAAGTTCAAATAAAATATATGTGAACCCATTTGAACTACAGAAAACATGACGAGGCTGCGGACACGTCTTCCTGCCGGCAAGACGGCAAGTGTCGTCACCTTCCCACCGGAATCCTTCTCCCGCGCAGGCATTCCTGCGGAATCCTCCGCCCTTTCGGATCGGCTCCCTCATTCTTTCGCTTTCGCGCAGGCCCGCCCGCTGGAAAAATCCCCCTACAGTTCGGGCCGGCATCCCCCATCTCCGTCCAAGCAGACGAGGCTGCGGACCAGCACCGTCACCCCCGCTGAATCCTCACACCGGCCGCCTCATACTTCGCCGCCGTCGCTTCCGGCAGGTCCGCGTCCGTGACGATCGTCCCAATCTCCCCGAGCTTCGCAAAGGTCATCAGTGCCGTCTTATCGAACTTGCTGTGGTCGGCGACGCAGAACGCCTCCTTCGCCGACTCGATCATCGCCCGCTTCTGTTCCACATGCGAATGGGTAAATACAGTGAAGCCGTACTCCGTATGGATCCCGGTCGCCGACAGGAACGCCTTCTGCACGTTGAGGCGGCGCAGGAACGATCCCGCCTCCTCGCTGACGAGCATGTTCCGGCTGCGGAAGCCGCCGGGGACGACCAGGCGGATCTGGTCCTTTTTGATCAGCTCCGCAATGATGTAGAGATCGTTCGTGATGACCGTCAGCGGCGTATTCTCGAGCAGCCGGGCCATCTCGAGGGTTGTGCTCCCGCTGTCGAGGGCAATAATATCATGACGCTCGACGAACCGCAGCGCAGCCAGAGCCGCCCCATGCTTCTCGTCCGGATGCCGTCCCGTCAGGGGCTGGCTGCCGAGCAGGCCGGAATAGCTCTCATTGGCAAGCACGGCACCTCCGTGGGTGCGGTGCAGGAGGCCTTTCTCCTCCAGCTTCTCGAGATCCTGCCGGATCGTCTTGCCGGTAACCTCAAGACGCGCAGCCAGATCGGCCACGGACACTTCGCCGTGCGCCATGAGCAGCTCCATGATTTTTTCGTAACGTCTGATGGCTGTCACTACTCCAGCGCACTCCTCTCCGTTGTGGGCCAAGCTGATTCGCCAGGGGCCAAACGAACCCAAACGAACCATACTGCACCCCAGTGCCTACTATGGTAACACAGCTCCCGGCTCAAATCCACGAAAAGTGCCAAACGGACCGTGACGCTACTACACTAAAGTGCTATAATATGGGCTAGTTAAAATCCAGAGCAGTTCCAGTACAAATCCAGTAGACCCATGGAAGGATGGACCGTCATGAACCCTCTTGCCCACAAGCTGAATGAGACGATTTCCAAGGAGGCTCCGCATGTGTACGACATGCTCTCCGATCTCGGGAAGCAGATTTATTTTCCAAAGGAGGGCATCCTGAGCCAATCCGCCGAAGCCAAGGCAAAGGCCAAAAAATTCAACGCAACGATCGGTACGGCACTCGAAAATGGCAAACCGATGCACCTGAAGGTTATCCAGGATACACTGTCCGCGTACAACCCGAAGGACATTTATGAATATGCCCCGCCGGCAGGCAAGCCGGAGCTCCGCACCGCATGGCGCGCGAAGATGATCGAAGAGAACCCGTCGCTGAAGGGCAAAAGCCTCGGGAATCCCATCGCCACCAACGCGCTGACCCATGGCCTGAGCATTGTGGCCGACCTGTTCACAGGTCCCGGCGACGCTGTCGTGATCCCCGACAAAAACTGGGAAAACTACGAGCTGACCTTCGGCATCCGCCGCGGCGCCGAGATCGTGAATTATCCGCTCTATAACAGCGAGCGCCGCTTCAACGCCGAAGGGCTGAAGGAAGCGCTCCTCGCGCAGAAGTCCAAAGGCAAAGCGGTCGTTGTCCTGAACTTCCCGAACAACCCGACAGGCTACACGCCGGATGCCGAAGAAGGACGCTCAATCGTGGCGGCCATCAAGGAAGCGGCGGAAGCCGGCATCAACGTGGTAGCCGTGACGGACGACGCGTACTTCGGCCTGTTCTTCGAGAACTCCCTCCAGGAGTCCCTCGCCGGCTCCCTCGCGGGCCTGCATGAGCGCGTGCTGTCGATCAAGGTGGACGGCGCAACGAAGGAAGAATACGTATGGGGCTTCCGTGTGGGCTTCATCACGTATGTCGGCCAGCCGGAAGCGACGCTTGCCGCGCTGGAGCAGAAGACGATGGGCATCATCCGCGCCACGATCTCGAGCGGCCCGCACCCTTCGCAGACGTTCGTGCTGCACGCCCTGCAGTCCCCTGACTTCCCTAAGCAGAAGCAGGAGAAATTCGACATCATGAAGGGCCGCGCGAACAAGGTCAAAGCCCTGCTCGACTCCGGCAAGTATGACGGCGTATGGGAATACTATCCGTTCAACTCCGGCTACTTCATGTGCCTGCAGCTTAAGACCGTCGATGCCGAGACGCTCCGCGTCCACCTTCTCGACAAGTACGGCATCGGCACGATCGCTCTCGGCGAGACCGACCTGCGCGTCGCCTTCTCGTGCATCGAAGAAGAGAACCTCGAAGAGCTCTTCGAGACGATCTACCAGGGCGTACAGGATCTCGGCAAGGTATCGGTGAAGTAACAAGCTGAATCACCAATAAGATATAAGGGCAGCATTCCTTAGATCACGGACCTCAGGTCCGTGATTTTTTTAAAACTGGAATTTATATCTCGCCAGGGCTCAATTCCTTCATCTATATTTCTTATAAACGCGCATCATTCTGACAGGATGGCGAAGCCGTTCATCCTGTCCCCGTGCGGCTCGGTCCCCCATGATACGGCAGGGGAAATCCAAAAACAAACTTTTAACCCGTGGGATTTGTCTTATACCCTTCTTTCATATTGATCATAAGCTATATCATTCTTTGAAAAGGAGTGATATAGATGGCAAACCGCGATGTACGTCTTGCTCTTTGGTCCGGTAACAATTTTACGTTTCGCCGAATCCTCTTCAGACGTGGAGGAGTTGCTGTTCGTGATCTTGGAGCGTTTCGGTTTAATAACGTTCTCTCGAGCTTCCGGCTCAGAAACGTTGCGCAGAGCTCTCAAGTAACACTTGTTCTGTTCTCGCAAGTTAATTTTCAGGGAGCGTTTCGAGTGTTCCGGGGCAGCCAAAACGTAGCGAACCTCAGTAATTTTAACTTCAACAATGTCACATCTTCACTGATTTTGGTAGGCCGCAACCTGACAAACTCTGAAATTTCCCAAATCCAAAATACCGGTAGACCGCCTCAAGACCTCCTTATCATTAGACAGTAATCACGCATAAAGGGCTCGGGCATGCTTTTTATTAACGCAGGTGAAGTAAACAGGGAGCAGATTGCCTCGGCGACTGCTTCCTGTTTCGTTTCGGCCGCGGCAAGCTTCCAGTCACTATGCCATGAACCTAGTAAAGCCTGCCGGCAATGATGGCTGCAACCGAACGCACGCCTGTCATTTTTGTCCATGGGTTAAGCGGCTCAGACAGCAGTTTCATTTATATAAGGCATACTTGAAATCGCAGGGATGGACCGACAATGCACTGTATGCTTTTGATCTTCCTAGTAAACAAGTGAACCAGCTATTGAATTCAGCAGCCATTGAGAGCTTCATTGATCAAGTTCTGAGTCAGACGGGTCAAACCAAAGAGGAGTAAGGGACGCAGGTTCCCTTACTCCTCTTTGCGCATGGATACTGAAGGTACGAGCATCTATTGAGACCAAGAGTCGCAGTATCCGATGAATGAGCTTGCCTTCATCGGCGTTCAACCTCATCGCACCCTGCCGATCGCTTATGCCGGGCTGGCCGTTGGCCGCACGATGATCTCGCTTACGGTGACATCGTCCGGCTGCCCGACGGCGTGCAGGATCGAGCGGGCCACCGCCGAAGCGGGGATGACAATGCGGCGGTACTCCTTCATCGTCTGCCGCGCTTCGTCATCCGAGATGCTGTCGGCCAGCTCACTCTCCGTCACGCCCGGCGAGATCAGCGTAACCCGGAGCCCGGAGCCGCCCATCTCCTGACGCAGGCCCTCCGAGATCGCCCGGACAGCGAACTTCGTCGCGCAGTAGACGGCTGCCGTAGGCGATACCGTATGCGCCCCGATGGAGGCGATGTTCACGAACTGGCCTCCGCCCTGCTCCTGCATGAGAGGAAGTCCCGCGGCAATGCCGTGGAGCACGCCGCGGATGTTCACATCGACCATGCGGTCCCACTCCTCCACCTTCAAGGAGGCCAGCGGCGACAGCGGCATGACGCCGGCATTATTGACGACGACATCGACGCGCCCGAAGGTGTCTTTGGCGAAGCCCAGGAAGCTTTCCATATGCTCACGCTTCGTAACATCCAGTTCCCGGTACACGGCGGTGCCTCCTTCGAAACGGATCTCCGATGCCAAAGCCTCCAGCCGATCCGTACGTCTCGCCCCCAGCACGACCTTCGCTCCATGCCCGGCCAGCAGCCGTGCCGCCGCCTCTCCGATCCCGCTGCTTGCTCCCGTAATAACAACCACTTTTCCTTCAACCGCATAGTTCGACATATCTTCTCAAGCTCCTTACCTATGGTTTGGATGGGGCGCTGTCCCCGCTCTCTCCAGGAGCTGCATCGGGAACGCCGTCGCCCTTGACATCCTTAGTGTATAATGGAACCTATAAGGCAAGGAGTTGTCCGTTTATCCTGGAAGCAGCGCTTCCCCCTAAGGAATGGAGGCGAATCCTGTGAACCGTTTGGAACAAAAAAAGTTTGACCGGCGTACCGAGCTCGCCGACTTTCTGCGCAGCCGGCGGGAGCGGCTGTCCCCCGAACAGGCCGGTCTGCCGCCAGGCGGCAGAAGGCGGACGCCCGGACTGAGGCGGACCGAGGTTGCCCTGCTCGCCGGCGTCAGCGTCGAGTGGTATACCTGGCTAGAGCAAGGACGGGAGATCAGCGTGTCCGCTGCCCTGCTCGAGAGCTTAAGCCGGGTACTTCAGCTGGATGCCGCCGAACGGAGGCATTTGTTCCTGCTCGCGCACCGGCAGCCCCCACCGGCCGATCCCCCTGCCCGCAGGATCATCTCTCCTGCCCTGCGGCATTTTCTGGACGGACTCGGCACCACACCCGGCTGCGTGCTCGATGCCCGGATGACCGTCGTGGCTTGGAACGAGACGTTCTGCACCGTGTTCGGTGACTACAGCACATGGGATGAGCAGGAGCGCAATCTCGTCTGGATGACGTTCACCTCCCCCTATTTCCGGCAGCTCAAAGGAGAGGAATGGGAAGCCCAGGCCCTTCGCCTGCTGGCCCAGTTTCGTGCAGGCTACGGGCGGTTCGTCGAGGACCCCTGGTGGGCGGAGATGCTGCAGGAGCTCAGCCGGTTCTCCCCCGAGTTCCGCGAGATGTGGTCGCGGCACGAGGTTGTCGAGACGCCTGAAGGCCGCAAGCACATCCGCCATCCGGCCGCCGGCCTGCTCATCTTCGAGCCTCTGGCGCTGCAGGTGGCCGATCCGCCCGACCTTCAGCTGCTGGTCAATACGCCGGTTCCCGGCAGCGGAACGGCGGAGAAGATCGAACGGCTGCTGGCCGATTCGCAGGCAGCGATCGTGGAATAAGAGGCCTCCGCCAAAGCGTACAGAATACAGCAAGCCCGGGATGCTTATTCAACCCTTCGTGGAACCATGAGCATCCCGGGCTTGCCTATCTTCAATAAGGGCTGCCTTGCGGTCAGGGAGCCGCCTGCATCCCTGCCTCGATATAGCTCCGAGCCAGCCGCAGCAGTTCTTCCCTGCCGGTACTGCCGGTCAGCTCCAGCCGGATAACCTGGTTATCATGGGCTTTATAGGACACCACAAGCAGCTTCTCCTCCGAGGCCTCCTCCTGCCGGAACACACCGAATGCTTCATCCGTCTCCATCGCCTTTTCCCATCCGCCCGCGTAATTCTCGCTCAGCGTAACTGTCCCCTCCAAGGCCTGTGTCATCGGCTTGTCCGGCAGCTGCCGGACGATGATCCATGCTCCACCGCTGTATTCGTATAGATCGTATACTCCTCCGAGCCAAGGCCCGTCGGTCTGCCGCGGGCTTCCTGCCGCTTCCTCCGCCCGAGGGATAACACCGAACGTTCTTGCCGGCTGCTCTCCTGCCGCAGAAGCGATGAGATAGCCGACGCCCAACTGCCTCCCAGCCTCCTCCGCCGTTACACCCTTCCATTCGGCCGACCTGTTCTCCAGAACCCCCGCGATGATCTCCCGAAAAGAAGGCCTCACCAACGACTGCGGTTCCGCCTCACCCATTCCCTCGACCGTCACCCCGATACCGTTCCACTGCGTATGATAGACGGCAGCCGCACCGACCGACACGGCCGCGAGCAGCAAGAATACGGCCGTCAGCAGACCGGCCCGATGCATGGTTCCCCTTTGGCGAAGAACCCCGTTTCGCTTCAAATCACTTCCTCCTGACCTCGCCTCCCACGCATGAATCCGGCTCATGACCTTCTCCGTGACATCGATTCCCGGGGACTCCGGCTCCCGCAGTCCCCGGATTATTTTATTGAAATTCAAATCGCCGTTCATGCACTGTTTCCTCCTTCAGTCCCCACTGTTCCTTCAGCTTGTTTCTAAGCCGTTCGAATCTCTTGCGCGCGGCCGCCGGACGCAGCCCGAGGATGCTTCCGATCTCCTCGAAGGACCGGTCCTCGAACACCCGCAGGATCAGGACTTCCTTCTCCTTGGCCGACAACCCCTGGAGCAGTTCCAGCTGGCTTTCTTCGCTGCTTTCATAGACAGCCTCCGCACTCTTCTCCTCAGATCGGCTGCCGAGCAGGGGCATAAGCAGACGCCATCGCTGCCTTCGGCGGAGCAGACTTCGGCAGTGATTCGAAGCGATCGCGTACAGCCACGCGGTAAATGAATGATCATGCCGGTAGGTGTGAAGATTACGATAGGCTTTGAACAAAATCTCCTGAAGGGCATCCTCCGCCTCAAACCTGTCTCCCAACATCCAATAGCAGTAGGCATGGATTTTTTGCTGGTACCTTCTTATCACGGCTGCATACGCATCCGTCTCTCCTCCCTGCACTCTCCTCAGCAGCCCGTCCACGCTCTCCTCTTCCATCCTTTCCAGTCTCCCTTCCCTTCTTGAACAAGCTTCCACTTATATAACTGCCGTCGTGCTTCGAATGTGACATCGTACATCAAAAAAGTAAATCAAAAAACCAAATCGGACGTTTCAGTCAGTTTGGTCTGTTGGTTTTTTCATGTCCGGCACTCCGATGAGCTCCGCCTAAGGTCCAGTTCCTCGTTGGACCTAGGGACGTTTTGTGCAGCTTTTACACCCTGCATAATGAGAAAGTAGCTTTAGAACAAAGGAGATGAGCATAGTGAGAACAATTATCGTATCTTCCCTGCTTTGCGCCATGGTGTCCGTAAGCGTCTTCGGTGCAGCCGTGCCTGCTGCTTCCGCCGCCGTTTCTGGGGTACCCACAGCCATCGCGGACCCCGCCGGCACTCCCGCCTCCAAGGAATCCGGCAGGACGGTACTTCCCCCACTGAACCTGCCGTCGGTGAGCAAAGCCATGGCCGGACTCCCGAATAAGGAGGCCACGGCAGCACTGGTCTTCGTGGGCACCCCCACACAGAGCTGGATGGGCGCCACCGGCGTATCGGATATCAGGACGGGCGCGCCGGCCCGGGCCGACGGGCGGTTTCGCATCGGCAGCATCACCAAGATATTCACCGCCGCCGTCGTTCTCCAGCTCGCTGCCGAAGGCAAGGTCGACCTCGACAAGCCGATCCAGAGCTATCTGCCCGGGCTGCTGCCCGAATCGTACCCGTCCATTCAGGTAGGCCAGCTGCTCAATTATACGAGCGGACTTCCCAGCCCCAAGCTCCCGGACGGTGTGGAGGAGGCAGATCTGCCGGGAATCCAATGGACTCCCGAGGAGGTTGTCCGGCTGGCCGCAACCCAGCCCATGGAATTCGAGCCGGGTACCCGCCAGCATTATGCCAATATCAATTACTTCCTGGCAGGGCTGCTCATTGAAGCAGTGACGGGCAATACCTACGAGACGGAAGTGGAGTCCCGCATCATTACACCTCTCCGCCTGTATGACACCTATCTGCCGGGAAGCGATGTCCGGATTCTCGGAACCCATGCCTTGGGATACCAGGCTGTAGAGCAAGATGGCAAGCCCCAGCTGGTGGATGTGACCGAAGGCAGCCAATCCTTCACCTGGGCCGCAGGCCAGATCATCTCCACCACCTCCGACCTTGATACCTTCATGACCTCGCTCTTCCGGGGCCAGCTGCTGCCTGAAGACCAGCTCCAGCATATGTTTACCGTACCGAACGTGACTGCCTGGAGTGCAGACGGTAAAGACGCGGGGCCGGCGACCATGAGCATGGGCATGTCCCGTGCCGTCATCAATGGGATCACCTTCTGGGGGAAAACGGGAGCGAGACCCGGTTATGCGAACGGCATGTTCGCTACGCGTGACCTCGAGCGGCGTGTCGTCTATTCGGTGAATTCCACGGATGCCAAGGGAGCCGGCGAGAATAAGCTCGGGATGCGGATCGCCATGTCCGCCTTCGGAGTCCTGCCCCAATCATCTCCATGAGTTAATCCCACCACAATACAATATAACCGTCTTCTCTAACCAGCTCCTCCAGCGCTTCCATGCTGCCCACAGCCTCATCCACCACATCGGGGCAAAATTCGTACAGCTCCGCACAGAAGGCCGGAATATCATCGGGCCGGCGCACGAGGTCAAAACCTACGGAGTCCCATGAAGCTTCCCGTATGCGGATGCCGTACCGTTCGTCAAAGGACTTCAGCTTCGCCAGGATGTCTTCGTTCGTCAGATCGTAATTACCTGCAAATGTACCTTCATACTCTACAATCGCATACTGATTCCTGCCGGAACCAACAATGACGTCTCTCTTTGGCGGTTCCTCCGAATAGTTGTCCGCTCCCGCATAGGCAACGAGCCCCGGTCCCAGGCACTCCTGCAGCCCGTACACCCAGCTGCGGGCCGCAGCACTCGCTGTCCTGACGGAGAGGCAGGCTTCATCACGGCTGCGCCCGAGCTCAATAGAGGCATACGGCTTCGGCTCTTGTCCGCTCAGCTCCTTCAGCACGCGGCCTGCTTCTTCCAGCGTCCGAATTTCTCCGCGTCCGGCCCAAAATTCCGGCGTCCCCCGGTGAGGCACAGGTCTGCCACCGGCAGATTCCCCTTCCAGGGGGTCCGTCCCGCTCCACCCATGGTTGTCCTTTAGATATGAAAGCAGCCACGCGCCAACCGCTAAGGCTAGGAATACAACCCACAGCATCATTCTCTGCTCCTCTCTACCCATTACGAATAAAAAACACAAAAGCCCCCTCCGGCCTATCACCGGAGAGGGCTCCAACCTGCCTACATCAGCCGCGGACGCCGGCGCAGCGCCGCATTGCGGTCGCGGCAGCTGCCGCGCAGGCCGCCCGGACGCCAGCGGTCATCGTCGTCCTCGGCGAACTCCTCGTAATCCTCCAGGAACGTATCGGTCACCGGTTCCTGTTTCTCGTCGATCGGCATGCCTTCCTCATTCCCCCCTGCAGGCTCTACGCCCGGTCAGATCAACAGATTGAACAGGTTCGGGTCCTTGTTGATTTCGCTGAACTGCAGGCCGCGCTGAATCATCCGCTCGGTCAGCGGGCCGTAGTCTTCCTTATGCTTGAGCTCGATGCCCACCAGGGCAGGCCCGTTCTCCTTGCTCGTCTTCTTCGTATACTCGAAGCGGGTAATATCGTCGTTCGGACCCAGCACGTACTCGAGGAACTCGCGCAGGGCGCCGGCGCGCTGCGGGAAGTTCACGATGAAGTAGTGTTTCAGGCCTTCGTAGATCAGCGAGCGCTCCTTGATCTCCTGCATCCGGTCGATATCGTTATTGCCGCCGGAGATGATGCACACCACGGTCTTCCCCTTGATCTGTTCGCGGTAGAACTCGAGCGCCGCCACAGTAAGCGCTCCAGCCGGCTCCGCCACGATGGCATTCTCATTGTAGAGCTCGAGGATCGTTGTGCAGACCTTGCCTTCGGGCACGACGATGATGTCGTCGACGACGCTGCGCGTGATATCGTAGGTCAGCTCGCCGACACGCTTCACCGCCGTGCCGTCGACGAACTTGTCGATCTCGGCGAGCGTGACGACTTCGCCCGCCTCCAGCGACTGCTGCATCGATGGGGCGCCCGTCGTTTCGACGCCGATCACCCGGGTCTGCGGCGAGATGCTTTTGATATAGCTGCCGACGCCCGAGATCAGGCCGCCGCCGCCGATGCCGGCGAAGACGAAGTCCACCTGCTCCCGCAGGTCGTTCATGAGCTCGAGGCCCACGGTCCCCTGCCCGGCGACCACCTTAGGGTCGTCGAACGGGTGGATGAAGGCCATGCCTTCCCGCTGGCCGTAGGCCACCGCTTCCCGCAGGGCGTCGTCGAACGTATCGCCCGTCAGCACCACTTCAACGAAAGCGCCGCCGAACAGCTTGACCTGGGAGATCTTCTGACGCGGCGTTGTCGCCGGCATGAAGATGCGCCCCGGAATGCCCAGTGCCTTGCAGGAATAAGCCACGCCCTGCGCATGGTTGCCGGCACTCGCGCAGACGACCCCCTTCTCCAGCTGCTCCTGGGGCAGGGAGCGGATCATATTATAGGCGCCGCGGATTTTGAACGAGCGGACGACCTGCAGGTCCTCCCGTTTCAGATAGACATTGCAGCCGTAGCGTTCGGAGAGGATGAAATTTTTTTGCAGCGGTGTATGCTGGATGACATCCTTCAGCACATGGCTGGCCACGAGGATATCTTCAAGTTTGATGGGATTCGTATTAGATGCTTCTGTCATGACGGGGTTCCTCCAGCCGCTTTCGGATTTCCATTCATTCTAATTTCTATTCATTATACACCGAACCTTACGGGTGTCCACCCTTTCCGCCCGCGTGCTCCCGCCCAATTCCCGCCAAATGCGAAACAGCCCTCCCCCCGGCGCACCCAAGGCACCGGAGGAAGGGCTGCTTCCAGCCGTTCTAACCCTTTTTAATAGGAGAAACCCTGACTCTCTCTATCTCAGTGAATTAGCGGATGATGAGTGTCGTCACAAGGGAATTCTTGCCCTTCAGCTCGATGGAGCGGCCGGCGGTCAGCAGGCTCAGGTCTCCGGAGATGTAGAGGTTCGAAGACGCGTTGTACACGGCCGTCTGCGTACCCCCGTTCACGGGCTGGTTGATCGTAATCGTAGCGATCTCGCCCTGATTGTTCAGCGTATAGCTGTTCAGGGTACCCGAGACGCTGAAGTCCGTGGAAGGCGTCGTCGTGCTGTTCGCCAGCTTCGTGACCTCGACATAGATCGCCTTGGAGTTGTACGTGCGAACGAGCAGCTCGTCACCCGCGCGCAGCTCCGACGAGGCTACACGGGAGCCATTGCGGAAAATAAACGCGTTCGAATCGAGCTCAACGTTCACCGTCGTGTTGTTCGACAGCTTCACATTGAGGAGGTTATTGCTTACACCGGCCGTAAGCGTTCCTTTGACGGAAGCCTGGTCAGGCAGCTGGGTGCCCGTACGGTCGAGCAGCGCAGCCAGCTCGGCGCGGGTCACCGGCTTATTCGGACGGAAGGTGTTGTCCTCGTAGCCGTCGATGAGGTTCTTCTCGATCGCCACCGCGACATAGCCCACCGAACCGGCCGGAATCTGCGACGCATCCTTGTACGGCAGCTTTGCGTTCATTTTCGCCTTCGCTTCGTTCTGCAGCTTCAGCGCCTTGACGAGCAGGGTCGTCGCCCACAGGCGGTCCGCTTCCTTCTCCGGCTGAACCATCGTGTCGGTTTCAGTGAACAGGTCGTTCTGCAGCGCTACCGATACATAGCCTACCGCCCAAGGATATTTCTCTTCAAGCTTGTCACTGTCTTTGAAATTGAGATCAGCCGACTTCGCCGCATCAGACTCCGCTTGGTCGCGCAGGCCCATCAAACGCACCGCCGCCGTGATGGCCTCGATCCGCGTGATCGTTTTGCGCGGCTGGAACGTGCCGTCCTCGTAGCCCTCGAATACCTGCTTCGAGGCCAGGGAGGCGATATAGCGCTGTGCCCACTCGACATCCGCACCCTGCAGATCGTCGAAGCTCAGCTTAATGTTCACATTCACATTCTTGGAAGCCTTTACATTCGCAGACTTGCCTTTATTCTTATCATTGCCTTTGCCGTTACCGTTGTCCGCGAACGCCGCCGTGGCGCCGCCGAGCATCATGGCCAGGGTCAAACCGGAAATTACGGACTTCTTGAACGTCTTGTTCATCGTCATTCTCCTCTGATTATGAAGTTGGTTGTGATGCAGAATGGGAATATCAGAACAACCTTCGCGAAGTGTTCCGTGCTAATACTAAGGATTTCGCCGAAGTGAAAACCTTTGGGGGGGTGCTTTGATCGTTCTGTATAAAAATGTTAGACTGGTCTTCAGTAACGCAGGCCCTCCGCTATGGGAGCGGTTTGGAGAGAATGAGGAGCGTGTATCGGCACCCATGAAGAAGAACGGAAAAAGGCTGTCGGTCGGACTTCTCGTCCTGGCTCTGGTCGCGGTCGCCGCAGTGGCCGCGCTGATGTCCGGCCAGTTCGGGGGAAGCCGCCCGCAGACGGCGTCGCAACCGTCAGCCAAGCAGGAGACCTCCGGCAGTGATGCCGCAGGAACCCCATCCGCCGGACAGGCGGATGCCGGAGCGGTGAAGCAGGCCAGTGTAGAGGAAGAAAAGGTTGATATCGCCCTCATCGGCAGCGAGCTCGAAGGGCTGTATCTCGCCCGGGCCGCAGCGGACGAAGGGCTGAAGGTGAAGGTGATCGATCCGAGGCCGGCCTTCGGCGGGCAGGTGCTGCAGGGCGAGATGCTGTTCCTCGATGAGACGCGGGACGAGCAGCACCGCCTGCTCGTGCAGGGACGCGCGAAGGAGCTCTTCGACGGATTCCGTGCCGGGAAGATCCGCAAGCTGTCCGAGTTTGAGCAGTATTTCGGCAAGCTGAGCAAAGATATCCCGGTGGAGCAAGGGGTGAAGATCGACGGCGTGCAGCTCGCCGCAGGTGCTTTTGGCAGCGAGAGCAAGGTGGCCGGCATCGATTACACGACCAAGGACGGGGTTAAGAAGCGCTTGGCGGCCAATTACGTGGTCGAGAACACCGACTACGCGGCGGTGGTATCCCGGCTCAAAGGGGCTGTGCGGATGCCGGGTCTCGAAGCATTCTACGGCCAGAAGGACATCGAGTACATGAGCGCCGGCTTCATGATGAAATTCAAGAACGTCGACTGGGCGAAGTTCCAGAGCAGCTTCGAAGCCATGACATCCAAAGAACGCAGCGCCAAGTACGGGTACGGCTCGGTTGACCGCAGCTATGCGATCGGATTGTCGGGCATGACGTCGAAGTACAAGCCGTCGAACGACAGAGTGTTCCTCCGCGGCTTCAATGCCGTCCATCAGCGGGACGGCGAAGTGCTCATCAACGCCTTCCTGATCTACACCGTCAACCCTGCGGACGACAAGTCCGTGGCGGAGGCGATGGAGCTCGGGAAGAAGGAAATGCCGCTGCTCCTCGAGCACTTCCGGAAGAACATCACCGGGTGGGAGAAGGCCGAGCTGAACGGCTTTCCGAGCTATCCGTATATCCGCGAATACAATCACTATGAAACGGATTACGTCATGAAAGTATCCGACATGCTCGGGGCCAGGATGTTCTGGGACAACGTCTCCATCGGCGGGTATCCGCTGGATCTGCAGGGCACCTCCGCGAACAAGTGGGGCATCGAGATGGGCCGTCCCGACAAGTACGGGATGCCGCTGCGCAGCTTCCTGCTCAAGAATTACGACAATGTCATTCTGGCAGGCAAGAACGTCGGATCCTCGGCCATCGCTTACGGCAGCGCACGCATTCAGCCGAATACGAGCCTGGCGGCGGAATCGATCGGTGTGATCCTGGGGCAGATCCAGGGCAAGAAGACGCTCCGCGAGCTGAAGGAAGCGGACATGCCTGCCCTGCACAATTATCTGGAGAGCAAGTATGCGATCAAGGTCACCGGCGTGACCGGACGCAGCAAGATCGAGGGCTGGAGTGCGGAAGAGATCGCGAAGCTCGACAGTGGGGAGATTGTTTATCCTTCCTATATTCAGAAGAGGAAGAAATAGGAAGCATAAAGAACCACGAGTCTGAATACCGGGGGTTCTGCGCCGCTCATACTGTATAGAGCGGCTGCAGGACCCTTTTGTTTTTTGACAGGGTGCCCTTACGGGAGTAAAATCATTTTGTTCAACGATTAAAGTATTCAATCAATAAACTATTGAATGGTTAATACATAAAGGAAGGCTGTCCTATCCTGTCCTTGCTCCGGAGGTACTTCACTCATGCATGAACCCACCGCTAGAACCGAAACTGAAAAATGGACCCGGCTCACCATGCGCCGCTGGGTCGCGGAGATCAGCAGCATGCTGCGCAGTAATCTTTCGAGCCAACAGTATTATGTGCTGGAGGTGCTGAGGGCCGAAGGGGTCCGGCGTTCTTCCGAGATCGCCGAAGCGCTGCAGATTACGCTGCCGGCCGTCACGAACCTGGCTAACAAGCTCGTGGCCGGCGGCTTCGCCGAACGCGTCCCGCTGCCGGCGGACCGCCGGGTCGTCCAGCTCCGCATCACGGACCCGGGCCTCGAGGCGCTTCGAGAGCTTGATGAGAAGGCTTCGCTTCTTGTCGAACGTTTCTGGCGGGGCCTCGACGACCGGGAGACGGCCGAATTAACGCGGCTGCTCCGCAAGGCTATGGAGAAAAAGGAATAACCGTGCGGGAACCTGACGTAGCGGGCGCAATCCCGGACAGGTTCTCCAAACGGATCTATAGATAGAGATACCCACCATACTGCAAGCTTGCCCAGCAAGGAGAGGAGAGAAAACACGTATGTCCACCCCGCTTCCGCCGGTAGAGGACCGGAACCAGCCGGTGGCCTTCTGGCCGCTGCTCATCGGTATTTTCTTCGGGTCGTTCCTGGCCATCCTGGGCGTCTCCACCATCAACGTGGCGATTCCCATACTTATGGAGGACTTCGGGACCGGCCTCGATATGGTCCAGTGGACCTTGACGGGCTTCATGCTCGCTACCGGAATCATCGCCCCCATCACCGGGTATCTTGGAGACCGCTTCAGCACCAAGTACCTGTATGTCGTCGCCTTGATAGGCTTCACGCTGATGTCAGGGCTCTGTGCCGCCGCCTGGAATATCGAATCGCTGATCGCTTTCCGTATTCTGCAGGGCGTCTTCAGCGGCATGGTTATGCCTACCACGATGACGATCATCTATCAGGTCATTCCAAGGGACCGCCAGCCGTTCGCCATCTCCATGTGGAGCTTGTCCGCCATGCTGGCCCCGGCGCTCGGACCGACGATTGCCGGCTGGCTGATCCAGCATTTTGACTGGCATTCGCTGTTTCTAATGAACCTGCCGTTCGGCATCGTCGCGATCTATGTCGCGATGCGCAACATTCCGTACTACCGGATCGCGGCGCCGAAGAGCTTCGACCTGCCGGGCTTCATTACGGTCGTCCTCAGCAGCGCCTCCCTGCTTGTAGCTTTCAGCAACGCTCATGCTTGGGGTTGGAAGTCCTGGCAGACGCTCTCGCTTCTCGCCATCGGCCTGATCTCGCTGGCCGTGTTCGTCCGGCGGGAGAACCGGGTGGCGGAGCCGCTGCTGAATCTGGGGGTGCTGAAATACCCGAGATATACGTACACCCTGATCCTCAGCTGTATTATCACGGTAAGCTTGTACTCCGGCACGTATTTGACGCCCGTGTTCCTGCAGAACATCCAGCATGTCAGCGCTCTGGATACGGGACTCATCCTGCTTCCGGCCTCACTGGCCATGGCGATCTTCATGCCGATCACTGGCAAGCTGTACAGCAAGATCGGACCTATGCCGCTGGTCATCACGGGCATTCTGCTCATTGCCGTAGGGACTTTGGCCATGGCGCATCTGTCCGTCGGCGTGTCCCATACGTACATTATTCTCTGGATGACGGTGCGCAACGTCGGTATCGCCCTGTCGACCATGCCGGCCTCGAATGCGGGCATGGAAGTCATCCCGCGCGAGCTGTCGGGACATGCATCCTCCGTCAACAACTGGATCCGGCAGGGCCTCGGCTCGTTCTCCATCGGCCTGTTTACCTCGATGCTGGCCTCCCGGGTCAGCGTCCACTCGGCCGATCTGGCCCAGAACGGGGGCGCTGCAGGCCAGGCCGCTATCGGCGCGCAGGCCTTCACGATGAGCGTCAACGACGTATACTGGGTGGCCACCATCGTCGTGCTGATCGGCCTGCCCTTCGCCCTCATCCTGCGGCGTAAGGGCAGCCAAGGCAGCGGAGGCAAAAAGATCCCCGACCGCGGCGGGCTGCAGAAGGCTTAGCGCTGTTCGCTCGCCGACGGGTGGCAGGCGGCCGGGGGCTCGGCGCGGGCCGGAGGTCCGGCGGTGGCCCGTGGCTCGGCGCGGGCCGGAGGGCCGGCGGTGGCCCGTGGCTCGGCGCGGGCCGGAGGTCCGGCGGTGGCCCGTGGCTCGGCGCGGGCCGGAGGTCCGGCGGTGGCCCGTGGCTCGGCGCGGGCCGGAGGTCCGGCGGTGGCCCGTGGCTCGGCGCGGGCCGGAGGGCCGGCGGTGGCCCGTGGCTCGGCGAGGGCAAGAGGCAAGGCTAAGGCCGGAGGACCGGCGGGATGCCGGAGGACCGGCGGGAGGGCCGGCGTTTGGCCGGAGGCGCGGCGGGAGGACCGGCGTGTGGCCAGAGGTCCGGCAAAGGCCGGTGGCCGGAGGCTTTTGGACGGTCAAATATCAACCCGATTGGCGGATATGTCCAATTGAGCTTATCCGGCCTGCTCCAACCACTGCTGCCGTAGTTTGACCGCGTCCAGCTGCCACGACAGGCAGCAGCTTGCAAGCGAGGACTGCATCCCGTTTTGGGATGCCGACTTCCCCAGCGGCCCAGGTCCCTACAGCTTTATAATGCAAATAAGCTTTCTCCCAACGGAGAAGGCTTATTTGCTGTACCGGTCCCTGTGACGCCGGTGCGGGCTGTGAATGAGATAGCGGAAGTACGATGCGTTATTTGCCCCAAAGCCGGGGCACTCTTCAAAATAGAGGAACTCCAATGCGCTATTTGACGGATTAGACGTGCTTTGGAGGCTTCAAGGCCGACATAAAGCATCTGAGTTCCGCTATTCCGTGGGAAATGCCGGGAAATTGTCCAATAAGATACCTGAGTTCCGTTATCCTCACGGACGACCTTTGCCCAGCCCCCGACAACACCTGCTCCACACACTTGATCTGAGTTCCCCCATCCCAGACGCGAATACCGGGGTATCGTGCGTGTGCCGATGAAGCCGAAAAACAAACCGTCCGGCAGCGCAGCCGTCACCCCATCACCGCCCCAGTATGATCATGGTCAAGGAAGGCGCCTATACAAGACGAACCGTCTGCGCAGCCTCACCTCATCACAGTACTAGTATGACCGTGGTCGAGGAAGGCGCCTGCACGAGTCGAACCGTCTGTGAAGCAGTCACCCCATCACCGCCCCAGTATGACCATGGTCAAGGAAGGCGCCTGCACGAGTCGAACCGTCTGCGCAGCCTCACCTCATCACAGTACCAGTATGACCGGGGTCAAGGAAGGCGCCTGCACGAGTCGACCTGGTCAGCGCAGCCTCACCTCATCACAGTACTAGTATGACCGCGGTCAAGGAAGGCGCCTGCACGAGTCGACCTGGTCAGCGCAGCCGAAAGCTCAACCGTACGCCGTCCGGCTCGAAGTGCAGATCGCGGATCGCGGCCGCCTGCGGCAGGTAGCTGTTGAGATCCGTCTGCAGCGGCTGGAGCCGAAACCAAGCGTCCGGCAGGTGGAGCCCCCGGATCGCGGACCCCGTATGGACTGCGGTCAGGTAAGGGTCCTGCCACGCCAGATCGAAGAACAGCCGGCCCCCGGCTTCCCAGCGGTTCCGGTAGAGCAGCTGCACATCGGCGGACAAGGCCTCCCCTTCCAGGTAAAACCTCGCCCCGGTGATCCGGACGTTCGCAGATACCTGGGGGGACGCGGCCAGCGCCTTCTTCAGCAGCTCGTTCACTTCCGCTTCCGTCAGCGTCACCTCGAGCTTCCGGCTGCGGAGCATGTCGAGCGCCTTCTCCCTGAGTGGGAGCTCCTTGTAGGTAAGATCCAGCGGCTGCGGCGGCCGGACAAACCAGAGGAGCAGCGCCGCGGCAATGACCAGCACGGCTCCCGTCAGGAAGATCGTCTTCATCAGCACTCGCATGGCGCGCCCCCGCCTCCTAGCCCTTCGGCTTTTCCTGTTTCTCCTTCAGCCAGCGCGGCGCTCCCTTATTCTTGCGGTCGCGCTCCCGCTCCGCCTTGCGCTTGTCCGGCGCGGGCTGAGGCGTACGCGGTGCGCGGGCTCCCGGCACAGGCGCGCCTGCGGTCCGCGCCACTGGCCGCCCGGCAGCCGCTCCCGGCTGCGCCGCTGCACCGCGCTCCGGCGTCCTGCCCTCGCGCGGCGCCCCTGCCGGTGCATCGCCGCGCTCAGACATCCGCGCTGGCCGCGGTGCCCCGGCCTCAGACGCCCGGCGCTCAGCCCCCCGCGGTTGCTGCGGCGCTTCGCGTCCGTCTTGGCCGCCGGGCACACGCCGCTCCACGAGTTTGCGCTTACTCTCCTGGCGGATCGCACGCTCCTGCTCCGGATCGATCAGGCGGCCGTGCGACATCACGCGGCGTTCGATCTTGATGCCGAGCGCCTTCTCGAATTTCTCAAGGATGAACTGCTGGCGCGGCGTCACGATCGACACGGCCATGCCTTTGCGGCCCATCCGGCCGGTCCGCCCTACGCGGTGAACATAATGATCCGCATCCAGTGCCGGATCCAGGTTGATGACGTGCGTCACCTGCGGCAGGTCCAGACCCCGTGCAGCCACATCCGTCGCCAGCAGCAGCTGGAATCGGCCGGCACGGAAGCCCTGCATCGTCTTGGCCCGCTCCTGCTTGAACGAGTCGCCGTACAAGCCTTCGACCGACAGACCGGCATACTGCAGCTTCGCCACCGCCTCGCCGATATTGTCCGTCTCGTTGATGAACACGATCGCCGCCCTTGGATTGTAGAGGCGGACCAGCTTGCGGAGCGTATCGATTTTCTCCCGCTCCTCGCTGACGAAGTACACATGCTCCAGCGTCTCCGAGGTACGCTGGGTCGGGTTGACCCGCACGTATTCCGGCTCGTTCATCCAGCGGTCGATGACCGCCTGGATCGGCGGCGGGAAGGTTGCGGAGAAGAACAGCAGCTGACGGTCGCGCAGCATGCCTTTGAACAGCGCCTCCACGTCCTGCATGGAGCCCAGCTCGAACACCTGATCGACCTCGTCCACGACGACGGTCTTGATACCGTGAAGCTTCAGCTTGCGCAGTTTCACAAGCTCCTGCACCCGGCCGGGCGTACCCACCACGATCTGCGGCTTCGTCCGCAGCTTGTCGATCTGCCGGTCGATGGAAGCCCCGCCAATGAGCTGCTGGACGCGCAGGCCCGTGCCCTGCGTCAGCTCCTCCACCGTCTGCACAATCTGCATGCCGAGCTCGCGGGTCGGCACCAGCACCATAGCCTGTACCTCCCGCAGGTTCTCATCGAGCTTCTGCAGCACCGGCAGCACGTAAGCGAGCGTTTTGCCCGTGCCCGTCTGCGACTGGGCCACCACGTCCCGGCCCGACAGCGCCACCGGAATGGCGTCCGCCTGAATCGGGGAAGGCTCGGTGATCTCAAGCTCCTCCAGCCGTTTTACGAAATGGGGATTAATATGTAAAGATGCGAATCCCGTAGTCATGCCATCATCCCTTCTCTTTCCTTGCGTGTTCCTAGTATACCAAAATCGGGAAGGTTTTTCTCGCCGCCCCCAAAATCGCCTCCACCCTCGCTCATTCATAGGGTAAACCTATCGTAACCAGTTGAAATTAGAAATAGATGGAAAGGGCCGTTCCTTCTATACTCAGGTTGCAGCACAAATCCTAACTTAACGAAGGAGCGATGAAAGATGGCAAAAGCGGTGTTCTATCATGCGGGGTGCCCGGTATGCGTAAGTGCGGAGCGGATGGTGGTCGAGTATCTCGATCCGGCGCAGGTGACGACGGAGATCGTCCATCTCGGTGAGCAGCAGGTCAGGATCGGTGAAGCCGAAGCCTCCGGCGTCGTGTCGGTGCCGGCCCTGGTGCTGGACGGCCAGGTATATCACATCAACTACGGGGCGAGCCTGGAGGATGTCAAAAAGGGATAGTCCTGACAACCTCGCCTCAAGTGTCCCGTTCCCCGAGAACTTGTGCTCCCGGGCTTGGCCCCACCCGGCATGGCTGCGCGAGCCTTCATGCCGGACTTGGGTCTCGCCAGGGCAAGCCTGTGCGAGCCGGGTATCCTGCGCTAGGCCTAATACACGTCATGGCAGCCGGAGCCGACTCCCCCACGCCGGGGCCCTCAACGTCCCACGGAAGCCCGAGCCGGCATTTTTCCGCTCCCGGTATCTCGCCCCGGCACCGCAGCGCAAGCCGGGTTCCCGCTCCAGGCCCCTCCCCTCGGCTTGGCAGCCGGAGCCCGGCTTGCCCGCTCCCTGGCGCTTGAACCCTCGCGCCCCATCGCTTGCTGCGTCTCCCCTACGCCCCTCCCAGTGCCCATCAGGCATAGGCAAGGAGCGCTTTAGGATGAGGGCCGGAAACAAAAACCAGGAGCAGTATGCCGTGAGGCCGCTGCTCCTGGTTCTGTATTCCAACAATGGGCTGCTAAGGGATCGACCTTGCAGCAAGCTGATACATATACTCGTGTGCGGAGACAGGCCTCCGGCCCGGCCCCCAGCCCACCTTCTCCCGGTAGCCGCCGAGCAGCCCCTGCGCCTCCAGGCTCTCCTCCGTGACCTCCGCCGCCGCTTCCGCATCGGGCGAGACATACATGGCGTCGGCCGGGCAGTACAGCTCGCACATGAAGCAGGTCTGGCAATCGCTCTGACGCGCGATGACGGGAAGGCCATCCTCCCCCTTGTCAAAGACGTTGGTCGGGCAGACGTCGACGCACCGGTTGCACTGCACGCAGCGCGATTCGCTGATGAGCTCGATCACTGGGCCGCCGCCTCCTTCCGAAGGGGCTCCGGCTGAACCCAGACCTCGTCGAGCCCGCCCGAACGGAGCCGGTAATGCTGCCCGCTGTCCTGGTCCGGGAAGTCCTCGCGTTTGTGCATGCCCCGCGTTTCGGTGCGGGCCAGGCCCGAGTGGTACATCCACCGGGCGGTAGCCGTCATGGCCGCCGCTTCACGCGCTTGCACGGCCTGCGCTCCAAGCGGCGAAGCCCCGCTGCGGATGACCCTCCAGATGCCGTCCAGCCGGCCGATCGACGCCTGCAACCCTGCTTCCGTGCGGAACAGATTGCGGTCATATGGCATGACCTCTTCCTGGACGGCGCGGATATGCTCCTTCGGGCGGTCCGCCCGGTCTCCCGCCGAAGCGGCCGTCACCGTGGTCGAAGACAGGCCCCTCAGCTCCCGCCGGCCGGCCAGGGGCCCGAGGCTGCGCGCGTAGGCGGCCGCCCCTTCACCGGCGAATGAGCCGGACGACATTGCCCAGGCCGCATTATGGCTGCCGCCTCCGGTGAAGCCGCCGCAGATCAGCTCGCGCGTGGCCGCATCCCCCGCCGCATAGAGCCCCGGCACCGCGGTCCCGCAGCTCTCGTCCGTGATCCGGATGCCGCCCGTCCCGCGCACGGTGCCTTCCAGCCGGAGCGTGACCGGGAAGAGATCCGTGAACGGATCGATGCCCGCCCGGTCGAACGGCAGGAAGAAGTTCGTCTGGCCTACGCGCAGCAGCGGCTTCACGTCTTCGGGCGCCTTATCCAGACGCGCATACACCTGCCGGCCGGCCAGCAGCTGCCGAGCGATGACCGAGCGGCCTTTGGCCGAACCCGCCCCCTCCACTTCCGTCCCGTCTTCATAATAAAAGGTCGCATACCGGTAATACGCCGTCTTGGTAACGGAAGAAAACGTCGGCGAGATGCCGTAGGCATTGGAGAACTCCATGCCCGACAAGTCCGCGCCCGCCTCCGCGGCCAGCAGGTACCCGTCGCCGGTCAGCACATTGGTGCCGAGCGCCTTGCTCAGGAAAGCGCAGCCACCCGTGGCAATAATGACCGCCCCAGCGTGGACCTCCCAGGCTTCCCCGGTCTGCGTCCGGACGCCCCGGGCACCACCCACGCCGTGAGCGTCCCCCAGCAGCTCCAGCGCCGGGCTGTGGTCGAGGAGGGTAACGCCGGCTTTTTGTACGAGCCTGCGCATCAGCCTCATGTATTCCGGCCCCTGCAGCCCCCGGCGGTAAGGCCTCCCTTCTTCATCCTTCGGGAACGGATAGCCGAAAGCGCTCAGCCGGTTCATGTTCTCATAAGTCCGGTCGAGCACGCGGTTCATCCAGTCTTCCTCCGCGAGCCGGCCTCCAAGCCCGTAGCGGCTTTGTTTGGCCTCCTCCCTGGCCCGGCGGTCCGGCTCTACGTACCACACGCCCGTCCCCGACGGGGCCGTAGCCCCGCTCGTTCCGCAGTAGCCTTTGTCCGCGAGCACGACGCGTGCCCCGTGCGAGGCGGCGGTCAACGCCGCCCAGGTTCCCGCCGGCCCTCCGCCGATCACCAGAACATCCCCTTCCAGCCTCAGCCCCCCGGCCCAGGTTTGCTGCTTTGCCTGTATCGTCATCCTCATTCATCCTCCTTGATGAAAACATATAAGAAAAGAGGCACCCCTCAGCTCCAAGGAGTGCCTCCATTCAAACGGTAGGCCTGCCATACGATTCATGATCCCCTCAAACCGGCCCTCATACTTCTTGAGCACGGTACCGTGACCCGCAAAACAAAAAAAAGGAGACATCCCGCCTTCCGGCAGCTGTCTCCAGGGTGTCTGGTAGATGGTTACGACATAATTCAAACTTATGTAATAGGAATAAAAGGATTTTATCATTCCATCCTTCTGCCTGTCAACCGTGTACGGGCACAAAGGAGAGTTGAGGGCGTGCCGATCCGCTGCGTGTTCTGCTGAGCTCGGCTGCAGGGCACAGTCCTGACGTATGCTCTCCATCCGGTTCCGCTTACTTGGCCGCACCGCCGGTCCGGGCTTGGAACTCTCCCTGCTGAGCCGCCTCGGTCAGCTTCCCGATGAAGGTGCGGCTCGCTGCGCAGAGGTGCTTATTGCGGCGGTAGGCGATGCCGATCCGCCGGGTCGGCCGCTCCCGGAAGGGCAGCACGCGGATGTTCGGATGGCCCGCACCCAGCAGATACGGCAGCGGGAGCACCGTAACGCCGATCCCCTGGCCGACCATATGCAGGAGAGACTCCAGGGTCGTCAGCTCCATGACCGGCTTCGGCCGGAAGCCGTGCTCCGCGCACTCCCCGTCGATCAGCTGGCGCAGCCGGTACGAGCCGGGCAGCAGCACGGACGGCGCCTCCTTCAGCATGCGCAGCTCCGCTGCTTCGCCCTCGGCCCATCTGCTGTCGGCCGGTACGGCCAGCACAAGCTCCTCCTCGCAGAGCAGCACGTTCTCGAGCTCCGGATGCTCCATCGGATAGAACACGATACCGAGATCCAGCTCGTTGCGGAGCAGCCCTTCATAAATATCGCCCGTCCGGAGACCGAGCACCGAGATCTCGATCTTAGGGTAATCCCGGTGGAACGGAATGACCGTCGGCGGCAGCAAATACTGGACGGACGTGAGCAAGGCGCCGATCGTCAAGCGTCCCCGCCCGAGCCCCTGCAGCTCGCCGATGGCGGCCCTCGCCTGCGCCAGCTCATGGAACACCCGGTAGCCATGCTCCCGCAGAATGCGGCCGGCCTCGGTCAGCACGATTTTCTTCCCCACCCGGTCGAACAGCAGCGTCCCCACCTCGTGCTCCAGCAGACCGATCTGCTGGCTCAGCGACGGCTGGGTAATGTTCAGCTTCTCCGCTGCTCTGGTAAAATGCAGCTCCTGGCACACCTTCATGAAATATTCGAGCTGTCTCAGCTCCATCCGCTCTCTTCCTCTCCCCGCCGGCATATCCTGTACCGCGGCCTCCGCCTTCCCGCATCCCGAAAGCATAGGAATTTCCTATGAGTATAGACATAATAAGGGAAATCTGCAATGATTCGAAAGACCTTGCCATTTGCTATAAACATTCCCGCCCATTTATCCGATAAAATTCCTAAAGAAACCAATTACCTTGACTAAACTAATATAGATGAAGGTGGGTTATTTTCATGAACCTCGAAAAAGCCGAATATATCCTTTCCGAAAACAACCGCCGCATTGACCAGCTCCTCACCACCTTCGGACTTCGGTTGTCGGACCCCCTCGTCGTCGAGCTGAGCCAGGAAATGGACGCGGCCGTCCTGTACCTGCAGAAGCTCGTCACCCCCTCCCGTCCGGGCAGGCAGTGCGGTTCCGTGCGTCCCGGATGCTGGCACTTCACCTCCACGCTTGAAACCGCGGAAGTGGGCTGAGCAAGGCGGACGATTCATCAGCGGCGGAACCTCTGGAAAGCGGTTGCAGGTCGGACGGGTGACCCGCAAACCGGGAAAGCCGGCAGACACTGCCGCCCGTAGCGAAAGAAGGCCCTGTGCAGGTGCACACGGGGCCTTTTTTGTGCCCTATCCGATGGATACGCCACTTTACCTCTTTGGATAAGCCCGCAGCAGCTAATCTTTCAGGATCAACTTAGAGCAGCTGCAGCTGCTCCTTGCTTGTCTTTATACTGGTCCTTGCACTGGACACGGCGAAGAAGAGTGCCGCACCGAGGAGGACCCAGATCATCCACGGCTTCGCTCCGCCGCCTTCCCTTTCTGTCCTACAGCAGCCATCTTAATGCCCCCATGATGAAAGTACCCGGGCACAATCATGACGAGCTCCATACGCTGCTGCTTCTGTGCTTTCTCCTCATCGAACCGGTCATAATCCGCCTTGTCCGCGGCCCGATCCGGCGAATCATAGGCACGGCCTATCATCATGATTGGCATCCGGGGATGGTGCGCCCACAGGTTCCCCTGTACAATGGGACCATCTTACAAAAAAAGCTGCACGCGTAGGAGGACATGTTCATGAAAGCGGAGGTTATCTCATTGAATACGGGCCTGCCCGAATCTCTGCCGTACCGCGGCCGCGAGGTATCGACGGGAATCCGCAAGCATCCCGTGCGGGAGAGGATACCGCTGCTGCGGAAGGGATTCGCCGGCGACGGCCAGGCGGACCTCGTACACCACGGGGGACCGGACAAGGCGGTATGCGTCTACCCTTCGGAGCATTATGCCTTTTGGGCCAAGAAGCTGGATCAGCCGCTGGGCTGCGGTGCCTTCGGGGAGAATCTGACCCTGCACGGCCTTCAGGAGGCATCCGTGTGCATCGGCGACATCTTCCGGCTCGGCACCGCCCTCGTGCAGATCAGCCAGCCGCGCCAGCCCTGCTTCAAGCTGTCCGTGCGGTACAGCCGGCCCGACCTGCCGCTGCTCATGCAGGAATCCGGCTTTACGGGCTGGTATTTCCGCGTGCTCGAGGAGGGCAGCGTCCAGGCGCCGTGCCTCGTGGAGCTCGCCGAGCGGCCCTCGCCCGGATGGACCGTGTCCGAGGCCAACCGGATCATGCACCGCGATACAGCCGACCTGAATGGCACAGCGGAGCTCCTTGCCGTCCCCGCTCTGTCGGCGGGCTGGCGGACCACCCTGCAGAAGAGGCTGGCGGGCATCCCGACGGACCCGGCCGCCCGGCTGCACGGCGGCTAAGGAAAGCGGGTTCGGTCCGGCGCCAATGAGACTATAAGCAAAACGGTGTCGGCGGAACGGGATCATGACCGAAAAAACCCCAAGAGCCTTCCTGACGGACGGCTTTTGGGGCCTGCTGCGGGTGGAGTTATGAACCGAACCTCAAGCCTCTTACCGCCCCCCGGCCGCCAGCTTCTCCGTGATCCAGCCGAACACGGCATCGAGCGCCTGCTCGTCCTCTTCCTTCGGGAAGCGGTGATCGAGTCCGTCGTAGAGCTCCATCCGGTATTCCTTGCCGGCCGCTTCCAGGGCGGTGCCCAGCTTGCGGGCCTGCTCCACGCTCACCTGCGTGTCCCCCGTGCCGTGGACGATGAGCACCGGCACGCGGATCTCGTCGATCCAGTACACGGGCGAGCGGTCCTCATAGGCTTCGGCCTGTTTGCGCGGATGGCCGACGACCCGCTTCAGCATGCGCCGGAGGTCGACCCGCTCCTCGTAGGTGTCGAAGAGGTCGCTGACCCCGCTCCACACGACGACCGGCCCCGCCTGGTCGCACTCCCGTGCGGCGAGCAGCGCCATCAGCGCCCCGCGGGAGAAGCCGATCAGCGGCACCGGCCCGGGCTTCACCTCGGGTAGCGACTGCACGAGCGAGATGGCGCCGCAGACGTCATGGCGGTCCTCGCCGCCAAAGTCCTCGCGGCCCTCGCCGCCTTCATTGCCGCGGTAGAACGGCGCGAACACGACATAGCCGCGGCGGGCCATCGAGAGGATGCGTCGCTTGCGCACCATGCCGACCTTGCGGATTCCCCCGCGGCAGAAGATCAATCCGGGCGCAGGCACCGCCCTCTGCGGTACGGCAAGATACCCCCTCACCTGCAGTCCCTGGCTGGCATAAGTCAATAGATAAAGTGCGATTCCCTTGGCAGGACTGCTGAGCTCCTCCCGGTGAAGCAGCGTACCGTCCGGGAGCCCGGCGGCAGCTCCGGCTTGTTCAAGCGTTTCGGTGTGCATCTGCAGCCCCTCCCTTCTTTTGACATCCCCCTGTACCGGCAGTACACTAGGAGTTAGTATGACCGGAACGAAAGGTGGACTTTCATAATGAATTCGCAAGCTCTGGACGAGTTCGAAGGCCTCGTCGCCAAATTTACCGAGCTGCTCATCGGCGATCCCACGCCGGAGAACATCGAGAAGATCAAAGTGTGGGCGCTCTACAGCCACATTCACAAAACGATGCCGGCCCTCACAGGCCACTGGAACGGGCTTCACCCCGAAATGAAAGCGGGGGTGCGCGAGCTCTTCGAAGAAGTGCGCAGCCTGAACCAGAAGCTCAAAGCCGAGAATCAGAAGCTCGAGCAGCAGACCCAGCCGGACCAGGCGAATGGACAGGAATCCTGAGCGGCCGCCGGCCGCAATAGGACCTGCTATACACAATACATACCCCCAGACCGAAAAAGCAAACGGATTTCGGTCTTTTTTTGTGCCTGCCCGGGGAAACGGTCAGAAATCGTCCGGCTGCGGCATCTATCCTATAGGAGCCGACAACAGGATGGAGGGAGAGAAAAGGATGCGGTCCATCCAAGAGCAAACGGAGGCAGGTCCGGAGAAGCTGCAGGAGCAGCCCAAGGAACCGAAAGCCCTTCCGGCCGGCACAGCGGAAGATAACCGGGCCCTGCTGATGCGGGCCCGAGGCGGCGACACGGAAGCGTTCAGCGAGCTGATGGGCCGGCACCGCCGGGAGGCCTACAGCCTGGCCAGCGCGCTGGCCAGGGATACCCACCTGGCCGAAGACATCGTGCAGGAAGCGATGCTGCGTGCTTTCCTGCGGCTCGGCACGCTGGCCGATCCGGGCCGCTTCGTGCCCTGGCTGCAGCGCATCGTGCGCAATGAGGCCTACATGAAGCTGCGGCGCGGGGGCCCCCACGCCAAGGAGCAGCCGCTGGCCTCCTTGAGCGCGGAGGACTCCGCCGCGGGCAGTGAACACGGGCAGGCCGGTCTCCTCGACCGTCTGCAGGCGCAGGGTGGCGCGCGCTCGCGGGAGGAGCAGCCTTACGTGCTGCCCGAGGCCGCCCTGCTCCGCCGCGAAACGCTCGACACGATCATGGGCCTGCTCGGCTGCCTGACCCCGAAGGAGCGGCAGCTGGTGGAAGCCGCCGTGCTGGAGGAGCTCTCCCCGCAGGAGCTGTCCGTCCGGTTCGGCAGCTCGGCAGCCGCCATCTACAAGACGCTCTCCCGATCCCGCCAGAAGCTCCGTGAAGCAAGAACGCAGCAAAGGCTCGGCGAGTATACGCAGCAGCGCCGCGACCGCGGCTGCCCGGTCCGCCGCTCGCTCGATGCCGGCCGGCTGATGTTATGAATTCGAATGAGTCTGCCCGATGATAATGGAGAGGAGCAACATCCCTATGGAACAAACACCCCCCTGCATGACCTGGACGAGTGCCGCCCAAGCCCTATGGAACCTGACCCGTTATACGAACACGCCTGATCTGACGCTGACCGAGGTGATGGGCTATACGTCCCACGCGTTCCGGATCAACATCAACCCGGCCAACGTGGATGTCGCCGGCCCGACCTCCTTCCCCTGGCGGCGCCTCCTCTCGGAGGGGATGGCCAACCTGGGTTTCCGCACGGCCTGCGCCGAGTCGGCCCCCCTGACCCCTCCGTCGGACGACGAACTGGAGAAGGCGCTGGTGCTCGCCCAGCGGAGCATCGACCGCGGCATTCCCGCGATGGCGTGGGATCTGTTCATCCCCGAGTTCGGCGTGCTCTACGGCTACGACGACGACAAAAAAGCCTTCGAGGCACGCGACGTCCAGCAGGACGGCCTGCTGCCTTACGCGAGCATCGGCCGCGGGCGGATCGGCGAGCTTTTCGTCTTGACGCTGGAGGACCCGCTCCCGCTTCATCTGGACCGGCAGGCCATGCTCCGCGGCGCCCTCGAGATGATCGTCCGCCATGCCAGGGAGGACGAAAAGGGTGAGCATGCCTGCACCTATCGCAACGGCCTCGCCGGCTATGACGCCTGGATCGAAGCCTTCCGGGGCGGGAGTGTCAGTCCAATGGGCAATGCTTACAATGCGGCCCTGGTCACCGATGCACGGTACCATGCCGCGGACTTCCTGCAGGGACTGCAGGAAGTCTGGGCCGGAGACAGCCCGGTGGAGCTGACCGTGCGCCGGCTGGCCCTTGATGCCGAGCGGCACTACCGCCGGGTGCATGAGGCACTCGCGGGCCTGCTGCCGCTCTTCCCTTTCCCGCAGGGCGGGTCGCCGGACGATCCGGACTCGGCCGATAAGGCTGTCGCCCTGCTCCGTGATGCCAAGTCGGCGGAGGAAACAGGGGTCCGCACGCTGGAGGCGATGCTGGCAGCTCTGCAGGAGAAGAGCGAGCAGCAGGAGCAGCGGCAGGCGGAGTAATACAGCAGCAGCCCGCACCGTCCTCCTGAGGCCGGTATGCGTGCACGCTTGAACCGGAGGACGGCCGGACGGGCGGCCGCCCTTTCCTATATGAGGCCCCGAGCCTTCCTGCGGCCTCCTTCCGCCTTCGCGGCCCCCAATAACGGAAAACGGGCACAGCAAAAGGGATATCCCTCTTGCTGTGCCCGTCCTGCATTCTTTGGGCCGCGGCCGCTTGCGCCTACTTCTTGTTCAGCAGCTTGAACGCCACCCGGTCGAACAGCCGAGGGAACAACTGGAACATCTTCACCCCGGCGGCTCCGACCCACGGCAGGTTAACCTCCGGGGTCCGGCGTTCGACGGCTTTCAGGATCCGGCCGACCACCTCCTCCGGCTTCAGCATGAACCACTTGATGTTCTTGACGTAGCCGCCTCCCGGGTCCGCCCGGTCGAAGAACGGCGTGTCGATCGGGCCCGGATTGACGGCCGTCAGATAGACGCCCGTGCCGACCAGCTCCTGCCGCAGGCTGTTCGTCAGGCCGAGCACCGCATGCTTCGTCGCCGAATAACCGCTCGACTTCGCCGATCCGATCTTGCCCGCCATGGAAGCGACGTTGACGATATGTCCGCTGCCCTGGCGAAGCATAGCGGGAAGCACCGCTTTCGTGCAGCGCACGGTCCCCATATAATTGACATCCATCATGCCCTCGAACTCTTCGAGCGGCGCATCCACGAAGCGGTCGAACACCCCGTAGCCCGCATTGTTGATCAGAAGGTCGATCCGCCCGTACTCGGCCAGCACCTTGTCCATGACCCGTGTGACATCCTCGGCGGAAGTCACGTCCAGCACCTCTACACCATGGCGTCCGTCCAGGCGTCCTGCGGCCTCTGCAAGCTTCTCCGCCGAACGGGCCATCAGCACCGGAACCGCGCCCTGCTCCGCCAGACGCTGTGCCAGAAGCGCCCCCAATCCGCTCGATGCGCCGGTGATGACGGCTATTTTGCCTTCCCACTTCATTGTTAGTTCCCCCTTGCCCCCTGTGCCTATGTATGGAATGGAATCGCAATCGCCACCTATTCGACACCGCCGACCGGGAATCCTCTTGGTATCCCCTGACCTTATTGTACCCGCATTCGGCCCATCTGCCTCTTCTGCCGTTTGCCTTCCCACGCGGGCGGCCCCGCCTGCCGATAACCCAAATAGGCTGCCTTTCTCCTCTAAGGAGACAGCAGCCCTGCGTTTGGGGTTCCGTATTCGAGTGGATTATGCGATGAGGACTTGAATATCCAGTTCGCCGATGCCTTCCATGATCAAAGGAATCGTCAGTGCTTTCTTGGCGCCTGCGGCTGCCTGCTGCATTAACTTCGGCGGTGTGATGTCCACTACGACGCCTTGATTGAAGAGCATCGTGCTGGCATTGCCGCTGATCATGTTGCCGAGCTCCGAGATCGCGCTCTTGCTCATCTCGTCCATCTCCGTAATGGAGTAACCGCCCATCATGGCCGAGACCACTTTCTTCGCCACATCTTCATGCAGGCCGAATACGATGTCCCCTTCCATTTGTCCCGTCATACCGATCTGAATCCAAATGTACTGCTCGCTGATTACGACATCCTTCACTCCGAGCTCACCTGTTGACGGACGGACGTTGGCTACCTGCTCTATGACAACGCGGGCCGATTCCAGAAACGGATTAATAAGTTCTGCCTTCATGTAATGTCCGGTCTCCTTTTTCGACGATTCTCTATACCCTTAAGGACTATATTGTTATTCCATTATACCTATTATCGGCACATTCGTATAGTTTATTTATGGGTCTTAAGACAGAAAAGACTGGAAAAAGGTCCTGTTATATTATGGCATTTCTGGCGGTAGACTCGGATCGTACATCATGATCGCATGGTTGTCGGAAATATGCTGCTGCTCCAGCAGCCGGCCTTCCGCATTCCATACGTTGCGCCAGATCGTATTGTGACGGATATAGCCGCCCCAAAGCTCCTGGGTGAACCAATGCTTCTTCTCCACGATCTCGTAGCGGTGCATCGCCGGACGGTCGGAACGCCAGGAACCGATGAGGTGGGTGTCGTTCAGCTCCAGGCTGATCTGGTACAAGGACTCCGTCCCGTTCACCGCCTGCAGATCGAGATAGTTGTAAAAGCAGGTCGCCCCCGTGCCGAACGGCTGGGTCCGGCCCGCATCGGGGAACACATCGTAACCGTGCCGGTACCGTTCCGTAATGGCTGCCGGCGTGTGGAGCATCATCCAGTACAGCAGGTTCGAAAGCTGGCACAGCCCGCCGCCGATTCCCGTCCGCACGGTCCCCCGGTGCAGCACCATCCCCTCGAGGTACCCTTTGGCCCGTGTGGGGCGGCCAATCGTCTTCCAGTAAGAGAACGTCTGCTCCGGACGCAGCAGCAGTCCGTCGATCCTGGCAGCCGCCAGCCTCAGGTTCGTCACCTTATTGTACTGCAGCCGCATGTCCACATCCTTCAGCTGCCGGAGCAGCGGCGTCCGGTGGGTGAAGAGGACATAGGGCAGAAGCTCCCGGCTGCGCTCCGAGGCGTAGTCGCTGCCCGAGATCAGCCACTGCAGCCTGCGGCGGGCCCGGTAATAGGCTATGCCCGCAGCGAGCCGCAGAGGGGAGCGGTCCTTCGGTGCAGGAATCGGATTCTTCAGGTTCATGGGGGACAGCTCCTTTGTTATTGGCAAAATGTTGCCGGGCGGCTGAAGTTTTCCCGGGTATGGGCATTCTAATGAAGAATGCCAGGCCTTCAGGCGCCTGTTTCCCAGCCCCAGCTGTCGTAGAACATGCCGCTGCGCACCTGCTCCACCGCCCGGCGGACGTGGGGGATCGTATCCTCCGGCAGCGCGTCGAGCGGAGCCCAGACCAGCTCCGAGCATTTATCAGGCTCCATGTTGGCCGGCTCTCCCTGCCAGGACCGCACGGTCAGGTAAAAATCAATCCATTCCCCCGCGTCGGAATGACGGTGCATCACCGCCGCCACGGCCAGATCGTCCGCTTCGATCTCGACGCCGACTTCCTCCCGCGCTTCCCGCAGGGCCGCCTGCCGCACCTCTTCCCCGCCGTCCAGCTTGCCTGCGACGAGGCTGAGCTTGCCGTCTTCATATTTGGTGTTGCACCGCCTCAGCATCAGAAGGCTGCCCTCCTTGATGAAGAGGAGGTAGACCGCGCTGTAGACGCTGAACCATGTGGGTCTGCCCATAGAAGTTCCCCTCCTTTCTGCTTGTAGCTTGCTGCCGCGTGAATATCTCATCGTCAGCAGAGAACGAGGAGTTTCGACATCCTTCTCATATGTATTCGCGGAAAGCCTCCCCGATTCATGGCGGAGGCTCCCGAAGTTAGACGCATCGTTCGCAGAGAAAGTTTCCAAGCGCTAGTGAATCTCTGCCCGCAGCCGACCCTACATCCGCATCCCCATGCCGTTGCCCGATGTATACCGCCGCAGGCCCAGATGGAATATTCCCATGCCGACGATCGTCAGCAGAAGCGACACACCGAGGGCCTGCAGGGTAAACCCGAGGTCCGCCTCCCGCAGGAGCCCGATCGGCAGATAGGAGATGAATCCGGCCGGAATCACGGTAAACAGAAGCAGGCGCCCCCAACCGCTGAAGATGCCGGTCGGGTAGGTCGAGAAGGCCAGGATGGCCTGGAAGAGCTGGTGCCCGATCCCCTCTGCCTGCCCGATGTAGAAGGCGAGCGACTGCACCGCCACCACGAAGAAAAGAAAGATCAGCATTGCGATGAGCAGCGCTAGGGCGAACCGAAGAATGCCTAAGGGGGACAGCTCTCCGAACATCACATACAAGATCAGCGCGAACAGCACATCGCCGATCGCGGACAGCGACATCCGCGACACGAGCAGATGGAGCAGCACCGGCTTCGGCTGCGCCAGATAGACGTCGAGCTGGCCGCCCGCCACGAGGGAGGCGAGACGGTAGGCGTTGCCGAAGAACACCGCCGACAGCCCGAACCCTCCTGCGCTCACCGCCCACATCATCATGACATCCTGCAGCGTCCAGCCGTTCACCACGGGGAATCTTTGAAAGTACAATCCCCAGAACAGAATCCACACCGTATTGTTGACCATCATCATGCCGGCCGTCATCAGGAAGCTCATCCGGAACTCCATCGCTCCCGCGAGGTTCAGCTTCCAGCAGGTCCATACCCAGGCGGCGAGCCCTTTGGCCCGGTATCCGTTCATCTTCGTCTCACCCTCCGTTCACATTCAGCTTGCGCACGCCGCGGCTGTAGATCCACAGCGTCAGTGCTGAGAGCAGCACGATCCATCCCAGCTGGATGAGCAGCATGGAAGCGAGATCCGCCTCCCGCCAGTTCACGGCCGTCTTGGCCGGGAAGTACAGGACCGCCTGCATCGGCAGCCAGCGGCATACCTCCTGCAGCTTCTCCGGGAACAGCTCCAGGGGCATCAGCATGCCTCCGACCGTGAAGAGCAGCTTGTGGTACACGAACTCGAGGCCCCGGGTCTCCTCGATCCAGAAGGCGCATAGAGCCAGCATCATGTTCATCAGGAAGTTGACCGTCACCGCCCCGATCCCCACGAGGAAGAATCCGGCCCAGCCCGGGCCGAAGTCCGGCCAGCCGAAGAAGGATATCCCGAGCGTACAGCCCACGGCGAGGTTCACCAGAACGCGGAGCGCCACCTCACTGGCATACGAGGCATAGTGGTACCCGATATAGCTGAGCGGACGGGTCAGCCGGTAAGCGACGTCGCCGCTTTTGACCTCCTCCTCCACCCGGGTCGTCAGGCTCGGGAATGCCATCGCCAGCGACTCGGCGAAGAGGATGTACCAGAGGATGCCCTCGAGGCTGTACCCCTCGATGGTCGCGCTGCCCTCCCCGCGGTAGGTCGCCTGCCACAGCTGCAGGAAGATATACATGATGATGACCAGGAACACCGTCCGCAGCAAAAAATCCGTCACGTAAGCGAGGTGATTGCGCAGCGAGATCTGCCCCACCGCGGTATACTTGAGCACCTTAGCCCGCATGGCTGCCACTCCTCTCCCGCTCGTAAATATGCGTGATGACCGCCTCCATCGGCGGATCCTCGATCGTGATGTCCGACACGCGGTAAGCCCCGACCAGGTGCGTCAGGACCTCCTGCGTGGAGACTGCTGCCGTATCGACCGCGAGCTTCAGGCTCGCACCGGTCTGCTCCAGCACCTCCACCCCGCGGAACCGGAACGGACCGCCAGGCTCGAGCAGCTGCAGGGAGATCGTTTTGCCCGTCAGCAAATCCCGCTTCATCGAATCAACCGTATCGTCGAAGATGACCTCGCCGTAATTGATGACCACGCCCCTGCGGCACAGATGCTCGATATCCCCCGGGTCGTGGGAGGTGAGGAACACGGTCGTGCCCTCCTCCCGGTTCATCTCCAGGATAAGCTCGCGGATCTTCGCCTTGACGACCACGTCAAGACCGATCGTCGGCTCGTCTAGGAACAGAATCTGCGGCCGGTGGAGCACCGCAGCGGCGATCTCGCAGCGCATCCGCTCGCCAAGCGACAGCTTGCGCACCGGCGTGTGCAGGTACGGCTCGAGCTCGAACCGGCGTACGAGCTCCTCGCGCCGCGCGTGGTAATCGCCCCGCTTGAGCTCGTAGATGCGGCTCATGAGCTCGAAGGAATCCGCGGGCGGCAGGTGGTACCACAGCTGCGACTTCTGGCCGAACACCGAGCCGATCCGGTAGGCGAGCCGGCTGCGCTGCGTCCAGGGACAGAGGCCGAGCACCTCGGCCCGGCCGTCCGAAGGATGGAGAATGCCGGTGAGCATCTTGATCGTCGTCGACTTGCCTGCGCCGTTCGGGCCGAGGAAGGCCAGCGTCTCCCCCTGCGAGACCTGAAGGTCGATGCCGTCCACGGCCACCTTCTCCGCATAGCGGGGCCGCAGCAGGGAGCGGAGGCTCGCCCCGATCCCCTCCTCCTTCCGCTTGACGGTGAACCTTTTGCTGAGCTTCTGAACCTGAATACATGACATACCGGCTGCACACTCCTCTCTCTTATCGCGATAACGGCCGCCAGCGGACTGTACGGGGGCGTTCTTTGCTCGGGTACAGCAAAAAAGACCCTCGTGCCTCCCCGCCCGGCCGGCGGAGGAACTTGCACGAAGGTCTTTTATCCCTACGGTGTAGCGCAGCCCTATCGGCTGTGCCGGCTTCGCTTGGTTCGCCCGCCCAAGGCAAGGCTGCTGCACAGCCGCCCGGCGTCGGATCCCTAGAAGCCCTTCCCCATCATTTCGCAATAGCTTACATGGGATATTACCACGGGATGTAATAATTGGCAATACTGGTTTTCGATGTATTACCTTGTCCCGTTACACCTTCGAGGCAATCTCCTCTTTGAACCGGAGCAGGGCCTCATCGGTATCGGTCGTATACCCGCATTCGAGTCCGACATAGCCGTCGAACCCGGTCTCCCGGATTGCCCGGAGAATATTGATGTAGTTCAGCTCCCCGGTGCCCGGCTGCTTGCGCCCCGGGTTGTCCGCGATATGATAGTGGTTAATCTGGGGCGCAAACTGGACCGCATTGCGAATCACATTGCCCTCCGTGATCTGCTGGTGGTACACGTCGAAGACCAGCTGGACCTGACTGCTGCCCACCCGGTCGATCACCTCCGCGGATTCGCCGGAGGCCTGCAGGAAGTGTCCCGGGTGGTCGACCAGCCCGTTAAGCGGCTCCACCTCCAGCACGATGCCCGTGCCGTCCAGCAGCTGCGCACCGCGCTTCAGCGTCTCGACCATGGCGTCACGCTGAGCTTCGCGCGGCACGCCCTCACGAACCGCACCGGTCTGCGTGATGATCGAGCGGCAGCCGAGCACCCGGCATGCTTCGATCGTCTCCCGCAGGCCGGCGAGATAGTCTTCGCGCTTCGCCGGATCGACGAGATTGAACTCCTTGGTGCAGGTGGCGATGATGCCTGCGCCAATCTTCTCCTGTTCACGCGCGAATGCGCTGAGGTCGCCGAGCTGCCACCAGGCGTACAGCTCCAGTCCGCCAAAGCCGTGCTCTTTGATTTTGCGAAGATGATACAGGGCGTCCTGGCCCGGGTAAGCTCCGATACACAGCGAATACTGCATGAGGTTCTCTCCTTTGGTGTGCGTGGTTGTGGTGGGGCTGGTAGTGCATGCAGGTGCTTACTCGATAAGCTTGTATGATGGCGTTGGGCCGCGGCGGCTTCATTCCTCCGGCTTGTAGATCGAGCCCAGGAACAGCAGGCTCCCGGTCTCCGAGCTCTGGATGGCGAGCAGGAACGGGCGGTTCACGGTCATGTGGAAGGGTTCGTCCTTGGGCGGTTCGGCCCCTCCTGCCATGGAAAATGCGGTGACGGCTGCCGCCTCCGTGCCCTCTTCGTCTACTTGGACGTAGGACTTGTGCCTTGCCGCGCTGAGATAAAACGGCTTCACGGTTTCCGAGATACCGGAGAATTCCGCCCTTCTGGGGTCGAAGGCCGATTCCATCCCGAGCGCCGCCAGCGCATCGTTCAGGATGTAGTCCCCTTCGATCTTGAACCGCGGCAGCTCTATCGTCCCCTGCCGAAGCGGCATCTCCCTGCGCCAGAACCCGGCATCCGCCCAGAGCTTCTCCTGCAACTGTTGGAGGCTCATGCCTTCATCCGGAAGCACAAGGAGCATATGGAACCTCCAGCCTTCATAAGGCAGCCGAACCGCTTGATACCCCTTTTCTTGAAGATAAGGGTATCTCCCTTGGCCCCGCATCATCTGTACGGACATCGCAGGCCCGTCCAAGGTCGGGTAGAAATCCTTCGTTTCCGTGGCGCTCTTCTCAAACGGATTGGACCAGCGCCCGTTGAAATAGACGGCGTTGATCAAATACACCAGCGTGCTGCCCGGAATGGGGTCATCGATGATCGAGGGAATTTTGCCCCCGGTCCGCTTCTGTACCCAGCTGTTGATGGTCTTCACGGCCTTGGGGCCGGCAAAATCGAGTGCGATCCCTTCGGCGCCGTAATCGTCACGGTTGCGGTCCAAGAAGCTCTCCCGGAGAGGGACTCCCTTACGGACCCACACTGAATTCGCGACATTCAAGTGCACCGCTTCTCCCGAATGCTCTAACAGATCCCTCAGGATCCGGCTTCCCCGGTTCCACTCATCGACAGGAAGCTCTGCGGCCTGCAGCACCCTGCCGATCTCGCTGCGCGTGGCGCCGTCAGCACCGTGGTACACCATCGACAGGGCGGACGCCACGCTGTACGGCGACAGGAACACATTCGTGCCGGGGCGTTCCTCCACGAGCTTCCGGTGGAGCTCCAAGCCAAATGCATTGTGGGCTTCCGCGATCCGGGGATCAAGCTCCTCCGCCGCGTAAGCCCGATGCTCGATTGCCCCCTCCGTCCGGCGCTCCTGCCCGCAGCCGCAGCCGGCCAGCAGCAGGGCCACCGGCATCAGGACGAGCAGCCCCCGGGCCAGCTTATATGTATGCGTTTTCTTGATCATGAGTTTCACAAGCTCCCCCCTCTCTGTCCCCTCCTCTGACGGGGTACAGGGAGGGGATGTTGCAGCATAATGAGGGGATTATCGGCTGAGGCCGCTGCCTAGCCCCACTGTCTCCGGATCCATTCGACCTGCCGGCGGAAGTGGTCGCCGCTCGTGTGGTGGCCGTTGAACGGAAATACGTGGATATCCTTCGCCACCGTGATCCGGTTGTACACCGCGTAGACGGTCTCCGGCAGGCACACCGTATCCTTCAGCCCCACGGAGACGAAGACCGGGCTGTGCAGTCTCGCCGACAGGTGCAGCAGATCGAAATACCCCAGGGTGTGCAGCACCTGATCGAGGTGCTCCGGATGGCGCGAGGCGAACTTGGCGGCCTCGGTCAGCGACCCGGTCGAGTTCAGGATGCCGTAGTCCATGTGGCACAGGTTCGGCAGATCGGCCAGCGTCAGCGCCGGTATCGGGCTGAGTGCACTGGTCAAGAGCGACAGGCCGCCGCCCTGGCTCGTCCCCGCCGTGATGATCCGCTGCGCGTCCACTTCCGGCTGTGCCGCCGCCCACTCCACGGCCCGCACGGCGTCCACCGCCGCCGCCCGGTAGTAGCTCTGATGCGGGTCGAGCAGCCCCTGCGTGATCCAACCGGAGGTCATGCCGTACGTCTGCGGCAGGAGGTTGCCGCTGTCTCCGCCCTGCCCCCGGACGTCCACCGCGAAGACGGCAAAGCCCATGAGCAGCCAGGGTGCATGCTCCTCCGGGTAACCCCTGCTGCCCGTGTACCCGTGGTACAGCACGACGCAGGGCAGCCGCTCCGGCCGGGGCTGCGCGGTGAAGGCGGGCAGCAGGAACCAGCCGTGAAGCGGCGTGTCGTCATAGCCTTCGTAGACGACCTCGTAGGTCTTGACATAGGGCGAGAGGCTCTCCACCTCTTCCCTGCGGGCGTTCAGCGGCCTGCCCGCGGATGCCTCCAGCGTCTCCCGCCAGAAGGCATCCAGATCGTCCGGCGCCTCCGTCTGCGCCGTAAAGCCTTCGAGCTCGCGGATTCGTTTGTGGATATGGTTCATGTCCCCCGCCTTCCTGCCGGCCGAGCCTTTCCAGGACCTGCCAAGCCGGCATTTTCCCTCAGGGTAACGAATCCCCGCCGCGGTGTCAATGGAGAGAATCCCAGTAAAATTTGGAGCGCGGAGCTGTCAAATGACGTAATCGAGGACCTCTTCGTAGCGGAGATAAGTGCGGGCCTGAGCCGGGGCGGGCATGTAGATATGAAACGAAACGGCACGCGTCGAACCGGGATTGGCAAGCTGGTGGATCTGATGCTTAGGCGCATAAAAATAGCTCCGCTCGCTGACAGGCACCTCGCCCGTCTGGTACGGGTATCCATACGAGTCGACCCGGAACATCCGGTTCGTCAGCTCCCCCTCCACGAGGAACATACAGCCGACCGCATCCCCATGGTCGTGAATGAACGTCTCCCTGCCTGCCGGCAGATGAATGACCACCGCTTCCGCCTGTTCGGTGCGAATCAGCGAGGTCCGGCCATAGGGCAGCGCATGAGGCTCGGCAATATACGGCGCAAGCACCTCCGGCGACAAGTCGAACCCCTGCAGCAGCACTCTCAGTTCCTTCGGCGACGCCTGGGTCAGCCCCGACAATTCCTTTTCCATCCGCTGGATCCAGTTCATCTGGTGTCCTCCGCTCTTTTTATCAGATTTACTTACCGTTTCGATAAGTTTCTCTTATGATCATGAGTTACCACCAAGATATGCTCCCGCCGCTTCCGGGGTTCCTGCCCTAAGGACTTCAAGGACTGGACTGGAAGCCTATTTGGGCCCCCTGCGCTCTTAAGAATGTTTTAAGGATTGAGCTCCCAATTCGTTAAGATTTGGAACCTATACTGGAGTAGAGCTAGAGAGCACCGGCGGCGAGAGGGCCGCAATTGTGGGCTCTCCCGGGCACATGGTATGCTTGCACAAGAATTTCCCTAGGGAAGGAGTACGGACCCTGCATGGCCCAGCAGCCGAACATACTGATTGTCGACGACGAAAAAGACATTATCGACCTCATTGAGATTTACCTGCGCAACGAAGGATACCGCCTGCTTCGGGCGGCGAACGGACTGGAAGCTCTCAGCGTGCTGGAAAAGGAGGTGGTGGACCTCATCGTCCTCGATATCATGATGCCGAAGATGGACGGGATCGAAGCGTGCCTCAAGATCCGTGAATCCCGCAACATGCCTATCATCATGCTCTCCGCCAAGAGCCAGGATATGGACAAGATCCTCGGCCTCGGCACCGGAGCCGACGACTACATGACGAAGCCCTTCAATCCCCTGGAGCTCATCGCCCGGATCAAATCCCAGCTGCGCCGCTACACCCGGCTGAATGTGGCCGCTCCAAACCGGGAGCACGAGATCGAGGTAGACGACCTGACGATCAACACGGCGACTCACGAAGTAAAGCTCGACGGCCGGGAGATCAAGCTGACTCCCCGCGAATTCGCCATCCTGGAGCTTCTGGCGCGCAACCGCGGCACCGTCTGGAGCATCGAACGGATCTATGAGACCGTCTGGAAGGAAACCTATCTCGATTCGGACAACACCGTTATGGTACATATCCGCAAGATCAGGGAAAAAATCGAGGACAACCCTCGCAAGCCGCGATTCATTAAAACGGTATGGGGAGTGGGATATAAAGTTGAGTAAGCCTGTCAAAATCAAGAAGCCCCGGAAGCCTCTGCTGGACCGGTTTCCGTTCCGGCTGTTCCCTTTCACGCTGCTGCGCGGGTTCCTGCTCTTCCTGGCGGACCTCTACAAGATGGCGAAGGTGCAGGTGGAGCGCAGCGTCCGCCTGCAGCTTGTGCTGACCTTCGGCGTCTGCCTGCTCGCCTCGCTGATCTTCTATTCGATCTCCTCGGCGATCTTCGGGCAGATCAATAAGGGCACGGTGATCGACTACTCCGTCGGCATCGACCGGATCGACAGTGAAGCGAGAGGGCTTGTGGAGCTGCTCGAGCCGGTAGAGGTAGACGAGGAGGAAGAGCCGGAGACGCCGCCCGAGGAGCCTGAAGGCGGAAGCCAAGAGTCGGTGCCGAGCAGCTTCGTGGCGCCGGGAACGGATAGAGCGGCTGCCGGCTCGGAAGGCACAGGCGCGGCCAGCGGGCTGGCGAACGGCGCGGGGCCGGCTGGAGCCGCAGGCACGGGTGCGGCCAGCGGGCGGGCGAACGGCGCGGGGCCGGCCGGAGCTGCAAGCACGGGCGCGGCCAGCGGGCGGGCGAACGGCGCGGCGTCGGCTGGAGCCGCAAGCACGGGCGCGGCCCAAGCTGCCCCGGCAGCGCCAGTCGCGGCAGGCGTGGCTGCAGCTCCGGCTGTCCCTGCGATGCCCCCCGCACCCTTAGAGCCGGGTACCCCCTCCGACGCGGAGCAGCAGGAGCGTGACGCCGAGAACCAGAAGTGGCGGCTCGAGCAGCAGGAGCGCAATAAGCGCCAGTTCCTGAGCACGGTGAAGCGTCTTGCGGCGAACGAGAATTACAAGACCGTCATCACGGATCTCGAGGGACGTGTGGTGTTCCGCAGCGAGAATGCGCCGGAGACGTACGTCGATGTGCACAGCGTCATCCGCAACGCGATGAACGCCCGAAACAGCAGGGACGATTCCCGTACGGAATTCTCGAGTTTTTATCCCGTCACGTTCAATAACCAGAAGTCCTACCTCATCGTGACCGGCATTCCGCAGCCTGTGATTTCCTATCGCAAAGGTACGAGCCCGCTGTCCATGCTCAGCGCCTTCGCCGTTTTTATCTTCCTTTTCTACTACCTCACCCAGCGCAAAATGAGGTACATTGAAGAGCTCGCCGGAGGTCTGCGCATCATTGCCACCGGCAATCTCGACCACCGGGTGATCGAGCGCACGAACGACGAGCTCGGCTCACTTGCCAAGGACATGAACCAGATGGTCGCCGACCTGCAGCACAGGATCGAAGAGGAGCGGCGGTCCGAACGGTCCAAGAACGAGCTGATCACGAACGTCTCCCATGACCTCCGCACCCCGCTCACGCTCATCATGGGATATCTGAAGCTGCTCCATGACCGCAGCTACGATTCCCCCGAGCAGGCGGCCGGCTATGTCGGCATCGCTTACAGCAAGGCGGAGAAGCTCCGCGGACTCATCGAAGACCTGTTCGAATACACGAAGTATTCGAGCCAGGAGGTTCCCCTCCATAGGAAAGATGTCATCCTAAACGAGGTGCTCGAGCAGCTGCTCGAAGAATATGTGACGCTGAGCGAGGAGCAGCAGCTTACCTTGATCCGCAGCCTTCCGCAGGACCGGCTTGCAGTGAGGGTCGATGTCGAGAAAATCATTCGCGTATTCGAAAACCTGCTCGGCAACGCCGTCAAATACAGCCAGAAACCCGGGGTGATCTCCGTCGGTATGGCAAAGGACCGGGGCTGGGCGATCGTGCGCATCAGCAACAAGGCGGACGCCTTGACGCGCGACCAGCTCGAGCAGCTCTTCGACCGCTTTTACCGCGTCGATGCCGCCCGCACCTCAAGCAGCGGGGGAACGGGTCTTGGACTCGCCATCGCCAAGAGCATTGTGGAATCACACGGCGGCAGCATCTGGGCCGAATCGGATCAGGGTGAGATCCACTTCTACGTCAAGCTGAAGCTTCAAGAGTAAAACGAACGGCCGCCTGATCCAATCCAGGCGGCCGTTTTGCATCATGACCAGTCGATCCATTCCAAGATTAGGGGAAGCTGCACCTCTCTCTTACTTTTCTGAGGGGCCCCTCGGGCTGCAGTTCTCTTGGATTTTGAAAATAACGGAACCAGGATGCCTTATCCGAAGATTTCCCATCATTTCCCGACGATTAGCGGAACTCAGATCACTTATCGGTCTCTGAATCCTCGAAAAGCCCCCTCCCAAAGCGAAATAGCGTACCTCAGTTCCTCTAATCACGATTTGACACCTGCGCTGGAGCAAATAACGTATCTGGGTTCCTCTATTTCATTTTCCACCCGCCTGATCCCTCCAGGCAGATGTGTTTCGGGTGATGATGTTGGTGCGTGTTCTCCAACCGGCCGGAGCCTTCCGCAAATACACCACCATTACGTGCAAAGAGCTGCCGTATGCCAATGCCCTGCTGTATACGGCTTTGGAGGAGACTCCTTTTATTACTCCCCGGATGCAGGGAGCCTGTACGTCAATTTCTCTGCGAGATGTGGAAACACCAGTGGCGAAGGCGGCTTTCTGGACTGTAACTGACGCTGAGGCGCGAAAGCATGGGGAGCCGTCATCCCCTCCACTTTGAGCTGCTTGTCCATCCACTGCGCTCCTGTCAGTGCCGTCTTCACCCGTCGTCCGGGCCACGGTCTCTGCGGCCCGCTTGTCCGGAGCTGGGGCCTTGCTCTCCCCCCATTTCCTGGGTCCCGGGCTTTGGCCGCCCAAGCTGCAGGGTTCCCCGCCGGGGACGGCCATTCAAACCTCATCGCCGGAAGGCCGCTTGAATTTCTGTACCACCGTGAACCGTTATAGGTTCGGCCTCCAGTGCGTGTTACCGCAGCTTTACCCTGGACAGGGGTAGATGACACGGGCAAGGCGCCGGCAAGTGCAACTCCGTTAAGCACGCCCCTCTTACCGGCTGTCCCGTAGAGGAAGCGGATGCGACAAGGATACGGCATGAATCGAAGAGAGGCTGACGCGAATCTCCCGGCCGCAGGAGTCGATCACCGCCGTACTCTCATTGACCAGACACAGCCGGCCATGCAGGTTTTTATCATTGGTGCAGAGGATAACCTGTGAACCCACATGCTTCGGCAGCGCAGTAGCTAAATAAGATTTCTGGGGGAACTCCATTCGATCCAAGGCACGAACCCATTTTCTGTTTTGATTTCATTATAATAACCTGTAATCCTCTGGATAAGGGTTAAACACCTTTTATTGGGGGCGGCTGCCTTTTTATTCGGAATAAGGGGATACCTGAGGCATCGCCACGACTTGCCCGGAAGGAGAAGCGGAGGGTATACTGTCACTGACTTGCATGTACACGGTTAGAGAGGATGAGACCATGCCGGGCTTTTTGCTGGATTTGGATGGAACACTGTATCACGGGGATCACCCGATTCCTTACGCGGCCGAATTTATCGGTTGGCTGAAGGAGCGCAGATACCCGTATGTCTATGTAACGAATAACTCGTCCCGGACACCGGAGCAGGTGGCACACCACCTGAGGCAGACCGGAATTGACGCTGTGGCACAGGAGGTGCTGACTTCCTCCCAGGCAGCCGCCCTGTATCTGAAGGATGCCGCCCTTCCCCAGGGCCCGGTCCTGTATATCGGCGAAGAGGGACTCCGCCAGGCGCTCACGGAAGCGGGATTCGAAGCGATCTCCGCGGATGAAGCCGGACAGCTGGACACGGCCGCTGCCGTCGTACAGGGAATCGACCGGAGCTTCAGCTACGGCAAGCTGCTGGCTGCCGTGCGCCACATCCGCCGCGGCGCCCTGTCTGTACTGACCAACCCCGACCACCTGCTGCCCTGGAACGGCGAGCTGACGCCGGGAGCCGGTTCGATCGGAGCCGCTATCGAGCGCTCCAGCGAGACCCCGCCGATGGTGATCGGCAAGCCTTCGCCGGTTATTATGCGCTACGCCGTTGAGCGGCTCGGCCTCCCGCCGGAAGAGATCTGGGCGGTGGGCGATAATCTCGGCACGGACATCCGCGGCGGAGTCGATGCGGGCTGCCGCACCGCGCTTGTGCTGACCGGTCTCGCGACAGAGGATAACGTCGGCGAACAGATTGCCCGCAGCGGTGTCCAGCCCGAGCTCGTATGCCGGCACCTGATGGAGCTCGCGGAGCGGATCGGTTAGACGGCTGCGCTGGGCAGCACGTTCCGCTGTCCACGCAGCAGCTTATGCAAGTATGGATAAACCTGCCCGCAGGAGTCATGGAGAACTCACTCTGCGGCTTTTGAGGGGGCTGACGGGGGCAGCCGCAAGAACCCATCGCTGCGGATGCTTCGGGCATCTGTTTAACACTAGGCGGTAAAAACAGCAGCAGGGCCGGCGGATGCCGGCTTTTTTCATGGGCTGCCGTTCCATGGCCTGTCGTTCCACAAGCAGCGCTATTGGTGCCTTGTCGGCCGGCGCATGGGCTTGGCTCTGCTGGCAGAGCGCTCCTGCCGCGATCAGCTCCACTCCTCCGGTGGATGCCCGTGCAGCGAACGGATCTCCGCAATCCGGCGCAGGTGGACGTTCACGTGACCGGCCATCTGTTTCATGAGGCGGCCGGCGCTCTCTTCACGGCCGTCCTTCGTGATCACGAAACGCCCCATTGCCCCCGGCACATGCCTGCAGATGGACAGCACATGCTCGCGGACTTGGCGGAACAGCTGCACCTCAGCCGCCACCGGCCGCTCTCCATAGCCCATCCCTTCGGCCCATTCGTCTTGATGAAACGGGGGACTTACGTATTTGCGGCCTGCCTTGGGGGAAGCGAGCGCGAATTTGAGCTTATGCAGTGCGGCGAGCTCCAGATCCACCAGATGCAGCACCTGCTGCCGGATGCTCCAGGAGCCCGCGGACAGGCTCCAATCCAGTTCTCGGTCATTCAGTCCCGACAGCACCGATTCCAGGCGTCCGGGGCCGTCGGCGAACATCGCCCGAATCGCTTCCTCCCGAGGAAACAGCTCCTGCCAATATACCGCGATTCCTCCGTCAGGAAGGTCCACGGCCAGAGAGCGCCAGCAGCCCGGCTCGGATTCGTCCGTGTACTCCGCACCCGCCGCCTGCAGCCGAGCCTCCAGCCGATTCAATGCGCCCTCTTCTCCCTCGGGATGGGACAGGTACAGCCGTTCTCCCGGCTTCAGACGTTTTGCTGCGAACGCGGCCCAACGGCCGGGCGCCTGTTCCCCTGCTCCCCTGCCCGCGAGCAGGACATGGCCTCCGCCGGACATCCGAAGCAGCACCCACCCTTCCTCGGAACTCGAATCCACCCGGTCCCACTCCAAGATATCCGAATACCAGCGCGATGCGCCCTCCGCATCCGTCGTTTCGATCACCAGCATCACCCTTGTCATGCCTTTCCCCTTTCCTCCAAAAAATCTCGCCCGCCCCCGCTTGACCGCGCCCCCTCTGGTTCATACTTGTAAGGAATCGAAAAAATACCTGCTTCCCTTAATCAAGCTCCGGACGGAGGATCGCCCCCTATGAATAAGCTTCTGCTGCCGCTGTCCGTTCTGCTGGCCGCGGCTCTGTTCCTGGCCGCCGTGATGGCCGACCGCCCGGCCGGCCCCGAAGCCGGGATCTTTCCCATGGCGGAGGAGATTACGGCCGCCCGGATACTTCCGGGCGGCGAAGAAGAAGGCACGGGATCCCCGGTAGACCTGAATCTGCCGGACGATGACAAGAACCGTCTGGAAATCGCGCGGATTGTGTACTGGCTCTCCATCGGCACCCTGCAGGGCGGCTTGAGCCGGCAGCCCCTGCCTTCCGGTGGACCTGAACAGCTCGTGATGGAAACGGCCGACGGAACGGTCCTCACCCTCACGAATGCGGTCGACCGGATCGCCATTCCGGCCAAGGACAGCTGGCTGAGCACCGGGGTTTCCGTCCCCCAGACGGTCAATGTACGGATCAATGAGCTGGCCGGCCGCATTACCGCCCCCGATCTCAAGCGCTGGATGGAAGAAGAACTGCCGCGCAGAATCGAAGAAAGCCGGAAGACGCCGCAGTAGCCTGCGGCCGTCTCCGGCTTGGCGGCGGAAAAATGCGGGCTCCCCTGCGTCAGCCAGATGCCGCTGTGCTGGCTTCAAAGGCCTCACCATTCCGCTTGGCCGGTGAGCCCCGGCCATGTTCCCCTGGTAACAGGCCCGAGGCTGCGCTGCCTGCTGCGGATCGGCCTCGTCGAGCTTGCGCTTGGCGGCAAGCAGCCGATTCCGCTGCGCTGGCTTCCCGTGAAGCCATAGGCCCGGGGCTGCATCTTTTCCCGCAAATGCACAGCCGAGCTGCCGGCTGCCGGACTGCATGCGTGCTTGCCTCCTGACGCATGCCCCCAGGCCTCAGCCGGCATCCGTCTTCACCAAGGCTATTTGGCAGGTTTCACTTCGAAGGCGCCGCTCTCCATGGGTGCTTTTCTCCGTTCCACCATGAAATAATAGAGGCCGGATTTCGGATCGGCGATCTCTTTGGCCTGCAGCAGCACGCCATTCTCCAGCAGGTTCATCTTGCGGATGGAAGCGTCGTACACCCGGCCCGAATACACCTTGATCGTGTGTCCGCTCTCCGCTTTGACAGCGAAGCTCATGGAATCATAGGGAACGTCCACCGACTGCGAAGCGTGGTAAGCCTCCCCCCTGTACCATCGGTACCCCTGCTCCCCTTTGGTAATGCTGGCCACCCCAAGCGCCCCATCAGCCCCGCCCGTCCGGGCCATGAAGAAGACGAAGGTTTCCGCTTCGTCCTTCTCCACGGAGAGCAGCCGCCCCTCCTCCGCCGCAAGTCCCGCCTTCACCGCTTCATCAACCGTAGGATACCAGGCCTTGCTGCCGTCCACCGGACCTGCCGTTTGGCCCGCCGCTTCCTCTGCCTGCTTCACCGCTGTGTCATTGTTCGGTGCGCATCCCGCCACCGCGGATACGAACAGAATGGCCGCCAGGAGCAGCCTTCCCCCTTGCCCTTGCCTCATGCCTATCACCCTTTCTTCCCCGACCCGGGAGCTGTCTATAGAAGCGTATAGAAGAGTGTATGCACTGGATGTCCATATTTTTACTTACCCGCTGGAGGGGAGGCTGTCCTCCTAAATTATGGTTTCATGGCGGAGCAGCCGGGGCCCGGTAGAAAAAGGCTTCCCCAGGCACCCCAGGCAGGCGCTTGGTCCCAAGGGAAATGCACAGGAAGTCGCCCCGCGCCAGGTTACCGCACCATGCTCGGCCACACGACAAGAGCGGCCCTGTCGGTCTCTGCTCCCAGCTCCCGGAGGGGACCTGCCGCCGGATGCTCCAGAACCGGCACGCCGTCCCACGTCTCGATGACGAGCTTGCGCACGCCGGGACGGCGGAGGTAAGCCGCCGCCAGCCCTCTCACCACGGCCCCGAACTCCTCCTCACCCGGAGCGAAGCCGTCCTCGCGGGGAAGCGTATGAATCCGGCGGCCGCCGCCCTCGCACCAGATCAGCCACCGGTCTCCGTGGAGCAGCAGATCGCAGCCGCTCTTGCGGGCGAAGGTGATGCCCTTCACGGCGGGCCAGCGGACGGTCAGGCCGAACGGATTCGCGGGGTCGGTCGCCGGCAGCAGGAGCACGCCCTGCCCTGCGCCGCTCTCCGGATCCGGCCGGCGCAAACTCTCGACCGTATCGGCGGCCGCATACTGCATGGCCGGAATGTCCTGCACCCAGAGACCGCGCGTGAGCATCCCCCAGCTCTCCAGCTGGCGCAGGGTGCCGTATACGGCATCCCAGCCCCACGGCAGCTGAGCCTTCACCAGGTCCCGGGTGAGCAGGCCCCAGCCGGCCAGCAGCCCTTTCACCCAAGCCGCCAGCGAGGCGCGCAGGTCCGGCTCGCTCGGCGCCTCCAGCGCGTACCAGCGCCCCGGCGGCGAGGGGATGCGCCCGGCTGTCCGCAGCGGCTTGGCCTTGGCGGCCGCCGGCCGCGTTCCCCCGCTGCCATGCTGCCGCAGCGGGGCGAACTGGTCGCTCGACACGAGCCCTTCCCAGGCCAGGGCGATGAGCTCGTCCGTCACCTCGGAGGGAAGCCGGTCGGTCTCCCGGGCCAGCGCAGTGACGAAGGAAGCGCCCCGCCGCCGCAGCACCTCAAGCAGCGGTGGCGCCTCCCCGCCCTGCGGCCGCGCGGCGAGCAGGGGGGCGTACAGCTCTTCCGCCTCCGTGAGGAAAAAGGCCACCCGCCCCTCCTTCTGCTTCGGCTCCCTGCGGCCGATCCAGAGCACCTCGCCGGCGGCGCAGAGCCCGTCGAGGGTTTCCTTGCGGTAGTCCGTCAGCCGCAGTGGGAACACCGTCCCCTCCCATTCGGAGAGGGGCAGGAAGCAGCCCTGCAGGCGCCCGATCACCTCGCGCAGCCCCTCTTCGCCGCTCAGGCGGCAGTCCGGGCGCACATGCTGCAGCTTCAGCAGCCGCGCGAGATACCGCTCGCCGGGGGCCGGCTCGGCCCTGCTGCGCATCGCATGCACGGCCTGCCGGATGCGGCGGGACTGCGCCTCGCGCGACACCCACGCAGACGGCTCGCCGTCCGATGCGGCTCCCGGGGCGGGCTCGATCCGCCCCTCCTCCGCCCAGACGGACACCGCCTCCGCCGCTGCCGCCGGCTTGATGCCGTAGCGGGCGGCCAGGCCGCGCACGGTGAAGGGCTCGGCGCTGCCGTCGACGCAGCGGGCGAGTACGAACCGCAGCGCCAGCGGATCGTCCGCGAGGCGCGCGTAGGTCTGCGCCTCCTCGGCCGCGATCCAGCGCTGCTCCCCGGCGAGGGGGACCTTCGCCGCCCGGCCCTGCGCCTCCAGCGCGGCGAGGGCCGAGGCCACGCCCGCCTCCCCCGCGCCGCCGGCATCGGCCGCGATCTCGCCGACGCTGCGGTCCCCCCGCCGCTTCAGGTAGCGCAGCAGCTCGCCGGGTTCCTCCGCGTCCAGCGCCTCTGCAGACGCGGATCCGCCGGGGCCCTCCTCCGTCAGCAGCGCCTGCACGGCGCTCTCGCCGAAGAGCGTGCCGGCCAGTGTCCGGTCAAGCCCCATCAGCTGCAGCTGGAGGTCCCGCGACACGACATCGGATTCATAGATCTGCGCACCCGCGAAGTCCGCCAGGAAGGCAGCCGCGAAGGGCGACGGGAACGCATTCTCGCACGTTTCCCACGCCGCGCGCCCTTCTTCGATATCCCGCAGCACAAGCTGCAGCCCTTCGGCGTCCAGTTCTTCCTCCAGACAGATCCTCATCGCCTCGCTGACAAAAGGAAACCGCTCCGCATAAGGCAGCGCTTCCCGCAGAAGCGATTCGCTGCGCATCCGCTTCTTCCATGCCGGCATCCGCTTGAAGCTCCGCGGCAGAAGCAGCGACGTCTCAGCCAGCCGGCGGAACACCGAGCCGAACAGGGGAGAGCCGGGCACCGCCTGGCGCAGCATGCCGATGACATTCCCGGAAGTGACGCTCCGTACGAGCGGCAGCACGGCCTCCATCGCCGTCCCGCCGACGTCCGGCCAGACGAACTGGATGCCGTTGTCCCGGGAATGGGCGTGGAGCCGATAAGGCAGCCGGCTCTCGAACAGCTGCTGCAGGGCCAGCTGCCACGTGCGGTTCAGCCGGCGCCCGAAAGGGCTGTGGATGATGAGATGATGCTGCTTCATCTCATCCTGGAACCGTTCGGCCACGATGCGCCGATGGGTAGGCAGCATGGAGACGGCCCTCTGCGACTTGACAAGACCGATCAGCTCCCCGGCGCTTCGCGCATCCAGAGTATAGGCCGCCCCAAGCCATTCCACCGTTCCGGGTTCCGTCTCCCCGCGGTCCAGCCTCTGCCCCAGCTCCTCCAGGAAGCGGCCGATCGACAGCGACAGCTCGAGGGAGCGGCCCTGCCCCTCGCCCCGCCAGAAGGGAATCTCGCTGAAGGCTTCCCCAGCCTCCGTCACATAGACGCGGTCGCCGGCGATCCGCTGGATTTTCCAGGAGGAGGTCCCCAGCTGGAACACATCCCCCACCCGGCTCTCATGGATATACTCTTCATCTAGCTCGCCGATATGGATGCGGGAGTCCGCGTGATGCACGGGATAAGCGGAGCCCTGCGGGATCGTGCCCGCCCCCATGATCGCCGCCATCGCCGTCACACTGCGGGGGGTGAGCTCCCCGCTCTCCCGGTTCCAGTCGAGCAGCGGCTTCACGAACGGATAGTAGCCGGAAAGCACCTCGAGCACCGACTCGAACCGCTCCCTCGGCAGCTCATGATACGAATCGCTGCGCCGCAGCACGGCGAAGACTTCGTCGACGGTCCAGACCCCGCCGGCCACCATGGCGGTGACCTGCTGGCATAGTACGCCCAGCGCAAGCCGCGGAATCCGGATCTCTTCGATCTCGCGCCGGCTCACCTTGGCGGCCAGGACTGCGCATTCCGCCAGCAGGCTGCGGCTGCGGGCCACGATGATCCCCCGGCTCTCGTCGCCCACGCCGTGGCCGGCCCGTCCGATCCGCTGGATGCCCGATGCGGCGCTCTTCGGCGAGTCGATCTGCAGCACGAGGTCGATGTGCCCCACATCGATGCCGAGCTCGAGCGACGAGGTCGCGACAAGACAGCGCAGCTCGCCGGCTTTGAGCGCGCGCTCCACTTCCAGGCGCTGCTCCCGGGACACGCTGCCGTGGTGCGAGCGGGCCAGCTCATAGCCGACATGGTCGTTGAGCCGCAGGGTCAGCCGCTCGCAGAGACGCCGGTTGTTCGTGAAGACGAGCACGGAGCGGGCGCCCTCCATCAGCTTCAGGATCCGCTCCGTAAGCGGCGCCCACAGGGCCTCCTGCCGGTCCTGGGTCACCGGCGCCTGCTCCGGCATCGTGACGGAGAGACGGAAGACCTTGTCCATCCGGCTCTCGATGATGTGAACGGGCCTCGGGCGTTCCGCCCCTTGCCCCGCTCCGTCCCCGCCGCTCTCCCAGCCGCCGAGATACTGCGCCACCCGGCCGATCGGGTTCTGCGTCGCGGACACGCCGATCCGCTGCGGCGTTCTTCCGCAGAGCGCCGTCAGCCGCTCCAGGGTGACGGAGAGATGCATGCCCCGGTCGCCGCCCGCGAGGTCATGGATCTCATCGACGATGAGATGCCGGACGTCCTTCAGCATCGCCTTGCCTTTCGCCGAAGTGAGCAGGATGTACAGCGACTCCGGCGTCGTCACCAGCACATCCGGCGGCTGCCGCAGCATCGCCGCCCGCGCCCTCTGCGTCGTGTCGCCGGTGCGCACGGCGGCACTCAGTCCGGGCCAGGGGAGACCCAGCCGCACGGCCTCCGCCGCAAGCTCCGGAATATAACCCATCACATGATGATGGACGTCATTGTTCAGCGCCTTCAGCGGCGTAATGTAGAGCAGGCGGACCTTGGGCGCCGCCTTCCCCTCCGCCTCCTTGTCCTTCACGATCCGGTCCAGACACGGCAGGAGTGCCGCCAGCGTTTTGCCCGAACCCGTTGGTGCGGCGATCAGCACATGCCTGCCCTCCTGCAGCGGACCCAGGGCCTGCAGCTGCACGTCCGTCCCCCCGCCGAAGCGCGTAAGGAACCAGGAGGACAGCACCGGGTGCAGCCCTTCTATCCGCTTTTTGTCATTGGCCTGCATGTCTGCATCCTCCCCGATCTGGAATGTATGTTCGTTCTCTCATCATAGCAAAGCACAGCCGAATTACCAACATATACAAATCCCCGTTCGCTTGCCCTCCCGCCATTATAGTAAGATGAAAACCAATGAAGAGTCCGGTTCCGGTTCAAGGCAAAAATCCGCTGCACACCCCATTGACTCTCACGGGGCGTGATAGCTTATCTTGGTTGCTGAGGAGGCGAAAACGCATGAAGCATACGGTCAAAGAAGTGGCGCAGGCATCCGGCGTCAGCGTGCGGACCCTGCACTATTATGACGAGATCGGCCTGCTGATCCCGCACCGGGACGAAGCGAACGGCTACCGCTATTACGGGGAGGAAGAGCTGCTCCGGCTGCAGCAGATCCTCTTCTTCCGGGAGCTCGATTTTCCGCTGGAGGAGATCCGCGGCCTGCTTGGCAGCGACTCATTCGACCGGATCGGGGCGCTGGAGGAGCACAAACGCCTGCTCGCCCTTCGGGCCGAACGTCTCCACACGCTAATGAACACGATCGATCAGACGATCGGCAGACTGAAGGGAGAGCGGACCATGAACAGCGATGAACTGTACGAAGGCTTCGACCGAAGCAAGCAGAAGCAGTACGAGCGCGAGATCATAGAAAGGTACGGGAAGCAGGCGGAAAAGCATATCGAGGAAAGTAGGGAGCGGAGGAAGGAGTGGACAAAAGAGGACTACGACCGGGTAAACGCCGAGTATGCCCAATTGAACCGGCGGATGACGGCCGTGCTGGAGAGCGAACTGGCTCCGGAGGGCCCGGAAGCCCAGGAGGTGGTGGCGGATCACTTCGGCGTCATCTCCCGCTTCTATACGCCCTCCGGGGAGATGTATGCGGGACTTGGCGACCTCTATACGGATCACCCCGACTTCCGCAAGCTGTATGAAGCGTTCCACCCCCGCCTCGCCGAGTATTGGCGGGACGCCATGAAGGCCTATGCGGCCTCCCGGCTGGGTGACGGGAGGCAATAGTGCCGGTATGTGAACACTCCAGTCCCCATCGGGGTGTTTGGCGCCGGGCGTTCCCGGCCTCCTCGAAAGTCTTGAACCCAGGGACTGCGGAAGGCCGGATTTTTTCCCTTTGAGGCAGATGAACAATCGATCGCTGAGACGCGAGCGTTCTCCTTCTTGGCCCCACCTTCTCATGTGTGATGTTTCCACAGGATTTTCCACGGAACACCCCTCCATCCTCAGGCCATTCTAAATGGAGATCATTCCTATGGGAGGCGTATCCTCGTGGCTCAATCCAAATCCTTAAAGAAACCTCTCCTCGGGCTGCCTGATGAGGAAACCCGCTCAGAAGAAGCTTCCTCTGCCGGGGGAGGTTTAACTACCGGAGACGGGTCCGGCTCCTCCAGCGCCCCCGGCGGGTCCTGGCTGCTCATTGCCGGCCTGCTCATCGCCATGCTGTTCTCGGCCCTCGAGGGCACGATTGTCGGCACAGCCATGCCGCGCATCGTCGGCGAGCTAGGCGGGCTCAGCCTGATGACCTGGCTCACCACCGCCTACATGCTCACTTCAACGATCGTTGTCCCGATCGCCGGCAAGCTTGCCGACCTGCTCGGCCGCAAATCCGTGTACGTGACCGGCCTCCTAATCTTCATGCTCGGCTCGGTGCTGATCGCGCTGGGTCTCCAAAGCCATAAGTCAGCCGGCCCCGTCCGGTTTGATATCGCCGGCATGGCGGCCATGATCGTGGGCGTCGTCTCTCTTCTGCTCGCCTTGAGCTTCGGCGGCGGACAATACGCCTGGGGTTCGTGGCAGATCATCGGCCTATTCGTGTTGTCCTTTGCCGCGCTAACCGTCTTCGTGAGGATCGAGTCGACGACCCCCGAGCCGATCCTGCCGGTCCGCCTCTTCCGCGACCGGACCTTCTCCATCGTGAACGCCATCGGTTTTCTCATGAGCATCGGCATGTTCGGCGCCATCATGTTCGTTCCCCTGTTCATGCAGGGGATCGTCGGGATCAGCGCCTCCGCTTCGGGCACCGTGATGACCCCGATGATGCTCAGCATGATTCTCGCGAGCATTGCCGGCGGCCAGCTTGTGCTCAAGGTCGGCGTCCGGCCCCAGATGACGGCCGGCATGATCATCATGGCCGGCGGCTTCCTCCTGCTGACCACGCTCGGCGTCAACACGACGAAGCTCTATGCCAGCGGCATCATGCTTGTCATTGGTCTTGGCATGGGCCTTGTCATGCCGCTGCTGACCCTGACCCTTCAGGAGCACTTCCCGAAGTCGGAGCTTGGCGTGGTCACCTCTTCGAGCACGTTCTTCCGGCAGATCGGCGGTACCTTCGGCATGACGCTGCTTGGTGTCGTCATGAACAGCCGGTCGGACACGCTGCTGTCGGCCAATCTGCTGCCGCTGCTGCACGGCCTGCCGGCGGAGGCGGCCGGGCTGGAAGAATCCATCACCCATATGGTGCATACGAACCCGCAGGCGCTTTACTCCGCCCTGCTCAGCCCGGAATCCCTGGCCCAGTTTCCGCCCGCTCTGCTCGGAAGCATCGTCCCGGTGATCAAGACTTCGCTGGTTTCTTCCCTGCATGCGGTGTTCTGGGCGGGTCTTGCCTTTGTGGTGCTCGGCGCGCTGCTCACCCCGTTTCTTGGCCGGGTCTCCGTCTCAAACCGCTCCAAGAGCCGGGAAGAGGCGGCGGCCGAATAGCGCTGGAACCCTCCGCCAAGCTTCTGTGGGCTGAATGTGACGTACGCAAGCGTCGGCACAATGCTTGGACCTTTGGCTGCTGCACCTCCCCATTTTTTCGCGGCTGCAGTGCCGGCATTGTGCTGACGGTGGCCCCCTCCACCGCACCTGACGATTTATCGATTGCAGGTGATACGAAACCAATAGAAGAAGCAGAGGCAGTCCGAAGGGACCTCCTCTGCTTCTTTTTTCGCTTCATTAATATACGTTATGCCCGAATATACGTTATGCCCGGTTCCCGGAAAATCACGGGCCGCATTCATGGCAGCGTCTCATCCAGAGTGACGTTGATTCAAGTGACGTGCGACACAGTGCCATTCGATCCATTGGCGTTCAGTCCAGTGACGCTCAATCCAGGGCCGAGCCTCTCTCGCCGAGCCGCCCGGCTCTGCAGTCGGCCAGCAGGCGCTCCATCCAGCGGAGCTCCGTCTCCGCATGCTCAAGGCGGCCCTTCATGATATACAGCACGCCGCGGGACACCTGCGGAATATGCTCCTCGTAAATTTCCTGCAGATGCCTTACAATGCAGCGCTGTTCCTCCGCTTTGGCTTCGAGGATCCCGGCAATCCGCTCCTGATCCCCGTGGCGTGCGAACATCAGGGCGGCATACATCGGGTGGAACACCGCCTTCGGATCCTCGAACTGCTCCAGGAGCAGCCCCCGGAAGAGGTCCCTCCCCGACTCGGTAATCCGGTACACCGTCCGGTCCGGGCGGCCGGCTTCGCTGATCACCTCCGCCGCGTCCACATGGCCCGATTTATGAAGCGTATCGATCGCATAGTAGAGGGAGCCTTCCTGCATCTTGATGTAGTTGAGCATCGCCCTCTCCTTCATCTTCTGGCGCATCTCGTACGGATGGCTGTCCCCTTCCATGAGCAGGCCCAGAATCACGAGCTTCATCGACATGCCCGTTCCCCCCTAGTGGCCCTGGGGAGACGGTCTGTCTTCTCTGCCTCCGGCCGGAATCTCCAGTCTGGCCCGTCCCATCAGCAGGATGAAAATAATGGCGATCGCCGCCATTATGATCGAGATCTGGAACACGTAAGCAATGGAGTCGGCCATACCTGCGATGAGCTTCTCCAGCACCGGCTTCGGCACCTGGGCCTGAAATTCCGGCGAGAGGAGCACCTGTGGATCCGCCGGCGTCTGCCCGCCCGCATCCGGCATGGATTCCGCGAGCCGCTTCTGCAGCGCCGAAGCCTGCAGGCTGCCAAGAACGGTCAGGCCTACGGCCGAGCCGATCGACCGGAAGAACGAGACGAGCGACGTGACGATGCCGCGGTAATGGAACGGGACGCCGTGGATCGAGGACACGGAAGTAACCGGGAACCCGGTGCCGATGCCAAGACCCATCAGAATCATGTACACGGTAATGAGCCAGCGCGGCGTATCCACGGTGATCATGCTGAGCAGGATCGTGGCCAGCAGGAGAAGGACCGCCGACCCCATCATAATATTGCGGTAAGGCAGGCGGGAGATGAAGCGGCCGCCAATTGCGCTGCTCGCCACGACTCCCAGCATCATCGGGGTGAGGACGAGGCCCGCACTGGTCGCCGAGCCTTGGAACACGCCCTGCACGAACAGCGGGATATAAGTGGCTCCCGCCATCATAATCGCCCCGTAGAAGAAGCTCGCTCCCATGCTCGCGGTGAAGACGCGGTTGCCGAACAGATCCAGCGGGATGATCGGCGCCGAGGCCCGGAGCTCGGCATACAAGAAGAGCAGGAAGAACACAACAGCTATAGCGAAGAGACCCAGAATCTGCGGCGACAGCCAGTCATACTCCTTGCCTCCAAGCTCCAGCCCGAACATGAGCGAGAGGGCGGAGACGGCGAAGACAACCGTGCCAAGCCAGTCGATCTTCTGGTTTGGATTGCTTGGAAGCACCGGATGGTAGAACATCCAGATGAGAATCAGCGAGACGATGCCGAGCGGCAGATTGATGTAGAAAATCCACGTCCAATCCACGTTATCGGTAAAATACGCTCCGGCCAGCGGTCCAAGGACGCTCGAGATGCCGAACACGGCGCCGAAGAGCCCCTGCATCTTCCCCCGCTTCTCCGGCGGGAAGATATCGAAGACGATGGCGAAGGTAATCGGCATCAGTGCGCCGCCGCCGATGCCCTGCACCGCCCGGTAGATGATGAGCTCGGTCATCGTGGACGAAGTGCCGCACAAGGCGGACCCGGCCATGAAGACGACGAGGCCGATCAGGAAGAACAGCTTGCGCCCGTACATGTCGCCGAGCTTGCCGAAGATCGGCATCGACACGACATTGGCGATCAGGTACGCCGAGAACACCCAGACGTAGTACTCCAGACCGCCGAGCAGGCCTACAATCGTCGGCATCGCCGTGGAGACGATCGTCTGGTCCAGGGAAGCGAGCAGAAGGCCCAGCATAAGGCCGGCCACGGTCCACGGAATGTTGGATTTCCTCGGAGAGGAAGCGTTGACAGGTTGGGACAAACGAGATCACTCCTATGTATGGTTTACTTAGTGGGGTCATGCAAACCGCTTGGCCGTCAGAGCCTGTGGCCGTAATACCGGATAAGCGGCACTTGTTTAGTATACTCAAATTTGAGTATACTTCAAGAGCGAATTCCTCTGTGATTCTGCCTAATGCAGGTTAGTTCGTAGTTTGCCCTATGGCCAGAAGTATCTTATAATGGAATTGTGCGACAAATTGTATTTATATTAAATACATAGCCGATAAAATTCCGTTATTTATGAATACGTTGTCAGCGTGCACGTTCATGCCTTGGGAGAGGAGGAACGACGTGAATCTCAATCAATTGGAAACCCTAATAACGATCTCCAAAACCATGAGCTTCCGCAAAGCGGGCGAGCTGCTGAATCTAACCCAGCCTGCCGTATCCGCCCAGATTAAGAGTCTTGAGGACGAGTTCAAGACGACCCTGATCGACCGCAACCAGCCTGTGACGCTGACCGACAGCGGCCAGGTCTTCCTGGAGCATGCGGAGCTCATCTTACAGACGGTGGAGGATCTCAAGCAGCGGCTGGCCGACCTTAACCAGACGCCCCAGGGACATATCGACCTGGGCACCACGACGTCCATCGCCATTCAGATTCTGCCGCGGGTCCTGTCCTACTTTCAGAACCAGTTCCCGCTGATCAAGACCACGATCCATTCGATGACGACCTCGCAGATCATGCAGAGCGTCGAGAACGGAACGATCGACCTTGGGATCACCTACCTGTTCGACAAGCATCCCGCGCTGGAGAGCTCGGTCCTCTACTACGATACGTTCGAGCTGGTCGTGTCGCCGGACCATCCCCTGGCCAAATACAGCCATGTGCCGATCGAGCGGCTGCACGACCTGCCCCTGATCATGCTGTCACCGGAGACCGCAGGCCGGCGCTTTGTCGACCAGATCCTCAAGCAGCTGTACATCACGCCCCAGGTGGTCATGGAGCTGTCGTCCAGCGAGGAAGTGAAGCGGATGGTCGAGCTTAACCTCGGCGCCGCCATCATCTCCAAGCTCTCGATCCAAAGCGAGCTGCGTCTTGGCACCCTCAAGATGATCAAGGTCAACGAGCTCGAGATATCCCACCCCGTCGGTGTGGTTTACAAGTCGGGCCGGTACCTGAGCTCGGCGCTGAACCAGTTTTTGCTCGATCTCAAAGGCATGCAGGAAATTCAATTCATAGGTTCGGAGTGAGGAGAAGATCATGAAATTCGATTTGCATACCCATCATGAACGCTGCGGTCATGCCATCGGCACGATCCGCGACTATGTCGAAGCCGGGATCAAGAATGGCCTGCAGGTCATCGGCATCTCGGACCATTCCCCTTACTTTGCGAGCAAGAAGGACCGGGAGCAGCCGGGCATTGCCATGGCGAAGAGCGAATTCGCCCGCTACATCGAGGAAGTGCTGAAGCTTAAGGCCGAGTATGCCGGACGGATCGACGTGCTGCTCGGCGTGGAATCGGACTTCTTCCCGGAGCATGCGGACGTATACCGCAAGGTGTATGACCAGTATCCGTTCGACTACATCATCGGCTCAGTGCACCTGTCCGGCGGCGTCAGCATCTTCAACAAGAAGCGCTGGAACGGCCTCACGGAAAAGCAGAAGGTGGAGCAAAAAGAGCTCTACTACGACCTTATCGAGCAGTCTGCGCGCAGCGGCATGTTCCAGATCCTCGGGCACATCGATGCCATGCGCGGCTTCTACCCCGCGTTCTCCGATATCCAGACCGAAGCCGTCGACAAGACGCTGAAGTCGATCGGCGAGTGCGGCATCGCCATCGAGATCAATACCTCCGGCAAGACGAAGGACTGCGGCGGCTGGTATCCGATCGACGCCATCCTGGAGCGCGCGCTGCATTTCGGCGTGAAGGTCACCTTCGGCTCCGACGCCCACAAGCCGGAGAGGGTCGGGGACGACTGGGACGAGGTGGCCGCCCGGCTCAAGGAGATCGGCTTCCGCGAATGGGTGTACTATAAGGAAAAGCAAATGGTCACCGTTCCACTGTAACTCATGGCGGACGCAAGACGGTGCCCTTCCAAAACAGAACAAGCTGCCTCCGCGGCGCCCGTTAATCAGGGCCTGCCGCAGAGGCAGCTTGTTTGGCTTTACTGGGTGGAAGGCACGCCGATTCGACCTTCTGCGGCGGGCCCGCAGCCGGCCCCTATAGCCCCTGCCGGCCGGGCAGACGCCACGGAATCACGCGCCGGCCTGCGCAGGGTGCGAGGTTGCCCGGCAACCGCGGGATTCGGATGGATGCAGCCCGGCGAGCGGCAATGCCGGCCGCGCGCCCTCATACAGCGCGTAGAGCGAGCGAAACCATCGCTGCCGTTATGCCAGCGGCCCATAGCCCTGCCGGTGCAGCTGGCCGGCGATCATGCGGTAGCCTGCGGCATTCGGGTGAATGCCGTCGGCCGACAACAGCTCCCGCTCGCGGCCCTCGAACACCCCGTAGAGGGGCGCGAACTTCACGCTGCCTCCCGCCAGACTGCCGAGCAGCCGGTTGCACCGCTTCACCCAGTCGGCGGCCTCCGGCACCCCGGGCAGGGGGTTGTAGAGCAGCGCCGCCCGGACGGCATAGGGGCCGGAGCCGTCGGACTTCAGCCTCCGCAGCGTCTGCAGCAGGGCGGCATAGTCCTCGTGGCACCGCTCCAGCGCCGCCGCCAGCCGGCCCGGATCCCGGTCGGCGGCGAACCTTTTGGCCGCATCGATGAGGTTATTGCCTCCCGCCGTCAGCGTCAGGAGCTGCGCCGCCCGGGCCATGCCGCGGAGCTCCGGGCTGCGCTCCAGCAGCATCCTCAGCTCCCCCGTCGTGGCTCCGGGGATGCCTATCACTTCGGTCTCTACCGGGCGGCCCAGCGCTTCCCCGGCGAGCCCCCCGTAGGCCCGCACGAAGCCGACGCTGCCGAAGGCCCCGACGCCTGCGGTCAGCGAGTCTCCGAGCGCCAGATAGGGGATGCTTTTCGTCCCGGAGCGGGACCGTGAACCCGTCATGGCCGGCGCCGCGGTCCGGCCCCGCGCCCGACCGCCTTCTTCCTCGGGTGCACACGTACGGAGGCCGTCTTCACCGGTCCGCCCAGACCGCCGAAGCCCCCCAGTCCCCCGAAGCCGCCGAACAGCTTGAAGATCGGCCCGAACTGCTTGAAGATATTGTACATCTTCTGTACTTTCCCCATCGTATTCAGAAGACCGTCCAGCCCGCCCATCTGGCTGAACCAGTCCCCTCCCCCGAAGGCGGACGGTCCGCGGTCCGCCGCCTGTTCTGCAGCGGCTCCCTGCTCTTCCCCCGCTTCCTTGATTCCCACGCCTTTCTTGCCGGACCCGGACCGGTTCCCGTAACCGGCCGGCTCTCCATAGCTGAACGGAAATCCGGGGCCGAACGGGCTGTGGAAGCCCTCCACTTCGGGGGCGGCAAACCGGGGACGCGAGGGCTTCGCAGCAGCCCCCGATGGAGCTTTCCTGCGGGGCCGCTGCGGCCCTTTGACGGCGGATGCGCTGATACCGGGGCGCCTGCGGGAGGCGGCATGTTTGGTCCTCTTCATCTCGATCCTTTCCCTTCTAATTGGCCTTTTGGCCCGCATCCGCAGCCTCACGCGCGGCGCAGTGCCTACTTGTCTATACATTAGCGTATGTCGCTGCGCCCGCCGGGGGACTGGGTAAGTGGACCGGAATGCCAACAATTGGGTGATGGCGGGAGCCCGCTGCCCCGCGCAAAATCAACCGTATCCCGCCTTCCGCTACGACGGAAAGGGAACACGGTTGATTCGAGTGTGGTGAGAATGAAAAGCGTGTGTTACAGAATCGGAGCCGGCAGCACGCCGGCCGGCAGAAGCTCCCCTCCCAGCACCCGCGCAAGCGCCTTCATCGCGAACGGGGTGTTCTCGTAGCAGGCAAGGTAGACCGGCACGGGGCCGAGGACCGCCAGGTCCGAGGGGATGCGCACGGACGCCGCCGTGAGCCGCAGGCCCGGCAGCTCCGCTAAATCGCGGATCAGCGCCGCCTGCTCGGGCTCGAACGCCGCGTTGTAGCTGACCGCCACCGCCTGGCCGCCCTGGCGGGCCAGCTTCAGCACGCGCTGCCGTTCCTCCTCGGTCGGCCGGATGCCGATCCGCTCCTCGCGCACAACGAAGCCCAGCTGCGCGAGCCAGTGGCCGAGCGACTCCTTGCGGCCGAGCACCTCGTCAACCTCGGAGCCGACCCGCACCTCCGGCCAGACGACGAGCACGTTACGGCCGCGTTCCAGCGGCTGCAGCTCGCCGGCCACGAGCGTCACGCTGGCTTCGCCGATCCGCTCGGCGAGGGCCTGGGACGCCGGGGTGGCCAGCGTGCGGCCGGTCACCGCCGGCGCCGTCCCTGCGGCCGCCTGCACCGCCCGCCGCGCCTTCAGCGCGAGCAGCCGGTCGACCGAGCGGTCGATCCGCTCTTCGCTGAGGCGGCCGCTCTCTACGGCTGCGGTCAGCGCGTCCAGCGCCGCCCGCTGCAGCTCGATGCGGTGCGAGACGAGCACGAGGTCCGCGCCGGCCTCCACGGCGAGCACCGCCCCCTCCGCCACGCCGTAATGCCCGGCGATGGCGTTCATCTCGAGGCAGTCGGTGACGATGACGCCCCCGTAGCCGAGCTCCTCCCGCAGGAGCCCGGTCAGCACGCGCGGCGACAGCGTAGCCGGCAGCGGCTCCGGCTCCACCGCCGGGAAGAGCAGGTGCGCCGTCATCACGGCATCCACGCCCTGCCGGACGGCTTCGCGGAACGGCACCAGCTCCAGCCGGTCGAGCCGCTCGCGGTCATGCGGCACCGTCGGCAGCTCGTGGTGCGAATCCTGTGAGGTGTCGCCGTGGCCAGGGAAGTGCTTGACCGTGGCGGCGACGCCCGTCTCCTGGTACCCCCGCACGGCCGCGGTACCCAGCCGCGCCACCAGCTCGGGGTCCCCGCCATAGGAGCGGACGCCGATCACCGGATTCAGCGGGTTGTTGTTCACGTCAAGCACCGGGGCGAAGTTCATGTTGATGCCCATCGCCAGCAGCTCGGCAGCCGTTACTTTGGCCGCTTCGTACGCGGCATCCGCGTCGCCGGTCGCCCCGAGCGCCATCGCCCCCGGCATGACGCTCACGCCCTTCTCGATGCGGGTAACCATCCCGCCTTCCTGATCGACGGCGATGAGCAGCGGCACCCCGCTGCCTTCGGCCGCAAAGCTCTGCAGCTTCGCAGACAAGGCGGCCGCTTGGGCCGGCTCCGCCAGGTTGCGCCGGAAATAGATAATGCCTCCGATCCAGCCGTCCCGGACCAGCTCCTCAATCTCCGGGGTCGGTTCCAGCCCGGGAAACCCGCACATGAGCAGCTGGCCGATCTTTTGCTTCAAACTGAGTTTACTGCGCTCCATCATAAGCCTCCTCCTCCTCCTTCTCCCTCTCGCAGGCACCGGGCTTGCTCCGGTCCCGGAATTCCGATGGCGTCATGCCTTCGTACTTATGGAATACCTTGGTAAAATAGCGCCGCTCCGCATACCCCGCCAGCTTGCCGATCTGCGTAACGCTCTTATCGCTGGTAAGCAGCAGGCTCTTCGCCAGCTCCATCCGCTCCCGCGTGACGTACTCGAGGAAGGTCTCTCCGTGATGCTGCTTGAACAGCAGGGAGAAGTAGGAGTTGGAGATGCCGAGGTGCTGGGCCAGCTCCTCGAGCCCAAGATCCCGGGAGAGTCCCTTCTGAATATACTCGCGGGCGGTGGCCATCAGCACCTCCGGCGACTTGCGCCGGGCCTGCCCGGTCTGCATGCACTCGCGCACAAGCAGGAGCACGCAGTCCATCAGCTCCTTGATGCTCATGCTGCGCTCGAGCTCGCCCATGACCCGCTGCTCCTGCAGCGAATCGAGCAGCCCGATCGCCCGCATCTCCCGCAGCAGATGCAGGTTCAGGAAGTGCAGCATCTGCTCGGCGCGCATCCCGTGCTCCTTGAGCAGCCGGCCGAGCTCCTCCAGCGCCGCGTCCACCTTGGGGGAATCGCCCTGGGTGAGTCCCGCCGCCAGCCGGTCCGCGAGGCTCCAGAACGACTGGCCCTGCGTGTCCGCCTCCGGCACCTCCCTGTGCAGCACAACTGCCTGCTTCTGCAGCGCAAGCTGCAGGCTGCGCTGCAGCTTCTTATACGCATCCGCCAGCCCTTCGGCCGAGACGGGCGACGGATAGACGCCTACGCTCACCGACAGCTTCACGTAGCGCCGGACCGCCTCCTGCACTTCCTTCGACCAGGCTTCCAGCGGGGCCGCCGGGTCACGGGCCGTCTGCGGCAGCGGGATGAGCAGACACCACTCCCCCTCCCGGGTCAGCAGCACGGCGTATTCCACGAGCTCCGAGCGCAGCGCCTCCTGCAGCACATTGCGCACCGCAAAGTGGACCAGCTTGCGCTCCCGCTCGTCCTGCCGGATCATCTGCGAATAATCGTCGAGGTCGACCAGGAGCATCCAGTATCTCTGATTAAGCCAGACGCGGTCCTCTTCCTCCTGCAGCCGGTGCAGCGGGAACGAAGTATAGTCCATGAGCAGATCGAGCAGGATCTTCTCGTAAGCCAGCTCGGAGAGCTCGCGCCACTTCGCCATATCCTTCATCCGGCTGAGCTTCACCGATTGGATCTCCGCCGCCAGGCTCTGGAGAATGTTCTCCAGCTCTTCGTAATCGATCGGCTTCAGGATATATTCCCTGGCCCCGTATTTGACGGCGGACCGGGCATAGTCGAATTCCTGGAAGCCGGTCAGCATGAGAATCTCGCCCGCATAGCCGGACGCCCGCAGCTGCTTCAGGAGCTCGATGCCGTCCATGACGGGCATCCGGATGTCCGAGAGGATGAGGTCGGGCTTCAGCTCCTCGGCCAGCTCCAGCGCCCTCGCGCCGTTACCGGCCGTAGCGATGATCTCAATGCCGAGGCTTTCCCAGGGAATGATTTTCTCCAAGTTCCGTACGATATGAATCTCGTCATCCACGAGCATTGCTTTGACCTTCATGCGTATCACCCGCTTGCTTCCTTTGGTATCGTACAGCGGATCACTGTCCCCTGCCCCGGCAGGCTGCAGATCATCATCCCGCAGCGGCTGCCGTAATGGATGCGCAGGCGGTCCGCCACGTTCGGGATCCCGAGCCCGATGCGTTCCCCGCCTTCCTCTCCGGCCCCGGAGGCTCTGATCCGGGACCCCGGCGTACCGTGGAACCGCTCCAGCACCTCGCTGCGGATGCCCATCCCGTTATCCTCCACCCACAGGATGACCGCATCCTCCTTCTCTTCAGCCCGGACGCGGAGCATGCCCTTGTAGCCCGCTCCTTCCGCATGCAGCCTCTCCTCGAGCCCGTGCTGAATGCTGTTCTCGAGCAGCGGCTGCAGGGTCAGCTTGAGGATCGGCACCCCGCCGAGCCCGGCAGGCACGTCGATCTCGTAATCGAACAGCTCCTCGAAGCGGTACTTCTGGATCTCGAGATAATTGCGTGCATGGTCGATCTCGAGCGACAGCGGGATCTCCTCCTTCTGCAGGAAGCTCACCCGCAGCAGCGTACCGAGCCGCTGCACCATCCGGCTGACCTTGCGGCCCTCGTTCTGCGCCGCCAGCGCATTGATCGACTCAAGCGTATTGAACAGAAAATGGGGCTTGATCTGCGCCTGCATCAGCATGAGCTCCGCCCGGTTCTTGCGGTCCTGCTCCAGCTTCACTTCCCCGATCAGCGTCTCGATCCGGTCGACGAGGGAGTTGAAGCCCCGCGCCAGCACGCTGGTCTCATCCCTGCTGTGCGCCTCGACCCGGATGCTGAGATCCCCGATCTCGACCTTCTTCATCGAGCTGACGACATACAGGATGAAGCGGATGATCCGGTTCACGAAGAACAGGTTGAAGAGCAGCGCACTGATGAGCGTCAGCGCCGTGATCGCGGAGATCCACTGCAGCACCTGCTCCGTGCGGCCCGACAAGTAAGCCCATGGCGTGATAGAGACGATGCTCCAGTTCATCTGCCCGAAGTCCTTGAGCTCCAGATGATGGACCGACACGACGCTCTCCACGCCGTCGAACTTCATCTTGCGGCTCTGGTATTCCTCGCCGAGCTGCAGCCCTTCCGAAGCATGACCGCCCAGCGTCTGGCCGGCGAGCTCCCCCTTGTTGTCGACCATGATCAACCCTTCGCCGTTCACGATCATGAAGCGCAGGTCCTTGCTGTGCGACGTGCCGAAATAGTTGAAGATCCGGTTGAGCTCATGAAACTGGAACTGCTGCAGCAGAATGCCCCGGTTGTCGAGCGTGTACTTGTCGTTAATGACGCGCACCACGGTGAAGAGGGGCTCGCTGCCCGTCCACTCCGGCGCCTCATAAGGACCGAGCCACCTCGGCGGGCCGTTCAGGGCCAGGACCTCCCGGAATACCGGATGCTTGACGAGGCCGGCATACGGCACCCGCTGATACCCGATCCGCCCCTGGGAGAACGACTGCCCACTTAGGCTGTACAGAGTAACCGCATACGCCGGCGTGTAGGAGAGGAAGGTGCGCTGCAGCAGCCGTTCGTATTCGGCCTGCGTGACGGGATCGACGGACTCCCGCTGCCCGAGCAGCCGCTGGATGTCGTCGCGGAGCATGTAGTCCTCCGAGAAATAGTTCGCTTCCTTGAGCACGTAGGTGATATTGCGTCCTACCGCCTTCAGCGTGAATTCCGACTGCTCGGCGTAATTTTGTTCAATGATGTGCTGGGACAGCAGGTAGGTGATGGCGCCGAGCACGAACAGCGGCGCGATGATGAACGCCATGAAGGCCGTGAATACTTTGATGCGAAGATTCATCGCGCGCGAGTCTTCCTTTCCTCCGAAGCGCCCCGCCGCTTCCGCGTCCGAAGGCGGGAAGCCGTACAGCCTGGGGGGCTTCCTTATCCTTTGGTGCTGCCGGCCGTGACGCCTTCGATAATTTTCTCCTGCAGGAAAGCATACACGGCAAGCACCGGCACCACGCTGAACATGATCGACGCGGCCAGGCCCCCGTAGTTCATATTGAATTGGTTCATGAAGGCGACCATGCCGGTCGGCAGGGTCCGCAGCTTTTCTTTGGAGAGAAAAAGGTATGCCATCACGAACTCGTTCCAGTTCGACAGAAAGTTCAGGATGAAGACCGTAACGAGCGCGGGTACGGTCAGCGGAAGAATGATTCGGGCGAACAGACCGAAGGCGGTCAGTCCGTCCATGACGCCCGCTTCTTCGAGATCCGCCGGGATCGACTTCATGAATGCGGATACAATGAAGACCGTGAGCGGTAGTCCGAACGTCACATAGGGGAAGATCAGGGCCAAATGCGTGTTGTATAAACCGAGGTCGCGCAGCCAGACGAACAAAGGGAGAATGAGCGTCCCGCCGGGCACGAGCAGCGCGAGCAGGAGAGCCGCATTCACGTACTTGTTGACGCGTCCGAGCTGCATCCGGGTGATCGCGTAGCCTGCCGCCGAAGCGAACAGGATCGTCACCACGCTTGCCACTATACTAACATAGAACGAATTGAAAAAGTACGTGGAGATCTTCGCGCCCTTCCACGCTGCGGCGTAGTTATCGAGCGTGAATTCCTGCGGCAGGCCCCAGGGATTCGTGATGATTTCCTTGTTCGTTTTGAACGAGGAATTGAGCACCCAGACGAGCGGGTACAGCGTCAGCAGCAGGTACACCCACAGGATGCCGTGGGACAGGCCTTTTTTCCATGTCGATGACATCGTTATGCGTCAGCCTCCCCGATTTTTTTGGAAATCACGTTGAAGATCATCGTCAGGACCAGCGTGAACAGGAAGATGAGCAGCGCAATAGCGTTGGCATACCCGTAATCGTTAAGCCGGGTTCCCTGCTTGATCATATAAGTGGCGAGCACCTCGGTCAGTCCGGCCGGACCGCCGTTCGTCATGACCATGACGATATCCAGCGCCTTCATCGCACCGGTAATCGAGAGCAGGATAATGACCATGATCACAGGGCGGATCAGCGGGAGCGTGATGTGCCAGGCTTTGCGGAAGCCCCGGGCGCCGTCGAGCTCCGCGGCCTCGAACACTTCCTTCGAGATGCCGAGGATGGCGGCCAGCACCAGCACCACGTAGAAGCCGACCCACTGCCAGCCATTAGTGACGAGCACCGAGAGCATCGCCGTGCTGTCTTCCGCCAGCCACGTATGCGTCAGCTCCTTGAAGCCCGAGGATCGGAGCAGCTGATTTAGGAGACCGATCTCGGGGTGGTAGATGAAGGACCACAGAATCCCGACGACCGCGGTGGAGAGAATGCTCGGCACGAAGACGAAGGTCTTGTAGAAGCCCTTGAGCCTGGTAATGCCGGAGATGAGAATGCCGAGGAACACAATAATCGGAATCTGGATGAAGACGGAGAACAGAATGAAGTACGAGTTGTTCCTGAACGCCTGCCATACCTTCTCGTCGGCGAAGGCCTGGATGAAGTTGCCGAGGCCGATGAATTCCGGCGTATTGACGCCGTCCCAGCGGGTGAAGCCGTACTGGACCGACTGGGCCAGCGGGATCAGAAAGAACAAGATATAGAGGGCGAGCGTCGGGAGAAGAAACAGCGTATATGTCAGCGGATTTTGCATCGTTTTTTTCATATGGAAACCTCCTGTGGGACACACCGGGCATCCCGCGGCAGCGGTCCTCCTTCCGTGGAACGCGCTTCGAAAAGTCAGGTGAAAAATGGATTCGTGCGGACCGGACTCGGGCAGGAATCCGGCAGGCCCCCTTCGTACCGAATGCCGCCTCCCGAAGGAGAACGGCATCCGCAGGAAGAGGGGGACCGGGGTCTACGGCTTCGGCTTCGGTTTAGCGGGCGGGATTAGCTTCCGTGCTCTGGAGGGTGAGGGCCGCCCGGCCCTCACCTGCTTCCTTCGCAGCTGCAGAAGTCCCGTCAGGCTCCAGCTTGGCTTCCCCTCAGATTCCGTGCCTTGTGCTTAGTGCCTCTTACTTGCTTTCCTTGTTGGCCGCATCCTGGGCCTTCTGCACTTTCTCCACGACCTGCTCGGCTGTCGCCTTGCCGCCGATCATCTCCTGCATGCTCACTTCCAGCGCTTCGCGGACCTTCGCCTGGATCACGGAGTCGAAGGCCGGGAACTGCTTCGCATTCGCCACCTTCAGAATCTCGCCGACGATCGGGTTCACGCCGGAGAGATCGGAGATCTTCAGCGCCGGCAGGAATCCGGATTCCTTGAGCTGGCGCTTCTGCATTTCTTCGCTGTACATGATCTTGATGAATTCCTTGACCGCCTTCAGCTCATTTTCGTTCAGCGCGGCCGAGAAGCCGTAGCCGTTGGAGAAGGAGCCGTTGATGAGACCATCGCCCTTGCCACCTGTCGCCGGGAAGTTGAAGAAGCCTACGTCGTTCGCGATCTTCGATTTCTCGGGATCGACTACGGCCGAGTTCGCCCAGGAGCCGTCGAAGAGCATCGCCGCTTCGCCTGCGCGGAACTTGTTCTGCTGCTCCGCATACTTCAGGCCGAGGTTGCCCTCCTGGAAGTAGCCGCTCTTCACGAGCGTCTCGAACTTCTTGAAGCCGTCCAGCACGTCCCCGTCCGTCCACTTCTTGCTCCCGGCCACGAAGCCGTTCACGGATTCGGCTCCGGCGGTGCGCACCCAGAGGGTGTTCATAAGCATGTTGATCACCCACGCATCGGAGGAAGCGAAGGCCAGCGGCGTGATGTTCTTCGCTTTGGACTTCTCCGCCACCGCCAGGAACTCTTCCCAGGTCTTAGGCACTTCGACGCCGAGGTCCTTGAAGATCTTCTTGTTGTAGAAGACCCCTTCCACGAAGCCCGCTGTAGGCAGTCCGTAGATTTTGCCGTCCACCGTGAATTCGTCGAGATTCAGGAACTTATCCTTAAGGCGGAGCTCCGCGAGGATCGGGGTCAGGTCCAGCAGGCGCCCCGCCTTCACGAACTTCTGCGTATCCGTGCCCCCGAAAAGATCGAAGATGGTCGGGGGCGTGCCCGCCGCCATCTCGGCCGGCAGCTTCTCGAAGCGGTTGACCTTATCCTCCACGCCTTCGAGCTCCACCTTCAGCCCCGGCACGTTCTCTTCCATCCGCTTCCCCACATCTTCGAGCAGCTTCAGCCGCAGCTTCGCGTCGTCGCGGACCTGCACGTGGCGCAGCGAAACCGTGAAGGGTTTCGCTGCATCCTGGTTTGCGGCGGTGCCGCCCTTATCGGCCGCTCCCCCGGTGTCCGAAGATCCGCAGGCTGTCAGACCCGAGACGAGCATGGCGGAAGCCACAAGCGTGGATACTGTTTTTTTCATAACATGACCCCTCCGTAAGGAACTTAAATTGGGATGATCTTTACAAGTTCGATTATAGTATGGGCTTCGATAAACCCGGCAGGGTACGATTTCGACAAAGAAGGGGTAAATTTCTCCACTCTGGTGAAAGCGATTTCAACATGTTCCCGACAAAAAGGCGGCTCTCCGAAGAGAAAAACCGCCTCCCTGCTGTTACATCAGCTTGTTAATTTCATCCTTGAGCGATTCGGACTGCGGCCCGAAGATGACCTGCACGGCCCCCTGGCCGAGCCGCATGACGCCGGCCGCCCCGAGCGCCTTCAGCGCTTTGTCGTCCACGATCATGTCATCCTTGACGACCAGACGCAGGCGGGTGATGCACGCGTCCAGCCCCACGACGTTGTCGGCTCCGCCGATGGACGTCAGCACGCTGTCCGCCTTCTCACGCAGCGCCATGGCCTTGCCTCCGGCAGCCGGTGCAGCCGCAGCAGGCTTCCCGTTCTCCGCCGAAGATGCCGCTGCAGCCGGTTCTTCGTCCTCGCGGCCCGGTGTCTTCAGCTTCAGCGTTACGATGAGCACACGGAATACGACATAGTACAGCACCGCGAAGACCAGACCGACCGGGATGATCAGCAGCGGGTTGGTGGCGAGCTGGTAGTTGATGAGATAGTCGAGCAGGCCGGCCGAGAAGCCGAAGCCGTGCTTCACGTTCATGATGTAGAGGATGTAGCCCGAGATCCCCATCATCACGGCGTGGAAGCCGTACAGCACCGGAGCGACGAACATGAAAGCGAATTCAAGCGGCTCCGTGATCCCCGTCAGGAACGAAGCGAAGGCCGTGCCGAACATGATCGAAGCGACCGCTTTGCGCTTCTCCGGTCTTGCCGTATGCACGATCGCCAGCGCAGCCGCCGGCAGGGCGAACATCATGATCGGGAAGAAGCCGGTCATGAACATTCCCGCGGACTTATCACCCTTGAAGAAGCGGGTCAGGTCGCCGTGGACCACTTGGCCTGCAGCATCGGTGAAGTCACCGATCTGGAACCAGGCGATGGAGTTCAATACGTGGTGCAGACCGAACGGAAGCAGCAGCCGGTTGCCGATGCCGAAGATCAGGGCGCCTATGCCGCCGAGGCCGACGATCCAGCGGCCGAACTCGTCGAGCACGTTCTGGACCGGTCCCCAGATGATGCCGAAGACGATACCTACGATGACCATCGCCAGTGACGTGATGATCGGCACGAAGCGCTTGCCGCTGAAGAAGCCGAGCCAATCCGGCAGCTTGATGTTGTGGTACTTTTTGTAGAAATAAGAGGCCAGCACCCCGGCGAGAATGCCTCCGAGCACGCCCATGTTGAGCTTGACGTCCTTGCCGATCATCTCGGTGAATACGCCGGGAACCTTGGAGAGCACGCTGGTCAGCACCAAGTAAGCGATTACGGCGGCGAGCGCGGCAACAGCGTCCCCGACCAGCCCGATCGCGATGCCCACCGCGAAGATCAGCGGCAGGTTATCGAAGATCGCCGAGCCGCCGGCGTTCAAGAACGGCGCGATGTACTGGTTGAGGAAGCCGCCGGCGCCTTCGCCCATGTGAAAGTCTTTGATGTAGTCAATGTTGCCGAAGCGCAGCAGGATGGCCGCTGCAGGGAGCACGGCTACAGGAAGCATGAGGGCCTTGCCGATTTTTTGTAAGGATGCCAGCATAAGGGTCAACCCTTTCGGATGATGTTATAGAAGGAGTGCAGGCCGGCGTGCGGCCTGCCCCTCCGGATTACCTGTTACGAACGACGGGAGGTTATTGCAGCTTGACGCTCACCCGGAGCAGACCGGGTTCGCCGGCCTGCACGCGGCCCGTCTTCACGGAATCGAGCTCCGCCTCGGCTTCCGCCTGATTCGCCAGGACGACCGGGGTGATCAGCGGATAGCCCGCGGCCCGGATCGCCTCCATGTCGAATTCGATCAGCGTCTGCCCTGCCTTCACCGTGTCGCCTGAGGCGACGAGCGCGTGGAAGCCTTCTCCCTTGAGCGCCACCGTGTTAATACCGATATGCATGAGCACCTGAACACCGCTTGCATGCTCCAGAATGACCGCATGCTTCGATTTGATGAGATGGGCTACGGTGCCGTCGAACGGCGCGACCAGCCGCCCTTCCTCCGGCTCGACCGCCAGCCCGCCGCCCATGTGCCCTTCGGCGAATGCCTGGTCCGGCACCCCGCTTAAGGGAACGGCCGTCCCTGTCAGCGGCGCTGCGATCTCGAGCAGGTTTGCTTTATTCCTGCCTCCGAACAGTTTGGATAACATCTTTCTTCCTCCTTCAACTTTCATGCTGCGGCGGAGCGTATGTGAGGAACAGCCGGTACAGGTGCATCACCATGTAGCCGATCTCGTCCTCCGGCACTTCCTCACCGAGCCCTTCTTGAATCATCTCCCCAAGCTCGGATGCCAGGAGATACTCGCGGCGGTACGCCTGCTCGAAATCCCGCATGAACGGATTCGGCACCGCTTTCCTCCCGGAAATCCGGTCCACAGCCGACCGCAGGTGGGTGACCAGCCGGATGTAATCCATGCTGTCCCTTGGCAGCCGGCTGCCGAGCCGCTCCTCCACCCGTTCCACTAGCTCGCCGACCAGCGAGGACATCTTGACGAGGTGGCCGACCGATACGTCGGACACCGCCGAATGCACGTGGAACGCCAGGAACCCGATCTCATCCTCCGGCACCGTGATCCCGAACCGAGAGGAGATGGCTTCCGCCGCGCTGCGCGCAATCTCGTATTCTTTGGGAAAACACATCTGCGTCTCCTGCAGGAACGGGTTGACGATATCCATCCCGCCCCGCAGCCGGTAGACCGCGAATTGAATATGGCTCGGCAGCGCGAAGTAAATTTTATTATTGACCGGCTGCTCGAATTGCTTCTTCACGCTCTCAATGATGGTCTCCGAGATCTCGATGACCTCCGGGTCGATCCCCTCGAGCAGCTTCTGGTACTCGCTCAGCTGGTCGCGGTCGTCGAGCCGGAAGCGCTTCTCGATCCGCGGGTCCCCGCTGTCGATCGTACCGTTTCCCTTCGAGGCGAAGCCCAGGCCCTTGCCCATCAGGACATATTCTTTGCCGCTTTGGGGCTCAAGCACCATCAGCACGTTGTTGCTGATGACCCGCTCGATCCGCAGCGGACGGTTCGTTGTCAAGGGGGTACACCACCTTTCAAGGATGTGGGATTCTTAGATGCGGGGACGACAAAAAGAGCCAGAAAATAGACTGATGTTAATCTCTAGTCTTTTCCTGGCTCATGCCCTTTAACCGGTAACACGCCAAATGTATTCGATTACAATGTCATCATAAGGGATCGGGCGGGGGTTCGTCAATAGGGATACTTTTGACTAGTGGAGGGATACCATTCTCTTCTGCCGGAGGGGGGACACCGTACGGGGAAGGCCTTTCTCAACGCGGCCGCTTTAAGAATTCTCCTGGATCTTGCGTCTTGCCTGGAAAAAGATTACAATATAAGCGATCAAGCTAACTTGTTATGCAAGGCAGATGTCCGCCCCACTATCTTGCTATGCAATATACCTGCCGAAAGGATGATGTCTCCTTGTTCAGCCAGCTTGTCAAAGGCGTCCTGGAGGGCTGTGTACTGGCCATCATTGCCGAAGAAGAAACCTACGGCTACGAGATTATGGAGAAGCTCGCAGCCCGCGGCTTTCACTTCGCCAAGGAAGGCAGCATCTACCCGCTGCTGCTCCGGCTGGAGAGGGAAAAGCTCGTCGAGAGCACCCTTCGTCCCTCTCCTTCGGGCCCGAACCGCAAGTATTACCGGCTCAGCGAGGAGGGAGCGAGTCAGCTTGCGCAGTTCCGCAGCGGCTGGCAGGAGCTGGCCCAAGCCGTGGACGCCATACTTCACCAGAAAGGGTGATCGACCATGACCGCAGCCCGGGATCTGTCTCCCCCGCTGAGTCCGGCCAATCAGAAGCTGTTCGATGAAATGAAATTCTACGTCATGAGCTCCCTGTCCCTCTCCGACCCGGAAGCCATGCAGGTGCTTGGTGAGCTTGGCGAGCACCTCGCGGAAGCCGAAGCCCGCGGCCGGTCGTTCGAGGAGGTATTCGGCATGGATCCGAAGGCTTACTGCGAGGAGCTGATCCGCGAGCTGCCGAGGCGCTCTCCTGTCAGCCAGTTCCAGTTCTATGTCCTGGTGTTCCTGCTCCTGCTTCCCTTATACGTGGTGAGGCAGGGATTTTCCGGACGGATCGTCTTCGATTTATATGAGATGTGCTCTTATATCGGGGTCAGCTTCTTCCTGTTTCTGTTTGCCTGGGCTTCCTTACGGCTCACCGCCTTCAAGAACCGGCGCACCATGCATATTATTTTTTACGTGAATAGTCTTCTGACCATCGGCGTTTACATTCTCCTGATCCTGGCGAACCGCTATCTCCTGCCCGCCGGGCCGAGCCTCACACTGGATGGACTGCCGGCCTATGCCTTGTCCGCCGTCTGCGCCCTTATCTTTCTATACTATCTGCTGGGCCCCCTTCTTTCTGCGAAAAAAGAAGGAAAAGCCGCCAAAAACTGACACAGCCATGAGATGAATTTCTCATTTCCTTTTGGGTTTATTTGTGGCACAATGAAACATAGGCTTTTGCCTTTGGACCGGCAGACCCCTGCCGGCTTTTCTTTTTATTGTCCCGTTATCCCATCGCATATCCAGGGCACCATTCAATATACAGAAAAGCGGAGGAACACCCATGCAGTACATCATCTACGACTTGGAATTCACGGTGCAGCGCAAACAGCATCAGATCGCCGAGATCATCGAGATCGGCGCTGTCCGGGTGAAGGAAACGGACGGCACGGCCGCGATCGTCGACACCTTCCAGACCTTCGTGAAGCCTACGAAGCAGCCCACGCTCACTCCTTCCACCGTCTCCTTCACCGGCATCAAGCAGGAGGACGTGGCGGGAGCGCCGCAGTTCCGCGAAGCCGTCAAGGCTTTCACCGAATGGATCGGCGAAGAAGACTACTACCTCTGCTCCTGGGGGCCCGACGACAAGATGCAGCTGCTCCGCCAGACGCGCGAGCTGCAGATGGAGCTCGACTGGATCCGCAACCATAATAACCTGCAGAGCCAGTACTCGCGGATGATCAATCCCGAGGTCTACAAGCAGGTAGGGCTGAAGCGCGCCCTGGAGATCGAGGAGATCGTCCTGCAGGGCCAGCAGCACCGGGCGCTGGACGACGCCTACAACACGGCGCAGGTGTTCGTGAAACGGTACTCCACCTTCAGACTGGAGAAGAACCTCGCATCCGAAGAGCTGCTCTATTCCACGGAGCTGGTCTACTCCGAAGGCGAAGCCTCGCATAATCCGTTCGGCGCATTGGCGAAGCTGCTCGATACCGGCACCTCGTCCTGATCGGATGTGATTAACGCGCATGGTCCTTTCCTCATAAGGACCATGCGCGTTTCATTTTGAAAAAGACGCTTGCGCACAAACCTGTCCCCCAGGGGGCAGGTTTTTTGTCGTTGTCCTCTGCAACCTTTGTCCCGCTTCCGTCGTTAGAGTAAGCACATACACCGGAAGGAGGCAGAGCATGCAGGAATACATAACGATAGCGGAGGCCTTGAGCGTCCGTGCGGCGATCACCCGGCGGCTGCATCACCTGATGCAGGAGCGGATGCAGAACAGCAAGGTGATCATCGAAAAGGGCGAGCAGGCGGAATATCCCTCCCGCACGGTCGACATGATTACCGAGGAGATCGAGAGGACGGCCGCCGATTACCGGACGCTGGATGTCCTGATCGCCAAGGCCAATATCTCGCATACGATCCGCTGGAACGACCTGGACCTGACCGTGCTCGAGGCGATCGAGCTGGCGAAGCAGACCCGAAGCGAGCTGAGCATGCTGGCTTCCCTGGGCGCGGCCAAGAAGATGGAGCGTCATGTATCGCGGGGCGGCAGCGGTGACGGCGCGAAGCCTCTCTTCACCGTAGCGCTGTACGATCCGGAGGCCTACAGCCGCGCCGCGCAGAAAAAGGAACGCGAAGCCGTGAAGCTCTCTTCCCTGATCGAGCAGTCGAACCATACGCACAAGCTGCCGTTCGATGCTTCGGCCTACATGGGGTAGGCCGGCTTGCCGCCGGCTCCGAAGAGCGGAGGCCGCGAAGCTTCCGGCCTTGGGAGCCGGTGACACACCGGCGGAAGAAGCGGGAGAGTGCGGGCAGCCGTTTGGTGGTTTGTCGGATACAAACCATGCTTGACCCATCCCCGGAGCGGAACCCATAACTTCCTACAGGTAACGTCTCACGGCTCACGCTTGCACCCGATTACCTTTTACGGACTTCAACTTCATGAAAAAATGTACGCCCCGTCCCCGTCTTCTTTTCCCATGACAGCCCAAGCCCAAAAACAAAGGCGGAAGTCCCCGGCCCCCCCTGACTGTACAATCCAGTCAACGGGTCCGGTGCTTCCGCCTATTTTGCTTCAATCGTTGATGATTCAGAGGAGATGCTGCTGCTGCCCCATCTCTTATGCGCGGCTGCGCAGCGTCTCGGCGGAAGCGGCTACCTTGTTCACCGCACCGCCGATCTCCCGTACAACCTGCTGCAGCGATTCCATACCGGACTCCATCTGGGCGGTACGGTCGATGTTGCCCTGCATGGAGTCCATAATGCCTGTGAAGACACGGCGCGCTTCCGCCGCTTCCTTGCGGGAGGTCTCCACCACCTGCTGTACCTCGGTAATCGAACGGATGACGTTCGTATTGTACTGGTCCGACTGTGACACAATATCCCCAATCCGGGTCAGTGTGCTCTTCGTGTCTTCAGACAGCTTGCGCACCTGATCGGCTACGATGGAGAAGCCTCTGCCGTGTTCCCCGGCACGGGCGGCCTCGATCGCAGCATTGAGTGACAGCAGGTTCGTCTGCTCCGCGATGTCCTGCACGATCGTGACGATCTCCTTGATCTGGCCCATGAGCTCGCTGAGCTGGACGATGGTCGTCTGCATGTGGTCCGCACGGTCATGAATGGCATGAATGCGGGTCTCGAGCGAGTGGAGCCGCTCCTGTCCCGTACCGGCCAGGCTCTGGCTCGTCTTGGACTGCTGCACCGTCATCTCCAACGCTTCCTTGACGCCCCCGCTGCTGGCGATCAGGCCTTCGACCGACCTGCTGCTCACGTCGGTGAGCAGGGACAGCTCTTCGCTGATCGAACGCAGATCATGGCGGTAGCGCTCATGCTCCAGCCCGCGCTGGCGGAGATTCTCCTTCTCGTACGCCTCAAGCACGAGCTGCTGTTCGAAATTGAGCAGCTTCGTCACGATACCCGAGATCACGATGCTCTCTTCACGATCCTGCACATGGGTCTGCACGACCTGCAGGAAGGCATTCTGCAGATTCTGGAAAGCGCCCATATACCACTTGGGCTCCAGCCCGATCCGCTGGTGGATCAAGGCGATGCCGATCCGCTTCTCGACGAATTTGCGGTCGATCTGCCCGCTGAACAGCTCGGTCAAATGCACCTTGAGCGTCCTGCGCAGGCGATCCACCGTGCTGTGGTCGCGGATGATCTTCTCCAGCTTGCCCACCTTCAAAACCGCATCATAGAACTGTTCCACGATCCAGTCGATCTGGCTCTCCATCAGCGGCTGAATCACCTTGATCACCCGCAGGTCCTGCTCCGTGAGCCGGATCATTCGCAGCTGCTCATCCAGCTCGCGGTCGTCGATGGTATAGGATACGGCAGCCTGGTTGAGCTGTTCCTGCTTCAGGAACAGCTCATGATGGGCGGGCTTCGCATCCCGCTTCCACCCGAACCATCCGGCTACCGTGCTGAAAGGACATTTGCTCATGAAGGCTCCTCCTGTTGACAGGATCCGCGGCTGCCCGGCCCTAAAGCCGGGCTTCTTCCCACAGGTGAAAGAATTCGCAGAACGGTCAATCCTGATATATACCTACTGATATCGGCAGGAGGAGCAGAACATGTTAGGGGCCCGGGCCGCATTTGTTTTCCAGCCCAGGTCAGCCGCGGACTTACGGCTTGGGGATGCCGAGGACGAACTTGTAGCCCACTCCGTGCACATTGATCACGTATTGGGGATTGGCGGGGTCCGGTTCGATTTTTTTGCGCAGGTTGCTGATATGTACGATGATCGTCCGGGAGTCATTGAAGCACTCCTGGCCCCAAATTTCGCGGAACAGCTCCTCATGTGTAAAGGTCTTCTCGGGGCTCAGCGCCAGGAAGCTCAGCAGATCGAATTCCTTGCGGGAGAGGAGCACCGTCCGGCCATCGACTGTTACCGTCCTCGACAGCCGGTCGATGGCGATGGGTCCGACCTGGACCCTCATGCCGCTCGGGTCTCCTTCCCCAACCAGCCGGGGGCGCCTCAGGTTCGCCTTCACCCTGGCCACCAGCTCGTTTGGCGAGAACGGCTTCGTAATATAATCGTCACCTCCCAGGTTCAGTCCGTTAATCTTATCCTCTTCCTCCCTCCTGCAGCTCAAGAACAGAATCGGCGCGGAGGTCATCCCTCTCAGCTCCCGGCAGACCTCGAAGCCGCTGGTATCCGGCAGCATCACATCAAGGATCGCCAAATCCGGGCGTTCCCGGGCTGCCAGGGCCACCGCCTCGCCCCCGTTCTGTGACCAAACCACACGAAACTCATTTTTCTCCAGGTACTTGCGGATCATCTCGCCAATCTCGCGGTCATCCTCGACCAGCAGTATCGTTTGTCCAGACATTCGTACCACCACCACTTGATATTGTCCATTCTACTCCGAAACCGGTTCACGAATCGGGAGGGCAAACACAATCAGAGTCCCCTCCCCCGGCTCGGACCACTCGATCCAGATGCGGCCGCCGTGGGCCTCTACGATCTCCTTGGAGATCGACAGCCCTAGCCCGCCGCTTGTCTTGCCGGGAGAAGCACGCCCGGAGTAATACCGTTCGAAGACATAAGGCAGATCCTTCGGTTCGATGCCCCGCCCGTTGTCTCTGACACTGCAGCGCATCTCGCGTCCGTCTTCGGTGACGGACACCTCGATGCGGCCGCCGCGTCTCATGAAGCTCATCGCATTGAAGATGAGATTGCCGAATACCTGGTGCAGCCGTTCCAGATCCGCCTCCACCTCGGCGTACTCCGCCCGTCCGGCCGCCTCACCCATCCGGTCTACCGTCAGGTCGTAGCCGATGCCGCTATTGCGCGTATCGAGCTCATATCTGCCGAACAGCAGGCCCGCCAGCCGGTCTACTGGAATGGGCCGAAACTTGAACACAACCCGTCCCGCTTCGAGCTGGGACAGCTGGAAGAGATCTTCAATGAGCCGGTCCATACCCAGGACCTTGCCGTGAATCAGGCGGACATACCGCTCCCTCTCCTCGTCCGTCTCGACCATTCCGTCCATAATCGCTTCAAGATAGCAGCGGATGGTGGTCAGCGGCGTGCCCAGGTCATGCGAAATGTTGCTGAGCAGCCTGCTGCGGGAGCTCTCCAGGCGGGAGAGCTCCTCATTCTTGCGTACGAGCTCCCCGTTCGCCGCCTCCAGCTCGGCACTGCGCTCGAGCACCTTGCTGTGCAGGCCGGAGTTCAGTGCCGTCAGTGCCGCCGTCAGCTGCTCCTCCTGCACATAGGTACGGGAGAGCTTCACCGAAAGCAGCACGGACTGCGAGAAAACGAAGAAGAGCAGGCCGAAGGCGGACAGCGTATCCCGCGACACCGCCAGTTCATGGGCATAGAGCATGTCGCTGATTACGGTGGCGAAGAACAGCAGGCAGGAAGCCAGCAGGAACCTTGCCCCCGTACGCCTGCGGCGTGCGGCCCGGGCTGCGATAAAGATGATGTACATGGCGCAGACCGTGATGATGAGCTGGAGCACAATCAAGGTGCCGGTGAACATGACGGAGGGCAGGGCGATGACCAGCACCGCGTATGCTCCGGGCAGCAGCGTAAACAGCCGGGTATGCCGCTCCGAGCTCTCCTGCGGAAACGAGTTCGAGAAGAATCGCGTAAACAGCGGGAGGCTCAGCGCGGCCGTCAAATACTCGAGGGTGAGCTGAAGCTCCCCGTCTAGACCGGGGAAGAGCTTGACCAGGAGTACCTCGCCGAGAAGCGTGATCCTCAGCGAGAAGAGCAGGCAGAACATGCCGAAATAGAACATCGACCAGGACTGGCGCCTTGCGGTAAACAGACCGAGATGATAGAGCCCCATAATGAGCAGGGAGCCGATCAGCAGGGCGTCGAATCCGACCGCCAGGTCTTCCGAGCGGTGGACCGCCGACATCTCCCCCAGCTCGATGGGCTGCCGGAGCCCCCCCTTGGCATGCGAAAAATTCGCGATCTGGAGCACCATGTCCAGCTCCGCATTCCGGGGATGGAAGACGGCCATCGCCTTCGTGTACTGCGAAACCGAGGTTTCCCGCGAGGTCCCTACCGTCCCCGCGGAGGCAACCTGCGTTCCCCCTACCCAGAGCCGGTAGGCGCTGTTCACTGGCGGGATTCTCACCGCGAGCAGCATACGGTCATCGGTTCCCGGGGGAAGCTGGACCCGCAGCCGGTAGGTGGCATAGCCGAGGCCCGGCAGTTTCCCCTCGGGTGACGGAAGTCCCGTCCATGTGCCGGGGAGCACTACGGACCGGCCGCCTTGTCTTGGGGGCGCTGCGGCTGCAAAATCATCAGGCGTGAGGAGCTCGCCCCAGTACATCTCCCACTCCCCCTCCAGCAGGACACCCCTGCTGAGCTCCTGCGGGTCATCCAGAGTGAGCACTCCCTGCCGTGCCGCCGCAGGAGGACCCGCCTGCTGGAGCATGGCAAGCCCTCCTGCAAGGACGAGCCCGAGCAGACCCATGGAGATGATCAGGACCGCACCGTATGGCCATAAGGTCCTGCTGAACATGCGGTTGGTTCAACTCCCTCCGACGCTTCGTGTCGCATTATAGCCCAGAGGACCTTAAAAAGCATCAATTACATAATTCGATGCTTTTCTGTAAATTCCTTCAAACGAAATGGAAGGACGCAAAGAACCTCTGCCGCGGAAGCCGAAGCTTCCCGCGGCAGAGGACTGAGAGCCCGCAGCAGCTAACCGCTGTGGCCCGGACTCTGCTTGACGGTAACCGAATACCAGTCGGTGCGGTAAAAGCGGATGCACAGCACTACCGCAAAGGCGGCCAGAAACGCGTAGAGCGAGAACCAGGCGCCCATGCTCCCAAGAGCCGCCGAAAAAGTCAGAACGTAAGCCAGCGGAATGAACAGCAGCCAGTTCAGGATCAGCGACACGCGGAGCAGGAATGTCGTATCGCCGAGGCCGCGCAGCCCGCCCGCATAATAATTGAGCAGGCCGTCGAACAGCTGAAGGTAGGCCGATGCCATGATGAGCCTTCCCGCCAGCTCATAGACCGCCGAATCCTGGGTATAGAGCCTTGCGACCTCGGTAGAGAACACCAGCTCGGCCGTACCGAGTACAAGCAGGAACAGGCTTCCCAGCACGGCAACATCCCCGGCCATGCGCCTGGCGCCCAGCGGATTCCCCCGCCCGATCTCCTGGCCGACGAGGATCGTGGCGGTGGCTCCGAAGCCGAAGGCCGGCATGAAGCCGAGTCCCATGACGTTCAGGGCAATTTCGTTGGCCGCGAGCGCCTCCGTTCCGAGCCTTGTAATAAACATGGTAAATACAAACATGGCAAGTGACATCGCAAGCTCCTGCATCCCGAGCTTGCCGCTCTCCGCCAGGATGAGGGAGGCTTCCTCCCGCTCCACCGTAACCCTGCGCCTCGTGGCGAAGCGTCCGTGCAGGCGGATAAAATAAACGTAAGCGCTCCCGAGCAGTCCCAGGGCTTCGCCGATCAGGACCGCCAGACCCGCGCCGGAGAGCCCGAGCTCCGGAAAGCCCCAATGGCCGTAGGTCAGCGTATAAGTGAAGAAGATCATGGCGATATTGGCGGCGATCGTCATCACCATGGGCGTGCGGGTATCGCCGATGCCCCGGAAGAAGCCGTGCAGGATGAAGCTCAGGGTAAAGCAGGCGACCGCGAAAAAGCGGTACATCAGATAGCTGCTGCCTGCGGCCACCAGCTCCTCCGAGCCTCCCATCAACCGGAGGATGAGGCCGGGGGCCAGCCATCCGGTGAGCACGGCAAGCACTGCGGCGGCAATTCCCACGTACAGGGCGATATGGGTGCGGCGCACGGCCTGGTCCATCTGGCCTGCCCCATAGTTCTGGGCCACCAGGTAGTTCACCGAATGGCCGAAGCCCGAGCATAACGCCCAGGCATTATAGGCAATGATGTTCGACACCCCGACGACCGCAATGACCAGAGCCCCCATCCCGCCGACCATCATGAGATTGATGGTGCCGGTGACCGTACCGGAGGCGAAGGAGATAATCGAAGGCAGGGCAAGCGTAAGAATCATTTTCCAATTGCGGGTCCATCCGGCAAGCTGAGGTATCATGGCGCACCGTCCGTCCTTCGAAGATTAGGCTTTCATTTCCATTGTGCCTCAAAGCCCCCGAAGGAACAAGCGCCAATTGCGGCCGGATCGAAGGAAAAAAATCAGGCCTTCCGGAAGGAATTCCCCTCCATATTGTGGAATGAACTGGATGTGCACCCCCAATTTGAAAGCCGCCTGCGAATGCTGTATCAACAGCCTGACCGTCAGGCGGAGAGGCAGGGAGAATCCCATGAACAATCCGATCCAAGAGTTGACCCGGGAAATGAACGAAATACAGCGGCGTTATGCCGGGCTGGGTGCCCGGCTGGAGCATCTGGAGCGCCGGCTGTCCGAGATGGAAACGAAGATGGATCACCTGGAAGATCAAGCCGCCCTCCTTCCGGAACGCGGCATGAATAAAACACCGGTTACAGCCTGATGGCCGTGATCCGCAGCCTGCGGTAGTCCGCTATATATTCCCCTCCGCGAAGCAGCTTCCCACGGACCGCAGCTTCGCACCGCACATAGGCCTCCTCCTTCTCCGGCTCCGTCATACCCGCGAAGAACTTGCCTGCAAAGGCATCCAGCCAGTTCCTCAGCCCCTGTGCCCCATCCCCAAGCGGCGTCGGCCGTTCATACAGCTCGGCGGTACGGACATGGAAGCCTTCAGCCTCCAGTACGGAGGCGTATTCGCCGATCCCAGGGAAATACCACGGGTTCCGTTCATCCGCATCGATGCCGGCGGACTCCAGCGCCGAGCGGATCCCTTGATAGATCTCGGCTATATTGTCCTGCCCCCCAAACTCCGCCACGAGCCTGCCCCCGGACCTCAGCGCCAGCGCCATCGACCGGGCGGCATCCGCCGGCCTGCGGATCCAGTGCAGCGCCGCGTTAGAGAAGATCGCATCGTAGGGCGCCTCTTCCGGCTGCAGCCGGAAGGTCTGCGCATCGTCAACGCGGAAGCTTAAAGACGGGTACTTTGCAGCTGCCTGTGCGACCATGGCCTCCGAGCTGTCGATCCCCGTGACATGAGCCCCGCTCCGCGCAATCTCCCAGGCGAGGTCGCCGGTGCCGCAGCCGATATCCAGAATGCGCTCCCCCTCCGCCGGCTGCAGCAGCCCGATAAGGCTTTGCCCCAGGCGGGAGACATACCCAATCTTCTGGTCGTAATGTCCCGCGTTCCACTCGTTTGACTTCGTCTCGTTCATCTTCGCTCACACTCCCTCTCTTCTATTTCCCATTATCTTACACCCTTGTTTATTGATCCAATATATAAATATAATTATTTTAATAGATTTTACCTATAATTAATCCCCACCCATGCCCTGATATGGTCGAAACATCCAGCCCCCCAACCTGTCGAACCCGCAAGTTCATTTCCATTCCCTGGAATGCCGCAACCGTTTTCCTGCTGTTCCATGCCTGGCATCCGTGCTATAATGAATCGAATGCGACAGGCAGGTGATCTCATCATATGCAGAAAATCCCAGTCATCCGCGATAAAAAGAGCTCCGACATCACGATCATCTCGTCCGATGACGTAGTCAAGATCGAGTGCATCCGGGACAAGGAGTTCATCATCCATACGGTTTCCGACAAATATTACTGGGCCGCTTCTCTCGAAGTTTTTGAGGAATGGCTGTACGAGGAAGGCTTCCGGCTCATCGATCAGATGAACGTGGTCAATATGAACCATGTCACCGATTACGAGCCGCGCAAGGGCGTCGTTACGCTCCGCTCCGGTACATCCTCCAGATACAAGACCGCTTCCGCCGCGTGGATCCACGGTGAACATATTACGAACGTGCGCAGTCTCCTGGGCAAAATGAAAGAGCTCGACCAAGGCATCCCGCCGAGCCATGAAGGAGACGAGCTCTTCGAAACCGTGCTTGCCCAGGAGGAGGACCACCGCTTTGCCCGGTCCTATGCCATGATCAAGGCCTTGTACGAGAAGAAGAAGGCCGAGCTGCTCCTCGAAGAAAGCGAGCTGCGGTACAAGTCGCTCTTCGAGCACAATCCCGATCCCATCTGCTCCCTGAACCTCAATGGTCTGCTGACCAGTGTCAATCCGGCCATGTTCCAGGTCATCGGGTATTCCGAGCAGGAATTGTCCGGCGGTACAATCCAGCCGCTGATCCTGCCCGAGCATTACCCCCTGTGGCTCCAGCACTTCCAGGATACCCTGAACGGCTCCACGCCCCATTACGAGCTTACCTTCCTTCACAAGGATGGCTACCCGGTGGAGGCCAGCGTGCTCAATTTTCCGATCTTTGTGGGCAAGCAGATTGCCGGGGTCTACATGATCGGCCAGGATATCAGCGACCGCAAGCGGGCCGAAGAGATGCTGATCCGCTCCGAGAAGCTGTCGGTCGTCGGCCAGCTGGCCGCCGGCGTAGCCCACGAGATCCGCAATCCGCTTACCTCGCTCAAGGGCTTCGTGCAGCTGCTGCAGGGCAAGATCAACGGCTACGACAACTACTTCGATATCATGCTCGAAGAGCTCGACCGTATCAACTTTATCGTCAGCGAATTCCTTGTGATCGCCAAGCCCCAGTCCGTCCGGTTCCAGAAGAAGGACGCCGGCGCCATTCTGCAGAACACCTTGATGCTGATGGGTTCCCAAGCTTTGATCCACAACGTGGACATCCACACTCATATCGATCCCGATCTTCCTCCGATCCTGTGTGACGAGAACCAGATCAAGCAGGTGTTCATCAACATCCTGAACAATTCCGTCGATTCCATGCCGGCCGAAGGCGGCCAGATTCACATTGAATTCCTCCGCACGGATCATGAACAGGTCCTGATGCGCTTCACCGACCAGGGATGCGGCATTCCGGAGGACCGTCTTCCCCGTCTCGGAGAGCCCTTCTACACCACGAAGGAAAAAGGAACCGGACTCGGACTTATGGTGACCTTCCGGATTATCGAGAACCATGGCGGCACCCTCCAATTCCACAGCGCTCTCGGACAAGGCACCACGGTGGAAATCATCATTCCCGCCGTCATACCGGGCGGAACACTCGCCGTATAAGAACGGATAGGACCGCCGGATCGCCCTGCGGTCCGAAGAGGCAGGCCCCCTTGCCCGAAACTCCAAGCAGCCTGCCGCTCCGGTGAAGGAGCAAGCAGGCTGACTTGTCAGATAAGTCTTCCACTATCCATATTAGTAAGGATAGGGGCCGTACGGGTACGGCGGGTACGGATAATACGAAACCGGCACCGGTACGGGCAGCGGAACCACCAGAGGCCCGCCCCCCCATGGGCCGTATTTGGGGTAGCCGTAATGCGGATAACCGAATTGGGGCCCCCAACCGCCGTGGTAGCCGCCATACCAGGGCCGTCTTGTTTCGGAGGATGCGGATCTCGGTGCGGTTACTTGCTTCTTTTGCATAGGCAAGGACCTCATTTCAAGTTATAATCGGGTTCTTGGGACCCTCATCTACCCTCTGTATATGTCAGCCCGCCCCGGAGGGTGAATGCCCAGCGCCCAAATTGGGCCCTGCCCAGCAGCGCTTTTCTCATTACATACCTAATCGGAGGTTTATAACCCATGTCCATTCTGGTTACCGGCGGAGCCGGCTATATCGGCAGCCATACTTGTGTCGAGCTGCTCCAAGCGGGGCAGTCCATCGTCGTCGTGGACAACCTGTCGAACAGTAAGATGGAATCGCTCGAGCGCGTACGCGAACTGACGGGTCAAGATTTCCGCTTCTATGAAGTGGACCTGCTCGACAAGGAGAAGCTCGGCAGCGTCTTCGCCGAGAATGAGATCGACGCGGTGATCCACTTCGCCGGCCTCAAGGCTGTCGGGGAGTCCGTCGCCCAGCCGCTTCGCTATTACGAGAATAACATCACCGGCACGCTGAATCTGTGCGAGCAGATGCAGAAGCACGGCGTCAAAAAGCTAGTTTTCAGCTCCTCGGCCACCGTCTACGGCATGTCCGAGCAGGTGCCGATCACCGAAGCCTCACCGCTGTCCGCCACGAATCCCTACGGCCGATCGAAGCTTATTATTGAGGAGATTCTGCGCGACCTGCATGTCTCCGATCCGTCCTGGAGCATCGCCCTGCTCCGCTACTTTAATCCGATCGGAGCTCATGCCAGCGGAAGAATCGGCGAAGATCCCAACGGCATCCCGAACAATCTCCTGCCTTACATCACCCAAGTGGCTGTCGGCAAGCTTCAGGAGCTACGCGTCTTCGGCAGCGACTATCCGACGGTGGACGGATCCGGGGTTCGCGACTACATCCATGTCTGCGATCTGGCTGCAGGACACCTGAGAGCTGTGGAGAAGGTGCGCTCCACAACAGGTGTGGAGGCTTATAACCTCGGCACAGGCAAGGGATACAGCGTGCTGGAGGTCATCCGCGCCTTCGAGGAGGCCTCCGGTCAGAAGGTGCCGTACGCGGTCGTCGACCGGCGTCCCGGCGATGTGGCCGTCTGCTATGCCGATCCGGCCAAAGCCCGCGAGGAGCTGCAGTGGACCGCGCAGCGCGGCATCGAAGAGATGTGCGCCGATGCGTGGCGGTGGCAGACGGGGAATCCGAACGGATACTAGGGCGCTCGGGTATATGCTTTCTCGTTCCGTTGGGGCGTTCGGGTATATGATTTTGCGTTCCGTTGTGCTTCGCACAAAGGTCACTATCAAAATCATATATCCTCACTTGGCAGCAAATGCTTATCGCCGTCTCCTTGACCCGGCGGCAGATCGGCAAGTGCAAAAGAGGCCTCCTACCCTCACGGGGTGGAGGCTTCTTTGCGTGCTGGGCGCTCGGGTATATGCTTTCTCGTTCCGTTGTGCTTCGCACAAAGGTCACTTTCGAAACCATATATCCTCGCTTGGCAGCAAATGCTTATGTCACTCCCGTTGTGCTTCGCACAAAGGTCACTTTCGAAACCATATACCCTCGCTTGGCAGCAAATGCTTAACGCCGCTTCCTCGCCCCGGCGGCGGCCGGCAAGTGCAAAAGAAGCCTCCTACCCTCACGGGGTAGAGGCTTCTTTACGTTCAACATCTGCAGCCGTCCCGCTTACAGCTGACCCGCTCCCCCGGGCCGGAGAAAGAAAATCCTCCTTGCCGGAGGAGAGGTCGGGCTGTGGAACGGGGAAAGCCTGCGGCTGATCCGCGGATCAGCGTTTCGTCTGATGCACTCCACTAAAGCGCGGAGCCGGACTTACCGGTTCAGCAGGCTGCCGACATAGCGCAGCAGCTCGTTGGCCGAAGCGGTGGTATAGCCGTGCTCTTCGACCAGACGCTTGATGACTTCGTTGATCCGCTTGAGCTGGTTGCCGTCCGGCGTCTTCGTGGACGTCGTGATTTTGACGATATCCTTGAGGTCGGCGAACAGCTTCTTCTCGATCGCCTCGCGCAGACGTTCATGGCTGCTGTAGTCGAAGCGCTTGTTCTTGCGGGAGTAGGAGGACATCCGGATCAGGATCTCTTCGCGGAACGCCTTCTTCGCATTCTCGGAGATGCCGATCTGCTCCTCGATCGACCGCATCAGCCGCTCATCCGGATCCATCTCTTCACCCGTAAGCGGGTCCTTGATCTTGGCCCAGTTGCAGTACGCCTCGATATTGTCGAGGTAGTTGTTGAAGAGTGTCTTCGCCGACTCGTCGAAGGAGTAGACGAACGCCTTCTGCACTTCCTTCTTCGCCAGCTCGTCGTACTCCTTGCGCGCGATCGAGATGAAGTTGAGGTACCTCTCCCGCTCCTCCTTGGTGATCGAAGGATGCTGGTCGAGTCCGTCCTTCAGCGCCCGCAGCACGTCAAGGGCATTGATGAATTCCAGATCATGGCGGATGAGCGCGCTGGAGATACGGTTGATGACATAGCGCGGGTCAATCCCCGACATGCCCTCTTCGAGATACTCGTTCTGCATCTCCTTCAGATCCGCTTCCTTGTAGCCCTCGACTTCCTCGCCATCGTACATGCGCATTTTTTTGACGAGATCCATGCCCTGCTTCTTCGATTCCTTAAGACGGGTAAGGATCGAGAAGATCGCCGCGGCGCGGAACGAATGCGGGGCGATATGCACATGCTTCATGTCGCTCTGCTGGATGAGCTTGGTGTAGATCTTCTCCTCCTCAGACACCTTGAGGTTATACGGAATCGGCATGACGATCATCCGGGACTGCAGCGCCTCGTTCTTCTTATTGGCGATGAACGATTTGTACTCGGATTCGTTCGTATGCGCGATAATCAGCTCATCTGCGGAGATCAGCGCGAAGCGCCCGGCCTTGAAATTCCCTTCCTGCGTCAGGGAAAGCAGGTTCCACAGGAATTTCTCGTCGCACTTCAGCATCTCCTGGAACTCCATGATGCCCCGGTTCGCTTTGTTGAGCTCCCCGTCGAAACGGTACGCGCGCGGATCGGATTCCGAACCGAACTGCGTAATGGTCGAGAAGTCGATGCTGCCCGTAAGGTCGGCGATATCCTGGGACTTCGGATCCGACGGGCTGAAGGTCCCGATCCCGACGCGGTTATCCTCTGAGATCAGCACCCGCTCCACCAGCACATCCTCAATGCGTCCGCGGTAATCGTCGCGAAGACGGATCTGGCACGACGGGCAGAGATTGCCTTCGATCTTCACTCCAAGCTCCTTCTCCACCTCCGGACGCAGCTCGTGCGGGATGAGGTGCAGCGGCTCTTCATGCATCGGGCAGCCCTGGATGGCGTACACCGCGCCGGCATCGGTCCGGGAGAACTGCTCCAGCCCCCGCTTCAGCATCGTCACCAGCGTCGACTTCCCGCCGCTCACCGGGCCCATCAGGAGCAGAATCCGCTTGCGCACCTCGAGACGGCGGGCGGCGGAGTGGAAGTACTCCTCCACCAGCTTCTCCACAGCGGAATCCAGACCGAAGATTTCTTTGTCGAAGAAATTGTACCTCCGGCGCCCGTTCTCCTCCGTGATGCCCTGGGAGGCGATCATCTCATACACCCGTGCATGCGCCGTCATGGCCAAACGCGGATTCTCGCGGAGCTTCTCCACATATTCGGCGAAGGAACCAACCCAAGCCAGTCTTTCGGTTTCCGTGCGGTGGTCGGCGATTTTTTTGAATAAGCTCATGATTCTAACCTCCTAAGGGTTTCGCCAAGCAAAACCTACTTCGAAAGCGTCGGCCCGCCCTAAACCGTACCGTGGGAATCCACATGAGGCACGGCCGGGACAACCCGATGTTACACATACGTTGTCAGGATTGCCTTGAGGTCGTCTTCGGCTGCTTCTGAGGGAGACGGCAGCGGCTTTTGGCGGTGGGTACCGGCGGCAGTACTTGCTTGGACAGCATCGGCGTGAGTTTCCTATGGATGACAGCGCGTCAGGTTACTTTACAACCCTCTTCATGTTCTGAAGTGTATTAAATACCTATGCAGGAAGAGGGACGAAGTTGCCCGAAATTTTAGACAAAATCAATAAAAGGAGCCCGAGCCTCCCCTGTACCAAACATTCCCAGGTAAAGGAAGACATTCATGCCAAACACCCTCACGGCAGCCGCCGGAGGGTATTCGAGCTTTTATACAGTTCTATAGCGGACATGGCCGTGTGGGACTTGGACTCGCCCACAACCGTCCTCTAGCAGCACCGGGAGACCTTGCCTCCCTTAGCGTTGTAGCGGGCATCCTGCGCCTCGCGGAAGAACTCCTCCCTTGTCTGGACAGGGAGTTCCGGATGGCATTCCTGCATATGCTTCACATACGTTTCATAGTTCGGTACGCCGACGAGCAGATCCAGGAACTGCTGCCGGTACTGCAGTACGGTCCGGACCCGCTCAAACATAGGTCGTCGCCTCCCGGCCGTCCTGCCCGCGTGCCACGTACGGCGCCTCGTTCACCCCGACCTGCCCCTTCGTCAGCACACGGTACCAGGTACGCAGGGCGGACAAGAGCACGAGCAGCACGATGATCATGAACAGCCCGCACAGGGCTGCGTCCACATAATCGTTGGTGATGATCTGCTGCATCTGGGCCATGTTCTTCGCCGGCGCAATCAGCTTCCCGGACGCCATCGCTTCCTTATATTGTTCGGCATGCTTCAGGAAGCCGATCTTCGCTTCCGGATGGAAGAGCTTCTGCCAGCCCGCGGTCATCGTCACAACGAGCAGCCAGGCCGTCGGCACCAGAGTGACCCAGGCGTATTTCTTCCGGCCCATCTTGAGCAGGATCGTAGAGCCAAGAATAAGCGCCATGCCGGCCAGCATCTGGTTGGCAATCCCGAAGAGCGCCCACAGCGAGTTGATGCCCCCGAGCGGATCCACCACACCCTGGTACAGGAAGTACCCCCAACCCGCTACGCAGAGCGCGGTTGCGACAACATTGCCCATCGTGGATTCCGTATTCCCGAGACGCTTCGAGACGCTGCCGAGGATCTCCTGGATCATGAAGCGCCCGACCCGGGTGCCGGCGTCGATCGTCGTCAGGATGAACAGGGCTTCGAACAGGATGGCAAAATGGTACCAAAACGCCATCAGCGCCTTCCCGCCGATGACCCCGGAGAGAATATGCGCCATGCCGATAGCGAACGTCGGGGCGCCGCCGGTCCGCGACAGGATCGTCGTCTCGCCGACGTCCTTGGCAAGCCCCGTCAGGTCATCCGGCGTGATGGTGAAGCCCCAGGACGTCAGCTTGGCGGCGGCCTGCACGGCATCGGTGCCGATCGCGGCCGCAGGCGAGTTAATCGCGAAGTAAGCGCCCGGTGTAATCACGCAGGCGGCGACGAGCGCCATGATCGCGACGAACGATTCCATGAGCATCGCGCCATAGCCGATCGGCTGGGCGTGCGATTCGCGCTCGAGCATCTTCGGCGTTGTGCCCGAAGAGATCAGCGCATGGAATCCCGAGACGGCCCCGCAGGCGATCGTGATGAAGAGGAACGGGAACAGGTTGCCGGCGAATACCGGACCCGTACCGTCGATGAACTTGGTGGTGGCCGGCATGGCAAGCTCCGGCATGACGACGAAGATCCCGAGGGCCAGGCCGACGATCGTCCCGATCTTCAGGAACGTTGAGAGGTAATCGCGGGGCGCGAGCAGCAGCCATACCGGCAGCGCCGAAGCGATGAATCCGTAGGCAATCATCATTAGGGCGATCGCTTCGCCGCTGAAGGTGAACATGGCCGACAGGTACTCGGACTCCGCCACATACTTGCCCGCCACCAAGGAGCCAAGCAGCAGCACCAGTCCGATCAGCGAAGCCTCCACCACCCGGCCCGGCCTGATATACCGCATGTACATGCCCATGAGCAGGGCGATCGGGATGGTGGCGGCAATCGTGAACATGCCCCACGGCGAGCCGATCAGCGCTTTGACGACCACGAGTGCCAGCACGGCCAGCAGGATGACCATGATGCCGAGAATGCCTACCATCGCGATGGCGCCGGCCACCGGACCGAGCTCCTCCTTGATCATCTCGCCCAGCGACTTCCCGTTACGGCGGGTCGAAGCGAACAGGATCACAAAGTCCTGTACCGCCCCGCCGAGGATCACGCCGATGACGATCCACAGCGTGCCCGGCAGATAGCCCATCTGGGCCGCCAGCACCGGACCGACCAGCGGGCCGGCTCCGGCAATCGCCGCGAAGTGGTGCCCGAAGAGCACCCATTTGTTCGTCGGCACATAGTCCTTGCCGTCGTTATTCAGCTCCGCCGGCGTCTTGCGGTTGTCGTCCAGCCCGAACACCTTGCGGGCCAGGAACCGGCTGTAGAACCGGTAGGCCACCGCGTAGCAGGATACGGCGGCGATGATGAGCCACATCGCGTTTATGGACTCGCCCCGATTCAACGCGATCGTAGCGAACGCGACGGCGCCGAGTACGGAGACGATCCCCCACAACAGGATGGATTTGAAGCTTCTTGCCACAGCATTCCCCTCCAATAGATATGATAGCGCTTGCATCATCTTTATCCATCAGTATAAACGCTTCCCTGCCCGGGAGGAATGCCCGCGGCGCAACATGTCCGCTCCCTCTCCCAACGTGTCAGATTTCGAGCTTCAAACGCAGCTCTTTGACGTAGTTGCGGCTCACCGGCACGTTCGTGCCGGCCTCGTCGCCGATCCGGACATCATAAGCTCCGTTGATCCAGGACTTCAGCTCCGTGATCGCCGCCAGCCGGACGAGATAGCTCTTGTGGCAGCGAAAAAAACCGTGCGAAGCCAGCTTCTGCTCCAGCTCCTGCAGCGTATAGCCAACGGGATACGCGCCGCCGTCCGTGTGAACGAGCACATGCTTGCCTTCCTTGCTGATGTACTGGATCTGAGCCGGGAAAACGTACTTGATCCCTCCCTCGACCTCCAGCGCCAGCTTGACGCACCCTCCTCCTGCCGCCCCCGGCTTCGGCATCACAGGCACCGCGGCCTTGCGCAGCTCCCGGAACACCTCAGCCACATCCTCCTCATCATACGGCTTCAACAGATAGTGGAAGGCGCGGAGCTTGAACGCATCCACCGCATACTGGTCATAGGCGGTGGAGAACACAATCTTCAAACCCGGCTGCAGGTCCGCTAGCAGCTGAGCCACCTGCCGGCCGCTGAGGTCCGGCATATCCATATCAAGGAAGAGCAGGTCAGGCTGCTCTTCCTGCACCCGGCAGACCGCTTCCATGCCCCCTGATGCCGTCACCACACTCTGGACATCCGGCATCTGTCCGGTCAGGTAAGCGAGCTCCTCCCGCGCCGGCGCCTCATCGTCCGCGATAACCACCTTGTATCCCATGAATGCTCCCTCCTTTTTGTTCCTCTCGCCATTTCTCATCTAGACCTATGCGAAGCTATTCCATGGCACTGCGCGGGCACAAGTCCTAAATACCGTGCGATCTCCATTGCTCATTGTAACAGCTTGGGGCAGGGCGCGGCTGACGGAGTCCATCAGGCTCATCCGAGCCCTCGGGTTTCCGTCAGCCTGTCCGGCTCTACGGGCGCCGGTATGCGGAACCGGACCCGCGTCCCCTTCCCCGGCTCACTGCGGATCTCGAGCGGCTCCTCCATCCCGTAGTGATACCCGAGCCGCTGAGCGATGTTCTCCAGCGCCATGCCCGCGTGCTCCTCACCCCCGCTCCGCTCCCCGTGCAACGGCATACCGCTGCCGTTGTCTTCCACGCTGACTTCCACTCCCCCGCCCTGCTCCCGAATGCGGATGCGGATCAGCCCCGGCCGGCCGCTGTTCCTCGTGCCGTGCAGAATCGCATTCTCCACCAGAGGCTGGATCGTAAAAGGCGGCAGCAGCCGCTCCACCGTCCGCTCCTCAATCTCCGTCACAAGCTCGAGCTGATCCCCGAGCCGGGCCTGGGTCAAGCTGAGGTAGGAGGTGACGAGCTCCAGCTCTTCGCGGATCGTGATCAGCGTGCGGGACGAATTCTTCATATTCGTCCGCAGGAAGCGGGAGAGCTGGGTGACCAGCGTCCGGGCCTCATCCGGCTTCGTGCGGATGAACGACTTCACCGTGTTGAGCACGTTGAAGAGAAAATGCGGGTTCATCTGGGCCTGCAGCGACCGGATCTCGGCGTCAGCCAGCAACTGGGCCTGACGCTCCGCTTCCACGAACGCATACTGCTGCGACATCAGGCCGGCGAGCGTCCGCAGCATCCGGCGGCGGGAAGGGCTGTCCTCCCGGCTGCGCTCATAGAACAACCGGAATGCGCCGAGGGCTGTCCTATTCTGCGTCTCCAGGGGCAGGTCGATGAAGTAGGCCGTCTTCCTGCCCTGGTTCGCGAGCTCCGAACTCCCCTTATAGAAGGAAGCCCCCACCGCCTTCGTCTCCTCATTGAGCGTCCGGGCCACCTCTTCCACGGCCTGGTCGAACGGCAGCCTCCAGAGCGGCATCGTCAAGTCCGCAATATGCAGCGCCTTGCGCGCATGCTCGGTCCCGATGCGGTCTTCCTCGCTCTCCATCGTCTGGTAGAGCACGAAGAACAGGGCGACCCCGATCGAGTTCGCCAGGGTCTGCGGCCCGCCGATCAGCGAGACCAGCGTGAGCGCATCGTGCCACGGACGGGCGATGAGGAGAATCAGCCCCATCTGCAGCAGCTCGGCCAGCAGGCCCGCCAGGAACGCAAGGCGGATCGCTGACGAAGATGCCCTCCGCAAGCGCTTACGAAGCGGTCTGCGGCACAACCCGCCGAGCAGCCCCTGCAGCAGCGGGGCGATCATGCACGCGACGGCGACGAAGCCGCCGAGGCTGAACCGGTGCAGGCCCGCCAGGCCGCCGACAAGCAGGCCGATCCACGGTCCGCCGAGCAGCCCCGCGATGACCACGCCGACCGAGCGTGAGTTGGCGATCGCGGACAGCGAGGAGATCTCCCCGATCCACGGCGCCGGCCGGTAGCTGTAATCGGTGACCGTGACGCCGGAGTAGGTGCCGAGCATCGCATACAGGCTGAAGAAGAGGACGAACCGCCACGGGTACGTCCCGTCCCCTGCGTAGCTCATATACTCCCGCATCCACCGGCTCCGGGAGAAAACAAAAGCCAGAGCGATCAGAAACCCGACCCGCTCCAGCATATCGACCAGCAGATGAAACATGGGCTACTCCGACTGCGCCTGCGCCTGTACGCCTGCCGCCGTTACCTGAGGCTGCGACGACGCCCCGGCCAGCCACTCCTGCAGCCGCAGGATCGTGTAGCGGCTGCGCACGTACTTCGCATAACGCAGACTCTGCTCCACGAGCTCCGGCTCCACGCCGAGCTGCGCTTCCGCCACCGGCCCGCCGGCGCGGCTGAGCCACTGCACCATCTGCTCCGGCGCCGGCACGCTGCGGCATACGGCCTGCACGGCCTCCCAGCGCGAAGCGAGACGCTCCCCGATGCCCCGCAGCAGCGCTTCGCGGCTTACCGGATCCAGCTCCGCGGCATTCTCCGCGCGCACCTGATCGGCGATCGTGCCGTAGCCTTCCGCGATGGCGTCTTCGGCCTGCGCAGGCGACAGGAACGCCGGATCGGCGAGACGCTGCGCGGCGGCGGCTCTTACCGCTTCCGCGTCCAGCTGTGCCGTCTTCGCATACAGGCCGGCCATCCGCACCGCCGCTACGCCGACCTTCGCGCCGTGCAGCAGCGCCCGGCGGCGCAGCTGCAGGAAGCGCATCTCCCAGAAGTGGGAGAGGTGGTGCTCCGCGCCGGAAGCCGGACGGGAATGGCCTACGATCAGCATGGAGATCCCGGAGAGGATCAGGCCCTCCATCAGACGGCGCTGCCCTTCCTCGGTGCCGGCGGCAATATCGTCGACGTAGTCGACGCACCGCGCCAGCCCCTGCCGGGTCATCTCCGCGGAGAGCTCACACACGTGCTCGTCCAGCAGCAGGCGGCCGAGCTGCCAGTCGGCAAGCGACGTGTACTTGCCGAGCATGTCGCCGAAGCCGGCGGCGGTCAGGGTCTGCGGCGCATGCGCGAGCAGCGCCAGGTCCGCGAAGACGGCTTCCGGGGCGCAGGCCGGGACCGTCTGCTTGAAGCCGCCGAGGATGAGCGGCGCGCCTACGGAAGCGAAGCCGTCCACCGACGAGGCGGTAGGGACGCTGAGGAACACGCGGCCGGTCTTGAACGCCGCGAAGCGGACGATGTCGTGGAGCGTGCCCGAGCCCACGGCGGCAATCGCCTGCGTGGCGGCGTCCACGTGCAGCAGCAGCTGCACGATGGCCCGCTCGTCCGCGGCGAGCTCCCCGTGCTCATCCTCGGTGAGCACGACCAGCCTGGCCTCGAGCTGCGCCTCACGGCAGCGTTCGAGCAGCTCTTCGCCGGCAGCCTTAGCCGTATGCCGGTCGCACACCAGCAGCAGCGAGCGGAGCCCCCGCTCCTGCGCATAGTCCGGCAGCGCCGCGAGCGCGCCGCGGTCAATGATCACGCGGCGGATCGGCACCTCGTGATCCTTCCCGCAGCTCTCGCAGTAGAAGCTGCGGCCGAGCCAAGGGTCGATCTCCCCCGCCTGCTCCAGTCCCAGCCCTTCGGCGCGCTCCAGTTTCCATTCAAGCTCCATACCCATCTTCATCCGTCTCCTCTCTCGTCTGCAATCTCCCCTATTATACCAAATCTATCCTATGGAATCTGTGCTATAATTGCAGGTACGAACAAAAGTCGAACGGAAAGGACAGGTCCCCTTGGCCATCAAAAGCGAAACGGAGCTCTACGCTCCCGTCAAAGCCTATCTCGAGGAGCTCGGGTACAGTGTCCGCGGCGAGGTGCGCCACTGTGACGTGGTCGCCGTCCGCGGCGAGGAGCCGCCGCTGATCATCGAGCTCAAACGCAGCTTCTCCATCCCCCTGCTGCTGCAGGGGATCGACCGGCTGCGTCTCACCCGCTCCGTCTATGTGGCCTTCGAGCGGCCGGCCAAGGGCAAAGCGCCGCACAACGCCACCTGGCCGGAGCTTCGCAAGCTCTGCGGGATGCTCGGCCTCGGCATGATCACCGTGCAGTTCTATAAGACGCGCAAGCCCCGTGTGGAAGTCGAGTGCCACCCGCTCGAGGGCCAGGCGCTGTACCCGCTCGCGTCCCCGCCGCGGCACAGCAAATACGCCGCAGGCAAGCTGCTCCAGGAGTTCCAGGAGCGCCGGGCGGATTACAACGTGGGCGGCAGCACGAAGCGCAAGCTCGTCACCGCCTACCGGGAGAAATCCCTGCAGCTGGCCAGCCTTCTCGGCAGCCGCGGGCCGATGAGTCCGAAGCAGCTCCGCGATCTTACCGGACATGCCCAGGCGGCATCAATGCTGCAGAAGAACTATTATCTCTGGTTCCGCCGGGTGGACCGCGGAGTCTACACGCTCAGTCCGCAGGGCGAAGAAGCCCTCAAGACTTACGCGCACGTCGTCGATGGGCTTCCTTCCCTCGACACGGCACAGGGGTAAGGCAGCCGGGAAGCTCCGGCTCCCCGACTGGTTTGCCGAGAACTGGAGTAGAAGAGCTCTTCATGGTCCGGTCTTCGCGAATGGTCACCTGACGATCTTCGTCCTCTATTCAGCGGGCAGCCAATGAGCGGTCGACCGCATCGGCCGGCTGCCGCCCTTTTCCACTGACCGGGATCGTCAGGCGTTCTCTCCGTGCTGCCTTTCCTGTCGTCCGAACCTTGCCCTTCGCCTGCTGCTTCCCCGCCCGTCCGGATCTTGAACCGTGTCGTATGGACCGCACCGGCTCTCCTTCCCGCTTTTTTTGACAGCGCTTCCTATTATATGCATCACCTGCAGGCTTGCCGGGTACATATAGGTAAACATGAGCTTTTCCACCTTATCCCCGGAAGGAGCTGCCTCCTATGCCGCTGACCGTACGCCGATATGCCCGTCTTCTCCTGCTCGCCTTCTGTCTGATGCTGCCCATTCCCGCTTCCGCCGTCTCCGCTCCGCAGCCTGTGCGCATTCCTGTGCTTAACTATCACAGCATTACGGTCGATCCGGGCAACCGGGCCACGATCACCCCGGAGAAGTTCGAGGAGCAGATGACCCACCTCGCGGAGAACGGGTATACGGCACTGACCCTCCGGCAGTTTACCGACATCATGGAGGGCCGGGAGACCGCCCCCGAGAAGCCGGTCCTGCTCACCTTCGACGACGGCTACGCAAACAACTACACGGAAGCCCTGCCCGTCCTCTCCCGCCTCGGTCTGAACGCCACCCTCTTCGTCTCGCCGGAGGTCTCTGCGACCGATCCTTACTTCCTGACGTGGGACCAGATCCGGGAGATGCACGAAGCGGGCTGGGACATTCAGCCGCACGGTATGACCCATCCCCACCTACCGCGCCTAAGTGCAGCAAAGCAGGAAGCTGAGCTCACCGAGGCGAAACGGCTGATCGAAGAGCAGCTCGGCACGACGGCCGATGTCTTCTGCTATCCCTATGGGGAGTACAACCGCACGACCCTGCGCCTGCTCAAAAAAGCCGGATACCGGTACGCCTTCACGATCGAGCAGGGGGTTACCCTCTCGAGCCAGGATCCTCTACGATTGACCCGCATCTTCGTGAACGGGGAAGAGTCCTTCGAGACATGGCAAAACAAGCTGGAGAAGGCGCACCGGCCTTGATTCCAGCCTTTGATTTCGGCCCTTAATTCCAGCCTGACTTCAGCCTTGATTCCAGCTCTTGATTCCAGCCCCTAATTCCAGCCCTTAACTCTCAGCCCTTGACCCAAAGCCTCCATCCCAGCTTGTTCTGCCGGCTTGCGGAGCCTGCCTGCCCTTCACTTCGGCAAGCTCATGAAGTTTAACGCGCTTGCCCTGACTCACCAAGCTCCACCGCTCACCCGCTGTGCTCCGCAGCCTTCTGCCGAAGCCGCTTCACCAGCTCCTTGTGAATCCAGATCGCCGCGAGCGCGCCTTCGCCCATCGCGATGCTTGTCTGCTCCGCGTGGATGCCCACGTCCCCGGCCGCCCACACGCCGGGGACGCCGGTCATCTTTGTCCGCGGATCAGTGACGATATGCTTGTTCTCGAGCCGCTCGATCCCAAGCGGCATCGCCCAATCCGTGATAACCCGGTTGCCCCCGAAGGCGATGAATCCCCGTTCCCCTTCGATGACGCGACCGTCCTTGAGCCGGACGCCGTGGAAGGACTTGTCCTCCCCGCCGAGCACTTCCTCGATTTCTTCCTCTATATATGCGATGCCCCTCGCTTCGAGCGCCTCCCGTTTGGACGTAGACACCGCCGAGCGGTCATGGTTCACGTAGGTGATCCGGTCGGTCCAATAGCTGATCGCCATCGCCATACCCGAGCCGGCCTCGCCGGCGCCCATGATGACCGCTCTGCGGTCCATCACCTCGTAGCCGTCGCAGTCCGGGCAGATGTAGATGCTCACCCCAAGCCGTTCCTCGAGTCCAGGCAGCGGAGGGAACCGGTCCATAACCCCCGTAGCAATCAGCAGGGTCTGGCTCCTGAACGAACCGCCGTCTCCGGCCAGCGCCACCTGGAACTGATCCTCCGATTTGGCCGCCGCAATCACCTCATCCTCCAGAAACTCCACGCCGAGCCGCTCCGCATGAAGGCGGCCCCGCTCCCGCAGCTCGGGACCTGAGACCCCCTCCGGCCAGCCTAGCAGGTTATGGTAGCTCCCGCACAGGGCGGAGCGTCCCTTCTGCTTGTCGATGACCAGCACCTTGTGCCGGTACCGTCCGAGTTGAATGGCAGCCTGGAGCCCGGCGATGCCTCCGCCGACAATGATGCAATCGTACATACCTGTAGCTCCTTTCCTTCCATCCGTATTGTATAGCTTTCCAAGCCTCTCCATCCTTCATACCCGTTCAGGCGGGCCTGCAAACGCAAAGAAGCCTCCTCTCCAAGAGGAAGCTCCTTTATCTGCTGCTTATCACGCACCATTTATGTTTGTTATCAGCTGCCTGGCCAGGATCCGATCACAGCCTTGTCCCGGCCGCCCCTCCGGAGGAGGCCTTCCCTCCCCCTGTACGGGACAGCAGCCTGTCCGCCCGGCGCTCTACCCCGGCATCCCGGGATCGAAGCAGCCCGGCCAGACCGATCTGCAGCAGCGAGGCCGCAGCCAGCACCCAGGGCAGCACTTCGTCCCCCGCATACTCCATTAAGCCGAGCAGCGCGAAGATGGACACGACCCTCCCTCCGTTCAGGAACACTTCCCTCATGACGACGGATTCGACCCGAAGCTGGCCTTTCAGCGGCAGACGGCCGATAATCCGGAAGTAGGAGGAAGTGATCGTATTGCCCTGCAGCGGTGCACAGACCGAGTAGATGATCATGAAGGTAATGACGGTGAAGAGCGTCATCTTCCAGATCAGGAAGAACGTAGCGAACAGATAGCCGAAGGTAGAGATCACGATGAACTTCACCGCCTTCTCCTCGCTGCCGAAGCGGGAGAGGAAGAGATTGGTGCCGATCGACAGCCCCGCATATAATACACCCAGATAACCAACGAGATCCTCGCGTCCCACAAGCCGGAAGAGCAGGATGTTCGGCAGGAACAGCATCATGCCCTGGAAGAGCCCCATCACCCCGAAGGCATACAGCGAGTTCAGCCATGCCCGGCTGCGGTGCATGAGCAGACCCGTGAATTTCAGATAATAGGCTTTATGGTGCGAGGGCTTCAGCGGAATCTTCATGGACACTACAGACGCCATCACGAACATGAAACAGGCGGTGCCGAACACCAGGGTATATCCCTGCAGCCCCTCGTACTGTGAGATCATAAAGCCGGCGAGCGCCGGTCCGATCAGTCCGCCCAGCGTAAAGAGCACCATGTTGATGGCCAGAAAACGGATCCGGTTGCTGTCCGTGGACACGTCGTACATCAGCGTCAAGTAACCCGCCCAGTAGAAAGCGCTGGAGATGCCGTTCAGTATCGCGAACACCAGATAATACTCCGCCACCTTCTCTCCCGCGAAGACGACGCCGAGATAGAAGGCGGCCGTCATGGCGATCCCGATCCGGTACGTCACCATCCGGTCCTTCCGCTTGATGAGCCAGCCGCCGAGCGCAAAGGCAAACGGGGCCACCGCATACGTCACCGCATAATAAATGCCGTTGATCGCCAGGCTGTGCGTCAAGCGCCACAAGTACAGCGTCAAGAACACCCCGGACATCGATGCGCCGAACTGGAAGCAGAAGTGGATGAACAGCGAAACCCCGGCTTCCTTCGACAGCCTCCGCTCCTCCGGAACCGCTTCCCTGCGCAGGCTCCACTGCTCCTTGGCCCACTGCCCAAGACTACCCACACCCTCACACCCTCTTTTGTCAGAATGGCCAACACAAACCTTTTTGGTGCAGTCCCCGACTCTATGTTTTATCCGGTATTACCTGAATTGAAACGTTATAATTCAGGCGGATTGCTCCCTATTGTACTCCTGAATCTTCCTCTTGTTAAACGGCAAAAAGCCCCAGCCGGAGAGCTGAGGCTTCGTCTCGTGATACCAGGGCGTGAAATCCGCAGCGAATCGCTGTTATTTCTTCGCTTTCAGGTTATCCCAAGCTTTTTGGAAATCGGTGTACATTTGATCTTTGTTCACTTTGCCGGCAACATAAGCCTGCATCGTAGCACCCAGCTCGTTGGTTACGCCATCCGGGTATTTAGGCCAGTTCCAGCTCAGCGTCTTGCCTTCTTTGCTGTACTTCATGAGGTCGGTAGCGATTGAACCGAGGTCCTTCTCGTCAGCCGTGATGTTCGTGAACGCCGGAATGAACTTGAATTCCTTCGTCATGTACTGCTTGCCGATGTCGGAAGTTACGAGCCAGTTCAAGAAATCCTTCGCTTCTTTCTTCACAGCGGAGTTCTTGTTGACCACCCAGTTGTTCGGTACGCCGATGAAGAGCTTGTCGTTGGCTGCCGCATCTTCGTTGATCGGCATTGGAAGCACGCCGAGCTTCAGGTTCGGGTTGATCTTGTCGATCTGTACCTGCGTCCAGTTACCCTGCTGCATCATAGCCGCTTTGCCGCTTGCGAAGTTCGTAACCTGCGTGTTGTAGTCTGTCGTCAGCGGGTTCGCCTGGCCGTACTTCAGTGTCAGGTCGAGCAGCTTCGTCCACTCGTCGAACACTTGTCCGCCGAACTTCTGGGAACCGTCATAGAGACCTGCGATGAATTTGTTCGGGTCAGCCTGACGTGCAACCGCCACGTTCAGGTTGTGGATCCCGAGGATCCACCATTCGCCGTAGCCGTTCGAGAACGGCGTGATGCCTGCCGCCTGGAGCTTCTTCGCCGCATCTTCGAGCTGGGAAAGCGTCTTAGGCGTTTCGGTGATGCCTGCCTTCGCGAACAATTCTTTGTTATATACGAAGCCGTAGCCTTCGATGTTCATCGGCATGCCGTACAGCTTGCCGTCTTTGGTCATTGGTTCTTTTGCTGCAGGAACGACGTCCTTCACCCAAGTCTGGTCGGACATGTCCTCCAGGTGCTCCATCCATGTATCCATCTCGCGGTAACCGCCGACGTTGAAGATGTCCGGCGCGTCGCTGGAAGCGAACTTCGTCTTGAGGGCCGCACCGTAGTCCGCGCCGCCGCCGACCGTTTCGATCTGCAGCTTCACGTTCGGGTTCGCCTTCTCGTATTCGTCCTTAAGGCGGTTCAGCGCTTCGTTAATTTCCACTTTGAATTGGAAAATTTTCAGTGTTACCTGCTTGCCTCCTGCATCCGTTCCTCCGGCAGCCGGCTCTTTGGTTGTCTCTTTATTCCCGCCGCAGCCTGCAGCCAGTCCTGCAAGAAGAACCGCACTCAGCGAAAGGGCTGTTGCTTTTTTGATTCCTTGTTTCATGGGTGTACCCTCCCTTTATTGGTAGACTCTGTTGATGCTTACGTTTAGTGTGTCTACAATTCACATTATAAATTCTGGCAGGTGAACCCAACACCGAGGATATTGAACAAAAAGGTGGAACAAATTGACCACGCTTTCATTCTTTCATGTCACAAAAATGCACTTTTCTCCTTCTTTTTTGTGCAGAACCCGGACATGCCTCTTTCGTTTAATACCCTGCAGCGTACCGGAATGAATCGCTTGCCATCGTTCTTTATTCATTCTATCCTGCGTTTTCGACCCGTCGCAGGGATCACTAGCTAGGCTGAATCACCGGCGCAGGCAAAGTCGCTCGGACGCAGGCTGCATCCGGATCCCCCAGCAAAAATTCATCAGCATATGTGTGGATGCGACCCTTCCAGTTACCAAAACAAAAACCGGCACAAGGGCCGGTTTCTGCGCATAATGCTTCTTGGTTGTAAGCCGCTTACCCTTTGACCGAACCGGCCGTGATGCCTTCGATGATATGGCGCTGCATCGCAAGGAAGAAGATCACGATCGGGATGATGCCGAGCACCAGAGCGGCCAGCGCCAGATCCCACTGCTTCGTATACTGCCCGAAGAAGGTGTTGGTCGCCAGCGGAATCGTCTTCAGCGTCGGATCCTGGAGAATCAGGAACGGCAGCAGGAAGTCATTCCAGATCCACAGGGAATTGAGGAGAATGACCGTTACGCCGATCGGCTTGAGCAGCGGAAGCACGATGCGGAAGAACGTGCCGTACGTGCTCGTGCCGTCCACCACCGCGGACTCTTCGATCTCCATCGGGATCGACTTGATGAACCCGTGGAACATAAAGATGGAGAGCGGTGCCCCGAAGCCGATGTAGCAGACCACCAGTCCGAAGATGCTGTCGAACAGGCCGGCCGTCTTCGCCACGCGGACCAACGGAATCATGATCGACTGGAACGGAATAACCATCGCCGCGACGAAGATCAGGAACAGGAAGTTGTTCAGCTTGTTCGGGTGGCGGACCATGCGGTAAGCCGCCATGGCGCTCAGGAAGGCAATGGCCAGGTTCGCCACCACCGTAATAATCAGCGAGTTCGTCAGTACCGTCGGGAACTTGAGAATCTTCCACGCCCGGACGAAGTTATCCCACATCAGGGAAGTCGGCAGCGAAGTCGGGTCCGTCAGCAGATCCGCGAACGTTTTGAACGAGTTGACGATAACGAAGTAGAACGGAACCAGGAACACCAGTCCAAGAAGGATGGCGATGATCTCAAGGCTGAATGTACGGACCGTATAGCGTGGTGTTTCCATTACACTTCAACCTCCTTGCTTTTCGTGATGCGTACTTGGATGGTGGTGATGACCGCTACGACAATGAAGAACAGGAAGGCTTTGGCCGTACCCAGACCGAACCGGTTATTCTGGAACGCTTCCGTGTAGATGTTGAGCGCGACGGACTCCGTCGATTTGAACGGACCGCCTTTGGTCAGCGACAGGTTCAGGTCGAACATTTTGAAGGCGTTCGAGATCGCCAGGAACAGACACACCGTCACGGCCGGCATGATCAGCGGCACAATGATCTGGTAGAGCAGCTGCCAAGGCTTCGCGCCGTCAAGCTGCGCGGCTTCCATGATATCCTTGGGCACGTTCATGAGCGCCGCGATGTAGATAACCATGAAGTAACCCGCTGTCTGCCAGGCGAAGACGATTACGATCCCCCAGAAGGCGGTAATCTCGTCTCCCAGCCAAGGAAGATTGAAGAACGGAATGTTCGTCAGCTGCCCGATCGCCGGGAAGCCCTTCACGAAGATGAACTGCCAGATGAAGCCGAGCAGCAGGCCGCCGATCACGTTCGGCAGGAAGAAGACGGTACGCAGCGTATTGCGCAGCTTCAGCGGACGCGTCAGGATCAGCGCCACAGTGAATGCCAATACGTTCGATATGATGACGGCCGCCACGGAGAACCGTACGGTGAACCAGAAGGATTTCAGGAAATCCGGATCATTGAATATAATTTGCTTGAAGTTGGCGAGACCGCTCCATGTGACTTTGCCAGAAACCCCATTCCAATCGGTGAACGAGTAGTACATCCCTAGGAAAAAAGGCACGATCACAATCAACGCGAAGCAGATGAAAGCTGGTCCGACAAACACGAGCTGTTCGAGCCAGTCTGCCGATTTTCGTCGATTCATCGTATGTTCCTCCTTTAAAATTCGCACTTTTTTTTACTTTGCTTTTTGTCTATAGTACAGAGTATACAAAAAGCAGCCCCTCTCCCAACACAGAGAATGATGAACCGTTAGGTGTAAAATATTGACCTATCGTGCGGGAGGCGTATGGAAAGGAGACCCCTGTGGGCCGAAACTCGCTTCGTTTCAAGTTAATCGTAGTTCTGCTGATTGCAACCATTGCTCCCATCGTGACGTCCATGATCGTAACGAATGCTTATACGAAGCAGTCCGTCAAGGAGAAAGCGATCCAGGAGAATACCAACCTGCTGGGACAGAGCCGGATCAATATCGTCAATTATATGAACCAGCTCGTCGACCTGAGCTTCAGCGTCTATAAGAATCCGTCCTTCGTGCGCCTGATGGACCTCGGGTTCCGGGGCTATCAGAGCGAGGCGGAGATCAAGAATCTGATCCGGACCATCGCCGTCAACCGGGAAGTGTTCCAGGTTTACCTGAACATCTTGGACCGCAACCCCGGGGAGGACCGGTCGTTCCTGCTCACCAACAATACGGTGATCCGGCCCAGTCCGGACGTGACCATGCCGCTCAACCCGCTGATCAAGCCCGGATCCTATGAAGCCGTGGTGGAGACGACACATACCAGCCATGATTACGGATTATCGCTTTTAGCTTACTTTACCCCCCGGGAAGTTCTAACTATTCACCGGGCGATCTACCGGGTTCCTTCCATGGAGCATATCGGCAGCCTCTCGGTAGACTTCTCGCTTGATACGCTGTCGGGCCTTCTGCAGCAGCTGCTCAACGACCAGGAAGAGGCGTACCTCCTCGACAGCGAGGGCCGGCTGATCTACTCCAGCGTTCCCGGCGTGAAATTCGGCTGGAAGCTGCAGGATCCCTGGGTGGAGCAGATGCTGCAGACTTCGGAGACCCATGGCACGATGGAGGATAAGAGCAGCATTCACCTGTATGAGAAGATCGAAACTCCTTACATGAACTGGTATCTCGTCAAAAAAGTTCCTTATGAACAACTTTACCGCGGAGCGCGGGAGTTGACGCAGATCCAGTTCGTCATTCTGGGCATTCTGCTGTTCGTGGTAGCCGGTTTGACCATGTGGATCTCCGTACGCTTCACCCGTCCGATCAAGGAACTCATCGGATACATCAATATCATTCAGACCGGTCAGCTCGACGTCGACATCCAGGTGCGGACCAAGGACGAGATCGGCATTCTAGCCCGGCGGTTCCGGCTGATGATGGATACGATTAACGACCTCATCACACGGGAGTACAAGCTCGGGCTCGCCAACAAGACGAACCAGCTGAAGGCCCTTCAGGCCCAGATCAACCCGCACTTCCTGTACAACTCGCTGCAGTCGATCGGCACGCTCGCCCTTCAGCACCAGGCGCCGAAGGTATACCATCTCATCTCCACCCTGGCCAAAATGATGCGGTACAGCATGAACACGAGTGAGAGCCTTGTGCCGCTCCGCAAAGAAATCGAACACGCCAAGGCGTACCTCGAGCTTCAGCAGCAGCGCTTTGAGAACGAACTGACGGTCGGTTATCATATAGATGAAGCGACCGTAGACTGCGTGCTGCCGAAGATGACCCTGCAGCCGCTCATCGAGAACTACTTCAAGCATGGCTTCGACCCGCGGGAGAACCTGGGAGAGCTCATTCTGTCCTCACGTCTGCTCCCGAACGGCTCGGTGGAGCTCACTGTCGAGGATAACGGGCGCGGCATGAGCGACGAGGCGCTGCAGGAGCTGTCGCTCCGCCTGGCGCAGGACGATCCTGCCGCCGATACGGCGGATCCCGGCCATCTTGGCGAGAGCATCGGGCTGCAGAACGTCAAGAACCGGCTCGAGCTGCATTTTAACCATACCGCGGTGCTCTTCCTGGAGCACCGCGAACCTACCGGACTGCGGATCACGCTCCGCTTTCCGTCCACACCGCTAGGAGGAAGCACACTGTGATTGCCATCATCGTAGATGACGAGAAACATGTAAGGGAAGCCATCAAGCTGCTCGTGCCGTGGGAGGAATTCGGCGTAACCCGGATCCTGGAGGCCCAGGACGGTCTGGATGCGGCCGATCTTATCACTGAGCATAAACCCCAGCTGATCTTCACCGATATGATGATGCCGCTGCGCAGCGGCACGGAGCTGCTGGACTGGCTGCAGCTGCATTACCCGGAGGGCAAGACGATCGTGATCAGCGGCCACGACGACTTCGAGTTCGTCCGCCATACCGTCAAGTCAGGCGGCATCGACTATATTCTGAAGCCGATCGACGCCCAGCAGCTCTATAAGGCGGTTGACAAGGCGGTGATGGCCTGGAAGCGGGAGGAAGCCGAGCGGCTGCTGCAGACCGAGCGCAATATCGAACGAAACCAGTTCAAGCCGGTCTATTGGGAGAAGATGCTCTCCGGCCTGACCGCCGAGCCCTCCGGCTACGAAGCCTGCTCGCTCACACTCCAGCAGGAATTCGGGCTGGGTACCGGGGTCAGCACCTGCCGGGTCGCCATCCTCAGTCTCGATACGATGAGCTTGGTGCTCCGCCGGAAGTTCGACAAGAATACGGATCTGCTCTATTTCTCTCTCACGAATATTGCGAACGAGGTGCTCAAAGAAGGCGGCCGTGCCGGCATTGCGTACCGGTACTGGAACAGTGACAACGAAGTGCTGATCCTGCTGTACGACCGGCTCGGTGCCGCGGAAGAGCTGCTCCACAAGATCCAGCAGAGCCTGCTGGTTGTCCTGCAGAGCACGCTCGATATCGGGCTGTCGCTCCACCAGGAGTTTCCGAAGGGACTGCCCGCGGCGTATGAGGAAGCCCGCCGGTCCCTGCGTGCCCGCAATCTGCTGTCCAGGACGAAGGCTATCCATGTCTACAGCCCGCAGGGTGCGCCGACCCACAAGCTGCTCACCTTCTCCGCCTACGCCGAATCCATACAGCTGGCGGTCCGCAGCGGCAGTGCAGACCAGATCCGCCGGGTCGTAGGCGAGTGGATCGCCGCGGTCCGCGAGCTGCCCTCCATCGATGTCGAGCAGCTGGAGCTGTGGCGGCATGAGTACAATGCCTTCAAGAACCGCTGGCTCTCGGAGCTGCTCGGAGAACCCGCTCCCCAGTCTGCCAGCGGGGAACGTTCGCCGTTCATCGTCCCGCTGGACGAGCAGGGGGCCTTGTCCCTGGACCAGTGGGAGCAGCAGCTGGCGGCTGACCTCATCGAGCTCTCCCGTCAGCTGCTCACCCAGCAGCACCAGGACAGCAATGTCATATTCGAGATCTCGAAATACATTCAGAGTCACTATCATCAGGATATTACCCTGCAGGAGATCGCCAGCCATTTCTTCTTGAGCCGCGAGTACATCTCCCGAAAGTTCAAACAGGAGTTTGGCGTAAATCTCTCCGACTATGTCAGCGGCATCCGCATTGATAAGGCGAAGCTGCTGCTGCTCAACCCCCACCTGCGCGTCTCCCAGGTGGCCGAGATGGTCGGATATGAGGATGAAAAATATTTCAGCAAAGTGTTCAAGAAGATGGTGGGCAGCTCTCCGAACGAATACAGGAAGGTGAACCCGTCATGAATACCCCCATGGAGCCGGCGGCACGGCCGAATGCCGTACGCGCCGGCGCACCGGGCCGCAAGCGCAAACGAAGAACGTATCTCGTACTGTTTCTCTTCTGGCTTCTGCTGGCGGGCGGAGGCGCCTTCGGCGCCAAGCTCTACACAGACCACCTCCGTCAGCAGATCGCGGCGGACATCGCCGCCCAGACGGATGCGAGATTGACGCAGGTGCAGCAGGAGTACGAAGGCCAAATCGCAGGGCTCCGGGAATCTCTCGGAAGCGACATCGCGAAGCTGCAGGCGAAGATCGATTCTGTCAACGAGCTTCTGGCCTTCACCAAGGACAGTGCGAGCTCCAAAACCGATAACAGCAACCAGCTGTACACGCAGCTCTCCGAGCTTCAGAAGAAGCTGGAGGCCCTGCAGAAACAGCTGGATGCGCTGCAGTAAGTGAAGGAAGGGAAGTCTGCACCATGAATCCCATCCAAGCCATCAACCGGATGATGATGCTCGCCCTGGCGCCATTCCTCGGCGGGATGCTGTTCCTTCTGTTCTCGGCCCTTCCCGTCACGCTGCCGGAACGCGCACTTCCGGCTCCCCCGGCGGCCGGCCTTCAGGAGGAGCTGCAGACCGCCCTCTCCGCCCTCGAGCGCAGCCGGGTGGACGCGGCCTTGACCCGCACCACCGTGCAGCAGTATTACGAGCTGTACGCACAGAGCTCGGCCTCCGCCGCCTCCATGGTGACCATTGCAGAGGCGGCGGCCAAGCGGCCGGCGGCCCTCTTTGACGCGAGGTTCGCCGCCAGGCTGGGTACGGGTCCGTCCCGCGCCGTGACGTCACCGAATGTGGACCTCAAGCTGTACACCTTCCAGGGACAGGGGTACAGCGGTTACGCCTTGAAGGTCGGGCTAGGATCGGACCAAGGGATGAAGATGGTCCTCGGCCAGGACCGGGTCGGCGGCAGCGAGACTACCCTCGAAGCGGTGAAGCGCTACGGGGCGGTCGCCGGGGTCAATGCCGGCGGATTCGCCGACGACCCGAAGAGCGGCCGGCGCTACCCGCTAAGCACCACCATGCTCGGCGGCAAATATGTCTACGGCTTCGAGCCGACGTTTGAGGATCTGGCTTTCATTGGCCTGAGCAAAGACCGGAAGCTCATCGGCGGCAAGTTCTCGAGACAAGAGGACCTGGACAAGCTACAGCCTGAATTTGGCGCCACCTTCGTCCCCGTGCTCCTGCGTGGCGGGGTGAAGCAGGAGATTCCCACCCAGTGGCTGACCTCCCCCGCCCGGGCACCGAGAACGCTGGTCGGCAGCTTCAAAAATGACCAGCTGCTCTTCATTGTAACCGACGGTCAGGATGAGAACGGCCATTCGGGGGCGACGCTTCCCGAGCTCCAGGACAAGCTGCTCGCCTTAGGTATCCAGGATGCCTATAACCTGGACGGCGGCGGTTCGTCGTCGCTGATCTTCGATGGGCAGATCATCAACCGGCCGTCGGACGGCCGCCTGCGGCCGCTGGCCACGCACTTCTTGTTCTTTCAATGATTTGTTCACAGATTTATATGTTTTCTTTTGAAACCCGGTTGGTTATAATATAGGGCGGAGGTGCTGCCGCATGTCATCTACATTTTGGATTATGATCGTCGTTTTCCTTCTGTTCATCGTTGCGATGCTTACAGCTGCGTATAACGACGATAAGACGAAGGGTCTGTAATCGGGCAGCCTGCCACGATTTCCCGAGGCAGACACAGCGAATAGGCTGGAACGGTAACGGCATGAGCGAAGAATCGAATCTTTCGCTCATGCCGTTATGTTCCAGCCTATTTTATTGCGAAGCGTCACCGCATAGATCGGCTGCTCATCGGGCCCAACCTTCCGCCCTTAGCCAACAGGCTATACGGCCCAGCGTCCTGCTGGCTTATGTATATCACGCCGTTATATCCCCTCGACCGACCGCCAATCTTACCAGGCGCCTTCTGCTGCCAAGTGACGTCAACCGACCGGCTTCGTCGAGTCCGGAGTCGATCTCTTCCACTGCCTGCCCATCCTGACAGGCCCGCAATCTATGGTTCTATCGGTCCCCTTAACCTTAACCGATGCCTGGGGTCATCCACTGCTCTGCTTCTCATCAGCCGTTGGAAGCTAACCTTCCCCTGCCTGACTAACCTATTGGCCCTGTCAAGTGGTGACCCCAACAGCCCCTCGTTGAGGCAGCGAACATGCACCATTAGGCCAGCTTTCCCTTTACCCCGGTCTGCATCGCCCGCTTCTCCCCTTCGGCTTGCATGGACTTCCAGCGTTCCTCGCTAATTCCGAGCTGTACCAGCACCTCTCGGATCTCCAGCTCAATCTTCACTGCTTCTTGTGTGACCATCATGATCTCTCCCATCCATCCTCTATCCGAATCTTTCCTTATCCGAACTCTATCTCTATCACTTCTTTTTAACTCTATCTCTCTATCACTTCTTTTAACTCTATCTCTTCTTAACTCTATCTTTTCTTAACTCTATCTTTTCTTCACATGTTTCCGTATTTGAGCTTACGTCTTCAATGACCCCGTCAGTAGTTCTCTATAGAGAACTCTTCTCTTCTTTTTAATACTTTCATTGTAACACACCCTCCGTTACAGAAACGTTACAGGATGACGCCGATTCTTTGGTTTTTTCGGATCACTTCTTAAAAATCTCCTTACCATTTGATATAATGACTTTAGACCTAGTCCATTCACCCCAATATCCATCATTATTAGTGTCGGAGGACTCATCCAGTATGCTTCATCACCCCCTGTTCTCATCCGATATTTACTACGATTGGCTGCCGAGCTCCTCTTCTTTGCAGCCTACGCTCGTGCTTATTCATGGTGCCGGGCTTGACAGCTCTTTCTGGTTCTCGGTCGTTCCGCTTCTCCAAAGCCGCTACTCGCTGCTTTTGTACGATCTGAGAGGACATGGCCGGAGCAAGGATGCCTCTGAGTCTTTCTCGCCCGATGATCATCTGCTCGACTTGGCCCGGCTTCAGGCTCACCTGGGAATAGAACGGGCCTCCCTCATCGGCCATGAGCTGGGAGCCGTGCTCGCCGCCCGCTTCGCCCAGCTGAAGCCGTCGGTTGTGGACCGGCTCATTCTGATCTCCCCGCCCCCCTCCTTCCCCCTGTCGTCCGCCGAGGAGGAATACGAAGGCCGCCTGGCCCTCGCCGAAACCTCCGGTATGCCGTCGCTCGGGGAACGGATGGCCCGCAAGCTGACGGTCAAGCATACCGAGAGTGCCGTAAGGCGGCGCATCACGCAGGCCTTTGAGAGAGCCTGCCCCGCCGGTTACTCCCGCTGGGTCCGGCATGTTCTTAACACGGACGCCTCCTCCTGGGAGCCGTCCGGTAAGTCCGTTCTGCTCCTGTGCGGCGAGCACGATGAGCTTTGTACGCCCTCCGCGGCCGGCATCATGCACTCACTCTGGGAGTCCTCTCACTTCCTGGTGGTTCCCGGGGCCGCTTCTCTGCTGTTCGTGGACCAGCCGATCTACAGCGCCGATTGGATCGACTATTTCATGCGCAGGCCCCGTGGTGAGCGTTCCGTCCGCACGCCCGTTCAGCATGAGCTGCAGCGGATGCTGAGATTGGCCGTCCAGCGGGATACCTCTCCGCAGACGGCGGTGCCGCTGCTTCAGGTCCGATGCCTGGGCACCTTCGAGGTGCGGTTAAACGGGAAGCTTGTCGAAGAAAGCTGGAATACGCGTCATGCCAAAAGCCTGCTGATCTATCTGGTCTTCCATCCTGCCGCAGGGCGCGAGGAATTATGCGAGCGGCTCTTTCCCGAAGTCGAGCACTCCAAGGCGATGCGCAATCTGAGGGTGTATCTCAGCCATTTTGCCAAGCTTCTCGAAATGCCTGCCGGCAAGGATCCTATCCTGCACACGGAACGGGATCTTATCCGCCTGAACGGTCGGATCCAGTGCGATCTCTCTGACTTTCTGACCGACCTGCAGCGGGCGCTGGAAACCCGGGATCCGGAGGACAAGTACGCCCTGTGCCGCAATCTGCTGGACCGCCTCAAGGGCAAGATCATTCCCGGCGGTTACGATCCGTTCTCCCTCTCCCTCCGGGAGCAGATCGAGCATGGCTGGGAGCAGCTCTGCGTATGGGCTGCGGATTACTGCCTGATGGGCCAGCATCAACTCGAAGCGGTTCCTTTTCTCCAGAGCGCCCTTCTCTACTGCCCGTCAGATGAGCTGCCGCTCTATGACCGGCTGATTGCCATCTATCAGCGCAAAGGCATGCCGCGCGAGCTCAGGAAGTGGATGCGCAAGCGGGAGACGGTTCGAAAGCTCCTTCCGGAGTAGCCCGCTGTACGCAATAAAGCACCCCAGCTTCCCTGACCGCTAAGGTCCAAAGGAAACCGGGGTGCTTTTTGCTGCGCCCTATCCGTTCAAGCAGGATGCTTATTCGCTTGTCTTGAGAAGATGCATCTCGCCCAAACATTCGGCACATATATGACGTTCCTTGAAGTCGCTGACCTGCTCCATGGAGCCGCAGAATACACAGCGCGGCCGGTACCGCTCCAGGATAATATGATCTCCGCTTACCAAAATCTCGACAGGATCTCCTTCGTTCATTTGATATCTTTTGCGCAGCGACTTGGGAAGCACGATTCTTCCCAGTTGATCGACTTTTCGTACTACACCTGCCGGTTTCATCATCAATTCACCTCACTTTTCACACATTGCCTTGCGGTTCTTTCATAGGATTCGACACACCATCCTAAATTCCTTCCCAATCCGGTGAGATTTCCTGAAAAGTACGCATGTTCATCCTTTTCACGGCCTCGATGCCCCAAGCTGTGGAGGAGTCCGGGGCGCTAGCGCAGCCCCTGAAATCCGGTCTGTCTCAGCCCTTCGAACAGGACGATGGCCGCAGAATTCGAGAGATTCAGCGAGCGTACCGCTTCGGTCATCGGCATACGGATCAGCTGATCTGGATGCGCCTCCAGGATCTCCGGCGGCAGGCCCTTCGTTTCTTTACCGAAGACCAGAAAATCGCCGTCCCTGAATTCGACATCCGTGTAGAGCTTCTGCGCCTTCGTAGTGGCAAAGAAAAAGCGGGCGTCCGGGTATTGATCCTTGACCTCTTGGAACGAGTCATGATACTCCAGCTTGACGCTGTGCCAATAATCGAGACCCGCCCGTTTCAGGGTCCGGTCGTCCGTATCGAAGCCCAGCGGCCTAACGAGATGAAGCCAGGTTCCGGTAGCCGCGCACGTGCGGGAGATGTTGCCGGTATTTGCCGGTATTTCGGGTTCCACCAATACAATATGAAAAGCCATGTCGCCTTTCCTCTCTATTTTTGCAATTTTAACACAGGTTTTACCTTTTCTTAATACGAAGATGATAGTGGATTGAGATAATAGGTTCATCCCAGCGTTTACAAAGGAGATTATTCGGAATGATGAAGAAGAAAATTCTTGTCGTTGACGATGAACCTTCCATCTCGATGCTTATAGAGTTTAATCTGAAGCTTGTCGGATATGAGGTTCACTGTGTGTATGACGGCGAGGCAGTATTTGGCGCCATTCAACATTTCCGCCCGGACCTGATTGTACTGGATCTGATGCTGCCGAAGATGGACGGCATTCAAGTGTGCCGCAAGCTGAGAAGTCAGAACAACCTCGTTCCCATCATCATGCTGACCGCCATGCAGGATCTCTCCGACAAAATCGCGGGACTCGACAACGGGGCCGATGACTATATGACGAAGCCGTTCAGCCCCCAGGAACTCATTTCCCGCATTCAAGCCATTATCCGGCGCATCCAAACCCTGCCTTCTTCCTCCGAGAATACACCATTAACCATAGGCCAGATTGTAGTTCAACCGGACCAGCGCGAGGTCAAAGTGAAAGGCCAGAATATCGACCTGACACCGAAGGAATTCGACCTTCTGCTCTTCCTCTGCAAACACCGCGGCAAGGTGCTCAGCCGGCAGCAGCTGCTGCACGGGGTATGGGATTACCACTTCCTCGGCGATACCCGGATCGTCGATGTGCATATCTCCCACCTGCGGGATAAGATCGAGACGAATGCACGCAATCCAGAATACATTGTAACGATTCGCAATGTCGGATACAAACTGACGGAGCCTTCCGTCAAGGAAGTTCCTGTTTAAGCCGCAGCAGCGCCTTTGGGCAGAGCGGAAGTAACCCTGCTTTCTTATCGAACGGGTACCGCCCTCGCCCATGCTGCTCTCTCCGCCTAACCCGCGGGTTCGCCATGCATCGGCGCCCCTGCTCAAGGCTTCCCCCGCCAAAATCGCCCCTCATACGAACGAGCGCCCTGGAATGGAACTCCAGCGGCGCTTTTTTCGTGGATCCCACAGCAGGTAACAAAAACAGCCCTTCCGCAGCACCGGTCGACAGGTCTGTGGAAAGACTGCTTGATTCTTAGCTGTTGCGCTGCTGGAAGTCTTTCATGAACTCCGCAAGCGCCTGGCACGCCTCGTAAGGAACGGCATTATAAGCGGATGCCCGAATACCGCCAACGCTCCGGTGACCAGCAAGGCCTACAAAGTTGTGATCCTTGGATTCCTTAACGAACTGCTTCTCCAGCTCTTCGCTTGGCAGACGGAACGTCACGTTCATGATGGAACGGCTGTCCGCATCAATGTTGCCGCTGTAGAAGCCGCCCGATGCATCGATAACATCATAAAGAAGCTTGGATTTCTCCACATTGCGCTTCTCCATCGCTTCCACGCCGCCCTGTTCCTTCACCCACTTCAGGACCAGATTCACCATATAGATGGAATGCACCGGCGGGGTATTGTAGAGGGATTGGTTCTTTGCGTGCGTCGTGTAACGCAGCATGACCGGAAGATGCTTCGGCTCTTCCGCAAGCAGGTCATCGCGGATCACTGCGACCGTAACGCCGGAAGGACCAAGATTCTTCTGGGCGCCGGCATAGATCATGCCGAACTTGCTGGCATCGAACGGACGGCTGAGAATGCCGCTGGTCATGTCGCCGATGAGTGGAATGCCGCCGGTATCCGGAATGTCCGACCACTGCGAGCCTTCGATCGTGTTGTTCGTCGTCATATGTACATAGGACGATTTCGGATCGATGACGATATCGCCTGCTTTAGGCAGGCTTCTCCATTTGCCTTCCTTGTTGGAAGCCGCAATGGAGGCTTCACCTACGATTTGTGCTTCCTGATAAGCCTTCTCCGAGAAGCTGCCGGTGATGATATAGCTTCCAACCGTACCCGGCTTCAGGAAGTTCAGTGGGATCTGAGCAAATTGCATGCTGGCCCCTCCGCCAAGGAAGAGAACCTGATACCCTGATTGGATTCCGAGCAATTCAAGCAGGAGGGATGCCGTTTCCGCATTCAGCGCTTCGTATTCTTTGCTGCGGTGGGAGATCTCCATGAGAGACATGCCGATGCCATTGTAGTCAACGAATGTCTCTTGTGCTTGCTGCAGCACTTCCAAGGGAAGCGCGGCCGGACCTGCATTGAAATTATAAGCGCGCCTAGTCACGATTAAAACACCCTCGCTTTTCATATGATATGGCTATGATAGCAAAGGTTGGCGCGTAACATCAAGTGTAAGTTTCTTGAACAAAGAGGAGGAAGGTGTAATGAAATCAGCTCTTCGGCTGTTCGTGGCCGTGCCGCTGCCCGGCCATCTCAAAGAGGGGTTGGGGAATTGGATGAGCGGTGTAAAGAAGACGATTTCTTTCCGCAAGTGGGTCCATCCGGAGGACCTGCATATCACCCTTCAATTCCTTGGGGAAGTGGAGGGGTCAAGGATTCCATCGATCGAGAAAGCGCTGGAGCAGGCTGCCGCCAAATCGAGCTCCATGCGGCTGCAGCTTGGACAGACCGGAACGTTCGGACGGGGATCTGCACCGTCTATCTTATGGGTAGGATTGGAGGGCTCATTGGAGGCATTGCATTCGCTTCATAAGCAGGTGGAGCTGGCCATGACCGATACGGGCTTTCCGTCGGAGGAAAGAAAGTTCAAGCCTCACGTCACCGTGGCAAGAACCTACCAAGGTCAGGGATGGGACCAGGCGGAACTGGGCCGCTGCCCGCTGCCGGAAGCATGTCTGATTCCGTGGCAGGCCGACCGGCTGGTCTTATACCAAAGCCGCCTGGGAGCCCGTCCAATGTACGAACCTCTGCGGATCTTCACTTTTACGGAATAAAGGATGGTTCCTGTGCGGGGAATATCGGGGTGGAACAACCGGGAATAACCACGGATTATTCCGTATCGCCGGAGCGCTCGCTCCCGTCTGTCAAGTCGGAGGATGCGGCGGATAAATTCGCAGCTTCATGCGTGATAAATTCCAGCGCCTTGGCTGTGCTGATGCCCAGTTGACGGAGGGTGTGGATAATATCCAACGGAATGCTTGTTTCCATGACGGTCCCACTTTCTTCGGGTACTTGATGTCATCTATGCTGACTCTCGTTACATATTTTATCTGATGTTCCCATTATTTTGATGATCATAAATATCCAATTTTGCCGAGTCTTTCCTCTATTCAAACAACACGGAAAATGCGACCATAGAAGCAGGAATAGGGGAATGATTCCTCATTCCCCTATCTTGCTTGTTCGTAGGTCACGGCCTGCCGTGTCTTCAATTGTCGAACGATCTTGCGGAGAGAATCCTTGCTGAGCCCGAGCTCGTTGAATTCCTGTATAATTTGAACCCATTCCTGGTCGAGCTGCTCCTGCTTCTCACCCGGGTCATGCAGAATCAGGGTCTGAACGTTAACTCCAAGTACCGGCGCAAGCTTGCGAAGGAATTGAATCGAAGGATTCGACTGCAGGTCTCGCTCAATGGAGCTTAAGTAGGATTTGGCTACACCGGCGCGTGCGGCAAGTTCAGTCAGCGACATGCGTTTCTGGTGTCTGAGTTTTTGAATGCGAGCTCCTATCATTAGATGATTCCTCCCTATGAATGATGATAATAGTCCTTATCTCTAGTAATAAGGTGCCGGATACAATACTAATTGTATCATAGTTTGGATACATTCTGTATCTTTGTATAGAAAATTTTATGATTTCACGGTCGGCTGACCTTATTCAAGAATTTGTAATCTCCTTCTTCACAAACCATGATACGTATTGTATAATCATATCTGACGATTCAACAAGATTCGACATTATGATGCAGTGCTGAAGCAGCGCCAGCTTGACGGAGGGAATAGTAGCATGATCAAAATTGGGGATAAAATCGCTCTTCTTAGAGAGAAACATGCGTTAACCCAGGAGGACTTATCCAGAAAGCTGGAGATCTCCCGTGCTTCCCTCTCGCATTATGAGAAGAACCGGCGGGAACCCGACTATGAGACCATAGTGAGGATTGCAGATCACTTCAAAGTTTCCATAGACTACTTGATGGGCAGAACGGAAGACCCTCACAGTGTCCTGGACCCGGAAGTACGGAATTTTGTCGACAGTCTGGAATTGTCCGATGAGAAGATCATCGGTACCTTCTCCTTAACCATAGATGGCAAGAAACTGACCGTTCAGGAGGCCAAGAGATTCATCGCCTTCGTAAGAGCCGAAAGATCGATCTGACCGGAATAACCGGATCAGATCTCTTTGGCATGTTTGCTTGGTTTCATTAGCAAGTCGGCTATGTATCCGTCAGCTGTTGGGGCCGTTCGTATAATTTCCGTCAAGGGGGACATACTGGGCAATTAAAGGATGGGGAGCGGCTGACGGTCCGGATCCACAGAACTGCTGCTTCCGGGTTCCTCCGATGAAGAGGATTCCAGGACTTGCGTGAGGATCTCGGTTACCCGTTCCGGGTGAATCCCGAGCTGCTGCATCATGCTGCGGATATCGAGGGATACGGTATGGCTCATGGGATGGTCTTCTCTCCTATGGATGTGATTCGTGATTGCCGGGAGCATATTCACTACAGGATCATTACCCAAGCCGCGGCATCTTGAATCACTTCAACATATACTTATTGTAGCACATTTCAGATACGATATGTAACTGGGTTATGCCGCATATTTCTGTTAATTTTTTAACATTATTATTTAAACGTTAAGATCGAATCTTCACAAATGACGATACGTAATGTATAATTTAATTAGTTCTTTCGACAGGTTTAGTTGGAACCTTCCTCGCATTGTTCTCTATTAATAACATGTTTCTATGAGACTATCGTATTAGAACGTTACATAACCTATCGAAGAAAACGAAATAAAAGATGACCGGCAGTTCATATAGGTCTATAAGACTACCAACTCAAGCATTCCGAAGTGCCTATGCAAGGTTTCAAACCTCACGCTCTAGGAACTGGGAAACTGAAAATGATGGACGGGGTGAGAACAATGGGACAAATAGGCAATCGAATCGCTTTGTTAAGGGAAAAACAGGGAATGACTCAGGAAGAGCTGTCCATTAAGCTCAACATCTCCCGCGCCTCCCTTTCCCACTACGAGAAGAACCGCCGGGAACCCGATTATGATACGCTTGTCAAGATTGCCAACTACTTCAAGATTTCCATCGATTACCTGCTGGGACGCACGCAGGATCCCGAGATGGTTCTGGATCAGCAGGTACGGCAGTTCGTAGAGAGCCTGGAGCTCTCAGATGACCGCATCCTGCAGCATTTCTCCCTGACGATCGATGGGAAGCAATTGACGCCTGAAGAAGCAAAGCGGTTTATCGCCTTTGTACGTGCCGAACGCTCCTTCTAAAAGGAAAGCGCAGACATGGAATCATTAACCAAAGTTCGAATCCATTTACTAGCTCTAGGACCCTCGAATCAAGGTACGGAGCAAACAACAAGAAGCCCTGACTGCGTTCCCGGGAACGCAGTCAGGGCTTCTTGTTGTCATGATTTCAAGATGCGTACGGGAACCTCGCCCGCCGTATCCTTATTTTTGTCGAGAAAGCACTTATCTGCCCTCCTCCTTCCTGCGGAAAGTGGAGAACAAACGTAGCAGCCGCAGGAGCGGCTTTCGGTTCAGCAGCAGCAGTACGACCATTAACAGTATTCGAAGTCCCGCTCCCCAGTGCTCACTCATCCCGGTAAAATGCGAGAAACAGAGAAGCAGGAGGATGCTGACGTTGAGCAGAAAGCCCCACAGGTTCACGGAGATCTTCATGTACCCTCTCGTGTGCCTCAACCGTACCAGCGACATCACCGCAAAAGCGGTCAGATTCGCCACCGCCGCGCCGATCGTTCCAATCACGGGGATAAGCAGCAGATTCAGCATGACGCTGACTAAAGCGCCGATCAGAGAGCTGTAGAACGCTCCCTTCGTCTGTTTCGTCACGATGTATGTAACGCCGTAGAAGCCGGCGATCCCGGAGAACAGCGAGCTCAGCAGGAGCAGGCTCGCATACTTCCAGGCGGAAGCATATTCAGGGGCGGCCATGATCCCGAGCAGCGGTTTCAGTATCACCAACAGAGCCGCAATCCCGGTACTCAGCAGCACGTAATACATATGAAATATATCAGAGAAGAATCGGTCCCTCTCCTGAGAATGGTACATCCGGACCGCTTCGGACTGCCAGGCCATTTGGAACACGCTGGTCAGCAGCGCAATGATGCTGGCGAGCTTCATCCCAACCGCGTACAATCCGACTTCGCCATATCCCTCATAAGCCTTGATTACATACCTGTCAACCGCCTGAATCATCCACCAGGAGATCAGGTTCGGCAGCAGAGGAATCGCGTAGGCGAGCAGGCGCTTGGCGTAGGCCGCACTTACCGCCGACACTCTTATATCCCTCCACCAGCCTCCCTTCCCTACCAGAAGCACCAAGGCAGCCGTATGGCTTAAGAGAAGCGAATACAGGAACCCGTCAACCCCTAAGTCCAGGAATGCCAGGAAAAAGACGGCTCCCGCAGCTGTACCGGCGGTCGTGACCATATCCGCAGCTGCGAAGGTTCTCGTCAATCCCAGTCCGCGTGTAATCTGCTTGCCCACAGCCGATGCCAGGGCAGCGAACACCAGAAGCATTATCCAAGCCTCACGGCTCTCCTGCCACGCGGCGCTTCCTCTCCATATCCAATAGACAAGGACACCTGACAGCGAGCTGGCCAGGATCAGGGCTAAGCCAGTTGAGATATACCTTGTCTTCTCTTCTTCATTCTTCGATTCCAGCAGAAACCGGTAAAGTGCATCCGAGATCTGCAGCCCGATCACAGGCACCGCAAGGAACAAGATCGTATTCAGCATCTCGATGAAACCGAATTCTTCCTTGGACAGCGTGTGCGTATACAGCGGCAAAAGCAGAAAAGCCATCACCTTGGAGCCAAAAGTGCCAAGTCCGTAGACGAGCATCTCCTTCAGCAGCCTTTTGCCATTCGGGTTAGCCATGGGGTTGTTCCGTTCCGAGCCCTTCAGGGGCGGATTCCGGGGAATAAGGCAGCTGCAGCGCTCCCTGCCCATCCTCTTCTAACATGATCAGGGAATCCGACTTGAACTCTTCTACAAAATAAGCCATCTTGGGTGAATAATTGTACATATAACAGGTCTTGCCCAGAAAATAAGCTGCCGCACCGACATGAAGGCGGGAAGTGAGGACCACCTCCGCCTCAGCGAGAACCTTGAGCTTATCTTCATAATGGACGCTCGTTTGATAGAGAAGCTCTACCCCCTGCGGAAGTGGAAGCTCGCATAGAAGTGCGTACAGCCGCCGGCCGATGCCTTCGTCGAAGCCCGAGTCCGCATGGATAATCCCCACGTGGCTTATCCCATATCGCACGATAAGCCGGAGACACAGTTCGGCCACCGGCTCCAGCTTATTCCCTATTGTCGTTGCGCCGTATTTCTCGAGATTCCTCCAGGCTACAACGAGCGTCCGCCCATTCTCTTCCCGAGTTCCGGTAGGAGACCGGTAGGCACGCAGAAGTTCATGAGCCGGATCTTCAATTCTCTCGATCTTTCCTCTATTCAGGAGCGTCCAGGCTGAGCCCTTCCGGTAAGAACGGTCGTCCCGGAAGGAGATATAGGTGCTCACGTTCAGCAGCAGGGCGGCTTTGGCACGCCGGCTTTGGCGCCGAAGGTTCCCTATACCCGCACCCATATATGCAATCCGTTTGCCTGACAGCAGGGCAAGCATCATGGGACGGAACAGCCCGTCCCCATCCTCGTCGGTGAAGCAGGTTCCGCCGCCCCACAGTACCAGGGAGCTTGAAGCGATGGCCTGCAGGAACATCCGGATATTGTGGCCCCGCCGTCCTCTGGTCCAGAAATACACACGGATGTCATGATCAATCCAGGGAATAGCCTCGCCATAAGAAATCAGGTTCACCCTCAGCCCATAAGGGGCCAGCTTGTCCAATATGCTGCGAAGCATCAGGTCATCACCGAAGTTATTGACCCCATAGTACCCGACAAGCGTGATTTCCCGGGTTTCACGGAGCAGCCGATCCAATCGTGAAGTTATCAAGTCCGTTCACCGCAGCCCTTTTGGTCAGTCTAACCCAGCATAATCATCCCTTGGAATTGAACATCCACCAGCAGTGGATCTCCGCCCGATGCCTCGGCGTAAGCGTTGATCTGGAGTTTCTTTCCGCTCATCCGCGGATTGGATATCACGATCCCCGTTGAACCGGTCTCCTTCAGGAGTACTGCCTGCAGCTCGGCCTCATTCCAAGATACCTTATAGAGCTTGGAGTAGTGCGCTATCCCCTTCTTTACTACCACGTGCAGATGGCCATCCGCAAAAACCCCGAGCGAGATCGAATCCGACCACAGCGTCTTGGCCGGCTTGCTTCCCAGATTGAGCAGGGTGTGGCACTGGGTCATGGGAACCGTGAAGCTGGGCTTGTCCACAAACACACATTCGCCTTTGTTGCCATAGATGGTATTGCCGGAGACGGACACCATCTTGGACTGCTCCAGCAGCACTCCATGACTTTTATTGTCGCGGATCATATTATCCTTAATCTGAATGCTGTTGCTGTCGCCGGCCAGGCAGACTCCGGGACCGGCATTGTTCGTAACCACATTGCCGCTGATGAGCGCATCGGACATCAGATTGCCGGCGTAGCGAATTCCCCCTGAGCCGCAGTTCATGACGTTGTTGCCGATGATCGTCGCTTTGTTCCCTTGATTGACATTGGAGTATTCAAAATGAATGCCGTAGTTCTGACAATTGCGGATTTCGTTACCCATGATGGCGATTTGTTCAGCGTCAATGACATAAATCCCGGAGTTCAACCCGTTGTTCGGATCGTTCTGTACTCCGTCAATAATGTTACCTGTGATCGAGATGTTCCGGCAGTTGTCCTCGACGTGAATCGCCTCATAACGGCAGTTCTTGAGGATGTTTCCAATAACGGACACCCGGCTAGCACCAGCCAATCCGATCCCAAACCCCGCCGTATCACCTGTTCCTTTTCCCATCGGTACGGAAATATAGTTATTGGAAATGATGATATTGCTTGCTGCTTCGTACGCAGACTTCTTGGTTCCGGAAATCGGACTGTTAATTTCGATCGCATCACCGTAAATATCGATAAATCGGTTGCCGATAATCTTCAAGTCTTCGAGATCATCCGCATTATAGTTCGTAAGAACTCCATAGGTTACCGCTTCGAAGATGCAGTCCTGAATCAGGATATGCTTGATCCCCTTGGCGTTCATATCGACGGCCTGGGTCTTCACACCCGTAAATTTGCAGGAACGAATCTCGATGTGCTTGGCATTGCGGGCCAGATTGATATTGTAGCCGGCATTCTGGTTCAGGTTCTCAAGCCAGAGTTCCTCCACCGACACATTGCTGCCGTCGATACTAATCATGCCCACTTCACTGTTGTCCGGTTTGACGAGCTTTGCATTGCCCTTCAGCACCGTATTGCTGCCGAGGAACAGCCGCGAGGAGATCAGATAAGTGCCGGCAGGAAGATACACGGTTCCCCCACCCGCCTTCTTGCACGCCTCAATGGCCTTCTGGATCGCCGGTTGGTCGTTCGTCGTACCGTTCCCGGTCGCACCGAATTTCATTACGTTATAGATATCGTCCTCAACCGCAGCGCTGGCGGCTGCCGGGACGGGAGCAAGCCATTTGCTCGTTGCCAGGGAGAGCCCGCCAAGTCCAATCATGCTGAGGATGGCTCTCCTGGTCAGCTTCTCGTTTTCATTTTTCACTTTTTTATCCCACCCAACATATGGTAGTCCCATCTTCGTATAGTATTTACTATCGGAGCATATGCTCAATCACTTTAGGTTAATTTTTGCATACTATGAATAGTCATTTGAAGTCAAGGAGGTGATTGCATATGGACTATACGGTAGAGAATGTTCGGGACCCTAAATATGGTGCCTTGGGAGACGGTAATCGTGACGATACGTCCGCTATTACTAAGGCCCTGCGCACGGTGGAAGCGAGCGGCGGAGGGATTGTGTATTTGCCCCAAGGCGCGTATAAGATTTCAGGAGTCCTGGCAATTGGCTCAAACACCATCGTACGCGGTGCCGGACCGGGAACGGTCATCTTCAACGGCAATCCGTCGAACGTTACGATGCTTCAGATTAACGGCAATCATACGGCCGTAGAAGAGCTGGTTATACGATACGATACCCCACAAGTAGGAATCGGCATCTTCTGGGCCGCCAACACCCTCCATACTCGGATCAGCAAATGTACGTTTACCGGGGCTACCGCACAAGCCGTTTATCTAGACAGACCCGGCATTGAACATGTTTCGGTTACTGACTGCCGGTTTGATGGGGTCCTCTACGGCATTCTTACGAATCTCAATGCGAACGACTTATCGGACCTGCGTATTAACAACAACCATTTCGTGAATATAAGCGGTGATGCGATCGAAATCAACAGTCCCATTCAAATGATGGGCGTTAACCGAGAACCTTTCGATGCGGCCTACAACATCTCGATTCACGGAAATTACATCTCCTGTCCTCCGGAACAATCCTCCAGTGTCAACGCCGGCTTCGGGATCGGAATAGCGGGCGGAACCTACATCTCCATCACCGGCAACGTCATCGCGAACTGCCGGCAGCAGGGCATCCATATTGAAGATAATGCCTCCCATATCAACATTACGGGAAATACCATTCATGATATCGGCAGCAGTCCCGATCTCGGTACGAATTCCGGTATTTATGTCATCCACAGCGATTATCTTACGATAAGCAGCAATACCATCCGCAAATGCGGCGACTACGGCATTCAGCTCGACTTCAGCATGGGCGAGCAGGTGAATGAAGTGGTACTGACGAGCAACCTCATTACGGAATGCAGCACCGGCGGCATCCGCATTACCGGGGACACCTACAGCGACTTCCACGTAGCGGACAATATCGTCAACCGTAATGGAGGCAGCGGACTGAGTATCGCGGGTCAGCCGATCGGCCTGAAGGTGCTCGACAATACCTTCCGCAATAACGCCGCCTACGGCATCCAACTGGTGAATGGCGGTTTCCTTAGCGAATTCAGCGGGAACAGTCTCTACAGCAACGCCTTGGGACCGGTCTTCTTCGAGACGGCCCCGCCGAGAATCCCTGTTCCCATGAGGGATCAGAACAATTATGTAACCGCAGTGGTAAGCGGAAGCTATACGCCATGGGTAGATGCTCTATCCCTTGGGAAAGCGGCGGAAGGGCTTCTATACTTGGTCGCAAAGCAAGGTCCGCTCAGCAAGACGGACTTGTACCGGGTGGTCTGGAACGGCACAGCCCTGACGATAACCAAAATCAGACAGGATTATATTGGAGCGATCGACTTGGTCACCCCCAAAATGAGAGGGTCCTTCCTGCAGGTACAGGCTTACCGTCCTTCTTCCACCGGTACCACCGTTGAATTTTCGGTGCAATTCTTCGGGACCATTCTAATAGGCTGATTCTCCTTAACATATAAAAAGGCGAAGGCTCCTGAGATCAGGTTCCTTCGCTTTGGACTGCGGATATTCTATACTTAACGAACCATCCACGATATCGACTCGACTGTGGCAAGCGCCGTATCCCTATACCCGCCGATCAGAACCAGGGATGAGTCTCCCAAGGATGTTACCCCAGGTTGATTCCGGTTGCCGAGGTCGGAAGCAGGAATCGGAATCCATGCATTCTGCCCCGGGTTGTACACCTCACCCAGAACCTCCTGCCTGCCGCCGCCCAGAATGAACCACTGGCCTCCGAAAACCGCTGAGGACGGATGCATTCTCGGAGTGGCCATCGAAGCTTGGGGGCTCCAAGTCTTGGAGGCAAAGTCATAGGAGACGACCGAGCTCATGGGCCGCACAGCACCAAAGGCATTAGGGGCCCCACCCGCGACCATCAACGAGTCATTGACCACGGCCGCCGTGTGCCCGAACCGCGGAGTCGGCATCACCGCAACCGTCTCCCGCTTCCCTGTTGCAGGATCGAATGTAAATACCGTATCCAGCGTAGTCCCGGAAGCCTGATAGCCTCCGGAGACGAGGATCCGGCCATTCCATACGGTTACCGCCGGATCGTAAATGTCACACACGACATCGGGCACAATGGTCCATTGGTCCTTGTCCGGATCGTAGAACTGAACCGGGACCGGTGTCCCGGTAAGTGGATCGTAGCCTGCGATCACATAAAGAAAATGATTATACACGACCGTCTTAAGGTGCACGCCGGGCTGTGGAAGATCCGCCTTCTTTATCCATGTGTTGCTTGCCGGATCATAAGCTTCTACAGCTGCTGTGTAGCCTCTCTCCGAATCGTCTTCACCACCAACCGAATAAATCAAATCTCCTACACGTTCAACTCCCTGCCCGTACCTGGCATGGCTCATGGATGCTTTCTTCTCCCAATCCCCTTCAGCCCAGGCGGTGCTTAGGCTGAAAACAGTTGTAAATAGAAGAATGAGTAACAATAGGACCGTATAAAGGCGATTGGAATACTTCTTCATGGTGCAGCCCCTTTCACTTCACTGTTCTCGTTGATCCTGCTTGCCGGGTAGGAGTAGGCAGCGGAAGCCCTTGATATCTTACTGTATGCGGTCTCACCAGAGTTAGTCCTACTAAGGGGCAAATCAATCGATACAAGTGTATTACCCACAGAGAGACCAAGCAAAACACGATTAGGCTGGATGATGCCAATAATGGACCTAAGTCCTATTTCTGCCGCAACTCAGGTAGGTATGACTCATTATATGATACAGTATGTATCGAGTCAAGCCTCGTTCTGTATCTATTTTCCTAAATGTTCCTTTAGAAAAGCAGCATACTTCCGGGCTGACCCCCCGGTCATATGAATGCCGTCCGCCGTCTCATATTCATCCGGATTGGGAGTTGGAACCCAGGAATAGTGGTCCTTCGGAAACTCGGTCTCCCAGTACGTGCGAAGAGACGTGGAGAGAACCGATTCCTGCAGACTGCGGTGCGACGGAGGCTCGAACAGTACTACCTGCACTCCCTTGGAACGCAGGGCATCGACAGCCCGCTTCAGCTCCCCCGTAACGGAACGAAGCTGCTCCGGATCAGGCTGCTTGGCATGGTCCGCCGCATGTCTGGCAAGCTCCGATGCAAAGATATCGGGGTCCACGGAGCCGCCGGCCTCCGGCTCTTTGCCTGTCCCTCCCTTCACCCATTCTTTGAAGAGAATGACAGGCTGGTTTTCCGTCCGGAAGGCGGCGAACGCACTTTTCACCCCATTGAATACCGGTGAGGTCAGCTTTTGGATAAATTCCTTATCCTGACCCCGGAGCAGCGTGTCATTCATCTCAACGAATACGGTGGACGGGAGCTCGCCTCCTCTCTCCAGAATAACCTGCAGCCCCGTTAGAGAACCCCCGCTTGCAAAAGCAATATTGGAGTACTCCTCCCCCAAATACTCGGGAAGCAGACGATAAGCCATGGAGGAGCCCGTAACTACATATTTGAAGGACTCCCCTGCATACAAATAACGCTCCGCCTTAATCACGTTATTCTGCCATTGGTTGGTGCCGCTCCCTCCATGGACGACCCCGGTGCCGACAAAGGCAACGAAGCCCACCGTAAGGACGAGGAAGGAAGCAAGCGACTGCACGATCAGCTTAGAATTGGAAGTAGATGAATTCACCGGCATCCCCACTATTTAACAGAATGAAGAACAGCATTACCGCGTAGAACAGAGGATCGAGCCTGCGTCCCCAAGCCTGGCCCTTGCTCTGGCGGATCAGATAAACAAGATGATACAAACATACCGGCAAAGAGTAGATCAGAATGTACATGACCTTGCCGAAATCGACCCCGCGATGAAGATTCGATGCCATGGAACTTAGATAGAGAATCACATGACTGAACTCTGGAAGCTTGAAGAGCAGCCAGCCGATGGTTACGAAAGAGAACACCAGCAGCATATACAGGCCTTTAAGCAGAGCCGAGCTCCAGTGCTTCGGGGCTGCTGCCTCCGTCGTCGCTGCGATTCGACCCGCCACCTCCGGCGGAATGCTGCCAAGACCCGCCGTCTTCGCTTTCCTGTTCTTCAGCCAGATCTGCACCGCTCTTTCGATGGCCAGCGCCGCGCCATGCCAAGCCCCCCAGACTGCATAGCTCCAGGCCGCCCCATGCCACAGACCTCCTAGAACCATCACGAGGAACAGGTTGATATACGTGCGGGTCTTGCCTTTACGGTTCCCGCCAAGCGCGATATACAAGTATTCCTTAAGCCAGGTTGACAATGAAATATGCCAGCGTCTCCAGAACTCCCCAAGCGAAGTCGAGATATAAGGGAAGTTGAAGTTATGCGGCATACGGTAACCGAAGAGTGCGGCAAGCCCGAGGGCAATCAGGGAGTATCCCGCAAAGTCCGCGAAGATCTGCATCGAATAGCCGAACAGCATGGCTGCAAGCGTCACGCTCGATTCCTGTTGGAAGTACGGATACGCAATCCAGAACGTCTGGTCTTTCATGTTGTCTGCCACAACCATTTTCAGGAAATAGCCCATGGTCAGCAGCTTGAAGGCGCTGTCCCAAGGGATATCCTTCATGAGTTTCCGCTTGATTTGCGGCAAAAAGTCATAGGCTTTGACGATCGGACCGGCCACAAGCTGAGGAAAGAAGGCCTTGAAGAAGGTGATGATGAAGAGATGTTTGCCGAAGTTTCTCTCGATGGATATTCGACCCGTACCTTTCTCTTTTTCCCTGTACACATCCACCACGAGGCTGATCCCCTGGAAGGTAAAGAACGAGATCCCAAGCGGGAGCGGCAGCCCCGATAACCAGAGGGCGATATCGCCTTCATGACCGAACAGCGACTGGTACACCAGACTGGAGTATTTGAAGAAAGCCAGAATGGCTAAGTTGACGATGACACCCAGGGAAGCCCATAGAAGCCTGTGCTCCCTCTTACCGTAGAATACACCGTAACTGGAGACTGCATTGATGAGAATAGAGAGCAGCAGCAGCAGCAGTAATACAGGCTGATGGTATCCGTAGAATACCAAACTGGCGGCAATCAAAATGGGGATCTGCAGCTTGTGCAGAGCAGGAATATAGTACAACCCGAAAGTAATGAACAAGAGTACAAAAAACTCCCAGCTGTTAAACAGCATATTACATGCCTCTCCTTAGACTGAAACGGCCGTCCGGCACGCTCCAGAAATTAAGATACAAAACAGCTATCCCGTAAAAAACCGCCGCCTCAATCCATACGTCCACCATCTGCCGCCAAGACACCGAAGGGAAAACGAATCTTGATCTATCGCGCGCTTCACGGGAAACTGATGTTCCCACGCTTATCATCTCTACTTCCATCCGCCGATTTGTTTGATGACTTTGGCCGGCGAGCCGGCCACCACACACCCCGGCGGAACATCCTTCGTTACTACGGAACCGGCTGCAATCACCGCTCCATCCCCAATGGTAACCCCCTTGAGAATAATCGCCTTACAGCCGATCCAGACACGGTCCCCAATCTTGACAGGAGCCGTCGACGGCAGGCCGTCAATCGCATGGAAATCCGTATCCATAATGGACACGTCCCACGAGATCGCACAGTAACTGCCGATGGAGACCTGCTTCTTGGCCATAATTTCCGTCCGCCGGTTCACATACGTGCCGTCCCCTATAGAAATTTCCGCGCCCGGCGCATCCAGATAGAAACCTACATCCTGGAACAGCATGACCTTACGGCCAATTCGCAGTGCAGTCCCGCTCGCGCCGCTGCGAGTCACTTTTCCGCATACCCGCAGCCAAGGGCCGCAGGACTCCGTACGGAAGCGGAAGAGGAATCCCAGACCGATACGGTAAGCGTACCTTACATACTGCTTTACAGATCTCTTCGACATATCTTTCTCTCTCTTCTCTCTTCTCGGTTCCAGGCCCCTTCGGCTGGGAAATAAAAAAAGAGGAGGGCTGAGCCCTCCTTCTCTTAAGCCAGATCACTCTTGGCGTCGTTGACATGGAGCTGAGCCGTCTTGATGGGATGAGTCCACGTGTAGTAATAACTCGAGTTCTTGCCGTACGAATTGTCTATGAGGATGTTCTGTTTATCCATCAGGCAGGACAGGATGTGCCCGTGAAGCCTGGACGTCTTGATCACCCGGTACGAGCTGAACAGCTCAATGGCCTTCTTCAGCAGGTAATCCGTGTAGTTGTACCAGAGGGCGCCTACCGGCAGGCTGTTGCCGGCCATACGCTTCACCGTATACATCTTCGAGAACAGCTTGGCTACCTTGTTATCGAACGGGGTGAAGAGCGTCTGCCAGTCGAGCGTATCGGCCGGGCTTCCCACTTCGAGATTCGCCTGCCCGTTGCCCGCTTCGACATCCGTACGAAGGAAGTACAGCGTATCTTTCTGCGTCTGCTTCGGGTTAGCAATCGGCCAGAGCTGGTGAGCCATGTCCGGAGACAGGTAGACGTTGCAGTCGGTGAACTTCGTCAGCGCCAGTTCATAGCACAGCGTATCCCTTAAGTACACGTGAAGATCACGGTGCTTGTTGAAGATGGCTGCCGTCTTATCGTATTCCTTCTCGCTCTTGTAGAAGATCGTCTGCGGCATCACCACGATCCGGTGGTTCGGATAGTTCTTAATGACCATCTCACGCAGTCTCTGGTGAGCCGGGTAGATGTCGCCGAAGTTTCCGCCGCCGTGCAGCACAATGATGCAGTCCGAAGGGATATCGGTGCCTTCCTTGAAATCCAGCACGCTGTATCTGGCGCGAACGTTAATGTTGTAATCCTTGAAGAATTCTTCCGTGCCCTTCATGATCAGCATGTCGCCGCCGTTGCTGTGAACGGGATAGTCAAGGTAAAACACGTTCGACCCGCGAGGGATCACTTTCAGAATATCCTTCAGCTTTTCCTTCAATTCATCCATTGGATGAATGGCTTTCGCGCTTTTCATGAGGACGATCTCCTTTACCCGATATCTTTTGTTTTATCGTCTGGATCATAAAGGTGTAGTCACCCTTATCAAAAACAATGCTCCGAAGAGGTACCTTAAATACCCGAGGAATCTGGAACAAGGTAATGGCAAGCCGCACCACGGCCCCGATCACCAAGGCCAGGGAGAGACCGAACAGCCCGTACAGCGGCGCCAGAACAAAGAAGAGCGCCACGGTAATACTGATTGCGATCAGCTGCCGGATCAGCACCAGGTCCGGACGTCCCATCGCATTGAAGGAGGACGCAAGCACCCAGGATCCACCGCCGATAATGCATTCGATCGACAGGAGATAGAAGGTCGAGCTTGCTTCCAGAAACTCGGGGCCAAAGAGCAGGCCGAGCATAAATCTTCCAATGAACATACTCGGTACCACCACAATGGCCATGACCGTCATGGAGATACGGAAGGCGCGTGCGACGAGCCGGATAATCTTGTCATGCTCCATGCCCGTTACCTTCGGGAACATCACATTGCTGATCGCGGTTTGTACCGTATTGAACACCCGCGAAAGCGCGAAGACGACCGAATACAATCCGAAGTCCCGCGGTGTCAGGAGCGCTACGATAATGATCTTATCGAACTGGTTGTACAAAGTACCCAGGAGCTCCATCGCGTAGACTTTCATCCCATACCCGAACAGCGGTTTGACGGCGGTCCGGTCAATCGGATTTCCCCGCAGGCCCATCGCTACATAGGGTCTCAGACTCATAACGGAGTAGATCACAACGAGCAGCGTGGTCAGGAGAAAGATATTGGTAGAGGAAGTAAGCGACAAGGATCCCAGCAGCCACAGCGCAATCAATCCGATGACGTTAAACAGGGGCACATTGAGCCGGATGCCGTTGTAGATATTGAATTTGTCAAGGCTCTGGGCAATGGCCGAGAGCAGGTTGACCGCGAGCAGCAGAGGAATCGTCAAGATGGTATAATACTGCGCCAGACGAACCGCCGTAGCGGAGTACTCGCTCAGCCATATCGGCAGGCCGAACCAAGCCACCAGCCCGGCCAGTATGCTAACCGGGATCTGAAATAAAATCGAGATCCGCAGGTAATCCGAAGCCCGGCTGCTGTCCTGCTTCAGATTGTAAATCAGCGATGTCGGCAGTCCGAAACCGATGCACCCGGCAATAAAGGTCGGCCAGAACAGAATGGCCGACAATTCGCCTTTCCCTTCCACGCCCAGCATGCGGGCGGTTATGATGGAAGTCAACGTGGTGATGAGCAGCATCGAGAAATTGGTAAAGCTGGTACGAAGAATAGTACCAGCCATCCCTTTTCCCTGGAACACCTTTTTTATTATCATTACGCTCATAGCCGGCATCTCCAAAAACTTGCTGTCCCGTTATCTATAGTACTCACCCATCCGAACGATACATTTCGTATCGATATCTATATATTTATACAATACATTCCGGAGACCGTCAACATTTTGGCTGTTCGCTCGCTATGCTCCCTTGTACGTGCGAAGTACGCCTGCTATCGCTCCGTTCCCGTAAAGGATCTTGACCATGAGCTTCACTCTGCTTCTCACATTGAAGAACGAGAAGAGCAGTCCTACTCCAGCCAAGGCGATCTTGACATTGGACTTCAGGAACACGTTCGTCTTCTTCTCCGAGCGGATCGCGTCACTTACACCCTGCCAATAAATCCGGCGCAGGAACCATTTTTTCGTTGAGCGGTCCTTCGCAATTTTATGTTTGACGGGCGCGTTAGGCGTGTAATACACCTTGTACTTTTGACGGAGCCGGCCGATCAATTCGCTTTCCTCATTGGACAACAGGTTCGTTCCCACACGCCCCAGGTCTACACGGAAAGGCTTGAATTCCTTGAACATGCTCAGCCGGAACGCCACATTCGCGCCGAACGGGATCGCCGGGGCTTTCATTTCGGTAAGCTTGTCGGAATAATCCAGGACCGTGTACAGCGTCTTATACTCATGGGGCAGCCAATCCGGCTCTCCGCCTTCCCAGATCGGGTCGATGCGTCCGCCCACGACCCCAACCAGCGGGTCGCTCTCAAATACATCGAGAAGCCCCTTGATCCACTGCTTGCTGGCGATCGCGTCATCGTCCAGGAAGAGGATGTATTCCCCTCTGGCCTCACTCATAGCCCTATTGCGCGCATAGGACAATCCCAGATTCTCTTCATAGATATATCGAACTTGGGATGGATGAGATTCGCTAAATTTACCCACGAGCTCTGCCGTATGATCTGTCGAGCGGTTATCCACAACAATGATCTCGAATGCTTCCGGGTCAAAATCCTGATCCAATCCACTCCTGATCGCCAGTTCCAGATCATTCGCTCTGTTGTACGTGCAGATGGCAATGGTTGCCTTCATCGAACTCTCTCCAATTCCTTAGGATTCTTAGACCGGTTTGCTTTGCTCCATAATCTCGGACCATTCGAGATAGAGACGGATGTTATCCTCTTCCACGAGCTCGCTGCCTCTCTGTACTTCGATATACTCGAGGTCGGTGAGGGCACGGATCGCGTGACGTCCGCCAACCGGGATGACCAGCACGTCACCCGCTTTGACTTTACGGTAGTTCTCGTCGAGAACGAACTCCCCTTCGCCGGAGACGATCGTCCACACTTCGCTGCGCTTCAGGTGAAGCTGATAGCTGATGTTTTTGCCGGCTTGGATGCACATACGCTTGGTCAGGATCTCCTGGCCTTCGGCGAACTTCTTATAGTCGAGTACGCGGTAAGATCCCCAGCGTCTTTCTTCGTACATCGGACGCTGCTCCATGTTCTTCAGCATATCCTTTATTTTAGGGCTGGCATTCTTCTCCGTTACGAGAATGCCGTCCGGGCTAGTCGCGACCACTACGTTATCGAGTCCAAGCACGACAACGGGAATATCCAGCTCGTTCACGAGGTGGGTATTGGTCGAGCATGGGGAGATGACGCCTTTACCGATAAGATCGGTATCCATCTGCTCGGTCAGGGTGTTCCATGTGCCAAGGTCTTTCCAGTAGCCGTCGTATGCAGTCACGACGAGCTTCTCCGCTTTTTCCACGATTTCGTAGTCAAAGCTGATTTTGGTCATCTTGTCATACTGCTTGACCATTTCCTCGTATTGAATCGGGTACCCTTTGTTGATCAGGTGATTGATCATGTAATCCAGTTTGAAGGCGAACACGCCGCAGTTCCACAGCGCGCTGTTCTCGATGAGCGCCTTCGCCGTCTCTTCGTCCGGCTTCTCCGTGAAGCGGTCCACCACGCGGTAATCCGTAGCGCCCACGTTGGACTCGCTGCCGTTCTTCGGTACGATATAACCATACTTCTCCGACGGGTAGGTCGGTGTAACCCCCATCAGTGCCAGATCGGCATTCGTGCTCAGAACCAGCTGCTCCAGTTCATTGATCTTCTTGAAGAAAGCTTCATCGACATACGGGTCAACCGGCAGAATCGTAACGACCTCATTCAGGCTGACGCCAACGATGGAATACAGGTACGTAGCGGCGAGAGCAATCGCAGGGAATGTGTCTCTTCTCTCCGGCTCCACGATGATCGGCGCGGTACCGAGCTGGCTTTGGATCATTTCCACTTGGGCCTTGCTTGTCGCCACATAGGCCGATTCGGACAATCCGGCTGCTCCGAGCTGGCGCCATACACGCTGCACCATGGACTCCAGTTGGTTCTCCGGGTTGACCAGGACTTTCAGGAACTGCTTCGATCTGGAATCATTGGACAGGGGCCACAGACGTTTACCGGATCCTCCGGATAACAATACGAGTTTCATGCTATCACTCCCTCTATCTATTTGTATTAGTTGTTTACAGGCTCTCTATAGTGTCTCGTCATGCTCGGACGGCCGACAGAGTAGTAGCTGAAGTTGGTTTTTTCGATCTGCTCCTTGGAGAACACGTTCCGCCCGTCGATCAGGATCGGCTGTTTCATCAGGGCTTCCGCCTGGATCAGGTCGACGTTCTTGAATTCATCCCATTCGGTCAGCAGGCAGACCGCGTCGCAGCCTGTCGCCACTTCGTAAGGCTCGTCGCACCACTCGATCGAAGCATGCTGGACAACCCGCTTGAAGTTCGGCATGGCAATCGGGTCGTACACGCGAATACGTGCTCCCGCCGCCACGAGGGCTTCCACGATATCGATGGCCGGCGCATCACGGATATCATCCGTGTTGGGCTTGAAGGCAAGCCCCCAGATGCCGATGGTGCGGTCCTTGAGGTCGCCGAGCGATTCCTTCAGCTTCGCAATGACGTTGAACCGCTGATCGGTATTGACATCGACGACAGCCTTCAGAAGCTTGAACTCATAGTTGACATTCCCGGCAATTTGGATGAGGGCGCCTGTGTCTTTAGGGAAGCAGGACCCGCCATAACCGATACCGGCCTGCAGGAAGGAAGAACCGATCCGTTTGTCGTAGCCCATGCCGATGGCTACCTTGGTCACATCTGCGCCTACCTTCTCGCAGATATTGGCAATTTCGTTAATGAACGAGATCTTCGTCGCCAGGAATGCGTTGGAAGCATATTTGATCATCTCGGCACTGCGGATATCCGTGATGATGATATTGTCGGTCAGCGGCTTGTGCAGGAGGGTAATCTGCTCCTGGGCTTTCGGGCTGTCGGAGCCGATGATGATCCGGTCCGGATTCAGCGTGTCCTTGATCGCCGAACCTTCTCTCAGGAATTCCGGAACGGAGACGACATCGAACGGATGCGTGGTCAGCTCGGAGATGATGCCCTTAATGCGCTCATTGGTTCCAACCGGCACGGTGCTCTTCGTCATGACGACCTTGTATCCGTTCATTGCAAGGGCGATATCGCGGGCTACCTGATCGACATACTGCAGGTCGGCTTCTCCATTCGGAAGAGGCGGCGTTCCTACGGCGATGATGATGATCTCGGAGTTTTCCACCGGTGCGGTCAGGTTATCGGAGAAAGAAAGTCTGCCCTCTTTGGTGTTCTTCGCGATCAGCTCTTCGAGGCCCGGCTCGTAGATCGGAACCTCACCCCGGTTCAAGCTTTCGATTTTAGCCTTGATTTTATCTACGCATACGACTTCATTCCCAAGTTCGGCAAAGCAAACGCCGGAGACCAAGCCAACATAACCCGTACCAATCACAGTGATTTTCATGAAGCCACCCTCTATCCTATTGTTTTGTATTTAGCCTTTGTCTAATGCCCTGCTGACGCGGGGAGCAGGCCTGTTCTGATAGATCTCGCTGAGCTGCAGTGCAATGTTCTTCCAGTCCAGCCGGCCCAGGATATGTTCGTAAACGGGCTCGACTTGCACCGGGTCGACCTTCTGTACCTGAAGCATGGCACTCTCCAGGAGCTCCCCCTTGGCCGGGTCGTAGATGGATGCAATCTCCGGAGTAAAGTACTCGTCTACGAACGGGGTCTTCGGAATGACGATCGGCTTCTTGAAGCTCAGGGCCAGAATAGCCGATCCCGAAGTGGTGATCTCCTGGAAGGGCAGGACGAAGGAATCGCACATGGAGATGATGTCGGCAACCTCTTCATCCGGTATAAACCGCAGATCCATGATGATGTTCTGCTGCCCCTGATACCGGGCCAGTACCTCTTCCATGTCTTTGGAAGGCTTGCCGGCGATCACCAGGTATGTGTTCTCGTTCTTGATCCGGTTGAAGGATTCAACGAGCTGCTGCACCCCTTTGTAAGGCTTGATCGCACCGATGAAGAGGTACACATAGCCATTTTCGGGAATGCCGTAGATCTCCCGGTAGTTCTTCCCTTGGTGCTGATACACGCCTTGATAGTGGCCGTGCGGGATCACCGCAATCTTATCCGGCTTCACCCCGAATTCCTTCACAACCTGCTTCTTAATGAACTCGCTGGCTGTTACACATTTCGTGCAAAGGGAAATAACGGTTTTCCTCGTCAGCCGTTCCAAAGTTGGAAATTTATGCTGATGCGGATAGAGATTGTGGATCGTCCAGATCAGCACAACCCCTTTCAGCCGAAGAAACGAGAATACCAGTATCATGACCAGACTTCTTATAAGAAAGAGCAGCATGTTGTTTTTCTGGTACAGCGGATGAATCCAATGAACGTGCAGCACATCGCCGCGCTTCAGCTTGCTGAACTGCTTCCGCTTAACATCGTTGACTTCGAGCCCAATGCCCTCAAGCGATTCCGAGAGCAGCTGGTTGTACATATTCGTATCGTTGTATTTGGGTCCCATCCAAACGCGCATAGAGTCCTCCCACTATGACTTCAAGGTTTAAGCATTGATGGCGTCCATGGTTTGGGCGGCTTCCGTCCTTGGATTCTCCAGTACCGTGCCGAGAATCAGCGAGTACACTTCCATATGCCTCGCTGCCAGAGCGCTGGTTGTGAACAGATGGCAGTGCTGCAGGCAGAGCGCATGAAGCTCTTCTTTTTGCTCTTTGGTCTTGTTGAAGTAGGAGCGGATGGAGTTAGCGATCGCATCTGCATCCCCCGGCTTGAACAAGCAGTCTTCCGGTCTGGTAACAACGTCGGGAATGCCCCCGACCGTTGACGCAAATACCGGCGTGCCCACCTGATAAGACTCGATGATGACCCGTCCGAACGGTTCATCCCAAGTCGACGGTACGATGCTGATATCCACTTCTCCCATCAGCCTGCGTGCTTCGGCAGGAGGCACCTTGCCTGTGAACACGAAGCGCTCATCATTTCCGCAGTCCTTTACAAGCTGCTCTTTCATGCCGCCCTCTCCGCAAATGTACACCTTCTGTACCATATCGCGAGGCAGCTTTTTGACAGCCTCAACCAAATACTGAACACCTTTTTCCGATTCCAACCGGCCAAAGCAGCCGATGACCAAGCTCCCGAGGTTGACTTTCTTGGGAGATACTCGGATATCCCCATCCACTGCATTGGGGATGACGTACTTGTTCGACGGGGCGAACAGACCTGATTGTACGTGTTTGTTCAAGATATGGCTGGAGATGCCAATCACGGCCGAGACGCCCCGACTGAACTTCATCGGGAGCTGCTTGTATAAGCCCTTGATCATGGGATGAATGTTGGTTGTGCTCATCGGGGACAGAAGAGAATAATCCCGGAGCGTATGAACGACCGGAATATTCAGTTCGGAAGCAACCTTCCACACGCCTGTACCAAGTCCTGATAAGTTTTGCGTGTGAATCAGATCCGGCTTGATCGTCCGCAGCACCCTGCGCACTTCCTCGATCTGCAGCGGATTGTAAATATCAATTAATCTTCTGCCTACCTTGCTCAGGCTTCCCTTATTCTTCGAATCGCCAAGCCAGTACAGGTTGTTGTGGGGCAGACGGATTACATCCACCCCGTTCACTGTATCCTGGATAACTCCGGCTGAGCGGCTCTGTGCACCGACGGTGACCACGCTGACCTCCATCCCGCGCTGGGACAGGGTTTCGGCAAGAATCTGCGTCGAGATCTCCGCTCCACCAATAATATCCGGTGAATACAAACTGTTCATGATGACAATTCTCATAATCGTGGCTCCATTCTTGGATATTGCGCCTGGGGCACGGAACTAACCGAGAAGCGCTGCTCCTTCACCGTCAATAGCGGCAGCCCCGGTTCAGTTGCGAAGAATCCGCCGCGGATCAATCCGATCAACAGCCAAAAATCAATAAAAGCATAGGAATCAAAGTTCATAACCGACGACAAACAGATGGCAAAGACGAATTTGCTGTACTGTGTCGTGCAGCTTTGCTTGAAGATCGTAAACAGGAATCCGAAGAACAGGACGACTCCGATGAAGCCTTCTTCACTGAACAGCTTCGAGTACAAGTTCCTGGATGTCGCCATATCCGGAGTACGCAGGACCATGTCGCTGACTTCACGGAACTTCAGCCCGACATCGAAATACTGAAGCAGGGTGTCGGCGAATTCCCTGTAGTAGAACCCTCCGCCCATCCCGGTCAGGGGGTGCCTCGCGAACTCGATGAAGCCGATCACCGGGAAGACGAAACGGACAAAGAACGAATTGTCTGTACGCATCAAGTAGTCAATGCTCATGTTATCCAGGTTAAACCGGTGGGTGTAATACCCGCTCACCCCGAACGTTTTGATGAGAAAAGGAACCAGAATAAAGATGAACGAGAACATCAGGCCCATAATGACGAGCATCTTAACGCGCTGCTTGCTGTTAATCAGCATGTAGATAAAGAAGGCGATCAGGATGACGGCGTAGGCATAAGCGGAGAACGTCATAATGAGCAGCAGGGCTAAAGCGATAACCATCCACGACCTCTTCTTTTGCTTATCGTACAAGAAGTAGATCAGAAGCCCGCCGGTGATCATATGCAGCGCCGCCCAAGAGGGCTCACCCGACAGCATCTGAATCCGGTTATGGTACACCTGCTCGGAGAACAGCGAGGTAAGTGCTTTGGAGAACCCGTTGTGAACGAAGAAGGCATCGAAGAACTGCATGAAACCGGCTAGAATGGCAGGGACAAATGCAATCATTAATGCTTTGTTCATCGTCTCGGTGCCGGCGGCCCGCTCCTTGATATGCTGCCCGGCATACATCGCCACCCGGTAAATCGAGATCCCGATCACCAGCGTGATCATATGTTTGATGCTGCTGGAAAGGTCGTTATATACGGCTGCTTTGATTAACGAATTGCTGCAGCTGTAGATAAAGAAAGCGATGAGAAAGAAATCGCCCTGATGAAACCGGAATCTTTCGAAGAGCAGCAGCATGGAGGCTGCAAACAGCGGAAAGATTGCTATCGGCCGATATACCGAAAACTCGAAGTAAGGCAAACTGTCGTAGGTCAATACGGCAATTCCTATGAAAAACAAGGAAAAGATGAGCGATTTCATCAGAGGCACCACACTTATATTCTTAAATTTCTGCTGCTGCTAAACCAGGATCAGCTCCAGTTTTTCCTTCGTAACCGTACTGCTGAAGTGCTGAGACACATAATCGATCGAGTTCTTGGACATCGAATGATTCATCTCCGCGTTATTCAGCAGCTGAAGGATGTTCTGAACCATTTCCTCGTCATTCTCGCTGATAAACAAATCTTTCCGGTGGCTCGCATTGATGCCTTCGCTGCCAATGGCATTGGTCACTACAGGAATTCCCCAAGACATCGCCTCGACGATCTTCGTCTTGATTCCCGTACCGAAGAGCAGCGGCGCGATCATTAATGCCGAGTCCATCACGGTCTTTTTAACATCATTCACTTCCCCTGTGACAATAACGTCTGGATACTGCTTCTCCAGCTGCAGCACTTCTCTTGTAGGATTCTTCCCGACAATGTAGAACTTCGCGTCAGGCTGGTGCTTCTTAACTTGGGGCCAGATCTTCTCGCAGAAGTAAAAGACAGCGGAACAGTTGTGCGGAATATCCATTTTACCGACGAATACGATCTTGTTCGGGTCATACTGGCGCGCATCTTCGCTGCCGCCGGCGGCAACCGGATCTATCTTCATCGGAATGCCGTGGCACGACTCATGCCGAACGATATCCTTGAAGTGTTCCGCTTCCTTCGGTGAGGTGAAGATCAGATGATCGAAGCGTCCCGCCACCGATTGCTCGTACTTCTCAAGCAGCCGGCTCTCGAGACGGATCAGCATCTTCTGAATGAACTTCAACTCAGCCGCTCCGCGTGCGAACTTAGGGAGCTTGTCGGCAAATCCGCCGAATACGGAAGGAATATACTTGAACCACTCCAGCTGGCGCTGATATCGCAGGGACAGCAGGTCGTCATAGCTCATGATCGTCTTCGCCGGATGCTTCTCCGTGTACTCGGCAACCCGGACCATATCGTAGATGACGTAGGCCGGATTCTCTTTCTGGATCGTCTCGGCAATCAGCTTGTGGTTTTTCTTGCTGTAGTAGACCGATACCTGAAGAGGCCACTTGCGGAGAAGGAGCGAATAGACCAGCGCATTGTAAACTTTCTCGAAGAAACCCGGCGAATCGATGGTAATGATTCGGTCGATAAGCTTCGGCTTGGCGCTCAGATATTTCGGATCATCAACAAAGGAGATATTGATAATCTCGCTGTCCGGGTGAATTTCTTTGATCTGGGTGAGATACTGGGAAAGCAGATTTTTTCGTCCATCGGTGTTGGGAAATGGAAGCCTGTTGGTAATAAATATGATTTTCTTCATTGGAGACCTCCGGTAAAATATCAAAATGCGTCTTTCGATCCCAACAGTACCCTCACCGTCTTGAAGATGATCTTTATGTCAAAGAACAAATTGCGGTTTGCGATGTACTTCAAATCCAGTTCGACCATTTCCTCGAATCCGAGCTGGCTTCTTCCGCTAACCTGCCAGAGCCCAGTGCAGCCGGGCGTAACGGAGAGACGCTGTTTGTGGTAATTCGAATACTCTTTCACTTCCCGCGGAAGCGGCGGACGCGGACCGACAAGACTCATATCGCCTCTCAGGACATTCCAGAGCTGAGGAAGCTCATCCAGACTTGTTTTCCGGATAAACCGGCCGATCTTTGTAATCCGCGGGTCGTTTTTCATTTTGAACATATGACCGCTGACCTCATTCTGGCTGAGCAGCTGGGCGAGCAGTTCTTCCGCATTGGAGACCATGGAACGGAATTTGAACATGTGGAACAGCGCCTCGTTCTTGCCTACACGCTGCTGTTTGAAAAATACGGGGCCCTTCGGGTCTTCAAGCTTGATGAGAATCGCGAGGATGAGAAATAGCGGTGCCGTAATCACCAACCCGACGATGGCTCCTACGATGTCGATCATGCGCTTCATTGCCAGATATACGTTATGCCCGTACCCTTGATTCAGAGCGGCGGTTGAATAATATTCTCCGGTTTCGAGGGTTTTGCCCTCTTCTGATAAATTCGGAACGCTCATTGGAATCCTCCTCTACCCGATTGTTTCGGCTGCTTCTTCTAGTGCGACCAGCTCTTCCAGTGCCTTCAAGAGCGGTTGATTAAGCTCCTTGTTTTGCAGGGCAAAGTCCAGGTTCGTAAGAATGTATCCCAATTTCTCGCCGACGTCGTATCTAACGCCACTGTAGTTATAGGCATAAACCTTCTCAATTTCACTCAGCTTCTGGATCGCATCGGTGAGCTGGATTTCTCCGCCCGCACCCGTTTCATGCAGTGCCAGGAAATCAAAGATGCGCGGCGACAGCACATAACGACCCATGATGGCCAGATTGGACGGCGCTTTACCGAGCGGCGGCTTCTCCACTAGGTTCTGTACTTCATACAGCCGGCCGTTCTTGATGCCTGTATCGACAATGCCGTAGCGCTGCGTTTCTTCCAGGGATACCGGCTGAACCCCGATCACGGAGCTCTGTGTCTTGTCGTATTCCTGAATCAGCTGCTTAAGGCACGGCGTCTCCCCATGGACAATGTCATCCCCGAGCAGAACAGCGAACGGCTCGTCACCGATGAATCTTCTGGCGCACCAGATGGCATGACCGAGACCCTTCGGCTCTTTTTGGCGGATATAGTGGATTTCGACGCTCGCCGAGCGCTGAACCTCACGAAGCAGGTCCATCTTGCCCTTGTCCTCCAGGTTCTTCTCGAGCTCGAAGGCATGGTCGAAATGATCCTCGATCGCCCTCTTGCCCTTGCCCGTCACGATGATAAGATCTTCGATCCCCGAAGCGACAGCTTCTTCCACGATATATTGGATCGTCGGCTTATCAATGACAGGAAGCATCTCTTTAGGCATGGCTTTGGTTGCAGGCAGAAAACGCGTGCCGAGACCTGCTGCAGGAATAATTGCTTTTCTTACTTTCTTCATGGTTTTCTACCTCCACAATTGTAGGCTCAGAGCCGATCCATTTTATCTCGTTGCACGATACGAATCGTATCATAAAAGATACCAGTTATGCTTTCTTACCGCTGGAACATAAAGCTGCACGTAGTGAAGCTCTACACGGTGTGACGTTCCTTCTCGAGTCCGCCCTGTCGTAACTCTGCAGGCTGCGAGCGGCGTATGCGGTCACCCAGTCTCACATGCATCAAGACTGCATAACTTGTGCTTCTATGAGGCGCCAACAGCGCCTTCCCGGGAGGGATGGAGCTGCCGGTCAATCTGCAGTCTGCGCTGCATGTTCAGCTTTCATGCAAATTAGGGCATTGAACCCTTCCTCACGCCACACCCCTGACGACTAGCGTCTAAGGCTGCGAAACCCACAGCATGGCCGAGTGCCTACAGTGATAAAGGTACAGTAGACATTACCTGATCAATGGAGAACCTTCAGGAACTACTGATTGGCTGCAACGGCCGGGGAGTCGGTACGGTTGATCGTGGAAGTAGGTTTGTTTGAATTCATATCCGTCTTCGTGGCCTTCATAATCACAGCCAGGGTCGGCAGGCCAAGGGCTTGTTCGACATCCGCTTCGGTTCTGATGGTGTCATCCATGTACTCAATAACAAATACTACGCCGGTTGCAATAACCAGAGAGACGATCAATCCGATTAGCGTGTTGAGAATATGATTCGGTTTGACTGGGCTTGGGTTGCTGATTGTCTTGGCTTCGTTCAATATGGTAACGTTGTCGACCTTCATAATTGGGGGGATTTCGGCTTTGAACACTTCCGCTACCGCATTGACGGTTTTGGCTGCGCGTTCGTAGGAGGTGTCTTGCATGATTAATGTCATCACCTGGGTGTTATTGACGGAGCTGACCTTGATCTTTCTCATGAGCTCTTCGGTGCTGAGTTTCAAATCCGGGTATTGGGCGACGACCTTATCCATAATCGCCGGTGTGAGGATGATCTCTTTGTACGTATTGATGAGCCGGATATTCATATCGATCGTTCCGACGCTGAGCTCGTCGTTAACTTCATTCGATTTGTTGACGATAATCTTGCTGGAAGCCTCATAAACCGGTTTGACGTAGTAGTAGCTGAAGAAACCTGATCCTACACTCGCGATGAGCACGAACGCTAGAATATACCATATTCGCTTCAGAATCATTTTCCCGTACTGCTTCAGTTCCATAATGGTCCTCCATCCGATTTGTTTATTTTATTTATTTTCATATATTTTCATAAAGCGACATGCCGGGATACGAATTGTATCGAAAACCCACTTTAAATTTATGATACATAGTGTATCTTGTCAAGTATTTTTTGGAAATCCGACGCGGTTCCATGCCTTTCACGCTTTTTCGAACCGGGACCGCGTTAGATACCTCAGATGCTTTCGAGCAGCAAACTGTACTTTTCGATCGATTGTTCCTTCTTGAGATAGGATTCGAGGTAAGTCCTCCCATTCAGTCCCATTCTGCGAAGTTCCGCAGAATCTGTCGCCGCCATAGCCTCGATGCACGCGGTGATCCCCCGGTAATCCTGCGGTTCGACAACATAGCCCGACTCGCTCTCCATAATCAGACGGTGGGCTTCGCTGCCGTTCTCCAGAACGCCCAGGATGGGCTTGCCGGAGGCCATGACCCCATAGATCTTGCTGGGCACCGAGACGCCCTTAATGCCCTTCTGGTTGACAACCAGGTGGACGTCAGCCGCATTCAGCGAGTAGCGGATGTAATCCTTCGGCTGGTACGGGAGGAAGAGGACGTTCTTCAATCCATGCTCCTTCACGAACTGCTGCATTCTTCCCTTGACGGCCCCTTCTCCGATAAAGACAAAGGCCACGCGCTCGTCAGCTTCAAAATGTTTGGTTACGGTGATGATATTCTCGAGATCGTAGTATAGACCCAGGTTCCCCGAATACATGACAATAAACTTGTCGGTCAGCCCGTTCGCTTCGAGGAAAGCGCGTACCTGCGGATGCTCCTTCGTCAGAGGCACGATCTCGTTCTCTTCGGTCCAGTTGTTGATGACCGAGTTATCCGGTACGCCGCGGTAGCCGAAGCGCTTGGCGAGAGTCTCCTGCATATCCCGCCCGACCGTAATAATATGGTCGGCCAGCTTGCAGTTGAGGTTATCGAGCACCCGCGCGAGACTGTACATCCACTTCATCTTGGTGAAGCTGACGGCCTCCGCCTGCTCCGGATTGAAGTCCTGAATATTGTAGACGTGCTTGGTTCTCTTCAATACCTTGCCGATGGTCCCAATCAAACCGCCGAGGATCGGCGGAGAAGAAATGGTATAGACAATGTCCGTCTTCTTCTCCATAAGCATAGCCCAGGTAGCCAGGAAGAAATAACTGGTAATATAGCGAAGACGGCTCCACTTGCTGCTTTTGTCAAGCACAGGGAGTTTGATTCTTACGATACGAATATTCTCCAGGTAGTCGGTGACGAACCTGTCGGCCGCCTCCGACTTCTGGCCTGCATACCCCGGCTGTGCAGCGATTACCGTAATATCGAATTTGTCCTGCAGATGCAAGCAGAGAGAAGTCATCAATTGTCCCGTCGACGCGAAGTCCGGATAAAAGTAATTGATCACAAATACGATTTTTTTCTTCATGGCTACCTCTTATCCTCGAATCTGTATTTCTTGAAGCGGGCCGGAGAACCGATATGTACTTCACCAGCTCCCACATCTTTGGTTACCGTACTGCAGGCACCCACCACACCCATCTCGTGGATCGTGACGCCCGGATACACGAAGGAGCGGCTGGCCACCCAAGCGCCGTCCTTCAAGACAATCGGCTTCGTAATCAATCCGAAGTTGGGATCGTCCATTCGATGTGAGCCCGTGCACAAGTAAGCCTGCTGGGAGACTACGCAGTGAGCTCCTACCTCGATGCGGTCCAGACTGTAGAACTCCGCGTAATCCCCTACCCAGGAGTGCTCTCCTATGCTTACCTTCCACGGGTAAGTAAACCGGGCCGTGGACCTTACCCTCGCTCCCGCTCCGATCCGGGCGCCGAAGAGCTTCAGAAGAAACCTCCGCCAGCCGTACATGTTATGAAGCGAGAAACGGAACAGGCTGCCCTGAACCAGCCACCACAAGAGAACAACGATGCCGCTGCGCCCTCTGGAATAGCCGTCTTGATTATACAGATCTAGCCGTACTATATTTTTCATACGACTGCCATAGCTCCTCGTATATGTCGGTTGTTTTTCGTACGTAAGCCTCACGAGAGAATTCGATCTCGACCAGTTCGCGGGCTCTCTCGCCCATCGCCCGGTAATCCGCATCCATCACGCGCGCAATGCCGCCGGCAAGCGCTTCGTGATTCTCCGCGGGGACGAGCACGCCGGTCTCTTCCCTGACCATCTCGGGCACTCCGCCCACATCCGTCGCCACTACCGGCAGACCCGCTCTCATGGCCTCGAGAATGACCGTAGGGAAGATATCATAGACCGAAGGCAGGACGAACAAGTCCGACTGCCGGAGCAGCTCAGGAACGTCTCTGCGAAGCCCCAGGAAGTGAAGCGTGCCGTTCAGCCCGAACTCCTGGGCCATATCCATCAGCTTCTGCTTATAGGCCTTCTCATGGTCGAAAGCCACATCTCCCACAATAAGAAAATGATACGCCCTGCCCTGCTTCTTGAGCCGGTCGGCCGCCTGGATGAAGTATTCCATTCCCTTCATCGGGGACAGGCGCGCTACGGCTATGACGATCTGCGCATCAGCCGGAATGCCAAGCTCCTTCCGGATCTCACTGCCTCCAAGTGCGGCAAGCTCCTTCTTGAAGTCGATCCCGTTGTAGATCTTCAGCAGCTTGTCTGAGACCCTCGATCCCCAGTTGAACATAATCTTGCTCCGCTCGCAGAGGACGATAACCTTATCATTGAAATAGTGATTAAGATAACCTACCGCCTGATAAGCGAACAAGGGCCTGCGCGGCAGCTCATGAACGGTCTGCACCGCCGGCACCCGCATCAGCTTCGCCGCGATATTGCCGCCCATGAGCTCCATTTTGTGCGAATGCACAATATCGATCCTATGTTCGCGGATCACCCGCATTACCGTGCGGACCGTAACCCACAGCTTAGCCAGATTGCGCGGATAGTAGAACAGATCCGTCGGCTTGCCAAAGACGGCCAGCTGCCCGAACAGCACGGTGGCGCCGGCCGCTTCATACTTGGCCACGTAGGGACTCGGACCGGGAAGCAGTACGAATGCGCGGTAACGCGACCGGTCGAGTCCCTCCACCAGCTGCAGCAGCACCGTATCCACGCCGCCGACCTGGCTGGCATAAGGCTGAATATATAAGATATGCTTCATGAGACCCTCCCCCTTCCCGGGTAAACTTAGGACCTGCCTCTATGGGCCGGCTACCGGAGCTCGCGGCTCCTGCCACAGCACACGCTGTTCCAGAGGCAGCTCCTTTTCCTGCGGCTTCTTGTAAGCAGCCATCAGCATAATGTAGAACAGCGGGGCGTCCAGTACCGGCTGTGAGATCAGCAGTGTCAGGAACAAAGGAGTCACGGCCACCAGATACTGCGCCTTGTCTTCCACCCAGAACACGGTGGCGAAATAGACGGTTATCACCAGCAGGACCCCTATAATCCCGATCATATAGCTCGATGACAGGAGGTTAATGCCAAGCTGGTCCGCATTGTTATATCCCGTATTGTACAGCCCCACCCCGAAGGGGTTATCCATGAACAATTGAAGCCCTTCCCATGTCGCATCCGAGCGGTCCGTCACTGAAGCGCCCAGCTTCTCGGACTTATCGTTCAGACCGATAAACGGGGCGAAGAAGGCCGCATAGAACATGAACGCGAAAATGAGGATGGCCTTGATACCTCTGCGGTTAAATAAATACCGCATCGCCAGTGCGACGAAATAAATAGCCAATCCACTTGTGGATAAAGTCGCCGCAACGCCAAAAAAGAGCACAATTTGAATCCACTTGCGATCCAAATTGTAGGACTCCAAAGAGAAGATCGCCCAGATCAAGAAGGCCTGGAAGATACCGGCCTCACGGAACAGGCCAAGCAGCCTCGGCAGATTGAGCCCAGGCATCTCTATGAAGCTGTATAAGATGGTGAAAGGGAAATAAGTATTCCCCGTCGATTCGTAGGTCTCTACATTGATTTTGAACAGATAGAGAGATTCCCAGGGCACGAAGGCCGTCAGCAGCACGCTGATATAGTACGAGATGACGAAGCCCATCATGATGAAGATAAAGCCGCGGAAATACTTCTGGTTCGCCCTCTCGTCGCTCAGCACAAGCGCAAAAGAGAACAGGATGACGATGTGGGCCACGGCCGCCTTGATGACAAATTCAAAGTTCATGCCGCCCTGCACACCCGCGTGGGCAAAAAAGTATACCCACATGATGATACTGACGACCAGCACGAATTGAATGTGCCGGGTGAAGCGAACGTTTTTAATGATGGATTGCTCTGCCATGTGGAAGTAGACCGCCCCCAAGCTCAGCACCATGGCTAAGCTTGACAGGTTCTGTCCGAAAGCGGTCGGCCGCATCATGAAAGTAGCGATAAGAAGCAGCAAGACCTTAACTCGCAGCAGCATGGTCTACTCCTTTCATGTAGTTGAACTTACGCCCCCAGTGTTTTTCCATACTTATCCATAAAAAACTCCGGTTGGATTAATTGACGGTAATGGTTTTGGCTGGCATTGATTTTCTCAGCCAGATCCGCCCGGTGGCGCAGGGCATAGTTGATCTGCTTGGCTAGATCATCCACATCTTCCGATTGGAAGACGAGACCGAGCTGATAATGCTCGATTGTAAACCCGACTTCTCCGTGATCGGGACCTATGACGAGCTTGTTGCGCACCACCGCTTCCGTCAGCGGACCGCTCTGGCCCGTAAACATCCGGCGGTAGGGCAGCACGATCAGATCGGAGGAATCGAAGTAGGAAGACACCGCCTCGTCGGCAATGTATCCGAGCTCCGTCACCACATGACAATGGGATGGAAGGCGCTTCTTCCATTCCTCGATGTCCTTGCGGGTGAAATGCTCCTCCTTGCCTGCAATGACCAGTGTACATGGCTCCTCCACCTTGGCGATCGCTTGAAGGAGCAGATCCAGGCCCTTGTCATAACGCGTGCCGCCGAAAGCCAGTACATACGGTCCCGGTGCGGCAGCCCCCCATCTGAGCTTCATCGCCTCGTCCTGTTCGGGGTCGGGATGCTGAGGGTGCAGCTGGGGGTAGAGAATACTCTCCACCGCACCTTTAGCGGAAGAACGGACCCGCTCCACGGTGTAGCGCTTCGTATACTCTCCGTGCACGATAAGCTGGCGGATCACGCCAAGGCCCAGAAAAAAAGAAAGGGCCCGCTGCTTGCTCGGACGCGTAGGATACCAATGCATAGTGGCTGTGCAGTGCAAACCCAAAAGCAAGGGCCATACCAGCAGCAGCGGAATCAGCAGACAATCGAGATACAGCAGGTGAAGCTTGCGGTACCCGTTCTTCCGGCAGTACCGGATCAGACGGTACAGCATCACGGTCCGCCCTAGGACAGCTGGGAGCTTCGGCGGCTCGGAGTCCATGACCATCATGGAAATCCCCGCCTCCGCCAGGCTCCTAGATTGTTCCGGTTCCATGGAGGTGGTCGCATAGCAGCACAACGCATCCGGTTCCTTCTCGCGGACCCCTTGAATAGCCGTCCAGTTGTAGTAAAAGTGATGTCCGTCATTGGACGTATCAAAAAACATGAATTTTGTACTCATATAGCCTCACTTCTATGCCGGCCGAGAAATCGTTCCAAGGCTTCGAGATGGGCATCCACCATATGGTCCATCGAATACCGGTCGGCAATCTCCAAGCTTCGTTCCCCGAACCGTGCTCGGCGTTCCGGCGACTCCAGAATGCCGAGCAGCGCGGAAGTGAGCCGCTGCCCGTCATCCACGGGAATCATGTATCCGTTCCGGCCATCCTCGATCAGATCATGTGAAGCGCCGGCCATCGTAGTTGAGATCAGCGGCAGACCGAACATAATGGCCTCGTTGAGGACCAAAGCCCACACGTCATACCGCGTAGGAAGCACGAAAGCGTCGGATACTTTGTAGTACTCGATCAGCTCTTCCTTCTGAAGGAAGGGCAGAATCACGACGTTCTCCACCCGATTCTCCCGGAGGTATGCCCTGTACTCCTCTTCCTGCGGACCACCGCCAATCAGGAGAAGACTTGCATCGGGAGCGTTCAGTTCCCGGAAGGAGCGCAGCAGCAGATCCAATCCTTTGCGCTCAATGAACTGCCCTACCGACAGAAAGACGGTCCCCTTCAGATTGTGCTTCCGCTTCAATTCGGCATGCCGCTCCGGACTCAAGGGCCGGAGCTGATCGGAAGTATAGTGCACCGAGCTCAGCGGATACTCATGGATCTGATCCGCTTTGGCCCCGTAATAGGTCAAATACTCCGTACAGTTCTTCCCGGACGACAGCCAGAAAGAAGCGCTGGAGATCAGCCCTCTCTTCAAATTGCGTTTGAACCGCGACTCTTCAGGGGCCGGAAAACCGCCATCGGAGTTCAGGATGAACGGGATCCGCCTCATGCGAAGCCATTGAATGGCCATCATCTCCGTCGGCGAGCTGTAGCAGCCCATAATCGGCACATCGAACCGGTTGCTTTGCAGCTCCTTCCATACGGAGAAGTTCAAGTGCTTATCGAGACCGAAGGTACGTCCCGGAAGAAATTTGTACTGGAAGTGGCGGCCGATGCCATCTACCTTCCACTCCCGGTTCGCTTCGTTCTTCGCCTGGAACCAAACGGTCAAGTCACAATGCTTGCCGAGTTCATTGAAAAAATCAACCCGGTATGGACTTGGTATGTTGGTCATGAACATCACTCTTGGTTTCACACGGCCTCTTCCCTTTCCCTTTTACGCAGTCTCCCGATACGAAGAGACAGTATATCCATTCCAAACAGAAGCACACCTATTAGAATCAGCACAACCGTCCCGGCCGCCGCCAGCTGCAGCAGCAGGGAAATCAGCGTACCCGCCGAAGGTCCGCCCGTCCAGAATACCCACAGCCCGCTGAGCAAAAACAAGCATACCGGAGGAATGAGCGTCCCGAGCAGCAGCTTCAGCTTCAGGCCCATGAGACGAAACTCTATAAACACCCTGGCACCGACCCCGATCGGAAATCCAAGCATACGGGAGAAGGCGGCGCCCGGGATGCCGAGCAGCGGAACGAGCAGCAGGCTGCCGAGCAGCGTAGCCGCACTTGTTCCAAAATTAATTCCTGTGTTCAATTTCACATATTCGGTTCCGTTCAAATAATAAAATGCCACGATCGCCACCGTACCCGAGGCAACCCCGACAATCAGCAGTCGCAGAAGCGTGAAAGCTTCGGCCGCAAATTCCGGCGAGATCCACACGGTCAAAATGCTCTCAGCGTACAGAAACATCGGTACGCTGAGAGCGGTGACCGCCAGAATGACAATTTTGTTGGCAAAGATATATACCTTCTTCAGCTCTTCCATATTACCGCTCTCTCGAAGAGAGCTGAACTTAGGGAAGAGAAAGGCACCAGCCGCCGCCGGAATCTCGTGCAGCTTAGCTGCAAGCTGCATGCATACGGAGTAAATGCCCAGCGCCGCGGGCCCCAGGATGGAGCTGATAATGACCCGGTCCATCTGCGTGTAGATAACACTGCTGATTACCTGCAGCCAGGAGTACATGCCGTACCCGAGCACCGTCCTGGAAGCCTCTCTATCCCAACGCGGCGTATAGTTGAGTTCTGGGCTCAGCCTGCGGCCGATCATATATTGAAAGCCCGCTGCACCTACCGACATCAGTAGCATCAAAACGACAAGACCGAGCAGTTTGAACCCGAAGTAGACCAGCACCACACTCATCAGGTTCGTGACCACGTTGACGAGCATGTTCGTCTTATTCAGGACGTCGTACCGGTGATGTGCCATGCATACGGCAGCAAATACACTGCTGATGATCTTTACTCCAACGACGGCGCCCAGCACCCGTGTAGCTGCAACGATCTGTTCCCCCGTCTCCCCGGTAACGTTCTGGAACAAAAAGAGGAGACTTGGACCCAGCAGGTACAGCAGAACCGTCGTACCTACTCCGATCAACAAACAGAGGGCCATGGTAAAACGCAGTACACGGTTAAACGAAAGATAGTCCTGCGTCTCCAGATAGGCTGAGCCGAATTTGACTACAGAACTGCTCACCCCGAGGTTCGTGACACTCAGGATGGCAACAAGGGATCCCATGAGAATCCAGCTTCCATAGAATTCCGCACCCAGCATCTTCAGAAGCAGCGGAGTGATTAATATCGTAATCAGAGGGTTGACGATAAACTCAATCGAACTGTAAGTCAGGTTCTTAAAGTCACGTGTCTTCCCCATTTGCTTGGCCTTGCCGAAGATTTTATGGAATGCGCTGCGCATCTCGGTGAACCAGGTTTAGCTTAATGCCATTGCATTGGCGTAACGTGCTTCGGCCTGAACGCGCTTGATGTCTTCGTCAACCATCATGTGTACCAGCTGCGTGAAGTTCACTTCCTGCTTCCAGCCGAGCTTCTCCTTCGCCTTCGTGCAGTCACCGATCAGAAGGTCTACTTCAGCCGGACGGACGAACTTCGGATCCAGAACAACATAGTCTTCGTAGTTCAGACCTACGTAAGAGAAGGCCACTTCAAGGAATTCACGTACGGAATGAGTCTCTTCCGTAGAGATGACAAAATCTTCCGGTGTATCCTGCTGCAGCATCAGCCACATGGCTTTGATATAGTCCCCTGCAAAGCCCCAGTCGCGGAGTGCATCCAAGTTGCCGAGACGCAGTTCGGTCTGGAGTCCCAGCTTGATGCGCGCAACGCCGTCGGTGATTTTGCGCGTTACAAATTCCAGGCCGCGGCGCGGGGATTCGTGGTTGAACAAAATACCGGAGCATGCGAACATGTCGAAGCTTTCACGATAATTGACGGTAATCCAGTGTCCGTATACTTTGGCAACACCGTAAGGGCTGCGCGGATAGAACGGAGTGGTTTCTTTCTGAGGAACCTCCAGCACTTTACCGAACATCTCGCTGCTTGATGCCTGATAGAAGCGAGCGGTCGGCTTCACGATCCGTACGGCCTCCAGCATGTTCGTCACGCTGAGTGCCGTGATGTTGCCTGTCAGGATCGGCTGGGGCCACGATGCCGCCACGTAGGACTGGGCAGCCAGGTTATAAACCTCGTCCGGATCAGCGATACGTACGGCTTCGATCAAGGATGGAAGATCTGTCAGGTCGCCGGAGATCCATTCGATCTGGTCTTTGATCGCCTGCACGTTTTCGTAGTTAGGTGTGCTTGTTCTGCGGCGAAGACCATATACCTTGTAGCCTTTCTCAAGCAAAAACTCCGCCAGATACGACCCGTCTTGACCGGTAACCCCAGTAATAAGTGCTGATTTCATGTGTATATTCCTCCTATATGTTCGTGAGTGTTCTTAGCTGCTGCTGCTGTGTTTGCAGGAACCATTCGTATGTGGAAGCAAGACCTTCGTCAAGCGAGATATTCGCCTTCCAGCCCAAACCGTTCAACTTCGTTACGTCTACAAGTTTTCTCGGCGTGCCATCAGGCTTGCTGGAGTCGTAAACGACATCGCCCGTATAGCCGACAATCTGCTGAATCTTCTCGGCCAGCTCACGAATCGCAATGTCTTCTCCAACACCAATATTCACAATATCGCTGTCATTGTAAGTATTCATGAGATATACGCACGCATCGGCCAGGTCATCCGCGTGCAGGAATTCCCTGCGCGGCGTGCCCGTACCCCACAGCTCAACCACCGGTTTGCCTTCCGTCTTCGCCTCATGAAACTTGCGGATCATGGCAGGCAGGACGTGGGAGTTCTTCAGGTCGAAATTATCGTTCGGACCGTAGAGGTTCGTCGGCATGACGGAGATATAGCTCGTGCCGTATTGGCGGTTATAGCTCTGACACATTTTGATACCGGCGATCTTGGCGATAGCGTATGGCTCATTCGTCGGCTCAAGAATGCCCGTCAACAGATCCTCTTCCTTCATAGGCTGAGGTGCGAACTTCGGATAGATGCATGTGCTTCCGAGAAACATCAGCTTCTTTACACCGTGTTGGTAAGCCGAGTCAATAACGTTCGTCTGAATGATCAGATTATCCCGGATAAAGGTGGCCGGATATTCGTTGTTCGCTACGATACCGCCTACTTTAGCCGCAGCCAAGAACACGTACTCAATGTCCTCCGATGCGAAGAAGGCATTCACAGCACCCGAATCGCGGAGATCGAGCTCCTGCGATGTGCGGTATACCAGGTTGTCGTAGCCTTCAGCCTGCAGCCTTCTGACGATGGCAGAGCCGACAAGTCCACGATGACCGGCAACATAAATTTTAGAGCTCTTGTTCATTGCGATCACCTCAACTGGAGTTTCGCAAGGCCCGGCAGCTTCCTTTCCTGCTTCCGGGGCCCTGCGGGATTATGAATCGGATCGATTAGCCAATCACGTCAATCAGCTTGTGGTTGGCAAGGGTTTCTTTGATTGCGTTCAGCACCGGCTGGCGAAGATCCTTCGACTTCATTGCGAATTGAAGGGTCGTCAGTATGAAACCAAGCTTCTCGCCGACGTCATGGCGAGTGCCCTCAAAGTTGTAGGCATACACCCGCTGCAGTTCGTTCAACTTCTGGATCGCATCGGTCAGCTGGATCTCCCCGCCCGCTCCGAGCTCCTGCAGAGACAGGATATCGAAGATTTCCGGGGTCAGCACGTAGCGGCCCATGATCGCCAGGTTGGAAGGCGCCGTGCCCAGTGCCGGCTTTTCAACAAACTTACGCACTTCATAGAGACGTTCCTGATTCTGTGCCGGATCAATGATCCCGTAACGGTTCGTTTCTTCATCGGATACCTTCTGAACGCCGATGACCGAGGAACCCGTCTGCTCGTACTGCTCGATGAGCTGTCTCAGGCACGGCTTCTCCGCAGAGACAATGTCGTCACCGAGAAGTACCGCGAACGGCTCGTTGCCGATAAACTTGCGGGCGGTCCATACGGCATGTCCAAGACCTTTCGGTTCTTTCTGACGGATAAAGTGCAGCTCCACCTTCGAAGAGCGGCGAACCTCCTCCAGAAGCTCCAGCTTGCCTTTTTCGTTCAGATTATGTTCAAGCTCGTGAACATGGTCAAAATGATCCTCGATGGCCCGTTTGCCTTTACCAGTCACGATGATGATATCTTCAATTCCGGACTCCACGGCTTCTTCCACAATATACTGGATGGTAGGCTTGTCTATGATGGGAAGCATCTCTTTGGGCATCGCCTTCGTAGCGGGCAAAAACCTTGTTCCAAGTCCTGCTGCGGGAATAATTGCTTTTCTTACTTTTTTCATTTGGTTTCCCTCCTACTCTTTTCTTTGTCTAAGACAAACCTACACTGCATGTATGTTGAGATAAAAAAGCTAGCTATATTGTCTTACTCTACCAAGACAATATAACTAGAATTTTTATTGGTTCGGAGAGAGGGCATTCAACCCAACCTCACATCACACCACCGACGATTGACGTCTAAGGCTCGCTGAGCCCACAGCATGATCGAGTGCCTACAGTGATAAAGGTGCAGTAGACATTACCTGAAGCATGAGACTTTTCTATTGTTTCGGCAGCCCCATCTTAATACTGATAAGCGTAGGTGCCGGCTTCTTTTTTGTTCATATTGTTGAGCACAACGCCGAGAATGCGACCCTTGGCGTGCTCGAGATTGCTTTTCATTTTTTTGACGGCTTCGCGTTTCACTTTACCGACATCGATCACGATGACCACCCCGTCGCTGTGTCCGGCTACCAGCTGAGCATCCGGAAGGCTGAGTGCCGGAGGCGTGTCGACGATTACCACGTCATACTTGTTCTTGGCGAATTCGATGAATTGGACCCATCTTTCGGATGAGAGCAGTTCGGAAGGATTGTGGGGGATGACACCCGCGGAAATCAATTCTAAATGAGGAATGTGAGTTTCGGTGATCAGTTCCTGGACCGTATACTGTCCGGCCAGCAGGTTCGAAAGACCTACCCGGTTCGGACGCCGGAACATGTTATGCACATTAGGTCTTCTCATGTCGGCATCGACGACCAGTACTTTCTTCTCAGCTTGAGCATAGGCTACGGCCATATTCACCGCCGTCGTCGTTTTGCCTTCCGCCTGCTGGGTGGAGGTGACCATGATCACTTTGTTGTCGTTGTCCACCAGGGAGAAATCGATGTTCGTCCTTAACGTACGATAGGACTCGCTGATCGGAGACTGGGGGTTGGCTTCCGTAATAATGACGTTGTTCTTACTGCTTCGCTGTGGCATAAGGAATCTCTCCTACCTTTCGACCGCTTGGGGATAATTGCAGAGCGACATCTTTGGGTTTGGCAGTGGGGATGGCGGCCAGCACCGTCAGCCCCAGCAGCTCTTCCACGTCTTTCTCATTCTTAACGGTGTTCTGCAGCATATGGTGCAGGAAAGCAAAACCGACACCGAGCAGAAGCGTGACAAGCACGCTGACAAGAACATTCAGCTGCGTATTGGGAAGAACCGGCTGGGCAGGTTTCTCGGGGTTCGCAAGTCCCAACACATTGATGTTGCTGACCTTCATGACATTCTCAATTTCTTTCTGGAACGTGTATGATATGGCATTCACCGTTTCAGCAGCTCGTCTGTAATCCGTATCCCGAACCACCAGTGTCATTACCTGGGAGTCCGAAGACTGTTTGACCTGCAGCATCTTTGCCATTTGCTCAGGAGTGAGCATGAATTCCGGATAAGCCGCCGCCACCTTCTCCAGCACGGCTGAGGTCTGAAGAATCTCCGAATAGGTCTTGATCAGCTTAAGGTTGGTATTGATCGAACTGATGTCGACTCCATTGCCCTTGCCTTCACTGTTGATCAGAAGCTTAACCGAAGCTTGGTAGACCCGCGGCAAATACTGTACGCTTACCAGTGCCGTACACAAACTGGCAATCACTGTCGCTCCCAGTATCAACCATATGTATCTCCGAAGTATTTGCAAGTAATGTTTGACTTCCATGGTTTCCCCCCTGGGAATTTTCAGAAAATTTTCATGTTGTTTTCAAAAAATGCCAAACCATTTTCTTGCCGGCCGAATAGGTTCGACCGTCTCTATATTCAGGTTTTGCACAACAAGAGATGCTCTGCTGATAAATCCTTCTACGTAGTCCGCCCCGAGGTGCTCGCCTATATATTCGTAAGCAGTAGGCAAATTAAGGCAACGTCCCGTTTCGTGATGAGCATCGGATGCAATGAAGTGGGCACAATGTTTACGACACAAGTCCATAGCGAACTTTTGGATTTTCTTTCCGAATAAGCCGGTGATGGAATGAGAAGTAACCTGGGATAACGCTCCTTCTCTAATCAGATCATACAGTAGTGAAGGTTGTTGGAAGATGGCCCGATTGCGCTCCGGGTGAGCAATTATAGGAATATAATTCGCAGCCAAAAGCGAAGATATGGTCTGCCTTGCGGCAGCGGGTACGTACGAAGAGGGAAACTCAAGCAACAGATATCGGGAATCAGCGAGCGTCACCAGCTTGCCATTCTCCAAATCCTTCATTAATCTGCCGAACCAGCGTACTTCCTGACCCGGCAGCACTTTAACCGTCATTCCACGCTCTTGCAGCTGCCGATTAACTTCGTCTACCGTGCGCCGGATTACGGCCGATTCATTGATGAAGGTTCCATTGGCATGATGAGGAGTAGCAATAAGGGTTGTAACCCCCAGGAGTTCAGCCTGCTTAATCATTCGCAGCGTCTGCCCCATGTCCCGCGCCCCATCATCCAGAGCGGGGAGTATATGACTATGAATATCGATCATTCCTGTTTCCACCTTAGGTATTAACGAATCCTTATACCATGTGATCAAACAAACAACGGGACTGCTCTATGTCCATAATCGTGTATGCATGTTTGGCTTCTTCGTAGAAGCGCTCGAAGGAATCGAGTCGGTTCCGGATCGCCGCCGTCAACTGCTCTCTCTTCCAGGCGGTAAGCTGCGGCTCGGCAGTGTATTGATAAGTTGTCCCAATCCTGTTACTCTGTACAAGTACGGCTTCAAGTTCGACTGTCTGCTCCTGAAACGGAAGCGCGAAGGAACAAATGACTTGTGCGGATACCGGGAAGTTCAATTCGGATTGGAATTCAATCCGGTCGGGACCAACCGAGATCAATGTGACAAGAGCCCTGGAGCTGCTTACCTTCATGGAGTTAATCTGCGTGATATACATTTCCGAATCCATATTCATCTTCAAGACAACCGGAGAGGATAATTTTTCTTTTGTCTCAATCATGGGGATTACCTTCCTTCTCTTGTAGCGATGACTATTCCTTATGGTCCCGATAAAAAATATGTCACTTAAAGTTACATTATGTATCGTTCGCCATACTCTAAATTTATGATACAAAGTGTATCTTGTCAAGGACTATTTTTTACTTTGTCGAGATCTGGTAGAAAAGTATGTTTTACCACAGAAAAAAGGCATTCCACATGAAAAAACGACAAACATTTACAAAACGAAAGAAAGAATCCTCGAAATATAGGATTGCCCCTGGACAGCTCTACCCTCTGATTCTCTTAAGATAAAAAAGAAAAAAAAGAGGTTCCACACTGTTTCAACTATTCCCGCATGAGGTAATCTAAAGATACGTCGAAGAAATCGGCAATATTCTTTAAAGTTTCATAATCCGGGTGCCTTCTGTTATTCTCGTAATGTGAAAGCGCTGACCTGGATATGCCTATACAAACCGCCAGCTCTTCTTGGGTCAGTTGTCTTTCTTCACGCAGCAAGCTGATTTTGTTACCATACTTCACGTTCCTTATCCTCCTTAGTCATCATATTGATCCTCATTCACCGCCCACAACACATATTATAGCGAATTTTGCCGGAAGATACAATTCGTATCGCTATCTTAGCATAAAAATGGCATATTTTTTTATTTATTTTGCGTCCCTTCGATCCGCGTCCCTACCGGGCCGCCATTTCGATTCCCACAAGACTGAGGTTGCCCGCTAAGCATGCTTTTGAAACGCGCCCCTATCCCGGAAGCCTGATGAAGCCTACCTCCCCATTTAAAGCCCTTACATTCAGATGTTCCAGAGAGCCGTTCAAAAAAATTCCTATTATATAATATGTATAAATTACACTCTCCCGCCAAGACACTCATAAACGCGAAAGAAGCTCCCTTGCAAGCAAGGGAGCTTCGTACAAAACAAAACTTACAGATCGAAGTACAGGGAGTACTCGTGCGGATGAATACGGATAGATACCGCTTTGGCTTCGCCACGCTTCAGACCAACATAGTTGTCGATGAAGTCCTTCGTGAAGACGCCGCCTTCTGTCAGGAACTCATAGTCAGCCTCGAGTGCGTCAAGCGCCTCATCCAGCGTGCCTGGTACGCTGCGGATTTCGCTCTTCTCAGCGTCAGACAGGTCGTAGATGTTCTTGTCCAGCGGACCGTAACCCAGTGCGCGAGGATCGATCTTCTTCTTGATGCCGTCCAGACCTGCGAGCAGCATAGCTGCGAATGCCAGGTATGGGTTAGCGGTGGAGTCCGGTGTACGGAACTCGATACGGCAGCCTTTTGGCGTAACAGCGGCAACCGGAATACGAACTGCTGCGGAACGGTTACCTTTGGAGAATACGAGGTTAACCGGTGCTTCGTAGCCAGGAACCAGACGCTTGAAGGAGTTCGTGCTCGGGTTCGTCAGAGCGATCAGTGCCGGTGCGTGGTACAGAATACCGCCGATGTAGTTCAAAGCCATTTCGCTCAGGTTTGCATAGCCGCCTTTTTCAAAGAAGAGAGGCGTGTCCCCGTTGAAGATGGACATGTGAACGTGCATTCCGCTGCCGTTGTCGCCGAAGAGCGGCTTAGGCATGAACGTAGCCACTTTGCCGTACTGTCTAGCCGTGTTTTGTACGATGTATTTGTATTTCATCAGGTTATCGGCAGTCTTAGTCAGGGTATCAAAGCGGAAGTTGATTTCGCCTTGACCTGCTGTTGCCACTTCGTGGTGGTGACGCTCGATGCGAAGGCCGGATTCCATCAGCAGTCGACACATTTCGCTGCGGATATCCTGCTGGGTATCCGTAGGACCTACAGGCACATAACCGCCCTTGTGACCTACTTTAAAGCCCAGGTTGCCGCCCTCTTCTTTACGGTTGGAGTTCCAGTGTGCTTCTTCGGAATCCACGAAGTAAGAGGATTTGTTCTGGCCGCTCTCGAAGCGAACTTCGTCGAAAATGAAGAACTCGGACTCAGGAGCGAAATTAGCCGTTGTACCTACGCCGGATTGCTGCAGATATTCTTCAGCCTTCTGAGCGATGCTGCGCGGATCGCGCTCATAACGCTCGCCGTCAGGCGTATAGATGTTACACATGATTACGAGGGTTGGATGAGCCGTGAACGGATCGATGAATGTGGATTCCGTATCCGGCATCATGACCATGTCGGACTCTTCGATGCCTTTGAATCCAGGGATCGAGGAACCATCAAATGCTACGCCGTTCTCAAAAGTTGCTTCTTCAACTTCAGAAGCCGGCAAAGAAATGTGGTGTGCTCTACCGCTAAGATCTACAAAACGGAAATCTACCCACTCGATGCCTTTTTCCTGGATGGTGTTTAACACGTTTTGAACTGACATGGACTACCTTACCTCCTAATTTCCGAACATTAACGGCCGTTCGGTCTCACATTGTTCAAGTTTTTGTTAATCATGTTGCTATTATAAGACTTTTCGGGAAAGTTCGTCAATACTTATGTAAGGTATTTTTTATCGAGGTGTGAGATATGCTCACACTGTGGCTTGTTTTTCACCATTTCGACAAAAAGCAGGCTTGACTCCCCGAATAAACGGGATTTCAAGCCTGCCGTCTCGTTCTTTATTCCGAATATTATGCGGTAAACACCGCTTCCTTCCGGGTATCAAATCGCTTGCCGCACAAGGGTGCAAGTTTCTCCAGGTCTACCATTAACCGGGCGAACTGGTCAGGGAACAAGGACTGCACCCCGTCGCCGGTCATAGAGTTATCGGGATCCGTATGCATCTCCACAATCAGCCCGTTGGCTCCCGCAGCGACGGAGGCCTTGCACATCGGTTCCACCAGCTCCCGGCGCCCCGTACCATGGCTCGGGTCCGAAATGACCGGCAGATGGCTTAGCGTCTGGAGGGCCGGTATAGCGGCAAGATCCAGCGTATTGCGCGTGTAGGATTCGAAGGTGCGGATGCCCCGCTCGCAAAGCATAACGTTCGGATTTCCGCCTGCGAGAATATATTCAGCCGCATTGAGGAATTCATCATATGTAGCGCTGAACCCCCGCTTCAGAAGTACCGGCGTCTGAATCGATCCCAGCTTGCGCAGCAGATCGAAATTCTGCATATTGCGAGTGCCCACCTGGAGGATATCCGCGTATTCCGCACAGACGTCCACATACTCCGGTGTCATGACCTCCGTAATGGTCAGCAGACCGTGCTTCTTCCCCGCCTCGGCCATCATCACGAGCCCCTCCACTCCGGTTCCCTGGAAGCTGTATGGCCCCGTTCTCGGCTTGAAGGCGCCCCCGCGCAGCACCTGGGCTCCCGAGGCTTTCACGAGACGCGCAATCTCGTCGATCTGCTCAGGGGATTCCACCGCACAGGGGCCGCCCATGACGACCAGCTGATCGCCGCCAATAGCCACATCCCCAATGCGGATCACCGTATCATCCGGATGGAAGTCACGGCTCGCCAGCTTATAGGATTTGGAGATCTTGACGACCTGCTCCACCCCGGAGAGCTGACGAAGCTGCTCGGCCAGCACAGGGCTCGCCTTGCCGATGATCCCGATAATCGTACGGTCGACCCCTTTCGATACGTGGGCGGTTACCTCATGCTTCTCGATGTGATGAACAACTTCCGCAATCCGTTCTTCGCTTACCGTTCCGGACATGATAACGATCATATGAGAACACTCCCTTGGGGACAAGTTTACTATCTTACACAAACGCTTCGACGCTTATACGCTTTTAAGTACTAAAGTAATTTTACAACGGGAAGCCCCTCCCGTCAATACCTAATCCCCATCCTAACCCCAAAAGAAAAAAGCTTCGATCCCCCGAAGCTTCCAGCCTGCGTTTCCTCTTCCTTTTCGATCACCTCAACCATTGGTGCCGTGAGCGAGGAACCGCTGTTCTTTTCTCTTTTGCCGTTTTTCTTTACGCTTTCCTTCGAACCAGACCAGCAGCCATTTGACAGGGAAATACAGGAGAATACCGAGAATGGCCCCGTCAACCACACCGCCGACGAAGAGCTTGAGATTAAACTTGATGAACGTGTCCAGCCAATCCGGCAGACTGTGGAGCAGCGATCCCTTAATCCCGTGGGGAAGCAGCATCTCTCCAACCCTCCGGTGGACGAAGGATAGTGGAATATAGATAATTTTACCGAACAGGAAACCCAGCAGGGCCGCGGCCATGCTGGCTCTCATCAGATAGACCAGCGGAAAGATAAGGAAAAAGGCAAGGCCTGCCGTCGGAAGCGTAAACATCTCCACAGCAAGACCGATTGAGAAGCCGAGTGCCACCATGGCCGGCCCTCCTTTGGCCCGAGTCAGCAGCAAATATTTGAGCCTGAACCAGCGCCCGATGTTCTGAAGCCGAAATGTTCGTTTCGCCGATGTCTTCATCCGCTGCCGTCCCTCTCTTCCTGATCTCTCGCCCTACTCCGCCCGCGTCTTGGCCTTAGGTGCCGGAATCAAGCGATCCAGGTTAACCGTCCGGCGAATCTCCCACGTCTGCGGATCTTCGGGATTGTACTGCTCAAGATACGTAATGACTTCCTTCGTAATCGGAGTCGGCGTCGACGCGCCCGATGTGACCGCCACTCGGCGGACGGGTGCAAGCCACTCTCTGCGAAGCTCCGTGATATCCGCAATGCGGTAAGCCCTGACCCCGGCGATCTCTTCGGATACCTGGGCGAGCCGGTTGGAGTTATTGCTCCGCGGATCACCGACCACAAGGACGAGATCCGCTTCCTTCGCTTGCTCGGCGACAGCCTCCTGACGCACCTGTGTCGCCAAGCAGATCTCGTTGTGAATCTCCGCATGCGGATAACGCTCAAGCAGGCGCTTCATAATATGCTTGATATCCCATTGGCTCATCGTGGTCTGATTCGTGATCAGAATCCGCGGCGACTCCAGCTGAAGCGTATCGATCTCCAGGGTCCCTTCGATCAGGTGCACACGGTCCGGCGCCACACCGATCGCACCTTCCGGCTCCGGATGGCCCTTCTTGCCGATATAGATGACATGGTAGCCCTCGGCCGTCTTCTCCCGGATAAGATCATGCGTCTTCGTAACATCGGGGCACGTGGCATCCACAACCGTAAGCCCTTTGTCCCGTGCACGGCGGCGGACTTCTGGCGATACTCCGTGTGCGGTGAAGATCACAGTACCCTTCTCCACGCTCTCCAGAATATCCAGCCGATTCGGCCCGTCCAGCGTGATGACGCCTTCCTTCTCGAAGAAATCCGTTACGTGGGCATTGTGTACAATCATGCCCAGGATATATATAGGTCTTGGCAGCTCCAAGTTCTTTACGGTATGCATGGCCAGCGCCATCGCGTCCACAACCCCGTAACAATAGCCGCGGGGAGAAATCTTAATAACGTCCATCCTGCACCTGCCTGTCGAAATATAGTCGCATATGTCTATTATACCTGATTCCCCTCCGGTAGGGAATGCCCCTCTGCCCCGGAAGTGAGATCACCGGTACAGGGGGATACTGGGAGCCAAATGGTGAAGGCCGTCCCTTCATTCTTGCGGGTACGTACCTCGACCGAGCCGCCATGCTCATCAATAATCCACTTGGCGATGGAGAGCCCTAGACCCGTTCCCGCCTTCTGCCCTCTTGAGGGATCGGCGCGGTAGAACCGCTCGAAGATATGCGGAACCTCCTCCTTGTCCATCCCGATTCCCGAATCCTCGATGCAAATGCCTACAAGATCTCCGTGCAGCTGCGCATCCAGAAGTGCGTACCCCTGCTCCGTGTATTTGAAGGCATTCTCGATAAAAATAAACAGAAGCTGCCGGATGTAGTCCGCATTGCCATGAATGCAGGCATCCCCAACCCCATCGAAGGGACCCGTGCGGAATTCCACCGTTCTCGGCAGAAGCTGCGCCTTGCGCGCCACCTCCTCCAGCAGAGGTAGAAGCTCCACTTCCGACTTCGCCATCTGGAAGCCCGCATCGGCCCGGGCCAGCGAGAGCAGGTCGTTGACCAGCCGTGACATCCTTTCCGCCTCGCCCGAAATATCATGCATCGCTTCCAGCGTCATCTCCAGCTGCAGCTCCCCCGGAGTCAGCGTCCCCTGCTGCACATTCTTCCACATCTTCTCGAGCAGGTCGACATTGCCCCGGATGGTGGTCAGCGGAGTACGCAGCTCATGCGAGGCATCCGACACGAAGCGCCGCTGGGCGCCGTAAGCCTCCTCCATCTCCGAGTAAGCCGTCTGGAGCCGCTCAAGCATCCCGTTGATCGTCTGCGTAAGCTCGCCGATCTCGTCATTCGGGCCGTAATATTCGATCCGCTTGTCCAGATCGACCCCTCTCTCGATCCGGCTGGCGGCCGTGATGACCTGTTCAATCGGACGGAGCGCCTTGCGCGCCAGGAACCAGCCGACCGACGCGGCCAGCACAATCGAGAGCAGCGCCGTCACCGTCAGAATGAAACGAAGCATGGCGAGCAGCCGTTCGATGTCATCGATCTCGATGACGGCCTGCATAATGCCGATAACCGGCTCGCCCGGGAGGGCAAGACCGCTGACGGTCACCGGGGTCGAATACATCAGAAAATGAACGTTGTTCATTTGAATCTTGTCGAACCGGCATTCGTTGTTGACAATGCACTTGAGCTCCGTCACCTTGAGGTCCGGCAGCTCAAGCCCGGTCTCCGCCAGACTCGGCGACAGCGTCTTGCCCCCGTCCTCGAGACTGACCACCTGGAAGTACAAATTGTTATAGCGGAGCTGATCGCGGACATTTAGCTTGAAGGAATATCCGTCATATTGGATCCGGGTGCGCAGCACATCCGCGGTCCGCTGCAGGTCCGGCTTCAGGGAATTGAAGTAATAATAGTAGAGAAAAAAATAAAGCCCTACCCCGAGCAGCAGGAGTGTAGCCGACAAGATGGCCGTGTACCACAGGGTGAGCCGAAGACGGATCGACATCTTTAGGCCTCTCCCCTCAGTACATAGCCGGCCCCCCGGACCGTCATGATGATCCGCTTATGCCCGTGCTCCTCCGTCTTCTGGCGCAGCAGCGCAATATAGACCTCGAGCACGTTGGACTCCCCGCTGTAATCATAGCCCCAGATTTTCTCCATAATGACATCGCGGGACAGCACGCGCCGCGGATTCTGCAGGAACAGATGCAGGAGGTCGAATTCCTTGGTCGTCAGCTCGATCAGCTTGTCTCCCCGGTATACCTCCCGGGTATCGAGGTCCATGAAGACATCGAGATACTGCAGCTTGTTGGCCGCCAGTTCTTCCTTCTCCGATGCTTTGCGGCGCAGCAGCACCCGGATGCGGGCGAGCAGCTCCTCCAGCGCGAACGGCTTCACGAGATAGTCGTCCGCCCCGAGATCGAGCCCTCTGACCCGGTCCGACACTTCGTCCTTTGCCGTAAGCATCAGCACGGGCACCTTCGAGCCGCCTTCGCGGATGCGCCGGACCACCTCCCAGCCGTCGAGCTGGGGCATCATCACATCCAGCACTACTGCATCCGGGTCGTTCTCCAGAATCTGCTTCAGGCCGTCCATGCCGTGATTGGCCGTGAAGACGGTATAGCCTTCGAAGGCCAGCGACCGGCGCAGCATGGAAGTGATTTTTTCATCATCGTCAATCACGAGTATTTTTTCTCTCATCCGTAATTTGCACACCTGCCTCTTCCATTTATTGTACCAACAAACCCCGGCGCAATACAAAAAAAGAAGCAGAGCTCCGCGTATCTCCGCTCTGCTTCCTCATTTATTCAGCCTTCGGCCTTACTGCTGCTTCTGCTGCTGCTGCTGGAGCAGAACATTCCGATCGCCGATGGTCACGGACACCGGCACCTTCTTGCCTTCACGCATGATGCCAAGGGTCGCTTTGTCGCCGACTTTCAGCTTTTTGACCGCTTCCTGCGTTTCTTTGGTGTTCTTGACCTTCGCTCCGTTAACCTCCACGATCACGTCATACGGACGGATACCGGCCTGGAAGGCTGGGCTCTTGCGCTCCACCTGTGTCACGATAGAGCCTTCCGTGTTCTCGAGCTTAAGCTCAGCCACCCAATCCTTGTCGATCTCATCAAGTGCCACCCCGATATAAGGAATCGGCTCTTTCGGAATCTCCACGTTGTTCTTCAGGTTGTCGAGCACCGAGGAGATCGTGCTCGTCGGAATGGCGAATCCGATGCCCTGCGCCTGGGCGCTGACGGCCGTGTTAATCCCGATAACCTCCCCGTTCAGGTTCAGAAGCGGTCCGCCGGAGTTGCCGGGATTAATGGACGCGTCCGTCTGAAGCAGATGCTTGTAGTGACGCGTGCCGTTGCTGTCCGGAATGTCGATCGGACGCTCTTTCGCACTCAGTACACCTACCGTTACCGTATGATCGAAGCCGTACGGATTTCCGATAGCCACCACCCAGTCGCCCTCATTCACGGAATCGGCACTGCCGATCGGCAGGGTCGGGAAATCCGTGTCTCCTTCAATCTTCAAAGCCGCCAGGTCCAGATCATAGCTGTTGCCGAGCAGTTTGGCTTTGTACGGCTCATCTCTGCCCTTCACATAAACATTGATCTCATCGGCCCCGTCGATCACGTGCTCGTTGGTCAGAATGTAGCCGGATTTCTCGAAGATAAATCCGGTCCCCATGCCGCCCGGCTGCAGTTGGCCGGAGCTTCCGCTGTCCGGCTGCTGAGGCACGGCGTCTTCCCCGAAGAATTGGCGGAAGAAGGGATCGTTGAAGAGGGAATTGCCGCCCTGCGTCGCCTTCGGCTTGACGAGCGTCTCGATCTTGACGACCGCCGGCCCCGCCTGCTGGACGATCGACGAAATGTTGTCCGGACGTACCACGCCGCCGAGTGCGGTCGGCACTACACCGCCGTTATTCGCCGGAGCCGAGGCCTGCGAGCCGCCGCTTCCGCCGCCGGCCATGACGCCCTGCGTTCCCGTGAACAGATTCATCCGGTCCGATGCCACCATCAGCGAGCCCACAACCAGAACACCTGCCATGAAAGAGGCGAAGATGGTGCGGAAGCTGGTGCCCTTCTTCTGGGGCTGGCCCACCTGCCAAGAACCCATCGGCCGGTCTGTACCCGCATTCTCTTCAGAGGAAGAGAACGCATAGGACCGAAGCGGTTTCGGCGGGGTTACCTCCACCGGCGTATGGCCCGTGCTGTCGCTCGAGGTCGTGCTGCCGGTATTGTTGGATTTGTAAGGACCGTAGGAGAAGTAGTGGGATCCCCGCTCTTCTCTTCCCGCCGCTTCTTCGCGGTGGTCTCGGCCGGCTTCTTCACTGCCGCGTCCTGTCTCTTCGTTCTCCGGACGCAGCCGGCTATCATAAGGATTGCGTTCATTGTTGTCCATGTGCAAAAGCCTCCATTCGATGAGTTTCATTGAGTTGTATGAGTGCATTCCTTTGCGTTCCTGTTATGTTCTTATATTGCACCCTTAACCTTAAGGAAACCTTAAAGAAACCTAAAATGGAGGTAAAATAGCTCGGCTCCGCCACGCATGCAAGACATCCCCCTAACGGACTCCGGAGAGAGTGAGGGGGATGTCGGGGCAAGGCGTTATCTTGACGGCGACGAAGGGAACGAAGCTTCCACTTTGCGCAGAAGCTCCTCGGCCTGTGTCACCCACTTGGGTTCCACTGGGGCATCCTTGTCCACCGGCTCCTGGAACTGGTCGATCAAGGCGCCGAACGTCATGCCCTTCGCCTCCGGATCCAGTCCTTCATTATATAGATGCTTCAGCACAAACGGCTGGCCGATCCGAATGACGGCATCCGTCGCATCCGTGTCTCCGTCCAAGGCGCCGTGGGTTACCTGGAACGGGATACGGAGCCACACCTTCTGCACCTCGTCGAGGGACCGGTCAAAGCTTCCGTGCTCATAGTCCCAGTTGCCGCCGAGCGAAAACCCATGCTCCTGCAGATAAGCGCGCGCCTGCCCGTAGGCCTCTTCACGGCTGGTCAGCGAGGAATTCAGCGGAATCATTCAATTCATCTCCTCCATAACGGATAGTCGGCATGCGTTGTAGATACCCTATAGAATGAGCTTACGGGCTGAAGATTATCCCTAACCCTTCCAATTGGATTGAAACCTCCCATCCGATTAAGAAAAGACGAAAATTGCAGGTTTTGATGTGATAATATCTTACGTATTCCGTTGACATAATTTCCATCAAACCCGTATAATGAAGAACGTAAAATCTATATATCGTACGGTTCAAGGGGGATTGGCTTCATGGATTTGGCTACCTTGGCCAGCGGACTCGATACGGTTTGGGTTGTGCTGACCGCAGCCATGATTTTGCTTATGGAAGGCGGCTTCGCCCTGCTTGAGGCAGGGTTTGTCCGGCAGAAGAACGCCGTGAGCATTATCATGAAAGTATTCGTCGACATTACTTTTGGCGCGCTTATTTTCTACTTCTTCGGATTTGCGATTATGTACGGCAAGGACTTCTCCGGGTTGATCGGCACGAGCGGCTTCTTTCTTGATGGAGACCTCTCGCACATCGACCTCACCATCTCGCACGAAACCTATTGGCTGTTCCAATGCGCGTTCGTCATTGCCGTCATCTCGATCGTATCCGGCGCGGTAGCCGAACGGATTAATTTTCACGCCTACATTCTGTTCACCATTGCGATGACCGGATTGATCTACCCTATCGCCGGCCACTGGGTCTGGAGCGTCGGCGGATGGCTCGGAAGACTCGGCATGATCGACTTTGCCGGCTCAGCCGTCATCCACGCCCTGGGCGGCTTCGCCGCACTCGCCGCAGCGATCCTCATCGGCCCCCGGATCGGGAAGTTCTCCGAGGACGGCACGGCTAATATCGTTCCTCCCTCGAACCTCCCCCTTGCCTCTGTAGGCGCCTTCATCCTATGGTTCGGCTGGTTCGGCTTTAACTCGGGCAGCACGCTCAGCGCGACCAACGCTTCGATCGGGCACATCGCCATTACGACGATGCTGGCCGCTTCGGCAGGCGGGGCGACCTGCATTCTATTCACCATGCTGCGGTACCGCAAATCCGATCCGCCGATGGTTATTAACGGCTCTCTCGCCGGTCTTGTCGGCATTACGGCCGGCTGCGCTTTCGTCAGTGACGGGGCGGCCATCCTGATCGGAGCTGTATGCGGTATGGCTATGGTCTTCGCCACGGAATTCCTGGAGTCGAAGAAGATCGACGATCCGGTGGGCGCCTTCGCGGTTCACGGCATCAGCGGCAGCCTCGGCACCCTCGCCGTCGGCTTGTTCGCCAAGCCCGAGCTCATCGAAGGACTCGGCCATGGCTACACGGGATTGTTCTACGGCGGCGGCTTCCAACTCCTTGGAGTTCAAGCACTCGGGCTCGCCATTATTATCGTGTGGGGCTTCTCCACTACGTGGGTGGTCTTCAAGCTGATCCGGCTGGCCGTACCCGTCCGGGTCTCCCGCGACGAGGAACTCGTCGGCTTGGACGTTGGCATACACGGGGTTCCGGCCTACAGCCAGGATACGGATTTCATTGAACTCGATCAGCTTAAAAGATAATCGGAGCACACCGTTCGGCTCTTTTCGCGGAAACGGTGTGTTTCTTTATTCGTCCCGGCTGCATAGGGACAGAGGCGGAAAGGCTTTTATATCCGTGCACAGAAAAACAGCTCCCCGCCTCAATAAAAGGCACAGAAGCTGCAGCACGAGCTTGGGAACATGCTCCCGTTATGAGTTCAACTCTCTCTCCAGGTCACCGGATACGGAAATGGTGTCCGCCGGATCGCCGTTCAGGATGCTGCGGGCATTCTCAATCTCCATCCGCAGATTCCGGATCTGCTCCATCGGCCTCTTCACATAGTGGATGTACTCCACAGCAAGGTGATGGTCCGGCTTTTTGCCGGCAAATATCCGCCTCAAAGCTGACATGGATTGGTAGCTCCGTTCCTCCAACATCCGTTTTTTCTCGTATCGTTCGATCACTTGCTCGATTTCTGAGATCTGTTCTTCCTTCCGGGCAATGTAAGCCTCCAGAAATGGATAAATTTCGGCTGCTTTCCGCTCTTTCACACGTATCGAACTCCCTGCTAACAAAGCATTTAGCATGAAATATCACCTATCCCATAATGTTAACAATAATCACTGTAACCTTATTTTACACCAAAACAATAACTTTGGAAACCAACAATTTTGTTCGGCTTTTACCTCCTCATCCTCTCTTCCAGCGCAATTTATTCCCCTTCCTTGTGCTTGCTTGGCACCAATCCTCTAATAACCATGCCGCATTCCCCCGGCAATGTGCGGATTTCCCTTTCATTGAGGCGGCAAAAACCCCGGAAAGCCTCGTTCCCAGGGTTTTTGCTGCGCCCTCTATGCGAAGGTCGTTTCTTGGCTATTTGCTGCCGCCGTGTACGGCAGGGATTCCGTATCTTGTTGTGCTTTTACTTGGCCATGTCAGAACAGCAGCTCCGTCTTCAAGGTGTTCCAGAGTACCTCGTTAATCTTTCCGGAGCCTTCCTTGACCACGAACACATTCAGCGTCCTTTTGCCCCACTCCCGGTAGACCTGATCTTTGGTTTCAAAGTACAGATCGATCCGTCTGCCTTTGATGGCTCCTCCGGTATCGGCTACCACCCCATACCCGTATCCGGGAATATAGAGGACGGTTCCGATCGGAAATACGGCCGGGTCAGCGGCGATCGTGGAGAAAGCCGCCACGTCCCGGGTAACCTTCAAACCGGAGTAGGTCACCCCATACTCGGGATGCCCCGGCGTTTTGCCCGTGGACTCAATGCCGGCATAATACCCGGTTGCCGTCACTTCTACCGCCTTAAACCTTCTCAGATCTTGTCCGCTGTGCGGAAACAGCTTGTAGTTCTCTCTGCGCGCTCGTTCTTCTGCGGCTGCCGCGCCGGATACCGGCTTGGCTTCGGGCTCCTGTGCCGCTGCAGAGCGGCTGCTGGCTCTCATCGTACTCTGTGCGGGCGGTACAGCCCCCATAACCGTTACAGACGGCTCCTCCTGCGAAGGGAGCCTGTCCGCCGCGAATGGCGGCTTTGGTTCAAACCACATCCATATGGACAGCATCAGTATCATGCAGCAGATCCATAAGACATGGCTTGCGGTTTTCGATAACATAAGTTTGTTCCAAACCTCCCCTTACTTAAGAGGCTATCCACTGGAAGCCCCTGCTATACATCCAAAGCTGGCAGCCTTTAACTGCAGGCCTTCTATCCCGGAGACAGAAGGCGGCATCAAGCCGCACAAGGGCTTTCTTACAAGGGATGTTAGAGAACAAGTCTCTAAGCTATATAACCAAGGGAGGTCTGGAAGAAACAGCCGGGCATCCCGGCAGCCCTCTCGGCATGCCGCTTATAGGCGCAAAAAAAACCGCCTCCCGGCACTCAGCGGAGTGTACCGGGCAGGCGCTTCAACAAAAGCAGACCAACATGACGAAACGAAATCTTAATCCTTACTGCACTTTCTTGCTGCGGATGTCTTCCAGAATCAGTGCCGCCACTTCATCGAGGCTTTGGGCACCGAGGTCCCCTTGACCGCGGCGGCGTACGGACGCCCCGCCGGACTGCACTTCATTCTCGCCGACAACGAGCATGTAAGGAATCTTCTCGAGCTGGGCTTCGCGGATCTTGTAACCAAGCTTCTCGTTGCGCAGGTCCGCTTCCACTCGGATGCCCGCCGCTTGCAGCTTGGACTCGACTTCCCTCGCGTAAGCGTCAAAGTTCCCCGATACCGGCAGCACCTTGGCTTGTACAGGGCACAGCCAGGTCGGCAGCGCACCGGCGAAGTTCTCGAGCAGGAAGGCGGTCATGCGCTCCATCGTCGAGATAATCCCGCGGTGGATGACCACAGGACGGTGCTTCTGGCCGTCCGCCCCCACGTATTCCAGCTGGAAGCGTTCCGGCAGCAGGAAGTCGAGCTGTGCTGTCGACAGCGTCTCTTCCTTCTTCAGGGCCGTCTTGATCTGCACGTCGAGCTTCGGCCCGTAGAAGGCCGCTTCTCCCTCCGCCTCGAAGTACGGAAGGCCGAGCTCTTCCACAACTTCCTTCAACATGCGCTGGGACATTTCCCACATCTCGTCGTTCGGGAAGTACTTCTCGGTATCCTTCGGATCCCGGTAGGACAGACGGAAGCGGTATTCGGTAATGCCGAAGTCCGCGTACACTTGACGGATCAGGTTCACGACGCGGGCGAATTCTTCCTTGATCTGGTCCGGACGGCAGAAGATGTGCGCGTCGTTGAGCGTCATCGCACGCACGCGGTGCAGGCCGGTCAGGGCGCCGGACATCTCGTAGCGGTGCATCGTGCCGAGCTCGGCGATCCGTACAGGCAGGTCGCGGTAGCTGCGCATGTCACTCTTGTAGACCATCATGTGATGAGGACAGTTCATCGGACGCAGTACGAGCTCTTCGTTGTCCATGACCATCTTAGGGAACATGTCCTCGCTGTAGTGCTCCCAGTGGCCGCTGGTCTTATACAGCTCCACGTTCGCGAGAACAGGTGTATAGACATGGTTGTACCCGAGGCGTTCCTCAAGGTCCACAATGTAGCGCTCGAGCGTCTGGCGAACCTTGGCACCGTGCGGCAGCCAAATCGGCAGCCCTTGTCCGACCTCGTTCGAGAATGTGAACATTTTCAGTTCGCGCCCGAGCTTGCGGTGGTCGCGCTTCTTCGCTTCCTCGAGCAGGTGCAGGTGCTCTTCGAGCTCCGACTTCTTGGCGAACGCCGTACCGTAGATGCGCTGCAGCATCTTGTTCTTGGAATCGCCGCGCCAGTATGCCCCGGCTACGCTGAGCAGTTTGAACGCCTTGATCCGGCCCGTCGACGGCAGGTGCGGTCCCCGGCAGAGGTCGAAGAATTCGCCCTGGTCGTAGATGGTCAGCACGGAGTCCTCGGGCAGGTCGCGGATCAGCTCCAGCTTGAGCGGATCCTCGAGCTCGGTGAAGATGCGGATGGCCTCCTCCCGGGAGACCACTCTGCGGGAGATCGCCAGGTTCTCGCCGGCAATCCGCTCCATTTCCTTCTCGATCTTCGCAAGGTCGTCCGGCGTCAGCGAAGTTTCCAGATCGATATCGTAGTAGAAGCCGTCTTCGATCACAGGGCCGATGCCGAGCTTGACCGTTTTCTCCCCGTACAGTCTCTTGATAGCCTGCGCCATGAGGTGAGCCGTGCTGTGACGGTACACTTCAAGCCCTTCCTCGCTGTCGAGGGTAACGATCGACACTTTAGCGTCTGCTTCCAGCTTCGTGCTCAGATCGACCAGCTTGCCGTTAACTTTGCCAACCACCGCGTTCTTCTTGAGACCGGAGGAGATCGATCCGGCTACTTCTTCTACAGTAGTTCCTTCCGCATACTCTCTTACGGCCCCATCAGGGAATGTTACTTTGACTGCCATGTTCATAACCCTCCAATTTCATCGTGAAAATACAAAAAAGCGCAACATCCCAGAAGGGACGAAGCGCTTCGGCTCGTGGTTCCACCCTAATTCAATCCGCTGCCGGCACACTTCTTTGGCCAAGACAATCGGATCCTTAAGACATCCTGTAACGGGAATGAACCGGTGATATATACTGGCGGAGCAGCTTCCCTGCATCCCTGTTCCATATCACAGCTACAAAGGGGTAAAGATCTGTCGTTCACTGAAGGGGATTACAGCCATTGTCCCCTCTCTCTGGGCAGCACTTCAGCTCTTCATGTCTTTGATGGCGGCTTTATCCTTTATTATATTCGGCAGCCGTCGAGCGGTCAAGGCTGTGGCACATCCGGCAGTACCCGCACAGCTCCACCCGGTTCTCGAAGATCTGGCGGATCGTGTGGATCACCTGCACGTCCGGCTCTCTCGTATGAATAAAAATTTTGCCCGGTGAAACGGTAATCAGGGTAGAGACGATCATATCCTCGAAATTCATGTCTTTCTCGAGCATCTGGGCGGTGACGACCGTATCGTTCTCTTCCGTCTCGATAAGCTCCATCCGTTCGTTCATCAGCATAAAATCCGCCCCGCCCTTATGGATCAGATGAACGATCGGAACCTTCGCTTCCTGGATATAGACGAAATACTGGAGAAGGGAGATAAATTCCCGGTACTGCTGGTCCATCACGAATTCATCGACGGCATACTCGACGATCTCCCGCAGCTCATCCCGGTAGCTGTGAAGCCTGAATTTCAGAAAACCGTCAAGATTGAGCAGCGTATGCTCCTGCAGAAATTCCTTGAGCTCACCGGCTATGATTTCCTTACGCCGCGCATAAGCTTTAGCATAATCACTCGGGCCTGCAAGAACACGTCCTTCCGCTTCCGCTCCAAGCATGCGGTCACAGTAGGAGAGGATCTGGCGGATATCCTCCTCCCGCTTGTACCCGAATTCCTGCCGGATCAGACTCTTCAGGAGAGGAAGCTCCTCTTCGCGCAGCACGTAATCCGCAAGTACCTGTGAAGCCTCCGCAAACAAGACGTCTCCGTCCGAATGAAGTTGAAAAGCCGGAAGCTTGCCTGACACCTCAATCTGATGCAGCCCCTCCGTGCCGTTAAGAGCGATATGGATTTTGTCTGTATTATGTAGCAAATCGCCGGAACCCGAGAGTTCCAGGCTGAGCCGGTCTGCCTGTGCGTCCGTACGTTTCAGCAAATATACCGTAAACAGCTTCATCCCCATTCACTCCTTTCAGACCCTTGCCTCCCTTAAAGTATATGGCCCAAGAGTCGCATATATACAAATATCAAGCGTCCATGGTATAGTAATAAATGAGATTTACACAGGAAATTGGAGTGAATTCCTATGGTTTTTGATGCGGTACAGCAAGCGAGACTGTCCCGCTGGAACCGGAGGCTGCTCAATGGATACTGGGGCATTGCGGTTCTCACAGTCGCTGCCGCATCCGTCTATGTGACGACCTCTCGCTGGAACCCGCATTATATTCCCGCAGCGATCCTGAGCATCCATACGCTCTGGATGATGCTGGGGTTATTGGTGGTTGAAGCGGCCTACGTTCTCTTGAAGCGTTTCCAGGACTATGTCGTCATCTGCGGCGGTGCTGCGCTCTCCTTGAATCTTATTACCACATTTCCGCAGGTCAGCCCCTCGCTGACCACATTATTTCTTCCGATTCTCGCCTCGGTTTTTTATTTTCAGCGGCGCAAGCTTCTCTTCGCTTACGGCCTTTCGCTCGCCAGCTTCTTCTTCATCCATATTGTCGTTCTGCACGAGTTCAGCTCATCACCCTGGGGAGAACGGATTGCGATGACGGTCATTCTGACCTTCGGAACATTCCTCGGCCTTGAGATCCGCCGCCGCGGACACGATCTCCTGCAGGACCTGAAGTCCACCCTCGCCTCGGAACAAGAACTGCTCGTCCGCAATATTCTAATGGACAAGATGGCCAAGACCGATGCGCTCACCGGTCTCTACAACCACCGCTCCTTCCATGAATATCTGGATGAATTGATGATTCACGGCGAACAGAACGGACTGGGTTTTCATCTGGCCCTGCTCGATATAGACCACTTCAAGAAAGTGAACGACACTTACGGACATCAGGCCGGCGACGCCGTACTGATCCGGGTCGCAGCGGTCATCCGCGAGATGGTATCGCCGAATGATTTTCCCGCCCGGTATGGAGGCGAAGAATTCGCGGTCCTGTGTACGGAGACCGGGCTGGCGGAGCTCCTGATCCAGCTGGAGCGGATGCGGGTTCGCATCGCGGGAATGAAGCATCTGGAGCTGGACGGCAATCCCGTCACGATTTCGGTGGGGATTCATACCTTCAGCAAGGGCTGCTCCAAGGAAGAGCTGTTCGATGGAGCAGACGAAGCACTCTACGCAGCCAAGCATGGTGGACGCAACCGGATGAAGGTGCATGGGAAGGAAGTCATGACCCTGACGCCTTAAGGAGGCGTCTTTTTTTGATGTCCATGATACATAATGTATATTTATTTAGGTCTGACTCTTCCGTTTAGACCTATTTTGTGATACTATTTGTATCATTAGGACAATTCTTCTAGGAGGCTCCTGCTATGCCGTACCCGACGACCCGTTATCGAGTGCCTAAAGCCGACCATCTCATTCATCTGCATAAGAACCTATATTTGAACCGCAACGATCCGAATTATTATCAGAAGGTCATCAACTATCTCGACCGCCGTTCCCCGGAAGCCCACTTCCGGCTGGCCCAGCATTATGAAGCCGAGGGGCGTCCGGAGAAGGCCCTGTTTCACTACAGGGAAACGATGAGGACCCATCCCTCTCCTTACTATTACCTGGCCTCCGGTTCCATCCGCCGGCTCGAGAAGGATGCCGGACTCGCCGAGTCCGCAGAAGCCCCGGCCGCCTCGAAGAACAAGCCGGTCATACCGCTCTTCCTCAAGGTGCTGCTCCTGGCCCTGCTGCTCATTAATCTTCTGCTTGCCGGACTCTTCTACGGCCCTGCGGCCATCTCCAAAGTGGTCTCGGTCTGGAGTCCGCTCGGCATCGGCAAAGCCGTTACATACGAAAGCGTAGAGCTGCCGTTCCTGCTGCATATCCCTTACGGTACACCGAACGAAGAAGTCGAAGAGCTGCTTCATGAGCGGGCGGTTCAGCTGTCCGAGGGTCATCCGAAGAACAGCATCGTGATCTTCGGGATGGCCTCCCCTGTCGCCGGCAAAAGTGTCGTGCCCCTGACAGACGAGAGCTGGAAGTCCAAAGCTTTCGTTATCGCGGAATACCAGCCGGCCGTGGATGATTCCGTCAAGATCCGTTTCCTTCAGGCGGAGCAGCAGAAGCTCCGTACCGAAGCGGGCGCCAACCTGGTGCGTACCGCTCTGGCCGCCTATAAGAGCGAGCACGGCGCCTACCCTGCGTCCGTGCAGACTCTGCTCGGCTCGTATCCTTCCAACTATATCTCTTTCCTTCCTGAGGAAGCCCTGTCCGGTTCGTCCGAGGTAAGGGCTTTTTTCGATGGAAGCGGCGGCTGGGTGTATCAGCCCAGCGGGTCCTCTCCTGAAGGCGCCTTCTTCCCGAACGTCTCTGCCGCCGATGTGGAAGGGAACCTGGAGACGGCAGGCGGCGACGGGAATGGGGATGGCGGTCAAGCAGCCCTCCATCAGGGTCCTTTGTCTGTTCCCTACCGGCAGGCGGCCCTTGAAGTGATACAGGACAGGCACGTGATCCGGCTCACCGCCGGAGAGGCGCTGCTTGCCGAGTACCCTGTAGGGCTCGGGGCAGGAGGTGCTACGCCTAACGGCAGCTTCACCATCGGTGAGCGGGTGCTGGCCCCCCAAGGCCGCCAGGAAGGGGTATATGGCGCCGCTGCGCTCGGGATGGGCCGGCTGGCCGTGCACGGCACTTCCGATGCTTCGTCCATCGGGCGGAATGCATCCCTTGGATGCATCCGGATGACCGACGAAGACATCGCCGCGCTGTATCCGCTGGTGCCCCGCGGCACACAGGTCGTCATCCGCCCGGCGGAGGCCGGAGAGGCGGCTGCAGCTGCGGCCCCCCCGGCCCGGACCGTGATTCCGGCACAAGCCTTGCTGCCGGCGGGGCACCTGCCCTTTCCCGCATCGGCTTCGTCCGGTTCGGCTGCTCCGGCATCCGCATCTCCCGGTTCTGCTTCTCCTGACTCCGCTTCGTCCGCCTCATCCTCACCCGGCACGGCCCCACAGGACGAGACCGCCCCAGGCCGGATTTTCCACTGGCTCGGATGAGCCCAGGCGGAAGAAGGCCTACTGCGAACCTGCAGCAGGCCTTTTGGGGTAAGCTGAATGATGCTTGTCCCTGATCTTGGCACGTTGTATGATGATATCCTGATCTTCGCGCGTTGTATGATGCTCCACTCTTGGCGCCCACTTACGAACCGGCGTACTCCACCTGCCGGCTGCTCATACCGTACTGCGTCCACAGCTCCTCATAGAGCTGGACGGTCCGCCCGACATAAGCCGCACGGGAGAACTCCTTCTCCATCATTTCCTTCCCCCGGAGCCCCATCCTCTGATAATCCATGGACAGGACCTTTGCAACCGCGTCTGACAAAGCTTTATGGTCAAACACTGGAGTCACCATCCCGTTCTCCGGACGCACCATCTCGGGCACGCCCCCCACATCCGTCGAGACAACAGGCAGTCCCGCCCGCATGGCCTCCAGAATCGCGGTGGGGAACGTGTCGAAGACGGAGGATAGCACGAATACATCCGCCTGGCGAAGAAGCTCCGGCACATCCCGCCGCAGCCCGACGAAATGGACACGGTCCGTCACACCGAGCAAGACCGCCAAGGCAAACAGCTTCTCCTTATATACCTTCTCATGCTCAAAAGTCGCATCGCCTACGATGACAAAATGCCCGCGGTTCCCGTCCGCTTTGAACTGCTCGGCAGCCCGGATCAGGGTCTCCATTCCTTTCTCCGGCGCCAGCCGCGCCACCGTCATCATCAGCGGTTCCTCCGTAGGAAGCCCCAGCTGCTCTCGAATCGATTTGGAAGCGCTATCGTAATCAGCTTCGGAAAATTGAATGCCGTTGTAGATTTTCGTCAATTTGCCCGATTCCCTGCCAAACCACCGGAACATTACCTTGCTCCGCTCACATAGGACGACGACTTTATCATTCAACAGATGATTCAGCAGTCCGACCATCTGATAAGCAGGCAGCATGCCTCTTGGCAGCTCGTGCACCGTCTGTACGGAAGGAATCCCTTTGAGCTTGGCCGCGATATTGCCGCCCATGAGCTCCATCTTATGAGAGTGAACAAGATCGATCCGATGCTTCTTGATGATGTCCAGCACGGTTCTCACGGTGCTGAAGAGCTTCAGCGTATTGTCCCAGTAATACCTATAGCTCGTCGGTTTGCCGAATACCGCGAGCTTCCCGATGAACACCTTGACGCCCAAGCTCTCGTACTTCTCTACATAGGGGCTGTGCCCGGCCAAAAGAACAAACGGCTGGTATTGGGTCCGGTCCAGGCCTTCGATGAGCTGCAGCAGCACCGTATCCACGCCGCCAACCTGACTCGGGTAAGGCTGGAGATATAAAATATGTTTCACACGGTTCCCCCGTCTTTCCAGTTTTTGTTGTCATTGCTCTAAAACTAACATTCATTAGATTGATAGTCAATAAGCCCCGCCTAAAGCTTCTTTTAAAATTACACAAAAAAGAGACCGCCGAATCGCTCAGCGGTCTTCCGTATATGGATCTAGTTCTGCATGATAAAGTCGTTTTCTACCTGTACCATCTCATCGTCGAACATCCGCAAAATTTCGTACTTCGTATTGCGCTGGGCAGGGATCTTGCCCGCTTCGCGGATGAGCTGCAGCGTAGAAGAAATGTTCACTTTATGGGTTGTACCCGCCGCGGAGACGACATTCTCCTCAATCATGGTCGAACCGAAGTCGTTGCAACCGTAATGCAGCGAAAGCTTGCCCACTTCGGGCCCCATCGTGACCCAGGAGGACTGGAAGTTCTTCACGTTGTCGAGCATGAGGCGGGAGATCGCCACGTTCTTCAGGTAATCCTCCGCTCCGAGCTTCTCGGCCTTCAGGTTCGTGTTCTCCGGCTGGAACGTCCACGAGATAAAGGCCAGGAAGCCGGGAACCGGATAGCCGCTTGCGAGCGACAGGTCCTGCTGTTCGCGGATCCGCAGCAGGTGCAGCGCCCGTTCTTCATTCGATTCGCCGAAGCCGATGACCATCGTACCGGTCGTATGCATGCCGACCTTGTGTGCCGCATGCATCACGTCCATCCAGTCACGCCATGAGCCTTTGAGTCTCGAAATCTTCCGGCGTGTGCGGTCGTCCAGAATCTCGCCGCCACCGCCTGGGAGGGAGTCGAGACCGGCTTCCTTCAATGCCCGGATCACATCTTCTAGTGAAAGGCCGGAAAGGACCTGCATCTTCATGATCTCCGCCGGCGAGAAGGAGTGCATCGTGATATCCGGGAAGCGCTTCTTGATCTCGCGGAGCAGGTTTGTATAGTAGGAGAACGGCAGGTCCGGATTCACGCCGCCCTGCATAAGGATCTCGGTGCCTCCGACGTTGATCGTTTCCTGAATCTTCTGGAATATGACTTCATCCGGCAGAACATACCCCTCGGGCGAACCCGGAGCACGGTAGAATGCACAGAACCGGCAGAATACGTCACAGATATTCGTATAGTTGATATTGCGTCCGATCACGAAGGTTGTCACCGGCTCGGGGTGATGTCTCAGCATGATCTGATTGGCCGCGTGGCCCATTTTCTCAATCTGATCGGATTCGTACAGCGCTATGCAGTCCTCCACGCCAAGGCGTTCTCCTGCCAGCACCGAATCCAAGATACGATCGATGGAACTCATCGCATTTCATCTCCTTTATATTCCCCATCGTACCACAAACCGCTCCATCCCCGCTATACCAAAAGGCCGCAGGAAGAAGCCTCCGGTTCCCCCCGCGGATATTTTGCAAACATTATGTGAACGGTACGGAAGCCTTGGGCGACTGCCCCAAACCTCGCGGCGGATCGGTACGGTCCTCAAGTAGGATGCCCTAAGGAATGACAAGGCACAAGAGGGCAGGCGCACCTGCTGTCCGGTGGTCACCTCACCCGAAATGAAGAAAAGCCCGGTCCGTCAATTCGGAGGAAGCAGGCCATGGCTCCTCAGAATCTCCAGCGTGATCCCCTTGGCCTCGGATCCGCTGCCTTCTAGATTCGCCGCAAAGACATAACTGCGTTTCTCTCCCGTCAGGAAGCCGACATACCAGCCGAGCCCGTAATCCGACAGGCGGGTTCCCGTTTTGCCGTACAGCGTGTAGGTATCGCCCTCCTCCTGGATCATCATGCGCTTCACCGTCTTCATGACCGGACGGTCCAGAGGCAGCTGCTCCCGCACCAGCTTCTCGAGGAAGTCTACCTGCTCCATCGCCGTAATCTTCAGCGTGCTGTCCAGCCAGAAGCGGTCGATGCCCCCGCTGAGGTCCCGGTTGCCGTAGGACAGGCTGTCGAGTCCCTGCTGCATATGCTCCGTTCCGATATCCCGCGCCAGCGCCTGATAGTACCAGATGGCAGACTCCCGCATCGCCGATCCCAGCGTGTGGTCCCGGTTCCAGCTCTCGAACTCGCGTATCGTCCCGTCCCAGCGCTTCACGTCATACTCATCGCGCACCGCTCCGTTCTGAAGGCCGATCAGTGCATTCGCCACCTTGAAGGTGGACTCCGGTGTCAGCGGCGTCTCCGCCCGATCCCGGTTATAGACATACGTGTCCCCGCTGTGCAGGTCCTTGATCACGAAGGTACCGGTACGGCCTCGGAACGCACTCTCCGCCTGAATTTTTTTGACGGGCACCACTCGTCCCGCCCCTTCCTTTCCTTCCCTGTCTTGGGCGGCAGCCCCTTGCACCGCCGCACCGAACAACAGAACAAGCAGTGTCAATACCATCCGTTTGCGCTTCATGGACTTTTTTCCTCCCTCACATCCACATTTCCATGTACTGCAGCCTTGCTTGCAAGTCTTATTATAGATCCGCCATCTCCCGCAGAACATGGACGGTCCCTGACGTTTGGCTGATAGGAGGAGGGACGCAGGCCAAGCCTAGGGCACGAATAAAAATGCAGCACGGGCCCCCAAACGACAAAAAGAGGAGCCCCGCTTCTACGGGCACTCCTCTTTCTTTCTATTATATGTGCGCGGGCACGCTTCAGATGAAAGGGATCAGCCGAGCACCGGCACACCGCTCTCAATCTCCTGCTTGGCGAGCTCAATCGCCCGGGACAGGTCTGCAATCAGGTCATCGGCATGCTCAATGCCTACCGAGTAGCGCAGCAGCTTCTCGTCGACACCCACCTTGCGGCGGATCTCCTCCGGAATGTCCGCATGCGTCTGTACAGCCGGGTATGTCATCAGCGATTCCACCCCGCCCAGGCTCTCGGCGAAGGCGATAAGCTTGATATGGCGCAGAATCGGCTCAATCGTACGGGCATCCTTCATCTTGAAGGAGAAAATCCCCGTGTTGCCCGACGACTGACGATTCTGAATCTCATGCCCCGGATGGGAAGCAAGCGCCGGATAGTAGACCGTCTCGACATCCGGATGCTCCTGCAGGAACGTCGCAATCTTCGTCGCATTGTACTGATGGCGCTCCATACGCAGCGCGAGCGTCTTCATCCCGCGCATGAGCAGCCAGGAATCCTGCGGCCCAAGAACGGCGCCGATGGAGTTGTGCAGGAAGGCCATCTCCTCGGAGAGCTCCTTGCCCTTCGTGACGATGAGGCCGGCCAGCACGTCGTTGTGGCCGCCGAGGTACTTCGTCGCGCTGTGAATGATGATATCGGCTCCGAGCTCGATCGGGCGCTGGAAGAACGGCGTCAGCAGCGTGTTGTCCACGATGGTGAGAATGCCCTTCTTCTTCGCCCATGTACACACGAGCTCGATATCGGTAACCATCATCAGCGGGTTCGTCGGCGTCTCGATCAGCACGGCCTTGGTCCCCGGCTGCACGCTCGCTTCCAGTGCATCCAGATCATTCGTATCCACGTAGGTCGCCGTCACACCGAAGCGCGACATGATCTTCTCCAGCAGGCGGTACGTGCCGCCGTAGAGATCCAGCGATACGATCAGATGGTCGCCCTGGCGGAACAAGGCAAAGATCGTCTGCAGGGCGGCCATGCCGGAGGAACAAGCAAACCCGGCGTCGCCGGATTCCAGCTCCGCGATCGCCTTCTCAAGCACCGTGCGGGTCGGGCTCTTCGTGCGGGCATAGTCAAAGCCGGTGCTCTGGCCGAGCTTCGGATGGCGGAACGCCGTAGAGTTATAGATCGGGAAGGATACGGCCCCGGTAACCGGCTCTTCGATAGAACCGATCTGCGCCAGACGGCTTTCGATTTGGAGCTTATTCGACTGCGGCTTCTGTTCCTCGTGTGTACTCATATCACATATTCTCCTTTGTACAGGTCGTAAGGCGTTTCCTGGTAGACATAGTAGTTGAGCCAGTTCGAGAAGAGCAGGTTCGCATGGGCTCTCCAGGTGTTGAGCGGCTGCCGCGCCGGATCGTTGTTCGGATAGTAATTCTTCGGTATGGCGATCTCGAGCCCTTTGTTCACATCCCGGTCATACTCCGCCTTCAATGAACAAGCGTCGTATTCCGAATGTCCGGTAACGAAAATCTGTTTGCCGTCCTTGGTGGCGACGATGTAGACCCCTGAATCCTCCGACTCCGACAAAATCTCGAGCTCCGGATGCTTCAGGATATCCTCCCGGCGCACTTCGGTATGGCGCGACTGCGGCACATAGAACGCTTCGTCAAACCCGCGGAGCAGCTTCACGTTCGGCTTCGAGATCGTGTGCGGGAATACCCCGAACATTTTCTCCTCGAGCGGGTACTTCGGCACGCCGTAGTGATGGAACAGGCCCGCTTGGGCCGCCCAACAGATATGGAGGGTCGAGGTCACGTGGGTGCGGGACCAGTTCATGATCTCGGCCAGCTCGTCCCAGTAGTTCACGTGCTCGAAGTTCAGCTGTTCCACAGGGGCGCCCGTAATGATCATACCGTCCAGATACTCGTGCTTGACGTCCTCGAAGGTTTTGTAGAATTGCTCCAGGTGCTCGAGCGAGGTGTTCTTCGAAGTATGCGTCTTCGGGTGCAGCAGAATGAATTCGACCTGCAGCGGAGTGTTCCCGATCAGCCTGAGGAGCTGGGTCTCCGTCGTCTCCTTGGTGGGCATCAGGTTCATAATCGCAATCCGCAGGGGACGGATATCCTGCTGGAACGCCACGCTTTCGTCCATGACGAAGATGTTCTCGTTAATCAGGATTTCTTTGGCGGGCAGTTGATCTGGTACTTTAATTGGCATCCGGGTTTCACTCCTTCTTGGGATCGATTCGTTATTCCCGCACTCTGCGAGGGAGAAGGCCAGGTATTACAGCAAAAAGACCTTCCCCGCGCGCGACGAGAAAGGCCTTTGTATGTTACATCGTCCTCTCTCTCATCTATCAGAAGCCGTTACGCTTCCGCAAGAATTAGCACCGTGCAATGCCTTCGCTTCGTGTCTGTATACCTGCCTGCTGTTTGCAAAGGATTGTCGGTTGCCGGGTATCATCGGGCTAGTCCCTCAACCTGCTCTTGATAAGAGTGTGAAACCGAATCTATTCAGTTGTTTTGGATAACAATACTTTAATCGAAAAGAAAGCGCCCGTCAAGGGGGGAGTCCACGCCCTAAGCCGTTTATTTCCCCTCCCGCCGGCAGCTGTCCGCACCCTGAATCCCCTTCGAACATACCTTATAGCAGGCCGACAAATCTGCATTGTGTTCTTGAAAACGCCGAGTTATACTAGACAAGGGTTCGACAATCTTCTCAATAAAGGGGTGCGATCAAACGAATGGACGGAGACCCGAGGAGTCGCTTCTGCGTTCAATTAATGCTCCATATTCCGAATGGAACCCGGCCCCCTGCCATCGTTCGATTCTGCCATCCGCCTGCCCTCCGCAGCCGCCCCTTCGGCTGACGCCCTCAGCAGGTTTTTGCAGTCCGCACGCCGTAGGCAAGGGTCGTGTTCCGGTTTCGGCAACACGAAAGGGTGAGACCTATGAAGGCACGCTTGGTGCAGGACGGCATATTCACATTGGTGGAGGACATTACCCAGACGGTGGTCCCTCCGCATCACGGATTCTACTGGATCGACGCGGAACCGGAGGATCTCGAGATGCTTCAGCCCTTGTTCCACCTTCACGAACTGGCTGTAGAGGACGTGCTGACGGAAGAAGAACAGCGTCCGAAGATCGAACTGTACGACACGCACTATTTCATTGTATTTAATTCCATCCGCTTTGATGACGAAGAAATTTTCCTGCGTGCCCTTAACATCTTTCTAGGCAGGCATTACATCATAACGATTACCCGGCAGAAAATTAACGAAATCCGCGCCCTGAAGCCCGTCCTCTGGGAAGAGGAAGTCAAGGCGCCCGACGAGTTCCTGTATCACCTCATTGACCTGATCATCGATAATTATACCCTGGTCGGCGACCGGATCGACGCGAAGATCGAGAAGCTTGAGGAAGAGATCCTCATGCACACGAAGAAGGCGCATCTCAACGAGATCATCGGTCTGCGCAGCGAGATCTTGTGGCTGAAGAAGGTGCTCAATCCGCAGCGTGAAGTGATCGCGACCCTGGGCCGCAAGGAGCTGAAGCTGATCTCCGAGCCGCTGAAGAAGTACTTCGGCGACATCTACGAGAACGCGGTCAAGATCTCCGAGACGTTCGATACGTTCCGGGAGCTCATGGGCAACTTGCGCGAAGCCTATCAGTCGTCCCTGGCCAACCGGGCGAACGAAATCATGAGAGTGTTCACGGCCATCACCACGATCTTCATGCCCTTGACGTTCATCACCGGGATCTATGGGATGAACGTAGAGTATATCCCGGGAGCCAAGTCCCATTGGGGCGGCCTCTCACTGATCTTCGGCATGGTGTTCCTCGGCATCGCGATGTTCTGGCTGTTCCGCAAGAAAGACTGGCTGTGAGCATAACCCGCCGGCCGATGAGAAACCCCCGGACTTCCTTCCATGGAGGTCCGGGGGTTTTGTTATTGTAGTGCGCAGGACACTGGCATGGAGTGGTCTACCGGGCGGTAAAAGGCGAGGAAGCGCTATGATCGCTGGCATAGGGCAGTTCAGCAGTTCAGCTGCCCAGCCGTTTCATGGTCACACTTATCACTGCGTCTGTGCTTTCCTAGCTGCCGAGCTCGATGAGCATCTCAGCTTTGGGCGGCCGGGAGCTTCGGAGCTTTCCTTCCGCCCGGCAGGTGAATCCCGCTTACGATGCGGCGCTCTGCGTCACGGTATTCGCCTTGCGGTATTTCATGCGGAGCAGGCGCAGCCACTCGTAGGCGCGGTCGCTGTCCTTGGCCGAGAGTTCCTCGCTCGGGTAAACGGCCTTCAGGATCGGCTTCAGGTAGCGGTCCCCCTGCTGCTCGAACGCCTGCCAGGCCGCCGCGATGAGGGTTTCCTCCACTTCCTCCAGCATCGCCTCGATGTAGGCCTCTAGATCGTAGCCGTCCCGGTCGAGCTCTTCAAGCCAGAGCAGCAGATTGCGCCGCTGGATCTTCGTCTCTTCCTGGACCTCGTCGAGCTTTGCCCCCCGCTGCGCCGCCTCCAGCAGCCGCCGCTTCACGTCCTGCTTGTCGGCTTCCGCCTTCATCTTGCGCTCCTTCTCCCCGAGCAGCCAGGCGTTCAGCTCCGCCGGATCGACGGCTGACTCCACCCACGTCAGCGGGAAGCTGCCCGCACGCTCACGTCCGGCGGTCAGCGCCAGGATCGCCGTGCAGTACGCGGCCGCCTTCGTCTTGCCGAAGCCCGGCAGCTGCAGCAGCTCCTCTTCGGTCTGCGGCACGAACGCGGAGATCATCTTCAGCAGCCGGTTCGTCGCTACGATGAACGGCGCCTTCCCCTCCTGCGACGCCTGCTTGAAGCGCCACTGGCGAAGCGCCTCGTACAGCTCCTCCTGGGCATGCCGCTCGCTGTAGAAGTGCAGCGGCTGCATGTAGGCCATCCGCCCGTCCAGCCCATCCATCTCGCTGACCTGCATCTCGAGCAGAGGCGCGTAGCCTTCGCACTGCTTGGCGAACACGCGCTCGCGGAACGTCTTCATCATCGCGCTCCATTCGCTGCCCTCGTACCAGGTCTCCGCCGCTCCAAGCCCTTCGTCCGGCGATTCATTCCACATGACAATCCAGCTGCCTTCGCTCTCACCGATCGATACCTGGGCGGTGAACACTTCCCCCTCCGCCGTCGTCTTCTCCATGCTGTTCAGAAACATCAAATTCATATGCCAGTCCTCCTGAGGTGTGGTTTCCAAACTAGAACCTGAAGCCCATGCAAAAAAGCACCTCTCCAGCCGGTCAGGCAAGAGAGGTGCTTCCTCGTTCTCGTTCGTTCATCGTTTGAAATTAGTACTATAGTACCATGCCGACTGGAGGGCGTCAAGCAGGATTTGGATATTTTGTATCCGGCTGGGGGATGCTACCAAAGCAGAGCTCTGACCTACAGGAGGATGAACTATGGAGAAAGACACCACCGACCGCAGCGGCGACGGATTCGCGGATCAGGCCCCCCACCAGAAATATACGGACCTGGCGACCGTCGAATCCATGCGCAATGATCTGACGGCCGAGGAATTTCCGGAAGGCCCCTACGGCAGCAGCGCCCTTACCGAGGGCCTCGGCAAGAGCACGCCATGGCGGGACGACCAGCATTCGCAGAATCGCTTCACTTATGAGAACCGGGAGCTGCATGCCGGCATGTCAAGGGAATACCCCGGCGGCCATCCGACCCACGATTCCACGGGTGACGACCAGGTGGAATCTTAAGCGGCCCGGGTACTGAGCCGGGACTACAGCCCCAGCCTGCTTCCCGCCCCGTGGTGCAGTAAGAATCAAGCCTACCTACCTTAGATCGCCGGGCAGCCTGCGGGCCAAGTGAAGCCTCCTGCATGGAGGCGTTGGCCTGAGGCCCGATCTGCCTCCAAGATCAGCGGGATCCCGTGCATGAAGACGGTTCGTGATGGTTAAGACAACCCAATCCAGCGGGTGTGAGTCTCATCAGCCCGCAGCGATTAGCGGGTCCAGCCCAAAAAAAGACAGCCTGACCGTCTCTCGTACGGTCAGGCTGTCTTGCTTGCTACGCCTACGGATTAGATCTTCAGAACGCCGCCGGTGCTGGCGTTGGTGACGAGCTTGGAATAGCGGGCCAGATACCCGGTCTTCACCTTCGGCTCGAAGCCTTTCCAGTTCGCACGGCGTGCTTCCAGCTCTTCGTCGCTGACTTCAAGCTGAATCGTGCGGTTAACCAGATCCAGTTCAATGATATCGCCGTCGTTCACGAAGGCGATCGGGCCGCCCTCAGCCGCTTCCGGCGAGATGTGGCCGATGGAGATCCCGCGGGATGCACCGGAGAAACGGCCGTCGGTGATCAGACCGACCTTCGCGCCGAGGCCCATGCCCACGATCTGCGATGTCGGAGCGAGCATCTCAGGCATGCCCGGGCCGCCCTTCGGACCTTCGTAGCGGATAACGACTACGTGGCCTTCTTTGACCTTGCCGTTTGCGATGCCTTCGAGCGCCGCTTCCTGGGAATCGAAGCAGATCGCAGGCCCCTTGTGGTAGCCGCCGACGGACTTGTCCACCGCGCCGACCTTGATGATCGAGCCGCCCGGAGCCAGGTTACCGAACAGTACGGCCAGGCCGCCCTGCTCGGAATGCGGATTGTCGAGCGGATGGATGACGTCCTTGTCGAGAATCTCGCAGCCTGCAACATTCTCGGCCAGCGTCTTGCCCGTTACGGTAATGCAGTCGCCGTGCAACGCGCCCGGCTTCTTGAAGAGCTCGTTGAGCACTGCGCTGACGCCGCCCGCATTATGAACGTCTTCGATATGGTAATCGGAGGCCGGGGCGATCTTCGCCAGGTGAGGCACGCGCTTCGCCACTTCGTTGATGCGCTCGATCGGGTATTCGAAGCCCGCTTCATGCGCCAGAGCCAGCGTGTGAAGCACCGTGTTCGTGGAACCGCCCATCGCCATATCGAGGGCGAACGCATTGTCGATCGCTTCGATCGTTACGATGTCACGCGGCTTGATGTCGAGCTTGATCAGCTCCATGAGCTGCTTCGCGGACTTCTTCACGAACTCTCTGCGGTCTTCGGAGATCGCGAGAATCGTGCCGTTGCCCGGCAGCGCAAGGCCAAGGCCTTCGGCCAGACAGTTCATCGAGTTCGCTGTGAACATACCTGAGCAGGACCCACATGTCGGACAGCCGTACTGTTCGAGCTCGAGCAGCGACTTGTCGTCGATTTTGCCGGCCTGGTAAGCGCCTACGCCTTCGAATACCGAGGAGAGGGAGATCGAACGGCCGTCGCTCGTCTTGCCCGCCTTCATCGGACCGCCGGAGACAAACATCGTCGGGATGTTGACGCGCAGCGCGCCCATCATCATGCCCGGTGTGATCTTGTCGCAGTTCGGAATACAGACCATACCGTCGAACCAGTGCGCAGCCACCACCGTCTCGAGGGAGTCAGCGATAATCTCACGGCTCGGCAGCGAGTAACGCATGCCGATATGGCCCATAGCAATGCCATCGTCCACGCCGATGGTGTTGAATTCGAACGGCACGCCGCCCGCTTCGCGGATGGCTTCCTTCACGATCTTGCCGAATTCCTGCAGGTGAACGTGACCCGGTACGATATCGATATAGGAATTGCACACCGCAATGAACGGCTTGTCGAAATCCTCTTCTTTCACACCCGCTGCGCGAAGCAGACTGCGGTGAGGTGCGCGGTCGAAGCCCTTTTTGATCATGTCGCTTCTCATCTTAGCCTTGGCCATTGCTCTGTAATCCTCCGTTTCTGTACCTATGCATCATAATAAAAAATGACATCTGGTGTCGCTTCCTCCGATTGTACCATGTTTCCCGGCAATTGACTACGAATCCCGAGCAAGTTCATCCGGTATTCACACTAGGCAATTGGAGGGAATGCAGGCCAACAGCCCCTGCCCCGGCCGCCATGCGCCCGATTTTGCCACGTCTTCGGAGAATCTGTTATAATGATGCGGTTGGAATATCTGCAGCCCCGCTGCAGGAGGAACGGAGGAAACGGCATGTCGGAATTTGATTTTTTGTATGACGGCACGGAAGAAACGACGACCCGCTTCGTCTGTGTAGTAGGGGAATCGCTGCGCCGGTTCGACCTGGCCATCACCACGACGAACCGCTTCTACGGCAAGAAGCTCGTGACGGATCTGCAGACCGGCAAGACCTGCGTGATCGGGCCCGACGATCTCGAGGAGGAAGGCTACCTGGAGCATGCGTACAAGCTGTCCGACGAAGAGGCCGCCGAGCTGCGCGAATTCCTGACCGAAGTGATCGGTCCGATTAACTTCACGGATATTTAGCCCTGCCCGCCGGATAAAGCACTCACCGCTGGCCTGCCTCCGGTAAACAAATAACGCGCACCTTCCCAAGCGGGACGATGCGCGTTTTTATTCGTTCCAAGCGATCTCTTCCAATTCAAAAAGGATAAGTGCTGCGAATCTTAACGTTTCACAAGATCCTCGCGCACCGGCGTGAAGGAATCGAGCAGCACGCTCGGCTCCAGCGCCCGGCAGCCGTGCTTCGCGCCGCTCGGGATGTAGATCGTCTCACCTGCGGATACGACCTGCTTCTCCCCGTCGATGGTGAACTCCAGACGACCCTTGAGGCAGTAGGACAGCTGCTCGTGCGGATGGCTGTGAATATACCCCTCCGCCCCCTCCTCGAAGTGCACTTCCATCATCATGATGCCCGCGCCCGGCTCAAAAATCTTGCGTTTGACGCCCGGCTCGGCGTTCTCCCATACGTTAATGTTGCTCATATCCACTCTCTCCTCCCACAGGAACCAAGGGTATTAGTCGCGAACCTTCTCGTAAAACAGACGGAACAGGATATTCTGGTCGTAGTTGCCGAAGCCTTCCCCGTAGATCGTCAGCCCGCCGACATTCTGGGCATCCTCCGGCACGGTGAGCCGCAGCGTCCACTGCTTCCGCCGGATGTCGAGCTGCTCCAGCGTCACATCCGACACCTTGTAGCCGTCGATGAACGTGCCTTCCGCATCGATGCGCAGCACCTTGAGCAGGCCGTACTGATTGCAGTCGATCGACCACCATTCCGGCGTGTACTTCCCCTTGCGGCCTCCGAAGTCGCCAGGCGAAGTCCACGCGCCAAGCGGCACGCCGTTCAAAGCAAAGTGAATGTCGGAAGGCCAGTCGTTATTGCTCGCCGGCGCTTCCGAGCCGAGCTCAAGCGAGACTTCAAGCTTGGTCGGCGTTTCGTTGCCGAGCATGTAGTTCGGCACCTTGTATTCTATGTACCCCTGCCCGAACCAGAGAATCCTCGCATCGAAGCGCTCCGGAGACAGGAAGAAGCGGGGATCGTCGTATTCCCCGATGATTTTGTCCCTCGTCGCCAGACCGCAGGTCGGCTGGATCTCGAAGTCGGTGTAATGGCCTACGCCGATCTCGGTCTCATAGTACGACTGTTGCACGCTGTCCCCCTGCGGGAACTCGATATGCAGCGAGTCCACATTCAGCGAGCACACCTTCTGGGCGCCCCCTTTGCCCGGGAACATCTCGGTCTTGATGAGCTCGGCGCGCTCCAGCTTCTTGATGTGCATCGTCATGATGGCGGAGCTGAGCCCGAGAGCTCCGGCAAGCTCCTTGACGTTCATGGGCTTCACGGCGAGCAGACGGATCATCTGCAGCCGCACGCCGCTGGCCAGCGCTTCATAGACCGGCAGCGATTTCTCGGATATGTCCAGTTTCATTGCGGCACCACTCCTATGTCTCCCAAGGGAAGGTCGTGGTGAGCACATCCGCAAAGTTCCGGCTCTGCTCGCGCCTCAGCCGGCGCATCTCCGCCCGGGCATCCGCCGTTTCGAAGAGCTTACGCTCCTCTTCGGATTCGGGAACCACCTGCGGAACCTGAACCGGCTTGCCCTCGGCGTTCAGGGCTACGAAGGTCAGGAACGAGGTTGCCGCAATCTTGCGCCTGCCCGAGAGCAGATCCTCCGTCGATACCTTCACGAACACTTCCATCGAGCTGCGGCCCGTCCAGGTGACGTAGGCTTCGAGGCAGACCGAATCGGTAGGCCTTACCGGGGACAGGAAGTCGACCGAATCCGTCGAAGCCGTCACCACGCTGCACCGGGAGTGTTTCGTGGCCGCGATGGAAGCGATATCGTCGATATAAGCCATGAGCTTGCCGCCGAACAGGGTATTATGGTTGTTCACGTCCGTAGGAAAGATCCGGGATGTTTTATAGCATCGTGATTCCTTGGCGTATCTTTGCACCCAGTCTCATGCCTCCCTGCAGCCAAGGTATGGAAGGAAACTTCATCCAAATGGCCTGTTTTTGTCGTTATCATACCGAAAACGCCCGTCCAAATCAAGGCCCCGGACAGGCCCGGCGGTTAAGAAACCGCCGCCCCGATCCAGCGCAGCTCTCCGAGCAGCCCTTTGAACTCGAGCTCGACGAACTTGCTGCGCACCGTATCCGTATCGGGATTCCAGCAGCTGTCCTCGACCGAACAGGCCACCGGCGCGTCGCAGCGGATTCTGGCCAGGTCCCGGCAGAGATGCAGCATCTTGAGATCCGCCGATATTTTAGCCCGTACGCCCTTCGGCAGGCTCTCCAGGTTCTCGATGATCCCTTCGATGCTCCCATACTCGAGCAGCAGCTTCAACGCCGTCTTCTCGCCGATCCCCTTCACGCCCGGATAGTTGTCGCTGGTATCGCCGATAAGCCCCTTGAGATCGATGAACTGCTGCGGGGTCAGCCCCTTCTCGAGCAGCAGCGCTTCCGGCGTATAGACCGCATAGTTCGAAGCGCCTTTCTTCATGATGATCACGCTCACCTGTCCGCTCACCAGCTGCAGCATGTCGTGGTCCCCGGTCAGAATCATCACCTGCATCTCCTGGCCGAAGCAGCCTGCCAGCGTTCCGATGCAGTCATCCGCCTCGTACCCCGCGAAGCCGATGTTCGGCACGCCGAAGCTCGCCACCGCCTCCTTCACAAGATCGAACTGCGGGATAAGCTCCAGCGGGGCTTCCGGCCGGTTCGCCTTGTACCCCGAATACTGCTCCGTGCGGAACGTCTTGCTCCCCATATCCCAGCAGCAGATGACGTGCGTGGGCTTGAACGTTTGGACCGCATCGAGAAAATATTTGAAAAATCCGTATACCGCATTGGTCGGTATCCCGGTTGACGTCCTGCGGATGTATCCGCCGTACGCGTTCGCGTAGTACGCCCGGAACAACAGAGCCATTCCGTCGACGATCAGCAGCTTGCGTTGTTCTTCCATCATTGCCGGTTTCGCACTCCCATTTCTAACAAGATAGTCCCATTATACCATAAACCGCCCCCTCCCCCTTCGATATTTTTGAAAATACTACAAACCATTAGGCATGCTGATGATCCACGGCACGAATGGTTAGTCCGCTTATGGAAGACGCCGGGATTTTCCTTTATACAGCCAAAAGAACCCCCTTTGCGGCAGGTCCAGCCGCAGGCTTGGCCTGGCTGTGACCTGTGCGAAAGGGGGTGTCCGGACGATCGCTTCCGAGCTCCTAAGTTACCTCGATTGGGACTGCGGCTGCCGTTGTTCCCGGTACTGCAGGCGGTACTGCATCGGGGTCGTGCCCAGCCTGCGCTTGAATACATAATGCAGGTAGTTGCTGCTCGAGAAGCCGCACCGTACGGCGAGCTGGTCCATCGTCAGATCGCTCTCCGCCAGCTCGCTGCAGATCCGGGAGAGACGGACGCTCTCGATATACTCGCTGAACGTGCCGCCCGTCCGCTCGCGGAAGATCCGCTGCAGCTGCCGGGGGCTGACCTGCACCCGCTCCGCCACTACCTCGAGCGTCAAAGGAGCCATGTAATTGTCCTGGATGAACTGGACGGCCAGCCCGTAGCGGTAATGCTTCATATCGCGGGACGGCAGCAGCGGCTGGGGCGGCGCATCGTAAGCCCGGGCCACGCGGAGCAGGATCTGGACGATCGCCTGCTTGATGACGGTCATCACGCCCGGCTGGTTCTCATGCCAGGCCCGGTAGGCGGTCAGGAAGCATTCCATCGCCCGGTAATTGTCGGCAGCCGGGCGGGGCGGCAGCTGCTCCAGCTGCCGGATGCAGGCCTGCGCCTCCTGCCGCTCCCAGCTCTCCCCCCAGTCTTCGCCGTCCGATTCAGGCCCTCGCTCCAGCCTGCGGATATCCAGGTGGAGGCAGAGTTCATCCATCGCTTCGCTTGCGTCGGCCTCCTGGTAATGCAGCAGGCCCGGGCCCGTCAGGTACATCAGTCCCTCGTGCAGGGAATAGGGCTCGGTGCCCAGAATCACCTTCCCTTTGCCCCGAGGGATGAAGTGAAATTCGAAGTCCGAATGCTTGTGGAACTGGACGGTGCGCCCCGGCGGGAAGGACGTATGATGGAAGCGAAGCATCCGGATGCCATAGTCCCCCCAGCGGAACTGCACGTCGAGCCGGTCGAGCGCACTCGGATTCTCGAGCATCACTTCGAACGGGTACGGCTTAGCGCCGGTGCGGGTCTGGCTGCTCATGACGGCAGCTCGCTCAAGAGCACCGCCGCCCCCGTGCCAGCCGAACGGTTCGCCGCTTCCATCAGCCGGGTGAGCTCCAGCGCCAGCGCAATGTTCTCTTCCGCGCTCGTATTCTCCTGAATATGCACCACCCATTGGTGGAACGCGGAAGGAAGCTCCGCCGGAAGCTGCTGCACCTGCCACTCCCGCTCGGATCCCTCCCCGGCCGCATTCGAGCGGAGCAGCAGCCGGTTGTCGTGCGAGGAGAACAGCAGGCTGCCCTCCGTGCCGTGCACCTCGATCACGAACGGCGAGTGCGCATTGACAAAGCCGGCTTCGACCACGGCAAGCGCCCCGTTCGGGTAGCGCAGCACGGCCACCGCGTTGTCCTCCACCTCACGCCCGGTGAGATAGCCGTAGTGAGCGGATACGCTCTCCGGCTCTCCGAGGAACAGCCGGGCAAGATACATCGGATGGCAGCCGAGGTCGATCAGCGCGCCGCCTCCGCACTGTTCCCGGTTAAAGAAATGGCCGGGAAGCCAGCCGTCCGGCGACTGCTCCGTGGAGACTGCGCCGTTATGGGAGAGGCGCGTGCGCACCAGCGTCAGCTCGCCGAGCAGCCGGCGGGCGAGAATGTCCTGCACCGCCAGCGTGTAGCTGTGATTGAGGCGGGGCAGGGAGACCGTGAGCTTGACCCCGGCTGCCTCCACGGCCTGCAGGATCTCTACCGCCTCCTTCTGGGTCGCCGCCAGCACCTTCTCGGTGAAGATATGCTTGCCTGCACGGGCCGCTGCGATAATCACATCCCGGTGAAAATGGGTCGGCGTATCTACGATAACCCCGTCAATCTCTGGACGGGCCAGCAGCTCCTCCAGGCTGGCGTAGAACGGCACCCCGCGGGCTTCCGCTTCCCTGCGTCCGCGCTCCGGCTCTTCGTCCCATACGGCCGCAATCTCCGTGCCGGGATGCTCTTGCGCCTGCTTGGCGTAATCCTTGGCATGCACATGCCAGAAGCTCAGCATCGCTACTCGAATCATGATCGCACCTGCCTCCTTTTTCCCCGTCCGGGTTCTTAATCAAAGTACACGGCTTGCCCGGTCCTCGACGACTCGTAAATCGCCTCCAGAATCTCAGAGACGACGAGCGCCTGGCGCGGGGTGACGACCGGATCCGTGTCGTTCAGGATCGCATCGATCCAGTGCCGCATCTCGGTATCCTCCGCCTTCTCCGTCTTACCGTCATAGAAGTCGACGCCCTTCGTCCCGAGCTCCACCTTGTGGGTGTAGAGCTTGCTGTGCTTCTCGCCGTTGAGCCTCAGGCCGTCCTCCATATCGGCACCGCCCTCGGTTCCGCTCAGCGTACACTTCGCTTCCTTCACATCCAGCGTATTGAGCGCCCAGCTCGACTCCAGCAGGATCGTAGCCCCGTTCTTCATGACGATCATCCCCATAGCCGAGTCCTCGACGGTGAACTTCGCCGGATCCCAGGACCCCCACGCATTCGCCGCATTCTCCTTGGACGAGAGCTTGTGGAATGCGGTGCCGAGCACAACCTTGGGCTCATAATTATCCATCATCCAGAGGGTCAGGTCGAGCGCATGCGTGCCGATGTCGATCAGCGGGCCCCCGCCCTGCTTCTCCCCGTCGAGGAACACGCCCCAGGTCGGCACGGCCCTGCGCCGGATCGCATGCGCCCGGGCATAGTAGATCTCGCCGAGCTCGCCGTCCTCGCAGAGCCGCTTCAGATACAGGCTGTCCGGGCGGAAGCGGTTGTTGTAGCCTACGGTCAGCTTCCTGCCCGTCCGCTCCGCCGCCTCCAGCATCCGGCGCGCATCCGCCGCCGTCTTCGCCATCGGCTTCTCGCTCATCACGTGCTTGCCGGCCTCCAGCGCCGCAATGGTAATCTCCGCGTGCGAGTCGTTCGGCGTACAAACATGCACGGCATCGATGGAAGCGTCTTCAAGAAGCTTCGTATAGTCCTCGAACACCTTCGCGTCTTCGCTTCCGTATTCCGCCGCCGCTTTCTCCGCCCGCTCCAAGATAATGTCACAAAAAGCGACAACCTCTACACGATCCTGCTTTGCAAGCGCCGGCAGATGCTTGCCGTTCGCGATTCCTCCGCACCCTACGATACCGATTCGAAGCTTCTTGGACATAGATATTCCCTCCTGTTATGTACGTGACCTTGCCTTCATCGTAACAGAATTGCCCTGTACTGGATATTGCAATATGGCGACAAGGCGGAGTTAGAAATCGCGACACCCCTCGGCTCAAGCCGTACGAAAAAAAGCCGTTCTCTTAGGAGCAAGAGAGACGGCTTTGCACAATCCCTATGAGTTCGTGCCCGTGCGGTGTCCGGCGGTCTGCAAAAAAGCCCCGATTCGGCGGACCGCTTCCTGCAGGCGCTCTTCTTCCTGAACGAGAGCAATACGGACATAGCCCTCGCCTTCCCGGCCGAAAGCGTCGCCCGGAATTACGACAACACCGGCGGAATATAGCATTTCCCGGGAAATCTGTCGAGATGTCCAGCCCTCCGGAATCGGCGCCCAGATGAACATCGTGGCCTGCGGCTTCGGCAGTTCCCACCCGGCCGCCCGCAGCCCTTCCACCACCAGATCGCGCCGCCGTTCGTACAAGCCGGCTACGGAGACGCTGCCCGGCTCCATGTCCTCCTCCAGTGCCGCGATCCCGGCCCGCTGGACCGGCAGGAAGACGCCGTAGTCGATATTCGACTTCAGGATGCGCAGCGCCTGCACCGCATCCGGCTGGCCGACCATGAAGGCGATGCGGCAGCCGGCCATGTTGAAGCTTTTCGACAAGGAATGAAATTCGACAGCGACCTCCTTGGCCCCCTCGACTTCCAGGATGCTCGGCGGCCGGAACCCGTCGTACGCCATCTCGGAGTAAGCCACGTCGTGGACGATGAGCAGGTCATTCGCCTTGGCGTACTGCACGAGCTCCTCGAAGAACGGCTTCGTCGCCACGGCCGACAGCGGGTTGCTCGGGTAGTTGAGCAGAATGAACTTCGCCCGCCGGGCCGTCTCCTCGGGAATATCCCCGAGCTTCGGAAGGAACCCGTTCTCCGCGCGGAGCGGCAGAAAATACGGTTCGACACCGGCCAGCACTAGGCTCGCCGCATAGATCGGATACCCCGGATCGGGCACCATGACAGTGTCGCCCGGATCCGTTACCGCCATCGCCAGGTGGGCGAGCCCGTCCTGGGAGCCCATCAGCGTCACGACCTCGCGCTCCGGGTCGAGTTCGACACCGAACCGGTGGCGGTACCACTTCGCGACGGTCTGCCGGAAGAACAGGCTGCCTTCGGACGTGGGGTAGCCGTACTGTCCCGGGTCGCTCACCGCCTCGGCCAGAGCGGCGCGCACCCGCTCGGACGGCCCCCGGTCCGGGCTTCCGATTCCCAGGTCGATGACGTCGACACCGCCGGCCTGCACTTCCTTCTTCCACTGCGCCACTTCAGAAAAAATGGCCGAACCCAGTTCGGCCAAACGCTTCGACTGCCTCTTCGTCATATCCACCCAACCTTTTTTTCGTATAGGACATGCCTGCTTCAAAGGAAGAGCCCGCGCGTCAGCGAAGACGCAGACCGGGCACTTCATGGACCTCTCTCATCATCACGAACAGGAACGCGGCGAGCAGCAAATACGCAATGCCGTACTTCCAGCGGGTAGCGGGAGAGACGTCGTAGTAGGCGTCATTCTCATACTTCGTGTACTCCACCTGGCAGTGGATCATGAGATAGAGTCCGTCTTCTTTCTGCTTGCGCTCCAGCTGTATGACGTGAACACGCTTGATTAAGCCCTGTTCCATCAAGGGGATGGAGCCGGTGAAATCGAGCCCCTCCCAGTATACCTTCACGTGCTGCTGGCCCTCCAGATCCGAATAGGTGAGGAATGGCAGGTCGCGCTTATGTTCCGGTCCCGGAATAAGGTAGCCCTGCTCCATCAGCGGATCTGCGGCCACCTCGAAGCTCGCGCCCATAACGCGGGTCTGCGCGGCCTTTTTCTTGCTGACGAACTTCTTGTAGAGGTCATAGGCGAACATCGCCCAGATAATGAAGAACAGAATGGACTTCAGATAGAAAATCACGACAAGCCCGCCAATCAGGCCGACCAGCCACAGCCAGCGGGTGACGGCGGTGGAGATCCTTCCTCCATCCAATGGATGAATCGGGAGCAGGTTGAGCAGGTTCAGAAAAAATCCGAAATAGGCCAGACTGTAGAACAGCGGGCTTCCCGAATATAAAGCCACTCCGTATAACACAAGTGCCCCGACCGTACCGAGTACGGGTCCTCCAATGGCCACGTAAGCTTCCGTCGCCGCATCGCGCGGATGCTGCTTCATACTGATCAGCGCCCCTAGGAACGGTATGAACATGGGAGCCGATACGGGAAGCCCCTTCTGCCGGGCGGCGAATACGTGTCCCATCTCATGAACCAGGAGAAGAAACACGAACCCCACAGCGAACTTCCATGTATAGAACATCGCATAAAACCAAACCGAGATCAGCATGGACAGGAAGGTACCGCCGAACTTACTGAACTTGAGCAGGGGGATCAGCGTCTTCAACTGGCTCAAGATAAACATGGCCGCTGCCCCGATGTACCACAGGGGAGTTTGCTTCTTTGGTTTCTGTCGCTGCTGCAACAGGCTTCACGCTCCTCAACTTGCTCGTATTAGCCCCGACTGCCCCAGGCTTCCTCGTACTGATCGGCTTTGAAGCCCACCGTCACTTGGCTGCCGCTGATGACAACCGGCCGCTTGATCAGCTTGCCGTTCGATGCAAGCAGCGCCATCTTCTCTTCCTCGCTGAGCCCCGGCAGCTTATCCTTCAGTCCGAGCTCCTTGTAGACTTCGCCGGAGACGTTGAACCACTTTTTGATATCGAGGCCGCTTCGCGTGATGATTTCCCGCAACTCCTCCACGGTCGGCGGCTGCTCCACAATATGAACCGCGTCCACTTCCCAGCCATGCTCCTTGAGCCACTTGACCGCGCTGCGGCAGGTCCCGCACTGGGGATACTGATATACTTTAAGCTTCGAGTCATTCATGGGGTGAATTACCATCCTTATCTTTCGTTAGCCTGCCGGCATTCCATCCCATTATACCGACGAACGCCTTCCGCCTGCAAATACTGTGCCCTTGAAGGTTATTGGATTGAAGCTGTTACGATTGAAGCTGTTACGATTCAGGCTGTTGCGATTCAGGCTGTTGAGGTAAAGGGGATTGAGTGTTCCATATAGGGTTTGTTGAAAATGCGCCGCGCACGGAACATAATGGAAATGGGCGAAGCGTGCGCGCCGGTTTTCTCCCGGACCTCTTCCCCAATCCCCAGAAACCGTAAGGAGTCCCCCATGATTTATGTCATTAAACTAGTCTACAGCTTCCTCTTCCCTCCAGGTCTCTACATCCTGATTCTGCTGCTCCTCGGAGCCTGGCTGTACTTCCGTGTCCGCCGCTCGGCCGGCATCGTGCTTGCAGCTGCGGCACTGCTCTTCTACTTCATGTCGATTCCGCTCACAGGCGAAGGACTCCTGAAGTCCATCGAGGACCGCTACGATCCGCCCAAGGCGGTCGAGGGCGATGTGTATGTCATGCTGACCGGCGGCGGCGTCAGCGGCACGCCGGACATCAGCGCCACCGGCCACCTCAGCGGCTCCACGCTGCACCGCGTTGTCGCCGTGTCCGAACTCTACGCCAAGAAGCCGCTCCCGATTCTCATCTCGGGCGGCCAGGTCTATGAGGATACGGTGAACGAGGGACGCCTGTCCAAGCAGAAGCTGATCGCCCTCGGCGTCCCCGAGAAGGCTATTCTGCTGGATGACGCCTCCCGTACGACCCAGGAGAATGCGCGCAACTCCAAGGCGCTGCTCGACCAGCAGGGATTCCGGAAGCCCATTCTCGTCACCTCCGCCTTCCACATGGCCCGCTCGATCAAGCACTTCAGCAAACAAGGCGTCGAAGTGCTCCCTTACCCGGTCGACTACAAGATCAGCCGGTATGACGGCGGCATGACCAGCCGCCTGTGGATTCCGACGGCCGGCGCCCAGGATTCGTTCTCCCTGGCACTGAAGGAGTATGTAGGGATGCTGCAGTAAAACGGGGCGGGCAGGTGCTGCAGCGGCGGAGCCTCGTATCCGTTAAGCCCTCCGAGCGGGACGGTCAGTCGGGCAGCTGGGCAGCGCACGGTGTTCCACCTCGTATGTCTTATCGCCGAGCAGCAGATGGCTGGGATGACGCCTATGCAAGCGGATCTCGTGCCGCCGATCCCACGGCACCGGGTTCTCGAACTCCTACCGCTTCCAAGCATGCCAAAGGACCGTGCCGGATACTTCCCTGGAAGTCCGATACGGTCTTTTTTGGCGTGGGACGGTATACTCCCGGATTTGCTCTCGCCGGGCCGGGCAGCCTTACTCCCCGCCCTCCAGCTGCCGGAGCAGCTGCTGCAGATCCTCTGGCAGCGGCGCCTCGAACACCATCCACTCCCGCCGGACAGGATGGGTGAGGCCGAGCAGGCAGGCGTGCAGCGCATGGCGCTGCAGCCCGAAGGCTCCCTCTTCCTCCGGCGGCCCGTACATCTTGTCGCCAAGCAGCGGATGGCCGAGGTGCCGCATGTGTACGCGAATCTGGTGCGTGCGGCCGGTCTCCAGCCACAGGCGGACCAGGGTCGCGTCCGCAAACCGGCGTTCGACCCGGTAATGGGTCACCGAGCGGTAGCCCGAAGGCGTCACGATCCGGATATGCGGCGCTTCCGGATCGCGGTCGATCGGCTGATCGACGGTCCCTTCGTCCGGCTCCAGCTGTCCGTGGACGAAGGCGAGGTACTCTTTTTTGAGACCCGTCGTCTGCATCTCTTCGGAAATCTGCTGGTGGACATACGGGTTCTTGGCCACGGCCAGGGTACCGGAGGTCTCCTGGTCGAGCCGGTGGATCGGCCGGAAGCGGAAGCTCTTCCCCTGCTCCTGCCAGTAATGCACGACGCCGTTCGCCAGCGTATCCGTGTAATGGCCGTGGGTCGGGTGGACGATCCGTCCCGCCTCCTTGTTCAGCACGAGCAGCTCGTCATCCTCATAGAGGATGTCCAGCGGCATCGGCTGAGGCAGGATGTCATCCGAGGCCTCGACCTCCATCCGTACGGCGACCCGGTCCCCGGCCTTCACCTTCACACTGATGTAGCGGCGTTCCCCGTTCACGGTGATGCCCTCCTCCGTCAGCTTCAGGCGGGAGAGCAGCTTGCGGGATAGCCCCATCCGGTTCTGGAGCACGGTCTTGAGAAGCATGCCTTCATCCTCGGGCGGTACAATGTATTGGAGCGGTTTGTAGTAGGTCATGATTTGCGCCGGAACACCTCAGCACTTCTCACATATTCCACATCCGGTGCTCCGGCGCGGTGATTCGCCACCCGGGCGGCCGTGAAGAAGAAGTCGGACAGCCGGTTGAGGTACCGGCGCACCTCGTCGTTGATCGGCTGGGTGCGGGCCAGCGTCACCACCCGGCGCTCAGCCCGGCGGCATACCGTACGGCAGACGTGCAGGGTTGAGGAAGCGAGCGAGCCGCCCGGCAGAATGAACCGCTTGATATCCGGCGTCTCGGCGTCGTACTTGTCGATCCATGCTTCGAGGCGGTCGACCATCTCCGCGGTCACCTTGTACGGCCGCAGCTCCTGTTTCAGCAGGGCAAGGTCCGAGCCGCAGTCGAAAATCTCGTGCTGGATCTCCAGCAGGTCGGCTGCAAGATCTGCGTCCCGCTGCGGGTCCAGGAACCCGATCGCCTGCCCGACGAAGCAGTTCAGCTCATCGGTCGTCCCGTAGGCTTCCACCCGGACGTCGTCCTTGTCGACGCGCCCTCCAATGACACCGGTCTGGCCGGCATCACCCGTTCTTGTATAGATGCGCAATGCGTAGTCCCTCCCTAAGTAAGAATGGCAGATTCCTGTTCCTGTATCATCTCATACAACCGCTGCATATCCAAGTGGGAGCGCACATGCTCGGCCAAGCGGTCGAAGGCGGCCTCCCGCCGCTCGGTGAAGCGCAGCTCGGCGGGCAGCGGCCCGAGTCCCCGGCTCTCGCGTACACGGTTCAGCCAGGCGCGCCGGAAGTCGTCGCTGTGCAGCACGCCGTGCAGGTACGTGCCCCAGACACGACCCCCAGCCATGGCGGCTCCATCCGGCAGACCTGCGGAGCCTTCCTCCTGCAGCAGGAACGGATGCTCCACCGGCTCCAGGAAGGTCGTGCGGCCCATGTGGATCTCATAGCCCTCCACAGGGAATCCGCCGTAGAGCCTCGAGATCCCCGAGGCCCGGACAGTCCGCTTCTCAGCGGCGAATACCGTTTCGGTCGGCAGTAGGCCGAGTCCCTCGATCTCCTGCTTGTCGGATTCGACAAGCAGGGGATCAAGCAGCCGTGCCCCGAGCATCTGATAGCCGGCGCAGATCCCGGTGACAAAGCCGCCGTCTGCGGCATAAGCGAGCAGCTTGCGGTCCAGCCCGCTCGAGCGCAGATAGAGCAGGTCGTCGACCGTGTTCTTGCTGCCGGGGATGATCACGGCATCCGGCTGCCCGAAGTCTTCGGGCGAGGAGACGAACCGTAGGCGCACATCCGGCTCAAAGGCCAGCGGATCCGCATCCGTGAAGTTGGAGATGCGGGGGAGGCGCAGGACCGCGATGTCAAGGATGTCCGGCGGCAGCTTCACCGGAGGGCCGCTGCGCGCGGTCTCGGCCAGCTTGCGCTCGAGCGAGGCGGAATCCTCGTCCTCGAGACCAAGCTGCGGCAGGTACGGGATCACCCCGAGCACCGGGATGCCCGTGCGCGCCTCCAGCCAGTCGACCCCCGGCTTCAGCAGCGTAACGTCCCCGCGGAACTTGTTGATCACGAAGCCCCGCACGCGGGCACGTTCCTCCGGCGTCAGGATCTCGAGCGTGCCGACGAGCGAAGCGAACACGCCGCCCCGGTCGATATCCGCGACGAGCAGCACTGGGGCGTCCGCCCAGCCCGCCAGCCGCATGTTCACGATATCGCGGTCCTTGAGGTTGACCTCGGCGGGACTGCCCGCCCCCTCGATCAGGACCACGTCGTGAACGGTGCGCAGCCGCTCCAGCGCTTCCTTGACCACGCCCTCCGCCTCGGGAAGATAGCGCTCCCTATAGGTGCGGGCATCAAGATCCTGATACGGCTTCCCGTGGACGACGACCTGCGCCACCATGTCCTTTTTCGGCTTGAGCAGGATCGGATTCATGTCCGTCGTCGCGGGAATACGGCAGGCGTCGGCCTGCATCCCCTGGGCACGGCCGATCTCCTTGCCGTCCGGCGTTACGTACGAGTTCAGCGACATGTTCTGTGACTTGAACGGCGCCACCCGGCGGCCGTCCTGCAGCAGGATGCGGCAGAGCGCTGCGGTCAGCAAGCTCTTGCCGACGTCCGAAGCCGTGCCCTGCAGCATGACGACGGATCCCCGGCGGCGGGAGGGCACGGCTGCCACGGTTCCCCCCGCAGTGGAGAGCGGGCCGTCCGCTGCCGGCTTCACCGCAGAAGGCCCTGCAGCAGCCAATCCCCCGGCATACCGGCCCGCTGCCGGCTTGACCGCGAAAGCCGCCTCCTGAGCGTGAGCGGCCCCCCCGGTCACGGCAGCAGCACCGCTGCGTTCCCGCTGCTGCTTCTCCGCGAAGACCTCCGCCAGTACGGCGAGCAGCCGCCAGTTGGTCTCCGGCAGCTTCACCGCCAGCCGGACGAAGGAATCGTCCAGGCCCGGGAACAACGAGGCGTCGCGGATAAGGATGCCTCTTCGACCCATGGCCTCCTGCAGCCTGCGCCCGGTCCAACCAAGCGCCCGCAGCGAGCACAGCACATAATTCGTATCGCTGTCCCATGCGAGCACCCCCAGCTGCCGCAAGCCCGCGAGCAGCTCCGCCCTTGCTCCCGGCAGCCACTCGAGCGTCCGCCGGGCGTACGAGCGGTCCTCCAGGACCGCCGCCCCGATCCACTGGGCGAACGCATTGACGCTCCACGGCACCTGCAGCTCCTTCATCGCCCGGATGCGGTCCGGATGCGCGACGGCGTAGCCGAGCCGCAGACCGGGAATCGCATAGAATTTCGTCATCGAACGCAGCACGATGAGGTAGGGGCTCCCCGCCGCTGCGGCGGCAAGCGACAGCTCCTCTTCCTCCGGCAGGAAGTCGAGGAACGCTTCATCGACGACCGCCGCAAGCGCGCCTAAGGCAAGCTTCTCCCGCACGGCCTGCGGCAGCAGCCGCCCGGTCGGATTGTTCGGCGAGCCGAGAAACAGCAGGTCGCAGTGAGGGGCTGCCGCTTCCAGATCCTCCAGCTGCAGCTCGAAGCCATGCTCCTCCCTCAAGGGGATATCCCTGACGGTCCCGCCCGTCTTCCGCACCGCATCCTCGTATTCCTTGAACGAGGGGCGGGCCAGTCCCGTGACCGCCGGGCGCAGCACCCGCACGGCCAGATCGATCAGCTCTGCAGCCCCGTTGCCGACCAGGATGCACGCCGGATCCACGCCATGCTTCGCCGCAAGCCGGCGCGTCAGTTCCCTGGCCGCCGGGTCCGGATAAGCGGCCGCCTCCTGCCAGCGGGTGCGCAGAATATGTCCCACCGCCGCCGGAGGACCAAACGGATTCATATTCGAGCTGTAATCGACAAACGCTCCCGGCGGCCTTCCGTACTTCTCCGCCGCCGTCTCCAGGTCCCCGCCGTGCCCGTATTTCTCCAACATCCCCTTCGCCTCCTAAAAGCCTGTCATGCCGACCCATACAGCCAGCAGCAGCGTCTCTACCCCTTCATTGATCGCGCCATACGTATCGCCGGTCAGCCCGCCCAGCTTGCGGTGCAGATAGGCGCCCATAAGGGCGCAACCTGCGGCAGCCGCAGCAGGCAGAAGTGCCAATACCGTCATCAGTGCGGCCCCTCCGCCGCCTGCCCCCCAGAGCCACCAGCCCGCAGCCGCCGTCAGTACCGCAGCCAGCCCGGCGGCGCCCGCCAGGTGGCGGAAGCCGAGTCCGTCGAACAGGCTGCCCATGCCGCCGCCCTGCTCCTTCCGGGCATACGGCCAGCAGATCAGGGCTGCAGCCATCATGCAGCGGCTCCACAGCAGCACCAGAGGCAGCAGCGCCATCCCCCCGCCCCGCTCCAGCAGCGAGGCCAGAAACGACCACTTTAGGAGCAGCACCAGCACACAGACGACCACGCCCATCGCGCCGACCCGGCTGTCCTTCATGATCTCGAGCATCCGTTCCCGGGAGCGGTGGCTGAGCACCCCGTCCGCCGTGTCCATCAGCCCGTCGAGGTGAAGCGCGCCGGTAAGTGCAGCCCACAGGGCCAGCAGCACCGCAGCGGCCGGCAGTGGGGGCAGTACGGCCTGCAGCGCCGCCCCCGCTCCCCAGAGGATCGCGCCGAGCACTGCACCGACCAGCGGATAGAAGACGACGCTGCGGCGGAACAGTCCTCCGCTGTAATCGAGCGTGACGGGAACCGGCAGCCTCGACAAAAATTGAAAAGCGGCCGCAGCCGCCCCTCCTATCCCGCGTATGTAATCCAAAGCAGTGCGCACAGCAATCCCCCCGCCGCCAGATAGCTTACTTTATATAAAAGCCCGACCGTGCGCAGAATGTCTCCACGCTCCCGGGTCCGCAGCGGCCAGCCCATCCGGGCCCGCTCGCTCGTCCGGCCGTGGTACACGTTGACCCCGCCGAGCTCGATACCGAGCGCTCCGGCTACGGCCGATTCGGGAATGCCGCTGTTCGGGCTCGGATGCAGCCGGGCGAAGATCCGGACGGCCTTCGCCGCACGTGCTGCGGACAGCCCCGGTGTCAGCCAGGCTGACACCACCAGCAGCCCGCCCGTCAACCGGGCGGGGAGCCAGTTCAGCACATCGTCCCACCGGGCCGACGCCCAGCCGAAGTGCAGGTACTTGTCGTTCTTGTACCCGACCATCGAATCGAGCGTATTCGACGCCCGGTACAGCATCGCCAGCGGAGCTCCGCCGAGCAGCGCGAATACCAGCGGCGAGACGAACGCGTCGACGATATTCTCCGCCACCGTCTCCACGGTTGCCCGCGTAATCTCGGGCTCCTCCAGCCGGGTTGTGTCCCGGCCGACGATATAACCCACGTACTTGCGGGCCTCCTCCAGGCTGCCCGAGCGGAGCGGCCGGTAGACAAGCATCGCGGCGTCCTTCAGGCCTTTGACGGCGATCGTCGTAGAGATGAACCAGCCCGACGCTGCATAGCCGAGCAAGGGGTGAATGCTCTCCGCCGCCCGGCAGATCGCCCACACCGCACCGTAGGCCGCCGCGATCGTGATCAGCGTAAGCGCCAGCCCGCGCAAGCGGAGCGTCAGCAGGTCCCCCCCGGCCTCTCCCGGCGTCCGGTACAGCCCCCGCTCCAGCAGGCGGATCAGCCGGCCGATCCAGACGACCGGATGCGTCAGCCACTTCCACTGCGGATCCCCGATCACCCAGTCGATGACAATCGCAGCCAGGGCGACCGCCAATATTTCCTGCAAACCGTATGGAAGCACGTGTAATCCCCATCTTTCTTGTCCGTTGACTCCCCGGGCCGGATCCCTAAGCAGCCGGCTGCCCGGCCTCTCCGCCAATCACTCGGGGTAAGCCAGCGCCTTGAGCTCCAGCGGAATCCCCGAGGTCACGAGGAATACCTGGTCCGCCGCCTGGGCCAGCCGCTGGTTCATCCGCCCCGAGAGGTCGCGGAAGACCCGGCCAAGCTTATATTCCGGCACGAGGCCGTACCCCACCTCATTGGTGACGAGAATCACGGGCCGCCCGGCCCGCTCGAACTCCCGCGCCAGCTCCTCGATCTTCTCCTCGAGGAGGCGCTGCGCGTCCGGCTCCTGCTCCAAGCGCAGCAGCCAGTTCGACAGCCACAGAGTCAGGCAGTCGACCAGCACAACCGGCTCGCGCGCCTCCTGCAGCACACCACTGAGCCCGTAAGGCTCCTCCACCGTCGTCCACGGGAAGGACTGCTCCTCCCGGCTCCGCCGGTGCAGCGCAATGCGCTCGCGCATCTCGTCATCGTACGCCTGCGACGTAGCGATGTAGAGCCCCCTCGCGCCCAGCCGTGCCGCATGGCGCTCCGCGAAGCCGCTCTTGCCGCTGCGCGCGCCTCCGGTGACGAGCACCCGCAGCGGGCGTACCGCTTCCCCCGCCCCGCTCATGCCCCGGCCGGCGTCTCCCCGGCCGCCTGCGACACGCCGGCCGACCCGAAGGTCGCCATCTCGCGCATGAGCTTCAGGGAAGCCTCCACCAGCGGGAACGCCAGCACCGCGCCGGTGCCTTCGCCAAGCCGCATATCCAGCTGGAGCATCGGCTTCAGGCCGAGCTCCTGCAGCAGCCGGGCATGGCCCAGCTCCTCCGAGAGGTGCGAGGCGATCATATAGCCCCGGCTCAGCGGTGCCAGCCGGGCGGCGATCAGTGCAGCCGCCGAAGAGATGAAGCCGTCGATCACAACCGGCATGCGCCGGGATGCGGCGCCGAGAATGACACCTGCAAGCCCGGCGATCTCCAGGCCGCCGACCTTTGCGAGCACATCGAGCGGATCGGCCGGATCCGGCCGGTTCACGGCGATCGCCCGGCGGATAACCTCCTGTTTATGCTGTAGACGGGCACTGTCGATGCCCGTGCCCCGGCCTGTGACCGCCGCCGGCTCTTCGCCGGTCAGCACGCTGAGCAGCGCGCTGCTCGCCGTCGTGTTGCCGATGCCCATCTCGCCGGTCGCCAGCAGGCCGAAGCCTTCATCCGCCAGTCCGAAGGCGATCCCCATGCCAATGCGCACCGCCTCGACGGCTTCCTCCCGCGTCATCGCAGGGCCCTGGGCCATGTTGGCCGTCCCCCACCGCACCTTGTGCGAGCGGAGCAGCGGATGGGACAGCTCCGCATTCACGCCGATGTCGACGCAGACGACTTCGGCGCCGGTCTGGCGCGCCAGCACGTTCACAGCCGCTCCGCCTCCGAGGAAGTTCAGCACCATCTGCGGCGTAACCTCGGCCGGGAAGGCGCTGACCCCTTCCTCACAGACGCCGTGGTCGGCCGCCATGACCACGACCGCCTTACGTCCGAGCTCCGGCAGGGCCTCTCCTCGGATACCCGCCAGCTGCTGCGCGACAGCCTCCAGCCGTCCCAGGCTGCCCGGAGGCTTCGTCAGCTCGTCCAGCCGCTGGGCGGCGCCGGCCATCGCTCCTTCATCCAGCGGCCGAATCGCCGCCAGCACATTCTCCAGTTCTCCTCTACTCATCTGCGCCATCCTTCCCTTCCAAGCAGTATTTGCGGCACCCCGCCGTCCGGATGCGGCAGCACGTAAGGTCTCGTACCGTAGACCTGTTCGAGCCCCTCCGGCTGCAGCACTTCCTCCGGTGTACCGATCCCCCGAATCCGGCCCTCGTGAAGCAGCAAGAGCCGGTCGCAGAACATGGAAGCAAGATTGAGGTCGTGCAGTACGGAGACGACAGTCATGCCGCACTCTTCCTTCCAACGGTCGATCCGCTCGAGCATCTCCAGCTGATAACCGATATCCAGGAAGGTCGTCGGCTCGTCGAGCAGCAGCAGCTTCGGCTCCTGGGCCAGGGCCCGTCCGAGCGCCACCCGCTGCCGTTCTCCGCCGCTGAGCGCATCGACCGTACGCTCCTGCAGCTCCTCGAGCTTCAGCCAGGAGAGAATCCGCTCCACCAGAGCGGACCGGTCTTCCTTCTCATCCCCGAGCCAGTTCTGGTAAGGATAGCGTCCCATCTCCACGATCTCCCTGACCGTGAAGCCCAGGGGAGGAAGCGCATCCTGCGGAAGGACGGCCAGCAGCCGGGCCAGCTCCCTGCGGGAATAGCCCGCCAGCGGCCGCCCTTCGAGCTCGATGCCCCCCCGGTCCGGCGTCTCGACGCCCGAGAGCATATGCAGCAGCGTCGACTTGCCGCTGCCGTTCGGGCCCAGGATGCCGAGCCATTCCCCCGCGCGGACCTCCAGGTCGATCCCCTGGAGTACGGTTCGTGCCCCGAACGATTTGCCCAGCTCCTTGATCATCATCCCGGTCATGGCCGTCCCCCCTTCAACGTGTACTTGAACTTTGTTTCACTTCATTAACGATCTTCACCGGGACCATACATTCATTGAACTGTATTGCCGACTCAAATCTCTGCCCTGACCTCAGCTGCTGCACCGTCCGCTACTCCCTCACTGCCTGCTTGCGCCGGTAGAGCAGATAAGCGAAGAAGGGCGCCCCCATGAACGCCGTAACGACGCCGAGCGGAATCTCCGTCGGCGAGAGCAGAGTACGGGCCAGCGTATCGGCCCACAGCACGTAGACGGCCCCTCCGACAAGGGAGAGGGGAAGCAGCAGCCGATAATCCGGTCCAATCAGCAGACGAAGCAGATGCGGCACAAGCAGACCCACGAACGCCACCACCCCGGAGACGGAGACCGCCCCCGCCGTAAGCAGGGTGGAGGACGCCAGCACCACGAGCTTCGCCCGTTCCACCTCGACGCCGAGATGGGCGGCCGGCCGCTCGCCGAGGGCAAACAGATTCAGCGCACTGCCGTAAGCCAGCAGCACCGCCGCCCCCACGATGAGATAAGGCAGCAGGATCACCGAGTAGGACCATCCCCGCAGCGTCAGGCTGCCCATCATCCAGAACACGATCTCGTTGATCACCTGATCGGACATCGACACCATGAGCGATACGGCAGCGCCGAGGAACGACTGCATCACCACGCCGGCGAGCAGCACCGTTTCCATCCGCAGCCTGCCCCCGGTCCTGGCAAGCGCCAGCACCGCATAGAGCGTCAGACTCCCCGTTACAAACGCCACTGCCGGAATCGTCCACTCCCCCAACAGCGCATACTGCAGGCCGAACAAGATCAGGAATGCCGCCCCCACCGAGGCGCCCGAGGAGACGCCCAGCGTATAGGGATCCGCCAGCGGGTTGCGCAGTACGCCCTGGAACCCGGCCCCAGCAAGCGCGAGCGCCGCTCCCACCAGGCAGCCGAGCACCATCCGGGGCAGCCGCACCTTCCAGATGATCTGCTCATGCGCCGTCGTCCACGGAGTGGAGGCGCCCTCTGCCCCGCCCCCCGTCAGCCCGTGCAGCAGAATGCCCCATACATGGCGAAAAGGCACATGAACCGTGCCGATCGACATCGCTGCGGTCGCCGACAGCAGGAGGAAGAGCAGTGCCCCTCCCATCCACAGCGCGAGCCTCCGCTTCATTTTATTTCACCCGTTCCGGGTAAATGCCCTTGGCGATCTCAAGCAGCCCCTCGGTAATGCGCGGACCCGGACGGGACGTCGTATCCTTATCGACTCCTGCCAGCTTGTTATTCTTCACGGCATCTATCTTCTCCCAGCCGCTGCGGCCGCGGATGATCTCATCGAGCTTCTTGCCGGACTTGTCATCTATAAGATTCGCCGGATACAGAATCACCTGCGGATTATCCGCGATGACCTTCTCCTCGTTGATCTTCATGTAGCCCTTCTCCCCGGCGGCCACGTTAATCCCCCCCGAGAGCGTGATGAGCTCGTCCAGGAACTCGCCCGAGCCTACGGTCCAGCCCGGCGAGAATTCGATGAGCACCCGGCGCTTCTCCTCCGGCTTCAGATCCTTCACGGCCTGAACCACCTGCTCCCGCTCCCGCTTCATCTTCTCAACAACCTGCTGCGCCTGCTCCTGACGGTCGAAGATCTCCCCCATCGTCAGGATGTTCTTCATCACATCGTCGATGGTCTTTGGCTCCACCTTAAAAAGATTCACTTTCAGCTCGCGCAGCTTGTTCACCGTATCGCTCTTCATGGATACGCCGGTCATCACCACATCCGCTCCCGAGCCGATCAGCGCTTCTTCGTTCGGCTTCATGATGCTGCCGAGCTTCGGTTTCGACTTCGCTTCCGCCGGATAGTCGCAGAAGTCCGATACGCCGACCACCTGGTCCCCGAGTCCCAGCGCGAACAGAATCTCCGTTTCGCTGGGTGAGGTCGAAGCCACGCGCTCCGGCGCCTTCTCGAACGTAAACTCTTTCCCCGTCGCGTCCTTCACCTTCAGCGGATAGACTGTCCGCTTTGCAGCTGTGCCCTCGCTCGTGCCTGTACCGCTCTGCGCCTTAGGAGGTTCCGTCAGCTCTCCCTGGCCCGGTACGGGCGCTGCCGATTTGCCGCAGGCGGCCAGGGTTCCCGCCAGTGCCAGGCTCAGCACCGTTCCCATCCATTTTCTTCTCCACGCTTTCATCCGCCCACTCCCTATTCTCATCTTCTTCCGGGATTCTCCCCGGCAAGCCAACGCCAAAAAAGCCCTCTGCCGCGGAATCGCTTCCGAGCAGAGGGCAGTCCTTATCATCCCGCCGAGAGCCCCCCCGGCTGTCCACAGGGACGCAGGGTGCCGTCAAGGCAGGAGAAGGTCTGCCCTTTTTCCTCGAAAGGGCGACAACACCAAGGTCCGGGCAGGTTTCCTGACTGACGGGGCCGGCCGAAAAATAACGGACCGGCGGCGCTCCGCCTTCCCGTACGCCTTCCGGCGCGCAGTGGCTGCAGTGGAGCTTTCCCCGATGACAGTGGCGGGACCGTGCCGGATTCACACCGGCTTCCCTTTTAACCTGAGCGGCCTCTTATGGCTAGGCCCCCAGGCACCCGGACTGCGGACGGCCGCCGGAATCCGGCAGCCGCATCTTCATTTCAATTTTACATTTACTTCACGGCAATCTGCTTCATCACCTGCTTCGCCTTCTCCTTGTCCGGCGCATTCACCGGGATGAAGGCATACAGATCCATGCCGTTCAGGTTCAGCTCCTTGAACCAGGCCGACTCTTCCATCGGAATAACGTACAGGTGCTTCTCCTTCTTGCCGTTCTCTTCCAGTTCGAACACGCCGTTCGGAAAATCCTCCGGCTTCGCCACATCATCCAGGGGGATGAAGGCCTGCTGATTCTTCAGCGCCTCAAGCTGGTCGCCCGGCAGCACGTGAATCCCGTGATCTCCCGCTGCAATCTCCACGATCATCTTCTCCATACTGAAGACCGGTGTCGCCAGGACCTGAACGGTCGGCGCTGTTCCCAGCTTCGTTTGAAGCGATCCCTGCAGTTTCTCCGCAGCTTCGCTTGGAATCCCCTTCGATGACATCATGAAGATCGTCACATCCGCCTTCGGCCCTCCGCCGCATCCGGCCAGAATGATCACCAGCAGCAGCGTAAGCAGCCACTTCCTTCTCATGAACTTCCTGCTCCCTTCACATCCATCGGAACCTCGTTCTTCTATCATGCTATCTTATCATAAAGGGGCCGCGGCTTTCAAAGCTTTCCATGACCGCCAAACAGCAAAAAAGAAGCCGGTCATGACCGGCTTCTCCGAAATCCCTGCATATATTCGTTAATCTTAATATCCAGCTCCATGCTGATCTCGACTACGCGGGAGGATGTAAGGCTGTTTCCGCTTTGAACAAGCTGCTCCATCTCCTGCCTCAGCCGGTAGATATCATCTTCCAGAGTCGAAGTCGCAGAAACCCGTTTGCGTTTGCCAAAGATCCACTTGGACTTCTCTTCACTCTCGCGAATCCATCCGAGATTGAAGTTCTGCCGAAGCTGGTATTCCGGAAATGCCATTCCTTATCCCTCCCAACATTCTAGTATCTTAGTCCTTAGACGGATAGTTCCATAAATGATTAATATAGAGAATATCCATACTTCTAAGATACCAGTTATTGGGGAATTTGAAAATGACTTTTTTTGTCGAAATTAGAGATTTTTCATAAATTTTCCTATTCTATCGATCGCTTCAAGGAGCTGCGACACCGAATAAGCATAGGAACAGCGCACAAACCCTTCTCCGCCGATGCCGAAGACATGCCCGGGCACGACTGCGACCTTGGCCTCAAACAGGCAGCGCTCCGCAAATTCCGCCGACGTCAGCCCCGTAGATTCGATCGACGGGAAAGCGTAGAATGCCCCCTGCGGCTCATGGCACTGCAGCCCGATCTCACGGAATTTCTGGACAACAAGACGGCGCCGCTGGTTGTAGGATTCGACCATCCGGTCCTTCTCGTCCATCCCGTTCTTCAGCGCCTCCAGTGCGGCGACCTGCCCCATGGAAGGAGCGCACATAATCGTATATTGGTGAATCTTGGTCATGGCGGAGATGATATCCCGGTGGCCGCACGCATAGCCCATCCGCCAGCCAGTCATCGCAAAGGACTTGGAGAAGCCGCTGACCAGAATGGTGCGGTCGCGCATGCCCGGAATGGCGGCGAACGACACATGCTTCTGATCATAGGTCAGTTCGGCGTAGATTTCGTCGGATATCACGATGAGGTCGTGCTCTTCGACGATCTTGGCGATCGGCAGCCAATCCTCGTAGGTCATAATGCCCCCGGTCGGATTGCTCGGATAGCTCAGGATCAAGATCTTCGACCGCGGCGTGATCGCCTTCTTCAGGGAATCGGCTGTGAGCTTGAACTGGTCCTTCGCGAAGGTTTCAATTCCTACCGGCACGCCTCCGCTGATGGCGGTAATCGGGTTGTAAGATACGTAGCACGGCTCCGGAATGAGAATCTCGTCCCCTGGCGTGACCAGAGCGCGAAGAGCCAGGTCGATCGCTTCGCTGCCGCCCACCGTCACCAGCACTTCGTCGGAAGGCTCGTACGGAGTCTGGAACGATTCGTACAAATATTCGGCGATGGCTTCTCGCAGCTCCGGCAGACCGGAATTCGGCGTGTACTTGGTGTTGCCGCGCTCCAGAGAATACACGCAGGCTTCCCTGACGTGCCATGGCGTGCTGAAATCCGGCTCGCCTACGCCAAGCGAAATGATATCCTTCCGGCCGTTGGCAAGGTCAAAGAACTTCCGGATGCCTGATGGCGGAATATTACGCACAAGCGGGGCAAGATACCCGCTCATCGATTTGTTCTGGGGTTCCCCCGTTTGCTGTTTCTGCTCAATCATCGTTCCATCGTCCTTTACGGCGAGATTAACAGCCGGCGGTCATCTTCGTGATCTTCGAAGGTGATGCCGTCCTGTTTGTATTTTTTAAGAATAAAATGCGTCTTGGTCGACAGCACGCGGTCGATCGGCGACAGCTTGTTGGAGACGAAGGAGGCCACTTCCTTGAGCGTCTTGCCTTCGATCTCGACGAGCAGATCGTACGCGCCGGACATCAGATAAACGGATTTCACTTCGGGATATAAGTAAATGCGCTCCGCTATCGCGTCGAAGCCGCGGCCGCGCTCAGGTGTAATCTGCACTTCGATCAGCGCCGTGACCTTCTCATCGTCGACTTTGGCCCAATTGACAACCGTCGCATACTTGACGATGATATGCTCTTCCTCCAGCTCGCGAATCGCTTCCGCCACTTCCGCCTCAGGCGCGGCGAGCATGGTCGCGATCAGCGCCGGGCTGCGGCGCGCATCTTCTTTCAACAACTCGATGATCTTCATCTTGAACTGCTCCATGGCTTGGGATCCTCCTACGGCTTTCAGGTTGGTGCCGGGCCCAGGGGTCCGGCAAAAGATTATTCCTCCATATTACACCTACGCCGCACCTTTGGCAAAGCAAAAATAACCCTGCCCGCCCCATCCCGGGAATCCCCCGCAGGCCCGGGTTCAGATCCCGAGCCGGCTTCCCAGTCACGCAAAAAAGCAGCCCCTGAAACCCTCGGGTTTCAGGCGGCTGCTGCTATTCGAGTCTCTATGGGGCAAGGGGTCAGCGGCAGATGCGGCGGGCGGAGAGAAGCTTGCGCATGCTCGACTCGATCTCCCGCCCGGTGTAGCTCGGAAGCAGCGTGCATTCGAAGCCGCCGGCCTCTGCGCCGGCGCTGCTGTCCACGAGACGGCCGATCCCAATCAGCCTGCCGCTGTCGTAGGCGGCAATCACACGGCCGCCGCGGCCCGCTTCAGACTCCTGCAGGAGCGGCTGATCCCCCGCTTCGACAGCCAGGTCATCCATCAGCCGGCGCAGCTGCGCTTCTTCCGGCCGTTCGTTATGCAGTGCGATCTTCATCTACAAGTCCCTTCCTCTCTTAACGGTTCGTTCATAGTTTGATATTTATTATTATACGCAATAATGAATAAATATGCAAGCCTTGCCCGATGATTCATCCCCCTTGTGTTCAACCCCGGAAGCCCTTCACCCTATAAGCCGTTCATCACCCGAACCGACAGCCGCTTTCCTATGTCTATTCCGTGCGGCTTGCCTTAGTTCCCGCTAAATAAAGAAGCCTGCCCAAGGGCAGACTCTCCGATCAAAAGATATCCATGCTGAGATAACGTTCCCCTGTGTCCGGCGCAATGCACAGCACACGCTTCCCCGGGCCGAGCTTCCGTGCCACCTGCATTCCCGTCCACACGGCCGCACCGGCTGAGGGTCCCACGAGGATGCCCTCCTGCCGCGCCAGCTCCCTCGTCGTATGCAGCGCATCTTCGTCCGATACCTGAACGATCTCGTCGTAGACGTCCGTGTTCAAGATCGGCGGAACGAAGCCGGGGCTTGTGCCAACCAGCTTGTGGGGGCCGGGCTGCCCGCCCGAGAGAACGGGCGAGCCCTTCGGCTCCACCACATAGATCAGGGTGCCCGGCAGCTTCTCCCGCAGCACTTCACCGGTCCCCGTGATGGTGCCGCCCGTCCCGGAGGAGGCGACAAAGGCATCGAGCCGTCCTTCCATCTGCTCTATGATCTCGAGTGCCGTTGTCACCCGGTGAATATCCGGGTTCGCCGGATTCTCGAACTGCTGCGGGATGAAGGCGTTCGGGATCTCCGCCTGCAGCTCCTTGGCGCGGCGGATCGCCCCCGGCATCCGCTCGGCCGCCGGCGTCAGCACCACTTGTGCGCCGTAAGCCTTGAGCAGGTTAATCCTCTCCTTCGTCATGTTATCCGGCATGACGAGGATGGCCTTGTACCCCTTGGCCGCCGCGTTCATGGCGAGGCCTATGCCGGTATTCCCGCTGGTCGGCTCGATGATCGTCGCGCCGGGCAGCAGCCGTCCGTCTTTCTCCGCCTGGGCGATCAGATTGTACGCCGCCCGGTCCTTGACACTGCCGCTCGGATTGAAATACTCCAGCTTCACATACAGCTCCGCAGCCTCACTGCCGAGCAGCCGCGAGATGCGCACCGCCGGCGTATCCCCGATCAGCTCCGTAATGCTGTTCACCATTCTCCTGCTCTTCGTCCCCATGGCCTCTTAGCGCCTCCTCTATACCTAAGCCCGCCTGCCGGGCAGTCCAACCCCTGATGATGCTTCCCCCCTCATTGTAGTATTCCGCCCGGGATTGTCAAGCTGAGTCCTTGCGGATGGGCAGCCCAAAACGGACCGCCCTCCCTGACGGGGTGACGGTCCGTCTCCATCCACAGCAAGGCCTACGCAGCCTTCTTTGTTTTACCGGCCTTGCTCGCTTGACCTATCCAGTACCAAGCCAGCAGGGGGGTGCTGCCGAGGGCGAACAGCAGCCAATTGAGGGCGGCCGGTGACTGGGTCAGGCTCACGACGAGAATGAAGACGGCGGTGCCGAGCAGCCGTCCTCCGTTCAGGGCCAGCTCCCGCAGCACAATATACTCCTCCCTCCGCTTCGCGCTCTCCTCGTCGCTGCCGATCCGGTCGAACACGATGGACGTCATCGGAATCCCGTAGAGCGGGTAGAAGATCGCCGCCCCGATTCCGAAGATGAGGAGGGTGGTGAAGTTCACCCGCCAGAAGAAGGGCAGAATGATCAGCACGAGCATCACCGCCCCGATCAGCATCGCCGTGCGGCGGGAGCCCGGCTTGAGCAGCCGTCCCGCGGCAAGGAAGCTGAGCAGCGAGACGGCCGACGTCACCAGCGAGAAGTTTCCGAGGCTCATCTCGCTTCCCGTATGGACGAAAACGAGCAGGGCGATCATGAAGCCGAAGACGCCTTCGCGTGCCCCCTGGGCCATCAGCGCCAGGCCTATCGTCCTCCAGGCCGCATCGCTCCGCAGACAGCGCCAGGTCAAGAACCATTCATACGTTCCTGAGGATTTGCGCTTCTTGAGGAAGAACGACACGATGACGCCCACCAGGAACACGGCCAGGGATAGGGTGAAGATCAGCCGGTAGCCCTGCGCCGCCTGCAGGCGGACGATCAGGAAGCCCGAGATCCAGGGCGCAACCATCCCGATGAAGGAGCCGATCAGTCCCGCCCAGCCGTTGAATTTGTCCCGGGTGTCCGGGCCTGTCACCTCGAAATAGACGACGTTGAAGGCGATCCAGAAGAGGCCGGACGACATGCCGATGACCATGCCCAGCGGCACGAACCAATCGGCCGCCCGTTCACCGAACCAGAGGACTAGCGAATAGAACAGCGCGGCCACCGCCACGCCGGCCCGCAGGCAGTTCATTTTGTTATGCTCTTTGACCCACTTGCCGGCGATCCAGAACGTGAGGGCCATGGTCAGATGAGTCACCAGGGTGAACCAGCCGATGAGGGAGAAGTCCCCCTTGGATTTCCACAAGTAGACGTTGACGAACGTCCCCGACAGCGCGTTGGCGGCGGCGAACAGCCCGTTCACCGTCAGAAGGAGCTTCGCCTGCCCTTCCAGCGGCGCGCCGCGCCCCTTGCGATTCGGGGCTCCTCCCCCTGCGGGGCCGCCCTTCTCCGTACGGGCGACGCCCTGCCAGGCCGGATATTTCATCACGGCGGGAGTAGAGGGACTGCGTACCCATTCATGGGGAAAATGTTTCGAACCGGAATGCATGCTCTCACCTATGAATTGGAATGTGGTGCCTGTGTCTAGTTAAGCTTCCCTATCCCGCAAATTCCATGAGCCTTTCCGCCAAAATGGCCATAAAAAAAGAAACCGGCAGACGCAGATGCGCTCCGGTTCCTTCTTCATCTATGCTTTCGCGCTGCCCTTCAGCTGCTCGATCATCGCCAGCCGGTCCGCTTCGGAGAGATGCTGCTCGAGCTTGAAGCACGAAGGACAAGTATACAGGTCCATCGTGAACGACGAAGCGACCAGCGGCTTCGCCAGCACTTCGTGGATAAACGGTCGGAACCCCGCCGGCGCCGGCTGCGTGCCTACCTTGAGCATGAAGCTGCGGCACGATGAGCATTCGGGGGCGATCTCCTGCGTGTCGAGCACACTCTGTACGCCTTCCTCATAATCATCCATGGTTTCCGCCTCTTCGTCCAAGAGTCCGAAATCTTCATCTTCTTCATCATCGAACATGATATGCTGGCCGGTTCCTTTGACCTGGAGGTTGATGCTTCGGTACTCCCCAAGCTCATTGAAGCAGTGCGGACAGGATTCCTCCGGTCCGATTTCCGGATCCCAGACGATCTCCGTCTGGCACCACGGGCAGATCACGTCATTACTTTGCGACAATCGTCATTCCTCCTTGGACGGCTCCCACAGCCGCGGACGCATCATGACTGACTTCAGGCATGATTAATAAAATAGTATACGCCTACGCCGAAAAAAACAAGCGCAAGCGCTAACAATGAACCCCATAAATACTTCACCCGCCAAACTACCCTCCTTGCCTGCCCAGCAGGCCGATCCATTAGGTCACGCAGGCTCCGATGACATAAGACAGCGACACGGATATTATCATCGAGATCAGGCCCACGGCCCGGTTGTCATTCTTGATCTGCTCGTCGATCTTAAAGTAGGGCGTCAGGAATTCGAAGATAAAATAAGCCGCGAGCAGCAGCACGAATCCATAGCCGGCCCACACCAGTGAAGCCAGGATCGAGTCATTGTTCAGGATCGCAAAACGGAACAGGTTGCAGATCCCGAAGATCTTGCCGCCGGTCGCCATCGCCACCGCCACGTTCCCGTTCTTGATTTCGTCCCAGTCCTTGTACTTCGTAACCAGCTCGAATACCGCCAGGAACACGATCAGCGCCAAGACAGCCACCGAGAAATAAGCCAGCGTCTCGACATAAGGATTACCCATCATCCAATCCATTCGTTCGCTCATGGATGGTATCACCCGCCCTTTCGCCCCACGTTTGATCTTTCTGCCCGAACAGCCGAAGAGACTGAAGGAACGGACTCCTCCAGTCTCCGGTCTTTGGCCCCTGCCGCGCTTACGGCTGGTTCTTGGATGCGATCTTCGCCTTGAGGGCGGCTAATTCGTCCTCCACCCCGTCATCCTTGCCGAGCGCGCTGAGCTCGTCATCGAGAGAACGGTCCTTCGAGCGCAGCTCATTGCTTGCTTCGGCCTCAGCCTCCAGCTGCAGCACCTTCTCGCTCATGCGGTCGAAGCCCTTCGCCGCGTTATCGGTGCCAAAGCCCGACATCGCCTGATTAATCTGCTTCTGCGCCTTGGCCGCTTCCGCCCGGGCGATGAGCAGGTCCTTCTTGTTCTTCATCTTGCCGAACTCATCTTTCATCTCACCAAGCTGGGCACGGAGGCGGTCGGCGTTCCCCTTGGCCGTTTCGTACTGCTTCTTCATCTCGTCGAAGCGGGTCTGATGCTCCTTCTTATCCTGCAGCGCACGGCGTGCCAGGTCTTCGTTGCCCGACTCCAGCGCCTTGACCGCCTGCTGCTCGCGCTTCTGCACCATTTCCTCGGCTTCTTCATACTGGGCCTTGAACTTCTTCTCAATCGCAATCTGCTTCGCAACCGCAATTTCCGCTTCCTGAATATCCGCTTCCATATCCCGCAGGAACTGGTTCAGCATCTTAACCGGGTCTTCCGCCTTGTCGAGCATATCATTGATCGCAGCCATCGTCAGATCGCGAAACCTCTTGAAAATTCCCATATTCCTAAGCCCTCCCTGATTTGCAAGTTTTACTTGTATTAATCACTTTTGCGGGTCCAAGAAACAATAACGGGTGATCTGTGGTTCTATACGAGCAGGGACAGGTCATCGTTTCAAAAAAGGTGGCGAACCCCAGAAGGACGCTTTGTCTTCAGCAGCGGCCTTCGAACGATAGCCGAAAGGCCTTACTTCAGTTCCGCCACCGTAACACCGGCGCCGCCCTCGTTATAGTTGCCCATGCGGTAGCTCTTTACATGCTTATGCTTGCGCAGATATTCCTGGATGCCGGCGCGCAGGACACCGGTCCCTTTGCCGTGGATGATATAGACCTGGCCGAAGTTGGCGAGGTACGACTCGTCAAGGAACCGGTCCACCTCGATCATCGCCTCCTCCACATTCGCCCCGCGCAGATCGAGCTCCATCTTGGCGTTCTCATCCCGGGTACGCTTCAGCGAGGACGTCGCCTTAGGCGGCTCCGCCTTCTTCTGAGGCGCATGCTTGACGAGCTCGAGATCGGCCTTGTTCACCTTCATCTTCAGGATGCCGAGCTGCACGCTGACCTCCTGGGCGTTGACGACCTCCACCACATGGCCGCGCTGGCCGAGATTCGTGACGAGCACCTCGTCACCGGGCCCGATCGTGTCCGGCTTCTTCTTCGGCAGCTGGGATACCTGCTTCGAGCGCAGCTCCGGTGCGGCATCATTGAGCTTCTTCTTCAGCTCGCTGAGCTTGTGGTCCTTGACGCCGCCCGCTTCCTCCCGCTGCAGCCTCCGCAGCTCGGTGATCACTTCCTCGGCTTCCCGGCGCGCCTTGGCCACCGCTTCCCGGCCTTCGCGTTCGGCCTTCTCGAGCAGCTTATCGCGCTGCTCTTCGAATTTGCGCCGCTCGGCGTTCAGCTTCTCCCGAAGCGCCTCGACCTCGCGGCGGAGCTCCTGGGCCGTCACCCGCTCGGCCTCCGCCTGGATCGTGTTCTGCTCAAGTGTCGCGATCATCGACTCCACGCGCTGCTCTTCTTCGCCCACCTGGCCGCGGGCGTTCTCGATGATCGACCGCGACAGACCGAGACGCTCGGCGATCGCAAACGCATTGCTTCGTCCGGGCACGCCCACGAGCAGACGGTAGGTCGGCCGCAGCGTCTGCACGTCGAACTCCATGCTCGCGTTGATGACTCCCTGGCGATCGTAGGCGTAGGCCTTCAGCTCCGTATAGTGTGTCGTGGCCACGATGCGGCAGCCCATGCGGTGCATGTAGTCGAGGATGGAGATGGCGAGCGCCGAGCCTTCGGCCGGATCGGTTCCGGCCCCGAGCTCGTCAAGCAGCACCAGACTCTTCGGAGTCATCTCCCGGAGAATGCGGATGATGTTCGTCATGTGGCTCGAGAACGTACTGAGGTTCTGTTCGATGCTTTGCTCGTCTCCGATATCCGCATAGATCGCGTCGAAGACGCAGAGCTGGCTGCCTTCTTCCGCCGGAACGAACATCCCTGACATCGCCATCAGCGAGAGCAGGCCGATCGTCTTCAGGGATACCGTCTTGCCTCCTGTATTCGGACCGGTCACGATGATCGAAGAATACTTGCCTCCAAGCTCCACATCCAGCGGCACAACGTTCTCAGACGCGATCAGCGGATGTCGGCCGCGCTTCAGCTTAATGAAGCCGCGGTCGTTCAGAAGCGGAAGCGTGGCCTTCATCTCGCGGGCCAGCCCCGCCTTGGCGAAGATAAAATCGAGCTCGCCCAAGATCTCCACGTTCACCACGAGGGGGTCGGCCGCTTCAGCCACCAGGGCAGAGAGCATCCGGAGGATCTTTTCGACCTCAGCTTCTTCCCGCAGCTTCAGCTCACGCACGCGGTTGTTCATCTGCACGACCGCTTCCGGCTCGATGAACAGCGTCGCCCCCGAGGCCGACTGGTCGTGAATCATGCCGCCGAAGTGGCTCCGGTATTCCTGCTTGACCGGAATCACGTACCGGTCATTGCGGATGGTCACGAGATTATCCTGCAGCATCTTCTGGATCGACGGGGTCCGCACCATCTGCTCCAGCCGCTCGCGCGCCTTGGATTCGCTGCCGCGCAGCTCCGAACGGATGCGCGCCAGCTCCGGGCTGGCCGAATCGACCACATGCGCGTTCTCGTCGATACATAGGCGGATGCGGTCCTCCAGCGCCTTATGATCGGTCATCGGCTCCGTCGTCTCGACGAGCAGAGGCACCGGATAGTCTTCGTGCACGCTCTCGAGGAACCGCTGCAGACGGCGTCCTCCCTGGCTCGTCAGCGAGATATCAAGCAGCTCCGCAGGGTTCAGCATCCCGCCGATGCGGGCGCGGTGCAGCGCAGGCCGGATGTCGCGGATGCCTCCGAACGGGGCGCCGCCCTTGAGCCGGTCCACATTGACCGCTTCGTCGGTCGCCTGCAGGCGGCGCTTCACTTCCTCGAAGGCGCCGCTTGGCTCCAGCTCTTCCACCCGGCTCTTGCCGAGCGAGGTATTGGCATGCGCCGCGCACCGCTGAAGCACGGCGTGGAAATCAAGCGTGGCCAGTATTTTTTGACTATATGATGAGTTCGTGTTCATTGGTTGTGTATGGTCCTGCCTTTCCACTGTTTGGAGACGTTCATACGCAGTCAACGCCTGAAGGAAATCCCTCCATTTATTATATCCAACCCGCGGAAGTAAAGCTAATGGATTCCCCAAGGTTTGCCATGTTACCCCGGATCAGATCGGGGAATCATACATCTGTGCACCCTTTGCCAAGGTTGACAAATACGCCGCAAGGAAGCCAAGGAGGAGTAGAACGATGCATTTGCTGGGTCATCTCGTCAGATTTATCGTTTCCGCCTTCATGCTGCTGGTCGTAAGCTGGATTGTCCCCGGCTTCTCCGTCGGCGGATTCTGGAGTGCCTTCTTCCTCGCACTGGTAATCGCTGTTGCCGCCTGGGTGATCGAAGGCATCTTCGGACGCAAAATCACGCCGTTCGGCCGCGGGATCGTCGGCTTCATTACGAGTGCGCTCATTATCTGGGGCGCCCAGTTCATCGTAGGCGGCATGTCGACAAGCATCATCGGTGCCATCCTGGCAGCCCTCGTCATCGGGATTATCGACCTGTTCATCCCGGTGAAGACTCCGTTCGAGCACAGCGGCTCGCAGCATTAAGGAGCGGGCAGCCCAAAGAATCAGCCGCCGAAACTGCAGCGGCTGGTTTTTTTGTATGTGAGGGGAGGGGCATGTTCGGGTACGCGCCTATCTGGGCACGCGAACTCTTCCGTCCGGCGGTTCTTCGCCGCCCCTTGTCAAACAATATTCAGCAGAGTGTCACCGGTCCGACACAGCCACAGCCCCCGAAAAAGAGTATGGTGAGGAGGTACGGCATATACCGTTTATTTCCACATCAGTCCATACAAAGGGGTGTACTTTCCGATGAAAAAAATAATGACGATGGCAGCGGCCGCAGGCATGCTGCTCGTATTCTCCGCCTGCGGCGCTAAGCCGGCCGCCACTCCGGAAGCGGCTCCCGCAGCCGCATCCGGCTCAGGCCAGCAGGTTCAATTGGTAGCCACGAATTATAAATTCGACAAAACGGAATATAAGGTGAAGGCCGGCGAAGAAGTCACCTTCTCGCTGCAGAACAAAGAAGGGCTGCACGCCGTCACGATCAACGGGCTGAAAGTCGAGCTCAGCAACCAGAAGAAAACAGCGACCATCAAACCCGACAAACCAGGCAGCTACGACATCATCTGCTCCCAGCCGTGCGGTCCCGGCCATGCGATGATGACGGCCAAATTGATCGTCGAATAAGCCCTATGCTCTTGACTGCGCAAATCATATATTCCGCTGATCTTCAGCGTCGTTAGACAGTCCGGCCGCCTTTCCTAATCTTTTCTTATGCCTTCCATCAAAAATCGTGATTTCACGGTCCCGCCCTGTTCTGATACGATAGGAACATGACAAATAGACGTAAAAGGCGGTAGGAATCATGGGGAATGAACGAAAATGGGACGGCTGGACGGTCATCGTCACGGGAGCCGGCTCGGGTCTCGGCCGGGCCGCTGCCCTCGGTCTTGCTGCGGAAGGCGCAAACGTCGTGCTCTGCGGCCGGCGTGCAGGCAAAGTCGAAGCGGCCGCTGCGGAAATCCGCGAAGCGGGCGGCAGCGCCCTTGCCCTGCGGGCCGATATCAGCCGGGAGGAGGACGTGCGGCGAATCGTCGCGGCTGCTCTGGAGACGTTCGGCCGGATCGACGCTCTGATCAACAACGCCGCCGTGTTCGAAGCGGGCCGTGTCGCCGACACCACACTGGCCGAGTGGAACGAGCAGATTGCGGTGAACCTGACGGGCGCGTTCCTGATGACCCGTGAGGTGATCCCGGTGATGCGCCGGCAGGGGGGCGGCCGGATCGTCAGCATCACCTCGTCGCTTGCGGCCAACGGGGCCGGCGGCTTTGCGGCCTATGCCGCTTCCAAGGCCGGGCTGGAGTCGCTGACCCGCACGACCGCAGAAGAAGAGAGCGGCTCCCGGATTATCGCCAACCTCTACGATCCCGGCACCATCAAGACCGAGATGCATGCCACAGGCCGGGACCCCTTCCAGGTCGCTCACGAGATTGTGGCCCTGGCCGCACCGGACGGCAGCCGCTTCTCCTCACGGCTCGTGCTGGCCGGCGGGTCACACGGCGAGCGGGCCACCCGCTACCGCATCGAGCGGGCGTGAAGCCGTACCGCTCAACGACGAACACCTCCGACTACACGGACTGCAGAGGTCCGGTAGGCGGAGGTGTTTTTTGGCTCCTGGCTGCAGACTGGCTGTATAGACGAACTCCGGCCGGCGGGGGTCAAAGGACAGGCTTGGAGGGCCGGCCCGCCTTCTCCTGTGCCAGACTATCCTGGAGCACGCGGCAGAGCCGCAGCGTTCCCTCTCGGAGCTCCTCTTCCCCCATCTGGGTGAAGGAGAGCCGCAGGTGGTTCCTCTGGGGCTCTGCAGCATAACAGGCCGTGCCAGGAAGGAGTACAATGTTCTTTTTGAGCGCCTCCCGGTAGATCGTACCGCTGTCCGCCCAGGCAGGGAGCGTCAGCCACAGGTTCAAGCCGCCTGCCGGTTCGCTCCAGGATACGGAGGACGGCGCATGGGCCTTGAGCAGTCCGGTCACCAGCCGGCACCGGGCCGCCATAGCCTCCCGGAGACCGCTCATATACGTTTCATAGCGCCGCCGGGCCAGCAGCGGCTCGACCGCTTTCTGCGGCAGGAGCGGCGAACCGAGATCTGCCGTGGCCTTCGCGGCGGTCAGTCTTGCGATCAGCCCGCCCGAAGCCGCCGCGCAGGCCACCCGGCAGCCCGGGGAGAGCACTTTGCTGAAGCTTTTGAGGTAGATGACGTGCCCTTCCCGGTCCATGGACTTCAGCGAACGGGGCGGAGCCTCGCCGAAATAGAGGTCGCTGAACGGATCGTCCTCGATGATCAGGCACCCGTAGCTCCGGGCAATCTCAAGCAGCTCCTGCCGGCGCCGCATGCTCATCGTGACCCCCGTAGGATTATGGAAGGTCGGTATCGTGTAGATCACCTTCGGCGGATGGGTGTCGCAGAGCCGTGTCAGCAGGTCCGTCCGCATGCCTTCGGCATCCACCGGCACCGTCATGATCTTCGCTCCGCGGCTCGCAAAGACATCGATCGCTCCCGTATAGGTGGGCGCCTCCATATACACCGTATCCCCCGGCCCCACGAAGGTGCGGGCGGCCAGGTCAATCCCCTGCTGCGAGCCGCTGGTCACGAGCAGCTCCTCCGGACCCGCAGCGATGCCCCGCTCCGCCAGGTAGCGTCCCAGTGCCCGAAGCAGCCCGCCATCCCCCTGGAAAGGGCCGTACGTACCGATCAGGGAAGGGTCTTCCGCGATCAGCCGCTGGATGTTCCTCCCAATCTCCACCGAGGGCAGCAGCGCCGGCTGAATGGCCGCCGTATTGAAACGGTACATGCCCTCCCCCTCGTTGTAATGCCTCCACAGCTGGGCTCTCGGCAGATAATCCGGCAGAGCCAGCTGCCAGTCTTCGGGATTCGGCCGGGCAGCCGGCGCTTCCTCGGGCGGTACCATTACGAAGCAGCCCCTGCCCTGCGTGCACGCGATGTATCCCTTCTCTTCCAGTTCACCGTAAGCCTTGCTCACCGTCACTTGACTGATCTTCAGGAAGGCGGACAGGTTCCTTACGGAAGGCAGCCTCTCCCCCGGCCTCAGCAGCCCGGAATCGATGCGGTCCCGGAAGGACTGGACGATCTGCCCGGTCAGAGCTACCGCGCTTTTTCGTGTCAATTCAATATGCATGGGGGCACCTCCACCGGTGATTTGGGTTTTCTTAGCATGCACGCCGGCATGGGTTCCTGTACATATAACACTATAACAGTTGGAAGCCTCCGGCCGTACGGGTAGGCGCTTCCCCTACCTGGAAGGGAAGCCGGGCTTGGAATCGTCAGCTAATGCAGAAGGACCTTTCGCGAAATCCGAAAGGTCCTTCTGGGTTACCCGCTTTGCCGGACAGCCGCCGTCCGGGGTTCTTCCTCCCGGCTTCGCTCCCATAGCTCCCTGAGCCGGCCCGTCAGCGCAGGCATCTGTTCGAAAATATAGGGAGCCGTCACCGACGACTTCAGCAGCCGCTGGACCGGCTCGGCCGGCGTCACGGTCATGACGTGCAGGGCCAGGATGAGCAGCAGGCCCGCCTCCGCCAGGCCCAGCAGCGCACCGCTGAGCTGGTTGAGCTGCTTCAAGCCCGGTACCGCCGCAAGCCAGCCCAGCATCCGTCCGGCGATGCTGCAGGCGAGCTTTACCCCGAAGAGCAGCAGGCCGAAAGCCAGTGCGTTACAGACATACGTCTCCAGCCTGCTCCCCGGCGCCAGAAGGCCGGATGAGCTCTGCCATGCCTGCATGCCGGCCAGAGCCAGCACACTGCGTATGAACGGGGCGGTTTCGTCGTAGAAGGTGAAGGCCGCGAGGCAGCCGAGGACAAAGCCCGTCACCGAGACGAGCTGTCCCACGATGCCCCGGGAGAAGCCCAGCGCCGCCCCGGCGGCCGCAATCACGAGCAGCGCCCAATCCAGCCCGTTCCATAAGGCCAAAGGTGCCGGCATTGCTAATCCTTCTCTACGAGCTCAATCCACTCGTTATACTCCGTCTGCAGCTTCTCATATTCGATCTGGAGCAGCTTCAGTTCATGGAAGACCTGCTCCGCCTTCTCCTGCTGCATCTCATATTCCGCCTGCAGCGTCTTGTACTGCTGCACCTGGGCGTCCAGCTGCTCCTGCAGCTCGTTGTACAGCTCGACTTGGAGCTCCAGTTCTTCCCGAAGCGAGCCGACGGCAGCCGCCTCGGCTTCCAGCTCGGCCATGCGCGCTTCCTGCATGCCGATACGCTCCTCGAGCCGGCCGCGCTCCTGAAGGATGCTGCCCTGCTGAAGCTCCAGGGCCGCGCACTGCTCCTGAAGCGCCCGGCCGAGCTGCTCCGAAGCCTCTTGGGCCTGTCGCAGCTGCTCCAGCTCCGCCTCGCGTGCGGCCAGAGCCTCCGCTTCCTGCCGGGCCTGTGCCTCCTTGGTGCTCAGCTCCTCGGCGAGCCGGTCATGCAGCTCCTGCAGCTCGTCATAGAGCTCCTGCTGGACCTCGATCTCCTCCTGCTGCTCGTGCACCTTGCCCCGCAGCTCGTCGACCTGGGCAGCCTGCGCTTCGCTGCGCCGCTGCCATTGGGCGCTGCCCTCCTGCAGCTGCAGGTTATAAGCCTGCTGCTGCGAGAGCTGGTCCTCCAGCTGCCGGCTGCGCTGCTCACGGGCTTCGAGCTCCTGCTGCAGCTCGGCTTCGCGCGCCTGTCTGGCCGCCAGCTGCTCCAGGGCTGCACGCTCGGCTTCGGCCCGGCGCTCCAGCTCGGCTTCGAGCTCGGCCGCCCGGCTGCGCAGCAGCTCCTGCTCTTCCGCCTGGCCCGCTGCGATGCGCTCCAGAGCTTCCAGCTGCTCCCGCTGCCGTGCCCCCTCCGACTGCATCTTGGCCTGAAGGGCGCTCAGCTCCTCGGCATAGCCGCTTTGCACCTCTACCTCAAGCTGCAGCTCTGCAGCCCGGGCGGCTTCCGCTTGCGCCGCCTCTCTGGCCTGGGCCAGCTCCGCCGCATACCGCTCCTCGGCCGCAGCGTTCTCTTCCGAACGCCGGCTCCGCTGCGTCTCCAGCTCGGCTTCCAGCTCCTGGTACAGCTCCTGCTGCAGCTGCAGCTCTTCCTCCTGCTCCCGGTGACGGGCGCCGAGGCGTGCGAGCTCCTCTTCAAGCTGCCGGCTGCGTTCTTCCTGCTGCTGCAGCTGCAGCTCCAGCGCTTCCCGGGCGGTCCGGTCCGCCTCGCGCTGAGCCTCCAGCTCGAGCAGAGCCGCCGCCCGTTCGGCAGCCAATGCCTCCGCTTCCGCCGCCTGCTCCTGCCAGAGCTCTTCAAGCCCCTGCTGCTCGCCCAGCAGCTGAGTTTCACGCTCGGCCAGCCGGGCTGCCGCCGCTTCCGCTTCAGCAAGACGCACCGCTTCCAGCGCCTCGTGCTGCTGCTTCAGGCGGGAGAGCTCCTCCTGCAGCTCCGCTTCGCGCTGCGCCAGCCTGGCCTCTACTCCCTCCAGTTGTTCGCGCCACTGCCGCTCAAGCTCTTCCTTCTCCCTGCGCAGCTCGGCCTCCCGTTCAAGCAGCTTGACCGCACGAGCCTCTTCAAACTCCTGCGAGGTCAGCTCCAGAGCTTCAAGCTGCCCCTGCAGCTCAGCCACCCGCGCTTCGGAGATTTCCGCCTGTTCCTGGCGGGCCCGCTCCAGCGCGCCGAGCTTCCGTTCGAGCTCCGCTTCCCGCTCCGTCAGCTTGTCCTGCACTTCCTCCAGCTGCTCCTGCCACAGCGCCTCGAGCTCGCGCTGCTCTTCCAGCAGCTCCGCCTCACGCTGCACGAGCCGTGCCTCGGCTTCCGCCGCACGCTCGCGTCCCGCCTGCTGGACTGCAGCCAGCGCTTCCTGCAGCTCGGCCTCACGTGCCGCCAGCCGGGCATCGGCCGCGTTGGCCTGCTCGCGTCCGGCCTCGCGCAGCGCTTCCAGCTCCCGCTGCAGCTCCGACTCGCGCGCGTCCAGTTGCTCCTGCCACAGCGCTTCGAGCTCGCGCTGTTCTTCCAGCAGCTCCGCCTCACGCTGCGCGAGCCGTGCCTGCGCGGTTTCCGCCTGTTCCTGCGCCGTCCGCTGAAGCGCCTCCAGCTCGCCACGCAGCTCGGCTTCACGTGCCGCTAGCCGGGCATCGGCCGCTTCGGCCTGCTCGCGTCCTGTATGGCGCAGCGCTTCCAGCTCCCGCTGCAGCTCTGACTCGCGCGCATCCAGCTGCTCCTGCCACAGCGCTTCAAGCTCGCGCTGTTCTTCCAGCAGTTCCGCCTCACGCTGCGCGAGCCGCGCCTCGGCTTCGGCCGCACGCTCGCGTCCGGCCTGCTGCACGGCAGCCAGCGCCTCCTGCAGTTCGGCCTCACGTGCCGCCAGGCGGGCATCCGCCGCTTCGGCCTGCTCGCGTCCGGCCTCGCGCAGCGCTTCCAGCTCCCGCTGCAGCTCCGACTCGCGAGCGTCCAGCTGCTCCTGCCACAGCGCCTCGAGCTCGCGCTGCTCTTCCAGCAGCTCCGCCTCGCGCTGGGCCAGCCGTGCCGCAGCCGCTTCCGCCTGCTCCTGCACCGTCCGACGCAGCGTCTCCAGCTCGCCTCGCAGCTCCGCTTCACGGGCGGCCAGCCTCGCCTCCGCTTCCGCTGCCTGCTCGCTTCCACGCCGGGTCAGCTGCTCCAGCTCGCTGTGCAGCTGGGCCTCACGCTCCGCCAGCTGCTGCTGCCAGAGCCGGTCCAGCTCCGCCTGCTCCGCGCGCAGCTCTTCTTCACGCTGCGCCAGCCGGGCATCGGCTTCCGCCGCCCGCTGCCGGCCCGCTTGCTGCACTGCAGCCAGCGCTTCGAGCAGCTCCGCTTCACGCGCCGCCAGCCTGGCTTCCAGCTCGCCGCGCAGCTCCGCTTCACGCGCCGCCAGCCTCGCCTCCGCTTCCGCCGCCTGCTCCCGGCTCAGCTGCTCGAGCAGCTCCAGCTCACCCCGCAGCTCCGCTTCACGCGCCGCCAGCCTCGCTTCCGCTGCCTGCTCGCGTCCGCGCTGCTCCAGCTCCTCCAGCTCACCGCGCAGCTCCGCCTCACGCGCCGCCAGCCTCGCCTCCGCTTCCGCCGCCTGCTCCCGGCTCAGCTGCTCGAGCAGCTCCAGCTCACCCCGCAGCTCCGCCTCACGCGCCGCCAGCCTCGCCTCCGCTTCCGCCGCCTGCTCGCGTCCGCGCTGCGCAAGCAGCTCCAGCTCGCCGCGCAGCTCCGCCTCGCGCTCGGCCAGCTGCACCGCTGCCGCCTCGGCCTGCTCGCGCCGGGCCTGCCTCAGGCTCTCAAGCTCGGCCTGCAGCTCCGCTTCGCGCTCTGCCAGCCGGGCCGCCGCCGCTTCCGCCTGCTCCCGGCGCGCCTCCTCGAGCGCTTCGAGCTCCAGCTGAAGCTCAAGCTCCCGCTCGGCGAGCTGGCTCTGGGCCGCCGCAGCCTGCTGAAGCGCCGCGTCGATCTCTCCGCGCAGCACCGCTGCCGCCTCCGACGCCTCCCGCTGCAGACGCTCCCGCTCTTCCTGCAGCTGGCGCTGCAGCTCGCCCTCACGTGCACCGCTCTGCTCAAGCAGCTCGTTGTACAGCGCCACCTGCAGCTCCACTTCCTGCTGCTGGGCGGTCAGCTGCTCCTGCATAGAGTCGAGCTGCTCGCTCAGCTCCGCATACTGGGCCTCCCGTGCCGCAAGACGCCCCGTGAGCTCTTCCCGTTCCAACTCGCCGGCCCGCAGCGACTCCTCCAGTCCGGCAGCACGTGCCTCCTGTACCGCCAGCTGCTCCCGTACGGCCTGCTCGGCTTCGGCCCGCTCGGCCAGCCGGGCTTCAAGCCCCTCAATCCGGTTATGTAATGCGTCCCGTTCTTCCGCCAACTCCACACCGCGGAGCTCCAGCACGCTTATTTCCTCTTCGAGCTCCTGTACACGCTTACCGAGCCGCTCGGCCTCCGCCGCATCCTGGGCATGCAGGCCCTGCGTCTCGCGCAGCTTCTCCAGCGCATTCGAGAGCTGGCGCTCCAGGTCGCCGGTCAGCTCGAGCTGGCCCGTCAGCCGCTCCCGGCCTTCCGCCAGTTCAGCCTCCAGTGCCGCCCTGCGCTCCTGCAGGCCGCTGAGCTCGGTGCGCAGCTCCGCCGTCTCCTCTGCAGCCAGCTCCTTCTCGAGCTGCAGATTCTCGTGCTCAGCCGTCAGCTCCGCAAGGCGGTCCTGCGACTGCAGGAGCTCCTGCTGGGCCGCCGCATGCTTGTCCCGCAGCACCGTCAGCTCCCGCTGGGCCATCTCCAGCTGCCGCATCTTATCGGCCGCCCCTTCGAGCTCCTGGGACATGCGTGTCCATTCGTCCGCCATATTGACGGCGGCGAGAACCGCGATTTTCGGGAGATCGAGCCTCGGGCTCCCCGAAGCGATCCGGTGCATTTGGTCGTTAACAACCTCAACGACTTTTTTTATATATGAAGGCGTAGACCTCGAAACCAGCTTATACTGGGTGCCATAGATGTCGACGGTCATTCGTACTTTCTCTTCACCGCTCACTAAAGTTGCTCCCCCTTTCGCGCAAAACAAAAAAAATTCTCCGTATCCTAAAGCATTCGATACGGAGAATCGCTTTTCCTGCTGTACCCCTTAACCTTTTGTCGAACTTTCTAATCGGCCCCGAAGCCGGGATGCCGCGTCCTACTTGCGAAGTTCGGCCCCGAAGGCCTCTTCCAGCGAGGCCACGACATGCCCGTGCAGCTCGCTAACTTCTTCGTCGGTCAGCGTGCGCTCCAGCGTCCGGTAGACGAGAGAAATCGCTACGCTCTTCTTGTTCTCGCCCAGGCGTTCGCCCGTGTAGATATCGAACACCTGGATCGATTCCAGCAGTCCGCCGGCCGTCTCCTGCGCTTTGGCGACGAGGTCGCCGACAGCCACCGTACGGTCCACAACTACAGCCGTGTCCCGGGAGATCGCAGGGAAACGCGGCAGCGGCTTGTAGGTGAAGGAGTCGTCTACGAGCTCCGCCAAGGTCTCCAGCTCCACTTCGAGCACATAGGTGTCGGAGAGGTCCTTCTGCTGCTGAAGCTCCGGATGCAGCTGGCCGATCACGCCGACCACCTTGCGAACGCCGTCCCGCTCCACCGCAATCTCGGCGGTGCGGCCCGGGTGGAAGCCCTTCGGCTGCGCCGGCACATACTTCGCGTCAATGCCCAGGTAAGAAAGCAGCCCTTCGAGCACGCCCTTCAGGTCATAGAAATCGACGCTGCCCGGCTTGCCCGTCCAGTGCAGCTCGCTGCGCTTGCCGGTCAGCAGGGCCGCCAGCAGCAGCTTCTCCTGCGGCAGAGTGCTGAGTGCAGCCTCGCCGGTTACGAAGACCCGGCCGATCTCGAAGACGGCCACGTCGTCCTGGTTCCGGTTGCGGTTATAGACCGCCACGTCCAGCAGATGAGGAATCAGGCTCGTGCGCAGCACGCTGCGCTCCTCGCTCATCGGCATCGCCAGCTTCACCGGCTGCGCATCGCCATAAGCGCCAGGGTAAGCGGCGATCTGGTCCGGATGCGTGAACGAGTACGTGATCGCTTCGTGCAGACCGCTGCCGGTGAGCAGCGTGCGGGTCAACCGGCGGATGCTCTGCTCCTTCGTCAGCGCGCCCGGCGTCGTCACGCCGTGCATCAGCGTCGTCGGGATGTTGTCGTAGCCGTGCAGGCGCGCCACTTCTTCGATGAGGTCGACGGCACGGGTAATGTCGCCCCGGCGGCTAGGCACATGCACGAGCAGTCCGTCCGCTTCGAGCGGCTCTGCGGTGAAGTTCAGGCGGCCGAAGATCTCTTTGACTTCTTCCACCGTCAGCGAAGTGCCAAGGTAGCCGTTGATACGGCTCACCGTCAGCTCGATTGCGACCGGCTTGTGCTCCGCGGTACGAGCTTCCACCACACCGGAAGCCACCGTTCCGCCGGAGAGCTCCGCGATCAGCGACGCAGCGCGGTGCAGAGCCGGCAGGACCGCTTCCGGGTTGACTTCCTTCTCGAAGCGCAGCGACGCTTCGGAACGCAGGCCGAGCTGGCGGCTCGTCTTGCGGACCGTGCCCCCGTCGAACTTCGCCGACTCGAGCAGGATGCGCACCGTGCCGTCCGTCACCTCGGAGTTCGCTCCGCCCATGACGCCTGCGATCGCCACCGGCTTCACGCCGTCGGTGATCAGCAGCATATGCGGCTCGAGCGTACGCTCCACCTCGTCGAGGGTCACCAGCTTCTCACCGGCCTTCGCCAGACGGACGTCGATGTGCCCGTTCTCAAGCTTGTCGGCGTCGAACGCGTGCAGCGGCTGTCCGTACTCCAGCATGACGTAGTTCGTTACGTCAACGATGTTGTTGATCGGACGGATGCCCGCCGCCATGAGCCGGTTCTGGATCCAGAGCGGAGAGACGCCGACCTTCACGCCTTCGATCAGCGCCGCCGCATAGTGCGTGCACTGCTCCTTCGCGGTGATCTCAACGGAGATGCGTTCTGACGCCTGCACGGCGCCTGTCCCGGCCTGCTCCGCCTGCGGCAGCTTCACTTCCCGGCCCAGGATGGCGCCGATCTCATAAGCGGCACCGAGCATACTGAGCGCGTCGGAGCGGTTCGGCGTCAGGTCGAGGTCCATGACCTCGTCGTTAATGGCCAGCACATCCAGAATGCTTGCGCCGATCTCCGTGTCCTCCGGAAGCACCAGGATGCCCTCCTGGATTTCCTTCGGCAGCAGCTTGTCGTTCAAGCCGAGCTCCTTGGCAGAGCAGATCATGCCCTGGGACTCGACGCCGCGCAGCTTCGCGCGTTTGATCGCCAGGTCGCCCGGCAGCTTCGCGCCGACGACGGCTACAGGCACCTTTTGTCCGGCCGCCACGTTCTTCGCCCCGCACACGATCTGCAGGTCTTCCCCTTTGCCCACATCCACGATACAGACGCTGAGCTTGTCGGCATCCGGGTGCTTCTCGCGGGACTTCACATAGCCCACGTACACCTCGGTAACCCCTTTATTGCGATTCTCCACGATATCGACCTCGATGCCGCTGCGGGTCAGCTTCTCCGCGAGCTCTCCGGCCGTAAATCCGCTAACGTCCACATATTGGGACAGCCACTGGTAAGATACTTTCATCGCCGTCTCACGCTCCTCTCTTTATAGATGCACGAACTGCTTCAGGAACCGCAGGTCGTTCGTATAGAAATGACGGATATCTTCAATGTCGTACTTCAGCATCGCGACGCGCTCTACACCAAGACCGAACGCGAATCCGCTGTACTCCTCCGGATCGTAGCCGGCCATCTCCAGCACGCGCGGATGCACCATGCCGGATCCAAGAATCTCCAGCCAGCCTGTCTGCTTGCACACCCGGCACCCTTCACCGCCGCACATCGCACACGTCACGTCGACTTCAGCGCTGGGCTCCGTGAACGGGAAGAAGCTCGGGCGCATGCGGATCTGGGTCTCTTTGCCGAACAGCTCCTGCACGAACTGCAGCAGGGTGCCCTTCAGGTCGCTCATGCGGATATTGCGGTCGATGACGAGGCCCTCGATCTGCGTGAACATGTGGGAGTGGGTCGCATCGTCGTCGTCGCGGCGGTACACACGCCCCGGGCAGATGATCTTCACCGGCACGTCGCCCTTCTTCTTCTCCATCGTGCGTACCTGCACCGGAGACGTATGGGTCCGCATCAGGATCTCGTCGGTCACGTAGAACGAATCCTGCATGTCGCGCGCCGGGTGGTTCTTCGGCAGGTTCAAGGCTTCGAAGTTGTAGTAATCCTGCTCCACCTCGGGGCCTTCGGCCACCGTATAGCCCATCCCGATAAAAATATCTTCGATCTCCTGGATCACCTTGGAAATCGGATGCACCGCTCCCTGTGCCGCCGGACGGCCCGGCAGCGTCACGTCGATCGTCTCGGCCGCAAGGCGCGCCTGCGTTTCAGCCGCATTGTACTCCGCCTGCTTCGCTTCGATCACTTCCTCGATCGCCGCGCGCACTTCGTTAGCCACCTGGCCGATCACCGGACGCTCTTCCGCGCTCAGTGCGCCCATGCCGCGGAGGATTTCCGTCAGCGGCCCCTTTTTGCCCATATACTTGATGCGCAGCTCGCCGAGCTGCTGGGGACTCTCCACGCCCGCCAGCTCCCGCAGCGCTTCTTCCTTCAGCGCCAATAACCGTTCTTTCATCGCATCCTGCCTCCTTCAGATTGGTTGTACCTGCACTACTGCCCCTGTCCGTTCAACGCAAAAAAGACTGCTCCTCCCCCAGGTAAGGGACGAAACAGTCGTGGTACCACCCTTGTTAGAAGCTTCTCCGGCCCTTCCCCGCGGGGAAAACGGACACAGAAAAAACACTTCTCACTTCATTGAACATAACGGTTTGCACCGGTTCCTCCTACTTGCCGTCCACCCGATAAGGGAACGAACGGTTTCAAAGGACTGCTCGGGAGCGAACTTCGGCAGCCTGATTCCACGGACCGTGCTCTCAATCTCCGGCACGGCCTCCCTGTGAGGAAGCACTGCGTACTTGTCTCCGTCGCTGCATTTGGACGGTATGGAATTACTGACCATTATATGCAATCCCCGGGCAGGTTGCAAGAGGCTCCTTACAGGGCCTCTTCTGCCGGCCGGTATCATGACGCATAGGCCTTTGCCCGTTTGCGGCTGCGCCAGGCGATGATTCCCAGGGTCAGCAGCGCCCCGAGACCGGCGAGCGCCATGTCCTTTTCGCTGTCGAAGACGTCGCCCTGCATGCCCATGTACTCCTGTCCGGCCCCCTTGCCGATCACGGCTGCGGCCATCTCGATCTCCTCGAACAGCGCGCTCATTGCCATGAGGAACGCAGCCGGCACGGCATACGACCAGGGGCCCGTCTGCCCCGTGCGGCGGACATAGAGCTCTCTGGCCGGGACATAGAGCAGGAGGCCGAAGAGAAAATGGACGATCCGGTCAAAATAGCTTCTCTGCGTCGGATACAGCGTCTTGAGCCAAACGTCGAAGGGCGTCGCCTGGTAGGTATAATGGGCGGCGTAAGTATGAACGCAGAGAAACACGAACATCAGGAAGTACGAAGTGTCCGAGAACCGGAACCTGCGGTACGTGAACACAAGCAGGGGAACCACGATCACGATGAGAACATTCTCCAGCATCCAGATCGTGCGGTCCTTCGGGTAGAACGCCATCCAAGTCCAAAATGCGATGTATACGGTCAGCATGGCCAAAGGCCGTGCGGGCGAAGCCGTCATGGGGACCCCCTCTTTCCTTCGTAAGGATGATCATGGCAGATCTCCCTTAGTATGGGCGGCTCCGCGGAAGAATACACGGGGAGAGCATGGAAGACTCTAACAGGCGTGCCTGGGGAAAAAGCTCCCTCCCAGCCGTCGTGGTCAGGCGGAACACGATCTCCCTGTCCTGTGTCCCCGGAGGTAAGAGGCTCGAAAAAAAACAAACAAGGACCCCCATCCGTCCGAATAGACAATGAGGAGCCCCGTGCGGTTCCATTCGTTGTAGGATCGTGCTGTGCCGGCCGGGACTTATTTCAGCGGCTCGGGCGCTGCAGCCGAAACGACATAGACGCTCTCTCCCCCGGCATCCGTTCCCAGGATGTACGACTGGCCGGACAGCTTCGCCATAGCGCCGGCCACCCGGTTCGTGTCCGCGTTGTACGTTTTCAGCTCATAATGGAAGGTGACGGGGTCCCCGGACCCTGTCTCTACGAACTCCTGAACGATGGCCCGGTGTGACCCCGCCAGCCAGGAGCTTAGAGAGCTGTGGGGCGGCGGCTGGAACTTCAGGGCGCCCTCCCGGGTATACACATCCCCGTTCTGATACAGGCGGTAAAGGCCGTCATCCGTCTCGGTGTACTCGGAGCTGTAGGCCTCCTTCATCGGCGGATTCCACCGCGTTACCTTCCCGGTGCTCCAGCTGTACCGGTACGGAATTTCCGCGAAGGTTTCGGCTTCCCGCAGGGCCATCCGCACCTCCCTGCCATTGTCACGGAACGTGACCGGAATCAAGTCGTCGCTGACCTGGCTGTGTTCGACTCTGCCCTTCAGTACACCGGGGAGCCGCTGAGCGGTCAGATTCACTGTATCGTAGATCACCAGATCCAGGTTCTCGTCCTGCTCCTTCGCCGCGCTGACCGCCAGGAGGACCTTCGTCCCGTCCTTGCTCCAGCCGCTGCCGTGCACATACCCGCCGATGGTGATCCGCTTCGCCACCGCGCCTTCCGGCAGCTCCTTAGCCGCTGCGCCCGCCGCCTCCGCGCCATAGAAGAACCCGCGGGGATCCGCATACAGATCGCCCGGCCCTTGGTAGCTCGCCATGAGCTTGAAGGAAACGTCTGTCATCATGCCCTTATCGAGGTCATAGAGGGAGTAAAGCTTGGGAAAAGGCGCATCACAGTTGCAGTAGCCTGTCGCCTTCGTCGCAAGCACGTACCGGGAACCCGCTTGAAGCCCCTGGAACGCATACGGTTCAGTGAGCTCGCCCGTCCGCACGACGGCCCCGCCGCTGACAGGCACCTTCCAGACCGAAGCCGGCTGCTGGAGCACGGTCTCGAACACCGGCTGTCCGCTGAGCTCGCTGCCGGCCGCCGTCCTGGCCCCGTTCGCGTCCACATGGTATCCGTAGACCGGATACGGGCCCGGCTGCCCGGAGAGCACTTCCACCTCGAGCTGCAGCTTCCGGTCGCTATGCCAGCGGTATGCGAGCTTCAGCCGGACCGGCTCTTTGCTGGGCGCCATACCGGGCTGCGCCCCGTCCGGCTCGGCGTTCTTCCGGAGCTCCGCCTCCACAGAAGTGCGGTCCATCGCTTCCGCGAAGGTTAGCGCGAACGTCTGCGTCCGCGGCGCCACCAGCGTGCGGACCGGCGCCTGCAGGCGGGGATCCGCATCCAGCCGGATCGAGAAGCCCTGTTCGACGGGTTCCGGACGCTCATGCTCCCCGCCGGGCTTAGGCTTCAGCGGCGCCGGCGCCCCCGGCACAGCCGGTATGCCGCCCGGCAGATGTGTTCCTGCCGCTCCTGCGGCCAGCATCAGGCACAAGGCGGCTGCAATGATGGTTTTGCTCATGTGGATTCCCCCGTTTTTCTTCGATGTCCGTTGATTTGTCCTCTTAGACGAAACGGCGCAGGGAAAGTTACAGGGCCATGAACCCGTACTGCAAAAATATTCATGCGCTTGTCCAAACAGGGACGGCTGCCTGCGAAAACCACCCTAGTGGAGAACAAAAAACAGCGGCCTTCGTCCGCTGACGATAGCCGCTGTTCAACACTTGCTTACTTACACGGATGGAGGCGTGAACGAACGCTGGGCGAACTCGGCGTCCATCATGAAGAAGGCGTTGCTGTCCTTGTCGATGCGCTTCAGCTTGTTGATGATCGAATCGAACAGTGCTTCCTCTTCCACCTGCTCGTCGATGAACCACTTCAGGAAGTTGATCGTCGCATGCTCCCGGTCGTCCATCGCCAGGTCGGAGAGATGATAGAATTTCTTCGTTACGATCTGCTCGTGGTTGTAACCATGCTGGAAGGCGTCGAGTACGGAGGCGTATTCGTTGTTCGGGTTCTCCATTCCCGCTACGGTGACGCGTTTGCCCCGGTCGTTCAGGAACTTGTAGATTTTCATGGCGTGGAACCGCTCTTCCTCCGCCTGCACGATGAAGAAATTCGCGAATCCGTCCAGGCTTTCCCCGGAACAGTAGGCCGCCATGGCCAGATAGACCTGTGCGGAATAGAACTCATAGTTCATCTGATCGTTCAGCGCCTGGCTCAATGCTTCATTCATCCCTTGTCACACCTTTCGCATTCATGATGATCGGATCAGCCGATGGCTTTCTCCAGCTTCTTCTGCAGCCCCTCGGCCGTAGAGGCGGAGATGAGCTTCTTCGACTTGCCCACGACGGCAAAACACGCTTTGGAGCACAGCCTGCAGTGTCCGAGACAGTCCCGCTTCTTCTGTTTGAGTCCGCTGTGTTCTTCTTTTAATGCGCGATAGACACCCTTCGTTCCCTGCTTGAAGTTTCTGCAGCAGTACCTGATCTTCTTCACTTTGGCCGTGCCCCGCTTTCCGATAACCTGACATTTTCTCAATGATAATCGTTCTCATTAGTATTGTCAATGCCCGTTAGCGGACCCGCGGCGTGAAAGCCGTACGATCCGGCAGCCCCGTCTTTCCACCCCTCTGGGGCTTTTTTCCTGGAGCTTCCGGATCACTTAAGTATACCGCTGCATCCGCCCGATGACAAAACAAAAAGTGCTCCCCGGATCCAGCCTCCCATGCTATGATTTACAAAAGCTTACATTTCATACGGAGGGATGACTTTATGGATCTTGACCGGCTGTACCGCCAGTATCGGCCGCTGCTGTTCACGACGGCCTACCGGATGCTCGGGTCCGCCGCCGAAGCCGAGGACGCGGTGCACGACCTGTTCGCCTCGCTCGGCACCGCCGCCGTGCCATGGGACGAAATCCGCAGCGAGCAGGCGTACCTGCTCCGGCTGCTGTCGAACCGCTGCCTGAACGTGCTGAAGTCCGCCCGGCGCCGCCGGGAGACGTATCCGGGCCCGTGGCTGCCCGAGCCTCTGTTCGAGCCGGCTGGGGGCAGCGGCGACCCGCTCCGGCAGGTCCTCGACCGCGAGGCGTTCACCTACGCGTTCCTCGTGCTGCTCGAGGAGCTCAGCCCGCCCGAGCGCGTGGTCTTCGTGCTGCGCGAGACGCTGGACCTCGGCTACGGCGAGCTCGCCGAGCTGCTCGGGCGGACGGAGAGCAGCTGCCGGCAGCTCTGCTCCCGGGCGCGGCGCAAGCTGGACCGCGCCGCCGAGCGGTCCGGTCCGGCCGAGCCGTCCCCGCAGGCGGAAGCGCTCGTGGAGGCGTTCCTCGGCGCCGCGTCCAGCGGCCGCTTCGAGACGCTGCTCGAGCTGCTCAGCGAGGATGCGGTGTTCGTGAGCGACGGCGGCGGCCGGGTCCGTTCGGCGCTCTTCCCGATCCTCGGCCGTGAGCGGATTCACGCCTTCTTCGAGGGCATCGCCCGGAAGGGCTCTCTCGCCGGCGAGCTGCTGCCGGTCCGCCTCTCCGGCCAGCCGGGGATCCTGCTGCTGCAGGAAGGCCGGCCCCGCTTCGCGTTCACCGTGGTGCCTGACGCCGAAGGCAGCGGCATCCGGCGGATTTATATGATCAGCAATCCCGACAAGCTGGGGGGCGCAGCAGGCTTCGACAGGGGCCCGGGCGAAGGGCAGTCTGCTGCCATCATTCCTTAGCCGTTTATTACCCACGGGCGCGACCGGCTTAACCGTTTCGAACTTTTTTTCGGGGACTGCAGATAACGTGTCACAAACGGCGATCCTCCGTTGTCTTCTTAGTGTAAATACAAAAAAGGCCGGCAGGGTGGAAGACGGCTCTGCCGGACCGCAAATGGAGGAATTCTTATCATGATGCAGCCCCGTATGGATCACACGAAGGTCAACCCGGAAGCCATGCAAACCATGCTGAAGCTCGAAGGCTTCATCTCCCGCAGCGGCCTCGACCGCACGCTCTATGAGCTGATCAAGATCCGCGCCTCGCAGCTGAACGGATGTGCCTTCTGCCTCGATATGCACACCCGGGAGCTTCGAGCCATGGGTGAGAGCGAGCAGCGGGTGCATCTCATCGCCGTCTGGCGGGAGGTGCCGTTCTTCACGGAGAAAGAGCGCGCCGTGCTGGAGCTGACCGAAGCGCTCGTGCGCATCGGTGACGCAGGCGTCCCGCAGGAGCTCTATGAGCGCGTCCGCAAGCATGTGGACGAAGCCGATTTCGTCACCGTGATTATGGCGGTGAATGCGATCAACGGCTGGAACCGTCTGGCCATTGCCACCGGCATGGTTCCCGAAGCGAGAGTGACGGTATAACCGGCCTTCCAGGCTGCAGGTCCAGCGTTCGCTTGTGAGGGTTCCCTTTCAGGACACAGCAAAGCCGGCCCTTCTCTTCCCTGTGGAGAAGAAGGGCCGGCTTGTTTGGTTGCACGCCTGAAGCGTCAAGAACTATTCGGCGGATGCTTCCGGCCCCGCCGTGTCGGAGTAGAACGCGCAGCGCTGCGCGCCGGTTTCCTTGGCTTTGAACATCGCCAGGTGGGCTTGGTTCATGAGCTCGATGGCGTCATCCGAATCGCCCGGATACAGCGAGATGCCCATGCTTCCGGTCAGCCGGAACTCGCCGTCTCCCGCCGCATGCGGTTCATGGATGCAGTTCAGGCACTCGTCCGCCGTCCGGGCCGCCTCCTCCGCATCCTGTACGCGGTAGAGCATCAGGAGGAATTCATCTCCGCCCGTCCGGCACACCTTGCCCTCCTCCCCGACGCATTCCTGCAGCCGGTCCGCCGTATCCTTCAGCACGCGGTCGCCCAGCTCGCGCCCGTAGGCCTCATTCACGGTACGGAAACCATCCAGGTTGACATGGATCATTGCCAGCTGCTCCCGGTCCCGCCGGCAGAAGCGGATCGCCTGGTCCAGCAGCTCCTTGAACAGCCGACGGTTCGCTGTCCCTGTGAGCGTATCCTCCAGCGCCATGCTGGCAAGCTGCTCCTCGAGCTCCCTGCGCTCGCCGATATCCCTGGATACGGCAAGCACGAAGCGGCCGTCTGCCGATTCGTCGAGCAGGCTGGCCTGCGTCTCGACCCAGAGGTATGTGCCGTCCGCCCGGAGATAGCGGAATTCGACGGTCTGCTGCTCGCCTGTCATCAGCAGCCGGCCAAACCGGCTCTGAACAACGGACACGTCCTCCTCATGGACAAGACGGAAGCAGTCCGTCCCTTCGAACTCCTCCCGCCGGAAGCCCAGCACATTCCAATAAGAAGGCGAGGCGTATCGGACGACGCCTGTCAAATCCAGCAGAGCGATCATGTCTTTCATATTTTCGGCGATCAGCCGGTAATTCGTCTCGGCTGCCGTGACGGCCGCCTCCAGCCGTTGAAGGTCGGTCACGTCCCTGTAGATGCCGGACAGAGCAATCAGCCGGCCGGCCTCATCCCGAACCGGCGCATAGGTGATGGTCAGCTCCACCCCCCCACCCTGCTTGTTCATCCGGCGGGTCCGGTAATTCCGGTAGGTATGCCCTTCCTGCAGACCGTGGAACACCTTCTTCTGCTCTTCCCGGATGTCCTGATCTTCCGGCAGGAAGATCAGGTCGGTCGCATGGACCCCCATGATCTCCTCCCTCGTCCAGCCGAACATCTCGGTGAAAGCGTCGTTACATTCTATAAGAACTCCCGAAACATCGCAGATCAATACGGCGTCCGGGATGCTTCGGATAAAAGCCTGCAGCAGACTGTGTGCGGTGTCGGATTCCCTTTGCTGCTGCCCATTATTTCCAACAAAATCCAATTTTGTCTGTTCCTCCCTCGACTTCCGTCTGCATTCCGAGAATCATCATATCACAGATAAGGTCAGGTCAGGTGCAAAGTTTCCTAATAAAAAGAGGCGGTGCGGTTACAGATCGGCCGCAAACCGTTGGCTTCGGAATTATGGGATCAGCGGACCTTTCTCATAGGGACGAAAATGGTGCCGAAGCGGTGGGGGAAAGCGGGCAGAACGAAGGCTGCCGGAGGCTCAGCCCACTTGCCGACGGACAGAGAGCGGGGAATGGGGGTGTGCTTCACGCGGGATAAACGGCTTCAATGTCCTTTGAAGTACGGTTCGCGTGCAGGAAGTGGTGACAGAAGGGGCGCCTTCGGCTTACGTTTCAACTGAATATTCAAGTGAGATGAACGCCTGGGGACGTCCTTTATGGACGATGCGCGCTTATTTTGGCGGGGTCTACATTCTTATATATCGAAAAAAACCGCCTGCGGGCTATCCCGCAGACGGTTCTTCCTGTGCCGGCACGGCCGGCTCAAAAGCGGCACAGCGCTGCAGCCAGCGCTCCACGAGCTTCGGCTGCGAGCCGAAGTGGAGGTGGGTGTAGCCGGCCACGACGCTGTGAAGCAGCCCCCCCTCCGGCTTCGTCCCCCGCAGGCCCGAGGTCTCGTAGGCCGGCGGCAGCTTCGATGCGCCCTCCGGGAGCTCATAGGCCGAGTAGTGGAACTCATGCCCCCGGGCGGTCAGCCCGCCCTCGAACAGGAAGTTCCCTTCGGCCCCTTTCACCTCGCGCAGGCCCAGGGCAGCCAGCTTGCGCTGCATGGTGACGCGCCCGGGAACGAGGCCCAGCATAGGGTGCGTCGCTCCATCCGTACCGGTGATGCTCTCGGTGAGATACATGTAGCCGCCGCACTCCGCCAGCGTCGGCAGACCCTGCTTCACGGCCCGGCGGATGGACTCCGCCGTCTCCGTCTGCCGGGAAAGCCGCTCCGCGAACTCCTCCGGGAAGCCCCCGCCGAGATACAGCCCTTGGGCCCCTTCCGGCAGAGGCTCGCCCGCCAGAGGCGAAAAGTACGCCAGCTCCGCCCCGTGCAGCTCGAGCAGCTCGAGGTTCTCGGGGTAGTAGAAGTGGAACGCGGCGTCATGCGCCACGGCCAGCTTGACCGGATACGTCTTCGCTGGAGGCGCGAAGAGGCACGGCTCCTCCTCCGGCAGTGGATCGCTCCCGGAAGCGAGTTCCAGCAGCCGGTCAAGCTGCACGTTCGCCTCCATGCGGTCCGCGAGCAGGCCGAAGAACGCGTTCAGGTCGCCGCGCTCGATCGACGGGACGAGGCCGAGGTGACGTTCCGGCAGCGCGAGCTCTTCCTGCCGGGTCATATAGCCGATGACCGGGATGCCGCACTCCGCTTCCACCGCATCCTTCACGATGCGGTAATGCCCCTCGCTGCCGACCTTGTTCGCGAAGACGGCGGCAATCCGCACCCGCGGATCGAGCAGCTGGAAGCCCTTCACAATGGCGGCGCAGGAGCGCGCCATGCTCTGGCAGTTCACGACAAGCAGCACCGGCACGCCGAGCTCGAGTGAAATCTCGGCCGTGCTGCCCCGGTTCGAGGTCGCTTCCTTGCCGTCATAGAAGCCCATGACGCCCTCGATGATCGAGATGTCCGCATCCGCGCTGGCCCGCCGGTAGATCTCCCGGACGCCCTCGGAGGAGAGCATCCAGGAGTCCAGGTTGCGCGAGGCGCGTCCTGTGACGGCCCGGTGGTACGTCGGGTCGATATAATCCGGGCCGCACTTGAAGCCCTGCACGCGCAGTCCCCGGCGCTGCAGCGCCGCCATCAGGCCGATCGTGACGGTCGTCTTGCCTGCTCCGCTGCCCGTGCCGGCGATGATGAGGCCCGGATGTCCCTTCCGTTCGCTCATGGCCGGCCTCCCGAAGCGGCGGCCGTGGATACTTCCCGGCCGGCTGCCGCCTCCGCCGTGCCCGCCGCTTCCGCTTCCGGGAAGGAGAGAAGGCCGACGGAGATCGTGACGTTGCCGCTCTTTTTCTTGGTGAGAACGAGGTGGTTCTCCCCTGTATATCGCTTCACTGCAGGCTCGCTGACGCCGTACGCGCCCGTGAACTTGAACACCGTCTCGGACGGCGCCTCGATCTCCATCTCGTTAAGCTCCGCCGGCGTATAGCACTCGAGCGGCCAGCCGTACTTGCCGCAGACAGCGAGCAGGCCTTCCTCGTCCTTCTTGAGGTTGATCGTGCACACCGCCTTCACGCTGCGGATCGAGAAACGGAGCTCCGCGAGGGTCTCTGCAATGACCGCTTCGATCTCCTCCGCCGCCGTACCGCGGTTGCAGCCGATGCCGAGCACGATCACCTTCGGACGGTAGAGCACCCCGTTCGCCAGGATGGCCTCCTCGTGCGGCTCCAGCTCGCGGTGGGTGACGACGAGCGCTCCATGGGGCGGCTCCTGCAGGGCCGCTTCGATCGTGCCGTAGACGTGGATGTTCGGCGGCAGCGGCGTGTCGAGATGCCACCAGTTCCGCTCGCCGGACTCCTGCACGACAGCGACGTGCTCTTCGTTCACGACGGAGGCGCTCACCGGCGTCAGCTTGTCGGCGGACTCCCACACCCAGCCGAAGCGGCGGCCGAACAGGTCGACTGCGATAGTCTTCTGTACGTCGGAAGCCGTGGTGATGACCGCACGGGCATCCAGGGCCGCCGCCACCTCGCGGGTCAGTTCGTTCGCGCCCCCGAGGTGGCCCGACAGCACGGAGATGACGTTCTCTCCCCGATCGTCGATGACGACGATGCCGGGGTCCTTTTTCTTATCCTGCAGCAGCGGGGCGATCATCCGCACCACCGCGCCGAGCGAGATGATCGAGATGATGCCGTGATAGGCCGGGAACAGCGCCGGATACAGCATCCGCACGCTGCCGGAGAACAGCCGGATGCCGCGCTCCGCTTCATCCCCCCGGGCGAACTTGGACATGTAGTACACGTCCGCCGCCGGGAAGCTGTCCTGCAGCCGGCGGGCCAGCTCCACCCCGTGCTTCGTGATCGCCAGCACCGCATAGCTGCGGGTCGGCTTCACCACAGGAAGGACGCCCTCCTGCAGCTCGATGATCTCCACCTCACCGTTGGCGGCCGGGGCGGCCGGCCCGGAGGTTACAGACGGCTCGTGAGGTTCCGAACGCTTCGCTTCGTCACCCATCTTACGCCTTCACTCCTTTGCGGTAGCCGTGCGTGAAGGTTTTATCGTAGAGCTTCGACCGGTACTCATCCTTCTCATGGATATTCGGATCGAGCGCCCAGCCCGCCAGAATCATTGCATGGGAGCGGATGCCGTTCACTCGCATGTCCTCATCCAGCTTTTCGAGCGTCGTCCGCACGATGAGCTGGTCGGGCCATGTCGCGCGCTGCACGACCGCCACCGGCGTCTCCGGGCTCCAGCCCGCTTCGGTGAGCTCCCGCACGACCTTTTTCGTCAGCGTCGCGCTGAGGAAGAGCGCCAGCGTGCTGTGATGCGACGCCAGCTCCTTGAGCTGCTCGCGCTCCGGCACCGGCGTGCGGCCTTCCGCGCGGGTAAGGATCAGCGTCTGGGTCAGGTCCGGAATCGTCAGCTCAGCCCCGACGGCCGCTGCCGCAGCGAAGACAGAGGAGACGCCCGGGATGACCTCGATACCGACCCCCTCCCGCTTGAGCAGGGCCGCCTGCTCCATAATGGCGCCGAACACAGACGGGTCGCCGGTATGCACGCGCACGACCTTTTTGCCCGCCTTCACCCGGTCCACCATGACTTCCACCATCTCTTCGAGGCTCATGCCCGCGCTCTGCAGCACTTCCGCCTCCGGCTTCGCCCGGGCGATGAGCTCCTCGCTGACCAGGGAGTCCGTGTAGAGCACGACGTCCGCTTCCTGAAGCAGCCGCAGGCCCTTCACCGTAATGAGATCGGGGTCGCCGGGACCCGCGCCGATAATCTGAATCTTGAGGTTCTCGCTGTTGTGTTCGCTCATTTTCTCACCACCATCAGAGTTAAGTACTCGAGCTCGCGCCCGGCCAGTTCCCGCACATTGCGCCATACCTGTTCCTCGGACGACGTCACCTTCGTGATCACCGACGCCTTGTCCGTCAGACGGAGATCACCGAGCACCTGCAGCATCAGGTCGATGACCTTCGCCACCTTGATGAACACGACGCAGTCGTGGGTTTCGAGCACCCGCCGCATCTCGTCGTAGTTCTCCGTAGCCGGGATGACCGCGAACTGCTCGTCCCCGTCCGCCAGCGGCAGGTTCAACCTCGAAGCCGCCCCGAGCACGGACGAAATGCCCGGAACCGAGACGCACGGCACCTCCGGATGCTTGTCCTGCATGAGGCGCATGAGGTGGATGTACGTGCTGTAGAGCATCGGATCGCCCTCGGTGACAAAAGCGACATTCCGCCCTTCGCTGAGGTGTCCCCACACGGTGTCGACCGTCTTGTTCCACTGCAGCTCCAGCGCCTGACGGTCCCGCGTCATCGGGAAAATCAGCGGAAGCATGATTTTCTCCTCCGTATCGACATACAGCTCCGTGATCTGCAGCGCATAGCTCTTCGCCCCCGATTTCTTGCGCGGATATGCGATGACCGGCGACTCCTTCAGCAGGCGGAACGCCTTCACCGTAATGAGCTCCGGGTCCCCAGGCCCTACTCCCAGTCCATATAACGTGCCGAGCTTACTCATCGTTCTTCTTCCTCTCTTTCCTGCCTGCACTGGCGGCCGGGGCTTCATCGCCCTCCTGCGCAGCAGCGCTGCCCCGCTTTGCGGTAATGATCCAGATCGGGTTCAGCGCTTCGAAGCGCGTCATATCGAGGATCGGCTTGCTGCGGCTGAGCTGGGCGAGCGTAATGTCCGTCTCGAAGCCTTCCTCGCCGAACGCCTTGGAAGCGGCCGCCAAATTCTCGATCGTCGCCGCATTGAGCACGATCCGACCGCCGGGCCTCAGCCTCGCGCAGATGAGAGCCAGCAGCTCCCGCAGCTCGCCCCCGCTCCCGCCGATGAACACCGCGTCCGGGTCCGGGAAGCCATCCAGCCCCTGGGGCGCCTTTGCATGCACCGCCGTGATATCCGTGCGGAACTTGCGCGCATTCTGGTGGAAGTTCTCGAGGTCGCCCTCGTTCTTTTCCACTGCATACACCGCCCCGTCACGGGCAATCCGTGCTGCTTCGATCGCCACTGAGCCCGTGCAGGTGCCGATGTCCCATACAACGCTGTCACGCTTCAGGCCAAGGTTCGCAATCGAGAGGATGCGGACCTCCTTCTTCGTGATAAGCCCTTTGTCCGGCTTGCGCTGGGCGAATTCCCCATCGTCTATGCCGAGCGGCCAAGCCGGCGGCGCTTCGGCGTCTACCCGCCTACGCAGCACGACCACGTTCAGCGGCGAAAATGCATCCTCCGGCGTCTCCGCAAGCGCCTCCAGTTCATGCCAGCCCGTACGCTCCTGCGGTCCGCCCAGATTCTCGCCGACGAATACGCGGTATTCCGTCATCCCGAAGTTCAGCAGGTAGCGTGCGATCGCTCCCGGCGTGTTCTTTTCGTCGGTGAGCAGCGCCACCTTGGCGCAGCCGTCGATCCGCTGGGCCAGGCCCTTCATGCTGCGGCCGTGGACGCTGGCGATGAAGGCGTCATGCCAGCTCTCGCCCATCCGCGCGAACGCCAGCTGCACGGACGACACCTGCGGCAGCACCTCCACCCGGCCGGGCAGCTTGCCCGCCAGGTACCCGCCGATGCCGTAGAACAGCGGGTCGCCCGATGCGAGCACAACCGCAGGACGTTCCTCCTCGCGCAGCTTCTCGACCAGCTCGGTGAGCCCGCTTTTGAGCACGATCCGCTCCGCCGGATGGTCTTCGAAGAACGCCAGCTGCCGCTCACCGCCGATGAGCACCTCGCTGCTTCGAATACGCTCGGCATAGAGCGCCGGCAGGCCTGCCGCCCCGTCGTCCCCAATGCCGATTACCGTAATTCGTTTCTTTTCACTGCTTTGTTCCCCGTTCATTGCGCCTTCGCACACCCTCTCTGCCTTTCGCTCAGGCCACCGGGTCTACGCTTCGCCCCACTTCAGGCTCTGCCTCCCGAGCAGCTTCGCTTTCATGGAGATGATGACCGTCTCGACCTCGAGGTCCATCTCCCGCTGCGGTTCCTTGCCCGCCGCTTCCTTCAAGCCTTCCCTGCAGCAGTAAGTACTCATGATGTCAAAAAAGGCGCTGCAGCCCATCCCGTCCATGAGATCGCCGACCTGCGCCGCCGTGTTCGCCCCCCGAATCTCCTCCAGCGTTTCTTCGGAAGCTCCTGCCTCCTGAGCCATCCTGGCAAGGAAGCCGAAATCGACCGGCGCGCTCTTGGAGTGCACCATCATGACGCCTTGGGCCACCTTCGAGAATTTGCCCATCATGCCGACGAGGGTCACCTTGCGGATCCCCTGCCTTGCGCACTGCTGGATCGCAAATCCGACGAAATCGCCCATCTCCACGAACGCCTCTTCCGGCAGCTCCGGATACAGATCCATGCCGAACTTCTCGGTCCGGCCGCCGGTGGACAGGATGACGTGGGTACAGCCGCCCTTGACGGCCACCCGGATCGCCTGGGCCACACTCGCCTTGTAAGCCGCTGTGGAAAAAGGCACTACGATGCCCCGGGTGCCGAGGATCGAGATGCCCCCCACGATGCCGAGCCGGCCGTTCAGCGTCTTCTTGGCGATCTCCTCGCCGTCCGGCACGGAGACGACCACCCGCACTCCGCGGTGCATGAGCTCGTAACGGTTAAGCACGTTCGTTACGGCTTCACGGATCATCTTGCGCGGAACGGGATTGATCGCCGCCTCGCCCACCTCGACGGGCAGACCCGGCTTCGTCACCCGGCCGACGCCGACACCGCCATCAAGCTCAATGCCCGGCTCGCTGCGCCAGCTTACCTCCACGATGATGCGGGCGCCGTGCGTCGCATCCGGGTCGTCGCCGCCGTCCTTGATGACTTCGGCCGAGGCCCGCTCCGGCGCGAAGGAGCACGCGACGATCTCGAAAGTGACCTCCTGCCCGATGGGCAGCCGGATCGTCGAGTGCGTCTGCCCCTCCTGCACGATCAGCGCTTCGAGCGCCGCCTGGGCCGCAGCCGTTGCATTCGCGCCGGTGGTGTATCCGTGGCGCAGCGGCTTGTCTTCCTTGCCGTCCTTCTGCGCTTCCGCCATGGCCTCTTACCCCATCTGCTCCGCGAGCAGCGAGATCGCGTTGACCGTCGCCACCGCGACCGGCGAGCCGCCCTTGCGCCCGATATTGGTGATGAACGGAATGTCGAGCTTCAGGAGCTCGTCCTTCGACTCTTCCGCCGACACGAATCCGACCGGCACGCCGACGATCAGGCCCGGCCTTGCTTCGCCGTCCTTCACCATGCGGATCAGCTCGAGCAGCGCCGTCGGTGCGTTGCCGATCGCGTAGATCGCGCCGTCCGCTTCGCGGGCCGCCTTGCGGATCGAGATGATCGCCCGCGTCGTATTCAGGCGCTTCGCCTCCTGCATGACGTCCGGGTCCGAGATGTAGACGCGGACGTCGCCGCCGAACTTCTCGATGCGGGGCTTCGAAATGCCCGACTGCACCATCTGCACGTCCGCGATCACCGGACGGCCGCTGCGGATCGCCTGGATGCCGGCCTGGATCGCATCCGGGTGGAAGCGCAGGCTGCGGCCGAGCTCGAAGTCCGCCGAGGCGTGAATAACGCGCTGCACGACCTTGAACTGCTCGTCCGAGTAATCATGGGGGCCGAGCTCCTCGGTAATCATTTTGAACGAAATCTCCTCAATCTCCTGCGGCTGAACGCTCAGCGGCTTGAACTCCGTACGAAAATCCATTAGTCCCGCACCTCCTGTAATAGTTGCAGTCCGGCCAGCTCGGCCGTCACGCCTTCAAAATCCGAATGGGTCACCCCGTATTCCAGCTGCGGGCGCCCGATAACGATCGTATCGATGTCAAGCTCAAGGGCGGCGGACAGCTTCTCCTCCACCGCGCCGACCTGCCCGCTCTCCTTGGTGATGATCGTGGTGACGCCGTAATGCTTGTACATCGCCTGGTTCAGCTCCTTGCCGAACGGACCCTGCATCGCGATGATGTGCTTCTGCGGCAGCCCGAGCGCCTCGCACTTCTCCATGTTGTCCTTGCGGGGCAGCATGCGGGCGACCAGCGTCGTGTCCGGCAGCCCCAGCAGCTTCTCGGTGAAAATCTGCAGCGTCTTGCTGCCCGTCGTCAGCAGGATCGTACCCCGCTTCTCGGCGGCCAGCTCCGCCGCCTGTTCGTAGTCGTCGACGAAGTGGAGCTTCGGGTGGGCCGCATACTGGCCCCGCTCCCGCTCGTAGCGCACGTACGGCACGCCGGCGGCTTCGGCCGCCGCCATCGCGTTGCGCGAAGCTTCCTCCGCGAACGGATGGGAAGCGTCGACGACGGCGCGGAAGCCGCGCTCCGCGATCAGCCCGCGGAGTTGTTCGGCGTTCAGGCGTCCGGTCTGTACCGGCAGGCCGGCCTCCTCCAGCGAGGAGGCCGCGCTTTCGGTCACGACGGTGCAGAGCAGCGGGTAGCCCGCCGTCTGGATGCGCAGCGCCAGCTCTCTGGCGTCGCTCGTACCGGCGAGGACGAGGATCATACCGGCACCCCTTTTCCCGCCTCCGGCGCCGGCTTGGTGCCGTCGTTATGCGCAGGGTCGTGGCTGTGATCTTGCGCGGGACCGCTGGCGGCTTGCGCATGGACGCGGTCCTGCTGATCTTCCGTGTGACCATGCCCATGATCGTGAGCATGAGCCTGCTCATGCCCCTGGCTGTGATGAAGCACATGGCCGTGATCTTGATCGTGAGCATGGTCGTGGCCGTGAGCATGGCCCTGATCATCCCCGTGTCTGCTTACGGCGTGTGTATGGATGAGGCCCTGCTGATTTTCCGTGTGAACATGTCCATGATCGTGAGCATGGACATGTTCGTAGTTATGGTCATGATGGTGATGATCATGGTCGTGCTTATGCGTATGTACTTGATCATGTTCATGTCCGTGATGGTGATCATGCGCATGCACATGTTCGTGGTCATGACGGTGATGTTCATGATCGTGGTCGTGGTGATGGTCATGATGGTGATGGTCATGATCGTGGTCGTGATGGTGGTGGTCGTGATGGTGGTGGTCGTGATGGTGGTGGTCGTGATGGTGGTGGTCGTGCCCATGTTCATGATCGTGGTGATGGTGGTCCGCATGCTTCAGCGCTTCGATGCGGTATTGGCACATGTCGCAGTTGGCCTTTGCCTCACCCATCAGCGCCTCCTCAGCCCGGTCCCGCAGAATCTCGCGCAGCATCGGGTGGAAGCCGAAATAGTCGGCAAGCACGAAGCTGTGGTCCGGATACTGAAGCGCGAACTCTGCCATCATCGCCTCCATCCGCTTGATCAGCACCCCGGTGAACAGGAAGTAAGGCAGTATGATTACCCGTTTCGCCCCAAGCCGGATGCACCGTTCAATGCCCTCATTCGCCAGGGGAGCCGTCACCCCGATGAAAGCCGTTTCTACATACTTGAACTTCAGGCGCTCCCACAGCAGACGGGAGACTTTGAACAAATCACTGTTCGCATCCGCATCGCTGCTGCCCCGTCCGATAACCAGCAATGCCGTATCGTCATACTCCAGTGAAGGATCAAAACCCGCATCCTGAACGCGGGACGTGAGTATGTCGAGCGCGAGCTCGTGCACGCCGATTGGCCGGCCGTAATCAAATTGTACCTGCGGATACTGCAGACGCGCCGCATCGATCGCCGCCGGAATATGCAGCTTCGCATGCCCCGCCGCAAACAACGTGATCGGCACGACCGCTACCTGCGTAGCACCCCGCTTCACGCAGGTCGCAATGCCGGTGCGGATCGACGGTGCTTCAAACTCCAGGAAGCACGTCTCCACAATCGGCACCGTCAGCCGGCCCGACAGGGAGTCCACCATCTCTCTTACTTCCTGATTTCCTTCCGCATCCCGGCTGCCATGTCCAACAAATAATATCGCCTTCAATACGTCACCCTCCTTGTAGCCTCGTTATATGATCGGACCCGCCGTCTTTTTTCACTTGTCCTTTGAATTAATTTTGATATGCCGCCATACTGCTCTAGGCTCCTACCCTAGCGGGAAGCAGCCCAACTAGAGTTGGCTGTATTCTCCTCTAGAGCTGAGGTAATCAGAACTTGTAGTCCGCTTATCTATCGTTGGAAGACGGGCATTCCAGACCGTCAAGCATGCGAGTATAGGTGTTTCCATGCCTCCAATACCCATAGCGCCAGATCTTACGCAAAAAGCGGAACAACAGCTCGCTATTCGACTCTGAAGCCAGGCCCTTTCGCTAATAGCTAAACTGCAGCTTGCTATACGCCTTTGGAGAGCCTGACTCTTTCGCCAATAGCTAAACTGCAGCTCGCTTTTTGCCTCCCGAGCAGGCCTTTTTCACCAATAGCGGAACTTCAGCTCGCTTTTTGCCTCTGGAGCCGGTACTTTCTTGAATAGCGGAACTGTAGTTCGCTATTTGCCTCCCGAGCCGGCCTTTTTCACCAATAGCGGAACTGTAGTTCGCTATTTCGCCTTGGACAGGGTTTGAGCCACCCGTACAGACGAAATAAGGAACCTGAGTTCCGCTATTTCCGATTTTGCTACCTCAAACCGCTCAATAAGGCATCCCAGTTCCGTTATTTGCGCTGACCTTCAGAGCAATCGCCTCTGCCGACGGATAAGACACTCCCTCGAAGAGTGAGTTGTTGTGCAGAGGCTCTGCTGGAACTCAGCGGGGCCTCTCTTCGAGAAACGACAGCCATCATGGCGTCCATGACAGAGGTAACCTGCCGTCTGCCCTCACTTAATCGCCGCAAAGGGCATTCTCGATCTCGAACGCGGCCGGTTCGCGGTATTTGAAGCCTTCCACTTCCTTCACGCGGGCAAAATACTTATGGAACCGCTCGTTCGGATGCCCTTTGTCCGCATATCCGTGGACGATGCGTTCGATGGTCTCGATCAGCCGGTCCGGCTCGATTCCTTCCGCTACCGGCACGCCGGGATGTGCATTGCGGCCGACCGTTTTGCCGCCGAGGAACAAGTCGAACTTCTCCCGGCGGTAGACGATGCCGATATCTTCCTTCACGGCACCGTAGCAGGCCATCCCGCAGCCATTGAAGCCGATCTTGAGCTCCTTCGGCACCTTCATGCCGCCGAGCTTCCCATGAATCTGCTCCAGATACGGCACCGAGTCGCCTTTGTCCATGCTGCAGAAATCGCACGCCTTCAGCTGTACGACGTCGCCCACCGGGGCGAGCAGCAGCCCGGCGGCCCTCAGCCGCTTCGTGACACTGTCCGGATCGGCCGTCTTCAGCCGAATAAGCAGCTGGTGATGCGGCGTATACTCCATCGAGCCCTTCTCACCGACGACCTCGGCCAGCAGCATCATCTGGGCGCTCGTGATCCGCTTCTCGGCCAAGCCCGGCGAGACGGCGAACTCAAGGATCGCCTCCTGCCGGAACAGCCTCGCGGCCACCGCCGCACCTGCCGCTGCCGGCGCGGCGCCCTGCCCGCTGACGCGTCCGAGCGCCTCCAGCGCCAGGGCCAGCGGCCCTGCAGCGCCTGCCGCCGCTGCAACCGATGCCGCTTCTCGCTCGGCTACGGCTACCGCGCCGCCAATTGCCGGAGCGCTGACCGCCGCTGCGGCCGGGCTGCCCCCTGTCGGCGCTGGACTGCCGCCCGCCGGACGCGCCGCTGACCGCACGCCGGCAGCCCCGTCGCCCACTGGCCACGCTCGCTCCGCCGCCTGCTGCGCCACCGCGCCGCCTGCCGCCTCGGCCTCCCAGCCGTCGTCCTCGTCGCCCACCGGCCACGCTCGCTCCGCCGCCTGCTGCGCCACCGCGCCGTCAGCCTCATCGGCCTCCCAGCCGTCGTCCTCGTCGCCTACCGGCCACGCACGCTCCGCCGCCTGCTGCGCCAACGCGCCGCCTGCCGCCTCGGCCTCCCAGCCGTCGTCCGCGTCACCCACCGGCCACGCTCGCTCCGCCGCCTGCTGCGCCACCGCGCCGCCTGCCGCCTCGGCCTCCCAGCCGTCGTCCTCGTCGCCTACCGGCCACGCACGCTCCGCCGCCTGCTGTGCCGGCGTGCCGCCGTCCGTCGCCTCCAGCGACCACGGCTCCGCTTCCTGGCGCAGCCGCTCGTGCGGACGCAGCGGCTGCACGTCCGCGCCGAGCGTATACTTGCGCTGGTAGCCGCGCGGCGTAATCATCAGACCGTCATACACGACGGTCGTCGAGTTGCCGATGATCACGGTCGTGAGCATGCCGATATCATGTTCAAGCATCGCCTCCAGCGTGGTGACCTCGATCTCCTGGCGGTCGCGGTAGGCGCTTTTGACAATGCCGACCGGGGTGTCCGGCGAACGGTACTTGAGCAGCATCTTCTGCGTCTCGACGATCTGCCGGGTGCGCCTTCCGCTGCGCGGATTGTACAGTGCGATGACAAAATCCGCAGCCGCAGCCGCCTCCACCCTGCGGATGATGAGCTCCCACGGTGTCAGATGGTCGCTCAGCGAGATCGTGCACGCATCGTGCATGACCGGCGCGCCGAGCAGCGATGCGGTCGAGTTAATCGCCGAGATGCCGGGGATTACTTCGACCTCCACGCCGGTTTCTTTGCGCCAGCCGCGCTCCATCAGCACCTCGTAGACCAGGCCGGCCATGCCGTACACGCCGGCGTCACCGCTCGAGATGACCGCCACCTTCAGGCCCGCTTCCGCCTGACGCACCGCTTCCTGTGCCCGGGAGACCTCCTCCGTCATTCCCGTACGCACCACCTGCTGGTCGCTCAGCAGCCCCCGGATCAGATCCACGTAAGTGTTGTATCCAATGACGACATCGCTTTCCTGAATCGCTTCCCGCGCCCGCTGCGTAATGTGCTCGAAGCTCCCCGGCCCGAAGCCGATAATCAATAATTTGCCTTTCATCCTGCTCCCCCTCTCCGCTCTGCCAAACCTTCCCGCTTCCCTGCAAGCCTCACGGATCTATCCGGAACAATCAAAAAAAGCATCCTCCTTATGGAAGATGCTTGGACGAATGCGGTTCATGGTCTTACGTACCCGGGTCCCGGCGGCGGACAGCCCAGCCTCTAGGGCTCGATCAATCCTGCCGGCCAGCGGGGTACTGCCTGCTGCCGTTCTCGTTCACCTCCCTATCCGCGTAGGTCGCATGGTGAATGGATGCGGACTGCACCCCCGGGATCCCCGGGGCATACAGCCGCAGCCGAACAGGCAGGTCTCCTGACTTGCGTCTCGTCGCTTCGTTCCGCTGCCTTCCCATCGAATGCTCAACAGTGGCTTGTCGTCTCGGTGAAGCTCCTCGCTTACAGTGGCGGGACCGTGCCGGAGTTTCACCGGCTTCCCTTTTCATCCGAATCCTCCGCCTTCCGGCAGGGATATCGTCACCTGTTCGTTACCATATATGAAATTGTCGGTTTGGTCATCAGCTTGGTAAATCCTGCACTGCTCTTCATGATAGCACGTCCGTTCCGAAGCTGTCTACCGCACAGCCGGGCTTCAGGCCAACCGCACCGCGGGGATCCCTTCTTTTCTTCTGAGTGAACCGGCACCCCCTCCATTCCAGACCTGGCCCTGCTCTAACGAACTGTATCGTCTTCCTTATCGATCCCCGTCTCACAAGCCATGCGTACCTCGGGCCCCGCTTTCGCAATCTGTTCAACAAGAGCAGGATCAGGTATGCTCAAGTAGACAGCATCGGCGGCTTTGCATTACCTGCTTGTCACTGACCGAATTTATATGAAAAGGAGACCGCGCGCATGAATCATGCAGATCTCATCGAACAGGGACTGGCCAAGCCGGGCGTCAGCCTCCGATATCCGTTCGATCCGGCGATGCCGGTGCTCTTTGTCGGCTCCCGGATGTTTGCCCTCCTGAGCACCCATGGCGGTCGGCCCAGCGTCAATCTCAAAGGGGACCCCGAGACCAACTGGGTCCTGCGGGAGAGTCATCCGGACACCATCCTTCCCGGCTACCACATGAACAAGCGGCACTGGAACACCGTTCTGCTCGACGGCAGCTTAAGCGACAGCGAGATGCTGGACATGCTGGACGAATCCTACCTGCTCGTCTGCCGGAACCTGCCCAAAGCGGAACGCCCCCCGGGGCAGCAGGAGCGCCGCTAAAGCACCTCCCCGCCGCTAGCCAAGCCAGGCACTTCGGCCTCAGCCGACATCATCCTACCCCGTGCGACATACATATGATACAAGACGTGTGATGTCTGCCCGAAGGGAGGAACGAATGATGTTGAACGCCGACACAGCCGCCTTCTGGACCCGGAATCTGCGGGACCACGCGCTGTTCGTATACGATACGCTTTCGCCCCAGGAAGAGGCCGAACGCCAGAGGGCGCTGTATTACCTGCGCTGGTTCGATACGCGGCTGAAGGAAGGTCCCGCCGCCAATCCGCGGCTGCTGCTGCCCGGTGCGGAGTCCATGCGGATGTTTCTGCTGCATCTGCTGAGAAGACAGCTCACCGAGGGGCTCGGCATCCTGCTCACCCCGACTTATATCAGCCACACCGTGTCGGAGAACGAAGAAGCCCTGCGCGTGCTCGGCAGCTCTCCAGGCTCAGGCAGCACCGATCCGCAGCTTCGAAGCCATCTGCTCTGGCTGCCTGTTCTCGCCGGTGACGCCTTTGTCATCCAAGGAGCCCTCGACGAGGTGGAAAAAGAGCTCGTCCGCACCTACATCGGCCATGCCCAGCGCTTCGAAGATGCGTATGCCTATGCAGTCGAGCTGGCCGGATTCCTGCGGACCGGGCTCACCGATTTTCCCGCCATTACCCGCTTTAGGGAGATCGTCCGGCGGGAGACCCAGGCTTTCCTAGTGTCGCTTCGTGAGCTGGAACAGCTTGAAGCCGGCAATCTCGTGCTCGATAAGCTGCCGCTGGTTTTCGTCGAGCATATCCGGAGGGAAACCGAGTTTTACACCGGGACGCTGGGGTAGCGTCCTTTTTGCTGTCTGCAGGTTTATGCCGGTGACAGCCGGCTCCTTTCTGTAACTTTTGTGTAACTTTTCGCCCCCTATGCCGGTCTATATTTATAGAAGAATACAGCAGCAAAGGAGGCCGCTCCATGGTACCCACCCGCTTATCATCGTATCGTAATCCGTCCCTTTTGGGCCTGGCGCTCGGACTGCTCCTTCCTCTGCTCTCCTCCTGCGAGGTTACCGGCAAGTCCTTTCCCAGTGTGAAAAACACTCCCCCGCCCGGCCAGTTCTCGATCGAGCCTTTCGATCCCTTCCAGGGGAACAACGCCAAATTCAAGGGCCTCGTCGACGGCAATGCCGCTGGGGTGCGGATTCGCAGCACCGCAGCGGATAAGTTTCTGCTTGCTGAAGTGGAATTGTGGGAAGATGGGGAGAATAAAGGGGCACAAGCAATATTTAACTTTCATCTAAGCCCCCCGGACACGCCTCCCAAGACCGGCGAACTCCTCTATTCGATTCAACATCTCTCTTTGGAAAAGGAATCCGCCTGGAAAATAAAAACCACTTATGCTGTTCCGGGCAGCAGCGGTTACTCTTCCATCAGCGCTACCTTTCCTTTCACTGCCGAGAGCATGGATCACATCTGGAGTCCCATAAGTCAGCCGTTGACCGCCCCGGAATCCGAGGGAGCTTATATCTTCGCATTGGTTGGTGGCACAGGCGTCAGTACCGATCCGCTTCAATCTGCCCAAAAAGCACCTTGGGCCTATCTCCTCAAGCTGAGCGTCGTTTCATCCGATGAGCTGACACACAAACAGCCGCAGCAGAAGAAGCCCTAAAAGATCCCGTTCGGGGCTTCTTTTAGGACTTCAATGGTTCATGCTGTTTACTTCTTCTCCTTCGTCGACTCGGCTGCGTCGGAGTCCTGGTTGTTGCCCGGCTGTCTTCCTTTGCCGTTGTTGTTCGTCGTGTTTCTCGACATCCTGCTCCCCTCCTTTCCTGGGTCTACCTGAATACGGTACCCAGAGAAAAGAAAGTTAGTCACAATACATACCGTTCGGCTTGGAGAAAAAAGTGACACTGGATTATGCCTGTACAACATGCTTGTAAAGCCGAATACTTTTGGTAAGGAGTATTGTTTTCATGACTCCAAGAACCAGCAAAATCATGGGTACAAAAAACATGAAATGGCCGAGTCCAACGAGGAACACAAAAATAACTGACCAAGGAACTACCAGTTTCGGTAAAAAAAGCAAGATCATAATTGGAATAGAAAGATTGATCAGCAGGATTTCCGATACATGGAATACAAGCTTTAATTTTGTTGATTTAAATTTGGATTTCCATACGAAAATGCCGTATACGGAATAAACAATATATCCTATGATTGCCAATGCAACGAATCCTATGATCAGATAGGTTTTAGTAGGATTGGCGATATTTATTGAGGGTTCTTTACCGTGGAGAATGCTGTTTACCCCGACCATCAATTGGTCATAAGAATCAATATGAAAGAAATCTACAGAATTGATAAGCAGGATAACGCCGTAATCACCATCTATGATCATCTTCGAATAGGTATTCTCCGTAGATCCGTCATGATAGATCATGTTTATGTTTTTGTCGACCGCCCACCCCATGGCATAGAATTGATCGCCCCACATGGCGGCGGCTGGTTGATGCATAAGAGCTGCGCTTTGTTCGGATACGATGGTTTTGTTTTGGAAACGACCATGATTCATTTGAGCGATTAAGTACTTGGACATATCTTCCGCACTCGAAATTAAATATCCGGACGGAACGGTTCCCTCATGATTTAACTGCTTTGTTGGGAGCATGAAGCCGAAAACAGGCTGATACCCTGAGGCCAGATTGCTGCTCCCTTGAGGAGAAGCACTGCTGTGGTCCATGCTCAGTGGTCTAAAAATATTCTTCTCTATATATTCGGCATAGGTCATGCCGGATACAGCCTCAATAATTCCGCCAAGAATATCGTAGTTCAAATTCGAATATTGAAATACGGTACCTACAGGCTCAGTAAGTTGGGTCCGGCTAAGCTCTCGAATGTGCTGCTCTATTGGCTTATTTCCTTTTGTTAGCGAGGCTTGTCCGTCATATGTAGAAAGACCGCTGGTTTGGTGGAGCAAATGTTTGACTGCTATTTTTTGGGAGGCCTCGGCGTCCGCAACTTGAAACCACGGCAAGTAGTTCTGTACAGGTGACTCCAAATCAATCTTGCCTTGATCGACCAACTGCATGATGGCCATTGCTGTAAAAGATTTACTAACAGAGCCGATAACAAAGGAAGTCTGAGGTGTAACCGGATTATTTTCTGGGCCTGCAATTCCGTACCCTTTTTGATAAATCAACTGATCACCTTTAACAACAATACCCAAGGAAGCTCCCGGTATTCGAAGTCTAGTCATTGCTGTATCCATTAGATTATCAATCTTAGCCGTATCAATGCTGGCACTCTCAGCCCTTACTGCTGCAGGCTCAGAGATACCCGTTATCGCCATGATAACTGCGATCATGACTGTAAAGCTGACTATAGATCTTGTGCATTGAACAAATTTCTTATAATTCACTACTCATCTCCCTTAATAATCCATAATATCCCACATGACTCTGACGGGAATTGTTGGGTGATTGTTGCACTATTCTGACCGGTAACGTAACGAGGCTGCCGAACCATGCCGGCAGCCTTCTTCTGATGTTATGGAGCTGATCATTCGCCGATAAGATGTCTAAGCTGCTCACAATGAATATTTTCATACCGCACATCCACTGTTCAGCGTGCTCTTTATCCTGTTAAACCAGGAATCATCTGCCGCGCCTCGTTATTGCGATAATCGTCGTTAGTTCAGTCTCCTTGATAAAAGGTTAACCGGTTACCGAATGGGTCGTCCACTCGGATCTCCAAACCGCCCCATGGCGCCTCTTCCAGGCCGGGCCGGGCATATTTATACCCTTTGGACAATAACTTCGCATGCAGCTCCCGAATTCCCTTGACTTCAATTCTGAGCGCCGCTCCAGGGGTACAATCACCATGGTGTTCCGACAAATGAATGACGCATGGCCCACAAGAGACTTGCATATACAGCGGAAAATCAGCTTCAAAGCGGTGCTCCCAGTCGAGTTGAAATTCTAAAAATCCCAAATAAAATTGTTTTGCCTTCTCCTCGTCGAATATTCGCAGGATCGGCGTCAGGGACTCCATTTGGACGATTGGTTCTCCCATGCGGTTTCCTCCTATTTTTTTCGAGAATGATTTCAATATTTTACCATACCAGGACACCCCCACTAAAACTATTTCAAACGATAGCAAACTCCCGCCGAACAAAATAACAGTTGTAACGATGATAGACATATGCACTCCGGCAGCAAACGATGGCAACCGATAACGATACGATCCCGGGGCTTATTAAGCTTGTATCAAATAGTGGATAGAAAAGTAAGCATCAAATACATGAGATTAACCTGAAGAACAACGCAGACAAGATTGGCACACACGTATCGCAGCCTATCGGGCAAGTGGCCTCACGATGAAGCTTCCAGTTGGGGGAAATTGACTGCCTTCCTAAGGGATGGTCGGCTCGAGATCGATAAGAATCGCAGTAAGCGCTCGATCAAGCCATTCGTAATCGGGAGAAAGAACTGGTCATTTGCGAATACGCCTCGCGGCGCGAAGGCAAATGCGGCGATCTACAGGGTCATCGAGACGGCGAAGGAAAACGGACTTCTTCCATAAAAACCAGATGTAGTCCAATAACAAAGAAATGGTTTTTTGTGGTAAAATTATGCCCAAAAATAGTAAAGGAGACTGCGGTAGTATGGAAAAAGAATATAAAGTCCGGATATATCAGGTGGTCCGCTACATCGAAGAGAATTTGGCTTCTCCGCTTACCGTAGAGGAACTGGCCAACGTTTCCGCTTTTTCAGTCCATCATTTTCATCGTATATTCAAACGCGTGATGAACGAGAATGTGCTTCAGTTCATAAACCGGCTGAGGGTGGAATTGGTTATCAAAATGATCCATCATAAACCGGAGTGCAGCTTAACCCAGATTGCGCTTGATTGCGGTCTGCATTCTCCCGCTCATCTGGCGAGGACGTTCCGCCGCTATATGGGGATGAGCGCTTCCGAATACAGGGATTCTATGGACTCCACCAAAGAGCGGTATGATAAAGCGCGGGTGGCTAAAGCGACCGGGAGCTACCTGACTCGAGAAATGGAGGAGAAGATGGAAGAGAAGTACCGGAGCCTGGGAATCACGATCCGGCGGCTTCCTGAAAGGCGTGCGGCCTGCATTCAACGTGTAGGGACACTTATCCGTGACGTGGCCGAGCGGATTGTCGAACTAGAGTTCGACAGACTCTATACTTGGATGCGAGTTCATGAACAGATCGAGAACGACAGTCAGGCGGTTGTTTCTATACTTGACGATCCTTATATTACCCCGGATTCGAAGCAGCGTTATGCGGTTTGCTTCACGACATCAAAGACCGTCCCCTCTGCCACAGAGATACAGCCCCTTACGCTTAAGGGTGGGATGTATGCCGTTGTTCCACTGACCGGACACATTGATGAGCTGCACCCGCTCATACATATGGTGTCACTACAATGGCTTCGACTCAGTCCTTATCAATGGGATGAAAGTAGACGTATGCTTGCGATATTCCCGGACAACTCGTGGGAAAATCTCCAGCCGGTTCGTATGGAATTTTGTATCCCCATTCAACTAAGGTGAGGAGATAAGTTTACACACGGATTACACACGGAAAGGTCTGCAAAAAGCAAAAATAGTTAAAACAATCCACAAGAATTGGAAAGATATCATCCATCCGAGAGTGATACTATAACCTTGCCGGTGAAATGAGCTTTCCATTTATGAAGGGGGTGAAACTTATTCCGATATGTAACTAATTCATTTTAGCAGTACAACACAAACTTTAGGAGGCATATGATGTTACTTAAGAAAGCAAAAGTATTGATGTTAACGGCCTTGTCCATCGCAGCACTACATGTATTGCCAGCGGGTCAAGTCGAGGCTGCCGGAGGTTATGCTTGTGACGGTAGTCCTGGGGTTTATATTTACCAAGATGGTCATTATTCCGGGGCATGTACCCGTGTGGCTGTTGGTGATTACGCAGATTTAACTTCTCTGGGTATTCCTAATGACTCTGCGTCTTCCATTAAAATTATCAATAACCCATCTTCAGGTCTATATTATGAGGCTGCCGTATATGATAACTCCAATTTTCAAGGGGCAAAAAGTACAATTCGATTTGGGTCAGATGAATTAGGCCAAGATGCGGTCGGTAATGATAGGCTCTCTTCTCTGAAAGTAAGAACCATAAATTATACTGAATATACTGGTGTATATTTATTCGAACATGATTATTACCATGGGGATTGGGTAAAGATTACTGCAAATACGCCTGACCTTGCATCACTAAGCTTTAATGATAGAGCGAGTTCCCTTCTCATCACACGTGCAGCATCAACCGGGCAATCCCAATACAAAGTGTCGTTATACGAAGGTCTAGGTTTTTCGGGGCGTAGTACAGGCACCTTCTCAGGCGATATTCCGAGTCTCACTGCCAGCTTCCAAATATTTGGCAAAAGCGGTTTTAATGATATGACTAGCTCGGTCCTCGTATTCTCAAACTAAAGGAAACGTGGGTTTAATAAAAGCAGCGGCCGACCAAGACGATTTCTCAGTCTTGGTCGGCCGCTGTTTCATTTTATGTTCAGTCTAATTCCACATGGCTTCGAGGATCGCCAATTGTTGCGAAGCCGAAACAGAAAGTAAAGACATTTGGTACGACAGCAACCAAGTTGTTTCAAGGATGCTGTATGGATCGCTCAAATAGAAAATCGGCCCTATCTTATCGATCGGGCCGAATCTTGTTGAATATGAATTTTCTTATTTATTTCAGCCATTCCTTTTCTAACATGCTCATTTCCCACACACTCCAGAACTCGTTGTCTATTCTTCGTTTGTCCCGGATTAACCCTTCTTTTACAAACCCTGCTTTCTCGTAACATGCAATAGCCGAAAGATTGAACTCTAACACACCCAGACTCACTTTGTGTAATTTTAATTCTTCGAAAACAATATGTAATACCTTTTTGATCATCATTTGCCCTATGCCTTGTCCTCTTAAGTTTCTTTTACCAACCAACACCTTACCTATCCTTGCAGCTTCATTTATCCGATCGATTTGTAAATGGATATGCCCAACGACCTCCTTATTTTCTTCAAGTACGACCTTATAGATGAGGACATCAGCAGCATGGGTATTTGAGTTTTTGATATATTCCTCCAATTGTTCTTCATTTAATGGAAAGCTGAACGTTTGGCCTCCCCATTGAAACAGAAACTTTGGTGAATCGATCCATTCTATAAGCTGTGCAAAGTCGGTACGTTCGAAATGTTCCAGTTTGATCACGAACATCCTTCCTTCCCCATTTAGTAACCTGCAGAAGCGATCGATGGTTTATATACTCCGGGTTTAGTGGTATTGGCCCGTTAGATGCTCATTCGTATCCCGTAACATTTTGGTGAGCACTACAATCTGCCCCGCATGGTACCCGTAGTGTGCGCATACCTGCACAAGAAGTCGGCCGATGACTCTGGTATCGCAGGTTTCACCGACAGGGGAATCACTTCGGTGCATGCGCCTCCAATCCTCTGGTTCATAGCGGATGGTGACTTCCCGGGATAGATCCTCCTGGACCAAAGCCAATAATACACGCTCCGACTCGGATCGAGTTCTGCGTAGAAGGCCAATCAACTCCTCCTTGGATAGTCCCCCATCCGTAGTAAATTCGCGGGAACGCTCCCGGATGAACGGTCTGCCGCCGATGGCGCTCACAAAGTTCTGATATTCGTTTCCCGCCAAATGCAAGCAGATATTACCTATACTATTCATGGAATCTTTCAATCGTCTCCAAATCAGTTCATCGTTTAGCAGATGTAAGCTTCGTTCGATTCGATCAAGCTGCTTATTCATGTCTTCCATTACGTCCTTAATCAGTTCCACCATGGGGATCCCTCCGACATTCAACTGATTTTTAGTTCGACTTTCCGTTAACCGCAGTTCTTCCTGCGGAGTGAAGAAAACGGATTCGAAAGTTTGCCTTCGGCTCCGTAGGCGGCAATAGATATGCCGTCTGTGCAGGTTTAGCCCGTTGGCAGGTTCGGCATCAGCATGATACACTCGTATCTGCTTCCTCGTCATGAATCACTCCCTTTTAACTTTTCATGATAGTGAAGTTCCCATCCTGCGTAAAATGAAAATTTACCATATCCTACATGAAGAAATATTCATGGGAGTGAGGGGCGACAATGACACTGTTTCAATTAGAAGTATTCCTTGCTGTCGTGCAGACTGGCAGTTTCACCAGAGCAGGGGAGCTTTTGAATGCAAGCCAATCGGGTGTTAGCCACAGCATCGGTGATTTGGAGAAAGAGCTGGGTATTCTTCTTTTCACGCGCAATCGGGGTGGCGTTAAGCTGACGGATACGGGAGAACAAATCTTAACCCATGTTCGTGAGATCATGAATCATAAGGAACAGATCAATCAAGCTGCGGCCGCATCAAGAGGTGTGAATAGCGGGACCCTGCGGATCGGTGCGTTCCCCAGTTTCTCGGCCCATGTAATTCCAGGTATTTTTCAAGCGTTTCGGAGCCATTACCCGGGTGTAGAACTGCTTCTTTTTGAAGGGAGTTATGCAGAGATTGAAGCATGGCTCAAGACAGGTATCGTGGACCTTGGATTTCTGGCTGATCCAAGTGAGGGGTTAGACATCGTGCAGCTGCTTAGCGATCCCTATGTGGCCGTACTCCCGGCAAACCATCCTTTGCGGGAGCACGAGCTGATCTCCATCGAGCAGCTTACACATGAACCGTTTCTTTCGCTCAAATCCGGATGTGAGCGTCTTGTGATGAGTGCTTTTCAAGAGAAGGGGCTTAGCCTGAATAAGAAGCTCGAGGTTGCGGAGAATTCCACCATTGTCTCCATGGTTGAGGCAGGCATCGGAGTGTCCGTCGTACCTTCCATGATACTGCCGGCTGTACCAGCAAATGTAGCGGTTAAACCGTTACATCCTCCTATTATTCGTAGAATAGGAATAGCTGTACTCTCACAGCGCATGGTCTCCCCAGTCGCAGCCGCCTTTATTAAAGAGGCGCAAAGGCAGCTGGCGGAATCAGAATAATTGAAGGCGTAAGGAAATCATGAGGAGTGCTGGCGGCGAATTATAAACGTTGTCGTCCAATGGCGCACAGAACAAAATCGGCATAATACATTTATGGCTGGCCAGAAGACGGGCCACGTCCTAATTATTTATCGGTTCTGGCCTGCTCCCTTCGGACTTAATCGTTCACTGTAATCACATTATTTAATGGTAAATACTCCGCCCAAAGTTTTATCGGACATCTTTTCAATATGCTCCTTAAATGTGCCTTCTTTACCATCAACCGTATATTCTATAGTTGTAGGGGTTTGCAAATAAATGGAATACTGACCGGCAGGAACTTGCTTTCCATCTGAATCCCTTTGATCCCATTGGAACGGAATCCCCATCGTCCCTAAGTTTTTAAGTGGGATATTTGCTGGCGCAGGTGGTTTACCTCTCCATATCAATGCTTGATCTTTGAAAATTTGTATCTCAAAATCATGGTTGATTACCGTTACTTCTGCCTCAGGAGTTGGGGTTCTATTGATAAGGGAGAGACGCAAAGGAACAGGTTCACCCAAATTAACTCCTTCACGAGGGTAAAAGAGGTTCGGAGCTACGTTATTACCCGTAGAATAAAGTATATTAAAACTTACATTCTCATATTGGTGCTCAAATGCCCATTTTCCGTCAATGATGTTCAACGGTACGGAGGAAGGCGCTTGATAGTCGCTTTGATGGGATTGAATGGTTAGACCCTCGGAGTCACTCCACTGATAATCCCACCCAAACTCATCATGAGCAAACCGCCAAGTCAGCGGGAAATACGTAACATCCCGGAAGCTTAATAACGGGTACATTTCGTGTGAATTATCGACCGAACTGCCGTTTATCGTAATAGCCGTTAATGGAAACTGGGCGTTGTAGACGGTCGCATTGCGATGATCGGACTTGTAGGGATTATAGGAGGAGGTCACTTGGGCTTGGTTAATGTGGAGTCCGTTCTCCGGTGACCAATACGACTCCAGTCCCAGCATCCTCGAATCGTCCCAAGTCATTGGAAAATAGGTAATATCCTTATAGACCAACAGCGGATATTCTCTGTATTGATTATCCACCACATTGCCATTCAGCTTCACAGAAAACTGCGGCAAGGTCACTCGCAAACCTGCTTCAGATGCCAAACCGGCTCCGCCAGGGGCTAACAAATTGAAGCATAAAGATAACGCAAAGGAAAAGCAGACTAATCTCATTCTCATAAACGATCCTCCAGTTACACAGAAGATGATTTCATACTGCATAGACGCTGAGCGCGAATAAATGTTGCTATGACCAACGAAAATTGCTGTTTCTGAAAAGCCGGAGCAGCTGCTGCTGCGAACTGCTCCAGGATTGTTTATCTATCGTTTACTCTCCTGCTATTCCCGGTTGTTCTTATTCCCAATCGGCTCAACATTTCAAAAACGATCCGTTTTTTCCGTTCTCCGCGTTTTTAAGTCTCCTTATAATTTTTGACTATCCAATTCGCTATGAGCTGCATCCAGCAGTGCTGCGTTGATGCCGTTCAAGAAAGCAAGCGAGCTTGCTTTGATGATATCGGTGTCCATCGCGCGTCCTGAATAGGTTTTGCCTTGAACATCGATTTGGATGTTTACTCTGCCTATGGCTTCTTTTCCGCCGGATATGCTATTTATTTTATAATGCTTTAAATGAACATCCAGACCAATCAAGGCTTTCATCGCGCTGTACAAAGCATCAACCGGTCCGTCGCCGATGGCGCTCCCCTTCAAGGTTACGCCTCCCTGCTTCAATTCAACCGTAGCGGTCGGATGAAGGTCGCCTGTTATGACCTGAAACGATCCCAGTTCATACAATGGAGAGCTGCTTTCCGTTTTTTCCCGTTGGCTCTGGATTAGGTAGAAAACATCGTGATCATATACTTCTTTTTTCAAATCGGCCAGAGCGAGAAAACTCTCGAACAGCTTTTCAAACTCAGCATCTTCGCCTGGTTCAAAGCCCATCTTTTGGACAGCGTGCTTAAATGCATGACGACCGGAACGCGCCGTCAAAACCAACTCCATGCTCTCCGCCCCTACTTCTTCCGGCGACATAATTTCATAGACATTCTTATCTTTGAGCAGCCCATCCTGATGGATGCCTGAGGAATGGGCGAATGCATTATCGCCTGTGATGGCCTTATTCACCTGTACATCTAGTCCCGTCAAGTAAGTCAGCAGTCTGGAGGTACGAAGCAGCTCCGTTGTTTGAATACGGGTTGTACAATGGTAGCGGTCCTCCCGTACCTTAAGCGCCATAACCACTTCCTCCAAAGAGGTATTGCCCGCCCGTTCACCAAGCCCATTGATCGTACACTCGATTTTATCCGCTCCGTTCTTGATCGCGCTGAGTGTATTCGCCGTGGCCAGCCCAAGATCGTTATGGCAGTGTACGCTTAGCATGACTTTGTCGTCGACGTTTTTCAGGCGTTCATTAAGTCTGCGGAACAAATCGCCGAATTCTTCAGGCTCCGCATACCCAACGGTGTCAGGAACATTAATGACAGTGGCCCCGGCCTTGACTACGGCCTCGATGGTTTTCCACAGATATTCAAAATCGGCTCGGGATGCATCCTCTGTAGAATACTGCACTTGAGGCAGCAGCGTCTTGGCATATTTGACGGCGTCGACTCCCATTTGCAAAACGGCATCCTTGGATCTGCTGAATTTCTTCTCCACATGGATGTTCGAGGTGCCGAGCACAATATGGATGAGCGGGTCTTGGGCCAGCTTGATACTTTCATATACCGCGTCGATATCGTTTTTAACCGCTCTGGCCAAAGCAGTAATGGATACGCTGTCGCCCACGCTCCGTACAATCTCCTGTACCGCTTGAAAGTCTCCTGCTGAAGAAGCTGGAAAACCTGCCTCGATTATATCTACACGGAGTCGCTTGAGCTGCTGGGCAAACTCCACTTTTTGACTAGCATTCATTTTAGCACCGGGAACTTGTTCCCCGTCACGTAACGTTGTGTCAAGCACGGTAATCTTACGGCTCATCTGCAATTCCTCCAAAATGAATAATATGATCTATATAAAGCGGGGTTGATTAAACCCGGAATTTAATCAACAAAAAAACCCCGTCTCTGCAATAGAGACGAGGTTGAACCCGCGGTACCACTCTAATTCATTCCGCAACATGCGAAATGATCTTTTTTCGACGGCTAACACCATCTATCCTTGTAACGGCGGAAACCCGGCTACCCCTACATTATCAGGAAGCTGTTCATAGACGAGTTCAAAGTGATCGGCACTGCCGCTTTCCACCACCCAGCGGCTCTCTGAAAGTTTGATCACTTCTACTATTTCTAATCAACACATTTGCAATATGGGATTTATTGGAACAGTATAGGTGACATCTATACATTTGTCAACATCCTATTGTGAATGAGATACAGATTTACTCCAGAAGCCTCTAGCTATCATGCGGCGGGAGATCCGCTCCCGGCTCCCGGATTATTACGCTATCGTTCCCAGTTTACTTCAACAATGCTGCCGATCGATATGCGGCTGCCGCCCTGTTGTAGTGAATGAAGCTATCGCCCCCTGTGAGCTCAAACTAAACTCTTAAGAGTGCTATTTTATTAGCTTTTCAATTCATCCCTCTGCATCTCCATTAGGGATTAACTTGCAGACAGATTTTCCCCAGGTAATGGCTGTTGAGCGTTGCATGAGCTATAAAGGCATCCTCCAGAGTAAAAGTATGGCTGATGTGAACCGATAGTCTACCTTGGATGATGTAGCGATGAAGTCTGCCAATGATTTCAGGATCCGGTTCGCCGTTATATCCTTCTACTCTGATTCCTGAGGATATCCGTAATTCAGGGCGTATCCCATGAGGATATGCGACGCGTCCGCTTGCACGGATACAACCGAGTGCATGATTCGCGGTCTCTCCTGCTGCGGTGAACAGAGCAGCGTCGAATCCATCTGGGGCAAATTTCATTGCCATCGAAGTGATATCCCCGCCTTTACCATTTACAACCGCATCACAACCAAGCTTCTTTACCATGGCAACACCGTCTTCACCCGAAGCAATTGCAAATACACGGGCTCCCATGCTTCTCGCGAGCTGAACCGCCATATGTCCTACCCCTCCGCTTGCACCGAAAATCATAACAGACTCTGCTTGTTGAAGTTTCAGTACATCTTCCAGCCCGCGCAAAGCGGTAATCCCGACTCCAGATATGACCGCAGCTTCCTGCTTGGTTAATCCATCTGGAATACGGGACACATGTTGGGATTCAACGGCTGCGTACTCTGCATAGAAGCCTCCTTTAGGATTCAGAAACCCAGGTGCATAGACCAGATCTCCCAAGTTCACATTTGAAACCTTCTCACCCCGTGCAACAACCGTACCAGATCCTTCCGAACCGAGAATGTAAGGTAATTCCGGATTTGTACCTAGCATTTCCGCGTATCCGCCTTGTCGTTCGAATGCGTCCCACTCTCCCACACCGGCATATGCTAATCGAATCAACACGTCATCCGGACCAATTTTAGGCACATCGATCTCCTGCAGGCGTAACTCTTCTGGACCGCCAAATCTATGCAGAACTACAGCTTTCATTTTATCTGGACTCTTATTCATGCTTACCTCCTCCAATCAACACATGTTTATCTTGCATAAAACAATTTATCATAATAACATGTCAATAATTGTCATAGTTAATAGGAAAGGAGTGCTTCATTGATGTCCAAAGACAAGCTGCTGTTCGACCTTATTATGTATGTAAATTCCAGTCCCCCTTTACCGCTCAAGATGTAGCTCATGAATTCAATGTTTCCATACGGAGGGCTCATCGAAAGTGACTGAATAAGTGAGATGGGTATTCCGCTCTATACAGAACCAGGCCGCAACGGTGGTTTTCGCGCATCGAACAATCGGATATATTCCCCCTATTCTCTTTAACGAGAACGAAGCATTCCTTAACGTCCCCCCCTAAATATGTTAAGTATAACTACAGATTAGCGAATGTACGTTCCTTTGCTAATTCCACGCTAAACTGCCCCATTACCCCAACGAAAAAAAGGCAAAAAATTATGATAATCGGCTACCGCGGTATCTTTACTCAGCTATCGTTCCCAGATAGTTCAATGAAGGCTGACTGTTTCAATGAAAAGGTTCTTCTCCCCACTAGTTAATAATTAGGATATCTTTTTGGGAGCCAATTAGAGTCAAGGACGAATTTCTGCTTAAGGAGAAATGGATTGATGTTTTACTTGTGCATCGGTACCTCGCCGTTCAAGCAGAAAGCCTGTGGCGGTCATGAGGGCCAAAAATAGACCACTGACCAGAAACAACTGCTCTACGGGCCACTTTCCCAGCCATAGGGCACCCAAGCTGCTTGAAAGCATGCAGAAAAACGTGAACATCAGCATGTAGATAGCGTAAACCTTTCCTGTGGTTCCATCGGTTGTGTTCATTTGAATGGCGGTAACAGTCGGGATCCCGATCAACGGACCACCCACTCCGGCCACAACGGCCGCCAGGTAGGCAATCCAGTGCTGGGAGGTTCCTAATGTGAGGAGCAGGCATCCTACGGACTGAAGCGCCCATCCCACCAAAATGACGAATAAATGACGGGTGTAGAGAGCACGTGCCATGTAGAGGCTTCCCAGCAGATTGCCGATTCCATAAGAGCCGATCAGTACGGCAAGCGTGCTGACCTCACCGTGTCCCATCCCATCTGCGAGAAAGGGGAAACCCACATTCCAGCATACTTGCCAGACGAGAAATCCCAGATTGCTGAACAATAGGATGAGGAAAAGGCAGCGGCTTCGTTTCATTTCACCCAGTCCTTCAACAATATCCCGCAGATATTGTACCGGGGTCATTTTGATTGTCGCAGTCCCGAGCTTGTTTTGGAGCGAACCCCGGATAGCGTATAGAAAACAGGCGGATAAGAGATAACTGCCGGCATTGACAAAGAACAGGGTGGAGAGCGGTAATGATGAAGCGAACAAACCGATCGCCATCGGAGCCAAAATCCGTATGATCCGCATTGTCGTGTCCAGGATCGCATTGGCCCTGCCCAGTTGCTCCAGCGGAACTACTGTCTTCAACGCGACAGTCCGGGCTGGTTGAAACAGGCTTGAGAACACACCGAGTAGAAATTGAGCCGCCAAAAAGTATAATAATTGTTCGACTCCCATCGCCGCCATGATGCCTACGGATATTGCAACCAGAATCCGTGCCATATCCGAGCCTACCATCAGACACCGGGGACTGTATCTGTCTGCGAGAACGCCACCGATCAAATAGAACAAAAGACCCGCCACCATCTCCGGGATGGCCAGAAGGCTTAGAACAGTTCCTGATTTGGTAGTTTTCAACAAATACCAGAACAGGGCAAAGCTGTAACACTGATTCCCGATATTGGCAGTCATTTGTGCCATCCAAAGCAGCAGAAACAAGCGGTTTTTCCATAAATCTTGACCCACAAGTAATCTCTCCGTCCTTGGTACCACTAATCCATCTTCTTGCACATAACCCGAAATAGATATTCATTACTCATTCCATTTTCTTCTAATAATTAGTAAGTTCAATTCTTATCTCGTCAACTTTACCTTCATAAGACCAAAATTCTATTTTGATTTTTTCATCAATATCCATATATCCGGTTATAGGTTCAGAAGTTAATTCGCTTTCCTGCTTATAGTAGTTGCCTCCATATGTCTTAATGACTTTCTCAAGTGAATCTCCGAGAGAGATACTTCTTGCCGTCTTAAAAGTTTTATTACTTGTCGACGATGTTACAATTATCTTCTCAATTAGGTCATCTTTATTTATTGCAATAATCAATCCGTTACTTAGTTCATAATAATTAGAGTCTAATAAATTCTCTAATCTCTTTACAGGCGTTATATTTTTCTTGATTAATTCCTCAGAATGTATACTTTGAAGTATTGTAATACCATTGATGTTTTCACCTGATAAATCTGTAGATTGAATTGATTTTGTACCAACTTTCCCCAAGTAACCTAAAATGGAAAAAAATAATATTAAGGTTAACACCCAAAATATCCTGACTACTTTTTTCAATTGACTTCACCTAGCTCTTTATTAAACTCTCGGTATGCCACTCCCTTTGTCTGGTAAGCACGTTACCCTGCGCTTATTGCACTAACATTCGTTGCCTATCGCTTGAGTTTGAACCACACTTCTTCCACTGGCTTTAGTTTGATCTCTTGGGGAATTGCATACTGATTATGTAGGAACTCCAGGTTTTCTTTTGTATTTTGTAGGATATGAAGGTTTTTCCTTCGGAGGGAGGTATCGATTACTCCCACCGACTCAGAATCATCAGGTTGAACTCTTTTAAAAATTACATAGTTTTGGTACCAAGCTATTTCAGTAATGTTTGGTGATATTATTTCCTTTCCTGATCGTTCAATAATATAAGGGCCCGGTCCCCCATCCGAAGTCTGAGTAACAAACCATTTATTAGGCAAAGTTACATACCCACGATCCATTTTTAATAGAGAAGGCATAGCAAAATGCAGCATAATAGGGAATACAGAAAACAAACTCAAAATACCAAGGATGACTATTATGGTGATTAGACCTGCCTTTTTACTGGCAAGGCCATTCTTTACGTCCTCATCTACCTCATCCACTATCATCATCCTTCCTTTCATAATTATGGATAAGCATACGACTTCTCCAGTACTACTTTTTTTGTTTTGAGTTTCCTGTTGCCCTTATATTCATAATACATTCGTTACCCCTTTATAATACCATATATTGGAACTATCCTGCCCGTTACTTCAATGAAGAAGGGAGCCGTTGCCGCGTGGCGAACTGCTCCCTGGTTGTTGTGCTATCGTCTCTCGTTGGCTGAATGACCTAAGCCAACGGAAAAAAATTTCTCTTTTCACAAAATGGTCTGGATGAATCAATCGCCTTTGTTAAAGTCTTGCTCCGCTTTCAAGCCGACGGTCCTTTCAGAAAGAGGAGCAATCAGTTAAATCCCGCCGATTGTTTCAAATGCTTTACATAACGGGCACGGATCAGTAGAAAGTACAGGAATTGCGCGGCAAGGAACCCGATGCAGACCGTTACGGCCGAATGAATCACCGGCGAATGAAGCAGGTTATGCAGAGCGTAGAGCGCAACCGAGCTGTGGAGAAGCGCAACCGCGAGCGGTACGAAAAACAACAGCGCCATCTGTAGATTCGCCACCTTCTCAAGCTCCTTGTCGGTCAGTCCGATCTTCGTTAGGGAACGGTACTTCTGCTTGTCATCGTTCAGGTCGGTAAACAGCCGGAAATATAGAAAGCTTCCCGATGCAGCAAAAAATACGCAGCTGACAAACAACCCGACGAAAAGCATCAGATGATAGGCCCGCTTCATCTGTTCCTCCAAATAGGCAGGAGATCCAAACCAAAAACCGGAGGTTTGTGCGTATCCGAGCTGCCCGGCGATGGCCTCCCCCGTGTCCGCCGTTGAATCGGCGCTGTCCGTATCGTAAACGGTTAAAAGCTGTTCTTTTTTCGGATGGCCAAGAGAGTCAAGCACCCGATCCTGAACGATCAACAGGGGCTCATCGACAATGAGAGGCGTGAGCGCCTTTCCGACGGTTTGTTTCATGTTGAATGTGATGGATGTTCCCTTTACTGACCACTCTTGCTCCGGAAACGGCCGGTTTTTCATGGTCCAGATGATCGCGGCTTCATTGCCCTGCAGCGATAGTACCGGGTAATCCAAGGCATTGGCAAGCTTGGTATACTCGGACAGGCGGATGAAGTTCAGCGATTGTCCATTGATCGAATCGAAGGTCGCTACATGGACGGACCATTTATCATAACGAATTCCCCGTTCTTTGAGCACTTGTTCGATTATTTTCGTTTGACGGGCTGCTTGCCCGGCATCACCGGTGGTTTGAATGTAGTTATAGGCGAACGGGTACGCATCCGAGATTTGTTTGTGGATGGTTTCCAGAAATCCCATCATGCTGCCCATGGCACAAATGGCGACTGTCGACACAATCGTCACGAGAAAGAACATGCGCGCGTTGTCCTTCATGCGGTAAGCCATATCGGAAAAAACGAGCACATTCGTTTTGCGCAAAAAGACAGCGCGGCTGCTTCTTAAAGTGTGAATCACGAACACGCTCAACTGTGTGTACAACAAATAAGTGCCGATGATGACCATGACCGTGACCGGCAAAAGAGCGAAAACGACCATGACGCCTTTAACCAGGAACGATATGATGTATCCGGCAAGAAGAAGACAGAACGCGGTAATGGAAAGAAAAACAGATGATTTGGGCTCCGTCTTCGGTTTGGCGCCGCCTTTCAGCAGATCGATCGGCTTGCTGGCCCGTACGAATGCGGCAGTGAACGTGGAGATGACGAGAAACAACAGCACGAATGCGGACAGCGTGAGCAGAATGGCTTTGCTTGGCATGTAGAATGGCAGCGGGCTCATCTGCATCACATCGGCTCCGATCATCATGAAGAGCTTGGCGAACAGCAGGCCGGCGGCAAGACCTGCCGCAATGGAAGCGAACCCGATCACCATGCTTTCGATAAAGACGATCCCTCGCAGCTGATTGTAGGTCATGCCGTGCATGATGAGCACACCGAATTCCCGTTTGCGGGATTTCAGGAAGGCACTGACGGAATAGAATACGAAGAAGATCGAGAACACATAGACGATATATTCCGCAACCGTCATTGCCCGAGCCGCCGACCAATGGAATCCGGAATTTTGAATGGCAGGGTGAAAAATAAAAACAGCATACATGAAAAAGATCATCACCGAAAACGTGCTGCTCAGAAAAAAAGCGGCATAGGTTCGTTTGTTCCGGCTAACATTGCGGAAGGCAAATTGTCGCAGCGTCATTTATTGACCCTCCCGCCCCCTTACCGTTACGGTCATCATGGACAGGATAAGCCGGGGACTCCTCTTAAAGGACACGAAGCGGTGAAAGCTCATGTGCATTCCCTCCCATTAGCGAAAGCATATCGATAATCTGTTGGAAGAAGGCCTGCCGGTTGTTCCCCCGGTGCAATTCATTATAGAGCCGACCGTCTTTGATGAATACGACCCTGTGGCAGTAGCTGGCCGCGAGAGCGTCATGGGTGACCAGCAGCATGGTCGTATGATCGGTATGGTTGATGGCCTCCATCGTTTCCATGACATCGCGTGAGGACTTGGAATCGAGATTTCCCGTCGGCTCATCGGCCAGCAGCAGCGAAGGGGAATGTATGATGGCCCTTGCTATGGCGGCCCTCTGCCGCTGCCCTCCCGACACTTCGTAGGTTCGTTTATTCAGAATTGGGGTGATGCCCAGTTTTTCGGCCACCGGATGAAGCTTGGCGTCCATCTCCTTCACGCTTTTCCCATCCAGCGTAAGAGGGAGAATGATATTTTCCCCGATGGTCAGCGTATCCAGCAGATTAAAATCCTGAAAGACAAAGCCCAGCTTCCGTCTGCGGAACAGGGCCAGATCGTGCTTCAATAACAAATGGGGGTTTTCCCCATGAATCAGCACTTCCCCGGAGGTAGGCGTGTCGATTGTGGATATTACGTTCAGCAGCGTTGTTTTGCCGCTGCCTGAAGGCCCCATAATGCCGACAAACTCGCCTTTCTCGACAACCAGGTTCATGTCGCTCATCGCCCTATACGCGATGCTGCCATCATAAACTTTTCCCAGATTGCGCACGATTAACATATCCATATCAAACATTCCTCCTTTCATACCATCAGAATTTCGAAGGTCCAAGGCTCTCTCGCATAATCATAACCGATCCTGGGTCGTGATCCCATCGATGATTCTTAAACCAACCTTACAATGCTGTAATAAAAAAACCAAGCATGTTCAAGGAGCTTGAACATGCGCGATTCCCATCCATATACGTACTGCCGTTCCTTGTCCCTGCTCGGATTCAAGCTCGACGTGATGATCAAGCCGCGAGGCGATCTCCCGAACCAGGTAGAGCCCCATGCCGGTGGATTCGCCGAACCGTCTTCCGTTTTCCCCTGTAAAATACGCGTCGAACACCCGCTTGATATCCTGCTTCGGGATTCCGGCGCCGTTGTCCCGAATCTCAAGAGCGGCTCGCTGTCCTCGCACAGCAGAGGTAATCAGGACACGGCTGCTTGCGCCGGCCGAATACCGTACCGCATTGGTGATTAATTGGCCGAGTGCGAAGGCAAGCCACTTGTCATCAGACATGACCATCAATCGGTCATCCACCTGGATTTCCGGAAAGACCTTATTGCGGATAAATAAATTTTTGTGTTCAGCCGCCACTTTCCCGACCAGCTGACGAAGATGCACCGGCTCCGCCACAAAATCCTGCTCGAACGCATCCAATCGTGAGGTGTACAGCACCGTGTCAAGCCCCTTCTTCAGCTTGTCTATTTCCTCTCGCATGCTGTCAAAGAAGGGGTCGGTTTCTTCCTGAACCGCAAGGTGCATAACGGATAGCGGGGTTTTCATCTGGTGCACCCACTGATGGATAAAGGTGATGTGATCGTTTAGTTTCTTACGGTATCGCCCGATATCGTTCTGATAAAGTCGATACTCTCCCTGGAGCAGATGCCCAAGTGCATTCGCGAGGGGTGCGTTCCCGACAAATTCGGCCGATTCGTCAATGGACTGTAGAGGACGAGTCAGTCTCCGATAAAATCGAACATGGCGGATATAACGGTATATCAAGTAAAAAGCGAACAAGGCCGTATTGACCAAGCAGATGTACACAAGATCGGAGGTATTTCGGAAACCGGATAAGCGGCACATATAAACCGTCAGCAGAAGCTGTCCGGCATACATGAACACTAACGGAACATGCTCTCTCCAAAACAGCCTCATGGCTCCTCCCTCCAGCAAGGCCGCAGTTTATACCCGGCTCCCCGCACGGTTTCCAACGCTTCTTCAACGCCGAGCTCGGATAATTTTTTGCGGATGCGCGTGATATTGACATTAAGCGTGTTGTCGTCAACTACCTGTTGACCGTCCCACAGCTTGTTCAGAAGCCAATCGCGGCTGACCACCTTGGAGCTGCTTTCCATCAGTGCTTCCATCAGCAAGGATTCTTTAGGACTGAGATCTACGGTCTTGCCGGAAAAGGTCAGCTCGAGCCTTTCGGGATACAACACGAGTCCTGTGCATTCCACGGTCCGTTCCCTCTTGCTCAGGGCGTATGAGCCGTAAGCACGGCGAAGCTGGCTCTTGATCTTGGCCATGACCACTTCATAATCGAAGGGCTTGGCGATATAATCGTCCGCCCCGTTCTCCAGCGCCATGACCTGCTCCATCTTGCCGTCGCGGGCGGAGATAAACAGAATCGGGCAGGTGGAGACCGTGCGAATTTGCCTGCACCAGTAGTAGCCGTCGTAACGGGGCAGATTGACGTCGAGCAGCACGAGATCCGGACGAATGCCCTGGAACACCTCCATCACCCGGTCGAACTCCTGGACGGCTTCAGCTCGATACCCGTATTTCTCCATATAGGATTGAAGCAGCTGCGCCAGCTTAAGATCGTCTTCAACAATCAGGATACTAGACATAGGACTTGGCTCCTTTTCTGATTCAAAAAAACACCGGCATGCCTTCGCCGAAGAGCAAGATCGAATTACAACCTTGTAAGGTAGATGTAAGGCAAATCGATAGCTTAGGCCAGCTTGGCAGGATAAGATTGAAACCAAAGAAAATAGAAATTTGTTAAAAGGAGAACTGAGATGAGGCTGTTTGAACTGCTGCTTTTTTTGTCAAACACCGGCTTGTTTGCATTAACGGTCCGGTTAAAAAAAGGACGGCGTAGCTTTCCAGTATTCGCTGCAAGCGGGATCTCCACACTTTTGCTGGTCATTCATTGGACGGTGGAAGGATACAGAGTTCAGCTGTTTTTCCCATATTGCATAACGATCGTTTTTTTAGCCGTTTCAGGTTACAGCTATTTTAAAAAAACGCGCCCAAAAAAATTCCCGCGATTCATGTTGGGTTCAGCATATACCGCTCTAGCGATCATGCTGGTCGGAACAGCGGGTCTCCTGTATGCTTTTCCTGTATTTAAACTACCTGAACCGACAGGCGAATGGAAGGTAGGAACGCAAACTTTTCATTTCGTGGATACAAAGAGGGAAGAGATTTTCGGCGATGCCAGAGACGGGAAGAGAGAACTGATGGTTCAGGTATGGTATCCGGCTCAAGCCGGCACCGGCAAGTACGCTCCCTTTGTTCCCGATCCCCGGATTTTACGCTATATGGCCGCGGACTATGGCCTGCCCGGATTTACTTTCCAACACCTGAAGTACGTGTCCAGTCATGCTTATCCGGGGGCCGAAGTCTCTTCGGCACAGACTTCATACCCGCTGATCCTTGCGAATCCCGGCAACGGCTCCTCCAGGTTCCTCCACACGTCGCAAGCCGAATATCTCGCGAGTCACGGATATATCGTGGCCGTGATCGACCACACCTACAATACATTTGCAACCGAGTTTCCGGACGGGCGAATCACGACCAGCACGACCAACGACTTATTTTCGCCCCACGATGATTACCGGACGAGCATAGAAATTCGCGACAAGCTCGGAAAAGTTCTAACCGGCGATGTGGCGTTTGTCCTGGATCAATTCGAGCTCATCCAATCGGGGCAGATTCCAAGTCATCTAAAGGGGAGGATGGATCTCGGTCATGTCGGGGTGTTCGGTCATTCCATCGGCGGAGCGACGGCCTATGACGCTTCTTACGATCCGCGAATCGCGGTTGGAATAGACCTTGATGGAGGGCTTTATCGTCTGCGTGACAAAGAGGGTCTGCGAAAGCCGTTTTTGTTCATCCACTCGGAAAGCTACTTCGGACAATTAAAAAGGGTGATGGATAACCGGGTCTACACGGATGCAGAGCTTAACCGTATGGGCTCAACAAGAGAGTGGGAGGATCAAGTAACGGAAGATAAAAAGCTGGAGCTTGAACGGATGCGCGAAACGGTCGTCGAAGGGGGACAAGTCCTCTACATCGACCATACGGAGCATTTGAATTTTGCCGACGTACAGTTCATTTCTCCGGTTTTCAAAATGCTGGGCATTACAGGAAAGATTGCGCCCGAAAGAGCGAACTCCGTGATCAATGCCTATATGCTGGATTTCTTCGATATGTATCTGAAGCATCAAGGCGGAATCTTAATGAAAGGACCGGATCACCGCTTTCCGGAGGTGAAGTTCGTAACCTCGCTATGATAAAACCTGCTTAATAAAAAGAAAAAAACCTTGATCTCTCAAGGTTTTTCGGTAAGCGGGTGATGGGAATCGAACCCACGCCACCAGCTTGGGAAGCTGGAGTTCTGCCATTGAACTACACCCGCATGAATGAGCGTGCAGCTCGGTTGCCCGTTAGCTAATAGGAGTGATATTTAACGCTCTTAGCCTTCGGCATACCAAATATTTGCTTCGCTTACACAAGATTATATCGGGTTTCTTTTAGGTTGTCTAGGGGGCACCGTCGGCCTTTCCAGTTGCTCCCCCTCCCCAGGAACATTGCATCCCCGCTCTCCTGCCCTGTACAATGAAAGACGAATACCTTCCATAAAAACTGGAAGAAACGTCTGGCGGCCGGGCAAGCTAAACCGATGGCATGTCGACGATGCTGAAGCACGAAACCTGCTGCTTGCCAGACCGGATGCTCAGGCAAAACCATACTACTATCCCGCAGGAGGGGACGAATGATGAAATACCGCAAGCTGGGCTCGACGAATCTCAAAGTATCCGTTATTGGCGTAGGCACGTGGCAGTTCGGGGGCGAATGGGGCAAGCCGTTCTCCCAGGCGGAGGTGGACGCGATTCTGGACCAGGCGGCCGAATCAGGGATCAATCTGATCGACACCGCAGAATGCTACGGCGACCACACGTCGGAATCGCTCATCGGCGATTATGTGTCCCGCAGGCGCCGGGAGGACTGGGTGATCGCCACCAAGTTCGGGCACAAATTCCACGCCCATCTGGACCGCAGCCAGCACTGGTCCCCCCAGGAAGTGCTCGATCAGCTGGACGCTTCCCTGAAGGCCCTGCGGACGGATTATATCGATCTCTACCAGTTCCACTCGGGCTCAGACGAAGCTTTCGACCAGGACGAGCTCTGGACCCTGCTCGACAAGCAGGTGAATGCGGGCAAAATCCGCCATCTCGGCACGTCGATTGCCAGCAACGACAACCTGCACCAGACCGATTCCTCGGGCAAAGTGGGTTCGCAGGTCATCCAGGTCGTCTACAACCGGCTGGACCGCAAACCCGAGGAGCGCGTGTTTCCTTCCTGCATCCGCCAGAACCTTGGCGTCCTGGCACGTGTGCCGCTGGCGAGCGGCTACCTCAGCGGCAAGTACCAGCCCGGCGACACGTTCTCCGAGGATGACGTGCGCCGCCGCCATGACCCCGAGCAGACCCGCCTGAAGCTCGAGGAAGTGCGGCGCATCAAGGCCGAAGAGCTGCCGGCCGGCATGGCGATGCCGACGTGGGCGCTGGCTTGGTGCCTCAAGCACCCGGCTGTTACAGCGGTTATCCCAGGCTGCAAAAGTCCTGAGCAGGTGCTCGCTAACGCCGCGGCAGCGGCCTACGTGGGTGAAGGCCATCCGCAGCACTGGAGCGGTGAGTAAGCCTAAGTACAGCAGCGATTCCTCGGGTACCTGCCCGTTATCCCGGCATACAGCCGATACAGGAGCGTTTGCTGGATAGAGAATGTCCTGCCTCCGGACTTCCGAAGAGCAGCCTGAGCCCAGCCTCCGAAGCTCACGCATCTCTTTTGGGCTCTCAAGGAGGCCCGCGGCCTCACACTTTTGGTAATCCGCCCTCACCGCTTCACTCCGCCGCACCAAACCAAAGAGTCCCTTATCCAGCAACGGATAGGGACTCTTTTTCGATGGGGCTGTGCCGAAGCCAAAGCCATCCTGCTTCGGCCAACAGCTTCCTACAGCGAACTGCACAGACCGAACCATCCACGCCCGATTCTTCAAAACGAACAACCGGTTACCTTAGGTTGACCAGCTGCCTGCCGCATCGGAATACTGTCTCACAACCTGCCGCAGGTGCCGCACACCCCCAAAGCGCTTAATCCGCGTTCTGCTTCAGCAGCTCCACAAAGTCCGCCGCCGGGATGGGCCGGCTGAAGATGTAGCCCTGAATCTCCCGGCACTTGATGTCGAGCAGGAAGGAAAGCTGCGCGTCGGTCTCCACGCCTTCGGCGATGACATTAAGCTTCAGGCTTAGCGCCATGGCCATGATGGCCTGCACAATCGCCGCGTCGTCCGGATCTTCGGGAATGTCACGGACAAACTGCTGCGCAATCTTGAGCTTCGTAATCGGGAACTTCTTGAGATAGCTCAGCGAGGAGAAGCCTGTCCCGAAATCATCTATGGAGATATGAAGACCATGCCCTCTCAGTGTCCACAGCTTCTCGATCACCTGATCGACGTGATACATGGCAATACCCTCGGTGATCTCCAGCTCCAGGTATTTGGGATCGAGGCCGCTCTCCTCGAGCGCTTGGAGCACGATCTGAACGAAGTTATGCTGATGGAACTGGATAGGCGAGATATTGACCGCCATCTTGAGCGGCGCATAGCCCGCGTCCTGCCATTCCTTGTTCTGCCGGCAGGCCTCCCGCAGCACCCATTCGCCGATCTGGATAATCTGGCCGGTCTCTTCCGCCAGCGGAATGAATTCTCCCGGCGAGATGAAGCCGAGACGGGGATGCTTCCAGCGGAGGAGCGCCTCCATGCCGTTCATTTTGCCCGTGAAGATATCTACCTGGGGCTGGTAGTACAGGACGAACTCCCCGAGTTCGATGGCCTTGTTGAGCCACTCTTCCATCACCAGCTTCTGTATGACCGTATCGTTCATCTCAGGATTGTAGAACTGGCAGCCGTTCTTCCCGTATTCCTTGGCCCGGTACATGGCCGTATCCGCGTTTTTCATCAGGGTGATGGAGTCTTCCCCGTCCTGCGGATACATCGCGATGCCGATACTGCAGCCGACCCGCAGTTCATGCCCCTCGATCGTGAAGGGGTGGCTGAGCAGCTGGATGATCTGGCTCGCCACCTTCTCCGCGTCCTCCGGCCGCTCCGCATCTATGACGAGTACGGTGAATTCGTCCCCACCCTGGCGTGAAACCACATCGTTCGCGCCAAGCCCCGACCTCAAACGGTCCGCCGCTTCGACAAGCAGCTGGTCGCCGAATGCATGCCCGAACGTATCGTTGACATTCTTAAAGCGGTCAAGGTCAATGAACATGACGGCCAGCTTGCGGCCGTCCTGGTTCGCCGAGTGGACCGCCATCGTCAGCGACTGCTGGAACATCTGGCGGTTCGGCAGACCGGTCAGCGGATCATAATAAGCCAGATAGCTCAGCTGGCGCTCGGTGAACTCCCGCCGCCGGATATCCGACGCGATCCAGATCATGAGCGGCCCCACCAGGATCAAGGTCAAGAGCAGATCCAATCCGGAATCGCTCCAGTTCACCGTGCCTTCGATAACCAGCCTCGTCAGGTTTTCCAGCAGTTCGGACGCAAACAAGATGAACAGCGCTGCTGAGCAGATGCTCGATATTTTCACCTGGTACCGGTGGATCGTGAAGTAGAACACCGGAGCGGTCAGCAGGATCACGATACCCGACTTGACCATGTCCAGCATATCATTGTTCTCACCGATCAGTTGCCCGAGAGCGAGGCAGATCAGCTCGGCCCCGGACAGCGTAAACCATAATCGAATTAATGAAGCATGTTGAAATATCCAGTCCCGCCAAGCGTTCTTAGGCGGTCCTTCGCCGGCTCGGCTGTCCTTATAGACCATGTCAATCCTCTGCTTCCTTCTTGAAAGGTGTACTTCCATTGTTATTTCAGTGGTGGAAATGGACAATAGATTCTAGAATAGTTCACCTTATATTTCGACAGAACGGAGCGGAATTATTAGAGGTCTCGCGCCGGAGTCCATTGGGCAATTAATACACACGGATTTCGGAGTCGTATACCGTCTCGTTATCCTCCGAGTCCATCACGCGCACTTCCACTTTCCAGCGCCCTGCATACGGCAGGTAGGCTCCGCGGACCCGGTAGCTGTACCGCTTCATATCGTAGGAATCCTCGAAGCTCGCATCCTCGAACGGCTCAACAGGCACAACCAGCGGCGCGATCTCCGGCCCATCCAGAGAATGCAATTTCATGATCACATGCTTAGGTTTCCCCAGCTTCTCGGGAAGCCAAACCTTAACTGTAAAATCATTGACCCCCGGCACCTTCGGCGAAATCTGCGCGGTCATATGGATTTTCTCCCCCATCACGTGCCAGTGCAAGGGCTCATTGGCCGGCAGCGGGGACAAGTAGGTGAATACCCCGACGATCCCGACCGTTGCGGTCATCAGGAGGGCATCCAGCACCAGCAGACGGCCCGACGTGCGGTCCCGCACTCTTCGGTAAGAGAAGCGGATCAAGGCACCCGTCAGGATCACTGCGAGCACCAGCACACATTTGACAAGCAGCAGACGGCCCCAGGAGGTCTCGATGATGTAGCGGATATCCGGCAGAAAAATAAACGTCGTCAGCACGCCCGAAACGGTCAGCAGCAGCAGACTGAGCAGCGCCGCGGTGGAGAACAGGGGCAGCAGGCGCTTCGCCTGCTCCCGCTCCGTCCTCCAGAGCAGGAGCAGCATGACCAGCCCGCCGGCCCAAACGGCGGCCGCACCCAGATGCAGCCAATCAAGCAGAAGGGTCTGCGCCTTCGGCTCGAAGGCGGCGGCGTGGCCAAGCATGCTCTTGGCAAACCAGGCGAGCGCGGCCCAGACTAGATCGAGCGCGGTGCTGCGGTACAGCATCACGAAGCTCAGCAGCGCAAGCAGCAGGCCCCCGAGCCAGGCATAGCCCGCGGCCGTCTTCGTGAAGAGAGTCAGCAGCCCCTCCGCCCCGCTGTCTCCGAGCAGGTCCGGCAGATGCGCCCACATGAACAGGATGTAAGCGATCAGATAGAGCTGCTGCCATTTCTCGGCTAGGCGGCGCAGCCTTGTGCGCGTCTCTTCTGGAGCCGTGCCCCCGAACCGGCGGTACCACAGCAGCCAGCCTGTGAAGATGAGCAGTGCCGCGTAGTAGAGGATCCGCGAGGCGAACTGCAGCACATCCCCGGCGGAGGTTCCGCCGAAGGGCTCGTCTCCATGGCTGTGCTGCATGCCTGCAGGCATCTGCTGTGCATCTGCCGACTCGGACAAGCTTTGTCCAACGGCAAAAAGATAGCTGCCTTCCACCGGATGCCCATCCGCCGAGATGACGTGATAAGTCACCAGGAAGTTCCCCTGCACGAGCGGAGGAAGCTCGAGTGAAACCGTGGTCTGTTCCGGGTTCATCACCGCCGCAGCCTCCGTAACCTGCTTCTTCGCACTGTCATAGACCCGCAGGTAGAATAACCCGTTCTCAAGCCTCTCGTTGAAGGTAAGCGCGATGCGTTCCGGTGAGGCTTTCAGTTCGCTGCCCGCGGCAGGAACCGCCTCAACCAGCGAGGCATGGGCGGATACAGAGGACCCACCGGCTCCTAGTGACAGCGTCAGGGCCATCAGCAGGAGCAGGAGCACTGCGTAACGGGAACGTTTTGTGACTATTTTTGCAACTATATAATGAAGCCTCAATGAAGATTCCTCCCATATTTCCATATATGACGCTGCCCGGATGAGGCTGCAGACGGCGCTGCGGGCCGGTCATCCTGCCGGGCGCTGGACCCGGGCGGGCCTTGCGGCACCTGCATTCTACTGTAGCATACTCCTCCGCCGGCCACCAAGACCTGCCATGGAATCGTAACGTTTGGGGAGCGCGCTCCTGGAAAAGCGTGTCGAAATAAGAGATTGACACAACCGCCCCAGTAAGGTAAATTCATACTATTGTCTCTACGAAACAACTACATATGGTAGAATCAGGTGCTTCTTGCTACGAGATATGGTAGGAAGAGAATAGGGAAGCCGGTGCGATTCCGGCGCGGTCCCGCCACTGTGAGAAGTGCGCCTGCCGGCGGCTCATACGCCGCTCCGCTGCAGTGCCGCCGTCCGCCCAAGGACGCCTTCGAGCCAGAAGACCTGCCGGATTCTTAAGCACGGCTTCCCTACGAGCGATAGGGAGTGCTGCCTTTTCGGAGACTCGAGTTTTTGTGTTCGAATCCATTCGGCATGCATTCCTTCTTACTGGATAAGAAGGCTGCATGCTTTTCTTAAGTTTATGTACACCGAAGGAGCTGGAAGCATGATTATCGTCAAACGTGACGGCACCCAAGAAGAGCTAGTGTTCGCCAAAATGAAAAAGGTGATCGATTTCGCCTGCGAAGCGTATCCGGAATGCGACCCCCTGGAGCTGGAAACCGCACTCCTCCCCCTGTTCCGCAACGGAATCACCACCAAGGAAATCCAGCGCCTGCTCATCCAGGTCGCCGTGGAGAAGACCAGCGTAGAACAGCCGAACTGGCAGTATGTCGCCGCGAAGCTGCTCGCCTACGATCTATATAAGGAAGCCCAGCTCAACCGCAAATACGGACATTTCGGCTACGGCGACCTCTATTCCCTGATTACATACCTGACGAACACCGGGCTGTACGGCAGCTATATTCTCGAGCATTACACCAAGGAAGACATCCAGGAACTCGGCGCTTACATCAAGCCGGAGCGCGACCACCTGCTGAACTACATCGGGCTTAAGACCCTCGCCGACCGCTACCTGATCCGCGGCCTCGACAAGGAAGTGCTGGAGCTGCCGCAGGAGCTGTTCATGGGCGTTGCGATGCACCTGGCCATGAAGGAAGCGGACAAGCTCTCCTGGGCCAAACAGTTCTACGACGTGCTGAGCTCCCTGGAGATGACGGTAGCCACACCGACGCTTGCGAATGCGCGCAAGCCGCTGCACCAGCTCTCCTCCTGCTTCATCGATACAGTGCCGGACAACCTCTGGGGCATCTACAACGTCGACCAGAACTTCGCGCAGGTATCGAAGCACGGCGGCGGCATGGGCATCTATGTCGGCAAGGTCCGCTCCCGCGGCTCCAACATCCGCGGCTACAAGGGCGTGGCCGGCGGTGTCGTGCCTTGGATCAAGAACTACAACAATACGGCAGTCGCCGTCGACCAGCTCGGCGTACGTTCCGGTGCGGTTGCCGTCTACCTCGATGTATGGCACAAGGACATTCTCGACTTCCTGAACCTCAAGACGAACAACGGGGATGACCGGATGAAGGCGCATGATATTTTCCCTGGCGTATGTATTCCGGACCTGTTCATGAAGACCGTCGAGGAGCGCGGCACCTGGTACCTGATGGACCCGCACGAGATCCGCAAGGCCAGAGGCTACTCCATCGAAGATTCGTGGGGCGAGGAGTGGGAGAAGCGTTACTGGGAGTGCGTGAACGACGACAAGGTGTCCAAGGAAGAGATCCCGGCGATCGACATCATGAAGCGTATCCTGACGTCCTCCTTCGAGACCGGCACGCCGTTCGTCTTCTTCCGCGATACCGTCAACCGGACGAACCCGAACAAGCACAAGGGCATGATCTACTGCTCCAACCTTTGCACGGAGATCGCGCAGAATATGAGCCCGACCGAGCTCATCCAGACGCAGCATGAGGACGGCATCATCACCCAGCAGGTGAAGAGCGGCGACTTCGTCGTGTGCAACCTGTCGTCGACCAACCTCGGCCGCGTCTACACCCGCGAAGACATTGAGCGCGTCGTGACGACCCAGATGCGGATGATGGACAATGTCATCGACCTGAACTACTATCCGATCCCGCAGGCGGAGATCACGAACAAGAAGTACCGTGCCGTCGGCCTCGGCTCCAGCGGCTACCACCAGATGCTCGCGCAGATGAAGATCAACTGGGAATCCGACGAGCATGTGGAGAAAGCCGACGAGATCTACGAGTGGATGAACTACTACGCCGTGAAGGCCTCCATGGAGATCGCCAAGGAAAAAGGCGCCTACCCTGCCTTCGAAGGCAGCGAGTGGCAGACCGGCGCTTACTTCGAGGACCGCGGCTACAACAGCCCCGAGTGGCTGGAGCTCAAAGAGCTGGTAGCTCAGTACGGCGTGCGCAACGGCTGGATGTTCGCGATCGCACCGACGGCCTCCACGTCCCTGATCGCCGGCTCCACCGCAGGCATTGACCCGATCTTCAACAAGTTCTTCGTCGAGGAGAAAAAGAACGCGGTCATCCCTCAGACGGCGCCGAATCTGAACGCCGAGACGATGTGGTACTACAAGGAAGCCCACCGGATCGACCAGCTGTGGAGCATCCGCGCCGCGGGCTCCCGTCAGCGCCACATCGACCAGTCACAGTCGTTCAACCTGTACATCACGCCGGAGATGTCCGCCCGTGAATTCCTCGAGCTCTACCTGGCCTCATGGAAGAACGGTCTGAAGACCGTCTACTACTGCCGCAACAAGAGCCTTGAGGTCGAAGACTGCGTCTCCTGCAGCGCGTAAGTGCATGGAGCTGCCTACGGGCGCGGGATGAATCCTGCGCCTGTAGGTGTGACCTGCCCTTTTCCGGGGCAAGGTAAAAGAGGCGCAGCTCGGGGCGCAGACCGTGGCGCAGCTCGGGGCGCAAGCGCGGGGCGCAGCCCGAGGCGGCGGTGGTAACGGGAAGCTGAGGTTGGGACCGGTGAGCACAGCGGTATCGTTCTTCCATAGTCACGGAACTAGGATCGCTCAATGCAGTTAGTTGGGCAGTTACCTGACTGTATAACCGTCCCTTCTGAGAATAGCGGAACTCTGATGCGACTATTCGTCTGCTGATGGATTAGCGGAACTGAGATGCGCTATTCGCCTGCTACCGCCCGCATTGTTGGGAATAACGGAACTGAGATGCGTTATTTCTTCTATATTGACTGTTTTCGGCGGAAATCTCGGTGATAAGGCATCTGAGTTCCTCTATTTCATAAAAAGCAGTCCAAAAGGATGCAATAGCGCATCACAGTTCCGCTATTTGTTATGGAGCCTTTGTTTCTAGACTGTTGAACTGGGCGGAGCATCATTCCTCAGGTCCAAGCCGCGGGTTGGACCTGAGGAATCGTCGCGTCGATCTTCTCCGTGACCTGGTCGGGCAGTGCTGAAGGCGCTAAACGGATCTTCAAGGTACCTGATGTCGAAGACGAGTCAGCGCGGGCGCGGTAAGTGAATACTTCTCTCATGAATTTGTACTTCCAGAAGAGCGGACTCTCCCTCTTCTGGACAAGGACAGCAGTGAAACGCTCTGTCCGATTGCCTTTTGCTCTTGCCTTTTGCTCTTGCCTTTTGCTCTTGCCTTTTGCTCTTGCCCTTTTGCTCTTGCCTTTTGCTCTTGGCGCCCTAATCGAGTGGGGGCGGGTCGAGCCGGCGTTAGCCGCGCAGACCGCCCCCACGCGGCGGCAGCGAAGCGATCCGCCCATGTTTCCACCTGACGTAGGCTCGCGAAGCAGCCAAAGCCACAACAACAAGCGTTCGAGCCGTGCGAGAACATGTCTTCTCTGCACCAACGTAAAGCGTGTAAGCAGTGCAGGTACCTCCTTGCGGAAGCGAGGAAGGTACCTGCACTGCTTACGGACGCGACTCTACACATCACACACAACTCACCTGCAGGCTGCCGCTCCATCCGACAGCATTCCGGGGTCCAGGGGGCCGGTGCCTCCTGGGGTCCCCCTTTTAAGGGGGATTTAGGGGGTTGTACGCTACTTAGGAGGTAGTCTCTTTATGGATCTGCAAAAGAAAAAACTGTTCAACGAAAACGGGGACCGCGACTGGGGCAAGCGCCGCATGATCGGCGGCAACACCACGAACCTGATCGAGCTCAACAACGTGAAGTACGACTGGGCCACGAAGATGTACCGCACGATGATGAACAACTTCTGGATTCCCGAGGAAATTCCACTCGCCCAGGACGCGAAGGACTATAAATTCCTGAGCCCGGAAGAACGCCAAAGCTATGATAAAATCATCTCGTTCCTGATCTTCCTGGACTCGCTGCAAACGGCCAACCTGCCGAACATCAACGAATACATCACAGCTTCCGAGGTGAACCTGTGCCTTACCGTGCAGACGTTCCAGGAAGCGGTCCACAGCCAGAGCTATTCCTATATCCTTGACAGTGTCTGCTCGGCTGAGGTTCGCGACGAAATCTACAACCAATGGCGGGAAGACAAGCACCTCCTGAAGCGCAACCGGTTCATCACCGACCTGTACGAGCGCTTCATCGAAGAGCCTTCGACCGACAACCTGATGCGAACCATCATGGCGAATTACATTCTCGAAGGCATTTATTTCTACAGCGGCTTCTCCTTCTTCTACGCGCTCGGCCGCCAAGGAAAAATGCTCGGAACCGTGTCCGAGATCAAATACATCCAGCGCGATGAGCTCACGCACCTGGCGCTGTTCCAGAACATCTTCCGGGAGATCCGCAAGGAGAACCCCGAGGTATTCACCGACGAGCTTATCGAAGACCTGCGGGGCATGATGCGCACCGCCGTCTCGCACGAAATCGAGTGGGGCCAATACATCACGAACAACAAGATCCACGGCCTCAGCAACGAGATTATCGACCAGTACATCAAGTATCTCTCCAACGAGCGTATGAGAAAGCTTGGCCTTGAGATCCTTTACCCGGAGATCGTAGAACATCCGATGAAATGGGTGGAGAGCTTCAGCAACATGAACGCGATCAAGACAGACTTCTTCGAACAAAAAGTTACGAACTACAGCAAATCGTCCAACCTCAACTGGGACGACCTGTAAATTTCCCAGGACCGGCCCCCGAGCCGGTCCTTTTTCTATCTCAGACAGCTAGCTTCCGTGCCCAACACCAATGATGGAAATGGAAAAGAGTGCGAGCGGTTCTTCTTCCCTTTAAGCAGTTCCCTCGGTGGCAAGCGTGCTGCCTAGCTGTGGTAAGCGGGTCATATTTTTAATGACTACGTCTAATGGCTAACATTCGACACAACAAAATCACCTTGGAGAGGTTACTTGTCGCAGTTTGAATGCCGCATCAGACTCATGAGGCATTGGCTCCTCTTGAAGGCATATATCGATCATCTAAATTGTAAGACCCGGAGAAGGGTTCGAGGGCTTTGGGTTCGGGACTTCGGTTCGGCTACTTCGGTTCGGCTACTTCGGTTCGGCTACTTCGGTTCGGCTACTTCGGTTCGGCTACTTCGGTTCGGGTGCTTGGGTTCGGGGGCTTTGGCGCCGCCCCGATCCAACAACCTTGCCCTTACAAACCGTCCCCCGCCTCGCGCCCGGCGGGGGACGTTCGTTTTTGCCCATACCCAAGAGGGCCGTGACTGGGTCACGTCCCTTGGGTGCTGTATTGTATATGCGAATGCCACTCGGGATTGAATAGGCATCGTAGAAGTTTACATCCGTCTTTGAACCCTGTGAGAACCCTTTCCCCTATTCCAATCCAATTCTCACAGGGTTCAACCGCGGCCGGAGGGGCTATTCGATCACTCGCCAACGCAGGGCCCAGCGCATCTTCCAGCACCTCTCCACGTCTCTCCAGCCCCCGCATTCCCAGCATGCCTCATCGCCATCCCATCACGGCCCTACCAAATCTCCAGCAGCTCCTTCACCTTCAGCTCCAGCTCCACCATCGAGAACGGCTTGTGCATGTAAGCGTGGGCGCCGAGCTGTACGGCACGCGAGATGTCTTCTTCCCGGCTGCGTCCCGAGAGAATCAGCATCTTGGTTCCGCGCGGCAGCTCTCCCTGCTGCTGCAGGCGTTCGAGAACGCCGTAGCCGTCCAGGCGGGGCATCACGCCGTCGAGGATGCAGAGATCCGGAGGCGAAGCCAGGATAGCCTCATAAGCCTGCTCGCCATCGACCGCTTCCTGGAAGTCCACAGGCAGATGCTTCAGCTTCGCTAACAGAATGGACCGCAGGATTTTATCGTCGTCTGCTATGAGAACCTTCCTGCGTTCCGGGTTCCCTAGCGACAGCGCAACGGCCTCTTGCTTCGACGGCCCGGCCTGCAGTATGACCTGGTTGCGGCCGGACTGCTTCGCCTCGTACATCGCTTCATCAGAGCGGGCGGTCCACTCCTCAATACTTAGCCCGGGAGTCCACTCGGCAATCCCGGCGGAGAAGGTGATGCGGTACGCCTGTCCCTCATTCTGCGCAACCGGTTCCTGCCGGGCCAGATGAAGAATGTGCTCGATCGCCCGCTTGGCATCCTCTCCGGTAGAGCCCGGCAGGACCACGATGAATTCTTCTCCGCCCAAGCGGGCCAGCAGATCCGTGGACCTGAGGTTATTCTGAAGCAAATAAGCCAGCCCCTGCAGCACCAAGTCACCGATATGATGTCCATGCAGATCATTAATCATCTTGAACCGGTCGATGTCGATGAAGGCCATCGAGATCGGCGTCGGATAGCGCGAAACCCGCTGGAGTTCCACACGGATCTGGTGATCGAAAAAGCGCCGGTTGTACACGCCCGTAAGAGGATCGCGGAAGGCCATCTGTTCGAACGTCCGGGTTCGCTTCAGCAGGCTGTAGATACGGGCACTGAGCTCTTCATATTGAAAAGGCTTCGTCACATAATCGTCCGCCCCGAGGTAGAAGCATCTCACCTTATCATGCACATCGTTACGTCCCGAGAGTACAATCAAAGGCACATATTTCAGGGTGGGGTCGTTCTTGAGCAGCTCGAATAATTCATACCCGCTCTCCGGATGCATCATCAGATCCAGCGTAATGAGCTGATAAGCATGCTCACGGAGCAGACGGCGCGCCGTGGTGACGTCATGCGCCTCGTCCACCTCATAACCGTCCAGGCGCAGGCGGCGGACCAAATAGGAACACAGGACTTTGTCGTCATCGATCACAAGCAGCCGCTCTCCGTGCGGCGGGCTGATTTTGCGCTGCAGCTGCTCCTGGCTCTCGTCGAGCTCGAACTCCTGCGCGTAGATGTCAAGCTCCAGTGCAAGCTCGACCAGGCGGGATTCGGCCGCCGCTGCCGATATCCGGAACAGCCGGGCCACTTCTTCCGTCGAAGCCATGACCTCTGCCTGCTGTGTCCATTCCCACTCCAGGACAAGCTTCTCAGCCAGACTGCCGACCCGCATGAAGCCGAACATGGGAGCGCTGCCTTTCAGGGTATGTGCCGTCCGGTAGAATCGTTTGGCCTGTTCGTCTAGGGTGTCCGGTTCTCCGGCGACTACCCCATCCCGCAGCTCCTGAAGCTGCCTATGAAGCTCCTCAATATATCGTTTTCTTCCTTCCTTCATCAACCGGATTTCCCGAGCCGCCCGGTCTTCGGCAGGTCGCTGGTTCATCGGATCATTGCCACATCCATTTCTGTGTTCGATATCAAATTAAGAGCCTGATTTGCCGATTAAATCTTCTACCGTGTCCAACAGCTGCAGCGGACTGAAGGGTTTGACGATGTATTGGGTCACGCCGGCTTCTTTGGCGCGTTCCCGGTCTTTCTCAAGCGCCTTTGCCGTAAGAAGGATAACCGGCGTTTCCCGGTTCGGATTCCCATGGCTGCGGAGCCATTCACAGACTTCAACTCCGGTGCGTTCGGGCATCATATAATCAAGAATGATAAGATCGAAACGTTTCTCCTGCAGGTGGTCCAAGGCGCCCTGCCCATCTTCCGCCTCCGTAATTTCGTAGCCTTCATCTGCCAGCGTTTCAGTCAGCAGGAACCGCAGCGCCGCTTCATCGTCCGCGAGCAGGATATGGTAATTAGCCATGGGGGACACGCTCCTCTAATGCATATCACTAATTATCTGCATTATAGCATGGTTTGAATAAGGATGCCTGACAGGGAGTGAGGGCATAAATTGGCTCCTTCAGCATCTGCCTGACGGGTAGCCTCCCCAAGGGAAGGTATGTTAAGATAGTTCGAGGCTTGAAGCTTTATTAAATCTTTAGAAAAAATAGGCATAAAGTAACTGGAAAGGATGACTTCACCTTGAATATCGAACATCTAGTCAAAAAAGTCTCCAAATACGTTACGTTTGGACAACCCGTTTCCTCAGGCTCCGTCGTCAGCCAGCGTTTGTCGGATCCGCGTATTCCTATCCTTGCTTATTATCTCATTAACAAGCAGCAGAATCAGGAAGAGCAGCATTATCACGAAATATGGCTCAAAAAAGACGGCAGCTTTGCCGTCACGGAGTCGTGGTACCGTGAAAGCAACGTGACCCGTCAGCTCCTGAAGGACAATCTCAGCTTCGAAGTGCTGCAGAACCACATTAGCGAAGAAGATGCAGAGGCCATCGTCATCCGGCTGACCGAGATCGTCAAGAAATCGGAAAAGGAAGATTGGCGTCCCCTCTCCCGCCGCTGATCCTACCGGCTCATAGGTTGCCGGCCAAGCTTATCATGCGCCGCTCGTCAGTGCTTCTCCCCGCCTGCTTCCCTCCCGCGGAGATAATTCCGCCAGGAACCGCAGGACAATGGCGGACAGCCGCGAGAATGGCGCCATACATAGACCCAGCCTTCCCGTTCTTCCCGGAGCGCATCACGGATCCAGACCCGTTCGTAATCATTGTCGGCACCGGGACCGTAGTATTCCTCGAGCTCATCCATCCGCCGAAGCCCTTCCGGCTCGACGACCAGCCACTCGCCTTCCACCAAAGGGGCGGAAGACACTTCTCCAGACAGCACCATGGCAGGATAGGCTCCTGCGTCATACAACGCCCCCCTAACCACCCCCGGACGGACCGACAGAAGATAAGGGGCGACAATGCCATGATTGGATTCCCCCTGAAGCAGCGTCCCGTATACGAATACCCGAATCATACGGCCCCTCCTTTTGCTCCAGCTTTTGCCTTTTCCACGATTATCATATCACACCGCCTGCCCTTCACGGGAGTGCAGTGCTTAAGAACGGCGGACCTGTGACAACCCTTACCCTTCCTGCATAAGATAGTAGGAAAGCGGCAGCCGCTCGACCAGCCACACTCGACAACCAGAAGGAGGGTTCGCATGCTTAGTCCTGAAGATGCGGAGAAAATCATTCGTTTTTTGTCCGCGGCTTACTACTGTACGGAATCGGAGGAGGCCCGCAAGGAATTCAACCGCCTTGCCAACGAACTCCGCAAAGCATCCGGGCTGCCGGAGGCATAATAAAGAAGCCCGTACACCGTATCCACACCGGAGACGGTGTATTTGTTTTGCAGGTAAGAAGAAGAGGAGGGAAGAATAAACGCTTTGCCCCGGCAAACACCTGGATCCCTGGGCGTACATACACTGAAATGACCTGTTAGTTCCGGACAAAACCGACAAAATATTTATTGCATATCTGTTTAGTGGGGATTATACTTGGAATAACGAAATCATATCGGATTGATGAGAAAAGTTTATATTTGAGGTGACCATACCAATGGAACTGAGTATTGTATTCATGGGTGCTCTCGTGGGACTCATGGTCGGATTGACCGGCGTGGGGGGAGCCGCCCTTCTTACACCGCTGCTGATGCTGCTGGGCATCCAGCCAACGGTTGCGGTAGCAACGGATTTATTTTATAACTCCATTACCAAATTGTTCGGCAGCGTGCAGCACATGCGGCAGGGGACGCTGAACAAGAAGCTCGTGCTCTATCTGGCCATCGGCAGTATTCCCGGCGCGGTCGCGGCCGTACTGCTTCTCCGCTACTATCCGCCGCTGCATCATTTTCAGGATGACATCATCAAGCATGCGCTTGGATTTGTCCTCATTATCGTTGCCGTACTGAGCATTGCGAAGGTGTGGGTTCTTAAGGAACGGGACAATGCCATTCAGAAGAAGCCGCTCGAAGAGAAAAAAGCCCTTACGATCGCCATCGGCGTGCTGCTCGGATTCATTGTCGGCCTGACATCGGTAGGCTCCGGCTCGCTGTTCGCTCTGGCGATGATGTTCTTCTATCGTCTCAAGGCTGCCGAGCTCGTCGGCACGGACATCGTGCACGCGTTCCTGCTCGTGACCGCCGCCAGCCTGGTGCATGCGGGTCTTGGCAACGTGAATTACCTGCTCGCTTTCAACCTGCTGATCGGTTCCGTGCCCGGCGTCCTGCTCGGCAGCTCCCTGTCAGCGAAGCTGCCGGCAAGGCCGCTGCGGACGGTTATGGCCAGCATCATTCTCATCAGCGGCATCAACTTGATCTAACATTCCCGGCATGCCTCACCTCAATTCCTTCTTCCTCCAGCCGCTTCCGGATTCGGGCGGCCATCTCCAGCGCCTCGGGGCCGTCGCCGTGAATACACACGGTGTCGGCCCCGAGCTGTATCTCCTCGCCTGTCCGGCAGCGGACGATGCCGTCCTTGACTATCCGAATCACCTGAGCCTCCGCCTCCGAGCTGTCGTGCAGAACCGCGCCCGGCAGACTGCGGGGCGTCAGCGTACCGTCCGCTTCGTAGGCACGGTCGGCGAACACTTCCCGTGCGGCCCGCAGACCGGCCCGCTCCGCGGCGGCAATCAATTCGCTGCCGGCCAGACCGTAGAGGACCAGCTCGGGATCCAGCCGGTAGACGGCCTCGGCTACCGCATCGGCGAGCGGCCGCTGAACCGCCGCCATATTATAGAGGGCGCCGTGCGGCTTGACATGGGTCATCCGGAGTCCCTCCGCCCGCGCGAATCCTTGGAGCGCAGCAGCTTGGTAGAGCACCATCGTATACACCTCATGGGGGGTCACCGCCAGGCTGCGCCGGCCGAAGCCCGCCAGATCAGGCAGTCCGGGATGCGCCCCTACCGCCGTGCCATGCTCGGCACACAAGCGTACGGTGGCCTGCATGGTCTGCGGGTCACCGGCATGGAAGCCGCACGCGATATTCGCGGAGGTGACGGCCTTCACGAGCTGCTCGTCCGACCCGATGCGGTACACGCCGAAGCTCTCCCCCATATCCCCGTTCAGATCAATCGTTTTCATCTTGCTATTCATCCTCCATTCCTTCTCCTGCACGGCTGCTTAAGTCCATACATAATAAAAACCCCTCATCGGGGTCCTTTCGAGGAAGCACGTTCGCGTCAAGATAAACGGCTTTGCCGTCCTTTATGGGCGATTCGCGTTTATAAGTGAGCTATAACTGCTTACAATTTTAAGAAAAAAGCCAAAAGCGTCCACTTCTGGCTTCTTCCTGTACAGCAACTCTTCAGCCGTACCTACTATAGTAACGGGGATCCGGGCGGATCCCGTCAATTAGTGCCTCGTGGACGCCGCTTCCTGCTGCCTTGCGGACAATAAGCCGCGGGTTTTGACGATAATTTTGCGTATGCTGTCTTCCGACAAATGAAACTGTCCGATGAGCTCGGTCACCGAATGACCGTTCTCATACAGCCGGAAAATCTCATGATTGCGCCGCTGGATCGACTGGCGTGTGCCGTTGTTCTCTCCCCAGCCCGCACGGGTTTGCTCTTTTTTGGGAATGTAGATAATCTCGCCCTGTATATAATCCTGCAGCTGCTTGAGCAAACTAGCCGGAAGAATATCCTTGCCGTTCTTGTACCCCACCGATGAATGCCTCCTTTCGTGCCGTTATAGCTTTAGCTCCGAAAGTCATAAGCATTTTCATCTTCACACCTCCTTAGTTTTGCACCTGCAAAACCTGTTCGTCGTCGTGAGCTGGGGCATGGTTTTATCGGAAACGGCCGCGTGGCCTTGTAAGAGTCCAATAAAACAAAAAAACACGATCTGCCGTATCGTGCCCGAATGCCTCTAGTATGTCGTGGCCTCTGTCTGTGACGGTTTCAGGTGACGGTGATGGAGAAAATGCTTATTCAATTGGGAGCAATTCCTTTTCCATTCATCATGATCGTTACAATTTGAACCAACATTGTATCGCCACTCCTTTCACCTGATTAGGTCATATTTGATCTTACGGGTTACGCGCTGTTCATTGAATCTTTGCAGCAATCTTGAATGTTTTGTGACATTCACGCTCCCATTATAACCCAGCCCCTTCGAGCTGTCTACCGGGAAGAGCGGAATTCCTCATGAAGGCTGTTCCTTCAAGCCCTCGCTTCATGTTTCAGCCCATCGGTCCTGCACACTTCAGGAGTGCTCCTGATCCCTGGCGCTTGGGGAAGACAAGGGGCCCGCAGGCCCCTCCTTACACCATGGAGCCTTCGCTTACGCGAAGACCACCTCAGCAGTTGTAATCATGTTTCCGATCACTCCTTTCTTCGAAGTGTCAGCGGCCGGCTGCACTCTTATTAACTCATATTCTTCCGCAGCGGGCAAGGTGAGAGAATTCTTATAACGATTCTATCCTTGTATCCTTGCCCACACCGCCGCTTCCAACCGGCGGAACGCGAGCTCCTGCAGCAGGTACAGCGCCTGCGACTCCGCCAGCGTGATCTCTTCAAAGCCTACCTGCGTCCCCGGCCTTGCCTGGGCAAGCAGAGGCAGATCCACCGCCGCGATCTGGGCGATGCGGGGATAGCCGCCGGTGGTCTGCGCATCGGCGAGCAGCGCGATCGGCTGTCCGCCGGCCGGCACCTGCACGGTGCCGGGCACGACCGCCTCCGAGAGCATCTCGCCGTCGGCGCGCAGGCGCAGCGGCTCGCCCTCCAGGCGGCAGCCCATGCGATCCGCCTGCGCGCTCACGCGGTACGGCCGGGCGAAGAACGCTTCGAGGCTCCCCGCCTCGAAGCGCTCCGCCTCCGGCCCGCGCACCGCGCGCAGCCGCACCGCGCGCAGCCGCACCGCGCCGCCGGGGGCCCTGCGCTGCGCAGGGCCAGGCGCCTCCCGCGGCGAGAGCGCCCACGGCGCCGTCGTCAGCACGGCGCCCGGCGCAGCCGCAGCCGCGAGGCGCTCCGCCAGCGCGGCGCCAGCGGCCGTCGGCGGCCCCGCGGGCAGGCGGTCGCCCGCCTGCAGCGCCCGGCCGGCGAGGCCGCCGAGCCGTGCGCGCACGTGCGTGCTGCGGCTGCCGAGCACGGCGGGCACGGCCAGGCCGCCCGCCACGGCGAGGTACGCGCGCACGCCGGAGCGCGCGGCGCCCAGCCGCAGCACCGTGCCGCCGCGTACGAGCACGGGCCGCCCGGCCGGGAGCGGCGGTCCGCCTTCGGCGCGCGCGTCCATCGCTGCGCCGCAGAGCGCCACGACGGCGTCCTGCTCGAAGCGCAGGACGCCGCCGGTCAGCGTGAGCTCGAGCCCCGCCGCCCCGGGCTCGTTGGCGACCAGCGCGTTGGCCGTGCGCAGCGCGGCAGGATCCGCGGCCCCGCTCGTCACCACCCCGGACGAGCGGCTGCCATAGCGGCCGAGGTCCTGCACCGTCGTCAGCAGGCCCGCCTCTAGTACCACCAAGCTCATAGGCGGGTCCCCTCCTCTCCTTCGGTCTGCTCCAGCCTGCGCCTGCCTTCCGCTGCCTCTCTCACGAGTTCGCCGTACTCCTGCTCGGTGACCGCCTCGAACCGGACGCAGTCGCCGGGCTGCAGCAGGCTCGCGGGGGCCCGCTCCGCATCGAAGAGCCTCAGCGGGGTTCGCCCGATGAGCTGCCATCCTCCCGGACTTTCGACCGGGTAGATCCCGCTCTGCAGGCCGGCGATGCCGATCGATCCTGCAGGCACCACTGCGCGCGGCTCGGCCAGCCGGGGAGCGGCCAGGGCGGAGGGCAGCCCGCCGAGATAAGGGAACCCCGGCAGGAATCCGATGAGATGGACGGTATAGACTCCCGAACAGTACAGCCGGATGGCTTCCTCCGGAGCAAGCCCCGCCCGCTCAGCCACCTGCCGGAGATCGGGACCGGCGTCACCGCCGAACAGGGCAGGGATGAGGACGGTTTTCGCCTTCCGGGCAAATACACCTTCCGCGAGGTCCAAGCCGCAGAGAGCATCCCGAATCCAGGCGCATACCCACGCATAGGGAGTCCCCTCGTTTTCGCCATCCTGCCGGCCTTCTTCTCTTTGGTTCCCGCTCTCGCTTACGCTTAGTTCATCCGCATCGCTTACGCCCTCACCTTGCCCGAGGTCAGCCCCAGCTTCCTTCCGGGCATCTCCATCTTCTCTGCCTCCACGGGGGACGACTCCAAGCTCAAGCGCCCCCGCGCCATGTACGTCTCCCCGCCAAGCCTTCGGTCCCCCGCTCCTCTGCATCTCCGCATACACGAGCCAGGGATCGTAGAATACCGTCAGAGACGTATAGGCCCGGACCCATTCGGTCACCCAGGGAGGAGCCGCTGCCTTCAGCCGCTCTTCCGTCAGGTCAAGCAGCTGCAGGCTCCGTTCCCCGGCCCCGCCGGGCCAGCGGACCACTGCCGCCGACTCCCCCAGCGGGTACAGCTCATACGCCTCACGTGCCGCCAGCCCCTCCCGCATAGACTAGAAGCCCTGCTTCTTCAGCCACGTTCCGCACAGTGCCGTCCATGTATTCGCCTGGGGATGATCTTCGGCCAGCCCGAGGCCGTGCCGTCCGCTCTCATACACATGAAGCTCGAACGGAACCCTGCTGCGGCTCAGCGCCGAGGCGAAGAACAGCGCATTTTCCACCGGCACCGCACCGTCGTCCGCCGTATGCCAGAGGAACGTCGGCGGGGTATTCTCATTCACCTGACGCTCCGAGGACATCAGGGAGACGAGCTCCTCGGGCGCCGCCTCGCCGAGCAGGTTGGCCTTCGAGCCCTCATGGGTATACGGCCCGAACGTAATCACCGGATAGCAGAGCACGAGCAGGTCCGGGCGGCAGCTCTGCCGCTCCACCGGATCTCCCGCCTCCGGATTCCCCGCGTCGTAATGCGTTCCCGCCGACGAAGCCAGGTGGCCTCCCGCTGAGAAGCCGAGAATACCGACCCGTGCCGGGTCAATGTTCCACTCGGCCGCCCGGTGCCGGACGGTGCGGATCGCCCGCTGCGCATCGGACAGCGGGTGCGGATGCTGGTACGGCGCCACCCGGTAGTGGACCACGAACGCCGAGATCCCGAGCCTGTTCAGCCACAGCGCCACCGGTTCCCCTTCATGGTCTGCTCTGCGGGCATAGCCCCCTCCAGGACATACGATCACCGCCGGCTTGACCCCCGGTCCCTCCGCCAAGTAAGGCACCAGTGTCGGATTGTCCTCCGCTTCTTCCCCGCGTGCTCCCGGTGTTCCCTCCGGCCATAACAATAAAGTCATCTCAGCAGCCTCCTGTTCACGTGTTCAATATGGTTATGAACCCATCATACTACAGAACCTCCCCCTCCGAAACGGCAACTTTTCTGTAGCTTGGCAAGCACGGTTGGTTTATAATGTCAACTAAGCTCACGTCAACGAGGAGGGTCAGGATCACAATGAGACTGCTTCAAGACACAATACGCCGGGAAGGCACGGTGCTCAGCCCCTCGATCTTAAAGGTCGATACGTTCTTGAATCATGGCATTGACCCGCTGCTCATGCGGGAGATCGGACGGGAGTTCGCGGCACGCTACGCCGGGGAAGGCATTACCAAGGTGCTGACGATCGAATCGTCCGGCATCGCCCCGGCCCTGATGACCGCTCTGGAGCTGGGGGTGCCGCTCCTTTTTGCACGCAAACGCAAATCGCTGACGCTCCGAGGCGATGTGTTCACGGAGAAGATTTACTCTTATACCAAGGAAGAAGAGAACGAGGTCACGGTCGCCCGCAGGCTGCTGCAGCCCGGCGATACGGTGCTGGTGATCGACGACTTCCTGGCGAACGGGGAAGCGGCGGCCGGTATGGCGCGTATTGCCGGACAAGCCGGTGCCCGCATCGCCGGCTTCGGCATTGTCATCGAGAAGTCGTTCCAGCCCGGACGGCGCCGGCTGGAGGAGGAAGGCTTCCGGGTCGAATCGCTGGCGCGCATCCGCTCCCTGGAAGAAGGCACGGTCACCTTTCTCGATGAGCCGTCCCGCTTCTCTTCCTGACCGGACTGGACGGGACGGGCTCTGCCCCCTGAACAGCCCGCCATTTGTTCCGTCCTTCCACATCCACACCCTGCTGCCTATCCTCACCCATGCCAAAAAAGACGGAGACCGGTACGCCGGCTCCTTCCAGAACTTACCCGGCATACCTCTGCCTACCGCCTAACCTAGTTAACCAAGTTCTTATAGGAGAGCCCGGCCTTACTGCCTCTCCTGCCCGCCATCCTGCTCCTTGCCGTCCCACACGACTTCCCAGTTCCGGTTCAGGGCCTCCTGAATCGTACCCCGCTCCATAATATAGCCGGCGAGGAGCTCCGCCATATCCGTCGGAATGTCCTTTACGACCGGCTTGCCCTGGAACATCATGTAATTGCCGCCGCCGGCGGCCCGGTAGTTGTTCATGACGACATCGTATTCCGCATGGGGATCAAGCGGCTGTCCCTGACGCGTCAGACGTACGATCCGCTGCCCGACAGGCCGGGAGATGTTGATCGTGTATTCGATGCCTTCCCACATATCGTAGTTATAGTGCTGCGGCTTCGGGTCGCTGAACGAAGGGCTCACCTGAATCGGCCCCTCCCCGTGGTAGGAGGCGAAGTACCCGGCTGACTGCTCCAGCGCCGCCCGGATGTCCCGGCCCGTTACCCGGATCACCTGCAGCGTATTCGGGTAAATATAATTGGATACGATATCCCGCATCGTGATATGCTCCGGAAACCCCGGCGAGATGTTATCGAAAAGGGCGGTGTTCGAAATCTCCGCACCCGAGAGTTCCATCTGCACCCGGTTAATGAACTCGATGAGCGGGTGCTCCTTCAGGCGCACCTCCATCGGATCGAGAACGCGCATATCGCCGAGCAGCCGGCCGATCGGCTGGTCAAGCCACTGCTGCGTCAGCTCTTCGTGGGGACGAGCGAGCTCCAGAATCGCCGGATCCGGCTCCAGGCCTTCGGGCGAGAGCAGGTCCGTCTGCGCTTCCTCCACGCGCCAGCGTCCGCCTTCTTCGCGGACCAGCGTCAGCCGTACCCGGCCGAGCCGTGCCCCGCCGCTGCCCGGCTGCACGACAGGCACCCCGGCAATCTCCACGCCGGAGATCAGCCGGTGCTGATGGCCCGTCAGCAGCACGTCGATGCCTTCGACTTCACGGCAGAGCGCATAGCCCTGATTCTCGCCGGTCAACGGCTCCGTCGGCTCCCCGCTGACGAGATCGCGCTCGAATCCGCCGTGGTAGGCGGCAATGACGACATCGGCCCCTTCCGTCTCGCGGAGGTGACGGACCCAATGCTTGGCCGAAGCGACGGCATCCTCGAACCGGAGGCCCTGGATATGCTCCGCCTTTTCCCAGTTCGGGATATACTGCGTCGTAAGACCCAGCACCGCCACCTTCACCCCGCCCTCCAGGGTGCGGAGCAGATAGGGCTGCCCGAAGCGGGGCTCACCTGTGCCCGCGTCAACGGTATTCGCACTGAGCCACGGGAAAGAGGATTCCCGCATCGCTTTGCGCAGGTGATCCATGCCGTAGTTGAACTCATGGTTGCCGATGACGGCGGCGTCGTAGCCAAGCTCGTTCAGGCACTGGATCATCGGGTTCGACTGACTTCCGTTCAGCTTCGCATGGTGGTACGCAAGCGGCGTCCCCTGGATGAGATCACCATTGTCAATAAGGAGAAGAGCATCGGCGACCTCCCGCTCCCTGCGGATCAGCGAAGCGATTTTGGCAAGTCCCGTCTCGGTCTGGTTATGATTCGCATATTGGATGGGCAAGATATGCCCATGAATGTCACTGGTTTCCAGCAAGGTGATTGTTATTTTTTGGCTCATGGTTCGTCAACTCCGCCTCTATATAGTCAGATGAGTACACTATACCAAATTCGCCCTCTGGAACCAATATCGACACGAGTCCTTCCCTGCCGACAAAGATCGCCTTCTTCACAAAAGATTTACTCCAGGTCCTACCCAATTTGTGGTATAGTAGTTTTTGTTGATTGCACAAGCCCATTTAACAGGAGGTCAATTTCCATGTTTAAGAAGTTTACGACGCTCGGCCTGTCTCTCGTACTTACGGCGGGTCTTGCAGCCGGCTGCGGTCAAAAAACAGAGAATACAACGCCCGCAGCCCCTGCTCCAGCAGATCAGAAGGAAGCTCCGGCTGCCAAAGGTTATGTTCCGAAAGAACTGAAAGTGCAATTCGTGCCGTCGCAGAACGCCGAAACGCTGGAAGCCAAGGCAAAGCCCCTGGAGAAACTTCTCGGGGACAAGCTTGGCATTCCGGTGAAGGTATCCGTCTCCACGAACTATAATACGGTGATCGAAGCTATGGCCTCCAAGCAGGTGGACGTGGGCTTCCTGCCTCCAACCTCCTATGTTATGGCCCATGACGAGCGCAAAGCGGCGGACCTGCTGCTCCAGGCTCAGCGTTACGGCATCGATGACGCAACCGGTGCCGAGACGAAGGATCTCGTTGATTTCTACAAGGCCATGATCATCGTCAAGGCCGACTCTCCGATCAAGGAACTGAAGGACCTCAAAGGCAAGAAGGTCGCCTGGCAGGCCGTCACTTCCTCCGCCGGATACGTATGGCCGGCCAACGAGCTTAAGAAAGCCGGTGTTGATCCGGAGAAGGACGTAACAAGCCTTGAAGTCAAAGGCCATGACAAAGGCGTACTTGCCGTAGTGAACGGCCAAGTAGACGCTGCAGCGATCTTCCAGGATGCCCGCAACACCGTGAAGAAGGATATCCCTGACATTTTCGAGAAGACCCGCGTCGTTGCTTTCACTTCCGCTATTCCGAACGATACGATCACGGTGCGTACGGACATGGACAACGATTGGAGAGATAATATCTCCAAGGCCTTCATCGAGATCGGCCAAGATCCGGCTAGCCAGCAGATCATCTATGATGTCTACTCCCACCGCGGTTATGTCAAGTCGGATGACAAGAAATTCGACGTCGTGCGTGAGTATAACAAGCTGATCAACAGCAAGTAATTCGGCTGCACTCGAACAGCCCTGTGCATAGCCAAAAGCACTGCCTCCCCGGCAGTGCTTTTTTAAATGCTACTTCTCGAACTCCAATACCAGCTCCTCGTCCTGCACATAGGCATTCACATGCTTGATCGGCTGCAGAACCTGCCTGCACAGCTTGCCGATGCAGAGCTTGCCGGGATTCATCCGGTTCATAGTGATGCGCCGTCCGGCCTTCAGCATCGTCTCTCCCCCGAAGTCGCCCCCGACCACATTCGCCGTGATCGTGTCCTGCGCATCAAGCTGACTGCCCCGGCAGACGGCATCCCGCCCGAAGAACGTGATGCTCCCCCGGCAGGTCAAGGTGCTCTGCAATACCCCCTCCTTGCGGATCAGGATATCGCCGGTCGCCTTCGCTTCAGACAAATAGCACTGGCCTACATCAATGTTCGCCCCGATCTCCTGCATGCGCTCCACCATATCATAGGTCTCACGGACCGTATTCTGCAGCGCTTGAATCAGGTTGAACGAATCCAGGCTGAGAATTTTCCGCGGGTCGGTCAAGAGTCCCACCTGATCCCGGAGATCGTTCATCTCTTTGCCCGCCAGCCGCTGGATGCTCTTCACACAGGCCAGCGTATCCGCCGCCGTCTTCGGCACGTCCTTGAATTTGCTTTCGATGAGGGTCATGACGATCTGCCCGATTCCAACCCGCTGTCCCTTGGCCTCAATGACGCCCATGAGCAGCTGACTCGCCTGAACGAGCTGGGCCAGCAGCCCATTCAGCGCCTTGCAGTTGGTGTAGAGCCGGTTGAACACCACGCCGTAGTAGCCCGAATAGAAGTGGCTTTTGACAATATTACCGGTCGCCTGGATGCTTCCCGTCGCCGTTACCGTGGCCTGATAGGCATTGCCGAAGATATACACATTGCCCAGCGACTCAATGACCATCCCTTCCTTGACGCTGCCGTGGACGATGACGTCGCCCGAGAAGGCGATGTTGCCGGTCTTGAGATCGACATCCCCGTTCACCACATAGGCTGTGGCGATATCGAAGTACCTTACGGCCTGGTTGCCCGTCATCCTCGGCCGCCCGTCCTTCATCGCGTAGACTTCTCCGTCCCCCCGGATTTCGACATTCTCTTTGGCAATCACCGTGATGTCTTTGGGCGCGACCGGCTCGATCAGCTCGCCATAGACCGTATAGCCGATGACGCCCGGCACCATAGGATACCGCCTCGCGATAAGGTCCCCCCTCTTTACCGAAGGAATGTGCAGGTGGTTGCGGTAATCCACCGTCCTGTTCTCTTGAGCTTCGATACTGCTCTGTACCTCTTGGGCAAAATACAGCTCCAGCCGGGCATCCCGGCTCGGCTGCGGCCGAAGTCCCTGGGCGACGGTCCGGCGCTCATGGGTCGGGTTCGCCAGCTCCTGGAAAATGACGGCGCTTCGGATGTTCTTCACGATGCCCATACCCTGAAGCGTCTTCATCACCTCGGAGAGATTCACGGTCGCAAGGATCACGGCCCGGTCTTCCACCGCCTCGATCCGCAGATGGGAGGAAGACGCGGGCTGCTCCACCAGATTCCAGCCGTATCGGACCTTGGACACGAGCTGAAAATACGCCTCCAGCTTATCCTCCGAAACCTCAATCCGGTACAAGGGTTCGCAGGGCACCTGCCACTCGAGCTTATCCTCTGCGCCTACCCGGGTTTGGCCCTCCACAAGCTTGCCGTTCTTGAGCAGCTGAACCGGAGGAACCGCCTCCACCATCGGGTACGCTCCGCCCGGCTCTTCCCTCACCACGATCTGGTTGTTCTCCACATACACAGCGGCGCCTTCACCGGCAGGCGGGGTGTCACCCGCTTCCGGCAGCCGTTCGCTCTTCTCCGGGGCCGCTTCCTCCAGGTTCATATTCTTGATCAGTCCGAGGAGTTCGTCATCGCTGATATGATTATTCATGGGCATTCCTCCGTAGGCCGTGATTCACTGGGGCGGCAGGTCTGCGGCAGGAGCAATATCCTGTTTTGACGGTCTCTGCACGTTCCGGCCTGGTTCTCATACCTATAGTATCGGTTCCCCGGAGGCAAAACATAACTGAGCTGGAAGATTGGGTTTGACTCCAGTCCCCCAGCCGATGGGCAGCCTTACCCTTCGATCAGGCTGCGGACCGAGCCGGGATCCAAACCGCCCGTCCCCCGGCTATGCCCCGCCGGTATCCCCTTCAGCGCGCCAAGGTCCTTGAGCAGATGGCCGGTCAGCAGGCAGGCGGCCGATGCCTCTTTGTCGATGCTTCCCTCGCGGACCAGCCTGCGCAGTCCTGCAACAGAAGCGGCGGAAGCCGGTTCACAGCCGATGCCGGCGCGGTCGATGCAGACCTTCGCCTCCAGGATCTCCTCGTCGGAGACCGCGACCGTGAGGCCATCGGTCTCGCGCAGGACGTCACGGGCCTTCTCCCAGCTCGGCGGACTGCCGATGTTAAGCGCACTGGCGAGCGTCCGGGGCCGGGGCTCGGGCTCCAGCCTCTCTCCTCCGCCGCTCATTAGCCGGTGGAAGGGGCTGGCCCCCTCCGCCTGGACGACGAGCACGCGCGGCAGACGGGAGATCAGGCCGAGCCGCAGCAGATCGCGCAGACCCTTACCCAGCGCCGACACATTGCTGAGCGCCCCGCCCGGCAGCACGATCCAGTCCGGCAGGCTCCATCCCAGGCTGTGCGCCAGCTCGTAGATGATGCTCTTCTGGCCTTCGATCCGCAGCGGGTTGACCGAGTTGCAGACATAGAGCCCGAGTTCCTCCGCATAGGCCTCCAGGAAACGGATGCCTTCGTCGTAGGTCCCATCGAAGCGGATCAGCCGGGCGCCGTAAGCCGCCGTCTGCAGCACCTTGCTCTCGGCAATCCCAGAGTCGGGCACAAAGACGCAGGCCTCGCAGCCCACCAGTGCGGCATACATCGCAAGCGACGCCGATGTGTTGCCCGTCGAGGTGCAGGCAAAGCGCCGGTATCCAAGCGACAGACCGTGGGACACGGCCGCCACCATGCCGTTATCCTTGAAAGAGCCGCTTGGGTTCTCGCTCTGTGCCTTGAGCAGCACCTGCGCCACACCGGCGTAAGCTCGAACGGGTTCGGACGCGTACAGCCCCGTATTCCCCTCGTATTTGGTAACCGTAGAGACTTCGGCCAGCTGTGGGTGGATCAGTTCCTTGTACCGCCAGACACCGCTGGCATAGAGGCTGCAGCGCTCCGCAAGCCGCCCGTCAAAGAGCCTCCTCAGTCGCTCCCCGTCCCAGTCCCGCTCGTTCTGCTCCACCTCCGGCAGTCCCCCGCACGGACAGCGAAGCACCTGCCTTTCGATACCCCATTCCCGGCCGCAGACCGTACACCGCTGCTTCATGGCTCATATTCCTCGCTTTCCGCTTCCCCGGTGCGGCTTTGCACCTGAAGCCTGTTTACTATAGAATAAGACGTGATTCGGCATATGAAAAATATATGTTTTTAACCTTACCATTAATAATATTTATGAATCTCAAGGAGGAGCACCTTCGATGAACCTGCATGCACTCCGCTTGTTTCATACCGTAGCCCGGACGGGAAGCGTGACCCGGGCCGCCGAGGAGCTTCGTCTCTCGCAGCCCGCCGTCACCATCCAGGTCCGCAATCTGGAGCAGGAGCTCGGCCTGACGCTGCTCGCGCCCAAGGGGAGGGGCGTCCTGCTGACGGAAGCGGGAGCCTGCGTTGCTGCCGAAGCCAAGCGCCTCTTCGCCTTGGAGGAGGAAGTGGAGGCGCGCGTGGCCGCCTTCCGGGAGGGACGAACCGGCCGGCTGAGGGTCGCCGCCACGTATCTGCCCGCCAACTTCCTTCTCCCGGCATGGACCGCCCGTTTCCGGCAGACCCACGGCGGAGTCTCCCTCAGCCTCTCAACGGCGAACGCCAAGGAAGCTCTCCATCGGCTGACCCACTATGAAGCCGATCTCGCTGTGATCGGTGGAGGGCCTCCGACGGAAAGCGGAGTCTACCGCCGGCTTCTCTTCGAGGATCCGATGTGGTTTGTCGTTCCCCCCGGCCATCCGCTGGCGGGACGCAAGGCCTCGCTCGGGGAGCTGATGCGGGAGCCCTTCATTCTACGGGAGCCGGGCAGCTTTACCCGCGATATGCTCCTCTCGCTCTGCCGCACCGCCCTCGTCGAGCCGCCCCGAGTCACCCTCGAGATGGACGGCTTCGGCGAAACGCTTCGGGCGGTGGCCGCCGGCTGCGGCGCCGCTTTTGCCTCGGCCGCTGAGGTGCGGCCTTACATCGAGCGTGGGGAGGTCGCCCGTGTGGAGGTACCCTCCGCCGTGGCCGTCAACCCGATCGCGCTCTGCCTCCGCGAAGGGGAGGAGCCCTCGCCGGCTGCGGCCGCCTTCATCTCGCTCATCGAAGCCTCCGTCTCCCCGGCCGGCCCGGAGGCTTGAACGGGGATCGGTCTTCACGCGGGCCGGCTCCCTTCCCTTCCCCCGCCATCTCCTTTCAAAGGGACAGCCGCCCAGCACACCAAAAAAGCCTGCCCTCCCCCAGATGCATGGAGAAGAGCAGACTTGCTTGGGTCATGGATACCGATTAGACGAGCTTCCTGCGGATCGAGGTCGAGATGATATCGATGATCGTTACCATCACGATGATCCCGAGCAGGATAATGCCTACGCGGTCCCATGCTCTGGCTTCCAGCGCCAGAATCAGCGGGGCGCCGATTCCGCCCGCCCCGATCAGACCGAGGATGGATGCCGAACGGATGTTGATCTCGAAGCGGTACAGCGCGAACGAGAAGAAATGCGGCAGCACCTGCGGGATGACCGCGAACCACAGCACCTGCAGCCGGTTCGCTCCGCAGGCCGTCAGTGCCTCCGTTGGACCGAGATCGAGATTCTCGATCGCCTCCGAATACAGCTTGCCGAGCATCCCGATCGAGTGCAGCCCGAGAGCCAGCACCCCCGCATAAGCGCCGGGACCTACCGCTTTGATGAAGATGATGGCCATGATGATCTCCGGGAACGTCCGGATGAAGCTCAGCATGAACTTGCCGCTGCCGGATACCCAGGAGAACCGGCTCATGTTCGTGGCCGCCCAGAAAGCGAACGGCACACACAGAATAGCCGAGATGAACGTGCCGATAATCGAAATCGCCAGCGTATCGAGGAGCCCCCGGATCAGGTCTTCGCCTTCCGGCATATACACATAGCCCCAGTCCGGATGGAACAACCCGCGCAGGATGGTAGCGAAATCTCTTCCCGCATTCTCCGTCAGTCCACCGAATTCAATGCCCGTGAATGACCACACATAGACCGCCAGGACGATCAGGGCGACCAGCCAGTATCGGATCCGAAAGGAAGGCTTGGCTGTTTCCGTTCTCATAACAATCTCTCCCTCACCTTCGTGCTGACGTAGTCGATCAGGAGAACGATCGCCAGCGTTAACAGAATGATCAGCGAGGAACGGTCATACCGGAACTGCTGCAGCGTCCGGTCGAGGAACAGCCCGATTCCCCCGGCTCCGACGAGTCCGAGTACCGCAGCCGCCCGGACGTTGACTTCGAAGGTGTACAGGAAGTACGCCATGTACTGCGCCGCCACCTGAGGCACAACGCCGAAGTGAATCCACTGCAGCTTGTTTGCGCCTACCGCCGTCATCGCTTCCAGCGGACCCGGGTCGATCGCTTCGATCGACTCGTAAGTCAGTTTTGTAATTAAGCCAAAGGAAAAGAACGCCAGAGCGAGCACCCCCGGCGCCGCGCCAATGCCGAAGATCGCTACGAACAAGCCCGCGAAGAGCAGCTCCGGGATGGTGCGGATCAGGTTCAGGATCATCCGTGCAGGCTGGTAGATCCAGGGCGAGCGCGTTACGTTGCCGGCGGCCAGCAGCGCTACGGGAATGGCGAAGATCCCTCCGACCGTGGTGCCGATCACAGCCATCTGGACGGTCTCCATCATCGGCCCCCAGACGACATCGATGTAGCTCCAGTCCGGCGGAACCATCTCCACGAGCAGCTTGCCCATCTCCGGCATGCCGGAGATCAGGGTCGACAGGCTGGAGTCCGTCATATCCGCACTCCACCACAGGAGGACGATGAGCAGCAGCGTCGTCATGTAAGACTTGGTGCGCGGCGGCTTCTTCAGAATGTCCTTACGTTCGGTGGACGTCATCTAGGCATCCTCCCCCAGCAGCTCATCCTTCTTGATTGCGCGTCCGTAGATCTCCGAGAATTTCTCATCGGTCGCCTCGGCTACCGGACCGTCGAACACGACCTGGCCTGCACGAAGACCGATGATGCGTGTCGCGTATTCCCGGGCAAGGTCGATGAAGTGAAGGTTAACCACCGTCGTGATGCCCAGCTCCTGGTTAATGCGCCTCAAGTCGTCCATCACCTGTCGGGTCGTCAGAGGGTCCAGCGAGGCGACAGGCTCGTCCGCGAGGATAATCTTGGCTTCCTGCGCAAGGGCTCTGGCAATGGATACCCGCTGCTGCTGGCCGCCGGAGAGCTCATCGGCCCGGGAATACGCCTTCTCGCGGATATTGACCCGCTCGAGCGCCTTCAGCGACAGCTCCACGTCTTCCTTCGGGAACAGCCCGAGCAGCGTCCGCAGCGTGGAATGATAGCCTACCCGGCCGGAGAGGACGTTGCGGAGCACCGATACCCGCTTCACCAGATTGAAGTTCTGGAAGATCATCCCGATATCCCGGCGCAGCCGGCGGAGCTCCAGTCCTTTGGCCGCAGTGATCGAACGGCCGCCGATCAGAATTTGACCGTCGGTGATTTCATGAAGGCGGTTTATGGATCGGAGCAGCGTAGACTTGCCCGCCCCCGAAAGTCCTACGATCACGATGAATTCTCCCGGTTGAATCGTCAGGTTAATGTTCTTGAGACCTATCGTACCGTTAGGATATACCTTCGATACATTCTGGAATTCGATCATAAGCCACCCGTTAGCCCCTTTAAGCAAAAATTTAGCTGACCTTCATCCTATTCGACAGAAAACGAGATATTCCTTTTTCCTCCGCGGTTCTTTACAAAACCTTAATTTGTAAAAAAATTGCTTTCTATATCCCCGGACCTAGTCCAGGGAGATATACCAGACCACAAGCTGGGCCCCGGGCCATAGCAGCAGGTGCGCGAGCAGCGTACCGGCCAGGCGGGAGAGCATCAGCAGCCCGAACATCCGCTGCATCTCCGCCTCGGAGGTGTGTCCGCCCATGACCTTGTCGGTGAGCAGCGCCACTCTCGGATCGACGAACAGGGTCAGCAGAATCGTTGCGATCCCGTTGATGATTCCCGATGAGCCCACCGCCTCCGTCGCTGCCGCGGGCGCCAGGTACGCCGCATACATCGCCGAAAGGACCCCTACCGTATAAATGCCCGTGATCAGCGTGTTCAGCAGGAGCAGCCGCTTGGGGATTCCGCCGATCCGCAGCCGTGAGAGCATCCTGAGCCTCGGCATCCGGGCGTAATGGCCCACCATCTTCAGCTTGTCCACGGAGACGGACTCGCGCATCAGCGCCGGGATCGACCCCAGCGCTTCCAGACGGGACACCAGCCTCATGGACAAGAAGGACAGGGTCGGAAAAAGCAGGATCGCAGCCAGCGTCCCGAGCGCCGCTCCCGCGAGAATGATATGAATCTGGCCGCCGAGGTCCGCACCGCTGCCTCCCTTGGCCTGATCCACCAGTTCCCCGACATACTTGGACTGGAACAGATTCGAGGTCCGGGCTACGAGCAGCACCATGCCGGTCAGTGACAGCGCGACAGCCAGCTTCCGGGCGCGGATACCCGCAAGCCGGATCGCGTAGGAGCTGGTCTCCGCGGCGTGGACGAACAGCGTCAGCAGGCAGATCAGCAGCAGCTGTCCGCTCATGAGGCGGTACCTGCGGCTGCGACCGTACGCCCGCTTCGTATCGGCCCCCTCGCCCTCTTGGGTGTCCCGGTTGTTGGTTGGCCAATCCACGTTTGACCGCCTCTCATGGGAACCCTCACCTCCTTCTTATCTGCTCGCGATAACAAAAAACGTGACCCGCTCCCAAAAGGAATGGAGTCACGCTGCAGCCGGCGGCGGTTTCCCCCCGTCCGGCCCCCTTCAGCTGCCGGCCACATCCCGCTTCGTGAAGACCCCCCACGAAATCCCGTAGAACAGCAGCCAGTACAGCACCAGCATCGTCACGGAGAACCCGAGTGTCATCCCTTCGATGAGCGGCTCCCCGGACCTAAAATAAGGCGACAGATCCGTGTTGGCGAACAGCAGGTACTTCGCCCAAGTGTAGCGCAGGCCTACCAGAACCAGCATCGCGGTTCCCGAAGTGAACATGAGGAAGATCGACAGCCCGATGGCGAGCGACGAGCTCCGGAACACGCTGGACACCATGAACGCGAGCGTGGCGGTCATCAGCATCTCCACCGCACTGAGGGCATACGCACGCAGCAGCGCCGGCAGACTCTGATCCGGCCCGATCGCACCGCCCATTCCGAACAGTACCAAGCCTGTAAAATACGACACGATAAAGAGTAGAACGAGCAGAGCGATCAAGAACAGCACGACGGAGATATACTTGGAGAGCAGAATTTTACCGCGGGACACCGGACGGATCAAAAGCAGCTTGACCGTCCCCCAGCCGAATTCGGAGGCAACGATGTCTCCCGCCACGATGACGGTGAAGATCGTCGCAAGACCCGTCAAGCCATGGGCCATATTCATGAATTCGAGCGCGTGGCTGATGCTCATCACCGAATCCGCCACGTATTTGACGACAAGCCCCATCGCCAGTACCACGGCCACCAGCAGTCCGAGCATAATCCAGGTACGCGTACGCGCAAAAATTTTCATCAGCTCGTTCGTCACGAGGGAGAGCAGGCTAGACAATCCGATTCCCCCTTGTCACCTCGAGGAACTGGTCCTCGAGCGTCTTGGTCTGAATCCGGATGCCGTAGACCCGAATGCCCTCCTTCACGAGCCGGGCATTCACCGCGGCTACGCTCTCTCTGCGGTCTGGCAGCTGGACCTCCAGCTCCGTCCCCGTCGATGAGACGCTCCACTCCCCTTCGAGCAGCGCTCTGGCCCGTCCGGCGTCATCCACCTCGAAGTGGACCGTCACACCGTCCGCTTCGCCCGGCATCTCCCGGAACGAGCGCACATCGAGCAGACGTCCGTTCTGGATAATCGCCACCCGGTCGCACATCAGCTCCATCTCGGAGAGCAGGTGGCTCGAGACGATCACCGCGATGTTCTCTTCCCGGGCCAGCCTCCGCAGATAGTCCCTAAGCTCGCGGATCCCTTCGGGGTCGAGCCCGTTGGTCGGCTCATCCAGGATCAGCACCGACGGACGGTGCAGGATGGCCTGGGCGACTCCCAGACGCTGCCGCATCCCAAGCGAGTAAGTCTTCACCTTGTCCCCGATCCGGTTCTCGAGGCGGACCAGCTCCACCGCTTCCTGAATCCGTTCCTCCTTCACTCCCGGTACCATTCTTGCAAAATGCACAAGGTTCTGATACCCGCTCATGAACCCGTAGAATTCCGGATTCTCGACGATGGCGCCCACCTGCACCATGGCCTCCTCGAACTGGCCTGCCACGCTCTTGCCGCCGATCCTCACCTCACCGCCGGTAATCGAAATGAGTCCGACCATCATCCGGATCGTCGTGGTTTTCCCGGCTCCATTGGGCCCGAGGAAACCGAACACTTCACCGGGTCTCACATCGAACGTCAGTCCGTCGACGATCGTTCGGTTCCCGATGCGCTTGGTTACTCCCCGGAGCTCCACCATATTCGTTTCCATGAATCGCTCCTCCACCCGGAACCATGCCCAAAAAGGCATCGTACCCTTTTCCTTAAACAGGAAAAGTATACCATACCTTCCGGGGAGGTCCAAACCGTTTCCGGACCGGCTCAGCTTCCCAGCTCCGCGGTCTCCGTCTCCTCATAGTACTTCGCCAGCGCAACGATCATGCTGCCCATCCGTTCTTCCTCCGGCGCCACCACGCGCACAATTCCTTCGTCGCGCAGCGCCTCCGCCGTCACCTTGCCGACCGCCGCCCCGACAACCTTCCCGCGGAACGCTTCCAGCACCTTCTCCGCCAGCCCCTGCTCCCGCGCATAAGCCATCAGGAAGCGCACCTGGGGGGTGGAGGTAAACGTGACGGCGTCGATGTCTCCGCTCAGGATCTCGCCAAGCAGCGTGTCAACGACCGTCAGATCCGGCGGGACATGCCGGTACGGGAGAATCCCGTAATAGTCCGCCCCCTGTGAAGCCAGCCATTCGACCAGCCGCGGCGCATGGTCCCCGTACAGCTGAAGCGCCACCTTCCGGCCCTTGAGGTTCAGCTCCCGCTCCTGCAGGGCCCGGAGAATCCCGACCGTCGTTCCGTCGTCCGCTTTCACGGCAGGCTCCAGGTCAAGGGACTTCAAGTATCTCACCGTCTTGTAGCCCCGGACGGCGAGCGGCGTCTTCCCGAGCGTCTCCAGGAACGCTTCCCGAAGCCCGATGCTCTCCGCCACCTCAAGCAGCATCTCCGTCCCCTGGGAGGTCGTCAGCACGACCCAATCCGTTCCCTCCCGGACCAGCTTGCGGATCTCCTCCTCAACCTTCTCCCTCTGCATCTCCACCGAGCCCTGGGCCGGCCGGACCACGGGAATCCCTCCAAGCTTCTCGACCATGATACTGAGCTCAGCCGCCTTCCGCGGTCCCGTCAGTGCGATGCGTTTGCCTTCCAACCTGCGCATGATGTCACGCCTCCTCTGAAATCCCGATCGTTCTCCTACCCTGAACCGCCGCTTCATGTAAGTTCCGTTCCGTAAGTATGTAATCTATTCTGACATGATTGATTAGTTGTACTATACCCCATGCTTACGTATTTTTCAATATACACTTCCTTATCTTATTGATAACAAAAGCTTATTTTATAAACGAACAATGCGGTTTCCCCATCCCCCTATTATTCGCGATTCTCCCTATTCCCTCTATCTGCTTTCTCCTTACTGAAGGACAGCTTCCGTCTGCCCATAGACCGCTTTTCCCTCCCTAGTTCACTTCCCCCAGGTTTAACCTCCGGCTCATCGGGCAAGTCTAGTACTATCACAATCGCTTAGTTGCTAGTACTAGAGGAGGAACATAGGATTATGAAGCTTACCGTACCCCCCCGGACCATGTGCCGGCTGCTGCTCACCGTTATGACTCTCGCTTTCATTCTGCTGCCCGTGCGCCCGGCCCTCGCCGTTCCCTTGGCCCATGACGATTCCGCCGATTATACTTGTTATATGACTGTATATGACTGCAATGAGGATGCATCCTCTGTAGATGACAGCAGTCTTCCCGCTGAGATTCGCTATGAAGTCCGTTCCGGCGATACGCTCTACCGGATTGCCCGCTCCTTCGGCGTACGTGTCGCCGACCTGTACGCGGTCAATGATCTGCCCGATACCCAGCGGCTGACGGTGGGGCAGGTGCTCGAGATTCCGCCGCTGGGCGCCTCCCTTCAGCTGCCCGAGGGAGACGGCGTGGTGCGCCAGGTGATCTCCTCAACGCTCACCGCCTATACGGCCGGAGCGGAGTCGACGGGCAAATCCCCCGGCAATCCGGCCTATGGCATCACCTACAGCGGCAGCCGGGCGGAGGAAGGGCGGACCATCGCGGTGGACCCCGACCTGATTCCGATCGGCTCCACCGTCTTTATCGACGGCATCGGTCTTCGCAAAGCCGAGGATACCGGCTCCGCCATCCAGGGAGCCCGCATTGATATTTACATGCAGGATGTCAAGCAAGCCAGGCAGTTCGGCGTCAAAAAGAACGTTAAAGTCTATGTGCTCTCCGGCAAGGTATAACTCCGGAAGCCAAAAAAATACGGCGGGTGAGCTGATCTTTCAGCCGCCCCCGTATTTGTTCTGCAGAGCCCTGACTTTGTCCATCAGTTCCTTCCCCAAGATACCTTCAAACTGGTCGTACAAAGGCTCCATGGCCTTCATCCATTCCGTCCGCTCCTCCGGGGTCTGCCGGTGTATGCGGATCCCCTCATACTGCTCCAGCTCCTGCAGCTGGCTCTCATTCATCTCCTGCGCATTGCGGTTGGCCCAGACCGAGGTTTCCCCCAGCGCTTCCCGGATCAGGCTCTGCTCGCGCGGCGGGAGCCCCTTCCAGAAGGCCTCATTGACCAGCACGGCATAACCGAGGTAGGCGTGGGCGGTCAGCGTCATGTGCTTTTGGACCTGATAAAACTTCTTGGAATGAATGTTCGATACCGTATTCTCGCCGCCGTCCACTGCTCCTGATTCCATCGCCTGATAAGTATTGTTGAACGGGATAGGGTACACCGAGGCTCCGACCAGGGAGAACTGGGCTTCTATCACCCGGCTCGGAAGCACCCGGATGCGCTGCCCGAACAGATCCTCCGGGTGGATGATCGGTCCCCGGTTGGAGGTCATATGCTTGAAGCCGTTCTTCCAGAAGGCAAGGCCGACCATATGCTTTTCCTCCAGCTTTGCGTTCAGCAGACGGCCGATCTCTCCATGGAATGCTTCGTCGACCGCCGCCTCAGATAAAAAGGCATAAGGCAAATCGAACAGCTGCCAAGCCGGCACACGCTCCGAGATGTTCGATACGGCAGGGGCTATCATCTGAATATCCCCGTTCATCAGCGCATCCACCTCGTTGGTTTCGTTATACAACACTCCGTTCGGGAAGACCTCCACTTTGATCCGGCCTCCGGCCTTCTCCTCCACCCGTCTGGCAAAATCCTGCGCAGCCAGGCCCTTCGGCGTATTCTCGGCTACCACATGGCTGAATTGAATGACAATCTTATCATGAAATCCCTGCTGCTCATCATCCTCTGCGTCCGTGGACGTCAGGAAGGCCGGGTAGAAGCCGATGACGAGAGCCGCCGCCATTCCCGTCACCAGCATAAGCAGCGTACCGAACAACGGGCGCATAGGCCATCCTCCTCGCATGGTGGTCTCTTGTTCGTTAGTTTTTCCCAAGTATACATGAAACCTGCCCGCCTGACAGCCTGCCTTCTCATGAACTCCCCTTGTTCCGGTTACACTAAGACAAGAAGATCTACCGACCAAGGAGGAGAGGACCTTATGCTGCAAGGAGAACGGATCCCGCACCTTCTCATCGGCCTGACCGTCTGTACGCTTCTGCTTGCCGGATGCGGCAAAGCGCAGGAGCAGCAGGGCGGGGCCAAGGCCCAAAGCGCACCCCAGGAATCCAAACCACCGATCGACGCCGAGCTGCAGCAGCATATGAAGATGTACCAGGAGCTCCGGAAGCAGGAAGCGGAGCAGCTGGAGAAACGCCGCAAGGATGAGAAGAAAACGCTCGAGAAGCTGCAGAAAGAACGGGAGAAGACCCTGCTCCGGGAGCTCGACACGGAGGATCGCATCCGCAAGGGCGGCAACCCCTGGAAGACCCAGAACAAGAAGCAGGAAGGCAAGGAGGAGGGCAAGAAGGATGACAAAAAGGAAGGCGGAGACTCGGGACAAAGCGGCGATAATCAGGGCGGCAGTTCAGGCTCCTAGCTCGGCGGACCCCTGGAATACGGGGTCTTTTTGCTGTGCTCCCATTTCCCACCCGCAGCGCCTTGGTGTATGATAGGGGCACGAACACGACCCGGAAGGAAGACCGACTATGCTTCTGCAGCTGCGCATCGGTTCCAAGATCGCCATTCTCTCGTTCGGTATCGTCCTCTTCTCCCTGCTCATCGGCGGAACCATCCTGCTTGGCAGCATTGTCCATCTGCGGGAGGAAGAGCTCGGACGCCGGCTGCTCGTTACCGCCCGGACGGTGGCCCAGATGCCGGAGGTGATCAGCGGGCTTCAGGACCCCCAGCTTCGCCGGGGAATTCAGCCTGCAGCCGAGAGGATCCGCATTATCAACGACGCGACCTATGTGGTCGTGATGGATATGAACCGTTACCGGCAGTCGCATCCGGTGGCCGGCCTGATCGGCTCCCTCTCGGCCGGCAGCGATGAGGGCGCCGCTTTTGCGGAGCATACCTACCTCTCCAAGGCCAGGGGCGAGCTTGGGACCGTTCTGCGCGCCTTTGTGCCGATCATGGATGAGAACCATGTGCAGATCGGCGTAGCCCTCGTCGGACGTCTGATGCCCACCATACCCGAGATAGTCTCGGGGCTGTCCCGGGAGGCCTCTCTTATCCTGCTCCTATCCCTACCGTTCGGTTTATGGGGCTCATGGAAGCTTGCCCAGCATATCAAGAAGCAGATGTTCGAGCTGGAGCCGCACGAGATCGCCCGGCTTCTCGTCGAACGAACCGCCACCTTCCACGCCATGCATGAGGGCGTCATTGCCATAGACAAGCATGAGGTCATCACGATCTTCAATGATAAAGCCAAAGACATGCTGGGCATTCAAGGCGATGTCATCGGCCGGCCCATCCGTGAAGTCATCCCGGATACCCGGCTGCCGGAGATTCTTGCCATGAACCACCCGATCTATAACCAGGAGCTGGTGGTCCGGGGCGCCCGGATCATGAGCAACCGGGTACCCATTACGGTAAGCGGCAGCACAATCGGGGCGGTTGCCATCTTCCAGGACCGCACGGAAGTCACGCGGATGGCGGAAGAGCTGACCGGCGTACGGGCTTTCGTCGACGCCCTGCGTGTACAGAACCATGAGTACATGAACAAGCTGCACACGATCGGCGGACTGATCCAGCTCGGCCGCAACGACAAGGCGCTCGACTACCTCTTCGAGATCACGGAGCGCCGGGAAGAGCTGACCGGCTTCCTGAGCGCCAGGATCAGGGACGAGAGTGTCAGCGGACTGCTGCTCGGCAAGATCAGCCGCGGGCAGGAGCTCGGCATTGAGGTGACCGTCGACCGGCAGAGCCGGCTGGACCGCTTCCCTCCCCGGCTCGATCAGCATGATCTGGTCGTGGTGCTTGGCAATCTCATCGAGAATGCCTTTGACGCGCTGGCGCCGGTACGGCGCAGCAAGCGAATCTTCGTGAGCATTGAGCAGGATGAAGAGATCCTGTCTCTTCTTGTCGAAGATAACGGCACAGGGATGGAGGACACGGTCCGCGCCCGGATCTTCGACCGGGGCTTTACGACCAAGGGCGGCAGCGAGCGGGGCATCGGACTCCATCTCGTGGCGGGCATTCTGCACAAAGGCGGGGGCGAGCTGTCCCTGGACTCCACCCCGGGAGAAGGCACCGCTTTTACGGTAACCTTCCCTATGAAAGAGCAGGAAGAGGATGAGCTCTAATGAGCTCTAACTCCTTTACTTCGAATGTTATGAAAGCGAGGCCGAACGCAAGATGAATCCCACCAACCCCCACTTCAGCGTCATCCTCATTGAAGACGATCCTATGGTTCAGGAGGTCAACCGCCAGTTCATCGAACGGGTAGAGGGATTCCGGGTCGAAGCAGCGGCATCCGGCGGCAGCGAAGGACTGCAGCTCATCCGCACGATGCGGCCCCATCTGGTCTTCCTCGACATCTTCATGCCCGGGCTGGGCGGGATCGAGACCTTGGCGCAGCTCCGGTCGGAGCAGCTTCCCGTGGAGGTCATCGTGGTCTCCGCGGCCAACGATCAGGGAACCGTGGAGCGCATGTTCCAGAACGGAGCCTTTGACTATATCATGAAGCCCTTCAAATTCGAACGGGTTCGCCAGGCTCTGGAACGATACCGCAGTATGAAGAACCTCCTTGGCAGCGATCGGCCGCTGACGCAGGCGGAACTGGACCGGCTGAGGTTCGCGTCCGCCTCTCCCTTGGACGAAGCCGTTCCTGCAGCGCCGTCCGTGCTCCCCAAAGGGCTCCAGGCAGTGACGATGAAGCAGATTGTCAACTTTCTGTCCGGCCAAATCCGCCCCCTCTCCGCCGAAGAGGTTGCCGAAGGCATCGGGATCGCCAGGGTCACTGCCAGACGCTACCTTGACTATCTGGAGAAGAACGGCCATGTGCGGCTTGATCTGCAGTATGGCGTCGGCCGCCCGGTGAACACGTACGTCATGACCACGAACACGGACAGCTGGCTCTAGCGCCGGCTGCCGCCAATCGTGCCCATTGTGCCCTTTATCGAGACAAAGTACTCATTGCCCGTTTCCCTTTTTAACCCTTCCATTCCCTCCGCGCCCGTTTCCCCTGCAGCTCCTCCGGGCTCACCGCCTTCTGCTGTCCCAGCCGCTACCCCTGCCCACTTGCGCCGCTTCTAAACCCACCGTCTCTCATCGTCCAACGTTCCCATGGCACTCTGTATGCACCCTCCGTTGCCGCTTCGCCCTTATCCCTCCTCGCATTTTACTGAGCCCACTTGCCGCTTCTAACCCGTTCGCCTCTTCTATGCCTCACATTCCTTGGCCGCCGCACTCCCCGTTTTAAGAAGCCGATCTACTCTTCAACCCCACTTCATTTGCACATGCTCATCCCGCCTGAACGCCGACTTCCCCCGTTGCTCATCCTCTTCCGCCTTCATGTCATCCCCCTCCATCAAGACCATAAGGACCAAAACATTCATTATGGCCAAATGATTCCCTTCCTCCCTTGTAAGCGATATCATCTACACATAACCTTTAAAATCTACAAAGGAAGTGAATTTGCGGTGAAATTCAATCCGAAAAGCCTTACGACTCAAGTGATCGCGGCGATTGTTCTGGGCATAGCCTTCGGGGCCATCTTCCCTGCATACGGAACCGAATTGAAAGTACTTGCAGATATTTTCATCAAGATGGTTAAAATGATCATCGCACCGATCGTCTTCCTTACCATAGTTATCGGCATCGCGGGAATGGGAGATCTCAAGAAGGTCGGCAAAATCGGCGGCAAAGCCCTGCTGTACTTTGAAATTGTGAGTACCATTGCTCTCGCCATCGGAATTCTGATTGCAAACGTATTCAAAGCCGGTGAAGGCTTCGACGCATCCCATGCGGCCAAAGGCGATATCTCGACCTATACCAAGCAAGCCGCTTCCACGAGCCACGGCTTCATGGATTTTGTGCTGACCATTATCCCCGACAGCTTCATTGGGGCATTCGCCAAGGGGGAGCTGCTTCCCGTCCTGTTCATTGCCGTGCTCTTCGGCTGTTCCCTCGCTGCCATGGGCAAAGGCGGCAGGCCGGTCATCGATTTCTTTGAGAAAATCACTCAAGTTCTCTTCGGTATTGTGAATATCATTATGAAGGTATCCCCGATCGCCGCATTCGGCGCCATGTCCTATACGATCGGCAAGTTCGGCTTCGGCTCCCTGATCTATCTCGGCAAGCTGATGGGATCGGTATACACGACCATGGCCCTTTTCATCATCATCGTCCTGGGAATCATCTGTAAGCTTTACGGCTTCAGCATCTTCAAATTCATCCGCTACATCAAGGAAGAAATCCTTCTTGTCGTCGGTACTTCCTCTTCCGAGGCGGCGCTGCCCCCGATGATGGATAAACTCGAGAAGTACGGCTGCTCCAAGTCTGTCGTGGGTTTGGTGCTTCCCACCGGATATTCGTTCAACCTCGACGGCACATCCATCTATCTTTCGATGGCCGCTCTCTTCATCGCACAGGCTTATGGCGTGGATCTTTCCCTGATGGAGCAGCTGACGCTCCTCGGCGTACTAATGCTCACCTCCAAAGGCGCTGCCGGGGTGACGGGATCCGGCTTTGTCACGCTGGCTGCCACACTTGCCGTGTTCCCGTCCATCCCGGTGGAAGGGATGGCCCTGATCCTTGGCGTCGACCGGTTCATGTCCGAGGCGCGGGCCGTCACGAATCTCATCGGCAACGGCGTAGCTACCGTCGTCGTATCGAAGATGGAAGGCGAGTTCACACCGCAAGCGGCCGAAGTTCTTTCTACCTCCAAAAAACAGGTCAGCGCTTAAACCGTCATCACTCCCATGCCTCCTTCGATTCTATCGAGGGAGGCCTTTTTTGTGGGCTCGTTTTGTCAGCCCGCTTACCGCTTCACCCCTGTAAAAAAACTGCTTCACTCTGCCCTATGATCGATCATCGCCTTACATGCTTGCTCGAAGACACAGGCGGCTGGAAGGATCCAAAGCACATCATCCCCTCCACCTGCGTTCAGCCGGATTCCCCTGCTCTAAGATAAACGGAAAGAGTCCCCGAATCGGCATACCGCCTGCCAGTTCGGGGACTCCTTATATTTACCTTACCGGTGGAGATGAAGGATGTCCTCCAGGGTTTCCCTTCGATTCAGGCCTCTGCGGCATGATCTCCGGGCATCGGGCTTGAGGGGCTGACCCGCTCCTCAGGAGGCCGACTGCCCGCCATTCGTCCTGCCTCCACTCGCTCTTAACGGGTGTACCACATCCCAAGAAAGCAGCGAAGCTTTGTGCCTAATACGGCGGGATACCGAGTATAACGGTTTAGCGGCTGAGCACGCCCTTCGCACTTCCGCCGCTGCGGCTCTCCTCCGCTGGAGCAGCCGCCTGGAGAATGACTGCTCCATGGGCCGGCAGCTCAACGGTGCCTGCCTTGCCTCCGGCCAGGACGTCAACCGCGTCGAGCGCTGCGGCATCCACGGTCTGGGGCGCAGCGTTGTGGTTGAGCAGGAAGTAATAATCCTTGCCGTCCTTGCGGCGGCGGGATACTTCCACACCTGCCGGCGTTTTGAGCAGCGGCTCGATGCCTTTGTCACGGCACAGCTGCTGCAGCAGTCCCTGCAGGAAGCTCGGCTCTGCACTGGAAGCCAAGTACCAGGCCTGCCCTTGTCCGAAGGTGTTCGCCGTCACCACGGGCAGGCCCTGGTAGAAGTCGTCGCCGTACTCGGCGATCACCTCTGCGCCTTCCGAGTGAATCAGGTCGCACAGCATTTCGCAGGCATACTCGCCCTGCAGCCCGCCAAACTCCTTTTTCATCACGATCCGGTTCCTCTTGCCAGGGAGCAGTGCGTCGATCTCCTCCGCCCAGATGCCGAGCACCTTGCGCAGCTCTCCCGGGTAGCCGCCCAGCGTCACGATGTCGTTCTCGTTGACAATCCCGCTGAAGAAGGTCGTCAGGAAGGTGCCTCCGCCTTGGACGAACTCCTCCACCTTCTGGGCATAGCCCGATTTCACCATATAGAGGACCGGTGCAATCACGACGTCGTATCCGCTGAGATCGGTATCCGTACCGATCATATCAACTTGGATGTTCGCCTGATACAGCGCATCGTAGTACTTGTGCACTTCTTCCACATACTGCAGCGCCACCGTCGGGCCGCTCGAGAATTCCACCGCCCACCAGTTCTCCCAGTCAAACACGATCGCAACCCGCGACAGCACCCGCGAATCCAGCAGGCGATCGCCGAGCTGCTGCAGCTCCGCCCCAAGCTGAGCACATTCGCGGAAGACGCGTGTGTTCTCATGTCCTACGTGCTCGATCACCGCGCCGTGATATTTCTCGCAGGCGCCTACGGAGCGGCGCAGCTGGAAGAACATCACGGTATCGGCGCCGCGGGCCACCGCCTGGTAGCTCCACAGCCTCATGACGCCCGGACGCTTCAGGGAGTTGTACGGCTGCCAGTTCTGCTGGCTCGGCGTCTGCTCCATGAGCATGAACGGCGCTCCGTCCTTAATCCCCCGCATGAGATCATGCGTCATGGCCGTCCGGCTGACCGGGGTGTCTGCGGCAGGATAGTTATCCCACGACACGATATCCATGTGCTTCGCCCACTTGAAGTAGTCGAGGGGCTTGAACGTCCCCATCAGGTTCGTCGTGACCATAATGTCCGGCGTATGTTTTTTAAGCTCCTCATGCTCTTCCTTGTAGCACTCAAGCAGGCTGTCGGAGTTGAAGCGCGTATAATCGAGCGAGATGCCTTGGAAGTTCGTTCGGGTCGAAGCCCATTGCTCGCTGAGCTCGTTCGGAGGCACAATCTCCTCCCAGTCGTAGAACGTATGGCCCCAGAAACGCGTGTTCCACGCCTTGTTCACCGCCTCAAGCGATCCGTAGCGCTGCTGCAGCCATACGCGGAAGGCCGCGGCACAGTTGTCACAGTAGCACTCCCCGCCGTATTCGTTCGATACGTGCCATACGAGCAGAGCTGGATGATCCTTGTAGCGTTCAGCCAGCTTGCCGGCCAGGAGACGCGCATATTTGCGGTAGGTTGGGGAATTCGGGCAGGAGTTGTGTCTGCCCCCGAATTTGCGCTTACGCCCCTGGAAGTCCACCCGCAGCACGTCCGGATGACGGTGCGCCATCCACGCCGGATGCGCGCCTGTGCTGGTTGCCAGGCAGGCATACAGGCCGTTCTCCTGCAGCTTATCCATGATCTCATCGAGGAGCTCGAAGTTGTATTCGTTTTCACTAGGCTGCAGCAGGGCCCAAGAGAACACATTCACGGTAGCTACATCGATTCCAGCGAGCTGGAACATCCGCATGTCTTCATCCCATACCGGTTTGTCCCACTGCTCGGGATTGTAGTCCCCGCCATAGAACATCTTAGGCAGCTTCTTATTGATCACAGGGCATCTCTCCTTGCGTATTAGGTTTGAATATAAGAATACATTCATAGTACTATAAGGAAAGAACCGAATATATATAATATTTGGTATGATCATATAAGAATACGGAATAGCACGGAGATGATCCTTTGGACAAAAAGCACTGCATCCCCGCTCTGCCGGAAACGCCGCTGCCGCTGTATCTTGAGAGCGTAGGCCTCAATCCCGAGCAGGAGCGGATCTCCCGGCCCCAAGGCTATCCCGTCTTCCACTGGCTGCTGACCGTCCGCGGCGAAGGGCTGATCACCTTCGCCGGCAGACAGGAGCGTCTGCCCGTTCAGACGGCCGTCCTACTGCCGCCGCACCTTCCTCATGTCTATGAAGCTGCGGCCGGCGACTGGGCTACCGCCTATGTCACCTTCGACGGTGCACAGGCGGAAGGGATTCTGGCCTCGCTGGGGCTCCCCTGTCCTTCCGTATGGACCTGGAATACGGCGGAAGGGGAGAACAGCATGAAGGCCGAGACCCAGCGCCTCCTCGCGGCAGCGGAACAGCAGCATCCCGGCTCCCTGCTCGAGCTCTCTTGCGAGGTCTACCGTTTCCTCGCGGCCCTCAAGCATTTCGGAATGCCGGGCCGGCTTCCGTCCCTCTCAGACGCCCTGCGGGTGCTGGAGCCGGTCACCCGGTGGCTGGAAGCTCATTACGGTGATGCGGGGATCGGCATGCCCGAGATCGCCGCCGTGCTCGGCCACAGTCCCCGTCACCTGACGACCTTGTTCCGCCGCGCTTACGGCACAACCCCTTATGCTTATCTGCTGTCCCTGCGCATCCGCAAAGCCAAAGAGCTGCTTGGCGGCGGCGCTTCGCCTCCCATCCATGTTATCGCGGGACGCGTCGGATTCCGGGACGCCTCCCACTTCATCGCCACGTTTCGCCGGCTAACCGGCATGACGCCCGAGCAGTACCGCGGCCTGCACTAGAAGCAGGCCGCAAATATGCGGGGTCAGGGAGGCCTCTTCTCCATTCCTCCCTGACCCCGGCACGCTCATCCGTCTGCGTAATGCTCCGCAGACGCCTGCTGCTTGACTCCAGGTCCTGCATCCGAATCTGCGCGTGCTCTACGCCGCACAAGATCTCTCAATACCATGCGAAGAGGCACATCCGGCACCGGATATACGGAGGGCCGCTTCATCCTTTCCCTTTCAGACCATAAGAAAAAACCCCTCATCGGGGTTCATTCAAAAAGTACATCCGTGGTTGATATGAAACTTTTCTTGCGATATTAGAACGCTTCCGCTTCGCTGAAAACTTATACTTTCTTATTTCTGAACAAAAAGCCGGCTCTCCATGAGAACCGGCTTCGGTCGTACCACTGTATCTCTCTCCGACGTTATTCGCCAACCATGTCGTCAAAGACGCATTCTTCAGGCTTCAATACTTTGGTTTTGTGCTTGATCTTGTACGAAAGCCAGAAGATCAGGAAAATGGGGATACCGATATAAGAAGCAACCAGATAAGCCCAGTCAATCTTCCCCTCACTGAAAGCCCCGATGCTTTGTCCGATGATCACGATCGTACAGAGTACGCCGGCCAGAATCGGACCGAACGGGAACCATTTCGCCCGATAAGGCAGATCGTCCAGCGATTTGCCTTGAGCGACAAAGGCTTTGCGGAACCGGTAGTGACTAACCGCGATGCCAAGCCAGGCAATGAAGCCGGTCATCCCGGAGGCACTGAGCAGCCAGGTATAGACAACACCCTCACCGAAGAAGGAGGAGAGGAAGGCGAGCATACCGAGCGCTGCGGTGGCCATAAGAGCCGGCACCGGAACGCCATGGCGGTTCAGACGGCCGAACCAAGCCGGCGCTTTGCCTTCCTTGGCCAGCTGCCAGAGCATCCGCGTCGAAGCGTACATCCCCGAGTTTCCTGCCGAGAGCACCGAAGTCAGAATGACGGCATTCATGACGGAAGCGGCAATACTAAGTCCCGCCTTCTCGAAGATCAGGGTGAACGGGCTCATCATTACGCTGTCATCCGCCAGATTCTCGTTGGTGTAAGGAATCAACAGACCAATGACCGCAATGGCGAGGAGGTAGAAGAGGAGGATCCGCCAGAATACGGTGCGGATGGCACGCGGCACATTCTCACGTGGATTCTCGCTCTCTCCTGCGGCGATCCCTACAAGCTCTGTTCCCTGGAAGGAGAAGCCCGCAGCCATGAACACACCAAGAACGGCAAGGAATCCGCCCGGGAAGGGCCCTTCTCCTACACCCAAGTTGCTGAACCCTACCGGTTGGTTCGACCAGATCCCGAAGATCATCAGGATCCCTACGGCAATGAACACGACAACCGTAATGATTTTGATCATAGCAAACCAGTACTCGGACTCGCCGTACCCTTTGACCGCGAGAAGGTTGAGTCCGATCATGAGAAGCAGGAACAGTACGCTCCAGGGCAGTGAAGGGGTATCCGGCAGCCAGAACTTAATGAGCAGACTCGCTGCCGACAGTTCGGCGGCAATAGTGATGGCCCAGTTGTACCAATAGTTCCAGCCCAGAGCAAACCCGACGGAAGGATCGATAAAACGGGAAGCATACGTGCTGAATGAGCCGGATACGGGCATATAAGTAGCCATTTCCCCGAGCGAGGTAACCAGAAAATAAACCATGATGCCGATGGTTAAATAGGCAAGAAAAGCTCCACCTGCACCTGCCGAGTGGATGGCACCGCCGCTGGCCAGGAACAGCCCCGTTCCGATCGAGCCGCCGAGCGAGATCATCGTCATGTGCCGCGCCTTCAGCCCGCGCTGCAATTTGTCATTGCTCATGCTTATGTACTCCTTCTTAGATGTGATTGGTGCGGGATCATTTACCAAATTGTCGCTTATAAAAGAAAAAAGCCGCAAGCAGCGGCTCTTCCCTTCTATTTACGCGAAGCGGATGATGGGAATCGAACCCACGCTACCAGCTTGGGAAGCTGGAGTTCTGCCATTGAACTACATCCGCAAATAATGGTCGGGACGACACGATTTGAACATGCGACCCCCTGGTCCCAAACCAGGTGCTCTACCAAGCTGAGCTACGTCCCGATCTTATGGGTTCCCTTTTACTTAAACACTTCCATTCACATAAGAAACGCAGTCAATCTTAAATATAGAAAACGTTTCCTGATCACGTGTTAAAGAAAAAGAAACCGTTCCCTGAGAGATTCGAACTCCCGACCTTTTGATTCGTAGTCAAACGCTCTATCCAGCTGAGCTAAGGGAACAAAGAAATAAATGGAGCGGAAGACGGGAATCGAACCCGCGACCCTCGCCTTGGCAAGGCGATGCTCTACCGCTGAGCCACTTCCGCAGGTGGTGCGGTCGAGAGGACTCGAACCTCCACGGCTGTTACACCACTAGAACCTGAATCTAGCGCGTCTGCCAATTCCGCCACGACCGCATATAAAGTTAGATGGTGCGGTTGAGAGGACTCGAACCTCCACGAGCTTACGCCCACTACCCCCTCAAGATAGCGTGTCTGCCATTCCACCACAACCGCATATAAAATTAAAACGTGAGCCATGTAGGACTCGAACCTACGACACCCTGATTAAAAGTCAGGTGCTCTACCAACTGAGCTAATGGCTCAAATAAAAAATGGTGGAGGCTGATGGATTCGAACCACCGAACTCGATGAGAGCAGATTTACAGTCTGCCGTGTTTAGCCACTTCACTAAGCCTCCGGGATTGGATCACATGAGATGTGATTCATGGTGGCTCGGGACGGAATCGAACCGCCGACACGAGGATTTTCAGTCCTCTGCTCTACCGACTGAGCTACCGAGCCATAATAAGATCCGCTTGGCGACGTTCTACTCTCCCAGGACCCTGCGGTCCAAGTACCATCGACGCTGGAAGGCTTAACGTTCGTGTTCGGGATGGGTACGCGTGGTTCCCTTCCGCCATCATCACCAAACGGTTTGTGTATCGGCCAGGATACACGGTAATACATATTCAAGGCAGCTTGTACCTTGAAAACTGGATATACATTCGGGTATATCATTTTGCGTTCCGTTGTGCTTCGCACAAAGGTCATTACCAAAATGATATATCCTCACTCGCTAGCTAAAGACCTCACATCTACATTACTGCTGCCGCTTCCTTACGGAAGCTAGTGGATAAGCCCTCGACCGATTAGTATTCGTCAGCTCCACACGTTGCCGCGCTTCCACCCCGAACCTATCAACCTCGTCGTCTACAAGGGGTCTTACATACTGGGAAATCTCATCTTGAGGGGGGCTTCACGCTTAGATGCTTTCAGCGCTTATCCCGTCCGTACTTGGCTATCCAGCCGTGCTCCTGGCGGAACAACTGGTACACCAGCGGTACGTCCATCCCGGTCCTCTCGTACTAAGGACAGCTCCTCTCAAATTTCCTGCGCCCGCGACAGATAGGGACCGAACTGTCTCACGACGTTCTGAACCCAGCTCGCGTACCGCTTTAATGGGCGAACAGCCCAACCCTTGGGACCTACTTCAGCCCCAGGATGCGATGAGCCGACATCGAGGTGCCAAACCTCCCCGTCGATGTGGACTCTTGGGGGAGATAAGCCTGTTATCCCCAGGGTAGCTTTTATCCGTTGAGCGATGGCCCTTCCATTCGGTACCACCGGATCACTAAGCCCGACTTTCGTCCCTGCTCGACCTGTTTGTCTCGCAGTCAAGCTCCCTTATGCCTTTGCACTCTTCGAATGATTTCCAACCATTCTGAGGGAACCTTGGGGCGCCTCCGTTACGCTTTAGGAGGCGACCGCCCCAGTCAAACTGCCCACCTGACACTGTCCCCGCACCGGATCACGGTACCAGGTTAGAACTCCGATACGATCAGGGTGGTATCCCAACGGCGCCTCCACCCAAGCTGGCGCTCAGGCTTCTCAGGCTCCCACCTATCCTGTACAGATCGTACCAAAGTCCAATATCAAGCTGCAGTAAAGCTCCATGGGGTCTTTCCGTCTTGTCGCGGGTAACCTGCATCTTCACAGGTATTAAAATTTCACCGGATCTCTCGTCGAGACAGCGCCCAAGTCGTTACGCCATTCGTGCGGGTCAGAATTTACCTGACAAGGAATTTCGCTACCTTAGGACCGTTATAGTTACGGCCGCCGTTTACTGGGGCTTCGGTTCACAGCTTCGGGTTACCCCTAACCGCTCCCCTTAACCTTCCAGCACCGGGCAGGCGTCAGCCCGTATACTTCGCCTTACGGCTTCGCACAGACCTGTGTTTTTGCTAAACAGTCGCTTGGGCCTTTTCACTGCGGCCCCCTCGGGCTATTCACCCTACCGAGGCACCCCTTCTCCCGAAGTTACGGGGTCATTTTGCCGAGTTCCTTAACGAGAGTTCTTCCGCGCGCCTTAGCATGCTCTGCTCGCCTACCTGTGTCGGTTTGCGGTACGGGCACCTTCTCCCTGGCTAGAGGCTTTTCTTGGCAGCCTGAACTCATGACCTTCGGTACTTAAGTTTCCCTCCCCATCACAGCTCAGCCTTACGATGTGCGGATTTGCCTGCACATCAGCCTCACTGCTTGGACGAGCATCCATCAGCTCGCGTCACTATCCTTCTGCGTCACCCCATTGCTCATAACGGTTCACGGTGGTACAGGAATTTCAACCTGTTGTCCTTCGACTACGCCTTTCGGCCTCGCCTTAGGTCCCGACTTACCCTGAGCGGACGAGCCTTCCTCAGGAACCCTTAGGCTTTCGGCGGATCAGATTCTCACTGATCTTTTCGTTACTCATACCGGCATTCTCACTTGTATGCAGTCCAGCTGTCCTCACGATCAACCTTCAACCCGCATACAACGCTCCCCTACCCCAGGATATCATAGATATCTAGTCATAGCTTCGGTGGTGTGTTTAGCCCCGTTACATTTTCGGCGCAGAGTCACTCGACCAGTGAGCTATTACGCACTCTTTCAATGGTGGCTGCTTCTAAGCCAACATCCTGGTTGTCTGTGCAACTCCACATCCTTTCCCACTTAACACACACTTGGGGACCTTAGCTGATGATCTGGGCTGTTTCCCTCTTGACAATGGATCTTAGCACTCACTGTCTGACTCCCGGGCATCACGTTTGCGGCATTCAGAGTTTGACTGGACTTGGTAACCCTTGGCGGGCCCCGCACCCAATCAGTGCTTTACCTCCGCAACGCTAACCCGAGGCTAGCCCTAAAGCTATTTCGGGGAGAACCAGCTATCTCCGAGTTCGATTGGAATTTCTCCGCTACCCCCACCTCATCCCCGAATTTTTCAACATTCGTGGGTTCGGGCCTCCAGTGCGTGTTACCGCACCTTCACCCTGGACAGGGGTAGATCACACGGTTTCGGGTCTACGTCCACGTACTCATTCGCCCTATTCAGACTCGCTTTCGCTGCGGCTGCGGCTTCTCACCTTAACCTCGCACGGGAACGTAACTCGCCGGTTCATTCTACAAAAGGCACGCCATCACCCATGAACGGGCTCTGACTTCTTGTAAGCACACGGTTTCAGGTTCTTTTTCACTCCGCTCCCGCGGTTCTTTTCACCTTTCCCTCACGGTACTGCTTCACTATCGGTCACCAGGGAGTATTTAGCCTTGGCAGATGGTCCTGCCGGTTTCCCACGAGGTTTCACGTGTCTCGCGGTACTCAGGATCCGTCTAGGGTGTTCGCAGAATTTCGGTTACGGGGCTTTTACCCACTCTGGCCGGCCTTTCCAGACCTGTTCGCCTACTCTGCTCTACCCACATTGACGTCCTACAACCCCAAGGAGCAAGCTCCTTGGTTTGGGCTTCTCCGCTTTCGCTCGCCGCTACTGACGGAATCACTATTGTTTTCTTTTCCTGAGGGTACTTAGATGTTTCAGTTCCCCTCGTCTGCCTCCGATGCAGCTATGTATTCACTGCATGGTACATGCGAATTACCACATGTGGGTTTCCCCATTCGGACATCCCCGGATCAAAGCCTGCTTACGGCTCCCCGAGGCGTTATCGTTGTTCGCCACGTCCTTCTTCGGCTCCTGGTGCCTAGGCATCCTCCGTGTGCTCTTAATAGCTTAACCAATTGCTCGTAGTTTCGTTTTTGCGCTCCGTTATGCTTCGCATAAAGGTCGCTGTCAAAAACGAAATACATCGCTAGCAGCTACAAAGATAAACATTAGATTACTTCAGCTAGTTTGTTTCGTATATCCAGTTTTCAAGGAACAATATCGCAATTCATCACGGCATAGACCGTGGTGGATTGTCGAGGATTTTGAAAGGTATTGCACCTTTCAAAACTGAACACGAGTGAGTGTCCCGCTTACGCGGTTGATGCAGCTTGCGCTGCCGATTTGATCCGGCCATCTTCATGGCCATGATCTCCATAGAAAGGAGGTGATCCAGCCGCACCTTCCGATACGGCTACCTTGTTACGACTTCACCCCAATCATCTACCCCACCTTCGACGGCTGGCCCCCTTGCGGGTTACCCCACCGGCTTCGGGTGTTGTAAACTCTCGTGGTGTGACGGGCGGTGTGTACAAGACCCGGGAACGTATTCACCGCGGCATGCTGATCCGCGATTACTAGCAATTCCGACTTCATGCAGGCGAGTTGCAGCCTGCAATCCGAACTGAGACCGGCTTCTAAGGATTCGCTCCATCTCGCGACTTCGCTTCCCGTTGTACCGGCCATTGTAGTACGTGTGTAGCCCAGGTCATAAGGGGCATGATGATTTGACGTCATCCCCACCTTCCTCCGGTTTGTCACCGGCAGTCACTCTAGAGTGCCCAACTTAATGCTGGCAACTAAAGTCAAGGGTTGCGCTCGTTGCGGGACTTAACCCAACATCTCACGACACGAGCTGACGACAACCATGCACCACCTGTCTCCTCTGTCCCGAAGGAGGACCCTATCTCTAGGGCTTTCAGAGGGATGTCAAGACCTGGTAAGGTTCTTCGCGTTGCTTCGAATTAAACCACATACTCCACTGCTTGTGCGGGTCCCCGTCAATTCCTTTGAGTTTCACTCTTGCGAGCGTACTCCCCAGGCGGAGTGCTTATTGTGTTTACTTCGGCACCAAGGGTATCGAAACCCCTAACACCTAGCACTCATCGTTTACGGCGTGGACTACCAGGGTATCTAATCCTGTTTGCTCCCCACGCTTTCGCGCCTCAGCGTCAGTTACAGTCCAGAAAGCCGCCTTCGCCACTGGTGTTCCTCCACATCTCTACGCATTTCACCGCTACACGTGGAATTCCGCTTTCCTCTCCTGCACTCAAGTCTTCCAGTTTCCGGTGCGAACCGGGGTTGAGCCCCGGGCTTAAACACCAGACTTAAAAAACCGCCTGCGCGCGCTTTACGCCCAATAATTCCGGACAACGCTTGCCCCCTACGTATTACCGCGGCTGCTGGCACGTAGTTAGCCGGGGCTTTCTTCTCAGGTACCGTCATTCGCAGAGCAGTTACTCTCCACGACATTCTTCCCTGGCAACAGAGCTTTACGATCCGAAAACCTTCATCACTCACGCGGCGTTGCTCCGTCAGGCTTGCGCCCATTGCGGAAGATTCCCTACTGCTGCCTCCCGTAGGAGTCTGGGCCGTGTCTCAGTCCCAGTGTGGCCGATCACCCTCTCAGGTCGGCTACGCATCGTCGCCTTGGTGGGCCATTACCCCCCCAACTAGCTAATGCGCCGCAGGCCCATCTATAAGCCACAGGTTGCCCCGTGTTTCATGATTCCGGCATGCACCGAAACCAGCTATCCGGTCTTAGCTACCGTTTCCGGTAGTTATCCCGATCTTACAGGCAGGTTACCTACGTGTTACTCACCCGTCCGCCGCTAAGCACCGAAGTGCTCCGCTCGACTTGCATGTATTAGGCACGCCGCCAGCGTTCGTCCTGAGCCAGGATCAAACTCTCCAATATACCCCAAAAAGTGAAGAATAGCTCTGAAGCTTATTCCGATTACTTTCCGGGGGCCCCATACGGGATTGAAAAAGCTGATGACTCATTTTGAAGCTTGGCAGAAACTCATCGCTGAGTCTCTATATTTAACACTCACTCGTTGTTCAGTTTTCAAAGGGCAATCGTGGTTCTTATCATCGCCGCCGAAGCAGCTCAATCAACTTATCACATCGTCGTCCCTACTAGCAAGCGGTAATTTTCGCTAATGCTTCATACCGGCTTCATTTGTTTCGACAACGTTTTACACTCTATCACAACTTGAAGTTCTTTGACAAGCACTTTCTTTTTCCATTCCAGGGGACGAACCCGCTGATGCAGATCAGTGAATACTAGTAAAGAAGCTGATGCGACAGCGAAAGTTAATTTACCACAAATCAGAGCGGAATTGCAAGTGTCTAATGGTTTCCTGTCCTGCAACTTTGGACCCTTGACGCACCTCCGGCCATTCAGCCGGAAAGACAATGTAGCACAGTTGCATATGGAAGGGCAAGAGTGTATGTTTTCCAAGTAGGCAATTAACCCTAATCATCCATCTATACTGCAAAAGGAGCTGAACCATGGAATCCTTGCTTGCCGTTGAGGAGTTGACCGGCGGGTACAGCCGCCAAAAGCCTGTGCTGCATCAGCTTTCTTTTGAAGTGCGGGAAGGGGAAATGATCGGGCTGATCGGCTTGAACGGTGCGGGCAAAAGCACCACCATCAAGCATATTCTCGGGCTGCTGCAGCCCCATTCCGGCTCCATCCGCCTCCAGGGACGCCGATTGGCCGAGGATCCCACCGCTTATAGGCGCATCTACGCCTATGTGCCGGAGAGCCCTCTTTTATATGAAGAGCTTACGGTGAAGGAACATCTGGCGATGGCGGCCATGGCTTATGGGATCGAAGCAGCCGCGTTCGAGCAGCGTGCCGAAGAACTGCTGGATGAGTTTCAGATGTCCATGTATGCGAACAGGCTGTCGGCACATCTCTCGAAGGGTATGAAGCAAAAGGTCATGATCATGAGTGCCTTCCTCGTGCGGCCGCGCCTCTATATTATAGATGAACCGTTCCTTGGACTGGATCCTCTGGGTATCCGCTCACTGCTGGAGCTGATGGTAAAGGTCAAGAGCAGCGGTTCGGCGATCCTGATCTCGTCGCACATCCTCTCTACTATAGAGAAATACGGTGACCGGTTCCTCCTGCTGCATGGAGGCGTCCTAACCGCTTCAGGTAACATGGAAGCCCTGAGGAATCAGGCAGGAATGCCGGGGGCGTCTCTTGACGATGTATTCTGCCATCTGGTCAGCCCGTTCGGGTGCAAATCATGAAGGCCGAGGCACCTCTTACGCCCCCGAGGACACCGGAAGAACTATGGGTCCGGCGTACGGCCGGTTTCCAAGCCGAGATCAGGCCTTACGTTGTATACGCGCTGCAGAGTGCCGCTCTGGCTGTAGTCCTGCTGATGCTCGGAGCCGGCATAGGCTACCACTATCTGCTGACTTCGGCCCCTCCCTCGTTCCCCTTCCGGGAGCTGGCGGCCTGCATCCTGTTTCCAGCAGCAGCCCTTAGTCCTATCCGGACTTATATAAAAGAAGCCGATCTTATTTTCCTTATGCCGATGGAAAACGAGATGTCCGCCTATTTCGCCAAAACGGCTTCCAGGGCATTCACTCTGCAGTTGATCATTCTTCTCGTGTCGTGGCTTGCCGCCTGGCCTTTGTATGCCCAAGCCGAAGGAGAACACGGCTTCCTTCTGTTTGTCCATATCTTCCTGGTGCTGGCCGCCGCCAAGAAGGTTCTGCTCTACGGCCGTTCCCTGGAGCTCAAGCTGTCGGAGAAAAAATCCATTCTCTTCTACGTGCTCCTGCGGACGGTCATTGCAGCGGGTACGGTGTATTCGATCACGGCGCTCTCCGCGTGGGCGGGAACCCTGGCTGCCGCGCTGCTCCTGCTGTGTTATCTCGCCTGCCTCTATCCTGCCAGGAGACCCGCCGTGAATTGGACCCGCCTTGTCGAACTGGAGAAAAGGCACCGCGGAGTAATCTTCAGACTGCTGAATAACTTCATCGACGTGCCTTCCGTACAAGGCCGTCCCCGGTCGGTACATGCTCCAAAGAAGCTGCTGGGAGCCATTGGCGGTTTTCGCCATGGACCTCGTGATGCCTACCGTTTCCTGTACACGCTCGTATGGCTTCGGTCGGAGTGGTTCGGTATTACGGTGCGGCTGACCCTGATCGGTGTCATCCTGCTGGCTGTGGTCCGCGGCACTGTGGCAGGGGGCATCCTCTATGCGCTGTTCGCAGTTCTGACCGCCCTCCAGCTCAAGGAGGTCCAAAAAGCGTACAGGCACTCGGACTGGTCGTTCATTTATCCGCTGCCGGAGGGTCTGCCCGGCCGTTCCACCGCGGCCGTCGTATTGCGGATTCATACGCTGTGTCTTGCCCTGCTGGCGCTGCCCGCGCTGGGTTCCATGCCGTCCCCCCTATATGCCGCGGGCTGGTTTGCGGCAGCGCTGCTTCTGTCCTATCTCTATTCCAAGCGTAAGCCAAAAGAGCCGAAATGGGGTTGATTCGGCATTACGGCGATGCGCCAATAAGCGTATATCCCTTCCTCTCGGAAGCGGATTACGCTTGTTTGCTCTCGTCATGAAAACCGATTTGTCTATGATCCATATCACATAAAAGGTGCGTTTTTGCTTTAATGCATTGACGTTCCCAAATTCTCCATAGTATCATGGATACCGGCCGCCCGTTTCCTGCGGGGCCGTATCCATAATCAAAGGCGGGCATATCGTGGATCATGTAAAAACCATTACGATTTCCTTGTATCTGTTTGTCATCTACTATATCTCCATGCATATTCCGGCGCTCAAACCGCTCTTCTATCCTACGCTTGGCGCCTTTTCTTATCTGTTCGTATCCAGGGCTTTCGCTGCGAAGGATCTACTAAAACTGATTGTCGGAGCAACGACGGCCTCCCTGCTCGGATCCTGCTTCTACTTCTCCCATGCCGGCGGCGTAGCGTTCCTCTGTACTTCTCTCGTAACGATCTGGATGATCCGCAAATTCCACCTGAACGCTCCTCCGATCCTGGCCGTGGCGCTTATCCCCTACTTCGCCCAGCCCGCCCAGTGGTGGACCGCCCCGGTCTCGGTGATCAGCTCGCTGTCCGGCCTCGTGCTGCTGCTTCTGTTCATGGAGACAGCCACTGCGGGCGCTGCAAGTGCCATGAACAAACTCCGGCGCGGTGGAACACCGGCACCGGAGCGGTTTAATGAGCGGGCTTAGCGCGAGAATCGCAACCATCGCGGCCTCAAGCCAAGAATCGAGCCCGCTCCTGAGGACGCGGCAGCATGCAGGCATCGGTCCGGCCAAACAGGCGGTACCGGTTGCTTGCGATCAGTTTGTAGACGAGATCCCTCAGCGGCCTTGGTACAACGATCAACAAATACAGCAGGCGCCACAGTCCGCCGAGTTCGCGCAGGACACGCAGGCCGGCCGTGGATCGGGTATACAACTTTCCCCCGTCCAGCAGCACGAAGGTGCTGAGCTCCTCCGGGTCCAGCCCATGCTCCGTAAGCACTTTGCGCCCCAGATCGGATTGAATGGCCACGAACCGAAACTTCCCTTCCGGATCCCGCGGCAGAATAAACTGCACGATCTTCTGGCAGAAGCCGCATACCCCGTCATAGAAAATGACGGCATACTCCTGCTTCCCCGTTAATATCTGCTCTTCGTTCATGTCTGACCACACTCCTTCCCCACTCGTGCTTTCCATCGTTCACTCGTCTGCAGTCCTTCTTGACTATCACTATACTATATCCCCCTGGCGGAGGCACATCCAATTACCTTTTATTACCCCAAACCGGCTCATTCCTCACGTTTGAAACCGAAACCGAGAATGAATATCCATCGGTTCCGGCTGCAGCAAGACCCGGCGCTGAAGCCGGGAGACCAGATTCAACCGGGCACCAAGTGAAATCATGACGGGGGCGAGCGACCGCACGAAGGCCGATGAGGCGAACATCACCTTGGCCCCGCGTTCCTGAATGCGATGTACCGAGCGCATCTCCCCGCTTCTGTTCTCCTGTACCCGTCCCAGCCGGGCGGCCGAGACATCGCCATCCTGGATCGCTTCATAGATTACTTCCGCCGCAGCGGCCGCCGTCGCGACGGAAAGCGAGACACCGACCGCTCCCACAGGGGATGCGCAGTGGGCCGCGTCGCCAATCAGCAGGCAGCCGTCTTTGGCCCATTCCCTCACCAGGAATGTCTTCGCTTGCAGCAGCACAAAAGGCTTAAAGTCCCGAAGCTCTTCCGCAAAGGACCTGAAAGCAGGGTGGGCGCCGAGCAGTTCCTGACGCAGTGCATCCACTCCGCGGCTCTTGATCGACTTCCACTCTCCAGGCGGTACAGCCAAGCCTACCTGCAGCAGATCCGGGTACTTGGGCAGAATAATCATCGGGAAACCATCCGTCAGCTTGATCCGCAGCGCCCCCCCCCAGTCTGCGGGCCTGGGCACACTGAACCAGATGAGATCACCGGAGTGGTTCTCATACTCCATCGCAAAACCTCCAAGCCGGCGTACGACGGAGAAGCGTCCGTCCGCACCAACGGTTACCTTGGCCTTCACTGTCAGCTCCCCATCCCGGGTTTGGGCCGTTACCCCGCAGATCCGCCCTTCTTCCTCATTCAGCCCGGTAACCGGAGCATGGAAGAGAAGATCAAAGGACGGAAGCTCGCGGGCCTTCTCATACAGCGCCCCAAGCAGAATGGGCTGCGGAATCCAGAGGGCATAAGGGATTTCCTCGGAGAAACGGTCAAACTGAAACTCGCCAAGCAGCTTTTCTTTATAATAAAACGCTCCGGAACGCACCTTCGAGCTCGGAAGCGATTCAATATACTCTCTCAAGCCCAACTCCTGCATAAGCTGAAGGAAACGGGGCTGCAGCACTTCTCCCCGGTACTCGCGGTCAAAATTATCCTGACTCTCCAGCACCAGAACGTTGATGCCCGCCTTTGCAAGCATCATCCCCAGAATCAGCCCCGCAGGGCCGCTCCCCGCTATGCAAACATCCGTTTCCACCGTATGATTCATGACCATCGCTCCCGTCAGTAGAGTGGCGAGTACTCACCCGGATTCAGTTTCGGATAAAATGAGTGATTACTCACTTTGATTGATTTCAGTATATGCCCCTCGGTCTCCCGCGTCAATGGGTACGCAAACAAAAAGGAAGGCCCCCTACGTTCCCGGGAGCCCTCCTTAAGCGCATGGTTTAAATTAAAGAAGTAAAATCGAGAATGGCCTGCGCCAGTTCGCCCGGCGCCTCCACCAGGCTCATATGCCCCGCGCCGTCGATCTGCTTCTTGGTCGTCTGCGCCCCTTCGGCAGCAAAGGTCTTCTCCGGCGCAATGACCCCGTCTCCCGTACCGGCTATAAGGAGTACCGGCAGCTTCGCTTCCTCGATCACCTTCCGGCGGTCCGGGCGGGTCCGCATCCCTTCCAGTGTGCGCACTGCACCATCCGGATTCGTCTCAAGACCGATTTGTTTGGCTTTGGCTACGGCCTGCGGCATCGTCTCCAAGTGCGCCGGAGCGAACAGCTTGGGCACCAGCCCTTCAATAAAGGCAGGCAGCCCCTGCTCCCGGATGGTGTCCATCGCCTTCAGGCGGCCTTCTTTGCCCTTCTCGTCATCGGGCAGCGGTGTCGAATGCACGAGACCGAAGCCGAGCAGCAGATCCGGGTTCCGTTCGGCCAGCGCGAGGGTAATGTACCCGCCGAGCGAGTGTCCCAGCACTACGGCGCGGCCTATATCAAGCGACTTCAAAAAGCCGGCGATATCTTCTGCGAACGTTTCCATCGCATAGGTGCCCTCAGGTGCGGAAGAATCTCCATGTCCGCGCAGATCCGGAACGATCAGACGGCACCGTCCTTCTAGCAGCGGAACGAGCTCGTCCCAATACGCCGAAGAGCCGCAGAAGCCGTGCAGCAGCACGACAGGCGTCCCTTCCCCTGTATCCCTGTAGGACAGCCGGACTCCGTTTACTTCCTTCACGAGCTTTTCCATCCTATATCCTCCTTCAGTCGTATGCGTCATCTGTTGTCCATCGTAAGGTGCTATTGGATAGTATACCCGTTTTACCCGCCTGCTGGGAACTTGAATCCGGAACCGGCGCAGCCGCCTGTCCTTGCTTGCGGCCTGTATCCACGTAAAAAAGCCCCTGCCTCCCCGGAAGGAGAAACAGAGGCGATGGGGAGGATCCCGGGTGGAACGAATACACTTGCATCCTATCGTTGGCGGGCGTCCGGGATCACAGAATTATTGGGCCTGCTGCTCGGCGGCCGGCTTGTATTGCGAAGAAATGTAGGTCTCGGCCTTCGGCTCCGTGATCACCGTGGCATTCATGCTGCCCGGCGCCGGGTCGGACAGCTTGTAAGTCACAACCGCCCGGCCTTCCGCTTCAAACCGGATGCCGGTAATCTCTATGCCGTAGCCTGACGTCGGCTTCTGCCCCCGCGACAGGACGACCCGGTTCACGCTGTCGTTCACCTTTTCCACCGTCACCTGAACTTCTTCTTGAGGAAGGGGAGCGGGCTCCGGCTGCCCCTGGTGATTCTCCAGGAAGCGGATGGCATTATGCAGCCAAACCGCCGCCTCTCCGCGGGTCAGCTCGCGCTTCGGATAAAATTTGCGGTCATCGCCGACCGAAGCGAACTTGTACAGCACCAGCCGCTGTACAGCGCCGCCCAGCTCCGGGGTGATCTCGCTCTCATCCGCGAAGGCGATATACATCTTGATCAGCGGAAAGTTCCCTTTGGTTTCTACGGCATGAACGAGCAGATTGGCGAAGGCTTCGCGGGTGAGCGTGCCGGCCGGGTTCACATCCTTGGGCAGCGGAACGCCGTTCAGCTGCGCCTTGATAAAGCTGTCCGCATACCAGGCGCCATTGGGCACATTCGTGAAATAGTCCGTGGCCTCGGGCGCCTTGATGAATTTCATGTTATCGGTATTGAGATTAAGGCCCTTGACGAGCATGGCGACGCCTTCCGCATAAGTCGTTGTGCCCTGGGGAACAAAACGGTCCTGATCCACCCCGCTCACCACCCCCCTCTCCTTCAGGTCAAGAATCGGCGCAGCCTGCTCCCCCGACACATCGCTGAAAGCGAGCGCGGAAGAAGATAAGGCAACGGTCAACAGAAGCGCCGCCGACAGGGCGGCCGTCCATGTATAAGTTTTCCATGTATAAGTTTTCTTTGTCATCAGTAACAACCTCTCTTAATTAAACTGTCATTCGCTCCGGAGTTACCTTTCAGACGCAGCATGGCCTGAATTTGTTGCAGTACAAGCGCCCGCAGGAATCCGTCATGAAGCCGGACACCGGCCGCATAAGCTGGATAGTGAACCTACATCCAGGTGAAAGCGAGGGATTCCCATGCCTGAACTGCTGTTTCAAGCGGCCCTGCTCATCATTATCATCCGCTCGGTCTACATGACCTTCTCCTTGGCCCAGCGTCCCAAGAAACCTTGGCTTGATCTCCTGCATTATATCTCTGTAGCTATCGCAGCGCTAACCTTTCTCCTATAAGTAACCCGTAGGCGGATTCCTGTGATGAGATTGTGTAGTTGTTCGTTATGGCGCCCCCCTAAGCCCGTGAAGGCTCAGCCTGTACGGGCTTTTTGGCATGGAATTTACCGGATTCCGACAAAATTCGCCTAAGGGATTGACCAACGGTTGGGTGGATGATACAGTACTATTACCAGTAATTCCATTGGAATTATGATATAAACTGAGACAGGAAATGGGGAGGAATCATTCATGCGTTTCTGGAAAAAAAGCATGCTGTCCGTGCTGACGGTCATCTTGTCCGTGAGCCTCGCAGCCTGCGGCACCGCCAAGCCGGCGGCCGAGGGCACCACAGCCGGTGAGAACACATCGGCCGGCGCCAACACGGCTAACCCGCTGGCAGGCAAAAAAATCGCTCTGATCATGCAGATCAACCTCGGGACCTTCTCGGCCCAATACATTGAAGGCGTCAAAGAGCAGGTAGAGAAACTCGGCGGCAAAGTGACCGTCACCCCTGCCGACGGCGACCTCGCCAAGATGTCCTCCAACCTGGATGCGGCGATCAACCAGAAAGTGGACGGCATCCTGATCGACCACGGTACGGCGGAAGCCCTCGAAGCCGGCGTGAAGAAAGCGATCGAGCGCAAGATTCCGGTTGTGGCCTTCGACGGCGATATCAACGTGCCGGGCGTCACTGTTCTTCAGCAGGATGATGCGAAGATGGCGGAAGCCACCCTCGAGCGCCTCGCTTCCGATATCGGCGGCAAGGGCAGCATCGTGAAGATCTGGGTTGCCGGCTTTGCTCCGATGGAACGCCGCCAGATCGCGTACAAGGCATTCCAGGACAAGTATAAGGACATCAAAGAAGTCGCCGCTTTCGGCGCCGCTTCCCAGAATACGGCGCTGGACACGCAGGCACAGATGGAAGCCATCCTGAAGAAGTATCCGAACAAAGGTGATATCTCCGCCGTCTGGGCTTCCTGGGATGAGTTCGCCAAAGGCGCTGCCCGCGCCATCCAGCAGGCAGGCCGTACCGAAATCAAAGTCTACGGCATTGACATGAGCGATGAGGATCTGCAGATGATCCAGGATCCGAACAGCCCATGGATCGCATCCTCCGCCGTGGATCCTAAGGATATCGGACGCATTCAGGTCCGCTATCTGTACCAGAAGCTGCACGGCGACCAAACGCCGGACAAGGTCGTCCTCGAGCCGGTCTTCGTCGCCCGTGACCAGTTGCCGAAGGAACAGATCTCCACGGCTCAGCTCAGTGAGCACGTCAAAGGCTGGGGCAACAGCCAGCAGGGATACACCGACTGGCTCAAAGCGGCCGAAACGCCTGCTGCGAAGTAATGACACCATCCCACCGGCACCGCTCCGGTGGGATTTTGCTTATCACGGCCGGCGGTCCTGCCGCCGGTCCACCGCCATACCGATGAAGGGAGCGTACTCCATCCATGACCGTAACGTCCAATGACCGGCTTCCGCACCAGAACCCTCTTCCCACGGAAGGCCTGCTGATGATGAAGTCCATCACGAAATCGTTCCCCGGCGTACTGGCCCTCCAGAGCGTCGACTTCGACGTCCGGCCGGGCGAGATCCACGCCCTGCTCGGCGCGAACGGGGCGGGCAAAAGCACGCTCATGAAAGTGCTGTCCGGAGCCTATGTCCCTGACAGCGGCGAAGTGCGCATCGGAGAACGCCGTCTAGCCGTCCAGGCTCCCATCGACGCCATTCGGAGTGGCATTCAATGCGTGTACCAAGAAGTAGACACGGCCTTGGTGCCGACGCTCTCTGTTGCAGAGAACATCATGCTCGACCGCCTGACCTCCGGGCCCGGCTGGCTGCAGTGGAGCGCGCTGGAGAAGGAAGCCTCCCGCGTGCTCGGCGACTTGGGCCTCTCCGGCCTTGACGTGAGGGCCCAGGCAGGCTCCCTGTCCATCGCCGAGAAGCAGCTCGTCCTGATCGGCCGGGCCCTCGCCCAGAAGGCCCGCTTCCTCATCTTCGACGAGCCTACAGCACCGCTCAGCGGCGAGGAAGCCGAACAGCTCTTCGCCCTGATGAACCGGCTGAAGGCCGACGGCGTGGGCTGTATCTTCATCTCACACCGGCTCGGCGAAGTGTTCCGGATCGCGGACCGCGTCACGGTCATGCGGGACGGGCGCCACATCTCCACGAAGCCCGCGGCGGACACGAACGCCCACCGCGTCATCGAAGAGATGCTCGGCAAGCCGTTCGAGGAGGAGTTCCCGAAGGCCGTCGTGCCGATCGGGGACACGGTGCTAGAAGCGCGCGGCCTGTCCTTCGGCACGAAGGTGCGCGGTGTGGACCTGACCGTGCGCCGCGGCGAGATTCTCGGCGTCGTCGGGCTCGTCGGCGCGGGCAAGACCGAGCTGTCGCGCCTGCTCTTCGGCGCCGACCCGCTCGAAGGCGGCGAGATCCGGCTCGGCGGGCAGCCGCTGAAGCTCTCCTCGCCGACGGATGCCGTGCGGGCCGGGATCGCGCTCATTCCGGAGGAGCGGCGCAAGCAGGGCGTGCTCGTCTCCCAGTCGGTGATGAGCAACCTCGCCCTGCCGCTGCTGAAGTCCTTCAGCCGGCTCGGCTTCGTCTCGCGGAAGCGGGAGATCTCGAATGCCGAGGAACGGATCGCCGAGCTCGGCATCCAGCCGCCGCACCGGGAGCAGCTCGTGCAGCACCTCAGCGGAGGCAACCAGCAGAAGGTGGCCGTCGGCAAATGGCTGCCGACCGGCGCCAAGGTATACCTGTTCGACGAGCCGACCAAAGGCGTCGACGTCGGAGCGAAGAGCGACATCTACCGGCTCATCGGCCGGCTCGCCGGAGAGGGCAACGGCATCATCTATTTTTCGTGCGAAATTCCGGAAATTCTCGGCATCGCCGACCGGATTCTCGTCATGAGCTACGGCAGGGTCGTCAAGGAGCTGCAGCGCAGCGAGGCGACTCAGGAGCAAATTCTGTACTATGCAAGCAGCGGGGAGGCTTAATCTGCACACATGAATACGAATACGACCAAGCTGGACTACCTATACCGATACGGCGCCCTGCTTGTCATTGCCGGCGTTATCGTCATTTTTTCCCTTCTCAATGAGAACTTCCTGTCCTACGACAACATGGCGGACATCCTCCGCTCCATCTCCATCGTGACCTTCATCGCGATCGGCGTCACCTTCTCGCAGATCGTCGACGGCTTCGACTTGTCGGCCGGGTCCACGGTATCTCTCACGACGGTCGTCACGGCCACGCTCATGGTCTGGTACCAGATGCCGCTGATCGCCGTGCTGACACTTCCGCTGCTCATCGGGGTTCTGGTCGGGCTGCTCAACGCCCTGCTCATCGTCAAGATCCGTATACCGGATCTGCTGGCCACACTGGCCGTGATGTATATTATCGGCGGCGTCCACAAGACCTACACGAAGGGCTTCTCGATCTACAACAACATGCAGATGACCGACGGCACCAAAGCGCCGGGCAAGTTCACAAGTGAGTTTCTGTGGATCGGCCAAGGCAAGCTGCTCGGCATTCCGGTTCCCGTGCTGCTCATGATCGGAGCCGTCATCCTCGTGCATGTGTTCCTTACCTACACGCGCTGGGGCCGCCAGATGTATGTGACCGGCGGCAACCGGGAAGCGGCCCGGCTCTCCGGGATCGCCGTGAACCGGGTCCGCACGCTAGCCTATGTGCTCTCCGGCGTGTTCGCCGCCGTGGGGGGCATCCTGTTCTCCGCACGGGTGGGCTCCGGCCAGATTGACGCCGGCTCCCCGCTGCTGATGGAGGCGGTGGCCGCCGTATTCGTCGGCTACTCCGTGCTTGGAGCGGGCAAGCCGAACGTCATCGGCACCTTCTTCGGCGCCGTCCTGATCGGCGTGCTGCTCAACGGCCTGACAATGCTGAACCTCCCTTACTACGCCTTCGATATCATCAAAGGCGCGGTGCTGGTGGCAGCTCTCGCCGCAACATTCATTCACCTGTCCCGGCGCAGGTCTTCCTAGTCTCTATCTGGTAAACCAAAGCGGAGCGGTCCATGCGGCCCTCCGTTTTTTGCTGCCCCCACTTGTGTCCGAACTCCAGTCTGCTGCTATCCCCTCGCTCGCCTGCTGCTTCATTCGTCCGTCTTTTGCTTTAAATAGGGTACAACCTACTCTTGCAGAAACGGAGCGATAGCCATGGCCTACCCACAGCCCCCTCGTCCGGCCGGCCGGAAGCCGGCACCAGCCCCGCGCCGTGATACCGAGCATGTCATTCGCTGGATCCTGCGCTCCCTGGCCATACTCCTGCTTGTGATCGTGACCGCCGTGCTGATCTATAACAGCCGCAAGCCACTGCCTCCCGGCCTCTCTTATGAAGGTCCCGTTCACCGGACCGATTCGGTGGAGTTCCTCTACGATCTGACCTACAAGGACAAGAACGGAGATAAAGAAATGCGGGAGGAAGCTATCCTGAAGCGGATTCTGCAGGCGGTCGACGAAGCCGATTCGTTCGTGGTCATCGACATGTTCCTCTTCAACAGCTATGTGAATGAAGGCCAGTCGTTCCCCAAAATCACGGAACAGCTGACGCAGAAGCTCATTCAGCGCAAACAGCAGCATCCGAAGCTCCAAGCCGTCTTCATAACGGACGAGGTTAACACGTCCTACGGCTCCCATCCCTCGCCCGAGCTCGAGAGGCTGAAGGCGGCAGGCGTGCAAACCGTCGTCACGGATACCGATGCCCTCAGGGACTCTACTCCCCTCTACTCGGCGCTGTGGCGCCTCTTTTTCCGGCCCTACGGGACGGAAGGCCGCGGCTGGGTGAGCAACCCGATGGCCGATACGGCGCCCGACATGACCGTCCGCTCGTACGCCAAGCTGTTCAACGTAAAAGCGAACCACCGCAAGGTCATTGCCACCGAGGATATCGCCATCGTCTCCTCAGGCAATGTGCACGATGCCAGCGCGAAACACTCCAACGCTGCCTTTGCGGTCGGCGGACCGATTATTGCCGATGTGCTCGCTTCCGAGCAGGCGGCTGCGAATCTTGGCGGGGGTGCCTCCTTCCCGGAGTACACGCCCAGCGAGGGGGAGGACAGTGGCGATCTTAGCGTACGGCTGCTGAGCGAAGGGAAGGTCAACGCCCACCTGCTGCACCTGCTCTCCGAAGCCGGCAGCGGGAATACCGTCTGGATGGGCATGTTCTATCTGGCCGATCCAGACGTGCTGAAGGCCCTGAGGGAAGCGTCGAACCGCGGAGCAGAGGTCCGGCTGATCCTGGATCCCAACCAGAATGCCTTCGGCAATGAGAAGATCGGGCTGCCGAACCGCCCGGTGGCCGAAGATCTCGTGAATGGGACGGACGGCCGCATCAAGGTCCGGTGGTATAACACGGGCGAGGAGCAGTATCATACCAAAATGATGATGGTGACCGGCACGAACCGCATGTCGATCCTTAGCGGCTCCACCAACTTCACGACCCGCAATCTCGATGATCTCAATCTCGAGACGGACCTGCTTATCTCCGGCCCTGTGGACAGCGAGGTCTTCAGGAACGTCGAAGCCTACTTCAACCGGCTCTGGGAGAACCGGGACGGAAGCTATACGCTGGATTATGAGGCCTATAAGGAGAAAACATACCCACTCAAGAAACTGGTCTACCAGCTGCAGGGCTGGCTCGGGTTCACTACGTTCTAGCGCAAATATACAGCGTGAAGCTTCGTGTCCTATGGACCGGAGCTTCTTATGCGTTGGCTTGGCATGCCAAACTCCTCCCCCCCATATACTTAGAAGGACATCCGGCTAAGATTCGCTTATCACTTGATAGGTTAAAAGTTGGTATATCCATTCCTTGGGAGGCGCTTTATGAAAACAACCATTATCCGCTGGCTGAATATTGCCGGCCTGCTCGCCGGCCTTATCCTCAATTACCTGGCCAATGCCCTGCCGCTGAACAACCTGACCACCGGCCAGATCTCCGCCATGTTCCCTGTGCGGATCACGCCTGCCTCATACGCCTTCTCGATCTGGGGACTGATCTATGCGCTGCTTGTGGCGTTCATTATCGTTCAGCTGTGGCCGGGCAAACGGAACCAGGAGGAAGTCCTCGGGGCGAACCCTTGGTTTCTCGTGAGCTGTTTCTTCAACTGCACCTGGATCCTGCTGTGGCATTACCTCTATACGGTGTCCTCCGTCTTTGCCATGCTGGGTCTGCTCTTCTCCCTGATCGGGGCCTACGTGAATACGCGTCCGGACGGCTGGTCGCCGGACAGGGTGATCCGCTGGTTCGTGCAGCTGCCCTTCAGCATCTATCTGGGCTGGATCACGGTTGCTTCCCTCGTCAATGTTACGATTGGCCTTAAGCTGCTTGGCTGGGACGGCTTCGGGCTCTCTCCGGTGACTTGGACGGTGCTCGGGATCCTGGCCGCCATGCTGCTCGGCCTGCTGGTTGGCTTCCGCTTCCGCGACCCGGCCTATGCCCTCGTCATCGCATGGGCTCTCGTCGCCATCGGTGCCGCCAACCGGGCGGAGACCGTCATCTCCTACACCGCATGGGGGGCAGCCGCCCTGCTCGTGCTCTTCGCCCTCCGGCTGCTGGCCTCAGGCGCTCTTTGGAAAGGCCATGGCCGAGCTTCACACTGACCGGCAAGCACGCATGCATCGTGAATCAGCCCCAAGCCTTCCACAGGCTGGGGGCTTCGTCTTGGGCAAGGGGTCGCATACGCCCGCCTGGAATGAATGACAAAGGGGAGAACCCGTATGGAGGGTCCTCCCCTTGTTCCTGGCGGCTTGAGGCTCTGCCTCCTACGACCGTCTGTGCACATGCGCGCCGCTGCGGCGCAGCAGATCGACCACGTCTTCGTAGGCTTCCGCTCCGATATTTGCTGTCAGCACATACCTCAGCTCCCTGTCGTCTCTTCCGTCCCCGTCGCGGTCGTGAAGAGCGTCATCCGCCGTACGCAGGCCGACATACGCTCCTGCAGCATCCGCTCCGGTATTCACCGCTCCTACGCCGCCGAGGTAACCGGCCCCCGTCGCCGTTCCCGTCGTGCCGCCCGCCAAGGCGAATGGGAGCAGGAGCGGAATACCGCGGTCCAGCGGCTCCGCCAGCTCTCCTACCTCAATGGAATCGACCGGGTAAGCCTGCAGCTTGATTCTCACATCTTCCGCGTCATTCTCGGTATGGAAGTAAGCTTCGATCGGGATCATCATCGCAATCACTCCTTAAAGGTATTGGCTGTACCAATCTGATGCAGGTGCCGCAGCATGTACCTTCTTTTACCCCAGTTTGTCCCTCTTCAAGCAGGACCATCCGGGCCGGTGTACCGCACCCGCCGGAATAGCGCCCTGCCGTTCTTGGCACGCTAAAGCTGGAGGTGATTCATCATGACAGGACGCAACAGCAAACCGAAAAACCGCGGACCGGCCGGCCATCCGGGACGACTCGACCAGTTCGGCGAGAAGCTCGCAGACGATACGGTGTCACGGGAAGCCGCAGAAGCCTGCGATACGGACAAGCGCTCTTAAGGCTTTCGCTGCGCCGCCTTGTTCTTATAAGGCCGATGCGCGTTCAGTAAACATATCAGATAACAGAAGCGAGTTGCCCGCACCCACTTTCTGATATGTCCAAAAAAACCGTCCGGCATCCGGCGCTCCATGCGCCGTGCGGACGGTTTTTGTGCAGCAGCTTACCCTTGTCAAACTTGTCTGGCTTCCAGCCTCTTGGCGAGGATGGACAGCGTATAGTTTACAACGAAGTAAATGAGCGCGCCGAGGATGAAGATGGGGATGACCCAGTTGGCGTTCTTCGCCGCAATCAGCTGCATATTGTGCGTCAGTTCGGCCAGAACGATCACTGTGGCCAGTGAGGTATCCTTAAGCAGCGAGATGAACTGGCTGACCATCGGAGGCACCATTCTGCGCATCGCCTGGGGCAGCAGGATATACCAAAGCGCTTGGGCATAGGTCAGACCCGAGGAGCGTGCCGCCTCCATCTGCCCCCGTTCAATCGACTGCAGACCGCTTCGGACAATCTCCGAAATCATGGCCGCCTCGAAGAGCGTCAGAGCCACAATAGCCGCGTACTCCGCATTCTGGAATACCTTGAGACCGACTTCGGGCAGGGCGAAGCGGGTAAAGAAAATGATGAGCAGCAGCGGCAGGTTCCGGATGATCTCCACCAAGACGGCGAGAACCTGCGCCACCAGCGGAATCCGTGCGAAACGGAGCGTTCCCACGAGCGAGCCGATCAGAAAGGCGAAGATGGTAGAGAAGAAGGCCACTTTAAGCGTTACATACAGCCCCTGCATCAAAAATCGCATATTCTCCGGTGCATAAGCTCCGGTAAAGTCCATTGGGGTTCCTCCTTTCCTCTGGTCTTATCGCGCAAGCCGCTTCTCCAAATAGCGTACGCCGAAGGAGATCGGAATGGTCAGCACAAGATAGAACATCGCTACGAAAATATATACGCTGAATGTGACGAAGACCTGCGTTGAAATGATATCGCCGAAGTACATGAGATCAAGCCCCGCCACCACCCCGAGAACAGAGGAATTTTTGACGAGATTAAGAAACTGGTTACCGAGCGGCGGAATCACGATCCGCAGCGCCTGCGGCAGAATGATATGACGCATCGTCTGAATGTAGGTTAGACCGGATGAGCGTCCTGCTTCCATCTGCCCCTTCGGGACGGCCTGGATTCCCGCCCTGATCGCTTCTGCGATGAACGCCGAGGTGTAGATGGAGAGCGCGATGGTCCCCGCAACGAAACCGTCAATAAAGGACAACCCGAAATTCGGAGCCGCCAGGAAAATCAGAAGCACAATAAGCAGCAGCGGAATATTCCGCAAAAACTCGACGTAAGCGGCGCCGAACCAGTTCAGCGGCTTGACCGGCGAGATCCGGAAAACGGCGATGACCGCACCCAGAATAAAGCTGGCGACCAGAGCGATCAGACTGGCTTTGACCGTGTTGGCGAAGCCCTGCATGTAAGTGTCCCAATGCTCGAATAAGATATTCCACTGGAGTAAGCTCTCCACGCTCTGCCTCCCCCTCCCTATGTATCCTCTCCATCCCCTACGTAAGGAGAAAAGGTAGGACGAAGCCCGGATCCCGGGTCCATCCTACCCCATATTTCAGTCCGGTTGCTGTTATTTCGCCGGCTTTTCCCCGATCCACTGTTCGTACAGCTTGTCGTATTCTCCGCTGGCCTTCATGTCGCTGAGGAACGTGTTGACGTACTTCACAAACTCCGCGTCGCCCTTCTTGATCGCCATGCCGTACGGCTCATCCGTGAACGTACCGCCGACGACCTCGAAGTTCGGGTCCTGCTTCACCATACCGTACAGAATCGCATTGTCCGTAGTCAGCGCGTCGCCCTGGCCCGCTTTCAGTGCAGTGAAGGCATCCTGGTAGTTGTCGAACTCGAGAACCGTGACGTCCGGAGACTTGGCCTTGACATTCGCACCGGAGGTAGCGCCTTTCACCGCAAGCACCTTATTGCCTTTCTTGAGGTCCGTGACCGACTTGATCGCACTGCCTTTCTTCACGAGCAGGGACTGGCCGGCCTTGAAGTAGACATCCGTGAAGTCGACCTGCTTCTTGCGCTCTTCATTGATGGTCATCGTCGCAATGATGATGTCGATCTCGCCCTGGTTCAGCATCGGAATCCGCGTCTTCGACGTGACTTCCTTCAGCTCCAGCTTGCTCTCGTCGCCGAAGATCTTCTTCGCGAGCGCCTTCGCCATGTCGATGTCGAAGCCCTCCACCTTGTTCGTGGCCGGATCTTTAAGACCGAACAGCTTCGTATCGTACTTGACGCCGGCTACGAGCTTGCCGCGGGCCTTGATCGCTTCGAGCGCGCCCCCGCCTGCCGGTGCCGTCGAATCCGCCGGCTTCGTCGTGTCCGCCGCTGGAGTCCCCCCGCCAGCCCCCTGGCTCGTTTCACTCGGCTTCGTACCGCAGCCTACCAGCAGTGCAGGAACCAGACAGAGCGTCATTCCGATCGAAACCCATTTGTTCTTCATCATACTTGATTACCCCTCTCTCTACTCGGATTATGATATTAATGGTGCAGAAGCCGGCTGAGGAAAGTACGTGCCCGCTCCTCACGCGGATTCTCGAAAAAGTCCTTCGGCGCGGAAGTCTCCAGAATCTGTCCCTGGTCCATGAATACGACCCGGTCGGCCACTTCACGGGCAAAGCCCATCTCGTGGGTTACGACCACCATCGTCATCCCTTCCTTCGCCAGGTCCCGCATGACGTCCAGCACCTCCCCGATCATCTCGGGGTCCAGCGCCGAGGTAGGCTCGTCGAAGAGCATAATCTTCGGCTTCATCGCCAGCCCCCGGGCAATGGCCACACGCTGTTGCTGTCCGCCGGAGAGCTGGGACGGGTACACCTTCGCCTTCTCCGGGATGCCGACTTTCGTCAGGTAATGCATCGCCGTCTCCTCCGCCTCCTGGCGGGAGACCCCGAGCACCTTCATCGGGGCTAAAGTGATGTTCTCGAGGACCGTCCGGTGCGGATACAGGTTGAAGTGCTGGAACACCATGCCGATATTGCGCCGCAGCCGGTTGATATCCGTGCGCTTATCGTTAATCTTCACGTCATCTACCGTAAGCTCGCCGTCCGAGATGGTCTCCAGACGGTTGATGCAGCGCAGCAGCGTACTCTTGCCGGAGCCCGAAGGGCCGATCACCACGACCACTTCCCCTTGACCGATGGTAAGGTTAATGTTCTTGAGTACGTGAAATGCGCCGTAGTGCTTGTTCACATCGCGGAACTCTATCATGTTATTCCCCCTTACGCCTCACGATGCAAGCCTATTGTTATGTAATATATATGTTATATGTAAGTAATTATTAATAACATATATCTACAAAAACTATGATACATGGCATCCTCTTTTTTTTCAATGCTGTTTTCATAAATTCAAAAGAGAGGTAATATAGATTTGGCAAACGCTTTCATTGACAGTATTACTGTATATCGCTTTTTAACCTACTGTCAATTGAATCTTTCCCAGGAACTCCGCCATCTCGCATTCTCTCTCCCGGAGCGTTCCACTGGGGGTGATTCCCATAGACTCCGCCCCGTTGGACCGATATCATGTACTGGAACCGAATGGCTATAGAAACCTTAAGGAGGGAACCCCATGAATAAACGATGGATGTCTTATGCGCTTCCCGCTGTCCTGAGTGTCTCGTCGGTCCTGTCCCTGGCGGCCACCGCCTGCGCGGCTTCACCCGCCGCCTTCTCCGATACCCGGAACCACTGGAGCGCCGACTCCGTCAAATGGGCGGTCGGCATCGGGATCGTCGACGGCTATGAGGACGGAACATTCCGTCCGAACCAGACCGTATCGGAGCCCGAATTCCTTGCGATGCTCCTGCGCGCCTACCCGGGCGGCCAGCCGGCTTCCGCCGCTTCCGGCACGCCTTGGTACACGCCATATTATGACTATGCGACAAAGATGAACTGGCCGCTGCTCGGCAGCCCCGACCGCCAGAGCTATAACCGCGGGCATGTCGCCCGTCTGATCGCCGGCACCCAGCAGGGCGCTGCGCTCCCCCTGAACGATTCGATCCGCTTTCTGCTGGATCAGGGCTTGTCGCAGGGCAAGAGCAGCGCCACCGTGCAGGGCTATGCCGCGGCCGATCCGCTGTCCCGGGCCGAAGCGGTGCAGTTCATACGCAACCTGAAGGGCAGCGTCTCTGCGCTGAAAGCCGCCCAGCCCGCTCCCGGAGGGACAGCGTCTGAAGCGTCATCCGCCGCCATCTCCGTGCGCGGCATCGCGATCGGCGACAGCGAAGCTTCCGTGCTGAGCAAGCTCGGCCCGCCGGCCCGCAAAGATCCGAGCGGCTACGCCGGTATGCAGTGGTACATCTACAACGGCGATTACAGCCGGTACATGCAGGTCGGCATCAGCGGCGGCAAGGTCACGGGACTGTACGCTCCAAGCGGCTGGAGCACCGATAAAGGACTCACGGACGGCGCTTCGGGCACCGAGGTGCAGAGCGTATACGGCCAGCCGCTCTCCTACATCCTCAAAGGCAATACCCGCTACATGACGAATTACGGAGAAGGCGAGTACGGCACCTATGAGGAGGCCGGCGCTTACATTACCTTCTTCTATGACATTCATCAAGAAGGCGATGTGACAGGCATTCTCGTCATTGACCGTTCAACCGAACTGGCGATGGCATCCTTCTATCCGCAGGGCAGTGACGCACTGGCACGCGCCTTCGAGCTCCAGAGCTTCGATCTGGCGAATGCCGCCCGTGTCCGGCTGGGACTGAAGCCCTTCGCCTGGAATGAGGGTGCCGCCGCCACGGCCCGGGGGCACAGTGCCGACATGGCCGCCAAGGGCTACTTCGATCACACGAATCCCGCCGGCCAGAGCCCGTTCGACCGGATGGAAGCAGCCGGCCTCTCTTACAGCAGCGCCGCGGAGAACATTGCCGCCGGCCAAACCAGCGCCATCCATGCCCATCACGGCTGGATGAACTCGTCCGGCCACCGCAAGAATCTGCTCAGTGGCATCTCCCAGCTGGGCGTAGGCGTCGCCTTCGGCGGCAAGATGAGCGTGTATTACACGCAGAACTTCCTGACGCCCTGATCCCCCGGATACGCTGGGTTTCGGACCAAGGGCTCCAAAACCACTTTTACCCACAGGAGCCCTTCTTGAAACTCAGTTAGAAAGAAACTCAATTGGAAAGTGCGGCAGCACGACAGCCGGGCCGATAAACGAGACAGCGCCTCCGGGTTCTAGAATCGCTCTAGAGCTTGGAGGCGCTGTCTGTACTTCGGGTGTAGGCAGGGCCGGTTACAGCCTCTTCTTCTCCATGTATTCAAAGAGGAACGATTGGCCGTTCCGGTAAAACCGCGGATCGTACAGGCCGATCCGCTGTTCGTCGTTCACCATCACCACGAACGGCGACCATTCGTACAAGGTGCGGGCCTTCGGATTCTGCTCGAAGAGGCGGTCAAGGTCCGCCTGTTCGGGTTCCGCCGACGTCAGCGTGGCGAGCGGCTTGACGCCTGTGAATACACTACCGCGGAGCAGGTCGACCGTATTCCCCTGCTTGCCGATGACGGTGAACACGCCCGGCACAAAGTCGGCGGACAAAGCCACCTGCTCGTAGCGCGCGGAGGCGTCTTGGTACAGGGAATACCCCTGAGCCGATTGGGCTGCGACATACAGCCCCATCAGGAGCCAGACCGTACGGTAGACCTTGTGCGGCACCCGGGCCCCGCGTCTGAAGCGGACGAGCAGGTAGCAGCCGAGCATCAGCGCCCAGAAGACCAGATCGACGATCGGGATCGTGCCGAAGGTGATGCGCATCGTGGAGAAGGGCTCGAAGTACCCCGTCCCCCACGCATTGAAGAGGTCGCTGGTATCATGAATGAAGACTGCAATCAGCGCGATAACAAACCAGCTCCAGCCCCGCACCTTGGCGAAAAGGCGGACGAGTCCGGCCAGCAGCGCGGCCCATACAGGCACCAGAAACACTGAGTGCGTCAGCCCCCGGTGCCACATCTGGTACCTTCCGGCCGTATCCCACCAGGACGAGATCACGTCGATATCGGGAATCTGCGAGCCGGCCACCGTCGTGAAGAGCAGAGCCCGCCGCTCCGTCTTCGTCATGCCGGTCTTATCCACGGAGCCATAAAGCGTAAGACCGAACAGCGTGTGTGTAATCGTATCCATGTTCCGTAACGTTTCTCCCCTGAATCCGCATAATGATGTCTATTCCAGTATACCTCATGCGCGGAGGCACGGCCAATGTTTAGAACTTAACAAAGCAAAACGCCGCCGGCTCCGCCGGACGGCGCTGTTCCTCTTTTTCCTCTGCCTGCGGGCAGAACCCGATCCTCAGCTGCTGAGCTCGACCGGAAGCGGCACCGGGGCGTTCTTCATCTGGACCGTGAAGATGAACTGCGAGCCCTGGCCCGGCTGGGACTCCGCACGGATCGTTCCGCCCATAAGCTCGACGATCCGCTTCGAGATGGCCAGTCCGAGCCCCGTACCGCCATGCTTCTTCGCGGAGGCATCGTGCTGGTAGAAGGGCTGGAAGAGGCTGGGCAGCGCTTCTTCCGGGATCCCGACCCCTGTATCGCACACCGCGAATTCCAGCTCCACGCGCTCCCCCTCCCGGCGCCGTTCGCGGACGGACACCCGGATCTCCCCGCGCTCCGTGAACTTCACGGCATTGCCGATGAGATTGATGAGGACCTGGCGCAGCCTTCCCTCATCCCCATAGAGCTGTCCGGGAAGCCGCTCATCCCAATCGCAGAGGAGCAGGAGCTGCCGCTGCTGGGTCTGCGGGGCGAACAAGCCCATGCTCTCCTCCACGCAGGCCTGCAGAGAAAAAGCCTCCTCCTTCAGCGCTACCGTACCGTATTCCATCTTGGAGAAGTCCAGAACGTCCCCGATCACCGACAACAGGGCGGTCCCGCTTTTGTTGATAATGCTGACGTATTCCTGGAGCTCCCCCTGAAGGCCGGCTTCCAGGAGAAGATCGCTCATGGCGAGAATCCCGTTCAGCGGCGTCCGGATCTCATGGCTCATGACAGCCAGAAATTCGCTGTTGACCCTAGCGGCCCGTTCCGCTTCCATCTTGGCCTGCAGCAGCAGACGCTCGGATTCCTTCTGCTCTGTAATATCCTTGGAGATCGTATAGATGTCCACGATCCGCCCGCCGGCCACCATGGGGACGATCGTGGTGCTTAAGTGAATTTTGCGGCCGCTCTTATGTCTCAGGGTACACTCGATCGTCTGAGGCTTCCCCTCGAGCACCCGGGTGAAGCAGGCCCGCACCCGCGCCGCATCCCTGCGGTTCAGCAGCGAGGTGAACGAGCGGCTCAGGAAGATCTCGGCACTGTAGCCCGTAATGCGTTCTACGGCGGGGTTCACCCGGAGCAGATGGCCTCTCAGGTCGAAGAGGCACACCATATCGGGATTATGCTCGAAAATGGAATCATACCGCTGCCGGCTTTGCTTCGCAAGCCGCAGGGCAAACCGCCGGTCCATCATCTGGCTGCCCGATACGACCAGCACAATGAGAAGCGACGCCGCCCCCACGCAGGTCGCCAGTACCACCTCGCTGAACCCTGCATCGGGGTCGGGCAGCAGTGGAGCGGCGGGGTAGGCCTCATAGGAGGCGGCATGCATGCCTGTGTAATGCATCGCGGCAAGCAGGACGCCGAACAGCAGGGAGGAAGCGATCCGCACCCGCAGTCCCGGCGGTCCGCCGCCCCGTGACCGGTGGCGCTGCAGCAGAAAGATAGAGGCGAAGGAAACGCCTACCGCAATCCCGCAGGACACCAGGACGAAGAGCGGATCATAGGTGACTTGGGCGGGGATAATCATGGCGGTGATTCCGATATAATGCATGCCGCCGACCGCCAGGGTCATGAACAAGCCGGCCGCCGCCATCTTCACCCGTGAAGGGCGGCCGTCCGTCAGCACGGACAAGCCGGCCAAGACGGCTGCTACGGGCAGGAGCATCGACAGAAAAATATATAGTGCGTTATAGCGAACTTCTATGGGCAGGCGAAGAGCAAGCAGCCCTACAAAATGCATCGACCAGAAACCGAGACCCAGCGTCAGGGAGCCGAGCGCCATCCGTACCGCTTTCGTCCGGGCCTGCACCTGCCACAGGCGGCAGCAAAGCTCCACCGCACAGTAAGAAGTGAAAACGGCAATGACGAAAGAGAGGAGAACCAGAGGAAGGCTGTACGTCCCTTGCAGGTGTTCCATGCCATCACCTCAATCTTCGGGTTCTTTGGACCCGATTCCTTACCCTTTAGCATTCGACCGAAGCAGCCGGATTCCTGCTTTTTGTGACAGTTTTCTTAAATATCGCCTTCATTCCCTGATGCTGGAACCCTCATTTGATCCAGACGCTGCCGAAGGGCAGCACCTCGCGGAGCACGCGCCGCAGCAGGGAATCCCGCTTCAGGGGACCGCCCCGCCCCCCTCTCTCGCCGGCCGGCTGCACCAGGATGCTTCCGATGCCGGTCATCTCCCACTGGTAATTCATCCGCTGGGATGCGAGCGTATTGCCGTAGACGCACAGCCGCAGCTTCGCCTCCTCCGGGTAAGCGACGAGACAGCCGGTATCCACATACAAGGGATGCTCCGGATGCAGGGTCAGCTCGCAGAGCGGCCCGCTCGAGACGAGGCCCAGCGTGCCGCCGCCCGAGAATTTCATCCGCATCCAGTCCCTGGAGACGAGCGCCTCCTTGGTGTGCAGAAGCCGGCTCTGAAGCCGCAGCCCTTCACTGTAGAAAAGGACATGCTCCATATCGAACAGAAGGGAGCTGTTCTCTTCAAGGGCCACGGTCTTCAGAACATACCCGGGCGGCACGCCCAGCACAAAACGGGCCGGGCCCGACAAGCGGGACTCGACCCAGAGCTTCTTGCGGTACACGCCTGCCGGATTCAGGAACCGGTCTTCCCTTCCCTGCGGTACACCTTGATAGGCGATAATCTGCTCCGGCCTCAGCACGAGGCAGGCTTCTCCGGCGTCCAGCCGGACGGAGGCGGTCTGCCCCTCACTTCCCGCGCCGTCAGTCTCGATATGCAAAACCGCTTCCCTCCTCTTCCTCCTGCGGATGCCGTTCTATCTGGTGCGCCGCCATACGGCCAGCCGGACAACACGCATTAGAACGAAATACAGCACGACGAGGCCTCCCGCGGCCAGCGCCGTACGCGTAATCCTGCGGCTGCGCTCGGCTCCCGCACGTTCGGCGGCCTCCATCTGCCCGATCGCTTCCTCCAATCGGGCGTTGCGGCTGCGCAGCTCCTGATTCTCCTGAAGGAGCTGCTCCTGTGTCTGCCGGAACTGCCGGATCGTCTCCTCCGAGCGCTTCACCGACGCGTCCAGCTCTTCCTGGGCGGCGTCGTACTGCTGCTGCAGCTCCTCCACTTTCTCCGGCATGCCGTAGATGTCTTTGACCCGATCCACGAATCCCGCCTGCGCAGAGGGCCAGGGCATGAGTACGGAGAGCAACACGGCGGCCAGCCCGACCCTGCGCATGAAGCCGGTTCCCCGCGTATTACGGAATCGTCCAACCCGGATTTGTTCTGACGCCATTCCCATCTCCCCTTGGCCCGTCTGTCATTCTAGCAATACGGGTTTGATATACTTCTATATTACCCGCTTTCTCGACAAAAAGGAACAGGAAGGGCAACCCTGCTCCCGGGCGGATGCAGCGGGCATTCACCGCTTTTCCGTAAGGAAGAATGCCTTCGCCGACCGATAAGGACGGCATGCGCTCGGCCGGCTGAACATTCTTATATCTTAAGAAAAGACCGCCTCACCCCTTACAGGGGGAAAGCGGCCTTATAAGTTCAGACACCTCACGGGATGCCGGTTATGGTAATATATGAAGCCTCGATAGCATGTTGAAAGCGGACCCAAATAACTGCATCCATCCCCACATGGACATCCACAGAGGTATACTCAGCATCACACCTACAACCAATCCAACAGACAATCTTCCCTCCATGGCGATGCCTCCTTCTTCAGCGGGCGACCGCTGATTAGCCTATCCCCATTATATGATGAAAGCGCTCTATTTATCCACTGATTTTTCTGAATTTTTAAATTTTTGTAAGCATCGCACAAAATCGCTTGTGAATTCCTTGTAAACGTGACGAAATTCACATTTTCGGAAATTTAAACTATTTTAACGTGAAATGGCGTAAACTAGAATATAACGGCGGTGAACGCTTCAGAAAGCCGCTATTCCTCCTTCGGCCTCCGTCCAGGAGCCGGTGCAGGATCATACCTTGGATCAGCGGTACATTCAACCGGAAGGGAGCTTGGTTACGATGATGTTTCTCAGCCCTACGAAAGGTTCCGTCACCATGGAAGAAATGATCGGTCAGCTGCAGGAGTATGTCAAGGAAGATACGGAAGCGAAGTACAAGGTCATCATCGGCACGGACTCCCATACGACGAGGCGGGTGACGACACTCGTTACAGCGGTGATTATCCACCGTCTCGGCAAGGGAGCCCGTTTCTTCTACCGTAAAAAGAGCTCGCGCCCTCTGCACGATCTGCGGACGCGGATTTATAAGGAAACCGAGCTGAGCCTCGAGCTCGTGGATATTCTCAACCGTGCAGGCATGAGCAGCCTGCTTGCGGACTGGCCCCTGGAGATTCATATCGATATCGGCCAGCAGGGCGATACGAAGGTGCTCATCCAGGAGATCTGCGGCTGGGTCACCTCGGTCGGCTACGAGGCACGCATCAAGCCGATGTCATTCGGCGCAAGCAGCGTGGCCGACCGTTTCGCCGAATAGCCTGAAGTCCCCTTCTCGATGACCATTCAATGCCCCAGCCCCTGGAACAAGAACCGCTCTTCCGGAAGCACGTGACCGGAAGAGCGGTTCTTTGCGCTGCGCATAGGGAGAGCGGAACGTTCATCCCCCGGGCTTGCCGCGAAGAGAGCTGCCCCCAAACTTCTCCTAATTTCTGTAACGAAATATACACACTCTTAAGCGTTTTCGGTATGATAATGTGTTGGATATGAAATATTTACCATTCAATTATTGAGTCGTAAAGGAGAGATTCCTGTGCTTCAACGCAAATGGCTTCCCGTTGTGCTGTCCGCTTCGCTGGCTCTGACCCTCAGCGCCTGCGGCGCCAACTCCGCCGCTCCGGCCGCAGCTCCCAAAGCGGAGACATCTAAGGCGGAAACACCTAAAAAGACAGAAACCACTCCTGCCGCTCATTGGTCTTATGAAGGCGATACAGGCCCCGCCAGCTGGGCAAAGCTGGACCAAAGCTTCGCAGCCTGTGCGAACGGAACCGAGCAGTCGCCCGTCGATATCGAGCTGACTCAGACGAAGGTCGACAAGAAGGCGGTTCAGGTAGAGTTGCACTATCAGCCTTCCGCCTTCACCCTGATGAATAACGGACATACGATTCAGGCGAATGCGGCAGCCGGCAGCAGCAATACGATTACGGTGGACGGAACCGAGTACACACTGGCCCAGATGCACTTCCACCACCCGAGTGAGAATCAGATCAACGGGAAAAACTTCGAGATGGAAGGCCATCTCGTTCATAAAAGCAAAGACGGCGGTCTTGCTGTGGTCGGCTTTCTGCTGACCGCCGGCAAAGAAAACAAGTCCCTCGCCGAGATGTGGTCGAAGCTGCCGAAACAGGAGACGAAGGAAGACGTGAAGCTCGAGCAGCCTGTGGACCTGCCCGGCCTGCTCCCCTCCACGGCTCACGCGTTCCGGTATGAAGGCTCCTTGACGACGCCTCCGTGCTCCGAGCATGTGAAGTGGATCGTGCTGGCCGACCCGATCGAAGTATCGAAGGAACAGATCGAAGCGTTCGCCGCGATCTTCCCGGATAACCACCGCCCTGTCCAGCCGTTGAATCAGCGTACGGTTGTGAGCAACTAAGAGGTTATACTCACGGTGGAACTAGAATAACGGCAAACCAAAATCACCCTCCGTTTCCGCTTTTGCATCGGATTCGGAGGGTGGTTGCGTTATGCCGGCAGCCTTTCGAGGATGCGGGCCAGGTTGGCGAGAGAACCGGCTGAGCCAAGCTTCTGCTCGTCGTCGCCTTCATACTCGACCGTAAGCCAGCCGCGGTAGCCGGCCTGATGCAGGCGGCCGAGCAGCCCCGGCAGGTCGATCGTACCTTCGCCGGCGATCCTTCCGGCGAACCGTTCGCCCGTCAGGCCGGTGTAAGCCCGGCCTTCGAAGCCTTCATCCACGGGTACGAAGTCCTTGAAGTGAACGTGGGCTACCTGCGGGCTGAGGGCCTCCAAAGCCGCAGAGGGATCTTCGCCGACGAGCAGGAAGTTCCCCGTGTCGAAGGTGCTGCGCAGGTAAGGGGAGCCCACCTCGCCCAGGATCGCCTGGACCTGCTCCGCTTTGCCTGCGAAGACGCCGTGATTCTCAAGGCAGAGGACGATGTCCTTCTGCGCGGCTGCGGCCGCCGCTTCGCGCAGGCCTTCGACGATCCATGCCTTCACTTCGTTGAAGGCGTATCCGTCCGGCGGCCGGTCGCCGGCGAACACCCGCACGACCTGTGCGCCGAACGTCTCGGCGAGATTCACCGCGGAGAGAATCTCGTCCACCTCCGCCCGGCGCCGCTGCGGGTCCGGGTGCGAGAAGTTGTTGGAAGCGCCTACAGCCGCTACCTGGATCCGGTGCTCCGCCAAGGCCGCCCGGACTTCATCCAGCTCCTCCCCCTTCCAAAAGTGCGTAAGCAGCTCCACGCCCGCAGCCTTCGTCTCCTGCGCTGCGAACCGGATAAAATCCGCGTTGGTCCACTCCCCCTTTTGAAGGTAGGTGTGACAGCTCCAGATGCTCAGTGCCATTTTCATACTCGCCGCTCCCCTCCTCTTACCGGTATCCCCGGATGAATTCGACCGCCCGCCGGATGTCGGCTTCCGGACTGTCGCCCACTTCCCGCTCGATCGTCAGGTACCCTTCGTACCCGATGTCCTGCAGGGCAGCAAAATAAGCATCGAACGGTACGCGCCCCTCCCCGAGCGGCACCTCCCGGAAGAACTCGCCGGAGGCAAGCATCTCCGCAATCTTCTCATGTTCCATGCCTTCATAGCCGAGAGCGCCGTACACCTGACGCGGGTCGACCTCCCGGTACCGGATCCCGTCTTTCACATGGGTATGTACAATGTAATCCTTGAGCAGGTAGACGCCCTGTACGGGATCGTCTCCAGTCACCATCACCATGTTCGCCGGGTCAAAATTGACCGACACCCCCTTGGTGCTCAGCGTGTCCAGGAACGCCTTCAGGTGTGCCGCCGGCTCCGGTCCCGTCTCGATGGCAAAATACGCACCGCACTTCGTCGCATACTGTCCGAGCTCCTCGCACGCCGTCCGCAGGCTGTCGTAGACCGCTCCATCCGGCTCGTCATGGGGTACAATGCCGATGTGTGTCGTCACCACATTCGTACCGAGCTCGAGCGCCAGGTCCAGGATGCGCTTCGACTTCTCGACCTTGGCCGGATTCGCCGCCCCGTCCTGGAAGCCGTGTCCCGCCAGATCGCCGCACAGCGCGGAGATCTCGAGGCCCAGCGATGCGATATAGCTCCGCAGCTCCCGGCGGTCCTGCGCCGAAAGATTCGCCGGGTCCATCTCCCCGGAGACCGCGTAGATCTGCACACCTTCCGCTCCGACCTCGCGGGCTTTTCTCAAGCCTTCCCTTACACCGACACCGAAGCTGTCGACAATCACGCCGATTTTATTCGTAAGCCTGCCTGCCATGGAAGCTGCCTCCCTCACCCCTGCCCGGGGTAGATTGTACTTCATTCCTGCGGGATGGACTGCCTTTCAGAATAAGGAACAAGACACCCGCTCATAGGTTACTGCCGTCAAAGGCCCGCTTGGTTCGCCCCCTCCCTCTATGGGAGCGGTTCCAACTAAAAGACCACTTCACTGCCCTTCGCCGCCGACTCGTAGATCGCGCTGACGATCTTCGTGAGCTCTACGCCGTCCTCTACCGGCGCGATGAGCTCCGCCCGGCCGAGACAGCATTCCACAAAGTAGTCGATCTCGCTGCGGAAGCCGCCCATGAAGTCGAAGGTACGTTCGTCGATCTGCGGCGCGGCGTTCAGGATCGTGTCATGCCTCTCGGTCACGATGCACAGCTCCGGCTCCACCTCCGCTCCGCCCCGGTCGCCGTACAGCTTCACCGTCACTTCGTCCTGCTTCGCGTGCAGGGTGAACGACACGTCGACCATCAGCGACGCTCCGTTCTCGAAGCGGATCAGGGCATTGGCCATATCCTCGACCGTGTTCAGCGCGGCATCATAGTCGGCCGCTTGGTAGAAGCTCAGGTTCTCGACATTCGAACGGTTGCCGAGCTTCGTATACACGTTCCCCGTCACCGACTTTACCTTCGGCCGGCCCATGAGGAACCAGCACAGATCGATCACGTGCACTCCAATATCGAGCAGCGGTCCGCCGCCCGAGCGTTCGCGGTCCGCGAACCAGCCGCCGGGATTGCCGAGCCTGCGCAGATACGACGCCTTGGCATAGTAGATCTCGCCCAGATCCCCCGCGTCGATGAAACGCCGGAGCACCTTTGTGTTCGTCCCGTACCGGCGGACGAAACCGACCTGCAGCAGCCTGCCGGTACGGCGGACGGCAGCCTCGACCTCCAGCGCCTTCTCCACGGTGGTGCACAGCGGCTTCTCACAGAGTACATGTTTGCCCGCTTCGAGTGCCGCGATGGAGATCTCCCCGTGCGTGTCGTTCCAGGTACAGATACTGACCGCGTCAATCTCCCGGTCAGCCAGCAGCTCGCGGTAATCCGTGTATACCCGGTGTGCCTTGAAGCGGGCCGCTGCCGCAGTCGCCCGGTCCTCCTTTTGATCACAGACGGCCACCAGCTCGACATGCGGATTCTGCACATAAGCGCTGAGATGCGCCTCCGAGATGGAACCCGCTCCGATAACCCCGATCCGTACTTTGCCCACAGCCCTCTCCCCTTTCCCCTGTAGACTACCACAATCCGCCAGCCCTGTTAATTGCAAAAAAGTGCCCTGTCCCGTGTCCGAATTTATCCCTTGACAGCTCCCCCCCTTCATCCCATTCACGATCCGCTACAAGAAGAGAATGAAGGCGCAAATCGTTGGCGGGACAGACTTTGAAAGCACCCTCATGGGTAGCTGGCTTATCCTCTATCGGACAGCTTAGGGCAGGGGCGCCGATTCGGCAGATCATGCCCGAACGGTCTCACGGCGTTCTGAATCCAGCACGTACCGCTTTACCGGGCGAGCAGCCCACTTCCCTTGGGGCTCCCTCCGGAATGGTTTTATCCTCACACAACGCCCCGTACGCTAGACAGACTTTTTTTAGCTCAACAAACTTTTTGTTTGAATCGGTAATGGAATATGCTACCATCAGACTCATAACACAGCCAAGATTAAGGGTACAGCCAAAAAGGAGTTTTGCGGACGAATGGAGTCCATACGGGATGAATTTGATTTTTTGACCGTGCTGGTGAAGGGCATTGCCGCCCAATTCGGGGAGAACTGCGAGGTGGTGCTGCACGACCTGACGGGCTCTTACGACAGCACGATCGTCGCCATTGAGAACGGCCATATCACCGGCCGGAAGGTCGGCGATCCTGGAACGAATCTGGGTCTCGAGCTGCTGCGCGGCAGCCAGGTCGACGGCAACCGGTTCAACTACGTGACCCAGACCAAGGACGGACGGATGCTCCGCTCCACCTCGATGTACATGAAGAGCGCCGAGGGGCGGACCGTCGGGGCCCTTTGCATTAATTTTGACATTACGGATCTTATGGTGGCCGAGCGTACCCTCCACTCGCTGACCGCGGCGAATCTGCAGCCCGAGGTGAGGGAATCCTTCGTCAGCAACGTGAGCGATCTGCTCGATGCGCTCATCCAGGAGGCGCAGGAGGATGTCGGCCGTCCCGTCGCCCTCATGACCAAGGAGGACAAGATGCGGATGATCGCTCTGCTCGACCGCAAAGGTGCCTTCCTGATCAAGAAGGGCGGCGAGAAAATCTGCGCATACCTCAACATTTCGAAGTATACGCTGTACAACTACCTCGAAGAGGCTAAGCAGTCGGAAACCGGGCCTGCCGGGGAACCAAAGGAGGAATCACCATGAGTGCTGATGGGGGATTGCAGCATGCCGGAGGACAGAGCGGATTGGGCGCCGCCGGCCCGGATCCAGACGTCTCAGCGGAACGGGCCAGGGGAGCCGAAGCGCTCGAAACCCCCTGCCTCCTCATTGATACGGAGATCATGGAGCGCAATATTGCCGCTATGGCCATAACGGCACGGCGTCTGGGCGTGGACCTGAGGCCGCATGCGAAGACGCACAAGCTTCCTTCCGTCGCCCGGCTCCAGCTCGACGCCGGCGCAGCGGGAATCACGGTGGCCAAGGTATCCGAAGCCGAGGTCATGGCAGCCCACGGCATCCGGAATATCTTCATCGCGTATCCGCTGGTGACCCCGGGCAAAATCCGCCGCGCGCTTGCGCTGCATGAGTCCGTGAAGCTGATCCTCGGCGTCGACTCGCTTGAAGGTGCCGCCCTGCTGTCCGAGGCGGCCGTGAACCACGGCGGCGCACCGCTGTCGGTACGCCTTGAGATCGACACCGGGCTGCGCCGCACCGGCGTACCCTACGACGAAGCGCCGGCGCTTGCCGCGAAGATCACGGCGATGCCCGGGCTGTCCCTCACCGGCATCTACACCTTCCGCGGGGCGCTGCTGGACGGGGCGCCGACGCTGGATCTTGCGGCGGCCGGCGAGCAGGAAGGCCGCCTGATGGCCGACCTGGCACAGCGGCTGCGCGGCGAGGGCATACACGTGGCGGACGTCAGTGTCGGCTCCACGCCGACCGCCGCATTCGCGGCCGCTGTCCCCGGCGTGACCGAGATCCGGCCCGGTACCTACGTATACCAGGACCGGATGCAGGCCCGGCTTGGCGTATGCTCGCTGGACGACTGTGCCGGGCGCGTGCGCGTCACCGTCGTCAGCCGCCCGGCGCCCGACCTTGCCATCGTCGACGGCGGCAGCAAGACCTTCGCCACCGATGTGCAGCCGAATACCGCGCCCCTGTTCCTGCAGGGCTTCGGCTATTCCGCCGAGCTGCCGGACGCGGTACTTGAGCGCCTGACCGAGGAGCACGGCATGCTGCGACTCGGTCCTGGTGCCCAGGCCTCCGCGCCGGCTGTGGGAGATGTGCTGCATCTGGTGCCGAACCACATCTGCAGCACGGTTAATCTGCACAACCAGGTTTGGTTCCGCGGGAAGGACGGCCGGTACACCGTCCAGCCCGTCCTCGCGCGCGGGATGCTGGAGTAGGCGGTTGGCGTGGGATACCCGCGGACGGTGTAAGCGATCGGTACGATGCGGGCGTTGTAAGACGATGCGAGTGGGCGAGCTGAGGGAGCGGGGCGCGGCGACGTGATGAGTCGATGCGGTACAGCACGGCGTTGTAAGACGATGCGGCGGGCGGACTGAGGCGGCGGGGCGGGCTGATGTGACCGATGCGCGACGACGCGAGCTGATGTGCAGCACAGCACGAGCGTTGTAAAGCCATGCGGGCGGACCGGTACGGCCAATGCGCAACGACGCGAGCTGATGCGGACCGGTACGCCAATGCGCGACTACGCGAGCTGATGCGGACCGGTACACCAATGCGTGACTACGCGAGCTGATGCGGAACATCCCCAGCGTTGTAAGGCCATGCGGGCGAGCGAACTGAGGCGGCTGTGCGCGGCGACACGTGCTGATGTGGAACGGCGCGGCGTTATAAGGCGATATGTGGGGTCTGACGAGGCTAATGCGCGACGATGCGAGCTGATGCGCACAGCACAGGCGTTGTAAGGCGATGTGTGTGGGGGGCTGACGAGGCTAATGCGCGACGATGCGAGCTGATGCGTACAGCACAGGCGTTGTAAGGCAATGCGGCGGGCTGATGTGGCCGATGCGCGACGACGCGAGCCGGTGCAGCAGCCATGCGGGCAATGTGGTCGGTCACTCCACTCTCACGCCCATATTGACTCCCAAGACCACACTTACCAATTTTTTGCATACGGCTGGTCGTCTCCCCTCTGTTCCCCTGCTCCCCGTCGCTTTTTTAGATAAGTTGGTCTGTGGCGCCGGGGCGAATTATGCCGAAAATCAGCGATAACGGAACTATAATGCGCTATTCGCCCTATTATCAGCCCATTTACGGTAATAGAGGAACTAGGATGCCTTATTTACCCAAATTTCGACTTTTTCTCCCCTGCTGGTGTCCCATAGCGAATCTCAGTTCCTCTATTTCATTCAATCGCCCCTTGGGAAGGCTATTAGCGAACTTCAGTTCCGCTATTTTCTTGCAGCCAGCCGCTAAGCCTATCATTTTAGCACCTATGCTCAGGAACTTTTACAGATCAACTCTTCAGCACTGCCGCTAGGTACCACTTCGCCCTGAAGTGTCCTTTGAGAGGAGCTCTCCTTAGTACGAGAGGACCGGGATGGACGTACCGCTAGTGTACCCGTTGTTCCGTCAGGAGCACGGCTGGATAGCCAAGTACGGACGGGATAAGCGCTGAAAGCATTTAAGCGTGAAGCCCCCACAAGAGGAGATTTCCCAGTATGTAAGATCCCTTGTTCCCGATGCCTTGACACTTACCTGCCATTCCCCCAAATCTTGCTACCTTGCTCGTTCTCAGCGGCTGCGCTTACATGAGCACCTGCAGATAGCATGCCGCCGCAGCCTGGGAATTCGGCTCTGACTTCGCATCATTCAAGCCAAGGAGGCTTCGCATATGCTCGACCTTGTTCTTCGCAACGGACGCGTCGTCGACGGCAGCGGGAACCCGTGGTTCCTCGGCGACGTCGGCATCAAGGACGGCCGGGTGGATCAGGAAGCCCGCAGCGTGATCGACGTACAGCGCCAGGTGATCGCGCCCGGCTTTATCGACGGGCACTGCCACTCCGACCTGATGCTGCTGGACCACCCGCACAGCTTGATCAAGCTCTCGCAGGGCGTCACCGCAGAGGTCGTCGGCAACTGCGGGCTCGCCCCCGCCCCACTGGTACCCGAACGCGCGGAGCTGCTGCGGACCTACGTGCAGCCGGTCCTGGGCCGCACGGCATGGGCCTGGCCGTGGGAGACCTTCCCCGGCTATATGGATACCCTGGCCCGAAGCGGACCGTCCAGCCACGTGGCCGCCTACGCAGCCCACGGGGCGCTGCGCATCGCCGTCATGGGCTTCGATAACCGCCCGGCCGCACCGCATGAGCTGGAGCGCATGAAGCAGCTGCTTTCCGAAGCCATGCAGGCCGGGGCCATCGGTCTGTCGATCGGCCTGCTGTATGCTCCCGGCAGCTACACGTCGAAGGAGGAGCTCGCGGAGCTCTGCTCCGTGCTGCCGCGTTACGGCGGCCTGTTCTCCACACACATCCGTGGTGAAGGCAGCTCCCTGCTTCCCTCGGTGCGCGAAGTGATCTGGATCGCCGAACGGGCCGGCGTACCGCTGCACATCTCCCATCTCAAAGCGGCCGGCCGCCGCAGCTGGGGACAGGTGCTTGAGGCGATTGAAGAGATCGAGAAAGCGCGGGCCCGGGGCCTGGATGTCACCTGCGATGTGTATCCGTATGCCGCGGGTTCCACCACCTTGACGACGGTGCTGCCGCCGTGGGTGTTGGAGCGGGGCATTGCAGGCGCACTGGAAGTGTTCCGCGACCCAGCTGCGAGAAAGCGCATACACAAAGAACTGGCGGAAGAACAGGACGACTGGGATAACCTCGTCTGCTCCACCGGTTGGGACAGCGTCGTAATCTCAGCGATGCATACGGAGGAAGGACGCGCTCTGGAAGGGCGCTCCATCGCCGATATTGCGGACTCACGAAGCGTCCCGCCCGCCGATGCCATGATGGACCTGCTGCTGGAGGAAGGTGGCCGCATCTCCATCGTCTACTTCCATATGTCGGACGATGACGTGCGGGAAGTCGTGCGGTACGACAAGTCCCTGATCGCCTCGGACAGTCTCACCTGCGAGAGCGGCAAGCCGCATCCGCGGCTCTACGGCACCTTCCCACGCCTGTTCGCCAAGTATGTGCGGGAGGAGCGGGCGCTTTCCCTGGAGCAGGCGGTCCGCAAGGTCACCTCCTTCCCGGTTCAGCGCTTCAAGCTCGGCAAACGCGGTCTGCTCGTTCCCGGTTATGCGGCGGACATTACGGTATTCGATCCGGAGAGCATCCAAGACTATGCCACCTACCAGGATCCACGCCGGTTCCCTGAAGGAATCTCCCGCGTGCTTGTCGGCGGACGCCCCACCCTTCAAGACGGAGTACATACCCGCGTCCGGGCCGGCGGCCTGATTCGGGCGGTCTCCTGCTGCTCTCACTAAGCGGAAACCCCCACCCGTCCTGCTATCATCGTCCGATGGATTAGGGCACGCGAGGAAAACCCGGCCTCCCCTACTCAGGTCTGTGCCCAAAGCCGGGTCGGCGTACTTACCGATCCGGACGGCAGCACCGTGGAGCGCTCGGGAATGAACCTTCCGGTATAACAATCGTGGTGGATTCCTACAGCATTTAAGCATCGAACCTTTAACTTCCCGTATCCTTCAGGCAGCTGATCATTTACTGAACTACATGCTTCCGCGGCCCGAGTTCTTTTACCCCCTGGATGGCTTACCATCTTAACCTTTTATGCGCAGTATTACCTTGCATGCAGCCCCAAGCTTTCGACCAAACCATTCCCGGAGGTGCTTTACCATGTCCAAAATCGAACAGCGTCTGCAGGAGCTCGGTATTACCCTACCCCCGTCCCCTGAGCCGCGCTTCACCTATATTCCCTGCAGCCGCACGGGAAATCTCATCTACCTCTCCGGCCAGGACTGCCGAATCGACGGCGAGCTCCTATACAGCGGCAAGCTCGGCCGGGAGGTCACGATCGAACAAGGGCAGGCAGCCGCACGCCAGACGATCATCAACTGCCTGGCGGTGATGAAGGGCTATCTCGGCGATCTCGACCGGGTAGAGCGCATTGTAAAGCTGCTCGGATTCGTCAATTCGGCACCCGGCTTCGCGGAGCAGCCTTACGTGATGAACGGGGCTTCCGATCTGCTCGTGGAAGTATTCGGCGAGCGAGGCAAGCATGCGCGGTCGGCGATCGGTACGAGCGAGCTGCCTTTTCACACGCCAGTCGAAATTGAAGTCATCGCCGAAATTCGTGACTAGTCTCAAGATCCCAAACAAGCGAGGAGGAAAAGCAATGAATCTACGTCTCATGCAGCCCCGCGAGCTGGCGGAGGCCGCCAAACTGGCCGACAGCATTTTCCGGGACGGCGAACAATCATCGATGGGCGAGGCCTTCCCGGACCTCTTCTCCCCGGGAATCAGCCATTCCTACGGTGCCTTCACAGAGGAAGGAAGACTTGTGGCGTTCATGGGTCTTGCCCCGGCTGTCCTGCGGGTCGGTCCGGCCCGCCTTCGCATCTTCTCGATGGGGGCTGTCTGCACCCTTGCGGAGGCCCGCGGTCAGGGTATCGGCAGCCGGCTGCTCGACCTGTGCAAAACGCACGCGGATGCCGCCGGCGCCGCCCTGATTCTCATCTCCGGCGACCGCTCTCTCTACACCCGGGCCCACTGCTGCCCATTCGGGCGCACGGAGCGCTTCACGCTGGAGGCTTCAGCCGCCCCCCGGCTGAAGCACCGCTCCGGTGCAGGCGCTCTGCACATCAGCGAGCTCCAGCCTGCCGACCTGCCAGCCGTGCATCGGCTGGCGGAAGCGCGCAGCGTCGCCTATGAGCAGAGCATCACCGACCTGCCCCGGCTGCTCGCCGCCGAAGCCTATGCCGGCTGCTTCAAGCTGGCGCACCGCACGCTGGTCGCCTGGAGCAGCGACGGCTCACCGGCCGCATACGTAGTCTTCGCCGTCCCCGGCACGGCGGCCGCCGCCCGTAAGGAGCCGTTCGCCCTAGAATGGGGCGGGGAACCGGAAGCCGCCGCCCTGCTGTTCGCGGAAGCCCCGGAGCGCTTCGGGCTCTCTTCGCTCGGCATCACCGCCGCCTGGCATGAAGAAGCCCTGCTCCGCCTGCTCCACGAAGCCGGCCTGCCGTCCGAGAGCGGTACGAACGGCGGCACGCTCTACCTGGTGAACGCCGGTCGCCTGCTGGAGCAGGCGGCCCCGTATTGGGGGGAAGCTCCTCTTCCTTCCCTCAGCCTTACCGATGACGGACTATACCGGCTGACGCGGGACGGCGAAGCCGAAGTATTGTTGTCTCCGGACGAGCTGGTCCGGCAGCTGTTCGACCCGGGAGCCGCCGGGTCGGAGGCATACGGCACTCTGGGCCTGCCAGTGCTGCCGCTCCCGCATGCCAACGGCTTGAACTACATTTGAGCTGACCCGCCGCTCCATCTCCCTGCGGCCCTCGCTGTGCACGGCGCTTCCAAAGGCTGAAGCCCTTGACGACCGCACGGCACAGGCTTAATCCAAGAAGCAATCCGATTTGCAGAGAAGGCCAACCTCCTCTGCATCCGCCCCTTTTAGAGCATCCGGCAGATAAGCGGTACGGCAAACAAGGCCGGTTCTACACCGAACCGGCCTTCCTGTGTATCCTCCGATTGTAGGGTCATCGCTTACCCGACTCCCACACTGTCACCAACACCGGGCCCAATCGGCCGAAACAGCCGGCCTCCCGGACGCCCCCCTACTCCTCATACCACAGCGGAACCGCGCACTCGAAATGACGGTGGTCCTCCAGCACAACACGGATGCGGTCCATCATGGAAGGAAGCTGCTCCGGCACCACCTGCAGCGTCCAGGTAATCGTTCCGCCCAGGATCATCGCCGTATACAGCGCGTACAGCTTCCAGAACGGCTCGGGGACCCGGCCGTCGAAATACCCGTGAATCTGGCCGATGCTGAAGGGAACGGAGACTTCCCGGCTGAAGTAGGCGATCTTCAGAAAATCATGGTACGGATCTCCCCAGTCGAACCGGTTGAAATCAATGACGGCGGCATACGAGCCGCTTGCGATCAGCAGGTTCGCCGGATGAAAGTCGTCATGCTGAAACCCGTTCGGCCGCCCTTTCATAAGAGGGAGGTGCGCTTCAATATACCGCTCCACGGCTTCCTCCGCCGGCAGCTTCACCCCGCACTCCCGGTAGGCCTGCCACTGGCGGCGGTGCTTGGCCTCGCGGAGCAGATGCCACGGCCGCATGCCTTCCGGCGCCCCGATCGTATGCAGCAGCCGAAGCTCCCGGCCGGCTGCCATGCCCGCTGCGTACTGCTCGTCCCCGCTCAGCAGGGGCAGCGCCTCCGAAGCGTCGGTCCCTTCGGCATACTCGAGCACCATACCGCATATCCGCCGCTCCTCCAGCATAAAGAAAGCTACAGGTGCGGGCGTACGGACACCGGCGGCGGCAGCTCTGCCTACCACTTCGAATTCTCGGCGCTTGGCCTCCTCCTTCCCGATCTCCGCCGTTCTCACCACGTACACCGGCCGGTCCGCAGCGTCATATACGATGTATTTGCGGTCGGACGAAAACCCTTTGGTCAGCGGCACCATCCGTGAAGCACGCTCAAGCCCCGGCACTTCTTCCTGAATCCAGCTTACTTCCATCGGCCTCAGCCTCTCCATCTGCGTTAGTCATGTTATGTACTGCTGCTTCGGCAAGATCCGCTAGGCTCCCACCGTGCATTATCCTTCCCGCAGCCATTCGTCGATCAACTGGAGCAGGGAACGCTTTTCGCCTTCTTCCAGCTCGACCAGCCGGGCCGCCGCTACGAGAGGCACCCACGTCTCGATGTTCTCACGACTCCTCCCCGTAAGTGAGCAGTATTCGTCCAGGTAGCACCGGCTCAGCCGGCTGCGGACCCGCGTCAGCTGCTCCTGCAGCGCTGACGGAAGTCCCGGCGGCATCCCGCCGTGCTCCAGCAGCAGCCAGGTCCGGGCGGCATCCGTCTCAGGGGCCCCGCGTACCGCCGTCATCCAATCGATGACGACCGGCCCGTTGGAGGCGAGCAGCACATTGTCCGGATGGAAATCGCCGTGACACAGCCGCTCTTCACCTGCAGACAGCCTGTCCAAGCGCCGGAGCAGCTCCTCCTTCGCCTCCGGCGCCAGAGCCGGCGCATGACCGATCCGCTCCCTGAGCACCTCATCGAACGGCCGAAGCCCTCTCCCCTCCCCGGCATGAATGCGTGCATGCAGTCCGGCCAGCTGTCTTCCAGCCGCTTCCGGCGAAGACGCCCCCTCGAACAAACGGCGGGTCAGCGGTGCGCCCTCCACCCGCTCATAGACGACGCCAAGGCGGCCGGCCGTCTCCTGCAAGCCGTATACCTGCGGCACCGGCAGCCCGGCACTCGCCACAAGCCGGGCGGTCTCCGCTTCTTTTTCCGCCCACTCTTCCATGGAAGGCTTGTACAGCTTGATCACCCGATCTTCCATCCACCGGTAGACATCGGCCGTACGCCCTTCGCCGATCTTATCTCCGAGCACCATGCGTTCATTCTCCCTCCGCTTTACCAAATTCGACCACCTATATTCTCACACCCCGGTCTGCGGATAGCAACCTGAATTGCGGCCGCGCTTGAATTCCGCCGCAGGAATCGCTATAACTGACTATAGGCTCTTTTTACCAAGGGTTTTCCTTGACCCTCCCCATGAAGCCCGACCACCGCATATCAACCAACGGCGGAGCAGCCGCCCTAACGATAGGAGCTTTCTTCCATGCCCACCCGAATTCTGATGACCTGCCTGCTGTTTGCCGTCATTCTCTATGCCGGATACGATACGCTGGCGCCCAAGGCAGACGGCACGTACCGCGACCAGGTAGCCGTGCTCATGTATCATCACGTGCATGATACGGACCACAGCGCGAGCACGGTCAGTACGGCGCTGTTCCGTGAGCAGCTCAGCTATCTGCTCTCGCGCGGATACCACTTCATCTCGCTCGGGGACTTCAAGCAGTTCCTGGCCGGCGGGCCTGTGCCCGACAAAGCGGTGCTCGTCACCTTCGACGACGGGTACAAAAGCTTTCACGACTTCGCCTACCCCATCCTCCGGGAGCTGCAGGTGCCGGCCGTGAACTTCATCATCACGAAGGACCTGGATACCCCGCTCGCCCCTTCGATTCCGGCCTTATCGCCGGAGGAGATCCAGGCGATGATGCGGGAGATGCCCGGTCTCATCGATGCCCAGTGCCATACCAACGCTCTCCACTTCAAGGAAGGAAAATACGCCGGCCTGACCGGCAGGCTCCCGCTTCAGGGAGGCCGGACAGAAACGGCGGAGGAGGCCGAGCAGCGGGTGCGGCAGGACAGCGAAGCCTGTGCCCACAAGCTCGACGGACTGTATGGACGCGACGGAGCCGGCGATACTTTCGCGTATCCCTATGGGATCTATACGCAGCGGACGCAGGAGATCATCTCGGCTGCCGGCTTCCGGTACGCCTTCACCATTGTAGGTGAGATGGCCACCCGGTACAGCGATCCCCTGGCCATTCCGCGGATCAACGCCGGCAACCCGGCGATCGACCCGCGCAGGCTCGATGTGACCATTCGTCAGCGGGTCGTCCACCCGGCTCCCTGACGCTCACTCCTCAGGGGCCCGACACTCTCCGGATGGAGCAGGTACGGGCCTCTTCGGCGATCCCTGGGGCGAAGACGCTCAGCTTCCGGATAAAATAGCAGGCCTCCGGCAGATGATGCTCCAGGAAGCGAAGCGTCGTCCGGCTGAGCAGCTGCCTGGCTTTGTACCGGGCGATCACCCCGCGGATAAACTGGTTCATCTCCAGGGCGACCTGTCCCACCTCCGAAGCCAGAAGCTGCTGGCGCGGCATACCCGGCGGCGTAAACCGCAGATACCCGCGGATATGATGATTCTGCAGAATGAATCCCTGAAACTTCTCCGCATACTCATTCGCCTTGACCAACACTCCGACCTCAACCGGATCGGTGATGTTGCGCAGGAGCACGGCATGCCCCAGCTGATCCTCCAGCCACAGGTCGAGGAGCGACCAGAGAGGCAGATCCTCAGCCCAGCGCCCCTCCCGGAACGCCGCAAGCTGTCTTAGGTATTCCTGGTTCTCCGCCAAGGTGCCGTTAAAATAAGTCGGAGTCAAATTCACGATGAGCTCATTGTTGATCCTGAGGTTCTGCAGCCTTCCCTCAAACCGAAAATACCCTTCGGCCACCATCCAAGCCGCCTCCGCGAAGGCCCTCATCTGGGGCGACTCAGGCCCGAGGGCCGGGTCCAGAGCGAGCAGTTCCCTGATCCGCTGTTCGAATGCAGCGATATACCAGCGTGCCGCCTCCACCTCCCGAACCGCGTCCGGCGACAAAGCATCTCTTACAAAGTAAGCATGATCCTGCAGAATCTCAAGCCAGAAGAGATGTTCTTCCAGCACGCTCAGCTCCGCTCCAGCGTTCACTGCCTATCCGCCCCCTTCTCCGAACATCGAAGTTGCGCATCCATCTTCTCCACTCTATGCCGGGAACCCCAGGAAAAAGAACAAGCAGGCTTCTTTCCCCTTCCTCCTTTTCTCTACTCCATGTATAAGGTTTGTATAACATTGCCGTTTCGCAGCGAAGCCCAGCGGGTATTTTCACTGTAAGATCCTGCCGGACGGTATTCGCTCCTATCGCAGCCTGAAGGAGGTACACGCCATGCGAAGCGACGTATTCATCTCGGGCGGCGGCGTGGCCGGTCTGACGCTGGCTCTCCTTCTGGCGCAGAAGGGCCTGTCGGTCGTGCTGGCCGAGCAGACCCGCGGCCCGCTCGCCCTCTACAAGGGAGAACTTCTCCAGCCCAAAAGCCTCGCCATTCTGGACAAGCTGGGCGCCTTGGACGATCTGCTCCAAAGCGGAAGAAAGGTACATACGATCCACATGAGGGAGCTCGAGGACGCGCGCTCCGCCCAGGAGAGACCCGGCCTTCAGGCCGAGATCCGCTTCGAGTACGGCGTGCTGGGGACCCCTTACAACTATGCGCTGATGGTGCCCCATGAGAAGCTCAAAAGCTGCCTCGAGGAGCATGCGGTGCGTACGGGGCGCGTCAAGCTGCTGCGGCCCGGGCGGTGCACGGGGCTCGTGCAGGGCGTCTGGGGACTGGCCGAAGAAGCCGTCGTCGAGACGGGCAGCGGCAGTGAACGGATTGCGGCGGACTATTTTATCGGTGCCGAAGGACGCACTTCACCGACACGGATGCATATGGGCGTACGGATGCGCAGAAGCGGGTATAACCACCATTTTCTCACGGTGTCGTTCCCTTCCCCGCCTTCGCTCGACGACTCGCTCATTCTCTCCCGGGGCGGCCGCTTCCTCGGCCTGTTCCCCCTGCCGGAAGGGCAGGTGCGTACGGTGCTGCTCATCAAACCGGAGGAGTTCCAATCGATGCGCACGGAAGGGCTCGAGTCGTTCTACCGCGAGTATGTCTCCCTGCTGCCGGAGCTCGGCGGGTATGTCCACCAGGTCAAGGAGTGGCGCAAAATCCAGCTCATGATCCCCTTCCGCTCCCACGCGGACCACTATGTAGCCGGGAACATGGCCATCCTCGGCGATGCGGCCCATAACGTGCATCCGATGGCCGGCGAGGGCATGAACATGGCGATTCAGGACGCCGATGTGCTCGGCTCGCTGCTCGTCTGGCTGAAGCGCTGCAGGCACCGCTCGCCGGCCGGCTTGTCGTGGTACGAGCGTGTCCGCCGGCCGCGGGCCAGCTATATCTCCCGGCTCAGCCACCTGTCCGCCCTGGCTTATGCTTACGAAGCCGGACCTTGGGAGCGGATGCGCACCCGAGTGCTGCAGGCGATCGAACGGTCGCCCTATCTGCACTACAAATATATGCTGAACATCTCGGGGCTCGGCCTGTGGCCGGATTCCCCGGCCGACCTTCTGCGGCAGGCCGGCCTATGGCCGGACCGCCGCCCTCTCTCAGAGGAGGAACGGGCCCGCAGCCGGTTCAGCGCCAAAGACGATTATCCCTGGTTGAATCTTGGAGAGGAGGAAGCCCCATGACCGTGGTGGAAAAGCTGCAGGAATGGAAAACGTTATGGCTCGCCCGCAAGTGGATGAAGAGCAATGCCCGCTTCCTGCCGGCCTGGCACATCTACGTCGGCATCACAGAGCGGTTGTTCGAACGGTTCGAAGACGGGGCGTTCCCTCCCGTGATCGCCGGGAAGTACGGACTCGACGCCGAGCTGCTCGCCAAGTGGGTCGATGCAGGCATCGCCGTCGGCCACCTGAAGCGCTTGAAGGATGGGCGCGTCTGCGCCAAACGAGAGATGCTCGAGTACATCGAAGGGGGACGGCACAGCTCCGTCGGAGCGCTGATCCGGGAGATGATGGAGCTGCATATGCCGACGCTGTTGCAGTATCCCCGGCTGCTCCAAGGCAGGCAGCGGCTGGACTTCCAGCCGGAGACGCACGGCACGACCGTAGCCGAGACCTCCTCGCTGCTCGAGAAGCTGGCGTACCCTAAGATCGCCGGCTGGCTGCGGGAGCATTCGGCCCGCTCCGTGCTCGATATCGGCTGCGGGCATGCCGGGTACCTCATCCGGCTCGGGCGGCACTTTCGCGACCTGCGGCTGCTCGGCATCGAGACGAACGAAGCCGTCGCGAAGGAGGCGATCCGCAAGGCCCGGGCCGAAGCGCTGCCGAATCTCGAGCTCATGCACGCGGATATCGAGCAGTGGGCCGGGCCATCCGCTCCGGTCGACCTCATTCTGATGAACAACATCCTGCATTACTTCGAGCCGGGCCGCCGCAGACAGCTGCTGCGCAAAGCCCGCCGGCTGCTCAGCGACAGCGGCTCGATCACCCTGGTAACGCCGCTGTATCTGGCGCCGGGCGGGCAGCCCTTCTCGGCGGCGTTCAATTCCTTCATGGCGGCGCACAACAACCTGCATCCGTTCCCCACGGAGCAGGAACTGGCCGGCTGCGCCGAGGAGGAAGGCTATACCGTCGACACCGTCTCCCCGATCATCCGGGAGGGCAGCTGGTATTTCGTCGGTCTGACGAAGCAGGGGTGAGCGAGCGGCAGACCTCTACCCGCTGCCAGGGATGACTGACATCCCTAGATTTCCCGGGCCCGGCTGAAATAGAAACGGTCCCCGCGGGCAGTCAGGCTGCCGCACGGGGGCCGTTTTTTGATGATATAAAGGGGATCCGACAGACGGACCCTGACTTATTGTCCGGTACTAGCTCAAGATAGTACTTTGCCAGTCTCTCTTTCCCTTATATACTGAACCATGTCAAAAGCAAATGACCGGTTTCGGCTGGACTTCCTCCATACATAGACCTCCGGCCTCTGCTGATCACGCCCCCTGCACCCCCCACCGCTTCCGGCTTCTCCCCGCGCAAAGGCCACCCCAGCCCTTTCCATGTCCGATGCCAAACCGGCCTCCTCCGCAGACTCAGCGACGATTTCCCCGCAGCTCCCTTCCTCACTCGCACCGCGGCCCGGCAGACGGGACCCCCTTCCGGCTGCCTGAGCGCAGGGTTGCGTCCGTATTTCATCTCCGTGGGATAGCAGCGAGCCTTGTCCCTCTTCTTTTATCGAACACGCCAATGATCATCGAGCTCCATACCCTATCCTATTCTCTCCAGCACAAAAAACCGCAGCCTCCTCTAAAGGAACCTGCGGCTCTTGCTCATTGCACCTTACCGGTTGTCCACTTTCTCCGGATAGAGATCGTGGTTCAGCAGGCGGTGTTCGGCCATGGCCTCGTACTTGGTGCCCGGGCGGCCGTAGTTGCAGTAAGGGTCGATGGAGATCCCGCCACGCGGCGTGAACTTGCCCCAGACTTCGATATACTTCGGATCCATGAGCTTGATGAGGTCATTCATGATGATGTTCATGCAGTCCTCATGGAAATCCCCGTGGTTGCGGAACGAGAACAGGTACAGCTTGAGCGATTTGCTCTCGACCATTTTCTGGTCCGGGATATACGAAATATAGATCGTCGCAAAATCCGGCTGCCCCGTGATCGGGCACAGGCTCGTGAATTCCGGACAGTTGAATTTGACAAAATAGTCGCGGTACGGATGCTTGTTATCAAACGATTCCAGCATCTCCGGCGCGTAGTTCATCGGGTACTTCGTGCGTTCGCTGCCGAGCAGCGTCAGGTCAAGCTCGTCTTCTTTTCTTCCGGCCATGAGATAGGCTCCCTTCCTTCTTGCTTCCCTATCATTATACCGGAAAGCCCGGGGAGCCGTAAACGGCCGGCGGAGCGGAAGCTTCACCCAGCCTCTTCTTGCGGCGCATGGCGGGTGAAGAGGCTGCGGACTTCATCGAGCAGTGCAAACAGCAGCAGTCCTCCTATTCGTCCATCCCTCCTGCTACTCTTGCCGGTTCTCCCGCTCCGCAAACCCGTCATCCACGATGACGAAGCGGCCCGCCTCTTCCTTCACGAGCAGGGTTCCCTCCCGCTCCTCCCGCGTGCCGGTGGAATCCGCCAGCACACCGCGGGCCGTGAACTCCCAGGTCCCGTCCGGCCGCTGCCTCCCCTCATCCGCTGTATAGAACTCCCACCACGGGCTGGAGCTGCCGGTCCGCCAGCCGACCGCTTCCATGCTGGCCCGGCGTTCGCTCTGCAGCTCCGCCGACAGCACGGCATACTGCTTGGCCCCGTTGCGTTCCCGGATACCGTCCAAGTACTTTTGAGCCGCCTCCTGAGCCGTCCGGGCGGCCAGCGCTTCTTCCAGCAGCGCGATCCGCTGCCGCTGCAGTTCGTCGTCCGGCCGGCTCACGCTGACGGCCCGGTGCTCCGCATCCCACACCACGCTGGCGTCAAGCGCTTCGGCGAGCGCCCTCAGGTTCACCCGGACGCTTCCGTCCTCAAGCCGGGCCATCGCTTCACCCGGCAGCCGCTCGAGCCCGACACGCACATCCACTGAACTGTCCGCCAGCACAGCCGGCGCCAGGAACATCGTGCATGCCGCGAGCGGGGCCAAGATTTTCTTGCTCATCCTCTCTCATCCTCCGGTTCCGTCTCTAGTTTCACTGGAATGGACGGCACTATCTGCATGAAAGTTGCAGACCTTGGAACGCCAAAAGACCGGAGCCCCCAAGAGGCTCCGGTCCGATCAGGCCTTGCTTATGAAGTTTGGGTCTGAGGCACGGCAGGTGCGGCCGCGAATCGGCTGGCCGGACGGGCCAGGCCGAGGTTCTCCCGCAGGGTCGCCCCCTCGTATTCGGTGCGGAACAGGCCGCGGCGCTGCAGCTCGGGGATAACCAGCTCGACGAAGTCGTCCAGCCCGCCCGGCAGGGTCGGCGGCATGATGTTGAAGCCGTCCGCCGCCCCGTTTACGAACCACTCTTCGAGCTGGTCGGCGATCTCCACCGGGGTCCCGAGGATCTCACGGTGCCCCCTTGCGCCCGCGATCCGCTGGTACAGCCCGCGGATCGTGAGTCCCTCGCGGTCCGCGAGATCCTTCAGCAGCTGGAAGCGGCTCTTGCCCCCGTTGATGTCCCGGATATCCGGAAGCTCGGGCAGAGGGCCGTCCACCGGATACGGCGTCAGATCGTAGGAGATCAGCGCTGAGAGCAGGCCTACGCCGGCGGTCGGATGGATGAGCTCCTTCAGCTGCTCCGCCTTCGCCTCCGCTTCCGCCCGGGTGCGGCCGATGATCGGGAACACGCCCGGCATGATCTTCAGCTCGTCAGGCGTACGACCGTACTGCAGCATCCGGCCCTTGACGTTCGAGTAGAATTTCTGCGCCTCCTCGAGGGTCTGCCACGCGGTGAAGATCACCTCTGCGGTCTCGGCGGCAAGCTCCTTGCCGGCTTCCGAAGAACCGGCTTGAATCACAACCGGATGGCCCTGCGGCGGACGCGCGATGTTAAGCGGCCCTTTGACGGAGAAGGCCGCCCCCTGGTGGTTGACATAGTGCACTTTGTCCTTGTCCGCGAAGAGGCCGGACTCCTTGTCGATGAGCAGCGCGCCGTCCTCCCAGCTGTCCCAGAGGGCGCGGACCACATCCACGAACTCCCGCGCGCGCTCATACCGCTTCTCATGCAGGAGATGCGAATCCCGGCTGAAGTTGTAAGCTTCGTTCTCCCCGCTGGAGGTCACCACATTCCAGGCCGCCCGGCCGCTGCTGAGGTGGTCGAGCGAGGCGAATTTGCGTGCTACATGGAACGGCTCGTTATAGGTCGTCGAGACGGTAGCTGCCAGCCCGATGTGCTCCGTGACCGCCGAGAGGGCGGAGAGCAGCGTAAGGGGCTCCGGCCGGGCATTCACCGTATGCGAGATGCCGGTGCCGAACCGGTCCCATACGGCAAGGCCGTCCGCGAGGAACACCATGTCGAACTTGCCGCGCTCGGCCGTCTGGGCGAGCTTCTTGTAGAATTTGAAATCGAGCACGCCCTGCGCTTCGGCCTCCGGATGCCTCCAGGCTGCCACGTGGTGGCCAGGAATCATGAAAAACGCACCCAGTTTCATCTGCCGCTGACTTTTACTCATAACCGTCAAATCCCCTTTGTCTGTAAATTAAGATGTGAAAAAAGGTAAGCGCTCCGCCGCCCACGTACTCCTGCAGCGTCCCTCTACTCCCTCGCCTGCGTCGTCTTCCAGGCGGTGAACCGCTGCTCCAGCTTCACCAGCACAAAGTTGAACAGGAAGCCGATCGCGGAGATCGTGATGATGCCCGCATACATCTGCGGAATCATGAAGCTGTACTGGGTATAGGTGATGAGATAGCCGAGCCCGGCTTTCGCCCCGATCATCTCGGCGGCCACCAGCACCAAGATCGAGGACGCCCCGGCCAGCCGGACGCCGACGAAGATGGTCGGCACCGCCGCAGGCAGAATCACCTTGCGGAACAGCTGGACATTCGACAGTCCCATGGACTGCGCGGACTTGATCAGAAGCGGATCGACGTGCTTCACGCCGGAGATCGTATTGAGCAGAATCGGCCAGGAGCAGGCGTAGATCACGAGTGCGATCTTCGAGGCCTCCCCGATCCCGAGCAGCAGGATGAACACGGGCAGCAGAGCCAGCGCGGCCGTGTTGCGCATCGTCTCGAGCAGCGGATTGATGATCTCTGCGAAACGCTTATACCATCCAATCGCGATTCCGAGCGGGATGGCATAGAGCAGGGCCAGCGAATAGCCGGTCAGCGAGCGGATCAGGCTGGCCTCCACGTGGCTGTAGAGCTCCCCCGATGCGGCAAGCGCCCACCACGCGCTGACAATCTCCGAGAACGGCGGCAGGAACGTCGTATCGACCAGTCCGAGCTTCGGGAATACCTCCCAGAGTACCAGGACGGCGATGATCGCAATCCACTTCTGCAGGAACCGGCTGGCGGATGATAACTTGAATGCTACCGGCTTGGTACTTCTCCCAAGCGCGACGGATTCACCGATACTAGCCATGGAGAGCCACCCCTTTCGCTTTCTGTCCGATTCTGGCTTTGTTCTTCTCGTACTCCTGTGCTCTCAGCACTTCTTCGCGCAGCAGACTCCAGACCTCATGCCGCGTACGGATGAACTCCGGGTCGCTCCGCAGGTCTTCCTCGCTCGATCGGGAGGCGAGCGGAATGTCCACCACCTGCTTGATCCGGCCGGGACGGGAAGTCATCACGGCCACGCGCTGGCCGAGATACACCGCTTCATCTATCCCGTGGGTGATGAATACAATGGTCTTCCCCGTCTGCTCCCAGATGCGCAGCAGCTCGCTCTGGAGCGTCTCGCGGGTCTGGGCGTCCAGGGCCGCAAAGGGCTCATCCATCAGCAGCACCTCGGGATCGTAGGCGAGGCTTCGGGCAATGGCGACCCGCTGCTTCATGCCTCCCGAGAGCTCATGGGGGTACCGGTCCTCGAAGCCCGTAAGGCCGACCAGCGACAAGTACGTGCGGGCAATCTCCTCCCGCTCCTTCTTCGGCACGCCCTTGGCTTCGAGGCCGAATTCGATATTGCCTTTGGCGGTTTTCCACGGGAAAAGCGCATACTGCTGAAACACGATGCCCCGGTCGAGGGCCGGTCCCGTAATCGGGCGGCCGTCCAGCAGGATCTCACCGGAGGTGGGTTTCGTAAGACCTCCGAGCAGATCGAGCAGCGTGGATTTGCCGCAGCCGCTCGGACCGACGAGGACCATGAACTCTCCGGTCCGCACCTCGAGATCGATATCCTGCAGTGCGGTAAACGACTCCGTCCGGTTCACCTGAAATACCTTATTGACCTGGCTGATCCTGATCTTTACGCTCATTGTCCTGCACCTCCGTTAAGATTGGCCTGCAGCAGCACCGGCATGGTCCCCGGGCCGGCAGAGCGTCATTTGGCCGTTTTGGCTTCCTCGAAGAACGGATTGAATTTGTTCGTGTACAGGTCCGCCGCCTTGACTTGGCCTTCCTTAAGCTGGCCGTCCTTTACGAGCCAGTCGATCCACACCTGGAATTCCTTCTCGGCGATGAGCCCGCCTTTGCCCGCAACCCCCCAGCTCTTCCAATACTTAATATTGGAGGTATCCTCGCTGCGCCCCCGGTCCTTGGCGATCTTCTCCATCCGGGCGATGACCTCTTCCCGCGGTGTCGTTCTCGACCACTCGATCGCTTTGGCTACGCCTTCGACGAATTTCTTCGTCGTGTTCGGGTTGGTCTTGATGAACTTGTTCGTCATGATAATGCTTCCTGCGGTGAACTCACCGAAGAGCTCGAGGTCCGTGAACACCGGGCGGATGCCTCCCCGCTCCTTCGCCTTATCCTGGTAAATGCCCCCGAGGGTGCTGACTTCCACCTGCTTCTGGCGCAGCACCTGCTCCCCGTTCGCAGGCGGAATCGCGAGCAGGGTGACCTGTTTGATCTCCTCATTCGTCAGCCCGGCCCGGTGCAGATATTCCTTCACCATGAATTCGTGATGGGCGCCGAGCGTATTCATCGCGATCTGCTTGCCGATAAGATCGCGCGGCTCCTTGATCGGGCTGTCTTCGAGCACGTAGTAGCCGTTGTAGGTTTTGGCGTCTTCGCCGTAATAGCCGAACAGCGCGGTGATCGGCGCCTTGGCGGCAATGAGCTTAACAACCGCCCCGTTGAAGGCGCCGCCGAAGTCCGTATCGCCCGTGGTCGCGGCCTGGATGCTCTGCGGCCCGCTCGTCGTGTTGCCGATCCACTTCAGCTTGACCGGCGCGAGATATCCCAGATCCTCAGCAAGCTCCGGCAGGGTGACGGTCCCGGGAGATCCCTGGTAGCGGAGCTCCAGCACTTCCGGTTCGCCGCCTGCAGCAGCCGCTCCCGCACTTGCCGCCGTGTCCCCGGCTTGTTTGCCGCACCCCGCCAGCGCCAGACTCGCGGCCAGCGTCAGTGCAATGGCCGCATGGGTGCGAATACGGTACAATCCTCTACGCTTCATCTTCTCTACTCCCCTTCTATTTCGTACAAGACGCGGGTACAGTTCAGCGATATTGGGCACAAAAAAAGGAGACGCAGTCCCACCCCGTTCAGGTGTGAATGGTCTCCGGTTTACCGGTAGATGGATTTGCTCTTATATTCCTTTAATTCCTACTTGTTAACTATGGATAGGATCATATCAGGGATATTTCCGGGTGTCAAGGATAAAGTTGGGTTTGTATCCCCTTCATTTGACGCTCTCAAGAAGCGTTCGATACAATAGGGGCATTCCATTACAGGAGGTACCGGCCCGTGAATGCCGTCATCGAACTGCTCCAGAATCACCGATCCATCCGCAAATTCAAGCCCGATCCCTTGACCCCGCAGCAGACCGAGGCGATTGTCTCCTCGGCGCAGATGGCCTCCACCTCTTCCAACGTGCAGGCCTACACCATCATTGCCGTCACCGATCCCGCCAAGAAGGCGGAGCTTGCCCGTCTGGCCGGCGGCCAGGCCTATGTCGAGCAGTGCGGCCTCTTCCTCGTCTTCTGCGCGGACCAATACCGGCTGAAGCTCGCCACCGAGCAGAACGGGGAAACGTTCCACCAGAATACCGAGAGCTTCATCGTCGCAACCGTGGACGCGGCGCTGGCGGCCCAGAATGCGGCCGTTGCCGCTGAATCGCTCGGCTTCGGGGTCTGCTATATCGGCGGCATCCGCAATCAGCCGGAGGAGGTCTGCTCCCTGCTCGGCCTGCCCGAGCTCGTGTATCCGGTCTTCGGCCTATGCGTCGGCGTGCCCGACCAGGAGCCCGGCATCCGCCCGCGCATGCCCCGCGAGGCGGTTCTGCATCCGGATGCGTACAGCGAGGAGGCTGTCCGCGAAGGAATCCGGGCGTACGATGACATCACCTACGCCTATTACAAAGAACGGACCGGCGGCCGCACCCTGACCACCTGGTCCAGAGGAATAGCGGACAAGCACAAGCAGCCGGTCCGCGCCCATATCCGCCCCTTCCTGGAAGCACGCGGCTTCCGCCTGAGCTGACTCAGCCGCCGGTGAGGGGGATTCATCGCAAGAGCCCCATGAAGCAGCCTGCTGCCATCATGGGGCTCTTCTCCGATTCACCGTTCCCCGAAGCAGGCTGGGCTGCGTGGCACGCACGGTTTGGACCTGCCCCATGGGCGCCGGACTTGCCGCTTGATCCCCGGGAACTGAGAAGGGGAACCTGCCGCCCCCTCTGGGCGAAACTCGCGTTATTCCTGAGCGGACCTGCCGGCAGCCCTGCTGCGGTCGACGGCCTTAAGCGCTTCCCGCACACTCAGCGGAGACAAGGAGGCCGAAGCGACGAACGCCCGCACGGCCGCCTCGTCCGTCTTCGAATATTCCCGGAGCGCCCAGCCGATCGCCTTTCGGATGAAGAACTCCGTGGAACCGCTGACCTGCCGGATGTACCCGAACAGCCGCGCGGTGTCCGTCCGCTCTTTGTAGCCGAGCTGGTACAGGAGGGCCGTACGCTGCAGCCAGAGGTGCCCGGAGGCGATCCAAACGTCCACGGTTGCGGGAATCTCTTCCGGGCATGCAGCGAGTATACCGCCGACCTGGTGGCTTGCCAAGAGATCGACCGTGTCCCACCAGGACTTGGTGACGATCAGCTCTTGCAGCAGCGGAAGCTCAGCGGGACCCGTCTCCCGGCGCCGCTTCTCGAGCAGCGCCATCGCCGCGTACTGCATCTCCCGCTCCGGCTGGCTCCACAGCAAGCTTACCGTCTCCCGGAGCTCTTCACCCCGGGGAGCCCCCTGCGTCCGTACCCACTCCCGCATCAGAGCTTTAAGCTGGGGCGACCGGATTCCCACAAACGGGAATTGGCCGCGCATATAGGCTTCCATGGGAAGCGCCTGTTCTCCATCCGCGTGAGCCCTAAGATAATCCTGAAGGGCTCCCGCATACTCCTTCGCATGCTTGTACGTTTCCACAGCCGCCCGCCTCCTGAATCCATAACTTCCCCTAATGTACCGAATGCATTGCAGCCGAACAAGCCCCATGGAATGGAAAAAATCCGCTTCCGGGGGTACAATGAAGTGTATGCCTCCGGAGGTCATTGCAACCTTATCCTCTTCCGTATCGTCACATGTTATAGAGTACGCTGCCGAAGTGCGCTTCACGCAGCATAAATGAAAGGATCCTGGAACTTATGTCTATCCTGCACCATGGAATGCGCAGCCGCTCTACAGCCGCCCTGCTGCTCCTCTGCACCATGCTCGCCGCCTCCGGCTGTGCGAACCTTGCCGCTCCGTCCCCTTCTTCCGGCACCGGCTCGCCGTCCGGGACCGCTTCCTCCGGCACAACCGGGCAGACTTCCCCGTCCGCTCCAACCCCGGCGGGGAAGCCGTCCGGTACGAATCCGGCCAAACCGGATACGGGCAGCACGGGGCAGCTCGACGCCTCCCCGACCGGAGAGAAGCCGCCGGCCGTCCAGGTGGCTGCGGATCCCGCTTCCATTGCGGTGCTCGTCAACAAAACGAACAAACTGCCGGAGGATTACCGCCCGGCGGATCTCGTCGACCCGAAGATTCCCTTCATCTTCGAGGGGAAGCTGGAGAAGCGCAAAATCCGTAAGGAAGCCGCCGAGCCCCTGGAGAAGCTGTTCGCAGCGGCGGAGAAAGCGGGTCTTCCCCTGTCCGGCGTGTCGGCTTACCGCTCGCATGAGACACAGAAGACGCTGTATCATAATTATGTGCTGAAGGACGGCGAGGAGGCGGCAGGCAAATACAGCGCGAAGCCGGGTCACAGCGAGCATGAAACGGGCCTGGCCATCGACGTCACAAGCCGCAGCGGCAAGTGCGCCGCAAGCGACTGCTTCGCGTCCACGAAGGAGGCGGCCTGGCTCGCCTCCCACTCGCACGAATTCGGCTTTATCATCCGCTACCCGAAGGGCAAGGAGTCCGTCACGGGCTACCAATATGAGCCTTGGCACCTGCGTTACGTCGGACTGGAAGCCGCATCGGCCATCACCAAGGGCGGCATGACGCTCGAGGAGTATGTGAAGGGCACCGCACCGGTATCCAAGCCTTAAAAGCGGCGCGCGGCCTGAAGAGCCCCGCCCGCACCGCACTCCACTCGAACAACCAAAAAGCAAAGAAGAAAGAAGCCTCACCCTCCGGAAGCGGAAGGTGAGGCTTCTTGTATGATCGTACGCGCTGAAGCGCACGCAGTGGCCGGGCCGGCCGGAGCTCCTGCCCTGAGTCTCCGCGCCTGCCCATCGGACGGTGCGCACAACCCGGCCCGGCCTGCGCCCGAATTTATCTCGGCAGGCTGAAGTCGAAGAAGAACGGCGCACGCGCACCCAGGAGCACATCGTAGATCTCGTTATTCGTCTGGGTGATGCCGGCAAGCATCTGCTTGTACGGCCGGTCGGCGACGTTAAGGAGACCGGAGTTATAGCGCTCCCCGTAAAGCCCGGACCAGTAACGGCCGGTAGCGGCCTGATCGACGTAATTGAACCAGTGCGCCCCGACGACAAAGCCGAGCGAAGCCGCTCCCTCCACATAATTGCGGTAGCGCAGCTGGCGGTCGTTCTCGGTCAGCGCAGAGCCAGTCACAATGGCTTTGAGCCCCTGCTCCGCCGTTCCGAAGCTGAACTCGCTGAGGAGAATCGGACGGCCGCCGGATTTCGCGTACACATCGTTCATCATCGTCTTGTCCAGCGAGTAGCTATAATGGTTGATGGAGATGACATCGACATACTTGCCGGACGCGGCGGCGAGGAAGCCGCGAACCTTCACATTCTGCGAAGGCGTGGTCAGCCACCGGTCACCGAGCAGCAGGTGGTTGCCGTCATACTTGCGGAACAGCTTGTTCACCGTGCCGTAGAACGTATCGAGATACATTTTGAAGAACGTGTCCATATCCGTCGTCGGCGCTCCAGTTTTCGTGACCAACTCGGCTTCCTTGAGCTCTTCAAACGAGTAGAACTTCGTCCCCCAAGCCGTATTGAAGGCTCCGATCGTCCCGTACTTCTCCTGCAGGAACTGCACGAGCCGGCCTTTGATGGCCGCCGTGCTCGCTTTGAGCTTCGGTACGGCTGTGTTGAACATATGGTAATCGTACTCGTTATCGATGAAGTATCCGATGAGCAGCGGATCGTCCTTCATCGCGGGCAGCATGCTCGCGAACGCCTTGTCCATGAGCGCTTCGGCATTCGGCGCATAAATATCGAACAGCGAGATGCCAGGCAGCTTCGCCCAGGTCATATTCGCAAGCGGCAGCATCGCCGTATAAGGGAAGCTGTTCTCCTGGGCATAGTTCGTCGGGGCCCAGGCGCCCGCCCCGTTGAAGCCCCACTTCTTGATCCGGCTGACCGCCTCGGCGTAGAAGCTGCTGCCCAGCAGGAATTTGCCGGTTTTGCGGTACTTGTTGGCGAGATAGTACGAGAAGTTATCCTGCGAATTGATGAACGCCGGCTTGTACTCGCTTGTGTAGCTCGGCAGCCATTCGTACTGGTCTTCGCGGCCGGCCACCATCGTGTACGTCTCGTTCGGCGTGATGCCGTTCATCCCGAGGGAGAAATACACGTTGCCCTCCGGGGTGGTCATCACCTCCCGGCCGGCAGCTTCCTGAACCCCGAAGAAGCCGGTGGCCGTGAGTCCGTACTGTGCTGCACTGCCGGCAAGGCCTCCGAAGCGGTCCCGGTTCTGCGGCTCCTGCAGCGATCCGTAGTAGAGTGCGTCCGCCTGGGCGTCCGCCCTCAGCTCCGCGTCGCTGCTGACCTTGGACGGGAAGCTTGCGGATACCATCTGGCCGTACCGGTCCACCTGAATGTTCGTGTTCCCGTTGACGGTGAACGAGCGGACCGGGCTCTTCTCATAGCCGCTCTTGACGGCGTAGGTCTCGACCTCTTTGTATCCCGAGAGGACGATTGGTCCGGTATACGGCTGGAAGGCGGAGGCGGAATCGCTGCGGTAATAGATCTTGGCCGGATTCGCCGCCGAAGACAGCGTGACATTCATGGCACCTGAGGCCAGGGACGTCTGAAGATCGACGGAGGCCGTATGCTGGTTGATCGTGATCTTGGACATCTGCGGTGTCCAGGCTTTGGCCGTACCGGTCATCTCCACCTTCAGGTAGCGGGTGCCGGCAGGCAGGCCCCAGGCCTCGTACGCATACTGCTGCCAGTTCGATATCGCCTTGCCGACGGGATAGATCGTCGTGCTGACTTCCGTATAATTTTTGCCGTCCGCCGAAGCATAGATCCGCTGGGGTTCGTTCGCTACGCCGGTAAAGAAATGCGTGTAGACGGTGAATGAACGGATATCCTGATCGAGCTTGTACAATACATGCCCCGGGGCCGTCGTGCTCCGTGTCATGCGTTTGGTATCCCCGCCGAAGTAGGCCGAATCGGCCCCTTCGATACGCATATTGGCGCGGCTGGCCAGCTTGGTGAAGTCCGCCAGCTCATCCACGAGACCTGACGGCGGCAGGGCGGGTGTAATCTTCAGGAACGGCGCTGTACTGCCGGTCTCGCGGCTGGCCAGGGTGGTCATCCGGTCCGAGGCGTTGACGACCGCCAGGCTCAGCTCCGACTTCCCCAGCGCCTTCTGCTCTCGGGCATAAGCCGTGATGTCGAATTGGAGCCAGCCGGCCGGGGCCATCTCGAGCGTCTGCTCGGTCAGTGGCTGTACCGCGGTCTTGTTCAGCGGCTTGTTCGTATACTTGAGGGTACTCTCGGTCCAGGCGCCCGCCACTGGATACACCTGCAGTCTGGCCGGTGTCCGCACCGTATCGTTCGTCGAGGCGTAGACGTTCAGCGTGACGGACTGCGCGTCTTCTCCGATGTTCGTCAGATCGAACTTCAGGTAAGTGTGGCGGTCCCGGCTCGACTTGGCCTGCAGAGCAGCGGTTGTGCCGTAATTGGAACCGGATGCGCCGCTGTCGACGAAGGCGTCTTCCTTCGCCTCAATTACCGGCTTCTCCGCATTCCGGCCGGCGTAGCGGTACGTCGATACACTGCCCGTCACGGTTGAGCCGTCCGGTGCGGTCATCTCCGCCGCCGCCTTGAGTGCCAAGTAGTCTTCCACGGCAATCGGCGACTCATACTTCCGGCGGGTGCCGGAGGTCAGGGGATCCGTGCCGTCCGTCGTGTAGTAGATCGCCGCGCCCGGAGTCGCCGTACTGAGGGCGGCATAGCTGCCTTCGGCGACGATGCCGGCTGGAAGCGAAGAGCGTACGGCCGCCGGACCGTTAAGAACCACTTTGCCGATCGACGGCGCCTTGGCCAGAACGGCCGAAGAATACTGGATCTTCAGATACCGGGTATCCGCAGGCAGGCCGTCCGTCTCGTACACCAGCTGATTGAGGTTGCCCCCATTGTCATAGACTTGAGGGATGACCTTAGTATATTTAACCCCATCGCTCGAAACGAAGAAGTACGGGTGGTCATACGGTTTATAAGCGGGATTGTAATACGCGTAGACAGTGAAAGACTGCAGAGGGCCGTTCGTACGGTAGACGACGAACTCGCTGAATGCCGAGGATTTCTTGATCCGTGTCGGATCATCGGCGTCCGCAGCCGTCTGCAGGCTCAGGGTGTTCGCGTACTTGTAGGTGCGGCTCCAATCCTTGAGCTCGTCCACGACGATCTCGGAAGAGCTCCCGCTGCCCATAGCGGATGTAGGGAGCAGGGAAGCGAACAAGGACATGGTGAGCAGCGGCGGCAGGAGGGGCTTACAACGCTTGGTCATAATCGATCCATCCATTCTCGTTGGATTTTGTGGGCGTACAGTATAGAGAATGTTCTTTATAACGAACAATTGACTGCACAAAGCTCTGATTTCTTCCGAGAATCCGCAGACTTCCGAGTGGCATGGGAGCGGTGTATGAACGGGATATACAAAAGTCGAATTTAGTCGAATTAAAGAAGATCCATCTCATTATAACTGCGCATTCTCTCTTATACCATCGGCAAAATTCGACTTATATTTCATAGGCTGCTCCAAGAAAAACCAAAAAAAGAGGTGCCTAAGCACCTCTCCCCCCCCTACTCTCCGCTCTTTCCTCTACTAATGTCTCATGCCTAGAGGCCCTCCGCCTCAGTTCTCACCCGTTATTCCTGAAACGGACGCGTCTTCCCCATGACGACATTGTAGATATTCCTGTGTGTCGCCATCATTCCTTCAAGCAGCTCCTTGTACGGGCGGTCCGCCACATTCACGAGCCCTGAGTTGTAACGCTCCCCCCCGTAGCCTTCCCAGTAGCGGCCCGAAGCCGCCTGGTCCACATAATCGAACCAATGGGCTCCGACTACATAGCCGAGGGATGCGGCCCCTTCCACGTAGCTTCGGTACCGGAGCTGGCGCTCATATTGGCTCGACGCCGCCCCCGGCACGATCGGCTTCAACCCCTGCTCGGCCGTGCCGAAGCTGAACTCGCTGAGCAGGATCGCCTTGCCGCCTGACTTGGTGTGCACATCATTCAGCATATCCTTGTCCAGGCGTGCGCTGTAATGGTTGATCGAGATCGCATCAAGATACTTGCCGGAGGCTTCGGCGAGCAGCCCCCTCACCCTCACATTCGCCGCCGTCATGGTAATCCACCGGTCCCCGAGCAGCAGATGATTCCCGTCGTACTGGTGGAAAAGCCGGGAGACCGTTCCGTAGAACGTATCGAGATACAACCGGAAGAAGGCATCCATATCGAGATACGCCTGACCCGGACGCACCGTCAGCTCGGCGTCATAGAGCTCGTCGAACGAGGTATAGGGCGTGTCCCAAGCCTCATTGAAGGCGTCCATCGTACCGTATTGGCTGCGGAACATATCCACGAGCTTGCGCTTCATGGCCGTGTGCCCCTTGAGCTTCGGCACCCCTGTGTAGAACTTGTGGTAATCGTACTCGTTATCGATAAAGTACCCGATGAGCATCGGATCATCCTTCAGCGCAGGGAGTGCCGCGGCAAAGACCTTCTCCATCTGCTCCGCGGCGTCCGGCGCGAATATATCGAAGAGCGAGAGCCCCTCCAGCTTACCGGCACTGATGCTTGCCATCGGAAGCATGGCCGTATAAGGGAACGATTGGCCGCGGACCACCTGCACCGGAGTCCAGGCGCCGGCCCCGTTGAAGCCCCACTTCTTTAGACGCTCCACTGCTTCCGTATAGAAGCTGACCGAGGAGGGAATACTGCCGGTCTTGCGGAATTTGTTCGCCAGATAATACGAGAAATTGTCTTGGGAGCCGAGGAAAGCGGCACGGTATTCACCGGTATACTGAGGGATCCATTCAAAGGTCTGCTCCCTGCCCGTCACCTTCGTATAGGTCTCGTTCGGCGTAACTCCGTTCATCCCGAGGGAAAAATACACATTCCCCTCCGGGGTCGTCATCACTTTGCGGCCCCCTGCCCTGCGGATATCGAAGAACCCGGTTTTGGGGATGCCATAGGTCCAGGAGCTTCCCTTAAGCCCGCCGTACGCATCCCGGTCGGCCGGTGCCTGCAGGGATGCATAGTACGCCTCATCCGCCTTCACATCTGCGGCAAGCTCCTCATCCGACCTGACCTTCCCGGCAAAATCGCTGGTCATCATCTGGCCGAAGCGGTCGACCTGGGCCTGACCCGTGGCATTAATTCTAAAATGGCGGACCGGACTGGCTTCGAGCCCGTTCTTCACGGCATACGCCTCCAGCGTGTGGTAGCCCGAGAGCGTAATCGGACCCGGATACGTCTTGAAGCCGCCCTCCCCGTCGGTGCGGAAGAAAATCCGCGCCGGTGCGGACGGCGTCATCAGCTCGATCTTGAGCGAGCTGTCTACGAAGGACGTATTCACCTGCACCGAGGAGGTATGCTGGTTAAGACTAACCTTAGAGAGCTGCGGCGTCCAGGATTTGCTCTCTCCCAGCATCTCGATCTTGAGATAAAGCGTGCCCTCCGGCAGCGAAGAAGCTTCATAGATATACTGCTGCCAGTTCCCGACCGCAGAACCGGATGGATACACCGTAACCGGCAGTTCTTTATAATTCACCCCATCCGAGGAAGTATAGAGTTTGTTGTGAACGATCGGGATCCCCGTATAAAAATAGCTTGATACCATGAACGAACGCAGGCCGGAATCGAGTTTATAGACGATGAAGCCGGGCTGTGTGCTCAATCGGGTGAACCGGCTGGCATCTCCGCCGAAGTAAGGCGTGTCGTTGGAAGAGATGAGAATATTCGACCGCTTGTACAGCAGGGCAAAGGAATCCAGACCGTCGACCAGACCGGACGGCGAGAGCCCGCCCCCCGAGGTGATCTTCAGGAACGGTGCCGTTCCACCGCTCTCCCTGGAGTCAATCTTCGTCGTTCCCTGGGTGCCGTTGCGCAGGGCTACCGAGATCGAATTCCGTCCGAGCCGCTTCTGCTCTCTCGCATACTCGGTCACATCGAACTGGATCCAGCCCGGCAGACCGTACGCAAGCGGCTTGACCGCAAGCGGCGTCTCCGAGAGCAGCTCCGGCTGGCTCTGATAAGTCACCGAAGCCTCCGACCAGCCGCTCGCAGCCGGATACAGCTGCAGATTGGCCGGCTCGCGCGTACTGTCCGCGGCATACCCGTGCAGCAGCACCTTTGCCGTATCCGACAGGGCGTTGAAATTCTGGAGGCTGAAGGTGAAATAGGCGTCCTTGATCCGGCTTCGGCGCACGTTCACGGCCGGGGCATTTCCGAAGGCTTTGTCCGGCTGGGCCTCATCCACCATCGTATCGGCCGAAGCCGCAGTCCGGATATCCTCCGGCCCCATCGCCGCATAGTTGAATCTCGAGATTCGCCCGCCGATCTTCCGGCCCATCCCGTCCGTGACCTCGGCGTAAGCGGCCAGATCCAGCACTTCCGCCCCCGGGATCTCAATCGGAGCCGAATACAGCTTGCGTGCCGATGAGGTTTTGGGGTCGCTGCCGTCGGTCGTGTAATAGATCGCGGCACCCTCCGTCGGTGTCGCCAGCGTAACGGGAGTACCTAGCGCAACGATGCCGGATGGGACCGAAGCCTGTACGGAAGCCGGGCTGCCCAGCACGACCTTGCCGATCGAAGGCGATTTGAGGATGACCCCGCCTCTATAACGAATCTTGAGATAGCGAGCCCCCTCCGGAAGACCTGAAGCCTCATAGACCAGCAGGCTCAAATGCCCTCCGTCCTCATACTGCTGCGGGATAACCTCCTGGTAGGTCACACCGTCTGAGGAAGTGAAGAATTGGAGATGGTCGTACGGTTTGTACATTTCATTCACATAAGTATACACAGTGAAGGACCCGAATCCGCCCGGAGCCTGGTAGATCAGATATTCATTGTAGGCGGCGCTCCGCTGCACACGGGTAGGATCGTCGGCATTGGTCATATTGGAAGCCAGGCTGAGCGTGGAGGACCGCTTGAATGCCGTATCCCAGTTCTGAAGATCATCAATCACGGCGATCGGCCTCGACTCTGCTGCTGCAGGAGGAGGGAATGCCGGCAGACCGAACAGGATAGCGCTCAGCAGCAGCCCGGTTCTGACGGTATGCTTGTTCATGAAGGCAGCAGCCTGCTTTCATGCCTACGGCTTGTGGAAGTACCTACGTTCATTACAGTATCGATCTCCTTTGATTTTCTTTTTTTGTCTTTGTTTATATGTGGTCTCCAATCCTAAAGATAATTTTACAATTGGGAAGGGCTAAGGACCTTGAATTTTTTGTCGATTATCAGGAATTATATGTCGGAGGTCCGCGAAACGGCACGGCTGAAGTTCTCTCCAGCCCTAGTCAGGGCGAATAGGGGAGAAAAATAAAATCCCCTGCCGGGCGGCTAGGGGATGGATTGGTACTTCATCGACTGAAAAGCAGATTCCTGCCGTTCCTTGTTCTGTCTGCGGAACTCCGTAGGCGTAACGCCGTGCGTCTCACGGAACACACTGGCAAAATAGTTCGGATCATCGTACCCCACACCGGCCGCCACCTCCGAGATCAGCAGATCGGATCCGGCGAGCAGCCGCTCCGCCTGCTCCATGCGCAGGCGGGTCAGGCAGCCGGAGAACGTCTCTCCGGTCTCCCGCTTGAAGAGCTTGCTGAAATAAGCTTGGCTCATATGAAAGCGGTCCGCCATATCGCCGGCGCTGCACGGCTCCATGTAATGCGCCGTCAAATAGGCAAGCGTCTGACGGATAATGCCCCGGTCCGCATGGGAGGGCCGGCTGCTGAGCCCCTTGGCGAAGCGGGCGAGCACCGCCCCGGCCCACTCCGCAGCCTCCTTCGAAGAGTAGAGGGCAAGCACCTGCTCAAGGCCCGCTTCATAGTCGAACTCGGGCGCGCTCTGCCCAAGATGCCGCTTCAGCGAAGCGTGAGCGCCGGCCACCAGCTGCAGCGCTTCCAGTTTCGCCTCCGCGTGGGGCAGGAAAGCCAGCTGCTCCGCCAGGGAAGCGGCCTCCCGCTTCCAGAGGGTGAACCTGCCGCTCTGCAGGTATTCCCGCCACCGGACAAGCCGCTCGGCGGCCGGCCCCGGTTCGTCGGCCCCGGCAGGGCCGGGCTCCTGCGCTGCCTGCCGCCTCTCTTTGACCAGACTATGGACATAGGCCCTGCGGAGGAGCCGGAGAATTCTCTCCTGGCTGCAGGGCTTGACGATCATGTCGAATATCCCATGCTTCCAGGCCGCCTCTGCCTCCGCGAGCTCCTTCTCCTCCGCCATGACGACAAGCAGCGGCTTCATCCGGAGCTCCTGAAGCCCCCGGGCCAGCTCCCCGCCTTCCAATTCCGGTGTTGCAAGATCGCACAGAATGAGATGGGGGCGGGTGTGCCGGATCTGATCCCAGACCTGCTCACCGCTGCCCGCCTCGCCTACAACCGACCAGCCTGTCCTGCTGTCTTCCACTAACGTGCGCAGCCAAGTACGGAAGAATGGCTGCCCATGGGCTATAAGCAATTTCCTTTTCAACATTCGGTCCCCTTTGGTTCTACCGGCGGAGTTTCTCGGGTGCGATTAGGAATAGGAACGGCGGTGCCGCTGCCGGAGGATTATATTTCCATTGTACACGAACAAGGTGCGAACGTCATGATGCTGGGGATACGGAACAGCCATTCCGCTCCCGCCTGGCCTATGTAGGACCACGGGCCCCATAAGCCGGCCCGTTCCTCCTTGCCTAAGACTAAGCACCCTCCCCAGCAAAAAAGACGCCCCCCGCCCGGCCAAAACCTTAAGGTGGGAGACGCCTCAACGGTCACACGCGGAATTTACGGATCAGGTCAGACAAATCTTCGGCCATGCGGCTGAGCATCGTAGAAGAGGAGACAATCTCCTCCATCGAAGCGAACTGCCCTTCCACGTGGTGGGAAACGGAATGCGTGCTCTCCGCCGCCGCCGCTGCGACTTCCTGAACGGAGTGCATCGTCGAGACGGCACTGCGGGATTCCGCAGCGATCGCCTTGGTCTCCTCAGATACCCGCAGCATCTGACGTGCGACATCATCGACGGCTTCGTGAATCCGGCGGAAGGCCGATCCGGCCTCTTCCACGATGCCGATCCCGCGGGCCACTTCCTGGGTTCCCGCCGCTGCGCCCTGGACTACCGCGGCCGTCTCGGAGCGGATGCCTTCGATCAGGCCGGCAATCTCTCCCGCCGCATCCGTCGTCTGCATCGACAGCTTGCGTACTTCATCGGCTACGACGGCGAAGCCTCGTCCGGCCGCCCCGGCCCGTGCCGCCTCGATGGAGGCATTCAGCGCCAGCATGTTCGTCTGCTGGGCGATGCCGGCGATGAGCTCGTTGGCCGCCATGATCTGCGAGGACCGGCCGCCAAGCCGTTCAACGGCCGCCGTGAGCTCCTGCATCTTGGCGAGAATGGACTGCATCTGCTCCATGGCCGAGCGGATTGCTTCATCGCCGGAGGACGCCGTACGGCGCGCTTCGGCCGAAGTGGCATCCGCCGCTTCCGTGATGCCGGTGATGCTGCCGAGTTGATACGACACGCCTTCAATAATACCGACGCCGGCCTGTACACTGCCGACCTGCTGCTCGGTGCCGGCTGAGATGTCCTGCACGATCTCGGTGATCTGCTGAAGCGCCTCGCTTACCTGACCCGAGCTGCCGTTAAGCTCTTCTGCCGCAGCCGCCACTTCTTGGGCGGACTGGCCCACGCGCGAGACCATCTCATGCAGACTCGCCTTCATCCGGTTGAACGCGCCGGCCAGCTCGCCGATCTCATCCCGGCTCGCAATGCGCAGATCGCCTACCGTCAGATCACAGTCCGCGATCCGGCCTGCGGCCTGGACCATCTCCCGCATCGGACGGACGATGCTGCGGGAGAGCAGAAGACCGATCGCTATAGCGAACAAGAGGACGAACAAACTGACGATGAGCAGCGAGGTCTCCGTCGCCGATACCACATCCGCATTCTCCGCCTGGCGCTGAGCCATCAGAGCCTTCTGCTGCTCACTGATATGTGCGGCCGCCTGCTCCAGCGTCTGCGTGGTCGGAACCGCCCATATCAGCGCTTCGCTGCGCGCCAGCCCCGGCTCCTTGCGGTCGATATATTCCGTTACCTTCTGAGTTAAGCGGGCGAACGTCTGATTCGACTCTCCCATTTTCTGCACTTCGCTGAGCGCGTCCTCGCCGGAGGCCAGTCCCTCCAGCTCCTTGATCTTGCCGGACAGCTGCTCGTTCAGCGATTGGAGCGACGCCTCTTTCTCTTTGGTCGGCTCCACCAAATATCCGAACAGCATCGCATTCTGCTGCTGGGTAAACGCCAGCACCTGGCCTACCCCTTCCAGCATTCTCGAGTTGTCTTCAAGCAGGGATGAGTAGGAACGGTCAATCTTGTTCAGGAAGGAATACGATATACCGCTGGCCGCCCCCGTCAGCAGCGCGACTGCAACGAATGCCCCTACAATTTTCTGTCTGACACTAATCTTCACGGGACCCTCTCCTTTAAAAATATGAAAACGCCTACAATTGTTTTATAAGAGAAAGCTGCCGGAGAGCCCGACAGCTTTCAACATTATTCTACTTTATTCTTACTTCTTCGCCAAGTACTTTCGGATGTCAAATGCTACCGCAGCGACGATGATCAGACCTTTGATAATCAGCTGCCAGTAAGGACTGATCCCGATGAAGGTCAGACCGTAGTTGATGACACCGAAGATCAGAACACCGGCGAGTACGCCCGGTACGGTACCGATCCCGCCTGCCGTCGACACGCCGCCGACTACGCACGCTGCGATGGCGTCAAGCTCGTACATGTTCCCGTAGTTGTTCGTTGCGCCGCCCGTTCTTGCCGCTTCGAGCACACCGCCCAGACCATACAGGGCGCCTGCTGCACCATAGATATAGATCAGGTTGCGTGCCACGTTGATACCGGAAACGGTAGCTGCCTGGATGTTGCCGCCAATGGCGTACATGTTCTTGCCGAGACGCGTTTTGTTGAAGACGACCCACACGATCACGGCGATGATGATGGCGATAATGACGATGTAAGGAATCGAGTACGGACCGTTCGGACCGATAAAGCCTGTACCGATATTGGTGAAGTCCTTGCGAAGGCCTGCGATCGGCTGCGATTCGTTCGGCTTCATATCGAAGTAGAGCGAGTTGACGCCGTACACGATAACCATCGTGCCGAGGGTGGCGATGAATGGTGGTACGCTCAGCTTCGCGACAACCCAACCGTTAATCAGACCGACAACCAAACCTGCCAGAATCCCCACTACAATCGGAATGATCAGCGCAATCTCACCGAGCTCCGGGTAGAACAGGCGCGGATAGTCACTCGCCTGCAGCATGGAAGCGGACAGTACGGCGCTTAGGCCCACGATACGTCCGGATGACAAGTCCGTTCCGCCCGTGATGAGGATGAAGGCGGCGCCCAGCGCGATGATGGCGCGGGTCGAGTTCTGCAGCAGGATATCCCGCAGGATGTTGATCGACAGGAACGTCGGATCCTTGATGGCGATCCCGACGACAAGCAGGATCAGTACGATATAGATGGCGTTCTGTGTCAGAAACCCGCCGAGTTTTTTGGTATTCATAGTAGTAGCTCCTCCTCCGGTGAACCTCTCAGTGATTGGCGGCCAGCCGCATGATTTCTTCTTCCGTTGCGCCCTTGCCTTCTACGATGCCGGTCATTCTGCCTTCCGACATGACCATGATCCGGTCGGACATCCCGAGCAGCTCCGGCATTTCGGACGAAATCATGATGATGCTCTTACCTTGGCTCGCCAAGTCGTTGATGATGGAATAAATCTCGAACTTCGCCCCGACGTCGATCCCCCGTGTCGGCTCGTCAAGCAGCAGAATATCCGGCTCGGTGAGCAGCCACCGGGCCAGCAGCACCTTCTGCTGGTTGCCCCCCGACAGGTTCTTGATCTTCTCGCGGACCGACGGCGTCTTGACTCTCAGCTTCTCCACGCTCCGGGCCACTTCTTCCTTGGCCTTGCGCTCATTAAGCAGCTTGAACGGAGTTTCGTAGCGGTCGATGTTCGCGATCATCGCATTCTCGTGAATCGAGAGCACCGGGAAGATCCCCGTAACGCGGCGTTCTTCGGTCAGCAGCGCCATCTTGTGCTTCTTCGCGTCGATCGGCGACTTGATCTTGACCTTCTTGCCGTGGATCGAGACTTCGCCCGACTCCACCGCCCGCAGGCCAAACAGTGCTTCGATGAGCTCCGTCCGCTGGGCGCCGACGAGCCCGCCGAGACCAAGCACTTCGCCTTTGCGCAGCTCGAAGGATACGTCCTTGAACGACTTCGGCAGCGGGGAGGTCAGGCCTTCCACCTTCATCAGAACACCGCCCGGCACGTTGGTTCGGTCCGGGAAGCGCTGGCTGAGATCGCGTCCGACCATCCGCTGGATGATCAGGTCCGTGGTGAGGTCGGCTGCCGGCCAGGTGCCGATCAGCTTGCCGTCACGCATGATCGTGACATCATCGGAGATGCGGAGGATCTCCTCCATTTTGTGCGAGATATAGATCATGCTGACACCGCGGGAGCGCAGCTCGTTGATGATCTTGAAGAGGGCTTCTACTTCATTGCCCGTGAGCGAGGACGTCGGTTCGTCCATCACGATAATCTTGGAATTGAAGGATACCGCCTTGGCGATCTCCAGGGACTGGATCTTCGATACCGAGAGATTCCCTACGAGCTCCTTCGGATCGATATCCATCTCGAGATCCTCGAACAGCTTCTTCGTATCCTCGAGCATTTTTCGGTGGTCCACTATTTTAAACGGCCCGAATCCCTTCAGCGGGAAACGCCCGAGCCAAATGTTTTCCATGACATTGCGGTGCGGTACCGGATGGAGCTCCTGGTGAATCATCGATACGCCGTAGTTCAGCGCATCCTTGGAGTTGTTGATCTCCACCTTCTCGCCGTCGAGAATGATCTCGCCCGCATCGGGTTTGTAGATTCCAAATAGCGATTTCATCAGCGTCGATTTGCCGGCGCCGTTCTCTCCCATCAGCGCGTGCACCGTGCCGGGACGCACTTTGATCGTTACTCCGTCCAGCGCTTTCACGCCGGGAAACTCTTTGACAATGCCGTTCATCTCAAGCAAGTATTTCGTATCAGTCATGGTAACGCCCCCCTGCGTATTGGATACGCCTCCTCCCAGTTCCGTCAGGGGACTGGAATCTCCTGTCAGAGGCACCCGAATTCAGTATGTGTATGTTTGTATATAGTGAGGATGACAGCAGCGGTGATTCGTATAATCCGTGGATCGCACTTCCCGGTGAATCATTTCATGAAAAAGGCAAGGGAGCAGGCACCTGTTTCACCTGGCCCCCTGCCGTTGTTTCCTGCAGAGCGGATTGCTGAACGAATTATTTCGCGTCGTTCATGTTTTCTTTCGTGATCTTCTTGTAAGGAACCCAGATGTACTTGCCATCAGTGATTTCAAAGCCCGTGTTCTCTTTGCTTGGCGTTTGGCCGGAAGCGAGGACGTTCGCCAAGGCGAAGGATGCCGCACCTTGGTTCTTCGCATCGTTCAGTACCGTACCGAGCATCGTGCCTTCTTCAAGCGCTTTTACAGCTGGAGCCGTAGCGTCTACGCCGACAACAGGCATGTATTTGCCGCCTTGGAAGTAGCCTTTGGCTTTGAGGGCTTCGATCGCACCGAGAGCCATGTCGTCGTTGTTCGCGAATACCGCTTCGATCTTGTCGCCTTGGGATGCGAGGAAGGCTGCCATTTTCTCTTGGCCCTTAACGCGGTCCCACATCGCTGTGTCTTCTGCCAGCTTCTCTACGCCGATCCCAGCGTCTTCTACGGCTTTCACTGCGAACTTCGTGCGCAGCTCGGCGTCTTGGTGTCCAGGCTCGCCCTTCAGCATAGCGTATTGGAGCTTGCCGTCCTTGTTCTTATCCGCTTCCGGATGAGCTTTGAAGTAGTCGGCTACCAGCTGGCCCGCCATCGTACCGGACTGCTCGGCTTTCGCGCCTACATAGTATACTTTGTCCCACTTCTTCATATCGTCAGCCAGCGGTTCGCGGTTCAGGAAGACAACCGGAATGTTTGCCGTTTTCGCTTTGTCAATAATAACGCCCGCTGCCGTACGGTCAACCGGGTTCACGAGAAGGCCGTTAACTTTTTTCGTGATGAACAGGTCGACTTTATCGTTCTGGGTCGGCTGGGAGTTCTGGCTGTCTACGATATCGACTTTGGCTTTACCTTCCGCTGCAGCGCTGATCGCGTTACGAACACCCGTCATGAACGTATCGTCGAATTTGTAGATCGCTACGCCGATCGTTGGCTGTTTGCCAGCCGTCGTACCGGTTTCGGTCTTCGCGCCGCCTGCGTTGTTGTTCGCTGTGCCGGCGTTAGTGTCCGTTTTATTTCCGCAGCCTACAACTGTTGTCGCGAGTGCAGCAGCAAGCATCATGGAAACCACTTTTTTGTTCATCCGTAAAAGACCTCCGTTATTTCTTTTTTTGTTTACTGGATTGCTTTACCCTTTCATTATCGTTAATTTTGTGCCAAAAACCCATGCAATATCCTCATGTGTTCTATCGAAATTCTCATGTGTTATGAAAAAGCTAAGATTATGTCGAAAATTTCAGACTTTTGTCGCATGGAAAATAGGACTGTCCCGCACCCCCGAGTGGACAGGCGGGTCTTCGAGATTCCGCGTCCCGGCGGACTGCGCGGTTCTGCGTTCCGGCGGCCTGTGCGGTTCCGTGACCCGGCGGACGGCACGGTTCCGCGTTCCGGCGGACGGCGCGGTTCCGCGAGACGGCGGACGGCGCGGTTCTGCGACCCGGCGGATGGCGCGGTTCCGACCCGGCGGTCTGGGCAATCGGAAATCTCACAAATAAAGGAACTGAGATTCTTTATTCTTCTATTTCCCGTCATTTCCCAAGGAATAGCGGAACTCAGGTTCCTTAACAGTCCCGTTTTAGCGAAAAACAGCCTCATTTCCCCTAATAGCGAATCTGAGTTCCTTTATCTTTAAAACTTCCCTTCGATGACCAACATAACGAATCTTAGTTCCGCTGATATGAACGTAACCGAGCAACTCCCAGCACGTATCCCTGTTTTTTTGTACTCCAAACTAAGCCTGTCAAGGTGCTCTTTTTGACAGGCTACCTCTTTCTTCCCATACTTGTATACGTGTCTGACTATCAAGTCAGACCCCGCCTTACGGCGAGTAACGGGGTGCAGGGGGCGGTGCTCCCTGCAATGTTTTTTCCTGAGAACAACGGGACATGTCTACATTCCTTGGCACGAGGGCAAAATGGTTCTTTGCGCCGGCTGGCAACCTGATATTCGTGGGTTCTCACATGTGATTACATACGACCAGAGAGTTTCCTGCTAACTATCAACGCACATAAAGCTCCTGTTCCCTTGCTTTGTGCAGCGGAACTACGCGGATTTCTCTCTGCCTAGCTTTGTAAGCCAAAGAATGTAACGCATCTTCCTCAAATCCGTTCTCTTACCACCTCCTTCTTCGTATTTTCAAACTTCTATTACAAGCACAAGCGATTATGCTGCCGCCCTTTGCTTCTGGACTTCCTTGGCTATAGCCCAGATAAAATCCCAGGAGCTCCCTGGCCACGGCGGTAACGATGGTTCCTTTGTTCTTTCCCCTGAAGCTTAACCTATTAAATTTATGATGCAGTCTTTTATGCGCCTTCCAAGAGATCTCAATAATCTCCGAACTGAGCTCCTTTTGCCTCTCCCGCAGGGCTCTTCTTACAGCAGGTTTGCTCCGGTAGGTCCAGGCGGCTTCGACCAGTACCCGTCGAATATGCGCATTACCGACTTTCGTGATTCGCCCTTGCCAGCGGCTGCCTCCGCTTGAACTTTCCGAAGGTACCAATCCGGAATAACTCATAAGCTGCGGCGCAAAAGCAAATCTTCCTGCGAGATCTCCGAGTTCGGCCGCAAGAGTAGTGGCCGTAACTAAAGCAATACCATGAAGTCCTTGCAGCGCCTGAATCATGGTAGCCTGGCACCCTGCCGAAGCCTGCCGTTCCATTTCCTTTTCGTATCGCCCAATCCGGTTTGCGGCCTCCCTGATGGTGTTGCGGTATTCTTGAAAGACTATATCCTCGCACGCATCCGTAAAGCGCAAGGTATCCAGCCAGTTCTCGTAGGCCGATGTCCATAACTTCGTGCCGCCCGGTGGATGAAGCTGGTGCCGAAGCAGGAACTTCGTTAGCCGCTGCTTGTGCCGATTCATATCCTGAACCGCATCCTCCCGGGCCCGAACCAAATCCCGCAGTGCTTCGTCCTCGGGTGTAGGTACGTAGATTTCGGTTAACTCTCTGGCCCTGTAGAGCTGCGCTAAACGTATAGCATCCCTTTTGTCGGTTTTAATGCGCTTGTTGCCATCCAATGCTTTGGGCGCAACGACGCTGCAATTGACAAAGAGTTCAAGGAACCAACGATACAGCTGAAACCCTGTAGGCCCGGCCTCATAGCAAACGTCGAGTTTGATCTCATCGTCCTTTGCAAGCTGCTTGACTAACTTTCGCACGGCCTCCTTGGTATGGGGAATCGTCCCCCAGAACCGCACGGGCTCATCTCGATTTTCCGTGGCTATGGCAACGGCAATTTTTTCCTTGGATACGTCTAACCCTACATACTTTGTGGACATACTCATTACTAACCGACTCCTTTTTGTTTGTAGCTCTGTTTTGGATATGATTGGTTTATTCATTCCAAGTCATTTCCAACTTCAACCTACGTGATGCAAAGAGGTAGTCGGTTTCGTTCATTATAACTATTTCCTCTGCCCAAACGTCCGCAGATGCTTCTAGCACAAAGCCTAAGCCGGAAGGGCTCGAAAAGAGCAAAAAACCCGCAGCGGCCGCTGCGGGTTCTTGACTTTATTGCCTATCCAACACTTCCTACTCGATAAGGTCACTTCACAAAGGGGAACAACAGCTTCTGATTATCGGACCAGAACATATTCGCCTGGTCGATCACCTTCGTATCCGTATAGAAGGCATCCTTCACCCGCTTGCCTTCCAGCGCCTCGACCGCGTATTGAACGCCGAGATAGCCCATGGAGAACGGGTTCTGGATGATCGTCGCCTGCACGATCCCTTCCTGCAGGTATTCGATATCTTCAGATGTGCTGTCCATGGTCACGAGCTTCACCCGGCCCTCGAGCCCTTCCTTCACAATCTCCGCCACGACCCCGCGGGTCGATGAGCCGTGCAGCACAGCGATGCCTGTCGGCGTGTCCAAAGCGTGGGCCAGCCGTCGCACTCCCTCGCCGCACTCCTCCGGGTCCGCATAGCAGTACGTCTTCTCGACGATCTGGATCTTCGGGTGCCGGGCCATCTCGTCGAGGAAGCCCCGCTCCCGCTCGGCGGCGGCCTGGCCGTCCGGCTTGAAGCCCACCACGGCCGCCCGGCCCTGGTCGCCCAGCAGCTCGGCCAGCTTAAGGCCGGCCTTCTCGCCCGCTTCATAATGGTTGACACCGATATAGCTGAGCGGCTTCGGCGAATTCAGGCGCGAGTCGATCGTAATGACGGGGATATTGTTCGCCGCGGCTCTGGCGACCACCTCGGCGGGCTCCGTGTCATCGCTCGGAGCCAGAACCAAAGCGCTGCGCTTGTAGTTGATGACATCGGAGACCAAGGCGATCTGCCCCTTGATATCCTGCTCCGATTCCGGCGCTTCCACCAGGACATCGACATTGAATTCTTTTTCCGCCGCTTCCGCCCCGCTGATGACCGCTTTCCAGTAGTCGCTGTTCTTCGATTTGACGATCAGGGCTATCTCTTTCCTTGCGGGTAATCCCGCTCCCGCCGTTTGCGTCAGCGTGCCGCATGAGGTGACACCGACCGCGGCCGCCAGCAGCGAAAACAGAAGCATACTCCGTCTTGGGAGGCGTCTGCTCATCCGCTCTCCCCTCCTCTCGCGCCCGCCTGGTATGGAATCCACAACGTTACCGTGGTGCCCTCCTCCAGCCGGCTCTCAATCTCGAGACCGTACTCTTCCCCGTACATCAGCCGGATGCGCTCATGCACATTGCGGATGCCGACACCGGTGCCGGTCCCTCCGCCCTCAACCGCTTCCGCCTGCAGCAGCCCCCGCACCTTCTCGGGCGGCATGCCGAGCCCGTCGTCCGCGACCGTGATGCGCACCCGGTCGCCGGCCCGCTCCGCCCGGATGGAGATGAACCCTTCGTCGACCATCATCTCGATGCCGTGGTAGATCGCATTCTCCACCACCGGCTGCAGGATGAGCTTGACGGTCGGGCAGTCTTTTACCTCGTCCTCACACTCGATCTCAAAGCGGAATTTGTTCTTGTACCGCATCATCTGGATGATGAGATAGTTGCGCACATGCTCAAGCTCTTCCTGCACCGTGATGACCGATTTACCCTTGCTGAGGGAGATCCGGAAGAACTTCGACAGGGAGGTGATCATCCGGATGACCTCCTCGCTCTTCCCGCTGCCCGCCAGGCGGACCACGGAATTCAGTGTGTTATAAAGGAAGTGCGGGTTGATCTGCGACTGCAGCACTTCGAGCTCACTCTTACGCTTGGCCTCCTGCTCCTTCACGCTCTGTTCCATGAGCTCGCGGATGCGGGCGACCATGAGATTAAAGCGCCGGGAGAGCCGCCCGACCTCATCCTCTCCGCCCTCTTGGATATGGATGTCGAAGACGCCCTGCTCCACCTTGCTCATCGAACGCTCCAGCCGGCGGATCGGCTGGGATATCTTCGCCGACATGAACGCCGACAGGAGCAGCACGAACACGAGCACCCCGAGCATCAGCCAGGCGAGGAACCAGCCGATCTCCCGCTTGGCGGTGACAATCTCGTTCATGTAGGAGACGCCGATCATTTTCCACCCGATGTTATTGACGGTCTGGATCGTGATGAGCCGTGTCTCCCCGGTGCTGTCGTCCACGTAGTTGCCGTAAGCATACTTCATCGCCTGCTCGACATTCTCGTATTTCAGACCGGCATAGATCAGCTGCTGCTGGGGATGGTATACCATGTTCCCGGCCGACTCATCGATGATATACACATAGCCGCGCTGTCCCAGGCTGACCCGGCTGAGCAGGTCGTCAATCGTCTTGAAGTTAAAATCCACGAGCAGCACCGCCGGCTCCCGCACGCCGTCCCGCTCCAGGATGATGCTCCTGCTCATCGAGACGACCCACGGATACTTGCCTTTGTACAGGTTCTGCACATGCGGCAGCGAAACGGACACATGGCCCGGATTCTCAACGGCCGACCGGAACCAGCTCTGTTCCGTAATCCGCGTGTTACGCCGCATCTCCACTTCCGGCAGATGAGCCACCGGGGAGCCCTCGGCTGTGAACAACGCCATCGAGACTACATCGCTGCGGGTTTCAAGAATGGTCGCGAGCTGCTCTTCCAGCTTCGCGTCCGGCACGGTCTTCGAGGCGCGGATCCGCTCATCGACCATTTTGAATGATTGGGCCATGCCGTCCAGATACATCTCCACATTGAGCTTGACCTGTTCTACGATCTGCTCATTGCCGATGAACGCATTCTGCTCCGCGGTCCGGGCGAACTTGTCGTAGAGCAGGACTGAGACGACGACCATCACGAGAAGCGTCATCAGCATGAAGGACGCCGTGATGATGAACTGGATGCTCTTCACCTTCCAGATGTCGATTAGGGAAGACAAAGGTCCCCGGCCCGGCGGCTGCGGAACCCGCCGTTTCATCGCTGGCCCTCGGCCGCCGCGCTCCGGTATTCCTTCGGCGAAACGCCCGCATACTTGCGGAACGAGAAGCTGAAATAGTTCGGCTCCGCATAACCGACCTTCTCGGCAATCTCGAACGCCTTCAGATCCGTCGTGCGCAGCAGCTCCTTCGCCGCTTCCATGCGGATCTGGCTGAGGTAGGAGCCGAAGGTGGTTTTGGCTTCTTTTTTGAAGATCGACGAAAAATAGCCCGCCGAAATATGCAGCATCCCGCACACCTTGTTGATCGAAATGTCCGTCTCATGATAATGCTGCTGGATGTATTCCTTCGCCTGGTCGACCAGCGACTTGTAAGCATACTGCCGTTCGCTGGCGATCCGGCTCATGATATTCGTGCATATGCCGAGCACCCAGTTCTTGGCCTCCTGCGGGTTCGTGAACTTGTGCAGCTCCGCCAGGGGCACGAAATCCGGGCCAAAGATGGCGTCCAGGTCCGCATTGGAATCCTTGGCCGCCTTCAGGATCGCCGTCAGGATCTCGATCAGGTAGATCTGATAGTCCTTGAACGATACGCCCATGTCGGCGATGCCCTCGAACAGGCTCTCGACGATCTCCCCGATCTCCTGGGGCGTCCCCACCTTGAGGCAGCGGATCAGCGCATGCTCCTTGAGCTCGTCGAAGCGCAGTTTCTCCACGAAGCGCGTCTCGACGTCGCTGATGCAAATGATCCGGTTGTCGCCAAGGATCGGCCGGTAGTCGAGAGCGAGCACCGCGTCCTGGAAAGAGTACGCTACCTCGGGCAGCGCCGGGCAGAAGGTGCCGACCCCGATCGTCACCGTGAACTTGAGGTACTTGTCGATGCTCTGCCGGATCTCCTCGAGCACCGCGAGCGTACGCTCCATGAGCGGCTCACGCTGTGCCCCTTTGACCGCGCTTAGCACGACCACATGGCGGTTGTGAACGAAAACCAGGCCGAGATCGTGGCGGGCCACAATCTCCTCAGCAATGTTCAGCACGGCAAAGAGCTTCAATTCCGTGTCCTTGGAGCGGCGCAGCGAGCCGGAATCGGCTGGCCCCTCCTGATCATCCGCTCCGAGGTTGTCGAGCGACAGCAGCGACACCGCGAACCCGCAGCCCTGCAGGTCGAGATTATAGCTCTCGCACTTCTCCTGGATCTCCCGCAGCGGCAAACGCCGGGTCACCAGGGAGGCAAGGAACACCTCACGGAGCACCGGCAGGCTCTTGCGGTAATGCTCCTGCAGCGTCTGCACGTTCTCCCTGCGCGCCGCTTCGTCGTCGATCTGGCTCTTGATTTTGGCGAGCATGCTTACCAAGTCCTCCGACGAATACGGTTTCAATAAATACTCATCAATATGCAGCTTGACGGCCTTCTGGGCGTATTCGAATTCGTCGAAGCCCGTCAGGATGATGATCTTCGTCGTCGGATAATGATCGCGGATCCATTCGGAGAGCTGCAGCCCGTCCATGAACGGCATCTGGATATCCGTCACAACCACGTCCGGCACGAAGCGTTCCATGAGCTCGACCGCCTCCTGGCCGTTCTCTGCCGCATCCACGAGCTCGAAGCCGCAGGCCGCCCAATCGATCTCCGCGAGAATGCCTTCCCTTACGTCCGCTTCATCTTCCACAAGCAGTAATTTGTACATAGTCGGTCCTCTCTATCGCAGGACATACCAATAGCCCGGCATAGGCCAGGCCGGTATTCCTCCGGTCCGGAGTTCGGCAGCGGGATGGACTCCCCTCTGCCGCCCCGGCATGTCATCATTATGGTGTAATCACTGTACCAGAATCCCGCAGGGTTGGGAAGTGGGGAGAGGTGGCAGCGGTTGCGGCGCAAGGCCAAGCCGGAGGGCTGGGGCTGAAAAGCGCCGGAAGCAGATGATCGAGTACTGCCTGCTCCAGCTGGAGCGGTTCGTACAGGCGGACGCCCCGGCTTACTCGCCGAACTCCCGCTCAAATGCCTTGTACGCCGCCTGCCCGGCCGAGCGATCGTAGACCGCAAAGACGACACGCGCGAACGCCCCGGCGAACACCTCTTCCACCAGCACCTCGCGGAACCAGACCGCCACCTCCTGAGGGCGGTTGCGGAATACCCCGCAGCCATAGGCTCCGAGGACCACCGTGCGGTGCCCGTGCAGCACAGCCGCGTACAGCGCCCGCCGGATGCGGCCGCGCATGACGGCGCCGATCTGCGCTTCGGCCTCGGGCTCCCGTTCCCGGATCACGCCCGCGTTCACGGCCGGCGCCGTGATGAATGCCGCCGGGTAAGCTTCGGGCAGCAGACGGTCCTCATCGTCCCGGAAGACGGGTACGGCCGGCGAGTAGATCATGTAATCCGAGTAGAGCGCCGTCCGCCGTCCCCGGTTGTATTCGTACATCTCCTGCATCTGCACGATGCAGGGATACAGGCCGCTCGCGCGGGCCAGGCTCTCCTCCTGGGCCTGGCTCCCGCCGAGGAAGCCGCCGCCCGGATTCTTCGCGGAGGCGAAGTTCAGACAGGCGGCCGGCCCGCCGTCCTCGCGCCAGCAGCGGTAAGCCGCGGCCAGCGTCGTCTCGGGCGTCAGCTCGATGCGCACCGCGGCTTGGCTGCGTCCGTCTGCACCGGATACCGCTGCCTGCAGCGCTGAAGCGCGCCCGTGCAGCTCCTCATCGGTGCCCGGCCGGTACAGGACCGAGCCCCGCACGGCCGCCTCCTGCGCCGCGTGAAGGTCGACCCATTCGCCCTTGGGGTTCCCGTATCCGCCCGCCTCCAGAATCTCCAACGTCTGCGCGGCCACCGCCGCTCTCCCCGATCGGTTCATGGGTTGTTCCATCCTTTCTTGAAGCACGTTCAGTAAATTTCGCAACTCTTCAGAGAGCTCCTCACCTGTCGCTGGCTTCCCTTCGGTACGCAGCTATCCGCTCCGCGAGCTCATCCAGCCGCTCCTTGATCCGAATCTTCCCGGCATAGGCTTCCGGAATGCCGCCATATCCGTAATACACGCCGGCCAAGCCTCCGGCGATGGCCCCGATCGTATCCGTATCTCCGCCGAGGTTGGCGGCTTCCTGCACGGCCTCGGCGAAGCTATGCGTCGTATTCAAAATGTACAGCACCCACCGGAACGTATCCACGACATACCCGGTCGGTCCGCAGTCCGGCTCGCCGCCCAGCGCCTCCGCATAAGGAGTGCCGGCCGTCTCCGATGCGAGCACAAGCCCCAGCTCCTCCCCCTGCAGCAGGCGGTACGCCATCCGGTTGTACATCACGCAGGCTTCGCTGCACCGCTCATCCCAGTGCGTCATCTTCGACTGCATCCGCGTGACCGTCTCCATCCGCTCCCTATCGGTATAGATCAGGGCCGCCGGCAGACAGCGCATCAGGGAGCCGTTGCCCGCAGTGAAGCCTCCGAGATCCTGATCGGTGACGAACGACGCTTCGAACCAGTCTCCCTTGTACCGCTGCAGGGCCCGCCGGATGATGTTGCCGATGTCTTTTGGGTCCGACCGGTACCAATCCAGAAACCGCTCGCCGATCGCTCCCATCGGGTCCTCCGGGCAGGCCAGGATGCCTTCGGCCACGCACAGGGTCATCATCGTGTCGTCCGTCACTTCCCCAGGGTCGAGGTCCCATACCCCTCCTCCGATCATCTCCGTCAGCCTGCCGTACTTCTTCCGGATCTCCGCCCGGGTCATGAACTCCGTCGTGCCGCCAAGCGCATCCCCTACAGCCGTGCCGTATAAGCCGCCTCGGATTCGATCCATGATATTCATCTGCATCTCTCCTCTCCCTTCGCACAGGGGCCCTCTACCTGCTTGCCTGCAGCCCCGAAGCCCACCGATTGCCCAGACTCTCATACCTGCGGTACGCCTGGAGCACGGCCGACACCGCGGCCACCCGCTCTTCAAGCGTGCCGCTCACTTCAATATAAGGCACGCGCCACTCCTTGAGCAGCGCGGTGAACCGCTTCTGGAACTTGCCGCGATGAACCTCTCCCGACCGGTCCCACGTGTCGTCGTAAGGAATATCGTCACCACACAGGAAGACAAGGTCGTAAGCGGCGGCCGCCTTCCGGGCCAGCTCCTCCAGCCGTGGCAGTGCCATGCCGTGGTAATCCAGGGAGAAGAGATAGGTCGTGACCGCATTCGTATCCGTAAAAAGCACCCCGTCCGCCTCGCCCGCCAGCTTCTCTTCCCGCTCCACATGCCCCTCGGCCAGCTCGACGAGCTGTTCGGGGGTCAGGCGCCGGTCCTGCTGGTGCGCGGCCCAGTATTCGCGTCCGTACTCCGGCATCCAGGCCGTGCCGTGCGCCTCGGCCAGGGCGGAAGCCAGCGTCGTCTTGCCCGTGGAAGGCGCGCCGAGCAGCACCACTCTCGTGATCAGGTCGCGGTAGACGACTCCGTCCACGTAGGCGCGGTTCGCGTACGGCTGCTGCCTGACCGCCGTCCCTGAGACCGGGAAGACGGTCCGCGCCGGATCGACCTGCCGGTTCACGGCCCCGAGCCTGCGGCTCATATGATCGCCGTACGGCTCACTCGAGAAGAAATGCGTCACGCGCCGGCCGCCGAGCAGCCCAAGGATATAATCCTCCTGCAGCTTCTGGATGCGCGGCGTATACCCTGTCTCCGCGGGACCGTCCCACGCTTCGATCACCTCGGCCTCCGGGTAGAGCCTCCGGATCCAGCCGGCGCGCACCGTCAGCGGAATGTCCGTCGTCTCGGGGCAGTCGTAGATGACGACGATGAGATGGTCCGTCTCCTGCAGCCCCGTCTCGATCATATACTGATGCCCCTTGTGCAGCGGGGCGAATTTGCCCAGCGTGAGGCCGAGGGTTGCTTTTGCACCCGTATCACCGGTATTCATATTCCCACCTCCGCATCGCTAACCTGCAGGAGGGCCGTCCGCTGCCTGCGGTATTCCCTGTGCCACTGTACCCAGCCGCCCGCGGCAATGCCGAGAAACACGGCATACAGCAGAGCCACCCCATACAGTTCCTTATAAGCGTACATCCCCACCGACAGCGCGTCGACGGTGATCCAGAGCAGCCAGTTCTCGAGCACTTTGCTCGAGAGCAGGAACTGGGCGAGCAGACTGAGCGAAGCGATGAACGCATCGAGATACGGGATCGAAGCGTCCGTATACCGGGCGAGCACATGGCCCCATCCGGCCGACAAGGCTGCGAGGAGAAGGACCCCACTGACAGCCTGCCTGCCGGTCAGCCGGCGGGTCGGCCGCACCCTGGCCTCCCCTCTCCCCGTCAACCACACGATCCAGCCTTGAATGCTGAGCACGAAGTACAGCAGCTGCAGCGACATATCCGCATACAGCTTCGCATCGCGGAAGAGGAAGAAGAAGCAGACGACGTTGACCAGCGAGACCGGCCAGCACCACAGGTTCTGCCGGGCCGTCAGCCAGACGCTCATCAGTCCCGTCGCGGTCGCCGCCCCTTCCAGCAGCGACGAGGAGGTGGCCGCGGCGAACCCGGCCGCTCCCAAGATCAGAAGAATCCATTCCCATGTCCGGCTCATAAGCATACTCTCCTTTTTATACTATCAATTTGACTATATTGTTAATTAAAAAAAATTGGTCACCCGTACAGCGACAGCTTCGGCACATTCCCGGTAAATCGGTACAGCTGCGCGGCACGCTGGGAGTAGGCGTTCGATTTCTTGAGCTCACCCTTGTGGTCCCGCACCTCTTCCAGGATGCCGCTGCGGCTCTGCGTCGACTTCATCTTCCGGATGAAATTCGCCTCTTCGAAGGCCGGCACCACCGTGCGGATCACCTGATAGAGCTCCCCGAGGGTGAACTCCGGCGGCAGGAATTCCTTGGCCAGTGGCGTCAGCAGCATCCGCTCCCGCACATGCTCCAGCGCTTCGACGATCATCTCTCTGTGGTCGAATGCCAGATCCATCCGCGTCAGGGCTTCTTCCACGCTGAACAGCCCTACATCCACGGCATCATCGGAAGCCCTCCGCTCCGCCAGCTGCTCCTCCCGGACCAGCGCGCAGAATACATGGGAGAGGATCCAGCCCCTCGGATCCCGCCCGGGGCTGCTGTAGACGTTGAGGTACTCCATATGCACGTTCCCCACGCCCGCTTCCTCCTGAAGCTCCCGCCGCGCCGTCTCGTACATCGATTCGGTCTCCCGCGAGAAGCCGCCGGGAAGAGCCCAGTGCCCCTCGTACGGCCATACCTTGCGCTGGATGAGCAGCACCCTCAGCTCCCGCTTCGGCAGCGATTTGGTCGAGGTCATCTGCGACTCCGAAGTGATCGTGAAGATCACGATATCAGCCGGGGCCCCGTCCGGGGTGCGGTAATTCTTCGCCGAGTAGTTCTTCTCGTTCTCAGCTGCCATGCGCTTCCTCCACCTTATTTTCATTTTTATAATATCATTATGACAATATTGAACAAAATGTCAACCCTCTTTTCTCCGGCGGCTTCCTACTTTAGTATTGACAGCCGGTCCGGGGCCAAGTAAGATCTTCCATAACATACTATACATATAGGAATAACTAATATTGATTAGGAGGAATTCGCATGCCGCACCGTTTCACGTTCCGGACTCGTACGCTCCTCGCTTTATCCGTTTCTTTCGCCTTCTCGGGGCTCTCCCTCCCCTACGGCCTCCCGTCTGCCCACCCGGCTTCCGCCGCTGCGGCCGCGGGGCCGGTCGAGACGCCCGCAGCCATCGAAGCCTTCCTGCAGAACCGCTATGGGCTGAGCCTGCCTGCAGCGCCTACCAAAGGGGACTTTATCGCCGAAACGGCGGAGATCCTGGAGCTCGGGGACGCCGCCATCGCCGGCCCCTTCACGGATGTATCCGTGAGCGACGTCGTGTACCGTCCGGCTCTCGCCTTATACAGCCAGGGCATCCTGACCTCGGACACCGTGGGCGCTGCCGCTTCGCTCACCCAGGGCACCGCCCTCTATCTGTCCGTGAAGGCTGCCGGTCTCAAGGAGCTTGCCTACACGTACCCGCAGGAGAAGGTGCAGGCTTCGCTCTCCCGTCTCGGCCTGGCTTACCCCGGCGACGGCCGGCTGACGCTACAGGCCGCCCAGGAGCTGGCGGCGGCGGCTGACAGCGGCCTGCTGCCTGACGCCTACACCGCGTCCTTCGACCCTTGGGCGCCGGCCGGCAAAGACTTTACCGCCGTGCTGCTCGGGCAGGTCCTCTCAGTGCGGGGCGAATACAAGCAATACCTGACGACGACCGAAGACAACGAGGTCTATGCGAAGCTGCTGCAGGCCTACCGCACCCAGGTGCTGATCGAGGTGCCGGCCCTGCAGCCTGCCGTCGACCAGGCGCTGAAGGAAGGGCTCATCACCGGCTACAACCTGAAGGATGAGCGGTATGCCCCGCACTTTGACAAGGCCCGTTCCCTCACGTACGGGCACAGCGACATCGCCCATGCCGTTCAGCTGATCGGCCTGCTGCGCAGCGAAGGGCTGCATGCGAAGATCCAGCTCGAGCCGAAGACCTCCGCCTTCCTCTATCTGAAAGAGTGGGGCGAGCCCGAGACTTCGCCGGACTACAAGGTCGTGCCGCTGGAGAACGGCAACGGCATCGCCTATGCCCGCGAGTACGATCTCTCCTTCGAGTTCGATACCGCGGAGCAGAAGGAGATGTTCAACGGGGTCATCTCCGCCTATGCCAAAAAGAACAGCGAAGACCAGCCCGGCCTCATCACCGGCTCGTGGTGGCAGCCGCTCTACTATTCGCTGACGGAGCTGACGGAATATAAGCTTATTGCGAACAATGTGATCCAGGGCGACGGATACTATGCGCAGACGTTCACGCTCGTCGACCAGGAGAAGGCCTTTGCCGACGGCATCAAGAAGATCAAGCCGGACGCAGGCGTCGATTCGTACACGTTCTGGGTCGACGAGCCGTTCTACAATTACCTGCTCGGCGGATATAAGTAAGACCGGGCGGAGGCCGGCGTGGAGGCTTCCATCATAAGAGGGATGCGGCTTTATGCCGCATCCCTCTTATCGTTGGAGTGCAAGGCGGCTTGTCACCCTCTGAGAGAATAGGCTGAAGAAGGAGCCGGTCATGCTCAGCCTGACTTACCTTCTCTCACTGCACAGGGCGGCCGCCTCCAGCCCCAGGCCTGGACAAGGCAGCGCTCACGCCGTCCGTGTGACAGCCCTTCACCGAAGCGGCACCTTCAGCCGAACACTTCCTTCAACCGCTCGTCATACATGGTGGCCTTGAACTCCACGAGTTCATAATCGGCCACGCCCTCGCGGTGGAACGGATCCTCCGCCAGAATCCGTCCAGCCTCTTCCCGGCTCCCGGCATCCAGCAGCAGCACCCCGCCCTCCCGCGGAGTCCGCGGTCCCGAGAGGATCTGCCTGGAAGCCTCATACTGCCGCCTCAGAAAGGCTCGGTGCTCCTCCACCCATATATCCACCACCTCAAGCGGCATCTTATACGTCAGCTTTACGAAAAACATAGCGTTCCTTCTCCTCTCAACAGTGTAATAATCGAATGGGTACATTCCGCTTCACGCCTCTACCCCGAACAGGCGGAACGATACATACGGGTACGACCCGTAGCGGACCGCAAGCTCCCGTTCGAACAGCGTCATCCGCTCGATCGTCCGATTATTCTCCAGCCTGCCGGCATCCAGCACCCGGAAGGGCAGCGGCTGCAGCAGCTTCATGACGGCCCGCTTAGCGGCTTCATCGTCGCCGGTGACATACACATCACTCTGAAGTCCCTGGTGCAGCGGCTCTTCCAGCACCCGGAAGAACGTATTCTTGAACGCGCCCACCACCTGTGTGCGAGGGAGGACCTTCTGCAGCTGCTCCGCCGCCGATGTGCCCCAAGCGGTTGTAAACCCGCTGAAGTCCTCCGTGAACGGGTTGGTGATATCCACGAGAATTTTGCCGGCCAGCCGCTCCCCGTTGGCCTCCGCCCAAGGGAGCAGGTCCCGCAGCCACATGGCGGGGATCAGGATGTCCGCCTCCATTGCCTCGTCAAGACCTACGGCACGGATCTGCCCTTCTTCCCATCCGCTCTCGCTGATCAGCCTTGCGGCCCGCTCCTTAGACCGCGAGCCCCAGCACATCCCCTTCAAGTGGGGATGAAGCCGTGCCGCCAGCCCTTTTCCCATCCGCCCCGTGCCTATCACACTCACGCTGCCCTCCGTGCGGTCATTCCATCCTGCCATCCATGATCTCCCCTTTTCCCTTGATGGGACCATCATACCCTGCACTCCACAGTGTCGGAATGTCCGTTTCGTTACAGGGCTGCAACCGCGGGTTGCAGCTTAGACAAGGAGAAAGGCTCCGGTATACATGGAGCCTCAGGATTGGCCGCCTGCAGCCGAAGGGGGATCTATCCGGTGTCTTACCGCTGTGTTACCATGGGAAGCACAACCCTGTCAACTCCCGAGGTGGAACTTTATGGATATCGAATTGTACCGAAGCTTCTTGGAGATAGCCCGCTGCGGAAGCATCGCCAAGGCCAGCGAGAAGCTGCATCTCTCCCACCCCGCCCTGAGCAAACAGCTTCGCAGGCTGGAATCCCACTACGGTGTCGTCCTCTTCCACCGCTCGCCGGGCGGCGTGGAGCTCACCGAGGGGGGCAGGCTTCTCTGCGAACGGATACCCGCCATCCTGGACGGGCTGCAGGCGATCGAAGAGAGCCTCGCCCGGCTCCGCGTTCCCGGCCGGCTGAGACTCGGGGCGCTCCCCAGCCTCGCCGCCCATTACCTGCCGCCGGCGCTGGGCCGCATGGAGCAGATGGGTCTGGCCTCCGACCTTCTGATCCGCCATACGTCGGAGGAGCTGCGGGAGGCCTTGGAGACGCAGGCCGTGCAGGCGGCCGTCATGGAGCTTTCCGCTTCGTCCCGCCTGTGGAGCGCGGAGCTCTTGCGTGAGGGCTTCTGCGTCGTTCTGCGCAGCGACCACCCGCTGGCGCGGAGCGCTTCGCTGCGGGCCAATGACCTGGCCGGAGAGGCCCTGGTCATGTACCCTCCCTCCTGCGGGATCCGAGCCCGGGTCTCCGACGCTTTCGGAGCCCACGGACTGCAGCCCTGCATCCGCATGGAGGTGCCTTTCGGCGACTTCCTCCTCGGCTATGCGGCTGCCGGTACCGGGAGCACCATCGTGCCGGAGACGGCCGCCCGCCGACTTCCCGCTCCGCTGGTCTGCGTCCCGCTGGACGAACCGCTGGCCCGCCGCACGGTCTCACTGGTCTCCGCGGACCACAGGCTGGGCCGGCTGCTGCTGCCGATGCTGCAGAAGTCCAGGGACTCTAACGATTCCCTCTAGGGGAGAGCTGGCGGGAGCCGATCCATGCTTTGTGCCGACATACTACGGCCCGCTGCTCTACGCTTACACCAAAACAGGCTACCAGAAGAAGTCCTCCGAGCTGAAGCTCGATTACTTCCCTGAAGCAAATCACCAGACGAGCTCGGGTCCGTCAAGGCTTTGGGGACCACCTCACCGAAAGATCAGTAGCGCATGCATCACATCGAGTAGGAGGGGGCGTCTAGCCCCCGTCCTCTCACACCACCGTACATGCGGGTCCGCATACGGCGGTTCCAAAAGGTTAACGAAGTTCCAGATATCGAGAAAGCAAACTCTTCAGCCCTTTCGCTTCCCAGTAGGAAGTCGGAAGGGCATTGTTTGTGTTTCGAGACATTTCCCATGCTCCCCGTCTTGAGTTTGCCATCACAAAGCAAGCCCAGTTCGGCACGCCCAGTGCCCGAAGTTCGCGGATTCGGGTGCGTACCCGTTTCCATTGTCTCCATAGGCACATGCGGAGCCTTCGGCGAATCCACTGGTCAAATTTCCCACAGTGTTTCTTCACCGACGCTAGTCGAAAGTAACCGACCCATCCCATCATGTAGCGGTTCAACCTGCTAATACGCTCATCCATCGGGATGGAACGTGTCCGGCTCGTTAGCTCGCGGATCTTCTCCTTAAATCGGGAGATCGTCTTCGGTGCTAATCGAATCGTCGCTTTCTTGTCGCTCAGGAAGCTAAAGCCAAGGAGCTTGCGGTTCCATGGCCGGTCCACCGCGCTTTTGTCTCGATTCACTTTCAGCTTCAGCTTTCTTTCCACGAAGTCTGTCACCGACTTCATGACGCGTTCTCCTGCACGCTTGCTTGCCACGAAGATGTTGCAATCGTCCGCGTAGCGGACGAATCGCAGGCCTCGTTTGGTCAGTTCTTTGTCCAGGTCATCCAGTAAGATGTTTGCCAGTAGCGGACTCAGCGGACCGCCTTGCGGCGTTCCTTCGTCTGTTCGCTCCAACGCTCCATCCGCCATAACACCAGCGTTCAGGTAAGCCCGGATCAATTTCAGGATTCGCTTGTCCGTCACTTTCCGGGCTACCCTTGCCATCAGCATATCGTGGTTTACCCGATCAAAGAATTTCTCCAAATCCATATCGACAACCCATCGATGGCCGTCTTGAATGTAGCGCTGTGCTTGCTTTACCGCGTCATGTGCTCGTTTTCCCGGACGAAAGCCGTAGCTGTGCCACGAGAAGTGTGCGTCGAAGATCGGATTCATCACTTGTAGAAGTGCCTGCTGGAGAAAACGGTCCATTACGGTCGGGATACCGAGCAGCCTTACGCCACCTCCGGGTTTGGGGATTTCCACCCGTTTGACCGGCGAGGGTCTGTAGGTACCCGTCAGGAGTGCAGCTTTCACTGCTTCCCAGTGGGTTTTCAGGTAAACTTGTAGATGCGCTACCGTTACGCCGTCCACACCAGGTGCTCCTCCGTTCTGCACCACTCGCTTATAGGCAAGCCGAAGGTTGTCCCCTTCGAGCATTCGCTCCAGCAGCTCGTATTGGTCTTCGCGAGTGGAAGGGGCGACTTGTGCCGGCGAAGAACTCGGCGCTCCGGCATACCCTAACGGCTTCACCGCTTCTCTTTGCCGCAAGCTCTCTTGCGAGATGTTCTGCTGTCTTTGCTCTTCATACGAACGCATCGGTTTCCACTCTCCTTTCGGTTTCAGGCGTCCCCTACTCCCGTACTATGACCTCTGCTGACTCCTGCGGATTCAGCGCGGCTTCTCAGCCGCGGTTACGAAGGAACTTCGCGTCTTCCGCAGGCCTCCCCAGATAAGAACGTCATCTTTCTGCCCGCAACCACTGGAGTATACAGGAGCAGCCCTTGGCGACTTAGGATTTTGTCATGTGCGGGTGACTCATCCGGCTAGCCCTGCCTCAAATCCAGTTCGTGTACCTTGGCTCGTGCATTTGCCTCCAGCTTCCTTCAGATTCCACCTCACGGTGGACACCCTTGCTCTTGGCTAACGGTTGGCGTTCGCCAGCCCCCGTTCGGGACTTTCACCCTAGAGATGACGCCCATGCTGGGCGTACCGCAAAAGGAGACATGGCCAAGGGGCCTGTCTCCTTTTTTACGTTTGCCTTACCGTCCCCGCGGGGTCCGGACACACCGGCGGACGGCCCAGCGCCGCCCCTACCTGAACCCTACCTTCGGCACCACATCCGCCGAATGCCACACCTGGGCCGCCGCCCGGCCGAGGTCTGCGCGCATCTGCGCGACGAGCTCAGAGATGTCCACCCGCTGCTCGTAACGCATCCGCAGTGCCGCCGATACGTACAGCTCGTTCATATGGGCGAACGAGAAGCCCTCAGCCCCCCGGGCCGCCGCAGCAAGCGCTTCGTCGCCGCAGAGCTCCCCAAGACGCTTCAGCGTCAGGTACTGAAGGCGCTGCGCCTCATCCGGCAGCTTGATCTCGTAAGCGCGGTCGAACCGGCCCGCCCGGTTCATCAGCGCGGGGTCGATGCGCTCCGGATAATTCGTCGTACCGATAAGGAAGATCCCCTCCTTCGAGGTCGCCCCGTCCAGCGTGTTAAGAAAGAAGGAGCGCACATGCTCGGGCATGGAGTCGATGTCTTCAATAACCAGCACCATGGGTGACAGAGCCAAGGCATGGGAGAAGACCTGCTGCACCGAGTAGGAGGACGTATGCTCGGTAATCTGCCAATACGCCACCGGCGCCTGCACACTGCCGGCGATCGACTTCACGAGCGTCGTCTTCCCGTTGCCCGGCCGGCCGTAGAGAAGCAGTCCCCTTTTATACGGAATGCCGTAATCCTGGAAGAACTGCCGGTCCCCGGCAAAGAATTCGTCGATCGACCGGAAGATCTCGGTCTTCAGCGCCGGGTCCATCACCACCTCGTCCCGCCCGACAGCGCGGGTGATGCTCAGCTTCTCGATCTCGAGGCCTTCCCTCGTATCGGTATACACGGTTACCCGGCGCCGGTCCGTGTCCCGCTGCCTGCTCCGTACATAGGCGGCAAATCCGTTCATGCAGGCATCGTCACGCGCCCAGATGAAGTCCTCCGTATCCAGGCCCTGTCTGCGGAATACCGGCACCTGTGCCAGCGCTACGCCATGCTCCGGGTAGAAGAACAGATTATTGCGCAGCGTGGGGAACACCCGGGGCGCCTGCGTACCGCTCTCTTCCTCGTAGAGGAAGGCCTTCGTCTCAAGCCCTTCATAGATGGAGGCCAGATGCCGGACGCTCCCGCTTCCCTTCTTGACGTCCTCCTCCAGCACCTGCCATAACTGCCGCCCGTAATCGTCCTGCAGGTACAGGGTGTAGGAATCCCCCGTGAGCTCCTGGAGCAGAGCCCCGATCCTCCCCATCACCCGCGCATATTGGGGATAATCCCCCATGCCCTGCATCCCGGAGGCTGCCTCCTGCCGGAACAGCGGCCACTCCGCCAACGCCTCGGGACAAGCAGCGCGCCCTCCCGAAGCCTGCCGATTCAGCTTGCCAGCTTGAAATGGTACTCCTGTTACGCCTCTTACCAAAATACGTATCGTATCCTTTCCGTTAAGTTAAAAACCGCCTTATCCTTCATTGATTTTATCCTTCATTGATTTTATCCTTCATTGATTTTATCCTTCATTGCTTTTATACTCCCTTGATTCTATACTCCCTTGATTACGGCCAGCGGCACGCACTTCGCCACCACCGACGCAAGACCTGCTCCGACGACGCTGTCGATAATCGCATCCACATCCTTGTACGCCTGCGGCGACTCGTCGACGATCGCCTCCAGACTCCGCTGATTGACGACAATCTCCTCCGGTGTGCCGACGCGCAGGGACGCCTCGAAGTCGCTGACGCTGACCAGCCGCTTTGTTGCGCTCCGCGAACGGACCCGGCCGGCGCCGTGGCAGATCGAGTGATAATTCGCCCGCCCCTGCGGCAGGCCTGCCATGAGATAGGACGCCGTCCCCATGGAGCCGGGGATCAGCGCCGGATGACCCGTCGCACGGTAGGGCTCCGGGTTGTCCGGATGGCCCGGCGGCAGCGCCCGGGTCGCTCCTTTACGGTGGACGAAGTAAGCTTCGCCTTCGTGCTCCTCTTCCCATGCATAGTTATGCATAAGGTCGTACAGCGTCCGCATCTCGAAGCGGGAGCCGAGCACATCCTTCGCCGCCTCGCGGATCGCATAGGCGATCAGATGCCGGTTCACGACGGCATAGTTCAGCGCCGAGTACATGAGGTGCAGGTACAGCTGTCCGGCTTCGCTGTCCAGCGGGGCGAAGGCGAGCCTGGGGTCCGCCGTGCCCCTGCCGCTGCTGCGCATCCACCGCGCCACCTCCCGGCCCGCCAGCTCGTTGACCGCGCCGCCCCACGCCCGGGAACCGGTGTGGATCATGACGATGATCTGTCCGTCCCTAAGGCCCCACTGCTCCGCCGTGGAGCGGCCTTCCTCCGGAATCTCCAGGGCCTGGATTTCCGCAAAATGATTGCCGCTCCCCAGCGTCCCGAGCTGCCGGTGGCCCCGGTGCCAGGCCGCCTCGGGCATACGGTCCAGGTACTCTTCGTCGAAACGGAACCGGCTGTGCTCTACATGCGTCAGCGAGGTGGCTTTTTTGGGCGTATAGGCGTCCGGCACATACTTGCGCGGCAGGCCGTGAAGTCCTCTGCGCACCACCTCTTCAAGCCGGAAGTCCGAGAACTGCCCTCTGGCCTGGGTATCAGCCGGCAGCAGCTTCTCCACCGCCCGCACCAGCCTCCGGCGCAGCTTGACATCCCGCAGCTCCTCCCGCTGCAGATTCGTCACATGCACCCGCATGCCGCAGCCGATATCGCTGCCGACGATCGACGGCGAGATGTAAGCGTCCTCCGCCCTCCATACTGCGGTTGTACCGATGCAGGTACCGACGCCCACATGAACGTCGGGCGTATAGCTCAGGTAATGCCGAGCCGGAATCTGCAGGCTGTTGTTCGCCATGGTGAAAACCTGCGTCTCCATCGCCTCGAACAGCTCCCGGTTCGCATACACGTGCAGATCTCCCGCAGGCAGCCGCATCGCGCGGTAATACACTTCTTCCGGCGCATCTGCTTGGTTCTTAATGTCGTTCATAATAAAGAAAGTCAACTTCCTCCTTCAGCGTTCTTGATCGCGGCAGTCTTCCTGCCTTCCCTAAGAGATATTCATACGGTGAATGATTCGGGTCCCGAATAAAAGCTAAAATGCGGCAGTCCACCATCCAGCCTGCTTGTCTAGCGAGTTCTTCCTGCGCCTGGAAATCGGAGATGGGTGAAGAGACGGGTGAAGCGTGACGGCCCGGGACGCTATGCCTGCACCGCTCTCTTCAACCCGCCCCAGCCAAGCCTGCCGGCCAGAGGAGATCAACACGGTTCTATCAGGCCTCAGCGGCCGTAAGCGACACGCATTATTACCACTACCGTCCACGTCGTTCACGTTTGGGGCCCGTAGAGGCCGGTGAATCTAGGGGGACCCCAATGGATCCATCCCTCTTTCCGTTCTTTTCTCATCGCGTCCGGCCTCCTTGTCGTATGAGTTAGGCTTATGATACAGCCCCGCAGGCACGCTGTGGAGGGAGAGCTTGGGTATAAACGGAATTGTACCGGGGCAGCGGCCTCTTCGCCCGACCGAAACGAGCTAAAGCGAATAAAAAAAAACTGACAGCGCACTTTGCGCTGCCAGGCTTCCCTGCTTGCCGGCCCTTTGACTTGTGGCTTACAGCCCAACGGATCGGCAGACCTTCTCTTGGGCGCTCTCTTAGCCGCTCCTTTATACGTTCAGGCTGACTTGATAGCCCGGCTGGTTCTTCGGATGGCTCTGATCCATGAAGACGGACCGGTCATTCTTCAGCATGATGACCTCGAAGAACGGAGTGAACCGCTGCTCCGTAATGTTGAAGGCCGTCAGGAACTTCGCGAAGAGCTCCTGCTCTTGGCGCTCCGGCTCACCGTCAGCCAGCGAGGAGTCGACGAGGTTGACGAGAATACACATCTTCTGCGCATCGGTCAGGATCGGAGCCGCTTCCTTCAGGAACGTGTCCACGGAATTCGAGCGGATGTACTTCAGCGCACGGTCGAGCAGTGCGCGGTTGTTCGCGCCTACGCCGATCGTCCCGCCGCTCTTCTCGCCGCCCAGCACGGCCAGCAGCTGGCCTACTTCCTCGTTATCCATCTCGCCGTCGGACTGCATCATGTAGAGCAGCGAAGTCGCGAATGCGAAGTGGGGTGTCATGCCTTCCGTTGATTTATCGCCTTTGAACATATCGAACAAACCCATGAGTGGAACCCTCCCTGATTTATGTAGCCTGGGCCGGCAGTGCCGCCCGATACCCGTTCATACGGACGAGCCTCCGGATGGTTTCACACGGGGCAGATACTTTTTTAGTTGGACGGTTTCCCTTGAATCCCGCATCCGGACAGCGTATCATGAGCACCAAAGGAGAGTGAGTCTGTCCATGTACGAACATATCGTAGCTTTCAGGTTCAAAGAAGGGATCCCTCCGGAGAAGGAGCGCGAGCTGCTTGCGCAGCTGCATTCTTTCAAAGGACGGATTCCCGGCATTATCGAGCTGACGGCCGGCGTGAATGCCACCGAAGAGTACGGCAACATTCACGGCTACACCCTGGGCCTGCGGGTCACCTTCGAGAGCCTGGAGGCGCTCCGCGCCTACGGTCCGCACCCGGTTCATCAACAGTTCGTCCAGTCCCTGGGCGGCATACTTGATAACGTGGTTGTCATCGACTATCCGATTGCTCCCTAGTTCTGCCCGCGCTTCTATCCGTTAGGTTTGCTCCGCCGGGATCACCAAAAAAGCTTAACCAAGCGACTGCTTCAGCCGCCGGTTAAGCTTTTTTATGCGGGGCCTGCGGCCCCTGACGCCTCCCCTTTCCCTAGTGGGGAAGAAAGGGGGAATAGCCTCTGAACCTCCACTTCCAGCGGAGGCTCCCCCTCCATTGCCTTACCTCTTCCACGTCGAACCGCACCACCCGCTCCGCTCCCGCGAACGCCGGGCGGGAGTCCGCTGTCGGCTCCACCGCTCCCCGGCCCGTCAGCTGCAGCACGTCACCCCGCTCAAAATCGAGAAAGAGCAGTCCCGCCTCCGGAGCGGACCAGAGGTTGCCGAGCGTGTTGAACATGGCGTTGCCGGCATAGTCAGGAAAGCGCAGCGTTCGCCGGTTCTCCACCCGGATGAAGCCCGGCGGCCCGCCGCGGTGGGAGACATCGGCCCCTTCCCTCGGGTGGCGGGTCGCAATGAAGAAGGTGTCGGCCGAGGAGAGCCACTCCGCCTGCCGTTCCGTCAGCTCACGGCCGATCAGGAGCCCGTCTCCGGATTGGCGCTGAGCCAGGGACTTGCTGCCGGCTGGCTCCACGATTCTTGCTTGAATATACTTCGGACAGTTCGCATACACCTGCTCCGCCCCCACGGTGAATCCATCTTCCCCCACCTCCCGGACCGTCCCGTTCAGCCGCATCCGCCGCCGGGTGGCGAACTCGATGGCGAGCAGCCCGACCCGGAGGCCGGGCTGCACAGAGGCCGCCAGAGGATCCTCTGGCGGCAGGAGTGCCCCGATCCGTGCCGACCTCTCGTCCGGAGCGCTGAGGAAGCCGGGCTCCCCGCAGAGCGGTGAAGCCCACACCCGGCCGTCCCCGGCGTCCGCCCCCGCGATAATCAGAGGCTGCTCCTCCAGGAAGGCCTTCGCCGGCTCGGGTATCCAGTCACGGATCGATCCGCCGACCCGCCTGGCCGGCTCCAGGACGCCCGCCTCCTCCTGCATCCGCAGCTCCCCTTCATGGAACATCATCAGAAGAACCCGCAGGCCGGCCCTTCGGTGGGGGCATGGACGTGCCCCTGTACTCCCTCAGGCACATAGATCTCCAGGCGGACGCCGTCCGGGTCCAGGAAGAAAATGCCGCCGGAATTCGCGGTTTCGCCATGCGGCACGATCCCGTCGTAGATGAGCTCTACGCCATCGGCACGCAGCCGTTCTTCGATGCTCCGGATTTGTTCGATCGATGCCGCTTCGAACGCCAGGTGGTGCAGGCCCGGTCTTCCCGTATCGAACGAACCCTCGCTCTGCTGCCACAGCGTGAGGACCAGTCCGCTGTCATCCCCCAGGAAGGCGAAAGCACGGCCAGCCTCATCCGAACGGTATTTCACCTGAAACCCGAAGACCTTCCCGTAAAAAGCAACCGACCGGTCCAGCTCCGTAACGTTCAATCCGACATGCCCTGTTTTCATGCTCCGCCATCTCCCTTTAACCACCAAATTGTGCTTACGGGTATTATAATACGTGGATTCGGTTAACTTGTAAATACCTAATTTACAGGTTAGAATAAAAGGACAACAAGAGGAGGTCCGCTCTTATGAACGAATTCAAATCGCCTATACCTTTCCTATGGATCGGCAACCACTGGGTCGTCGACTTCGTCAATACCCGGATCATCGCCTCGGGAGCTCGTGTGGAGCTGATTCCCGCCTTCAGCGATCTTCTCCGCTGGGTGGAGGAAAGCGGCCGCTCCGCCCTGATCCAGGGCAGAGATACTCCGCTTCCGGACGGCCGGGAACGGGAGCTGTACGACCAAATCCTCGAACTGCGCCAGCGGCTGGAGGAAGGCTTCGAGCACCTCCTCCGGGGCCAGCCCTGGCCTCCGGAAGACATGCGCAGCCTCTGGAACGAAGCCCTGAAGCGCCATCCCGGCTGTCTTCAGGTCCGCTCGGAGGGTGCCACCTTCCGGACGGAGCGCGTCTATACGCTGGAGCATCTGCCCGGGCTGTTCTGGGAGGAAGCCGCCCTGTTCCTGCAGTCCCTCGAGCCCGGCAAGCTGAAGCGGTGCGAGAACCCCGCCTGCATCCTGTACTTCTACGACAACAGCCGCAATCAATCGCGCCGCTGGTGCTCCATGGCCGGCTGCGGCAACCGCATCAAGGTCGGCCTGCACTACAAGCGCAAAAAAAATACCGCTTCCGGCGGAAACGGTACGGTGCCGGACCAGCCCTGAGGTTCAGGCTGACGCGTTCGGGGCGCGGCCCAAGATCACTTGGCGCCGGCACAAAAAGGCCTCGGCCCGACGACATACCGCCTGTCGGTGCTGAGGCCTTCCTTTGTTCAATCCTGGCGGCGCAGGTCTGCTGCCGTGCCGTCTATTGGAGCATCCGCCGGACAGCGGCCTGACGGGCGGACACTTCGGCGCACCGGCATCCCAAGGATGCGCATTCCCGGCCGCCCATGCGGGACCAAGGGGCACAGCCACTTGCGGTGCAGCCCGGCTGCCGGATGCCCCCGCAAGCAGCCTGCACCCATGAGCGAGCCGCATGGTGCCGCCCGCAGGTACACGCCGAGCGGCCTGACCCTGCGCCGGCGCCAAGGCCTCCGCATCGGCGGCCGCCGATACGGGCGGTCAGCTCTCGTCCCCGGCCGGCCTTCCCGCCCACCGGCGGAGCGCCCGCTCCACGTCCTGCCTGCGCACGGGCTTCGGCAGGAAGTCCTTCATGCCGCTGCGCAGGCAGAGGTCCCGGTCCTCCGGCCGTGCATGGGCCGTGACGGCGATGATCGGCGGCACCCGGTCCTCCGGAAGACGACTGAAGAGCGTGCGGGCAGCCTCCGTGCCGTCCATGACCGGCATCTGAATGTCCATCAGCACGGCATCGTACGTCCTCGCGAGAACCGCCTCCACGGCCTCCGCCCCATTCTCCGCGAAGTCGGCCCGGCACCCCAGCTTCTCCAAGATGCGCAGGAGCAGCTGGCGGTTGACCGGGTGGTCTTCGGCCACCAGCACCCGCAGACCGTGCAGCCCGCTCTGGTCCGGGTCCGTCCCGTCGTCATCTCCTTCGGGCAGCGCAGCCGCTTCCCCGGGTGTGCCGTCTGCGCCAAAGGGAAGCACGAAGCGGAACGTGGAACCCTGCTCCCATTCGCTCGTTACGGAGATAGAGCCGCCCATGAGCTCCGTCAGCTTTTTGCAGATGGCAAGGCCCAGACCCGTTCCGCCGTATCGGCGGGTTATGACCGGATGCAGCTGGGAGAACGACTGGAACAGCTCCCCGAGGCGGTCCGGGGGAATCCCGATGCCGGTATCCTGCACGGCAAATTCGACGAGCAGCCCCTCCGGCTCCCGGGCCGGAATGCTTCGGACCGTGACGAGGACGCCGCCCCGCTCGGTGAACTTGACGGCATTGCCGACAAGATTGACGAGCACCTGCCGGATTTTGGCGCTGTCCCCGGTGAGGGTGAGCGGAAGGTCCGGGGCCAGCCGGCTCGAGAGCTCAAGGCCCTTCTCGGCCGCACGCGGGCGGAATAATTCAAGGACGCCTGCCAGCAGGGGCCGCAGCTCGAAGAGCTCCGGCTCCAGCGGCATTTTGCCCGCCTCAATCTTGGAGAAATCGAGCACATCGTTCAGCAGAAGAAGCAGCGCCTGCGAGCTTTGTCGGACGATCTCCCCGTACTCCCTCTGCTCCTGGGTCAGCTCCGTCTCAAGCAGCAGGTCGGTCATGCCGATGATTCCGTTCATCGGGGTGCGCAGCTCATGGCTCATCATGGCGAGGAATTCGCTCTTGGCATGCGTTGCCCTCTCCGCCGATTCCTTGGCGCGAAGAATCTCCCGTTCCCCGGTCGTGTCCCTGAAGACGACAACCGCGCCTTGGATACTCCCCCCGTCCAGCATCGGATTCACACTGTATTCGGCAAGAAAGCTAGAGCCGTCTTTACGCCAGAACACCTCGTCGCTCACCTGGCGGCTCCGCCCGTCCTGCAGCGTGCGGTGTATGGGGGCTTCGCCGGCGGTGTAAGAACTTCCGTCCGCCTTCGCATGCTGAAGCAGGCGGAAGGCATCCGCATCGAGCAGTTCGTGAAGACGGTAGCCGGCCAGTTCCGCGCCCGCCGGATTCATGAAGATGATCCGTCCGGCGCGGTCCACTCCGAAGATGCCCTGGGACACGGAATCGAGAATCAGGGTGTGGCGGTAGCTCAGCTGCTCGATCTGCTTGATATACCGCTTGCGCTCGGTAATGTCGTTCGCGATCCCGTACACCCCGACCACACGGCCCCCTACAACGATCGGCACATTGGCCACGCTGATATCGATCAGGTGCCCTTTTTTGTGAGTGACCACCGTCTCGTAATATTGCGGCTCTCCCGCCGCGGCCCGTTCAAAATGCAGCTTCGTCCGCATCAGCTCCCGGGAATCCACCACATCCGCGTACGACATGCCGAGCAGTTCCTCCTTGGTATACCCGGTGAGCTGCTGCAGGTTGGCGTTCACGGAGAGGTAATGCCCCTCCAGGTCGAATGAATACACGCTCGCCGGGTTGTACTCGAAGAGGGACTTGTACCGCTGCTCGCTCTCCTGAAGGCGCTGCTCCGCTTCCTTGCGCTCCGTGATCTCGCGCGACACCGCGATAATCTCCAGGCCCGCTCCCGTCGCCTCATCGTAAGTATATTTGCCTGTACTTTCAAACCAGACGTAATGTCCTCTCTTGTGCCGAATCCGGTACGTTACCGTATAGATGCCCTGTGCCTGGAGGTTCGCGGAGAGATAATCGTTCACAAGCGGCGCGTCGTCCGGGTGAAAGTAATCGTAAGCGCTGGTGCCCACAAGCTCCTGCGGCTCGTAGCCCAGCAGAGTGAGCGATGAAGGAGAGGCGTACAGGTAGGGCGCCCTTTCATCGGCCGCGTGCAGGGAAATCAGGTCCATCGAATGCTCCGAGAGCAGCCGGTAGCGTCTTTCGCTCTCACGCACCCGCTCCTCCATCCGCCGGCGTTCCGTGATATCCTGGACGGTTCCGATGCGCCTCACCTCATGCCCCTGCCCATCCCGTATGGTGCTCCACTTCGAGTGGACGAACTTCACCGTACCGTCCCCCAGGCAGATCCGGTACTCCATCCCGGAAGGAGACCCTTCCCTTGAACACCGGACCTCTTCTTCGAATCCGGGGCGGTCCTCCGGATGGATATGCTCAAGGAATACCTTGTACCCTGAAGCGGCCTCTCCGGGCGACAGACCGTACATATCCCTCAGGTAGTCCGAACAGAAGAAGTTCCTTGACTCCAGGTCCAAGCTCCAGTACCCAAGCTTCGCTACCTCCTGGGCCTGGGCGAGGCTTTCCCCGCTGCGGCGAAGCTCCTCCTCCGCCCGTTTGCGCTCGCTGACATTACGGCCGATGCTGAGCACCTTGTCTACCCGGCCCCCGGCATCACGGATCAGCTTGACGGTGGTCTCGAACCAGACATAGTACCCGTCCTTATGCCGCACACGCCCGGTGTTCAGCAAGCTGCTCTCCCCGGTCTGCTTGGTAATCTGCTCGGCATCCTCCGGATGGTACAGATCCCTCAGCTGTGTGCCGATCAGCTCTTCCGGCCGGTATCCCAGCTGCCGCTCAACCGATGGAGAGATGTAGCGGCAGCCTCCGTCCGGCGTACTGTAGGAGATGATGTCCTGCGCATTCTCCGAGATGAGGCGGTAGAGCTCCTCCGATTCCCTCCACCTTCGCTCCATCTCCAGCTGTCCTGTAATGTCCTTGGCCAGCCCATAGACCCCGACGACCTGATCCCCTGCGGTGATCGGCACATAGGTCACCTGCAGGTCGATGACGACGCCGTCTTTGCGATAAAAATCAATCTCAAAGGTGCTTGAGCGCCCGTCCAAAGCCTCCGCAAAGTACCGCACCCGCTTCTCGAGCTTTTGCTCGCTGAGCAGTCTGCAGGTGGGTAGCCCGATGAACTCGTCCAGCGTATAGCCCGTAATCCGCTCCATCGAAGGGTTCGCGTCGATATACCTGCCGGCCGTATCCATGACATAGATGGCATCGGGATGATTGTGATACAGGGACTTGTACGCTCCGCCCTCTGAGATGATCTGTATGAGCAGCTCCGTTTTGTTCGTCTCCAAGTCCAACTTCCTCTCCCCGGGGGATGAGGCGGCAGCGTACCTTAAGGCTGTGCCCCATCCTATTGTCCGTAAATGATGCACGCTTTCAATTATAGAGCCTGCGGCTGAAATATCCTAGCGCCGGCCGCAGGGGCGCCTCCCCGAGGATTCGCCTGCAGCCAAGCCGCCGGGTGGCCCGCCGAAGGCTCCCTCACAATACCTCATTCCTGCCGGGCGGCCGCCCGCCCCATCATATAGGGATAAAGCAGCACCAGCCCAGCCGCATACAGCACGAAGGCAAAATAGGCCGGCAGCAGGTGGATGAAGCTCGTGTAACCGATCGTATAATGGACGCTGAAGCCCGCCAGGAAAGCCGGCAGTCCGCCGAACGCCAGCGTCCACCACACCCAGCGCCGGCCTTCACCGATGCCCCACAGGGCGATGATCAGCACGGCCAGCGCATCGGAGAACAGCGCGCCCCCGAAGCCCGCCCGGTCATGGGCGATGAGCGGAATCAGCCGCTCGTTGATCGCGGCCAGCATCTCCGGGGTTGCACACAAGTACTCGAGGTCCGTCGGAACGAACACCCGGGTAACGCCGATGCCGGCAATCATGACCCCGCCCGCGGCCAGGGCGAAGCCCAGCACGACGAACAGCAGCTGCCCGAGCTGGGCCAGCTGCCACTCCGGGCTGTTCAGCCGGTTCACCGGCTCGTAAGACGGCAGATCCGCCGGCGCGCGCATCGACAGCACGAACATCGGCAGGAGCACTGCCGCGGCGAGCGCATGAAGCGGATCGAAGTAGCCGTAGCCGAGATACAGGAAGAAGGAGCTGAATCCGACCAGCCCGGAGGTCATCAGTGCCGTACGCGTCCAGTGCTGCCCGTGCCGCAGGCCGTGGTAAGCGAGCTGAAAGTAGACGATACCGATCGAGATCATCGTCCCCGCCAGGGTGACCCGGTCATGGGACATGAAGCGCAGGATGCCGCCGTTCGCCAGGTCAAGCAGCGCCGGGTCCATGCCGAGAAAGCCGATATCATACGGCAGCACGACGGTCGTGGCCGCGATGATCCAGGCCAGCACCCCGCCGATGATCATGCCCAGCGCGAGCAGGCACATCCAGCCCCAGTGCGCCCAGAAGGAAGGCGACGGGGGAGGCTGCGTCCCCCGCACTTTCTCGAAGATCAGCGCCTCGTTGATCCGCTTGGGCAGGCCCGGGCCCGAGAAGACGAGCCCGCTGTGCAGCAGCACCGCATCGGCTCCGGCCTCCACGGCATCCAGCGCATCCTGCGGCTGGTGAATTCCCGCAGCGGCGACCAGCGGCATTCCGGGGCCAAGCGCGCTGCGGACCCGCTTCAGCTGCACCAGCGCGGGCCCCAGGCCTCCGCGGCCGATGCGGGCCTCCCCTTCGGCCGTGTGGATGGCCTCGCCGACCACCAGGCCGTCCCAGGCCTGCTGCCGCAGGAAGGGCAGCAGCGCCGCGAAGCCGGACGCCGTGAAGTCCAGCGGCAGGTAGAACAGCATCGGGCGGCCGCCCTGCTCCGGCGAGGCGGTCCCAGCTTCCCGCACCGCCTGCAGGACCCCGGCCGCCTCTTCCAGCGTCCAGCTGTCCCTCACCTCCGGGGTCAGCACATCGATGTGGAAGCCGGCCGCGTAGGGGGCCAGCTTCGCCGCCATCTCCTTCAGCTGCGCGGCCGCCTCCGCCGGGGAAGCGCCGGGCAGGGGCCGAAGCCGGAAGAAGCGGGGCAGGGAATGCCCCTCCCCCCGGGCCAGCCGGTGCAGCAGACGCTCCAGCCCAACGTTTACGGCCGGCTCCGGATAGAGCAGCGTCTCCCCTCCGGCATCCCGGCCCACCGGACGGCTCGCCCGGATCTCTCTCACGGTGACCGGCCCGACCTCCATGAAGCCGAAGCCGAACTGTGCCAGCGCCTTCTGTGCTCCCCCGTGCACATCCAGCGAGCCGCTGAGCCCGACGGGATAATTCACGGGAACGCCGCACAGTTCCCCTTCGAGGATGGGATGCGATTCCATATGGCCGAGCGTCTTGATCACGAACGTACCGCCCGGGATCCGGCTGAGCAGGCCCATCGCCCCCAGCGTAAGATCACGGGCCGCAAGGGAAGGCAGACGGAACAGAAGCGGGCGGAACAAGGATTGATAGGACCAGTCCGGCATTCGTCATCCTCCTTCGGGGCCGGCACAGCGCCGGTCAAATTCGGTATTGACCTTGGCACTAGTGTCAATCTCTAGAATAGGAATCATCCCACCGATAAGGAGATGATTGCAATGCTGAGCAACGATCAGCTGCAGGCTGAACAGAACCATGAGGAGCGTCCGCCCGTCACCGTGATCGGCCTCGGACCCATGGGCCGGGCGCTGGCCGGCGCCTTCCTCCGCAGCGGCCACCGCGTCACGGTGTGGAACCGGACGGCCGGGAAGGCGGGTGCGCTCCTGGAGCTGGGGGCCTCCCTCGCGGACAGCATCCACGCCGCCGTCTCGGCCAGCCCGCTCGTGGTCGTCTGCGTTCTGGACTATCACGTTGTCCGCACCCTGCTCGGACCGGCCGCTCGGGCGATGGCCGGCCGCACCTTCGTGAACCTGACGGCCGACACCCCCTCGCGCGCCCGGACGATGGCCGCCTGGGCGGCCGGAAAGGGAATCGATTATCTCGACGGGGCGATCATGACCCCTACGCCGACCATCGGCACGCCCGCAGCGGTCGTGCTGTACAGCGGTCCGGAAGCCCTGTATGAGACTTCCCGGCCGTCACTTGCGGCTATTGGCGGCACCGCTACGTATCTCGGGTCTGACCCCGGCCGGGCCGCCGCCTATGATGTGGCCCTGCTCGATGTCTTCTGGACGGCGATGAGCGGATATACCCATGCTCTGGCCCTGGCCCGCGCCGAGCAGATCGCCCCGCGGGAGTTCGCGGCATACGCCAAGGGCATCGCCTCCATTCTGCCGGACATTATGGAATACATGGCCGCTCACTTGGAGGTGGGGCACCATCCTGGCGACAAATCCAACCTGAGCTCCGCCGCAGCGGGAATGGACCACATCATCGAAGCCTCGGCAGACCACGGTATCGATGCCGGCGTGATGAAAGCAGCCGGAGCCTGGGTCCGGACGGCCGTTGACAGAGGGTATGGAAAGGATGATTTTTCACGCCTGGCCGCTCTCCTGGAGAAGACATCTTTACAGAACGCCGCTTTCTTGCCGCAGCCTTCCGAACATTCCATTCCGGAGGGAACGCCCTAAACCAACGCTTCGGCGGAACCCCGTCGTACGGATCGGCATCGCCAGCTCTCCGCCCTGCAGCCTGCCCCCATCCTTGCCGGATCGGGGGCTCTTTGGTCATCAAAAGACATCAGGCCGGTGAGGTTTGCTGCGCTCCAGCCCTCTCGTCTTCTCTTTCCCTGGCTCTTTTTCGGTCCAGCATCGATTCGATCTGGCGGTCCAACCGCTGCCTCACCACATCCAGGGCCAGGATCTGCTCCTGAATCTGCTCCGCCTTCCGCCTGTACAGCTCCAGCATCTCCTCACAGAATTCGTACTCCTCCGGTCCACTGTTCTCGCCCCGGAGTATATTCTCGATCTGCTCCGCCGTCAGGCCCAGCCCGAGGTAAAGCTGGATGATCCGGATCCGTTCCACCGCGGATGCATCGAACTCCCGGTAATCATTGCCTTGGCGCACGGATGCGAGAATGTTCTTCTTCTCATAGTGCCGGATCGAACGGGTACTGGCCCCGGTTATTCTCGACAGCTCCCCTATCCTCATCTCCGTATCCCTCCTTGTTCCCCCATTGTACCCCAGGGTGGATCCATCCGGAAACCGCTTCGGCTGCTTTTGGATGCAAAAAAACGGGCTTCCAGCTCACACGAAAGGGAATACCTGAACATCTGCAAATGAGGAAGATGACGAAGCGGCCGGGGAAGCACAGGCGCGAGGCGGCCGGACTGGTTTTTCGCCCATCGGACGGGACTACATCGGATGGGACGGCAGCAGCCGCGTCGCCACAGCTCTATACCAAAAAAGCGGTCCCCCGGATTACTCCGAAGGACCGCCGCATGCCTGATATGGATTCCCGCTTAATCCCGGTTCCAGCCGGCAATCGCCGCAAGGAAGCGCAGAATGTAGAGGAACAGGTTGATGAAATTGAGGTACATGTTCAGTGCGGCCAGCGGCACTTCCTCCGGCTCCACTCCGTCACGGTACTGGGCTACGTCATAGAGCACCCATCCGCTGAAGATCAGAATGCCCAGCGTCGACCAGACCAGATTGACCGCAGGACCCATCGGAACGAAGATGGCGATCACGCTCATCAGGATCAGGCCGATCGTGCCGGCAAACAGGAAGCCGCCGAGGAACGAGAAGCTGCTCTTCGAACGGTACGCGTACCAGGCCAGAGCGCCGAAGATCACCGTGGTGGCGAAGAAGGCGCCGGACACGATGTTGGCGCCAAGGACGCCGCCATAATGCATGATGACCGGATACAGAGCTACACCCGAGATGGCGGTGAAGCTATAGAGGAACCCGTAGCCGATGTGTCTGCCCCTCATCCGGAGGACGAATGCGGCCACGAGCATCACCAGCTCGGCCACAATGAAGGCCGGCACCAGGGCCGGCGGCACGAAGACCGCGCCGAGCAGGGTGCCCACGAAGGACACGAGCAGGGACACGGAGAACATGCGGAGAATAAGACCCAAGCTCCCCCGGTCCGAATACGTTAACGTTTGCTGCTGCATGAGATGAGACAGCCTCCTTTTTCCATATCATGAACTGCTTTCATTATCTTGTCTATTTTATATTACGTCAATAGAACGGTTATGCCTCCGCCCTCCGGTCTTTGTTTGAGGCGGGACAAGCAGGGGTAAATACATAGCGTAATCGTGAGAGGGCTGCTGGATGAGGGGCCCCACAATCCAATTGACGGTATGGGAGGTTATTCAAATGAGCAAGCAAATTGTCGGGGTATTCAATACGGAAGAAGAAGCGATTCGCGTCATTGACCAGCTGAAGGACCAAGGGTACAGTGCGGACGATATCTCCGTTGTCGGCAAAAACCGCGGCGGACTCGACCTGATCGAGGACGAGACGGGTTCGAAAGCGGAGGAAGGCGTCGCTACAGGTGCCGCAGCCGGCGGGATGCTCGGCGGAGTAACCGGCCTGCTGGCGGGGATTGGGGCACTGGCGATTCCGGGCGTAGGTCCGATTATCGCAGCCGGCCCTATCGCGGCGGCGCTGACGGGCGCAGCGGTGGGTGCCGGTGCCGGCGGGATCGTGGGCGGCCTGATCGGCCTCGGAATCCCGGAAGACGAAGCGCGTGACTACGACGCCTACGTCCAGGAAGGCAAGATCCTGGTGCTCGTAGAGTCCGACGCCGTACGTGACGAGCACGCCTTCGGTACGTTCCGTTCCAACAACTCGCTGAACGCTGAACGCTACGGCACGGACTATGCCTACCGTGCGGACAGCGACAGCGCCCTGGAGCGCGCCGGTGATGCGATTGGTCGTACCGCCGACCGTGCAGGCGATGCGATCGAGCGCGGCTGGGAGAAAACGAAGGATGCGGTAGGCAGCGCCGCCGATAAGACGGCCGACGCGGTAGACCGCCTCGACGGTGAAGTGGACCGTCCGTATGTCGGCAATGCGGATACCGCGAATGTCAGCGTCTACGGCCAGTCTCTTGACGGTACGGCCACGGCGGACCTGAACCGCTCGAACCTGAACGCCCCTCTGAACGAAACCGAAGAAGAGCGCGAGCTGCGTCTGCGTGAAGAGCGTCTGCAGGTGGACAAACAGCGCGTGCAGTCCGGTGAAGTCAGCGTGCGTAAGGAAGTCATCGAGGAGCAGCAGACGATCAACGTGCCGGTGAGCCGCGAGGAAGTGTACATCGAGCGCCGTGACGTCACGGACGGCCGCACGGACAACACTCCGCTCGGCGAGGATGAAGTCATCCGCATTCCGGTGACGGAAGAGCGCGTGGAAGTCACCAAGAAGCCGGTCGTTACCGGTGAGGTCGCGATCGGCAAGCGGGAAGTCACAGAAAACCGCCAAGTATCCGATACGGTGAAGCGGGAAGAAGCCGTGATCGACAGCACGGGCGAGACCCGGGTGAAGGGCGATCTCGTCGATACCGACGAAGAGCTCATCAACCGCAACCGCCGATAACCATCGTTGTCCGCAACAGTGGTTCAGCCAAGCCGTTCCTCCCCCTGGGAGGAACGGCTTTTGGCGGTTTCGAAGGCATTCTCCATCTATCAGGATTGCCTCCTGGTGGGCGTTCCTAAGGTCCCGCGCGTTCCCGTCTGGAATAATCTTCAGGCCTGCCGCTTCATCCTGTAGAGGTGACCAATTCCCCTTGGGACCTGCGGTCTCGTGAGATCTATATTCTTATTTTCAACAAAGGCTGCTCATGACCCTGTTTCCATGTGGCACTGGATAAAATGAAGTAGGACGCATTCACGGAACAGCCCGGCGGTTCACGGAATATAGAAAGCCCCCGCCGCTCTGTGAGCGATGGGGGCTTAACGGCAGAGACGCCGCTTACTTCTTCGTGTCCTGGAACGTGATCGAGCCGACGGCCTTCTGGATCTGCGCCCACAGCGCATCCGTCTTCACCGCTTCATTGACCCGCACTTCGAGAGTGTACACCACTCCGCTTTTCTCGAACACATATTGATTGAGCGTGTAAGGAATATCCCTGCTTATATACTGCAGGGCGAACTTCTTCACCGGCAGACCGGAGATCGACTCATCGCTTACGGTATATACGTAATCCGCATCGATCCCGTGATTCGTCTGGTGCTCCTGCTCTATGGTGCTGACCGTCTCCGCCAGCTTGCCGTCCTCCACGGCCGTAAGCTTGATGCTGCCGCCGTAGAAGAAGAACGAACGGCCCAGGCCCAGCTTGCTGAGATACTCGGCGTACCGGCCGTCAAAATCCTCCCGGCTGGAGGTGGTCCAATCTTCCGGTACAACAATGGAATACCCATACTTCTCGCTGGTGACGGTCACCGTATCCGTATCCTTCAGAAGCTCGTTCTCATCCTGGATAAAGCCGATGGATGCGTTCATGCTGTCCTTCGGGAAATGAACCGAGGCGGTAAGGTCCGCGATCGTCTTCTCCGCAGCCTCCTGGTCATCCCCTTCGGTATACTCGAACTGCAGCTCGTACTTGTACTTGTCTTTGAAGATGTACAGAACGACCGCATGCTGCCATTCGTCACCCATCGTATAGGAGAACTTCTGGCTCAGGGCCGGCACGCCGTCCACGGTGGTCTCCACCGGAGCTTCGACCTCGCGGTACTCTTCCACGAACCGCTGCTTGAACCGTTCCTCGTCCCGGAGCGCCCAGTCTTTGACCGTATCGCCCGACGCGGCGGAGCTCACCCGTACGGAAAGATCCACGCCCGCTTCACTGTGGGAATAGCTCATTCCTTCCCCATAGTTCTCTTCCCAATCCGCAGGAAGGTCAAAGGAGAGCCCGTATTCCGTCGCGATCGTATTCTTGTCTTCATAGGAGGAAATATCCTTGAGCGCCTTGTCCTGTTTGTCGAAGGCCAGCGTGAACGTATCAAGCAGGTCTTCATAGGAGCTGCGCTTCGCGTTGTTCTGGTAATTCGCCTCTTCCGAAACCACCAGGGTGAGGTAATACACTTTGTCCCCCTTATGGAAGGCCCTGGCCTGGTAATAATACTCCCCGTCGGTCTTGCCCACCAGCTTGGCGTAAGGCTGGGAGCCCTCCTCCACATAGCGCTTCTCCAGCACGGTTTCGGCTTCGCCGTCCAGCTTGCGGAGCAGGCCGTAAGGAGACAGATCCGTGCTCTGGTTCTCTTCGACGCGAACGCTGATGGCATACTCTTCCTTCGCATCCCGGAAAGTCACGGAGCCTTCATCGGACTGGTTCATCTGGATCAGACCGGCCGGATATCTCATGGACCAGCCGTAGTGGCTGTCCCCGATCCGCGTCTTGCCCTGGTCCGAGTCGATATACGAACCGGCAGCATCTTGGACGAGCTTGACGTCAGCCGTCTTCACCTCGCCGAGCACAACCTCGACGGTCTTCGACTGGCCTCCGGAGAGCAGCGTAAGACCAATCTTCTCCTCCGGCAGATACTTCTTCAGTGCTTCGTTGTAGCCGACCAGCGTGTGAACGCCGGTCTGGCCGATGGACTGCACGATATCGCCCTTCTTGAGTCCCGCCTTCGCCGCCGGCGAATCGGCCTCCACATACGTTACCTCCAGCCCGCTGCCGGAAGGAATGCCAACGACCGCTTCCCAGCTCTCGCTGAGCTCCACCCCGAGATAAGGACGCTTCACCTTGCCGTACTTGAAGAAATGCTCGAGCACATGCTGCACCGTATCCACCGGAATCGCGAAGCCCAGGCTGTCCACCCCGTATTCCACATACTTCAGGGTGTTGATCCCGATCACCTCACCCTTCATGTTGACGAGGGCTCCGCCGCTGTTGCCGGGGTTGATCGCCGCGTCCGTCTGGATCAGGCTGTAGGACGAGTGAACCGAGCGCTCCATCCCGCTCACAATCCCCGATGTTACCGAATTGCGCAGAGCAAACGAAAGCGGCGTGCCGATCGCCATGACCTGCTCCCCTACCTGAATGTCGGACGCCGAGGCGAAGGTAGCCGGCGTCAGTCCGGCTGCCTCAATCTTGACGAGGGCCAGATCGCTCTCTTCGTCGTAATGCGTGGTGCGGCCCGCATAGGACTTCCCGTCCGAGGTCACGACGGTGATATTGCGCATATCCTTGACGACATGCGCATTGGTCAGAATGTACCCCTCGCTGCGCACAATGACTCCCGTTCCATGCGCGAGCTGATAGCGGCTCTCCACCTTTTTGCCTTCGCCCGGCTTACCGATGATGGCGACGACCGAGGACGTCGTCTTCTCGATGACCGCCGCATTGCCGGTCTTGGCCGCTGCCGCCGTCTCGGCAAACACGGCCGAAGGTCCCGCCAGAGCTGCCAGGAGCAGCGCCGCTGCGGAAGCATGCATTACTTTCGTACCCCAACTCTTTGTTGTCTTCATCTTACGCTGATTCTCCCCGCTTCAAGTTTCCATAGCTACTAAAATCTATCACAGCACCGTAGGCTTGGCAATAGAGAAAATAGGACTTTATACCTGGTAGTTTCCGCCTGTTTCAGGGCTATCATTCTACTTACCTATGAAAATGATCCGGTTCTTCGACAATTGGATATTGCAATGGAAGATATCCCCCCTTATAATCGGTAATTGATAATGAGAATTATTATCGTTAATACATAGCCAAAGGGGCCTGCGATATGAACAGCTCCTCCTTCTCTGCCGCCGGCCGCATCCGCCTATCCCGGACCCTGCACAGCCTGGTCTTCACTGCCGCCCTGCTCGGACTCCTCTTGTCCCTGTTCTTTGCGGTCTCTTTCGGAGCCAAGGAGATGACCTTCGCTGCGGTATGGGATGCGGTTGTCTCGTATGATCGGGCGCTTCCGGCCCATCAGATTATCCACGAGCTGCGCCTGCCCCGTGTGCTCGGCGCCGCGCTGCTGGGCGCCGCCTTCGCGGTGGCCGGTGCGCTTATGCAGGGCGTCACCCGCAACTCCCTGGCCGATCCGGGGATACTCGGCATCAATTCGGGGGCCATGCTGGCGGTGGCGCTCAGCTTCGCCTTCTTCCCGAATCTCCCGTATGCCGGCATGATCGCACTTGCCTTCGGGGGGGCCGTGTGCAGCACCCTCGTCATCTATCTGCTGGCCTCCTCGGTTCCCGGGGGACTGACTCCGCTGCGGCTGACGGTCGCAGGTTCAGTAGTGGCCGCCCTGCTCGGCTCCCTGTGCGAGGGGATCGCCATCTATTATGAACTGAGCCAGGATCTGGCGTTCTGGTATGCGGGAGGCGCCGCAGGCATCAAGTGGATGCATCTGCGGCTGCTGGCCCCCGTGATTCTCGCCGCCCTCGTCTTCACCATCCCTCTCGCCCGCTCCGTCTCCCTCCTCTCCCTGGGAGAGGAAACCGCGTCGGGCCTTGGGATCAAGACCGGCCGCGTTCGGGTGCTTGCCATCGGCACGGCGGTGCTGCTCGCCGGCGCTTCCGTGTCCGCCGTCGGCCCCGTCGGCTTCGTCGGACTGGTCATCCCGCATATGGCGCGCAAGCTGACCGGCGGTGATTACCGGCGCCTCCTGCCGCTCTCCGCACTGCTCGGCGCCCTGCTGCTCGTGCTGGCGGATCTCGCCGCCCGGACGGTGAACCCGCCCCGGGAGCTGGCGCTCGGGGTCATGGTGGCGATGATCGGCGTTCCGTTCTTCCTGTATCTCGCCCGCAAAGAAAGGAGCGGTCTCTAGCATGGTCTCATTCACGGCCAAAGGGAGGCGGGCCTGGACTGCCGGTGCGGCGCTGGCCGCCCTTGGCGCCTGTGTCGTGCTCCTCTCCCTGAATACCGGATCGATGAGCATCCCTCCTCTGAGCGTTCTTCGCACGCTGCTTGGTTTCGGCAGCCCGGACGAGAACCTGGTCCTGTTCGAATACCGGCTGCCCCGCATCCTTGTCACGGCGATGGCCGGTATAGGCCTCGGGATCTCCGGGGCGATCCTGCAGGGTCTCTCGCGCAACGCGCTGGCGGACCCCGGCATTCTGGGACTGAACGCCGGGGCGGGGTTCGGACTCATGATCTTCGTCTCGTTCTTCGCCTCCATGAAGGGACCGGTGTCGCTGCTCATTCCTTTATTCGCGTTCGGAGGCGCCGTGCTGAGCGCAGGGCTCATCCTGCTGCTGGCCTACGACCGCCGGCTCGGCATGACTCCGATCCGGCTGATCCTCACGGGCATCGCCGTCGCCGCCGGCTTCAGCGCACTGACGCTCTTCCTCTCGCTTCAGCTCGATGAGGATACATATGCTTTCGCCTCCCGTTGGCTGGCCGGCAGCGTATGGGGCCGCGCCCCGGAGCATGCGGCCGCGCTGCTCCCCTGGATCGCCGTATTCGTGCCGTATACACTGCTGCAGGCCCGGGCCCTGAATGCCTTCTCGCTTGGCGACGAGGTAGCGGCCGGGATCGGACTGCCGGTGAACCGGCAGCGCATCCTGCTGCTGCTTGCGGCCGTCGCCCTGTCCAGCGCAAGCGTGGCGATGGCCGGCGGGATCGGCTTCCTCGGCCTGCTCGCTCCCCAGCTGGCGCGCAGACTTGCCGGGAACTCGCACCAGCACCTGCTGCCGCTGGCCGGCCTTATCGGCATGACGGTTCTCACAGCAGCCGACACGGCGGGCCGCACGCTGTTCCTGCCCAGCTCCATCCCGGCAGGAGTGGTGGTTGCCGCCGTCGGTGCGCCCTATTTTCTATACCTGCTCACACGCACCAAATAAGGAAAGCTTGGAGGCTTTCCCACTAGAATACAGTCATACAGAAGGAGACCCGAATCCGATGTCTATGAAAAAGCCTGCTTTGATGCTCACCATCCTCTCCCTGCTCGGACTGGCCGCCTGCGGCACCCCAGCGGCCCAGCCGGCGGAAGCCCCTCAGCCGAAGGCCGCTGCAGAGCAGACGGCTGCCGCACAGCCGCGGGTCGCCTCCCTGTCCATCCACCTGACGAACAACCTGCTGGCCCTTGGCATTACGCCCGCCGGCTCGGTCCTTGGGGGCAAAGCCAAGGATTTCCTGCCCCATGTGGCTGACCGTCTGAAGGACACGAAGAAGCTCGGCGTAGCCGCAGAGCCGGATATGGAAGCTCTGCTGGCCCTGAAGCCCGAGACCATCTATGCGGATGAAGCGTTCGCCGGCAAAGACCTCTCGAGCTATGAGAAAATCGCCAAGACCGAAGTCATCTCGCTCGACGAGGGCACCTGGCGGGATCACCTGAAGCTCATCGGGAAGAGCGTGCACCGCGAAGCCCAGGCGGAGGCTTTCATCGCCGCGTATGAGAAACAGGCGGAGAAGGTCCGCGCCTTGATCCAGACAAAAATCGGGGGCGGCACGGCTATGGCCATCCGCATCTCGGCCAAGGAGCTGCGCGTCATGGGCATGGCCCGCCCGCTGGGGCCGCTGCTCTTCAAGGACCTCGGACTGAAGCCTGCCCAAGGCGTCGAGAAGATCAATAAGGCTTACGAAGTCATCTCGCAGGAAGTGCTGCCGGATTATAACCCCGATGCGATCTTTGTGATCGTCAACGTGGAGGATGACGCCAAGAAAGTGTTCGAACAGCTGCAGAGCAACCCGCTGTGGCAGGGGCTCAAGGCCGTGAAGGCAGGCCACGTGTATCTGATTCCCGAGCAGCCGTGGCTCGATTACTCCGCTCTCGGCAGCAAGATGTCGCTTGACGAGGCGGAGAAGATGTTCTCCAAGTAAGCGCGCAGGCTGCAGGGCCGGGGGGCCCCCGCTCCGCTGCGGAATGAACGGCTGCCCGCCGAGCATTGCACCCTGCATCCGCAGGCTTGGCGCTCCCAGCCCTGCACGCCCCGCATCGATCCCTTTGCACCAAACAGAAGAGGCTGCCCGGAACCTTCCCGGACAGCCTCTTCTTACATGCTGACGACCGTATTGCGCCCCTGACGCTTGGCCATGTATAAGCTACGGTCGGCACGCTTCAGCATCGCCGGAATATCATCCTTCTCCCCGTTCCATACGGTAATGCCGATGGATACCGTCACCCGTTCCGGGCCGCCCGGGATGTATTGGAACGAATGCCCGGCAACCCGCTGGCGGAGCCGCTCGGCGAAGACTGCGGTCTGCTCGGGTCCCGCATCTGGAAGCAGCACGATGAACTCTTCTCCGCCGAAGCGGCCCACCAGATCCGCCGGTCCGGCGGAGTCCCTAAGCAGGCGGCTGATCTCGGCAAGCACGACATCCCCCGTATCGTGGCCATACGTATCGTTGATCCTTTTGAAATGATCGACGTCGAGCAGCACCACACTCAGCCTGCGCTGGGCTGCCGCATGCCTGTGCAGCCATTCGTTAATGCTGCGGCGGTTGCTCAGCCCCGTCAGGAAGTCCGTGCGGGCCTCCGCTTCGCGGGAAGCGTTCAGCTCGTTCAGCTGCCCGATCGTCCGCTCCAGCTGTTCCTTATGATACAGATTCTCGCGGTGCAGCCGCTCCAGCTCGTCGTGCGAACGGGAGACGACGCCGAGGAGCTTCTCGTAGCTTACAATCACCACCACCTGACGGGCCAGCACCAGCAGAGTGGTAACCATCATGCCAATCGTCAGCGGCTGCCACCGCTTGAATTCGAAGAGGACGAAGCAGATCAAGGTGCCGGCGGCCAGGTAAGGCAGCAGCGTTTGCAGCCGGTGCTCGATCCGTTGGGTCTTGGGGCGGGCTTTGGCGGGGGAGGTCCGCGGTGAATCCGGCAGGATCGAGGCCAGGGCAAGCAGATGAAGTCCGAGCGACCAGAGCGGATCGACCCAGCTTCCTGATGCATAATTGCCCTGTATATTCTGGATAAAATAGAGATGATTCGCCGCAGTCCAGCATCCGACGGCTCCTATGGCGCACAGCTCCCCGACATTCCTGCGGCTGTGCTCGCGATAGCGCAGATAGAACAGCAGACACCCGATCCAGCCGCCGGCTGCCAGCACCGGATACAGGAAAGATAGTATCATGGACCCCTTCTCGGAATCGGAGGCCCCCGTCAGGTACGGAGCCAGCAGAAATTGCCACTCCAGCGTACAGGCAACAGCCATAATAATGACAAGATCGAACAAGACCCGCAAAACGTCGGAACGGCCGGGTCGATTCAGGGAATAAATAATGCCGACAAAATAACATAAGGGAATGAACACATAGAGAACATCGTAGACAGAAGAGATAGGGCTGTGGCCCTTCCAGACCAGCAGATCGGTCCCCCTCCATAGGCACTCGAGGACGAGGTAAATGCAGCTTCCGATAAAAAAGAACTGCCAGCGCCTGCGCTCCCCCGGACCCTTGGACTTCATTCCTTTCCAAATAATCCACAGGGCGCCGGCCGCCCCAAGCGGGCTGAGGATATCGGCTGCCGTTCCCTTCAGGGACGCAGGCACCAGAAGGAGCATCACCCAATAGAACGGAGTAAAAAAAACAAGAAACCATACAGCCGGACGCAGGAACGAGGGCGTCAGCTTGCGGTAAAGCAAGGCCGTTTCAAACATATGGTCATCATGCCCTTCGGGTGGTCGGATCGATGGTGTTTTCTCCATAATACTACCGCCCTTCGACCCAGAAAGCAACGAGAATATAGTCCATTTTACCTACTCGATTCCATTGTAACATCTTCCAATCCCCCATCTGCAAGCCGTTCCATAATACCAGACGCGTTCCCGCTTCTCTTACTTCAGCCTCCGGGCGGATTTTGAAACAAAAGCAGGTGCGGGATCACCCGAACTTCGCCACCCGCTTTAAGGCCGGTGCATCGTTTATATAAAAGACACATGCCTGGATTGAAAGTCTGCGGGCGCCCCCTTATGCATATTCAAACAAGCTGCAGTCCCGGTATGCCGGATCGCAGCTTGTCCAAGGGGGGCGGGCTGCAGTACAGAAGTCCTACCGCTTTTTCATACCGAAAAATTCGCAGCCCTTCCGCGGATGATAGGCCAGCTCGGAGACGCCGGACTGGATGACGACCGTCGTATCGTCGAAGCGGATGACACAGCCTCCCGCATCAATGACATGATCGTCCTTGAATACCCGGATCGGCACCTGCCGCTCCAGGGCTTCCTGAAAATCCTGATCCGTCTCTAGACGGCGGTTATAGGCCATGGCAGGAAACTCCTTATTTCGTTAGAATCGTAACTCCTCCGTCTGACGCAGGGGCACCCCACCAAAATACCATGTCCGGCCTTAAAATCCAAGAGGACCGCGGCCCAGAGACACCGCATCCTGTCCCAGCTTATTCAACGCATCATCGCCACATCCACCCATTTTCCAAATCCCCCTTGTCAATAGTACGATTTCGTAGTAATCTGATGGCAGTTCATATTTCCATTTCGTAGCCACTGGAGGAACACATCATGGATCAGCTGCTGGAGCTTTTTCTAAGGAATGGCCTGCGTCCCTTAAGCCTGTTCGCCGATGCCGCCGACCTCGAGAAGAAAGTCAACCGCTCCGAGCTGACCGCCCTGCTGCTGCTTCTGCTGCGCGGAGAGCTGACGATGTCCGAGCTGGCGGTCCAGCTGGGAGCGCCGCTCAGTACGCTGACCTCGCTGGCCAAACGTCTGGAGAAAAAAGGCCTCATCGCCCGCCGGCCATCGCCCGTCGACCAGCGGATTACGCTGGTGGATCTGACCGCGGAAGGCCGGGAGATGGCGTCCCAGGCCAAGGCAACGATGGCCGCCTATCTGAAGCGGATCGAAGAGGTCCTGACCCCCGGAGAGACCGAACAGTTCTTCACGCTGTTCCTCAAGATCGCCAAAGCGCTGCAGGACGGTACCCGGGAGCAGACCGAAGCGGAGAAGCCGGCTTTTCGGAAAATCAGCATAGAGGACTGAGAGCCGGCCTCTTTTTTTGCTCAATTAGTACGAAATCGTAATAATATCAAAGGAGCGGATCATATGCGCATTCTCATCTATACCGGCAAAGGCGGCGTCGGCAAAACCAGCGCGGCCGCAGCCACAGGTCTGAAGCTGGCCTCGCAGGGCTGCAGGACCCTCGTCATGAGCACGGATGCGGCGCACAGCCTCTCCGACTCGTTCGGCATCCCGCTCGGCAGTGAACCCGCCCTGGTGGCCGAGTGCCTGTGGGCGCAGGAGATCGACTCCCTGCGGGAGACTGAGAAGCGCTGGGGTTCGGTTCAGAGCTGGCTGCAGGGCATGCTGCAGTGGGCGAAGCTCAGCGACATTACGACGGAGGAGATGCTCGTCTTCCCCGGCATGGAGGAGCTCTTCAGCCTCCTGCGGATCAAGGAGCATGCGCAGAGCGGCCGGTACGACTGCCTCATCGTCGACTGCGCCCCTACCGGCGAGACGATCCGGCTGCTGAGCTACCCGCAGCTCCTCGGCTGGTGGATCGACAAGATCTTCCCCTACGAGCGCCGGCTGGTCAAACTCGTGCGGCCGGTCGCCAAGGCGGTCACCCGCGGAAACCTGGAGCTGCCGAGCGACCAGGTCATGGACTCCATCGAAGCCTTCGTCCGCGAGCTCGAAGAGCTTCAGGAGCTTCTTCTCCAGCCGGAGACGACGACGGTCCGCATCGTTATGAACCCCGAGAAGATGGTCGTGGCCGAAGCCCGTCGCACCTTCACGTACCTGAATCTTTTCGGCTTCCGCACCGATGCCGTCATCGTCAACCGGGTCCTTCCCGAGGAAGCCGGCACGGGCTACTGGGCCGCCTGGCGCGAAGTGCACGGGAAGTACGAGGAGGAGATCCGCGCCTGCTTCGCCCCGCTGCCCATTCTGCGGATTCCGCTGATGCCCTCCGAGGTGCATGGACTGGAGATGCTCCGCCGGGTCGGCGACGCCGCCTTCGCGGAGCACAATCCCCGCGAGGTGCTGTACCAGGGCAATATTCAGGAGCTGCGCATTGAGAACGGGGAGCGCCATCTCGACATTACCCTGCCCTTCGCCGCCAAGGAGGAGCTGCAGCTCAGCCAGAAGGGTGACGAGCTGACAATCCAGGCCGGCCCCTATAAGCGCAAGGTGCTGCTCCCCCGCATGCTGCTCGGCTGCCCGATTGCCGGCGCCCGCTTCGTGGACGGCAAGCTCTCGATCCGCTTCGGAGAACGGGCTGGAGATGAATCCTAGAGGAAGGAGGCTTGGTACAATGGCAAAAACACCGCTAACCGCCCGCCTGCTCGATACGCTGATGGAGCTGCAGGAAGAAGTGCTGAACGAAGCGATTCCGGAGCAGACCCGCTCCCACTTCCGCTCGGCGCGAAGGGAAGCCCTGCTCGGCATCCGCTCGCTGATCGACGAAGCGATCGAGAGGACGCAGGAGAGGCCGGGGGGACAAGGGGCTGCAGCCCAAGGACCGGGGAAGCACCGGGATGCGCACGGAACCGACGGCACGATTCCCATCGAGGACTGAACCCCTGTACAGGAACGCACACTCGCATGTCAGGGTCTCCCTGACCAATCGATTTTCTCTAGTTGATTTTCTCTATTTAATGAAGGAAAGAGACGGTGATTTTTTATGCTGACCCCAGCTTCGCACGTCCGTCCGGCCCCCCATGCCCAGCGATGGTATACCCTGGCTTCGTGGCTGGTCATCCTGCTCGGGCTGCTCCACAACGCGGTGTTTGTATCCGGCTCCATGCTGAACGTGGTCCGCCGGCAGAGCAGCCCGGTGTATCAAAGCATGAAGGAGTATAAGATCGATCTGATCGGTACACACAGTCTGCTGAAGTTCTATGACGGCTTCAGTCTGACCATGGGCTGTCTCCTCATCCTGCTGGGCACCCTGAACCTGCTCGTCTCCCGCTCCCTCCCTCTTCCTGCCCTGCGCGCGGCCGCACTGTTCAACGCTGTCGCCTGCCTGCTGCTGACGGCCTTGTCGCTGGTCTATTTCCATCTGCTGGCCACATCGTTTTTCGTGCTGGCTCTGGCGGGGTATGCGCTCTGTTATGTGCGATCCCAGCGCTTGCCATCCTAACAGCAGAAAGCCCGTCCTGCCATGATGGCGGAACGGGCTTTCTGTACTGCTTGGGTCTAAAGCGTCTTTTGTCGTTACATGCCCCAACCCGCCCGCGTGACTTCCGCATAGAACCGGTGGAACTCCTCAATGTTCAGCTGCTGCGCCGCATCGGACAGCGCGGTGGCCGGGTCCGGGTGGACCTCCACCATAATGCCGTCGGCGCCGGCTGCGATGGCCGCTTTGGCGCACGGCGCGAGAATGTCCTTGCGGCCCGTGGAATGCGTGACGTCGACGAGCACCGGCAGGTGGCTCTCCTGCTTCAAGATCGGCACGGCCGAGATATCGAGCGTATTGCGGGTCGCTCTCTCATACGTGCGGATCCCCCGTTCGATGAGCATCACCTGCGTATTGCCGCCGGCCAGGATGTATTCCGCCGCATGCAGGAACTCATCGATCGTCGCAGCAAGGCCGCGCTTGAGCAGGATCGGCGTGCGCACCTCGCCGGCCGCCTTCAGCAGCTCGAAATTCTGCATGTTGCGTGCGCCGATCTGGATGACGTCGATGTATTCGGACGCCAGCCCGACATGCGCCGGGTCCACGATCTCGCTGATCGTCTTCAGGCCGAACTCCGATGCCACTTCCTTCAGAATCTTGAGCCCTTCGATGCCGAGCCCCTGAAAATCATACGGTGACGTTCTCGGCTTGAACGCCCCTCCCCGCATGACCGTGACCCCCGCTTCCTTCAGGGCGGCAGCCACCTGGCGCACCTGCTCGTAGCTCTCGACCGAGCACGGCCCCGCCACCATAACCGGACGGCCGCCTCCTATGGACACGCCGGCCAGCTCGACGATGGTGTCTTCTTTTTGCTTCTTGCGAGAGACGAGCAGCTGCTTCTTATGATCGGTCTGCTGCAGACTCAGCGAAGCCTGGAAAATCTGCTTGAACAGATGGCGCACCGTTTCATGGGAGAACGGCCCCTGATTGCGGGAGACGAGATCCTCGAGCATGGCTTTTTCGCGTACGGGATCAAACTTCGGCACGCCCTGCAGCTCCTTCTCCTGCCCGATCTCCTGAGCAAGCCTCGCCCGCTCCGACAGCAGCTCCAGCAGCACCCCGTTGATTTCGTCCAATCTTCCTCTGAGTTCATCCAGCCTTGCTTGTCCCATTCGTCGTACCTCTCCTTTGCCACTTTAAATATGAATATGGAAAAACACAAAAAGCCCCCCGCCGCAAGGGACGAGGAGCCGTGGTACCACCCTTATTAGAAGAAGCGCCGATCTGCCGCCAAATGGGCGGGGGAGCCCGCGTTCTTCTCACTTTGGTCCCTTTAACGCAGGGCATACGGGAGACCCTAGACGTCGGCCGCTTGAGGGAATTCGGGGCGGACGCTTCAGGAACCGGCTCGGGAGTGAACTTCGGCGGCGGGCTTCGATCGGGTGCTCTCAGTCTCCGGCACGCCGTCCCTGTCATGAAATCCGGTCCGCTTACTCTTTCCTTCATTGCCTTTTGGGAATGATTTGAAAGGATTGTACCCCGTCCAGGCCGAATGGCGCAAGAACATGATTTAACGCAGATTTGCTTCATCGCAGTGAAGAGACATAGGAATACCGGGATATGCATGGGGAGGATGGGTTCCGCTACGGCAAACGTGATATACTGGAAGCGGATCACGACTATGGGAAAGCGCAAGGTGAACTTCATGAAGGATACGCTCATTTGGCTGGCTTTTGCAGCCCTGTGCCTCGTGTTATATATCGTCAACCGGGTGTACCGCGGAACGGGACGTCTCGGGGAGGCGACGAGAGAGCTCCGGCGGCTGACCGGACGGGTGCGGGAAGGACAAGCTTCCGCCGGAGAACTCGGTGAGTGGGACCGGTGGCTGCCGCTGCTGGAGAGCTACCCGTCGGATTATAATCAGCTCAATCAGGAGATCGACTTTACGGGGGCGTTCACGGTCTTCCTGCAGCAGCATTACCCGCAGGACCCGCGGCTGCCCGCCCTGGAGGAAGCGTCGCGGCACAAGAAGGATACGATCTGGGGGATCAAAATTCCGGGGGATAAACGATGAAGCTCAGCGTTCTTGATCTTGTCCCTGTATTGCAGGGTACCGATAATGCCGGGGCACTTGGGCAAGCCCTGCGGCTCGCACGGACGGCCGAAGCGCTTGGCTGCCACCGCTATTGGGCGGCCGAGCATCACGACCTGCCGGGCCTCGCCTGCACGGCGCCCGAGGTGCTTCTTGCACATATCGGCGCACAGACGCAGACGATCCGCCTCGGCACCGGCGCGCTCCTCCTGCCGCATTACAAAGCGATGAAGGTCGCCGAGACGTTCAACATGCTCGCCGCCCTCTACCCGGGGCGCATCGATCTCGGTCTCGGCCGGGCTCCCGGCGGGTCCGCCCACGCGGCGATTGCGCTGAGCGGCAACTTCCTGGAGGGTGTCCGGCAGCTTCCGGACACCCTCCGCAGCCTGCTTCAGCTGCTCCAAGGCACCTTCCGCGTGGAGAACGAGCCGGTCACGGCGCGGCCGATGCCCGGCATCCCGCCGGAGGTCTGGCTGCTCGGCACGAACCGCAAGAGCGCGGAGCTCGCCGCGGAACACGGGACCGGCTATGTCTTCGGCCAGTTCATGAGCGACCAGGATGCAGCTGAGACGCTGGCCGCGTACCGGCAGGCCTACCGGCCCTCGGAGCGTGCTCCCCGGCCGCAGGCGATTGTGGCCGTAGGCGTAGTCTGCGCCGAGACCGAGGCCGAGGCCCGGCGTCTGGCCGCCGAAGGGCAGCGGGCGTTCCGGCCCGGGGCCGGGGAGACCGCTCGCGGCGGAAGCGGCTCGGCGGGAGCCGGCGCTGGGGCGGAGGCCGGCGGAGGCCTAGCGGACGCTGGGGCGGTGAGCGCTGGGGCGGAGGATGCGAAGGCTCAGCAGGCCGCTCCTCTGCCGGCGGGCCTTGCGCCTGGGGGCGAGCCCGATCCGGCGGAGGAGCGCAGGCTCCTGGCCGGCACGCCGCAGCAGGTGAAGGCCCGGCTCGAGGCCATGGCGGCGGAGTACAGTGTGGACGAGTTCCTCGTCGTCACCCCGGTCCCGCACTATGAGCAGCGGCTGCGCTCCTACGAGCTGCTGGCGCAGGCCATTTTGGCGTAGGCCGGCAATCAGACCGCATGCTGCTTGTTGCTGGAAGCTGCCGGTAGAAAGCGGCCTGCCGGAAAAGCTTATCCATGGTGCGGCAGGTTCTACAAGGCGCTTCTGTAGGGTGACGCAGGCTGCCTGATCCGGAAGATAGGAAATCAGAGTTCCTCTACTTACTTCATGCGACTCTGATTTCGATGAATAGCGCACCGAAGTTCCTTTTTTGATTTCAGCAAAAACGGCCTGCCGGGGAGAACTACCGGCAGGCCGTGATGTTTTCAGCACATTTCATACAGCCTTCGTCCGTCACCCCCGCACTGCCTGTCGGCTTACTTCAAGCCCGCCCACGCCGGCTCCCGCACGGACTGCCAGCGCTCCCGGATCTCGCGCATCTTTGCCTCAGGGAGCGGGCCTTGGGCCGCCATCTCGATATTGCTGCGCAGATGCTCTTCCTTCGTTGTCCCGACAATGGCCGTGTGCACGCCCGGTACCGACAGGGTGAAGCGCAATGCCGTCTCCAAGATCTCCTCCGGCGACTTCTCGAGGAACGGGTAGTTCAGCTTGTCCAGCCGTTCCCTGTACTCGTCCGGGTTGTTCGGCTCCTCCTTCCCCCGGCTCCAGGCGACGTTAGCCACCGGACGCTTCGCTATCACGCCCAGCCCATCCCGGGCCGCACGTCCCAGCGTCATCTCGAGAGCCTCCTGGTCCGCGAAGTTCACCGACGTCTCGATCGCGTCGAAGAACCCAAGCTCCAGCGCATACAGCATATCCGTGCTGTCGCCGCTGTAGCCGATATAGCGGACGAGGCCGTCGCGCTTCAGCTTTTTGACCTCCTCCACGAGTCCCCCCTGACGCAGCACCGCTTCGGTACAGCTGTGGATCAGAATCAGATCCAGATAATCCGTCTGCAGACGCTTCAGGCTGCGTTCCACACTGGGCCGGACGTTCCTCGGGTCCCAATCCGGATACTCCAGACCGACCGAAGTGCCTTCGCCGCACTTGCTGAACAGGTAATAGTCCTGCCGCCGGTGAGAGACGGCTTGTCCGATCAGCTCCTCGCTGCTCAAGTAGCTCGCCGACGTATCGATCACATTGACGCCCAGCTCCAGTGCCGTGTTCAGCAGCTTCTTCACCTCATCTGGAGGCGTATCCTCCAGCCCAATCGTCGCTCCGCCAAAACCAAGCACCGACACCTTCATATCCGTTCTGCCGAATGTTCGCTGTTCCATGGTTTTCACCTCCGCAAGGTTTCCGTATTTATTACCCCCCACAGGGCTTGGCAAACGTTTCCTTTCCCTCTTTGCCATCGTCTATTATGTAGTACGATAGGCCTCCTATCCGGCGCTTTCTTGGAGAGTGGAGTGGCTCATACCGACCGAAGTCTCCTCAGTAGCTCTATCTTCATCGTCGTCAATCCCTGCTGCAGGCTTGCTGCCGCAGGCTCTGTAGAGATTATCCTGTGCCGCCCAGGCTCGGGTCTCCCACTTTTGATTTGGAGGTGTTACGATGATGCTGACCCTGTTCACTTGGCCGTTGGTCATTTTATCCGTCCCGCTGGCCCTGTCCGGTCTCGTCCTGCGCTCCCCTGCCCTGCTGTATGCCGCCGCGCTGTGCATCGTCCCGACCTGTCTTTACTTGGCCATGACTCCAAGGTTCCTCGGGTGGGGCCTGCTGTTCCCCATGGGCTATATCGGTGCGGCCTGGCTGCTGCTGCGAAAAGCGCCGCTCTGGGCTGCTTCGCTGCCCATTCTTCCGGTCTGCTGCCTGTTCGGCTGGCTCGGGTATGTCATCTGGCAGCTATGACCGGAGCACTCCACATCCTGCACAAAAAAGGTATAACCAATCTCCCCCATGACCTGCCGGCGTGCATGTGGTAAGATGGAAATATTGGTAATATCGTCCATATTTCTTTTTCTATTTTATGATCCCCATCCCAAAACCGAGGTGTATCCATGAAATATTCGATCCGCAAGCTGCGTCTTCCGCAGGATTACCCGGCCATTGCCGAGCTGCTCAGCCACGCTTTCTCCGAACCGACCACAGCGGAGAACCTCGCACTGGAAGATTCCAAAATCCCTGCCCACGGCAATCTCGGCCGGGACGACCAGGGCCGGCTCACCGGCCACGACCGATATCGACTCGTCGCCGTCGATGAGCAGGATGTGCCTGTCGCTTACGGCATCTCCTGGCGAGCCCCGTGGACGGCCCCCGGCGAGCTCAACAATCTGCTCATCGTCTCCCCGGACCACCGCAGCCAAGGAGCCGGACAGCACCTGTACGACCGGTTCGAGCAGTGGGCCTACGAGGTCGGCGCCTCCAAGATCAATTACGAGATCCGTGAGCAAAGCGAAGCCTCGCTGCGCTTCGCCCTCGCCCGGCATTACGAGATCGAGCGTCATTCGTTCGAATCCGTGCTCGAGCTTCCGGCGTTTGATCTGGAGCCGCGCCTTCCTGCCCTGCGGCGCCTGAGCGATCATGGCCTGCATGTCGTTACTTTGGCAGACCTGCCGGGAGACGAAGCCGAAGCCCGGCTCTACGAGCTGTACCGTGAGACCGCTTTCGACATCCCCGGGTTCAGCGGCGATTATTTCAGTCGCAGCGAATGGCGCAAATGGACACTGGACCTGCCGGGTGCAAGCCCTGCTCAGATCTTTATCGCTCTGGACGGCGACACGTTTGCCGGGGTGGCGAGCCTGGTTCATTTTGAAGCCACCTCCAGCATGTATCACGAATACACGGCCGTCCGCCGCGCCTACCGCGGGAAGGGCATCGCCCTGGCGCTGAAGGTCCGCACGATCCAGCATGCTCTGGAACGCGGGGCAGCTTATATGCGCACCCATAACGATTCGTTGAACGCCCCGATGCTGCGGATCAACCGGGACCGGCTTGGTTTTGTCGCGGTGCCCGGCATGTACAAGGTCGTCAAGCGGCTGCCTCAGGGGGCGCAGACCCCGGCCTCCGTATGACGCCAAACACCCCCGGAGCCATGTTCCCCGGGGGTGCCGCTGTATGAACTGAATCTTGTCCCGATCTACTGCGCTGCCGCTTATTCTTCCCCTTCTTTACTGCAGGTGACGCTTGTAAACTGGTTCAGCGGGAAGATCGTCGGAACGCGGCGCCCCGGAACCTGGATGAATTCCACGAAGCCCCGCCCCACGAAGAGCAGCTTGCCGGTAAGACTGCCGATGTCCTCAGCCGTGGCCACCACTTCATACGGCAGCCGCTGGCTGGTCCTCCGTCCGTGGACGATGTAAAACGACGTGTCAAAATCGAATACCCGGCGGCCTACCTTAAAATTCCTCTGGGAAACGGCGGTCAGCACCCCAACCGTACGTGTCAGCTTGGGGAAGCCGGGAGAAAACACGGTGACCTTCTTTCCCAGTAACAGTCGAAGCCTCTGCTGCAAAGTGATCGGGCGCGGCATCGGACAACCCTGAATGTTCTTTGTCGGCATATCGCATTCTCCTTTGCTGGTCATTGTAGGTACACAGTAGTGTATGCCAAGCCATCCCCTTCTGTATGGGGAGCCGCCAGGAAGCCCGCACCCATTCTAACCTCCGGACGGTGTGAAGCACAGGAACACTGCCCTGCAGTATTCTTGGGAATGGGGAGGCCGCCGCGGCCTAACTGCTTCGGTTGTCCGGTGGCCACTGGCACAAGCCCCCGGCTGTCTCCGCACGGATCTGCACTCCGGCGGCCACAACCAGCAGTAACTAACACCTCCCAGTCTGCGGTATCATATAAGACGTATCCCCCGAGGTCCGGCGGCACGTCAAACACCCCTGCCTGTTAGCAGAGGTGCTTGATCCCATGTATGCCAAGTCTGAAGAGCGTTCGGCCCATGGCAGCTTTTAGGCAAACCATCCAACATCCTCAGGGGGAACTCTTCTAAAAAATAACGGAACTCCAATGCCTTATCCGAGTATTTCCCGGCATTTCCCGAGATATAACGGAACTCAGATGTCTTATCGGTCTTGAATTCACCCCCAAGCCCCCCGATCAGTCCAAATAGCGAACCTCAGTTCCGCTATCTGTAAATCAGGCCTTTCCCTGAGCCGGATAAGGAACCTGAGTTCCGCTAAAAAGCCATTTCCTCTTTACGACCAGCGCGTTCTTCCCGCGACAGCCTCCTGAAGAGAACGCAAGTGTTCACGTATGCCTACTAAGGCGGGCTCAGGGTAGGATCCTGGATCAGGACAAACGCCGGCGGTTTGCAGCCCGTTCAAGCAGCCCCCAATCCTTGACGGCGACGCTCGAGAGATGCCGTGAAAACTTTGCCGCTCTGCTGTGGACTGAAGGGTGTACCCGTCCCCCACGCCATCTAGCCTTTTGTCCTGCAGCCCTTCTGCCCTTATACCCTTGGTTGCGACACTCAAGAGATGACGTGACACATGCCGCCCTGCTGTGAAACAGAGACGGGGAAGTATGCTCCCACTCCTCCAGCCTTCTGCCCTCTGACGCTGCGGCATCTCAGCCTTCTGCCTCTAGCCCTCTGCCCTCCAGCGCTGCGGCATCTCAGCCTTCCGTCTCCAGCACTGCTGCACCTCAGCCTTCCAGCCTCTAGCCTTCTGCCCTCCAGCCCAGCCTTGATACTCCCGCCCTTGCGGCCCCGAAAGGCTCTCCCGCTGCTGTACTGCCCCGCTGGCGGCAGCTCCCTTGAGCTTACAGCGACCTGCGGTAGATCGCCAGTACGTCCTCGCGGTCCAGCTTCTGGAAGTGGCCGAACGGCCCGTACACCATCGCCTTGTCGGCCATCTCCTCGAGACGGTCGTCGCCGATCTTGTAATCGGCGAGGCGGCTCGGGGCGCCGATGGAGGTCCAGAACGCGCGCAGCGCCGCGATGCCCTCGAGCGCCGCCTCGCGGTCGGATTTGCCGGACGGATCGACGCCGAAGACGTTGACCGCCATCTGCTTGAACCGGCCTACGCCGCTGTCCAGCACATGCTCCATCCAGTTCGGGAACAGGATGGCGAGGCCGCCGCCGTGCGGGATGTCGTACACCGCGCTGACCGCGTGCTCGATATTGTGCGTCGCCCAGTCGCCGCGGACGCCCATGGCCAGTACGCCGTTCAGCGCCATCGTGCCGCTGTAGAGGATCGTCTCACGGTGTTCGAAGCTCGCCAGATCCTGAAGCAGCTTTGGCGCCGTATGGATCACCGTGCGCAGGATCGTCTCGCAGAAGCCGTCCTGTACCGGACTGTTGCCCGTGTGGTTGAAGTAGGTCTCGAACACGTGCGACATGATGTCGACCATGCCGTACACCGTCTGGTCCCGCGGCACGGAGAAGGTGAACTCCGGATCGAGAATCGAGAACCGCGGGAAGGTATGCGGGGAGCCCCAGCCGAACTTCTCTTTCGTCTCCCAGTTCGTGATGACCGAGCCCGAGTTCATCTCGGAGCCGGTCGCGGCCAGCGTGAGCACGGTACCGAACGGCAGCGCATCATGAGCCGCCGCCTTGCGGGTGATGATCTCCCAGACGTCGCCCTCGTATTTCGCCCCGACTGCAATCGCCTTCGTGCAATCGATGACGCTCCCTCCGCCTACGGCAAGGATGAAATTCACACCTTCGCTGCGGCAGATCTCCACGCCCCGGTGCACCGTGGTCAGCCGCGGATTCGGCTCCACACCGCTCAGCTCGTGCACCTTCGCCCCCAGCTCCTTCAGGTGTCCGAGGACGCCATCATAGACACCATTGCGTTTGATGCTGCCTCCGCCATAGACGAGCAGCACCGTGCTGCCCTGCGGCACCTGCGTGCGGAGCTGCTCCAGCGTGCCTTTGCCGAAGATCAGCTTCGTCGGATTGTGAAATGTAAATGTATTCATGAGCTTCTCTCCTATCTCTATCATCATTGGGCTTTCCAGAAAACGGACCCCTGTACCATTACCCGAATCCGCCAAAAATATTACAAGCCGTACTTCCTCAGCACGTCCTCCGTCAGTCCCTCGCCGCCGTAAGAGTCGAGCGGGGAAATCTCGATCTCCCGTCCTTCCAGCCGGGATGGCTGAACTCCCGCGTCCAGCAGCCAGCGCTGATGCAGCGCAAGCACGAGCTCCCGGGCCGTGGCCGGGCTATCGGCCCCCTCCTTGTTCTTCACCGGGGCGAACTCCCGCTCCCGGGCCATCCGCAGCACCGTCATCTCCTCCATAAGAGGGAAAAAGTCGAAAATAAACCGCTCGAACTTGTACGCGTTGGGCTCCTGCGGGGTGTAAGGCTCTCCGGCGCTGTCCAGCGTCCGGATCTTTTTGTGGGCCGCATGGTACGGCAGGTCCGTCTCCGCCTGGGCTTCGATGAAATCCGTGCGGAACAGGTGGATCGAGATATTGCCGAGCCCATACACATACCGGCTCCGGCTGTCCCGCTCATACATCAGCTCGGGCGGCACATCCGTATACTCGACAACGGCCGGACGGCCGTTCCTGCGGCACAGAATGCCCACCTTTTCCTCCGGGTACGCCTTCTCCACGACCTTGGTCGCCACAGGATGGTTGAAGTGCGCGGCCACGCCGACGAACGCCGGGTCCGCAATCGCGATCAGCGCATTGTCCACGTTGTAGTAAAAGAGCCACTCCACCCCGCGGCGCTTCAGGTCGTCCAGTGCCCCCCGATGCTTCATGGAGGCGAACACTTCCCCGTTGCCGCTCGGCGCCAGAGACACTTCCCCCTTGGCCGCCAGGAGCACCCGGCCGTGCTCATCGAGCGCAGGCAGCACCCCCTGCTCGAAGAAAAAGATATCTTCCTTCGGGTAGCCGAAATGGCCGTGCTCCTCGAAGAAGCCGGTCGTCGCCCCGTGATTCTCCGGGCTCGTCATGATGTACCACGGCACGGTCCGCCCCGCGAGAGCCGACAGCCTGAGCAGACGCTCCGCCTGCAGCTGGAACAGCGATTTGCCGGACGGCAGCCCGATGTCGTAGGTTCCCTTGGGCCCTTCATGACCGAGCCGGCTGCCTTGGCCTCCGGCTACCACAAGCGCCCCGACTTTCCCTTGGCGCAGCAGCTCCCAGCCGGCTTCCTCGAACTGCTCGCGTTCCGCGTCGCTGTAGTCAACCCAGTGCACGGCCCGGATGGGCTCGATCGTACCCGTCAGCTCCGGAGGCTGCCCCGCCTTCCCGAACAGCCTGGCCATCCGCCCGAAGTCCAGCCCACCGACCTGCTCCAGCAGCCTCTCCTGCTCCTCCGGCCGCAGTTCATGATAATAGCGGAGCAGATGCTCCTGCCCATAAGCGGAGGCCTGCTCCAAGAGCTCCTCGTAGCTTGCGCTCATTGCCGTTTTCTCCCCCTTAGGTCCCCCGGTAGGCCTTGGCATGAAACCCGCCCATCAGGCGGAACAGCGTCGCCCCGTCCCTCTGAAGCAGCTCCGCCGAAGCATCGAAGGCAAACACCATCGCCTGATACGGCTCCGGTACCCAAATATATTGATGGACATAGTCCCCGACCAGCTGAAATCCGTTGTTTTCCCAAAAGGAGGCGCGTCTGCGGTTCACGGGAGTCTCTTCGCATTCGATCTCAATCACGATCCCCTCGAGTCCCTGGGCTCTCGCCCAAGCCTTGATGGCGTCCAGGAACCGCCGTCCCATCCCTTGGCTTCGCGCCGCCTGCGCCACCGCGATGTAATCGATCAGCAGCGCCCGGATCTCCCCCAGCCTGCCGGTCAGCGCCATGGCAGCCACTTCGCCCTGCTCCACGCCGCCATGAAGGAAGCCTCCGCCCCGTTCGACGGCATTGCGGATGACCTTTACCGGCTTGCGGCCATGCGGGGGGAAGCCTTCGTGGTATACAGGCTCCAGCCGCTCCCATAGCAGAGGGTCCCATTCGTCCTTGGTTATCAGTTCCATATGCCGTCCCTCCCCTGTCATCATAGCAGAAAGTCCGCCGCGAACCCAAACCGGTACGCCCGCTGTACGGACTTGAGCACCGGCATCCGTCGCACGCACCTCCCTATCCGCAAACGGCGGCCCTCCATTCGCTCCCCCGGCCTGTCCGGCCCTCTTCCGGCAGCCTCTTTTCACTGTCATTGCCCCGCGGGCTTGACCCGCATACCGGACTTGTAATACGCTGTATCCCGGCACCTGATCCACAGCGGCTTCACCTTCATCCGTTCTTCATGAAATGTTCATGATCGGGTCATGACGCGGGAATGCCCCATCGGTATAATGAAAACATATTCCGGTTTTTTCAAAAAACGCAGCTGCAGAACCACATACAAAAAAGTATCTTTAGGAGGAAACCCATATGTATAAATCCATCGTTATCGGCACAGGCCCATCCGGTCTGACGGCCGCCATCTACCTGGCACGCGCCAACCTGAGCCCGCTCGTCATTGAAGGCCCTGAGCCGGGCGGCCAGCTCACCACGACGACCGAAGTCGAGAACTTCCCAGGCTTCCCGGACGGCATCATGGGTCCTGAGCTCATGGCCAACATGCGCAAGCAGGCCGAGCGTTTCGGCGCGGAGTTCAAGACCGGCTGGGTGAATTCCGTCGACATGTCCCAGCGTCCGTTCAAGCTGCAGGTTGAGGGCATCGGCGAGCTCGTCTCCGAAACGATCATCATCTCCACCGGCGCTTCCGCGAAGCTGCTCGGCATCACCAACGAGAAGGAAAGCATCGGACGCGGCGTATCCACCTGCGCAACCTGTGACGGTTTCTTCTTCCGCAACAAAAAGATCCTCGTGGTCGGCGGCGGCGACTCCGCAATGGAAGAAGCGGACTTCCTGACCCGCTTCGCTTCCGAAGTGACGCTGGTCAACCGCCGTACGGAGCTCCGCGCTTCGAAGATCATGCAGGACCGTGCACGCAAGAACCCGAAGATCTCCTGGGCGCTCAACAAGACCCCGCTTGAAGTGGTCTCCGGCGACAGAGGCGTAACGGGCCTCAAAGTGAAGAACAACGAAACCGGTGCGGAAGAGATCCTCGAGACGGACGGCATCTTCGTAGCCATCGGCCACACGCCGAACACCGGCTTCCTGAACGGCCAGATCAAGACCGACGAGATCGGCTACATCCAAGTAACACCGGGCACCACGATGACGAACGTCCCTGGCGTATTCGCCTGCGGCGACGTGCAGGACAGCAAGTACCGCCAGGCGATCACCGCGGCGGGCAGCGGCTGCATGGCGGCACTCGAGTGCGAGAAGTTCCTCGAAGGCCACATGGTGCACGACTGGAGCCAGACGCTGAACGCGTAACTTTACGTGGTCAAGCTTACAGTAGATTGCAAAAAGAGACTGCCCCCGCGGGAGGCCACTGAAGAACTCACGGTTTTTCCTCGGGGGCCTTGCATAAGTCGCAAAAAAGACATCTGTCCCCATTTTTCTGGAGACAGATGTCTTTTTTAATGGCTCAAAATGGGCCTGCTTGACGCGTTTTTCAATCCACCAGTTTCAATATCCGCTTAAGATTTACAGCGAATAGACGGGGAACATGGGAAATGTCTCGAAACACAAACAATGCCCTTCCGACTTCCTACTGGGAAGCGAAAGGGCTGAAGAGTTTGCTTTATATCTGGAAAGGACTCTACACCTTGAATTGACCCACTATTTCCTGAAGGTCCTGAGCCATTCTACTTAAGGATTGGGCAGAAGCAGAGACTTCCTCCGTGGAGGCGAGCTGTTGTTCAGCGGATGCAGCTACTTTCTGAGAATTCCCAGTGGACTCCTCAGCCAACCCAGCTACATTCTCCATCAGCTCCACCATGGTAACTGAGTTTTTGTTCACCCCATCCATTACAATAGCTACCTCACGAGTTTGAACCACTACTTGCTCAATTGATTCCACAATGTCCTTGAAGGATTGACCGCTCAGACGAACGAGCTCGATCCCCTCCCCAAGCACATGTGTCCCTTCATCCATGGACTGTACAGCCTTGAAAGATTCCGATTGAATCTGATCGATCAGTTGGTGAATTTGAGCTCCTGCTTCCGCAGACTGTTCAGCGAGCTTTCTCACTTCGCTGGCAACCACTGCGAAGCCCCTACCCTCTTCTCCAGCACGGGCCGCCTCAATAGCTGCATTTAATGAAAGAAGGTTCGTCTGATTGGCAATCTGAGTAATCATAGCTACTATTTGTCCGATCTCTTTCGACTTTTCCCCAAGTAGGTTTACGACCTTTGCAGTGTGTAGGATTGACTTCTGAGCGTGATTCATTTGCTCGACCGTTTGGGCAACGACAATGCTTCCAGATGTCGCTTTGTCACTCGCGTTATGAGTCAGTAAGGTGACCTCTTGAATGGATGCGGAAACCTGGCTTATGCCCTGCGATAATCCTGTGCTTGCTTGCATTGCCTTTTGACCGCTTAAGAGTTGCTTGGCAGAACCATCTGCGATATCTTGGATAGCCGCAGAGATTTGCTCCGACGCATAGCCACTTTGTTCAGCACTGGCAGATAATTGTTGGGAGGTCGCGGCGACTTGATTAGTATTGTCTCCAACCTGGATGATTAACTGCTGTAGGTTTCGCTTCATCTGATTAAAGGCTTGGGACAACTCGCCCAGTTCGTCACGATTCTTGACGATGACTTCATCTCCTGTAAGCACACCTTCGGCAATGACAGTGGCACCTTGAGTAAGCAATCGGACAGGTCGGGCGATCAATCGAGTGATAGTAGTACTGATGATGACAGCAAGGAGAAGTGCGATCGAGCTTATTACCAAAATATTTCCTACAACCGAAGAGACGAGTTGGGAGTTCTGAATGTTAGCGTTTGCCAAGACTTCAGCTTGCTTCTCCGCTATTGCATTGGCCGTGGTTCGAATCTCTTGAGCCAAGGGTACGGATTTCTCAACAGCCAAAACTTTGGCCGCGGCAGGATCGGTCTTCATCAGATCTATCACTTGATTCAATTGGCCTACATACTGTTCATTCAATGATCGAAGTTTGATCAGCATTTCATGTACTTCCGACACTTGCACAAGGGGAAGAGTAGTTTCAGCCAAACTGTCTAGCTGTGTAGAAGCCTTTATCGCGACATCCGCAGCTGTAGGTTGTTCAAGAAGTATCCCGAAAATACCGCTAATCTCCTGTGATGCACTTACCTGCATGGTTTTTGCGTTAATTAGTATAACATTTCTGCGGTCAAGCAAGTCCGAGTAAGAGCCATCTATATTTTTTATCATATAGATAGAGATGCCACTGATTACGGCTAGAAGAATGATTATACTTAAGAAGCCGAAGAGTAGTTTTCGACCAATGGTTATTCGCATAGCAGCATGATTCCTCCGTTAATTTGAGATCTAAGTTGTTAATGGAAACTTTGTAACCCTTAAGAAACCATCCCTTCGTATATATTAATTGCAGAATGCAATGGATGATTTATCGGTTTTGTTTTAACTTTTTATTACTAAAGTTGTGAAAAAAGAAGGGGTAAACCAGGCCTCAAGGGAGAATGTCTTGGAACGACTAAAGAAGCACCCTTGATCATCGAGGCCACTGAAGAACTCACGCTTTTTCCTCGGGGCCTTGCATAAGTCGAAAAAAAAGACATCTTTTTCCATTCTTCTGGAGACAGATGTCTTTTTAATGGCTCAAAATGGGCCTGCTTGACGCGCTTTTCAATCTATCATTTTGCGGCACAGCCGCTGCAGACAGCCTGCCCAGCCGTTCGGTTCGTCGTGCATGGCAGCCTGCCTGCTCTTTTGCTGAGGCTCACCTATACAACCACCTGTTTATTCCGCTCCCCGGAAGTAAGCTGTCCATTCGGACTTGGCCAGAGCATGCTCCTCCAGCACCGGCTCCACGTCCTCGAAGAACACCGGAGCGCTCTTCAGCTCCACCTTCTCCGTATCCAGGGCATACACAACGACCCGGTAAGGATGATCCCCCGAATGCGGCGGCGGCCCCATGCCGAAGTAGGCGTTGGTCTCCGTCCCTTCCGGGAGAGCGCCGGTTACACCCTCGGGTATTCCCTGAGAGGATGCCGGCAGATTCAGCACGCTCCAGTGAATCCAATTGTCGGCGATCGGGTGCAGGTCGTACATCACAACGGCATACGACTTCGTGCCTTGCGGAGCCCCTTCCCACTGCAGCGGCGGATTCACGTCCTTCCCGTCCGCCGAAGCCCCGTGGGCATACCGCGCCGGAATATCGCCATGGGCTTCATAGGCCGGCGACCCGGCCTCGAATCCGGCAGCCGGGTCACCGGCCTCCGCTTCCAGCAGCAGCGTGCGGCTCGCCAGGTCCCACTCGAACCGGGCGCCCGATGCCGCAGTCAGAACCCGCAGGGGTACATACAGGCTGCCCTCCCGGTTCACGGCTTCGTGGTCATACGTGTAGGGGCTTCCGTCCACGACGGCTTCCTCTTCTCCTGCCCGTACCTTGACGGAGTGTGCCGCCCCGCCGGACTCCACCACAGCCGAAGCGCTCCCTCCCGCCTCGTCCCAGGTCACCTTAGCACCGAGCGCTTCGAACGCCGCCCGGAACGGAACCAGAATCTTCGTGCCCTCCATCTCCGCCTTCACGGGCAGCTCCTGTCCGTCCAGCTTCACCGTCACCGGAGAGTTCCACTGCAGATAACTGCCGACGTTCTTCATGACATCCCGCTCCTTGACGGGGGCTTCGGCATTCGCCGCTCCGGCAGCCATCATCAAGGATAATACGGCCGCCGAGGCAGCCCACCGGTGAATTCCACGTAATCTTGGCATACCCATCGCTCCTTCGCGTCGGAATGTTCAGCCTGCGCATCTTCCGGTATAATAGGGGCAGTCACCGGAAGCATACCGCATGCCGCATTCCAATTTATAATAAAATACATAACGTTCGTCTAAAATAATGTTATAACCAAATCTTACCTTTGTCAATAAGGAGTTGGGCTTCTTTGCTGTCGATCGAAAAACAAATCCTGTTCCTGCTCTCCCGATCCGCGCCTATGGACACGCAGGAGCTTATCACCATCTATGAACGGCGCGGCTATACCGCCCCTACGATCCGCAATGCCCTGTCCCATCTCAAAAAGAACGGATACGCCGTTTCGCCCGCCCGCTCGCTGTATGAGATTACGCAGGCCGGCCGAACCTTCATCCGTACAATCAACCGGAAGCCGCTGTTCTACGACCGGGCTTGGGACGGCTCCTGGCACCTGGTCATGGTGGAGATCCCCGAAGCTGAGCGGCGCCGCCGTGATGCCTTCCGTGCGGATATCCGGCAGACCGGCTTCGGTCTGCTCTATCACAGCGTCTATATCGCCCCGTGGGATTACAGCGAAGAGGTGCGGGAGCTGCTCGGCAAGCACGGGATCATGGATAGAGCCATGCAGTTCCACGGCTCTCTGCAGGGAAGAACCCTTACGGCGGAGGAGACCGCGGAGATCTGGGAGCTCCCGGCGGCAGGCCGTGAGTATGAGGAGCAGTGGGCCTGGTATACCGGTGACTGCCGGCCGGCAGCTGAAAGTCTTATCGCGCAGGGGGAAGCGGCCGACCCGCTCGACCTGTTCACGCTCTACCTGGAGCTCGGCGAGGTCATCAGCGGCTTGTATCTCGTGGACCCGATGCTGCCCCCGGAGCTGCTGCCCGCCGACTGGCAGGGCAGGCTTAGGCTTCAATCCATGCAGGACGGGCTGCGGCGGCTGGCGGAAGCCATCCCGGCGGGTTCGCCATATGCCCGCTTCCTGTAAGGCAAACCTCTCCACAAAACGTTAACTTTCCGTTCACAGTAGGGATACCTTCCTCCCGTAAAGTCTTTGCTTGGGCAGGCCATTGCCGGCTGTCACACCATCTGCTTTACGAAACGGAGGAAGTTACCGATGTTCACCAAAGCACTCCGCCGCACCGCGGCCTGGCTCTCCCTGGCTCTCATGACCGCCGCTCTCGCCGGAGGCCTCTTCACCCTACATACGAGCCAGGCTGAAGCGGCGGGAGAGTACGACGCCGTCCTGTATTTTCCGTTCAACAAGTACCCGTACACGGGGGACCACATCCGCGATGCGATCGCAGCCGGACATCCCAGCGTATGCACGATCGACCGCGACGGGGCCGACGAGAACCGTGCCGAATCGCTCCAAGGCATCCCCACCAAAACAGGCTATGACCGCGATGAGTGGCCAATGGCCATGTGCGAGGAAGGCGGAGCCGGCGCCGATGTCCGCTATGTCCCCTACTCCGATAACCGGGGATCGGGCTCATGGGTAGGCAACCAGCTCTCCGATTATCCCGACGGCACCCGGATCAAGTTCATCATGTCGTATAACTAACTGAACGAATGTGGGCTGCACACGCAGGGCTTTCACTGCTATCCGAGGAGGTCCGAACCATGCCCGATTCTATACAAACGTGGCCAAAACAGGAGCTGCTGATCTCTTATGCCCAGCTCGCCGTCTATACCTCGGGACTGCCCAATCCGTACCCCGAGTGGACGGACCGACATCTCAGGCAGGGCTTTGCCTGGCGGCCGGGCAGTGTCTCGTTCGCCGCGCTCGATGATGTCCGCAGCGAGATCGTAGTATCGTTTGGCGCCAGGAAGCCCGTACCGGACGGGGAGGCTGTACGCGAGATCTCCGTTCCTTTCCCTGTGAAGGGGGCTGGCGGGATTACGGTCGGCAGCATCCTATCGCGCTCCTGCCACTATGAGATCCCCGCGGGAAGCTACGAGCTGCTCTTCCGGGCCGTGCCTCTGGAGATTCCGGAGCCCGGAGCGCCGAAATTCCGCTATCTCCTGCACTTCACGCCGAACGCGCAGCCGGAAGCCCGCATCCTGAAGTGGGACGAAGCCCTTTCCCCCATGCTGCCGCTACTGATGGAAGCCGAGCCGGCTGTCTGATCGACACCCGGAATCCGAACATTAGACGACAAATTTAGCGTTATTTGTAACGAAATTGAAATCTATTATTCATCCTTCCTTAATGTCGCTGTCCTATAATAAATCTCGACCCCCTTTTTAATATATAAACCCTTTTAGACCCTCAGCCCGTTGCTGTGGGTCTCTTTTTTTGGCCTCGGCCATATGATTCGGAGAAGAGCCTTCCGTCCAATTAAACTTATCACTTGAAAAGGAGATTCCCTTCATGGATATGCCTATCTATATGGCCCTTGCCTGTGCTTATCTGGTTCTCATCGCCTTCGGCTGGAATCGGGTCCGGGAGCAGGGCGGCTTCACCTATTCCTCGATCCCGCTGCTCGTCGCCCTGGGACTTTTCTATGACAATGGCATCATTGCAGCGGGCGAATGGTTCGGTGAAGGTCGTACGCTGCGATTCCTGAGCACGTTCCGCTACTGGACGCATGCCTTGTTCACTCCGGCGCTCGTCCTCTTCGCCTGGGATACCCTGCGCCGGGCGGACATCGGCTGGGCCCACCGCCCGTGGAGCCGAGGAGCCGCCTGGCTCGTCACCCTGGGGCTCGTCGTCTACCAGACCCTCACCGCAGCGCTGCGCGAGACGACGAGCCTTGCCCCGCTCCGCGAGTACGGCGTGCTCCGCTATGTGCCGCTGGCGGAAACCGGCGGACCGCTGATGGTGATCATCACCTCCGCGCTGCTGCTCGCGGCCGGTCTCATCCTGGCTTTTCGCCAGCGCTGGATCTGGATGGCCGCAGGGACGGCCGCGCTGTTCGTCGGCCGCATGATTCCGCTGCCCTTCGAAAGCTCCGCGCTGACCAACATCTACGAGCTGCTCCTCATCGTATCCCTGTGGGCTACGGCGAAGCATCAGGACCGCAGTGGGATATGGACCGCCCGCTGACAGCCGGCTGACCCTCTGCCGCTGGAACGGCCCTCTCCGCCCCAAGCGAGGATCACCGCCGGCCGGCATGGTCAGCCGCTGCACCTTGAGCTAAGCCGAGCGATCCAGGAAGAAGCTTGCCGGCTTCAGCGAAGCGGCAGGTGACAAAAGCCGGCCCAGGTATGCACTCCTCGCCCAGCGTCTCACCCATAACAACAGCAGCAGCCCGCAGGCTGAAGGCTTAGGCACCTTCGTTCTGCGAGCTGCTGCTGTTCTGGGGCTACAAATAGGGCTCGACGATCTTCCGGATCCGCTCCAAGCCTTCCCACATATCTCCCGGTCCGTCATAGATGAGCACGACCGCGCCGTTATAACCGGCGGCTCTCACCTGCTCCAGGCAGCGGAGGTATTCCTCTTCGTCGGGGAAGCCGTTCTCATCGTAATGCGCCTTGGCATGCACGGAGACACTCCCCGGGATCGTTGCCGCCAGCTCTTCGTACTTCGCCGGCGACTTGAAGTTCCCGAAGTCGGTGATGAAGCCGACCGCTTCTCCCGCCAGGGAGCGCAGCTTCAGGCAGCTGTCCGCCGTGGAGGTAAGCGGCTTGAAGTTCTCCGTGACGACGCGCACACCGTGCTCCGAAGCATACGCCGCAAGGCCGGCCAGCGTCTCGGCGCTGAGACGGAGCGCTTCTTCGTCGTCCGGCTGCGCCTCTCCGGCCACTACGCGAATCTGCTTCGCACCAGCCAGGGAAGCATACCCGATCCAGCGCCGGATGAACTCGACGTCCGCGGTGCGGCGCCGCTCATCCTCGCTCGTCAGATCGCCGTAGTCGAGCAGCAGCGTATCGAACGAGATCCCCGCGGCGGCGAAGGTTTCCCTCAGCCGGCCGAGATAGGCCGGGTCCGTGGCGGGGAAGTGGAAGTGGCACACTTCGAGCGCTGCGTAGCCCCGGCCCGCGGCCTCCCGCGGCAGCTCCAGCAGGCTCAGCACCTCGGGCTGTTCCTGCTCGCGCGTGATGTGCGTGCCCGACTCGGCATCCCACTGCGTCCAGCGCAGCGGTCCGAGCAATCGGTGCAGACTCCAGGTGCTGACAGACAAGTAAGACATCGCAACAAACCTCCTATGCAGAGCGTTCGAATGGAATACACCACGTTGTATTCCACGCCTGATTGGGATTTCCTGCCTGCGGACGTTGGCTGCCTTAGCCGCCGGAGCAGGCCATCGCTTTCCACCCGTTGGTTTCGATCGATTCGCCCTGGGCACTCAGAGGACAGAGCTGCCCGATGTCCGGCAGTCCCCCTGTAAATACGCTGCGGTACGTTACCGTCCGCTCCCCGTCGCGGAACGTCAGGTTCGCATGGCCGCCGCAAACGCAGGCATCATCATAGAACGCTCTGACGCTGTCATATCCTGCAAGGTAGTACCCCTGCTCCTTCAAGCCCCGCATCCGCTCGATCCAGGCCCTGCGGTGCGCTTCCCGCTTCGCGGGATCATCCGCATAGGAGTGCGCGGTGGCAATCGCCTCCGCTTCCTCCCACTTCTGCTCCACCATGAGGTCCAGGAAGCGCTCCGCATTCCTGCCAGCCTGCCACATGTTCACCGAAACCCATGCGTAATAGGCCATAATAAAAACCCCATAAAGCAGCAGCAGTCCCCCAATGATATTCCTCACGTATCTCACACGGCTCATCCTTCTATCCTGAGGACCGGGACAGAGTCTGCCCTGTAGAAGAGCAAGCCGTCCCGGATCTCTCCTATGATCTTCCTGGCTTTATCATACCTTAGAGCGGGGTGGAATCTCTCCTGATAAAACCATCATATGGCGGAAGCGTCACCCTCCCGCAGCCGTTTTATCCGCCACGTACTGGATATCCGTCCGGTCGATCCGCCCGTCCTGATTGAGGTCAAACTGCGGTTCGTAGCCCGCCTGCTCCGCCCTCTGTCCATAATGTCCCGAGATTCGGACGAGATCGCTCAGTCCGACCCGGCCGTCGCCGTCAAAGTCCCCGGCCCCCACGTTCACCTTCAGCACGACCGCCGTACCCAGCGGGGTGACCGTACCCTGACTGTTCGAAACAGCGGAGTCAGCAAGCAGCCGGATCTCGCTCTCCCCCGCCTTGAGCGCCGTAAACTTCAGAGTGATCAGATTCGCACGTCCGCTCCGCCCCTGCACATCCCCCAGCAGGGAAGCGGTGAGCTTGGCCCGTCCTGCAGCCGAAGCCACTCTGCCGAACACGGCATTCTCCCGCTCCCGGCCGAAGTCCGGATGCAGCCCGGTCTGCATCAGCTTCAGTCGGGACGGATCGTACTCCAGCTTGGCCAGGAAGCCGTAGAGATCCTGAGCCCCTTCTGCCTTCACCGTCACTTCCAGCACCGATCCGGCTTCCACCATGCCCTTCTTGGCCTGCAGGCCAAGCAGACCCGCCGGTCCCGGCTCCGGGCCATAAGCGGAAGTCGTGACCGTGACGCTCGGGTTGTTCAGACTCACATTCCCCGCCGCATCGCGGGCTTTCAGGGTGAACACATAGACGGTTTCCGGCGAGAGGCCCGAGGCCCGGTAGCTGTACACCGCTCCGCTGACAGTATCCAGCAACTCCTCGTTCCTGTAAATCTCATAGGCGGTTACGCCGTTGAGATCCGCGGCCGGAACCCAGTACAGCTCGGCCTCCGCATAGGTTACGCCGCTGACGGTCACGGCTTCCCCGGACGGCCACTCGGGTGCCGCTGTATCTTCCGGCTCAGGCTCCTGTCCTGTCGTGAAGGTAACGGAAGGGTTCGCTGTACTCCGGTTGCCTGCAGCGTCTTCCGCCGCCAAGCTGAACGTGTAGGCTGTCCCCGGCTTCAGGCCGCTGATCCCGTAGGTAACTGCCGTGACGGGAAGCTCGGCCGTTTTCACTCCGTCCTGCAGTAGGATGTACTTCGCAACCCCCACGTTATCCGATGCGGGCCGCCAAGCCAGCTTCGCTGCCGAATAGGTCACGTCCGTCACGGTGAGTTCGCTGCCGGCCGGCCATACGGGCGCCTGCGTATCCGCGGGTTCACCAGTTCGGATCTTGAACAGCGTGTTCCCCAGCAGGCCGTACCATGTGCCGTCCCTTTGAACCAGCTTTTTCATAGAGGCGAAGTCCAGCACCGGTTTATCGCTGTCAGGCGTATAATAGAAGGTTTTTCCGTTCACGGAATAGAATAAAGCTCCATTTGCCCCAAGCCCCTGGATTCGCTTGGTTTCGCCGAGCGTATAGGTCAGCTGACGGTCCTCGCCCTGCGGAGATTGAAGCACCACCTGCGCATGAGAGAAGGGGGTTGCCTTCAAATAAGCGGTCCACCCTCCACGGGTCACGGCCCTCTTTTCGAAATCGGGTTCAGATAACCCATAGGACAGCGAGGTCTCCTGCCCGGACTTCACGTCGTACTTCGAGACCCCTCCGGAGGAATAAATCAATACGATATCCCCGTCCACCTGGAACGCTTCGATAACGGACCCTTGTCCAGTATGGATATGTGTAATGCTTCCGTCCGCTTTCGACCTTCCGAACCCATAGTAAGTGGAGAACCAGACGTCTCCTTCCGGTGTAAGCTCCGCCTTAAGGACGGAGGGAAGGTGCGGATACCCGCTTACGATCTCCCGAGTTTCGCCTGTAACCCTATGCTTCACCAGGAGCTTGCCTGAGTCATAATACATCATGTAGCTCCCTCTCCACTGCACGCTTCCGATCTGGGTCACCTCTCCGTCCTTCCATTGATAGGTAGGCCCGTCGTAGGAAGAATCCTTGTCTTTCACCGTGAAGATGACCTGCCCGGACTGCAGCGATGCGGAACGGAACAGCTGGTTCGCACCTGCGGTATGGATCAGCGTCTCTCCGCCGCCCGCCCGGCTCTTGAGCTTGAGCTCCTTCTGAGGGGTCAGATACAGGTAATGCACCGCATCAAAATCCAGCAGTTCGCCCCCCACCTGCCCCACCTTTACTGCGTGCTCGCTGTTATGGGTATAAAATTGGCTCGATTCCTTAACCTGCCTACCCGAGCTGTCTTCGGCGGTCACCGTGATGTCGAGCAGCTGCCCGTCATAATCGCTGAGGAGAATCCATTTGTCCAAGCTGCCGGCTCCCGTGCTGTTGTAGATTCCTTTGCCTTGAGAGGAGACGGATATGCGGACCTGGGGTGCACCCAAATCATCGCTCGCGGAAGCCTTGATGTGCAGCGGACTTTTCACTACGGAGAGATTCGCAGGCAGCTGCGTCTTCAGGACCGGGAAATGATCGTGCTGGAACGCGAGCTCAGCTTCTCCCTTATTCCCGAAGTGATCTACAGCCGTGACCTTCACCGTCTTCTGTCCCTTAGGCAAGCCCGAGAGAGACATCTCACCCTGCCAGTAGCATTTGACGGAGCAGTACTGATGCACGACAGCGGTCCGACCGTCGACCTCCATGGTTACTTCCTTTAATTCGACACTGTGATAAATATTTCCGACCCTCACCACCAGTTTATCGTCAGAGGGAATTTCGGCCGACAAGCCGGTCACCGTTACGGTATGTTCTTCGGCCGAAGCAGACAAGGGAACCAGCATCATCAGGAACAAGCAGCAGAGTGTGAACAACAGGCGGCGGTACGGTTTCATCCAATTCATCATCCCTTCAAAAAGTTGAATGGTCATCCAGGTTTCTTCTTCTCGTCACACAGCTGTTCCTAGTACGATTCGTCTTCTGCGGTGAAAACCCTATCATAAACTGGAGTTATATTCTAAAATTAACTTTATATAGGAACATTCCATGCCGAATAACCGGTTGAATGAAGCCAACCGGTTTTCTCTCGCGCCCGGCGTTATGGTACGATGAGGACAAGGAGGGATTACTTATGATGAAAGCACTCGTACTGCTGGGGCCGGGCAAGCCTGACACCCTTCAAATCGCGGAGCTGCCGCTGCCTGAGCCCGGACCGGGAGAAATCCGCGTCCGTATCCATGCCGCGGGCCTCAACCCCGTCGACTACAAGGTGGCGGCGAACGGCCATCCAGACTGGGTCTATCCCTTCGTTCCGGGGGTGGACGGCGCGGGCATTGTCGATGCCGTAGGCGACGGGGTCACGGAATGGAAGCCCGGCGACCGGGCCGCCTATCACGGCAGCTTTACGAAGCCGGGTACGTTCGCCGAGTATGCGGTCACTACCGCACACACCGCCGCACGGATTCCCGAGGAGCTCACGTTCGAAGAAGCAGCCGCCTTTCCCTGCGCAGGGCTGACGGCTTACCAGGCACTGCGTCGCAAAATGAACCTGCAGGAAGGCCAGTCTGTCCTGATCCATGCGGGAGCCGGAGGCGTCGGGGGCTATGCGATTCAACTCGCCAAGGTGTTCGGGGCATCGAAGATTCTGGCCACAGCGTCACCTGCCAATTTTGACTATGTAAGGGGCCTAGGGGCCGACGAAGTCATCGACTACAACACAGAGGATGTGCATGCACGGGTCATGGAGCTGACGGACGGCCTCGGCGTCGGTCTCATCCTGAACTCCGTCAACCGCAAGACGGCGCAGGCCGACCTCTCCATGCTGGCTTTCGGCGGACAGCTGGCCGTCATTGCGGGAGCGCCCGAGAACGTGGCGGACTTCCAGCCGTCGACCAAGACGTTCTCCGTCCACAAGCTGATGCTCGGCGGGGCCCACGGTTCGGGCAATCTCCGGGCGGAGCGCGACCTGGCCGTGATGGCCGGCGAGTTCATGGAGCTGCTGCGTACCCGCCGCATTCAGGCTATGGTCACCGAGACGCTCGCTCTTGAAGATGTGCCAGCCGCGCTCACCCGGATGTCAGAGCGTCATGTCCGGGGTAAGATGGTAGTGAAGTTCTGAACCTGTCCCCTTTGGGGAAGGATGAATGGTAATCATCCAAAAGGAGGCTGTTCCATGAAAGAGGTTGCGTTGGGTGCTGTGAACGAGTTCACGACCTTCCCCGCCGAGGTGGAAGTCGAGTCGAAGGCTTACTTCGTGCTGAAGGAGCTGGATACCTATCATCTCGTCTCGCGGACCTGTCCGCATGCCGGTGCCCGGGTCGAAGCCGAAGACGGCGAGCTGGTGTGTCCGCTGCACGGCTGGACCTTCGATGAGCACAACGGCGCCTGTCTGAACGTGCCGGTGAAGCGGCTCGCGTCCTATCCGGTCGAGGTGCGGGACGGGCAGCTTATCGCGCAGATGGAAGAGTAGCAGAGGAAGGCCCGGCACCGCTGGGGCGCCGGGCGTCTTCTGGAAGGAACGGAACCAGAAAATCCGTACATACGGAGGAGGCCGCGATGAGCCAATCCCTCGCCGTCCTGATTGTCCATGGAATGGGACAGCAAAAAGAAACGTACGCCGACGAGCTGAAGGAGCAGCTCGCAGATGCCTACCGGCTGCGGTCGGAAGATCCGGAGGCCGCTTCCACCCACTTATGCATGGAGGCGGTTCAGTGGTCCCATGTCTTCGAGTCCGGTGAAGAGGAGCTCTTCGACCGGCTCGTCAGCCGGCATGACCTGCGGTACCAAGGTCTGCGGCGGTTCATTATCCACTACCTGGCGGACGCCATCGCCTACCAGCCGGTGGAGACCGCCGAGCATAACTATGACGCCGTGCACCATACGATCAGCCGGTCGCTCCAGCGGCTGTCGGAGCGCTGCGGTCCCGCCGCCCCGCTCTGCGTCATCGCCCACAGTCTCGGGGCGGTGATTGCCAGCAACTACTTTTATGATCTGCAGTATGGAGTGAGACCGCCTGCAGCCGAAGCCGACACCCCGATGGAGCTGGGGGATACGCTGGCCCTGTTCTATTCCATAGGCACGACTCTGCCCTTGTGGAGCCTGAGATACCGGAATTTCAACCGGCCTATCTCGGTTCCGTCGCGGAGACTGCACAGCCTCCACCCCGCCGTGGCCGGCGAATGGGTCAACTTCTACGACAAGGACGATATTCTCGGCTATCCGCTGCGGAGCATCGATCCGGCTTACGAAGAGGCCGTGCGTGAGGATTACGAGGTGCGGATCAGCGACTGGCTGCGCGGGTGGAATCCGCTCTGTCACAGCGAATACCTGAGAAGTCCCGAGGTGATCGGCCGCATGGCGGACGGGCTCGTGCGGACCTGGCGCGCAGTGAATGGCGGTCAGGAGTAGGGCTCAGAGGAGCTGCGGGACGTTGGGAGGGCCGTCGGGGCGGTGGGATGAGCGGGTGAGCGGTGGGACTTCCGGTGGGACTTGCGGTGGAACAGCGGGAGGGCCAGTGCCGCTGCCAAGGCAATGTCGGCAGCAGGGGCCTGCTGAAGATCATCCTGTCTGCAGTGAGGTACGGTATCAGTAACGCTGGCGGCCGCCGATGAGGGTACGGGCAGGTGCCTCATCGGGATGACGATGGCTGCGCTGGGCAGGCGTCACTGTACAAAGCCTGACCGCCTTCTCACCCGCTGCGCTGCTTCTCGGTTCATTCAAACGCCGCTCGGCGAAGCAAAAGAGAGAGGCATCCGGTTCAATGGGCCGGATGCCTCTCTCTTTCTCGCCTTCTACTTCAACAGCTTGAGGAACTCCCGCATGAAGCCCGGCAGATCCGGCCAGGCATGGCCGGTGACCAGCTTGCCGTCCACATGCAGCGGGTCCTTCGCGTACGTCGCGCCAAGCTGCTCGACATCCAGCCGGCAGGCCGTATATGCCGTCAGCGTACGGCCTTCGAAGAAGCTCGTATCCTTCAGCGCAGAGAACACCTGCGCCGCATGACAGATCGCGCCAACCGGCTTGTCCGCTTCGAAGAAGTGGCGCAGGATGCGCGGCAGGTTCTCATCCGAGCGGATGTACTCCGGCGCCCGGCCGCCCGGGATGATCACCCCGTCGTAATCCTCCGGATTCACATCCGCGAACCCGATGTTCGACGGCAGCAGATGCCCCGGCTTCTCCGTATACGTCTCCCACCCTTCCACGAAATCATGGACAACGGTGTGCAGCACCTTTTTGGTCGGCGAGGCAATCACCGGTTCATACCCTTCCTCCTGAATCCGGAAGTACGGATAATAGACTTCCAGCACTTCACACGCGTCGCCGGTCAGAATCAGAATCTTCTTGGACATGGGATCACTCCTCAGCTTGGATATGGAAAAGTCTGGAGTACGTTCTTCTTCATTATGAGGAACCCGGCTTTCGTTGTAAATGGGTGGAAAATGTCGAAGAAGAGAGCTTACCGTGAAGAGGGGGGGCCGCCGATCCTAGTACTGGCAGATCCTGAGGGTATTGCTGCCAAGCTTCTAAACTACAACAGGACCCTTCGTGAGCCGAAAGGTCCTCATTGATGGTCATGCGGGGATAGAATTGCGGGGAAGGACGTGCAGAGAAAAGGCAAGCTTGTACCATCCATGCCATATGCTATGCACCGGCCATGGCGACCGGAAGCTCCTCGCGAAGCCACTGCATCTCTTCGGCGAGCACACGGGCCGGGTCGGGGCCGAACCATTCGAGAGAAGCATAGTGATCCGTCTCGCGGATCGCCTCCAGGATCGGCCGGTAGTCGACCACGCCCTCACGGAGCGGAACCATACCGGTCCGGCTGCCGCTGGGGGCATACACATTGTGCGGGGCGAAGACACCGAGGTGGCTCCGGTCGGTAATATTCTTCATATGGTAGTGCATCACCCAAGGCTCCAGCTTCCGGAGGCCTTCGACCGGATCGGTTCCCCCTTCCCAGACATGCAGAAAGTCGAGGTTGATCTTCAGCGCCGGGTGGTTCACCATCCGCAGCAGATCGAGCGCGGACTCCACGGTGTCGGTGAGAGTGCCGGGGTGCATTTCGAGCAGCAGGTACACGCCCTGCTCCCCGCACAGCTCGCATAAGCGGTGCAGGTTCTCCGCGTACAGCGGGCGCTCCGCCGCCGGAACATCGCGGCTGCCGAGCTGTCCGGCAAACGTGCGGACGCGCGGGGTGCCGAACCAGCGGGCGAGCGAGATCAGGCGCTGGCACTTATCCAGCACCGCCTGGCGGTCCGCCTGGGGCGAGATGTCCAGGTAATCGCTGACCATAGAGATCCCCATGCCGGAGGCGTGCAGCCGCTGCAGGTGATCCCATGCCGTGACGCGTTCGTTCTCGTACAGCTGCTGGGCATGGGTCCCCCACAGCTCGATCCCGTCGAACTGCAGGCGGGAAGCCAGCCGGACCAGGTCGCCGAAGGAGACGAGCTGGTGGCGGAACGAAATCGTGCAGAGGGAGGTTTTCATAACGTCACACCTTTCCTGTAGTAAGCTCCGCTCCGGCCGCTGTGGTGGCGAAATGTGCGATATACGGCCGGCACAGCGGCATCCAGGCCTCGTAAGGCGTGTGGCTCGCCGAGGCAAGGAGCGACAGCGGCGTCTGCGAGGCGAAAACGCCGGAGCGCACGGCCGGCGTATACAGCGCCGGCGAGCCTGCCAGCGGCTGCTGGAACACAGCGGTGTCGGCAGGGTGGCCGGAAGCCCGGGCGCCTGCGGCAGCAGCAGCAGGTCCGCTGTCCGCGGTGCCGCCTGCCTCCACTGCCGAATCCGGGCCTAAGCCCGCGCCGCTGCCTTCAGCCGGCCCTGCGGCTGTCAGCACGCCGGTCTGGCTTGGCGTGACGGTTCCAGTCCCGGCTGCCGGCAAGAGGGCCAGCGGCCGCTGGAACACGGCGGCCGCGTCGGCCAGTCCGCCCGCAAGCGTGCCCTGCGGGCCGGGGCCTGCGGCACGGCCAGCGCGCAGCACGGCCTCCCGCTCCGCCAGCCGTGCGGCCAGCTGCGGCATGACCTGCTCCGGCGCATAGCGCCCGAGCCCGGCCAAGGCCTCGACCCGCATCGCCGCTAGCCGCGGTTCGTCCCGCAGCAGGCCGAGCAGCTTGGCGGCCGCCTCCGCCGGGTCGATCTGCGGGCACGGCCCGGACCAGTCGACGCCGACCAGCACGGCGTCCCGGCCGTCCTCCACCAGCTCGCGGAAGCCGTCCCACGCGGTGCAGAGCACCGGCAGGCCCCAGGCCTTGGCCTCGATCAGATTGTAGCCGAACGTCTCGCCTGGATCGGTCGAGAAGTTCAGGAGCACGTCGGCCGAGCGGAACAGTGCGTCTTTGACCTCGCCCGACACCGGGCCGGTGAAGGTTACGCTCTCCTGCAGGCCGTACGCCTCCACCCTCTCCTCGAGGAGAGAGCGGTAGGCAGTGATCTGCTCCGGCGTGCGCCCCGTGTATTCCCCGGCGACGCTCAGATGTACGTCCGGGTAAAAGGCCCTCACCGCATGGAACATGTCCAGCAGCACATGGACGTTCTTCACGTCCTCCAGCCGGCCCATGCAGAGCAGCTGCTTCACGCGGTTCGCCTCCGTGCGCAGCGGCCTGGCAGGCTCCGTGCGGATGCACAGCGGAGCCCGGAAGGCCTCAGCGTAAGCCGGCGAAAGCGCCAGGAGCGCCTCTCTCGCCGTATCCGTCGCGCAGAGCAGCGTATCGCCTTCCCGCAGCAGCGGCGCGATGGCCAGCCACTGCTTCATCCACCATTCGGAGCCGACCGAATGGGCGAGGAAGAAGAGATTGAGCGGCACCTCCGCGCGATTGCGGGCCAGAAGCAGGTACGGGATCAGGGGCGTCAGGTTCGCATACAGCGTGCTCACGCCGTAATGCGCGCAGAGCTCCGCCAAGGCCTGCCCCTTGGCTTCCGCCTTCGCGAGGAAGCCCGTCGGGTCCCGGGACGGATCGCCGCCGGCCCATTTCATGAGCTTCAGCGGAGGGATCGGCACGAGCTCGGCGTACTCGCCCAGCGCGCCGACCCACTCGCTGTCGATCGCCCGCTCGTTGACCCGACCGGCCTGGCCGCCGATATAGCCGATGCGCAGTGGGCTAGACATGGCCCACCCCGGCCGGCTCGGCCGCCCGGCCCTCCATCGCTTCGCACCACAAGCCGAACTGGCGCTGCAGCTCGCCTTTGATGCGGAATTCGATCTCATCCGCTTTGTCGATCGTCTCGAAGAGCTGGGGCAGGATCGACCTGCGTCCGGTCATGGACAGCTTGACCGCCAAATATTGGGCGTTGTTAAACGCACTTACCAAGTCGCGTATCTCTTGGCACCAGTCTTCATAATTCTGCTTCGGCAGCTTCAGCGTGTCGTCGAAGAACATCAGGGCATAATCGTAGCTGTACTTGCGGATCACAAGGATATTGAGCTGCTTCACCGCGCGGGTCAGCAGAGGCAGATCCCACCCGTGGTTCCCTTCCGCCATGTCGATGACCAGCCGGCGCAGACGCGAGACCAGTTCATTGTCCTCCGGGTGAAACGTCGTCAGAAAATGGTCGCGGACCGTCTCGAACGACGGCTCCTGCACGGTCTCCGCATCCACATAGAAGCCACCGCCGAACTCGTTGCCGAGGATCGCTTCGATCACGCGGTCCCGGCTCACATTCCCCTCCCACCGGAAGTCGGGGTCGAACATAAACCATTCGTCCTCCTTCTCCGTCTTCGAGATCATGAGGTAGTGGGGAAACGGTTTCTGCTGGAACTTGTTCTCCCGCTCCGGCATCAGCGACATGTCGATCTGCACGATGAGGTAGCGGTGCTCCGGTTTGTTCTCGAGCAGCTCCAGGAACACCTTCAGGTTCTCCTCCCGGCTTCGGGCGGCATCGTACCACTCGTGCACCTTCAGGCCGAAGAACTGTTCGTAGGTGTTCAGGAAGGCATCATGCCCGATCCGGTCGGAGAAATAGGTGATCTCCCCTCCGTCCGTAATATCGAAGTCGGAATCCCATATGCCGAAATAGTAGGACCGGTAATCGACGCTGCTGCGCCGTTTGACGATCTCGCAGAGGCAGGAGATCAGGCAGTGAACCTTGATCATACGCCCTGCCCCGCCGCATCCAGCGGCCGCAGCTCCGCCATGAAGTCCAGCAGTGCGCCGACCGTATCGAGCCCCTGGAAGTCCAGCTCCTCTTCGGGCACCGCCAGCTTCAGTTCTTCTTCTATGTACACGATCAGCTGCAGCAGCCGTACCGAGTCCACATAAAGATCCGCGTTCAGCCGCAGCGAATCGTCCAGGGTCTCCCGCTTCGCCGCTTCCGGCAGCTCCAGGTTCTCGGTCAGCAGGCGCTTCAGGCCTTGTCTTAATTCCTCGCGGTTCATCGGGTCGCATCCTCCATTTCCAGCCGTTTGCGGCTGATCTTGCCTGTCGGGTTTTTCGGTATGGCCGTTACGAATTCGATATCCGCCGGCACCTTGTAAGCGGGCAGCCGCCCCAGGCACACATCCCGCACATCGTCGGCGGAGACCCGTCCGGACGCCACGATCCGGGCCTTGACGATCTCGCCCATCACCGGATGGCGGCCCCGGTACACGACCGCTTCAGCCACTCCCGGTATGCTGAGCAGCACCTCTTCGACCTCGAGCGGAAATACTTTGAGCCCCGACACATTGATGACGTCATCGATCCGCGACAGCAGGTGAATATGCCCGGAAGGGGCAATATAGCCAAGGTCACCGGTCGCAATGCGCCCGGCCTTGCCGGTCACGGCGAGCTCCGACGGCTGCGCCTCCTCCCGGCTGTCCAGCTCGAGCTTCCAGTGCCGCAGCGGCAGCCCCATATCCGTCGCGGCTTCCATCCGCGGAGAAATCGAGATGCAGCCCGCCTCCGAGCAGCCGTACTGCTGCAGCAGCGTGTCCGCAAGCCCGCCGAGCTTCGAGAACAGCGGTGCCGGCATCGGCGCGCCGGAGGTCATCAGCTTGTGGAAGCGCAGCCCTTCCTGGCTGAAGCCTGTCAGCATGTGAAACAGTGTCGGCACGCCGTACACGATGTGCTTCGGCGTATCGCGGATGACGCTCAGCGCGAACTTCGGGTTCTTGTTGGTCACGATCACCGGGCTCACGCCACGCTCGAGGGTCGCCAGCACGCCGCACAGGAGCCCGTAGGAGTGCGTCACCGACGCCAGCACCACGGGCGTCTCTCCCGTATCGGCGGGAATCGCTTCGTTGTAGGCGGCGATCTCCTCCGCCACCGCGCTCCAGGAGCGGCGGATGAGCTTGGCGCCGCCTGTCGTGCCGGAGCTGAAGCTGTAGAGCGACGGCTCCTCCTGGGCCGCCGGCTCATCGGGCAGCACTTGGCACTGCTCCGGGGTGCCGAAGACGAGCGCATAAGCTCCCGCCTGGCGTGCCGAGGCCAAGGCCGTCTCCAGCGGCGTATCGGCCGCCAGCAGCAGCACCGAGCCGCCCCGCTCCCGCAGGAAGAGCACGAGCGTGACCACGTCGGCCGGGGAGCTCAGGCACAGCGCATAGAGCCGGCCCTCCGGCTTGCGAAAATGTTCGAGCGTCCCGTAAGCATCCAGACGCGCACTGGCATCCGATGCGGAGAAGCGTTCACGGTTCACGGTAAACATCATGTTCCTCCTTTTAGACAATGTGGACTGTATGGATAGGTTGAAAAGGTTGGAAGTATCGAAAAGGCTGGACTGCAGATCAGACGCCCACCGTCTGCAGCTCCCCGCCGGTTATCTCGCGCTCCCGTACATGGTACAGGGGATTCGGCACGTCATGGCTGCAGCCCCCCCGCTCTTCGGCAGGAACAAGCCGGCGCTTCGTCAGCTGTTCGACCCGGGTCTCCGGCACGAACAGGTCCAGTGTCCGGAACCGCTCCTCGTACTGCGGGAACCGGATGCGGTAGCTCTCCAGCAGATCCGCCGCCAGCGTCCAAAAGCGGGATTCCTCATAGCCGTACCGGTCCGCCAGCGTCAGTGCCAGCTCCCCGAGATTAATGAAGAACAGCGCGCCGAGCGTCAGCCCCCGCACGGTGGACAGGCTCCCCGCCTCGAACGAGGTGCCGGGCCCCCCATGGCGGTAGATCTCGTGGACCGCCGGGAAGTCCGGGCAGCGCTCCGGCTCCCGCAGGAAGTCGCGGGTATAGAGCACATCCTCGTGAAAATCCTTCAGTGCCGCCCGGACCGGCATGCCGCCCCGGTGCACCAGCACCATGTTCTGCGCATGCGATTCGAGCGCGATGCCGTGGGCCACCGCCAGATGTACGACCGGCAGTACGCACGTCTTGAACAGCCGGCGCAGCCAGCTCTCGACACCGATGGACTCCAGCCACGGGGCGATGAACAGTGACCCGTCCAGCTCCCGCGAGCACAGGGCATGGAACGGCACGGCCTCCTCGCCCGGCTCCAGGTAACGGTGTACGCTCTCGCGCCAGATGCAGCCGAGCGAGCCTGCCGAGCCGCCCGAGCGCGAGCCGTCTCCTGCCTCATGCGGAGGATCGTATGATACGCCTGCGAACTCGCCGAGCAGGATCAGCTTCGTCTCCTCCCGCAGGTACGGGTCGGAGGCGGCAATGCCCTTCAGCCAGCCGGTAATCGGCGGCGCGGTCACGACGAAGTGCGGCAGCAGCTCACGCGACGAAGACGTGTTGATAAGGTCCATCGACAGCTTCGCGTAGGCTTTGCGCGGATTCGTACGGTTCGACAGCGTGCGGATCGACTGCTGGGGCACGTACAGATCCCCTGCCGTCCCGAGCGATACGATCCGCCCGTCGCGGATATCCCGGAAGAAGCGGCCGGCCGTGTGCCGGCGCCACTGCCACGGGTGCACCGGGAGGAACACGTAAGCCTCCGGTGCATACCCCTGCTTCCGCAGCTCCGCACGGAAGCTCTCCAGCTGGGGAGCCCCGAGCTCGGCGGCGATCAGGTCGTCGTAGTTCTCCCCGGGGGATACCGCAACCCGCGTACAATCCCGGCGCACCGCCACCCACTGCAGCTGCAGCGAGGGCTTGAACTCGGGGCCGTAGGCCAGCTGGTCCGCATAGTCGAAGCCGACGCGCGACTTGTAAGCCGGATGGTACGGATGACCGTCCATCGCGTCGCCTTCGAGGTCGTCGTAGGCTTTGCCCCGCAGCAGGTTCCAGCTCTGTGTCCGCCGGTACTGCGCCAGCGTATCGTTGAGCAGCGTGCCTTCCATCTCGCCCACGAACGAGCGGAGCTTCTCCGGGCTGAAGCCCTGAAGCGGACCGAGCACCTCTTCCACGAAGCCCGCCAGACTCGCCGCCTCTTCCTCCCGGTCGCCGGCCAGGCGCCGCACGGGCTCATCCGTAAGCCGGATGCGGCCGAACGTCAGGCTCCGCCGGCCCCCGCACTGATACGCAACGGGCCTTCCGTCCGCGTCCCGGCCGTGCAGGGTGAAGCGCGTGTGCCCCGCCTCTTCGGCGGTATCCGCCGTCACCACGCCCTCGTACAGGAGCGATTCGACCAGCTGGCGGAACACTCTCCGGCGCACCGTGACATAGACGGGCGAGCGGAGTGCTTCGCTGAGCGTTCTAAGACCTTGCTCTGTTTCCATCATGGAATGGATTCCTCCTGAATGGCTCTTCTAAGATAACCCGCAGCCTGCCGGGCAGGCCCGGGATTAAGATCGGTTCAAGGCCGCCGCACGCCCTCTCAGCAGGAGGACGAACAGCGCCAGGTTCAAGATGCAGATTGCCGCGCTGCTCACGAACGGAACGGCAAGTCCCGCACCGGCCACCAGAGTGGAGGCCAGGAGGGGCGAGGCCAGCTCGCCCATGTTCTGGCACGAGACCATCACGCTGTAGTGGAACGACAGGTGCGGCCCGCTGCTGTGCTGGAACAGGAGCACGTCGAGCGACGCCATCGTGATGGCGAGGAACAGGCCGTACATCAGGCGCCCGAGCACGAGCAGGGCCAGAGAGTTCGCCTCCCCCTGCAGGTACAGGCCTCCGGCCATCACCGCCACGCCGAGCACATAGACGTTCGTCAGCTTCTCCGGCACGCAGAGCCGCTTGATCAGCGGCATCGCCGCCACGGCCATCGCATTCGGGATGAGGAAGAGCAGGCTGAGCGCGCCCGCCCGGAGCGCGAACGTCTCCTGGGAATACTGGGTAAAAAAGGGCCGGATCAGGTTGTTCGCCACCGTCAGCGTGAAGAAGACACTGCCGAGCACGAGGAGAAAACCGCTCCACCGGCGCAGTCCGCCGGATGGCTTCTCCCCTTCGGGCTGCCCCTCCCGCTCCCGGCTGCCGAAGCCCCGCAGCGCCCAGACGCACAGTCCGAGCTGAACGACGTCCACCGCTGCCGCCAGGTAGAACAGGCTCAGGGGATTCTCCATTGTCATCATGCGTGCTCCGGCCAGCGTCGACAGAATGATCGCCAGGTGGTAGACCGCATGGAACTTGCCTGCGGTCGCCGCATTGCTTCCGTTACCGGACAGCGAAACCATCAGCGGGTAGATCAGCATGTAGCTGCTTTTGAACAGGAGCAGGAGCACGGTGAAGGCAAGGAAAGCCCCCGCCGTATCGGCCGTGGCCATCATAGCGGTGAACACCGCCGTGCCCGCCTGCCCGAAGAACAGCAGCCGCTTCGGGTCGAACCGGCGTGAGAGCAGCCCCCACAGCGGGGAACAGAGCACCACGGTCAGCCGGCAGATGAAGATGTACCAACCTGTGTAGGCGAAGTCGTCAATGCCGAACACCTTGCGGAAAAACTGCGGGTAGAACGGCGACAGGAGCACCTCGGTGAACAAGCCGAGGAACACGCAGCCGAGCAGGGCATACTGCGCCCGCGCCACACGCGCCTCGGAAGGCTGCGTGTTCAGGACAGGCAGCGTCATGACGCCCCGGGTCCTCCGGCCGCAGCTCCTGCGAGCAACGCAGCCGCCCGTTCTTCTTCCGCCCCTCCAACCGTTTGGGCTTTAGTCCCGATACCGGCTGCAGTTTGATTCGCTTGGCCTGCTGGTGCGGCAGCGCCGGCTGTCTTCTCGCCTCCTGCAGCCGCGCCAGTGGTTCGATCTCCTTCCACACTCACCCCGAACTGCTGGAACACCGTGCGCTCCTGCGGGCGGTACACTTCCCGGCCGGCCAGCGCGTTCACGATCGCACTGCTGCGGTAGGCGCCGAGCCCCAGGTCGGGCGCGCCAATGCCGTGCGTATGAAGCTCGCCGTTCTGCACGTAGATGCGGCTGTCCAGGTCCTCCTTCAGCGACAGGCGGTAATCCGCCTCCACCCCGAAGCGTCCCTCTTCGTCCCAGACGATGAGATCGCTGAGGGACTTCAGAAAGCGGGGAACCGGGTGCGCATAGCCTGTCGCGAGCACGACCATGTCGCTCTCGTGGCTGAAGACCGTGCCCTGCTCGCGGTGGCGGCAGGACAGCCGGTAACCGCTGCCCGCAGGCTCCATCGCTTCGACCTCGGTGTTCGCCAGCAGCCGTACATCAGGCTGCGCGCCGCCTACGCTTGCATCGTAGAGCGTGTCGTAGATATCCGCGATCGCCTTCGCCGAGATACCCTTGTAGAGCAGCGACTGGCGGGAACGGATCTCATCGCGCTTCGCCTGCGGCAGTCCGTAGAAGTAACGGGTGTAGTCCGGGGAAAAATGCTCCAGCCCCAGCTTCGAATACTCCATCGGGAAGAAGCCGGCGGAACGGGTGAACCAGTCGAGCCGGTAACCGCACGCCTCCTGCTCCTTCAGCAGCTCGAGGAACACCTCGGCCGCACTTTGGCCCGAGCCGATGACGGTCACCGAGCGGGCTTCCCGCAGGCGGTGGCGGCGGCTCAGGAAATCCGCCGAGTGGAACACGTTCTCCCCGAGCATCGGACGCAGGGTGGCAGGCACCGAAGGCACGCTGCCTACGCCGAGCACCAGATGACGGGTGAACACCGTCTTTGCAGCTCCCGCCTTCCCGTCGAATACCTCGACCTCGAACAGGCTCTCCTCCGCTTCCCCGTCCGCAGGCACTACCCGCCGCACGTCCGTCACCTCGCAGCCGAACCGGCAGGACGGCAGACGCTCCGACGCCCAGCGGCAGTAGTGGTCATATTCCCGGCGCGGGATATGGAACTTCTCGAGGAAGTAGAAGTGGTACAGCCTTCCCTGCTCATGCAGGTAGTTCAGGAAGGAGAGCGGGTGCGTCGGGTCGGCCATAGTCACCAGATCCGCGAAGAACGGGACCTGCAGCGTCGTGCCGTCGATCAGCATGCCCGAATGCCAGCCGAACTGCGCCTTGCGCTCGAAGAACACCGCATCGATCTCCGGGGCCTTCTGCAGCAGGGCGGCGAGGCCGAGATTGAACGGCCCGATGCCTACGCCGACGACATCGTGCACCGGCTGCCCCCTGTATGTTTTGTCGCGCTGTGCGGTTTCCCCTGTGTTACTCATCTTCCCAGCTCCGATCGAAGCGGCTCCGTTCGCAGAACATCAGGGCCCCCGTCTTGTCCGGCAGGTCCACATGCTTCTGGAACACGAATCCGCATTGTGCAAACACATGAATCATCTTGCTGTTGCGTGCATCCGGCTCGGCGATGATTTTGTCCGTCTCGCCCAGCTGGAATTGAAACGCGGTCATCGCCTGCAGCAGCGGCAGCGCATAGCCCTTGCCGAGGTACTCCGGGGGCCCGATCAGCAGGTGTATCCCCTGGTCCCCGGGCAGGGCGTCGTAATGCTTGCCGATGATGTCCCGGTCGCACCAATAGGCTTCCCAATAGCTCATCGGCACCCCGTCCAGCTCTCCGATGTAGAGCGTCTGGTGGGTATCCGCGAGGAACGCCTCGAGATGTGCGCGGTACGCTTCGCGGGAGATGTTCAGATTCCAGAACGGAATCACATGCGGCTGATGCTGCCAATCCAGCAGCCGTTCGAAGTCCTCTTCGAGCGATACCGGACGAAACGATATCCGCCGGCCGATCGCCGGATGGACGATCTCATAGACTGCGGCCTGGTCAGCCGTGTACGAGGAGCTGCTCTGCGGCGCCTTGGCGGTCAAGCTCGCCGACCTCCTTCACGAGCGGATTGTCGATCTCCACATAGACCGACTGCGCTTCAAGCGAGCCGACGAGTTCATCCATGTCGAATAGGCGCGTGAGCAGGTTCGCCTTGCACGGCAGCTTCTCGTTATGCAGCAGGGTATGGAGGAACACGGACGGTTCGCGGTTCATCGGCACGAAGGAGGCGAGCGCTTCGCGGAGCTCGGCAAGCAGTATGCGCTCATTAGCCAGCCCGGCCGTGCCGAATCCGTTAATGAGACCGAACATGTGGTTGAAAATGAGATAGTACCGGAACCGCTCGTCCGCGACTTCGTCGCTGCAGACCGTCTGGCTCTTGGCTCCGATGCCCGGCAGCTCCCGCTCCAGCAGCTCTTTGGTCGAGGAACAGAAGTAGTACCCCTGGTTATCCCGGTAGTAGAACTTGTGCGGGTAGCCGCCCTGCAGCACCACGACGCTGTTCTGCTGGTGCGCTTCGAGCGCGATGCCGTGAGTCATATACAGCCAGACCATCGGCTTCAGCGACATCCCAAGGTACAGGCGGAACCAGTCCCGGCTGACCTCCTCGGTCGTCCGGCCTTCCTTCGCCGCCAGCTCGCGGATCACGTTCGAGAGGCGGGAGGTCCGGCCCGGCAGCGGATCCTGCACGAGTCCGGCCACCAGCGTCGCCCCCTGCGCTGCTTCCCCGCGGAACGGGTTGTCGCGCAGCACGAGCTCAAACCCGGACTCTTCCTGGCCTTCCATGCGCAGCGTAAGGTAGGCCGGATCGCCCACGATATCGAACGGCGGGTATTCCTCGCGTACCCGTCCGACGCCGGTAGCCATCAGCCGCTGCACTTCCACACCGCGCTCCAGCTCCTTGAACAGGTTGACGCGAAGCGAGTTCGTGACCTTCACCGGAATCGAGAACTTCAGCATGAAGCGGGAATCCGGACGATACACCGTGCGAAGAGAAGACGTCGCATAGTACTCGCTGCCGGTCTCCCCGAGATCTTCCAGCAGCCCGGCAGTCATCCAGGCACGCACTGCCGGACGGCGGAGCAGCTCCTGCGCCTGCAGCGGATGCACCGGAATCAGCACATGCTCACCGCCTGCAATCTGCTCTTCGAGCCAAGTTTTGTCTACCAGCGGATCGCTGCGGAGTTCGTCGAGCAGCAGCTCTTCAGCCGGGCTTTCCAGCACGGAATCCTGAGCCACAATGCTGCGGTGGGCGCGGAAATAATGCAGCGGGAACGATCCCTGCAGTTCCGGCGAATACCGCGCTTGTTCTCCGTCAGGCACGCCCTGGCGGCTCTTCGGTGTCGGGTGAATGAGATGCCCGAACAGGAGCGACTGCTCCGCGTCCAGGAACGTAAAGTCGGTGCCGTACAGGGCCTCCGCGTCGTCCTTGCGGCCCTCTACGAATTCCTGGATGAGACGCGTGCTCTGGATAACCCGCAGCACGAGCTCATCGGGCTCGGATACGCTGCCCTGTGTCAGGCCCAGTTCCTTGATCAGCAGCACGGTGACCGTCAGGTAATCGCCCTGAATCCATTCGGCTTCCGTTCCCGTGCGGTAGTACACCGGAAACTGGAACAGATGGCGCCCCGTCGGGGAGATGTAGCGCACGCCGCAGCGCAGCGTGATGCCCTGCCGGTTGAGCGGAACGCTGAGATAGAGGCCCGTCGGGCTCTCCATCTCCTCCGTACCCTCCGCCCTCAGCGCGATCGCTTCCGCCGTCTCCCAGACGCCGGATTCCGTTTCGCGCAGATAGCAGTTGAGCAGGCTCTGCAGTGCCATAGGGTCTGCCGTCGTTTGGGTATCGGCCTTGTATGCCTCGTTCATCAGATGGCCCTCGCTTTCTTTTTGGCTCCATTGGATGTGTCGATCGTCAAGCTCTCCGCGCCCTTCTTGGCCGCTTGGCTTCGGGCGCCTGTGCGGTCGAGCAGGCCGCCGATCCGCTTCACTTCCTGGAGAATCCCTGCCGTATGCTCGGCCGTCGTTCTCGGATTGAGCAGCGTAAACTTCAGGCATACCCTGCCCTTCACCCGGGTGCGTGCCACTACCGCCCGCCCTTCGGCAAGCAGTTGTGCGCGGATCTCCGTATGGAGGCGGTCGGCCCTCAGGCCCGCTTCCTCTTCCGTCTCTCCCGGCAGAACCTGCGGCACGTAGCGGAACACCACGGCGTTCATCTCCGGTTCCCCAATCAGCTCGAGCTGGGGATCCTGGCGGATGAACCGGGCCGTCGCGCGTGCCGTCTCGACCGTGAAGTCGATCATCTCGCCGAAGGCCCGCCGACCCAGATGCTGCAGGGACATATAGAGCTTCAGCGCGTCGAAGCGGCGTGTCGTCTGCACGGACTTCGTCACGAGGTTCGGAATGCCGTGATCCTCGTCCTCTTCCGGGTTGAGATAGTCGGCGTTGAGCCGGATATAGTCAAAATACCGCCGCTCCTTCAGCAGGAACGCCCCGCAGGAGATCGGCTGGTAGAACATTTTGTGAAAATCGACCGTGATCGAATCCGCCAGCTCAAGCCCGCGCAGCCGCACGGCATGCGTATCGCTGAGCACCAGCGCACCGCCGTAGGCGGCGTCGGCATGCAGCCACAGCCCGTAGGTCCGGGCCAGGCCCGCCAGCTCGCGCAGCGGGTCGATGCTGCCGAAGTCGGTCGTGCCCGCCGTTGCGACGAGCGCGAACGGCAGCAGCCCTTCGGCCGTCAGCGACGCCAGGATCTCGGCGGCCGCATCGGCGCGCATCCGGTGCCGGCTGTCGACCGGCACGGTCACGACCGTCTGCTCGCCGAGGCCCAGCAGGGCGGCGGACTGCTTCACCGTAAAGTGCGCCGCCTCCGAGCACAGAATGCGCATGCGGGAGGCCTCGGGAGGAAGTCCCTTCCGCTGGATGTCCCAGCCCCACTGCCGCATGGCGAAATGGTTGCGGGCCAGGAGCAGCCCCATGAAGTTGGACTGCGTGCCGCCGCTCGTGAAGACCCCGTCGCTGCCGGGGTCATAGCCGAAGATCCCACACAGCCAGGCGGTGATCCGCTCCTCGAGCAGCGTGCCCGACATGCTCTGGTCCCACGAGTCCATCGACTGGTTCGTGCCGGAGACCAGGGCCTCAGCGGCAAGGGACACCGAGAGCGGCGGGCAGTGCAGGTGGGCGATGCAGGCCGGGTCGGTGACCACAGCGGAGTGACGCACCACCGTAGTGCCGATGCGCTCGATCAGAGCGTCGATCGGCGCCCCGTCCTCCGGACACACCGGAACCTCGCGGTACACGCGCAGCAGGCTCTGCGGATCCGCCCCGCTGTACGGACCGGGTGCCGAGGCAAAGTCGCGGATGAGCACATCCATCGCGCGGTTCATCGCCTGGCGGTATTCCTCTTGGCTGTCCTCGCTGCCGTGCAGAAACAGCCTGTCATATGGCGAGCTCATCCGAAGACCTCCTGCAGAACCCCGCACTGGGCCTCCGCTGCGGCCACCGCCTCCAGGAAAATGCCTGTGATCGCTTCGATCTGCTCTTCCGTAATGATCAGCGGAGGCAGGAAACGCACCACGCTGCCGTGGCGGCCGCCGAGCTCCAGGATCAGGCCCCGGTCGAAGCACTGGTGCTGGATGGCCTTCGCCAGCTCCGGATACGCCGGATAGCTGCCGAGCGCATCCGCTTCCGCCGCCTTGTTCACGATCTCGGCACCGACCATCAGGCCTCTGCCTCTGACTTCACCGATGCAGCCGGTCTTCTGCTGCACCCCGCGCAGGGCGCCAAGGAGCTTCACGCCCATCTTGGCGGCATGCTCGACCACACCCTCTTCGCGTATGTATTTCAGTGCGGCGGCTCCGGCTGCCATCGCCATCTGGTTGCCGCGGAAGGTGCCGGCATGCGCCCCCGGCTGCCAGGTGTCCAGCGACTCGTCGTAGACCACGACCGACAGCGGGAGCGACCCGCCGACCGCCTTCGAGATGATGAGCACATCCGGCACGATGCCGGCGTGCTCGAAGGCCCACATCCGGCCCGTCCTGCCGACGCCCGCCTGCACTTCGTCGACGATCATCGGAATCTCCCGCTCCCGGGTGATCCGGCGGATCTCCTGCAGCCAGGCTTCCGGTGCCGGGATGACGCCGCCTTCGCCCTGCACGGCTTCGAGGATGATCCCCGCCGGCGGCAGAATGCCGCTCTCCGGGTCGTCGAGCAGCCGCTCAATGTAGCGGGAGCTCAGCCGGTGGCTGTCCTCGCCGCCTTCCCCGAATGGACATCGGTACGCATAGGGGTACGGGAGGAAGTGCACGTCCGGCATCAGCCCGGACACCTCGCGCTTCGGCCCCAGGTTCCCCGTCAGGCTGAGCGCCCCGCTCGTCATGCCGTGATAGCCGCCGTGGAACGACATCATCGTGCGGCGGCCCGTGGCCGTCTTCACCAGCTTCACGGCCGCTTCGACCGCATCCGCTCCGGATGGTCCGCAGAACTGGATCCGGGCCCGTGAAGCGAACTCCGGCGGAAGGGAGGCGAACAGCTCATCGACGAACTGTTCCTTCACCGGCGTTGTCAAATCGAGTGTATGCAGAGGCAGCCCGCTGGCCAGCACCTCCTGCATCGCTTCCACCACGATCGGGTGGTTATGTCCAAGCGCGAGCGTTCCCGCTCCCGCCAGGCAGTCAAAGTAGGTCTTGCCATCGGCGTCCTTCACCGTCAGCCCGTGCGCTTCCGTCAGCGCCAGGGGAAGTTTTCTCGGGTACGTCCTCGCGCTGGATTCCCGGCGCTTCTGCAGTTCGAGGTAATGGGCATTCCCCAGGTTCATATCATGTCTCCCCTTTGCCGCATGTTTTGGGAAATTGTGACATACATCACGTTCGACCAAATTGTAAATGATTATCATTCTCATTTCAAGAACTATTTTTGCTTCACTAATGCTTTTTTCGGGGAGCGCCAAATGCCCGCAAGCCGCGCTGCTTCGTCGTTTACAGCTTACAGATCGCCTTGTCTTTCCCCCTTTTTTTGAGTATTCGCCGGTATCCTCCTCCACGCATTCTCCTGCTCATTCTCACTCTCGTTTTCACTGCCGCGTTCGCAATTCGTCCATCTCCGGGTGCCGGCACGCTCCGGCTTCACGTATACTCCTTATCCTCTCTCTCATCTCCCACTCATTTCCGCTGCACCTCCTCATCCCTGCACGCCCCTCATCCTCGCTCCCCTCACATCCACGTACACTCCTCATCCCCGTGCGCCCTTCATCCTCACTCCCCTCACATCCACGCACCCTCCTCATCTTCGCATTCCTGGGCCTACGGCCTCCTGTTCCCTATAGCTGCTCCTCCCATTCCCCGCATCACCACTTTCCACATCTGGACGCGTTTACTCGTCCCGAACCGCCTCTTACCGCTGTTCCTGCCGGCTTGGCCCCTTGCACCGTTCCAATGTGAACAGCGTTTACAAAAATTTGGGTTGACAAAACTTGGATCGTCCTCTTTAATATTAACGAGAATGATTATCATTCCAAGCGAGACAAAGATCAGCATTCAACCGATTCGGGGAGGATCCAATTCATGTTTTTCCGTAAGAGCAAACCCATCGCAGCCGCACTCTGCCTGACGCTGGCCCTCATCACAACAGCCTGCGGGGGGAACACCGCCGCACCGACAAGCAGCACCGACAAGGGCGAGACAAAGACAGCCCCTGCTGCTGCTCCTGCCGATGCCGTTCGCAAGGTCAAGCATGCCATGGAGGAAACCGAGCTGAAGGGCACTCCGCAGCGCGTCGTCGTGCTGACGAACGAGAGCACCGAAGCCGTACTGGAGCTGGGCGTGAAACCGGTCGGAGCCGTCAAATCCGGTCTCGGCGACACGTGGTTCCCGCATATCAAAGACGCCATGCAGGGCGTTCAGGAGCTTGGCGACGAAACCCAGCCGAACCTGGAGCTGATTGCCGGCCTGAAGCCTGACCTCATCATCGGCAACAAAGTGCGCCATGAGAAAATCTACGCGCAGCTTAAAGCCATCGCCCCTACCGTACTGTCCACCGAGCTCTCCGGCAAGTGGAAGCAGAACTTCACGCTCTATGCCGAAGCGCTGGGCAAGAAAGCCGAAGGCGAGAAGGCCATGGCGGCTTATGACAAGCATGTAGCCGATGTCAAAGCGAAGCTCGGCGCCAAGACGTCCTCCAAAGTCTCGATCGTCCGCTTCCTTCCGGGGGCTACCCGCATCTACCAGAAGGACACCTTTGCAGGGATCATCCTGAAGGACCTCGGCTTCTCCCGTCCGGCGGCACAGGACAAAGATGCCTTCATGGAAATCATCACGAAGGAACGTATGGCGGACATGGACGGCGATGTCATGTTCTACTTCAACGCCGACTACGATGAGAAGAAAGGCGGCACGAAACAGGCCGAGGAATGGCTGAACGATCCGCTCTTCAAAAACCTGAACGTAGCCAAGAGCAGCAAGTACTTCAAAGTGGATGAAATCATCTGGAACCTCTCCGGCAATATCAAAGCGGCGAACCTGCTGCTCGATGACATCGCCAAGTACGCAGATAAGTTCTAAACTATATTATTTATTAATGAAGTAATTCGTCAGAAACCATAGTGCAGTTGGCAGGACCGTCCGGGGCTCCGGGCGGTTTTTGCTTTGTCTTGAGCGTTCTTTCATCCCCCCTCCTCATCCTGGGTCCCTCCAGCGCCGCCGCCCTTTTTTCCATTCACTTCATTTATGCGGTAAAATATGTATTATATTTCACTTTCGTCCTACTAAAGGAGGCCTTTCATGACCAAGGAGCCTGTCATTGTCATAGAGAACCTGCGGATGAGTTACGGCGGCCATCAAGTCCTCAAAGGCATCTCCCTGAAGGTCAGCCAAGGAGAGGTGATCGGGTACATCGGCCCGAACGGAGCGGGCAAAAGCACCACGGTCAAGATCCTCCTTGGCCTGGCGGAAGGCTACTCCGGCAGTGTCCGGGTACTCGGCACCGACATTGTAGACGGCGGCGTCGAGTACAAGCGCCGGATCGGCTATGTCCCCGAGCTCGCGGATCTCTACGACTTTCTGACGGCCAGGGAATACCTGACCTTCGTCGCGGAGCTGTACGGGATCGATCCCGAGAGGGCCGACCTTAAGGCAGAGAAGCTGATGGACCTGTTCGGAATTTGGGGCGTCTACGACAGCCGGATCGCCTCCTACTCCAAGGGCATGAAGCAGAAGGTCCTGCTGATTTCCTCCCTCCTGCATAACCCGGACATCCTGTTCCTCGACGAGCCGCTGAGCGGTCTCGATGCCAACAGCGTGATGGTGGTCAAGGAACTGCTCGCCCAGCTGGCACTGCAGGGCAAGACGGTCTTCTACTCGTCCCATATCATGGATGTCGTAGAGAAGGTAAGCTCCCGTATCGTCCTGCTCTATGACGGACAGATTGCGGCGGACGGCACGTTTGAAGAACTGCGGGCACGGGGACAGGATACCTCGCTCGAAGGGATCTTCAACGAGCTGACAGGCCTCCACGACCACCGCAGGACGGCCGAAACGATCGCGCAGTGGGTGCAGGAGGGATAAGCCCATGGACGACTTCCTAACGTTACGCCTGCTCGACCGGTTCCAGAGCCTCTTCGGGCGGCTGGGGGTAGACTACCCCACGATGCGGCTGATCCTTCAGGCCAAGCTGACGATGGACCGAAGGAGGGTTCCGACAGTCCTCTCGGGCACCGGCAATAAAGAATCCGCGGACGATGGGCAGAGCAATCATTTTATGAAAGGACTTGGGGTGTATGCCCTGATGGGGATCGTTATGGTTCCCTGTCTCTTCATCGGAGACAGCTGGATGTTCCAGATGAGCCTTGTCTTCTCCCTGCTCATGTTCCTGCTCGCCTCCTCGTTCATCACGGACTTCTCTTCCGTGCTCCTGGATACCCGTGACAAACAAATCCTGTACACCCGCCCCGTGAGCCGGCAGACCCTGCAGATGGCACGGACGGTGCATGTGCTGGTCTACATGACGCTGATGACGCTGGCCACTGCCGCCGCACCGCTCCTGGTGTCCGTCTTCCGGCACGGACTTCTCTTCGCGCTCCTTTTTGCGGCTGAACTGGCGCTGATCGATCTGCTCATTCTTGTTCTCACCGCCTTGCTGTATCTCCTGATCCTGAAGCGCTTCGACGGGGAGCGGCTCAAGGACCTGATCAACATGGTACAGATCGCGCTCTCGGTAACTATTATGATCGGCTATCAGCTCGCGGGCAGAGCCTTTGAATTCATCGGCCTGGACGCCGCCTTCACCCCTTCCTGGTGGAATCTGCTGCTGCCGCCGCTGTGGTTCGGGGCACCGTTCGGATGGCTGCTGCAAGGAGACCGGCATCCTTACCTGCCTGTCCTCTCTGCCCTGGCGCTGCTCGTTCCGGTGATCGCTCTAGCCATCTATTCCCGCTCCATGCCCTCGTTCGAGCGGTATCTGGTGAAGCTGACGGCCCACAGCGCCCCGTCCCTCCGCGGGAGAAGGCCTGCAGGCCGGGCAGCCAGACTGCTCTGTCGGACGCCGGAGGAGCGGGCCTTCTACCGCTTCGCTTCCCGCATGATGGGAAGTGAACGGGAGTTCAAGCTGAAGGTCTACCCGTCGCTCGGCTTCTCGCTGATTTTCCCGTTCATCTTTCCGCTGCAGACCGCGCTGAACAAAGGCTGGAGCTTCATGGCAGCGGGCTCCGCTTATTATTCCATCTATTCCTGCGCGATGCTGGTCCCGACCCTGATCCTCGTGTCGGGCTACTCGGGCTCGTACAAAGGAGCCTGGATCTACGGGGCAGCTCCCCTGCGGGATCTTGGAGCCATCCACAGGGGTGTCCTCAAGGCGGCCCTAACCAAGCTGCTGCTCCCGCTCTTCCTGATGGAGTGCCTGCTGTTCGCCGCCATCTACGGTCTCCGGATTCTGCCCGACCTCGCGGCTGCCCTGCTGGGCATCAGCCTGTACGCGGTCCTCTGTTTCCGGCTGCTGGGCGGCAGCCTTCCGTTCTCCCGGCCATTCAGCGAAGCCCGGGGGGAGGGTTGGAAGGCCATTCCGCTGCTGCTGCTCCTGGGCGGGTTTGCCGGTGCTCATAAGCTCTCGACGCTGATCACCGACGGGCTCTACCTGTACATCGCTATCCTGCTCGCCTGCAACTACTGGGCGTGGAGCGCCTTCGGGCGGCAGGCGCCCGCAGAGGCTCCATCGGCGCTGTCAAGGTAGGGGGCTTGCGCCCCGACCGCAGGGCAGCGCAAAAAAATAGGGCCACGCCGTTACGGCATGGTCCTATTTGGCCCGGTGAACGGTCAGGTTCACCTTATTGGTCTCACACATGAAGGTGGACAGATGCACCGGCTCATCCTCCGCATCGAAGGCCACCTTGAGAATACGGAACAGGTTGGCGCCCACATCGCATTCGAGCAGTCGGGCATACTCCTTCGTGGCGCCGATCACTCCGATGACCTTATCGTTGCTGACGATCTCCGTATGGTACTCTTCCGAGAGAATTTGGTAGGTCGATTCCTTCATCGCGATCTTCTTCTCCAGATCCGGGAAGCGGATCAGCGAGTAATGGGCAATATCATAGAAGAGCGGACGGTCGTTGACATACATGAGACGCTCCAGCTCGAGCACCGGGCTTCCGGGTTCGATCTTGAGATGCTCCGCGACCTCTTCCCCTGCCTGAATGACTTCGCTGCGCAGAATCCGGGAATTCGGGATCATGCCGAGCTGATGGCTGAACTCCGAGAAACCGCTCACAGACAGCAGTTCATTATGGAACTTGTTCGAGGTGACGAAGGTGCCCCTGCGGGGAATCCGGGTCAGCGTACCCTCCTTCACGAGCTCCTCGATCGCTTTGCGTATCGTGATCCGGCTTACATTGTAGGTGCCGCAGAGCTCCGCTTCGGTGGGAATCTGCTCGTCCGGCTTATATTTGCCGTGCTGGATATCTTTCTTCAACATCTGCCGGATCTGCATGTACAGCGGCTGGGGGGTCGAAGGATTCAAGCCCATTGCATCTTCATCCTCATCCATCAATGATTGTATAGTATGTATTATACATTGATGGCCTGCTCCAGTCACCATGCGCCGAAGTATCCTATCGTCTTCGCCGCCGTCCGGGCTCCTGCTTCCATGCATTCTTGCACCGGGCGTCCCTGAAGCCGCGCATGGAGAAAACCGGCGATGAACGAATCCCCCGCCCCCATGGTATCCACCACATTGACCTGCTCCACACCGCACCGGTAGAACTGCACGCCGTCATAGGCCAGCGAACCGTTCTCCCCCAAGGTGGCTACAGCGATCTTGGCCCCCCGTCCCTGCACCTTCCTGAGCCGCTGCCGGATATACTCATCCTCCAGGGTATAGGAGAAGAACGGGTAATCCACATAAGGCGGCAAGCTCTCTGTCAGTTCATGCTGGAGCCGGTCGGAGAAGTCGAAGGAAGTCAGCAGCCCCTTTTCTTTGAAGAGAGCGAAGTACGGATCCGCATGCCCCCAGATTCCCGAATGGACGAGCTCATGCGCTTGAATAAAATGCACATCTTCCGCCGTTAGACTGAACTGAGCGTTCACCCCCTCGTCGTAATCCCCGAGCCTCCGGTCGCTTCCATCCATCTCCACGCAGGTGACGGCCGTTCGTCCCTCCGCTCGCGTGATTCGCGAGGTATCGACCCCCTTCTCCCGTATGGCGTCAATCATCATCTCTCCGTACGCATCCGAACCGACCCAGCCGACATAGGCCGCCTCGGCCCCGAGTCCGCTCAGGTAGACCGACACATTCACCGGATTGCCGCCGGGATACGCCTTCCCGCTCGATGTGTAGACATCCATGCAGTTGTCGCCGACCGTAACGATTCTCATCCTGTCTTCCCCTCTCTGTTTTAGAGAAAAAAGGCACCGCGACGCGGCAGTGCCCTTCTCCCCTGAACGCTTAATATTCCATCTGCCGGTAGTACCTTCTAAGGGTTAGCGGATGGTTTCTTTCCCGCTCCAGGTAGACGCTGATCCGGCTGAGAACGGCCCAGTTGATGCTCACCGCGAAATGCTTGCGGAACTCCCCGCTGATTCCCTCCATCGCGAAGTCCAGGGTATCGATGACCGTAAGCTCCTTCGTAATCTTCTCGCAGAAGCGCTCGACCCGGTCGGTGAGCGGCCGCGTCTCATCCTCGCCCTTGAGCAGAATCACGCTCGTATCTTCGAGCACCAGCTCCAGCGTACCGTGGAAGAACTCCGCCGCATGAATCGACTTTGCATGAATCCACTGCATTTCCTCCAGAATGCACATGGCGTACGAATACGTGTTGCCCCACAGGTTCCCGGAGCCTACCATCATATGATACGCCGTATCCTTGTGACGGATCGCAAAGGCTTCCGCCCGACTGTCGAAGGCCTTGACCGCTTGGAGGATCGCCTGCGGAAGCAGCGCCACCTCCCTGGTGAACTGCTCATACTGCGGAAACTCCTTATGGTTATGCATGAAGCGGAAGACCACCATATACAGCAGCATAAAGAACGTATCGAAGGAGTGCTTCTCGGAGCCTGTGGTGATGCAGTGGTCCACGATCTGCGTCAGCGGCGTCCCCGGCTCCGCAACCAAAGCGATGGTGGTCGCCCCCCTTGCTTTGCAGTATTCTGCCGCCGCCACGGTTTCCTGGGTCGTCCCGGATACCGAGGTGAAGAGGCAGACCGAATCCTTGGTGAAGTGCTTGTGGTTCATGGCCATGAACTCCGCCGCAATCACCGCATGCACATCGATCGTGGAGTTGGATTTGAGGATATACTCGTAGGGATACATCATGGCGATCGTACCGCCTGCCCCGATCAGGAACAGATTGCTGTAGCCCCTCCGGCAGATGCCGTCGACGATCTCTTCGATCGCCGTACGAAAGGCAAGACCTTCCTCCTCGACCAGCTTCAAGAATAACGTTTCATCGAATTTTAACATAAGTGCCGTCCCTCCCCGGACGGAGCGGCAAGCTCTCCATCCGTCTATATTTGTTATGTCTTGTATTGTATTCATATAATACAAATAATGCAATCATTTTCTGGAAAGCCATGGATCAAACCGGCTCCTGCGCAGCGGGATCTTGGGGATCGGGCATCCGGACAGGAACTCCGGTGTGACGTCCGCTTCCGTACTTCTTTTCCCAATAGTAGTACACCGGCAGTCCTGTTGCGATCACGATCAGGGCGGCCACCATGCCCTGCACCGGTGCCCAGGTGAACGTCCCCCAAGCCAGCCAGGCTGCACCGAGAATAGCCAGCACCGTCGTCACTCTCCACACCGGCATCCGGTAGATCGGCTGGTAGTCCTCCCGTTTGCGGCACTTGTATACCGCAGCGAAGTCCAGAATATTAATGACCAATTGGATAAGGGTAAAATAGCCGAGCAACTCCGTTAAATTGCTGAAGAACACAAGGAAGCAGGCGAACGCCACCTGGGCGAGAATGGAGAAACTCGGCGTCTCGTACTTCGGATGCACCTTGGCAAAGCGCTGGAAGAACAGCCCATCTCTCGCCATCGCATACTCCAGACGGGGCTGGAACATGATGCAGGAGCTCAAGGAACCCAGAATGACGATGATCGCCGTCACCGCCACGAAGGAGGACGCGATTCCGGACAGCCCCGGAATATGCTTCACGGCGTCGGACACGGCGGCGCTCGAGCCCATCAGTTCACCGAACGGCATCAGCCCGGTGACACACACCGCCAGCAGGGTGTAGAGGGCGAGTACGATCAGGACCGAGCTGATCAAGGCCCGGGGAAGGATCCTGCCGGGATTCTTGAATTCGCCGGCCATGAAGCAGATCGCCGCCATCCCCGTGTAAGCCCAGGTCGTTGCGGACACGCCGCCGATCAAGCTGCCCGGCTGTGCTTCCGGAGCCGGGATATAGGTGAAATGCTCCGGGTTCATATACATGAGCCCGAGGACGATGACGATCAGGAAGGGAATGATTTTGACCGCGGTGATCAGGACCTGGAACCGTCCCCCTTCTTTCACGCTGCGGTAATGAATGGAGGTAATCGTCAGGATGATCGCGACACCCAATAATTTGCCGGCTATGCCGGAGAAGAACGGAAAGAAGCTTGCGATATAGGATACGATGGCCAGCGCCATGATCGAAATCGATGGGGGGTCCAGCGCCCAGAACGTCGCCCATCCGTACAAAAAGGCCAGGGGTCTCCAGCCTGCTTTATTAAGGTATACGTAACCGCTTCCATTTTGGGGGTAGGCCGTTGACAATTCAGCCAGTACCATCACCTGCGGGATCGCGATCAGTCCGCCGATGATCCAGGCCAGAATCGATATCGAAGGGGTCCCCGCCGCCCTGGCCACATCCCCCGTGGAGACGAAGATTCCCGAGCCGACCGTCGTTCCCACGGCGATCGCCAAGGCGGACCAGAATCCCAATTTTCTCGTAAGCGTACCGCTGCTCATAGAGAGTCCTCCCTATCCAGATGATAAAACACCGAGTTCCTGCAGCTTGCTAATCGATGACTCCATGGTTTCTTTCGGATTCCGGTAGTACGCATATCCCATGATTTCCAGTGTGCAGTCCCCCCGGTAGCCGCAGCTTTGAAGACCGGCCAGGTACTGCCTCCAATTCAGCACTCCGTCATCCAGGGCCAGATGGGCATCGGACTGTCCGTCTCCATCGATCAGGTGTACATGGGAGACCTCACCCAGCAGCGCAAAATAATCTTCAGGCGTCTCCCCCGCCAGCTGCATGGCGACGGTGTCGATCATCCCTTTGAGGGCAGGAGATCGAATCTCTTCGAGCATACGTTTGACCCCGCGGGCATCGGTGATGAGATTCGACTCGAACCGGGTCAGCGGTTCCAGAGCGAGGGTCACCCCTTCCCTCTCGGCCGCTTGACAGAGCCGGAAGATGGAGTCGGCCGCCGCCTTCCATGATTCCTCCAAAGCGACCGAGAAGTCGCCTATCCCCGAGGTCAGCAGCATGGTATCGGCCCCAAGCTCCACGGCGGCGTACAGATTCTCGATAAAATAATCCACGCTCTTCTGCCGCCAATGTTCATCCGAAGCAGCGATATTATACGGATAGATGCACTGTTCCGGCGTATAGCAGACGACCTTCATGTCCCGTGCCCGGAGCTGCTTCCGCATGCTTCGAATCGTGCCGAGGGCATTCCGGCAGACGTACAGGTGGGGCTCGCCGGCCCACAGCTCGATCCGGTCCACCCCGAGCTCGCTCATGGCCTCCAAAAAATACGGGAATGGAAAGTGCCGGAACGTAATATTCATCCCTGCAGCCTTCATTGCCATTGTCTCACCTCCTTTTCGTGAAAACGCTTTTAATTGTTATGTCTTGTATTATAATCAAGAGTTACAAAAAATTCAATCCATATTTTTCATGATGATATACATCGCGTCCTGTCCAACAAAAAGGGAGAGGCCTCAGCCCCTCCCTTCCCTTGCTCCCACCCGCCCCGCCGTCCGGCAGCAGACCGGCACATGGTCGTTACCATCACATTTATGCATACGCTTGTACCGGGTTATGGGCTTATGTCTGTCTGCAGGAATCGAACCCGCCAGGGCATGGCCCCTCATCCCTACCAAGGTTCCAGCTTTCCCAGCTGGGGGTTGCGCCCGCTTCTGTATGCCGGACGGCTCCCACTGGCTGGCAGCACCATGTCCTTCGGGACAGGCGTCTGCCAGCCGGTCATTTGTGTGTGCGGCTGCCCGGCTACCCGTCGATCGAAACCGAAACCAGCTCCGTCTGCCAGTTCAGCTCCTGGATCTTCATATCGAGCTCCCGGTACGCCTTGGCGTAGCCGTCCGCCTGCTTTTGCAGCTCCGCTACCCCAACCGTCGGCACGAACTTCACCTCGGATTTGCTGTAGCGGTCCTGCTTGATCGCCGCTGCTTCGATGACGCTCTGCACGATTGTTCGGCGCATCGCCAGGATGTCCCGCTCGGCCAGCACCGCCGCCAGCGAGGCGTCCGCACGGAATGCGGTCTGCGAGTTCGTGCGGTTGATGCCGATGATCAACGACTCCAGCCGGTCCAGTGCCTCCGACAGCTCCCGGAACAGGTCCTCCGGCTTCTCGCCGGGAAGCTCGCCTTCCTGCACCTTGGCGCTGCGGACCAGCCGTACCTTGAGCTGCTCGATCCGCTTCAGGCAGTCGGCCCGAAGCATCAGCGCTTCTGCCAATTTCATGTATATCTCTCCTTCCCAAAATAGGCTGATATGCGACAGCCGTTCCTTTCCGGCTGATTCGTTCGGATTACAAACCCTTTACTGCAGCCATCGGCCTGCACTTGGCTACGACATCCGCGAGCCCTGCGCCGACGACGCTGTCGATGATCTGATCGACATCCTTGTAAGCCTGCGGGCATTCGTCGAGAATCGCCGCCAGCGACCGGTGGTTGACGAGGATTTCATCCTCCGTGCCGACCTTCAGCGACTGTTCGAACTGGTCTACGGTCACCGCCTGCTTCGTAGCCCGGCGGGAACGCACACGGCCCGCGCCGTGGCAGATGGAATAGAAGTTCTTGATGCCTTCATCCCGGCCGACCATGATGTACGAAGAAGTTCCCATCGATCCAGGAATCAGGGCCGGGTGGCCGGTCGCCATGTAAGCCGGCGTATTCATATAGTGCTTCGGCGGCAGCGCCCGGGTCGCCCCCTTGCGGTGTACGAGCATCCCTTGGTTCCGGTGGAACTCCTTCAGCGCATAGTTGTGCATAAGGTCGTACAGTACGGGCAGCTCCATCTCCGGGCCGAACACCTCACGGAACGCTTCCTGCACGCCGAAGGCGATCATATGCCGGTTGCTTACCGCAAAGTTCAGCGCCGAGTTCATCAGGTTGAGGTACGTCTGCCCTTCCGTGCTGCCGATCGGCGCATAGATGACGTTCGGGTCGGGATTCGTTACGCCCCAGGCCTGCATAGCGTCCCGGATCACCTTCGTATATTCCCGGCCCAGCATCGCGCCCCAGGCGCGGGAGCCCGAGTGGATCATGACGACAACCTGGCCGTCGAACAGCCCCCAGGCCTCTGCTGTCTCCTTGTGCTCTTCTGCGATCTCCAGATACTGGATCTCGCAGAAGTGATTCCCGCTGCCCAGTGTGCCGAGCTGTCCGTGTGCATTCTTGCGGATATTGGCCGGCAGCTGCTCCAGCGCCGAAGGGTCGAAGGCAAACGCCGCCTGCTCCACATGCGTCAGCCAACGCTCTCCCGGCACATAGCGCTCCGGCAGACCCTTCAGGCCGTGCTGGACTACCTCCATGACGTCGATATCGGCGTAGTTGGAGTTCTTGCGCTCACTCGTCGGCACATACTTCTCGATGGCCCGGATCAGGGCCCGGCGGACGCCTTTGTCCTGAATGTCCCGCTTATGCAGCGGGGTCGTATGCACCCGCATCCCGCAGCCGATGTCCACCCCGACGATCGACGGGGAGACAAAGCCGTCCTTCAGCCCCCATACGGCGGTAGTCCCGATACAGGTGCCAATCCCGATGTGAGCGTCGGGCGTGTAGCTCATGTAGACGCTGCGCGGGATGCGCAGGTTGTTGTCCGCCATCTCATACACGCGGTCCTCGAAGGTGCCGAACACCTCTTCATTGGCAAAAACATGCAGGCTGCCATGCTCCAGCCCGATCTCGTGGTGATTGCTGCCATGCAGCTTGTGATTCCAGTTCACTGTCTTTCGCTCCTTTTACTTATCATGCTGTCCTGCAGCGGTTTGGGGTGCCTGGCCGGTCAGCCAAGAGCCGACCTTGCCGGTGATTTCGTATATCGGTTCGCATACGCGGATGCCGCGTACGAGTCCGGCTTGACGCGAACGGCGTACGTCCCCATCGCCCTGACCCACTCCACCATCTCCTGGAGATAGAGGGAGGTCTTGTTCTTCGACGGATGCGTTCCGGCATCGATATCGATGAATGTGCGCAGCGCGGCCCCTTGATACACATAGGGCAGCAGCAGATCCTCCAATGTCTCTATCGCCTGAAGCTCCTCCAGGCACCAGGCCGCCTCCTGCGAGAGCGACGTCTCCAGGCTCAGCTTCTCCTTCACCGAGGTCAGCTCCCTCGGGAGCACGACCGTCCGGATGCAGGCCCAGGCTCCCCGCCCGAGGCGGTGGAGAATGATCCCGGTCACCAGCTTCGTGTGGCCGCGGTGCACCTGGCTGTCGCTGCCGATCACGAGATCGTAGGCGGCGCGCGGGTCCTGCATCACGAACCGCTGCATGCGGTCCAGCACATCGGCGGGGGTAAGCCTCCGCTCCGTCAGATTGTGGAAGCGCAGTTCGTTCATCATGGGCATGTGGGTCATTCTTGTTCTCATCATGTTCACCTGTACACTCGTACATGTCATCCTTTCGCGTTAGTCTGTTCTTTGGTTTGGGGAGAACAGCGGGACTCGAACCCGCACCTGCCGATCCACAATCGGCTGCGCTGCCTTTGCGCTATGTTCTCCATGGTGACGCATGGGGGATTCGAACCCGCCGGTGCACGATTGAAAGTCGTGTGGCTTAACCTCTTGCCTAATGCGCCGAAAGAAGAGTTGATCTTGTTTAAATTGGTCGGGCAGGAACGGGAGTGACCCGTTACCGTCTGCCGGCCGCCGATAATGCAGCGGCTTCTGTGACTTGCTGCCCATGATGATATGGGGAGAACAACGGGACTCGAACCCGCACCTGCCGATCCACAATCGGCTGCGCTGCCTTTGCGCTATGTTCTCCATGGTGACGCATGGAGGATTCGAACCCACCGGTGCACGATTGAAAGTCGTGTGGCTTAACCTCTTGCCTAATGCGCCGAAAGAAGAGTTGATCTTGTTTAAATTGGTCGGGCAGGAACGGGAGGGACCCGTTACCGTCTGCTGGCCGCCGATAATGCAGCGGCTTCTGTGACTTGCTGCCCATGTTATCTAGCATAGCGAGGATCTATTCATTCGAAAGTGACCTTTGTGCGAAGCGCGACGGAACGAGAATGAATAGACCCGAGCCTCGCCCTTCCCTGCCAGCGAGGATCTATTCATTTGGTAGTGACCTTTGTGCGGAGCACAACGGAACGCAAATGAATAAATCCGAGCGCCCGAACGCAAATGAATAGACCCGAGCGCCCGAGCGCACAAATAGGCCACCATCATCCCCCAGCTCCCCCATCCCGGACATAGGGCCGGGGTGGATCGGAAGCCGCGGTGATCCGGCAGCCTGCATCCTGGTACGCCTAAGATAACCCGCCTTGCTGCGGGTAGGTCAGGTCCGCGCCTCCCCCGTCAGGAGAGGCGCTTCCAAGGTGCTGCTGCCGCTCGGGTTCCCATGAACCGCCTTTTCGTCTGCACCAAACGGGCAGGCAGACTCCGGGCTGGGAACCGTCTGTTTCCAGTGCTGGGACGGCTGTGTCCCCAGCGGATTCAAGCTAATCTGTTCGCTAATCTGGTATACGATGCGTTCCATGCGGTCCTCTCCTTTCCTTGGGATGAAGGGGCGCTCTCTCCCCCTCTACGGCTTTGCGGCATTCCTTTAACAGCCAACAAAAAAGACTGCGCCGCTCCTTTTTCTCCCCCGTACGGGCAAAAGAAAAAGGCTGCGATCCGCAGCCTCACACATACCGGTTATGCTTAGACGTGCGCCGAATGAACCGGACATCGCCAGGGTATATGGATGCTGCGCGGAGGATCGAGCATCAAGCTCTCCTCATGAGATCGTTCCTGTATGGTATTGGACGGATTTTGCGTTTCGAGCCCTTGGTACTTTCTCATGAGTCTTCCTCCTCCTTTGCTTTAGGGTGTATACGATCTTGTTCCTCATGGCGCTTATGAACTTCATGGAGCCCAGCGGACCAGCCGCATGACACCCCATCTTCCTTAGCCGCTCGGCTGCTGTGCACCCTTGCTTGCCTGCTAACTTGCTGCTCATCGTAGCATGAGTCCGAGTGAGACGTCAACCATATTTTTATAAATTTAGATTTTTTTACTAAAAACACACGCCCCCCAGGTACAAAAAAACGGCTGCCTCCAGCACTTCCCCTGTTCCAACGAACCAGAGAAAGATTGCCGATCAGCAGCCGTTTACGGAGCAAACCTTACAGGTTACCCATATGCTGGGCTAACCCGAAGATTCCTGTTCGGCGGCCGATGGACAAGAATGGGATGGGATTCCACGTCAAAGCAGCGGTGCTGGGATTCCAGACTCCGCTCATACGAGGGTGCTCCATTCTCCGGTTTCAACGCTGTCATCAATATTCCCATCCATGTCTTCATCGTGCCGCACTCCTTTCCGTTTTCCTGTATTGTCCAGGGATTTGTTGTTCCCAAGCTTAACGGGTCACCCCAACCCTTGTCAAGAGGGATCTTCATATTCTTATATCAGGCTTCCGGCTCGACATATCCCGCCATCGCGCTGAGCACCTTCCCGATGCTGTCCTGAACGAGGTAATTCGCCGCGCTGTCATAAGGGGTCTCCGACTTGTTGATAAGCACCAGCCTGCTCCCCGAGTAGTAGCGAATCAGTCCCGCCGCCGGGTACACGCGCAGCGACGTACCGGCCACGATCAGCATATCCGCCGCCATGATCGCCTCCACCGCCGCCGATAAGATCTCCTCGTCGAGCCCCTCTTGGTACAGGACGACATCCGGCTTAATAATCCCGCCGCAGGCGTCGCAGTGCGGTACCGTCCCTGCGGCCTGCAGCACCGCCTCCAGGGAGAAAAACTTGCGGCAGTCCATACAGTAATTGCGGTGAATGGACCCGTGCAGCTCCAGCACCCGCTCGCTGCCGGCTTTTTGATGCAGTCCGTCAATATTCTGCGTGACCACGGCCTTCAGCCGGCCTTCTTTCTCCAGCAGAGCGAGCGCCTTATGAGCCGCATTGGGCTCTGCCTTGGCGTGAATCATATGGGTGCGGTAGAAGCGGTAGAACTCCTCCGGTTCGGACAGGAAGAAGTCTCTGCTCAGCATCTCCTCCGGTGCATGCCGGCTGCCACGCTGGGTCTCGAACAGCCCCTGAGCCGACCGGAAGTCGGGAATCCCGCTCTCCGTGGACGTGCCCGCCCCTCCGAAAAAAACAATATTGGCGCTATCCTCCACCAGCTTCCGAAGTTCCTTGTATTCCTCCATTGCCTCATTCCCTCCCTGCTCGCAGCTTCGTTTTTGCGCTCCGTTATGCTTCGACTTCAGGTTGTTTTTCAAGATGAGATCCATCGCCGGCTGCTAAAAAGACTGTATTCATTATACCAGATGCTTCCACGGGCTGCTTAGGGACGGACGCAGGGTAGAGAAGTGCCCGTGATCCGTCCTTCGGCCGGGAAGGTAAAATGACCTTCCTGCCAACAGCAGACTGCGAATATCAACAGCAGACTGCGAATATTCCGCAATCCCAAGACGCCCGCTAAGGCTCCCTCATTCTTCCCCTCCTGCACCTGCAGGTCCTCCACTTTTGCCCCCATTGCCCCTAAGTTTACACCCGCTGTGCGGTGAGTCTGAATCCACACCCGATCGGCACAGAAAAAAGCCCGTCCCTGCCCCTCTTGGATCAGAGAACGGGCATGCGGACGGGCTATAATCGTATGATGACAATGGCTTAAGTGGAGTCGTACAAGCTGCCGCCGGTCCCCGGCCATTCTCAGCTTATGACCGTGGGGATTATACGCTGAAGATGACTTCGTTCAGCGTGGCGCGGATGCGCTCCAGACGGCCGGACTCGTTGCGGATCGGGTTGTTCTGCAGCGCGTACTGCTCCAGGGAAGCGAGCGTCGCCTTGCCGGATACGATCTCGGCGCCGATCCCTTCGTTGAAGCTGCGGTAGCGTTGATCGAGGATATCGTCGAGAATGCGCTCCTCGACCAGCTTCGCTGCCGCTTTCAGGCCGCGGGCATAGGAGTCCATACCGGCGATGTGTGCGTAGAACAGGTCCTCGTCTTCGAAGGAGCCGCGGCGTACTTTGGCGTCGAAGTTCACGCCGCCCTTGCCGAGACCGCCGTTCTTCAGCACTTCATACAGCGTCAGCGTAGCGGAGTACAGGTCGGTCGGGAACTCGTCGGTATCCCAGCCGAGCAGCATGTCGCCCTGGTTCGCGTCGAGGGAACCGAGCACGCCGTTGATGCGTGCCACATGCAGCTCGTGCTCGAACGTGTGGCCGGCCAGCGTTGCATGGTTGGCTTCCAGGTTCAGCTTGAAGTGCTCCTTCAGGCCGTAGTTCTGCAGGAACGCGATCGTAGTCGCAGCATCGAAGTCGTACTGGTGCTTCGTCGGCTCCTTCGGTTTCGGCTCGATGAGGAACTGGGCGCCGAAGCCGATTTCCTTCGCATAATCTACAGCCATCTGCAGCAGGCGGGCCAGGTTATCCAGCTCGAGCTTCATGTTCGTGTTGAGCAGCGTCTCGTAGCCTTCGCGTCCGCCCCAGAACACATAGTTCTCTGCGCCGAGCTCGAGCCCCACTTCGAGCCCCTTCTTCACTTGGGCTGCAGCGTAGGCGAACACGTCCGCATTGTTCGTCGTGCCTGCGCCGTGTACGAAACGCGGGTTCGAGAACATATTTGCCGTGTTCCACAGCAGCTTTTTGCCGCTGGACTGCATATATTCCTTGGTCATCGCGACGATGATGTCGAGGTTCTTGTTCGTCTCCTGCAGCGTCTCGCCTTCCGGAGCGATATCGCGGTCGTGGAAACAGAAGAACGGAACGCCGATCTTATCCAGGAATTCGAAGTTCGCTTCCACGCGCTTCTTCGCCTGATCGAGACCGCTGTAGCTGTCCCAGGCGCGGACCATCGTGCCCACACCGAACGGGTCGGTGCCGTTCGCGGTATAAGTATGCCAGTAAGCGACTGCAAAGCGCAGATGCTCTTCCATCGTTTTGCCAAGCACCACCTCCTGCGGGTTGTAATGCTTGAACGCAAACGGGTTATCGGAATTGCGGCCTTCATAGGCAATCTTCGGTACGTTTTTGAAAATACTCACAGGTAAGTCCTCCTCGGATAATGGTGGATTCACGGCGCCTTCCCTCTCCGTCCGAGCCCTTCCATAGCTCTGCGGCCCCTGCCGACGGAAGCGGCGAAAGCGTTCTTATCCTTAGCATATCACCACCTGCAGACTTTGTCTATTAAATAAACAAAGTATTTATTTTTCTGATGAACGGGTTGAACCGGGGGCCTTGGTCCGATACGATAAAAGAGAAATTATTCCATAATGTGGGAGGCTGTACATATGAGAGAGACCTTTTTGTTTGACCTGGTGGAGCGTGTCCGCACCCAGTTCCTGAAAGCCGTCGAGTCGTGTCCCGCCGGTCAGCGCCGCGAAGTGCCGCAGGGCTTCAACAACCATCTGCACTGGCAGCTCGGGCATATCCTGACTGTAGGGGAAGCCATCCTGTTCCGCCTCTCGGGGGAACCTTCTACGCTGCCGGAATCATACGGCGCCTTGTTCGGCAACGGCACCCGTCCGTCCGAATGGACGCAGGAGCCGCCGGCCTGGGAGACGCTGGTCGCCCAGCTGAATGAGCAGACGGCACGGATGCGCACCGTATTCGCCGGCCGGATGGATGCACCGGCCCATGAGAATTTTCTGTCGATGCAGACGGCTGACGAGCTCCTGACCGGCGCCATCATGCACGAGAGCCACCATGCCGGCACGGTCAAAGCGATGATCCGGGTCCTTCCGGTAGAGAGCAAATAAACCGTCCAAATATTGGTGTAGCCTGGGGCCCCCGAAATTGGTATAATAGTACGCATTGATTATGTTACATATTTCGGGAGGGGTTACCCATCAAGAAAATCGGTAGAAACGAACCTTGTCCCTGCGGTAGTGGATCCAAGTACAAAAAGTGCTGTCTGCCCAAGCACCAGGACGGCAGCGTATCACCGCAGGAACGCTTACAGGCAGAGGCGCTGAAGGAAGCCCTGTCGGCCGCTCTGGTACAAGCGGTTGCCGCTCCGGCACAGGCTGCTGCGGCAATAGCCGCTCCGGTTGTGGCTGCTCCGGCTGCCGAGCTCCAGGACGCACCCGCCGCTCCTGCGGAGGAAGCCTGTACTGCCGGCGAAGCGCTGCAGTGGAACGATCCGCTGTACGAGCAGGTGGCACTCGAACTGACCGAAGGCATGACCGGGCGCTACGGCGACGAAGAGATCCGCAGTGCTGTGGCGCTGTGGAATGATTTTACGATCCGTACGACTCCAGCCGTCCGCAAAACCGGCGTCTTCGCCGCAGCCGTCGAATTCTGCATCGCGCAGAAGCTCGGCTCCGTGCAGGTCACCAAAGCGGCTCTGGCCGAAAGATATAGCGTATCCACCAGCACGATCACGTCCCGCGTGAACCAGCTGACGGAGTTCATGGACACCGACCTCGCGGTAAGCGTGTAAGTGTCCATGACTTGAAGACGAGGAGCCCTGGCTTCTCGTCTTTTTCTATTTGGGAAGGCGGGCGGAAGCTGATTGGCGCTGATCGTAGGCGCTTATACTATACTAGCCCAGCCGACCGAATTGACCTTCGGATAAATTTTGGGCTGCCGGCACTACTGCTTGCAAAGCTGTATCTCAGCTGAAAGATCTGCGCCCGGTCGCCAGATAGCGGAACTGAAGTTCGCTATCCAGGCTGTAGAGGCCGTCAATTTTCGAATAGCGGAACTGAAGTTCGCTATTCGGGCTGTTAAGGCCGTCATTTTGCGGATAGCGGAACTCAGGTTCTTTATTTCTCCAAAACCCTGCCGGAAACGGGGTATTGGGGAGAATAAGGCATCCTAGTTCCTCTATTCCCACATTGGCCTGCCGATATCGCTGGATAGCGAATCTGAGTTCCTCTATTTTGAAAATGTGATTTTGCAGCAGGCCTGACACACTCTCCGTGTACCATCCGGCCCCTAAACACCTCCCCCCCAGATGAAGAGTGCCTATAACGAGGTTCGCTATCTGCCTTTCAGCCAATAGAAGGTTTATTACCACTGTCGCCCACCTACAGACAAGAGGTAACCACTAATCTTCCGTACGGGAGCCGCCGTCTCTTAACTCCTGCTCCTCACCGCTCAGTCAATTGCCGTCCACCGCCTAGCAGGCAGAATCATACAGCTGCCATTGTAGAGCGGATGCTGCCTAATACGAAGCGTGTCTCGCCCCTCCTGGGCCCCCGGCTCCACCTGTACTACCGAACCGCAGGGGGTACCCCAGATAGCTGCCACGGTACGTTGGGCGCTGCTTGCCGTTCATCCCAGCGTGCAGGCATCCCATCGCCCCGCTCCTCTGTGCCGGTAAGCCGCTGCTCCTATGCCCCAGCCAGCCTGTACTACCTCCCTGCAGGGGGTCCGGCATAGCTGCCGCCATACAGCAGGCGCTGGCCGATCCACAGCGTGCCCCCAAGCCGCTGCTCCTGTGCCCCTGGCCAGCCTGTACTACCGCACCGCAGGGGGTACGGCATAGCTGCCGCGATACAGCGGGCGCAGGCCGATCCGCAGCGTGCCGGTAAGCCGCTGCTCCTGCGGGCCCAGCGGCACCGTCACCTCGGCCATGGAACTCTGCCGCCCGTTCACGGCATCGCCTGCCGGCACGCCGATACCCTGTGTCGCGGCACTCGCGTCCGCTTCCAGCGACAGCACGACCGGGGGCAGATCGGAGCGCCGCGGGGCATAGTCCGCCACAGCCGCTCGCACCGGGAGGGCAGCGCCCTTGACTCCTGCAGGCAGCCCATAGTCCCTCACGAGATAATCAGCCCACAGCAGCTCCAGCTGCCTGCCTTCTTCACTCCACCAGCATGCCAGACCGAAGAGCTGCACGAGGTCATGCAGACCGGCATGCGGTCTGTCTTCGAGCATCTGTGCCGGCTGGGTCATGGCGTATGTTCCCGCCGGCATACCGCCCCAGTAGATCCGCGCGGAACCCAGGTCCGGCGCCAGCTCGAAGCGATGCAGCCCCTTGGCGGCGCTCCATCCTTGCGCAGACCGGGTCACTGTATAGCCCAGCCTCTCGGCCAGCAGCCCGGCATCGATCAGCGGCACGCTCTCCTGCGACAGATATCCCGCCGGCTCTTCGGCCGCATACAGCCCCAGTCCCCGCAACTGGATGGTGAACCGCTCCTCGGATACGGCGGTAACGGAGAACGCCGTGCCGTCCGCAACCGGACGCGGGACCTTACCGCTCCCCGCTCCGCCCTGCGCCTCAAAACGGATGATCCGATCCCCCGCATCCCAGGTCACATCCCCGAAGGGCTGCAGGTCATTAAGCAGCACGGCCGTCCGGCCGTTGATATTGTAGGAAGGAATGACCGAATCGCCATCATCCGTCGAATACAGCGCCCGGATGTCCGTGTGAAGCACCTGGCCGATGACTGTGCCTACCGGCTGTCCATTTCTCTGCGCCACCGGGAGAGGATACAGTGTTTTGTCCAGCGTCTCATAGAGGGTCAGGGTCCGTGACCGTGGTGACCACGCCACCTCAAACCCATAGCGCCGCAGGTCCTCCGCCGCCACCGCCGTATACCCCCCGATATTCATGGAGGGGATCGGCTGTCCGTTCACCAAGGCTCGGATATCGGTCGACAGCACCGTACCGACCACGTCGCCTACTTGGCGTTCTGCCTCCAACGCCGCGGGGCTTCCTGCCCACAGGAGGGGGAGGATCGCCGCCACGATGCACTGCTTTTTAACCAAACCACTCCACTCCCTATCCCACCTAAACTACATCCCCGTACAAAAGAACATACAGCTCTTCCCGGTCATTACACCGAGTATTCCCAACCCGCCCTTGGTTAAATCTTCAATACGGATAACGGATAAGTCACGGCTCAGCTGCCATGTAAGGAAATCTCGAGTTGATCATCGTAACCCAACACAAAAAGACCCGCACCAAGCGGATCTTCGTGTGCCGGCCAACAGCATATGGTCTAGGGTACTGCTCTGGCTGCTCTGGCTTATCATGCCGAGCTTGCTGCCCTCTGCTTTTGCTATCCTAATGTCCCTGATGTAGAGACGACTCCTGATGTCCTTGGGCACCGGGCTGGACACCCGAAAGATGCCCCTCGAACATGTCGATGATCTCCAGAAACCGCTCCGCCTCCCGGAATACGTGGTCCGCCAGCAGCGGGTGAATGATGCTCTTAACCCGGCAGGCTTCGATGAGATCCCTGGCGGTCTTCTTAAAGTCGCGCAGCGACTGCACCGAGACCCGGTTCTGATCAAGAAACTGGTCCAGCAGGGGAGCCGTATACGACTGGGGCCGCATGGATTCGAGATCTCTCGCCTGGAACAGCAGCTGGTCAAAATCATGACTGAACCCCCGCGCCTGCTCCACCAGCTGCCGCTCGGAGGGATCGAGCAGGTGGCTGATAAACTTGGCATGGTCCGCCATGATCCGGAGGAAGAAAACATTCTCATGGATGATCGCATCCGGGAGAGGGTCCAGCCTTCCTTCGTTAAGCTCCGCCAGCCGGTTGCAGAAGTAGTTGGCCTCCCGGCTCGTATGATCGACCAGCAGCGGAAAATTGTTCCCTCCCGGAAGCTGGCAGCGCAGGATCAGCCCCAGCACCTTGCGCTTGAAAGCCCATATATGAGCCGCCGCACTCTGCACCTGCACATTGAACCTCTGGATGGTCTGCGGATCGACGTTTACGGGGAACGCATGAGCCTGCTGCTCAATCTGTTCGAACACGCTGTAGAAATGATTCGCTTCCTGGATCAGCTGCGTATCCTCACACCGGAAGCCCAACTTGAGAAAGAGGGAATGCTCCTTCATAATCCGTGACCAAAACCGGATCTCATCCAGCGAACGCGCAACAAAAGCCTCAGGCACCGGCACACAAAAACCTCCCGCCTATCGAATGGTTACTACCACGATATGCGGAAGGCTCGCTAATCATACGAAATCTTCGGAGCGCTTACAGGTATCCGGAGTTTCCGGAGCTTCCGTGCTTCCGGTCTTCCAGCCTTCGTTCCCCCGCCTTACATTACTCTCAGCGCCGGTCTCTTCCGAAGCGTCACACGCCGCAACCCTGCCTGCGCAGACTGCTGGTCTCTCCCACATCGGATCCCGCCGCCCCGCTTCCGCCGAATGCCGGTCCTTTACCGCACCGACTCCGCACCGCCGCCCTGGCGGTACTCTGTCGGCGTGACGCCGAAGCGCTTGCGGAACACCTGCGTGAAGTGCCGCATGTCCTGGTAGCCGATGCGCTCGGCGATGTCGGCGAGCTTCAGCGTCGGATTCTGCAGCAGCTGCTTGGCCTGCTCGAGCCGCAGGTGGATCACATACTCCTTGAACCCCTGCCCCGTCTTTTGCTTGAAGAGCTGGGAGAAGTACACCGGGTTCAGGAACACCACCGAGGCGACCTTCTCGAGCGACAGGTCGTCCTGGTAGTGGGTCTTGATGTACTGCAGCGCCACCTCGATCGCCTTGTCCCCGCCGCGGGTGTCATGGTCATACACCTGCGTGGCCGAAGCCTGCCGCATCCGCTGCACCTCTGCCGGCACGGCTTCGAAGTCGCTCAGCAGGCCGGTATGCATCACCTGGAACGGCACCCGCAGGTACGTCTTCAGGTGCGACTTCAGGTCGGCGATGAGCGATTCGACTCGCCCTCCTTCGGCGAGCGTCACCAGGCCGATCAGGCTCTGGCTGTCATAGGAGGCGACGAACCCGTGCCCGCTGCCTTCGATGAGCTCGGTGAGCACATTTTCAATAATGTAGTGCTCGAGATTGACCTTCCGGTCGCTGTCCATCTTCACCATCACGAGATGAAAATGCGGATGGCTGTCGATCACCGACAGCATGTCGATCCGCCCGATGTCGAGACCGGAGGCCCAGCGCTGGAACACCGCTTCGCGCAGGTACTTCAGCGAGCACTTCAAGAGCTCCGCCTCCTCCGACACCTGCGTCTCCTGCTCGAACTCGCCGCTGATCTTGCCGATGAGCTCCGCGAGCTGGTCCTTGCCGACCGGCTTCAGCAGGTAATCGCGGGCGCCGAGCCGCACCGCCTCCTGGGCATACGCGAACTCCGAATGCGCGGAGATCACAACCCACTTCACATGCGGATGGATGCCGCGCGACACGTTCATGAGCTCGAGCCCGGTCATGCCGGGCATGAGAATATCCGTCAGCACGAGCTGGATCGGCTGCGAGCGCAGCACACCGGCCGCCTCCTCCGGCGAGCTCGCCAAGTGGACCTTATGGTCCGGAAAACGGCTCTGAATCGTCCGCTTGATCCCGTCGCGGATAATGGGTTCGTCGTCTACGACGAGAATGTTCATCACGTTGTACTCCTCTCTAGCCGGCCCCCCGAATGGGCTGTACCGGTGGTGTCTGCATATACGCCTGCGACTGCGGCATGACCACCGTTACGACGGTGCCCTCGCCCGGCCGGCTGCTCACCCGCACGCCGTACGCCTCCCCGAACATGAGCACCAGCCGCCGGTGCACGTTCTGCAGGCCGATGCCGCGCCGTCCCTTGGGCCTCATCGCCCCGCTGGCAGATGCGGATGCAGGAACATCCCCCGCTGCATTCGCGTCAGCAAGAAGCTCCTTGGCGGCACTGCGCGTCTCGCCGGTCAGCGCGTCCTGCAGCCGCTGCAGCGTATCCCAGTCCATCCCCGGTCCGTTGTCCTGGACCACAATATGCAGGCTGCCGTCCGACGCTTCCGTGTACACGCGCAGCACGCCCTCGCAGTTCAGCGGCTCGAGGCCGTGCTTCACCGCATTTTCGATGATTGGCTGCAGGGTCATTTTGGGCAGACGGTAATCGAGCCAGCTCTCCTCGATATCCACATACACCGTCAGCCGGCCCTCCAGGCGGCTCTTGATGATCGTGAGATAATGCCGCATCTGGTCCCGCTCCTCACGCAGCGTCACCTCCGACGAGCCCTCCCAGTGGGAGCTGTAGCGGAACATGTGCGAGAGAGCCAGCACGACGCGCCCGAGCCGGTCGTTTTCTTTTTCATCGAGCATCCAGTAGATCATATCGAGCGTATTGTACAGGAAGTGCGGGTTGACCTGACTCTGCAGCGCCTGCAGCTGGGCGTTCTTCTCCGAGATCGACGAGAGCTTCACACGCTCAATCAGATCGTCCATACGGTGTACCATCTGGTTGAAAGACGATACCAGGATGTTGATCTCCTCGTACGATTTGACGTGGAGCAGCCCGCGGAAGTTACCCATCTCGACCTGCTTCATCTCCTGGATCAAGCGCTTCAGCGGATAGGAGATCGTACGGGATACGAAGGTAGCCAGCGCAGTTGCCACCACGATCAGGACCGAGAGCATGATGAGGATAAAATTCCGCGTCTCATCCAGCTCTACGTTCATGTCGCTGTCCGGGGTAAGGCTGAGCACGGTCCAGTCGGCCATCTCCGGCCGCCCGGCTACCGCAAGCCGCCCGTCCTTCGGATCGACCACCACGTCGCCCTCGTAGGCAGGTCTTGGGATCTCCTCCGGCACCAGCACAGGCCCACGGCTCTCCGCACCGGCCGGAATCGTCGACGCCATCACCCGCCCGCCCGGGGAGACAATATACGCCTCGGAATTCGGGCTGAGCTTCAGGTTCGAGAGCGCCGCGAGCGCCTGGTCCGCATCCGTCTCGATCAGGATGACCCCGATCGGCTTGTGCTGGGACAGATCATAGAGCTGGCGGCCGAAGGCGAACACCGGTCTCTTCTCCAATTGGTCGATGACCGAGTTCGGACTCACGCCGAACCAGCGGATCTCCCCGGTCGACTCCTGCAGCTCCTTGTACCACGCGGACTCCGCATAGTCCGGATCGATGACGCTCATCGAGTTGCCGTAGCTGTAGATCGGACCCGAGTAGGAGATGACGTGGATGCCGATCATGTCCTCCCGGGAGTAATAGATCGCCCCCAGCGTGTTCGTAATCGTCCGCTCGGTGATGAAACGCAGCGCAGGGTCCTTCGGTCCCGGCTCAGCCACCAGCCGCTGCAGGTCGAAGTTCCCCGAGATCGACTTCGACAGGCTGTCGTAGCCCCGCAGCAGCAGATCGAACAGGCCGACGGTCTGCGACACGTTCTTGCGCGCAATCTCGCTGACCTTGTCCTGCACCTGGTCGGTCGTCCGCTGGTAGAATAGAGCGCTTACGATCAGCAGCAGCGACAGCATGCTCAGCAGAAAAAGCACGAACAACCGGTTATGAATACTGTGGATGCCCCGCGCCATGCCCCCACCCTCTTTTCTCCGAATTCTGGGCTGTATACCGCCAATCATACCACAAGGACGGCCCCGTGGCACCGGAGAATCGCTGCCATCACAAACCTTGGCAGTACGAATTCCGGTAACGGTTCCGTCCCTATGAACATGAAGCCGATATGCAGCTGCTTACCCCTTCACCGCTCCCGCGACCATCCCTTTGGTGATCTTCTCGGAGAGCAGGAAGTAGATGACGATGACCGGCAGCGCACCGAGCACGAGGAACGCGCCGATGGCCCCGTAGTTGACCGAATACTGGCTGACGAAGCTGTTCACGCCGAACGGCAGGGTCTTCAGCCGCTCCGCCGAGATGAACGTCGAAGCCAGGATGTACTCATTCCAGATGTTGATGAACGTCAGGATGCAGACCGTCATGATCGGCGGCACCGAGATCGGGAGGATGATGCTCCAGAAGGTGCGGTACACATTCGCCCCGTCCATCACGGCCGACTCTTCAAGCTCATGCGGGATCGTCTTCAGGAAGCCGCTCAAGATGAACACCGCGAGCGGCGTCGAGAACGCAACATACGGCAGGATCAGGGCCAGGTGCGTGTTCAGGATGCCCATGTTCTTGAAAATAATCATCAACGGCAGCAGCGTCGACTGCAGTGGAATCATCATGCCGAGCAGGAAGATCAGCATAAGGATCTGCCCGTATTTCCACTGAAAGCGCGTGATCGCATAAGCGGCCATCGCAGCGAGCACAATGACGCTCGCCATCGTCACCGAGGTAACGAAGAAGCTGTTGAACAGATAGCGCCAGTAATTGCCCGCCTCCAGCGCATCCGTATAGTTGCTCCACTGGGCGACCTGCGGGAGGGAGAAAAAACTTCCCGAGAGAATCTCCTCGTTGGTCTTCAGCGAGTAAGTGAACAGCCAGAGCAGCGGGTACAGCTGGGTGACGACCAAGACGGAGAGAAAAATCAGCACGCCGCTTTTGACGATCCCGAAGCTGCTGCGGCGTGTGCGGACCTCCGGCCTCGGTTTTTCCATGATGGCATTCATCCCTGCACTCATATCCGAATTCTCCTTTCTACTAGGAGGCTTCATCGTAAGCGGAAGCCTCTCTCTATCGGTTCCACCTGCCTGCGGCAGGATTACGTGTATCTTGCTTCCAGCTTCTTGAAGAGGAAGTTGATGATCACGGTGGCGACGAGGCACAGGACCACGAGGAATGAAGCCAGCGCACTGCCGTAGCCATACTTCATGGACAGGAACGACATGTTGTACATCAGGGTCGCGATCACATCCGTGGCGTGAGCCGGGCCGCCGCCGGTCATGACCATGATCATGTCGAACGCCTGCAGGGAGCCGATGAACGCGAGGACAATGGAGATTTTGAAGATCGGCACGACCATCGGCAGCGTGATGTACCGGTCGGCGGTGAAGCCCTCCGCGCCGTCGATTTTGGCCGCTTCATACACTTCCGAAGGGATGTTCTGAATGCCCGTGAACTGGATCAGCACATGGTACCCCAGATACTGCCAGAGGGCCACGATATACAAGGCATACATCGCTACGCTAGGGTCGGTCAGCCACGCCTTCGTCCAGGACTCCAGGCCGGCAGCAATCAGAATCTGGTTGAGCATCCCGCCCAGCGATGCAGGGTTGTAGATCGTTTTCCAGAGCTGACCTACGATAACAACCGAGAGGATAACGGGGAGAAAATAGCTCGATACGAGGAAGTTCGGCTTGCGGACGTAGCGGTTCAGCAGAATGGCGACGAAGAGGGCCACCGGAATTTCCACCATGGAGAAGACCGCGAACATCAGGGTGCGCTTGACGGCCGGCCAGAATACCGGGTCCGCTGTGAACATCTGCACATAGTTGTCGAACCCGATGAACTTCGAAGCCCCGATCCCGTTCCAATCCAGCAGGGAGCTGTAGAACGACACGAGAATCGGCACGAAGACGAGACCGACGTAGATCAGCAGGCAGGGCAGTACGAATACGGCGATCGTACGGCCGGGTACCTTTAATACATTCATGAGGATCGCCTCCTTGTTGGGTTGTTGGGTCGGCCGCTCCGACAGGTCATACACGGCCCGATGCTTATGGAAAAAGGGACTGGCATCCGTCAGTCCCTCTCCTTACAAGAACAGAACTTTACTTATTGTTGGATTCGAACGCCGTCTGGTGCTCCTTGGCCACGTCCTTCGGATCCTTCTTCTGTACGAACAGGTTCTGGATCGACGTCAGGTGCGCCTGGGAGGTGCCTGGGTTCATCGAGTTGTCGAATGCGAGGTCGCCGCCCTTGACGCTCTTGAACAGGTTTGTGATCTCAACAGCCATATCGGAGTAGCCGGCTGCCTTGAAGTCGCCTTCTACGGATTGGGCCAGACCTACGGCACCTTTGTTCGCAAACGCCTCTTTCGGATAGTTGATCATCAGGAAGTTCAGGAAATCCTTCGTTTCTTTGAGGTGCTTGGAGTTCGCGGATACCGCGAAGCCGCTGCCCGGTGCCAGCATGTACTCGTCCGGGTTGCCCTTGCCGCCGACCGTCGGGAACTTGAACACGCCGACCTTGCCGTTGACCGAAGACGTCTCGATCCCCCCCGTCGCCCAGGAACCCATGTAGTACATCGCCGCTTTGCCCGTCTTGAACAGATTCTCGCCCGCATTGTAGTCGAAGGACGTTACGCCTTCCTGGAATGCGCCGGCCTGGATCAGGTCCTGCATCTTCGCTACCGCTTCCGTGAACGCCGGATCTTCGAACGTCTTCTTCTTCGACGCTACGTCCTTCAGGAAGCCAGGACCGCCGTTCGTACGCAGGAGGATGTTCATGAAGAGGAACGAGCCCGTCCATGTATCCTTCTCCCCGATGACCATCGGCTGGATGCCCTTGGACTTCAGCGTCTTGACGGTCTCGACCATCTCTTCGAACGTCGTCGGAACCTTCACGCCGCCCTTCTCGAACAGCTCCTTGTTGTAGTACACGACGCCGATGTTGTTGCCGTCCGGTACCGCATACGTGTTGCCATTGAAGCTGTAGTAGTCCAGGATGCCCTGCTGGAACGTGCCCTTCAGGCCGTTCTGGTCGAGCATGTCATTCAGCGGAGCGAGGAGGCCCGCCTCGACGAAAGGCTTCATCTGCTCGGCCGGGTTCACCACTGTGATGTCCGGTACTTCCTTGGAAGCAGCCTGCGTCTTCAGCTTCATCTTCTGCTGGTCCGTGTTCAGGGAGTCGAGCTCGATCTTGACGTTCGGGTTCTTCGCTTCATAGTCGGCAACGACTTTCTTCATCAATTTATTCTTCGGATCGGTTGCATCCGGCCAAATGTTCTGGAACGTAATCGTGACTTTATCTTTTTTCGCATCCTTGCCCGCATCGCCGTTTGCCGCTCCCGTGCTGCTGGCGCTTTCGCCGCCCGTGCCGCATGCTGTCAGTGAGATGGCCATCGTTCCTGCGAGTACTGCCTTCAAGGTTTTACGTGTGTTCACTTAAGTTCCCCCTCGTCTTTTATAATCGTATTATCTCGTAAGATCGCGCTTCCAACAATGCGGGAACTTTAGGAGTCAGGTTTGCTTTTTTCAGGTAGAAAAACTTCAGGTGAGGTGGAGAAAATCAAGATTCTTGCGTGCCGGATGAGGTGAAGCGCTTAGTCTGATGGAGAATTGGCGGGAGTGCTGATCCGAGGCTGCGGCATCGTCATAAGGGCTCAGCCCGGCGTGTGCTTAGGCGATGAAGGGTAAGCTGATGTGATGGGGGTGTGTAAAATAAAATGTGTAACCTCTTAAACCGGAGAAAAAATGGAAATATTGAATTCCATATAAACCAACCGGACGGGATGAACTGCATCAAAGTAAGTTTTGGACCAAGCAAGATCTACGTGCTTTTGTAAAAGAACACTATTTCACTTCCCCTGAGCATTGGAAGCTGAACTGGATACGCAGCTCGGCTATGACAGGCACGACGTGAAGAACAAACAGACCAAGAACAGCCGCAATGGCTATACCAAGAAAACGGTGACCTCTGAATACGGCGACGTGGAGATTCAAGTGCCTCGTGACCGGCTCGGAGAGTTTAACCCCGTTGTGGTCAAAAAGCATCAAACCAATGTTACCGGCATCGAAGACCAAATCATTGCCCTGTATGCCAAGGGAGTGAGTACAAGGGACATCCAGGATCACCTGGAGCATTTGTATGGTGATGAAGTCTCTCCGACGCTCATCTCCAACGTCACCAATAAAATTGTTCCCCTAATCAAGGAGTGGCAAAACAGGCCGCTGCAAAGCGTCTATACGGTTGTCTTTCTGGACGCCATTCATTTTAAAGTCAAGCAGGACGGGCATATTGTGAACAAAGCGGCCTATATGGTCATTGGTATTGACTTGGACGGGAACAAAGATGTGCTGGGCATCTGGATTGGCGAAAATGAAATGGCAAAGTTCTGGCTGAGTGTGCTAAATGAGCTTAAAAACCGTGGGGTTCAAGATATACTTATCACTTGTGTCGATAACCTGACGGGCTTTTCTCAAGCCATAGCTGCCAGCTTCCCACAAACAGAGATCCAAAAGTGTATCATTCACCAGATCCGTAACTCCATTCGCTACGTTTCCTACAAAGACGTAAAGAAGGTTACAGCAGACCTCAAGCCGATCTACAAAGCACCAACCGAGGAAGCCGCGCAGCTGGAGATGGACAAATTTGAGCAAACATGGGGCGAGAAATATCCACTTATTGTAAAGTCCTGGCGGCAGAATTGGGATGAACTTACTACATTCTTCAAATATCCGGCCGAACTGCGCAGGCTGATTTACACCACCAACATGATTGAGAGCTACCATCGGCAGCTGCGCAAAGTGACCAAAGGGAAAAGCATCTTTCCCACCGACGAATCGCTGCTGAAGGTGCTTTATCTCTCGACCATGGATGTACTGAAAAAGTGGACAGGCCGTGTACGAATTGGGGCAGATTTTGCTGCAATTGACCGTATACTACCCCGAGCGCGTCCAAGTACGCTAAAAGCAGCTTTACTTGGAGAGGTGGGCATGGTAGGCTGATCGCCGGCGCGAGGAGGCTTCAAGCCAACTCGGCCACTCGCGATATTCCATGCCCACAGAGGCTCCAAGTCAAGCTGCGGAACAACCATTAACTAGAATCGGCGTTAAAAGGTTACACAAAATTCTTGACAGACTCAAAAAAGACCACCTTACGTATAAAGAACGCAAGGTGGTCGAATTTCAACATAGTGTTACTTTAAAATTTTATTATCGTTGAAATTGACTCGTAGTATTCTTTTTGGTTATCCCTCCATAATTCTTCCACCTCTGAACCCCCAACATTTATACCTAAAAACGAAGGGTCAAAAAATATCTCTTGCTTGTTTAGTAATACTAATTTAAAAGCATCGCATACCATGCCCTCTGTGTCTTCCTTCATGTTAAATAACACGATCTCTGACACTTTATTATCTAACAAAGGATTATTAAATATAACATTACTAACTTTTGATTTTGCAGGAGTAACATCTTCGAGGTCAACCGCTATTTGAATATCATTAACCACAGCAAGTGAAATTTTCGAATACTGTTCAATTGCCTCAATCTTAATTAGTTCATCTCCAAATTCGAGAAAGAGATAATTCATACTTGCAACGAACTCAGCAAGCCCATTTTCTTCTGAATCTACAAATCCTGTTAAATAAATATTATCAAAATAGTTATTTTGTATAATGTTTTTGATTTGTCCCAACGACATATACCAACCTCACTTACATGTTATTTAAATAAAATATTTAGGTCCATTCCTTTACCCGAATCTAGTAATGTAACCCACTCACCGTTAGGTTTTGTCACCACAGTCATGCCATTTCCTCTAAAGATATTATATACCTCTGAATTTTTATTTAACGTGCCCTGACCTACAAATTTAACTGTTCCATCATCAATCATTTTTCCAATGTCAGCTAAAAATCTAGGGCCATCTTCTTTAAGTTTTGAATACTTTGTACCAAGGGCATTTTCAAGAATTTTTTTATGATCTAAAAAGTGACTCTTGAAGTTTTTTCCTGCTGTAATGTTTATACAAGGACCTGTATTATGAACCCAAATCCCAAGGTCGGAGACAAAGTACGTATGGAACTCGTCAACGGTCATATTGTACACCGTTACTTGCTTGTGCAACAATTCGATGCTGTCTATCTTGAGTGTATTCCCGTTACTCTGAACAAGCAAGTCTCCAACCTTAAGGTCTTTAACATACGTCCATCCCTTGCCCTCTACCCAAAACGGATGGTTATAGGTCGATTCAATGACTTGATCGCCCACATGAATTTGATAAATCTCATCCGTTTCATGGTTAAACGTAGCAGTAACCTCTTTATAAGCCAGCTCACCAGTCGTCTCATCCTTCGAGAGAACCATATCTCCGACTTCAATGTCTTCGATATCCTTCTCCCCTTCGTCTGTGGATACTTTTGTACCCCTTGTAAAGCAATTACATTCTTTTACAGCATTCTTTATAACGCCTTTAAAGGCACCTTTTACTGCACCTTTAACGATCCCACCTGCACCACCAAGTGAATCTATAATTGCACCAGTTTGCTCATCTTCTCTAACACTGTCCTGGGTTAAAAGATGATCAAAATAAAGAACATCACCATAAGGTTTTCCATTTCTAAATTCCCTCTCACCATTGTGTAAGGAATCGTCTGAATACCCTTCCCCCCAATACCTTAATCCTTTACTCCCATCTGTTCCGTCATCACACCCACCAGCATGGGACCATAATCCATCAACAGAGGTACACCAATGCCCAGTTGGGTCAACGTTACTCAGTGGATTGTTATGCACATAGGTATACAAGTTCAAACTGAGTGGATTTGTAATATCGCCTTCATACGTATCCTTATTTATAAATCTTCCAGTACTTGGATCATAATATCTCGATTTAAGGTAATAAAGACCAGTTTCAGGGTCAAACACTTCTCCAGCATATTTGAATGAATTTGAGACCCCCTCACTCTGATTTAAGATATTGCCCCATTCATCATAAGCATAGTTGTTGACAACATTTCCATTTTTATCAACTATTTGGACAACATCACCATGACCATTATATAAATAATAGTAATCGTTGTTATTTGTCCTATCCTTTTTTACAAGGACCTTGTTATGTCCCCAAACATACTCGGCTTTTGGGGAATTGGAAACATTCGTCTCCAAGATCAACTTTCCTTCTGTGCTATAATTGTAATTCGTCACCTGACCATCATGAAGTTTTTTTCGCAGTCTCAATCCACTAGGATCGTATTGAAATATAGTTTTATTACCATATTGATCTATGGACTCTAAGAGCTGGTTATATTCGTTGTATCTGTATTCTACCTTACTGTTATTCAAAATGTTATTATCATCTTTTAATGTTTTTCTATTTCCTCTTACATCATAAGTATAGTACTCCTTTTCCCCATTAGGCTTAATTACTTCACTTAATCTATTTAATTGGTCATAGTTATATATCGTAGTTCCAAAATCATCAGTTATTGCTTTTATATTTCCATTTTTATCGTACTGGTAAGCGTAATTAGATATTTTCTGTGTTCCTTTAAGGTTTGTTACATTCCTTAGACGATTAATTTTGTCATAACTATATTCTGATTTTAAAAATGTACCGTCATTCAGTTTAGGGAAAGTAACTGACTTAATTTTCCCATCCGGAAAATAATCATAAACAATATTAGAATTTTCACTTGAATCTTCAACATTGCTACCATTCGTTTGTATCTTTTTTAACATGCTTGCCTCATACTTGTATTTAGTATATGAGCCAAGTGCTGGTTCAATGCCTGTTATTCTACCAATTTTATCATAATAACTATAATTTAACGTAAGCAAATAGTTGCCGTAATCCTCATGGTAGTTACCAATAGAATTAATTTGACCGTTAGCATTATATCCATATAGTACAAGTCTAATAGCATCCGGCAATGAATTGTCATACATTTCAATACCCTCTACTCCGAAGGGAGTACTGGTGAAATAATGCTTGAATTCAGTTGAATTCCCTTTTACAGAAGTCAACCTACTCCATTGGTCATAAGTATTTTTTAATATTACCTGATTAGGGTCCCTACTTTCTTCAACTAAACCAGTTGAATCAATCTTGTAAAAGTCGGTTAAAGAAGCAGCATCAATACTCTTAGTAGTTCTACCGAGTTCATCGTAATCTTTAGTTACTGTCCAACTATCTTTATCATCTTTTTGAGTTATTGTTTTAAGGTTTCCTAGTGTTGTGTATGAGTAATCAATTGTGTTAATGGGGTCCGTTATGTGTGCAATCCTATTTAATGAATCGTAGGAGTATTGTTTCTTATTCCCCATAGGGTCAATATACATTACCATATTACCTGATATATCATACTTATAAGACTCCGTAATTGCATCGGATCTATCAGGCCAATTAGGATATGCTTCCCGACTTGAAACTCTACCCAAGTTGTCAATATATGTTTCTAGGACATTCTCCTTGAAGTTATTATCCTTACTCTGCTGGTAAGGTTCGATATTGGATTTGGACAAAAAGAAACTTGTAGTCTTTTGTGAAGTCATGTCATATTCTATCTTGTATATATTTCCTAGCGGGTCTGTCCATTCGGAACGATTGCCCCAAGAATCGTAACTATATGTCTGACTATTTCCCTCAGCATCCACTTGAAAGATTGGTCTCATAAAAGAATCATAATTATACTGATATTCATCAATCCAATATCCTTCCCAGTAATCCCAAAGAGAAGACATTATTAAGTTTCCACTTGAGTTAAAATACTGCTCTCTTTCATTATATTTTCGAGAGGTATTATCACTCTTATCAGTAATCAATGTATAAGAGTAAATCTTGTTTGTTAGTAGGTACTTGTTGTTAACATTAAATTTGTCATTTGTAGTACCCGTAGAATATTCATATATTTCCTTTGCTTCGTATGAAGGATTACCACCGACCATGTCAAAATTCGGATGATCTTTTGACATTAGTCGCCCAAGTTTATCATATTTATATTTGAATGTATTACCCTTACTATCTGTTTCCGTAGAAACTAGCCCTAGCAATAAATTATATGATTTCGTTGCTGAGACATTCTTTATATTGCCATCATTATCGGTATAACTTGTCAGAATATTTGTAGGGTATGCTCTTCGTGTTTCTTCACCAAAAATAATTTTACTCTTTGCAATCTTTCCATTTTCAAGTTTCCTAGTTACCTCTACAACATTACCCTCAGGCGCCTGTGAATAATTATATTCTGTAACTTCACTATTGGCATTAGTGCTAACCTTTATTCTTCCGAGGTTATCATACAAATAACTTTCACTTAATTGAACTTCGTTACTCTGATACCATATTTTTTTCTCTGGAAATTTAAAATTTGCATCATATTTATAAGTTGTTGTGTGTCGAGATTTTATTGTATCATCGCTGAATTGCTCAGCAGTCAAAGGTTGAGTTTCTGTTTCGATTTTCCCTATATCATTATACGTGTATCCAATAAATAAATTTCTAATATTAGTATTATCTTTTTTTTCAATTTTCTCTATTTTGGTTGGTAAATAATTAAAGCTCGGATGAAATTCTAGATTTTTAGTTAGTATACTTTCACCGTTCTGCGAAAAAATTTCTGAACTTACTATTTGTTTTTTTCCATTCGAAATAACTTTGTTTCTAATTCCGTTAGAGGTACGAGATTCAAAACTGAATGTATAACTATCTGGCACAGTTTCCTCTACATTATGGGTAGGGTAGCCAGTATAATCTCCTTCGTAGTAGTAGTTTACATGGTTTAAATCACCAGTAAAGTAACTTTGATTTGAATTATTCTCATAATTATATCTTCTTTCTTGAGAATATCTTTGTTTTACACGATAAGCTGTAAATGCCCCAGTAGGCCCGAGGTTCCTATTTACTGGCTCATACTCATAATTATCTTTAGAATGGGGATTTATTATGCTGACCAGTGAAACCAATGCAGTATTAGCATAATTACTTAAATCTTTAGTATCATACCGGAATTTAACTGTATCGTATTTATACTGATATTCGGTATTTATTCCCTCGGCGTCTGTTACAGCAGCTAGTATTGGCTCTTTTGATTCTTGAGTAAGATTGTTTGGATCTTTATAGTTAACTGAGACTCTTCCCTTAGTATATTTAATGGATAAGTTCTCAGATACAGTAGGATCACTTACTTTAACTACTATATCTTCTCCATCGAATGTAGCGTCATTTATTGAATTTTCATAAGTAAAATCAATTGTTCGCCCTATACTATCCACTATTTTTGATATAACCGGATGAGATGTTTCCCCAATCTGCCTCATAACATGATTAAACTTGATTTCGTTTCCAAACCTATCTTTTATACCAATTAATCTTCCATCCTCAGAAAAGTAGTACTTTTTATGCTCATTCATATTGTTAAATGTGTATTTTGAGTTAACCTCACCATTTGAATAACTTCCGTTATCTTCTATAAATTGAACATTTTTACCTTGATATTTTTCCAAATTACTATCGGATAAATCATCTGTAAAATTAACTTTGTAGGCTGCTCCAGCGCCATCATGAAAGAACAAATACTTAGTACTTTCATTTTGTTCAATTTGTACCGAAGGAAACGCAAACGACCAACCAATACCGAGATCAAAGCGAGTTCTAAGGTAGTTTTGTTTCCCTAATTCATTTAACGTTGAAGTGGTATATTGGGTAACCGTCTGAGTTTCACGATCAAGATAATAATTAAATAGAATGTCGTTGGGGTTATTGGAGTTTTTAAACCTTTCTCCTATCTCTCTAGCATAAATCGGATCGCTAAATTTGCTAGAAGTTGAATACCAATAATTGCCTGGAACATTATAAAATATCATTATTAGAAACCAATCATTAGTGTATTCAATTGATGATGAACTAGTTGCGTTAACTTGTACTTTTTTTGTTCCTAATTCCGCCTGATTGGACTGATATATTCTGGTAATTGGCAAGTCAAGACCATCCTTACCTGGCAGAAAAATATCTGTCTCTTTTATTGTTAATGTACCCGTTTGAGGATCTACATTCTCTACCACCTGATTATTATCAGCTAAAAAAGGTTTATTTGATTGGTTTACTGTTTGAGGAGCAACAAAGTTGTTTAGCACACCTTCTAAATCTTTAATATTAACTTCAGCAAATGAAGGCTTAACTAAACTTAAAGACATTAATAGTGTAATTGTAAGAACAAAACTCATTTTAATTAAACTATTCATTTGTTTTATTTTTATCTCCTTTGATCTTGTTCTGTGCTTCCTTAAACCCTTGATATAATTCATCATTTGACTTTCCAGTGACTTCAGCTAATTTTTCAATTTTTTGTTTTAGTTTTTCATCAATCGGATTAGCATCTTTTTTCTTCGAAATATTTTTATTTTCAGAAACATTCATTTCTTCATTCTTCTTTTTATCAAGTTTATATAGTCCTTCATATCCAGAATTCTTATACTCTTTAATAATTTCCTCTATTGTTAAAGACGAATTTATTAAGTTATCGTAATAGGAGAGCAAACCTAATTTTTCTTTAGGTGAGAAGTTCTTTTCAAACTCCAACTTTTCTGCAACCTCCGGATGTGCCTTAACTAGTTTTTCCAGATTTTCTTTTGTACTTGATTCAACACTTTCTTTCTCAATATCTTCCCAATTTTTGTTGTTTTCCATTTTCTCATGTAACAATTCTTTTGGATCAGCCATAATTTTATTTCCTAGGGCATCTGCCTTGATAATATCCTCTAATGAATGGCCGCTTTCTATTAAAGATTTAACATCTTCTTGGTTGAAATTAAAATTATCTTTACTTTCTTTCGGTTTCTCAGAATTTACTAATTGATTTTCTCCAGATGAATTTGACTCTACGTTCTTTAATTCATTGATATCTACTAATGGTTCTTGTTTAATCTTAATCTCATTCCGTACTGAAGGTATCATTTCTTTTTTCTCATTTAAGTAATCCAATATTTTTCTTCCGTTTCCGGAAGCAACACTGGTAAACATGGTCGCCATAAGACTGCAGGATAAAATAATGCATATTATTTTATTTCTTTTTCTCATTGATACATATTCTCCTTTAAATTATGCAGTCAGGGATTAACCACTGAGCACAAAGTTATTATTTACGGATTTCGTAATTCTTTTTTCAGAAGGTTTCCATTGTTGTCGTAATAGAAATCCAGAATCTCTCCACTACGCAGCCTAATATAGTCTAGACGTCCAGAACGGTCATAAAAGTACTCATAATAATTTGTCAGAACGATGACATTAAATGATCCAACCATCTGGCTGTTCCCCGACTTGTCATAAGCATAAACATGAATGATATATTTACCTTGCTCATTCTTATGCTGATTTAAATAAACCTTTGTTGACCAATCGCCATTACTAAGAATAGAGCCATCATGCCATATTAGATCATCCTGCCCACTTGACTCCGTCCAGGTAGCAAACTTTACACTATCAACGCCTGTACCTAAATCACTTACCCCTTCTGCAAGCAACTCAAAGTAACCGCCGTCTGTAAACGGAACCTCACTTGGACCACTTATTTTATTTGCTGTAGGTGCTAAAATATCATTAGTTGTTACATTAACCGAATTACTTGGATTAGACAGATTGCCCGCAGCATCATTGGCCCTTACAGTAAAAGTATAATTCGTATATGACACTAATCCCTCAATGGTAAAAGTTGTATTAGCTGTTGTACCTACAAGGCTATTTCCATTATATATAGAGTATCCTGTTACTCCGACATTATCTGTGGAACCATTCCAAGCTAAGGTTACACTTGTTCCAGTTTTACTCTTTACAGATATATTAGCGGGAATAGTAGGCGGGACTGCTTCATGCGTCGATACGTTAACTACATTACTTGAAACAGATTCATTTCCTGCCGCATCCCTAGCTCTTATAGAAAAGTTATACGCAGTCAATCCAGATAAACCTGTGACTGTGTAATTGAGATTAGAGGTATTCCCAATAAAAGTTGTTCCATTATAAATATAGTAACTTATAACACCAATATTATCAGTTGAAGGCTTCCAAGCCAGCGAAACACTAGTTCCCGTCTTATCAGTAACTACTAAATTCTGCGGTGATGTTGGAGGAGTAGACTCATCTGTTGTTACCTTTAGAATATTACTCGATGTTGATAAGTTTCCGAAAGCATCCTTAGCTTTGACACTAAAACTATATGTCGTCAATCCATTTAACCCTGTTACTTTATAATACGTTCCAGACGATGACCCGATATAGTTTGAATCATTGTATATATTATAGCCTGTGACACCTACATTATCGGTTGAACTACTCCACTTTAATGTAACAGTTGTACCCGTTTTACCATCTAATCCTAGATTGGCTGGAGCTGATGGAGGCGTTGTTTCATTAGTCTTAACATTCAACACATTGCTTGATATAGAACGATTTCCTGCTGCATCTCTGGCAACCACTGAGAAATTATAACTCGTATTTTCAGTCAATCCTGTAATTAAATAAGACGTATTTGTAGCTGATCCTATTAAGTTAGTTCCACGATATATATCATACCCGGTAACACCTACGTTATCTGTGGAAGAACTCCATTTTATTGTGACAGAGTTTGCTGTCTTACTTGAAAGAACAAGATTGATAGGCGTTGAAGGCGCTTCTGTATCGGGGGTAGATAATGTCGCTACACTCAAAGCACTGCTAGCCGGTGATATATTTCCAGCGGCATCCTTCGCCTTCACAGTGAAGCTGTAAGTGGTATTTGCTGCTAATCCTGTCACTGTATATGTGGTTCCTGTTGCCACTCCTACTAGTGTTGTACCCCGATATACTTCATAACCACTTACCCCTACATTATCCGTTGAAGCGTTCCAGCCTAGTGTGATGCTGTTACTAGTTTTGTTTGTTGCAATAATATTACTTGGCACCGTTGGTGCTGTAGTATCCGTACTACCCGATTCAAGCTTGATGACATCATATCCCAGCTTGTAATCTGTACTGCTTGTATTTTTCCCCGTTACTGTAAATCGGATTACCTTTATACCTGGGGTTGCAAAGGTTATACTTCCAAAGTCCGCTTCCTGGAACTGTGCTGCACTACTGTATAGATCCAGTGGTGACCCTTGCTCTTTTCCGTCCACTGTTAATTTGACTATTCCTCGGTTATCCCCAGTCCGATAGACCGTCTTCAGCTTATAGGTGCCTGCTTGCGGTACGTTTACCTCATATTCAACATAATCGCCTATTGTATTAGAGTTGTAATACTCCCACTTTCCACCGCTTGCCGTTTCAGTCGTATAGGTGGTTGTCAGTTTACCTGAATCGCGTTGAACTAAATCCTCGATCTCAAAGGAATAGCTCTGTCCTACAGTCGTTACACTCAAAGCACTGCTAGCCGGTGATATATTTCCAGCGGCATCCTTCGCCTTCACAGTGAAGCTGTACGTGGTATTTGCTGCTAATCCTGTCACTGTATATGTGGTTCCCGTTGCCACTCCTACTAGTGTTGTACCCCGATATACTTCATAACCACTTACCCCTACATTATCCGTTGAAGCGTTCCAGCCTAGTGTGATGCTGTTACTAGTTTTGTTTGTTGCAATAATATTACTTGGCACCGTTGGTGCTGTAGTATCCGTACTACCCGATTCAAGCTTGATGACATCATATCCCAGCTTGTAATCTGTACTGCTTGTATTTTTCCCCGTTACTGTAAATCGGATTACCTTTATACCTGGGGTTGCAAAGGTTATACTTCCAAAGTCCGCTTCCTGGAACTGTGCTGCACTACTGTATAGATCCAGTGGTGACCCTTGCTCTTTTCCGTCCACTGTTAATTTGACTATTCCTCGGTTATCCCCAGTCCGATAGACCGTCTTCAGCTTATAGGTGCCTGCTTGCGGTACGTTTACCTCATATTCAACATAATCGCCTATTGTATTAGAGTTGTAATACTCCCACTTTCCACCGCTTGCCGTTTCAGTCGTATAGGTGGTTGTCAGTTTACCTGAATCGCGTTGAACTAAATCCTCGATCTCAAAGGAATAGCTCTGTCCTACAGTCGTTACACTCAAAGCACTGCTAGCCGGTGATATATTTCCAGCGGCATCCTTCGCCTTCACAGTGAAGCTGTACGTGGTATTTGCTGCTAATCCTGTCACTGTATATGTGGTTCCCGTTGCCACTCCTACTAGTGTTGTACCCCGATATACTTCATAGCCACTTACCCCTACATTATCCGTTGAAGCGTTCCAGCCTAGTGTGATGCTGTTACTAGTTTTGTTTGTTGCAATAATATTACTTGGCACCGTTGGTGCTGTAGTATCCGTACTACCCGATTCAAGCTTGATGACATCATATCCCAGCTTGTAATCTGTACTGCTTGTATTTTTCCCCGTTACTGTAAATCGGATTACCTTTATACCTGGGGCTGCAAAGGTTATACTTCCAAAGTCCGCTTCCTGGAACTGTGCTGCACTACTGTATAGATCCAGTGGTGACCCTTGCTCTTTTCCGTCCACTGTTAATTTGACTATTCCTCGGTTATCCCCAGTCCGATAGACCGTCTTCAGCTTATAGGTGCCTGCTTGCGGTACGTTTACCTCATATTCAACATAATCGCCTATTGTATTAGAGTTGTAATACTCCCACTTTCCACCGCTTGCCGTTTCAGTCGTATAGGTGGTTGTCAGTTTACCTGAATCGCGTTGAACTAAATCCTCGATCTCAAAGGAAAATAAAGAAGTAGTGGAGGCTATAGTGAATGACGGTTGTATCACATTAGTTCCACTTACACCAGTATCTATATTTATCACATTGCTGCCCTCAGAAGTATTACCCACCTCATTGATTGCTTTAAGGAAAAAAGAGTATGCCGTTGATTCTTTTAATCCTACAACAGTATACGTATTACCAGTAACAGTTCCAATATTTTGATTGTTTTGGAATACACTATACCCTTTCACATTGCTGTCATTTGATTGTTCCCATATTAATGTAACGGATGAATTCGTAATTTCTGAGAAATCTAAATTTTGGGGAGGCCTGGGTGCTTGAGAATCTGTAGCATGAACAAAAGTAATGGGATTGCTAAATCCAGAAGCAATGTAAACAATTAAAGATAGTATTAAAAACTGATAAAATTTTTTTCTTCTACAACTCATCGATCTTCCTCCATATTCAGTAACGTTTAATAAATAAATTCAATTCTCACTCAGAAAAACATAGATCACCTCATCGTTCAATGTGTAAGCAGAATCTTACTTCCAATCTTTCGACAACAACCTTTAACATTATATATGCTATAAGATGTTTCTCATGTCGTTATTCGCTGTCGATTTATAGAATTTAATATAGGATTAATAACCAAATTCCTAATATTCCCTTGGAATTTTAAAATAAAAATAATATATACAGGTAATTAGACCTGAATTATAAGGTTTTAATTATTATATTTTTCATGTTTCAATAAAAAACGAGTAATTATAACTACGTTTTTTACTGTTAAGTACCTTTGCGAGTGGTCCTTTCCATAAACGGGAAAAGAGAGGAAGACATATTGCATATGGTTTTCAGGAATGACTTGATCTGCTGGGTAAAGCAGAAGCCCTGTGCCTACAAAGTACGGATTGCTGTTTATGCGGCAATATCCAAGAAATTCGGCTTTTTTATGTCAATTCGCTTTCCGTTCTATCGTTGTGTGGATGCCTTTTCCTCCCACGCGCACTGTGCCATTCTTTACATCTGAGTACAAACTGATGGTAATTCAATGAGTTAAACGACCCGACCGGAGCGCACGGATAAACGTTTCAGGCACAAATCTCCGCATCTGTTTTCTACCCAACCAAAGAACAAGAATCGCGGTAAATCTCCGTCTGGCAGTCTTCGATCAGACCTGGCAAGCAAGGGTTTAGATATTACACCACTAACCGGGATGGCTATCGTGAATATAAGTCTAACCAAAGCCATTGCATAACTTGTCCGCACTTGAGACCTGCCCCTATCCAAAACACACGAGCTTAGCCGGTTACCGGTCAGAAAATTATCTGTATCGGTGCAAACGATGAGCGAAGATTCCCAGATACCAAAGAGTTCCATAGGCCTTGCTACTGCCGGTTTCGGATTATGGAAAAAGTCGAGGGGCAGGCGTTGATGACCGTAACTGCATAGAACATAAAGAAAATCGCCGCCACTTAGCCAAGAAGGCAAAGTAGCGGCGATTGCAGTTTAAATCCTCTTTATAGGGAACCTAGAGGCGAATTCTAAAACAAAAAGCTAAGAAGTCCGATTACAGCTTAGTCTCCCGTAAAATCTTAATTTACTTATTTTGTAAGGGCTACACTGGTACTTTGGGAGATCCGTTGAACTTCAGGAAAGCTTTCTCTAATTAGTTATGTTCTTAAATTTAGATCTAACACCTTCAACTACTTTTTTATACTTCTCATCATTCGCATAGAGTGTTTTTTGGAATTCATCTGTATCATCTAGGTTTACCTTACCGTAGTAGACAGAATGAATCCAGTAAGCTTGTCTTTCTTCCGACCAATTTAAAAATAGTACGTATTTGGAATTCTCTTTTAAAGGCTCATATTTTTCAGCTGAAACTAACGTTTTACCGGGTATTACTCCATTATCAACATAATGGAATGGTTCAATTATATTAATAACTTTATTTAACGTCTTATTGGCCTCGTTTTTATAAACCTTGTTTATCTTTACTTCACGTTGCATATATGTTTCTTGGTAGTTACCAGCTGTAGTAATCTGTTTTTCAATTATATTTTTTGTTACATTTACTTCAACGATTAGGCTTGTGTCTTTAGACAATTGATCAATATCATCATATGTAATCATATCGTATGATACATTATGTTCTTTACCTGTGACTTTATTGTCTAACGCTGCATTTACGCTGAAAGCTCCACCGAAGCATACTGCACATATACTAGCAATAACAACAATTTTTTTTGATTTCATGTATGATCGCCCACCTTTAATTAGTATTTTTGGCTGAGATGGTCAGCATCTAAAGTTGTTGGATACTGAAGGGGAATTTGACCCTGCATCATCCAATGAGAACCAGTATGAGCACTAGAACCAACGACGAGGTTAAATTCATCCAAGCATAGTGCATGACCAGTTTCATGGCCAGTAGTTTTATAACGAACAGCATTAGCAACATTCTGGGCATCCATGTTGCCATCATCAATACGAACTCTTGCTAAATTAAAGTTAGAACCGTCACGGACACTTGTCCATGCTACTTGACTTCCATTCCTCATCCAATAGTCTGTTGCTCCACCAACACCCGATGGTAGTTCTTTCTGCGTAACATAGTATTTTATCTGAGCACTTGCTGGATCAGTTATTTGCCAGAGATTGGCATTGGAAGAACTTACCGCACTCCACTGGACAGCTGCATTTCTAACATGATCAGTATAACCATAAGTACTAACGGAAGAATCAACCCAATATTGAAATGAGGGCGCATTGGTATTACTTCCAGTGAATATATGAATTTTACCATAATCGGCGTAAGCTGCCCCTGTTGCTAATAATGTAGCCCCCATAAGTGTTAAAGCCAAAGATTTTGCTATCTTTCTCTTCATGAATTACACTCCTCTATATGTCTCTTGTTCCTAGCTAGCTAGAGAAATGTAACAGATAATTTTAATATTTTAAATAGGAGTATCGGCTTATTTGTAATATTTATACTCCATTTCAAAAAGCAGTTTTTATCATATTATTTTATGCTAGAATTTTGTAGAATTCACTGTTAAGAATTAGACAACCGAATTTAGAGGTCAGTCAGGGTCGATTTTCCAATTTGGTACGATTAAGATGAGAACTGGCCAGACCTGGAGCACTTTTTGTTTTGATGGATTGTCTAGCTAAGTGCGACACCTCATCCATGAAGGCTTCGTGAGCTGAGCGCCACCCGAGACATTTTCGTGGGCGATGATTGATCAGATCGATGGCTTCTGCCAACTCTTCATCCGTAACCGTGGCCAGATCATAACCTTTGGGGAAAAATTCCCGTAGAAGTCCATTTGCATTCTCATTAGAGCCTCGCTGCCAAGAAGAGTAGGGATCTGCGAAATAAACCTTAATGTTATGATGGTGCTCAAGCATAACAGGCGAACTCTTTTCCCCGATCGGTTGTTGCCGTCTGAAAGGTTCCCTGCGGATATTGGCTCACAGCCACCCCAAAGGCCACCTCCATCGAATGTGCCGTACAATCCGGCATTTTTATAGCGAGGTAGCGACATGTCTTTCGCTCGACGAACGTAGCTGCGCAGGCCTTACTGTTTCCTCGACTGGAGACCACGGTATCGATCTCCCAATGTCCGAAGGTTGTACGTTTGCGCACTTCTTTGGGGCGCTGGTGGATCGACGTCCCGACCAGAAACCTTCCCCTTGTTTCCCGGGGTTGCCGCCGCTTTCCTTTATGACGCAATACATCTGTCTCTGAAACTGACAGCCGGCGGTCATAGAGCCATCTGTAGATCGTCTTAAAGCAAACCAATGGCTTTCCTTCGCATCTGCGTCTTTCGGCGATCTGCTCGGGTGACCAGGTTTGTTCTAATTTCTCTTGCACCTCTGCTGCAAGCTCCGAAGTAAATTTGCCCGCCGGTACACTAGCCATTCTTCGTTTGTGATACGCATTTTGGGCTGGCTGGGCAACGTAACATTGGTATCCGGACAAACGTCTATCCTTTCTGATGACCCAAGAAGGCGAGGCCGTTCAAAAACAGATCGAGGACGAACTTGTCCAGGCTGACAATTATGCTGCTGCCGTGCGGAGGCATTTTGAGACCGTGAATGCCGAAGACTTCAAGCTGTTCGGCTTCGATGATGAAACCGTAGAAGCGCTGCGCGGGCTGCTGACCGCGGACTCGTTCTTCGAGGGCGGCGCCGATGTCGACACCTTCAAGTCCCTGACCGGCCTCGATGATTTCAGCTGGATGCGGTATGAACGCATGGAGAACTACGAGGAGCAGGTCGAGTACATCTAAATCGTTTACAACTGATTGTTTATCTTCCGAACAAACTGCGGTAAGCTTAAGGAAAGGAGGAGATGCACATGTTAACACGCAAAGTAGGACGGCTCGGCCACGAGAGCTCCGTCGTCATGTTCGGGGCGGCCAGTCTGGGCAATGTCTCGCAGGAGGAAGCGGACGCTTCCATCGCACATGCGCTGGAGAACGGCGTCAACCACTTCGACACCGCCGCCAGCTACGGGGATGCCGAGCTGCGGATGGGCCCGTGGATGCCGAAGATCCGGAAGCAGATCTTTCTCGCGACGAAGACCGGCGAGCGCACGAAGGATAAGGCCAAGGCCGAGATTCACCGCTCGCTGGAGCGGCTGCAGACGGATTACCTCGACCTCATCCAGCTTCACGCCGTCGGCGATCTCGGCGAGCTTGATGCCTGTACGCGCTCCGGCGGCGCGCTCGAGGCGCTGCTCGAAGCCCGCGACGAAGGCCTGGTCGGCGCCATCGGCATCACAGGCCACGGCCACGGCGCGCCGGCGACGCATTTGGAAGCGCTTCGCCGCTTCCCGTTCGACACCGTGCTGCTGCCGCTGAACTACTACTTGTACTCGCTGCCCGAGTACAAGGAAGGCTTCGATCGGCTGGCCCAGGAAGCCGATCGGCAGAACACCGCCGTGCGCGTCATCAAGGCGGTCGCCAAGGGCCCGTGGGCCCCGGACCAGCAGCGTGACTTCGCCACGTGGTACGAGCCCTTCCACCAGCAGGAGGTCCTCGACGCGTGCGTGCACTTCGTGCTCTCGCTCCCTTCGGTGGTCGGCTTCGCGACAGCCGGCGATGTGCACCTCTTCCCGAAGATCGTGGATGCGGCGCAGCGCTTCGGCAGCATGACGGACGAAGAGGCCCGGCGTATCCTCTCCGGGATCACTGGATACGCCTCGCCGTTTGACGCTCCAACGTCGATCGCTTAGCGTCCGGCTTACAGCAGCAGCGCAGGGATGCCCCCAGCCGTTATGGCGGGGGCATCCCTTTTATGGTGATTAGCCGGCCGGCCTCTCGTGATCCTTTTCTACCTTCTACTGCCCGTTCGGCCCGAACCGCTATTTGTACAGTGGATGCTCGCCCAAACACTTCCCCCCTTTACGATCACTCCGCTGCTTCCCGCCCGCTCCCCCTCCTTCCCCCGATAACCCTGCACAGCAAAGAAGCCGCACCGCGACTCGAAGAAACGCGGGCAGCTCTTTTATTCACTCTATGGCGGTTAACGCCGATTAATTCACGGTACTCAGATGGAAATGATCCGCGTGATCGGCGCGCACGACGATTTTGGAGCTGGTCAGGCCATGCTTCGTATAGAACAGCACCTGCGATACATTCGGGTTCGCTACTGCGATCTCCAGGAACTTTTTCTCCTGGTCTGCCGTCATCCCGGAGTTGCGGACATCCACCGACTTCCCGTCCTGATGGCTGCTGTGCTCAGGCGTATCGGCGCCGTCGATCAGGCTGGCGTCGTTGATCTCGAGCTTTTTGGCGTAAGTGCCGTAGAAGCTTGCCGCGACCTGATCCAGCGTCGTCTTCGCCGAAGGCGTCACGAAGCTGTGATCGAGCTTGTAGGTACCGTCATTCGAGAGTCCGGTCGCCGTATCATTGTAGTTCGTATAATGGGATGTATTCTTGATCCGCACGTACCCCTTCGGCGAAGAACCGATGGCCCCGTGCATCGCATTGCGGCTTGCTGCCCCGTAGATTCCGTCGGCCGTCAGACCCTTGTTACGCTGAAACACGATCAGGTTGTCCTTCGTCGCCTGGTCGAAGGTGCTGTTCGTGCTCGTAATCGGCGCTACGCCGGTGAAGAGGCTCTCATTGCTGCCGTACGCGCGCCAGGCCCGCAGGTTGTTCTTCAGCACCGCAATCTGGGAATGCGTCTGTCCGAGGGAATAAGAAGACTGGTAGCTCACACCGTAGAAACTGTTCGAAGACGCCGTCCCTACAGCCGCCACATTGGCGTGCCCCGCTGCCGCGAAGGCACCGGACACCATCGATACAGACATTGCAGCCGTCAATGCAAACGCTGTCATAAACTTCTTGTTCATTCTCCTCATCTACCTCCGATACTGGAATGGTTGGTGCAGCGAGTGGGGTAAGTATGTTAGTCGAATGGCTTTGGTCCCCTGCGGACACGTGCCTTACGCGAATCTACAAATGACGATTCTATCGGGCACAATTCGAATTCTATCATATTGAATACTATGGATAAATATCTAATATTGTCACATTATGTAAAGTTATAATTAAATCATAGAGTGCAGTGGAGTGAGTTTCTCCCGATGGCAGGATCGGTTCCCCTTGCTTGGTTATTGCCAGCCGCTTTCGGTACGATTTCAACGCTCTACCCTACCGTCCCCCTATCCCAAGGGCTTCGGCATCCTTACCTTTCCGGTGCGCCATGGTTCATGCCAAAAAGGCCCTCCTCAGCAGGAGAGCCCCTTGGACACTTGCTTATCTTAACTCCACTTTGACGCTGCTCAGCTCATCCTGCATCGCACTTCTGCGCGGATAGAGGGCTTTCAGCGTGCCCACGCAATGTCTGGCCGCTTCTACTCCCCCCGCTTTAGCCAGCATGCTGATCATCCGGCACACATTCCGGTAGTTGCTGCGATTGCTGGCGGTCTCCGCCGTTTTCATAATATTGCCCGTAAACAGCTTGTAGACTTCCTCCGGATACTCAGAGACCAGCTGCGGATAGTATTGCTCTATTAAGGCCGGCTTGCGCGATACATAGTCCAGCAGCCTGGCCGTTTCTTGTTCCTCGATCAGGATTCGGGGATACGGATCGTAATAAGCGAAGCGCCCGGAATGTGCGAGCCGCGGGAGCAGCTCCGGGTACACCCTTTTCCACTCCTCCGGTGTATAGGCCGACTTCAGCTCCAGGTAATAGTCATAGTCACCGTCCAGCAGCAGCTCCTCCGCGAGCTTCCGCTGCTCCTCCAGCTGTCCTGCAGCATGGTAAGCCTCGTGTCGAAGCTTCTTCCAGTGCGTAACGATCCCTGGGCGGCTGCGCTCCGTATCGAGCTGCTCCCCGTCCAGCGCCAGCCGGATCGCCTCCTCGTAATCGCCCCGGCCCATCGCCTGCTGGATAGCCCTCTCCCGGAAGCCGGTATGTTCCAGCCGTCCCTGCACGAAGGTCTCTGCCTGCGCCTCTCCCTGCAGCCTGGTCATGATCTCCAGCCGCATCAGGTCGATGTGCTCGTTCCAATATTTGCGGCTCCATTCGGTAACTCCTTGGTTCTCCCCCAGCACTTCCAGCAGCTCTTCAAAAGCCTCCTACCGTTCCGGCCCATCCACCAGCTTGGCACACACATCCAGAATCTCAATGCGCCAATCCGACCAGTCGTCGTACTGCTCCTTGGCCGCTTCCTCAAGCAGAAGCTCGAACAGCGCACCGCGTTCAACACTTCCATCGAGATCCTCGTCTAGTACGGCCTCCGCGATCACTCCCAGACTCTCGTCCAGGAGGGGACTTATGTATCCGCCGGAGTCATCACACTCCTGGATGAACTCGATCAGTTCCTCCATGATGCACAGCGCCAGCCGGACGGCCTGCATCGCAGCCCCCTTCTGAAGCTCCCGCTGCGCCTTCTCCAGCACCATCTCCGCACCGCGTACCGCGCTGGATACCCGACCGTAGGTCACGAATCCGTCCCGCTGCCTCTGATTATCAATATGCGACCGAATCAGCCGCCTGCTCTGTTCCACCGCACTGTCGACATCGTCCCGGCCCAGATGCAGCCGGATCCGCTCCTCTACGCCTGCATCGCGCGCCAGGATCATCAGGAGATCGACCAGTTCCTCCTGCCTGCAGCCCGAGAGCAGCGTCTTCAAATCAGCCTGCTTCCCGGTTCCTGATGAACTTTTGGATACACCGCCTCCCTGTGCCCCCAGCATGTCCCGAAGCTCATACAGCACAGCCACCTGATGCTTACATACCGGCCCCAGATCGTACGGGCAGGTGCAGTCCCAATCGACCACCGTACCCCCGTCGTTTAACTCGATCTCCACCTCGTAGTACTCGCTGCCTTCCACCCTGGCAGTATAGCGGTTCGTTTTTGTTTCGCGCAGCGACATGACACAATCATCTTCAAAGTACTCTAGCCCTCGGCTTACAATCCTCCCGTCGACGGAGTGCTCAAAATTCGCAAGATTCATTCGCTCATCTCCCCCGTCCTCCGTACTTTATCTACTACACTCACCTCGAAGCCCTCGGATTCCAGCCAGTCGATGACCGCTTCCCGGTTCTTCTCCTCCTCGTAGGCGTACCACTTCTGCTGCACTTCCGGATATTCGGCCAGCTTGTCCTTGAACCGCCGGAATACCCCTTTACGTCCTTCCAGGGCCAGCAGCAGCGCTTCTCTCGCCGGTCCGGCGCCTACCTTATAGGCAAAATCCTCCATACGCTCGTACCCATCACGTGAACTGCGTTCGGGAATACCCAGGTATCTCTCCTCCGGGTGGAGATCTTCGTCCACCTCATCTTCTCCGCCTGCTTCGTCGTCGAATTCCCCCTCTTCCTCTTCGTCCCATTCGTAATCATCCGGACTCTTGGTGTCGATCTCACCTGTTACGACATCGTAATAGAACCTTTCGCCGAGGTGGTCCGTCTCCATAAACATGCTGATCTGTTCGATTTGCTGCAGGGTAAGCTCAAGCTTTCTCATGGGGGCACTGCTCCTTATTCAATATCATTCCTATGCTATTATCTTAGCACGGGCCGGACCTACATTGAACTGCCCATCATGGGGTGTGCTCCCCAGCCCGCCAGCCTATGGGTTATACATCCTCTCTTCATAGCAAAAAGACAGCCCGCTGCCCCAGCGAACTGCCTCTCCCCCGCGTCCCTACTTCACCCGAGCCTCCATCCGAGCCTCCATCCGGGCCAAAATCTTACTCAGCGTATACGTCAGGATCAGATAGATGAACGCCGCAGCAAGATACGGCTCCCACACCCGGTAATACTGGCCGCGCATCGCGTTGCTCCAGTACATGAGCTCCGGCGCCGCGATGATCGCCACGAGCGACGAGTCCTTGATGAGCACCACGAACTCGTTCCCGAAGGCCGGCAGCATGCGCCTCACCGCCTGCGGCAGAATGATATGCCGCATCGTCTGCGCCTTCGTCATCCCCGACGAGTACGCCGCCTCGAACTGGCCCCGGTCGATGGACTGGATGCCCGCCCGGTAGATTTCGGCCGTATAGGCCGCGCAGTTCAATGACAGCGCCGCGATCGCCGCCACGATCGGGTTCGTCTTCCCGATCATCAGCGGCACCGCGCCGAAGTGTACGATGAGAATCTGCACGTACAGCGGCGTCCCGCGGAAGAAGTGAATATACGCCTTGGCCGGCACACGCAGGAGCCACTGCCCCGACATCCGGCCGAAGCCGATCACGAGCCCGAACAGCGAGCCGATCAGGATCGAGAGCAGGGACAGCCCGATCGTCAGGAGGACTCCTTTGCCCAGCAGCGGCGCATAGCCCAAGATGATATCGAATCGAAAATCCATCGCAAGGTGCCTCCCCGGTCGTCACAATGGCAAGTAGGTAACATTCCCTTTTCTATCCTCTAGGTTCGTCCTGCCCCTAAGAAGAAAAAGCATGCACAGCGGCCAAGCTGCACATGCTCCCCCACGGCCTTACTTCGCTGCCGCCTCCAGCAGCTTCTTCACATTCGGCTCCTCGCCGAACCACTTCTTGTACACCTCGGCGAACTTGCCGTTCTCGAGCACCTTCTTCACCGCCGGGTCCAGCTTCGCCTTCAGCTCGCTGCCCTTCGGATACAGGATGCCGTAGTATTCGGCCTCGAAGTTCTTCTCGTCGCGGACGCTCTGGAACTTCTTGCCCGGGTTGTTCTTGATATACTCCCGCACGATCGCGATATCGGCCACCACCGCCTCTACGCCGCCCGACTCCAGCTCCATCAAGGCCAGCGCATTGCTCTCGAACCGCTTCAGATCCGTGCTGTCCTTGCCTAAGATCCCGCTCATGATCGTATCCGCCGTCGTCGCGCCCTGCACCGCCACCTTCTTGCCCTTGAGGTCCTCCGCACTCTTCACCGTGCTGCCTTCCTTCAAGAGAATCATGTTCGTCGACTCAAAGTAAGGGATCGAGTAATCGTAGGTTTGCTTCCGCTCATCCGTGATCGACACCGAGGAGATGCCCGCCTGGTACTCTTTGCCCTGCTTCACGCTCTCCAGCATCGTATCCCAGCCCACATTCGTGACCTCATATTTCAAGCCCGCTTCCTTCATTACCTCTGCCAAGAAATCGATATCGAAGCCGGTTATCTTGTCTTTATCCATATACTCCATCGGCGCGTAGCTGGCATCCGTCGCGATCTTGTACGTCACTTCCCCGCCGGCCGCCCCCGATCCGGTGCTGGTTCCGCTTCCCGGTGCCGCACTTTCGGTCCCACAAGCTGCCGTGAACAGGAAGGTCGTTAACGTCATTAATGTTAACACGATTTTCAATCTCATCCGGCCAACTCCTCGCAAAATAGAATAAATTTATCATGATTCTACCAACAAATCCGGAGAGTGGCAACGATATTTTTAACTTGTGTTATTTTATATGACATACTATTCATGTTGTTAACGCTTTACTACAAAAGGCTGAAGAAGAGCAATGGGAGCTTTATGGACGCCTTGTTTTCCTTTTATTGGATCTGTTTTAATAGATAGAGAGGGATAGACTGCCAGCGGATTTGTTCAAAAGACATCCCCCCCGAAGCATCGACCAAGGATTGGAGGAGATGTACCTGTGGAATTAGCCCTAAGCGCAGCACTGCTTATTGCCCTCTACGCCGCCTATGCCATTGGATTGTTCCTTCTGTTGAGGTGGATCGCCCGCAAGCTGTCGCTCCGCCGCTCCACCCAGCTGTTCTGGGCGGCCGCCGCGGCAGCGGGACTGCTGGGATATGTGATATACAGCGGGTATCGGCTGCGCGGATTTCAAGTGGAGCTGCTGCATGTCCTCCTGGCGGCGGCGCTCGTGAATCTGTTCGTGCACGCATTCAGGGCACGCCAAAGCGAAAAGGCCGCCGATGAGCATCGGTAGCCTAAGATTTGAGGGAGGCAGCGGCCTCCCTTTATTTTCTTATCGCCATACTTCCATTAGATAGGCCCGGACGGTACCTCTTTATCTCCCGCGTCCTCCTACCCCATCCGCTTCCCCGCCGCATCCTTCGCCGACTCCGCCCGCCGCGCAGCCACTTCATCCAGATACTTCGTGAACTTCGACTCCCCGCTGTAAGACAGATAGAGATCATCCAGGGCACGCGTCATCCCAATGTAGAACAGAGACACCTCCCGCTCCTCCACATCCACCAGCGGGAACGGCATGTTCTCAATGTTCACCAGGAACACGGCGCGAAAATCCAGGCCTTTGGCGCTGTCGATCGTCGTGACCTTCACCTGGTCATCCTGCCTCACGAACCGGCGCTTCGACTCCGGGCTCTCCGTGATCCAGTCGAAGGCAATGCCCTGCCGGTCGAGCTGCCGGCGGATCATATCGATATAGGAAGCCTGGTGCGTATTCTTCACCCGGTACAGGATCGCGATGTCGTGCAGAGGCACCCTTTTCTCGCGGCTGAGCTTGTGGATCTCCTCCGTCACGAACTCCATCTCCTGCGCGAACCCTTGGCAGCGGCGGATCACCGGCTCCGGTCCCCTTCGCTTGGTAGCCTGCGGCGGAATGATCTCCACCCCGTCCACGGAACCGGCCTGCACCTTGGTCTGCAGCTGCGAGTGGCGCTGATAGAACTCCCATGCGAAGCGCACGATCTGCGCCGTATTGCGGTAGTTGATCGTGAGAATACGCGAGCGTCCGCGAAAATCCAGCCCCGTCTCCTGCGCAAGACTGACCCGGCGTTTGAAGATCGCCTGTGCCCGGTCCTCCACCAGCAGAAGGGACTGGGTGTCCGGATTCAGACAGGCGCTGAGCAGCCGAAGCCATTCAGGCTCGAAGTCCTGCCCCTCATCGATCAGGATTGCATCGTACTTGGGCACGATGGCCTCTTGGCGGGCGATTTTGTCGAGCAGGTTCGGCAGGTCCTCCTCCTTCATGCGGAAGGAATGCCGCAGCCACTCGTGGAAGTTGTAGACCTCCACCGGGCAGCGCCGCGGCCCCTCCGACGAGGCCTGGTCGATCAGGTCGAACAGATCCTCCGGCTCCTCGAACTTCCGCTCGATAAGCTGCTTGAGGCTCCGGGACAACGGAATGCCGTAGCACAGCACCAGGATGCGCCAATCCGGATGCTCCTTCGCCAGGATCTTCGCCCGGCTCGCCAGCACGAGCGTCTTGCCGCTGCCCGCCACGCCGCGGATCAGCCGGTGCCGGTCGCCCACCTGCCGCGCCATATTCTCCTGATGCAGGTCCATCGTCTTGATGTTATGCATGGACAGCAGCAGCTGATCCTGGTAGTACACCGGCTCCTTGTACTCCGCGCTGATGCGCACCTCCGGGAACAGGTGGAACCGGATCGCCTGAATATCCTCATGCGTCAGCATATACCGCCGCCGGCTCCATACCGTGAACATGCCGTGGATTTTCTCCTGCAGGATCTCCTCCGAGAACCCCTCATCGTCCGTGTCGACCTCATCCCGGCACAGCACGAACTCCGGCGCAATGACCTGGTACAAGCCCAGCTTCACGAAGTCCTCCTGCTTCATGCGGGTGAACACCGTGCCGAACCCGTAAGCGAACTTCAGGTTCCCTTGGTACTGCCCCTCCTGCACGATCAGGTTCTTATCCTTCTTGAGCTGGTTCGCGATCAGTCGCACGTTGTCCCTCGCCTGCTTGTAGGGATTCTTCACCGTCACCATCTCGCCGCTGCCCGATGCCCGCAGCACCCAATCATCCTGATTGATCTGATACAAGGTGCTCTTCGTGTAATCCTTCACTTCCAGAACCACCAGCCCCAAGTCCGGGCCGATAATGACCAGATCCGGCCGCCGCCCCTGAAACTCCGGTTCATAATAGACAATATAATCATCCGGCAGATGCCGCTTCAATGTCTCAAACACCAGCCGCTCCCCTGGCGTCGCGCTTCTTGGGATGTGCTCGGGTACCGTCAGTGCCATACAACGCGCCTCCCTAGTGCTTAGTACCTAATTGATTTCATTATAATACGAGCCGCCGGAGAACGGTACCCGTCACAGATTACAATTTAGTGGAAAAGGAAGAAAGCTGAAAAGCCCATCTCCCGAGGGAAGACAGGCTTAGATTTACAGGCGTTATTCCGCGATTTATTTCGAGATCGTAAAGGTGTTGTTGGCAAAAGAAATCTGAAGACCCAGCTCTTCTACGGCGAACTTCCAGGTCATCGGGAAGTAGGTGACATCGTTCAGGACAAGCACCGGGTACTCTTCCTTCGCGTTATCGAGCCAGACATCGTTCACGTAGATGTTGAACTCCGGCTTCTTGGCATACAGCTTGGAGGCCGGCGTACCGTAGTCCAGGCTCAGAGCCGCACCGGCACGGTCGGTTTTGCGGATCGAGAAGCCCGTATTGGCATCCCACGCCGTATCCAGTCCAAGGGCCTGCGTGTAGTTCCAGGTCATCGGGAAGTACGTGATGTCATTATACACGATCACCGGGTACGCTGTCGAAGCATTGGCAACCTGCTGACCGTTCACCACGACACTGAATGCGGGCAGAGTCACCTTCACCGTTCCTGGAGGAATCACCTCTTTGGGAGTACTCGGTGCGGGTGCAGGCGTAGCTGCTTTGCTGCTGGACGAAGAACTGCTGCCGCTCGAGCTGCTGCTGCCACTGGATGAAGAACCGCCGCCATTGTGATAATGGTACTCGCCGTACTCGTAGCCCCATTTCTCACAGTTGGTCCGACAGGTGTGCCCGCCGCTCGAATCGGTCCGACCCGGATGAGCCGCGGCCACGGAAGAGAAGGTCAAGCTAAGCAGTGTAATGATAAGTGCCGATTTACGCAAATGCATGTTAGATCCCCCCTGTATGCTATGTATGACACGAGGGGATTTTAACACGGCCGCGTGATGCTGGCAAACGAAATTTCCTTTCAGTGGCACCACTGATGAGCAACGAGAAAGCAAGCGGGCAGGGATGATTCATGTGCATGGCATGGAAAACTACGCCTACTGTTTTCAAGCATCTCTTTATTATTTTGGAGAAAATTAATTATACGTAGTACTGCTAATTTATTCTGTTACTAAAAATGCTCATTACTCGTCCGAATATAACATATTAATAATAGATTCGGCTTCCTTTACAAAATCAAAGTCAGGTTGGCCTTGACGAGCATAGTAAGAAGAAAATCTACTCAATATGTCTTTTACTATAGCATCTTGAACTCTTAGTGTGGTAGGATAAAATTTTTCTTCTAATTCGCCTTGCGAAAAATTAATTACCTTTCTAAAATTGATATATCCTCCTTCAAATACGCTATTTGGAGGTAACCAATGGTAATACTCCTTGTTGTTATTTTTTATTGTAGGAATAAGTACCTTGCTACGCTTATTTCCCTTTGTATCCCCTACAGCGTTACGACTAACTATCCTATGATCATCAATTTCACATAACATCACGCGATCAGTCTTCATGAGTCCATTATGTACGACTAAATCGCAAGGAGGTGAAAGCACTATATAGTATAATTCATCGTCTTTATTTTTCAAAATACAACCAGTTCTAATTTTGTCACTCAACGGTGGAGCAATATAAACCTCTTCAATACTATATACTGGTATGTTATCCTCTAATAATTCATGAATATGCGCAATTGCATATCTTAATAATATGGCTTCGGTATCCGAACCAGATTCTTTGAGATTTTCCCAAGTGTTAATTCTAGGATATAAATTATTCCAGAATACACGAGTCATCGTTTCCTCAATAATTCCTTTTCCTCCTATTACCTTAAATATCCCAGTTTGAGATATACCGATTAGACTTTTTATAATAACATCATATGAAACCTCTCCCTTTTTATAAATTCTAATAGGAGAACCCTCTTCTAAAATAGTATCTGGTGTCCCAGTCATTATTGCTAGAGGTAGTCGATAGTTATTTATTATAGAGCTAATTACCTCATTTCCATCATCCTTTTCCCCTAGTCTTATATCTATGATAACTCCGTCAAAAATTGACTCTTTTAACTGGCTGATCGCAGTATTTAAATCTTTTGCAACAGTAATTGAAACATTATATCTAGTAGCTTGTTCGATATTTAATCTATCTATTGTATCATGACAGACATTTATGTCTGCATCATTATCTTCAACCAATAGATAATTATAAGTTTGCGTTTCCATTACTGTCTCCTCTGTTAGGATATAGTTTAAAATGTGCACCATCTGACTTTGATATAGCTATTAGTTCCAAACCATTACGCTGGGCTGCTTCACCAGCTATCGCTAATCCCAGTCCTGTACCTGTTCCATTTGGTTTTGTTGTGAATTCCGGCTCGAATATTACTCCACTCTCTAGCAGGGCTGGTTCTATTCCCGGTCCAGAATCTTGATAATCTACAACCCACTCTTCAGCATCTCTTATTATAGAGATATTTATAGCCTTTCTCTCAGATTCAATACGGGACATCCAAAAAATGCTATTATCTATTAGATTAGTTATAATGGTATATATATCTTGTTTCCATCCAGTCCAGATTGCCATATCACTCCCAGTAAGAGAGAAACTTATTGTGTTTCTCTTCATTTCGTTGTCGAAGACTCTAACAGCAGTCTCAATGGATTCGATAATTTTAAATTCGGTTTTCTTAGCCCTTTTTTTTGCAGCTAATGGATCCAACCTGCTAAAAAGATTCACAAAAATAGAAGCATTCTCATTAAATCCTGCCGATAAACTAAGAATTTTATCTGAGTAGGACTCATTTTTTTCTTTTTTAAATTGCTGAGAATAGAACTCAAGGTTAGACATTTGATTAGTAAAATAATTTAGAGGTCTTCGCCCTTCATGAAGAATCACATTTATTATCCGTCCCAAAGTAGCTTGCCCTTGGTATATTGCTACGGTTGACTTAATATCATCAATTATTTGATTTTTATCCTTCTGGTCACTTTCTATAATTCTACTAACTTCATTTAATGTCGATTCATTCAGCCCAACATTTTTTAGTATTAAGGAGATAGATTTTTGCAAACTTGTATAGTCGTAAAGCTTCTCCAGTTCTTTTTCAATTACCTTTTTGGCTCTTGTAAGACCTGTGTTTCTACGAAAAATAAATCGTCTTTCTTCTAACTTCGATATAGCATTTAAAGTAATCTCTCTCAATCTCTCATAAGCATCATTCTTTTTCAATCCATCTCTTGCACTTGTTTCTTCTAATCCTGACTTTTCTTCTGATTCTATGTGAACATACCCTATAACCTGATTACTACCAATATTTTGAGATGGGTTTTGTACTCTTTGTTCATTTAGTTTTAACCAATCAAAATCAGCATCACCTAGGGGTCTAATTCTAAATCCGTTTCTATAAACACCAATTCCATTAAGATGATTTAATAGTTGTCTTGTCTCTAGATTTTTTAAGTATTGTCCACTCTTTTCATCTTTAAGACCTCTTGAAATTAATTGTTCTATTGACTCTTTATCTCTATCATATACTCTAATATCAATTAACAAAGTTCCACAATTTGTTTGTCCTACATTCAAAGTCAGTTCTTCAGTAAGTGTATTTCTAGCTTTCTGGTTAACATATGTTAATTTACCAACTCCATCTTCCGTTACTCTTCCAGATATTTTATAATCAAAAAGCTCCAAAATAGGGTAGGGCCGAATTTCCTCATAATTTATTTTTGGTTCTCCTTGCTTAAAATTATCAAGTATTAATATTATATTAAAATCAAATTCCTCTCCCATAAAAGAAATATTTGGGGGAATTAACTTTTTAAGCTCAAACCTTAAGTTATCAATCTCTTTATACCAATATTCTATATCTTCATTCGGAGCCTCTACTGTTAGTCTTGTGCCATTATTTTCATCGGTTATTTGTTTATCAACCTGAATATCAACTTCATCCAAAAAATTTGCTTGTGAGAATTTATCCCACTCAATAAAGAGCGTAGTTTTAGTATTTTCTTGTGTAGTTTCTAACAACAAAGTTTTTCCCAGTATGTTTGCAGCGTATCGGCCTATACCTTTTCTACCTTGCATAATTCGTCCTAGTGGACTTTTTCTTCTTATTACTTTATCATCGGTTGAAGGCACCATCCACTTTGTTGTTACTGTCTCAAATGACATCCCATGCCCGTGGTCCTCAATAATAATATTGAAAAGATCTCTGTTCTCGCTAACTCTAAAAGTTATAGTTACGTGCTGTGAATCGGCGTCATAAGCATTTTTGACCAACTCTAAAATAGCTGCGGCCTTGTCTTGTATTAAATCCTCTCCTATAGTCAATATATGACGAGCTGCAGGCCTAATTTTATAGCTGCTAGTTTCCCTCATTTTTATACCCCCAATTGTACTTGTTATTCAGTTATTGATCTAGAATGTAACTCTACTCCTTATCAACACGCGCCTCCTGTGGTACACTACCACAGCCAATAAACATCCTCTAAAAGAGATTTCAACTTCCACATGCCTATATTTCACTCGTATGCCCTTGAAAAGGTAAAAACTATTTTCTTTGGGTATTTTTTGTTTCAAAAAGCCACTTCCTGTTCCAAAACTCTCTACCCCAGAATTGAGAACTTCCACCTTAACCTTTATATTTTTATCACTGTTTAAAATAATCGAATCGATTATAAATTTGTCACATGGAAAACATAGTACTATTGTGAGGGCTTGCCTCATTTAAGAGGCCTCTTCGTGTTACTGCCATTAATCGATGTTTTTACTCTAGACTTTATTCATGAGTGAAAAACTATCCTATTGGGTTAAACTATATTATAACCGATTTTAATATGTGAGGTAACAGGGTGAACCGAAAACTAGAAACAACAGATAAACGCAGAAAGAACATGGCAGCTATCCGTCCTACACATTCCAAGCTTGAGGATAAGGTTACAAAATCTTTGTGGAAAAAAGGCTTTCGGTTTCGAAAAAATGTAACTAGTCTATATGGAAAACCCGATATAGCTATCCAAAAATACCGAATTGTCATATTTATAGACTCTTGTTTTTGGCATGCGTGTCCAATACATGGAAACATCCCAAAAAATAATCGGGATTTTTGGGCAAAAAAATTGGAGAGAAACGTGCAACGAGATAAAGAAGTCACGTACAATTATGAGCAACGAAACTGGAATATACTAAGAATATGGGAACATGAGATAAGCCGCGACTTCGCCGCGGCATTAGACAAAATCAGTAATTTTATTGAGGCAGCAAAGTTAAACAGAGGTGGTTAGCCCTTGGTTTTTTTTCGCTATTTTAGCATCAATATCTACTAGCATACTTAGGATTGCTTCTCCAATGCTTTTTGCTAGAAGCGGTGGCACTGCATTTCCTATCTGCCTATATTGTGCATTCCTTTCACCGCAAAATACGTGACCAGGAGGAAATGACTGAATCATTGCTGCTTCATATGGTGTGAATGTTCTGGGTTGGATTGGATGAATAAACTTTAACCCATCTTTTTGCATATGTGATAAAATTGTGTTTGACGGTTTTTCCAGAGAGTGTTTAACATAAGTATCAAGATGTTTTGTTCTGTCATAAGGATATAAACTATCTAGAAACCCATCATAAACTGGAGAATCTTTTCTAATAAATTGCGCTGAATTGGTTCCCTGTCGCATATAACTGAATATTATTACATCACGGAAATTATGGACTCTTGAAGTATGATAAGTCTTGTAATCCTGTTTATACAGGTTGACAAAAGGTTTAAGTTTCTCATTATATCCTTTGATAAACTCTTTTAGTGCCTTTTCTTTGGTGTACTTTCTTTTCTTCAATTTCTTCCCCGCTTCGTTTACATACTGTATCAAAGCTGAGAATTCCTCACTTTGTATCTCGTTTTGTTCTCTGTAAAAATCCTTAAGACCATTTATCGTATCAATAAACTTCCCAACACTTTTATCAAATTCCCCAAAAATATAATTGAATCTAAGAAGATCTGTTTCAGTACTCAATTGGGGTAAAACCACTGGCAATCCAGAAATAACCTCTTTGATACTCACAGGCTTATCCTCAGTGATTTTTTGGGGTAATGAATTAAGTCTATCATGTTTGTTTGCTATTATTATTACTCGCTTTCGCTGTTGTGGAACACCAAAATCTGCTGCATTCAGCACTTGGTAGCGATCCACTATTCGATCTTTAAGATACGTATAATATCCGAGACCCTCTAACTCATCGCAAATTACCTCAATTGCTACTTGTTGTTTTGCATTCAATTCATCAGCTTGATCAAATTCTTTGGAAATAATACCTTCAACATTTTCAAAGACTACAAACCTAGGCTCGATAGCCTTTACCAGTTCAAAGAAATGTTTGTATAATGTGTTCCTCGGGTCATTTTTAAGGGCTTCCCTCATCTCTGCTTTCCCAGAACGGGATGGGCCGGCAAGAGAAAATGTTTGGCACGGCGGACCTCCAATAATGACATCTACTTTGCCCTTACAGTCAGTTATAATTTTTTGTTTAATTTCAGTTTTAGTTATATCCCCTTTTATTACTTTTTCTTTCCCCAAATGCAATTCAAGCGTCTTACATGCATCCTCATCGATCTCGACGGCTCTTAAAATCTCAAATCCCGCCCCGTCTAATTCAACCATCTCAAATCCAGTGGAAAACCCGCCCCCACCTGCAAAGAGATCCAACACTTTATATTTAAACATAGTAAACCGCACCTTCATTCAATAATCGTATAACCTTATTAAGGCACCTCGAACAATTGTTCTATCATATCATTATACCAGGTTTGCTTATAACCGAATATAGCATGAAAATAAAACGGAAAAACTTCCCCAGCAATCAGGGAAGTTTAATAAAATAATACCCTCGTAAGATGTAAACTATAATCTTAAAAACTCTTCAATGCTCATATCTCTAAAGCTTGTCCAGCATTCCTCTCTCTTACTCCATTCAGAGTAAATCTCTCCATTGGGGGAGTTTGTAATATGATTATGGGCAGCATTTATAACTAACTTTATAGTATCCAATAACATAGATGGTATCGTTTGATTTCGCCAAATATCTTCCAAGTCAATTTGTTCTTGCATTTTGTAAGAGATCCAAGCCATGCTATATGTTACAATATTCGCTCTATTTTTGGTTTTTACCATACCATTAATAGTATTAAAGATTATTGCTTTTGCTATTGTTTTATAATAGTAATTCTTATCTACTTGCTCAATATCAATGTCCTGAATTGTTTTAGAGAAATAGTCAAAATTTTTCTGGTTACCTCTGCTAACAATATGCGGATGTTGTTCCCATGAAATAATAAACTTAGCCAGATCAGTCTTTGTAAACAATTGATTCTTCGGGTGATCATCTTCAAATAATCTTTTTTTTGCAGGAGTAATCTGTTTATTTTTCATATCCAGATACTGGCCACGTGCTCTTTCATAAAACCACTTAGACTGTCTATGACTTCCTTCTTTGGCAGGGGCCCATTCTGTTCTGGATAGATGCTCCAATTTCCTATGGAAGGGGCTATTGGAAAAAAAGTCAGCACTCTGTATTTTATTTTGGCTGTTTGCACAAAAGGATATTGTAGGAACCATCTCTTCCATCTTCTCAGGATCCTTAATAACAGTTAATTTCATTTGAACAAAAACCTGCGAAATATCAACATTCCTATCTTTTTGAGCAGCGTGATATATAGACGCGGTTGTTTGTCCCCCATTTACAATCTGAAGATCTTTTATTGATATAATAATTTTTACACCATCCGTTGAAGATAAGAATTCAATATGCTCGGCAGTTGCCGAGATGCCATTATTGTAAGCCAGGAACATAAAAGGTTCCTTAGTGATGGTTTTTTTTATTTCTCTGTTAACACCTCTTATTTGAAGAAATGATCTTACATTTCTCTCTATTAACCGCTCACCGAAATCATGATAAATCTGTGATAAGAGAACCCCCGGAACAATAAGCATATATGAATCGTAATAATCATTAGGTACTGGCATAGGAAGACATGGCAATGGGTTTCCATACTTCCCTTCTAAATCTATTAAAATCGGTTCCTTTTTCCTGCCAGAACTTCTCATACGGTAAATCCGTTCAATATCCCACACTTGGAAGGTCACTGGGATACCGTCTACTTCTATGTCTTCTAATTGTATTGTTTTGGTTATACCATCAGTAAAGAAGAATACTCTCACTTGACTAATTTGATCTTTGTCATCGTATATTCTCTTGGCAATATCATAAATATCGAAATCTTGCTCGTATGCTAAATGTAAACCAGCTATACTTTTCCTAATAAATCCAATTGCTCTTTTTATTACGGCATCCCATTCATTTTTATGAATCGAAATGGGTGGTACGATTTTTGTATGTAGACATACAATTAAGTCAATCACTTTACCAACACCCAAATGGTTTATAGCGTATCCGTTTAACTGTATTCCTGTTCTTTTGAAATCACAAATCTCAGTTGTACCTAATTCACCGGCTTCTTCCAAATATCCCGCCATTGCATCTACAAACGTTTTTACATTATATTCTTCATCTTTTGCCGCGGCTAAACCCTCTAAATGCTGTTTTAGTCCCTGAGCGAAATCTTGTAAACTATTATCCATATTGAAAAACCCCAATTTTAAAAAATGAATGTCGAAATCTGCCGAAGATGTATATTTAATATTTTATCATATAAATCTCTGTTTGAGACGTATGTCATCATTTTCCGAATAAATGTCACAAGTAGTATAAAGATGAAGATGCTGTGTTTTTCTGGATCTCTCGTTATCTTTCGGCGGTATATGTTAAAACAAATCATCTTAGACGCGGCGAAGAATTCCAGATCTCTCTAATGAATTAAAATGTTGAACCAACTGTCTTATAATTTCACTCTTACTAACTCTGACACCCACTTCTATATTCGAGTTTAATCCATGATGAGTTAGATTCGCTGAAGTAACAAAAAGATCACTTTGATCAACCAGCAACAACTTAGCATGGAGACTTGCCTTATTATCTTCAGCATTTCCTTCCCACTTTAAGATAATCGGCAATGACAAGTTAGTAGGCCAAGCTTCCACTAAATTATAATAGTTATACCCAGCATCATGCAGAGCGATTCTTACTTCGCATCCTCTTATCATCGATTGAGAAAGTTGTTGTATTATGGCTGCGGGAAATAAAGAGGAATTATTGAAACTGTACCCAACAAGTAACACATTGCTCTTCGCTTTTGATAACATCTCTTGCATAACTGATATAGTACTTCTTACATTTCCAGTTGAAGGAGGAACCGGCCCCGTCCATACTAACTCAATTGAAGGGGCCTTTGATCTAATTATATTCTTACTTTGCAAAGCTGTACGAAGACCAAAAATTAATGTATCAATTGAATAATTACTAACAGTGAATGCAATTGTAAAATCAGCTAACAATGGGGCTGGTATTCTGTGGGGTTCCAGCAAACGTGCCCATTCGTATGCCGTCGTTTGTACTGACACCATTCTCTCTTCTAATAAAGAGATCATCTTTACAATGACGATTTCATTGCATTCAATAATAATACGGGAAATAATATTCTCCAGTTGATTACTTGTCATCATTTATCAAAGAAAGCAAGTGATTGTTCAGAGACAGTGGGTACCAGAAAGGCTCTATCAAGGAATCTATTCGACTTTTCACATGAGGTCTCCGCGGCTAATTGACATGCATGACAAGCCGCACCATTCAGATCACCACCCGCATCAGGTTTATGTTCTGAGCAAAGGGGATCTCCTGAACAAAACTTTGCCTCTTCCAATGCATGAAATAACACCTCTTCGAACCTTTCTGTCTTTCCAAGCTCAACCAGTCCACCAAGACTTCCCTCAGAATCAGGCGTGGCAGTATAAATAAGTATCCCTGCCATATTCTGCCCTTCCTTATTCCGCGAATAAATTCTTTCTCTCAACGATGTTGAAGAATATCCAGAGCCCATACATAATTGTCTCATCAAAGCATGAGATAAGGTATGAAGTAAAACGTAACGCGTCATATCCGGAAACTCGTAATCATCCATGTTTCTATCCTTACAGTATTTTAAAAATGCTTCCCTCATCGAAATAACAGCATCTTTGACCTTATTTTCCCAACCTTTCAATGCCAATTCATTCAAGGTTATAAAAATGCCTTCTCCTCTTGTAATAATGCCAGGACGCCACGATAACTTTCGTTCGCTTAAAGATGCTTTGTATGACTCTTTATGGGTTTCATCCTCATCACCAACTGATGTTAAGTCAGGCAGAGGTTCAATGCGACTGAATCCTTCAAGCACTCTTACCTCTGTTAACCTTCTGACCATAATAATCTTTCCTATCCTATCTTTATAGCGATCCGGTACCTCTTGCTCTTCAGTCTCAAACTCTAACACCGAATTATTTCCTGTACCTCCTTGAAGAGCAGCCCATTCAGGATAAAACAAATCCTGCTCTTCTCCGGCAAGTCCACGTTGATGCAATATAACTTCCCATAATTCATCTAAATCAAAATCTTTAAAAGTTGGGAACATGTCCTCTTCAATTCGCTCCTGGAGCTTTTCTTTGGTGTCCATTTTCCCCAACCGCTCCATCTCCTCAGCGACTACCTGTTGAATTGGGCTGGTATAAGGCGGAATAGACAGTGCGCTTACCACTATCGGAAAATACAAATTTGACGCTCCTCGAAGTAATGCCCTTGATTTTTCAGAGCACTCTTCTTTGTTCCATGCTCCCATCCAGTGTCTGTGTCCCCTGCATGACGGAAGACCTGCGCCCATAAACGCCTCATCTAACGACCGTTTTTCCTGGCATTCTTTACATTCTACTTCCACGTCAGCAATAGAGCCGCTGACTCCTTTATCGTTTAACTTCAAATCTCCCTTACAGTCAACATTGCCCTTCTTAGAGTGGACATAAAAACCCCATGGGAAATCATCGATATGTCCCTTAGAGCATGCAACAATAAAACGAGCGGGAAAAACTTTTATGTTATCAACACAATGACAGTAGGCAATCTGTGAATCTTTATCTATAAAAAACTTATTATATGGAGCCAATCTCCTGCAATTGGGACACACCATATATCGTGGGAAGCGATATGCCGGTAATGTACCTTGATTATTATCCTTATCCCATTCTAACGAAGGTGGTGATAAAATCTTATTTATTCTAAGTTTTCTCTGTAATCTTGGTTCGCTAATTACATCGCATAATTTTGTATTCCAATGATCTAAACTGGCTACAATTACTGAAAAATCAGGGAGGTCCATGATCGCACCTGGTCCAAACGTAGATATTAACTGACTGTTTCTTACTTCGCCCACTTTGCCATGCACTGATATCTACTCCTTTAAATAAATTCCAACTGTTTTTTCTACGTCTCGCATTGAATTTGGTATTCGAAAAGCATTCGTTCTGGATTTATCGCCCAGCGGTAACATTAATTTAGGTTTCCTTATTGCCCTGTCATAAACAAGGTCACCTTCCATCGTCTTAAGCTCCCACATGTCGATGTAACTTTGTAAATCATTAAGAACTTCATTGACCCTTTCCGAATCAATACACATTACCCTCTGATTAATATAGTTTTTCAACTGACTAACAAGAGCGTGGTTAGGTTTGAACTTTTTCGCTTCTTCTTTCTTTGCTAAACCCGGTATATGTAATCTCGACATCATCACCAAAGCCGCAGAAAGAGCACGATCCCGCGCACGAGAGGAAAAAGGGGTAACACTAATCGCTTCCACATACCTGTATAAGGCAGCATGGTACGAACCAAACCGCTCATAGTGAGAAACATCTCGAGGTCTAGCCCAATTGTATACAGTAAATACTATACCAGGATGCTCCCGTCCCACTCTGCTAGTCGCCTGTATGTACTCAGCGGTGGTTTTGGGTTGTCCAGTCACAACCATAAGTCCTAATCGACTTACGTCTACTCCTACTGAGATCATATTACTTGCAAGAGTAATATCAACAGGAGCAATTTTCTCATCTTTTGCATAAAAAGGCTGTTCCAATCTTTGTAAAATCATCGGTATTTCACTGGAATCGACTCGACTTGTTAATTCTGGCACACTTTCTCTAAGTATTCTCGCTTTATATTCATATCTCTGTCCTGTTGTTCTCTGGGCCAGTACTCGAATTCTTGCCTTTACGTCATCTTCAATAAGGCGTACAGCCCCACCAAGCTCGCGTAAACTGTTAAAATATCCAATCAAGGTTTGATACGGGTCTACATCAACAAGATCCTTATCCATAGCTTCCGTCGCTGCCAAAAGGGTGGCATATACGCGAACTAACGCTGTTTTCACACTTCGTCCGGGTGCAAATATCCCAACATAGGTTCTTCCTGGTATTGATTCTAGAGGTTGCTCGACTGAGAAATATGAATCTCCGGATGTAATGCCAGGGCTGGGGAATATCGCCAACCCCTTTGCGAAAAGTGCCTGAATTTGTTCTTTAGCTCTTCTAATTGTCGCTGTAGAGGCAACAACTTTAGGCCCTATCTTTTTACCATCCACCTCCCTGGTCGCCAGATAGTCTATAGCGGTTTCATAAGATCCGACCATGGTTCCAAGAGGACCAGAAATTAGATGAAGCTCGTCTTGAATTATTAGTTCAGGTGGTAATAGCTTTCTATTATCTACGATATGGGCAGTTGAAGAATTAGATTGGAGAACTTGTTTCGTCCAGCCCTCCGTTGTATCATCAGCACCTTGAGATACAAAGCCCCAATGCTCTGTTTGTCCTTTTACATTACCCATCAACGTTTGAGTTTCAGCAACCCACGGCATTCTCGCAAACTTATCTACAGTACCAATCAACAATGTCGGCAGCAAACGATAAATTTCTTCATCGGAAAAGACTGCTGGTATTCCTTCTGGGTTCTTGGTACGATGAAAATCACATCCACTTCTAGAGCACCCTACAAGAACACGCCGTTTTTTTCGAAACGCAAAATAATCCTTTTTTCTTAGCTCTGCACCACACCAAGGACATGACACAAGCTGAACCGGTGTTGTGGCGGCCGGGTTGTGCGTTTTGCTAAGCAGTACCTCTTCACATTTATCAAAATCATTAGGAGTATTCTTACTACCAACCCAAAGTCCAATACGGAAGGGCTCAGTTCCCCATAACTCAGGTGCTTCTTTTCGAATAACTTCACATGCACAGATCAATGTAGCCGCACGCTGAAATTGTTGTATGGTGAGCAATCTTAGAGTATACCTCATTAAGACTGTTACACCTGCATCAGCCCTCATTCCGTCTTGCTCTTTAATTAGTCTTCTCAAGGCAATTACAAAAGCGGCAAGTCCTAAATAGGCTTCTGTTTTACCACCACCGGTTGGAAACCAAATTAAATCTGCTATATTTCTATCATCATGTGTAGGCTCAACTATTCCAGTAATACTCTGTAATATAAATGCTATCTGAAAAGGTCGCCATTCTGTCTTTACATTTTGGGGACCACTGGACCAATCTTTGTTTTTACTCGCGATTCTGGCCCAAATACTATGAGATCTTTGGGTGGCCATGGCTCGATTTGCAAATCGAAATGCTTCTATAACTTTACCTTTATCACCTGACGCACGTATTAATTCCAAACCCTTTCTCATACGGCTAAGGGATTCCTTGCACAATGTTATGTGCTCTTTTGCTGTTGTTCTCATTTCACCTTCTAATGACTCAGCTTTACCTTCTTGATCCCAAATCCATTCGTCATAAGCATTGATTAGAGGACTTAAATAATCGTATGCCTCCACTCCATTTGAAACTTTTGCTAACTTGGCCATATCCAGAGAACCGTCACCAATCCAATCGGGAGGGACTACTCTAGGGATCTCATATATCGGCATAACTACAGTTTTCAATAGTGCTGCATTTTGGTTATCTTCAGAAACCGATTCCCATACCACTGAAACTCCATGCCCAACTGCAAATACAGTTTTATCTCTATACAGTAATTCATCAGTTGCTATATCAGGATATTTGGTTTTCTGCTTAATATTTAATTTTCTAACAGAGAAGGGCTTGGAGTCAGCTACTCCGTAAACTTTAATCTCCGGTTGAAATAAACAGAGAGCATCCTTTGATCCTTTTTCAGGTTTGGGCTTTCGATTCACAAGAAATAAGCTAACTGCATGTCGACCTAAACCATCATTGAGAGGCCTTGATACCCACTCAATAAAAACGTCTGGGTCAGTCGTTCGAATAGCATTTCTTTTTGCTTCCGCAGGAATAAGGCTTATTGTATATGTCAAATGAATTGGGCTTCTAATCCATTTGGGATTTTTCCTATCTCCTCTTTGTTCATACTGCCCCCATTGAACATCTACTAGTAAAGAATTAGTCTCTGGATTTACTACAAATGACAAACCTATTGAGGAGGGCTTCATAGCTTGCATCAATGGTGCCGTTCGCTCAGGTAAACCTGATTCTTCCCCATCCTCTTCAGTTGAATTGTCTTCATCATCCTCCTTTTCAATCTCAGTTCCAACGGGCCATAGTATACCTGTCAAATAACGTTGTGTTGGAGACTCATAAAGCTCCTCGTTCATCATATTTGGTCCAACCAACTCAGATTCCATCCGTTTCATTAATTCCTCGCGTATTCTAATTTTATCCATTATTCCCATAAAAATCACTCCACTAATTTATTGGTAATGTGATAAAAAGTTCGTACATGGAAATTCGACATAGCAGGACTTAAGTCCTTTATGTCGAATAATTTTGTATGTTTAATACTACCGGTATGGAGGATTCATTACTTATGACTTGGTTTTGGGATAGTTACAACCTTGCTCAGAAAAAAGCTATTACAGCACCCTTAGCCCATATGGTAATTAACGCTGCTGCCGGAACAGGTAAAACAACTACATTGGCAGCTCGAATCCTATTCTTACAACAAGAATTCGATATTGCACCCGGCTCAATTATTGCAATTTCATTTTCAAGAACTGCTAAGTCGAGACTTGTAGAGAAGGTAACAAAATTATGTAAGGAAAACCTTTTCGGAAGCCCAGTTTCCACTTATACTTTTCACGGTCTTGCTTTCCGAATCATTCGTATTGCAACCAGTTTAGGTGAAACTTGGCTTCAACCTGGTTTCAACGTTTTGGAATCTAGTAATAATATAAATCAACTTATAGCGGAACATCGAGATCAATTACTTAAGGGTGTCGGTGCAGGCTTAGATGAAGAAGATGCTCTTGTTGCATATTTCAAAGCAATAGACGAACTAAGACAAGGGAGCATCGATCTGCCTCCATTTCTGAACTCAAATCAATTAGAAAAAGGCTATGTCTTTGAAGTAGATATCGGTTTAAACACTTTCATAAAAATTAGTAGCGATGATCTTAAAACGGTTTGGAATAGATATGAAAAATTAATGAAATCATACAATAAAATTGATTATACAGGTCTGATAACGGAAGCCATAAACGTACTTAAGCATTCCCAAGGGTTAACCCTTACTCGAGTTCAAGAGGGTCTAAAGGTCATACTAGTTGACGAATATCAAGATACTTCCAGCGCACAAGAACTTTTGTTATTTACCTTGGCAGGCCTGAACATCCCAGTAAATGTTGTAGGAGATACGGATCAAACCATCTATACATTCAACGGCTCCAGCCTTTCTAATATGAATAACTTTTCAATACTGGCACAAAAAACAAAAGTACCTATTAACGAACCAGTACACATGGTAGAGAATTACAGATCAACTGCTAATATTTTAGATCTAGCAAATAAAGTACGAAATAATTCTGAACAAAAAAAAAAGCTAATACCTGCGAATGAAATCAATAATGAATTTTTATTATCGTATAGAGAAAAGAACTTTCCTAATCGACTAATCCATGCACCACGATTAGAATTGGCAGCTGATTTCGTAGCTCACGAGATACAACGCCTCATTCAGGAAGATGGGGTTCAGGAAGACGAGATTGTTGTACTTATTCGCAAGAATTCAGAGTACGCACCTCAAGGTGATACGGTACGACAAGCACTTTTAAAGCTATGTCTTAACGTAGATGACTCCAGTGATGTTTCCATCTCTGGTTCTATTTCTAATAGAGCAGAACATTTGCGTTACATTTATGAGTTTTGTCAAGACCCTGGTAACTATGGACGTCAGATTGCTGAAGTTATTAATGATAAAAATATAACTTCTTTACCAGAAGGTTTATCTTTTGAAGAGTTTTTCTCTTACCTCAATGAGGCACATAATTCTGGAGCTATTTATTGTTATGAGGCAGTTGACCTTATCTTTTCCGATATCAATTCAGATGAATCTACTACTAGCCAATCTCCAAAGGGAATTCAGGTGCGGACAGTCCATTCATCGAAAGGCGAAGAATTTCGGGTTGTCTTCCTGCTATATTTAGGAGATCGTTCCTTCCCACATGGGAGTCAACCTGATATTGAGGAAGAAAGAAGACTTCTTTATGTTGGCGTCACACGTGCTCAAGAAAGACTATATATACTCGGAAGACCCGGAATTCACCATGAGGATTTTTTTAATGTTTGTAAGGGACCAATGTCAGTAACCGAGAAATACGATGTATTTGGTGGTAGGAAAGAAAGTGACTCTAAGATTGATTTTGATCCCTCCAAGTTAACCTTAATTGATAATGCAAGAAAAATGCAAAGAGAAAAAGCTTGGGAGGAAAGAAACTCACTCTGGAAAATGTTTGAAGAAGATGATGAGGAGTGTTAATCATAGATGGCAATAAGAATGATTAAGTTGACAAGCGAACAAGAAAGTTGTGTAACCTTTCGTCCTGAGGGGGAACTACTTATACGTGGTATTCCAGGTTCAGGAAAGACTACTGTTGTTATGGAACGCGCTTTATACTTACAACAAAAAGCAGAACAGATTACTAATGGGCCTAAGGTTTTACTTCTGACTTATAATCGTGCATTATCAACGTATATTAGACAAATGGCACGTGTAACCAGTGATGAACCTATCCAAGCAATGACCTTTCATCAATGGGGCTCACAGTTATTACGTGAATCTGGAATATCTACCAGCCGCACTATATCTGATGAAAAAGATGGTCTTGTGAAATACGCTAAAAATATAATTAATAAATATAGCGATCCAGATTTACCAAATGTACAAGTTGCTAGATTAAGTAAAGATAAGGCATTAATTCGCTTTCTTTCAGAGGAAATCACATGGATTAAGAGCAATAACATATCTAGCCGTGCAGAATATCTTAATGTTCCTAGGGCAGGTCGTGGAACTCAGGTACATGTAACCAGAAGTCACCGTGAATCTATCTATGATATTTTTGAGAAGTATCAATCCCTTTTAAAAGGACGCCGCTGTATCGATTTTGATGATATAGCCTTACTAATTATCCAAAACGTCGACAAAATTCAAAAGAATAAAATGCCAAGTCATATACTAATAGACGAAGCACAAGATCTGACCCCAGCACAATTTCGTGCTATCAAGTTATTAGCGGCTAAGAGCTTAACCATTGCTGCAGATAAGGGTCAACAAATATATCGAAGAAATTTTACATGGAAAAGTGTTGGTATTGAAATCCGAGGCACGCGCAATAAGTTTTTAAGTAGAACATTTCGTTCTACAAAACAAATTATACAATTAGCCAGAAGTCTACAGGCTCATGATAAACAACTTATAACAGATGATGAGTATATGCCATCTCAAGATCCCGATGCAATTGGCCCCAAGCCCGAACTGATGGTTTCAAACAAATTACCTGACGAAATAAATACAGTGGTTCGTAAAATCAAACAAATCCAAGGGATTTTTCCGGAAGATACAATCGCCATTATTGCATATTCACAGGATAGGTTAAGTGATTTTGAAGAAGCACTAACCGAAAATAATATTGGCAGTATTTATATTAAGTCAGATGATGCAGATTTTATAACCCCTGGAGTAAAATTAGTTTCTTTTCACTCCTCTAAAGGTCTTGAATTCGATCACGTTATTGTAACTGGACTTCAAGATGGCAAATTACCATATGGTATAATGGATCCGGGGGATGACCCAGAATCATTTAAAGCAACTGAAAGAAGAAAGCTATACGTTGCCATGACTCGTGCCAAGCTCACATTAACACTTTCAGCTGTTACACCGATATCTCCATTTATCCATGAATTGGACTCTGAACTATACCAATAAAGTCAACAAAAGCCGGATGTAATCATCCGGCTTCCTTCATAATATGTCGCTTAATGAATCTTCTTCTTTTCCAGTATAATTATTACTTAACAACGGTGTCAGCTCGCCGTGATAATAAATGTGAAGCTCGTGATGAGCACGAGTCACAGAAACAAATAAGAGTTTTACGTCAGTGATATTTTGTGGATCATAACGATCTTTGCTTGCATTTGGGATAATAACTGCATCGAATTCCAGCCCCTTAGATAAGTAACTGGGGATAACAACAATTTTTTCCTTTAATTCTTCATCAGGATCATCTATTAGTTGAATAGACTCTACACCGCTCCTATGTAGATACTCGAATAATTTTTTTGATTGCGTGAGATCTTTACATATGATTGAGATAATTTTATACCCTCTGTTATTAAAAACAGCAATAGAACTCCTGATATTTTCAAATAATTCTTTTCCGTGCAGTATTCTTTCGACCTTCGGGCCTTCTCCGTTTCTTAATATAGGGTCAATCTTCGGCAAATCTAATGCCGAGTTAGAAATTATATCATTAGCAATTGACATGATTTGATAAGTGGATCTATAACTTGTCTTAAGATCCATAACATATGTGTTATTGTATTGAAGTACCTCTGGAAAAAGTACCTTCCAATCATTAATTCCTCTATAAGAATAGATATTTTGAGTTACGTCACCTAAGAACATAACAGATTTACAGAGGGATTTGAGTAGCCAGAGTTCTAGAGGACTATGATCTTGGGCTTCATCAACCACAATATACTCTAACTTTTCATCCCATCCATTAATTTTAGATTTTATATAAAGCAGTGCACCTAAGTCTTCATATTCAATGTTCGTCGTAAAATTATTTTTTAATGAATCTAAGAATTCATCACTTAGTCCTATATTCATTGAAAGTAATAACTCTTTCTCATAAAGTTGCTTATAAATTTGCAAGGGATCTAAAGGTTTTATTTTCTTTACGTATTGATCAACAGCAAATTTGTATTCTGTTTTAATTTTATTTACTTTCTGCTCCTTTAATTTCTCAAAGGTTTTATATGCGTCCTTCCTTTCCGCTGAGCCTGCAGGCAACAAAGCTATCCAATTATCGTGGATAGAATCAAATTGTTTCCTTATGCTTTCGATTTGTTTTAGTTCCCCTTCTCTCGCCCATTCTTTTAAATGTTCTTTAAGCATTTGAAACCTTCTGTTTATCGGTAAGTATTTCTTGCCCGCCAGAAAGGAATCAATATAACTCTGTTCAAGAAAATATTCATTATTTATAAAAAACTTTCCTTTTGGTCCGATATTTATCTCAAAAGTTTGTAATAATTTATCAATTGCTTCTTTTAGTTTCATCGAACCTTTAAACTTAGAAATTAAATCTATTTCATTGAGCGACATTTGACCGTCTATTATTTGTGATAATTTTTCTGTTGGATCATTTATTTTTAAGTTCAAATCTTTTAACTGTTCCGTTGCCCAAGACATAAATGTATTTTGACGAACACCACTTATATCTAGTTTAGGGATAACTGATTGAATATAGGATAAAAACATCTTGTTAGGACCAAGAACCAAAATTTGATCAGGTCTTAACCAATCTCTATACTGATAAAGTAAGTAAGAAATCCTATGCAAGGCTATACTTGACTTGCCACTTCCAGCCACCCCCTGCACTAGTATACTTTTATCCATTGAAAGACGAATGATTTCATCTTGTTCCATTTGAATAGTGGCTATAATATCTTTAAAATGATGGCTATCACTTTTACCTGAAAGTATTCCAGATAAAGTAATGTCAGAGTCATCTATAGAATCAATTATTGTGATAATATTGTTTTTTTTCACTTTATGGATATTATTTTTAGAAGAATCACTACTTTTTTTACCACCAGCTTTAACTTCCGTTACATTAATAACTCTTTTGTCACTAATTTGAATATGTCTTTTTCTCTGTACATTCACTGTTCTTTTCTGACTATTTGCTAAATAATCAACTGTGCTGCTGCCACCATTAAATGAATAAAAAACCTTTGAAATATCCGAACGCCAATCAACAACTACTATTTCCATGTTTGATTTTGCAATGCCTACCTCACCAATATAAAGAGTTTCTGTAATCCCCTCTTCATCTATATCAATCCTACCAAAATAAGGTATAGATATTGCTTTTCTGTATTGTTCAATTTTTTTAACTTTCTTTTGTTCCATTTGATAATCAGGTACAGGTCTATCCACCAATATTTCTTCAATAACATTTTTTATAACTGTTATATTTTTCTCCAGATTATTTTGTTCCTCTGAAACCAGATCAACCGATGACTTAATTTCGTCTTCTCCTCTAAGTTGCATATTTGATCAGCCCCCAAAATACTAAAAATAATCTCTCATATTGTAACATTACACCACTGATTTCTTACATTTATTATATGCGAGCACTTACTTTATTTATATTAAAATAATGACTCAGAAAAAATAAGAATCTTTTCCACTACCTGTTGTTCCGAATGATACAGGGAGGTATGAGAAGCCTGATTTTATGAGCTCATTTCATCCGCCGCTCAAAATGCTGATGAAGCCGATACAAACAAATCTCTTCTGTCCACATATGAAGCATAGCTGCATCATCTGCCCTAACTTCAAACTGCAAAGAGAACTCGTTCCCATCAAAACGTACAAGCCCTTTTGAACTGCCGGCCCACTTCGTCATCGGCATCTTGGCGATCAGCTTTGCCGTCTTTTCCTCATTGTAATCCCACAGCTTTGAAGTCTCGCTGTCGGAAAAATCGATTCTTTTCCGGTATTCCTTCTCCGTTAGGTATGAGTGGAAAAATGCTGCTGTCTCGACTGGGGATACTGGCTTCGTCCACTGATCAGGCCCGCGGCTCAGCATATAGAGCAGCACGATCATCTTGTAGCTCTTGGCCATAACGGTGCTCTCTACTTCTCTCAGCCAATCCTCATAACGCTCGAAGAGTGCCTGTTCCCTCTCGGTAAGCTCGTCAGCCCAGCTTAGAAAGCTTGCATAGGATTTGAACTCCTGCGCGTATTCCCGGATGTTTTCCCGCCCTTGCAGGTGAAGCTCCAGATAAGTCGGCCTTCTCCCAAGCTCGGCCTTCAGCTGGAAGTAAGCCGAACGCAGCTTCTCCTTACGAGGCTGACGCTTACGTATCAGCTCCTTAAGCAGATCGATCACCTTCGTGTCCAACTGGAGGAAACAACCGGCAGGCACTTCAGGGAGGAATGGCTCCGCTTTACTCTTGGCACTTTTCTCCTCGTCAACCCGGAACAAGCTAAGCTTAATATCGGCATTGCGGTAGTTACCGATAAGATCGATCACGCTGCAGTATTCCTTCCCCTTATGCAGACGCAGCCCGCGTCCTACCTGCTGGGTGAATACCGTCAACGACTCGGTTGGCCGCACGAACAGAAGCGTATCGACCGAAGGAATGTCCACCCCCTCATTGAAGAGGTCTACCGTGAAGATCATCTCCAACCGGCCCTCATCCAAAGCTCGAATAGCCTGCTCTCTCGTCATCTCTGTGGTCCGGCTGTGCAGACTAAGAGCGGCAACTCCCTGATCGCGGAAGTAATTGCACAGAAAATCCGCCTGGCGTATGGAAGAACAGAACACTAGAGTACGGGTCTGCTTATGCTCCTTCCAGGCCCGGTAGATATTGACCGCCGCGCTATCCTTCATCTGCGCCTGCAGCAGCTCTTCCTCATCGTACCGGCTTCCGAGCCAGGTGATTTGGCTGTAGTCCGTCTCGTCATGAACGCCGTAATACCGGAAGGGAGAGAGCCAGCCGCGTTCGATCGCCTCGATAAAATGAAGCTGATATGCCACATTCCCGTCGCAGATAGCATAGACGTCTTGCCCGTCCATCCGGTCCGGCGTTGCCGTGATTCCGAGCAGGAAGGCAGGTTCAAAGTATTCGATCACCGACTGGTAAGACCTTGCCGCGGCATGGTGGAACTCGTCCACTACAATCAAGTCAAAAGCCCGGGTGTCGAACGTTTCCCTGTGCTTGCGTATGCCCAGCGTGTAGATCGAAGCGAAGATGCAATCGGCATCGGTTGTCTTCTCCTGACCGTTGAATATGCCGGTGCTGCGTTCAGGCATGACGTGCTGGAACGATTTCTGAGCCTGATAAAGAATCTCTTCCCGATGAGCGATGAAGAGGACTCTGCGGAACCGCTGAGCGAAGAAGCCCGCCAGGTACGTCTTGCCGAGTCCCGTTGCCATGACGACCATCGCTTTATCGTACTGTTCTTCCATGGTCTTCTGCAGAGCCTCAAGCGCTGCCTGCTGTGCCGGCCGGGGTTCCAGCCGATTGGCTTCACGTACCTCCGTCACTGTATTATCCCGAGCCTCCGTACCCGTCTCGGGAAGCTGCAGCTCTGATTCTTCCATCTCGGCAATCGTCCGGACCAGCTCAGGGAACTTCTGGTGGTGGGAGTTATATTCCCTCGCGTAGATTTCAATCGTATGTTCATTCAGAGGGAAGGTGGACTCATGATAAAAGTTGCGCATGAACTTATCGAACGCTTCCTGGAAGGTGAACGGCTCCGCCGCCGCATTCATCGCCAGATTCCATTCCATCCCCATGCGGAACGCTGAATGAGACAGATTGGAGGAGCCCACGATGAGCAGCCCTTCGCTGTTATCGTAATCCAGCAGGTAAGCTTTGGGGTGGAAGGAAGTCCCGCGGCTGCGCCACATCCGGCTCTCTACGCGGGGATGAATGGCGATCAGACTGCGCAGTCCTTCCGGCTGGGTAACGAAGAGATAATCGCCCCCCAGCACCTTGATCTCGGCTCCCCGCTCCGCCGCCTCCCTCAGATAGGGCGCCAGGATACGTACTCCGGAGTTCATTACAAATGAGGTCATGATGTAAATGGCACTTGCCCTGCCGATCGCGGGGATCAGCTGGTCTGCCAAGTTCTCGGTGATTAACGTGATATTAGGCATCCGGCACGTCGATCAGGAAACAGCGGTCCCGAAAGCCTCCGCGCTCCGCAGCTTTGTGGGCACGAACCTGCTCCAGCTCCTGCACCGAGCTGCCGTGTATTTCGACCAGCGCATGCAGCACTTCTAACACGTCAGCAAGCTCTTCTACGGATTCTTTGTCGTTTGCGGCTGACAGATATTCCTGCACTTCTTCTTGAAGCTTCTTACGCAGTTCGTTTCTATATTCCTCCGTATCGAGCTTCCTGCTATTAGGAGTCAGCCCACGGGATGTAATAATCTCGGGAATCCGGTCACGTACAAGTTTATTGTATGTTGGCATCCATCTCACCTAGCCTATCGTTTATATGGATATGCTCGCTATGTAACAGTGGTCTTATATTATTTCGACAAAATGCGCAAGAATCCTTTACGGTGAACTATGCCATCCAATCATCGTTGACAGCATATTCGTAGAAACCCCACTATCCCGAATAATCACTCTTGACTTCCAGAACCAGCAGTTTAAACGTATTGTTTTTTCCTGATTCTGTAGCAATAAATGGCTGCCATCCGGCGTCATATACTCCTCTAATATTGATAAGATCTTCTCTATTATGAGTAGTTCCACCGGAGGCGTTCCTCCATTGGAGCTGTCCATGAATCGTACGGCCTTCATCAATACGAAATTGCTCATCTACCGAGCTGGACCTGTTGGATTTCTGCCAATACGTATGATCGTTGGTTATAAGGATGGCATAGCCTCTGGCTTCAGATCTGCTGGAGATTACGCTCTCGAGCTTCTCAACGTCCTTCAAATAATCATAGCGCGATATGTCCTGCGCAGCCTGATTCTTCAGATTTACGTCCTTACCATGATGGATGGTTTGGAGCAATGCGGTCTTATACCTAACTTCGATGGCTAGCTTCTGATCGTCCTTCTCTGCCCAGATATCAACCTTATGCCTGCCAAAGTCCCGGTTGATCTGAGTATGGAAACCGTCAGTTTTCAAGCATTCGATAAGCTTGTCCCTTAGGTCCATTTGGGATACCGGTATCTCATTGATGGAACGGATATATTGATTAATACCATGCCGGTCATCTGGAATTTCATGATGTTCATCTACCATAGGAAATGCTGGTTGTTGGATTTCGGGTAACTCCGGGGCTGCGGGAATCTCCACTTTCGGTACAGCCTGAGGATCTGCTTTAAGGAGAAGAGATTGGATGCTGCCCTGTACTGAATCATCTAACTGACTATAAGGCTTCCAACGGATAAGGTAGCTTCCTTCGATCAGGATCGGCTCCTCGCGGCCCTTCATCGTTCCATGGCCTGTCCCCTCGCTCCATGACAGCACACCGGATATCTCCCGGCCCTCATGAATCCGGAAATCGCGGTCGAATGTAGATTTGTTCATGCCTGGGTCTATGCAATAGGAAGTATCGTTCGTAAGGAAAATTAAGTAGCCTTCGTCCGCCAGATTCTTCTTTACCATCTGCTCAAGCCGCTGCAGATCTTTTAATACATCATACCGCCCGATGTCTTGGGCGCCTTGATTCAGCAGGGAGAACGTTTCCCCTTGTACCGTATGTTCCAACGCCCTCATTTTGTATTTCAGCTCGATTGCAATTCTTCGGCCTTCTATCTCCAGCATAATGTCCAGATAGGTCCGGCGCTTGGGATCCAAATCCAGCCGCTTCTCCAAGCGGATCTCACCCTCGTAATGCTGCCGCAGCTCCCATGCTAACGAATGCTGAAAATCGGCCTCATTATGGAAGATAGGCCTTTTCTTTGCTAATACGCTTAATACGTGTTGTATGTCCATGTGATGGGTTCTCCTTTAATATCGACGGCTTTCAACACTTACTGGTTTCTGGTCTGACAAAGGAAAACCCATTGTTAGTCCACTATTCCTCATCCTTCAAAATGGCTCTCAGTTCGCGTTCTGCTTGCTCTTCGTCATCGTACCGCAAGGCGTACAGCTTAAGCTTCTTGTCGGGCTGATCTTCCAAATGCCATGATTCCAGATATTCTCCGCTCCCGCCCTCAATACCGGAATGGTACGGATAGAGCAGTACTACGGTTCCCACTTCCTTATACCTCGTCAGGTAAGCGTACATCTGGTAGAAATCCTCGCGCTTCACCCCGTGTCTTGAATACCCGCTTCGGAGGATCTTCCACTTCGTATCCAAAAGCATTGCTTGGCCATTGGAAATTGGAACGTAGATGTCAGGCTCCAGCTGAAATACGCCGCGTCCGTTCCCCTCTTTGATCAGCAGCTTATAACGCCTATCCTTCTCAATCGCATGGGGAGCAAGCTTTCTCACGAGATAGGCTACATAGGCCTCAAATAATTCATTCATCTTGAATAAAATGGAGCTGCTTCGGGTATGCCCTAATGCGGCTGTTGGAGCAGAGCAGGAAAGAATAAGCCTTGCTAATTGAAAGCTGCTTTCAAATCGACGGTTGGTACGGTCAAAAGCGATTCGATTGAGCATGGTAGAATGAACCGGTACCGAGCTAACCTGCTCTAAGATCACCAAGCAATGACGGGCCAATTTACGAATCTCTGTATTAGCAGTAGCCATCATTAAATATTGAATAGCCGCTTTGAATACTTGGTTCAACGGATTATTCACTTCGAATTCGTCATAGATGCAGCTTACTCCGGCCTGCTTCACTGCTGAGCGTTTGAGTTGACTTGCCATATCAATTTTGCCCCGTACCCTCTGCACAACAGCCTGCTCGGACTGATATGTTCTGAAGCTGCCTCTGGCTAGTTCCTTGGAGAGTTTATTCACCAACAGATACCCTATAATCTCGATGAGGTTCATATTCTCGGTTACCAGCTGGCTCGTTTGGCTCTCATGAATATCAAGAAACCGCGATTTGTTCAACATGTGGAGTAGGACGCGCCGCGATTTAACAGGATCATCTCCGGACACCTTCGGCAAGATTTCAATGGAACAAGAGGTCAGCTGGATAAATCCAACGTAGTTGATAAATGTAACTCCTTGACGTGTAATGCTAATCTGATCCTGCTCCAATTGGTTGATTCCTACATAACGATCCAATTCATCAGCATCCGCAGCTGTGAACGCCTTCTCTTCATTGCTTGTGATGGGCAGACAATCCAAACATTCCGTCACAACGAAATGTCTCATGTTTGTTCATCCTGTTGGCCGGTCATGTCAATATTTTTGTAAATACGAATTAGTGCTTCGGCCGTCGGCCTCTCTTGAACGAAGTATCGTACTTTTTGCGTCTCAGACACTCTCATCGCTTTACCGAAGAGCCCCTCTGCTTTGATCGTTTTCTTGTGCAATAAGTAAGACCTATCGCTGCTGGAACTGCTTGTTCCGCCAAGGATTAACTCGATCGACTCCCAACTATCGTAGAAGTACTCCTGCAGAAGCGGAATAACCTTGTCTGTCATCACGCGGATGTATCGGTCGATCTCTGGCTTGTCTGTTATAAAATAAGCATGCCCGATCACATGGTCCCGGTCATAGAGATACTCGATTCGATCGTTCAGTGTCTTCAGCAGCAATTGAATGTTAACTCCCCCTACGTCTGTAGGCAGCACAACATAATCGGGCATCATCTCCACAAAATCAAAGCGTCTACGCAATGCCGTATCCAGCAGCGCAATTGAGCGGTCCGCCGTATTCATAGTACCCAGGAGATGAACATTGGCCGGAACACTGAATCGTTTCCCTGAGTATGGAAGCGTAACGGACATTTCATTCATCCGGCCTTCCCGTTTGTCAGGCTCCATTAACGTAATAAGCTCACCGAAGATCTTGGATATGTTACCGCGATTGATCTCATCGATGATCAGTACATACTGAGACTCCCTGCTGCTTTGCTGAGGTTGTCCGGAAAGCAGCTCTTGAAGGCTCTCCATGTTCAAGTCTTTGCTATAGAACATGTATATCGTCTGCTGAGAGAATACTTTATCCCGCAGAATACTCTGCACCGGCAGCATATTGGAATCACTGACATACAGCCATTCCACCGAACGGAAATGTTGATACTCTATCTCTCTTTCTGACTTGTAGGTGTACTCTCCCGTAATCTTACCAATAGCCCGCGCTTTATGATTACCACTGGAAATAACAACTACATCCCCGATTCTCATCCAATGCTTAAATCGCTCCAAAGCTTCAACGCCAAAAGGGGTACCGTCCGGGTTCTGGTGGTAATAAAGATCTCGAATTTGCTGTTTCTCCACACAAGAGGAGTAATCCGCACTTCCGCCCCAACCCAAGGCAATCACATTGTTCGATATACAATAATCGTAAATTTCATCGTCATTGTCCCGCGTATTTCCCAGAGACATTTTGAAAAACTGAGTTTGCTGCGGATCAAACTGATAGGTTGTTTTTCGCTGTTTTACGGATACTCTCGCGGCGTCGCAAAGCTTTTTGAATACGCCATCACGCACTTCATACTTCTGGTCTGTCTCGCTGAAACGAATGCCCTCTACGAACTCTTCATATCCATAGGATTGATGAAACGTACAGAACATCACATGGTTACTCTCGACATAACGATTGAATAAGGTGACGGCTTCTGAACGCCGGGATGGGTTGGCTAGCAGATCAGGATCAATATCCGGGTCCAGAATGGATAAAGCATGATTAATGGAATGATAGGTTTTACCGGTTCCTGGCGGACCGTATAAGATCAGATTCTGAGTGTTCGTGTTCATGATAGCTTGGTCTCCTTGATGGAGTGAATATTGAGTGTATGAAGAGGGGAGCAGTAAAGTAAGATCTTTATAGTCCGATTCTTTTGCCCACGGATTACCGCTGCGCCTGTCCCATTTATAATGCATCATAGTAACATCACTGTTCGCCGCGGCTGGAAATTGATCGAAGAATTTCAGTACGCCTTCTTTTTTAGCATCCGCTAGCTTTCCTCTGACATCATAAGAACCTACAATCTCACCACTGCTGACAATCCTAACTACATAATGGTGATCGTCTATTTTGATGGTCAGTATGTAATATGTTGTTGGTACAGCTGTGATGTAATTTTTGTTGGCTATGCTCTCATCTGCTTTAGCTATAATGCTCTCATACGACATAGGGGACTCCTAACTGAGATTCATCTATATGAGTAACTTGTATTACACTAAATTGAATATCATAAGGATAATTTTAATTAGGACAAAAAAACCTAAAGTTGTGGCAACCAGAATTGAAATAATTAGAAAAATGATGATAATTTGCAAAATTCTTTTATAAAGCGTATATGGATAAACATGCCTCTTACTATTTTTAGAATAAATAACTGGAACAAATTTAAACCAAGACCATAACCCTCTAGTTTCCTCCCTCAACCAAGTAACTTCATAGGGGATTGTCCTGCCGAAGATTGTCCAATAATTAAAATAATTTAGAACAAAATAATAGGTTCTTATAAGCTTTATACCGGATAACTGCAAATTTTTTTGTATTATGGATCCATATTCGATCTCTAATATATCAATTTCAACCTCATCCCATTCCCCACTTATATTAGAAAAAACAGTTTCATCTATTATTTCTATTTTTTCGCTCTTAATTTTCGATTTCTCAAATTCCACTGTCCTCATTCTTATATTGTTATTGTAAAATATTACTTGCCCCACTATTTTATCTATTATTTTATTGGCGTTATTTTTAATAAGTATGTTCCTTTGTAACACCCTATCTCCCCTGCTATTAGAAATCCCTTTATCATTTATAACTACTTCTATGGGATATTTTGAGTTGGACTTATAAGTGTTCAATTGGGGGGCGTAATAATTTTCATATACTTCCTTAAACTTGTTATTGCTTTTAACAAGCAAGAAATATACTGTGGCAACAACAATATTGAAAACCAATATACATAGCATTTCTAAAGGTGTAATTCCCTTAGATTCAACTGTAACTATTAAGATGTAAAGATAAGTTATTAGTAAAATACTTGCATACAAATATCGCATACTTGTTTTTGTAAAAATGAATTTACTTTTACCAGCCTCACTGTTACTTATCTCCTCTTCATGCCTTGCTTTAAAGGCTTTAAGTTTCTCTACAGTATAATAAGTATCATGATCATCTATTTCCTTGTGGTGACTACGACAAAGTAGGATCAAATTATCATATTTGTTCCTTTCTTTTTTGGTTAACTTTGATTTTCCACGCGGTCCCTCTTCTTCCTCAGCAACAATGTGACACTCCTCCCCGATAACCGAGATTAAATCTTCTCTTTCTGGACTGACCACTTTTATCAGAGAAGCGGGACAGTTAGGAAATGCACATCTGTTTCCCGATCTCCCCCATAGTATTTTTCTATCCCTATCAGAAATCGCCATAGCTCACCTCATAATACTAAAATTATTTTCATATTTTCTCGAATATATTTCTAACTAACTTCCCCCTAACTCTTCTTAATCCCCTCTACATGCGCGGCCCGAATAGCCGGATCAATAATGTTAGCCGCGGCTACAATCTCATAGATCCGCTGAATCTGCGCCTCAGTCAGCACGGGCTCACTAGATGTTGCCTTCAGCCTGTTACACTTCCGAGCAATATACTCCGATAGCTCTACATCGTAGACGACCAGTTCATTGGACTCGATCTTTCGAAGCTCGGGGTCAATCCCGAAGCGGCAGCGCATGGTGAAAGACACCATCGAGATATACAGCAGCGAAGGGAATTCGCCGAGGAATCCTTCTAAGGCTTTCACATGCCCATAGTTCTGGAGCAGCGGGTTGTACATGGTATACCGGTTGCTGACGGTCCACTTTTTGTCGGAACGGCCGCCTTTGATTTCACCTGCGTAGTTTTTCGTCTCAATCACGAAGAGGCCATATGGCGAGATAATGACATGGTCGATCTGCGAATAGCCGGAGCGGGCTTTCTTGTTCGGCAGCATAATATCGCTTAAATACCTGCAGTTCTTGGGCAGCTGGTCCAACTGGATGTTGATCTTGTGCTCCCCCAGCTCCCCGATCCGTGCAGCTTCAACTTTCGGTTTCTTGGGGCGCGGCTTCTTGTCGGTCTGCGGTTTCTGGGAGGAAGGCTTCTTCTTATCGGATTTAAATAGGCTCAGCAGCTTCTGTAACATGGTGTCTGGTCTCCTATGCTGTAGTAGTTTTAGAATTATTCGACAAAATCTGCGAAAATCCTCTATTTGGAAACTACAACAGCCCCACAACCTTCTCCAGCAAATGATTCGTCCGCTTCTGCTGCTGCACCATCTCGTAGATCAACTCCTTCAGCCGCTGGATATCGTTCGATGCAGTCAGCAGCTCCTCTCCCTCGTCGTCCCCCTCATCCTCCAGCAGATCAACGCAGCTTCTCTCCACTCCCTTCCCGTCACCTGGAGCAAGCAGCTCGAAGAAGAGCGGAAGCTCCACGTCATCGATCGATCGGATCACTTCCTTGAGCAGCCTTCCGTAGCGATCCTCCAACCACTCGACGGCAAATTTGCTGGGGGACTGGATGAGAATGCAGTTCGACTCTTTCGTAATCCGGCAGGGCTGGAACCAGGTCTCGTATTGGATCGGAGAGATCCGGCCTCTCACCAGCCGCCTCACCTGATCGTGGAATGAGATGCTGTCCCGCTCCTCTCCCGGCACCTCCGTAGGCGGCTGCCCGCCGGACAAAACCGTTCCGCTGCGTATGCTAGCGATAATCTCCGCAGGGTTGGCCGCTCTCTCCAAGAAGGCCGCACTGTGCCATTCCCGCCGGTCTTCGAGACCGTGATGCCTGCAGTAATCCCGGATGAATCCGGCCGGGTCGAAGCAAGCCATATCGCAGGTAAATCCCCAGTACATACGGGACTGCAGCCTGGATATCAGCTTCTCCAAGAGCTTGGGCGGCTGTTCGGAGGCGAGGACGATCTGTTTGTGCTGAGCGTGCAGATGCTCGAATACTTCGAGCAGCAGCTCCTGGGTGGACTCCAGGAAGGCGAGGTCATGCACATTATCGAGCAGGAGCACGTCGACCGACTTCAGCGCCTGCTGGTAGGCCGGGATGGTGTTGTTTCGTACGGCGGAGATGAAGGTATCCTGCAGCTCACCGAGCGTGAGATAGAGGATGCGGTAATCCGAATGCGTCCGGCGGATCTCTTGGCCAATAGCGTGAAGAAGATGGGTCTTACCGACGCCCGTGGCCCCGTGAAGCATCAAGGGATTATAGGAGCGGCCCGGCGCCTGGCTCACCGCTTGCGCCGCGGCCAGGGCCACCCGGTTGCCCGAGGTGGAGATCATGTGGTTAAAGGTATATTCCGGGTAACGGTGTGCATCGTATTCGAGGTACTGCTCCATGCGGCAGGCTCCTTTCCGTGGTGCGTTGGAACATGATAACAAGCTGGCTGCGGACAAGCGTCTCCGCGAACGCAGGTATGCTTTCTTTTTGAGGCGGCGCACTTGGCGGCCTTCAATCGATGGAATCATCAGAGAACGGGGATAACGACAACACCCACACTCTCAGCAGGAACAAGGAACATACGTTCTAATCCAGGGTACAAAAAAACCTCATCAGCCGCAAGGGCTGGAGGCAAGGGGAATCTCTACGGTAACTAGTATGCGGCTGTGGGACGTTTTATACTCGCGTTGGTTTCCGTTTCTTGTTCGGTATATAAGAACAGGACCATCCCGAAGAATGGCCCCTGCTGTTTGTTGTTTGTTATCATGCCGAATCGTCAATCGCAGGAAGAAGAACTGCTGTCCAATCCTCCCCATCCCTCGCCGCCCGAAGCGTCGCCGGCCGAATAATTCGCTGATGATGAGCTACCTACTGCCGCTTCCGGAACTGGGCAAGCTGCCGGGACCCTGTCCCGCTCCGCTTCATACGGGGATGAATTCTCCGTAAATAACGGGCTGATTGTGTGGTTCAATTGGAGTACATCCATGCTGTCACTCGAAGTCGCCGCGGCGTTTGAGGAGGCCGCTTTCTTGGAAGAGCTTCTTGCCGATACGTAACCTTGCCCGCTGCAGAAATCACATTGAATGGGAATCAAAAATTTCGTGCGTTTGCCGGTTCCATTGCAGAGATAGCATCTGAGCATCCGAATCTCTCCTCTTCTCTTCGCGCAGGATGTAGGTCCCCTGCTACTCTATTAGACGCGCGGAGAGGGGGAAAGGTTTCTCTATGGATAACCAGATATTAGGGGGTGTCTGAACATAAATTTATGGAGTTAAGGTTCCAGCCTTAACTCGTACTGTTTCTTGTGAAAAGCTGACAAAATCCACTAATACATTGCTTGTCTTGTAACCGCAGCTTTCCGAAGTAGTACTTGCCGTTTGTAATTGTTCCGTTCCCGAAGTCGTTCCGACTTTTACATTGCTCCACTTTACATTATTAAGGTAACTTCCAGTCGCTAAATTTTCCGAGTGTTTAGTTGGATCCGGATCAAAATCTTGACCAATCGAGGTTACTCTTTTCACTTTCATGTTTGCTCCATTCGTTGTAAACCCTTTACTTGGATCGACGCTATAAACAGCGGTAGCACTTAAATAAGTGTTGTCCTTTTTGTATCCTTCCACATTAAGGACCGCTTGATTGTTTGCAGGGACGTAAAATTTCATAAACACGGTTTGTCCCATTTTAAAATTCCCAATAGTACCGGAGCTGTAATTCATCCCCAGAGTACTCATAGCCCATGTTTCTTCTGTAGCTGTTACCGGAGCTACTCCATCTCCCCAGTTAAACATTAACCCAGCATCAACTTGTTGATTGCCGTTAATGGCCCCGGTATAAATGTGTGCTGCTTCATTAGGGTATTTATTGATGACGATCTCACTATTCTTGATGGGTAAGTAAATATTAGCCGTTAGTCTCGATTTACCGGTTGATGAAACCACTTTACGATAGGGTCCGGAACTGGCGCTGACACAACTGGCTGCCGGGTTAGTGTATGCAAGTGTCTCAACTACTCCAGACTTTTTCACTGCAGTTTGAGTTTCATTCGCATTCGCATTTTTCTTCAACTTGCCGTTTGTGTCCAGCTTGTCTTTATTTTGCTTTTTGAATTCTTCAATTAACTCCACGCGATTTGCTGTAAAGCTGCCATCCAGATCAAATAGATAGACATTTTCTCTATCCTCAGGGTCTAGATTTTTCATTACTTCCTTTAGTTTATCTTTTTGATCTTTTGATAATCTCTCATCAATAAATCCCACTGTATCCTTATTTGCTTGTGCACTACTGATGGGAATATTGGCGAGTGTGGCCGTAAACAGAGTTGCTGCAACCATTGAATAAAGATATTTCTTCATCTTCATAATTAAACCTCCGTTATTATAAGTCTGGATTTTCCACAGTCTACTTGTCTGAAACCACGCTAAGAACAAGTTTCTTCGTTTGTGTTGAGAATCATAGAAGCCCCCTTCCTTGGTAAGACTATTTCTTTCGTTGTCGCTGCAGGGTTACTTTAACAAAGACCTATTCTTGGAACTAGGCTATATTTTTTCCCCCTAAAGCAAAAAAAGGAGGTAAATTTCTTCTCCCCCTTGAGTTCGATCTACGAGGTTGTTTTTCATCAGTCAATCCTATAAAATCTGGAACCTTAATGATATAATTGCCAAGGGAATTTACCATCGCCCCAATAGTTACCATTCCATAACCGCTTTGCATGCTAATAAAACCCTATTCTTTGCATGGAACAACATCAACAGATACCACAGATGGGATCGGAGGAAATTGACATGCTCAAGGCTTTATGCAAACTATTGCTATTCATTTTTATCACTTATATACTGGCCTACGGGCAGTTGGCCTGGACTAATCATGAAAAATCACATGGGGAACTTATACAGTTAAATAAGTGGGAATTTATGACGGGGGATTCTCTTGATCCGTCCGATAGAAAAAGCTTCAAAGACTTATCTTTATTACCAGGGGTTGCGGAAGATAACTCCATATACTGGGTCACAACAAAAATTCCGGATGCTGCATTCCGTGATCCCTCATTATACATACTTATCTTTGGAAAATATGAAGTATATCTTGAAGATACTCTTATCTATCGATATGGGGTCATAGATCCTACTAAAGAGAGTTCTTTTTATAGCACCCCCCCACGCTTGATCTCCTTGCCGGAGGACGCAGGCGGGAAAACCATGACTATTCGGGTACAGTCCCTTAGGGATCCCATTGGCCCTCGTGGATCCGTTTGGTTAGGCGAATCTTCAAATATTATTCTTCATGTGATCAAACAAGAAAGTCTTCAAATTCAATTGAGCATGTTTTATTTGTTTATCGGACTTATCTCCCTTATTCTGTTCCTGCGTTTGAAAAACCAACGAATTCTCCTGTCCTTCACTTGGGTTTCTTTTTGTGTTGGAGTTTATTTGCTGGCAAGAACAAGCTCTAAAGATTTTTTCTTTGATCATCCCTCTCTATGGGCTTTTATAGAATGTATCTCGCTATCGCTTATGGTGGCCGGCTTTCTTCATTTTCTTAGCCATGTGATCCATCCCTACAAGTCTAAACTTGTCCACTACAGTTCATTCGGGTGTGTCGGATTTACAATTGTAATCGCTTTACTGATCTTATTTACAAATGCATCCTTGAAGCTTGTTTTCACCAGCCTGCAAATTGTAGTCTTTGCTGGAGCCATATTAACTACCGTATCTCTTCTTCAGAATGCACAATATCATCGAAATGTGCCAAAAAATCTATACATGGCTATATCACTGCTTGCTTTCTGTGCTATTCATGATACGCTTTCCCACTCCTTATTTTGGAACATTCAACCTCGGTTGTTTTTACCAGGTCTTCTTATGTTTTTGTTGATACTGATGTTCGTTCTCTATCAGAAGCTTTCGAATCAGTGGGAAGAATATATCCACGATCTGGAAAGCAAGAATGCTGCCCTAAATCAGCTGAATCAATTTAAGAATCAAGTGCTCACCAACACCTCCCACGAACTCAGAACTCCTTTACATGGGATTATAGGTTTGGCTCAGGTGTTACTAAGTCAGGTTGAGGCAAGTCAGCGAAGAAACCTTGAATTGATCATCAAAAGCGGAAAGCGGCTTAGTCACCTAATAAACGACATTTTAGATATAAACGGTTTGGAACAAGATCAGTTTCATCTCCAGCCAAGCCCATTTCATCTTCGCACCACAGTAGACCATATTTTTCAGCTGCTTGAGCCTATCAAGAAAAATGGAGTAGTTTTTATAAACCATGTGCCCGATATATGCATTATCGCGGATGAAAATAGGATGCTTCAAATCCTATCCAATCTAATTGGCAATGCAGCCAAATTCACCGTGTATGGCTCCATTCGAGTAACGGCTGAGCTTAACAAAGAATCTAAGGATCAGCTTTTATTGAAAGTAGAGGATACAGGGCCCGGGATCTCACCGGAACAACTGCAATACATTTTTAAAGAATTCTATGTACCGACATCCATCATAATGGATGACAATAAGATGGTGGGCAGCGGGCTTGGCTTAGCCATTACGAAGAGGCTGATCGAAGTCCAAGGCGGGTCTATCACCGCCCAATCTACGATCGGCGTCGGAACCACATTTACCTGCGAATTGCCTATACCCATAGTTGAAGATTCCACATCCCAAAGCGAAAATCTGGATTTCCCGTATACACCCCCCGCTTATTTCACCGAAATACCAAAGTATAAAGCTTCACTGCTTATTGTTGACGACGAGAATATTAACCAGCTGGTAATCCAAGGTGCACTCCAATCCATTGATCAATGGGATTTGCATTTTGCTTCCACTGCCGAACAAGCATTAAGCATGGCCCATGCGATCCAACCGGATTTAATTATTCTTGACATCATGCTGCCTGATCTCAATGGGTTTGAGTTGTGTAGACAACTTCGTGAGAATCCTCCTGTTGAAGATATGAAGATTCTCATTTTAACTGCACGAGGGTTTCAAGATGCCCATAAAGGCTACGAAGCGGGAGCCGATGAGTATTTGCAGAAACCTGCCGATCCTGTAGAACTCGTGTATCGAATTAGTGCCCATCTTCAAGCGAGATGGTTCCTTCGTAAACAGAAACATAGTGTACTGACCGAGAGACAAATAAAATTCCTAGAACTTGCTTACCAGCACCCGCAATCATGTAAAGAAGAATTAGCGGATATGATGTTCATCAAGTATGAGACCCTAAAAAAGGATGTATTGAAGATTAATCAGCATTTCAATTCTCGTACCTATATGGAAGCCGCACTGCAAGCGAAGAAGCAGAATTTCATTTAATCTATCGATTGAACTCGATTAAACTCTATATGTAAAGCGCCTCCTTGATGGTCTCGGTTTCGAACTGCAGACACTCCCATCCATAGCGAGGCGCTTCTTTTTTTGGTTGCATGTAATGCCTATAAAATACAGGGTAAAAAATTTCCCCTCCCCTAACAAGAGGGGGGAAAAAAGGTAGTCTAGCACCCACATGAAAGATTCGATACTTTTACCATGTAATTCTCCTATCAGTCCTCTCAGGAAGGGAGTGAATGGATGAAGTAACAGTACACGTTAACTACCTCTAAGAATGAGATGGATCTCAAGTAGCTCAGGTAGTTGAAAAGAAAGTAGATTCATATGAAATTCTTTGAACAAAAATTAGTAGGAGGCAAAATTATGTTATCGAAGAAAACAGGCATGATCACACTGTCACTCTCCCTGGCCCTATCGGCGTCCCTGATTTGGAGTCCTGCCCAAACGGCAAGCGCGGCTACTTGCTCTGACGTTTTGACGCCTATGACGGACCCCCTGGCGCTGAAAATGGAGAACGGACAAACTGTCATTTGGGAGGGTGTTAAACCCGAATTAATTGCTGCCCGCGACCGTTATGTCAGTCTAATCAAAGCCAAAGGTTGGACGATTACCTATAATTCCGCTTACCGGCCCTACCAATATCAAAAACATTTGTATGAAGTTGTTCAAAATAAGAGTGTCTGCCAAGCGGAGATGACGAAGCATGGATTAGGCACACTGGTCGCCGCCCCTTCTTATACAGCGCCTCATACCGCTGGAATTGCCTTTGATGCCACAGTCAAGGACGCAAGCGGAAGAGCATTAAACAGCATGACTTCTGTAAGCAGTGCGCTCAGCGATCTTGCCAAACAAGCTGGTTTATATTTCCCTCATCCTACTTCAGATGGGGTGCACCATCAGCTCTCCGGAGATACCACAAGCACCGTATTAAAGGTGGGCAGCACGGGGCCACAGGTTGTGACCTTGCAAACCAACCTCAACCGGGTTGGATACACTGTTAGTACAGATGGTGTTTTTGGAACCGGCACAGAAACAATAGTGAAACAATTTCAAGCCGCTCACGGACTGACTGCTGATGGAATCGTTGGTTCGGCAACAGCGAGTAAGTTGAGCGCATTAGCAAGCACTACCACCGTCTTGCGCGTTGGAAGCTCCGGTGATGAAGTCAAGGTACTACAACGCCTCTTAACCAAGAAGGGATATTCTGCAACAGCAGATGGTGTATTCGGAAGTGGCACGGAGAGCACTGTAAAACGATTCCAAGCCGCTAACAGCTTAACCGCTGATGGAATTGTAGGCTCTGCAACTTGGAGTAAATTACGTTCATAACACTAACCAACAGGGAGGGCTCAGCCCCTCCCTGTTCTTTTGTTACAACCTATTTTGTAATGTATAGCGTGCAGTGGAAGATATCGTTATGACAGCTCGAGATTGGCGCTGGGGCTGAGCTGCAGTCCCCCCTCGGCCGCTCGTCACCGTCACCCCTCTCCACCACAAGAGTCTCGACAGATGCAGCAAGCCTTCGTACATGGTCCGACCCTTTTTCGCCGTATGGATGTACAGTGCATGATCGCTCCCGCAGACCGCCACGCAGGCTCCCGCCAATGGATCTATTGTCAGGCTGCCGGATGATCCATCCGACAAGATGCCCTGCTCTATTAGTTCTTTTCGGGTATGTAACCACCGCTCTTCGATCTTCGCGGCCAGGAACCCCCGGAACGGGTCCTCCCACGGCAGGACAATCTACTGCCGGCGCTGCCACAAACACATAGCCCCTTACTGTGTAATCGGCTTCTCCTTTCCTATGAAAACTACTATTTTGTAATAAACTAGATTTTCATACTAGCTTTTTTGCTAGTAACTGTAATATAATCGTTCGTGCTGTATACAACTGGGAATTTGGAGAGGAGAAACAAACAAGATGAAACGAAAGTATGGAACATGGACACTGGTTACCCTGCTCGGCACGTCGCTTCTGGTGAGCGGCTGCGGCAAGGAAGTATCTCCCAAGCAAGCGCTAGAGACCGCATATGCCAATGCGAGTAATATGAAATCGACGGATTTTGATCTATCGATGAGCATGAGCCTCGACATGCCGCAGGACGTATTGGACAATGACCCGGGGATGGCCGCGGTCGCGAATATGCTCAAGAACCTTGAGGTGAAAGCCAAAGGTACATACCAGATGGAGCCGATGCAGGCGGAAATGACCGTGGAGGCGCACCTGAAGGGTGATATGCAGATGAACATCAGCCTGCCTCTTGTCATGACCCAGGAGAAGATGTGGGTCAAGGTGCCGAACATCCCGATGCTGCCGATCCCTAAGGATGTCGTCGGCAAATTCATCGAGGTGGACATGAAGGAGCTCAGCGAGCAGTCCGGTGGTACCTTCAACGCCGATGCGGCTAACATCCAGAAGCAGCAGCAGCTGGGGCAGGACATCATGAAGGTGGTTGTCACCAGCTTCGACGAGAATACCTTCCTCTCGAAGGTCGACGCGAAGGCCTACAAGCTGGCGGATCAGAGCCAGCCGAAGCAGGTCGTCAAATTTGCCGTAACGAACGAGAATCTGGATGCGGCCGTCAACACGGTCATCGAGAAGGTCGCCCCCCAGGTGCTTGACCTGCTGGCGAGCGACAAGTATGCAGGCGTGGCCCAGCTGACGAAGGAGGAGGTCGAAGAGGCGAAGAAAGAGCTCGCCGCCCAAGATAAATCCGAGCTCAAGCAGGGTCTCGAGGAGATGAAAAAGGAGCTGCAGATCAACGAGTTCAGCGTCATTACCGGCCTCGACAAGAAGGACTTCCCTGCTCTGATGGAAGTGAATGCGGATGTCGGCTTCACGCAGGACGACCAGCCGATCAAGGCCGGCATCAAGGCCACAACTACCTATTCCCGCATTAACGAGCCGGCGGAGTTCAAGCTCGGCATTCCGAAGGACACGATCAGTCTCGAAGAGTTCGGCAGCAAAATGAACGGTTACTAAGCCAAGAGAAAAGCCAGGTTCCGCCGCTGAGTGCGGTGAGCCTGGCTTTGGTTTTGATGCTCTTTCACTGCTGATTATTCTGACGAAACTTCCAACTTATGCTATAATCCATGTACACAATAGAATCGGCTTGAGAGGGCGGTCGGCTAATCTCCCGGAAGGGAGGTGAGGCCATGGAGGTTAAAGATGCACTGACGCTGATGTTCATGTTCGGCATGTTCATTCTGTCGCTGCTGACTTATCTGAAAAAGAAATAGACCGCCCTCCACCAAAAGGTCGCGGTCTATTTCTGTCGCATTACCTGAATGAAGCCACCGCCCTTAAAAGCGGCTGTTGTGTTGAGTAAGGAGCCGGTTGCCGCCGGCTCCTTTTCACATTGTAAGCATCTCTTGCTTTTACTATACCATATCTTTCTTGAGCATGGGAAGGGACTACACCAACCTTAGATACAAGTCAAAAGTCTGATCCAAGATCGCAGCCACAAGGACGGTAAACTTGGTAATATCCCCAGTCGTATGGGCTTCATCCAAAGCCGAATAATACTCAGCCCTGACTCCTTTTCGATAACGATAGGTGGGTAACCATTCTTCATCAGCTCAAAGTTTAAAAGCAGCCTCGCCGTTCTTCCGTTCCCATCAATAAATGGGTGGATCTTCGCAAAATCACTATGAACCCTTGCCGCCCTCTCTACAGGATGGAGCTGCTTCCCTTCGCCTTCATACCACTTGATGAGCTGCTCCATTTGAATAGGGACCTGTGCCATGTCAGGCGGTATGTGTGTGGCACCGCTGGTCAGGACATTCTGCTTCCGGTATGCCCCGGCATGTTCATCTTGAATCCCCTTGAGAATCAGCCGATGGATACTCTTGATCTGCCACTCGGACAGCGGCTCCTGTCTGCCCACGATCTCCTCGACATAAAGAATTGCTTCCTTATGGTTAATAGCCTCCAGATGTTCATGAATGGTTTCCCCCCTACGGTAATTCCCTCAAGAACAACCTTCGTCTCGGATAAGGTTAACGTATTGCCTTCGATTGCATTGGAGTGATACGTCCAGTTGACGATAAGATGCTCCCGAATACTCCGGAAGGTATGAACCGGCAGCGGCCGCCTTTGGTCCAATAACAACTTCTTGGTATCGATGGCTTCGAACATGAACATCACTCCACTAAGTGCGGTTTAACCCTATTATACTACATCCATTGGATATACAGGAAAAAAGGGCCTCTTGCCCTCCTCTCACCCCCCAACCACCGCTCGCTCCGCAGCTCCAGAGCCGGGCCGCGGAAGGCCGCGAAAGAGGGCGTGGTGCAAGCCGGTTACCTGGGCAGGAATCCAGGCCGGACGCGGGGAAACACGGCGTGCAGCAGGCGGAAGCTTCTTTGGTCTGAGAACGACGGGTGCCGATTTTACCCGGACTTCATATCTGGAGGAGGTGTGACAAAAAAATCAGACAGTCGTGTGAGACCAGAGATATACCCCTTGGCATGCCTGCTTACAACAAAGGCCCGGACAGCCTGCGCCTGAGCGCAAGCCGTCCGGGCTTTCGACTTCCCGATCATCCCTATGTCATTGGAAGGATTCGAGAAGCACCTTGATCTCCGGGTTTAGCTTCAGCGTATTGAGCAGAATCGTTAACGACTCAGCCCGGGTCGATGAGGCCTCGGGATCGAATCTGTTCCCTCCCCTGCCCGAGATGATGCCGGCCTGGGCGGCGTTCCTGATCCCATCCGCTGCGAAGGAACCCGCAATATCTCCGAAGGCACCGGCCGCTGCATCCTTCTTCACCCCATCCATGTTAACGATCCGGGAGATGATCGCGACCATCTCGGCCCGCGTGATGGATTGATCCGGCCGGAATGCCTCGCCATACCCGTTCAGTACGCCGGCATCCGCGAGTTTGGTAATCGTATCCTTGGCCCAGTGGCTCCCGACATCGTTCAAGACCACCGACTGCTTCTTCCCGCCGCCGATGCTGAATATACGGTCGATGATCGTCGCGAATTCAGCCCGCGTCACCTTCCCGTCCGGGTTGAATCTGCCGCTGCCGTAGCCTTGGATGACATTCAATCTGGCGAACAGGTCGACCGTCTGTTCAGCCCAGTGCCCTTTCGTATCCGAAAGCTGCACCCGGGCCCCGGATTGCCTGGCTTCCCCGATGCGGGACTCGAGCAGGCGGACCACGTCGCCATCCTGCACGACCGCTGTCCGGAACACAGCCTCTGAAGCGGCAGGGGCCTGCGGAGCCGGAGCAGCGACCACCGCGCCTTCTCCCACGGACGGATCAGCCTCCGCTTCCGCGCCGGATCCGGCATCGGTGTTTGCGCTGCTGCTTCCGCCGCCGCTACCACTGCTGCTTCCGCCACCGTTTCCTTCGGATACCGTTCCACCCTCACTGCCGCCGTTTTCCGGAGCATCCGGTACCGTGATCACCGTACCCGGCACTTCCGGGGTCGTCCCTTCATCCGGGATCGGCGTCTCCGTACCCGGCGCTCCCGGCGTTTGCTCTTCGTCCGGTGCCGGCGTCTCGGTCTCCGGTACCGGTGTAGGATCAGTAACTGGAATCGAAACGATGCTCACCCGGTACGTTCGGGTGGAGCCCCCTGCTGCCGTCACGACGATGGTCACATCCTTGGCTTCCCCCTGCGTCAGGCTCAGCGTCTGCGGCACGCCGCTTGCGGCCAAGGCGCCATCGATAGTCATGGATGCCGCCGGATCATACACGGCAGCTGTCACGGTAACCGTGGAGGCGCTGCTTGGTACCTGCAAACTGTAGCTCAGCTGCGCTGCGTCGAATGCCGGCTCCAGCCCATACGCACCCGCCGACAAGGAAGCCAGCTCATTCGAGACGACCTTCACCTGCCGCACCGTCTCCGGCGAAGCGTTGCCGCTCTCATCGGTGACGCTATAGCGGAGCGCATACGTACCGAGGACATCGGTATCCACCGAGCCGGTCACCGTCACCCGGTCGGTCATATCCCCGTCGGCGGTGTCGGCCGCTGTATAACCCGGCTCCACATACGGCTGCCCCTTCAGGAGATACACCGTAGAATCTCCATACAGCGTGATGATCGGCTGGTCTTCATCGACAATCGCGAAGCTGGCCTCGGCTTCAGCCGACTTCGCATCGTCCGCACCGGCGGTTCGGCCATTATCGCTCAGGGTGTAGATGAATCTCGCCGTGCCTGTATAGCCCGGATCCGGAACGAACTCCACCCGGTCCTGCACCATACTGACCGTCCCGCCTTGGACGGATTCCACATTACTCACAGCCAGCGACTGCCACTGCCGCTCGTCGGCGGCTCCCGCATCATCGTTGCCTGTCAGCGCGGAGAAGGGGATGCTGACGACAGCACTCCCTTTGGCTGCTGCAGCCAGGGTGTCGTCCTGCGCCTTCGGCGCATCATTGACTTCCGTGACCGTAATCTGCGCTGCGGCCGGGCCGCTGAGAAGCGTCCCTTCCGTGTCCGGCGATGCCTGGACGAAGAAGCCGAAGCCCGTGAGGCCATGCGCATCCGCTGCCGGAGTGAACTTCAAGCCGGCGGCTCCCTCGGATACCGTAATGAACTCTCCATCGCCAATGACCGTTGTCCCATCATTACGGTAGAGGGTGCCTCCCGTAATGCCGGTGATTCGGTAATAAGCCGCTGCAGCCCCTCCGGCCGCCGTCGGCGTGATCACCAGACCGTTCATCGTCTGAACGTCCTCTTCCGTGACCGCGTCGGTCACAGCCGGTACATCCGCCCGGGCATTGATGGTGAACGTGACCGCTCCGGGCTGACTGTTCAGCGGGTCCGGTGAACCACTCGTGGTCCCGTTGTCCGCCACCGTGTACTCGAAGCCCGCGGTCCCCCGGTAGCCCGCCCCCGGTGTGAATACGGCGTGTGTCCCCGCATCGTTGATCCGGACGGTCCCTCCCAGCGCCTGGCCGACCGACACCACGGTCAGTGTCTGCCCGCTTTCGTTATCCGCACCCGGTGTATCGTTGCGGAGCAAATCCGCCAGCGGAATCAGCCGTTCGCCCGAATTCTCGACGACAGCCTCGAGGACGTCCGGGTTGGCCTGCGGCGCATCATTGGTTTCGGTCACGGTAACCGCAGCTTCCACGGCATCACTAAGCCTGGTACCATCCGTGCCCGGCGAGGCCTGGACGCGGAAGCCGAAGCCTGTGAGGCCGTTCGCGTCGGCCGCCGGGGTGAACTTCAGACCTGCATCCCCCTCCCAGACAGGGATGAAGCTCCCCTCCGCGATGGGTGTAGATCCGTCATTTCTATACAGGGTTCCTCCTGTGATGCCCGTGATTTTGTAGTATGCGGGCGGGGCATCTTCCCATTCTCCAGGCGTAATCACAAGTCCGCTCGACGTCTGCACTTCCTCTGCCGTTTCCGCATTCGTGACGGCCGGCTTGCCCGCCCTCGGTTCAATGGTGAACGAGACGTCCGCCGGGGAAACGGACTGCCGGGGATCCGGCGAACCGCCGGTCACCCCGTTGTCCTGCACCACGTACTTGAAGCCTGCCGGTCCATGGTAGCCTGCAGCCGGCGTGAACAGGACGCTGTCCCCGGAGAGGACCGCCGTTCCCCCTGCTTCGCTTCCCGGCACAAGGGTGACCGAGAGCGTCTGCCCGCTTTCGTTGGCAGAGCCCTTCACATCATTGCCAAGCAGATGGGCCAGCGGAATGACAACGCCCTCTGCATTCTCATCGACGGACGTCCAGGTGTCGCTGACGGCTGTGGGCGCATCATTGACCTGGTCAACGGTAATCACCGCCTGCACCATACCGCTGAGTCCCGTTCCGGACGGATCCTGTGCGGCTTGGGCCTTGAACGAGAAGGTGCCTCCCGCCTGGCTGTTGGCATCCGGGTCGGGGGTATATTTAAGACCTAACGCCCCCTCGGCAGCTGGGATGAACTGACCGTTTACGATCTCCGTGGTGCCGTCATTCCTATACAGCCTGCCGCCGAGGATCTCCGTAATTTTGTAATGCGTAACCGGCACCGTGTCCCCGGCGTTCGGCGTAAGGACCAGCCCCGATGCGGACGCTTCGTCCTCCGCCGTTACGGCAGGCGTGATTCCCGGAAGACCGGCAGCGGCCGGTGCGGTAACCACTTCAAGCTGAGGCCGATAGGCCTCAGTCCCGTTATCGGAATGATAAGCGAACTCAACCCCCAGATCCGTATTCCCCCGCACAATGAACGTCACCTTCGAAGATCCGGCTGCCTTCTGCTCCTGCACGAATGAGGTAACGTCGAATTCGCTCCAGGTTCCGGCGGAAATCGAATTCTCCTCATACAGCATACTCAGATCGGAAGCTTCCCAAGGAAAAATGTCCCCCCAGGCATCCGCATCCGATGGAAGACGGGCACCATAAATACCGATCTTCGGCACGGTCGAGGCATCCAAGTCCTCATCATGCAATTGGTCGATATGGATACGGAGCGTCGCACTTTGGACGGTCCCCCCGTCCGCCGGAAGGGTGAATTGGATTGCGCCCTGCGCCAGTCCATACATCGGATCCCCACTGTTTCCTGCATAATTGACAGGTTCCGTCTTGGACAGCCCCGCGTTATCCCAATAAGCGTCGGCATAAGGGGCTAGTGTAGCCATCATACTCGCTGCCTGGACCCGTTCCATCGTCCAAGGCTGCGGTACCAGCAGCATGGAAGCGACGGCCGCCAAGGCCGCTTTTTGTTTTACCTTCTTCTTCATACTTCACCTCTAGGTAGGGACCCTCTGGTATGGGTCCAATTCCAATCTTTACATCTATTTCGACAACATCAGACAAATCCATTAGGTTTTTCTGCCACCCAACATCTCAACAATCTCAACACAAAAAACCGCTCGACAAGCGAGCGGTTAAGGCGCAATGGTTCCGTTAATGTCGTCTTCGTCTTCTTCTCCGTGCAGCTGCATTCCGTGGTTCAGATCAGCTCGAGCTCCGCAAGCCGGCCCTGCCGGTGCCGGATGAGCAGCCGCCGGCCATCCTGCAGCTCCAGCTCCACCAGGCGGTCGGCATGCTCGCTCCCCGTTCCGGCGAACCGGACCGTTACGCAGGTAGGCTCCCCGCAGTCGCAGGAAGCCGTTACTTCCAGCCCATCGAGCTGGGCGAGATAGCCGCCCCGCAGCTCCTCCCGCTCCATATGCTGCAGCCCGAACTGCAGCCAGTACTGCTCTTCGTGGGACAAGCCCCTGCCGCGGGGCGGCGGATAACAGGACTCATCGGTATAGATTAGCTTGGACATGACACATACCCCCGGGGCCGTTGGAATGGTTTGCAACCTGTTGTTACTTACCTTATCGACCGGGGGCGGTGATTTTTGTATATCTCTTTTTGACGGTCTCCATCATCCCCTTCGTGAACGAAGCCAGGAGCAGGTAAACCGGGAAGGAATAGTACGATTTCCAGAGTATAGGCTGATAGATCCCCAGATGCATAAAAAGCGGCTCTGCAGCAAACGAAGCACCCAGCGCCAGGACGGTATGGGCGAGGAGAAAGGGCTTCCAGCCCGGAAACCACTGATAAAGGAGCATATAGCACACAGGAATAAGGGCGATGTCGGCCGTCATAAGACGGTTATACAGCGGGAACAGCTTGTAGTGATAGCTCCAGAACTGAAGCTCCGTGCCTGCTGCATCGAGCAGGGTGGCGAGATAGGCTATGAGCAGCCCGAGGAAGCCGATTTCGAACAAGCGCCGTTTGTCGGCGAGGTGCCACCAGAGGAGCCAGGTGCCCAGGAACAGCACAAGCAAAAACCACCACTGGGGTGTCAGCACCTCATGCTGTATCCAATGGGAAAGCCGAAGCTCTGTCAGCCTTTTCTGTGCCTCATTCACCAGATTGTGAAGCTCTTCATCCTTCATGCCCGCATCACCCCTTATTCTTTGTGTCCATCAGGGGGCCGGTTTAAACGGGCGGGATGCCGTAGAAGCGGCACGAGTTCTCATAGAGGATACGGCCTGCTTCCTCCTCCTTCATTCCCTTGAGCTCCGCGATCTTCCGGATCGCCTGCCGGACCATGGACGGATGGGTGGTCTGTCCGGCGAACGGCCCCTCGAAAGGCCAAGGCCCGTCCGTCTCCACCATGAGCCGCTCCAGCGGCACGGCGGCGGCGACAGCCTGTGTTTTCGCTTGGTACACCAGGTCGGGCGTCACCGAGACATGGCAGCCCATACGCTCCATCCGCCGGAGCGTATCCGTACTGCCCTTGAACCAGTGAAAATGAGCACGGTGCACGCCATGACGCTCCAGCAGGTCCAGCGCCGTGTCTGCATCTTCATAGACGGCGTGCAGCACGATAGGCTTGTCCAGCTCCGCAGCCAGCCGCACGAACCGCTCAAGCAGGCGGACATAGCCGTCCAGCGGAAACTCTTCGCCGCGGAGCTCCGCCGCCTGGCGAAGATAATACGGCAGGCCGACCTCGCCGACCGCCGTCATCTCGCACCGGTACGCGCGGATCCAGGCGAACAGCGCCTCCTCTTCGGCAGCGTCAGGCAGCGGCTGCTCCGGATGATACCCGAAGGCGCAGCGTATGCGGCCCGGGGGCGCCTGCCGGCTCAAACGCAGCACGTCCCTGCAGGAAGCGGGGCCCATCGAGACGGCGACCAGCGCCTGCACGCCGCTGTCCGCCAGCGATGACAGCAGCGCCTCCCGGTCCGCCGCCCCGTAGGCGTCCAGGTGGATATGGGTGTCGATGACCGGGTAGTCCGGGGCATCGCTTGAATGGATTTGCGGCATATCGAGGTCCTCCCGGGAAACGAGCCGAAGCAGGCTCGGTAGTCACTTCCTTCATTATACCGGATCGGCGGCGGATGCTAAGCCCAGCTTCCTGGAGAAGGATCTGCACGTCAAGTTCGGCAGACCGGTCCCCTGCCCGCCACGCTTTCCCTTATGAACCCCCAGTTCCACGGCATGGCAAAATACCCCCACAGCACGCACGTACCGGAGGAAGGCTTGGGTCACCCTCCTCTCGGAATGCATGCTGCGGGGTATTCGCTCCACCCGCTTATGGCTGGACCGCTGCTGCCGACCGTCCCCAGCCTCACAGGAGCTTCGCCAGACGGTCCGCCGCCGGCTTGTAGCTGTCACGCGCTGCGGCTTCATAGTACATCCGGGCCTTCGTCATATCCCCGGTCGTCTCATAGAATACGCCCAGGTTGTACGCCGGCAGGAAGCTTCCCGTGCCCCGCACGCTGTCATACCGGCTGGTCTCCCCTAGAGCGAGGCAGGCCAGGAACGACTGCTCGATCTGCGGGAAGAAGGCAATATACTTCTCAATATTGCTGAACACGAGTTCCCGATAGAAGTGCCCGCAGGCGAAGTGGAAGTCCGGATAGTCCGGCAGGAACGGCTTTTCCCTCTCGATGAGCTCCAACCCTTCTTCCAGCTTCCCGCCCGCAATGATGTTGTACAGGTAATCGACGACCGCCAGCGGGTAGAACGCCTCCTCTCTGCGCAGCTGCTCATAGCACCGCGAGAAGTACGGGGCTGCAGCCTGGTAGTCCCCCGCCATCCGGTATTCCTTGGCCAGCTGGAAGAGGAGATAGGCGTCCGTCGGATTCACCTCCACCGCTTGGTGCAGCAGCTTCAGATTGCGGTCCGATTTGTTCCTGCGGAAATACCCGTCATGGTACACCTCGATGGATGTCTTCACCGCAGGCAGATCGGTCACTACCTGCTCATGAATGATGCCGGTATAGAAGGTTCCTCTCGGGAACAGTCTCGATATATAGACCTGTGATTCCATAACCTCGCCGTTCTGCTCGAATTTATCGATCCGCTTGATCCGGCCGATGCCCTGCCGGCGGGCGATGAACGCACGGATCTCCTGACCGCAGTCATTCAGGATATATTCGTCCGCATCGAGGACGAGATTCCAATCCCCCGTCGACTGCCGGAGCGCAAAGTTGCGGGCGTCCGAGAAGCTGTGGGTCCACTCGTAATCATAGACCTTCGCTCCGTACGAGAGGGCGATCTCCTTAGTATTGTCGGTCGAGCCCGTATCCGCAATGACGATTTCATCCACGAGAGGCCTCGCGCTCTCGAGGCATCGGGCCAGGTCTTGAGCTTCGTTCTTGACGATCATGGTCAGCGACAACCGAACCAATGTCTCACCCCTTTTTGGATCATGGGACCAGTATAACCCAATGCCGAGCCCCCTTATAACTCTATCGGCTTCTACGGCTGCCGCCGAGAGGGTTTTTCCCCACGATACATGTCTAGGTGAGGTACGCCCCGGGTACACACCTGGCGAATCCCGGTGTGCTGCGGCAGGGGATAACCGGCTGCGCCGTCCGATGACGGAACCCAGCACCTAGGCGTCCTGATTCGGTCATGCACAAAGAGCAGCCCTCCACGCGGAAGACTGCTCCTCTGTGCATCCTCAACCCTGCTTTCCTATGCCGAAAAAAGTCCGTGCCGTCCGCGTCGCCGCCTCCGCCACTTCCCCCGCAGGCCTGCCCATGCAAGCGGCCACCGTCTGCAGGATATGCGGCAGGAAAGCCGGCTCGTTGCGGCCGTCCTTGGGCTTCGGCGAGAGGTCGCGCGGCGTCAGGAACGGTGCATCCGTCTCCAGCATCAGCCTCTCGAGCGGGATGCTCCTCACAAGCTCGCGCAGGTGCTTCCCCCGCCGTTCATCGCAGATCCAGCCGGTGATGCCGATGTACAGGCCCATGTCGAGATACTTGTGCAGCTCGTACGCGGTGCCCGTAAAGCAGTGCACGACCGCCCGGCCGATGTACGGCCGGTGCTGCCGGAGCAGCGCGGTGAAGTCCGCATGGGCTTCCCGCTCGTGCAGGAACAGGGGCAGGCCGGTCTCGGCGGCGAGCCCGAGCTGCTCCTCGAACCAGCGGCGCTGCACGTCGCGGGGCGAGAAGTCGCGGTTATAGTCGAGGCCGCATTCGCCGATGGCTGTGACCTGCGGCAGGGCCGCCAGCTCGCGCAGCCTGGGGATCGTTGTCTCGTCGCAGCCCTTGGCGTCGTGCGGATGAATCCCGGCCGTCGAGTAGAGCCGCCCGGGATAGCGGCCGGCCAGCTTCGCCGCTTCCGTGCTGCTGCGCAGCGACGTGCCGGTGAGGTTCATCGGCGATACGCCGGCGGCCAGAGCACGGGCGATCACCTCCTCCCGGTCCGCATGGAAGGAGCGGTGCGTCAGGTTCACGCCGATGTCGATAAGCGCAGGGCCGGTGAGCGTCATAGCGGAGGAGCTCCTTTCTCCTTCTCGGCGGGATGAACGGCAAGGCAGGAAGCGGGAACCTCGTCGGCCAGCCATACTTCATTACCGGCGTAGTAGAAGGTTACGCCGAGATCTGCCGCTTTCCGGGTATCCACGGTGAGGATGAGGAGTTCTCCTCTCCGGCTTCCCGCCAGTGAGGCGAAGCCGGTACCCTCGGATAAGTGCACATACTGCCGGTTCATCGGGCGGAGGCCCTCAGCCCGAATGGCCGGGGCGGATTCAGCGTTCGTACCGTGATACAGGAGATCCGGCGGTGTGCCGGGCTCGTACTGCACCCGGTCATGGCTGTGCCCGTACCGGGCGCGGATCCGGCCGTCCCGGAGCTCGAAGCGCTGCTTCTCCGACCGCCCTACCACGGCAGAGATGTCTTCTTCCGTCACCCAGGCCCACGAACGCTGGGCGCGGATCGCCTGCAGCAGCGCCTCCACCGTGCAGGAGCCGTCTGCCGGATCGAGGGAGAGCCCGAATTCTCCCGGCGTGTGGCGCAGCAGTTTGGTCATGAATTTGCTTAATCGTTGTTCGGACGCCGGTGTCAGCATGTTCCGTTCCCACTTTCTCTCTGTCCGTTATCGCCAGTTTCTGTCCTTCCATTATAACCGCCGGGACGGCCGGGGCGAGGGAAAGAATGGGTATAACGGTTTGTGCGGAGGCACTATAACCCGGTACATGGCCCGTTGTATGTCAGGCGGGTGCAAAAGCAAACAAAAGATCCGCCCTCCATGCTCTAAGCACGAATGGCCGGATCCCTTCTACTTTTTACTCCCCCCATACCTCCCGCAGCGCCCCACGGAACAAGGCGTCCAATCCGGCATCCCCCGTACCGCTGCCTGACGGCTGCTGCACGGCTGCCTTCTCGAAGTACGCGATCCGCTCCTCGAGGTACGCGCTGATCGGCCCGACCTTCGGCTCGTAATCGAGCTCGTCGCCGGCTTTCTTGCGGGCCAGAAGCGTCTGTACGGCCGTGTACAGCTCGCTGTCCTGCGGGATCAGCCGCTCCACGAGCACATCAAATTCCATGGGGGCCATCGTGCCGAACCGTTCGATCCAGCCGCAGGCCAGCAGCGGACGGAGCACGTAAAAGTACTTTTTGATCTTCACCTGGTCCCCCTGCAGATACTCGCGGAAGTTGCCCTTCGCCATGTTGAGGTAGTGGTAGATGCAGGACTTCGGCGAGAAGGTCAGCGGGGAGATTCGGCGAATCTGCTCGGCGGTCGTGTACTTCTCGAGGTACGGCATCGGCGACTGCAGCCACTCGAGCAGAGGCGGATTCGACTTGCGGAAGAGGCGCAGCGCCTTGCGCAAATCCCATCCGCTCAGGTCCAGCCGGTCCGAGATCGGACGCTCGATGACGTCCCTCCCTTCGTCGATGGAGAGGTACCAATCCAGCGGGCGCAGGTACAGGAAACGCACGTCATAGTCGCTGTCCTGCGACGGGAAGCCCCAGGCCCTGCTGCCCGACTCGCAGGCGTACAGAATGCGGACGTTCTCCTCCTCTTCGATGCGGTGAAGCTGGGTGATGATTTCTTCGCGTATGTTCGTCATGCTGTTTTTCCTCCTTGATCACACCGGATACTGCTCCCGGAACTCATCCGGCAGTTTCCTTTTCCCACTCCATTGTTGCCACCCGTTCCACCAGGGAACCGTACCCCTGCGATGCCTGCGCAATATAAGACAGAACCGTATCGCTCCAGCCGTAGATATAAAAGGTTCGCGGGTCCTCCGGCGGCACCATCGCATGCCGGTACGGTGCGATATCCACGATGAACGCCTGCGCCTCCGGATTCACCTTCGCCCGGTAAGCCTGCAGATCGCGGTAGAACGGGCTGCCGCTGTTCTGCTGCTCATCCGTAATGATAATGATGCGGTCCACGTGCTGCTTCTCACGGGTCAACCTGCGCACCGGCGCGCCGGTGTCCGTCCCCCCGCGGGTGTGGATCTGCTCCGCCTGCCCCAGAATACTGTCGTACCGGGAAGGCCTCGGATCGACAACCTCGGTATCGAAAAGCCAGAAGATCGACTCCCCCTGCGTCTTCTTGTAGAGCGCCAGGGCGAACACGGAGCCGGTCTGCAGGTACTCGCCGTTCATCGAGCCCGAGATGTCGAGGAAGACGGCGGTGCGGCCCGGCAGCTCCGGCAAGGCGTCGAAGGTAAGGTCAACCGCCGCACGCAGGGCATCCCGCAGCTCGGGGTGCCCGACCTGGCGGAAGGCCGCCGCAAAACGGAACGGCAGGATGCGGGAGCGTTCCAGCGCTTCGCGGTCGGTCAGCCGGTTCACCGCATACCGCAGGTGCTCGGGGGAGCCGAACACCCCCGCGCGGTCCAGCGCGTTCAGGTGGCGCAGCAGCGCGAACTGCGGCATCTGGTACAGCAGCGCTTCCCAGACCGCCCGCGTCGGCTGGATCGCGCCGGTGACCGTCTCATATGGCAGCCGGCCTTCCACGATCCAGTGCAGCTGCTCGGCTTCCGAACCAGCGCGCTTCAGCTCCTCGAACGCCGCGATCTGGGGCAGCAGCGACAGGTCCGTCTCTTTGCCCCGCAGGCAGCGGAACAGCGCGCGCTGCTTCTCATCCGCGGGCTTCGGATGCGCTGTAGCGATCGCGTCGCCAAGGCTGTAGCCCCGGCCGCGCCCGTTGTACTTCAGCGCCCAATACTCGGTGACGCCGGAGAGGAACCCCTTCACCTGCCGCTTCACGGCGCGACCGCCCTGTCCGCGTCCCAGCCCCCGCAGGACCGTGAGGAAGTCCGCCAGGTCGGACGGAATGCGGACGACGCCGGGGAAGGCCCGTGCGAACAGGTCCGGGCGGATGCCCGAGAGCACGGCCAGCCCGTACAGGGGCTGCAGGCGCATGAAGCCCTCGCTTCGTGCGAAGACGAGCGCCCGGGCCATGAACTGCGGGTCGTGCTGCGCCATCTCCAAATGCATCCGGTGCGCGTCTTCCAGCAGCTCGCCCCCGTCGGCATAGAACGTACTGCCCATCGTATTGGTCAGCAGCGTCTGCAGATACTGCTCCTCGAGGGAGCGGGTATGTACGGCATAGCCTTCATGGTTATAGATTTCAGGCCGCATGCGGCCGAATAACTTGCGTGCATGGCTCATGGTGGGAAGCCTCCTTAAGGATAACCGGCATTGCCGTCCTTGTGGACGGTGCGCCTTTGGCAGGGTAGACCCAAGCAGACTTGATTTTTCTTCTACTGAATAAGGCCGGCGAGGAAGAAGGGGGAAGGAGCTGCAGGAGTCGAACCTGCGGCCGAACCCGAAGTCCGGCCTGTCATCGTTAGCGATCGAAGGAACCCTCCCCGGCGCCTCGCCGGATTTGTTGGGATACGGGCAGTACAGCATTCATGCAGATCGGGAAAGAAGAAGCGAGGAAAATGGCGAAAAGGTTTCGGCGCGCTCCTAACCGATGTGTGAATCTCGGCGCGCCTTTCATTTTCAATTTGGAAGTCGAAGGAACCCTTTCAGGCGCCTCGCTTCCTTCATACCAGGATCCGCATTGCCTCTGCCCATGCAGCCGGATCTTCGAGGGAGTGAGCGGAAAGGGAAGACTGCTCTACCCACTAAGCTATCCCGCCTGATGCGGGAGCCGGACTCGAACCGGCGGCACGAAGGACCCCTTCCTGCGCCTCGGAGATCGTCGTGAGCCGAAGCGGCATGCCGTCCGTCTCACACCCTTATCATCGCTCATTTCCGCCGCCGTGAACATGGCGCAAGTATTACGACGAGGTGCTGCCGCCAAAAATTTTGTGGTAGCCCCCCCTTTCCCCCTCCTGCTACAATAGGTGAACGAGAATGAACCGAACGGAGGCATGACCCGATGGCCCGGGAGAGCTTTGATAAAGAAATCCAATTCCTCCGCATGCTGGTGCTGACCAGCGGCGCCTATGACCGGCAGCAGTATGCCCGGCGGCTTGGCATCTCCGTCCACACCTTCGACAAGACGATCCGGCGCCTGAAGGAGGTGCTCGGTACGGTGTACCGCCAGCTTCCCGGGGAAGAGAGCCGGGAGTTCGCGGATATGCTCCGCTACCGCTACTTCGAATCGGCCGACCCGCTGCTCCTGTTCCTGTACCGGGCGAAGTCGCTCAAGGAATCGGAGAGCCGCCGGCTCGCCCTGCTGCTCTCTTCACTTCAGGAGACGCCGCAGACGGCACTCGAACTGCTCGACACGTGCTGCTCGGAGCTGCCGGATGACTCTCTCCTGCCCGATGAGAAAACGGTCCGCTCCGACCTCAAATACCTCGAGGAGGTGGGGGTCATCCGCCGGGAGCCCGGCCCGCGGCCCTACCGCTACCGGCTGCAGAACAGCCTTCTGACGGAGCTCTCCTTCGATGAGCTGTGCGATCTGTACGACTATGTGGATATCATGGCCAACACACAGGTCCCTTCCGTACAAGGGTATCTGCTGCGCGACAGCCTCAAGCGGGCTCTTCGGATCAAAGCGTACGACATGGATGCGGCGGACGGGAGCCCGCGTCAAGACCGGATGAATCTGCTGACCGAGCCTTTTTGCTACAAATATCATTATCCCTCCCGCATCCTGGACGAGGCCCATCTGCACACCCTGCTGCATGCGATCGAGCATCGGCGCAGGATTCAGTTCTTATACTTCTCGCCGAAGTCCGGAGCCCACTACAGCTCGCGCAACACGAACCCGCTCTTCGAACGCGAGACAAGCGGCACCCTGGAGAGCGCACAGCCGCTCAGGGTGGTCTACGATCACCAGTATGGGCGCTGGTACCTGCTGGCCGCGCACCCGAAGATGGGCATCCGCACGTACCGGGTCGAGGGGATGACCCAGATCGAGGAGGGCGAGGAAGTTCCCGAGGACGTCCATCTGGAGCGCCAGCAGGTGCTGCAGATGAAGCTCAGCCGCAGCTGGCTGCTCGACACTTCGCGTCCCGTCAAGGTCCGGGCCCGGTTCTACCGCCCGGCCGGCGGGCAGCCCGATTGGATCCGGGAACGCGTGGAGCTGCAGGGACAGTGGGGGTGCATCACCGAGGAGGATGAGACCTCCTTCGTCTACGAGATCGAGGTCAGCGGCACCACCGAGATCAAGCCGTGGCTGCGCAGCTTCGGTTCCAGCTGTGAGGTGCTGGAGCCCCGGCACCTGCGTCAGGAGTTGATCGACGAATGGAAGGAGATTGAAGGCTATTATGGAGCGCAGGATTCCGAATCCCTTTGAAAAAATATTCAGCTACAGCATCATGAGCCGGCTGGACGAGTCGGCTGCTTTCACGTCGACGTCCCATGAACGTGCCTGGCTGAAACGCATGCTGGAGCACCCGGCCGCCTCCGAGGCCTTCACCGCTGAGACGCTGGGCAAGCTGCGGGGCCTGCTCGCGGGCGAGGACGACCTGAGCTTCTCCGGCGGCTTCCTGGAGAAGGCAGGGGCAGCCGCGCGGCCGCTGTACCATCCCCTGCTCCGCCCGCTGCGCCGGATGATCCTGGCAAGCTCCGGCATGCGCCTGACGATCCGGACGCGGAGCGGCCTCGAATTCAGCGGACAGCCCGGCTTCCCGTACAAGCTGGAGTATTCGATCGCCCGCAGGGAATGGTACCTGATCTGGTACCATCTTACGGAGCAGACCCTCCTGACGACCAAACTCGGGACCGTGCTCGAAGTAGGTGCGGAACCGGTCGGCAAGACGGAAGCCGCCGCAGTGCTGGGGAGTATCAAAACCATCCTAGATGCCCGCCGGGAGCAGGCGCTGATCGAAGTGCTGCCCGCTTACCGCAGGGAGCTGTCGCGGATCCTGTATGCCTTCTCCTGCTTCGACAAGGAAGTCATCTACGAGGAAGAACAGGAGGTTTACGGGATCCGGCTGACCTACCTCAGCGATGAGGCGGAGTATGTTCTCTCACGGCTGCGGTTTCTCGGCAAGCGGGTCCGGGTCGTGGAGGGCCCCCGGCTGCAGCAGCGGATGCTGGAATCAGCCCGCCTGGCCCTGGGGCGGTATGGGCAGGGATAGAGGGGCGGCCAGCCTGCAGCAGCACGGCAAGCACGCCGCTTACGCGAAGAACCGTCCGGATGGCCAGGACGGTTCTTGCGCATGCGCAGTGTTGGATGGGGGACGCTGGGTAAAAAAACGAAATTACGGAACTCAGATGCGTTATGCTCTTCATGGCAGGGATGATTTTCAACATAGAAGAACTGAGATTCGCTATGTTGATGAATGGGCAGGCTGTGGGATGAAATCGGCAGCCATAGCGCATCTGAGTTCCGCTATCGGCTGGAAAATGACGGGAAATATCCGAATAAGGCATCCTGGTTCCTTTATATGAGCTGAACGGGTGATCGCCAGGACACCAACGCTCGGCCGCCTCCGTCGCCTCCGTTACCTCGGCCTCTCCCGGTCACCTTGGCTTCATCGTCGGTCACTTCGGTCACCTCAGTCGCCCCGATCTCATGGGTCGCTTCTGCCTCTTCCATCGCTTCGACCGCCCCGGTAGCCTAATTCGGCTCAGTTAATTTGTCGCTTCGGTTGCTTTAGTCGCCTTGGTCGCCTCAGTCACCTCGATCTCATCAATCGCTTCGGTTGCTTCGGTCACCTCGGCCGCCTCACTTGCCTTGGTCACCTCCGTCACATGGCCTCTTCGGTAGCCTCGGTCGTCTCGGTCGCCTCCGTTACCTCGGTCTCTCCGGTCACCTTGGCTTCATCGTCGGTCACTACGATCGCCCAGTCACTTCCGCCACCTCAGACGCCCTGGTCACCTCGCCTTCTTCGTCGGTCGCTTCGGTCGCCTCATTTGCCTTGGTCGCCTCCGTCACCTCGCGCCTCGGTCACTTCCTTGATCTCAGTCGCCTCCGTCACTTCAGTCGCCCCTGTCACTCAGTCAGCCAATTGCCTCTATCGATCGGTCGCTTCCGTCTTCCACCCTCCACCGCCTCCCTCTCGGACTCATCCATGCTGTGCCTCTATCCCTCTCCGGCCGCGACGCTGGCCCACCCGTGTTTCACCGGTACATCATCCGCGTCCGCTCCATGAGCTCCTCGAGCATTGCCAGCGCCCGCCTGACGCCCTCCTCCTTGCCGAGCAGGAACTGGGACTCGGCCGCCTCGCTCGTCGGCAGCCCCGCGATGCGCTCCGCTTCCTCTTCGAGCTGCTGCCTCAGTACGTTGAGCTGCAGCTGACCGAGTCCGCGATCCATCTCGGTCTCGCTGCGCACCCGCTCTTTTCGGTCCAGCTCCCGCTCCAAGAACGCGTCGATGTCCATCTCCATGAAGCGAGATGCCGTTCTTAGGATGCGGGTGAATTGCTCCGTGCGGTTCGTATGCAGCCGGAGCTCATGGCCTGTATGCCGGATCATGAAGCGGCACAGAAGCTCGTCGCTGTCCGTATGGCTGTTGTGCAGCAGCGAGTATTCCCCCTGAAAGTGCCCTTCCTTCTCGATATACTTGCCGAGTGCCGTATATTCATGGCAGGCGCTGCAGTACAGCAAATAGTCCCGCAAGCTGCCCCCTCCTTCCCCGGGGATGGATAGAAGAAACCCGTCCATGCCGGACGGGTCGCTTCACTTACATATCCATATCGGCTCCGGCCCCGCTGCCGAGCTTCTTCGACTCCGGCTTGTCGCTGACGACACACTCGGTCGTCAGGAACAGGGATGCTACGGACGCGGCATGCTGCAGTGCGGAGCGGGTGACCTTCGCCGGATCGACGATGCCCGACTCGATCATATTCACCCACTCGCCGGTAGCGGCGTTGAAGCCGACGCCGGCCGGCTCGCGCTTGATGCGCTCGATGACGACGGAGCCGTCGATGCCCGCATTCGCGGCGATCGTGCGCAGCGGCGCTTCGAGCGCATGGCGGACGATGCGGATCCCGGTCGCTTCGTCGCTGTCCTCGGAAGTCAGCGCTTCGACCGCCTGGATCGCATGGATCAAGGCTACGCCGCCGCCGGCCACGATGCCTTCCTGCACGGCCGCGCGTGTGGCGTTCAGTGCGTCTTCGATTCGCAGCTTTTTCTCCTTGAGCTCGGTCTCCGTCGCCGCCCCGACCTTGATGACCGCCACGCCGCCGGCCAGCTTCGCCAGACGCTCCTGGAGCTTCTCGCGGTCAAAGTCCGACGTTGTCTCCTCGATGAGGTTGCGGATCTGCTGCACGCGCGCCTCAATCTCCGGACGGCTGCCGTAGCCGTCGACGACGGTCGTGTTCTCCTTCGTGACGTGGATCTGGCGGGCGCGGCCCAGCTGGTCAAGCGAGGTGCTCTTGAGGTCCAGCCCCAGCTCATCTGTGATCACCTGGCCGCCGGTCAGGACTGCGAGGTCCTGCAACATCGCCTTGCGGCGGTCGCCGAAGCCGGGCGCCTTGACCGCCACGCAGGTGAAGGTGCCGCGCAGCTTGTTGACCACGAGGGTCGCCAGCGCTTCCCCTTCGACATTCTCGGCGACGATCAGCAGCGGCTTGCCCTGCTTGATCACCTGCTCAAGCACCGGCAGCAGGTCCTGCAGGGACGAGATTTTCTTGTCCGTAATGAGCACGTAAGGCTCGTCCAGTACGGCTTCCATCTTGTCTGAGTCGGTGATCATATAAGGCGAGATGTACCCGCGGTCGAACTGCATGCCGTCCACGGTTTCGAGCTCCGTCTGGAAGCCCTTGGACTCCTCGACCGTAATGACGCCGTCCTTGCCCACCTTCTCCATCGCTTCGGCGATGAGTTCGCCGACCGTGTCGTCCGCCGCCGAGATTGCGGCAACCTGAGCGATCTCGTGCTTCTGCTCGACGGTCTTGGCCGTGCTCAGAATCCCGTCTACCGCTACACGGACCGCCTTATCGATCCCCTTGCGGACCACCATCGGGTTGGCCCCGGAAGTGACATTCTTGAGCCCTTCGCGGATCATGGCCTGGGCGAGCACCGTCGCCGTCGTCGTGCCGTCACCGGCCACATCGTTCGTCTTCGTGGCGACTTCCTTGACGAGCTTGGCGCCCATGTTCTCAAAAGGATCTTCGAGCTCGATCTCCTTGGCGATCGTCACGCCGTCATTGGTGATGAGCGGCGAGCCGAATTTTTTCTCCAGCACGACATTGCGGCCCTTCGGCCCCAGCGTGACCTTCACGGCATTGGCCAATGTATCTACACCGCGGAGCATCGCCCGGCGGGATTCTTCACTGAACAGGATGTGCTTAGCCATTCGTTACCAGCTCCTTTTCACCGGCAGGCTGCAGAACCGCCAGAATATCCGATTCTCTCATGATCATAAGCTCCTTGCCTTCAGCCTTGATCTCGGTTCCCCCGTACTTGCTGTACAGAACGGTGTCGCCCTCACGCACATCGGGCGGGATCACTTTGCCGTTCTCCAAGCGCCCCCGGCCCACCGCCACCACGGTGCCCTGCATCGGTTTTTCCTTCGCCTTCTCGGGAAGCACGATGCCGCTGGCCGTCACTTCCTCCTGCTTCAGAGGTTCGATGACAACACGGTCACCCAAAGGTTTCAACATCGGAATTCATCCTCCCATTACGGAATTGGTCTGGCACTCCCTGTGGGAGAGTGCTAATCACAGTTATTAATATACGGATTTTCTGCGGAGTCTCAACAGCCGAAAAGAACGGATTGCAGGCAATTTACCAAAAAAAGTCCGCTAAAGAACCGGATTTGAGGGAATTTCTTATCCTTTTTCGTTTTTTCTTGGGCCTGCAACCCGGCCTCCATCCCCGTCGTCTGTTTCGGTAACATGCTATTCATTCCCAAGACAGAGAGGAGACGAGCTCATGACGATACTGCTGTGGCTGTTCCTTACTTTGGCCGGATCGGGGGCTGCTGACGGAAGCGACGCACCCCCTCTCATGCCGGCAGGTGAGGCCCCGATTGCAGGGCGCCCGTCTTCCGGGCCCGCATCGCAAACCTTACCGCTGCTCGCCGAAGGTCCTGGGGGTCTGCGCCTAACCGCCGCCGAACCCAGCAGCAGCGGCATGTATCAGCGGCTCGAGCTTCATTCGAACGGTGCCAGCCGCATCTTCGAGTGGAGTACCGCGGATCACCCTACTTACCGCCCGGCGCTCTATCGCGGGAATTACGATGGTGACGAGCTTCCCGAGATTGCGGTCGTGCTGATCCAAGGCTATGGAAGCGGCGTGCACGTACAGGAGCTTCACGTCCTGAACGAGGAGGAGCTGACGGAACTCCCCGTGGAGAATCCCGCTGAAGCCGTGGCATCGAGAGTGAACACGGAAGTTACCGTCCGGGACGAAACGGTCCAGGTCCGCGCCGAGGCCGGCGGCAGTCTGTTCCAGCGAACGTACAGCCCGTGGGATGCCGGAATGTGGTTCGAGCACGCCTACTTTGGTATGAACGTCAAGTACAAGATCGACGAGGACCGGATCACCGCCGTGCTCCCCGGCCAGGTGTCTCCCGGCGAATTCGCACTGTGGGCCGAGGCCGAGTATGGCAGGGATCTGCGGGTCAAAGAGATCCGCCTGGGAGGGGAGCCGCCGTCCGAATAGGAACAGCCGCTTTCCCTCGCCTCGATCTGGGGCAGCGCTCGAGCCTCCCCTCCTCAAAGGTGAACATTAGGATAGTTTTATGTTAATAAATATAACATTTAGTTGACGAATCCGCCCGTATGAAGTAAAATCAAGACAGAAAGTTCGGTTATACGTTATATAATCTAACGAGGAGATGAAGGAGCTTTCCTATGCTTGACTTGTTAATCCGCCGCCGTCACCCGGATTACCCTATTCAGCTTAGGGATATGGGGCTCGCAGGAGGCAGGATTGTCCGCTTCAGTTCATCCGGCAAGTCCAGCACGAGCGCCGTCCGAATCCCTGATTCCGGCAGCCGTGTCCCCCTCCCCGGCTTGATCGCCTTCCCCCTCTCCCCCCCGCTTCTCTCTCCGCCGAACACCCCCAGGAAGCCAGGCACCGCACCCCGCGGGCCTGGCTTTTGCCTTTTTCCCACGATCCGCTGCAGTACAGGCTGCCCTCTTGAATACTTACCGCGCAGAGCAGGCCGGCGATAGCACCTACCTGCATGTTCGCCCGTCTCCACCTCATATGCCCAGATCCGCACTTCGCCACTGTCCTGCTTTGGTTCCCGAGACCGCCCTGAGGCGCCTCGATCTCGCCCCTACAAAAAGACCCGCCCCAGCTTACGCCAAGGGCAGGCCTTCTCTATTTCCGGTGCATCTTGAACTCAAGGAACAGCTCGTTGTAATGCGACAGCATGCGCTTGCCGAGGTTCTCGTAGACCTCCAGCTTCTCTGTCAGCTCCGGATCCGGGTAGAAGCGCTTGTCGCCCGAGATCTCTTCGGGCAGGAAATCCATCGCACTCTCGTTCGGCGTGGAGTAGCCTACATACTCTGCGTTTTGCGCCGCTACTTCCGGGTCGAGCATGAAGTTGATGAACGCATGCGCCCCCTCAATGTTATGGGCGGTCTTCGGGATGACCATGTTATCGAACCACAGGTTCGAGCCTTCCTCCGGCACGACATAGTCGAGCTTGTCGTTCTCGTCCATGATCTCCGACGCGTCACCCGACCAGACGACGCCGACAGCCGCTTCTTCGTTTGCCAGCAGCATCTTGATCTCGTCCCCGACGATCGCCTTGACGTTCGGGGTCAGCGTATCCAGCTTGGCTTTGGCCTCCTGCAGGTGGGCTTCGTCACGGTCATTGAGCGAGTAGCCGAGCGAGTTGAGGCCCATGCCCATCACTTCGCGCGCCCCATCGACGAGCAGAATCTGATTCTCGAGCTTCTCATCCCAGAGATCGTTCCAGCTCGTGAACGTCTTGCCCTCTTCGAGCAGATCGGGATTATAGATAATGCCGACCGTCCCCCAGAAGTACGGCACCGAGTACTTGTTGCCCGGGTCGAAGGACAGATCCAGGAAGCGAGGATTGATATGCTTCAGGTTCGGCAGGCGGACCGGGTCGATCGGGAGCAGCAGGCCTTCGTCCTTCATTTTGCTCAGCGCGTACTCGGACGGGACGGCCACATCGAACGTGGTGCCCCCCTGCGTAATCTTCGTCATCATCGCTTCGTTGGAATCGAACGTCTGGTAGATGACCTTGATCCCCGTCTCCTCCTCGAACTTCGTGAGCAGCTCGGGGTCGATATAGTCTCCCCAGTTGTAGACGGTCAGTGTGTTCTCGCCGGTGTACCCTTCGGAGGTATTGAGATAGGAGGCGAGATACATCAGGGCAAAAGCCGCAGCAAACACGGCGGTGAACAGCCTCACGAGCGGTTTCATGGCCGCACCCCCTCTGCCATCGTCTTCGTTCTGGCAGCCCCGCGCCGGTTCACGGCATAATAACCGAGCACGAGCAGCAGCGTGAACAGGAAGATCAGCGTCGACAGCGCGTTGATGGACAGCGAGATGCCCTGCCGCGCCCGCGAGTAGATCTCGACCGCCAGCGTGGCATACCCGTTGCCGGTTACGAAGAACGTGACGGCAAAGTCATCGAGCGAGTACGTCAGCGCCATGAAGAAGCCGGCGAAGATCCCCGGCCGGATGTACGGCAGCACGACCTTCGTCAGCACATCCCACCGGGATGCCCCCAGGTCTTCCGCCGCATCCACCAGCGTCGGGCTCATCTCCTGCAGCTTCGGCAGCACCATCAGCACCACGATCGGCACGCTGAAGGCGACGTGCGAGAGCAGCACGGAAGTGAAGCCCAGCTTGATGCCCGCGATGGTGAACAGAATCAAAAACGATGCGCCGATGACCACGTCCGGCGAGACAATCAGCACGTTGTTCAGCGTGAGCAGCGTCTGCTTCGCGCTCTGCCGGCGGACCCGGTGGATGAACAGCGCCCCGGCCACCCCGATGATGGTTGCCAGCGCCGAGGACAGCAGCGCAATGACCAGCGTGTTCAGGACAATGATCAGCAGACGGGTGTCCTGGAACACCTCTGCATAATGCTCGAGCGTAAAGCCTTCGAATTCGTGCATGTTGCCCGCACTGTTGAAGGAGTAGTAACCGAGATACAGGATCGGCGCATACAGGATGAAAAAGACCGCGATCAGATACAAATTCGATATCTTCCAGCGCTGCTTCATACGATCCCACCCCGCTTCCGGAGCCCCGTCAGGCGCATAATGACCGCCATCGCCAGGATGAGGAAGACCGCAATCGTCGCGCCGATGCCCCAATCCTGGGTGACCAGAAAATGCTGCTCGATCGCCGTGCCGAGCGTGATGACCCGGTTGCCTGCCACCAGCCGCGTGATCATGAAGAGAGACAGCGCCGGAATGAAGACGGCCTGGCAGCCCGCCTTGACCCCGTCCAGGGTCAGCGGGAAGATCACCCGGCGGAACGTCGTCCACGCCGAGGCTCCCAGATCCCGCGAAGCGTCCACGAGCGAAGGATTCAGCTCTTCAATGGCGTTGAAGATAGGCAGAATCATGAACGGGATAAAAATATAAGCCGACACGAACACGAAGCTGAAGTCCGTGAACAGAATCTGCTGCGTGCCGATGCCGAGCAGCTCAAGCAGCTGATTGGCCGTGCCGTATGTGCCGAAGATGCCGAGGAAGGCGTACACCTTCAGCAGCAGGTTGATCCACGTCGGCAGGATAATGAGCAGCAGCCACAGCTGCTTGTGCTTGGTCTTCGTGAGCAGGTAAGCGGCCGGATAGGCGACCAAGAGCGAGAACAGCGTGATGAGAAAGGCATACCAGAACGAGCTCAGCGCCATCCGCCAATACACCGGCGTGAAGAACTTGGCATAGTTGCCCAGCGTGAAGTTTCCTTCCACATCGAAGAAGGAATAATACGCAATGAGCACGATCGGTGCCGCCACGAACAGCACCATCCACAACAGATAGGGGATCAGATACGCGCTTCGCGTGGCCGTATTAGTCCTCATGGCTCTCCGCTTGATAAGCCTCGAGCCGCTTATCGTACTCCTCTTCGGTTTCGCCGAACCGCATCACATGAATGGCCCCCGGGTCAAAATGCAGCCCGATCTCGCCGCCCACCGCAGCCTTTTTCGTGGAATGCACCAGCCACTCGTTGCCTCCGCTGTCGTAGCAGGAGATCTCGTAGTGGACGCCCCGGAACAGCTGGGTGTCGACGCGTACCTTCACCTTGCCCTGATCGGCGGCGGTAATCTCCAGATCCTCCGGACGGATCACGATCTCGACCTCCTCATTCGGACGAAACCCGCCGTCCAGGCACTCGAATCGCCGCCCGTTGAACTCCACGAGGTAGTCCTGGACCATCCGGCCGGCTACAATATTCGACTCGCCGATGAAGTCGGCGACGAACCGGTTGATCGGCTCGTCATAGATGTCCGTCGGCGTCCCGCTCTGCTGGATCCGTCCCTTGTCCAGCACGAAGATCTCGTCAGACATCGCGAGGGCCTCTTCCTGATCGTGCGTGACGAAGATGAACGTGATGCCGAGGCGGCGCTGCAGCTCCCGCAGCTCATACTGCATCTCCGTACGGAGCTTGAGATCCAGCGCCGACAGCGGCTCGTCGAGCAGGAGAATCTCCGGCTCGTTGACGATCGCCCGGGCGATCGCCACCCGCTGGCGCTGGCCCCCGGACATCTCCGTAATCTCGCGGGTCTCATAACCCTCGAGGTTGACGAACCGCAGCGCTTCCTTGACCTTGCGGGCGATGTCCTCGGTCTTCATTTTCTTCACGCGCAGGCCGAAGGCCACGTTCTCGAACACGTTGAGGTGCGGGAACAGCGCGTAATCCTGGAACACCGTATTGACCTGGCGCTTGTTCGCCGGCACCTGGTTGATGACCTTCCCGTTGAAGGAAATGCTTCCTTCCGTCGGTTGTAAGAACCCGGCGATCAGCCGGAGAATGGTTGTTTTGCCGCAGCCGGAAGGGCCCAGCAGCGTATAGAATTTGCCCCGCCGGATCTCGAAGCTTACGCCGTCCAGCACGGTCGTCTGGTCGTCGTAACGCTGGGTGACCCGGTCAAAGCGGATGATGGTCGGATCGGACATGAGTGCCTCCTTGATTGGTTTGAATGCGATTGAACGTGAAGGGACTTTCTCCCGTTGCCCGCTTATACAGTAAATATAAACCTTTGCGCAGAAAGTGCAATCTCCATTTTCGATAAAATTCCGCACGCATGTCAAAAAGCCCCGATGGCGGCGGTCACCTCGAGACGGTGTATCCTATGTATAGAGCAGTCCTTGATCCAACTAGTCGCCGCATATCCATAAAAAAACACTCCCTCCCCTCTTGGCGGGAAGGAGTGCGGCTGCTGCAGTTTAACGGGAAACGTTGATCGTCACGGTGCTTCCGCTGACGGTTACCGTTGCGTAGTCCTCCGCTTCAATGGTTGGCGTTTGGCTTACGCCGTCCACATTCACGTTCTTGAATTGGGCGTAGTTCTTGCCGGTTATCGTTTCGGAGCCCGCAATGGTAGCAAGCATTTTCCACTTGGTCACGCTCGAAACGTTCGTGCCCGCTACTTCCATGACGGAAGTCAGGTAAGTATCCGTTTGGGACGTGCAGGCCATGTCAGGACACTCCGCTGTGCCGCTGATGGACAGACGCGTGTTGCCGTTGTAGTTCCGGTAAGTCGTCAGATTCAGGTCGACACCGCCCTTGAAGCCGTTCTTGTACTGTACTTTGTCATAGGAAGCCAGGAAAGAACCGTTGGATTTCACTCCATTATAATAACTGAGAATCGGCGTCCATTTCACATACCCGTATGCATTGCTGTACTGCAATCCCATGTCGGCCTCTACGGGGTAACTGGTCGAGCCGTTGGAACCCTTGCCTACGCCGCTGAATCCGCCATAGATGTAGGTCGCCCCCGACGGCGCACCGGTCAGCTGTGCAGCGGTTGCCGTGCGTACCGTCGCATTCATATACGATCCGTTCTTCGCCACAACCGCCTTGCCTCCGATGCCATCCGGCAGGTTGACGGCGGCGGTGGTCACCTGTCCCTTCGCTTGTACAGCTGCTGCCTGAGTGTCGGGAGCCTGATCATAGACGTATACTTTCTCAGCGCCATCCAGACCGTTCTTCTCATACAGGTAATGCTTGCCGCCTTCGATAAGGAGGTAGTTCACCGCATCCTTCTCCGTAACGTCTGTTTGAGCGGACACACCCAGCTTCGCAGCGCGTTTCAAAGCGTTGTCTGCACTGACTTGACGCCCTTTCTGGACAAGCTCCTTCACCTTCGCGGTGCTGTGGTTCGTCGTGGACGGAAGGACCTCCACGCCCTCCAGACCTGTCGGCGCCGCTGCGCTAACGTTCAGGGAAGTGGGAACGGAAGCCAGGACTGCCGCCGCTACGGTAAGTACTGCAAGACTCTTTTTCATCAATAACACGCTCCTCTGGGATTGGGATTGATCGGGTTGATCTGAACCCAAGTATACCGGAGTGAGCGAAGCTCGATTAGAGGACAGCCATTGCCTTTTTTGGTAGTTTGATGACGTCTCTTGTCTTTCCATGACGCCGCCTGGCTCCCTTGGCGATATCCCTGCCCCCGGCTGCAGCCCCTGCGCCCCCTACCGTCAGCAGGTCTTCATCGTTCCGGGCGTGGTTCCCCAATATCGACGGAATACCTTGGTGAAGTAGCTCACATCGCGGTATCCCGCCAGGAGCGCCGCATCATACACCTTCGCCCCGTCGGTGAGGGCCGCCTTGGCCCGCTCCATCTTCCGCTCCAGCACATAGGCCGAGAAGGGCTTGCCGATCTCCTGTTTGAAGAGGCGGCTAAGATAAGATGCATTCACATACAGGCGCTCGGCCAGGGCATGCAGCGTAAGATCCTGGTCCAGCTCCTTCTCCACCAGCTCCAGAATCGACTTGACCGTCCGGTGGTTCACCTGGCTTCCCTGCTCCTCGGCATAATCGAGAATCCGCTCTACGGTCCCGCTCAGCCAGGCCTGAATCTGCTGGGCGGTCGTGAGCAGGTGAATATTCTGAAAGTAAGGATAATAGCTGCCCGCCGCATCCTTCAGAAGCCAGCCCTGTCTGCGTACCGTGCGGACAAGCAGTGAGCTGAAGTACAGCACCTGCTCATGAACCTGCTCGGGGTCGGCTGTCCCCTGCCCCATCGCCGCCTCCCACAGTAACTCCAGCGCCTCCTTGGCCTTGGCCCGGTCTCCGGTCTGCAGCGCCACCTCAAGCGCCTTCTCGGAGGCCGGTTCGGGAACGGGCACAGTTGTCTGCGGCTGTACGGGTTCCCGGTACGGGATCGCCAGGCCTCCGCCGTAGACTTTGCGCCGAAGCAGCGCGCTGCAGGCCTGCTGGTACAGTTCATACACAGCACATGCACCGCCCGCCGATCCGCAGATGCCTGCGCTAGCCGTCACGGAGAGGATGCTCCCCAGCAGAGCCAGCATTTTCTCAGTGGCCGTATGAATCTGCAGCAGCCCCTCCTGTTCGCCGGCCCCCTCCGGGAGGGCGAACAAGAGGACTGCCGAGCCCGGCGTATCGGAGCAAATCCAATAGGTCCCCTCCTGCAGCTGCTCCTTGGCCATGCGGGCCAAGGTGTATTCGAGCACCGACGCATCACGTGCGGGAAGACCTTCCCCAGGAGAGGGCGGCTCATCCGGATCGATCACAGCCACGGCGAATCTTCCCTCGGGCGGCAGGTTCAGCTGCAGCTCGGAGGCCAGCCGGCCGATCTCTTCAGCACGGTACCGGCCCCTGAGCCAGTCCAGGAGGAACCGATTCTGGAGATAAGGCAGGTGCAGGTGCCACTTGTATTCCACCAGGGCCTGTTCGTGGCTCGCTTCCCTCTGCCGCCGGAGCTGCCCGGCCGCTTCCGTCACGGCCTCCAGTATCTCCGTATCCCCTGCCGGCTTCAGCAGATACTTGAATACGCCGAGCTCCAGCGCCTTCTGGGCGAATTGAAAATTGTCGTGTCCGCTCAGGATGACCATCGCCATACCGGGTTCCTTTTCCCTCACGAGCCGGGCTAAGGTCAGGCCGTCCATATCCGGCATTTGGATATCGAGCAGCATGAGGTCCGGCCGCCGTCTCCCGATCAACGAGAGCGCCTCCACGCCGCCGGAAGCGGAAGCGATCACCTCAATTCCCCGCTCTTCCCATGGAATGTGACAAGTCAGGCTCATCCGCAGGCGCGGTTCATCTTCAACAATCAACAGTTTCAAGTCCTTCTCCCCCTTGTCTCCTTACACTGCCGTACGTTCGGCAGCCTGCAGCCCCGACGCATCAATGCCGCACTTGTCCAGAGGCAGCAGGATCGTGACGCTTGTTCCCGTCCCCTCGGCACTGTCCACCCGCATCGAGGCCTCCGGTCCATAGAACATGCGGACCCGGGCGCAGACATTGCGGAGCCCGAAGAACTCCGGGTTGTCCCCTTCTCCGGAGGATGGCGGCCGTGACGGCTGATCCATGATCCGGCCGAGTTCTCCCCGGATCCGGTGAAGACGGTCCTCCGCGATACCGAGCCCATTGTCCGTAACCGAGAGAATCAAGCGTCCATCCTCCAGCGTGCTCCCCACGGTCAATTCGCCGCCCTGCTTCCTTCCTTTGAGCCCATGCTGAAGCGCATTCTCAACCAGCGGCTGCAGCAGCAGCTTGAGGACCGTCAGCCTCTCCGTACCCGGATCGATCCGGTACAGAACCGTGAAGCTGTTCAGATACCTGAGCTGCTGTACGCGGACATAGTAGTGCAGATGCTCGACCGTCTCTTCCAGGGAGAATGCATCCCTGCCCTTGTTCAGACTAAGCCGAAAAAAACGGGATAGATTCAGCACCATCTCGCTGATTTCCTCCGCATCGTAATTTTTGGCCGACCAATAGATGGAATCGAGCGTATTGTACAGAAAGTGCGGATTGATCTGCGACTGGAGGAACTTGAGCTCCGTATGGCTCAGCCTCAGCTGCTGCTCATAATAATCCTCGATGAGATGCTTCTGGTCACGGGCCATCCGGTTGTACAGATTCATGACGAATCCGAACTCGTCACTGCGGTTGTGATGCAGCTGCAGATCATAGTTCCCCCCGCTGAGCTCCCGCATTCCGTCCGAGAGCCTCTTCAGCGGCCAGGCAATCCGGCTGTAGATCCCCCAGGAGATCAGAACCGAGAGGAGGATACTGAGGGCAATAATCAGATTGGTGAAATGCCGGATCTGTCTTGTTTCCCCGTAGAGTTCCGCCTCCGGCTGCTGCATGAGAAGGGTCCATCCAAAATGAGGCGATACCGCCCTCGCCTCAATTCTCCCCGGAACGGCCGCCTCCGCCGCCTCCCGTTCCATCCCTGTACCCGCCACCAGTCCCCCATTCTTCGTATACAGGAAGATCCGGGAGTCACGGGACGGCAGAACGGACTCCATGATGGAATAGAGTCGGCTCCTGCTGAGCGTGACGATAAGCAGGTTCGGCGGACGGCGGCTGCTGTAGGAATCCATCACCCGTACCAGGGAGACGCTGTCCGTACCGGTCAGGTCGCCGAACGAACGCCCACCGTGGATACCGTCTTCCGGCAGCAGATATTTCGTCCCCGATCCGATGTCAGCCGCGAGCCTCTGGAGCCATGCGCGCTGCGATTCGTCCTCCACCTTCCTTGCGCCTGATTGCGTAGACACGATGGTCCCGGAATCTGCGTGATAAACCGAAATTTCCGATACCGTCCGGGTGATGGCCGTCACGCTCCACAGCTTGCCGATCAGCTCCGAGAATCGGTAGATCGCCTGCGGTGACAGTACCGTCCCCGCTTCATTCAGGATGGGAACCAGGTTCTTGTCCGTGGCCACGAGCCGTGACAGCTCCTCTACATTCTGCAGTACGGTATCGATGGAATTCGTTACGGCCCCCAGGCTGCTCTCGGTGCGGCGGATGCTCTGCTGAAGCACAATCTCCTCCGATCGGGCATTGGCATACAGGCTGACGAGCACGAGCGGGAGCAGCACCAGCAGAAAATAAATCGTAAGCCTAAGCTGCGTGCTTCCATGATAACGACTGTGAATCCAATGCCAAATCTTCATCGCTGTGCCTCGTACCGCCGGGACGCCTGCATCTGCCGGTTGACTTCCTCGGTGATGGCGTCTCCTCCACCCTGCTTCCACTCCTGTACATAGGCATCGAACGCCTCCGGCGGCGCCGTTCCCATGATGATCTGGAGAAAGACCTGCTGCATGGCCAGGAGGGACTCCGAATAAAGCTCCATGGATTCGGTAGGCGGACCAGTATAGGCGTCCCGTATGAGGTTCCGCTCGATCCGCTGCAGGTTATCGTACAGCCGGAACGTGACCCCGTAGGAGTCAAGACGCTTTCTGAGCAGTTCCGGGTCAGCCACCTCGGCAAGACCTCCATAAATCCCGCGGTATTGATGCTTGTCGTGCTCGGCGAAGTCGCTCACGATCCGCCCTTCCTTCATCACCCATACTTCATTCGGAAACCCGAGAGTCAAGGTCTCGTAGCCGGCCCCTCCGATAAAATTCAATAACCGGACGACCGCCCCCGCATCGGTGCTCTTCGCCGGGATAACCTGGTAGCTTTTGATCCACGGAGCCGCATACACTCCACGATCCCCCTTCGGTCCTGTCGGATACTCCAGCGGAATCCACTCGGCTTCGGGGCTGCGCACCTTGCTGCCGGCAATCATCCCCCGCGTATCATACCAGGCTGCCGAGAAGAGCCCGATGCGCCCCTGCTCGACTTTCTCCGCCAGATTCTTGTGGTTCATGAGCGGAAACTCCGGGTCGATCCCCCCCTCCCGGTAGAGCTTGGCCAGGAACAGGAGCGCCTCCTTCGTTTCCGGGAGAATATTCGAATACACCAATCGCCCGTTCCTATCGGTCCATTGGTTCAGCTGCACACCAAAAGCGCCGAAGAACGGCGCAGACCGAAATAAATGGTTGGTCAATGCCAGCCCGTAGGTATCATGCTTCCCATTGCCGTCCGGATCCTCCCGGGTGAACGCCCGGATTACTTCCTGGTACTCCTCCAGCGTCCGCGGAGCCTTCAGCCCGAGCCGGTCCAGCCAGTCCTTGCGGACATACATGAGCTCCACACCGGAGGTCGGGTTGATGCTGGGAATGCCGTAGAGCTTCCCCTGAAATCGCACCCGGTCCCAAGCCTCCTGCGGGATCCGCTGCAGCAGATCCCCTCCGTACTGCTGCAGCAGTTCATCCAGCGGCTGAAGTGCCCCGCGCTGCACCTGCCTCGCGACCCACACGTCAGAGGAAATACTGATCATATCGGGCACCTGCTCGCCGTTCAGCATGGCCTCCACCGTATGCTGATAGCCTTCCTGCGGAGGAAGGTTCACCTGCACGTCGAGCCCGGTATTCTCCTCGATATACTGCAGATAGGGGTTACGGTTCTCATCGAGGCCCTGCGGGAACTGAACCCCTTGACTGTTAATAACAATGGAAATCCGCTCGGGCACACCGGCCTGTCCGGAGACCATCCCCTCTTGCAGGGAGGCAGGCACCGAGCACGAAGTCAGCCCCGCTGCCGAGAGCAGTGAGACAATCCTGAGATGATCGTAGCGAGCTTTGATTTCACGAGCCCCCTTTTCCTATAATTTGATGCAAATTTTCCAAATATGGAATCCCTATTTCCCGATCATATCACAAATAAAGGAAATGTAAGCGGTAAATTTCTTTTCTGTAACTTTTCTGTAATGTCCTGATTGCTTGCTGGAATAGCTAGAAATTTGGAGAGTCCGGATAGCTTCGGAGCACATGATCGTATGCCGAAAGGGCCTGCAGTCATGGACTGCAGGCCTGCCTGAGGCGCAATTTCGCCATATGAAACTTTTAGCCTATCCACCCTTCACCCTCTTAACCTGCTTCCGGCCCTGCCTCCTCATCCTGCGCCCGGGCTTCGTACAGAGCGTGATACGCTCCCCGGCGATCCATGAGCTCTTCGTGGGAGCCCTGCTCGGCCACCCGGCCCCGCTCCATCACGACGATCCGATCGGCTCCGCGGATCGTGTTCAGCCGGTGGGCGATCACGAGATTCGTACGCCCCTGCATCAGCCGGGACAGCGCCTCCTGGATGCGCATCTCCGTTACCGTGTCGATGCTGCTCGTGGCCTCGTCCAGGATGAGTATCGCCGGGTCGGCCAGCATCGCTCTCGCGATCGCCAGCAGCTGCTTCTGCCCATGCGAGATGCCGCTGCCTCCCTGGTGCAGCACCGTGTCGTACCCCTGGGGCAGCTTGGAGATGAAGCCATGCGCGTTGGCCAGCTTTGCTGCCTGCTCAATCTCCCCGTCCGTGGCGTCCAGCCGGCCGTACCGGATGTTCTCCCGGATTGTCGTGTCGAAGAGCACGGAGTCCTGCAGGACGAAGCCCATGATGCGCCGCAGACTGCTCCGCTGCAGCGTTCGGATATCCTGCCCGTCGAGCAGGATCTGTCCGCCGTCGATCTCGTAGAAGCGGGTGAGGAGCTGGACCACCGTCGTTTTGCCGGCCCCTGTCGTCCCGACCAGCGCCGCCGTCTGCCCCGGCCTTACCCGGAAGCTGAGATCGGATAGGGTCGGCTCCCCTTCCCCATAGCCGAACGTCACGCCCCGGAATTCGATATCTCCCCGGACGTCCGTCAGGACGAGGGCTCCCGGCTCATCCCGCTCCTCTTCCTCATCCAGAATCTCGAAAGCCCGCTCCGCCCCGGCCACCGCCGCCAGCAGCGTATTGTACTGGGTCGCCAGGTCGTTCAGCGGCCGGACGAACTGCCTCGCGTACTCCGTGAACGTGATAATGACCCCGATGGTGACCAGCCCCTGGTAGGCCAGCACGCCGCCCGCCGCCGCAATGACCGCGAAGCTCATGTTATTGAGCATGATCATCAGCTTGGAGATGAAGCCGGAATACGTCTGCGCCCAATAGGCCGACGCCTGCAGACGCCGGTTCCGTTCCCCGAACGCCGCGGTCACCTGTTCCTCGCGCCCGAAGGTCTTCACGATCAGCTGTCCGGACAGCGTCTCCTCGATAAAGCCGTTGAACGTGCCCATATCCTTCTGCTGGGCACGGAACAGCCGGCCCGTGCGGCGGGTGATCCACTTCATCCCAAGGAACATGACAGGCACCACCGTCATTGTAATCAGGGTCAGCAGCGGGCTGAGCCACAGCATCACGGCCAGCATGCCGGTGAAGGTGATCACCGAAGAGCAGATCTGGATAAAAGAGGAGCTCAGCGTCTGGCTGACATTGTCGATGTCATTGGTGAACCGGCTCATGAGCTCCCCATGCTGCCGCTTCGCGAAGTAAGGGATCGGCAGCCGCTGCAGCTGCGCGAACACGTCGGCCCGCATGGCGGCGACAGCTTGCTGCGCGGTGCCGATCATCAGATAGTTCTGCAGGACGGTCGCAGCCGTCTGCACGAGATACACGGCTGCCAGCCCGCCGAGGAGAAGCAGCAGTCCGCTTCCGTCCCGCCGGACAAGGTAGGTATCGATGGCCATCCCTAGCCAGAGCGGACTGAGCAGGCTGAGCACCGAGCTGACGACGACCAGTACGCACACCAGTACCAGGATCAGCTTCGCGCCCGCCAGGTAGGACCAGATGCGCTGCAGGGTAGACTTTAGATTGCGGATTTTGGGTTTCGGCTTGCCTTGGCCTGCCGCCGGCCCGTCTTTTTCCTCCAGCAGCCCTTCAAGCGCCTCCGCGTATTTGGCCGGTATGCCGGGCAGCTTAAGCATGATTCACCCGCTCCTCTCTGGCTTGCGACTGTACGATGCTCCTATATAAGCCGGAGCTCTGCAGCAGCTCTTGGTGGCTGCCCTGGGCCAGCAGCTTCCCGTCCTCTAGCAGCAGGATCGTATCGGCCTGCTGTGCCGCCGTGATCTTCTGCGTAACGAGCAGGATCGTGCAGGACATCGACCGCAGCTCGCCGAGCAGCCGCGCCTCCGTTCTGGCATCCAGCGCGCTCGTGCAGTCGTCGAGCAGAAGCAGCTTCGGCCGGCGCAGCAGCGCACGGGCGATGGACAGCCGCTGCTTCTGGCCGCCCGACAGGGTCGAGCCCTTCTGCCCGATTACGGTGTCATACCCCTCCGGCATGTCATGAATCGTATCCTGGATTTGGGCACGGCGCGCCGCTTCCTCCAGCTCCTCCGGGGTGGCCTCCTCCCGCCCCCACCTCAGGTTCTCCTTCACGGAGCCGCCGAAGAGCAGCGCCTCCTGGGGAACATAGCCGATCGCCCGGCGCAGGCTCTCCGGCTCGTAACGGCGCAGATCCTCGCCGTCGATACGGATCCTGCCCCCCTCGGCCTCGTACAGCCGGGGAATCAGCTGCAGGAGGGAGGTTTTGCCTGAGCCTGTGGCGCCGAGGATTACCGCCAACTGCCCCGCCCCGACGCGAAACGACAGCGACTCCAGCACCGGCGACGCCGTATCCGGATAGCGGAACGTTACGCCGTCGAACTCGACGGTGCCGGCTGTCACCGTTTCAAGCCGGCCTTCCCGGTCCGCTCCGGTGTCTGCGGCGGCTTCCGTACCCTCTTCCGTCCGGAGCACCTCCTCCATTCGGGTGACGGCTGCACGGGCACGCGAGAGGCTCGTGATCATCATCGAGATGATGCCGAATGCCCCCGTAATGCGGGTGGCATAATTCACGACGGCCACGACCTCTCCGACGTTTACCGTGCCCCGGCCGATCTCTCCGCTGCCCAGCCACAGCAGCACCAGCACGCTGAGGTTCATGACGAGCAGCACGCAGGGGATCATCGTCTCCGACAGCCGCAGGGCTGCCGTCGTCTTGCCGGCCAGATCGCTGTTGGCTGCAGCGAACCGGCCCCTCTCATGCTCGCCCCGTACAAAGGCACGGATCAGGCGGATGCCCTTCAGGTTTTCGAGCAGTGTGCCGTTCATCCGGTCGAGCCGCTCCTGCACCGCCCGGAACAGGAGAAATCCGCGTTTCATCGCGAGCCCGAGCAGGAAAATGAGCAGCGGCGTCACCACCAGAAGCAGCAGAGCCAGCTTCGCATCCACCGACACGGCCAGCACCAGCGCCCCGATCATGACAAGCGGTGAGCGCAGGAAGACGCGCAGGCCGAGGAATACCGCAAGCTGCGTTTGGGTGACGTCGCTTGTGAGCCGCGTAATAAGCGTCGACGCAGGAAAACGGCCGAACGCCGCATACGAAACCGTCTGCAGGCGGCGGAACATCGCCTGACGGATATCATGGGCGAAGCCCTGGCTCGCGTCGGCCGCATAGAACGTATTGATCAGTCCGCTGATAAAGCCCAGCAGAGCGAGTCCGATCATCAAACCTCCCCACTTGAGCACCTGTCCGAAGTCATGGGGCACAATCCCCTCGTCGATCATCCGGGCGAGCAGCAGCGGATGCCACAGCTCCACGACGAGCTCGACCAGCATCAGAATACTGGCCGCCGCCATCGACAGGCGGTAAGGCTGAAGAAACCGAAATACCGTACGCACGCAAGTACCTCTCCCCTCATGCTGCCCAATCTGTTCTGTCCATTATAAAACAGATTAAAGATTTGAACTATCCCGTTGACCCATTTTATTTATAGGAATAGTAAGGTTAGGAGCGGTGGGTTCGGTGTTCGTTTGTGAGCGGTGGATTAATAGGGTGAAATAAAGTAGGCGCAGATCTGGGATAGGTATTCAAGCTTCACGCCATCGTTTGATTTGGTAGGTGCGGGTTCCTGCAAGGACCGACTCTGCGGGCGAGGGTTCCGTCGGATTCGACTCGGAGGCTGTAGTTTTCTGCAGCTGTTGAAATGATATCCTGCACATTCGGCGGACTGCTGACTTCATAAACGGCAGGTTCATAGAGGGTAGATTCGTTGGGCTTTTGATACGTTGCGGTATACTCTGCCGGCTTTTGGCATCTGTACTTTCGGGGCAGGAGATTTGAAGCTGCATCCCCGGCACCTGTTGAGCTGGTAGACTGCAGACTTGATGGGCTATCGAATTCGCGGGCAGTAGATTCGCAGACCGATTCGCAGACCGTTGAATCGACGACCTGATGAATCGCGGGGTTTATACTTCACGAGCTGAAGATTGGGTGAAGCCGGCAGCTTCGACCTGCCGGAGCCGGAGCTTCGACAGACTACAGACTCGACGGGCTGTTGTTCGGGTGATGGATTCGCTGGCGCTAGATTCGACGTCCTAATGGTTCGCGGGGCTGCACTTCGCAAGCTGAAGATCGGGTGAAGCCCGCAGCTTCGACCTGTTGGAGCTGATGCTTCCCCGGACTGCAGATTCATGAGATTTTGATTCGCGGGCGCCATGATCCGAAGATTCGGCAGCCATTGATTCGACGAATCGTCCTCGGTCCACTTCTCCTGCCTGCACCAAAAAAGCACTACACCCCGCAGTGCTTTCCGACTGAATCTCCCGATAACATCGGGAGGGATTCCGATGACAACAGCGCGATAAAGGAACTCAGATGCGCTATATCGTTCCTGCCGGGCCGATTTGTCGAAATAAAGGAACTGAGATTCGCTATTCCGCCCCATTCACCCGGCAGATGCCGACTCCAGCCTTAATAAGATACCTGAGTTCCGCTGATATGAACGTAACCGAGCAACTCCCAGCACGTATCCCTGTTTTTTTGTACTCCAAACTAAGCCTGTCAAGGTGTTCTTTTTGACAGGCGGCTTCATTCTGCCCATACTTGTATACGTGTCTGACTATCAAGTCAGACCCTGCCTTACGGCGAGTAACGGGGTGCAGGGGGCGGTGCTCCCTGCAATGTTTTTTCCTGAGAACAACGGGACATGTCTACATTCCTTGGCACGAGGGCAAAGTGGTTCTTTGCGCCGGCTGGCAACCTGATATTCGTGGGTTCTCACATGTGATTACATACGACCAGAGAGTTTCCTGCTAACTATCAACGCACATAAAGCTCCTGTTCCCTTGCTTTGTGCAGCGGAACTACGCGGATTTCTCTCTGCCTAGCTTTGTACTTTGCCCCCGAGCCAAAGAATGTAACGCATCTTCCTCAAATCCGTTCTCTTACCACCTCCTTCTTCGTATTTTCAAACTTCTATTACAAACACAAGCGATTATGCTGCCGCCCTTTGCTTCTGGACTTCCTTGGCTATAGCCCAGATAAATCCCAAGAGCTCCCTGGCCACGGCGGTAACGATGGTTCCTTTGTTCTTTCCCCTGAAGCTTAACCTATTAAATTTATGATGCAGTCTTTTATGCGCCTTCCAAGAGATCTCAATAATCTCCGAGCTTAGCTCCTTTTGCCTCTCCCGCAGGGCTCTTCTTACAGCAGGTTTGCTCCGATAGGTCCAGGCGGCTTCGACCAGTACCCGTCGGATATGCGCATTTCCGACTTTCGTGATTCGCCCTTGCCGGCGGCTGCCTCCGCTTGAACTTTCCGAAGGTACCAATCCGGAATAACTCATAAGCTGCGGCGCAAAAGCAAATCTTCCTGCGAGATCTCCGAGTTCGGCCGCAAGAGTAGTGGCCGTAACTAAAGCAATACCATGAAGTCCTTGCAGCGCCTGAATCATGGTAGCCTGGCACCCTGCCGAAGCCTGCCGTTCCATTTCCTTTTCGTATCGCCCAATCCGGTTTGCGGCCTCCCTGATGGTGTTGCGGTATTCTTGAAAGACGATATCCTCGCACGCATCCGTAAAGCGCAAGGTATCCAGCCAGTTCTCGTAGGCCGATGTCCATAACTTCGTGCCGCCCGGTGGATGAAGCTGGTGCCGAAGCAGGAACTTCGTTAGCCGCTGCTTGTGCCGATTCATATCCTGAACCGCATCCTCCCGGGCCCGAACCAAATCCCGCAGCGCTTCGTCCTCGGGTGTAGGTACGTAGATTTCGGTTAACTCTCTAGCCCTGTAGAGCTGCGCTAAACGTATGGCATCCCTTTTGTCGGTTTTAATGCGCTTGTTGCCATCCAATGCTTTGGGCGCAACGACGCTGCAATTGACAAAGAGTTCAAGGAACCAACGATACAGTTGAAACCCTGTAGGCCCGGCCTCATAGCAAACGTCGAGTTTGATCTCATCGTCCTTTGCAAGCTGCTTGACTAATTTTCGCACGGCCTCTTTGGTATGTGGAATCGTCCCCCAGAACGGTACAGGCTCATCTCGATTTTCCGTGGCGATAGCAACAGCAATTTTTTCCTTGGATACGTCTAACCCTACATACTTTGTGGACATACTCATTACTAACCGACTCCTTTTTGTTTGTAGCTCTGTTTTGGATTTGATTGGTGTATTCACTCCAAGTCATTTCCAACTTCAACCTACGTGATGCAAAGAGGTAGTCGGTTTCGTTCATTATAACTATCGCCATCAGGAGACCAACCACCGCCCAGCTCTCCCACCAGGCTGACCCGCGCTTCTCCCCCATACCCGCCGCAATACGGCTCCCGCCCGCCGGGCAACCGGCCGTGCGCCCTCCGTCCCCTGCGCCCCGGGCTTACAGCAGCGTATGGTACCCGTCGAGGAATACTTTGACCGCGAAGAACAGGAACAGGATCGCCGATACGATCGAGAATCCCCGGGTCAGCTTCTCGCCGAGCAGCTTGGCGCCCTGGGAGCTGACCACCGCCATGAATGCCGACCAGACAAGGCCGGCGACGAAGAAGCCGAGGAAGAACAGCATCAGCGCCTCGTAAGACGTGGAATCGGTTGTCGACGCGATGACACTGCCTCCGATCGAAGCAAAAAAGAGAATCGCCGTCGGCGAAGCAAGGGCCAGCGTTATGCCCATATATAGATCCTTGACCGACCCGCGGCGGCTGCCCTTGGCGGCTCCCCCGAGATCGATCTCCTTCACCCGGATCACCGACATGATCATCTGCCACGCGAGATAGAGCAGGATAAGCGTGCCCCCGATCCAGAGAATCCACCGGATATAAATATGCTCCAGAATCAGCGTAATCCCCACCATCGACAGCACCGCATAGATCAGGTCTCCGATCCCTGAACCGAAGCCCACCAGCACGGCGGGCACGAACCCCCGTTCCACCCCTGTTTTCATAATCGTGACATTGACCATTCCCAGATCCAGACATAAAGCCAGCGACAGCAGAAATCCCGACCAAAACAACTCCAAGACGCTCACCCCAACCTGTTCATTCGGTTCAATCCCATGGGCCAGGCGGGCCGCCGGCCCTCCCCCATCACGTGATCAGGAAGATTCGACGGCTGCCTGTATATGAAATGTTCAGCGGACACAAGCCGCGTCCTCTGCCAATGACTCCTTCCCGTTTCCAGCCCAAAAAGCCGGATGAGAGCCTCCATAGAGCCGCTCCCAGCAAAGCTTATCATATTCAGGAGGGCAGTTGAACCCTGACTTTTTCTACTTTCTGCCGTTCTCTCTACGACATGGGACTTTACGCCTCCCCGAGCATTAGCCCCTTGACATTGAAAAAAGCCCCTGTATAATACATAATCAAACCTCAAAAGCACGGCGATGACCAAAGACATGATCCCCCGAAACGGACTGCCAGAGAGAGAAGTGAGTGGTGCGAGCTTCTTCAGTTACGTCAGCGGATTACCCCTTTGCAGCCGCTCCGCTGAACCCCCAGGACCGCCTGCGGCAGTAAGCGGAGCCGCCTGATCCCCGATACCGGATCCCATGAGGACCTTGCGACGACTCCACTCCCGGGCGAACCCCCGGCAGATCCAGCGCGCAGGTCGAATTAGGGTGGAACCACGAGCTGAACGCACTCGTCCCTTACCGGACGAGATGCGTTTTTTTGCGTTCACAACACACTAATTCAGGAAATGGAGGAACAAGACATGAAGGAGATCAGCGTGGCACTGCAGGACGGAACGGTAAGGAGGTATGCTGCGGGCACCACGATCCGCGAGATCGCCGAGTCGATCAGCTCCGGCCTCAAGAAAAAGGCTGTCGCCGGACGGGTCAACGAAACACTGGTAGATCTGGACCGGCGGCTGGAGGTAGAAGGAGGGACGGCAGGCTTCACCGTAACCATCGTCACGCTGGACTCGCCGGACGGGCTGGAGATCAGCCGGCATACCACGGCGCATGTCATGGCGCAGGCGTGCCGGCGGCTCTATGGGCCGCAGTCTGTGAAGCTAGGGATCGGGCCGGTGATCCGGGACGGGTTCTACTACGACATCGACCTGGACCGCCCGCTCTCCCCCGCCGATCTTGCCGCTATCGAGCAGGAGATGGAGCGGATCATCCGGGAGAACCTCCCCATCGTCCGCCGGGAAGTGTCCAGGGAAGAAGCCCTGCATACCTTCTCGGAGCTCGGGGAGCCGCTGAAGCTGGAGCTTATCCGGGATCTGCCGGCGGAGGCGGTGATCTCCCTGTACAGCCAGGGCGAGTTCACGGATCTGTGCCGCGGGCCGCACCTGCCCTCCACAGGCTGGATCAAGGCATTCAAGCTGCTCAGCACAGCAGGCGCTTACTGGCGGGGGGACGCGGCGAATCCCATGCTGCAGCGGATCTACGGGACGGCCTTCGGTTCGAAAGCGGAGCTCGAAGCGCACCTCCGCTTCCTGGAGGAAGCGAAGAAGCGGGACCACCGGAAGCTCGGCCGTGAGCTCGGGCTGTTCATGTTCTCCGAGGAAGCGCCGGGCATGCCCTTCTACCTCCCCAAGGGAATGACGGTCCGTACGGAGCTCGAACAATTCGAGCGTACGCTCCTGCGGCAGCGCGCCTATGACGAGGTGCGCACCCCCCTCATGATGAACAACCGCATGTGGGAGCAGTCGGGCCACTGGGACCACTACCGGGAGAATATGTATTTCTCGGATGTCGACGATACGACATATGCGCTGAAGCCGATGAACTGCCCCGGCCATATGCTCATCTTCAAGAACCGGCTGCACTCCTACCGCGAGCTGCCCGTGCGGCTCGCCGAATTCGGGCAGGTGCACCGGCATGAGTTCTCCGGGGCGCTGAACGGTATGATGCGGGTGCGCACCTTCTGCCAGGACGACGCCCACCTCTTCGTCCGGCCGGATCAGATCGAGGGGGAGATCGGCGGCATCATCGAGCTCATCGACGAGATCTACAGCGTGTTCGGGTTCCAATACGAAATCGAGCTGTCCACAAGGCCGGAGGATTCCATGGGCTCGGAGGAGCTGTGGAACGAGGCGGAGCGTTCCCTGCAGAACGTGCTCGAAGCCCGCGGGATCACCTATCGCCTGAACCCGGGAGACGGTGCCTTCTATGGACCGAAGATCGACTTCCACATCCGCGACGCGCTGCAGCGGAGCTGGCAGTGCGGCACGATCCAGGTCGATTTCCAGATGCCCGAAAAGTTCGATCTGTCTTATATCGGCGATGACGGGCTCAAGCACCGGCCGGTGGTCATCCACCGCGCGGTGTATGGCTCCATCGACCGGTTCATCGGCATCCTGACGGAGCATTACGCGGGAGCTTTCCCGCTGTGGCTGGCTCCCGTCCAGGTGAAGCTGCTCCCGGTTTCGGACGCTTTTGCCGGCTATGCCCACAAGGTACAAGAAGCCCTGGCCGGAGCCGGCCTCCGTGCCGAAGTCGATGCCCGCAGCGAGAAGCTTGGCTACAAGATCCGCGAGGCACAGCTGGAGAAGGTGCCTTATATGTTCATTCTCGGCGAACAGGAGCAGTCGTCCGGCACGGTATCCGTCCGCAAGAGAGACGAGGGCGATCTCGGAGGCCGTACCATGGGGGACATCACCGAACACCTGCTGAAAGAAATCAGTCAGAAATCGGTCTGAGAACATAAGCAGCGGCAAAATGATTTGGGACGCCCATTATTCATATACTTAACTGCTCCCTAGTTGGGCCGGTCCACCGCATGACATAATGAGGCGGATGGAGAATGGATGTGCACATAACCGGGCTGCGGCCCGACGGGGGGTGGGTTGTCTTATGCATAAGATCGAAGAGGCGGCAATAACAGAGATGGGGCAAAGCATGAGTCGGGGAGACCTGTCTTCCCTGGATCTCGTTCAATTCTATATGGACCGCACAGCCCGTCTCGACCAAGACGGACCGAAGATCAATGCCATCCTGGAGTGGAACCCTCAGGCTTTGGAGCTGGCCGAGGCTGCGGATGCCGAGCGCCGCGCCGGCCGGGCCTGCGGACCGCTGCACGGCATCCCCGTGCTGCTCAAGGATAACATCGGGACAGCCGACGCCATGCATACCAGCGCCGGGTCGCTCGCGCTCGCCGATCATTACGCCCGGCAGGACGCGTTCCTTGTAACCCGCCTGCGGGAAGCCGGCGCCGTCATCATCGGGAAGTCCAACATGACCGAATGGGCCAATTTTATGACAAGCGGCATGCCGAGCGGGTACAGCTCCCGCGGCGGCCAGGTGCTGAATCCCTACGGCCGGGGCGTCTTCTGCGCGGGAGGGTCGAGCAGCGGCAGCGGCGCGGCGGTCTCCTGCAATCTGACGGCCGTCGCCGTCGGCACCGAGACATCCGGTTCGATCCTTGATCCCGCCGCACAGCATTCCATCGTCGGGATCAAGCCAACCGTGGGCCGCATCTCCCGCAGCGGGATCATCCCGCTGGCGCACAGCCAGGATACCGCGGGACCAATGGCCAGAACGGTAGCGGACGCGGCCGTGCTGCTCGGCATCCTGTGCGGGTGGGATCCTGCGGATCCGGTGACCGGCGCATCCGCAGGACAGGAGGTGCCCGACTTCACGGTCTTCCTGGACCGGGACGGGCTCCGCGGAGCACGCATCGGGATCCCCAGGCAGCTCTATCATGACTCGCTGACCGGGGAAGAGCTGGCACGGTTCGAGGAGCTTCTTGGGGACATCGCCCATGCCGGGGCTGATCTGGTCGACCCGGCGGATATCCCGTCTGCCCGGGAGCTGGCCTCGCACCGTTCCGAAGTACTGAGGTATGAGTTCAAAGCGGACCTGAACGCGTATCTCAGCCGGCTTCCCGAAGGGCTTCCCGTCCGCTCGCTGAAGGAGCTCATCGCCTTCAACGAAGCGCATGCCGAGAAGACCCTGCGATACGGGCAGGCCACCCTGCTGTGGGCGGAGGAGACCTCCGGCCGGCTGACCGAGCCCCGGTATCTGCTCGACCGGCTGACGGATCTCCGCCTGGCACGCACGGAGGGCATCGACCGGGTCATGAAGGAGCACCGGCTCGATGCCCTTCTCTTCCCGCAGACCGCCGGGGACGATCTAGGCGCCAAGGCCGGCTATCCTTCCATCTCGGTGCCGGGGGGCTACCTCCGGAATGGGAGCCCGTTCGGCGTAATGTTCACCGGTGCGGCTTATGCCGAGCCCCTGTTAATCCGACTGGCGTATGCGTTCGAACAGCTGCAGCCCCGCCGGATTCCGCCTCTACTCCATTAACAAGCAGCGCAACTTACACGTACAGCCTACCCGGTCTTCCGGGCAGGCTGTTTTTGTACCTTATAGAATCTCAGGGAGGGCCTCATAATTCCTTCTTGATATGGAAACCTTAGTTACGAACCATCCGCACCATAACACGATGGGAGCAGATCGAATGACGACAGACCAAACGTAACGGATAACAAAGCTTCATGAGCTCACCTCGGAGGCCACCTGGAATTACTGGTTCTCTTATTCGCACGCAGGCACCTGGCAGTTCTGGGTGGAGATCGCCCTGCTGGCCGTTCCGCTTCTTGCGCTCTTCCTCTATATCGACCGCGGCAAGGCGTTCCTGCTCGGGTTCTACGGCTTCTGCGTGCATATGCTGTTCACTTACATTGATGTCTATGGCATCATGCACGGATTGTGGATCTATCCGTACAAAGCGGTCCCTTTTCTCTCCGTCAATCTGCCGCTGGACACCTCGCTGATTCCGGTACTCTACTTGTTCATGTATCAATGGACAATCAACTTCGGCAAAAACTACTATATCTACGGTACGGCGCTTTGCCTCTTCCTTTCATTCCTGTTCAAACCGGCTATGGTCGCCTTCGACCTCTTCCGTTTCAATCATGGTACCGGCTGCCTTCATCTGTTCGCCGGCTACCTCACGATCCTCTGCCTGTCACGCTGGGTTACGAATCTGTTCCTGTACGCCGAACGGATCTCCAAGCAGGATCCTCCTGACGGCGGGCCGGTCAAGCCGCTTCCCCGGGCTCTCAAGCTGACGCGCCTGTTCCCCCGGCCCAAAGCCAGGTGAAGCGCTGTCCGGTGTTTCGAGACAACTCCCGGCGCGGCGGTGCTTGCCGGTCGCCTCGCAGCAAAGCCCATCCCGGTACGGGATGGGCTTTGCTTGTGGGTCGGCACGCGCCAGACGCTCGAGAGCTGCCGGCTTGCTGTGTGCACATAGACCGTCGCTGCCGACGGCGCTTCATGGGCTTGTCCTGCTCGACCCGCCCGTCTTACTGCGGGAAGTATGCCGCCTGGACACACACCGGTTTCGACACGGTAACGGCATGGCCGGAGAATTCCAGCCGCCCGCTCTCCCGGTCGACACGGAACAGCACCAGGTTGTTCTCCGAATCGCGGTTCGCGGCGAGCAGATAGCGTCCGCCCGGCAGCAGCGCGAAGTGACGCGGGTGCCCCCCTCTTGTCGCGACGTGTTCGACAAGCGTCAGCCGGCCGCTCTCCCGGTCGATCCGGAATACGACAATACTGTCGTGGCCCCGGTTCGAGCCGTAGAGAAACTGACCGTCCTCGGATACGGCAATCTCCGCGCACGTATTCTCTTCCGTAAAGCCCTCAGGCAGCGTCGGCACATGCTCGATCTCCTGCAGGGTTCCCGCTTCGCTGTCATACCGGAAGGAAGTAATCGTGGAATCCACCTCATTGATCGAGAAGGCGAGCTTCCCGTCCGGGTGGAACGCCATATGACGCGGCCCGGCCCCGGGGTGGGTCGGCGTTTCGCCATGGTAGATCAGCGCGTCCTTCTGCTCATCCAACGTATAGATCCGGATGCGGTCCATCCCGAGGTCCGGCACGAACAAGAACCGGCCGTCACGGCTGAGGTTGGCCGAATGCGGGTGCGGGCGGTCCTGCCGATCGGGGTGCGGTCCATGCCCTTCATACTGCTGGGTATCCAGCAGCCCGCCGATCCGGCCGTCCTCCCCAAGCGCCGAGAGCCCGATCCGGCCTCCATGATAGCTCGTCAGGACAAGGTACCGTCCCGAGCCGACACGCTGGATATGGCAGGCCGGCGCGTCCACGCCGATCCCGCGGCCGATCTCCGACAGGCGTCCGGCCTTCGTGTCGATGTCGAACGACACGGCTTCCCCTACCTTCGCACCGTCATCCGACACGCCCTCGGCGAGCGAATATAGCCGGCGCCCCTCCGCATCCAGATTCAAGAAGGTCGGATTCTTGAGGCCGGATACCGAATCGAGCAGCGCAAGCTCCTCTTTCTCCTCGTCGAACGCATAGACATATACCCCGCTGCCGGAGGCTTCCGCATAGGAACCGACGAACACAAGCATGTTTTGCTGTTCCACTGTCATCTCGCATTTCCCCTCTTTCCTTATATTCACTGGATATTCCTCACTGTATAGAGTACCACACCCTTCCCTCAAAACGATAATCCCCTGCATGAGGAGCCCATTATTTCCCGGAAAATATGACAGCGGCAAGCGTACCGTTTCGACCTGCCAGCAGCCTCTCTTCGCGCTCCACGCACCTGTTTTCGACCCGAACCGCAAGGAGAAGAACACCCGGCTTCTGTGCCGCTTCCAGCTCGAAAAGCCCGCCGATTGGACAAGGCAGGCCTCCGATAAGGTATACTAAGAGCGAGTGTACGACATTAATCCGCAGCCGAAGGAGCGTAACCCATGGAACATCAAGCAGAAGAAGCGGCCCGCTGGATGCTTGCCGAGCTGAAGGAAGCCGGCATCCTCTACCAGCAGGACGCGGTGAATCATATCCGGAGCCGGTTCGGCGAAAGCTTCATCTATGTAAATGAGAATGGCAACGAGTCGATCGACAAGGAAGTGAAGAAGATCTTCAAAAAGCTGCACGGCGGCAAGGCCGCATGGGACCGTGACGGCTTCTTCTGGGGCTGGACCTAGCCCTAGCTTGCCGTTTCCTCTCCTCTGCCAACCCTGCCGTTCGCCCTTCCTTATGATGCAGGCGGAGCAGCCGCCAGCTCCACAGATTGGGTGCTGTCCGGAATGCCTCCCTTAGGGAACAGCAGATCCTCATAATCCGACACGGCAATCGTCACGCCCCCCTGGTCTGCCGTCGTATCGTATGACTTGAACTTGTCGACGATGTCCGGCGAGCCCCACTTCAGCACCGGCACCGGAATACGGCCCGCATCCCCCGCCGCGGCCTGGAAGACGACATGCTCCGGCAACTCATCTTCCCCCGGTACGATCCGGTAGGTGCCGCTGACCTGTACAGGCTGAGGAGCCTGGAAGCGGATCTTGTAACCGAAGATCTCATCATTATCCGCCCAGTAATCGATCTCCGTCACGGTCATGCCTCCCACCTTATCGCCCACGCTGACTTGGCACCGGTCGTAAGGCTCGGCGGACAAAACTCGGCCGCAGCTTCGGCCGAGAAAATTCTCCTTGCGGGCATGGGCCGCATAGACGGAGGCCACGAGGTCGCTTCGCTTGGCAACCACCGTGTAATCGCCGGTCGTGCCGATCAGCCCCGCCGCATAGGCGGCATCCAGCTCCACCGCGGCCCAGCCCGATACCTTCGAATACTGGGCGATGGCATCCTCCCCGCCCGCCGGCTTCAGTCCGAAGGCGCGGGCGAAGACGGCCGCCAGCTGTTCCAGCGTTACCGGCGCGCCGGGGGCGAACCGGTCTGCAGCCGTGCCGCCCATAAGCCCCGCTTGTGCCGCGGCGCCGATATAGCCCCGGGCCCAAGCGTGGTCTTCCAGATCACCGAAGACCGACGCGGCTTGCGGGGCCTCCGGCAGCTCCAGCAGCTTCGCCAGCACCTTGGCGAGCTGGGCACGGTTCGTGGTTCCCTCAAGGTTCGACCCGCTCCCGTCCCCCTCCATCGTCCCCTGCTTTTTCAACTCCAGGAACCGTTCCTCCAGGGTAAGCCTTGATCCTTGAAGCACATGATATCTTGCGCCATCCGCACCCGCCTTCTGCTCCGCAGCCCGCAGCCCTCCGGCAGGCACCAAGAGCGCAAAGGTCAACACGGCCGCGGAGAACACCCCGCACATTTTCTTCCAGTTCATCCGGCAACTCCTCCCCTATCCAAACGCTGATTCGACAGCAAAAGTTGCACGTCCCTGCCTAGAGGACCGGATCAGGAACTGGCTAACAGCCCCCGGCGAACGGCCGCCGCGATGCTCAGCAGCAGGAGATGACCCGGATAGAACCCCCGCCACAGCCACGAGGGTGCGGATCTCTGTGCCAGCTCCGGACGTTGCTTCCAGGCATAGATGATGATCAGCGTGCCCGCAATGCTCAGCATCTGAAGCGGCATCAGGACGTAATACAGCATATTGAGCAGCAGGTGTCCGAGGAACATCCGTGAAGCCGATTCCGCGTACCGGTAGATCAGCACGAGCAGCAGACCGTAGCCCCCATACTCGAATGGAAGCACTGAGATGATCAGAAGCCCCGCCGCAATGATCAGCACCCGCTGGGCAGGCTCTTGCGTCCGGTCGAGCAGGTACAGCACTCCGATGCAGAAGAGAAACGAGCCCACCACGTTCACCTGCATGAAGCCGAAAGCATACAGGTAAGGCACCTGCGCCAGCGCGGCCGTCACCGCCAGCCGCTTCGCATACCTCGGCAGACTGCGGGTATGCCGGTAACCCGTCACAATGCCATAGGCATACAGCGGGAAGGCCAGCCGTCCGATCCAGCGCCACACCTGTTCCCCCTTAAAGAACACGATGCCGATATGATCGATGAGCATTGTCATCATCGCGATCCACTGCATGAACTCCCTCCTTGCCGGTCTGTTTCCCTTAGTATATTACACCCGCTTTCCTTTCTGCCAAAACACGAGGAATTTCAACAAAAAAACAGCCCCCGTCGCGGAGGCTGTCTTGGTTGGTTGTAAACGGTGGAGCTTAATGAGCGACTTGGTTGTACGTCATGATCCAGATCGAGCCTGCGACGATCGTCAGCAGGATGATCAGTCCGAGAATCAGCGCCATGATGTTCCACCGCGCGTTCTCGCCTTCCTTCAGGTGCATGAAGAAGACGAGCTGCACCACGAACTGGAGGATCGCCATCGCGAGGATGAGAACCAGCAGCGCCTTGCCTTCGAGCATATGGTTCATGACCGCGGCTACCGGGATGATCGTCAGCACGATCGAGAGCAGGAAGCCGATCACATACGACTTCAGGGAGCCGTGGGACGCATCGTGAGAGGCGGTATCGCTATGATGCTGCTGCGCCATTTTACATCACCCCCATAAGATAGACGACCGTAAGAACGAAGATCCAGACCACGTCAAGGAAGTGCCAGTACAAGGAGATGACTTCGACCTTGCGTTTGGTAACCGGCGTAATGCCTCTGCGGCTGAGCTGAATCATCAGGCCGATCATCCAGCAAAGACCCAGCGAAACGTGCAGACCGTGGGTGCCTACCAGCGCGAAGAAGCCGGAGAGGAACGCACTGGTGGAGATCGTCGCTCCCTCGTGCACCATGTGGATAAACTCGGTGACCTCAAGACCGACAAAGGACGCGCCGAGCAGTGCGGTAACGATCAGCCAGCCGATAAGCTGCTTCACTTTGCCCTGGTACATGGCCAGGACTGCGAGACCGCTCGTGAAGGAGCTCGTCAGGAGAATGAACGTTTCGGCAATGATCATCGGCATCTGGAACAGCTCTTCCGGGGTTGGTCCCCCGTTGGTATTGCCGTGAAGCACGATATACGTGGCGAACAAGGTGCCGAAGAGAATACAGTCGGTGATGAGGAACAGCCAGAAGCCGAACGTCTTCATCGATTCCAGGTCATGATGGCCGTGATCGTGATGGTCGTCGTGCCCGCCCTTGGCGGCAGCGTGTGCTTGTGCCATTATGCCTTTCCTCCTCTCAGCGCGGCCTCAGTCCGCTCGATTTCGTCTACTTGGATATAATAATCGTCATCATACGTGAACGAACGGGCCAGCATGCAGATCCCTACGCCGATCAGGGCCGGGATCGCCATCCACATCCAATCCCAGACGAAGCCGAAGCCGACGAAGAACCAGAGTGCGGACTTCACGAACGGAATCGCGGAATTTTCAGGCATGTGAATCGGTTGATAAACCGGACGAGGCTCCTTCGTTGTGCCTTTGGAGGCTGCCCGCTTCTGCTTCGTTTCCCACCAGTCGTCGACATGCTCGACGTGCGGCGTTACGGCGAAGTTGTATACCGGTGCCGGTGAAGGAATCGACCACTCGAGCGTACGGCCGTCCCACGGATCGCCGGTGACGTCTTTCTCGTGATACTTAATGCTGTAAGCAATCTGCCATACCTGGAAGATGAAGCCGATCCCCATCAGGAAGCCGCCCACGGTGGAGACCATGTTGAGCGGGCCCCAGCCCATGTCGAAGTCGTAGGTGCTGATCCGGCGGGTCATCCCGTCAAGACCCAGGAAGTACTGCGGCATGAAGCAGACGTAGAAGCCGATGTTCCACAGCCAGAAGGCCCATTTGCCGAGGTGCTCGTTGAGCTTGAAGCCGAACATCTTCGGCCACCAGTAGTACAGCCCGGCGAAGTAACCGAACGCCACGCCGCCGATCAGGACCTGGTGGAAGTGCGCGATCAGGAAGTAGCTGTTGTGGAACTGGAAGTCGGCAGGCGCTACGGAGAGCAGCACACCGGTCATCCCGCCTACCACGAAGCACGGAATGAAGGCAATCGTCCACATCATCGGAGTCGTGAACTTGATCCGCCCGCGGTACATCGTGAACAGCCAGTTGAAGACCTTGGCGCCGGTCGGGATGGCAATCGCCATCGTGGTGATCGCAAAGAATACATTGACGTCTGCGCCGGAGCCCATCGTGAAGAAGTGGTGAACCCAGGTGAAGAACGAAAGGACGCTAATAATTAACATGGCGAAGACCATGGACTTGTAGCCGAAGAGGGTCTTCTTGGAGAACGTCGCGACGATCTCGGAGAAAATCCCGAACGCCGGCAGAATGACGATGTATACTTCCGGGTGGCCCCACATCCAGATGAGGTTGATATACATCATCGGATTGCCCCCGCCGTCGAGCGTGAAGAAGTGCGCGCCGAGGAAGCGGTCCAGGAAGAGCAGCGCCAGCGTAACCGTCAGAATCGGGAACGCGAAGATAATAATGATACAGCTGGAGAAGACGGACCAGGTGAACATCGGCATCTTCATCAGCGTCATGCCCGGTGCGCGCATCTTCAGGATCGTGACGATAAAGTTAATGCCTGTCGCGAGGGAACCGATACCCGAGATCTGAATCCCCCAGATATAGAAGTTCTGGCCTACGCCCGGGCTGTGCTCGAGACCTGACAGCGGCGGGTAAGCGAGCCATCCGGCATCCGGCGAACCGCCGATGATGAACGAGACGTTGAACAGCATCGCACCGAAGAAGAACAGCCAGAAGCTCAGCGCGTTCAGGAACGGATAAGCTACGTCACGCGCGCCGATCTGCAGCGGCATGATGACGTTGAACAAGCCGAACATGAGCGGCATCGCCATGAAGAGAATCATAATGACGCCGTGCGTCGTGAAGATCTGGTTATAGTGCTCGGGATGCAGGAATTCCGCATTCGGCACGGCCAGCTGCAGACGCATCAGCAGGGCGTCGACCCCGCCGCGGAAGAGCATGAGAATGGAGCAAATGATATACATGATACCGATCCGCTTGTGGTCGACGGTCGTCAGCCATTCGCGCCAGAGCCAGACCCACTTGCGGAAGTAGGTCAGGACGAACACGATGGCCACCATCGCGATCGCGATGCTGACTTGCGCCCCCAGGATCAGCGGGTCCCCGGTAACGAAAAACTCGGATGCGAACTCTTGAATCTTATCGAGCATGGGAGGACTTCCTTTCGCTGGTTTTATCCTTGTAATTCACAGGCATTCCTGTGGTACGGGTGTTTCAAGCCGTATTAATGGCCCGTGTGTCCCGAATGATTCGTGCCGGTCGAACCGCCTTGGGTATGGTCATCCTTGGCGTCAGGCAGCGGCTTCTGCACCGGATCGGTCTTCGACTGGGGCACCGTTTGGGTCTGCCCGTGTGCATGTCCGCCCGGAGCATATTTGGTGACAATGCGTTGGAACAGGCCTTCCGGGAAGGAGGAGTAGAGCATAACCGGGGAAGTCCCCTTCTCCGCCAGCTTCTCGTAAGATTCGTTCGTCAGCTTCGCCGGCGAAGCCTTGACTTCCTTCACCCAGGCATCGAACTCGCTCTGCGGCTTAGCGTCGACGTAGAATTTCATGTCGCCGAAGTATTCGCCGCTGAAATTCGCACCGGAACCGTAATAACGGCCCGCGTGGTCCGCCTGCAGGAAGAGCGTCATGCCCATGCCGGACATCGTGTACATCTGCCCGCCGAGCTGCGGAATCCAGAAGGAGTTCATCGGCGCGTCGCTCGTGAGTTCGAATTTGACCGGAACATCCTCAGGGATCTGCAGATAGTTCACGGTAGCAATGCCGAGCTCCGGATACGTGAAGAGCCATTTCCAGTCCAGCGAGGTTGCCTGGATCGTGAGAGCTTTCTTCTCGGATTCGATCGGCTTCGACGGCTCCAGCGCGTACGTATAACGAGCCGTAACTGCAGCCAGAATAATGATGATGACAATCGGAATTCCCCACCAGACCAGCTCCAGCTTGGTGCTGTGGGAGAAGTGCGGCTCATAGGCCGCCGTGCTGCCTTCCCGCTCACGGTATTTCCATACGATGAAGGCGGTCAGGGCGAGAACCGGAACGAGTATCACGGCGCACAAGAGGGATGAAATCAGAATCAAGTCCTTCTGATCCCCGGCGATCGGCCCTTTCGGGTCCAGAACCATCGGCTGTTCACCACAGGCCGAAAGCAGCAGTACGCCTGTGAGCAGGAGCAAGAGCGGCAGCGCCCTGCGAAGCGTCCGTTTGGTTTGTTGCATGGTGGGTGGTCCTCCATTCTCCTCAATCTACGGTTGACATTTTAACATAGCGGTACGGCAAATCTTGTGACAAAAATCACAAACGCAAGCTCTCAAAGCTTCGCTGTCTGAACCTTGGAGGGATTATTCACTTCCCAATTCATCCATGCAGCACAGTTTTGATAACTTACGACTCCAAGCAGAAGTGATATATATAACATAGCAGATTCTCAGCAGCTTTACGCGGGGGTTAACAAATACGTCAAAACTTCGCCTTTTCTCTGTAATAAGTTTGTCACGAAGCTGACAAAATCACAAAAACACCCCCACTTCGGCCTGGTGCCGAATGGAGGTGTTATCAATTTTAACCTAATCTGCATAATATCGGAGCGTAATTCTTCACTTCTCCGCGTTCGATGCCCGGGAATGCACCAGATGAATCGCTGTCCGCATCACATAAATGTGAACGCTGCCGACCATGCAGCCGATCCCGATCATCAGGCTTGTGTTGCGGTCGCTGAAGTGATGTAAGTTCAACAGGCTAAGAAGTAGTCCGAAGCCCAGGAAGATCCAAGCTGCTGCCGTCATCCATACCACGAGGCGGTTTACATCGCGCTCTCCATGGATTTCTCTTTGTGCTGTCGCTGTTTTTGTCGTCATCGGAATCACTCCAAAACAGATAATGTAAGTGCTTTACTAAAATCAGTATAACATACTTTACCCGTTTTGTTCAAAGATTATTCACTTTTTGATCAAAAATTAGACAAAAGTCTGACCGCTTTCAAAGAAGGGTGCCGCAAACAAAGATCCCCCGTCCAAATGACGGAGGATCCTGCTGCCGGGGGTTATTCTACTTATGTCCAAGGGACGGATTGGCGAAGGAAGGACGGAGCCCCTCCAACACTTTCTTCGGGTCCCAATCGCCGAAGTAGGCCTCCGGTGTATAGAGGTCCGCCTGCTCCTTCGTAAGCACCTGACGTGTGGGGCTCTTCAGTGCGCCCGGGCCTCTGCTGTCGTATTCGAAGAAGCGCGCGTTCGCCGCCTTGGAGGCGCCCATATCCACCCAGCCGGTCGACGTGATGTGGCTTCCCATGTGGGTGTGCTTGAACACGACGCTGGCTACGGCGTTCGTATTGCCGCCGGGCTGCCATGGACGGCCCAGGGACACCGTGCCTTCCATTCCGAGATCGCTCGTCAGCCGGCAGTTGATGAAGAGATAACCGTACGGATTGGAGTTCAGCGTACTGGCTGCCGTAATATAGCCGTTATTGGTATCGGAGCCGCGGTCCAGGGAGTGGATGCGGGAATTCTCGAAGACCGCCGTCGCGGCGCCGAAGATGAAGTCGACATCCCCTTCAATATAGGAGTCCAGGAAGTACTGCCGGCCGAGGTTCGGATAGAGCGTGTCCTGGTTGCCGATGAACCGGCAGTCCTTGAAGATCGCGCGGTCCGCCTGCGTCTTGATCGCCACGGCCTGCTTGTTCTGGTACGGCGAGTTCGCCTCGTCGAACGAATTCTCGAACGTTACGCTGACCGCCGTAAAGTTCTCTCCCTTGACCGTCACCGTGGCGCTGCCCGTAGTTCCGTACGTGCCGCTGCCATCCGGCTTCGGTGTTCCGCTGGCATTATCATAAGTAATCACCGTGCGCTTGGCGTTCTCGCCTATGAGGGTAACATACGGCTTGTCCACGGTAAGGACTTCCTTATAGATGCCGGCCTTCAAATAAATCACATAAGGCGAAGCCTGGTCCGCCGGCACGTCGGAGATCGCCTTCTGCACGGAACGGTACTGCTTCACGCCTTCGATGACGGCCCCTTCGGTTCCTTGGTAAGACGAATCGACGATTGCTTTTTTGGTCATTGGCTCCCGCTCCTTGTTCGTTGAGGCTGAAACTGCGGCTCCATCGGCTGCAGCGGAGGCTGCGATGGCTGAATCCGGCAGGACTCCCCAGGGGGCCGCGGCGGATACCAGCAGGAATGCGCCAAGCGCCAAAGGTACGGATCTCATGGATTTCATCAATTCATCTCTCCTCATCGTTTGAAAATGGATGGCTGCAATCGCTTCCAATTCACCATAGCTCAAGAGAGGATGGCAATCCATAGCCCTCAGGTAACCGATGTGCACGGCAAGGCGGGTTCCGCAGGTAGCGCCGCGCAAATCCAATCTATTGATTATGGGGTGCACGCCCGGTATTCCCCGAGCACAACCCTTCGTCCCGTCTCGAAGGACTGCCTGGCCGCCACTGCGATCACTAGGGCGGCTTCCCATCCTCCTCGTTCACCGGCGCTGGCCGATTCATCAAGAAATGACCCGCTTAGTGATTCACTTCACATATCCCCGAGCGCCCATCCCTTATACTGAAACCATCAAAGCCAGAACCCATGGCTGCCACGGAGGGATTTTCAATGAAAACCATCGACACGCAGGCCGTCTTCACCACCTTGACCCATCCCCTGTACCGGCTTACCGAAGCCATCACCCGTCTTAAGGAAGAACATACGATGCTCGAAGAGAAGCTCGCAGAGCTGTACGCCATGGCCAAGACCATCGGACTGCAGGATGAAACCGGCAACTGGACCCCTGCCCTGCTGCAGCTGGGACAGACCGTCAAAGCGTTCTGGGCGGAGCTCGAGGCCCACTCGGCGTGGGAGGACGCCGTCATGTTCCCGATGATTACCTGGTATTTCGGCGAGACGCTGGAGCAGTTCACCCTGATGGAGCAGGAGCATGAGCTGGCCGAGCAGTATATCCTGGCCTTCATCGAGCCTGTGGAGCGCCTGACGGCACCGGTTGAACAGGAGGAAGCCAAAGAACTGGCTTCGATGCTGGTTCAGGCCAATGCCATACTCAAGAATCATTTCCGCAAGGAAGAAGAGATTATCGACGCCCTGGCCGACCGTTCGAACGCATTTGGAGGTTTCTAGGTGAATGAACCCGGCGGCTTTCCAAACCAATAACCCCCAAGCGCGCGCACGCTGTAGGAAGGCCGCACTTGGGGGTATTTCTCATATTAGTTCGAGCAGCTCCGCGACCTGGCTCTCGATCATCTCCGGGGTATCGGTGGGGGCAAAACGCTTCACGACGCGGCCGCTCCGGTCGACAAGAAACTTGGTGAAATTCCACTTGATCGCCTTGGAGCCAAGCAGGCCGCGGGCTTCGCTGCTGAGGTGCTGGAACAGCGGATGGGCCGCGCTGCCGTTCACGTCAATCCTCGCATACAGCGGGAACGACACGCCATGGTTCAGCTCGCAGGCCTGCGCAATGTCCGCGTTATCGTGCAGCTCCTGGTCTAGGAACTGGCTGCTCGGGAAGCCCAGCACGGCAAAGCCCTTGTCACGGTACGTGTCATAGAGCTTCTGCAGTCCCTTGAACTGCGGTGCAAAGCCGCACTTGGTTGCCGTATTCACAATCAGCAGCACCTGCCCTTGGTAAGGGGCCAAGGTTGCCTGTTCGCCGCGGATGGTGGTCACTTCGAAATCATAGATGGACATGGGCGGGACCTCCTAAGGAATGGTGGAGCGAAGACATGGCCATACTCCGGTTTTATTATTAAATTTTACACAATTAATTTGGGGTGTCCAGTGTCATATCGTCGTTTCTTCTTCTTGTTTCTTCTATATTAAACACCACGCCTTACGGCAACCCTCCACGGAAGGGGTATTCATATAAAAAACAGACTCCCGGCGGCGCGGTAACGGAACCACACCCTGGGAGCCTGCTTGGGCATTACTGCTTGAGAAGCCTGTTTACCTTCGGTCTAGTATACCGATTTCCACTCGCCGATATTCTTGGCGTCGAATTTGAACGGATCGCCGAGCATGATCTGCGTGCCCTTGTCGTCCGCGATCACTTCCTTGTCGCCGAGACGGCCGGCCTTGAACTTGTCGCCGGTCTTGCCGGTGATCGTGCCCTGCACGAGCGCGTCGGCCGTGAAGCCCGCCAGATAGCCTACGTCTACCGGGTTCCACAGGTACATCCACTGCGACACGCCGGATTCGATGTACTGCGCCATCTCGCTCGGCAGGCCAAGGCCGGTGAGCTGCACCTTGCCCTTCAGTCCTTTGTCCGTCAGCACCTTGCCTGCCGCCGCAATCCCTACCGTGGTCGGGGCAATGATGCCCTTCAGGTTCGGATACGACTTCAGCAGCGCTTCCGTCTCGGACACGCTCTTGTCGCGGAGGTCGTCGCCATACGCTACTTTGACCAGCTTCACGTCCTTGTACTTGGGATCTTCGAGCTCCTTCTTCATCCAGTCGATCCACAGATTCTGGTTCGTCGCCTGGGAGGTCGCGCTGAGCACGGCGATCTCACCCTTGCCGCCGATCATCTCGGAGATCGCCTGCACCTGCACCCGGCCGATCCGCTCCGGATCCGCCTGGTTGACGTGCACCATGCGGCTCTGCGCATTCACCGCGGAGTCGAGGGAGAGCACCTTGATGCCCGCATTCATCGCCTTCTTCAGCGCGGGCTGCAGCGCGTCCGGATCATTGCCGGCAATCGCGATCGCCTGGACCTTCTGCGAGATGAGCTCCTCGATCATCTTGATCTGCGCCTCGGCCGTCGGCTGGTCCGGCGCCTTCAGGATCGCTTCGCCGCCCATCTCGGTCACCGAGGTCTTGAAGCCTTCCATCATCTTCTCGCCGTACGGGTTGCCCGTGTTCTTGAAGATGATGGCATACTTCTTCTTGCCCCCCGCTCCGCTGTCCGCCGGCTTTGCTCCTTCACTCTTGGCCGGCTCCGTACCGCTGCCCCCCGCAGCCGGTGTACTCCCTCCTCCGCAGGCTGCCAGCATGGACAAGCTCAGGACCGCCGTCAAACAAGTCATCACCATTTTTTTCATGAGTCTGATCTCCCCTGTCTTCTTCTTGGATTGAAAAAGTGTATACAAACCGCTTCCTTACGGAGGAAGTCAGCCGTATTTGGAATTGGGCCGTTCGTTCGAATCAGATGAGGCAGCCGCCGGCGCTTCGTTCCCCCTGGCCGAAGAGAACAGGGCAGCCCTGCCGACAGCTCCAGGCGTACGTACGGCCTCAAGGGCGGCGCAGCTTAGCAAGCTTCAGCTTCGGCACCATCACCGCGAAGATCAGCAGCAGCCCGATAATGACAAGCAGCATCTGCGCCGGCACGTTGACCAGCCCGAGCCCGTAGCTCAGCAGCCCGATAAGGAACACGGCAAGGATTGCGCCGACCATGCGTCCCTTCCCTCCCGCGGTGCTGATCCCGCCGAGCACGACCATCGCGATGACATCGAGCTCGTAGCCCGTGGCCACATTGGGCCGCGTGCTGCCCATCCGGGACATGAGAAAGACAGCTGTAACCGCTGCCATAACTCCCGTCAGCGTGAAGACAATGACCTTGATCTTATCGACCTGCACTCCGGAGAAGCGGCTTGCCGTGCTGTTATTGCCGATGGCGTACACTCTCCGGCCGAAGGTCGTCTTATGCAGCAGCAGGCTGAACGCCGCCGCGAACACCGCAAACACCACCAGTATGAACGGAACCCCGCCGACATACTCCCAGCCGAAGAAGCTGAACCACTCCGGGAAGTTCCCTTTGGCCTGGTCTTCCAGGATGATGTAGGCAATGCCGCGGTAGATGATCATGGTCGACAAGGTGACGATGACCGCCGACAATTCCTTGAACTTGACGATGAGCAGCCCGTTAATGAATCCGCAGAGCCCGCCGACGATTAGCCCGACCAGGATGGACAGCTCCATGGGCAGTCCCAGATGGTACAGGTCCGCCATGATGACGGAGGTCAGCGCAACCGTGGAAGCTACGGAGATGTCGATATCGCCGAGGATCATGACGAGCACCATCGGCAGCACGATGAACGCTTTGTCCAGGAAGCTCATCGTGGCATCCCGCAGACTCTCGTAATTCAAGTAGTAGGGAGACAAATTGGCATTGATAATATTCACGGCAATCAGAATCACAACGAGCAGCCATTCCCACTGCAAAAAGAAACTCTTCAGGCTGAACTCCCGTCTTCCCTGCAGCCCTCTTGCTTGCGCTTCCATCGTCAAATCCTCCTCCTCAGCAGGTGGTTGCGGTCCACGCCCCGTTTGACGAGCGCGTTGATCATCACGGCCACCAGGATAATCGAGCCCTGGATCGCCATCTGCCAGAACGGCGACACGTCGATGAGCGGCAGCGCGTTGTTCAAGATGCCGAGCAGGATCGAGCCGAGGATGATCCCGGAGATTTTGCCCGAGCCGCCGGCGATGGAGACCCCGCCCAGAACACAGGCGGCGATAACGCTCAGCTCGTAGCCCGAGGCCGTATCCCCTTGGGCGGATGCGAACTTCGAGACCCACAGCACCCCGGCGAGCCCGGAGAGCGCGCCCATGATCGTGTAGACCAGCCACAGGATGCGGTCGTTGTGGATGCCGCTGATCTTCGCCGACTCGGGATTGCTGCCGACGGCATAGATCTGCCTGCCGGTTCTCGTGTGATTGATGAAATAGTAGAAGACGATATAGATGAAGACCGCGATCAAAATCAGCGTATTCAGTCCAAGGACCGAACCGGTGGCAATCGCTTTGAAGCTCTCCGGCATCTGGTGCGCACTGACCCACTTGCCCCCGGAGACCGTGAAGGTCAGCCCGCGGAACACATTCATCAGTCCGAGGGTTGCGATGATCGGCAGCACCCCCATCTTGGCGATCAGAAAGCCGATGATGATGCCGCAAACGACGCCGACCAGCGTCCCGAGGAGCAGTGTCAGCACCGGATGCAGATCCGGTACGGCCTTCACGGCCAGTGCGGAGATCATACCCGAGAGGGCCAAGGTCGCCCCGATCGACAGGTCGATGCCCCGTGTGACGATCACAAGCATCATGCCGACGGCAAGTATGCTGAGGATCGCGGTGTTGGTGACCAGATCGTTAATGTTCTCCAGTGTCAGGAAGCTCGGATTGCGGAGCTGAACGGCTGCCGACAGCAGCACGATGAACAGCAGGAGCCCGAGCTCTCTGAATTTGGCCAGCTTGGCGCCCAGCGACGGCGCCCCGCCGGTGCGGGAAGCGCCGCTGGGGCCGCTGCCCCCGATGACCTTCCCCAAGGCTTTTTCAGCCATGGATCGTTCCCCCTTTTTTTATCTGTCCTGTTGCCTCTATCCCGCATGTATCGGAAGCGGCTTGGCTTCGGGGCCGCCGCTCATCGCAGCCTCGAGGATCGCCTCCTGGGTGACCTGACCGCGCTGAAGCTCGGCCGTGATGCGGCCCTCCTTCATGACGATGACCCGGTCGCTCATCCCGATCACCTCGGGCATCTCCGAGGATACCAGCAGGATGCCATACCCCTGGGATGCCAGCTCACTGATGATCTCGTAGATGGAGGACTTCGCTCCGACATCGACCCCTTTGGTCGGCTCATCCAGGATGATGACATCCAGGTCCGCCGTCAAAAGCTTCGCGAACACCACCTTCTGCTGATTGCCGCCCGACAGCGAGGATACGAGATCGTGAATGCTTCTCGCCTTGACGCTGACCTTCTCCGCCAGCGACTGGGAGAGGGCGTCTTCTCTGCCCACGTCCAGCCAGCCTCGGCGGGAGAGTCCGCCAAGAGACGGGAGCGTAATGTTCCTTCCGATCTCCCAGTCGAGCACGAGCCCCTGCTTCTGCCGGTCCTCCGGCAGGTAGCCGATCCCAAGCCCCATCGCCTGCAGCGGGTCCCTGACCGTAACGGGGCTGCCCTTCACGAAGACCTGGCCGCGGTCGGCCGGTTCAATGCCGAACAGCGCCTGGCATACCTCCGTCCGGCCCGCGCCGACAAGCCCGGTGAGGCCGACAATCTCGCCCCGGTACAGAGCGAAGGAGATATCCGCGAAGTAGCCGGTCCTACCAAGTCCTTCCGTCCTTAGCAGCTCCTCGCCGCGGCGTACTTCCTTCTTAGGGAAGAGCTGGGTCACCTCCCGGCCGACCATCGCGACGATCAAGGCGTCGTTCGTAATCTCGTTCACGCCCCAGGAGCCGATATACTTCGCATCCCGGAACACGGTTACGCGGCTGGCCAGGCGATACATATCCTCGAACCGGTGCGAGATGAAGATGATCGCCACCCCGCTGTCCCTCAGCGCTTCGGCAATGCCGTACAGCTGCTCGCTCTCCCGCTGGGTCAGCGCCGCGGTCGGTTCGTCCATGATGATCACCCTGGCGTCGGTTGACAGCGCTTTCGCAATTTCGACGATCTGCTGCTGGGCCACGCTCAGCGACCCCATCTGCGCTTTGGCATCGAAATCGGCCCCGAGCCGCTCCAACAGCTTCTGTGCTTCCTGGTGCATCTCCCGCCAATTGATTCTTTTTGTTCGTTTATGTACCTTCTCATGCCCCATGAAAATGTTCTCGGTGACGCTGAGGTCGGGGTAGCACGTGACATGCTGGTAGATCGCGGCGATGCCGAGCTTCTTGGCGTCGTTCGGGTTCTTGAATTCCGCCCTCTCTCCGTTGTACAGAATCTCCCCTTCATCGGGCCGGTGCACGCCGGTAATTACTTTGATGAAGGTCGATTTGCCCGCCCCGTTCTCTCCCATGAGCGCATGGATCTCGCCGGGCCTCAGCTGAAAGTTCACCCGGTCCAGCGCCTTGACCCCGGGAAACGTCTTTGTAATCGCTCTCAATTCCAGAATGAATTCAGACATCGTACGGGCTCCTATCCATATTCTTAGAATCTCCCTCGGGACTGAGCCCAGTATAGCACACGACCGACCGAAAATAAACAACAAAATTAACTTTTGTTTTCGATTATGTTTATTCGTGATTGTGACAGAAGAAAAGCTAGAGCCTTATAGTTGCATGCCCCCATACTTCGGAGCGTTAGAGGGATGGGTAGTGGGGTTCCAGCCGCTGTTAAAGTCATGTGGATTAGAATATATATTGAGCGGTAATCACATGACTTTAAAGGCGGACGTTAAGCTCTTCCACCTCACACTCATTCCCATTCTGGCATATTGCGGCGCGTTAGAGGCCGGCAAAGGCGGTCCTTCGCTTTTCCCGCTTAAGCCCATCCTTTCCCCGCATTTATATACCACTCAAGGGCGCTTAAGACAATACGGCAAGTTATTCAAAAACATCCGAAACCACTTAGGCCGTTAACTGCCTAAGCCGATCCGGATCAGCCCTGACGGCATAGTAAAAGACATGCCCGCTGCTTTCGGTCCAAGAGCATGTCTTCTCCTCCTTGCTTCTTACTTAGCCTATCCCGCCGCCGGAGGCGTAGTACAGGATCTTCTCCTTCGTCGCCTCGGCTCTCGGCAGGACCCGGCGGAGCTCTCCTCCGCACATGACGAGAATCCGGTCCGCCATCCCAAGAACCTCCGAGAGGTCTGATGAGATCATGATGACGGACGCGCCCGAGAGCACCATCTCGTTCATGATGTTGTAGATGTCGGACTTCGAGCTGACGTCGATCCCGGCGGTCGGCTCGTCGAAGATGAGCACCTGGGCGTTCGCGAACAGCCACTTGGCGAGTACGACCTTCTTCTGCTTCCCGCCGCTGAGGCTGCCGGCCAGCTCCTTCTCGTCGCAGGTGATCTCAAGCCGCTCGATGAGATCCCTCGCGTAGCCGGTCTCCCGGCCCGCCCGCAGCAGACCGGCGCTGGAGACCCGCTCGAGGTTGGAGAGCGTGATGTTCTCCGAGATCGTCGAGGTGGCGATCAGCCCTTCATCCGAATACAGCCCGCTCGCATAGCACAAGCCGCACTGCTTCGCGAGGTGGGGGGTCATCCGGGCATAGGGGCGGCCGTTCAGGTGAATCGTTCCCTCATACGGTCCCTCGATGCCGCACAGCACCTTGGCCAGCAGCCGGCGGCCCGAGCCACTGAGTCCGGTCAGAGCCAGAATCTCCCCCCGGCGCACCTCGAAGCCGATGTTCTTCAGCAGCCCCTGGTAGCTGAGATTCTCCACGCGCAGCAGCTCCCTGCCGCTCTTCACCTTGAGCTTCGGGTAGCGGTCGTCCAGCGGCTTGCCGACCATGCACCGCACGATGTCATCGAGCTCCACATCCGCGGTGGAGCAGGTCAGTACGGCCTCCCCGTCCCGCAGCACCGTGACCCGGTCGGCGATCCGCTTGATCTCCTCCAGCCGGTGGGAGATGTACAGAACGCAGACGCCCAGCTGCTTCAAGCGGCCGATCACGCCGAAGAGCACCTCGCGTTCCCCCTCGGTCAGCGACGCCGTCGGCTCATCCATGATCAGAATGCGGGCGTTCTGCGACAGCGCCTTGATGATCTCCACGAACTTCTGCTGGCCCGGTCCGAGCGACTTCAGCACCGTACGGGCGTCCAGGTCCAGACCCAGGGCCTGCAGATACCGGCCCGTCTCGCGGTAGACGGCCTCCCAGTCGATGAGCCGGTTCCACTTTTTGAGCGGCTCCCTGCCCATGTAAACGTTCTCAGCAATGCTCAGATCCTGGAACAGCTTCAGCTCCTGATAGATCATGGCGATGCCGAGCTCCTGCGCCTGCCTCGGAGAGGCGATGAGTGCAGGCTCCCCGCCGATGTGGATTTCTCCCTCATCGGCCTCGAACCAGCCCGCCAGGATTTTCATCAGGGTCGACTTGCCCGCCCCGTTCTCCCCGAGCAGGGCATGCACCTGCCCCCGGTCCGCCGCCAGGTCCACGGCACGGAGCACCGCAGTCTCGCCGAATCTCTTGGTGATTCCCTTCATTTGAAGCAGATGCTCCACACCCATGCCTCTTTTCCTGGGGATTTTCATTCCAATCCGCTGACTCCGCGCCGGCTTACTCCAGTTCGAACGTGGTGAACAGCTTCACGCCCTGCTCGAAGAAGTGCTTTTTGTATTCGGAGGGAATCTGCTTGTTCGTGACCAGCGTCTTGGCGAGGGACAGATCTCCGAGCTTCGCAAAGCCTCTCTGGTCGAACTTGCTGTAATCGGCCGCAATGATCACTTCGCTGGCGATCCGGCGCACCGCCTGGATGATCATCGCCTCATCGTAGCTGCCCGTCGTATAGCCCGCATCAAAGTGTACGCCCTTCACGCCCAGAAAAGCCTTATTGACATAGATTCCCTGAAGCAGCTGCAGTGCGGCTCCCCCGACGAGGGCGGAGCTCGAGTGCGCCAGGTCTCCTCCGGTCACGATCGTCTTCACGCCCGTATAATCCTTGAGCGCCAGGCCGATCCGCAGATCGTTGGTCACCACCGTGACCCGCTTCTCCTGCAGGTTGCGCGCGATCTCCAGGCAGGTCGTACCGGGGCTGAGATAGACCGCTTCCCCGTCCTCGATGAGCCGGGCGGCAATGCGGCCGATCATCCGCTTCTCCTCGATGAACTCGTCTTCTTCCTCGACTGCGTTCGCGGCAGGTACCAGCTCTTCGTTCAGCACGGCCCCGCCATAGGTTTTGGTCAGCACGCCCATCTGCTCGAGCTTATCGAGGTCCCGCCGGATCGTCACCTCGGTCACGGAGAAAAGCTCGCTGAGCTCCATGACATCGACGCGCTTTTTCGAGAAGAGCAGCTCTTTTATTTTGTTCAATCGCTCAATGGCAAACATAACGATGCTCCCGTGTCCATAGTTCATATGTACGTTGTTGTGCGTTCATGAGCCCATTATAACACAACTCTTGTTTCTTTGTGATTGTATCTGCGAGCGGCTCAAGAGGTAAAGCGGAAGTCCCCAGACGAAGCGAAAAACCCATGGTGCAGGGCAGCTTCCCAAAGCGGCAGCCTGCTATTCCAGCAGCTCCAGCTGCCTGCACAGGGAGTAAAGGGCATGCATCCCCTTCAGCTGGAGCCGGGCGAGAGCGTTCCAGTGGTGCAGCGCCTCCAGAGCCAGCCGGTATGCTCCATTGGCGTCATCTGGATCCAGCCGCTTGACCGCCTCTTTCCACCGCACCACCTCCTCCGAATATACGGCGGAGCGGAGAAGGCGCATCAGCAGCACTTTGCGGAGTTCGGACGGGCCGTACTTTCGGTACCCGTTCTCCTCATCGCGAAGGGACGAGACCAGCCCTTCCTTCTCCCAATACCGGAGTGCAGAGCGGGGGACCCCGGTCTCCCCGGACAGCTCCCCGATCCCCACCGGCTGCCCATCATGCTCCCCTGCCTGGGTATCACCGGCTTCCGCTTCAGAGGCGAGCCGTCCGGCTGCCTCGGCGGCCAGAATCTGCTCGCGGTGCAGAGCGGCCTGCGCCCTTCCCGCTGCCCACAGTGCGGCATCCACCTCACCGGCCTGCAGGGCACGGAGCACCTCCGCCGTCACTTCCATCCCGAATCCGGGCGCCATCGCACGCAGGCAGTGAAAGTAGGCCCGGTGCTCCTCCGTGTACAGCCGGTAGCCTTTGGGCGAACGCACCGCGGGCGGTACAAGCCCCCGGGCCTCGTAGCCCCGCAGCGTATTGGTGCTTAGCTTCAGCTCACGGGCCAGATCGACCGGTCGCATCCTTTGACTCCCCCTCGCTTATGAACATTTCTGACGAGCCCAGTCCGGACTGCAAACTTTTTGTATGCTCTCTCCCATTATATCAGGCATTGCTGTGCTCCAACCTTCCCATTCGCTTCACTGTTGTAAGATGGATTTGTAAGGTGTTCCCTGCGGACCACCCATACCACGCGGGAGCCGCCCGGAGAAGATACGTCCACTCCTTCGCGGCCCGCCAGAGGAGGAATAAAGAATGATGACGGATTCGAAGTTTGTTCCCGGCATGACAGCAGAGGACCTGGCAGCGGTGATTCAAAACGAGCTTGCCTCTCATTGGAAGCAAGTCCTGGAGGCGCATCGCGCGGAGCTGGAGAAAGTCTTCCCCGAGCTGGAGGACTCGACTTACGGTCTGTATCTCGACCGGCTTCTGCCGCCGATCTTCGGCGCACTGGAGCAGGCGGGCTACAGCGTGCTCGGAGAAGTCAAGGAGACGGACTTCATCATCGGGGGCTGCCTCAACTTCAGCTGCTCCCTGGAGCAGTGGGGCCCTGAGCATCACCGCTCCCGCGTGTTCTGGATGCCCGTCCGCGAGGAGGGCCGGTCTGAGCCGGTGGGAACCCTGCTGCTGGATTTCTTCCACTCCCACACCGGGTTCGAAGTGCCGGAAGGACCGCGGATTACGGCTGCCGCCGCAGCAGATCGGCAGGAGATCGTTGCTGCCGTCCGCCGCTGGAAGGAAAGCGCATAAGCTTCGGCGCTGACCGGCGGCCTTATGCAGCGCCCCGCCGATACGGCCGCTGCTCCATGCTCGAGCCGACCGGGGGTCGCAGCCGGCATTGTCGTCGCCATGACCAGCGCCATGTTTCCTGCAGCTTCTCGCCCGTTCCAAGGCTGGCTAGCTGCTAACCCGACGGCTTCTTTCACTCATGCGAGACATATTTTTACTTCACTTTCGAACCGCCTTGCCCATGAGGAGGCAGAATGATGACACTCCAATTCCCTTTGACCCTCCTGACTGTTATACTGACCGTCAAGTTAGACGAGCTCATCTTCAAACATTGGCTTCCCGGCTCTGCCTGGCACTGGGTGATCCTAGGTATAATGCTCTTTATACTAAGTTACATGCTGGAGCTTACAGGACTCCCCAAGAAAAGGCTCTCCACCCCACTCTGTATAACACTTACGCTTGGTACAATTATCCTAGGTTACACTGTCTTATAAGAAAAACGCCCGTCGGCGTTCCTTTGAGATCGCTGCGTGCCAGTCCCTACATTGGGACCCGGGGAGAAGGAATGGGTAAGGGGCTCCAACCGCCCTTGAAGTCGTGTCCAATCTGATTTTTTTGGTGACAAGGACAACGACTTTAAAGGCGGCCCGTTGCTTTCCCCCTGCCCATACCCTCTCTAATCTCTCTCAGCTCGCCCTGAAAATTTCTACAATATTAAAAAGAAACCAACCTGCTACTAATTTTCAGTGGCGGGTTGGTCCTGTTTTTTTATTGCCCTTCCCTACAGAGGAGTGATATCCCGTTTGTTTAGCTCTTGCCCCTTACGGCGGAGTGATATCCTTTTTGAAAGTGACCTTTGTGCGAAGCACAACGGAACGAAAAAAGGATACCACGACGCTCCGAACAAATGGATATCACTCCGCCCCCTGCACCACCAGATCGCGCAGCTCCGACCAGCACACGATCCGCGGAAACGGCAGCCCCCGGTTGTACGGCTGGTCCTTGGCGTACACCTTGACGCCCGAGTCGGCCAGCGTCTCCAGCACTGCCGGCTTGTCGTCAAAGTAATAATCGAGGCCGAGGTCGCGGATGATGTGCACCTTCTCGGTGTCATCCATGCCGTAGAAGAACCGGCCGGGCCGCACAGGGAAGCCGTTCGCGGTCATCCATTCCAGCGTCCGTTCGCCGAACTCCCTGGCCCGGGCGGTGATGTAGTAGATTTCGTGCCCCTGACGGTCCAGCTCCTGGAGCACTTCCACCGCATGCGGAAAGGGCGGACAGGCGGAGAAGTAGATGTCCTCCCGCAGCTTCCCCCACAGCACCCTTCCCTCTTCGCGGGTGAGTCCGAACGCTTCGTGAATGCCCATCGATTGTATCGCCTGGAACACCTCCAGCGGCACATCCTGCCCCAGATGCCCTTTATAGAGATGGAACGCATGCTCTCTCAGATTGATGAGCGTATCGTCAATATCAAAGCCGATTTTCATAAGGCCGTATCCTCCTTGGCATCTTCCTCTCTAGGATACCCCGGGCAGCCCTGTGGTGTACAGCCGAAGTAATGGTTTAAGGCGCCTCAAGCCCAATAAAAAGCCCCGGCCAAGGCCGGAGCTCCGTTTTACCCGATATGAAACTTCCGAATCTCGTCGTCCACATTCTCGCTGAGCTGCTTGAGCTGTTCAGCCGCACGCTGCAGCATTTGGAACGCGGACAGCTGCTCCGTCGCGGTCGAGCTGATCTGCTCGGTGGCCGCCGCCGCATCGCCTGCCACGTGGGACATCGTACGGATATCATCGACCACTTGCTCCTTCAAGGCATGCATCCGGTGAATGTCCCGGTTCATCTCCTGGATGGAGGTGACTATGCCGCGGAACGTGTCCGCCATGGTGTCGAAGGCATGCCCCGTGTCACCCACGATCCGTCTCTGATCGCCGACAATCCGCTCGGTCTTATCCATAGCCTGCAGGGTGTCGGAGAAGCCTGTCTCCAGGCTGACAAGCGTCTCTTTAATCTCCTTCGTGGACTCGAAGGAGTGCATCGCGAGCTTATGAATCTCGGAAGCCACGACGCCGAAGCCCCTTCCGAACTCTCCCGCCCGGGCGGCCTCAATGCTGGCATTGAGAGCAAGCAGCTTCGTTTGCTCCGAGATCGCGTTAATCGTCTGCAGAATGGAGGAAATCTCACTCATCTTACCGGCCAGTCCATGAATCCGGCCGACTACGACCGCGTTGGATTCCCCGGTCTCCCGGGTATGCTCGTGCAGCCGTCTTACCATATCGACACCGCCGCTGATGACCCCATCAGCCTGAACCGACAGTTCATTCATCTGCTGATTCTGGTCCGTGACCTTCTCTATAATGGAAGAAAGCTGCAGAGTCTGCTGATTCGTCGATTCGGCGACGGCGGCCTGCCGCGACGCGCCCTCGGCAATATCCAGAATCGACCGGCCGATCTCTTCTCCCGCCGCGGTGGTGGACTGCGAAATCCCCGTCATTTCCTGCGAGGAAGCGCTGACGTTCTCTACGGATTGCCGGACCGTACCGATCAACGCGCGGAACCGGTCCGTCATCGCATTGAAGTCCGAGGACAAGTCCCCGAGTTCATCGGCTGCGTACATCTCGGCTCTCACGGTAAGATCGCCTTCGGCCATCTTCCGCACATTCTCCCGCAGGCTCCGGATCGGCCGGTTGACGGAACGGATAATGAGATAGCCAAGCAGGCTGCTGACCCCGAGACAGAGCAGCATGAGAAGGCCGCTGCGCAGCAGAAGCGCGGAATATTCGGCTTTCACCTTCATCAGCATTTTCTCATTCTCGTCGAAGTACAGGTCCCCAATATCGTCCAGCGCACTTTCCATGACATCGAATACCTCAAAGCCCTCCTGATACAAAGAAAGTATAGAAGCCCTGCGGACCGCAGCATCGGCTGATGATAGATCCTGTAGATACTTCTGCGAGGACTGGCGGTATGCCTCTGCAGCTTTCACGTATGCTCCGATCAGTTCTTCCTCTTGGGGAAGGCCCAGCTTATTGGCAAGGTATTCGTTGAACCGCTTGTCCGCGGAGCTCTCCTGCTTTTTGTATTCCTCCAGCTGACCGGTAAATTCCTTCGAGCCCGGCTCATACACGAATAGGGCCCGTTCGGCTGCCAGCATCTGATGAAGGTCGACGCCTGCCGAGCGGATCAGTTCGATATTCTCCGCCCGCACCTTCAAGCTCTCCTCCAGGGAACGCTGCACGGTCTGCAGCCCTGAAGCCCCCGCCAGACCCATGATAAGATTAGCGGCGACAGCGGAGGCAATCGCCAGGATTACCTTGCTTTTGATCGATAATGCGATTCGTGGTTTCTTCATGCCATCCCCTTCTCCTTATTCAACATCCTGCTGGTGTAGGTACACCCTTTATATATCGGACGTTTACTGGAGGGGGATGAGGGGCTTCTCTCATGCAAAATAACGCGCATCATCCTTTACGGAAGGTGCGCGTTAGCAAGAAAACGGGCCTCGGGAACGGTTATCCGTCGGATCCCCCGCCCTTGGTGAATACGGTGGTCCGGTTCCGGCCATCCTTCTTGGAGCGGTACAGCGCCTGGTCCGCAAGCTCGATCATCTCCGCCGGGCCCGCCGAGGCGTCGGATACGGCAACCCCGAGGGAGAGGGTGATCCTCTCCCCTTCCACCAGAGCCAGCTCGGCGGCATTCATGCGCAGCCGTTCCGCAAGCTCGGACGCTTCCTGCTCTCCCCCATGGCGGACCAGTACGGCGAACTCCTCGCCGCCAAAACGGAAGATGAGATCCCCCGGCCGGGTCGTGGCTTCCATATGCGATGCCAGACTCTTCAGCACCGCGTCGCCCACCGGATGTCCGTACGTATCGTTGATGCGTTTAAAGTGATCTATATCTAGAAGGATCAAGGCAAAAGGAATCTTGTCTTCCGTCCAGCCTTCGATCGTCCGGTCAAACGATTTTCGGTTGAGCAGGCCGGTCAACCCGTCATGTTCGATCTCCGCATTGAGGTGGTTGAGATGGTTATCGATGCTGTGGTGCAGCTGCTTGACCTCGTAGATAAATCGGCCGGTCTTCGGCATCCGCAGCGGCAGCGGCCTGCGGGAATGCATGGACTCCTCCGAGAATTTGGCGAGCGCGTACAGCGGCGCCGAGATCGTATAAGCGATACGCCAGGCGGCCAGCAGGATCACAAGGCACAGGGGAAAGACCTGCAGCAGCAGCTTCCTCATAAGGGCTTCGCGCGGCGCTTCCAGTATCGAAGTCGGGGTCTGGGAGATGATCGACCAGCCGGCACTCGGTTCATAGGCATAGCCTGCAAGAAAAGGAAGGCCTCTCGTATTGACGATGAGCTCCGAGCCGCTTAGGCCCGAGACGGCTTTGCGGACCACTTCGTTGGCTGTCACCAGCTCCCCGATCCGCTTCGGATCCGGATGGAACAGAATATGACCGTCGGCATCCGTGACATACACGTAAGATCCGTTGCCGTAGAAATGCTCGCTTAAGGTCCGGCTCAGCACGTTGTTTTCTTCCAGATAGATCGTCCCACCCACAAAGCCCTGGTAGTCCCCCTTCACCCCAAAGATCGGGGCCGAAACCAAAACGATGCGCCGCCCCGTCGCGCCTACATATGGTTTCGAGACAAGCGGCACCCGCTTCTCGACAGCTTCGCGCGAGGCTTCCGACGTCAGCTTGGTCCCCGGCCCGACATTCGACTGGCCGGGAATGACAGCCGTAACCCGCCGCTCCGCATCGACCATGAGAAGAGAGTTGAAGTACTGCCGGTTCGCCTGGAACCAGATCTCCAGCTCCTGGGAGGACACCGGCCTCTGCCCCGCCTTGGCGGCGATCATCTCCAGATTGTCCTCCATCATCTCCAGCAGATTCGTTGTATTGGAAGCGAGCTTCTTCGCGTACTGGTAGTTGTTCTCTAGATAGCTATCCGTTAAAGAAGCCATATTCGCCTGAACGGCGGCATAACCGCCGGCAAGCGCCGTCAAGAATACCGTACCGATGACCAGTATGCCGAGCAGGACCCGCAGCTTCATTCCTTTTGATTGATTCATCCCTTCATGCTCCCTGCCGAATGAGTAGACATTGTCTGTTTGATGGAACCAGGGCCCTGCCGCTTTGGGCGGTCCCTTACAGAATATATCGGCACAACGTCAACCAAATTTGACCAAGCCCGCATTCAGCGGAAAACGCCCCGGAATTGCAGCAAGAAGGCTGCCTCCTTGTGCCGGCATGCAGCGGATCCAAGGGACAGCCTTCGTCAGGCCTCTATTCGATTACCATACCCAACCTGCCGTCAATCCATCCCGGCTCTCAGCGTCAGAGAGACTCCGTCAGAACAATTTCGATACCGGAGGGATCCCGGGTGATCCAAACATCGCCTTCCTGCCGAAGGAAGGCACCGGATTCCTGAAGCCGCCGTACGACCGCCTCCCGTCCTTGCGGGATGACCAGCGTGAAGGAAGCCAATCCGACCGCCTTCGGATGGGGAGCGGGCGCGCCTTCCCCTGCCCAGGTGTTCAGCCCGATATGATGATGATATCCGCCGGCCGAGAGGAAGAGCACGGACCTGCCATCCCCCGCCGTCCGCTCAAAGCCAAGCAGCCCGGCATAGAACCGCTCCGCTTCATCCAGCCGGCTGACATGCAGATGGATATGCCCTGTGACGGTTCCTGCCGGCAGACCGGTCCACGGATGTCCGTCCGCTTCCCGCAGCAGCCCCTCCGTGTCCACCGGATCGGATCCCATCACGTAGCAGCCCTGTTCATCCCGGACCCAGCCCTCACGCGGGCGGTCGGCATAGATCTCAATCCCGTTGAGATCCGGGTCGGTGATATAGAAGGCTTCGCTGACGAGGTGATCCCCTTGGCCTACATGCAGGCCGTGCTCAAGCAGATTCCTCAGCGCAAGCCCAAGCGTCCGGCGGTCCGGTACGAGGATCGCAAAATGGTACAAACCTGCAGATGACCTGCGCGGCACCGGTACGGCTTCCGGCACCTCTTCGAGCCGGAGCGCCTCCCTGACACCATCCACGGTAAGCGCTGCGGTCACCCCCTCCACCCGCAGCAGCCGGTACCCGACCACTTCGGTATAGAAGCGGATGGAACGCTGCAGCTCGCTCACTTTGAGGTGAAGAAGCCCGAAGGCCGTACCTTTATCTATAGCTGTCTCCATAGCACGGGTCACCCTTGAGCGGCAGCGGAATCGGTCCGCTTCCACAGACGGTCAACGGCATACAGAGAGCTGCCGGTTAAGCCGAGGTAGGCTGCGATCGCAAGCAGGGCCAGATCGAGCTCATAGCCGGCCCCTTTGCCGTCACCCATGAATCCGCCGGCGATCTTCACCTTCAGGATTGCGCCCAGCATGACCACCCCGAGCAGGATGGACACGATGCGGGTCCCGATTCCGAGAATCAGCAGAGCTCCGCCGACCAGCTCAATCACCGCTACAAGATACGCCATGAAGCCGGGCAGCCCCAAGCTTTCGAAGAAGCCCGCTACGTTTCCGAGCCCCATCTGGAACTTCGACGCCCCGTGGATCAGGAAGGTGATCCCGAGCACCACTCTCAGAATTAATGCGCCAACCTCGTACTGCTTTGTCATGTTCCTCAGCCTCTTTTCTATGGTTTGTTTGCGGGTGTGTCTGGATGTTATGCTGCACCCTTTTAGTTACTTTAAGTGTGTAACTCACCTTCTGGAATCATCATAGCTTAATGCGGCATCCTGCGTCAACAAAAATATTTGTAATAGCGAAAATAAATTTGTTACAAGAAATAACTCAGCAGTTCGCTACGAATAAAACAAACAAAAAACGCAGCTCCCTAAGGAACTGCGTCCGGACTTCCGCTGGACTAAATCTCTTTATGACTGATAATCAGGATGACGGCCGTTTCTTCGCCGATATTGTACACCGAGTGGGGAACACTGGAATGCCAGGAGAACGTGTCGCCTTCCTCCAGCACATATTCATCTTCCCCCTGACAGGCCTTAATCATGCCCTTCATGACATAGTGCGCTTCGATGCCTTCGTGCTCGTTCATCGGCCCTTCCTCCGGCTGGCCGGGAGGGATTTCACTCAAATACAGGCGCATCCCGCCGATCTGGCCGAGATGCTCGATCTTATGCTCCCCTTTGAACAGGCTGGTTGTCCGGTCCTGCTTGCGGACCACATTCATCCGCTCTTCCTGCTTCAGCAGCAGGTAAGAGATCGGTACGTTCAGGAAGGTGGCGATCGTCTCCAGCGTCGCCAGAGACGGGGAAGTCTTGTTGTTCTCGAGCTGGCTCATGAAGCCTTGGGACAAGCCGGTCGCTTCGCACAGCTGGCCCATCGTAATGCCGCGCTTTCTTCGTATGCTTCGAATACTGCTCCCAATTTGCATAGATCCTAGTCTCCATACTGCTTTTAGTCCTATTTTATCAAATGGACCCCGATTCTAAAAGAAAAACTTATGCAAAAGCAGGCCAAATGTATCAAAAAAGCATCCTCGTGCCTATTCCGCCTGTCCGTTATGTTCTTGGAAGACCCATCCAATCGGATGAGTAATAACCGTTTGCACTTTGCCAAAAGAAGCCGACCGGGCGGGAAATCGTCGAACAACTTACCTTGTGTATCGGTCCCAAACCTGATCTTAAGCGGATGTGTCATCCGCAATTTAACGCAAAAAGGGGAGAGAACCGACCACAGTCGACCCGCCCTTACCACAGCCCGACGCCCCGAAGGAGAAGGTCCGTCAAAGCACTTATCTCATGGAACGCGCAGCTTCCGGACGCTCTTCCCCTCATTCGGCTGCCGCGCCGGCCGACTTCACGCCCTCCACGGCCAGCCCCGCCACCGTCCGGCTCCCGGCATCGGCTGCGCCCCACTCGCGGAGCTCGGCATACGGCTGGGCTCCCGGTCCGCAGCACTCCTCGCGCAGCTGCCTCTGGCTGACGAGCCTGACGCCTATGCAGTACAGGGGCTGAGCGTATCAACCGCCCAGCCCCTGTCCCATCCGCTGCCTTCCGGATCTTTCTAAGCTCTTCGCTTACTGCTCCTTCGCGTCGGTGATCAGAATCTCGCCGTTATCGAAGAACACCTTCATCTTCATGCTCTCGCTGACAAAACGCACAGGCACAAGCGTAATGCCGTCCCGGATCACCGCCGGCGTATCGAGTACAGCCGCCTCCCCGTTCACCCGCGCATTCTTCTCGTCTATGACGAGCTCGATCTTCACGTCCTCCTTCGCCAGTGTGACGCGTCTCTCCGCGGCATTCCAGTCCACCTTGGCGCCAAGCGCTTCCCCGATGAAGCGGATCGGCACCATCGTCCGGCCATCCAGCGTGAAAGGCGCGACCTCCAGCGTCTGCTCCACCTCATCGACCGCCGCCACCGTGGAGTCCAGCTTCAGGGCGATCGTGCGGAAGTCCAGTGCCGAATCGTCCTTGTAATTGGAGGCCGCGTTGCCGAACTCTATCGGCTTCGAGATCACCGTGCCGTACGTCGTTTCAATCTCGACGGTGTAGTGCTGGCCGTTCTTGATCGACCTGTTGTTGTTGGCATAGAGATCGAAGGTCACGTTGCCGCTGAAGGTGCCGAGGGGCTCCTTCACATCCTTCTTGAACTCGGGCGTCATGACGGTATCTCCCTTGGTAATGCCGAGCAGCCAGCCTACACCGGCGCGGTTCGTCCGCCAGATGCCCTGGTAGGCCTCCTTGCCGTCCTTGTCGGTCGGCCGCAGGATCATCGCGAGCACCTCGGTCTTCGGCGCCAGATTCAGCTTCAGCCGGAAGTGTCCGTCCGGTGTCCCGTCCTCCCCGAAGAAGGCGACGCCTGTCTTGTCCTGGTCGAGGTCCACCCAGGAGAATTCCCGGATGGCTACGGGAGCATAGGAGCTTTCGCTGTCGTGAAAAGGCGTCACAGCCGACTTCACGGTGCCCTTGCTCGTCTCGATCTCCACGTAGTAGTACTCACCCGGCTTCATGCTGTTGTTATCCGAGGCGTACAGCTCGAGCTGCGCGATCCCCTGGAACGTGCCGAGCGTTGGCTGGAACGTGCTGTTGAGAATCTTGCCATCGCGGACAACGGCCAGCAGATGGCCGATATCTCCCGGTTGTGCCTTGAAGGTCTTCCACAGGCCGTGGTTCACGTCCGCGCCTGAGCTGTCCGCCGTCTTCAGCGTAATGGAGCGGATCTCCGTCCCGTCTCCCGCATCGATCAGCAGGGAGAGATGTCCGTCCCGGGTGCCGTCCGGCTCCGAGGTCTTGTCAAGCGAGATGCGGTCGGATTCTTTATCGAGGAAACGGAACTCCTGCACCTTCACAGGAGAAGCGGCGATCTCCGCTGCGAATGCGGGACGGTGCACAGCCAGTCCGCCGATCAGTACGGCGCCTGCCGCGGCTGTCAGAATGCTGGTGCGAATCATTTTTAACGGTTTGTTCATATCGGGTGGCCTCCTTGGGGCTTGCAGCATTTTCTTGTAATGAAGTTCCCCTATCATACGGAATCCCTTCGTCATATGACCAGTGACCGGCATCATGTCCTTCGTCACAATCCCCCAAAGTGTGAAAAATTTCACCTTTTTTTCTAAAGCAATCTTAAGCCATTTCGACAAACATTTCGGAACCTATCTGTTATAGTAGTCTTCATCATCCATCACACCTTGGAACCATGGAGGCCTATTATGACGATTACCCTGAAAGTGGAAGATGTCATCCGGCAGCTTGGCCTGAGCCAGGAAGCCTGGAACCGTCTCGCCGAACTCACCCCCGAGCCGCTTGAGCTGAACCGGCCGATAGCCGAACCGTCAGCCGAGTAACCTCTCCGCTTGCCCCCTTAAACGGTCATCCCCAACGGGAGACATACCACGCCTGCAAGGCTCCTTTTTTCAAGCGTCCCATCCTCACAGCCCCACCTTGAACGTTCATCCCGTACACGGATTGCCGCCCATCTTTGATCACCCTCCGCATGACCTGCCGGATCTCTGCGATCTTCATCCTGCCGCTGCTCGTCTCCCTGTAATACCGTTCCGATGAGAGAGAAAAGGCACGTTCCGCATGATGTCGATAACGGTTCAAGCCCGGGCGAGCACCTCACCAGTTCCACCCACATGTTCGTTATACCGCATTTCTGCCCCCCTCCTCCTTTTGCGCTCGTCGTTGGATGCTCTTACTCCTCAACTAATCCCCTGTTACAAGGGCGCTTCCGGAGGGATCAGTGGGAGGAGACGCGGCGGGCCATCTTGGTCCTATGCTGTCTGGCCGTAACGTATGGCGAATGGCTGATCATCAGCTGGCTGCCAGATCGGTCTGAGTGCATAAAAAAAGAGCAGCGGCTGTAGGCCCGTGCTCTTGGATTCATAGAATTTCCTAGCCGCGCAATCCCTCAGGACTGTGGAACGGCGCTCTGCGCTTCAGCCGGAGCCTTGGCCGGATCGGCCGGCGGAGCCGTCTTCGTCTCCCCCGCTTTCGCCTGCTTCGCATCTGCCGGTTTCGCGGCGGAAGCATCGAAGTAAGCTTTGAACGAGATATGGACGGAAAGCTCCTTCGCATTGTCGACAGGCGTAGCCGAGCTCCGGTTCATCGGGATATTCCCGTAATCTACGGAGTCGATGTGGGTCAGCCGGGGAAGCTGCTGCAGCCGCTCAATCACTTCCTTCACCTGCACATAGGTACCGGACACTTCCAGCTTGGCCTCTACCATGTGTACGTTCGGAAACAAAGGGTCCTTGCTCTTCAGCAGCGTCTGCAGGTCGTTCTTGGCCGTCTTGCTGAAGGTTACCGAGTTGATCTTCGCCTGGGCGTCCTTCTCGATCTGCCGGAGATCCACGGTCAGCTTCTCCACGCTATCCCCCGGAGGCAGCCCCGCTTGAACCGCTTCCGTCGACATCGTCGATTTGGCCTGCTCCTTCTCCTTCACCTTCTTCTCGAGAATCCCGAGCTGCTTCTGCAGGGTGCCGATCTCCGACCGGTTGGCCTCCAGAGTATCGTTCGACGGCTTCAGCACAAAGGAATAGCAGGCGAACAGAATCAAAAAAAGTGCGGCGAAGCCAAGCAGCAGCAGATTGTTATTTGTCTTGTTTGGCATTCGTGCCCTCCCCCTTCTGTCCTTCTTCCACTTCCTCTGCAACCGTATAGACCGCACGGTACGTTGTATTCACGACCTTCTTCACCGGAGCCGGCGCTGCGGCCGGAGGCGGCATCACTACCATCCCATCGCCTTGTGCCGGGTCCGTCACCGTGATCGGTGCTCCTGGTGCCGGTCGCTGAGGTATGGCCGGGCTCTCCTCGCTGTAGGAGACGGCGGTGATCGACTGCATGAACGAAGCCGCGCCGAAAGGCAGCTCGCGAAGCTTGCCCAGGTAGATGGAAGCGTCGTCCATCGACTTGAAGTCGACCGTGATGTTGAGCTTCTCTTCCCCTTTATAAGCCAGGGAATAGATCAACCCGCCCTGCGGAATCCCCTCCGTTACAGCCCTAATCGTCTTCGACACATCCACCTTCGCTCCACCGATGGCTTCCACCGCCCCCGCCGGATTATCTCCGGTGCCCGACAGCTGCTTCAACTGCGCTTGTACCGCGGCCTGCTTGGCGTTCAGTTCGTGGATAGTCTCGAGATCCGCGTCGATCTGCTTCTGGTTATCGAGATAGACGTAGGTGATTCCCGCCGCTCCGGCGGTCCAGGCCAGCAGCAGCGTACCCGTCATGACGATCCGCAGCGCTCGGCGGGGGTCCTTCCGGCTGCCCGGCAGCAGATTGATCCGCTTCGTCGCTTTGTCCTGCAGCGCCAATCCGATGCCGATCCCGTAAGGGTTCAGGCCTTCCATGCCTGCGGCCGGCTTGTCCGAGAGTGCGTCGAAGTCGAAGGTGCGGACCGAGATCTCGGTCATCGTCGCCTTCAGTCCCTCGAACAGCTGCATCCGTCCTTCGCCCGACCCGGTGACGATGATGTCGACAATCCGGCTGGCCCCTTCGCGGATGCTGTACTGGTAGAAGCTCAGAATCCGGGAAAGCTCGGCGGTGATCTCGGGAATCTGGTCCTGCGTCAGCCCTTGGCCGGCCCCGCCTTCCGCCGCGAGCGGATCAACGGCGTAGGGATCCAGCAGGGAAATCGTCCGCATGAACACCGGATTGCCGTTATGGAACAGATAGATCTCCAGCTGCGCTTCGTCCAGCGAGATCAGCATCGTCTCTTCCAGCTTCTCGAACTGCTGGTTCTGGATCGCGCGGGCCAGGGCAAAAGCCGAGATCTCGGCATCCTTGACCTTCACCCCCGCTTCCTCCAGCACGCCCACATAGCTGTCGATCAGCTTGCGGGACGCGGCATAGACGAGCACCGTCGTGCCCTCGTCGTCCGAATCGACGGGAATAAAGTCATAGACCGGATCTTCGAACGGCAGCCGCAGCGCGGTCTCGACCTCGAGCTCAACCAGCCCGCGCAGCTCGCTGGCCTTTGTGCTGCCGATCCGCATTTTGCGGATGATGATCTGCGATGTAGGAATGGACAGGATCGCCGAAGCGCCCTTGAGCTTCTCCTGGTGGACCCACCGCTGGACTTCCTGTCTCAACAGCTCCTCATCCACGATCTGATCTTCCACAATCGTGCCCTGCGAAAGCTTCAGGGTACCGCGGCTGGCTGCCTTGTTCTTCTTGACCTGAATATAGCGGAATCCGCCCGAATCGACCGTAATTCCGATTTGTTTGCCTCCGAATGGTAACATCATGTTCACCCCCTATGGTTATCCGATTAGCGTTACATATGCTTCGATGAGATCCGCCCCGTAAGCATAGGCGATCAGCGCACCCGCGGCCAGGTAAGGGCCGAAGGGAATATGCTGCTTCGGCTTCACCAGCTTCAGCAGCATCAGCGTGCCGCCGACCAGCGAACCGAGCAGACAAGCGAGTATAAAAGCAAGCAGAATCTTCGGCAGGCCCAGCGCAAAGCCGAAGACGATCATCAGCTTCGCGTCGCCCATGCCCATGCCGCCCCGGGAGGCCAGTGCCACGAGAATGATGATGCCTCCTCCGGCAGCCGCCCCGAGCAGGGCGGTACCGAGGGCACTCCAGCCTTGTGCTGCGCCGGAGAGCAGGGTCGCCCCCGCCACCAGCGGGAAGAAGAACAGGAGCACCTTGTTCGGGATGAGCATGTACTTCAGATCCGAAACGGTGATGATCACGGAGAGGCTGACCAGCAGTGCGCCGGCCAGCGCTTCCCAGCTCCACCCATGCAGCGTATACACCCACACCAGCAGCCCACCTGTCGCCAGCTCCCCGAGCGGGTACAGCGCGGATACCGGGGTGCCGCAGTGGCAGCAGCGGCCCCTCGAGAGCAGCCAGCTCAGCACCGGCACCAGATCCCGCGGACGCAGCTGTGTGCTGCAGTTCGGGCAGGCCGACGGCGGATGGATGATGGATTCCTTCGCCGGCACGCGCAGCGCGACGACGTTATAGAACGAGCCGAGCGTGACTCCCAGCAGGAAGATGTAAGCGATGATGAGCGTTGTCATGGGAACCTCCGCTTCTGTATGTCATGAAAGAGGAACCGGGAGACCCGATTCCTTGGTTGGGTGGATTATTAGTTACGTGAAAGAAGATCAGCTGCTAGAATTGGTTCCAATGGTTGATTGGTAGTGTCATCCAAGACAACATCTCTAATGTCCCCAGCATTAAATCTAACAAGGGTAGTAGTTTCATCTAAGGTGATACCTGTGCTTGGCAATGTTATCCCAGTTTGCAAAAAGTCTGCATCAATCAAATTCTCTAAAGTAATTTGGTTGTCATCCCCAATTTCTCCACCAGAGGTAATGAACAGCCTTGAAGCATCATATATTTGCCGAGCAGTTGCTCGATTGGAGTTAGTCTCTGAGTTATCGATAATACGACCAATCATCGGTACAGCAATCGCAGCAATAATCCCGAGAATCACGATAACAGCCAGGAGCTCGATCAGCGTAAAGCCTTTTTCTTCTTTCTTGAACCGCTTCAGCACGGACTTCATCATAATAAATTCCTCCAATGTGTAATAAATAGATTGATGTATGATAACAAGTGCGGTTATCCAATATTGGAATACATGCTGAACATCGGCAGCATAATCGCGGCAACGATGGTTCCCACCACGCCGGCCAGGAAAACCAGCAGCAATGGCTCAATCAGCGATTTCAGCCGGTCAACCGTATTCTCCACTTCCATCTCGTAGAAGTCGGCCACCTTCTCCAGCATCTGGTCCAGCGCCCCGGTCTCTTCCCCAATGGCGATCATCTGCGTGACCATAGGGGGGAACACCCAGGCCTTCTTCAGCGGCTCCGACAACGGCCGGCCCTGCTGCAGGGAATCCATCGAGTTCCGGATGAATCCGCCGATGACCTTGTTGCCGACCACCGACTCCACGATGTGGAGGGACTGCAGGATCGGCACCGAGCTGGAGTACAGCGACGACAGGGTCCGCGTCATGAGAGCGATCGAACCCTTTTGCTTCAGCTTGCCGAATACCGGCACCTTCAGCTGGAGATAATCCAAAGCATAAGCACCGTTCTCCGTGCGTCGTGCGGTAATGAAGGCCACCACCAGAGCCAGGACGCCCAGCACCCAGTACCACCACTGGTGCTCAATGCTGTTGCTCACGGCCAGAACCATACGGGTGACCAGCGGCAGCTCGGCGTTCATCGACTCGAACATCGAGACGAACTGCGGCACGACCGCTTTGAGCAGGTAGACGACCGCGGCGATGGCCAGGAAGCCAACGACCAACGGATACGTCATCGCGGACTTGATCTTCTCCCGGGTGACGTGCTCTTTCTCGAAGAAGCGGGCCAGCCGGTCTAGAGTCCCCTCGAGGTCACCGGTCTCTTCACCGGCCCGCACCATGTTCACGAACATCGGCGGAAAGATCCGTTTGTGCTCCTGCACGGCGTGGGAGAAGGTCAAACCTCTTACCAGGGAGCCGCTGACCTCATGCAGCGTCTTGCGCAGCGGCTTGCTCTCGGATTGCTCCGCCAGGATGTTCACCGCTTCGACGATGGAGACCCCTGCACGGATCAGCGTAGCCAGCTGGCGGAGGAACATAATGAAGTGGGCCGGTTTGACCGGGTTCCCGATATAGATCTCCGTCGACAGCAGCTGATTCTGCTGCGGCTTCAGCGAGAGGACCATCAGTCCCTGCTTGCGGAGCTCCTCCACCGCGGAGGACTTGTCCATCGCGGTCAGCGTCCCCTTCAGGGTTTTGCTGCCCCGCCGGGCTTGATAGACGAACTGCGGCATCAGGCACCGCCTTCCTGCAGATACGCCTTGGCGGCCAGCGGATCAACCAGCCCCTGCTGGAGCTGCTCCTTGATCGCCATGTCCATCGTATGCATGCCCTGCAGGCGTCCGGTCTGCATGACGCTCTTGATCTGATGCACCTTCTCCGTGCGGATCAGGTTCGCCACCGCCGGCGTGTTCATCATGATCTCGGTGACGCAGGTCCGGCCTTCGCCGCGGGGTCTAGGCAGCAGCCGCTGGGACACGACGCCGACCAGGACGGCGGCCAGCTGGATGCGGATCTGCCCCTGCTGGTGGGCCGGGAACGCGTCGATGATCCGGTCGATCGTCTGCGGCGCGTCCGTCGTGTGCAGCGTGGCGAACACGAGATGCCCGGTTTCTGCTGCAGTCACCGCCGCGGTGATCGTCTCCAGGTCACGCATCTCGCCGACGAGGATGACGTCCGGATCCTGGCGGAGCACCGCCCTCAGCCCGTCCGCGAAGCTGCGGGTGTCGCTGCCGACTTCCCGCTGGTTGATCACCGACGAGCCGTGCTTATGCAGGAACTCGATCGGATCCTCGAGCGTGACGATGTGCTTGCGCTGCGTTTTGTTAATATGGTTGATCAATGCCGCGAGCGTAGAGGACTTCCCGCTCCCCGTCGGTCCAGTCACGAGCACAAGACCGTGCGGCCTCTGTGCCAAGGACTGTACCGCCGGCGGCAGTCGCAGCTCCTCGAGCGTCGGAATCTTCGCCGGAATGGTCCGTGCGGCAAGCGACACCTTACCCCGCTGCCTGTAAGCGTTGACCCGGTACCGGGACAGCCCTTCGACTTCATAGGAAAAGTCGACCTCTCCCGTCCGGCCGAAGCGATCCGCCTGGTCCGGCGTCAACACGGCCAGAATCATGCTGGAGGTATCCTCGGCGGTTAATGGCGAACCTTCCAGCGGAAGCAGACTTCCATGTACCCGGAGTACAGGGGGGGCTCCCGCAGTGATGTGCAAGTCGGAAGCTCCGCGTTCGTGAGCCGTCCGCAGCAGTTCGTTGAATGTATGCAAGTTAGACATCTGGTGGCTCCTTCCCGCTTAATGCGCTACCGTCTCGCGAATCACCTCCTGCAAGGTGGTCGTTCCGTTCATGACCTTGGCGATGCCGTCGTCCATGAGCTGGACGAGGCCCTGCTCCAAGGCCGCGGCCCTCATCTCTTGGACCGTGGCGTTCTCGCTGATAAGCTGGCGCAGCTCTTCGCTGACGACCAGCACCTCATGGATCGCCGCCCGGCCCTGATACCCCGTCTGGTTGCAGGCCCCGCAGCCGGTTCCTTTATACAGCTTCTCGACAGCCTCCATCCCCCGGCTTTTCAGGAAGAACAGCTCCTGCTCCGTGGGCGCGTGGGGCTTGCGGCACTCCGGACAGATCCGGCGCACGAGCCGCTGGGCTACAACGCCGACCAGAGAGGAAGCGATCAGATACGGCTCGATGCCCATGTCCCGGAAGCGGGTGACGGTACTGATCGAATCGTTCGTATGCAGCGTCGACAGAACCAAGTGACCCGTCAGCGACGCCCGCACCGCGATCTCCGCCGTCTCGGTATCCCGGATCTCCCCCACCATGACGATGTTGGGATCCTGCCGGAGAATCGAACGAAGGCCGGCAGCGAAGGTCAGGCCGATCTGGGAGTTCACATGCACTTGATTAATGCCCTCGAGCTGATACTCCACCGGATCTTCGACAGTGATGATATTCGTATCTTCTTTATTGAGATGACTCAGTGCGGAATATAGCGTAGTCGTTTTCCCGCTTCCCGTCGGTCCCGTAATCAGCAGGATGCCGTAAGGCTGGGCGATCATCTCTTTGAACACGGTGATATTGCGTGAGCTGAAGCCCAGGTTGTCGATCGGCTTCACTCCAGTGGTGAGATCAAGCAGACGAAGCACGATCTTCTCGCCATGAATCGTCGGCAGTGTAGATACCCGGATATCGACGGTCTTGAAGTCGACATTCACCTTGATCCGCCCGTCCTGAGGCAGACGCCGTTCGGCAATATTCAGCTTCGCCATAATCTTCAGCCGCGCCGTCAGGAAGCCCTGCATCTGCTTAGGAATGACACGCTCCGTACGCAGGAATCCGTCCACCCGGTAGCGTATGACGACGTTGCTCTCGCCCGGATCGACGTGAATATCCGATACCCTCAGCTGTACGGCCTGCTGGATCATCTTGTTCACCAGCCGCACGATCGGCGAATCCTCGCTGGTGATCTCCGTCTCTTTGATTTCATCTGCCGTCGTGATCTCGCCCATCATCTGACTCATGGAGTCCTGCAGGCCGTAGTGCCGTGCGATGGCTCGCTGCAGCTCGTCCTTACTTGAGATGGCGGGCTCGATCCGGAAGCCGGTGGTCATCCGCATCTCTTCGATGGCGAAGTAATCCAGCGGGTCGGCCATGGCCACCATCAGCTTGCCGCCGTCCTTCTGAAGCGGAATGGCCTGGTACCTTCTGGCCATGCTCTCCGGAATGATCTGCGTAATGGCCGGGTCAATCTGGAATTTATAAAGCGAGACGTGCGGAATTCCAAGCTGGAATTCAAGCACCTCGATGAGCTGCTGTTCCGTGATATAGCCCTGCGTAATGAGCAGGTCGCCGAGCTTCTGTTTCGTGTTGCGCTGCTCGGCCAACGCCTCTTTCAACTGATCCTCCGAGATAATGCCGCTCTCGACGAGCAAATCCCCGAGTCTCTTCTTGACCAGAGCCATGTGGCACCACTCCAAATCGGTTTCTTACTCTTTATATCGGACATTCCTCGGCAGAGTTGAACCCGAATTTCTGGAATCAAGGAAATATCGACCTTGTCGATATATTGTCGAATTATGTCGAATTAATTCTATTATATCTTCTAAATTTATCGTAACCTACTCCCTCTCCTTCCTCCATAACAAAAATCACATAAACCGAAAAAGACTGACGCACTGTGGTTTTAACCAATTTATAGCAAGAAAACAATCCTATATTATCCCTTTTGAAAGTAGTACAATAGAACTATTCATTATGCTCAGGCTTTTGACGTTAATTGGGTAGGACTATATTCATCATTGGAGGGACATCATGCGAATAACGGGGCACTTATGGCATCGAATCCTATGCCGCCTGCTCGTATTTACACTTCTGCTCTCATCCCTGTCAGCAGTGGGAATTCGGCCGTCCGAAGCCTATGCGGCGGATGAAGTGGTGAAAACCAGAATTCTGGAGATTACGGACAACGGCGCATCGGATTTGAGCGGCATCCTGGCGGGGCAAAGTTCTTCGGTGGAGCTGACAACGCTTCGGATGAAGAAATTCGTGGCGCTTCGTGAGGAACTCGACGGACGTTACGACGCCATTTATATTGGTAAAGGGACTTACAATCCTGCAGGATTACCGGCTTACACCGGCACAACACAGAACCACAATACAACGAACCTGCAGAATGACATTACCAACCTGAAAGCCAAAGAAATTATTGATAACTTCGTGAATAAAGGACTTCCGGTTATCCTGCACACAGATGTTCTTAATCAAGTACTGACCGGCAAACTGTATACGGCCTTCAGCCCTTACAACAAACCGGCTACCGCCAAAGAGAACGTGATCTTTGTTGCAAATGCGGATATCGCAAGCTATACCGCTTTTACTGCGAAAACGAAATTCGTCGAGCGCTCAGCCGTCCGGCCGCGCTTTACGCTTACGGCCCAACCGACCGATTACACAACAAACAACGATTTTATGTATCAGGACGGGGATTCGCTTACTTTCAAGTTCGATATTAAGAACGTTGCGGATGTGGCCAAGCGGGGACTGATCGCCAACCTGTACATCAGCGCCGATCAGGTGCTGAGCACCAGTGCGGAACAGCTCGTAGCCTGGGCGCCTGTAACGAAGCAAACGGGGAATGTACTGAGCTTCCAGCTTCCCAAAGGCTTCTCGGGACTGCAATACTGGAAGTTGGAGATTGTGGAAGGCTCCACGCTGACGAAGCTCAAAGACGTCAAGTCCGGTGTTTTCCGCTTCCGGGACGAAGTGACACGGATTAATGTGCTGCAGATTCTTCCCAAAAGCTATTCAGACCCGCTTAAACTGGGAATTGATTCGAACAGCTCTTTGAAGACCGAGTCCAATATCAAGCAGGGCTACCTGAAAAGCGACGACTATGTGATTACCATCGACACGATGAGCATTCTTGACTTCAATACAACCGGGTATGCCACGCTGAACGGGAAATATGACATGCTCATTTTCGGATTCCGGGATGAGTACAACACTTACGCTCCTATTAACGAGCAGGCTTCCAAGGCGGTACAGACCTTTATTAATACAGGACAAGCGGTCATGTTCACGCACGATACCATCTATACGAACAGCAATTCCGCCAACTGGATGAATTATTTTCAGGCCGCTACCGGGCAGATTGCCCCGCAAACCAACATGGGATTAAGAGCACCTAATACTTCAACGTCCGTCATCAAGGTAAATGAAGGGCTCTTAACCCAGTTTCCTTACGCATTAAGCAGCAGTACCTCGGTCAATCTTACGCATAACCAGTACTTCACCCTGGATCTGGAAGACCGGGACGTTGTGCCTTGGTACAATATCACCGGAAGCTCCCGGGATGTAACGGACAGCTGGAATCACTATTACACTTACTCCAAAGGAAATGTGACCTACTCTGGAACAGGTCACAGGAATACCGGCTTCCCGGATTGGGAGCAGCGGCTCTTCGTCAACACCATGTTCCGTGCTTATATCGGCTCGAACCACGCTCCGGTCATTACGGCTTACGCGCCGGCTGTCTACACGTCGACCGACAATAACATCATCCCGGCGGGCCAGGATATCTATATCAGCTACAAGGCGGAAGACTACGATCTCAATGATCGCCAGCTGACCACTTCCGTCACGTTCGCCTACGACGGCAAAATGCAAACCGTACTGCCTACCGTTCAGAAGTCGTCCGGCGAGATGGTTTCCCAAGGCTTCTCCAATCCCCTGCCAAACGGCGGGAATCTGACGGTAACGATAACGGCTACCGATGCCAAAGGCGCCACCTCCGTCAAGGAAATTGGGGTCAAGGTGGAGAAGGTAACGGCCAACCTCCAGCTAGCCCGTACGATGTCGGCTGCGAAGGTGGAGAAGAATACCCCGGCTGAGCTGTCTTACACGATAACACCAAGCCCGGTCACCTATAGCACGAGCATCAAAGAGAGCGATCTCGTTATCAAGGGTCTTCAGGTCAACGAAGTGTTCCCCGCCAACCTGGCGGTGAGCCAGCTTCCGGCCGGACCGGGCACCTTCGTTAAGGAAGGGACTCTCTCCAGCGGATATACGGTCAAAGGAACCCTGCCGGATATTTCGTACCGCCGCTCGGGCGACCAGTTCATAGCAGATCCCGTATCCTTCAAGATCAGCGTCACTCCGCAGAAGAACGGCTCTTATTTGCTGGATAATTCGAAGCTGACCTTTACCGACTTTGTGCTGAATCAACTCTTGAATCATAGTGTGACGCGGACGCTCCCGTTCAATACATTCAATCTGGATGCGGTCACCACGATGACCTCCCTGGAGCTCACAGGGAAGAATCTGAGACTGAATGACGAAGATCGGCTGATCCCCACCATTCTGCCGCTGGATACGAGCAATAAGAATCTTACCTGGACCTCGCTTCAGCCGGATATCGTCAGCGTAAGCCAGACAGGAATCATCAGAGGTCTAAAGGCAGGCCAGGCCACGATCAAAGCCGTCTCCCAAGATGGATCCAATCTATCGGCAACCGCAGTCGTCAACGTTATTATCCCAGGACTGAACATCATCGGTCCGGCGAACCTGTTCGTTGGCCAATCCGATTCCATGACAGCAAGCCTGCTCACAGCCAACGAGTCGCCAACGTCCTATTCGTGGTCTGTGGTGAGCGGCGCAGAGTATATCTCGCTGTCCAGCGCGGATCAGGCCACCACTGCGATTACAGGCGTCAAGCCGGGCACTGCCGCCATTAAGCTTACGGTAAAAACGGATAAAGGCGCTGAGTACAGCAGAGAGGCGGCGGTTACCGTTATGGCTCCGGAGCTGTCCATCATCGGACCAGACACCCTCTATGTGGGTGAACAGCAGGCTCTGGACTTCCGGTTATCCGAAGGCTATGAGAACGCGACTGTCTATAGCTGGACCGTGAAGGATGGCGCAGGCAACGTTCAGCTGACGAACGAGACGAAGCCTTCTGCCGTTCTGGAAGGACTGCAGGAAGGAACGGCAGCGGTGAGACTGACGATTGCCACCGATAAAGACAGCACCTATAGCCAGGACTTCGTCGTCGATGTAAAAGATCCAAGTGTGGTGATCACACCGGGTGAACGTGTTATGAATAAGGGAGAGACGCTGACTCTTAGTGCGGCGTTTCTGCCTGAGGGTCTCAAGATCCCCTATACCGTCCAATGGGCGATCGAAGAGCCGAAGAGCGGCGTCGTGACGATCGTAGACGGAGCCCAGTCACTTCAAGGATTGATTATTAAAGGCCAGAAGCCGGGTACAGCCCATGTCAGCGTCACATTGACTACTGACAAAGGCCGTTTCTATACCGACCGTACCGAAGTTTCCGTAAGAGGCATCGGCATCTCCGGCGACAGCGAAATGTACGAATTCATGCAAAGGGATTTCCTTGCGATTGCCCAGTCCGTCCCGGGTACCGATTCGTTCGTCAGCGGTATTCTGAATGCAGCTAACTCGACGTGGAGTATCTTAGGCGGAGAGGATGTCGTCGAACTTGGCCGCACGACCGGCGACAGGATCACGATCAAAGCCTTAAAGCCGGGAGAAGCACAGATCCGTATGGGACTCGGTGTACTCTCCGCCACCCAGAACATTACGGTCAAGCCGCTCCTCGAGAGCCTTGAGCTTCCCGGCAGTCTGCTTCTCATTACGGGCACGAATACCACCAAAGACTTGTGGAGCTTGCTGAACGCGAAGCTTGTTGAATCACCAGAGATTCAGCTTCCGGCCGGCTTCGATTATAAAGTGGCCCGCTTGAAAGGAAACTTGACCTGGTCGAGCTCTGATCCGTCGATCGTTTCAGTGGATTCGAACGGTGTAATCACAGCCGTAAAGAATGGTACTGCCGACATTACCGTAAAATACACCGACGCCATGAAAAATGTATTTGAGGACACAGTCCAAGTTGTCGTAGGCAGCCTTCTGCTGCAGGGCAACCACGAAGTCATGGAGTTCTCAACAATCAACATGACGGCTGGCTTTGATGCCGGTAATGTTTCGGCCGACAGGCTCGCCGAAATCACTAACGGCCTTAGCTTCCAATGGAGTACGGGTAACGAGCAGATTGCTTCCCTGAATGCCTTGACCGGCAGTGGAGTCCTGCTCACCGGCAATCAAGCCGGGGATACGGAGATCGTACTTGGCTCGGGTGAATTCTCCGTTACTCATCCGATTACCGTCAAGTCTGCTCTTAAGGGACTCGGACTGCCGGGCTCCTATAAGGTTAAGCGCGGCGCTCAAATCGACCTCTGGAAGCAGCTTGAAGCGGTTCTTGACCCAGCCATCAGCCTTCCTGCCGGCTTGAACTACAAAGATTCCCGACTGAGAGGCCATCTCTACTGGACGAGTTCCAGTCCGAACTTTGTATCGGTCACTCAGGACGGGATGGTCCAAGCTCTTAAGAATGGAACGGCCAAGATTACCGTTAAATATGTAGACCCGCTCGGGAGAAACATCATCACCGCCACCCTATCGATTATCGTCGACACGCGTGATCGGTTCTAAACGCAAGAATAAGGGCTTTGCTATCCATTATGGATGGCGAAGCCCTTTTACATATGGTAGACGGGAGCGGTACCAATACTTCCCCTTTCCGAGACAAAAAAGAAGACTCCCGCTTATTCGCAGGAGTCTTCTCCTTTTGCACATAATTTTCTTGAACCTACCTTGACCGTTATGCTGTCCACCCGCGGCAGGGCGGCTCCCTGGTTATCGAGCAGCCCCACCTTACTCTGCAGGATCATTCTTGACTTCAGCGGGGATTCATCCGGCTTGAAGAGAAGCGACGACTCGTTGCTGCTCGGTTCCGTATTACCGCGGACGGCATGAAGAATGAGTTCTTCTTTGGCAAAAAAACCGCCGCGGATCCAGAAGATCGACCCGACCCCGTAAAGTTCGGCACTCTTCTCCGTATAGAAAAAGGCGTCCAACTGATAAAGGTTATTTTCGGCTGAAGGTTTGTACTCTTCATGAATCTCATCAAAGGAGTTTACCCTTGTAATCAGAATCGATTCCCTGGAGAACAGGAGCAGCTCCTTCCCGTCCATCCCCTTAATCTTGGCATCGGATATCTCCGTGGATTGGCCGCTGTTACCTAAAGTAAAGATCGTTGCATCTATCTCTACATTGCCTTTGATGGTTAAGCTTCCTGTCACCAGGATATTGCCTTTCACCTGAATCGGGGTGGTATCATCGGAGTTGATCGTCAGGTCTCCGTTAACGATAAACCAGTTGCTTTTGTACAAATCGGAATCGGTGAAGGTTTCTTCTCGGAAATCTTTAACGTCCTGCTCATACACCAGCTGGTTGATGATGATCTGGCTGCCGGCGCCCCCGGTGTCTACTTCACTTCCTTCTGTGGTTTCGACTTCTTCTGAGGTACCGGGTGAACTGCCCTCTTCGGCATTATTCAATGTTAGATTGCCTTGAAACAGAATCGATTTTTTTAACGGCTTATTCAGTTTTTCTTCCAGGGCCCTTTTTTGTTCAGTGTAATCAGCCCAGCTTTTCTCGCTCGTATCCTCAGGGACAGGTGGATTGATGACTTCAATGGCGTAATTCGAGTTCTCTAAGTATTTCATTAGAGTTTTGCCCTGGCTGTTTGATCCGTCCTTATCAAATTCTTGTAGTAATTCTTTACGCTCATTTTTATCCGCATTTACTGCCTCCGCCACTTTATCAACGAAGGATTGGTTGAACTGAATATCCGCAAACGATTGATTGTACTCCACTACACTGGCTTTACCCCCTAACGTATCCCCTATACGTTTCTCGACGAGCAGCGGGTCGCTGCCCAAGGATTTGTACCTTGCGGTCCCTGTACAGCTGCCTTCATCTGTATCGCAGTACAGGATATCATCCCGGTTCTTCACAACCACCTTGCCATCCATGGTAGGAAACAGTGTACCCTCCCGATCCGGTTCGGTCGTGGACTCGTCACTGTTGTAGTAATACTCCGCTTCATCCTTGACGAGCAGCTGGTCGCCGGCGTACATATCACCAATCATATACGGAGAGCCATTCACCTTCACCTTTCCCTTGGAGCCCATAACATAATTCAAGAAGGGCGGATACGTTTCGAGTGTGATCTCCTGCACCAGCCTGCGCTCCACGCCGCCTACAACGGCCTTGGCGATGACTCTTAGGACGCGTCCCTTATTTCTCTCTCCTGCATCTTCAATGGCCTCAATGGTTCCAATCCGGTCCACCTTCGTTTCAGAAGCTTCCGCCTGTGTGCCGCCCGAATTCCCGCTGTCCGTTACCTGTACGGATTCCAATTTTGATTTAATATCCAACACGTCTTGCTGAAGACGTTCGGAAGTGATTTCTTCCTGCGGCTTTCCGTTGTACTCTTCTGCAATATAGGCCGCCGCTACATTCAAGGCCTTCTCTGCGAGATGAAGGCTCTGAACGTCATTCTCCCGCTTCACCGTCAGCTTGGCGCCCCCCACGGCGGCTCCGGTAACGGCAATACCGAGCATCGTAAACACGACGATCATAAATAAAACCAGAAGCAGGGCCGAGCCCCGTTCCTCCCGTATCATGCCCATCTCTCCTAGAATCCGAATTTGCTCTGAAGCGCAAGCTTATGCTCCCTGCCCTCATAGGTCTGCCCCAGCTCCATACGCACATCGATCAGTCCGCTGCCGCAAGCCTCCGGCTCCGGACTCCCAGGGCATTTCAATGCAATAACGGAGCCGGGGAGAAGCTTGGATCTCAACACCATATGACTTTCATCATCGGCCAATCCTTCCTCGTCACCTCCGATGTAGAGTCTCAGCCCCTCTCCATCGGTTTTCAATAAAAGGTACTTTTCCTCTTCGTTACCATCTGATAATGTATCGATCAAAGTAATGCCATCCAGCTGGCCGTTGGTACGGTTTTTATGCTTCTTGACACTATCCGCCCCAAACACGTACATTTCGTTGATAATGGCAGACATGATAAGGTCGCTCTCATTGCGCAGGTCATTCTCTATCGTCACTTTGTGATAGGCGTTGAATCCAAAGGTAATCACACCGTAGATCGTCCCCATGACCATAGACATAATCGATAGAGAGGCGATAAGCTCCACCAACGTAAGCCCGCGCTCGTCGTCTCTAATCCGCCTTACGAATGCTTTCATCGGTGATATACCCCCTAACTTCCGTTGATCGGTACTTTGTCGGCGCATCGTCCGATTTAGCCCGTACTTCGACCACGACAGGCAGCAGGTGCTTGTCGAACTGAATCGAAGAGTCCAGGCCGCCGCCCCTGACTTTGTTCTCTTTATGATAGCTTACCATGATGGTATACTCGATCCCGTTAACGCTGGGATTGAGCACATCCCACAGACCCGGGAACCGATCGGTATCGGTCAACAGAGCATTCATGCTCTTCCCTGAACAAGCGTGATCATCCCCGCAATCCTCCGTGCTGATCGTCTGAGCCGATTTATCTAGAAAGTACTGCATATCCTCAAAATTCCGTTTCTCCATATAAAACAAAGCGTTCCGCGCCAGATTGACCATAACGGTCTTGTTCTGGTTCGCCTTATTGTAAGACATCGCGTTGATGAAGAACGCAGTCATCGTGAGGCCTGCAATGGCCAGGATCACGCTCGCCGCGAGCACCTCAATCAGCGTGAAGCCTTCTTCTCCGCTTCTGAATCTCTTCCGCACAACCAACCCTCCAACCTCGATCAAAATAGGCCTTTAGTCTCACTCTTCATTGTAGCACAGGGGCCAGAAGAGCAAGGGAGTTACATTTTACCGGTGCTGGATCGGCCTGCCTAAGGCAGTCTTCCAGCGCAGACCCTATTATTTAAATCGACATTTGAGAGGCTTGGAATTAGCCTTGGAGCAAAATAAAAAGCCGGCTGTCCTCTCCCGCAGGATGGGGTTCAACCGGCTTTGGTACGTCTATCGAGTGATCAAAGTCCAAGCTTTTGCAGTTGCCGGCAGATAAGGTCACGGCCCACCACCGGCGGGTCTCAGCCCTGTCAACCCTTCAGCCCTTCAGCCCTTTAAGTCCGTCGTTCTTTGTCCGCGACTCCCGTGTGGCCGCTCCATGAGGCCTCACAGCCGCAGGCTGGCCGCCGCAGGCCTCAGATGCCGTCCGGCTTTCGGCAGCCGGAGCGTGTAATGTTGACGCCCCGGCTGGGCTTTCTCCGCCTGCAGAGCCCCGTGGGCCGGCAGCGCCAGCGGCCTTCCGAAATATTGGCGGAAGCGGCGTGCAAGCTCGCCCTCCACTTTCTCCAGTTCGTATGCTGCAGCAGCTCCGCGCCCTTCGTCGCTTCCACTCCGGATCCCTTGCATCAGGCGCTTCCTCTGGTCAAGCAGGGTTACAAACAGGTGCAGAATCATAAGTATCACTCCCTTCGTGGAATGGCCGGCGAGGCCCTGAACTGAATGCAGAACAGCCTCTGCCGGATCGCCCGGCAGAGGCTGTAAATGGGTGCATACCTTTGCCGGACAGGCAAAGGTCTCGCTAACAACGTGGTCAACGTCGCATACAAAGCCGGAGGCGGTGAGGCCACGGAATGACGACTTTGCGTGTACTAGCTACTCCCCTTTGAGAGTATTCAGTTGGTGTTACCAGCAATATAACAGAGCCGCGGGGCCGGTGTCAAATCCTACGGGATACCCGGCCATGAAGCTCCGGCAGCACCTCGGCCGCCCGTCCCTGGATAAAAGCGTGGAACCGGTCCTCCTGTCCCGTACGCTCCGCGCCGATGAGAATCAGCCGGCCCTTCGTCATGTACGGCAGCTGGTTCGCCGGATACACCTGCAGGCTGGTGCCGACTACCAATACGGCGTCCGCCGCCTTGATCGCTGCCAGCGACACGTCCCACGCCTCCTCCGGCAGCTTCTCGCCGAACAAGACCACCTTCGGCCGCAGCCGGCCGCCGCAGTGCCCGCAGGCTTCGCGGCTCAGGAAGGCCTCCTCGGCGGCCTCCCGGCGGCAGTCATGGCAGCAGAACTCGCGGATCGTTCCGTGCAGCTCCTGCACCTCCCGGTTCCCGGCCGCCTGGTGCAGGCGGTCGACGTTCTGCGTCGCGATAAGCGTGAGCCGTCCCTGCTCCCCCCAATCCCGCAGCACCGTATGCCCGGCATGCGGGCGGATGCCCTTGAGATGCTCCACACGCGCAGCATAGAACTCGTGGAAAAGTTCATAATTCCCCTCGAGTGCCTCCACGGTCGCAACTGTGCGGGGATCGATCTTCCGCCACCAGCCGGAGGGGGAACGGAAGTCCGGCACGCCCGCATCGACCGAGCATCCCGCTCCGGTCAGCACGACGAGCGAACCTGCAGACGCGATCATCTCTGCCGCTTGGTCCAGCATGTCCCTTCCACCTCCCTTGAAAAATAAAAACGCCTATAGCAGCATATACAATTCCTGATGCCTGCCAGAAAAACCCCAAGCCCCGTCAGTCTTAATCGATGTACCACGATGAGCCCCTTCCAGCGAAAAGGTTCTCTTGTAAAAGCCAGGTCGTGCGCAGCCCCCTAAATACCGGCAAACGCCCCGGCATCATCTTCAGGCCCCCCAACAGCCCACACACGCACAGAAGCCCCGAGTCTCAGCCAAGCCAAGAGACCCAGCGCTTCTCCTAATTCCATCTGACGCGTCTCTGTGAGCTCAGGACAGCTTACGGACCCCAAGCACCACCATACCGATGCCATCGACCTGCAGCCGTCCGTCCATCCGGCGCACATGCTCGCTGCCGAATAGAACTTCCCACTCGCCGAGCTGCGGCAGAGGGAGATCATCCGTCCCGCGGTTCGCGTGATAGAGCACGTAGAGGTGCTCGCAGGAATCCCCGCCCGCATGATCGCGGAGCGTGTAAGCGACACAGCCCCCCGGCGCATCCTCGAAGTGCAGATGGCTGCGGATCTCCTCGGCCGTCGTCATCCGGAAGGCCGGATGAGCCTTGCGCAGGGCGATGAGCTCCTTCATGTACCACACGTCATGCTTGCGCTCCGCACAGCGCTGCCAGTCGAGCCGGTTGATCTCGTCCGGTGACTTATAGCTGTTCTCCACGCCCTGCTTCGTGCGCATGAACTCCTGGCCTGCATGCAGCAGCGGGATACCCTGGCTCGTCAGCACGATCGCGGAGGCCAGCCGGTGCGAAGCCCGCAGAATGTCTTCCGCTTCCCCGCCCCCGACGAAGGAGAGCTTATCCCACAGGGTAAAGTTGTCGTGGCACTCCGCATAGTTGACCGTCTGGTCCGGTTGAAGAGGGAACCCGAACGTGTACTCGTTATACGGAATCGAACCGCTGGCGCCGGTCTTGATCTCATGCTCGAGGTACCAGCCGCCGTTGACGAACCCGCGCGACGTCTTGTCGAACGTGTCGCCCTTCAGCGCGTTGCGGAAGCGGTCGTTGAACTGCGCGACCCGCGGCATCCGGCCGGCATGGAGCTGGTTCGCCCGCTCCTCTGGCGCCAAGGCGGAGTCCATCACCCAGCCTTCGCCGGTGATCAGGATCGAAGGGTCGATCTCATCGAGCCGGCGGCGGATCTCCTGCATCAGGCCCACATCATGGAGCCCCATAAGGTCGAAGCGGAAGCCGTCCATGTGGAACTCCCGGGCCCAGTACACGACGGAGTCGACGATGAACTTGCGCATCATCAGGTGCTCGGAGGCCGTTTCGTTGCCGCAGTACGACCCGTTGGACAGCGAGCCGTCTTCCCGGTAGCGGAAGTAATAGCCCGGCACGAGCTGGGCCAGATTCGCGCGGTAGCCGTCGTAGAGATGATTGTACACCACATCCTGGATGACCCGGATGCCACGGCTGTGCAGGGCCTGCACCAGCCCCTTCAGCTCCCGGATCCGGGAAGCAGGCTGATACGGATCGGCCGCATACGAGCCTTCCGGCACGTTGTAGTTCTGCGGATCATAGCCCCAGTTGTACTGCTCGCCCGGCTTCGTCTCATCCACGCTGCCGTAGAAGTAATCGTTGACCGGCAGCAGCTGCACGTGGGTGACCCCCAGATCGACGAGATGGTCGATGCCCGTGAAGATCCCTTCAGGCCCCCGCGTTCCCTTCTCGCAGAAAGCGAGGTACTTGCCTTTATGCTTCATCCCCGACTCCGGGTGAATGCTGAAATCGCGCACATGCACTTCGTAGATGATGGCATCCACGGCCGCGCGCATCGGCGGCTTCGTATCTGCGGCCCAGTTCTCCGGGTCCGTCTCCCGCAGGTCGAGGATCGCTCCCCGCTTCCCGTTGACGCCGACCGCCTTGGCATAAGGGTCGGCCGCCTCATTCCAGCCGTCGCCGATCTTCACCCGGTACGTATAGAACCAGCCGGCGAAGTCCCCTTCCACATCGAGCGTCCATGTGCCTTTTTCCGCACGGGTCATCGGCAGTTCGAGACCTGCCACCTCATCGTCCCAGGCGCGGTACAGGGCCACTACCGCCTCACCGGCCGTAGGAGCCCACAAGCGGAAGAACAGCCGCTCCCGTTTATACGTTACACCGAGGTCATCCCCTTCGTAGAAGAAGGCCTCGTCGAATGCTTTGGTGCCAACCACGAGACTCCCTGTCACTTCAGGGTCCCCGTAATGAATATGGAAATCAAGCTCATGCTGTATCGACATGTTCGTCCCTCCCGGCTTGAATTGATGATGCTGCATCGTAAAGGATAGTACTCTATTTGTCGTCACTATGGAGGAATATGTTAAGAGGCAAATTGGTAAAAGGAACCGTCGGTTTGAAAGCGTTAGCAGCAGTATCGGTCCGAATATGAAATGGTCGTATTAGGATCAGGATGCCCCAAAACATACCAAAGCATAACTCCTTCACGCTTGCTTCTGAAACGCAGCTCCCTACTCTGTAACTGCAGTACGGAATACTACAGTATATGAAACCGCCGCCAATTGGGAGCTCGTCCGCCGCCGTTTGGGCTGAACGAGCCGCCAAAATAAGCAACCCGCCTATTTACGTTGAAGGCCGGGCTGCCTCCGGGCATAGGCAGTGAAGAGCAAACCCCATGCCTAGCCGGTGAGGTATGGTTTGCCGGTCAGCCCCTGCATCCACGGCAGGTACAAAGGCTGCCCGCCTCTTTTCGTGAACCATCCGTTCTATAAGAAGCGGATTACCTTCAGCCCCCGCTGCATCCCCAAGAGCTGTGTGTTCTGGCTTCCGCCTGAAATCCATCTATGCGGTCCGTGCCGCTGTTCATCGCAGTCCCATCTCTTTTTGCCATGCCCCAAAGCTGCCGAGGATCCTGCGTTCATGTGTTCAGTATTAATGGTCCCGCGGCCCCTATGAGTCATGATCTTCAGGGCTATGGAACATACAGCGTCGCAGCGCTGTCGGTCCTGCGGGCCGGGTTCGGGGTCTCGGAGGCACCGCCCACCAAGGAGGTCTCAGTACTCCACCTTAAATGAATCTTTTCGGCCCTCTACGGCCCAAGATCCATACTACCATATTCTGTATGCCGCCAGGCAAAAAAGATAGCTGTATGTGAGCGTTGTGACAGACTCACAAGTGGAGCATCCCTTATAATGGATGTGGAAGGGTTTACCAACCACATACCCTTCCTGCGTTATTCTATACATAGGTTCCTGTCCGGTGACATAAGTATGAAGTGACGGCTCGTTTCATCCCTTATTCCCCTTTTTAGGGTTCAGCGAAGGAGGTTGTTCACCAAATATATATTTATACTTAATACTAAATTAGAATTATTATAAAAAAGTATTGATTTTTATTTGAGAATGGTTATCATAGAGTTATAGCCAAGAGCCAAACATTCCTATTACGAGGTGAACCATTTTGACTACTAATAATGACAAGAAACTCACTACCTCCTGGGGTGCCCCTGTAGGAGACAACCAGAACTCGCTGACCGCCGGCCGCCGCGGCCCTACCCTGATCCAGGATGCGCACCTCATCGAGAAGCTCGCGCACTTCAACCGGGAGCGCGTGCCTGAGCGTGTAGTTCACGCCAAGGGCGCAGGCGCACACGGCTACTTCGAAGTTACGAACGATGTAAGCCAGTACACGAAGGCTGCTTTCCTCTCTGAAGTAGGCAAGCGCACGCCGATGTTCATCCGCTTCTCCACCGTTGCCGGCGAGCTCGGCTCGGCCGATACGGTCCGTGACCCGCGCGGTTTCGCGGTGAAGTTCTACACGGAAGAAGGCAACTACGACCTCGTCGGGAACAACACGCCGGTGTTCTTCATCCGCGATGCCATCAAGTTCCCTGACTTCATTCATACGCAGAAGCGCCACCCGCAGACACACCTGAAGAACCCCAATGCGGTATGGGATTTCTGGTCCCTGTCCCCTGAATCCCTGCACCAGGTAACCATCCTGATGTCCGACCGCGGTATTCCTGCGACACTGAGACATATGCACGGCTTCGGTTCCCACACCTTCAAGTGGGTTAACGCTGAAGGCCAAGCGGTGTGGGTGAAGTATCACTTCAAGACCGAGCAGGGCGTGAAGAACATGGATGTGAACGTGGCTGCGAAGCTGGCGGGCGAGCATCCGGACTACCACACCGAGGACCTGTTCAATGCCATCGAGAATGGCGACTTCCCGGCTTGGAGACTGTACGTACAGATCATGCCGTTTGAAGACGCGAACACGTACCGCTTTGATCCATTCGATGTCACGAAGGTATGGTCCCAGAAGGACTACCCTCTGATCGAGGTAGGCCGCATGGTGCTGGACCGCAATCCGGAGAACTACTTCGCCGAGGTCGAGCAGGCTGCGTTCACGCCGGGCGCCTTCGTTCCAGGGATCGAAGCTTCCCCGGACAAGATGCTCCAGGGCCGGATCTTCGCCTATGCCGACGCTCACCGCTACCGGGTTGGCGCGAACCACAACGCGCTGCCGATCAACCGTCCTCACGTCGAGGTCAACAACAACCAGCGTGACGGCCAAATGCGCTTTGACGGCAACGGCGGAGCTTCCACCTACTATGAGCCGAACAGCTACGGCGGGCCGAAGGAATCGCCGGAGCACAGAACCGCTCCGTTCGAGGTATCCGGTCTTGCCGACAGCGTCGCTTACGACCAAGACGACCACTACACGCAGGCCGGCGATCTGTACCGCCTGCTGAGCGAAGAAGAGCGGGCCCGTCTCGTAGAGAACATCGTAGGCGCGATGAAGCCGGTAGAACGCGATGAGATCAAGCTCCGCCAGATCGGCCACTTCTACAAGGCAGATCCGGAATACGGCACACGCATTGCCGAAGGTCTCGGCCTCTCGGTACCGCAGCAGGATTAATCCGTTTCTCCTGTCTTACCTGAATCTTCTATTGCACTACTCCCGAATTCACACACTTTCCCGTATAAAGCCTTGGACATTCAGCGTCCAAGGCTTCTTTTTATGCAGGTGTATCCGCTTGACGGAGCTGAGGCTTCTGCTTCATCGTGTGTCCCCACGAATACCTTCTCAACTCACAACAAAAAAGCTCAAGCTTTCGCCTGAGCTCAACTGCCTGGTATGGATACTACTTGAACCAACCGTTCTCCTTGAACCGCGTGATTGCTTCGATCCGGTTGCTGACGCCGAGCTTGTCGAGGATCACCGAGATGTAGTTGCGCACGGTCCCGGTCGTCAGATACAGCTCCGAGGCTATCTCCTTCGTGTTCTTCCCGTCGGCGACCAGCGCGAGCACTTCCTTCTCCCGGTCGGTCAGCGGGTTCACCTGGCTGAAGTCGCCGTCGACCAGCTCCGCCGCGTAGATCCGCCGGCCAGACATGATGCTGCGGATCGACTCCGCCAGCTCCTCGCTCGGGCTGTCTTTGAGCAGGTACCCGTGGGCACCGGCCTTCAGCGCACGCTCGAAGTAACCGGAGCGGGCGAACGTGGTCAGGATCAGCACCTTGCAGCCGCTGCCCTTGAGCTCCTCGGCGGCATCAAGCCCGCTCTTCAGCGGCATCTCGATATCCATCACGCAGATATCCGGCTTATGCTCGTGCACCAGCTTGACGGCATCTTCACCGTTGCCGGCGCGGCCCACGACCTCCATATCTTCTTCGAGGTCGAGCAGCGAAGCCAAGGCACCCAGCAGCATCCGCTGGTCCTCGGCGATGACGATTCGAATCATAGGCCCGCCTCCGTCTCCGGTGGACTGAACATATTCGGCACCCGGATCGTTACGAGGACTCCCCCCTCGGTCCGGATGTCGAGGCTTCCGTTCACAAATTCCAGCCGCTCCTTCATCCCCCGCAGGCCGTTGCCCCGGAAGCACACCCCATCCCCCGCCATGCCGATCCCGTTATCCTTCACCCGGATGATGAGGTCGCTCGGACCCGGTTGGATGGTCAGCGTGCAGGCGGTCGCCCGGCTGTGCTTAACGATGTTGGTCACGGCTTCCTTCACGCACATGCTGAGCACGTTCTCGGTAAGCAGCGAGGTGTTATCGAGCTTCGGGTCCCCTTCCAGCGTGAACTCGATCTCGGCGGCCTTCAGAATCTGGCGCACCCGGAACAGTTCCTCTTCGAGCGAAGTGCCGCGCATCTGGGTCACCATCTCGCGTACTTCCTTCAGCGCACTGCGGGCCGTCTGCCGGACATCGTTGATCTCGCCGAGCGCGCGGTTCGGGTCCTTGCGCACCAGCTTGCCGGCCAGATCGCTCTTCAGACCGATCAGCGACAGCTTCTGTCCCAGCGTATCGTGCAGATCGCGGGCGATCCGCTGGCGCTCCTCGAGCTTCACAAGTTCCGAGATCCGTTTGTTCGCATCCTCGAGCTGCCCCTGCAGCTTGTCACTCCGGTTCCTATTATACGTCGTCACCGGAAGAAGAATGACGGCGAGCAGGGTAATCAGCACGAACGGCAGCTGCGAGATGAATACGGGATTGCGGGAGACGAACTCGAGATTGACCGTGACGATCGTGCTCGTCAGATGGATCGTATAGAGGACCATGAACCCTGCGCGGTGCTGCAGATTGCCGATGAAGAAGGCAATGAAGAGCGAAAAATAAACATAGCCGAACAGCAGGGTCATGGCGATGGAGATCACGATCTGCAAGGTGGTCCAGAAGTAGATCAGCCACCCTCTCGACACGAACGAGAGCACATAACAGACGAAGAACACCACAATCATGACAATCCCGCTGACGACTTCATAGGTAGAGGACGATCTGAATATAAAGTAAAAGGGCAGGATATAGAAGACGACCCATACATAAGGGCTCAGGCCCGTATTCCGTTGAAAAATCTGATACCACTTCTGCATGGCCGCCCACCCTTTTGGATTCACTGCTATCCATTCCATTGTAGGCCAGGCTTACTCCCCTTGCAAGCCCGGGCGCTGTCCCTTCAAACGGTCCGTGACCGATTCGGAGGTGCTGCGCGGCAGCTTCATCTCGCGGAACGAAATAAAGTTCTTGGCCTGCTCATCCCACAGCTTGAACTTCAGCGATTGGAATGAAGTGCGAAGCGTAATGGTTGTGGCCTTCTGCAGCGGAGGCGTCGCGTTGTGCGCCTTCTCCAGATTGTAGTTCGGCACTTTGGGGCTCAGGTGGTGCACATGGTGGAAGCCGATGTTGCCGGTAATCCACTGCAGCAGCTTGGGCAGCTTGTAGTACGAGCTTCCTTCGACAGCCGCTTTGACATAACTCCATTCTTCCTCATGCTCGAAGTAGGAATCCTCGAACTGGTGCTGGACATAGAACAGCCAGATGCCGAGCAGACCCGATACGAACATCACCGGAAGCTGCACCATCACGAATGCCTGCCAGCCGATCAGCCAGATCATCAGAGCGTACAAACCCACAAGGACCACATTCGTCATGTAGGTGTCCATGCGTTCCTTGCTCTTCGCACCCTTGCGGTTGAACCGGTACTGGAACAGAAAGACGAAGATCGGACCCAGGCCGAACATCACCAGCGGATGGCGGTAGAAGCGGTAGGAGAGACGAAGCCACAGCGGCGCAGCGGCATATTCCTCCACCGTCATGATCCAGATGTCGCCGATCCCCCGCTTGTCGAGGTTGCTGCTCGTAGCATGGTGGATGGAGTGGCTGTTTTTCCACTGCTGATATGGACACAGTGTAATTACACCCAGGATGAAGCCGACCGTGTCGTTGGCCAGACGGCTCTTGAAGAACGATTGATGGCAGCAGTCGTGGAAAATAATGAACGTGCGCACCACAAATCCGGCGGTGACGACTGCGATCGGCAGAGTCAGCCAGTAGGATACGGACAAGCTCAGGTAAGCCCCGTACCACAGCAGCAGCATCGGCACTACGGTATTGAGCAGCTGGCGGATACTCGCTGTGGTATCGGTTTGCTCGTAAGGAGCGACCTTCTTCTTCAGCTCCGCAATGTTGTTCGATTGTTTCATCGCAAGCTTTCCTCCTCGAATCATCACACATATGAACGAAAGTAACGTCAGACGCGTCGTATTGTAGTTTTATTATAGAAAACGCGCTTCATTCGTCACAGTCATACACGTCATGACGAGGACATGACACTTGTCATATAACCTGGTCTTAGATGCAAGTAATGGAAGATTCATCCAATTACTTACCGCAGCACTTCTTGAACTTCGCTCCGCTGCCGCAGGGGCACGGGTCATTGCGTCCGACTTTCCTGCCCGTTGCAAAATCGATGACCGTCCCGCCTGCACCCGCCTCCGCCTGCGGCTCAGGCTCACTTAGCCGACGCAGCTCTACAGGGCTGTACCCCTTAAGAACCCACTGCTTGGTGTTGTTATGAAGCGGGACGAGATACTGCATGAACGCTTCCATCAGCTCCAGGCTGTCGATCTCCAGTTCGTCCTGCAGCATCTTGAGGATCTCCCCCGGCCCGTCTCCGAGCTGGATGGCAAATACACAATTCTCCACGATCCCATCCGCTTCTTCCTTGGACAGCTCGTAGCCTTTCCGGATAAAATCAACAAAAGCACGGTACAGCGCATGCCGTTCCACATAATCCGGATCGCTGGCCAGAAGCAGCTGCTCCTTCGAGAACGGATAGAAAGGCACATCCTTGCGCAGACGGTGTTCCTCCAGGATATGTTCCGGATCGTCTACATCGATATGCACCCAGCCTGAACTTACTTGTCTGACCACATGATGAAACTTCTGTGATTCGGTCAGCAGCTTCACGTATTCATGCAAGGTAAGATAGATTGTCGTGTAGGACTTCAGCAGTGCTAACAGCTCGTATGGCTTGAGGCAGCCATAGTAGTAGAGCATGCCCTGCGTCATCTGAATCCACTCCGTGTTTTGGCGGATCCGAGCCCGCAGCTCGGCCGTATCCGCCGCCTTGAAGGCTTGGACCACCTCCTGCGGCATGGCGAGAACCGGCTTTCCTTTATACGCCCCTGTGAAGACCAGGCCATGTTCCCTCAGATAACGCAGCTGCTCTCTCTCCAGCTCGACATAGCCCTGTCCGCCGCGATCCGCCAGCTTCTTGAGAATGCCATAACGGGTCTCGTCCCACTGCGCAAGCAGCCAGGGAAGCAATTCGGGAATCCGCTCCGTTAGCAGGTCCGTGAGATCCTGCTTCTTGAGTGCAGAGGCACCCTCGATCCCCAGGTTCGATCGGATCTCCGAAAGTTCATGCTTGGTCAACTGCGGCAGACAGCCGCCAAGCGACAAGGGCAGCGCGAAGTCCGCCCACAGCTTCTTATCCTCCTTCTCCTTCATTTTCCTGCTCATTTCCCTCGCCCTCTCCAGGGCCTCCAGCAGCATTCTCTGCTCTTTGGAGTTTAGAGGCTTGTCCATGGTTCCGTTCACTCCTTTTCTCCACTCCATTGTGGCGTATCCGTTCGAAGCCGGGTATAGGCTTCACTCTGCCAGCCCGCTGCCCTCGAAGGAGCGGATGATCTCTCTTGCGTTATCCGAGATCGGCGTGCTTCGGCCGGCCGCCTTATCTACCAATACGATCGCTCCGCGGCCGGCAGCCTTGATATTCTCCCCCACCACCAGCGCGTACTCGATGTCCATCGAAGAGCGGCCGAGCTTCGCCACCCGGACATGCAGCTGCAGCGGGTCTCTCAGGAAGATTTCGGCGAGATACTTGCACTCGAGGTCCGCGACCACGGATACTTTCTCATCGGTAAACAGCTCTCCGGTCAGCCCGAGATTCTCGAAATATTCGATGCGTCCCTGTTCAAAATACATAAAATAGCTCACATTATTGACGTGACCCAAGAGATCCGTCTCGCAGTACCGGACTTTGATAGGGGTATGAAAATGAAATTTCTCCAGCCACTGCTGCGGATCGGGGCCGATAAACGAGGCTCTGCTCATCTTGGTGAATCTCCTTTCGGGTAGTTCAACATTCGCTTTCCCCATTATATCCCCTTTGCCGGCCCAAACAAAAATAAAACCGAACCCTGCCGCGAAGGCAGAGCCCGGTTGTCACTTGTGGAAATGGCTGCGAGGGTCGCTGCCATTCCCGATTCGCTGCTTAATTCACGCGTTCAAAAATCCACTGCTGCACCGTGTTGTTGAGATCGGACCACTGGCCGATATTGCCGCCGTCTGCCAGCGAACCGTTCGTCACGTCGAGCAGCTTGCCGCTGTTGCGGTTCTTAATCTCGAAGTACTGGTTGTTCGTCGAGACGAAGCTCCACTGCTGGTTGGTCGCGCCCGTGTTCGGCCACTGGATGACATCCGCCCCATCCGCCGTCGAGAGGTTGAGCACATCCGCCACCTTGCCGCTGTGGCTTGCGCGCAGCCGGAAGAAGCCGCCCGATACCGGGTCCAGCGCCCAGCGCTGGTCGCCGGTGCCGTTGTAGGTCCACTGCAGGATGTTCGCACCGTCTGCGGTTGAAGCAACGTCGACAGCCATCACCTTGCCGCTGTTGCGGTTCTTGATGCGGTAGTAGATATCGCTTGTGCCCTCACCCGAAGGTCTGGTCACTGCCGCGGCCGGATTGACCGGCGTGCCGAAGACCGGTGTGTCGCCGTTCCACGTGATCTTCTGAATCCGCGTCGTGCGCTGGTCCGCGCAGCCTTGGCCCGTGCCATCGTTCGCATGGTAGACGATCCAGTCTTCCGTGCCGTCCGGGGACTTCACGAAGCTGTTGTGGCCGGGGCCGAACACGGAGGCCGTCTTCTGGAACACCGGGCTCGCGCTCTTCGTCCAATTGCTCGCTACGGTCAGATCGGCCGTCAGGTTCGCGCTGAGCAGGCCGAGCTTGTAATCGTCCGTCCAGCAGCCGCTCGCGGAGAAGCTCAGGTGCACCTTGGAGCCGTGCGTGATGAAGGCCGGTCCTTCATTGACCGGGGAGCCGGAGGTCTCCCACGAGTTCGTCGGCGTGGAGATGACCGTCCCGCGGCCGGAGATCGCCGTCGGGGAGCTCATCTTCGCGATCATGATGCGCTGCGGCTGGTTCGGCGCAATCTCGGACCAGGCGATGTACAGCTGTCCGTTGATATTCGCTACCGTGTGGTCGATGGACCAGTAATCCGCCGTATCCTTCAGCTTGATCGGCGCGGACCACGTCCCCTCGAGCGGATTCGCGCTCGTGTTCTTGATCACCCACATCCGCTGATTCGGCGTGTTGGCTTCACTGCTGCCGGCGCTGAAGTAGAGATACCATGCGCCGTTGATGTAGTTCAGCTCGGGGGCCCAGATGTTGCCGGAATAGCAATTCGAGCCTGTGCAGTACGCCGAAGACTTTGTGAACACCGTCTTCCGCGTGCCGTTGCCGATCCCTGTCAGTGAGCTGGAGCGCGAGATGTCGATTTTATCCCAGCCCTGCGAGGTGTGAACGAAATAGTAGTAGCCGTCCGTATGCTTCATCACGTGGGGATCGGCCGAGGAATAAGGCGCCACCGGGTTGATGAACGTCGTCGATGCCGCGCTGGCCTGGAACGGGAACGCCGCCACCATCATGATGAAAGCGATTGCCATAGTGAGCATGCGGTGGGTTTTTCTTTTTTTCATATGATTGCTGCCTCCTTCACGTGTCTCGTATTCTTCCTGCGTCTGATGCCGTACTTGAATGCTTGAGATGAGGTTTCCGGAACATGCGGGATGTCTGAGGATCCTTCCTCCCTCTGCCGTGACGCCGATTCATCGATCGTCCGTCTGGATAAACCACTCCTTTCCGTATCGCTGCGATTGGATTAAGCGCTTACAAATGTGCTGTAACCTAATCATAGCCGCTCGTTGTCCAAAACGAAATGTAATTCCTTTTTATTTTTGTTGATTTTTTTACGAAAGTGTTAAGTGAAGGGGGGGCTACGGTATGTCTGGGATGAAGTGACATGAATGGCCCAAGCAGGTAACAAAAAACGGACCGCCTCATTGGCCATGTCCGGAGTCTCTCACTTTCTATGCACCGTGGCGGTGTCTCCTGGATTGACTCAACCTCCGTCCTGCCTCCGCTTAGTTCATCGCATCCTCTCGCAAGTCGGGCAGCCACCTCAGAAAGGTGTAGTACAGCAACGCGGCCCGACAATATAAACCCTGACAGCCAATCCCCTAAACACCAGCGGTCGCGTTCAGGACTACTGCCCCTTGGAACTCCATTGTTCAATTCAACCTCATGAAAGATTCGTAGTGTTTACTTCAGAAACTCGATTCCTGCCTGCAGCATCTCATTCGCCTTGGCGATCATAGCATTGGAGGATTCAAGCAGAAGCTTCTTATTCGTTAACATTGCTGCTTCCTTGGATACGTCCACGTCACGAATCCGTGACTCGGTAGCCGCCAGGTTGATGCTGTAATTGGACACGTTATTGTTCATGTGCTCAAGCGCATTCTGGTAAACTCCGTAACGGGAGCGGTGGGACGATACCTCAGTCATGGCAGCATCAATCTTTCCGATGGCCTCGTTAGCTTTTGCGGCTGTCTCCACCGACAGATCGGCCAACCCCAGCTTGCGGGTCCTGGCATCGAATAGCTCCAAAGTAAACTCATCCCCCGTGTTCGCTCCGGTCTGAAAATGCAGCGTAGGCATCGTATCTCCTTCCGAACCCGAACCCGATAGTCCAATTGCCCTGCCGATGACCGTGCTGAGTTCCAATCCCCATGAAGGGCTTGCAAGGTCTACCGACTTCCCGTTCGTCGCACCGGTAATAGCATCGAATTCGCCGATATCCGGATCCTGTTTGTTGTATACGCCATGTACTTGGATCCCTTTGGACTGCAGATTGGCGAGAGTAGATGCAGCAAGGTAATCGTCATCCGCATCTTCGTTTGTCAGGAAGATAATATGCTTCGCCTGCAGTCCGTCCTCGTTCTCCCGAAAATCATACTGATCCGCGACGATATTCAGCGCATGCATCGCGTCCTCTGTGCCCCCGCGGTTCGTCGCTGCCATTCTAATTAGCTCGCTCGAGACCACGTCTTTGTCACTGGTCCAATTGCCTCCGAAGTTGCTTTTTAGGAAATCCGAATCGGTATACTCTAAGACCCCCATTCGGATATCCGTAACGCCCCGGCCGCTGATGCTGTCGATGAAGCTGCTGATGTTTTGGGCTACGGATGTTTGAATAGAGGCCATACTTCCACTGTTATCCACGACAAACACAATATCCACCTTCCCATTCGGGTTAGGCGGTGTACGGTCCACAGAAGGCCTTAGCACCTTCTGGCTGTTGAACTCCGTGTTATTCGCGATATCGTCGATACTTGCCAGTACCTGATTCACTTCAAGCTGGATGGCCTGCCGGTCCGCACTGCTCAGTGTCCCATTCGCCGCCTGCACCGCCAGCTCTCTGAGGCGCTGCAGATTCGGATTGAGGATTTGAGCAAGCCCATTCTCCGCCGTCTGAATCATGGAGATTCCATCCTGTATATTCCGCTGAGCTTGCTCCAAACCACGGATCTGCCCTCTCATTTTCTCCGAAATACCCAGCCCGCCGACATCGTCTGCCGCCGTATTAATTCGTAATCCCGATGACAGCCTCTGGGCTGCGATCCCTACCGCTTTGCTGTTGAACTGTCCTCTATTGTAGGCTGCCAAGCCGGCAGCATTATGATTGATTCTCAAGTATATCGCCACCTTCTACCATTTTATCGGCTGCAGCCCCCTAATCCTTGATAGACTGAAGAAATCTTTAGAAATTCCTGGACAGTGTGTGAAAGTCCAAAAGAAAAAAGGCTGCCTGCCGCAGGCAACCTTCTTGTTATTTCACCGCCGCTATATACCGCTGCAGACTCTCCCCTACGCATTCCTGAATCAATGCATGGAAGGGCTTCAGGTGCCCGGTCATGCTTGCTTCCTCCAACGTTTCATAGTATTTCAACCGCGCTTCAGCGGCGGCCTTTACAATGGCAGGCGGATACCCGTGCTTCATGAGAATTAAGTTCATCAGCAGGCGAGACGTCCGTCCATTGCCATCGGAGAAGGGATGAAGATACACGAATTTAAAATGGAACTCCGCAGCCAGTTCTACCGGATGCAGACGATCTTTTTGCTCTTGATACCACCGCACCAGCTGCTCCATCCCTTCGGGAACAACGGTAAAGTGAGGGGGCGTATGTTGGGAACCTGATATTCTCACGTTCACCATCCGGTAGCGGCCCGCATTTTCGTCATCTATATTTTTAAGAATCAGATGATGAAGCGATTTAATGACGTATTCCGTTAGCTCCATATCCCGCTGTACCAAATCTTGAACGTAACCTATAGCCTCGGAATGGTTGATGACCTCAAAATGCTCCCGCAGCTTTTTTCCACCGATCGTCAAACCTTCTTCCAAGACGAGTTTGGTTTCCAACAAAGTCAGCGTATTGCCTTCCATTGCACAGGAATGAAAGGTCCATTCGACACGATCGACCTCATTTAAATTGCTAAGAGCCGCGGCGGGTAAAGGACTTCATGCATCGAGCTCATTCTTCAAAATACGGACCTGCTCCAAATTCATTATTCCCCCTCCTTCCTGCCAGACGACGTTCAGGCGTACCTTGGGACTCCGTTACGCTTCGCATAAAGGTCACTTCCCAAAGGTATCTCCTCGCTCTTACACTGAAACGCGCCAAATCAAAAAGAAACCGGAACGAATCCCTTCGCCCCGGCCACGTGCTCTCCCTACACCCGCTTCCACACCTGCTCCGGCGGATGCACAGGCTGTTCGCTGACCTTGCTGCCGTCATCCAACCGAAGCCACGATTGGAAGCCCGGCTCGTTCTCCGCCAGCTGGATCACGCGTGCCCCTCTCGGGAAGCCCTCCCGGCCGTAGGTGTTGTAGCCGGTCGCCCTTCCGTAACAGAGCCGGATGCCGTGCAGCTCTCCCCAGAAGTCGTTGACGTGATCATGCCCGACGAAGACGCCTCGCACGTCTCCCATCCGCAGGAAGGAAGCGAACATCCCCGAATTCACTTTGGGACCGCCTATCCCCTCATAGTTATGACCGTGGCAGGTGTGGTACCTCCACAGCTCATCGTACTCCGGCAGCGGTATGTGAAAGAACGCCAGCGAGGGCACCGGAACCCCGCCGTTCTCCTTCGTATACCGGGTGGAATGCTCTATGTACCAGTTGATCTGTGCGGGACGAATCCAGTCATAGCCGCCTATCGAATGATCGGTATATTCGCCCGAGTCCATGCAGTACAGGAGCGCTGCAGTCTCCGTACCAGCACGGGATTGGACCTCCAGCACGTAGTTGCCATGACCGTCAAGCTCCTCGGGGCCCGCCTGCGTCAGACAGTTCGGACTCTCCTGCTGCACACGGATCATCTCTTCCTTGGTGATACCGTGCTCCGCATCGTGGTTCCCGAACACAGCCGACCAAGGCAGACCGAACTCATCGGCCACCTTCACCGCGTCCCGGTACGATTGGAACGGGTCCAGGCACTTCCCGCTTTCAATCACATCGCCCGTAAACATCACCAGGTCCGGTGCCTCGGCTTCCAGTATACTCTGCATCAACGAATAAGTACGCCGGTCCTCTTCCTCTCCGTTCTTCCAATGCAGGTCGGTCAATTGAACAATCTTGAATGTTCCATCCTCGCGAAACCGTAATGAAGACATATGGGCAGCAGCCTCCAGACTCTCAAAGGGAATACCATAAATATACATTCGATTGGGATAGAATCCTATATGGTATTTTATAGTTCCGGATGCCGCTGCAGTCCTCTACCTCTTGTTGATCCCAAGCAGTTCATCCGCCGAAATAATCTGCTTCCCTCCCAGCAGCCGGTCGATGATCCCCTCCAGCGCCCGCAGTTTATTCTCGAGCTCTTCTTCCGACCACCCGAAGATCCCGCGGTCGAACAAGAACGAGATCCCTACGAGCAGAAACTCCGTCACCTCTGCAGGCTGCTCGAGCTGGAATACGCCTTCCTCCATCCCCTGCCGTACGATCGCTGTCAGGTACGGGGTGAAGGCCGTAATCTTGGCGACCAGCCACTGCTGATGCAGGACGCTGTTGCCGTCGGCGTGCAAGTAGTCCAGAATCGCCTGATCTGTCGGAGGCGCCGGGAATCCTTCCAGCAGCACCTTCCTCAGTTTATCCACGGCCGGAAGCTGCGGATCCTCCACCACCTTCTTCACAAAATCCAGCCGCGAGGCTAAGGAACGCTCATGTGCGGCTGAAGCGATCTCTTCCTTGGAGCGGAAATAGTAATAAAAGGTGCCCTGCGCGACGCCGACCTTTTTGACGATATCGCTGACCGATGTGTTCTCATAGCCCTTCGTATGGAATAACTCCATCGCCGCATCCAAAATCTCATTGCGCCGCTCCTGCGGGTCCTTCGCGATCCGTGGCATGTCCGGCTCCCCCTAATGTTAATGTCTATACAGCTAAATATAATTATTGACTGACTGTCAGTCAATAAAATATAATCCAGTTATTAACTGACTGACTGTCAGTCAATAAACGTGCAAAGGATGGTGTAGAATGAAGTCCCGTCTCATTCTGTATGTGCTTGGCTTCAGTGCAGCGGTCGTCTCGCTCGCCCAGAACCTGTATGTCCCTCTTCTCCCCCAGCTGCAGCAGGACCTGCACACGTCGATGTACCTCGTCAATCTGTCCGTGTCGTTCTTTACCATCGCCCTCGCCGTGATGCAGGTGGTCTTCGGCCCCGTGATTGACGCTAAAGGGCGAAGGGCCGTCCTGCTGCCCTGCATGGCGCTCTATGCCCTCGCTTCCCTCGGCTGCAGCTTGTCCGGCTCGATCTCCATGCTCCTCTTGTGCCGCGTCCTGCAGGGCATCGGCGCCGCCGCCGTGCCTCTGGTAGCCGCCACCATGATCGGCGACTTGTTCCAGGACAAGGAGCGCGCCCGATCCATGGCCACCTACCAGATGATCCTCGGCCTCGCCCCTGCGGTTGGGCCGCTCATCGGTGGGGTGATCGGCAGTGCGGCCGGGTATGCCGGGGCCTTCGGCTTTTTGACCGTCATGGCTGCTCTCATGCTGGCGGCTGCCCTGGTGATTCTCCCCGAAACCAAGCCGGCCCAAGCCGGCGGTGGAACCCGCTTCAGTCCCCGCTCGTTTCTCCGGATCTTCGGTTCCCGGACCGGTGGGGCCGTCCTTTTGCTGGGTTTTATCCTGTACTACATGTTCTACTGCTTCATCGTGTTTCTGCCTGACCTGCTCACCCACCGCTATGAACTGGATGCCAAACAAATCGGGTCGGTGTTCCTGATGCTCATGACCTTCAGCTTCATCGGCAGCAAGATCAGCGGAGGCATCCAAGCGAAGCTTGGCTCCGTCAAAAGCATCCTGCTCACCTTCTCCCTCGCTCTGCTCAGCCTCCTGCTGTTCATGCTGGCAGCCGAGTATTCACTCGTGGGGCTGCTTGTCTCCCTCGCCATTGTCGGCTTCACGGCGGGTCTCACCATGTCCGTCCCTCCCACGCTGCTCGCCGGAGAATTCGTACAGGAGCGGGCGACCGCCATCGGGGTGTACAACTTCGTGCGCTACCTAGGGATGGCCGCAGCACCGATGATCGGCAGCCTTCTCTATCCGCGGGGCGGGAGCCTGCTGCTGTTCGGTGCGGCCGCCTTGATGATGGGGCTCGGCATCCTGTACGCCAAGCGCCAGCTCTATGCTCCGGTGGCCGGCAATCCGGCGGCCGTGGCGGAGCGCAGCTAGGCAGTAGATGGAGGCAAACAACACCCCGACAAAGTGGAGACTAATGGTAATTACATGGCAAAATAAATCCAACTCTGGCATATGGGAGAGGAGAGTATGTTCAATCCCAAGGTCTTCTTCTATTAGCCGCGCCGCTGTCCATGGCCACAGGCCATAATCTGACCCGGCGCAGCGGGGATGAAGATGTTCGATCAAGAAGTACCTTCCAAGAAGCACAAGGACCCAAGGCGGGAGAAGCTCAGGGAGGTACGCAAGGGAATCAAAAGTGTCCATTATTCCAAAGAGTGCAAGGGTGCAAGAGAACTGCTGCAGCGCAGATACAAAGCCCAAATGAAACAGCTCATGTGCAAAGAGAAATACGAATTGCTGCACGATTACCAGCGGACTAGGGCCTGTATGCAAACCTATGCAAGCCACACCATAATCGAGGCTAGGATCAAAAGGACCCTAAACGTACAGGCTAATTTATCATAGCCTGTGGCTAATCGGCGCTTTATTGAAAAAGCATTTGATCAGATGCCTTTTTTGCGGAGCCAGAGGATTGTGGTAAAGAGGTTATATTTTTCAATGTGCGTACAGGCGTATTAGTAGAAGATCTTACGAGGATGATGAGGGTAAAGTTCGATTAGACAAGACCGCCCGCTTCAATCGTGACTAGGTGGGGGTAAAAGAAAGACCTTGAGGATTGCCGCCCCAAGGTCAATGAAAGTCTTATGAGTCTGTGCTGACTAGACTCTCCTACCTATATCTCTATCAGCTTGTATTTGCAGTTCTATAGCTTTAGTCCCCATGTATTTCCGTGCAGTCTCTAGAATCGATCTATCATTTCCAAGTACCTCCAAAACCGTAACTGAAAAAAGATTCATTAAATGAGCATCTTTGTCATTAGATACTTCATCAAAGTATTTGAAAATACTTTCTAATAAGTTGATATTTTTTTCCTCTTTTAACAGTTTAATTATTTCAGGCATGAAGATGTTCTCAACTATAATGGTTTCTAGCACCTCACCGTAAGTTGCTATTGATTCTTTATAAGCAGCTTCAGTTGACGGAAAAAAATGCAACATTTTTTTAAAGAATTCTTCCGTTTTTTTATTCATAACCACCAGCTCCTTGCGGTCGGGTTCAAACACAGGAAAAGGAGATGCCCGATGCATCTCCTCTTCGCATTTCGTCTTCACTCCACATCCCAGAGGAATCCATGGGCCGTTCAGACGCCCTGTCCATTGTTCTCTTAGCTGCGCCCCTCCCTACCGATCCTTCAGCGGAATACCATACAGCCGGATCGCTGTCTCCAGCGAATGACGAAGCCGTCGAACCTCTTCCAAGGCCGGCTCCAGGCTCTCTTCGACGCCATCGACGAAGAGGTCCATATGCCACTTCAGCGTCGTGCCCAGCTGTCTCCCGAGGGGAGTCTCCGGTGGAAGAGCGAAGGGCCTGAGCTGGACCTTCGTCCCGCTCCGCGCACAGTCCCTCACCCACCAGGCCAGAAACTCCACGGATTGCAGACTTTCCGGCGAATAGTCGAAGGCGATCTCAAACTGGATCAGCACCTCCTGCTCCAGCCCGCCTCCCGTGCGCAGCAGAGCGGCATGGGGAAGATGGGCGCACGCGCTGTACCCCAGCATCTCCGTATCGATCGGCTCGAGGTTCTCGACTCCGCTTTCGATTCCCGTTATGCCTTTCAGCCCCAGGAGGACATTATGAAATTCTTCAATATCAGTAGGATAATGACTCATGTTCTGCTCCTTATTATACGGTATCCGCGGTTAGCCGATCGTCGATACGATATTGCCGTCCTGGTCTTTAATATGGGTGGGAACGATGTGCAGGGTCATCCCTTTGAAGGAAGACAGCGCAATCACGCCTTCCTTCGGCTGCAGCTTCCCGGACAGTTCGGCGGCGCTCGCTTCGTCGAGCTTGATCCGAATCTCGTCCTCCTCTTCCTCGAAGCCCGGCTTCTCCCCCGGTTCCCAAACGACCTGAATGTCCGGCCCGGACATATACAGCGATTTTCCTTTCAAAATGCGGCCAGCCAGCATCTTGCCGACGATCCCTGCCTGCTTGGCGCCCAGCCTGACCACAGCCGGAGTTCTGCCGAGCAGACGCTTCTTGGCCGGCTCCCAGCCCAACTGATCCACATATAAGAAGCCGGTGCTGGACCCGTCTCTTTCCATTCCTCTTTGCACCGCCTCGGCGATCGCCAGCCTTTGCAGGAAGGAGTCCCGCTCCAAGTCCGTGATGTAGAGCGGCATGTGTTCCTCACAAGTCTCCAGCACGCCGAGTGTATTCCACGTCTGCATCGCTTCGAGTTCGTCGCCCGTGATGCCGACCATCTGCAGGAACTGTACCTGTCCGTTCGGCGTGTCCATAACCGGAAGCTCGGGATCCTCGACGAAAGCCAGCGCCGTCAGCTTCGTATCCGACCCAAGGCAGATCGGACCGTTCGCGTCCAGGTAATCACCCGACCGGAAGATATTCCCGCTGCGGAACACATATCTGCCCATATTCTGCAGCAGATTCAGCGCCCAGCCCGGAGGCTCCTCCTCTGTTTCCTCGCGCTTAAGCCGCATGGTCAATTCAAATCCGTAGCCGCTGTGCTCGGCATCGTCCGATTCCTTTTCGTATAACTCCGAAAATCCGTATGTCACGATATGCCAATGAGGCAGAGGCTGCTCCGCCTTGTAGGCGCTGATGCCGTCGAGCGGATCGGGACCTCCCAGACTATATGGAATCATCGTTCCGTAATGCTTCTCTTCCTGATCTCCGTAGAGCTTGGACATCGCCTGGTCAATGGCGTCCCAGCCGTGAGATTTTGCTTCTTCACTCATCGTTGTTCCTCCCCATAGATGCAATATCCCTATTATATCAAAAGCGAATCTATTCTTCCTTTTATTGGACTTTCATTTTATAAGGAAAGAGCCATCACCCGGGTGGATGATGGCAACTCATTATTTTCCGCTAAACCACCCCCGACTAATCTTTAAGCACCTGCTCCCGCTCCGAATAAAAACAAAAATACCCTCTCAGTGAAGAGAGGGCAATCCCACATTAACTTCTCAGCCGCTATTTCCGTTCTAAACTAATAGTGAAGAGCACTCCACATATGTCGAGTGCTTAATATTGACGTAAATACAGGGGGCTAACAACGGATTTCCAAAATTATAGTGGAGATTCGCAACGGGCGGCAAGCCATTTATGAAATTCGGTGGCAACAATGCGCTGACCGGTAATTCCCTCCGCCTCTTTCGAGGCAAGGTAAACAATCGGTTCCGCCATGATCCGCGGGTTCAGCAGGGATGCATTCGATTCGTTTTTTTCCCTGAACTCATCGGGAATCATTCCGGTCACGGTCGCTCCGCCCGGGAGCAGCATATTTACGGTCACTCCATGATCTTTGAGGTCTTCGGCCATAATGTATGAGAGAGACTCGGTAGCGGCCCGGGACGGGCCGTACGGAACGAATCCTTTTCGTTTCATCGTTTCGTGGTTCATCGAAATATTTATAATCCTTCCTTTGCCCCGACCTACCATCATGGGGGCGAAGCCTCTCGCCACAAGAAAGTATCCGGTTAAGTTGGTATCTATCAATTCGCGGAATCCTTCCGGCGTAACCTGGTAAAAGGGCTGAGGATCAGTCAAAAATTCAGGGTTCACCGTCCTCATCCCGATTCCGGCATTGTTGACCAATACATCGAGCCGGCCCCATACCCTGTCTACCCATTCAACGGCCTGATTCACGGATTCCTCGGAACGGACATCCATCGGCAGGGCGTGTGCGTCGAAGCCTCGCTTCTGAAAACCGGCTGCCGCTTGTTCGAGCAGCGCCCCTTTTCGGGAGGCTAACGCAACGGAAGCTCCGGCCTCCAGCAAAGCCTCCGACATGGCATAGCCCAGTCCGCTTGAGGCTCCGCTAACCAAGGCATACACTCCGCTTAATGTTTTTTGAGTCATCTTATTCTTCCGCCTTTCCAGCGATCTATCATATTCACCGCAGCTGTACTATCATTCTCGCCCCGATGCCGTCTGTTCATTCGGAAAACCAAGAAACCCACTAAACAAGGGGCGTAGCCTATTTAGGCTCGCCCCTCCATTCCATCCATTATACGCACTCCACCTGTGTCGAGTGTTCAGTGAGATTTATTTATCTATTTTCATAACGTACTACGCCGTAGTTCATAAAAATACTGCACAGCTGGATGCTTTACCTTCATCTTCTCGGCCATGTTTACTATTCGCTTTTTTCCAACTCGTCTGTCCACTAAAGCTAGAATATTCAATAAGATATCATTACTCTCTAAGCTTTCCTCTATAGAAATAGACAAAAACTTATTGGCTGCAACGATAAAATTTGATTTGCTTAATGAGGCCTGTGCTGACATAAGCTCCTTTGCACACTCTGATATTTTTCTACTTCTTGCAATTACGATTAGACGATCCTCCGGAACGACTCCCTTGGTATCTTTTCTGACCTCTTCAATTTCTTCATGGTTGATAGGAATTTGGATATCCGGATCATTCTTAATTTCCTGCTCCGTCTGATACCATCTGATTGAGTTAGTTATATCACTCATATTGAGTACGTTCTTTTTATCTACGGCAATATAACAAATTCCAGATTTATCAGGCAAATAACGGTAACCAGTTGCCCGGTATTCTACTCTTCCATATAACGCAGGACAGAGGAAACCCTCCAGATTTTGCTTCAATTTGCTCCAGGACATATATTCTCCTATGTTCTCAAAGCCTGCTGCCCGTATTTGCGGCTGTCAGGCTTTCTTTTCAGTTACAAGTTACAAACCCCATTAAAATAAGGGGCGCAGCCTACTTAGGCCGGCCCCTCCATTCCATCAGCAATACACACTCCACCTGTGCCGTAAAAAGGAAACATCATCCCCGTTTGGGCATCATGCTCTCCCTATTACTTCCCCTCATACGCCTTCTTCGCTGCATCCAGCATCGCCTGCCAGCTGTCGAACCCCGTCTCCCGGTTCACATGCCGGTCGAACAGCTCCCCATGCAGGTTGTTAATCTCCTCATGCGTCTGCGCCTGGAAGTTGCCTTTCTCGAGGAACTCCGCGAAGCTCTTGAAGCTGGAGTGCTTGCTCATGAACGATTCGTTGAACAGTTTATCCAGGGAAACGTGATTCGGGTCTTCCTCTACGGTCTTCTGTCCTTGCAGTTCCTTCAGCAGATCGTCGAACGACATTGGCTTTTGCTTTCTCAAATGACCACCTCATTCATTTATTTTGCTGTCCGGGTTCTTGGTGCCCTTGCTCTTGTACGGCTTCGGTCTGCTCTTGAGCCGGTTGGCGCCTGCCTGCCAGCGGTTCCAGCCCTTCTTGTCGGTGCCCCGGCCTGTGCCGCCCTTGCCTTTTGCTTTACTCAGGTTCATCACTCCATAGTATATGCTGGGTAGGTTACTTCTAAGAGTCCTGGGCCGGCCAACCTGCCGATTGACGCAGCCCTCCCGCTCCTTGCCCTTGACCCCTGCCAAGATGCTGCAGCGTAACGCTTGCTCCTGACTTACTGCTGCTTCGTCGTCACCAGGCCGGCCCACTCGCCTTGGAGCCAGGCGTCGAATTCCTCGCCCTTCTCGCCCTCGTAGGTGTCGTAGACATCGGTGCGGGTCTTCTGCAGCTTCTCCTTGAACTCCTCATACGTATGGCCTTCCGGCAGGCTCTTCTTCAGGCGCAGGAACACTTTGTTCGCGCCCTTCACAAGCTCGCCCTTCTTGCGCGGCGGCAGCTTGACGTCTTCGCCGAACGCTCTCAGCTTGCGGAACGCCGCTTCCTGTACCGGGAACACGGCATCGCCCCGCAGGACATGCTTCAGCACGTTAATCGTCTGGTCGGTGTTGTACTTGCCCAGCTCCTCCACTGCGGCGAGGCGCTCTCTCCAGTTCGACGTGCGGTTGGCGGCTTTCTTCAGTTCATCATAATTCTCGGGCAGTTCGTACTGCACTTCCTGGTTACTCAATGGATTCAGTCTCCTTTGGGTTGGTTGGTATGGTTAACGATTCATCTGGTTAAGCAGCTGCTCGATCGCCGGGACGGTAAAACAGGCCAGGTTCGCCGGAAGCGCATCGAGAGGGAACCAGCGGATGTCGCCGATGGCGCCGCCCTCCTCCATGTTGCGCAGCTCGCCGCCTAGGATCTCAGCTTCGTAGAGGGCCGACACCCAGTGCTCGTCCCGCTCGGGCCGGATCGTCTCGGCCATGCAGAGCAGGCCTCTCACCTGGATATCGAGATTCACTTCTTCCTTGATCTCCCGGACGACACAGTCCTCCAGCCGTTCATAGGTGTCGAGCTTGCCGCCGGGAATGCTCCAGGTATCCTTCTCCGGCTCTCGATTGCGCAGCACGAGGAGAATCTCCTGGTTCTCATTGACGATGGCGGCGCCTACACCCATTCGGGGAGTAACCGACGCGGCAGCCTCAACTGCAGGAGCAGGAGTCTTCGCCATTAAGCCTCCCCCGCTTCCCCACGGACCAATACCGCGACGCTCTCCACGTGCACCGTGTGCGGGAACATGTCCACCGGCTGCACCTGCACGGTGCGGAAGCCGCCGTCCTCGAGCACGCGCAGGTCGCGGGCCAGCGTCGACGGGTTACAGGAGACGTACACCACGCGCTCGGGGCGCATGGCGAGGATCGTCTCCAGCAGCGCGGGATCGCAGCCCTTGCGCGGCGGGTCGACGACGATAACGTCCGGGGCGATGCCCTTCGCGCGCCACGCCGGGATGACGACCTCGGCCGGGCCGGCCTCGAAGCTCGTGTTGCGGATGCCGTTCAGCCGTGCGTTCGCCTGCGCGTCCTCGATGGCCTCCGGCACGATCTCGACGCCGTAGACCCGGTCGGCCTTCTGCGCAAGGAAGAGCGAGATCGTCCCGATGCCGCAGTAGGCATCAATGACGGTCTCCCGGCCGGTGAGCGCCGCGTATTCGAGCGCCTTGCCGTAGAGCACCTCGGTCTGTACCGGGTTCACCTGGTAGAAGGACCGGGCCGAGATGGCGAAGCGGATGTCGCCGATCGTATCGTAGATGACGTCGCTGCCCCAGAGGGTGCGCGTCTCGTCACCGAAGATCACGTTGGTCTCGCGGGTGTTGATGTTCTGCACGATGCTGGTCACACCCGGCACATCGCGGCGGATCAGGCCGGTGAGCTCGTCCGCATGCGGCAGGTCGCGGCCGCTCGTGACGAGCACGACCATGATCTCGCCGGTGTTGAACCCGTAGCGGGCAATGACGTGGCGCAGCAGGCCGCGGCCGGTCTCTTCGCTGTACGGGCGGATGCCGAGCTCGCGGGCGATCTTCTTCACCGCACCGACGACGGCGTCGTTGTTCTCATGCTGGATGAGACAGGCCTCCATGTCGATGATCCGGTGGCTGCCCTGGGCGTAGAAGCCGCCGACGAGGCCGCCCTCTTCGGTCTCCGCGAGGCCGATCGGCACCTGCGCCTTGTTGCGGTAGCGCCAAGGGTCGCTCATGCCGAGCGTCGGGTGCACAATGATGCCTTCCTCGCGCTCGCCTACCACCTGCAGCTTGCCGATGCGCGTCAGGTTGTCGATGACAAGCTGGCGCTTCCAGCGCATCTGGGCCTCGTAGCTCAGGTGCTGGAGCTGGCAGCCGCCGCACTGCTTGTAGATCGGGCACGGGGCGTCGATGCGGTCCGGGCTCGCTTCCAGGACCTCGAGCAGCTTGGCGTAGCCGTACTGCTTTTTGACCTTGACGACCTTGACCCGCACCTTCTCCCCCGGCAGCGCCCCAGGCACAAAAAGGGTATAGCCATTGACACGGCCTACCCCTTCCCCCTCGTGGCCGATACCGACGATATCGGCAGTATAGTCTTCATTCTTGGCGACCGGCAGCCCGCTGAGGTCTTCCGTCCCGGCGGCGCGTCCCGGCCGTCTATGGTTTGATTTTGTATCGGTTGTTTTCGTTCTCGTTGTCGTCTTCTTCGATCTCGTCATCTTCGTCCACTCCGGGTTTCGTTTTCCAAGGCAGCTTCATCAGGTTGATCGCTGGGGTCTTATACGTAGACTGCCCGGTTTCATCCACAAAAATATGCAGGTGCTGCGGCAGGTTGGTGAATACGCACGGCAGCGTGCCGCCGAACTCGCCGTCCAGGTTGACCTGCACGTAGTCCGGGGACGTGACCTGGATCTGCTTCGTCTGCAGGTAGATGATGTTCGGGTCCGCGAGATGCTCGCCGCGCAGCGCCAGGGTCACGACGCGGATGAATTCCGCGAGATTGCACTTGCGCAGCACGAGCACGTCGAACAGGCCGTCGCTCAGCGACGCATCCGGCGCGAGGCGCTCGAACCCGCCGACGGAGTTGGAGTTCGAGATGAGGAACAGCATAACCTCCTCGTGGAGCTCCACCTCCGCGGTCTTGATGTACAGCTCGATGGGCCGCAGGCGCGGCAGCTTCTCGAGCCCTTTCATATAATAGGCCAGCTGGCCGATCATCGTCTTGAGCTTGCTCGGCACCTCATACGTAAGTTCGGTCATCGACCCGCCGCCCGCGATGTTGATGAAGTACCGCTGGTTCACCTTGCCTACGTCGATCACCCGCGCGTGCTGCCTCAGGATCACGTCCACGGCGGCGTCCCAGTTCCGGGGGATGTTCAGGGCCCGGGCAAAATCATTCGTCGTCCCCAGCGGAATAATCCCGAGGGGCGGACGGTAATCTTTCTCGGCCATCCCGTTGATGACCTCATACAATGTGCCGTCCCCGCCGGCCGCAATGATGATATCGAAGCCGCGCTCGATTGCTTCGGCCGCCGCCAGGGTGGCGTCCCCTTCGCCGATGGTCGCATGCGTGCTCGTCTCGAGGCCCCCGCGCTCGAGGCGCTGCAGCACGTCCGGCAGCCGCTTGCGCATCTCCTCCCGCCCCGAGGAGGGATTGTAGATCAGCCTTGCCCGTTTTGCCATTCTATCTCTCACCCGTTCATTTCGAAGTTGATATAGGTTACAGCCCGTCGCTCAATCCAGCGGGAGATGCCCGGATGAGGCAGCATCGCCGCCCCGTTGTACCGGTACTCCCAGCCGCTGAGCCGCTCAGGAATCACTTCTCGTGTAAAATAACCCTCGCTCAGGAACACCGGCGCCACGATCACGCGGCAGTCCGGCCGCTGCTTCTGCCACAGGCGCATCTTGAACGGCACCTGGTCCGGCAGCAGCATCGCATAGTCCGCTTCGGCATAGCCGCCGAGCGCCTTCAGCCGTGATGCCAGTCCTTCGAGCACGCGCCGCCACTGGAGGTGGAAGCCCTTCTCAATGCTTCCATGGCCCACGAGCAGCAGAATCTCCCGCGATGCATCCTCAGACAGCGGGCTTACCTTGCTCTGCAGAATCTCGGCCACTTCCTCGTCGTCGTCCATCGGATCGGCGAAGTGCACCCGCGCCCGGATCGCGAAGCGTTCCATGTCGGTCGGCAGCAGCGGCGCATCCTTCACGCCGAGGGCATATGAAATCTCGTCAATGTGCGTGCTGCCCGAAGAGACGAACAGGGGCACAACGACGAGGTCCGTGCAGCCGAGGCTCTCCAGATGGGTGATCCCGTCCTGGATGAGCCTCCCTTCCACGATCTCGAGGAAGGAAGAATAGATCGGCACCCCGGCCGGCAGCCGCACCGCATCGACCGCTTCGTCGACGAGGCGCACCCAATCCGCGCTCCGGGAGCCGTGACTTATCACTAATATACCGTATTTTACCACGCCGTATCCCTCCTGACACCCTCCGGGCAGCCTAATCTTGCAGCCCGTCCCGCACCGCCGCCCAAGACAACGCCAAAAATCCCGCTCGGCCGGGGAGACGGGACGGTGGTGCGGTGCGTCCGCACGCCTTGGAACGCCGTGCAGGGCGCCCCTCTCCCGCACCTCTGCAGAGAAATAGAGCGCCCCGCCTTCCGTTCATGTACCTGCCTTTGCTGATCAGCAGTCTTTACCGCCCGAGCCGCTCCAGCGTCATTTTGTACCCGTCATTGCCGTAGTTGAGGCACCGCTTCACGCGCGAGATCGTCGCCGTCGAGGCGCCCGTCTCCGCTTCAATCTGGTTGTATGTATTGCCCTTGCGGAGCATACGGGCCACCTCGAGCCGCTGGGAGAGCGATTGGATCTCGTTCACCGTGCACAGGTCGTCAAAAAATACATAGCATTCTTCTATATCCTTCAGCGTAAGGATCGCCTCGAACAGCTGATCAATCGCCTTGTCGTTCAACTTCTTCAGTTGCATGGTTCCTTCAACCCCTTGATGGTCTGCTAGTAAGCCGCGTTCTGCCGCCCGGACGGACGCAGAGGCCGCTGTATTCCCACATTAATGTGAACATCGTTCTGAACAAAATTCTGAACAAATTTTCTTCCAATCTTGAACATATTCGACAACCGGGACGAGATTCCTTCCTTTAGGTTGGCAAAACGTTGCAATTTTCCTGCGGTGACGGACTAAACCGTCCGATGGGCAAAAATCCCTGTCACCCGTGACAGGAGTCCATACCGTTCATTCGCCTATCACATACAGTATACAAGGAAACCGACTGCAGAGGAAAGTACGAAGCCCCTCAATATGCGACAAGACTATGAAAAAAAGGGTTGTGAAACCATGAATTATCGGAGACAAACGATCGGCAACGGCGGAGCGCGGGATGCAAGGCATGCGGGACGCTCCTATTATGACGGCCGGTACCCCGGCCTGCAGCGGGCCCAAACCCGCAGCTTCCTGCAGGGCGCGGCGCCCGGCGGCGACTTCACCGGCGGAGGCGTCCCCTTCGGCGGCGGAGCCGACTATCCCGGCCTCGGCGGGCAGCTGCCGGCATCACAGGCGCTCGTACCGCAGAGCGGCGGAGGCGGAGGCCTTGCCGGGCTGTTCGGCGGCGGGGGCGGAGGCCAAGGCACAGGCGGCGGCGGGCTGGCCGGCCTGCTCGGCGGCGGCGGCGGTGGAGGCACCGGCTCCTTCAACATCGGCCAGGTCAAGGACATCGTCGACCGGCTGGGCGGCATCGAAGGGATCGTCAGCACCTTCGGCAAGATGCAGACCGTAGTGAAGAGCGTGTCGCAGATGGCCCCGATGATCAAGCTGCTGCTCGGCTCCTTCGGCAAGGGCAAGAAAAGCGACGCGGAGGATTCCGACGATGGGGACGGACTCGCTTCCACGCGCCGCAAGCGCCGTAAGCGCAAGGGAGCCGTCCGCGGACGCCGGCGGCGCAAAAGCACGAAGCGCTAGGAGCGAAGTTTAAGGAGAGCCGTTACCGGTGTAACGCCGGTACGGCTGTTCACCGTGGGGGTTCTTCCCGGCTGCCCACTTGTCAGTGCCTGCATCCAGTACAGCCGGCGTGGATAAGCACGGCACTTCGGCAGTCCCCCATGCTTGCATGCGGCCCTTCCCGGGCCTGGGGCCGCCGGAAGATCCCCGTCCCCTGCTTATAGGAAAGGCTTCCTCCCTGCAGCTCCCCTGCCCGGCACGGGCCTTCTCTTCTCTTTACAGCATACCGGTATATACTTCCTATTGTTCCACAGGCTGGTTGAACCTAAACCCGGCCTCTGTTTTGCCATAGAGATCCCATTCTGCTAAACTAAAGTAAGTTTGGCACCTCATATTACATACTAACCAAATTACCGAACTAACCCTAATGACCAAAGAAAAGGATGTGGAGGATTCAATGCTGTTTACCCCGTTTACCATCAAAGGACTTACCCTGAAGAACCGGATCGTGATGTCCCCGATGTGCATGTATTCGTGCATGGATGAATCCGGCCTCGTCCAGGATTGGCATAAAATTCACTACCCGGCCCGCGCGGTAGGCCAGGTCGGCCTGCTTATCGTGGAGGCCTCTGCGGTTACCCCGCAGGGCCGCATCTCGGTGCATGACCTCGGCATCTGGAGCGACGCGCATGTGGAAGGCCACCGCGAGCTCGTCCGCCTCGTTCACGGCCAGGGCGCGAAGATCGGCATCCAGATCGCGCATGCCGGCCGCAAGAGCGAAGTACCGGGCGCGATCGTCGCCCCGTCGGCGATCCCGTTCAACGAGACTTCGCGTACGCCCGAAGCGCTAAGCGCCCAAGGTGTCGCCGAGTCGATCGACGCTTTCGTACAGGCCGCACGCCGGGCCAAGGAAGCCGGCTATGACGTCATCGAGATCCACGGGGCCCACGGCTACCTCATCAACGAGTTCCTGTCGCCGCTGAGCAACCGCCGTGAAGACGGGTACGGCGGGGACCGCGACAAGCGCTACCGCTTCCTCCGTGAGATTATCGACGGCGTGAAGACCGTCTGGGACGGCCCGCTGTTCGTCCGCGTCTCCGCGAACGAGTACCATCCGGAAGGCAATACCCCGGATGACTATGCTTACTACGCCCGCCTCATGAAGGACCAGGGCGTCGACCTTGTCGACTGCTCCTCCGGTGCCATTGTGCCGGCGGCGATCAAGCCGTACCCGGGCTACCAGGTGCCGCTTGCGGAGAAGCTCCGCCGTGAAGCCGGGATCGCCACAGGGGCGGTGGGCCTGATCACCGAAGCGCAGCAGGCCGAAGAGATTCTGCAGAACGAGCGCGCCGACCTGGTGTTCCTCGGCCGTGAGCTGCTCCGTGATCCGTTCTGGCCGCGTACGGCTGCCAAGGCGCTCGGCGTACAGATCGAAGGGCCGAAGCAGTACGGCCGGGGCTGGTAAGCGTCCGCACGACAGCAGCTGTCCGCAGGCAAGGGGGGACCTTGCACTCCCCCGACCGGAAGCTGCAGCACGCAGTAGTTGAAAAAGCCGGAGCTCCTCCGCATCCGACCTCTCTCTCGAGAGTCGGGGCGGGAAGCTCCGGCTTTTTTGCTTAGGTAAGTATGCCGCCGTCCCCCCGACTTCTTCTTAGTCTGAAGTGCAGCGGATGCGATGCAGGTTTGCGTATGTATAAAGCCCCTGTTTCCTCAGGATCATACAGCGCTTCCAAATTTATCAATCGGCCTCGCCTTCGGAAGCAGAATGGTGAACTCCGTGCCGGCGCCCTTCTTGCTGTGGATATCAATCCGGCCGTTCATCGCCTTGATAATGCTGAACGCGACCATCGTGCCAAGGCCGGTCCCCTTCTCTTTGGTCGTGTAGAAGGCTTTGCCGATCCGGCTCACTTCCTCCGGCGTCATCCCCGTACCGTTGTCGACAATCCGCACTTCAACCTTGTTCTGCAGGGCGTGGATCGCAATCCGCAGCTTCCCTCCCTCGGGCATCGCCTCAATGGAGTTTTTGACCAGATTGATCAGGCACTGGCGGAACTTCTGCCGTTCGCCGAGCACCCAGTTATGCTCCGGGCAGTCCGTCTCGATCTCGACTTCGCCGAACAGCGCATACGGCTGCAGCACCCCGGTGACATAGCGGATCTCGTCTTCGACCTCCAGCTCCTCCAGCCGGTCCGCATCGGGCTTGGCGTACGCCAGATAGTCGCCGATGATCTCCTGCGCCCGGTCGAGCTCTTCGAGCGCGAGCTTCATGAACCGGCTCTCTTTCTCGGACCTCGATGAGCCGAGCAGCAGCTGCAGGAAGCCCCGCGCCACCGTTAACGGGTTGCGCACTTCGTGGGAGACGCTGGCGGCCAGGTCGCTGATCACCCGCAGCTTCTCGGCCTGCCGGATCTCCCGGCGGATCGCATGGGCTTCAAGGACTTTTTCGATGAAGAAGATGACGATCCACGTGCCCAGGGCCTGGATTCCCGTCACGGTCAGGAACTGTTCGATCAGCTCCCGGGTTAGGGGGATGTCCTCGAACATCAGCGGCTTGCCGAGCAGCAGGATCGGTACCGGAGCGACCGACAGGGCCACTACCAGGATCATCCGCATGGCAGGAGCGCGCGTCGTGAATTGGCTGCGTGCCAGCATCAGCAGCGTGAAGAGCAGGGCCAGTACGAACAGCTGGCCGAAGAAGTCGTCGCCCATCCACCAGCGGTAGACCACCATAACCCCCACGAGCACGGCCGAGTTGCGCAGGCTTCCGTACAGAGCCGCAATCGCCAGCACCGTAAACCGGAAATCGAAGTAATACCCGTCCGACATCATCACGGGAAAATTCATGCAGAGCAGCATGGCCCCTGCCCCCAGCATCAGCATGACGGGGCTGTCAGGGTTGAAGCGCCGCTTCCCCTCCCAGAAGACCTGGAACAGGAAGGTAGGGAAGATCAAAAACAGAATGTTGCTAAACAAGCTTGTCAGCATATCTATCCCTCTTCTTTAAATGAGCCTCTTCCGAAAGCCGCCCGACCCCCTCCGGTCTATCCGCTGACTTCCGGCGCCCCTAGATGTCTTATCCATCTATGTAAATCCCAGTGAACCCCTGTCCACAAGGATATCTTACCAAAACTTAGTATAACAAAAAAGGCCCGGAAGCGGCACCCCTGCGGGTTGCCTCCGAGCCTGACAAAAGTGCAAAAAATTTTCGTTAAGCGTTCGTCTTCGCCTTAATCGCTTCGAGCGGCTTGTGATTGCCGTACTTCGGATACTCCCGAGTGGACGGAGCGGCCCACTTCGCAGCATTGGAGAGCACGCGGCGCACCTGCTCGTTGTAGAAGGTCGGATACGTCTCATGGCCCGGACGGAAGTAGAAGATCTTCCCCTGGCCGCGGGTGAACGTACAGCCGCTGCGGAACACTTCGCCGCCTTCGAACCACGATACCATGATGAGTTCATCCGGCGCAGGGATGTCGAAGTGCTCGCCGTACATTTCTTCTTCCTCGAACTCGATGTACTCGCCGATGCCTTCGACGATCGGGTGGCCCGGGTTCACGACCCAAATGCGTTCTTTCTCATCGGCTTCGCGCCACTTGAGATCGCAGGAGGTGCCCATGAGCGTCTTGAAAATCTTGGAGAAGTGGCCGGAGTGCAGCACGATCAGGCCCATGCCGTGCAGGACGCGGTCCTGTACGCGCTTCACGACTTCGTCGCTCACTTCGTGGTGTGCGATATGGCCCCACCAGAAGAGGACGTCGGTGTTATCGAGTACTTCCTGCGTCAGGCCGTGTTCCGGCTCGTCGAGCGTGGCGTAGGTCACTTCGACTTCGTCTCCCAGGCCTTCGCCGATCGCGGTATGAATGCCGTTCGGGTAGACGGCGGCGACTTTCTCATTCTTTTTCTCATGACGGAATTCGTTCCAGATCGTTACACGCAGTTTGGATTGTGCCATATCGGGTCCCTCCAAGGTTTGGGTATTGTGGTAAGAGTGTGCTTGTGCTTGCTGTGATTGGATACCTCTGAGTATATTGATTCTTTACCCAAAAAGATATGCTCAATCCTGCCGGGCTCTTATGCAAAAATGCCATGCTCCCTCTTTCGTGCTATACTGGGGGATATCGCGCCATGCCGGCGGGCAGGGCAGCTTTGAATACGGATACATATTTGGGAACCTGCAAAAGCCGTTGGAGCGAGGTGTACGAAGCTGTTGACGAACGCTGCACTGGAATCGCCGCTGGAGGCGATCCATGAGAATGTAGTCTATCAAAATCCGCTGCTGCGGCTGAAGATCTGGGAGCTGTACTGGGACGTGCCCGCGTACGGGATTCCGGACCGGTGGCTCTGGCATTACCATAAGGAAGTGGAATTTCTCGTCGTGCTCGAAGGGCAGCTCGGGGTGCAGACGAAGGACGATTCGCGTATCCTCGGCCCCGGCGATGTCATGCTGCTCGGCGCTTCGCAGCCCCACCGGACCTACAAGAGCGACCCTGCGGCGATCCGTCAGGTCGTGTTCCAGGTGGATCTGGCCCAGCACTTCGACCAGAGCACGATGCCGTATCTGTCGACGTTCTCGGAGCTGACGAGGCCGCTCGGGGAGCTGAACTATATCTTCCGCGAAAATGGGGACGCCCGGCAGGAAGCGTTCCGCCTCGTGATGGACATCTACGAGGAATCGCAGCAGAAGCAGCGCGGCTACGAGATGGCGATCTCCTCGTCGATCAAGCGGCTGCTGCTCCTGCTGCTGCGCAGCGACTATCGCGGTGTGCTCGGCCGCACGGACGATACCGAGCTGCTGCGGCTGCGCCCCGCCCTCGACTACGTCGACCGCCACCTCGGCGAGAAGATCGCGGTCGAGGATGTGTGCGGGCTGCTCAACCTCAGCTACCACTATTTCATCAAGTACTTCAAGAAGGCGATGGGCCTCTCCTTCGTCGACTATGTGAACTACAAGCGGGTCAAGACCGCCGAGCGCCTGCTGCTCACCCGCGACCTCAGCATCATGGAGGTCGGCTTCGAGGTTGGCATCCCGAACATGGCCCAGTTCTACAAGCTCTTCAAGCGCCACAACCAGTGCTCGCCGAAGGAGTTCCGACAGCGCATGCGCAGCCAGGCGGGGCCTGGCGGGGACGCGCTGTAGCGGGGCGCGAAGCGAGGCGCGGACGCGAAGCGCGGGCGCGAGACGCGAAGCGCGGACGCGAGACGCGAAGCGCGGGCGCGAGACGCGAAGCGCGGGCGCGAGACGCGGGCGCGAGGCGCAAAGCGCGGGCGCAAAGCGCGGGCGCGAGGCGCAAAGCGCGGGCGCGAGGCGCAAAGCGCGGGCGCGAGGCGCAAAGCGCGGGCGCGAGGCGCAAAGCGCGGGCGCGAGGCGCGTTGGCGCGAAGCGCAGCCATTTTGGAAATAGCGGAACTACGATGCGCTATCCCCCCTTTTTTGAGGCCATTTTTCAAAATAGCGGAACTCAGGTATCTTATTCAGCCAAATTCGGGGGTATTCAATCGATTTGTCCACAAATAAGGAATCTGAGTTCCGCTATCTCCATTTTACTCCATATTTCTCCCATAATAACGAATCTCAGTTCCGTTATTTATCAAGTGTGCCTACAGTCTCGCCCCTCCCCCTCCAGCCTTCTGTCTTCTCGTACTCCCTATTCGCTTCTTCCACCAGCCAACCTGCCCTGATTACTCTCGACCTCCAGCTAACGATCCTTTTAATGCAGCCTATCCGCTCCTTCCACCAGCTACCTGATCCTGATTATTCCACCTTCAGCCATCCGTCCTCTCATGCAGCAGCCTACTCGTTCCTTCCAACGGCCAATCTGATCCTTTTTCTCCCACCTGCAGCCATCCGTTCTTCCGACGTACTCTGCCTCTCTCCTTCCACAGCTAACAGGCCTGTACTCTCACTCTCCGGCCATCAGTCTTGTTGATGTAGCCTACCCGCTCCTTCCACCAGCTAATTTAACCTGATTATTCTCACCTCCAGCCATCCGTCCTCTCATACAGCCTACTAGATCCCTCCTACGGCCAATCTACCCCTTTTTACTCTCACCTCTAGTCATCCGTTCTTCCGACGTAATCAGCCTCTCTCCCACCACCAGCTAATTTAACCTGATTACTCTCGACCTCTAGCTAACCAACCTTTGACGCCCCCTGCCTCTCCTACCACCAGCTACCTGATTCTGATTACTCTCACCTTCAGCCATCCGTCTTCTCGCGCACCCTACTCGATCCTTCCGCCAGCCAATCTAATCTTTTTTACTCTCACATCCGGCCATCCGTTCTTCCGACATACTCTGTCTCTCTCCCACCACCAGCTAATTTACATGATTACTCTCACTCTCTGGCCATGCTGATGCAGCCTACTCGCTCCTCTCACCAGCTAACCTGGCCTGATTACTCTTCCCCTCCAGCCATCCGTCATCTTTCGTGCCCTACCCGCTCCTTCCATCGGCTAATTCGGCCGATTACTCACATCCCTCCAGCCATCCGTCTCCCACGTACCTTACTCGCCCCTTCCGCTAGCCAGTCTGATTCTGTGTTACTCTCACCTCCTTGCCATCCGTCCTCTTGCGCACCTTAGTCGCTCCTCCCACTAGCTAACTAAACCTGATTGCTCTCCCCCCCTCCAGCCATCCGCCTCTCGCGCACCTTAGTCGCTCCTCCCACTAGCTAACTAAACCTGATTACTCTCCCCCTCCAACCATCCGCCCTCTCGAGCACCCTACTCGCTCCTCCACCAGCTAACCCGACCTGATTATTCTACCTTCAGCCATCCGTCCTCTCATGCAGCAACCTACTCGTTCCTTCCACCATGCTATTCCAACCCGGTTACTCTTAACTCCAGCCATCCCTCCCCTCGCGCCCCCTACTCACTCCTTCCATCAGCTAGCCCGACCTGATCACTCTCCCCCCCTCCAGTCATCTATCCCCGACGCACCCTACCCGCTACTCCCACCAACTAACCCAACCTGACTACTCTCACTCTCTGATCATCAGACTTGCTCACGCAGTACCCGCTCCTCCACCAGCCAATCTGACTCTGTTTACTCTCACCCCTTTGCCATCCACACCCTGACGCACGCATCCCTCTCCTTCCACCAGCCCTACGCCCTTCCAACTCACCGCCCTCTCCTACCATCCGTATGAGCAGTGTACTCCGGGCTTTGTTAGCCGGTAAGGGAAAAGACAGTGCGCCGTGCGGTGGAGGGAGCGGATGATAACAAAGGAGTGTGCCTAGTCAAAAGAAGGTTTAATGAGAAAGGCAGTAGGGTACTGGATTGGGCTTGGTGATCGGTTGGGTGCTCGGTTCGATGCTCAGTTTGGTGCTCAGTTTGGTACTCGGTTTGGTGATCGGTTGGGTCATCGGTTGGGTACTCGGTTTGGTGATCGGTTGGGTCATCGGTTGGGTACTCGGTTTGGTGATCAGTTTGGTGACCGGTTGGTTGCTGGCGTAAAAGAATTGTACGCCCAGACCATGGTTCGTGGGAGAGAGTCTGGCCAGCTAGCTAAGGACCTCCGTTTCTACGGTCCTACTGCAGCCCCTCTTACCCCTCCTGGCCATCGCCCCCTACCATACCGCCGGCTTGCTCTGCGGATTCAGCTTGTAAGCACGCACCCGCTGGCTGCCTGACGCCGGAAGCAGGAGCCGGTGCCCCACCAGCTGCTGCAGCAGCTCCCGGGCATAGCGTGTGCTGATGCCGAGATACCCGGCGGCCTCGACGGGTGTAATCGGACGGTGCTCCCGGAGGGCGAAGCGGAGGATGTCTTTTTCGCGCAGGGAGAGCACTGCCGGGAATACCTCCTCGCCGTACCACCGGCCCAGGAACTGCTGGACAAGCTGCTGACAGCGGCGCGGCTTCTCCACCACGTCGTCGTAGGCAAAACGCAGCACCTTCCAATCATCGAGCACCAGCTGATTCTGACGGTAGAGCCCGTCCGCGAACTGCCAGCGGCTCGAGTCGCGATGGTGCGGACCATAGCCGTCGATTTCAATGCATACCTTATACGGCGGCCTCATATAGGCATAATCCAAGAACCGGGTTCCATCCCGAAAATCCTGAAGCTCATACTCCGCCTGCAGATAGTCAAAATTCCCGACAGCGGGCCACCAGACGTTCTCCAGGAACCTGCGTTCCGCATGGCCATGCCCCTCCCTGAGCCTTCGGCGCCTCTCCCCCGCCGCGGACTTCCCCTGCTCCCCCATATAAACCGCATACGCCTGTTCCCATGCTTCTGACGGCTCCATTTGTATTCGTCCTCCCCGCAAGCTCATAATCAAAAAACAAAAAGCCGCCCTTCCCCAAGCGGGGATGAGCGGCGTGTGCTTCACAACCATCATCTGTCTCTATCGTTATTTATCATACCGGATGGGAGCCGAATCTTCAATACGTTGGAAGGGTATCCAGATGTTGTTTTTGTAAAGACAGCCCGCTTACAGACCAGCACGGCCTAAAAAATACGCCGCTCCCACCCCATCAGCTTCGCGATCGCCTCCACATAATAATAGTCGCCGTAGATGAGCGACACGTCGACGTTCTGCCCGGCCGGCTTGTGGCCCGTGCCCGAGAGAAGGATCGCCTCGTGCTCCGGCCGGTCCCAGGTGCCGTAGTGCCGGGTGAGCCCGAGCAGAATCCGTTCGGCTCCTCGCCGGTACACGGCCCCTTCGGGACCCGGGAGCGCATCTGCGAGCTCCAGCAGGCCGGAGGCGGCGCATGCGCCGGCCGACGTATCGCGCGGTTCACCGGCAAGGTCGGCGGCTGCACGGAAGTCCCAGTGCGGCACGCCGTCTTCCGGCAGGCAGGCCAGGAAGTAATGAGCCACGCGCCGGGCAGCCTCAAGATACCGCCGGTCGCCCGTATAGCGGTACGTGTTCGCCATCCCGTGCAGCGCCCACGCTGCCCCCCGGCTCCACGAAGAGTCCGGTGCCGCCCCTTGGCCGCCCAGGGAATCGATGACCGCGCCGGTGAATGGATCGAACGACACGATATGGTTCGTAGAGCCGTCCTCGCGGATGAAATGCTCCACCACCGTGTCGGCATGAGCCCGGGCGATCTGTGCGAAGCGGGGGTCCCCGCTCTCTTCGGAAGCCCAGAAGAGCAGGGACAGATTCATGGAGGAATCGACGATCGACCAGCCGATGTTGTCCCCGTTCCAGGCCCTCAGGAAACGCCCAGCAAGGTTAAACCGGCCCGCCAGGAAGTTCGCCGCCTGCAGTCCCCGCCGCAGTCCGTCCGGGTCCCCGGTCAGCTTATACTTGATAACCGCGGTCGGCAGGAACTGGAACCCCACATCATGGTGAAATCTATTGTCCTCGAGGGTGAGACGCTCCATCTTTTCATCCCACGGCCAGGCCGCCTGACGGTATACGGCCTCCCCTGTCATATCGTGCATGATCCACAGGAGCCCCGGCCAAAAGCCCGACGTCCACCAATCGGCCCGCAAGTCGTCGTACACACCGGTTTCCGGTCTCGCCACGTGAGGCGATTTGTCCCCGATCTGATCCACCATGCGGCTGACTTTGGCCTGCAGCGCCGTCCACACTTCCGGAAGGATGTCCCCCAGCTGCCCGGCATCCGCCCAGATCCCCGTTCCACTCTCCCCCTGCAAAGAAGAAGCCCCTCTTCCTGCCGCCCCATCCATCGCACCTGCGCCGCCTGCCATATGCCCACGCTCCCGTTTCTTTTGATTGTGATTGCACCCAGCATACCAAAAAGAACGCCCGCAAAGTGCAGCGCTCTTATGCTAAAATATCGTTATCTTACGATTCAAAGCGGAGGTGTCCATCCTGAAGCTGACGAACTATCTGAACCTGAATACCCATCCCATCAGGCTCAATTTCCGCAAGGAGCGGACGGATGGACTCGTGGACTATTACCATGCCCATCAGGGTCTCGAGCTCCTGTATGTACACGAGGGCGGCGGAATGGCCGTTGTTGAACAACAAATCATTGAGATGTCCCCCGGCCTCATCCTCATCTTCAAGCCGTACCAGCTGCACCGGATTCATGTAACCCCGCAGCCGGCACAGCCTTATATCCGCTCGTTATTCGTCCTGGAGCCGGATGTGCTGGAGCAGGCCTTGACACCATTTAGCGGACTTCAGACGTTCCTGCGGATGCTGTGGAAGGATCCCCTAGCCCCCCCTGCATTCCAAAGCGAAGATCCGGCGGCCGGTGAACTGCTGCTGGGCCTGCATGAACGCCGGTTTGAATCGCGTCCGGCTTCCCCTGTCCAGCTGGAGGAGCAGCTGCTTTTCCTTACCGCCTTCACGGACTATATCCGGTCAAGCTGCATTCCGGTGGCCGCCGCCCCTGCCGACCGGCCGGCCCCCAGCGGCTCCGCCGCAGCGGAAAAGATGATGGCCTGGGTGGAGTCCCACTATGCCCATCCCTTCGAGCTCGCGGAGCTGGCCCGAGCCGTGCACCTGTCGCCGAACCATGCCTCCGCCGTGTTCCGCAAGTACGTGGGGAGCTCCCTCACGGAGTACCTTACGGCCAGGCGGATTCGGCAGGCCTGCTGGCTGCTGCGTACGACCGGACTTCCCGTGCAGGAGATCGGCAGGGAGGTGGGGCTGGGAAGCTTTTCGTACTTCTGCCAGCTGTTCAAAAAACACGTCGGACAGTCCCCCCACCGGTTCCGAAAAGAAGGTTAATCAGGCGATGCGGCTGAGGGGGCTTCCGGGCGGCGTCCCCTCGCGTTCCTGCGGTATTGGGTCGGGGAGAGGGCGGTTTGCTTTTTGAACAGCCTTGAGAAATAAGCCAGCTCCAGTCCAATGGCCTCCGCCACCTCCGTCACCGGAACCTCCGTGTCCCGCAGCAGCTCCTTCGCCTTGTCCATGCGCTTGCGTGTAATGTAGGCGATCGGGGAGAGACCCATCATGGTCTTGAAGTACGGCATGAAGTAATTCGGGTGAAAATGCATCTGCCGCGCCAGCTCCTCCACCGTAATCCCCTCGCTCAAGTGCGTGTCGATGTAATGCAGTACGGCTGTAATCTTGCCTTCGGCTGCGGACGGGGCCAGCGCTATGGCTTGTTCCTCCTGTTGAAGAAGTGCCTCTTCCATGTAGTAGGAGACCACTTCCAGCAGTGCAGCCTTAATGCGCAGGGGCGCCGTCAGGGCATGGCTGCGGTACAGCGATTCCAGCGTTTGGAACTGCCCCTCGAGCCAAGCCTCATCCTTCACCCGGATGCTGAAGGGGAGGTCCAGGATTTGGAACAGATGCACATCCCCCACCTTCGCGCCAAAATGGCACCAATACTTCCCGAAGCGATCCTCCTCGCCGCACAGGCCGAGCTCGAGCTTCGCCCCCGCCGGCAGGAGCAGCAGCTCCCCGGGCTTTGGGTGGTACAAGCGTCCCCGCAGCCGGATCCACCCGCTTCCCTCCCGGATGAAGTAGAACCGATTCTCTTCCGGATTCTCGAAGCGGTAGCGCCAGTTCGTGCCGACCTTCGTGTAGTGCACCGTATCAAGCGTCATCTGCGCATTGTCCAGATAACTCCTCATGATCTGCAGCTGCCCCTGCTCCATCTCTCCGTCCCCCCGCGTTGTTGGCGTACCCTCTCAGCCGGTCCCACACGATTGTTGTTTTTCCATAGGTACATCATACCGCGGATCACTGATGCTGCCCATACGGCGGAAGGGAAAAGGCCCCGGAGAGATGAGGCCCAAGAGGCGCGGGTAGAAAAAAGCCAACCCGGTGCAGGCACAACGACGTGCCGCATGGGGTTGGCCTATGGCGCGCAGCGGGATCCGGCTGCACAGCGCGGCGCCCGACGGCTGCCCGCCGGTCACCGTCGCCGCGAACCGCCCGGCCTCGCCCGCAGGCCCGCTGCTCCCCGGCGCGCTCTCTGCCTTCGTGCGGCTCACTTCGCGCCGTCCAGCACCGCCTGCAGCTGCGCCTCCAGCTGCCGCAGCGCGGCGCCCGACGGCTGCCGGCCGGTCACCGCTGCGGCGAACCGCTCGGCCGCCAGCAGCGGCAGCGCCTCGCTCAGCCTCGCCGGCAGGCCTGCGGCGGCCTGTGCCTGCGGCGGCGGCTGCAGCCGGTAGAACGCTTCGGCATGCTTGCCCTGCAGCAGCCGCAGCGTCAGGCCCGGCAGCCGCGAGGGCAAGTACTGCTCGCCCGCTGCCGCGGCGCGCCGCTTCGCCGCCTCTTCGCCGGCGATATACTTCACCAGCGCCAGGGCGGCGTCCGGCTGCGGGGATTCCGCCGAAGCCGCATATACCAAGCGCAGGCGGAAGGTCGTCGACTCGCTCATCCTCCCGGAAGCAACCGCCGGCTCCGTAACGACGTTCCAGTCGACCGCCGTGCCGTCCGGCTTCGTACGGGCCGCCTCATCCAGGCGCCGGGCCCAATCATAAGGCCCTAGCGCCATAGCCGCCCGGCCCTGCAGGAACAGCCAGAGAGCCGACGGCTCCTCAGACGGAAATTCACCCTCGCCCGAAGAGAGGGCTGCTCCGTCCACAGGGCCTGTCCCGCCTTCCCCGGCGGCGGACGATCCGTCCGCCGCCAAAGCTTCCTCTGCCTTGACCACTTGAGCGGCGCCGCCCATCGGCACCGCCTTCTTCCCTCCGTCAGCCGCCGATGCTTCCGCTGTCTTGGCCGCTTGAGATGCACCGCCCATCGGCACCGCCCTTTTCCCTCCGTCAGCCGCCAATGCAGCTGCCCCCGGCAGATAGACCGCTCCGCTGCGCGCCGCCGACACGGCCTGCTCCCACAGCTTTTCCCAGCCGCCCGACCGCAGGCTGACCCGGCCCTCCTTATCCAGCATCCCCAAGCTTCCGGATGCCGCCGACCGCACCAGCCCCTCCAGCAGCAAGAGCCCTCCATCCGCCGCCAGGCCATACGTACGCTCTTCCGCTGTCCCGCGCGCTTTGGCAAACCGGGACGCCGTCTCGAGCAGCGTCCCCCAGGTCATCCCGTCGCGGGGAAGGGGGATGCCATACTGCTCGAACAGCGAAGAATTATAGTAGAGCGCCAGCTGCTCATACTCCGGCGCGATGCCGTACAGACCGCCGCCGCCAAGGCTTCGGAGCGTGGCGGTCACGCCGGGGTGCATCCGCCCGCGCTCCCAGCCCTCATCCCGCGATAGCAGCTCCAGCGTCTGCAGCCGCCCCTCGGCAGCCAGCTCGGCGAAAGTGCGGTCGGCCTCCAGCTCCAGCACGTCGGGCCGCTGGTCCGCGAACCAGTCCCCCCATGCCTGCCCGGCGGCGGTTCTGTTCAGACCCTGCCGCTTCGGCGGGATTACCTGCAGCTCCGCGTTGGGGTACTTCTGCTCGAACCCCTCTCCGTAAGCGGCCATGAAGTCCGCCGCCGAATCCGCGGCAACCCGCAGCGTGAAGGGCTTCCCTCCGTTCAGGGAGCTCCCGTCCGTCTGTACCATACCGCCCAGGCGGCCGGCCCAGCCCGCCAGCTGCTCCGCCTGCCCGACTCCGATCGCCAGCAGCAGGCCGCAGGCAAGCACCGGGCTCCAGCGGATCAGCCGGCGCCGGACGGGAGGCCGGCCAGAAGCGACACGCTGCATTACCCGGCCCTCCAGCTCCCGGGAGTAGCCCCCTTCCTTCAGAGGCGGCCGGCTTCCCAGCCGCTGCTCCCAGGTGGGCCTATCCATTTTGCGATTCATGCTGCTCCCTCCCTTCCCTCTCCAGCTCCTTGGATACTTTGGCACGGGCCCGCGAGAGCCTCGATTTGACGGTGCCCTGGGAGAGATCGAGCAGCGCCGCAATCTCCGCATAGGACAGGCCGTGATGAGCATGCAGCAGAAGCACCTCCCGCAGCTTGCGGGGAAGCGCCAGCACGACGGCCCAGACCTCTTCAGTCACCAGCTGCGAGACCGCAAGGGATTCCGCCGACGGTCCATGCTCTTCGCGCCTCGGCGACCCGAAGGGAATCACCCGGCGGAACCACGCCGAACGCCAGTGGTCCCGGACCAGATTGCGGGTGATCGCGAGCAGCCATGTGCGCACGCTGGATTCCCCGCGGAAGCTGTACATCTTTTCATATACCTTCACGAACACATCCTGGGTAATATCGTCGGACAACGCATGATCGCGGGTCAGGAAGAACGCGTAATTCCACACATCTTCCCCGTAAGCCCCCATCAGCTCCGACAGCACGCAGCTCCGGTCCATTCCGCCGGAGAGCGATTTCAGGTATTCGAACGCCACCCGGCTCACCTCTCTGCTTATTGGACGGGAGCCGGGCTCCTAAAGTTCCCTTGGACCACGGATAAGTGCTCTTTTACCGCCCGCTTGCAGTCTCCCCCAGGGCACCTTCCCCGCTTCCCGAGGCTTGTTTCACCCCCTGACCCCCCGGGTAAAAAGAGACAAGCAAGCGCTGAACAAGCGAAAAAGGGATCTTAGAGAAAAGGAGCGTGAGTGACAATGAGTTGGATTATCATGATCATCATGGCTATCATCATCGGTGTGATCGGCTCTGCGATCGCGCCGGGCCGGATGCCGGGCGGTATTCTCGGTTCCATGATTGCCGGTTTCGTCGGCGCCTGGATCGGCGGTATGCTGCTCGGCAGCTGGGGCCCTCAGCTCGGCGGTTTCTCGGTTGTACCGGCCATCATCGGTGCCGCGCTGTTCGTCCTGATTCTCAGCCTGCTGTCCCGCGGTATGAACCGCGCAGCATAAGCACGGTCCCAAGGACAACCTGACGCCTTATATCCATATTCCATTTCGAAGGAGTGATCGTCATGAGTACAGTGAACACGACGGAAAGCAGAAGCAGCTCCCTGCTGCTGGGTACGGTGGTTGGCGCGGCTACAGGAGCCCTGGTGGCCCTGCTGATGGCGCCTAAGACGGGCCGCGAGCTCCGCAGCGACCTCATGGACGTAGTGAACACGATCCAGACCAAGGGCGCTGAGTATATGGCGATGGCCAAGGAGAAAGCAGCCGACACCGCATCCATGGTGAAGGAAAAAGCCTCCGATACGGCTACGCTGGTGAAGGAACGCGGCTCCGAGCTGATCGAGAAGGCTCAGCAGACCACAAGCTCCGCGGCCGAAGCTTCCCATGAAGCGATCGACCAGGCGGCCAGTGTGTCCGAGCAGAAGCTCAATCAGGCGGCCGACTCGGCGCATAAGGCGCTCGAGTCCGCTTCTTCCGCGGCACAGAGCTCGCTCGATAAGGCGGAGGACAAGGCAGAGGACTCCGCATCCAAATTCTCGACGACCCGCTTCTAAGAAGAAGCAGCGATCCCACGGCAAGAGGCCCGGGTTCTCCACTGGAGAATCCGGGCCTCTTCTTATTGGGCTGAGAAGTTAGAGTTGTTGATGGTTCGTGCGGCGAATATTCAATGGGCGGAATAAACTCTTTTCCCTCGGCTGTCCTGCTGTTGTCCGCCTCTAAGGCTGCTGTTCCCGCCGGTCCTTCCCGAGATAGCGGAGGAGCCGTTCCCTGTCCTTCTCCATAAGGTTGTACGCCTGGCTCTCAATGAACCGCAGACCGCTCCCTGCATGAGTCCCATTCTCCAGAATGTCGGTGACGGACTCTGTCCACAGCTCCTCGAGCCTGCGGTCGAACGGGGATGGGGTCTGGCGTTCGACGAGCATCATCCCGTTCGCAGACAGCTCATCGAAGGCGTTCCTATCGAGGAAGCCGCTCACCGGCCTAGGCGCGCCAAGCTGGGTCATCGTGCGGGCGAACTCCCACGCCGTCTCCTTGTTCTGCGAGCGGGAGACGATTGCCAGCGACGAACCGCCGTTCCAGCCGTAGAGATTCATCGGCAGCCGCGTCACGCCCCACAGCCCCTTGGTCTCCGGTGCCCAGCGCTCCAGCGCCTCCACTCCCCAGCGGCCTAAGTAGACCATCGCCAGCCGGCCGCTGCGCAGCGCTTCCTGTCCCGGCTCCGTCTGCACGGAGCTGCGCAGGGCCAAATCCTCGCGGTGTACGGTTTTGGCCGTCTCCAGCGCCTGCTGGTACACCGGCTTATTCCGTGCGAAGCTGAGGTCCTCCGTTAAGTAATTCCCCTGCATGGCAGCGACTTCGACAGGCTCGGATTCCCATTGAAAAATATACCGGTCCTGCTCCTTCATCCGCCGTGCGAGCTCGAGCCAATGTTCCGGATTCTCGAGATACACGCCGAGCTCTTTCGGATCGCCGGGCAGCCCGAGGCTTTCGATCAGGTCACGCCGGTAGAAGGTCGCTGCCGTCGGAAGCTCAATCGGAAGGGAGATCATCCGTTCCCGGTCGAATGAGGAATAGAGCTTCCACAAGTTCCCGGGAATCGCCGCTTTGTAGGCCTGCCCTCCGTAAGGGGCCATCTGCAGGTCCTCCAGCCCGTCGATCGCGTTGAAGGAGCCGATATCCTTGTTATCGAGCAGCAGAATATCGGGCGGGCTGCTCCCCGACAGGCCGTCGAGGTAAGTCTCCACGTAGCTGCCGCTCGGAAAGGTGGCCACATTCACCTGGACATCCGGATGCTCGGTCCGAAAGCGTTCCACGTCGTTCGAGATATTATAGTAGGTCCAGATGGTCAGCTGTGTGGTTGTCGCGTTCCTGTAGGCCCGCTCCAGCGGAACGGCCTCAGGCAGCAGGACGGACGCGTTCTGGACCCTTCCACTGCAGGCCCCGGCCAGCAGCGTGATCAGTGAAAGGGCAGTCAGAGCGGCTCTCCCCTTCGCGGTTGTCATAAGTCTCCCCTCCTTTCTGAGCTTTCCTCATCCGGTAAACCTGCCGCGGAATTTCCTTTCAGCAGGTTCTCCAGTTCCGCTAACGGCAGCGGCTTGCTGTAATAATAGCCTTGAATCTCATCGCAGCCGAAGCTGCGCAGGCTCCTAAGCTCCCCTTCCGTCTCGACGCCTTCCCCGACCACCTTGAGCTTCAGGCTGTGGGCCATGGTGATCAGCGCTTCTACGATCGAGGCATTGCTCGTGTCCTGATCCAGATGCCGGACGAAAGACCGGTCGATCTTCAGGGTGTCCGGCATGATCCGCTTCATCTGCGCGAAGGAGGAGTAGCCGGTGCCGAAGTCGTCGATCGCCAGGCGGATGCCCATCTCCTTGAACTGCTGCAGCGCAGCCTCCGCCTTGTCCTGGTGGCGGATGAAGAACTCCTCCGTGATCTCCAGCTCCAGCAGTTCAGGGGGCATCCCCGTCTCCTGCAGGATCGTACGGACGCGCTCCACGAGGTCCGGCTGGTCAAGCTGACGCGGTGACAGATTGACAGCGGTCAGCAGGCCGGGGGCATACTCCTGCAGGCGTCTGCCCTGCAGGCAGGCTTCCCGCAGCACCCACTCCCCGATGCCGCGGATCTCCCCGGTCTGCTCGGCCAGCGGGATGAACCGGACGGGCGGAATATAGCCCTCCACCGGATGCTTCCAGCGGATCAGCGCCTCCATGCCGGTAATCCTGCCGCTCGTGCCGCCGTATTGCGGCTGATAGAAGAGCTCGAACTCGCCTGCGGCCAGTGCCCGGTGCAGCGCCTGCTCGAGCTGAAGCCGTTCCGCGGCGCTCTCGCTCGTCGTCTCGGAATAGAAGGCATACTGCCCGCCCCCGCGCTCCTTCGCTTCATACATCGCGTCGTCCGCATTCTTGAGCAGCGCTTCCGTATCCTCCGCGTCGCCGGGGTAGATCGAGATGCCGACGGAACAGCGCACGAAGATCTCCTGCCCCTGCAGCACGACAGGCTCGGAGAGAGCGGCCAGGATCGCTTCGGCCGTCTCCACCACTTCTTCCTGCTGCCGGCAGGAAGCCAGCACGACGAATTCATCTCCGCCGAACCGGAAGACAGGAGCATACCGTACCCCTCCGGAAAGCTTTTGGGCAACGTCTATCAGAAGCTCGTCCCCCGCCGAATGCCCGAAGGTGTCGTTGATCTGCTTGAACCGGTCGAGATCCAGGAACAGAACGGCCGCGAACAGCCCCGGCTCCGCCGGCTGCTCCATCCATTCGGTCAAATACTTGTTGAAGTGCAGGCGGTTCGGCAGCCCGGTCAGCATATCGTAGTAAGCCAGCTGCTCCAGGCGCCTCTCCGACTCCTGCAGCTGGACGGTCTGAGACTGCAGACGGCTGTTCATCCGGACCGTCTCCAGGAACATCTTGAGCAGCTCCCCCGACATCGCGCGGAAATTCGTCGTGAGCCGGTGGAACTCCGTCACCCTCGACTCCGGCCAGTGGATCTCCGCCTCCTGGCGCAGCTTCTGCGGCAGATCGGCCGTTGCCTGTCCCAGCAGCTGGAGCACCCTCGTCAGGCGGCGGGAGATCAGCAGCGTTGCCATGACGGCAATGAAAATGAAGAGAAGCACAAGGCTGTAATTCAGCGTATGGACCGGCTGAAGCTCCGTCAGGAAGACGCTCACCGGCACTTCGAGCAGCAGCAGATACGGCAGGCCGTTCAGCGTTTTGCTGTAATAGAAGCTCGACTCCTCCCAGGCGGCCATCTCATACATCCGCGTTCCCGGGGCAGGCTTGCCCAGATAGAGCCCCTCGATCTCCAGAGGATACATCTGGAGCCTGGCGGGCCATGCCCAGGTGTTCTGGACCCGTCCGGCCACGTTCGAGGCCACAACGGTGTTCCGGGTATCCAGGATATAGCTGCGGACGCCTGCCTTATCCCCCATCTGAACCAGCACCTCGTTCAGCCGACTGAGCTCCACCAAAGAATGCAGCCTCAGGCCCCGCAGCTCTTCCCCGGTCCATGTCCTCAGCTCCTGGTCCAGTTGGACGGCCAACCCTTCGGTCAGTGTACCCGCTCTCTCAATCATGGAATTGTTCTGGTACCAGCTGACGATGATCATGAAGAGGACGAAGGGAACCATAAGGGCCACCATGACGATATGGAAGAGGATCTGCTGCAGCGAGATGCCGCTCTCCGCTTCAGGGAGCCGCTGCCCCGCCATGCGCCGAAGAGGCAGATAAGCCATCGCAATATCGGCGATCAGGGCGTTGAATGTGCCATTCACAACCGACTTGAACAGGAGCAGCAGCATATCTGCTCCCAGCCGGCCCGTATCGGCATAATAAGCCCCCGCCGTAATGACCCAGCCGACCGTACTCCAGTAGAGAAGGTCCGCGATCAACAAATGCTGCGTCCTCCGGCGCATCATCCAACCTACGAAGACCACTTCGAGCACCGTAAACAGAAACGCCGGGGCAAACCCGACGAAGTTCATCCCGGCGGCCAAGGTCAGAACGGAGATAAAGACAGCCGGAAGAAGCCCGAAGAGGCGCAGGGCGATCATGATAAATACGCCGGCAAACGTAAGATGAAGCCCGAAAATCATGGGAACGCTTTGGATTACGGAGGCCGTCGCCAAAACAAACAGTGCAGCTCCCATGAGGAAAGGCAGGGACCGCTGGTGCCGGATCCGGCGAAAGAATGCCATAAGAATCTGTCCTATCCTGTCTCTGAAGATCGAACGGCAAAGCCGCCCGTGCTGCTTTTAGGAAAATCAGGTTCACGTTCTTGTATTCCCATCCTTATTATCGGATGCACAGGCCTGACTTTGTAGTTTTGAAGGCATCCGAGCTGAACGCCCGCTCTCCACTGGTGCCCCCTATAAATATGAGAATATTCTGTAAATTTAGGACTGAATTACCTTGGTCTTCCATGGGGAGCATAGTACAATAGAAGTAAGGGACCCAGGCATCTCTTCCGTTTCTGCACCTTCATGGTACGAGCCGTCTGAACGGTTGCAGAGCCGGCCCAAGATCCTGGCTTTACTCTACCTAGTATGTACCATTTCGTTATTGGCAAATGGTTGATCTCCCGGCATTTTTTTCGAAGGCAAGTTCCATGCCGGTACTCGGACCCCTCGCGGGGTGAAGGGAGGCGCGAAGATGAGCAAGCTGGAGGAAGGACACAAACAGATTGTTGAGATTCTCGGGGAAGGACGGCTCCGGCTGGAGCTCCATCCGGACGAGGGGAGCCTACGGCTGCGCGACGGTGAATCGGGGGAATGGCGTGAGCTGCCTGCTTCCCCGGCGGCAGCAGCGACGGAGGAGACAGCCGATACCGCCGGACGTTGGCAGTGGATCCCCGTCTTCCTGATCATCCTCCTCGCCGCGGCGGGTGCCATGTACTGGATCACCCCGTAGAATCGGTTCACGTGACCCAAGCAGCAGCCCGGTATTCCGGTCGGAACAACGCAAAACAGCAAAAAGCCGGGGAGCTTATCCCCGGCTGAGCTGTTCGATCCATCCCTCTTCCGTCTGTCCCGCGTGAAAGCTGGTGGCGACCGGAATCTTCTCCCGCTGCGGCTTCACAAAGTAACCGTTCTCGAGGTAGTAACCGCGTTCCTTGGCCGCCGCAAGCGACCTGCAGAAGAGCTCAGCCGAACGAATCGCCTCATCTTTGTCTGCAAACGTTTCCAACACATTGCCGAAACCAAGCGGATTCGTTGCCGATTGGATCGCCAGAATGTACTGTTTGTCCGGCGTCTCGCGTACCAGAATTTCGCTTCCGCTGCACTTGATACTATGTTTGACTGTCATGACTTTCACCGCCTTATGGAGATAATGGGGCTTGTCCTGCTTGAGTATTATTACCCGGTGCCCCGGGCGCTGAATCGGCATACGCTTTTATAAATCAGAATTTTCAGATAATTGGTCTTATGCAAAAACGCGCCCCTCTCAGGCGCGTTTATGTTCCCAGTCCTATGCTGTTGTCCCCATTGGGCTCCTGGAAATAAGCCTTGAGCTTATCCAGCGCCCGCTTCTGGATCCGGGAAACGCTCATCTGGGATACACCCAGCTGATTGGCGATCGTCCGCTGCGACTGACCTTCCACATAAGCCAGCTGAAGCACCTTCTGCTCCTCAGGCTTCAGGTGAACAAGCGCCTCCTGAAGGGCAAGACGGTTCTCGACCTGGCTGTAGGCGTCGCTTGGGGAACCGATAACGTCCCCGATCGTCGAGCCGTTATCCTCAGCGGAGAGCGGTGTATCGAGAGACACGTAATGATAATAATCCCGGCCTGCGAGAATCTCGATCGTTTCCTCCACCGACAGATCCATCTCGGCCGCTATCTCGTCGACATTCGGCGACCGCTCAAGCTTCACCGTCAGCATGTCAACCACCTGCTGGATCTGATTGCCCTTCTCCTTGATGCGCCGCGGCACCTGTACATACCAGGACTTATCGCGCAGGTAGTTCTTCATATGACCGATGACGCTCTTCATCATATAGGCTTCGAACTGTACGCCCAGCGACAAATCAAACTGTTTCAGCAGCTTGAGCACGGACATCTGCCCCACTTGGTACAAGTCTTCGAAGAGATCGGGGCGATTGCGTGACATTTTACCGGCTGCCATCTTCACCATCGGTTCATACTGCTGGAGCAGCACCGTAGCGGTGTCGTTGCAGCCGGTTTGCTGGTATTTTACGATGAGCTCTTCAGCGCTCGCATTTGCCAATCGCTCCGAATTGATCTTCATACCATTTCCTCACTCCTGGTTACCCGCTTGGTGAGGACCACTTCGGTTCCGATGCCCGTCATCACTTCCACATCATCCATTAAAGCCTGCATCAGATAAATGCCGAGTCCTCCCACGTTGATTTCATTCAGGGTCTTGTCATGCAGGGATTCGGCCCGCTGTGCCTTGTCTTCGAAGTTGAAGCTCGGTCCAAAGTCCTTGACGACAATGCGCAGACCGCCGGCGATCTGCTCGAACCGCACTTCCATCTGGCCCGGGCTGCCGGGCTCATACGCATGCACAACGGCATTATTGCACGCCTCGGCCACCGCGACTTTCATATCTTCAATCTCTTCATAGGTGAAGCCGAGCTTGGAGCTGATGCCGTACAGCGTCAGCCGCACCAAGTCGATGAACTCCGCCTCTGCAGGAACAGTGAGACTAACTACTTGAGATTCGGGTTTCATACGGTCGCTTCGATCCTTTCCTATCCGTTAATGGTCCGTGCCTGAGCCGCGCTATCGGAATCGTTCGTTTGAAGGAATGCGGTGATTCCCGTCAGATCGAACAACCGCTTGATTTTGGGCGGAATATCTTCAACCGCGAATGGCGCTTTGAGCACATCCCGGGCTTTTAATACCGATACAATCACACCGATCCCGGTGCTGTCAATATACTGAAGCTCCCGCAGATTGAGGACAAGCTTGCGGGTCGTATCCGCAATGAACGTATCCAGTGCGCATCTCAGCTCCGCCACCTTGGACAGATCCAGCTCCCCCTGCAGATATACGGTATTGGCAGCCTCAGTTCTCTGTGTTTCAACGCCAAACGATTGCGACCTATCCATATTCTTCCTCCCCCGGCTGCAGCTTGTCTTCCAACATAGGGAAATCGGCAGCCCTGTTAATCTTCCTTTACTTACCCCAGGACTGCCGCTCTGAAACAGATAGCCGATATTTAATTGTAAAAAAAGGCTTGTCCGCCTGTCTCTTAAGCCTTACTCAGTGTGCTGCTCTTCATCGACTTGCGGTTGCGGAACGAGTTCCACAGATCAATGACGACCGGCACGGCCTGCATGACCTTAACCACCTTGTCTTCTGTAGGAGCTTCCACCTGCTTGACCGTCTCGACCACCTTGCTGCGCACGGTGCCGGCTACGGAAGCCGAGGCCTGCTTCAGCGACGAAGTAATCTCCTCCACCGCATCCCCCACGTTCTTCACCGAATAAACGACGGAGTCGATTGAGTGCAGCTTATTGCGTACATCCACCGTTACCTCATTGGTGTGACGAAGTACTTCGGTCGCTTCGGCGCTGAGCCCGCTCACCTGCTGCTGAATCTCTCTCATAATCCCGTTGGTCTGCCCAAGCAGTGCCGATACGGAGCGAAGCGTCATGATGAGGAAAACGACGAGTGCAACGAAGGCGATGGCGGCGATGGCCACACTGGCCTCAATAATCCAGGAGTTCTCCATGTGTTCCCTTCCTTTCGTGTTCCTTGATTGGTTGGTGTTGGAATCTTTTTACCCCCCGCCTGCCGGCTTGAAACCATGTTGGACCCTGACCGCAGGACGTGTTCATCCCTTGATTCACGGCTTGTCCGAATAGGGTAATAAGTCACATGCTGCACCAGGTTAAGACACCAACATTACTCTATTTCCACTTATATAGGAGGGAACCAACCATGGCTAAAGTACTGGAGAAAGACAAAGAATTGAAGGAAAAAGCATCCGAGAAAGCTTCCTCTGAGAAAGCTTCCAAGGAATCTTCCTCGAAGTCTTCTACTTCCGGACAGGACAGTGAGCTTCTGTCCCTGCTCAACCAGCAGATCGCCAACTGGGCCGTTCTTCATATGAAGATCCACCAGCATCACTGGTATGTGAAGGGCCCGAACTTCTTCCCGCTGCACGTGAAATTCCAGGAGCTGTACGAAGAAGCGTCCCTTACGCTCGATGAGCTGGCTGAACGCCTGCTGTCCGTCGGCGGCCAGCCGGTCTCCACATCCAAGGAGATCGCGCGTGCCGCGACGATCGAAGAGCATGAACCGCTTGAGACCGCGGAAGAGATGGTCCGCTCGCTGCGCGATGATTACAAGCAGCTTATCGACGAGACCGGCGAAGCGATGGAGCTCGCCGAGGAAGAGAAGGACGAAGGCACGCATGATATGCTGCTGGAACTGAAGACGAAGCTCGAGAAGCATGTATGGATGCTGAACGCCCATCTCGGACGTGAAGTCGAGTAAGCCTTCGCTCCCGCAAGGCATGTAATGCCCGAAGCATAGGAGAAAGCCTGGCCGGTTACCGGTCAGGCTTTTTTGGTATGCGCGCTTCTGCGCCCGCTTTTGTTGTTATAACCGGACATCTCTTGGAGAATACTACGCCTGACTACTGAGAAGATTACCCAACCCAGGAGGATGATGAGCGATGAGAACATGGATGTCCCGCTCTGCGGTCACCCTGCTCGTACTGCTGCTGACGGTCACCGGCTGCGGCAAGAATACGGGCAATAACGGTACGGCAGGCACCCGAGAACCGGCTGGCGGTACGGGGACCACAGCCGGTACGGAAGGCGGAACCGGCAATCAGGCCGGCGCCAAGTTCAACATCGGCATGGTAACCGATGTCGGCGGCGTGAATGACAACTCCTTCAACCAGAGCGCTTGGGAAGGTCTGCAGCTGCTTGAGAAAGACACCGGAGCCAAAGTGAAATACCTGCAGAGCAAGAGCGATGCCGAATATCTGCCGAACCTCAACCAGATGGTCAAAGGCAACTTCAACATGACCTGGGGCATCGGCTTCATTATCGGCGATGCGATGAAGACGGTGGCGTCCCAGAATCCGAACGCCAAGCTCGCGATTATCGACAACGTCGTGGATGCGCCGAATGTCGCCTCCATTACCTTCGCGGAGAACGAAGGCTCATTTCTCGTCGGCGTGGTCGCAGGCCTCATGACGAAGACGAACAAGATCGGCTTCGTCGGCGGCATCGACATCCCGGTCATCAAGCGCTTCGAGGCCGGCTTCCGTGCCGGCGTCACCGCCGTGAACCCGCAGGCCAAGCTGACGGTGAACTATACCGGCGCCTTCGACAAGCCGGACCTCGGCAAGGCCGCGGCCGCCACGCTCTATAATGACGGGTCGGACATTATTTTCCATGCTTCGGGCGCAACGGGCAACGGCGTATTCAATGAAGCGAAGGACCGGGTGAAGAGCGGCCAGAAGGTGTGGGTCATCGGGGTGGATCAGGACCAGTCGAAGACCTTCGGGGACGATGTTACGCTGACTTCCATGATGAAGCGGGTCGACCAGGCGGTCTATCGTGTCTCGAACGACTTGATTGCAGGCAAGTACGAAGGGGGCAAAACGACCGTTCTCGGCCTGAAGGACGATGGCGTCGGGCTGCCGGAGACCTCCACGAAGAACGTGCCGGCGGATGTGCTCAAGAAGGTGGACGAGTATAAGCAGCGCATCATCAGCGGCGAGATTAAGGTTCCGGAGCAATGATCCCCGCCTCCGCAGGAGATGGCGGGAGCCTGCCGCCGGCCGCTCCCCTTGTGGAAATGCGCGGGATCACCAAGCGCTTCCCGGGGATCGTAGCCAACGACGGGATCTCGCTTACCCTCGAGCGGGGCGAGATCCTCGCTCTGCTCGGGGAGAACGGGGCGGGCAAGTCGACGCTGATGAATATTCTCTTCGGCCTCTACCAGCCGGACGAAGGCGAGATTCTCGTGAACGGGGAGCCCGTCACGATCACGGGACCGAAGGCGGCGATCCGCCTCGGGCTCGGCATGGTGCACCAGCACTTCAAGCTGGTGCAGCCGTTCACCGTGGCCGAGAATATCGTGCTCGGCATGGAACCGAAGCAGGGGATTCGGATCGACTACCGGCATGCGGAGCGGGAGGTGGCCGCCCTCTCCGACCGGTACGGCCTGCGCGTGGACCCGCGGGCGAAGATCGCGGACATCTCCGTCGGCATGCAGCAGCGGGTGGAGATTCTGAAGACGCTGTACCGCGGGGCGGAGATTCTCATCTTCGATGAGCCGACGGCTGTCCTGACGCCGCAGGAGATCCAGGAGCTCATCGCCATCATGCGCAAGCTCGTCAGCGAGGGCAAGTCGATCATTCTCATCACGCATAAGCTGAAGGAAATCATGGCCATCGCCGACCGGGTCACGGTCATCCGGCGCGGCAGGGTCGTCGGCACGGTGCGCACCGCCGAGACGAACCCCGACGCGCTGGCCGCCCTGATGGTCGGGCGGGAGGTCAGCTTCCGGCTCGACAAGCCTCCTGTCCCGGCGGGCGCGGCATCGAAGGAGCCCGTGCTGCGCGTCGAGGACGTAACCGTCCGCGGACGCGGCGGGACGCCGGTGCTGAACGGCCTCGCCTTCGAGGTCTACGGCGGGGAGATTCTTGGCATCGCCGGTGTCGACGGCAACGGGCAAAGCCAGCTGATCGAAGCCCTGGCGGGACTGCAGTCCGTGGACAGCGGGCGGATCCGGCTCTCGGGCCGCGACATCACGAATCTGCCGCCGCGCGCGGCAGCCGAAGCCGGCATCGGGCATATCCCCGAGGACCGGCATAAGCGGGGCCTCGTGCTCGATTTCTCGATGAGAGAGAACCTCGTGCTCAAATCGTACTACAAGCCCGCTTACAACCACGGCGGCTTCCTGGATTACGGCGCGATGGACAAGCAGGCCGGCCGGCTCATCGGCGAATTCGACGTCCGCACGCCGGGCACGCATACGCCGGCACGCGCCCTCTCCGGCGGCAACCAGCAGAAGGCGATCATCGCGCGGGAGGTCGACCTGGATCCGGAGCTGCTCATCGCAGCCCAGCCGACGCGGGGTCTCGATGTCGGCGCGATCGAGTTCATCCACAAGCGGCTGCTGGAGCAGCGCAGCCGCGGCAAAGCCGTTCTGCTCATCTCCCTGGAGCTCGACGAGATTCTTCAGCTCTCCGACCGGATCGCCGTGATCTACGAAGGCCGCATTGTCGGCGTGGTGGACCCAGCGTCCACCAGCGACCGGGAGCTGGGTCTGATGATGGCCGGCTCCCTGCGGTCCGGGGACACGGATACCGCCGTTCCGGCGGAAGAAGGAGGTGGCCCGCATGGCTAAAGGCTCGCGCATGTCCGCGGATTCGGCGCTGCTGCCGCTGGCGGCCGTCGTGCTGGGCTTGCTCGTAGGCGCCCTGATCATGCTGGCGGGAGGCTATGATCCCCTTGCGGCCTATGCCGCGCTGATCGACAAGGTCATCGGGGACCCGTACAGCATCGGAGAGACGGTCCGGGAGATTACCCCGCTGATCTTCACCGGTCTGTCGGTGGCCTTCGCCTTCCGTACAGGACTGTTCAACATAGGAGGCGAAGGCCAGTTCATCATGGGCATGACCGGCGCCTCCATCGTCGGCATCAAGCTCAGCCTGCCCTTCTGGCTGCATGCGCCGCTGGCCGTGATCGCCGGAGCGCTGCTCGGCGGGCTCTGGGGAGGCATTGCCGGCTATCTCAAGGCCCGTCGCGGAGTCAATGAGGTTATCACGACGATCATGCTGAACTGGATCGCGCTGTACCTTGCGAACTACATCGTTGGGAACTTCCTGCTGCAGCCGGGCCAGCAGCGCTCTTATCTGGTCAAGGAGAGTGCTTCGCTGTCCCTGGCGGCCCTCAGCGAAATGTTCGGCCACGCCCGCCTGCATGCCGGGATCTTCCTGGCCCCGCTGGCCGCAGTCGTGTTCTACGTCCTGCTGTGGAAGACACGTCAGGGCTATGAGCTGCGGGCCGTCGGGCACTCGCCGAGCGCCGCCGAATACGCCGGCATGAACGTCAATGCCGGCATCATCCGGGCGATGTTCATCGGCGGGGTGTTCGCCGGACTCGCCGGCGTCATTGAAGTGCTGGGCGTCTTCCAGTACCAGGTCATTGCCGCCGGATCGCCCGGCTACGGCTTCGACGGCGTAGCCGTCGCGCTGCTCGGCGGCAATCATCCGCTCGGCGTGGTCCTTGCCGCGATCCTGTTCGGCACCCTGACGTACGGCTCGGCCGGGATGAGCTTCGGCGCCGATGTGCCGCCCGAAATTATCCGCATCATTATCGGCTCCGTCATCTTCTTCGTCGCCTCCCCCGCCATCATCCGCGGGGTGCTGCGCTTCGGGAAGAGACGCGGCTCCGGGGAGGTGGCCTGACGGCTATGGATATACTTCGCATCGCCGGCGAGCTGGTCAACACCACGCTCGTCTTCTCGACGGCGCTGATCTTCACTGCGCTCGGCGGCATTCTCTCCGAGCGCTCGGGGGTCGTCAACATCGGCCTGGAGGGCCTCATGGTCTGCGGCGCCTTCGCTTCGGCGGTCGCCGCTTACTACGCCGAGGCGGCCGGCCTGATGGGCGCCGCCCCCTGGCTCGGTCTGGCCGCAGGCCTGCTGTTCGCGATGCTCGTCTCCGTGATCCACGCGGTCGCCTCCATCACCTTCAAGGCCGACCAGGTGGTCAGCGGCGTCGTGATCAACTTCCTGGCGGCCGGCGCGACCGTGTATCTCGTGAAGATTCTGTTCGCCGGCTCCGGCCAGACCGAGACGCTGAACACGGCCTTCCACAAGATGGCCGTTCCGGTCCTGTCCCGGATTCCGCTGCTCGGCACCGCGCTCTTCTACGCGTACCCGACCACTTATCTCGCGCTCGCACTGGCCGCCGCTGTCTGGTACGTGCTCTTCAAGACACCGTTCGGCCTGCGGCTGCGGGCAGTCGGCGAGCATCCGGGCGCCGCGGATACGCTCGGCGTCGGGGTCAGCCCCCTCCGCTATGCGGCGGTCCTGCTCAGCGGCGCCTTCGCCGGGCTCGGCGGCGCTACGATCACGCTGACCACAACCAGCAACTTCTCGCACAACACGATCTCCGGGCAGGGCTTCATCGCCTTGGCCGCCATGATCTTCGGCAAGTGGCATCCCTTCGGCGCCCTGGGGGCCGCCCTCTTCTTCGGCTTCGCCCAGGCGCTGCGCAATTTCGTCCAGCTCTTCGAATTCGCGCGGGGCATTCCGATGGAATTCCTCTACATGCTGCCTTACGTGCTGACGATTCTGGTGCTCGCCGGGGCGGTGGGCCGGGCCTACCCGCCGGCCGCCCTCGGCGATCCGTATGATCCAGGCAAGCGGTAATCGCATCCCTGCGGGGGAGGACACCCTGCAGCTCTTGAAGCCCAAACAAGCCGTGATCGCACCTCTGTCCAAGAGAGATGCGATCACGGCTTGTTTCGAATTCGAACCGCCCGCGGCTGTTGCTGCAGCCCGTGCAGGTGCCCCTTCCGCCTGCGCTTAAGGTCTGCCTGACCGCTTGAATGCCTTTTCTAGCTGAGCCGCTTGAGCAGCCAGATCTCTTCACTGCCTTCCGTCTCGCCCGGCACCACCAGGATTTCATCCACCAGCGCCTGCAGCAGATACAGGCCGATCCGCCCGCTTTCGATCGCGTCGAGCGAATCCACGGTTCCCGGCGGTTCCGCTGCCGGCGACAGGGCATCGCGGAAGGTGACGGAGGCGCCCTGAATCCCGATCCGGACGGCCAGTTCCCCGGTCTGCATGGAGAACACCAGCATGAGCACCGCGTCCTGCCTGTCCCCACGCAGGCCGAGCAGCGCATGATTACAAGCTTCGCTTACCGCCACCTTCAAGTCTTCGATGGCTTCGAAGGAGAACCCCATCCGGACGGCGACTCCGTACAGTGCCATCCGGACCGTCATCAGTCCTTCGGGCTGCAGCGGCAGCCGGAGGATGATCTCTTTGCCCGCCGCATTCTCCACGGCCTTCATTCCCCCGTTCACGTTCATCCCATCACTCCTTCAATCTCCAGGAACCGGGACAACCCCGTCATATCGAACAGCCGCTTGATTTTGGCCGGAACTTCCGCAACGATCAGATTGGACTGTACGCTCTGCCTGCTCTTCAGGATCGAGACGAATATGCCGATTCCCGTGCTGTCGATGTACGCCAGGTCCCTCAGATTGATCTTCAGCGGCTGAGGGCTGAGGGCCAGGGCCTCCGCTGCCGCACGCAGCTGTTCGGCCGTGCCAAGGTCGAGTTCGCCGGCCAAATACAAGATGGATCCCCCGGGGCCCGACTCGGTTCTCACTTCGAATTTTTCACCTGTCATTCTCGTTACCTCTACCTCCAGCTACCCGTTAGTTCTTTCTAGCATAGCAGATTTCGGTGCAAAATACACGGGGAGCTCAGGCCTCTCATGAATATCTTGTATCCGCTTTCTTGGTGTTGATTCAGCCTCATCTCGTCCGGGTAATCTTCCTCAGGAAGGCGCGCCCGAATGACGATCCCTAGATGAAGGAGCGATGAAAGATGGAACCGACCAAGAATGTGGAGATCGAACAAAAACATGTGGAACGCCGTATGGACTCCGGTATGGTAGCGTCGACATTCATCAAGTACGCGGCCTATATCGTGATCTTCTTCGGCTTTCTCTATTTCCTCGTACGCTACGTATTCCCTATGTTCTAAACGGATTGGGGAAAGCTTGGGAAACGGAACGCAGGTGCTGAGGCCCTGCGTTCTTTTTGGCTTGTCCGGAAGAGCGGCCGGCCATTCTCCGCCCCGGCCCTGCCGGCATGCCAAAAACCCGAGCGCTTCCACATCCCCGGGTCGTCACTGCTGCTGGTCCTGCACTGATTACGACTGAAAATCGTGGAAATACTGGACGGAGGTCAGCTTGCCGCTCTCCGGAGAGAGAAACAGCTTCAGCGCAGCCTGACCCCTCTGATAGACCACGCCGTCCTCGGCCTTCCAATCCGGCTCGCCGAGAGCCTGCCTGAGCGCTTCGGCCGACAGCTCCAGCCGCACACCGTCAATATCGATCGTGCCGGAGGCAGCGGGAACCAAGATATATTGAATGAAATTCTGATACAAGCCGACCCGGCAGTCCTCGTAGACGAAGATCTGCTCATCCTTGAACAAAGGGTCTTTCTCCACAGCTAAAGGCTCGCCCTTTATTTCGTAGAGCGTCTTCAGGTCATCGCTCATCGCCAGTCCGTTCACCCTCTGCAGCTTCCACTCGGGCACCTCCGCCATCAATGCGGCCTCTTCCGCCGTCCCGCTCTCCGCCGCTGCCAGCTGCGCCGGCTCGGCAGGCCCATGCTCCGCCGCCGCTACCTGCAGCGCAGGGGCAGAATACGACTCCGCGGGGGGAACCTGCGGGCCGGCCACCCATGCTGTACCGGTCCACCCCAAGGCAGCGGTACTGATCACTAACGCCATGCTCCACCTTTTCATTCTGTCCACTTCCTTTGCGTATTCGGCTTCGAGAGACGCTTGATACCGGGGCCTTGAGGCAAGAGGCCTAACCATTGAATTTCCGCCGCGCGGGAGAGTTAATGATTCAGAATCTGCTGCTCGTCGACAGCGATCACGATCCGTCCCTTGGCCATCTCCGCCTCATAGTATTCCACAGCGGTCTGAGACAATCCGAGAGAAAGCAGCTTCTCCCGCAGGGCTTGTCCCTTGCACTTGTAGAGCGGAGCAACCGTATGGGCCATACTCTCGCCGACGAAGCCGATCCGGCTGGCGTACTTGGGCTTGAAGATTTGGTCCATTCTCACACTCTCATGGGCGAGAATCTGGATCTGATCCACTCCGCGGCCGGCACTCTGAAGATCCCGGACTGCCTCCTTCACTTCTTGTTCGCCCCGGGCTACAACGATGGAATGAAACATCAGGGTTAACGCCTCCTAAGTAAGTCAAATGCTGAGATGTTCTTATTAGCGAACACTTTCCAAGTGAAGCTGCCCCATCGGGAGATAGACCTTCGGTTTTTTGTCGCTCTTCTTCATGACCGTCTCGGCATCGCCTACCACGGCAATGGATGATTTGGACAGGCTGCCTACCGTCGCTCCGTCCGCAATCACAGCCCCTTCCCCGATAATGGCGTTGCGCAGATATACATTGCGTCCGATATGCGCCCCCGGCATGATGATGCATCCGCGCACTACACTGCCATGACCGATATACACGCCCGGCGATATCACAGATCGCTCTACCTGTCCGTAGAGGCTGCAGCTGCCTGCGATCAGGGATTGTCCCAGCCGGGCCGCCGGGTCGACATAAGTATGCCCGCTCCTTGCGGCGGGGGTATACATAGGCCAAGCTTCTTCCCCGCAGCGGAACTTCGGCTGGTCGCCGAGCAGGTCCATGTGCGCTTCCCACAGGCTCTCGATCGTACCGACATCCCGCCAGTACCCCTCGTGTGAATACGTTTGCAGATGCGCACCATTCAGCAGCATATAAGGAATGACGTCCTTGCCGAAGTCATGAGAAGATTCGGGATTACGGGCGTCCATCTCGAGGACACGCCTCAGGTAAGACCATTTGAAGACGTAGATGCCCATCGAAGCCAGATTGCTTCTTGGCTGCTTCGGCTTCTCGGCGAATTCGACCACGCGTCCCTTGTCGTCGGCGCGCATGATGCCGAAGCGGTGAGCGTCTTCCCAGGCGACCGGCGTCACCGCGATGGTCGCGTCGGCTCCGGTCCGTACGTGACGCTCCAGCAGATGCCGGTAATCCATCCGGTAGATATGATCGCCTGAGAGGATCAGCACGTGTTCCGGCTGCTTCTCTTCCAGGTATGCTAGATTTTTGTATACCGCATCAGCGGTTCCCACATATTCTCCGTTCTTCGGCGGGAGCACCGATACGCCCTTATTCTCCGGAGACCAAGAAGCTCCGCTGCCAATATGCTCGTGCAGGGAGGAGGCCTTATATTGTGTTACGACACCTACGGTGTCGATTCCGGAATTTCTGCAGTTGCTGAGACCAAAGTCGATGATCCGGTAAGCTCCGCCGAAGTGTACAGCCGGCTTGGCTTTTGTTTGAGTCAGCACACCCAGCCGGCGTCCTTCACCGCCGGCAAGCAGCATGGCAACACATGCCTCTGAAGTCATAATTTCACCTGCACCTTTCTGCGATTGGACTGTAGTCGTCGCTACCGTTAGATACCTATGATTAACCTGGGCGCCCCCTCCTGAAACACAATTTTCCATTTTTTTCGAACAAGATTTTTCTTTTGGGGGCGTCACCTCATAAAATTTTTTTAATTTGAGAGATGCTGGGATAAATTGTAGAATGAAACCAGATCGTGATACGATTTGTATAATTTTACGTTAAAATTCATCGGTGTAGATACAATATGTATCCAGAACTGCCGAGAATCCCAATGGATGAAAGGAGCCGAAAAAATGTTAAAGAACGCCTGGCGTTTGTGGAGCCTCGTCCTGATGCTCCTGCTGCTTGTCCCCCTGTCCGCTCTGGCCGATGAAGGTGACGTAAGTGTTGTCATTCAAAGCACCGAGCTGACCGGGCCTAACCTGGACGAGCTGAAGATCGTCGCTGCCGCCTATTCCCCGTATGAGCTCAAGGGACTTACCGCGGAAGTGGAGGACAGGAAGACCGATTTGGTATTGTCGTCGGACCATCGGTGGACCGGTACCCTCTCCCTCGAAGGCCTGCCCAAGGGCGATCATATCTTGAAGGTGACAGCCTATACTTATGAAGGCTCAAGCGCCTCCACCGAGCTGACGGTCACGCTGGAAGGGCCTACGGTCCTTCAGATCACGGAGCCTGCAGATGGTACGGTGATCCGGAACGGACGCATCACTTTTAAGGGCAAAGCCATCACTGGAACAGGCTCTGAAAGCTATGTGGCTGTGGGCTATACGATTGACGGTCAATATCACAGCGGTTCCATTTATATCCAGCCCGGCAAAACGGCGTATTTTGACGCAACCCCCTATCAGGGAAAGAAAATTACATTTCACTTCATCAGCAGTGATGGTAAGGCCCCCATTCTCGACAGGGAGGTATATGTCGAAAACAGTCAGCGCCTGACCGAGTCCCTGAAGGTGGACGGGAAGCTGCTGGATTGGAATGCGGAACGCCTGCTCTACAAGGCGGACGGCATCCTTCATATTCAGGATCGGGCCAGCGGCCAAGTGACCTCCCTTCCCAAGCCGGCTTCCGCCACAAGGAACGAAAAGCTGGTCGGCAGCGGAGCGATTTTCGAGGTTATCGCCGGCTACAGGGTCCGGGATCCCTATTACAAACCCGTGTGGTGGAACGGTTCCGAGCTGGTTGAACTTGCTGCGGCCGGCGCCGTTCTGGACGTCAACGGCACCCATACGGCATACTCCGGAGATGGAGGACTTTTCATACTCAATACGGCAACCGGTGAGAAGAAAACAATTCCCCCTGCCTTCCCGGGTTCCTACTACTACTCCGTCCTGCTGAATGAGGACGGAAGCGCCACGATCTCCGGCAGCGGGTTGTTCCGCTATCTTCCCGATGGGAGCATACAGACCCTTGTTGAGAAACAGAGTTTACCATTCCAGGGCCTGCTCGGCTCGGATAACGAGTATGCATTTACGGACGGATGGAAGGTATACCTCTATAACGGTCAGACCGTTTCGGTCATCAAAGAGAACGACAGCATCCCGATGCAGGCCGGCAAGCAGTATCTGTATCAGAACGGCTGGCTTGCCTATATCAAGAAGAGCGCCAGCGGCTCCGCACAGCTCTTCCTCCGCTCTCCGGAAGGGGCTGAGAAGCAGCTGACCTTTCTAAGCTCCGCCCCCGTGCTGCAGGCGCTGGCGGAGGACGGCTCCGTGGCCTATACCTTTAACTACAAAACGTATATCCATTCCGCACAGGCATCCAAGGCGCTGGAGGTCAGCTCCTATCTGGGCAGCACGTTCCACCGCCCTGCGCTCGGCGGCTGGAATCAGAGGCTCGGCAGCGGCGTCTATCAAGTCCTTACCGGACCGGTGGACATCGACAGCACCCCGCCAGCCTGGCCGGCGAACAGCCAACTAACGGTAACGGACGTGACCTATAAGTCCGTCAAGCTGCACTGGCCGGCCGCCTCCGATGCCAAGGGAGTCACAGGATATCAAATCTACCTTGGAGACTTCCTGCTGGACGTTGTCGGCCCGGACACCCACGAATATACAGCCGAAGTTTATCAGGGCCAACAAGTGAAGCTTACTGTCAAAGCCGAAGATGGGGTAGGCAATGCGGGTGAAGCAATCGAGACCAGCGTTACGGTGCCCGAACATGATTATTGGCCGCCTGAGTGGAATAACGGCAATACACTGACCGTTACGGACGTCACCTATACCGGCGCCAAGCTGGCATGGCCTGCAGCTTATGACGACCCGGCCGTGCTCCGCTACGCCGTATACCGGGATGATGCCCGGATCGACGAAGTGCCCGGTAATGTTACCGAGTATGCGGCCACAGGTCTGACCCCCGGCACTTCGTACCGGTTCACCATCGCAGCCGAGGATGAATTCAACCAGAGCCAAAACAATCCGACCGCTGTGGTCACCACACCCGAGCTGACGTACCGCGGAGACACGGAAGCCCCGGTATGGCCCGGAGGCAGCTCCCTCAGCGTGTCACAGGTCACTTACAGCAGCGCCTACCTGTCCTGGACTCTCGCCGAAGACAATGAGGCCGTTACTTCCTATGAGCTGTACAGGGACGGCCAGCTGGTGGGCAGCGTCGGCGCAGACGTGTATGGTTACCTTGCTGAAGGACTGGCTTCCGGCCGAACGTACCTGTTCTCCGTGACGGCCAAGGATGCCGCCGGCCTTGCCAGCACCGGCAACCCGAGCGTCAGCGTCACGACCACCGTCTATGGCCCGGGCGGGGATCCGCTTCCCGGCGCCGTTTCCCTGTCCCTGCAGGCCAAGCCAGGCTTCATTGACAAGGATTCGGTATTCGAGATCTACCTGAGGGCCGACCAGGCCAAGGACCTGTACAGCTTCCTCTCCAAGGTCCACTATGATCCGTCCCGTCTCAAGCTGGCCCAAGTCCTCCTTCACTCCGAATTCGGCAAGGAGAATACGACGGCCGTCCTGTCCGCAGGCACATCTCCTGCAGGTCAGGTCAAGCTGACCGGATCCCTGCTTGGCAGCGTTGCGGGCCGGAGCGACGGAACCCGTCTTGTCATCCTGAAATTCAAAGCCCTGCAGAACGGTCAGACCGGCATTACCCTGCTTCCCGGTGCGCTGGTCGCCGACAGCCAAGGCCGCCTGCAGACCCTGCAGAACGGCAGCCAGCTGACCGTCTACGTGGGCGGTGCCGACTTTGACGGTGACGGGCTTGTGGGGCTCAGCGACCTGGTGCTGATCTCCAGGGCCAGCGGGCTCACTCAGGGCCAGACGGGGTTTGACTCCCGCTTCGACATCAACAATGACGGGAAGATCAGCGCTTCGGACGTGCAGTATATCGCAAGCCGGGTTACTTCCCTGTAAGAGACCTGCCGGCTGATGGGGACACCCCTCAGCCGGCCCACAAAAAAAACACCTCCGCTCGGAGGTGTCCCCTGCCGAGGATGCATCCCCGGCAGTTTTTTTATATTGTGTATGCTTCTCCCCGCTTGGCGCTGCCGAGATCTCGGGATCGCCCCTTCCCGGCTTACGAAATCCCTATGTATTCATGCTCCTCACAGGTACGGACCGCAATGGTGAAGATGAACTCCGCCCCCTGCCGGTCCGATGAGCCCAGTGCAATCGTACCGCCCATGAGGTGAACGAGATTCCGGCAGATCGCAAGCCCGAGTCCCGTGCCCCCATACCGGCGGGTCATGGAAGAGTCGACCTGGGAGAACGGCTGGAAGAGCAGGCTCCGCTTCTCTTCGGGGATGCCGATTCCCGTATCGGCTACCCTCAGCTCGAGCTGCAGGCGCTCTCCCTCCCGCTCCCGCTCGCAGACCGAGACATGCACACCGCCCTGATCCGTGAACTTGACCGCATTGCCGATGAGGTTGATGAGGATTTGCCGCAGCCGCGATTCGTCACCGAGAATACACTCAGGAACGTTCGGGTCGATGTCGTACGTCATCTCGAGCGACTTCGCCCGGGAGTCGGCATGGAACATCTCGATGGTCTCCATGAGACAGATGCGCAGATTCATGGCCTCTTCCTTCAGCTCCATCTTCCCGGATTCGATCTTCGAGAGGTCGAGTATGTCGTTAATGATATAGAGCAGCGCCGCTCCGCTTCGGCGGATTGTCTCCGTATACTCCCTCTGCTCCTCACTCAGGTCCGTCTCCTCCAGGAGATCGGCCATCGCAATGACGCCGTTGAGCGGCGTGCGGATCTCATGGCTCATCACCGCCAGGAACTGCGACTTCGCCATAGCCGCCTGCTCGGCCTGCACCTTCGCCCGCTCGAGCTCGCGCGTCCGCTCATTGAGCAGATCCGTCTGCTGCTGCAGCTTCTTGTGGGCGAGATAGATCGAGACGAAGCCCTCGATTTTGGACTTGAGGATATGGGGCACGAAAGGCTTCACGATATAATCAATCGCACCGACCGAGTAAGCGGTGAACGAATAGTCATCCTGTTCATCAGGGGCCGCGGTGATGAAGATAATGGGGACCGCCTTGGTCCTCTCCCTGGACTTGATCCATTGGGCCGTTTCGAATCCGTCCATTCCCGGCATCTGAACGTCGAGAACGATGACCGCGAACTCATGCTTGAGCAGACAGCGCAGCGCCTCCTCTCCCGAGGAGGCCTTCACGAGATGGTAATTCTGATCCTCAAGCACAGCTTCGAGCGCCAGCAGGTTCTCCGGCTGATCATCCACCAGTAGAATGCGGATCGGTTCCTCCATGATTTCACACCTCATTTATCGTTCATACGGAATATTTTCTCCTGCCCGTTCACCGTTTCGTACTTGGCCGCATGTTTCGTAAACGAGATCGACTCCTTATGCCCCAGCACGAGATATCCCTGCTTGCTGAGACTCTTGTAGAACAGGTCATGCACCTGATTCTGCAAGTAGTTGTCGAAGTAGATCAGCACATTGCGGCACAGGATCAGATGAAACTCATTGAACGAACGGTCCGTCACCAGATTGTGCTGGGCGAATACCACGTTCTCCCTCAGGAAAGGGTGGAACACGGCCGTTCCGCCCGCGGTGCTGTAGTATTTGGAGAAGTCGTCCCTGCCCCCGGAACGGATGTAGTTGTTCGTATAGTCCTGCATCTTCTTCAGGGGATACGATGCTCTCTCCGCCGTCTGAAGCACATCCTCGTTGATGTCCGTCGCATAAATCCGGGCCCGCTCATACAGCCCTTCCTCATGCAGCAGGATCGCCATGGAGTAGACCTCCTCGCCGGTAGAGCACCCCGCATGCCAGATCCGGATCGACGGCAGCTCCCGCAGCTTCGGAATCACCTGCTCCCGGATTGCGGCGAAGAGACTCGGATCACGGAACATCTCGGTCACATGGATCACGAGATCGGACAGAAGACGCTCCATGCAGTCCCGGTCATGCAGCACCCGCTCCTGCAGTCCCGACACCGTATGGAGCTTCTCGGCGTGGATCCGGTGCCATACCCTGCGGCGCAGGGAGGCGTAAGCATAATTGCGAAAATCATATCCATAGAGACGGAAGAGCCCTTCGAGCAGCAGGTTGATCTCGATGCGCTCACGCTCGTCTTCATCCCTGCCGGCACCGCCTGCCTCCGAAGAAACGGCGCCCCGCTTCAGATGGCCCTTCACATCCCGGCTTCCGCTGTAATCCATCTTATTTGCTCAGCCACACGCGCATCAGCGAGAGGAGCTGCTCGGTGTGCACCGGCTTCGTAATGTAATCGGAGGCACCGGCCTGTATGCACTTCTCCCGGTCATCCTTCATCGCTTTGGCGGTCAGCGCGATAATCGGAAGCCGGTCGAACCGTTCGTCGTCACGGATGGAGCGCATTGCTTCATAGCCATCCATCACCGGCATCATGATATCCATGAGCACGAGGTCAAAATCCGGCTCCTTCTCCAGCTGCTCGAGCGCCCCCTTGCCCGTCTCGGCGAAGGCGACCTGCATATCGAGCCCTTCGAGCAGGTTCGATAAGGCAAAAACATTGCGGATATCGTCGTCCACGATGAGCACCTTCCTGCCCGCGAAGACCGCTTCGATGCTGTGAAGCTTCTGCAGCACAGTCTTCTTCTCTTCCGGCAGCTGCTCCTGTACACGGTGCAGGAACAGCGAGGTCTCGTCGAGCAGGCGCTCCGGCGACCGCACATCCTTGATGATGATCGATTCGGCATATTTCTTCAGCCGCAGCTGTTCCTTCTTATCGAGCTCCGTCCCGGTGTACACCATGATCGGCAGGCGGCGGAGCTCGGCATGCCCCTTGATCTCGTCCAGCAGTTCGTACACGGCCATGTCCCTCAGCTGGTAGTCGATGACCATGCAGTCATACGGTGTACTCCGGAGCGCCTTCAGCGCCTCCGCACCGCTCTCTACAGCCGTAATCGACACATCGTCATGCGCGATGAGCTCAATGAGGGCGATCCGCTGGGCTTCGTCCGGTTCGACGATCAAGAGGCTGCGGATGTCCCGCTCCAGGAAAGACTGGATCTGTTCGAACGCCTGATCCAGATGGTCGCGTGTCGACGGCTTGCGCAGCCAGGCGATCGCCCCCATCGAGAGGCCCTGCAGCACTTCATCGTTGACCGAGATCACATGGACGGGAATATGCCGTGTCGCCGCGTCACTCTTGAGCTGGACCATCACGGCCCAGCCGTCGAGCACCGGCAGCTGAATATCCAGCAGAATCGCGTCCGGCCGCAGCGACTTGGCCAGCTGCAGGCCCGAATCGCCCTGAAGCGCCACGACCGCCTTGAAGCCGCGGCTGCGTGCCATGTCGAGCAGAATCGTCGCGAACTGGGCATCGTCCTCGATAATCAGCAGCACCTTGTCGCCGGGCTCGATGTGCTCGCGGTCGTCCGCGAACGAATCGCTTACCGGGACGGAGCCCGGCGGCCGCAGCACCGGTGCCGACAGCGGTGACCGGGCGCCCGGCATGCCCGGAGATCCTGCCAAAGCCGCCCCTCCGGCGGAGGCCATCGCCGCTGCGACCGCATCACGCGCTTCGTGCATGCCGCCGGCAAGAACGCCTTCCCTGCCTGCCTTGACCGGCTGCAGCACCATCGGCAGCAGCAGCGTAAAGCGGCTGCCCCTGCCATCTTCGCTCTCGAGCTCGATCGCCCCGCCGAGCAGGGATGCCAGCTGCCGCGAGATCGACAGGCCGAGACCGGTTCCCCCGTACTTGCGGCTGGTGGTGCCGTCCGCCTGCTGGAAGGCCTCGAAGATGAGCTGCTGCTTCTCTGGCGGAATGCCGATCCCCGTATCCTCGACCGTGAAGGCGAGCATCGGTTCCCGGCTGCCTGCCGGCTGCACCGTCAGCTTGACGCAGCCGCTATCCGTGAATTTGAATGCATTGGCGAGCAGGTTCTTCAGAATCTGCTGCACCCTCAGGCTGTCGCTCTGCAGGCTGACCGGTGTGCCTTCCTTCACCTCGATCTCGAAGGACAGCATCCGGTTGCGGGCTACAGGGAGGAACGAACGATGAAGCGAATCGATCACATCCTGTACAAGCACGGTCTCCGCCCGGATATCCAGCCGGCCGGACTCGACCTTGGCCAGATCCAGCACATCATCGATCAGCCTCAGCAGGTCGCTGCCCGACGAGTGGATCGTCTCGGCATACTCGACTTGTTTGGTCGACAGGTTCTGCTCCTTGTTCTCCTTGAGGAGCTGCGATAGAATCAGCAGCGAATTCAGCGGTGTGCGAAGCTCATGCGACATGTTCGCAAGGAACTCCGTCTTGTATCTCGACGCAACGGCGAGCTCCAGCGCCTGCTTCTCCAGCGAATCGCGGGCGAGCTCGACCTGACGGTTCACCTCTTCGGTCTCGCGCACCTGCTCTTCGAGCTCAGCCGTCTTGCGCTGCAGCGCTTCGTTGCTCTGCTCGAGCTCCTCCTGCTGCCGCTGCAGCAGCTCCTCGGAGGCACGCAGCGCCTTCGCCTGGTCTTCGAGGCGCTCATTGCTCGCACGCAGTTCGTCCTGCTGGGAGAGCAGCTCCTCCGACTGCGTCTGCAGCTCCTCGGTCAACGCCTGATGGATCCGCAGCAGCTCCTCGATCTTGAGACGGCCCTGCAGCGAATTCAGCGCGACCCCTCCCACCTCGGCGGCCTGGTCGATGAACTTCCTCTCGAGCTCGGAATAGGTCTTGAGCGAGACGAGCTCGAAGACGCCGATCACTTCCTCATCATAGAGAACCGGCTGGACCATCACCGTCACCGGCTTCATGTCGCCGAAGGCGAGACGGACCCGGCCCTGTGCTTCGCCGCCTTCGAGAACAACCGGCTGTCCGTCCTTGGCGCACTGGCCGATCAGTCCCTCTCCGACGGCGAAGCTCCGGGCCGCCTCCTCGCCGCCCAGGCCGGCATAGGTACCGGCCAGCTCCAGCCGGCGGTGGAGGCCGTCATCCTTAAGCACATACAAGGCCCCGCACTGCGCTTCCACTGTACGGGCAAGCTGCCCGATGAACAGCTCCCCCATCTTGTCAAGACGCGTCATATCCTGCATAGCATAATACATCTCGCCCACCCGGCTCTGAATCCACAGGTTCTCCTCGTTGATCCGGTGAAGCTCCCGCTCCTTGGCGGCTGTCGCATCCAGATCGTCGGCCAGCTGGTTGAACACCGCCGCGAGCTGGCCGAATTCGTCGTTCGACGTGATCGGAACCCGGTGCGAAGCATCCCCCCAGCGGCCGTCCGCAAAGCCCTGCAGCATCAGGGATAAGGTCCCAAGCCCCCGGGTCATCGATGTGATGATCCAGTACATGATGACGACCGACAGCAGCAGTGCTGCCAGCGTCAGAATGCCGGTGGAGGCCATCGTCTGCCGGTTCTGAGCCATCGCATCGGCGATCGCCGCATCCATCTGCTCTTCCTGATAATCGCTGAACACCACCATGCTTGCAATGAACTGGTCCTGTATATTGACGCCGCTGCTCGTGCGAAGGTTGTTCGCTTCGGCGACTTTTCCGCTCTGATACAAGCTGAGCGCCTGATCCTTATACTCCAGATAGCGCCGGCCGCTGGCGAGCAGACTGCTCACAAGCTCTTTCCCTCTAGGGTTATACTCCAGATTTTCCAGATCCTCCATCGTCTTAACCACATTCGCCGAGCTCGTGCGAATCAGCTCCAAATTCTTCTTGTCGCTCTCCGGCGTAGAAATCAGAAGAATATTGGCAACCCCTTTGGCCAGCTCGTTAGCGTTATTGCGGATGTTCGTGGCCAGTTTCACTTTATTGTAACGGTTCTCGTAGATCTCGCTGAGGCTGCTGTCCGTGTTCGTCAGTCTGCTGATGCCGATGCCTGCGAGCGCGAACAGCAGCAGCAGCAGGACGCCGAATCCCGCAAGCAGCTTTGTTCTCATCTTCATTCGTGCGGTTCCTCTCTCTCCTCCGGTAATGACGCCTCTCGCGACTCAGCTCCTCTGCCGCTCTCTATCTCTTAGGTCGCCTTTATCAGCACCATACAAATGTCGTCGCTCTGCGTCTCCCAGATGTCTTCCGGAAGCAGCGCTTCGACGAGCCGGCTCGGATCCTCCTCACCGTGAATGAGCCCCTGCAGCCGCAGAGCCAGCAGGTCCGACTCCGCCGCGTCCTCCGGATAATCGTGAGGCATGGGAATGGACTCCAGCAGACCGTCGGTATACAGCGCGATCCGGATCGGGTTCTCGTAGGAGAAGATGCTCTTTGTAATCTCCATCTGGTCGAAGAACCCGACGGCACAGCACCCTTGGGCGAGCGCCACCGGTGGCTTGCCCTCCTCGAACAGGAAGCCCGGCGGATGCCCCGCATTGACATATTCGATGGTCTTGTGGTGCGTATCGATCAGAAGATAAACGGCGGTAAAATAATAACTCATCGACGGGTTCTTATGATTGAGCTGGTGCATGTAGCGGTTGAGCTCGGCAACGACGAACTCAGGGGAGACGAAGCGCGTGATCGTATCCTGCATGACCGATGAAATGAACATGCAGACAAGGGACGAGGAGATCCCGTGCCCCATAATATCGAGGATGATAATGCCGTGCCGGTGCTCATCGATCCGGTGCCAGGCATACAGGTCTCCGGCCAGCTCGGAGGAGGGGTGGTAGGCGGCCCGGATGTCGAGATGCTCCTTCTTGAGCGGGGGGCTGAGCACACTGCTCTGCACCTGCTTCGCCAGATCCAGCTCCCGGCGGATCCGTGCCTCGTTCTCCTTATGCCAGTCTTTCTCATACTTCAGCCGCAGCGCCACTCGGATCCGTGCGATGAGCTCCACCTTGTTGACCGGCTTCATCACATAATCGATCGCGCCCGCCTCCAGGGCTTCCGCCAGCTTATTCGAATCGCCGAGCGCCGTCACGATGATGACCGGAATATCGCGCAGGCGTTCGTCCTGCTGGATCAGCCGACAGGCTTCGATCCCGTCCATTTCGGGCATCATCATGTCCATAAGGATCAGATCGACGGGCACCTTGCCCCCGTCGGCGCTCTCCGTAAGCCGCACCAGCATTTCCCTGGCCGAAGAAGCCTTCCAGAACGAATCGTATCCGGCGCTCTTGAGAATTTTTTCAATGACAATGATATTAACGGGATTGTCGTCCACAATGGCTATATTCATAACATTCGGGTCTCCTCTTGTTCGTTGCATGGGCAGGCCAAAACAAACCATACGCCGCGCAAGCCCATCCGTAGTGCATTCCGAACAGCTGCGCGCCCGCCTTCTCATCCATCCATCTATTTGTGTCTGCTTCTTGCATCCATGCTGTCCGCTCCGTGCTGTATCCGTTCCTACTATTATAGCGAAAAAGATAAACATATGTAACCATAAACCGTGGGGATTGAAACACCGGGGAAGTGATTCGGCGCAGGAAAATCCGGGTAATTACGGGTCGAGCGGGTCTGCCGCCATCCAGGCGGCTGGCATCACTGCAGCCAACGGCCGAAGTTTCGGAGCCCTGCCGTTCCGGCTCCAAGGAGGTCATATCATGAGAACCAAACTGAAACTGGTCAACGGAGAAGAAGCAGCCATCCGGGCCGTACAAGCGTTCCGGGAAGAAGGTCATTCTTTGGATGAGATATATGTTCTGGCCCATGACGGGGATACGGTGAGTGAGCTCAGCCGGCTTACCGACGCCAACACGATCGGTGTGATGGAGGAAGGCATGGCGACGGCCTTTGCGAACCTGTTCCGCTCACGCGGGGACCAGCTTCGGGCGAAGATGGAGTCGCTCGGGATCTCGGCCCTCGACGCCGAGCGGTATGAGGAAGAACTGGACAAGGGGCGCATTATGGTCCTGGTCTGGTACGACGAAGATGCCGGCACCCTGGACCGTGCCGATGAAGCGGCACGCCGCCGCGTTCGGCCCGAGGAGGTTATCCTGCCGCCCATTGGCGGCGCGGTCACGAGCGAAAGAAGATAAGGACACCTTCCCCTTCACCCCGATGCCGGCCCACAGGCTATGGCACACCCGCTGCAGGCAGCCGGAACTTCACGCAGCGGGCCGGCCGCTTCCTTCCGGAAGCGCCTGACAAGCACACGAACCCCAAGAGGGAGGCGTGTGCTTGTTTTGGGATGCGGAGGGAGAGGTCACCGAACGGATGCTCCGCAGAAATCGATTATTTCGGATGCCTGCGCCTATTTTTGGCCAAAAGGCTCCGTCCCTTGAACCGCTTCCCCGCGGGCGTCGTCTATGTAGCAGCAAGAAACGACCCTGCCCAAAGGAAGCGAAAACACAAGATGACAAAGCCCTCTGCCTCACCCCGCAGCGCCTTGGCGCTCCCCCTCTTCGGAGCCGCTGCGCTCCTGCTGTCCGGCCTGTACACGGCCTACTCTTTGTCCCCCCGCTCCTCCGCTTCCACCAAGACGGAAGCGGGTTCGCCCGGCGTCTCCCTGCTGCAGGAGAAGCCCTCTGCAGCGGAGAGCGGGGAGCCGCCGGCCGGCCTCGAGCTCCCGGACCCGGACCTGCCTGATCCGCATCTGCCCAGCCTTCAGCCGTCCCCTCCCTCTCCCGGTCTGCCGCCTGTGACGGAACCGGCGCCCCCCTCCTCCGCGTCCCCTGCGGGGAACAAGCGGGCCGCCCTTACCTTCGATGACGGTCCGGACAGCCGGTATACGCCGCTCATTCTCGATATTCTGAAGGAGCACGGGGTCAAGGCCACGTTCTTCGTTGTCGGAAGACAGGTGGAGAAGTGTCCGGAGGTGCTGCGCCGCATCGCGGAGGAAGGGCACCGGATCGGCAACCATTCCTGGGACCATGCCGACCTTACTAAGCTGAACGAAGCGCAGATCCTGGAGGAGATTGCGGCAGGCGACGAAGCCGTGCGGAAGATTACTGGCAGCGCCCCCGTGCTCTTCCGGGCCCCCTATGGAGCCGTATCACCCAACGTCCGGAGGGCGCTGGGTTCCCTTGGCCGGCCGCTGGTCGGCTGGACGGTCGATACGCGGGACTGGGCCGGCACCCCGCCGAAGGCGATCTTGGAGTCGGTGACCCAGGGGCTGAAGCCCGGCGGCATTGTGCTCATGCACAGCTTCGGGGGCCGCAGCGGTTCACTGGCGAATACGGTAGAGGCGCTTCCTTCCATTATTGAGGCTCTGGAGGGGGACGGCTATACGCTCGTGACGGCAGATGAGCTTTGATCCCCCCTCCACTCGGCCGCCCCTGTGTTCCCGTGCCGCCACCTGCCCGGGAACACAATTTCCTCTGGCTTCCAACTGGGGATTCGCGGTACACTGAAGATATGCTTAGGGCCGCATTCCTTCCGCAGGAGGACGGTCCTTCCATTTGAACCGGAACGACGGAGAGATCGTCATATAGATTTGAGGTGGCCTTGTTGGAAGGGAATATGAAATTCGAATACTTGAAATACCTGTCCGAAAGTTCGGATAAAAAAGCCATTCTCCACGACCTGATGACCGCCTACGGCCAGGACGTCTGGAATTATGCTTACAGCATGACCCGCAAGTGGGATCAAGCGGACGATATTACCCAGGAGGTATTCCTGAAGGTCTACCGCAACCTGTATTCCTTCCGATGCGAGTCCTCGGTTAAGACCTGGCTGCTCGCCATCACCCGCAACATGACGCTTGACTACCGCAAATCCGCCTTCCTGCGCAGAGTGACGCTCGTGGATTACTTCCTTCCCGGGGGCACCGCACAGGCATCGGCCGAGGAGGAAGTGATGGCGGAGCTGGCCCTGGACGACATGTGGTCCCTGGTGCTCGAGCTGCCGGTCAAATACCGGGAGGTGCTGATTCTCTTCGCGCATCACCAGCTGTCCATGAAGGAGATGGCGGAGGTGCTTGGCGTCAGCGAAGGAACCGTGAAATCCAGACTGTATCATGCCCGCTGCAAAATATCCAAGCTAAAGGAGAGTCGGAGGATTGGATCCGAAGGATAGCGAGTTAAAAAAAGCACTGAAGGACGGTCCTCCGGGACTGCGCGGGTTCGATGAGAATCTGAAGCGCCGGATCGAGGAACGCCTCGACGAACCGCGGGTGCGACGGCGGCCCTGGAGAATCTGGGCTGGCGCCGCCGGTGCCGCCTGCGCCCTTACCGCAGGCCTGCTGTTCGCCGGTGCGTACGGGCTGCTCGAGCGGCTCGTCCCCGTGCCGTCTCCCCCCGCCATGACAGCGGCGGCGGATACGGCACCACAGGCGGACGCAGAGACAGGGCCCCGCACCGCCCTGCTGATCGGCACGCGGACGGACCGTCCGTCCCCATCGGACCCGAAGGGACAACCCTTGAGTGTGTACCGCTCGTTCCTCCTCGCTCCGGAAGGCGGACGTCTGGAGATAACGGCGTCGGGCAAAGGCATCCTGATGCCGTACAAGATGGAGTTCTGGCGCATTGACAGCGAGACGGCTGCGGATGGAAGCACCATGCTCGGAGCCGTCCGGGTCGCCTCGAACGGCAAGACGCCGCTGGTCCGCAGCTCCGCCGTACGCTCCCAGGGGAACCCGGCCTTCCACGAGAAGCTGGTCTTCGCGGGGAACCGCTATGTTGCGATCGCCCAGACCCCGTCAGGCGGACGCGAGATGCTCTGGGTCAAGGAACTGCCCCAGCTGGCGGCTCCTCGCCGGTCCGCGGCGGCCGTGCCGCTGCAGGAGCCGCATGTTACGCTGCGCAGCCTGCTCGGGGAGTCGGCCCAGCCCCTGGTCCGCTCCCTGGATGCCGCCCCGCCCGGAGGCGGGCACGACACAGTCGGCGAGAGCTGGACGCTGGAGCGCAGGCAGGGAGCCTGGACGGCGATGCTGGCCTCCTACGACGGCTCGGGACCGGAGGGCTACCGCCTAAAGGATGTGCCGGCGGATCTGCCGGAGGCACTCGTATCCTACGACACGCTGTCCACAACGTGGGCTGAAGTAGCGGGGCTGCAGCCGGCCGCCACCGACGTGTTCACCTCGCCGAATCAAGATATGGCGGCGGTCGTCACCCCGCGGAGCCTCGTCATCCACCCCATGTTCCGCGGAGAGCTCATAGCCTCCCCTCTGCTCACCGTTCCGCTTGCGGAGAACGAGACGGTGGTGATGGCGCACTGGGCGCTGGATCCGTATATCGATCAGTGGAAGCGGCAGGCGAAGGCCCAGCTCTCGCCCTGAGGCACGGACGACCGGCGGCCTCCCGCACACCGGAGCCCTACCACGAACAAAGAAGCTTACACGCGCCTGCCTGCAGGGCGGTAAGCTTCTTTGTTCGTGGTGCTTATGACTCCATCGGGCAGCTTAGGCTTCAAGCCTCGCTGGAATGTGCATCCGGCGGGTCCGCGCTTACCCCTCAGGGCTGCGCTGCCGTCCCGTACGTCACATGGGAGGAGAAGTCCGGCGCATTCGGTACGATGAGGATATGTGTCTGTCCCGGCAGGAGCGCCGGCTCCTTCCCTCCGCTCCAGAACTTCAGGGGCTCGTTCGAAGCGCCCCGGCGCCATTCGCCCTTGAGCACACGGCCCTTCTGGAAGAGAAGGGCCTCTCCGCCCCCCGTCAGCTTGACGTCCAGCCGGCCTTCCTTGTCGAGCACCTTATGGTCCGCCCCCATAACAATCACGTTCCCGGCGGCGAGCTGGCTGCCATTGTTGAGGTCCTTATGCGGCTCCCCGTCGATGGTGCGCAGATAACGCCCGCTTCCCGCATCATACCGGTAGCCGACCTTGTAGCCCTTGACGAGGAACGTCACATCGAGCGAGGCAGCCTCCGCCGAAGCGTCAGGCCCGCTGCCGGAGACCGCACTGCCGGAGACCGGCTGTGCCGCCTCGTCGGCGGAAGCGAAGGTGTAGGCCGGGAGGGCGGCCGCATCACCCGTCACGGTGAAGCCCCGGCCCTCGGCCCCCGTCCGGATTTTCTCCAGACTCGTGTACAGGTTATGCGGCGCTTTGCGGCTTTTCTCCCTCCAGAAGGACGGACCGGCATTCGTAATCTCATCCATGTCGTCGATCCGCTCCTTCTTCAGCTTCGCATAGCCGTCCGGGCTGCCCCCGGCATGCACCTGAATAGCGCCGAAGCTCTTGCCGAGCTCGATAAAATAAGGCCGGATGCTCCTCACCGGTCCGATCGGATTCTGCACGGCCGGGCTGCTCTGGTAGATGGCCACCAGGCGGGTGATCTCCCCTTCGGCCAGCACCTCCAGCAGCATGTCCGCATCGCTGAGCCCGCTCTGGGGCCGGGCTTGAGGCGCATTATTGACCATGACCATCACCGGGCGCTGGAGTGCGGCATCCCCAAGCGGAAGGCCGGTCAGGGGAGCCTTGGGTCCGGCAGGAGCGGGCGCCGGCTCCTTCTCCACCTCGGGCGTCGGCTGTACCTTCACGGGGGCCTCTTGAGGCTTCTGGGCCTCTTCCCCTCCGGGCAGCAGGCTGCAGCCTGCCGTTAGAGCGAGCAGGCCGCCGGCGAGCAGCAGCAGGGCCGCCCATCGGCACGGCTCCTTCCCGGGGAGCTTGGTGCTTCGTATTGTCATGCTCTCACTCACCTCTCTTAACTCCAAGATCTGGGCTCCAGGATCTTAGCTCCAGAATCGGTCTCTAGTAATCTATATTCTAGCACTTACAGAAATAGAAGCCGTACGCCAAAAAGCGCTATCCTTTTTCTAAACGGATAACGCCCCGGTTTTGTTTCCCCGCTATGTAAATAATCCCCCGAATCCGGCTCAGAGGCCGGCCAGCAGACTCCTCATTTCCTCCCCGTACACCCGCAGCAGCTCTCTGGAGCCGAACGTGCCGCTGAAGTCCTCGAGACCGAGATAGCCGTCATAGCCCGCTGCCGCCAGATCGGCGAGCACCTGCTTCCAATCGACGATGCCTCCGCTTACCGGCGCCCAGTACGCATGCCAGCTCTGCGTCCCGTTCTCACGCCGGCTCCCCTGTCTCCATCCCGTATTCTTGACATGTACATGCGCCAGGTACGGACCGAGCAGCTCCAGTCCGAGCCGGAAGTTCTCGTACCCTTCATGAATCATATTGCCCGGATCCAGCAGAACCCCGATGAAGTCAGGATGGAACCGGGAGACCAGGCGGTGGGCAAGACCGGCGCTTGGAGCGATCGTGTGGTGATGCGTTTCCACCAGGCCCTTCACCCCGTATTGGCGCGCAAGCTCCTCCACCCCTTGCAGATAGCGGAGCTCCTCCTCGAAGAGGTCGTTGTAATTCTTCGAGCGGTCATAGGCCGGTACCCCGACGCGGATCGCGGAGGCCCCGAGCCGCCTGGCGGCCTGCATGGCCTTTTCCGTCCCCTCCAGATCTCCCGGGGTCAAATAAGGCATGACGGCGATCGACTGCAGTCCGTTCCCGGAGGCGGCCTTCGCGAAGCGGTCCAGCGCCTCTTCCGGACTCTGCGGATCAATGGAGCAGAGATTCCGCCGCCAAAAGGACGGCGTCTCCTCCCGCGCCTCTGCAGGGATCTCCTTGTAACGCCACTCGATGCCCTCAATCCCCGCCTCCTTCGCGGCTTGTGCCAGTTCTTCCGGCGACAGGTCCGGGGTGACGACGGTGAATACGGATAGTTTCATAGGGATTCCTCCGAAGTATGGATAGGATAGATGGGTTCGATGAAAAGACGGCCTGCTTACCGGGGTAATTGCACCCCTTAACGGGCCTGACCACCCCGAGGATTCACAGAACCAGCGGGCGCCGACGGACTCCGGCTTGCCTGCCTCCCCGGCCGGCCCGGCAGCCGGCGCAGGAGATCAGCAGCTGCGCCCGGCATCTATCCGAACATCCACCCCGACAAACTCAGTGAGCCGTACTGGTATTCCCGGTGCAGCAGTTTCGCCTTCCGCTTCCCGTCGGCCAAGCCCATCACCAGGAAGAGCGGATAAAGATGCTCCCGAGTCGGAGCCGCCAGCCGGGCATGGGGCGCCCGGCTCTCGTAGTCGAACAGCGCATCGAGATCCCATACGCCGATCCGCTCCCCCAGCCATTCGTCGAACTCAAGGGCCCACCGGTCCACACCGGCGGAATCCCAGCGCAGCTGCGAAGGATTATGCACCGTGCCTCCGCTGCCGATCACAAGAATCCCTTTGTCCCGAAGAGAGTGCAGCGCCCGTCCGATCCGGTACGGCTCTTCGGGCACCAGACGGGGGTGGACGGACAGGGCGATGACGGGAATATCCGCCGCCGGATACATCCAGTGAAGGATCGACCATACGCCGTGGTCCAGCCCCCGGGCATCCTCGATCTCGGAGGCGATGCCTTCGGCCGACAGAGCCTCCTGGATCTGCAGGCTGAGCAGGATGTCCCCCTGTCCCGGATAGTGCACGGCATACGCTTCTTCCGGATAGCCGAAGAAATCATGCAGGGTCTCGTGACGCGAAGCGCCCGAGATCAGCTGAAGCGGGCTTTCCCAGTGGGCGCTGACGACTGCGATGCCCTGGGGTCTCGGCAGATGCCGGCCCAGGCTGCGGAGAAAGCGCGTGTAAGGAAGGTCCTCCACTGCGAGCTGCGGGGTGCCGTGAGCCAAAAACAAGGTAGGGTACATGCCTCCCACTCCTTTCGGTTGTCGCGGTGCTTCCCTCCGGAGCGGGAGCAGGCCCCAGCCGGAGCCTTAGGCGCCCTGGATCCCGAGGAACGCGTCCAGCTCCTGCTGCTGCCGGAGATGATGACGGAAGTGCATTTCAACCAGGGAGAACCACTCCAGCGCATTCAACGCCCCGAGACGCGGATGGGGAACACGGCGGTCTTCCGGGATGGCCGCCAGCTGCGGCTCGATGGCTCCGACCTCTGCCTTCAGCTTCTCCAGCCGGGCACGCAGCGAATCCACCTCTTCGGTATTGGCCGGCGTGTAGGTGTCTGTGGGCGGGACCGCAATTTTAATCGGCGGGAAGGAACCGAGACGGAAGACCGCTTCCCCCGCTTCGGTCTTGGCTCCATCCGATTGGCCTGCTCCGTCCCGGCAGGCCGCCACAGCTCTCAGCTGCATGTGGAAGGCGGTATTGAGCAGATGCGTATATACCTGGCCGACCGACCAGGCTTCCGGGGCAGGCTGACGGTGCAGCTGCTCGGGGCTGTAGCGGCCAAGGGCCTCCTCATACTGGCCAATCAAAAGTTCAAGGTCCTGCAGAATGCGCTTCGTTTCGCTCATGGTTCTTTTCTCCTTTGATCCGTTTCGGAATGGTTTACGTTCCAAGGATACCAAAGCGCTCCTGACAGCCTTATGTCAGGAAGTTTGGCCGGCTTTCGTACAGGCTGCAGATTTTGCGCGCCTCCTCGGCCACCCGCCTGCTAAGACTCGGCGGCTCCAGCACGACCGCTCCCGCTCCCATACCGAGCAGCCACGGCAGAATCTCAAGCTCGTAGCGCACCTGCAGCGTGAGCAGCAGGGTGCCCGTGTCCGGCTCCTCGCACACTTCCGTGGCATAGTAGCTCGGGGCCTCCCCGTAGCGAGCCGCCGCTTCCCCGGACAGCCGCACGACGACTCTGACCGGTCTGTCATCGGGCGGAGTGTAGCGCTGGATGTCAAACTCGGGGGGACGGGAGAAGGTCCGGTCCGTGACCTGCAGCTCCTCCATCCGGTCCAGCCGGAACTGCCTCAGCTCCCCCCGCAGCAGACAGTGGCCGATGAGATGCCAGCGGCCCTGTGCATTCACAAGCCCATAGGGCTCCACCTCACGCAGCTCCCCCGGACCGCTCCTTCCTTCCTGCTGCCGCGCCCTTCCGGTATACCGGAAGCTGACGGACCTCTCTTCCCGTACGGCCCGGTGAAGCTGGTCCAGCTTCTCTTCCGTCTGCGGGAGCCACCGGAAGCGCAGCCTGCTGCGCACGGCCTCCACCTCGGCCCGGACCTCTGCGGGCAGCACGGCTTCCAGCTTGGTGCGGGCCGAGTACCCGGCCTCCTGATAAGCCTCGCCGAGCAGCCGCAGAACCGCGTCACTGCCAAGCAGGAGGGTCGCCGCCTCCTCGGCCCGGAAGGAGACCGGAGGCAGGAAGTAGCCTTCCATCAGAGAGTAGCCTAGGCCCGGCACCGCCACCACAGGCACCCCGGCTTCGCTCAGCGCCTGCATATCCCGGTACACGGTTCTTACGCTCGTCTCGAAGTGGCCGGCCAGTTCCTCCGCCCGCACGCGGCGCCGCTTCTGGAGCTCCAGCAGCATCGCCATTAATCTGTCGGTCCGGTTCATGCGCCGCCCTCCCCTTTTCGTCTCTACATGATAGTAAATCTATTCCATGAGCCCGCCATCTCTTCCTCCCGGCCGACAAAAAAAAGATCCGGTACCGAAGTCCCCAGGTTCGGGCCTCCTTCCGGATCTTTCTCTCTTAGCGCACACCGCCATAAGGGTTACAGCTGCTCACGGACCCAGGCTTCCAGCTGGGCCAGCGGCACGAATCCCACTTGTGTTCCCACTTCCTGGCCGTCTTTGAACAGCTTCAGGGTCGGAATGCTCATGATGCCGTATTTGCCGGCCGTGTCGGGATTGTCATCCACGTTGACCTTCACGATGGAGAGCGTATCGCCAAGCTTTCCGCCGAGCTCTTCCAGCACGGGAGCGATCATTTTGCACGGTCCGCACCACGGAGCCCAGAAGTCCACGAGAACTACCCCCTGTGCGATGGCCGACTCGAACTGCTCTTCTTTGGTAATGGATACGATAGACATGATTACACTCACTCCTTCTTTATATAAGAGACTCAAGGATTCGCTGGCGGCTGCCGGAGGGGCATTCTACCGCAGGAATCCGGGGTTGAAGCGTCTGCGGAAGGGAGAGAGGCCGGATGCGGACCCCGGAGTTCCCGTACCGTTCGCATGGCTCGGCCATGCGGCTTCGGCCGCCGACTTGCGCTCGCTGAGCTCCTTGAACCACTCGCGGTCGCGTGTGATCAGCGCCACTTCGATCAGTCCGCGCAGCGCCTCCACATCCGACAGCAGGTCGTCCGGCAGCTTCATCAGCTTGAACGGTCTGGCTTCCGCCAGCGTCCCTACCCGCTCCGTGCGGTCGCACTGTGTCAAGCGCACCCGGATTCTCCCGTCATCGTTCATCGATTCGATATACCCAATGAAACGCTCGTCCTGTAAGGTCGTTCCGCTCACCCAATCCCCTTCTTGCAGCAGCATCGGATTATAAGCCGTCATCTTCGGTCACCCTCTCCTCTTTTTATATACTTAACCGCTTTTTACATAATTAACCTACAGGAGAGTACTGAAACATTATTAGTAACAGTTTGGGGAGAGAAAAAGAAGCACCTTAGCGCTTCTCCCGCTGCGCGGTCTTCAACCGGTCCAGGACCTCGCGAAGCGTCAGACGCTCCAGGTAGTTCAGCATGCCCTGCTCCGCTTCCGTGAAGATCCCGTCCATCACCCCTGCGATGTTGCAGGCGATCAAGCAGTCTTCCTCCACACTGCCGGAACACCAGGACGGCTTGATGGAACCGATTGAGGTAACCCGATAAATCTCGGCCAGGGTCACTTCCTCCGGGTTGCAGCTGAGGATGAATCCGCCCCCGCTGCCTTCCTTCGTGGCAACATAACCGGCCTTCTTCAGGCAGGCCATCACCTTGCGTACCCTGGCGGGGTGCGTGCAGACATTGTGGGCGATAACGTCGCTGGTAGCCATGTGATCCGGCCGGTAGGCGAGCAGTACAAGACTGTGTACCGCAATCGTGAATTCGCTGTTCACCGTTTGCCCTCCCTTATCCCTGTACTGTAATTATAATTATTACAGTACTTTTTGTCAAGACCTTCTCCGCCTTCCCGTCTTCCCTCCCCAAGTTCATCCGCCTGCCGTCCATCCTGAGGGTTTCCCATTCGGTCTGACTGCTTTCGTCCGCTGTAGCCCTATACCCCAAAAGACCGGTCCCCAGCAGGGAGACCGGTCTCATACAACATCCGGGCAGCCTAAGCCGCGGACCGATAATAATCGATTATTGGTACAGGGAGCTTGTACGGTAGAACTGATTTTGCTGCTGCTGCGCCAGGAGGCCGGCATTCACCGAACTCAGCTGGGCCAGGTCCTGCTCGATGCGGGCACAAGCCTGGGCTACCTGCTGCAGCTGCTGCAGCGCTACCTGATGGCCCTGCAGTGCGGTTTGAATCACGCGGACCGCTTGGCGCTCGCGCTGGGCAAGAAGCTCCAGCTGCTGGGCATTCTGCTGCTCCTGCTGGAGCATTCTTTGGTACTCGGCGCTGGAGAGCTGCGTTTGCTGCATCAGCTGCTGGATCGTTTGCTGGCACTGGTTAAGCTGCGAAGTCAGGTTATACATGGATAGGTAAGCCTCCTAAGGTAAGTTTAAGTTCAGCCCGTTTTGGACCCATCCTATTTTGCATTAAGCTTCCTTGCCTTATGCATGGTTTCCACCCCCTGGAGCTGAGGCCGCCCATTCCTCCCCCGCCTCCTTTTCCAATGAAAAACCCTCTCTTCCGGCACCGGAAAAGAGGGCTGCTCTGCTTAACGCTGGCAATGATTTATTTGATGTCGTAAATCTTGGCAAGGTCATCCAGCATCAGGTTGGCCGCCTTCACGCCGCCCGACGTATTCCAGATGGCGTCGTTCACCTTATGCACTTTGCCTGCCTTCACCACGTTCAGGTTCTTCCAGAGCGGATCGTTCAGCCAATCCTGCTCCTGCTGGCTCCCTTTGTTGTCCCCAGTCTCGTACGTGAAGTAGAAGAGCATGTCGGCGTCGACTTCCGGCAGACGCTCCTTCGTGATTTCTTCCACGAATGTATCCTTGTACTTATTCTCCGGACGCTTGATGCCGATCTGGTTGAAAATAATACCCGTGAACGTATCCTGCAGGTAAATTCTCGTCTTGCCGGCCATGAAACGAACTACGGAAACTTTCTGGTTGAGCTTGTCGCCAGCCTTCGCTTTGAAGTCGGCGATCCGCTTGTCGAAGTCGGCGATGACTTTCTCGCCTTCTTCCTTCTTGCCTACCGTCTCCGCATAGAGGCGGAAGTTATTCTTCCACTCGCCGCGGAGCGTCTCGGAGAAGACGGTTGGGGCAATCGCCTTCAGCTGGTCATATACCTTCTCTTGCCGCATTTTGTTGCCGATGATGAGGTCAGGCTTCAGAGACGCGATGAGCTCCAGGTTCGGCTGGCTCTCTTCCCCGACTACCGTCACGCCTTCCATCTCGGACTTGATATGGTCATACCATGGGCTTCCCGTCCAGGACTTCACCGCACCTACAGGCTTGATTCCGAGGGAGAGCAGGGCTTCCGTACCTTCGTTGGTCAGAATCACGACGCGTTTCGGAGCTGCGGGGACTTCGGTTTCCCCCATGACATGTTTGATTTTACGCGGGCCTTCCGCTGCCGTTTTGTTTTCCGCACCGCCTGCTGGGCTGGGTGCAGCCTGCTCGGCCGGTTTGGAGCCGCAGGCCGTCAGAAAGACGGATACCATCATGATGATGGCGAGGAGCAGCGAAGATTTTTTGCCGATCATTCCTGTAAAATGCTGCATAAGTGACCTCCTGATGTCGTAAATAACAGTGTCCGGCCGCCTTCTCTGTCTATAGGCTGTACCGGCGGTTGATAACGATTATCATTTACTTCGTAAATAGTACTGTCTGACCGCCGGCTTGTCAACCATTTTTTGATAATGATTCTCAAATTCATTGACAGGTGATAACCATTCTCATACAATGAGAAAGGAGTTTGTCTTTATTTATATCGCAAATGGTTAACGGCCCGAACCAACGGCTCCCGTTCCCTTCCTTCATCTAATGTGATCCGCAGGAAAGCAGGCTGTCCATCCCTATGCACAACGAACGTTCTCTTGCATTCAAAGTCACCTGGCTCCTCGTTTCAGCCATTGTCCTAGCGCTCGTTATGCTCTCCAGCGTCATGTTCGGTATCAAGACGTACAGCTGGGAGCAGATCGTTTCGGCCTACAGCCGCTTTGACGGTTCCAACGAGCACCTTATCATCACGACGGCGCGGATGCCCCGCGCCCTGATTGCAGCGGCCGTCGGGGCTTCGCTGGCCGTCGCCGGCGCCCTGATGCAGGCGATTACCCGCAACCCGCTGGCATCGCCAAGCGTCTTCGGCGTCAACGCGGGAGCCGCGTTTGCGATCGTCCTGTCCGTCACCGTATGGAACGCCTCGTCGCTGACCGAGTTTGTCTGGATCGCCTTCGCAGGGGCAGCCATCAGCTCGCTGGCTGTGTACGTGCTCGGCTCCATCGGCCGCGACGGGCTGACGCCGATGAAGATTACGCTGGCCGGCTCAGCCATCTCGGCCTTCTTCGCGTCGCTGACCCAGGGCCTGCTGCTCGGCAGCGGCAAGGCCTTCGACCAGGTGCTCTTCTGGCTCGTCGGCTCCGTAGCCGGCCGCACCATGGAAATGCTTCACTCCGTGCTGCCTTATATGGCGGCCGCCATGGTCGGCGCCCTGCTCCTGGCCTCACACATCAACGTCCTGTCGATGGGCGAGGATGTCGCCAAGGGCCTCGGCCAACGGACGATCCTGATCAAGGCGCTGACGGCGCTGGTGATCGTCCTGCTCGCCGGCGGCTCGGTCGCCGTGGCCGGTCCGATCGTCTTCGTCGGCATTATCGTGCCGCACATCGTGCGCTTTGTCGTCGGCATCGACCACCGCTGGGTGCTGCCCTACTGCGCCGTGTTCGGCGCGCTGCTGCTGACCGGCGCGGATGTCGGCGCCCGCTTCATCGCCATGCCGAAGGAAGTGCATGTCGGCGTAACCACGGCGATTATCGGCGTGCCTTTCTTCGTGTACATCGCACGGAAGGGAGGCCAGCTCCGATGAACCGCAAGAGCCTTTATGTCACCCTCCGGGGCAGTGCTTACTCGTTCCTGATCAGCCGTAGGGCCGTGCTCATCACCACGCTGCTGCTGATCGCCCTGCTCGCCGCCGTCGTGCTCTGCACGGGCATCGGCAGTGTCTTCATCCCGCCGGCCGAGGTGATCCGTGCAATCCTCGGCAGCGGAGCGGATGCCAGTGAGACCATCGTCCGGTCCCTTCGCCTGCCGCGCATCGTGATCGGCGTGCTGATCGGCGCGGCGCTTGCCGTGTCGGGAGCGATCCTGCAGGGCGTGGTCCGCAACCCGCTGGCCTCCCCCGACACGATCGGGGTCACGGGCGGGGCTACGCTCGGCGCCATCTCGTTCTTCTTCTTCCTGACCGAGCGGGTCAGCATCGTCTGGCTGCCGGTCGCCGCGATCGCCGGCGCCTTCCTGGCCATGGCGCTCGTCTACGGCCTGTCATGGAAGGGCGGCGTTACGCCGCTGCGCCTCGTGCTCATCGGCATCGGCTTCACGGCCGCCATGAGCTCTCTGTCGCACATGATGATGCTGACCGGGCCTGTCGTTGTCGCCAACAAAGCCCTGACGTTCATGACCGGAAGCATCTACGGGGTTTCCTGGGAGAAGGACGTACTGATCCTCCTCCCCTACGTAGTCGTCCTGCTGCCGCTTGTGCTTCTCTACTCGCGGCACATCAATATCCAGGAGCTCGGCGAAGAAATCGCCCTCAGCGTAGGCAGCGCCGTCCAGCGCCAGCGCCTGCTGCTCCTGCTGTTCAGCGTGGCCCTGGCCGGTGCGGCCGGTGCCTTCGGCGGCGCGATCACCTTCATCGGCCTGATGGCGCCCCATATGGCACGCAAGCTTGTAGGTCCAAGCTTCGGCGCGCTGCTGCCAGTGTCCGCCCTGCTCGGGGCCTTGATCCTGCTCGCCGCGGATCTCGTCGGACGCACGGCGTTCTCGCCGCTCGACATTCCGGCAGGCGTCTTCACGGCCGCGATCGGCGCTCCCTTCTTCGTCTACCTGCTGTACCGCAGCCGGAACCGGTAACCGATCATCCAACCCCTGCAGCCTTGCAGATACCAAGGAGAGATACCTATGACCGCCATTCAATCCAAAGACCTTTGCTTGTGTTACGGCGAGACCTGCATTTTCCAGGAGCTCAGCGTCCGGATCCCTAAGGGTAAAGTGACCGTGTTCATCGGCAGCAACGGCTGCGGCAAATCCACGCTGCTCCGGTCGCTCGCCAGGCTGCTCAAGCCCCAGAAGGGCTCCATCGTCCTCGACGGCAATGAGATCTCGCGCATGTCAACCAAGGAGATCGCCCGCCGGATGGCCATGCTCCCGCAGGGGCCGGCCGCTCCGGAAGGACTGACGGTCCTGCAGCTCGTAAAGCAGGGACGCTATCCGTACCAGAACTGGCTTCAGCAGTGGAGTAAAGAAGACGAGGCAATGGTGCAGCGCGCCCTCGAGCTTACGAACATGACGCCGCTGGCGGAGCGCGCCGTCGACTCCCTGTCGGGCGGCCAGCGCCAACGCGCATGGATCGCCATGACCCTGGCCCAGGGCACGCCGACCATCCTGCTCGACGAGCCGACGACCTACCTCGACCTTGCGCACCAGATCGAAGTGCTCGATCTGCTGTATGAGCTCAACGAGCAGGAGCAGCGCACGATCGTCATGGTCCTTCACGACATTAACCTGGCCTGCCGGTACGCCGACAACATTGTGGCGATCAAGGATCGTAAGGTGTGGGCGGAGGGACGGCCGCAGGATATCGTGAACGAGAAGCTGATCAAGGATGTGTTCGATCTCGAGAGCAAGGTCATCGAGGATCCCCTCTTCGGCACACCGATGATCGTCCCCGTCGGCAAAGGCAAACGGCCTTTAGCCGGCAAGCTGCCGGCCAGACCTGTAGCCCTGTAAGAGAAGCTCCGCGCATTATCTCCATACCAAAGAAGGTGCTCCTCTCGTCATGTAGAGGAGCACCTTCTTTGGTATGGGGCTTCGATCCGTTAAGCCCTGCAGCTATAATTTCTATGATGCAGAATCCGGCAAGAAGCGGCCTTTTCTCTTCCAAGGGCCGCGAGGCTGAGCTGACTTACAGGCTCCTGATCGACCGTTCGCAGGTAGTTCCGACTCCCGGTGTGTGACCGGGAACGGTGCCCCCGTCCACCCTGGATTGCTCCACCGCTGCTTACTCATTTCCTGGAGAATACAGCGGCCGCTCGTTACCCCTGAGGCACTTGCGGCTGCAGCGCCCGGCTCCACGCCAGGATGTCCTCCGCCGCTCTCGAAGCGCCGCCCGCCTCCCGGAAGGAAGCCGCGATCTGCTCCGCTTTCTCTTTGTATGAGGCATCTCCTAACAGCTTCTCCGCCGTCTCCCGCAGCAGCTGCGGGGTTACCTTGCTGTGATCGAGGGTGATCCCGGCACCGAACTCAGCCACACGTCCGGCGACCATCGGCTGGTCGGCGGATACGGGAAGGACAGCCAGCGGCACCCCATTATACAGCCCTTCGCTTGTACTGTTCATCCCGCCGTGGGTGAAGAACACATCCGCATGCTGCAGCACCTCCAGCTGAGGCACATAAGGACGGACGATGAAGTTGGCCGGCGGCTCCGGCAGCTCTTCCAGGTTGATTTTACGCCCAACCGACAGTACCACCTTCGCCTCCACATCCCGGAAGGCGTCGAAACAAGCCCGATAGAAGTCTTTCAACTCATTGAATACGGTGCCGAGCGATATATAAATCACGGCATGACCATCGAGCTCGTCGAACGGAAAATCACCGCTGTCCGCCCGCTTGGCAATCGATGGACCGACAAAGCGGTACGTCTCGTCAAAACGCTCACCCGCGAATTGAAACATACGGGAGGTGAACACCACCGACAGGTCACCCGGATGCGAGACGATCCCGCCCACATGTTGCAGGGAGCTCAAGTCCAGGCCGTATTCCTGTTCCATCCGCTTTACCGGCTCCTGACTCTTCAGATACAGCTCCGAATCCCGGTCCGGTTGGAACCGTTCCTTCATCTGCGCAGGCATCCGCTCCTGCAGTTCCGCTCCAATCATGAAGGTCGTGCTGGAGCACACCTTCGGCAGTCCCAGTATATCCGCTATGATCCAGCCAGCCACGCACATGCTGTCATAGATGACGTAATCGTAAGATTCTTGGCGTACTTCGGGAAGAATCGCCCTCACCATCAGTTCCGCGCCATGCAGCATGAAATTCATCATGTGCCTTGAATCGAAACCTTCGGCGCCGGGCCGGCCCGCTCCCATCAACTCCTGATGAAAATTCTTGTAAGTCCGGACAACTGCGCCAGCTCCTTCGAGCCTTTCCCTGAAATCCTCGGTGCAGTAATAGGTTACCCGTTCGCCTCGTGCCGTCAGTTCCTTAACGAGGCCTACCGTTGGATTGACGTGCCCCTCCGCCGGCAGATTGATCATCAATACATGAGCCATGGTTTCTTCACTCTCCCTTATTTTCCATATTATACCTACACACTCCGACCGTCAAATTCTCCTCCATCCTTCCCTGGCGTCAAGCCGAGTATTGTTCACCCACTTTTCCCTACCCTAGTGCCAGCCTCTCCAACACCGATGCAGCAGCCATCCCTTTCCTCATCCATTCGTTCATTCCCTGCGGCCGACTTGCTCCCTTATACGCAAAAAAAGCCAGCCGACAGAGTACGAGGGTTCCGTCTCCGCCTAACCGGCTCTTCTGTTTATACCAAAGCCTTCTTAGCAATATCCGTACGGTTGTGCTTGCCTGCGAAGCGAATGCCGTCTGCAGCGGCATAAGCCTTGCTGCGAGCTTCGGCAATGTCGCGGCCTAAGGCCGTGACACCAAGCACCCGGCCGCCGTTCGTGACGACGGCTCCGTCCTTGATCGCTGTTCCCGCATGGAACACGATAGCATCCTGCACGCTCTCGAGTCCTTCGATCGGCAGGCCTTTCGGATAGTTCCCCGGATAGCCTTCCGAAGCGAGAATGACGCAGACCGCAGCCTCGTCGCTCCACTGGATGTCGATCTCCTCCAGGCGTCCTTCAACAGTCGCCAGGAAAATATCGAGCAGGTCGGTCTGCAGTCTCGGCAGGACAACCTGTGTCTCCGGATCGCCGAAGCGCGCGTTGAACTCGATCGTCTTCGGACCGTCCGGCGTGATCATGAGGCCTGCGAACAGGACGCCGCGGAACGGACGTCCCTCGGCGACCATGGCCTTCGCCGTCGGCTTCACGATCGTCTCGATCGCTTCATCGATGATCGACTGCGGAATATGAGGCAGCGGCGTGTAGGTGCCCATGCCGCCCGTATTCGGGCCCTTGTCGCCGTCGAAAACCGGTTTGTGATCCTGCGCCGGCGCCATCGGTTTCACGGTTTCACCATCGACGAACGCCAGGATCGACATTTCCTGACCCGTCAGGAACTCCTCGATGACCACCTGGTTGCCGGACTCGCCAAAGATCTTGTCGACCATGATCTCCCGCAGCGCCTTCTCGGCTTCTTCCTTCGACTGGGCGATAATCACGCCCTTCCCTGCTGCAAGCCCGTCCGCTTTGATCACGTAAGGCGCCTTGTACTGATCGAGATACGCTGCTGCCGCATCATACTGCTCGAACGACTCGTAAGCCGCCGTAGGAATGCTGTATTTTTTGAGCAGCTGCTTCGTGAAGACCTTGCTGCCTTCGATAATCGCCGCATTCTCACGGGGTCCGAACACCTTGAGGTTCTTGCGTTCCAGATGATCGACGATCCCAGCAGCCAGCGGATCATCCGGGCCGATGACCACGAGATCGATCTTCTTGTCGAGGGCGAACTGCCCGATTTCTTCGAACTGGTGCACACCGATCGGCAAGCACTCCGCTACCGAAGCAATGCCCCCGTTCCCCGGAGCGCAGTACAGCTCCTGTACTTTCGGGCTCTTCTTCAGCGCCCAGCAAATTGCATGCTCGCGGCCACCGCCGCCTACAACCAATACCCGCACGTTGCGTGCCCCCTATTCCTTATTGATGACGAGCAGCTCGGCTTCCGCTGTCTCGAGGGAGATCGTCTTCACGAGCAGCGAAATCCGGTTCTCCTCATTGAGCGCGTTCCAGTACGTCTCAGCGATCGTTTGCGCGTCGTTGGCCAGTGGAACCAGCTGCGGCTCGCCCTGGAACGAAGGCAGCGGATTGCCGTCGCCTGCGTACGTGTGGATGCAGTGGCCGTAGCCCGGCAGCGCCTTCTCATAAGTGAACGTGTGGCGCAGCGTCTGATCTTCCGTGTTGCCGCTCGACTTCAGGATGGACAGCTTGTAGGCGAACTGCTCGTCTGCCAGGTCCACCAGACCGCTGATGCGCGGCGTGAAGTTAGACGCATCCGGCTCATACGTACGGAAAGCCAGCGCGGACTCGAACGTGCCGCCCTGCTCCAGCGCCTCATGAATCGTATCGGTCTGATCACCGTTCGTTACGATATGGGCCCCGCCCAGGTGCTTCACCGGATAGTAGATGATCAGGGAAGGATCGGTCAGCTTCGCCGGATCTTTGGCCTCCGTGCGCAGGAAGCCGTTGTCCTCCTGGATGAATACCCGGTTGCGGCTGTTCTCGCTGCGGCCCATGATCCAGTACACCTGGACCAGCTTGCTGCCGTCCGGCGTTTGACCGATGACGATCCCCCGTCCCGGATAGACGTTCTCCTGCAGGCTTTTCAAATAGCGTTCCGCTCCAGCGGCTCTTGTCGTCACAGCGTTCTCCTCCTAAGTAGGTCAGTCAAAAAATAGGGTTCTCGGTATGCGGCTCGCCGCCGCCCCCGGTTCTAGTGGTGGAACAGACGGACGCCGGAGTAGCACATGACCATGCCGTAATCATTGGCGGCCTTTACGACTTCCTCGTCGCGCATGGAGCTTCCCGCCTGCACGACGTATTTCACGCCGCTGCGGCTTGCCCGGTCGAGGTTGTCACGGAACGGCAGGAAGGCATCGGATCCGTAGGATACGCCCTGCAGCCCTTTGAGCCATTCGCGCTTTTCTTCGCGGGTCAGACGGGCAGGCACTTCCTCGAAGGCCGCTTCCCAAGCCTCCTGCTCCACCGGAGTCAGCTCCTCTTCGAGCCAGAGGTCGATGGCGTTGTTCTGCTCGGCACGGGAGAGGCCTTGGCGGAACTTCATGTTCAGCGCCGTCGGGTGCTGACGGAGGTACCAGCGGTCCGCCTTGTCGCCCGCCAGGCGTGTGCAGTGAATCCGGGACTGCTGGCCGGCGCCGATCCCGATCGTCTGGCCGTCCAGGGTGTAGCAGATGGAGTTCGACTGCGTATATTTGAGCGTTACGAGAGCAATGAGCAGATCCCGCTTCGCGTTCTCAGGCAGATCCTTATTCTCGGTCACGATGCGCTCCAGAGCGGAGGCATCAATGACCGCGTCGTTGCGCTCCTGCTGAAGGGTCAGGCCGAACAGCGTGCGCGTCTCCACCGGATTCGGCACATACTCCGGATCGATTTGCAGCATGAGGTAGCCGCCGTTCTTCTTCGCCTTGAGGATTTCGAGAGCTTCCGGCGTGTAGCCAGGAGCCACCACGAGATCGGATACTTCACGCTTCAGCAGCAGCGCGGTGGAAGCGTCCACGACGTCGCTGAGGGCCACGGCATCGCCGAAGGAAGACATGCGGTCCGCCCCGCGGGCACGGGCATACGCCGTAGCCAGAGGAGACAGCTCGAGGCCTTCTACGAAGTAGGCTTTTGCGAGCTCAGGAGTCAGGGGCGCAGCAACCGCAGCACCGGCTGGAGACACGTGCTTGAACGACGCAGCAGCCGGAAGGCCTGTTGCACGGCGAAGCTCCCGTGCCAGCTGGAAGCCGTTCAGGGCATCCAAGAGGTTGATGAAGCCCGGATCGCCGTTCACGACGGTGATCGGCAGGTTGCCTTCGCTGATCAGCTTCGCCTGCTTCTGATGCGGGTTCATCCCGTAGCGAAGCTCGATTTCATGTTTCTGATTCGTGGTCTGGCTCATGATTTCATCCCATCCTTCTCTTTGCTCGTTGCGATATCGTCTAGCTTGATACTGCCGTCCGCGATCGCCTGGACCACCCGAGGGTACAGCTCGTGTTCGATCTCATGAATGCGTTCGGCCAAGGTATCTTCCGTGTCCTCCGGGCCGATCGCAAGCGCCCGCTGGGCCAGAATCGGACCGCTGTCGAGTCCTCCGTCCACGATATGAACGGTCACCCCAGTGATCTTCACCCCGTGGTTCAAGGCTTGCCGGACCGCATGCAGTCCCGGAAAAGAAGGCAGCAGCGACGGATGCACGTTGATCATCCGGCCCCAGTAGGCGTCGACGAGCACATGCGTCAGAATACGCATATACCCGGCGAGCACGACGAGCCCGATCTTTTTGTCCCGCAGCCGCTCCAGAATCTCAGCCTCATAAGCTTCGCGGGAAGGATAGTCCTTCGGGCGGAAGAGGAACGTCTCGATCCCTGCCGCTTCCGCACGCTGTACGACAGGCGCTTCTGGCTTATCACAGACGAGAAGCTCGATGTCGGCATCGAGCTTCCCGGATTGGACTGCGTCCGTCAGCGCCTGGAAGTTAGAGCCGCTTCCCGAGGCGAACACGGCAATGCGCAGCCGTTCAATCATACTTCCGCTCCTTCGAAGGTCACGATGCCTTCGCCGGCAGTAATGTCGCCCAGACGGTAAATGCTCTCGCCCAGCTCGCGTGCTGCGGCCAGGGTCGCTTCCGCTTCCTCGGCAGAGACGACGATAACCATGCCGATGCCCATGTTGAAGGTACGGAACATGTCATTGTTGGAGATCGAGCCATCCTGCTGCATCAGGTGGAAAATCGGCAGAATCGGCCAGGAGCCATACTGGATGTGGGCGTTGACGTTCTTCGGCAGCACACGCGGGATGTTCTCCAGGAAGCCGCCTCCTGTGATGTGCGCCATCCCTTTGATCTGAACCTTCTCGAGCAGCGAGAGAATCGTCTTCACGTAGATCCGGGTCGGCTCGATGAGCACATCGCCGAGCTTCTTGCCTTCGAGCGCTTCCAGCGCCTGGTCCAGCTTGTAGCCCTTCTGCTCCAGCAGCAGGCGGCGGACCAGCGAGAAGCCGTTGCTGTGAATGCCACTCGACGGCAGTCCCAGGACGACGTCGCCCGGACGGATCGTCGAACCGTCGATGATCTTCTTCTTGTCGACGATGCCGACCGTGAAGCCCGCGATGTCATATTCGCCTTCGCTGTACATGCCCGGCATCTCCGCCGTTTCGCCGCCGATCAGCGCACAGCCGGCTTGTACACAGCCGTCGCTGATGCCTTTGACGATCGCTTCGATTTTCTCCGGGATGACCTTGTCGCACGCCAGGTAGTCGAGGAAAAAGAGCGGCTCCGCGCCCTGCACGATGATATCGTTCACGCACATCGCTACCGCGTCGATCCCGATTGTGTCATGCTTGTCCATGGCAAAAGCCAGCTTCAGCTTCGTCCCTACCCCGTCCGTACCGGACACGAGGACCGGCTCCTCGTACTTGTCTTTGTTCAGGCCGAACAGGCCGCCGAACCCGCCGAGCTCGGTGAGCACCTCGGGACGGAACGTGGTTTTGACGTGTTTCTTCATGCGTTCTACCGCTTCGTTGCCTGCCGCGATATCCACGCCGGCTTGTTTATATGCATCGGACACTTGGTTTTCCTCCCCGGAAATGGTTGACCCCTGGGCTGGTGCGGGGCTCCGGCATCGTATGATTTGCCTTCGGCCGCTGTTGAACCGGAGTTCCTAATGAACTTACCTGTCGGTAAGAACTCCGGTTCAAAGGCGGCACGTAAACTCTCCGGCAAACATTCGAGCCTCCCGCCCAAGCCAGTTGGGTCAAAAGATTTACGCCTTGGAATTCGGCGTTTGGTTAATGATAAGGCGGCCGCGCTGTGCGGCGGCCGCTCGGGTTGTGAAGTTGGTTAAACGCTGTGCATCTCTAAGCGCAGATATAGGACTAGAGAAGCTGTCATGGACGTCTCTGCCGCGGACGGGGCAACCACAGATGTGCTGCCTGAGCCTGCCGCGCCACTGCCGTTCATCACGAGCGGGGCCTACCCTGGATGCATCAGCGCATGCTTGAAAGGCTTACCGCAGTTGGGACGCCACTGTCATGCTGCTCGGGAAGAGCCCACCGCGGACGGAAGGCCGCCGATGTAGCTCTGATGCCTTCTTACGAAGTTCCGTTCGTACCCGCTTACCCATTCAAAAAGCATAGAAAGCAAATAGCGGAACTGAGATTCCTTATTCACCCGATTCCAGGGTAAATTTCCGGAATAGCGGAACTCAGGTTCCTTATGGGGCTCCCAGAGGCCTCTTAGGCTCACCACTGGACTTCTGTCAATAAAGTAGACACAAAATGAAGGAACCCTTTAAGGCTAAGCTGCTCTTTGTTCATGGTACATCTGTTCAAAGCGATGAGGCGTTTTATAACCCAAAGTGGAGTGACGCCGTGTTCGGTTGTAGTAAAACTCGATGTAATTATAGAGTTCATCGGCTGCTTGCTTACGAGTTTTAAACTTGGTTTGGTACACAAGTTCTTTTTTCAATGTACTGTGAAAAGACTCGATACACGCATTATCATAGCAGTTACCTTTTCGACTCATGCTGCCGGTCATGAAGTAGCCTGCCAGCCGTTCTTGGTAATCACCGCTTGCATACTGAGATCCGCGGTCGGAGTGGTGGATCAAGCCAGGGGCCGGTTTCTGGCGCTTGTAAGCAAGCTCCAGGGCATCGATCACGAGCTCCCTGGTCATCCGCGCGCCTGTAGCCCAGCCTACGATTTTACGTGAATATAAGTCCATCACACTGGCTAAATATAGCCAGCCTTCGCCAGTGGCGACATAAGTAATATCTGTTACCCAGACCTTGTTGGGTGCCTCCACTTTAAACTGCTGATTTAGGATATTGTCATGAACAGGCATGTTGTGGTTGGAATTGGTCGTTGCTTTGTATTTTCCAACCGTAATCGACTTAAGACCCATCTCTTTCATAAGGCGACTGACCGTTTTTGAGGATACAGCACAACCGTCTTCCTCTTGCAGAATCGCAGTAATCACGGGGCTGCCGGGGCGCTTCTTCAAACGGTAAAAGTGATGCCGGATGCGTTTTTTCAGCCACATCCGGTGCTTTTCCCGTTTACTAGGCTGGTGTTTTACCCACTTGTAATAGCCGCTTCTGGATACTTGTAAAACGGAGCACATCTTCTCGACACGGTACTGGAAGCGGTGTTTATGAATAAACGAAAAAATCAGTGCCGGTCTTTCGTGAAGAAGTGCATTGCCTTTTTTAAGATTTCGTTCTCCTCTTGCAGTTCGCGGGTTTGCTGCTCCAACTTCTTTAGTCGTTCGTAATCCACAAAGACTTGTGATTGTTCCGAAGCCGCACTTTTCCCGTACTGTTTGATCCAGCGGCTTAAGGTACTTTTCGGAATCCCAAGTTCCCGGGCAATCTCAATTGGCTTCTTCCCCTCCTTCTCTATATGCTCCACCGTTTTTTTCTTAAACTCACTGTCGTAACTCTCCCGTTGCTGACTCATGGCACACCTCGACCTTTGTTCGTTTGTCTTTATTATAAAGGTCGTTCCTTAAGTTGTGTCCACCGTTTAGTCTACATCCACACCGGCCCAAATAGAGCATCTGAGTTCCGCTATTCGGCTATCGTGCTCGCCAATTGAGCGATTAGCGAATCATAGTTCCGTTATTTACTCCACGCCTCCATTGCTGCCACGCACTTCATGCAATGGACGCTCCCCGACTTGCTGACTCCCGCGGCTGCTTCATCAAGGCGAGTCAGTTCACCGAGGCAGCTGCTAGCCCTTATGCATTCACCCACGGACTAACCTGCCTTGAGACCCAAGCCCGGCTTCCCGGCGGCTTTGCAGCATGGAGAGACAGCCCTTACCCGCGGCTAGTCTTATCCTGCTCACCGCTGCTCCCAGCACTTATGCGCAGCTGACTCATTGCCCCAAGCTAGCGGAATACGGCATTCGAGCACGCGTCGCTCCCAGCACGCTTGGACAGGCTTTACCCTCGGCCAACCAGTCCGACTCCCCCTGCTCCAAGCACTGAGAGAGCCGGCTCGCTCTTAGCCGCTGCCTCGCCGCTACGGCCTTCACCGCTTGCCTGCGACTCCCCGCCGCTCACCCGCGTCTAGCTCTGCAAGCCGCTTAATCGCAGCCGCAGCCGATCTTCGCATCCTCCGGGATCGCCGTCGGATAGCGGTTGTCAAAGCACGCCGTGCAGTGGCCGCGGTTGATCTCGCCCTCCGGTCCGCCGATCGAGTTCACGAGCCCTTCTTGGCTCAGGAAGTGCAGCGAGTCCGCGTTGATCGCCTTGCGAATCTCCTCGACCGACTTCACAGCAGCAATCAGCTCTTCACGGTTGGGCGTATCGATCCCATAGAAGCACGGGTTCTGGAACGGCGGCGAAGAGATCCGCACGTGCACCTCGGTCGCGCCTGCTTCGCGAAGCATGTTCACGATCCGCAGAGACGTCGTGCCGCGCACGATCGAGTCGTCGATCATGACGACGCGCTTGCCCTGCACGATGCTGCGCACCGCAGACAGCTTCATCTTCACGCCCTGCTCCCGCAGCTCCTGGCTCGGCTGGATGAACGTCCGGCCCGTGTAGCGGTTCTTGATCAGCCCGAGCTCGTAAGGGATGCCCGTCTGCTCCGCATACCCGATCGCCGCCGAGATGCTCGAGTCCGGCACGCCGGTGACGATATCCGCATCGACGAACGACTCGATCGCCAGCTGGCGTCCCATCCGCTTGCGCGCGGAGTGGATGTTCACCTCGTCGATGTCACTGTCCGGCCGCGCGAAGTAGATATACTCCATCGCACAGACGGCCCGCTGCTTGCCTTCGGCGAAACGGTCGTGCGTCAGCTCGCCCGTCCGCTGATTGAGGATCAGCAGCTCGCCTGGCTGAATGTCACGCTCATACAGACCACCGACGGTATCGAACGCACAGGACTCCGAAGCGAACAGATACCCGTCACCCAGACGGCCCATCACGAACGGCCGCAGGCCGTGCGGATCTCGCGCCACAATGAGCTTGTCCCGCGTCAGGAACAGAAACGCATACGCGCCTTCAATCTGCAGCAGCGCGTCACGGACCGCTTCGACGATGTCATCGTGCTTCGAGCGGGCAATCAGGTGCGCCACGACTTCCGTATCGCTGGTCGTCTGGAAGATCGACCCTTCCCGCTCGAGACGCTTCTTGATATCCGGCGCGTTCGTCAGGTTCCCGTTCGTTGCGATGGCAAGATCGCCCTCGCGGTACTTGAACACGAGCGGCTGGGCATTGGCCAGCTTGCTCTCCCCGGCTGTCGAGTAGCGTACATGGCCGATCGCATAGGAGCCGACCATCGGTCCCAGGTTATCGTTGTTGAACACTTCCTTGACCAGACCCATGCCGCGGTGATAGTTGAACGCATCCTCGCCCGCCACACAGATGCCGGCACTCTCCTGCCCCCGGTGCTGCAGGGCATGAAGACCGTAATACGAGAGATTGGCAGCCTCGGGGTGACCGAACACCCCGAATACGCCGCACTCTTCTCCCAGCTTGTCGGACAGGCCGTTCGGGCCTGCCCCTATGCCTTCGTTGTAATACGCTCCGGTCCAGAGAGGGAACGCACCATCATGTTGCCCTTGACCCTTGCCGTCTTGCCGCATTCCCGTCACCAGACCTTTCGCATCCTCATTTATATCTAATCGTTCCTGTCCGGAAACTACGCGTTCATCAGACATGGAATCGCATCCTTCCAAACTTGGTGCAGCTCGGACACAGCCGCATCAACAGCCGCACTGCCGTTCACCTGCACCTGCAGAGACGAACCTTCTACTTTACCGATCACTTGTACCGGAACGCCGGCTGCCTTCAGCACCGCTTCCAGCTCGGACGCCTTCTCCGGTGCCGCGCTAAGCAGCAGGCGGGATTGGCTCTCACTGAACAGGGCGATGTCCGCACGCAGGTCCGTCGTCAGGTTCACGTTCGCGCCCAGACGGCCGCTGATGCAGCTTTCGGCCAGCGCTACAGCCAGACCGCCGTCGGACAGGTCATGCGCCGAAGCGACGAGGCCTTTCTGAATTGCACCCAGCACCGTATCCAGCAGCGTCTTCTCCACATCGAGGTCGATCTGTGGAGGACGGCCTTCCGTTACGCCATGAACGACGTATTGGAACTCACTGCCGCCAAGCTCCGCCTTCGTCTCGCCGAGCAGCAGGACGATGTCGCCTTCGTTCTTGAAGCCCTGCGTCGTGATATGGTCCGTGTCATGCACGAGACCCACCATGCCGACAACCGGCGTCGGATAGATCGCGCCGCGCGCGTTCTCGTTGTACAGCGACACGTTGCCGCCGATGACCGGCGTGTTCAGCTTGCGGCAGGCTTCAGCCATACCGTCTACGGATTTCTCCAGCTGCCAGAAGATCTCTGGCTTCTCCGGCGAACCGAAGTTGAGGTTGTCCGTGATTGCCAGCGGCTCTGCACCGGAGCATACGTTGTTACGCGCCGCTTCCGCAACGGCGATCTTCCCGCCCACTTCCGGATCGAGGTACACGTAACGGCCGTTGCAGTCCGTCGACATCGACAGCGCCTTGCGGGAGCCGCGGATCGTCACAACGGCTGCATCAGAACCGGGCTGAACCGCTGTGGAGGTACGTACCATGTAATCGTACTGGTTGTAAACCCACTCTTTGCTCGCTACCGTAGGCGAAGCCAGCACCTGCTTCAGGGCACCGTTCAGATCGGCCACTTCCGGATAAGCAGTCGTATCGACCGAAGCATTCGCTTCGTAGTACGCCGGTACCGAGGAAGGCTTGTTGTACATCGGGCACTCGTCGACCAGCGCCGTTACCGGCATGTCGCCGACAAGCTCGCCCTTGTGGTACAGCTTCAGGTTGCCGTCGTCCGTTACCTTACCTACCTTCGCGCAGTGCAGTCCCCAGCGCTCAAAGATCGCTTTGGCCTGCTCCTCATGCTCCGGCTTCACGACGAACAGCATCCGCTCCTGGGACTCGGAGAGCATCATCTCGTAAGGCGTCATGCCTTCCTCACGCTGCGGCACCTCGTCGAGGTACAGCTCCATGCCGTTGCCCGCTTTGCTCGCCATCTCGGACGAGGAACACGTCAGACCCGCTGCGCCCATGTCCTGGATCCCTACGACGATGCCGGAATCGATCAGCTCCAGGCACGCCTCGAGTACGAGCTTCTCCATGAACGGATCGCCCACCTGCACCGCCGAACGCTTCGCTTCGGACTCGGCCGTGAGGTCCTCGGATGCGAAGGTCGCCCCGTGAATCCCGTCGCGTCCCGTTGCCGGGCCCACATAGAAGACCGGGTTGCCTACGCCTTTGGCTACGCCCTTCTGAATCTTGTCGTGGTCGATGATGCCGACGCACATGGCGTTAACGAGCGGGTTGCCCTCGTAGCTCTCATCGAACATCACTTCGCCGCCGACCGTCGGAATGCCGATGCAGTTGCCGTAGCCCGCGATCCCGGATACGACGTGCTCGAAGAGGTATTTCACACGGTCATTCGTCAGACGACCGAAACGCAGGGAGTTCAGCACAGCTACCGGACGGGCACCCATGGAGAAAATGTCCCGGATAATCCCGCCTACGCCCGTTGCCGCCCCTTGGTATGGTTCCACCGCGGAAGGATGGTTATGGCTTTCAATTTTGAACACAACCGCCTGGTTGTCACCGATATCCACGATACCCGCGCCTTCGCCCGGTCCCATCAGGACACGTTCGCCGGTCGTCGGGAACTTGCGCAGTACCGCTTTGGAGTTCTTGTAAGAGCAGTGCTCCGACCACATGACGGAGAATACGCCGATCTCCACATAGTTCGGCTTCCGTCCGAGGAAACCGCAGATGAGGTCGTACTCGGCATCGGAGACACCGAACTGCTTGTAGATTTTCTGTTCCTGAATCTGTTCTGCCGTTGGTTCCTTAACCGATAGCTGCTGCGCCATGTTTTTCCCTCCAAGTGCTTAAAATCGATGTAAACATCCGCTTGCCGTCTTCGGAACCGAGCAGCGTCGACACGGCACGTTCCGGATGCGGCATCATGCCGAGGACATTGCCGCCCTTGCTGCAGATGCCTGCGATATCGTCAACCGAGCCGTTCGGGTTGTTGCCTGCTTCGTAACGGAACACGATCTGGTTGTTTGCTTTGAGCTCGGCCAGCGCCGCTTCGTCACAGTAATAGTTGCCTTCGCCGTGCGCGATCGGGATGTTGATGAGCTCGTCCTGCTTGTACTCTTTGGTGAACGGGGTATCCGTGTTAACAACAGACAGCATCGACGCATGACAGCGGAATTTCAGCGACTCGTTGCGCAGCATTGCGCCCGGCAGCAGGCCGGATTCGAGCAGAATCTGGAAGCCGTTGCAGATGCCGAGGATGTACTTGCCCTGCTCCGCCGCTTCACGGAGAGCCTTCATAACCGGTGCAAATTGGGCGATTGCGCCGCAGCGCAGGTAGTCTCCGTAGGAGAAGCCGCCCGGTATGATAATACAGTCGTATTTGGAGAGATCCGTCTCGGTATGCCATACATAGTCCACGGGCTGGCCTACTGTGTCTTCCACCGCTTTGTAGCAGTCGATATCACAGTTGGAGCCGGGAAACACCAGAACCGCAAAATTCATGATTGTTGTCCTCCCTAATCCTTGTTAAAAGGTAGCCGGCCGGCTCCTATTCGCTCAGCTCGTAGCGGTAGTCTTCGATGACCGTGTTCGCGAGCAGCTTCTCGCACATGGCTTTGAGGCGCTCTTCCGCAGCAGCGCGGTTGTCCGTGTTCAGTTCCACTTCCAGGTACTTGCCGATCCGCACCTTGTCCACTTCGTCGAAGCCCATGGAGTGCAGCGCGCCCTGCACCGCCGTTCCTTGTACGTCCAGTACGCTTTGCTTAATCGTCACATATACGGTCGCTTTTAACATCGAATAGTACCTCCCAAGGGTATGAAAAATGTCCGTTTGCTCTCTCACCTTACGTACTGCGTGTCCATCTTGCATCTGCTCCCCCGGACCGAAGTCCGGGCTGCAGTCATGCGTTTTATCCCAAAACCAAGCGGTTATAAATTTCGCGGTAGCGCCGGCTTGTCTCTTCCACTACTTCTGCAGGAAGCGGAGCAGGCTCGCTGTTCTTATCCCAGTCCGTGCTGGCCAGATAGCTCCGCACCGGCTCTTTGTCCATGGAGTCGATTTCGGTATCGAGCTCGTACTTGTCCTTCGCCCAGAATCTCGATGAATCCGGAGTGAAGATTTCGTCAATGAGTATGATTTCACCGTCGATCAGGCCGAATTCGAATTTGGTGTCGGCGAGAATAATGCCGCGGTCCTGGCAGAAGGCGTGAGCGTAGTTGTACAGCTGAAGGCTCTTCGCCTGCAGCTGCTCGGTCAGCTCGGCGCCGACGAGCTCTTTCATGCGCTCGATGGAGATGTCCTCATCGTGGCCGACATCGTTCTTCGCCGCCGGCGTGAAGATCGGCTGCTCGAAGCGCTGGTTCTTGCGCAGGCCTGCAGGCAGCTTGTGGCCGTTGATCTCGCCCGTCTGCTGGTACTGTCTCCAGCCGCCGCCCGTGATGTATCCGCGGACCACGCACTCGATGTCGATACGCTCTGCTTTTTTGGTCACCATGAACCGGTCCTTCATGATCTCCCGGTCCGTGATGATGTCGCCCAGCAGATCCACGTCTGCATGCACCACATGGTTGTCGATAATCTCGGTCGTCTGATCGAACCAGAACTTGCTAAGCGTGTTGAGCACGTTCCCCTTGTCCGGCACCGCCGGGCTCAGCACCCAGTCGAATGCCGAGATCCGGTCCGATACCGCGATGAGGTAATGGTCGCCGAGACCGTAAATCTCGCGGACCTTGCCTTTATAGAGCAGCGGCGCCTTGATATACTCTTGCGCGCTGGAAATTGCGATCGTTGACGCTTCCTTCATGGTTTCCCCCGCCTCCCCGTATGCCTTGGCTTCTAACGGACTTCTTAGCTCAAGCCCAGACGTTTGAAAATTGTATCGACATGCTTCAGATGCCAGCTTGGATTGAATGCATCCTCAATCTCTTCCAGGCTGAGGTACTCCCGGATCGCCGGCGTATTCTCCACAATGTCACGGAACGAGCGCTGCTCTTCCCATGCCTGCATGGCCCGCGGCTGCACCGTATCGTAAGCCTGCTCGCGGGAGAGCCCTTTGTCGATCAGCTTCGTCATGACGCGGCCCGAGAAGGGAACCCCGTATGTACTCTGCATGTTGCGCTTCATGTTCTCCGGGAACACCGTCAGGTTTTTGATGATGTTGCCGAGGCGGTTCAGCATGTAGTTCAGCAGAATCGTCGAATCCGGCAGAATGATCCGCTCCACGGAAGAGTGCGAGATATCGCGCTCATGCCACAGAGTGACATTCTCGTAAGCGGAGACCATGTGGCCGCGGATGACACGGGCCAGACCCGAGATGCTCTCACAGCCGATCGGGTTGCGCTTGTGCGGCATGGCCGAGGAGCCCTTCTGGCCCTTCGCGAACGGCTCTTCCACTTCGCGGAACTCACTCTTCTGCAGGGCGCGGATTTCCGTCGCGAACTTGTCCAGCGAGGTCGCGATGAGCGCCAGCGTCGCCATATACTCGGCGTGACGGTCACGCTGCAGCGTCTGGGTCGAGATCGGCGCCGGCTTCGTGCCGAGCTTGCCGCACACGTACTCCTCGATGAATGGATCGATGTTCGCGTAGGTGCCTACGGCGCCCGAGATTTTGCCGAACTGGACGCCGTCCGCCGCGAAGCGGAAACGCTCCAGGTTCCGTTTCATCTCTTCGTACCACAGGGCCATCTTGAGACCAAAGGTGGTCGGCTCGGCGTGAACGCCGTGGGTACGGCCCATCATCGGGGTATCCTTGTAAGCCATCGCTTTGTCCTTAAGGATCTCGATGAAGTTCACGATGTCCTTCTCGATGATCTCGTTCGCCTGTCTCAGCAGGTAGCCAAGAGCCGTATCGACGACGTCCGTGGAAGTCAGACCGTAGTGCACCCACTTGCGCTCAGGGCCCACTTTCTCGGATACCGCGCGCGTGAAGGCAATCACGTCATGGCGTGTCTCCAGCTCGATCTCGTAGATCCGGTCGATATCGAAGCTTGCGTTCTTCCGCAGCTCCGCTACGTCTTCCTTCGGAATGACACCAAGCTCCGCCCATGCCTCGCAGGAAAGAATCTCGACTTCGAGCCAAGCCTTGAATTTGTTTTCTTCCGTCCAAATGCCGCCCATTTCGGGTCTTGTATAACGATCGATCATGATTCCCCATACCTCCGGTATCTGCTCTTTGACTTGCTCTGCTGCTTCTATTTAGACTCCCATACACCTGACAGCTCTATCCAGCGGAAGGCATCCTCCGCCCGGTCCGCCAGCAGATTCACATGGCCCATTTTGCGGCCCGCCTTTGCTTCCTCTTTGCCATACAGATGAAGCTTGGCGGTCACACCCGGTACCGCGCTCTGCGATTCGGGATTCTGGATCCACTCCAGCAGCGGCGCTACATGCTCGCCCAGCACGTTCACCATAACGACCGGCGTCAGCAGCGACGGATCCCCGAGAGGCAGGTTGCACACCGCTCTCAGATGCTGCTCGAACTGGGAGGTCCGGCATGCTTCCATTGTATAGTGGCCGGAATTGTGCGGCCGCGGTGCCAATTCATTAACGAACAACTCGCCGTCCGCGGTAAGGAACATTTCCACGGCGATCAGCCCAATGACATCCAGCTTCTCGGCGATCTGCAGTGCCATCTCTTCCGCCCGCTTCAGTACGCCTTCCAGCGCTCGGGCGGGAACAATGGAGAGATGCAGGATGTTGTTCACATGAATGTTCTCCGCCGGAGGAAAAGCCTTCACTTCGCCCCGCGGGCTTCTCGCCGCGATCACGGAGATCTCCCGCTCGAAGCGGATGAACTGCTCGAGCACGAGCTCCGTCTTAGCCCGGCTCAGCGTCACGTATGCCTCTTCGACTTCGTCCAGCGACCGGATAACCCACTGGCCTTTGCCGTCGTAGCCGCCGGTTGCTGTCTTCAGCACGCAGGGCGTGCCGAAGCGCTCCACGGCCTCCCGAAGCTCCGCGGCGCTGGTCACTTCCGCATACGGCGCCACCTTGACGCCTGCGGCTTCAATGGCACGTTTCTCGCGCAGCCGGTGCTGCGTCGTGTAGAGCAGTTTGCTGCCCTGCGGTACGTAGGACTCCCGCATGAGCAGCTCCGTTACGCCGGCATCGACGTTCTCGAATTCGTAGGTGATAACGTCGGCCTCTTCCGCAAGAATTCGTGCGGCCGCCGCGTCGTCGTACGCCGCCACGATCTGGCGGTCCGCCACCTGGCCGCACGGCGCATCCGGCGTAGGGTCCAGCGTCACGAAACGATAGCCCATCGCCTTGCCGGCCAGCGCCAGCATTCGTCCGAGCTGGCCTCCGCCAAGCACGCCGATTACGGATCCGGGTGGGGTCACTTGCTGCGGGTCGTACGCCCGGTTCTTGTCCGCTTCCTTCATGGTCATTCCAGCACGCTGCTTTCCATGACAGACTTCGCAATGCGTTCGCGGCGCTCCGTTACCCGCTGCTGGATTCCGCTGTCGAAGGCGCCGAGAATCTGCGCCGCGAGCAGGCCGGCATTGGTTGCGCCCGCTTGTCCGATCGCTACCGTCGCTACTGGAATTCCGCCCGGCATCTGCACGATCGACAGCAGAGAATCCAGCCCGTTCAGGGTCGACGTCTTCACAGGCACGCCGATAACCGGCAGAACGGTCTTTGAGGCGACCATACCCGGCAGATGTGCCGCACCGCCGGCGCCTGCGATGATGACCTTCAGTCCGCGCTCAGCCGCCGTTTCGGCATATTCGAACATCAGGTCCGGTGTCCGGTGGGCCGATACCACCTTCTTCTCGTATGCAACCCCGAGTTCATCGAGCACGTCGCACGCTTTCTTCATCGTTTCCCAGTCCGACTGGCTTCCCATGATGACTCCAACAAGAACCGACATTCAGGTACCCTCCATATGCTTGCTTTTCAATACATTTATGCAATCAAGGCCATATAAAACAAAACGTCCTTCCAGATAGAAGCTGCACATGCTCAAAAAAGCTGTTCAGTCTATGAGTAAGGACGACAAGAAGACTCCTAAGCGCAAGTTAAGGCCAGACACCTGCCGTGCCGACCTTCTTCATCAACGCTTACTCGTAGTCCAAAAATTTAAGGTTTTCGGGTAGAAACTATTCGGGCCATATTCCCGACATTATACGAGATTATTCGAATGTCATACGTATTTTTTCCAAGCTAATGATCTCTTTCAGTTTATCGGCTTTCACACAGGATGTCAACTCAAAAAGGCGAACATTTTTGTTTTCGATGTGATAATAGTTCGTATTTGCAGTTATCCATTTTATGTAATTTCCTGTTATTGGCTATCTGCTATTTTCAATTGCCTGAGCGTCCGCAGGCCTTCCTCAGCCTCTTCCGACGACAAGCCGCCTGCCTGCAGCAGGGCATCCTCCAGAAGCACCCACCGTTCGTACATTCGGATCCCTTCTTCTGCGGCGGCTCTCCACTCCAGCTCCCGCTGCCCGCCCTTTAACTCCTCTAGTCGATAAAACAAGGCATCCTCCGCCCAGGCATAGCTGCCCTGCTCCTCGTAATATCCGACAACCCTCGACAGGATCCCCTCACTCAACCCTGCTCGCCCCGTGATGTTCAGCGCCTCTTGAATTCGTCTGTTGAATTCTTCTCTCAGCTCGCCGAGGGCATCGTATTCGCGTCCGATCAGCAGGATCTCGAGGGATTTCTGTGCCGTCCGTCTGGCAGCCGTTTCATTCCCACTTTCCCGCTCCAGATCCGCCTGCGCTTTCATGAGATCCCCCATCGCCAGTACTTTGGCTGAGTCCAGTTCCCCATCCTTGGACAGCAGCGCAACCAGGTCCTTCACCGACAGCGCTCCGATCAGCTTGGAGCCTAGTCCCAGCATCTCCTTCATCGCCTGCTGCAGCAGTTCCATGGCCTCCTCCAGCCGTCTGTTACGGGCTAACTGCATCACGCGGCCAACCATCCCCCCTGCCTGCTCGATCATCCGTAGAATATAATCTCTTTGATACATACTTTCCCCTCTCTCACCCGCTGCTTTTCCAGCTTTTGATCTGCTTCCGCCAATGGTTCTCCGCATCATTTTATCCATTGTAACCCACATGCCCGCTGGGGTTAAGCCCCCGTGTCAATTATAGGAAGGGACTGGATGATTTTATCCATTGCCCCTCACTTTTAACGTGTGGTACGCTCTTAGAAGCCGAATCGCGCATGTATTTAGATGTACGTACGGGGGACGCATCACATGGGGTGAATGCACCGGCTGTCTGCCGCTGGCACTACTGCAGCGGAGCGGGCACCATGCTAGGGAACCAACCTTCTTCCCGAACCCGACAACTAACCTCGGAGGCTATGATCGACAACTGACGGCGGATTCTTGATCTCGCCGGACAGGTGCAACGATATGGAGGGATCCAGTTGAAAAGTCGCATCACGTCCATGCTGAAGGCATGTCTATTGACGCTGCCCGCAGCCGCAATTCTTGTATTCGCCAGTCCTGCACAGGCCGAGACCGTTCGGCTCGCCGAGGATATCAAGGTGCAGGTAAATGACAGCCTCTTGCAATTCTCGAATGCCCAGCCTTTCCTTGACGAGAACCATAAGCTTCAGGTTCCGGCCAGGGACATCGCTGACAAGCTGGGATACCAGCTTCAGTGGGAGCATGCCGGCGCTCAGATGAAGATCACCCTGAGCAGCACCACTACCACCGTTGTTTTTACCACAGGTGACCCTAACATTACAGTCAACGGCCAGCCTTCCGTTCAGGAAGCAGCTGCCAAGCTTGTAGACGGGCAAACCTACGTCCCTTTCCGGCTGCTTGCCGACTCCTTCGGCATTCAGACCCAGTGGGACAACCTGAACCGCATCGCCATTCTTGGAGTGGATGGTCAATACCATGCTCCAGCTTGGTACCGCCCCACGAAGATCGCTCCTCTCTATACGATGACGATCGAAGCCAGCGCTTCTGCCTATACAGCAGTCGCAGGGGAGAACGGCACGTTCGCAGCGAGAGACTACATGGGTAATCCTCTGAAGCTGGGGACGATTGCCGTAGATCCTGCTGTCATCCCTCTGGGGTCTAAGGTATTTATTGAAGGCTACGCGCACGACGGCCTTCCGGCTGGAGGCATGTACGCCGTTGCAACGGATATCGGTGGATCCGTGAAGGGGAACAAGATTGATATCTTTATGCCCGATGGGCGCCAAGCCGCATTGAAGTTCGGTATTCAGAACGTGAAGGTTCATGTGCTTGGCACGTAAAAACGGCGCTCCTAAAAAAGCAGGTCTCTTCATCGAGGCGCTCGGCCCTAAGCCGGCTGCCTCGATGGGAGGCCTGCTTTTTTTTGGCCTCTGCTTCCGGTGTATAGGTACGCCTTACCGGTCGAACCCTAAGCATGATCATGTGACGGAGGTGACCGACATGAATCAAGGTATCCGCAAGCTTCTGCTGTGTGTCCTAACATCGTTTTGTTTGACCGGTGCAGGCGTTCCTGCTCCGCGGCCCAGCGAGGTGGTTTGGAACGTGGAGACCGATCAGAAACTCATTGCCTTGACGTTCGACGACGGCCCCAACCCGGTCTATACGCCTCAGATTCTCGACCTGCTTCATGAGTATGGTGCCAAGGGGACGTTCTTCGTGATCGGCAAGCGGGTCCAGTTATATCCCGCCATCGCCATTCGTGAAGTGAATGAGGGACATGAAATCGCCAATCATACGTTTGACCATCATTTCCTCAAACACTATCCTGCCGAACAGCTTATTACGGAAATCCGCCAAACCCAAGAAGTCATTTTCGACATTACGGAGCAAATGCCGCATGTATTCCGGCCTCCCGGCGGTTTTTACAATGATGCTCTCCTCCAGTCCATGAAGGAAGACAAGCTTACGGTAGTCATGTGGTCCTGGTATCAGGATACAAAGGATTGGATGAAACCGGGTGCGGATAAAATCGTCTCCCAAGTGCTCAATAACGTGCACAACGGGGACATTGTACTCTTTCACGATCTTCAGGGGGATTGCAGCCAAACCGTTGAAGCACTCCGAAGCATTCTGCCGGAGCTGAAACAGCGCGGTTATGAGTTTGTTACCGTATCGGATTTGATCTCGCGAACCCGCAAATGAGCACAACAGCCGAGATCCCGACCATTTGTCCCAGGGGTCTTTTTGCTGTTCAGATACGAAAATGAAATAAGGCTTGGAAAGTTATCCACCTTCCAAGCCCGCAAATATTCATACAGATGCTCCGAATTAAATCGAGTCACCATACTCTTTAAAATCCATCTCGTGATCCCGGTTGTCTACGGCGCCGGGACCTTGTCCAGGAGCCTCCACACTTCTTACTTCCTCGAATGTACGTGTTTGGTGAAGACCGGTTGCTCCCGCCATATGCGTGCCCAAGTCGGCCAGTTCTTCATTGTTGTCATTATTTTGTACGCTGCTCATGGTTACCTCCTCTGATTGTGTTGCTATATACCGCTGCCTATAATTTAAATTTCTCAGGACTTGGTCTCGGATCTTCTGCTCCGTCTGGCGGAAGACAGACCGGACAATCCCACCAACCCGATTAAGCCCAGCCAGCCCCAATCCGCGCCGTCCTCACGGTCTGAGACGGCTAACGGCCGATAGCCCGCCATCCCGCCCGTCGTCGCCCTGATCTGCTGCTTGTTGATCAAAAATCCTGGTGTGCTTCCCGACAAGCCGAGCCCCGCATCGCTGCCAAATTGGGCTCCATTGGTGCTTTGTCTCACGGTCCCCATCGGGTTAGCCTGATCCACTCCGTTTTGTGCTGCGCCGTTCTCCGCACGAACCCACCCCGGCAGCATTCCGTACAAAGCCAGTAGGGCAACAATCGATATGGTTGTCCAGGTTTTGCTCATTTCTTTGTCCTCCCTGTTGTATTTCAACATCTCCTCTAGTTTTTTCTAACGGACTGTATAAAATACAAAGAAAGCAAAAAAGAATGCAAAAAAGCCCATTTGGACACATGGTCCAAATGGGCTCTTCATTGGCTTGGCGACGTTCTACTCTCCCAGGACCCTGCGGTCCAAGTACCATCGACGCTGGAAGGCTTAACGTTCGTGTTCGGGATGGGTACGCGTGGTTCCCTTCCGCCATCATCACCAAACGGTTTGTGTATCGGCCAGGATACACGGTAATACATATTCAAGGCAGCTTGTACCTTGAAAACTGGATATACATTCGGGTATATCATTTTGCGTTCCTTTGTGCTTCGCACAAAGGTCACTACCAAAATGATATATCCTCACTCGCTAGCTAAAGATCTAAACCTTAGTATTGCTGCCGCTTCCTTGCGGAAGCTGTTTGGATAAGCCCTCGACCGATTAGTATTCGTCAGCTCCACACGTTGCCGCGCTTCCACCCCGAACCTATCAACCTCGTCGTCTACAAGGGGTCTTACTGACTTGGGAAATCTCATCTTGAGGGGGGCTTCACGCTTAGATGCTTTCAGCGCTTATCCCGTCCGTACTTGGCTATCCAGCCGTGCTCCTGGCGGAACAACTGGTACACCAGCGGTACGTCCATCCCGGTCCTCTCGTACTAAGGACAGCTCCTCTCAAATTTCCTGCGCCCGCGACAGATAGGGACCGAACTGTCTCACGACGTTCTGAACCCAGCTCGCGTACCGCTTTAATGGGCGAACAGCCCAACCCTTGGGACCTACTTCAGCCCCAGGATGCGATGAGCCGACATCGAGGTGCCAAACCTCCCCGTCGATGTGGACTCTTGGGGGAGATAAGCCTGTTATCCCCAGGGTAGCTTTTATCCGTTGAGCGATGGCCCTTCCATTCGGTACCACCGGATCACTAAGCCCGACTTTCGTCCCTGCTCGACCTGTTTGTCTCGCAGTCAAGCTCCCTTATGCCTTTGCACTCTTCGAATGATTTCCAACCATTCTGAGGGAACCTTGGGGCGCCTCCGTTACGCTTTAGGAGGCGACCGCCCCAGTCAAACTGCCCACCTGACACTGTCCCCGCACCGGATCACGGTACCAGGTTAGAACTCCGATACGATCAGGGTGGTATCCCAACGGCGCCTCCACCCAAGCTGGCGCTCAGGCTTCTCAGGCTCCCACCTATCCTGTACAGATCGTACCAAAGTCCAATATCAAGCTGCAGTAAAGCTCCATGGGGTCTTTCCGTCTTGTCGCGGGTAACCTGCATCTTCACAGGTATTAAAATTTCACCGGATCTCTCGTCGAGACAGCGCCCAAGTCGTTACGCCATTCGTGCGGGTCAGAATTTACCTGACAAGGAATTTCGCTACCTTAGGACCGTTATAGTTACGGCCGCCGTTTACTGGGGCTTCGGTTCACAGCTTCGGGTTACCCCTAACCGCTCCCCTTAACCTTCCAGCACCGGGCAGGCGTCAGCCCGTATACTTCGCCTTGCGGCTTCGCACAGACCTGTGTTTTTGCTAAACAGTCGCTTGGGCCTTTTCACTGCGGCCCCCTCGGGCTATTCACCCTACCGAGGCACCCCTTCTCCCGAAGTTACGGGGTCATTTTGCCGAGTTCCTTAACGAGAGTTCTTCCGCGCGCCTTAGCATGCTCTGCTCGCCTACCTGTGTCGGTTTGCGGTACGGGCACCTTCTCCCTGGCTAGAGGCTTTTCTTGGCAGCCTGAACTCATGACCTTCGGTACTTAAGTTTCCCTCCCCATCACAGCTCAGCCTTATCGATGTGCGGATTTGCCTACACATCAGCCTCACTGCTTGGACGAGCATCCATCAGCTCGCGTCACTATCCTTCTGCGTCACCCCATCGCTCATAACGGTTCACGGTGGTACAGGAATTTCAACCTGTTGTCCTTCGACTACGCCTTTCGGCCTCGCCTTAGGTCCCGACTTACCCTGAGCGGACGAGCCTTCCTCAGGAACCCTTAGGCTTTCGGCGGATCAGATTCTCACTGATCTTTTCGTTACTCATACCGGCATTCTCACTTGTATGCAGTCCAGCTGTCCTCACGATCAACCTTCAACCCGCATACAACGCTCCCCTACCCCAGGATATCATAGATATCTAGTCATAGCTTCGGTGGTGTGTTTAGCCCCGTTACATTTTCGGCGCAGAGTCACTCGACCAGTGAGCTATTACGCACTCTTTCAATGGTGGCTGCTTCTAAGCCAACATCCTGGTTGTCTGTGCAACTCCACATCCTTTCCCACTTAACACACACTTGGGGACCTTAGCTGATGATCTGGGCTGTTTCCCTCTTGACAATGGATCTTAGCACTCACTGTCTGACTCCCGGGCATCACGTTTGCGGCATTCAGAGTTTGACTGGACTTGGTAACCCTTGGCGGGCCCCGCACCCAATCAGTGCTTTACCTCCGCAACGCTAACCCGAGGCTAGCCCTAAAGCTATTTCGGGGAGAACCAGCTATCTCCGAGTTCGATTGGAATTTCTCCGCTACCCCCACCTCATCCCCGAATTTTTCAACATTCGTGGGTTCGGGCCTCCAGTGCGTGTTACCGCACCTTCACCCTGGACAGGGGTAGATCACACGGTTTCGGGTCTACGTCCACGTACTCATTCGCCCTATTCAGACTCGCTTTCGCTGCGGCTGCGGCTTCTCACCTTAACCTCGCACGGGAACGTAACTCGCCGGTTCATTCTACAAAAGGCACGCCATCACCCATGAACGGGCTCTGACTTCTTGTAAGCACACGGTTTCAGGTTCTTTTTCACTCCGCTCCCGCGGTTCTTTTCACCTTTCCCTCACGGTACTGCTTCACTATCGGTCACCAGGGAGTATTTAGCCTTGGCAGATGGTCCTGCCGGTTTCCCACGAGGTTTCACGTGTCTCGCGGTACTCAGGATCCGTCTAGGGTGTTCGCAGAATTTCGGTTACGGGGCTTTTACCCACTCTGGCCGGCCTTTCCAGACCTGTTCGCCTACTCTGCTTAACCCACATTGACGTCCTACAACCCCAAGGAGCAAGCTCCTTGGTTTGGGCTACTCCGCTTTCGCTCGCCGCTACTGACGGAATCACTATTGTTTTCTTTTCCTGAGGGTACTTAGATGTTTCAGTTCCCCTCGTCTGCCTCCGATGCAGCTATGTATTCACTGCATGGTACATGCGAATTACCACATGTGGGTTTCCCCATTCGGACATCCCCGGATCAAAGCCTGCTTACGGCTCCCCGAGGCGTTATCGTTGTTCGCCACGTCCTTCTTCGGCTCCTGGTGCCTAGGCATCCTCCGTGTGCTCTTAATAGCTTAACCAAATGCGATGCTCGTAGTTTCGTTTTTGCGCTCCGTTATGCTTCGCATAAAGGTCGCTGTCAAAAACGAAATACATCGCTAGCAGCTACAAAGATAAACATTAGATTACTTCAGCTAGTTTGTTTCGTATATCCAGTTTTCAAGGAACAAACATTGAGTTTGAAAGGCATTGCACCTTTCAAAACTGAACACGAGTGAGTGTCCCGCTTACGCGGCTTTTGCAGCTTGCGCTGCCGATTTGATCCGGCCATCTTCATGGCCATGATCTCCATAGAAAGGAGGTGATCCAGCCGCACCTTCCGATACGGCTACCTTGTTACGACTTCACCCCAATCATCTACCCCACCTTCGACGGCTGGCCCCCTTGCGGGTTACCCCACCGGCTTCGGGTGTTGTAAACTCTCGTGGTGTGACGGGCGGTGTGTACAAGACCCGGGAACGTATTCACCGCGGCATGCTGATCCGCGATTACTAGCAATTCCGACTTCATGCAGGCGAGTTGCAGCCTGCAATCCGAACTGAGACCGGCTTCTAAGGATTCGCTCCATCTCGCGACTTCGCTTCCCGTTGTACCGGCCATTGTAGTACGTGTGTAGCCCAGGTCATAAGGGGCATGATGATTTGACGTCATCCCCACCTTCCTCCGGTTTGTCACCGGCAGTCACTCTAGAGTGCCCAACTTAATGCTGGCAACTAAAGTCAAGGGTTGCGCTCGTTGCGGGACTTAACCCAACATCTCACGACACGAGCTGACGACAACCATGCACCACCTGTCTCCTCTGTCCCGAAGGAGGACCCTATCTCTAGGGCTTTCAGAGGGATGTCAAGACCTGGTAAGGTTCTTCGCGTTGCTTCGAATTAAACCACATACTCCACTGCTTGTGCGGGTCCCCGTCAATTCCTTTGAGTTTCACTCTTGCGAGCGTACTCCCCAGGCGGAGTGCTTATTGTGTTTACTTCGGCACCAAGGGTATCGAAACCCCTAACACCTAGCACTCATCGTTTACGGCGTGGACTACCAGGGTATCTAATCCTGTTTGCTCCCCACGCTTTCGCGCCTCAGCGTCAGTTACAGTCCAGAAAGCCGCCTTCGCCACTGGTGTTCCTCCACATCTCTACGCATTTCACCGCTACACGTGGAATTCCGCTTTCCTCTCCTGCACTCAAGTCTTCCAGTTTCCGGTGCGAACCGGGGTTGAGCCCCGGGCTTAAACACCAGACTTAAAAAACCGCCTGCGCGCGCTTTACGCCCAATAATTCCGGACAACGCTTGCCCCCTACGTATTACCGCGGCTGCTGGCACGTAGTTAGCCGGGGCTTTCTTCTCAGGTACCGTCATTCGCAGAGCAGTTACTCTCCACGACATTCTTCCCTGGCAACAGAGCTTTACGATCCGAAAACCTTCATCACTCACGCGGCGTTGCTCCGTCAGGCTTGCGCCCATTGCGGAAGATTCCCTACTGCTGCCTCCCGTAGGAGTCTGGGCCGTGTCTCAGTCCCAGTGTGGCCGATCACCCTCTCAGGTCGGCTACGCATCGTCGCCTTGGTGGGCCATTACCCCCCCAACTAGCTAATGCGCCGCAGGCCCATCCGTAAGCCACAGGTTGCCCCGTGTTTCATGATTCCGGCATGCACCGAAACCAGCTATCCGGTCTTAGCTACCGTTTCCGGTAGTTATCCCGATCTTACAGGCAGGTTGCCTACGTGTTACTCACCCGTCCGCCGCTAAGCACCGAAGTGCTCCGCTCGACTTGCATGTATTAGGCACGCCGCCAGCGTTCGTCCTGAGCCAGGATCAAACTCTCCATTAAAGAAAAGCTGATGACTCATTTTGAAGCTTGGCAGAAACTCATCGCTGAGTCTCTATATTTAACACTCACTCGTTGTTCAGTTTTCAAAGGGCAATCTTGGTTCGTTATCATCAGGCCGCCGAAGCAGCTCAATCAACTTACCACATCGTTCTCTTGTTAGCAAGCGGCAATTTTCGTCATCTGTTCATCACCGGTATACTTCATTTCGACAACGTTGAACATTCTAGCACAGAGTATTTCGATTGACAAGCTATTTCTTTTCTCCATTCCGAGGGACAAGTCCGCAGGGTGTAGATCCCAGAAGTCTCTTAAGTCAACGTTTTGGATTTTATCACAAAGCCGTGAGCAATGCAACTCGAAATAAACAAAAAATAGACCGTGCAGGAGGGGGTCTCCTACAACGGTCTGCACAGATTAAGCGGCGGAACTAACCAGATTGGCCCCGAACGTACGATGAAAGTAATATTCAAGCACACCCAGTCCGGCCACTAAGGTTAAGAGTTCAACCATAGAGAGCTCACCTATAGTAACGCCGGAAACAAGGATAAAGAACAAAGAGGCAAGACCCAGGTCCAGAGCCGTGGCCACTACATTATTGGTTATCTTCAGAATCAAGCGATCACCAATCACATAAGCGATCAAGCTGAGAATAACTGAAGAAACGACGGCGCCGCTGAAGGATGCTCCTGCAAATATCACCAGGAAGTGGACTGTTATAAGACCATTAATCAGTATCTTCATCCATAATAACCGCATCCCGCGCACTCCTTTTCACTGCTGAAGAATAAGGATCAGCCCTTTAAAGAGAGCAGCCACTCCTGGTAACAAGAACTGCATAGAATTTGGAAATCTTTCTCTCTTCCATCCTCTTCATACACTGTTATACTGTGAGCCGACTCCGCATCTCTTTCACAATACTGACAAGTGTAGGTCATCTGGTTCGGATCTCCTCCGTGTCCTAGATTGAAATAAAAAGAGAGCCAATGATGCCGGTATCTCTATATTTTATTTTCTCTCTTCTGCAGGACGCGTATTCGTTACACCCCCTGCCAATATGCTCCCGCCTTCACATCCGGGGCACGAAAAAAAGCCTCCGCGGGTTATCTCATCCGCGGAGGCTCTCCTGCTGCGGTATTCATAAAAAGAATACCGCGGTCAATTAAACCGACCACTGCTCCAGCTTCAGCTGAGGGTCGGCCTTGAGATCAAGCGAGGCGAACTGGCCCCGCCGGTACTTCAGGAACGCGGCGGCGCCGATCATCGCCGCGTTGTCCGTGCACAGGGCGAGAGGCGGCGCAAGCAGCGGAACGCCGGCTTCCGCGCAGCGCGCTTCCAGCCGCGCGCGGAGTCCCTTGTTGGCTGCGACTCCGCCGGCCAACAGGAGCTGCCTCGCGCCGTAAGCCTTGACGGCGCGCAGGGCTTTCTCGACCAGGACCTCGACCACCGAGTCCTGGAAGCCCCGCGCGACGGCTCCGGCGGAAAGCGTCTGCCCTTTCATGGCGGCCGAGTTCATGGCCGACAGCACCGCCGACTTCAGCCCGCTGAAGCTGAAGTCGTAGGAATCGGGCTCCAGCCAAGCCCGGGGAAGCGCCAGCGCTTCCTCGGACTCCAAGGCGAGCCGGTCAATATGCGGTCCGCCCGGGTAAGGCAGCTTCAGGGCCCGGGCTACCTTGTCGTAAGCTTCTCCCGCGGCATCGTCCCTGGTCTGGCCGATGATGCGGAAGTGCCCTTCCGACTCCACATACACCAGCTCCGTGTGACCGCCCGATACCACCAGCGACAGGAAGGGATATTCCAGGCGGTGAACCAGGGCGTTCGCATAGATGTGCCCGGCTATATGATGGACGCCGATCAGGGGCAGACCCCAGGCACAGGCGAATGCCTTGGCCGCGACCATGCCGACGAGCAGGGCTCCGACAAGGCCGGGCCCCTGCGTAACGGCAACGGCCGAGAGCTTGGAAGGATGCAGGTTCGCCTTATCCAGCGCCTCCTGGAGAATCCAGGTGATGGATTCCACGTGCTTGCGGGAGGCGACCTCCGGCACAACGCCGCCAAATCGCTGATGCGTTTCGATCTGGGAGGACACGACATTCGCCAGAATCTCCGTGCCGTCGCGCACAATCGATACCGCCGTCTCATCACAGCTTGTCTCAATCGCCAATATATAAACCGGCCGCCTTCCGGCATCAAGGATGCCTTCGCCGGCCGGAGCTGCTGCAAAGTTCGTCTCGTTCATTAATTCATTCCTCTCCGTCCGTCTAGGCTTGATCCTTCCATCGGCCCGCTTTGGGCAGGTCGGCCCACATGATGACCGCGTCTTCCTGGTTGTCCGTATAATACCCGCGGCGGACCCCGACGGACCGGAATCCGAGCTTCTCATAAAGCCCCAAAGCCACATGATTGGATGGACGCACTTCGAGCGTCATGCGGATAGCCCCATACAAGGACGCTGTCCGCTGCATTTCTCTCACGAGCAGCTCGCCCAGCTTGCGCCCGCGGAATTTGGCCCGGACCGCTACGTTGGTGACATGGGCCTCCTCCATAATGAGCCACATCCCCCCGTATCCGCCGATCTCCCCTTCCACCTCAAGAACGAGATAGCGGGCAAACTGGTTATTCGTCAGTTCATTATGAAAAGCCCCGGCCGTCCAGGGCGTTGTGAAGGATTCCTGCTCGATCTCGCAGATGACCGGAATATGCTCCGCTTCCATCGGTCTGAACCGGTAAGACAGACCCTCGGGTACGGAGGCCGGCCGCTCAGATTCTTGTTCCATGGCAGGACGTCCTCTCTTATGTTCGTTTGGCGGCAAGAAGATTTGCTTCCGCCTCCGCCAGCTGCGTATAATTCGGCACCAACCCGTAAACATCTTCGGTATCCCCCCGCTGCCAGCGAATACGGCCGAGCTCGGCGACGTGCCTGGCCTTAAAGGCAAAGTTCGTTTCGGTCCAACCCCCCTCGAAGCCTTCCCGGAAGGCGAGGAAGGACTGCGCATGCTGATGAGCGTCTCCGGTGCATACCACTTGATGAGGCTTGTGATGCCCGGCCAAAGCAAGGAGTTCTTCCGCCCAGGCCGCCGTCAGACGAATCCCATCCGGAATAAGACATCTCCAGCCCGCGGCCGATGCTTCATATAATCCGGAGAAAGCCTGTCCACGGCGTGCGTCAATTAGAGGGACCACCCATCGGGTGAGCGGCTCTCCCCCTTCGTTCCTACGCACAATACGGTCCAGCGCCCCAAGATCTCCGTCCGTTACGATATTCAGCTCTGCCGTCTGGTCGGTGGACTCAGGTACAGCCGGCCGTGCGGGATCCAGAACCTCTTCCAAGCCGCCGAGCGCCATCGCCTCCAGCGTCGAAACACCCAGCAGCGCAAGGCCGTGGGTCCAGGCGAAGGTCTTGGCAACCGTCACGCCGATCCGGGTGCCGGTATAAGAGCCCGGACCTACCCCTGCTGTGAAGGCAGACAGGTCGGCCGGTTTCACCCCCTCCGCCTCCATGAGCCGCTGCAGCGCCGGCACCACATAGAGAGAGTGGTTGCGCTCCGCGCTCAGCGTGATTTCGCCGAGAAGCCGCCCGCCCCGGGACAGCGCCGCGGTCATCGAGACCGTAGAGGTATCGACCGACAGCATCAACCCCTCTTCATCGTACGGCTTCGCGCCGCTAGAATTTGTCGTCATATCCCGTTCTCCTTTAGCTTCCCGCACCATTGTTCGTAAGGCTCTCCGTGAGGAAGAAGTGTGAATGTCCGGTGGGCTTCCCCGGCCAGTCCGATACGGATCTCCAGCCGGGCATCGGGAAGCAGCTCTTCAACCAGAGACCCCCACTCCACCAGCGTCACTCCGTCCCCATAGAAATAATCGTCGAGCCCGAGCTCGTCCGCTTCTTCTGCGGAGAGCCGGTAAACGTCCATATGATAAAAGGGAAGGGCCTCCCCCATGTATTCTTTGATGATAGTGAAGGTGGGCGAATTGACAATTTCCTTCACCCCCAGCTCCCTGCCAACGGCCTGGGAGAAGGTGGTCTTGCCGGCACCGAGATCCCCGTCCAGCGTGATGACAGTCCCGGGTCCGAAGAACGCCGCAAGCTGACGCGCAAGGAACGCGGTATCATCCACGCTCCGGGATATATATTGATATAAGGACATGCCCGCCGGGCCCCTCCCTTCAACCTGCAAAATGGTTATATCCTTTCTTCTCCAGCGGAACCATATCCCCGCTGCTGCGGATCAGCCGAACCTTACCGGCTTCGGCCGTCACGTACCCGATCAAATGCAGTGCCAAGCCTGCTTCCTTGAACTTCATCTGCAGGGCCAACGCCTGCTCCGCAGGCACCGTGCCTAGAAGCTCATAGTCTTCGCCCCCGAACAGCGCATAGTCCAAGGGCTCCTTCCCCGCACGCGCAGCCTGCTTGAACAGGGCCTCCGATAACGGAATCCGCTCCTCCAGGAGATCGATGCCGACGCCGGACGCCTCCGCGATCTCCCAGGCCTCGCTCGCCAATCCGTCGCTGACATCATTGAGTGCATGGCACCAAGTGGACTGACGTAGCAGTTCCCCGGCCTCCACCCGGGGCAGGGGACGGCAATGCGCCCCGATGAGCGGGCGCATCTCCAGACCGGCGCCGGCCCATTCATCCTCCCAGAATGAGGCCGCAAGACCGCGGGATAAGAGCCATTCGAGCCCCGCCGCGGAATTCCCGAGCTCCCCCGTGACGAAGACAACATCACCAGGGGCAGCGGAGGACCGCAGCAGTGCACTCCCGGCCTCCGTCTCCCCGATCACGCTGACCGACACGGTCAAGCCGCTGGAGCTCGACGTCGTATCCCCTCCAGCTACTACCACACCGTACCGGTTGGCACATTCATACAGCCCCTCATACAGGGAGTGGGCCCGCTCCGCCGGATAGGACCTCGGCATGCTCAGGGAGATGAGGGCGAACCGTGGAGAGCCTCCCATGGCCGCCACGTCGCTTACGGCCGAAGCCATCGCCTTGAATCCGATATCCCGGTCACGCATCGTCACGGAAGTGAAGTGGGTATCCTCGGTCATCGTGTCACAGGTGAGAATAAGATGCCTCCCGGCCGTCACCTCGACGACGGCGGCATCATCCCCAATGCCCGTCACGACCCCTCCGGCCCGTTGAAACGCGGGTGATTGCCTGCCTCCGGTCAGAAGCCGGATCAGGGAGAATTCGTCCAGGGATTCCGAGCCCACTGTATCCGCCTCCGCTTTCCTTTATTAGCAACTATTATAGCCCTACGGGCTTCCACTAGCAACCGAGGCCCGCAGAGGAGGCGACAGCTTCACGGACAGACTGGCAGCTGCAAAAAAAGCCCCTCATCCGCAAGGGACGAAGAGCTTCCGCCGTAATGTTCCTAGTTATCGTTATTCCATTTAGGTGACTTCCTGCAGTTCATCGACCGGTACAACCCGGGAGTCGGCGGGCTGTTCCTCCACATGCACCTTGGCCGTTTCCTTCTCCGGATCGACACTATCGATCCAAACGGACACTCCGTTCAATTCCACTTGGATCCGGTCTTCGGCTCTTAAGATCTCCTGTGCACGGAATACCTTCATCCTTCGGTCCCTCCGCCGGTCACCGACTCGGCATCGTCCATGGTGTCGGTTGTCGTGTCCTCAATCAACCCGTTCTGGTAGGATACCGTACCTCCGCCGAGGCCTTCATTGATCATCCGGTCGATATCCATAAAGTTGGATTCCCGCCCCTCATGGGTGGCATCATTGTCATATAGGCTGCCTGACGTATTCGCTTCACTCATCGCTTGCTGTCTCCTCCTTGGGCCGCAATTCCGGGCGGACGCCGACGTTCATCGGCGAATGCCTCTTACGGTAGCATGTCCAAAAAAAGTATGCCGTCATGCGTGTCCGTGTAATGAGATGACTCCCATGTGCGTATACTAGTTCGTATAAGAGGGCCGTTTCCAGGCCAAGGAGGGATCCGTATGCATACGGTGTGGAAAGGTGCCATCAGCTTTGGTCTGGTGCATGTTCCCGTCAAAATGTTCTCGGCGACGGAAGACAAAGACATCTCGATGCGCATGATTCATAAAGAATGCAATACGCCGCTGAACTTCGTGCGCAAATGCCAGCACTGCGAGCGTGAAGTCGAATGGGGCGAGATTGCCAAAGGCTACGAGTATGAGCCCGGTTCTTTTGTCCTCTTCGAGAAGGATGAGCTCGAGCGGCTGACCGGCGAGGTGACGAAGGAAATCAAGATCCTGGACTTCGTCAATCTGTCCGATATCGATCCGGTGTATTTTCAGAAGACCTATTACCTGGCACCTAACGAAACGGGAGCCGGCGCTTATAACCTGCTGCTTGAAGCCATGAGGCAGTCCGGCAAGATCGGCATCGCCAAAGTATCGATCCGCTCCAAAAGCTCCCTCGCCGCCATCCGCATCATCGACCGCTGCATCGCCATGGAGACGATCTTCTATCCTGACGAGATCCGCCCTGTGGCACAGGTCCCGAATCTCCCGGAATCGGTTACCGTGAACGAGAAAGAGTTGACGATGGCCAAAATGCTGATCGAGCAGCTCTCTACGGCATTCGAGCCGGAAAAGTACAAAGACGACTACCGTGCGGCCGTGCTCGAGGCCATCGAGCAGAAAATCTCCGGACGCCAGGTCAGCATCGCGCCGGAACCGAACAAATCGAACGTCATCGACCTGATGGCGGCGCTGCAGGCCAGCCTGGAAGCCGTCACACCGGTCGCCACAGCCCCTTCTTCCGAACCGGCGGCCGAAGCCAAGCCGGAGAAGAAAACCGCCAAAGGCAAGGGCAAGAAAGCCAAGGAGCCTGCCCTCTCTTAGGCAGGGAAGCTCAGCGCTCCACCTAACCGTTCATCTTCTTCCGGGGCTCCTCCGGAGGGTGAACGGCTTTTTGCCCTACGGTTTTTTCTGCTCCCTCCGCTTGCGCCATTCCTTCATATAACGGAAGATCGTATGAAATCCGAGGACAAAAGACACCACCATACCGGATAGGGTCACCGCGAGCGCAACGTATTCAAAGGAAGAGTAGCCAAGGACCTTACTCCAGTCGATATCCCCTTTCAAATCTTCGATCACCTGGTTCATCCCGTAAATGCCGCTGATGACGGTATAGATCGTCAGAATCTGGAGCAGATAGCTCGACCGCTTCGACGTAAAGTCCTCCTGGTAGGTATAGAGGGCGGAGAGCGTTTCCTTCACTTCCGTGAACAGATGGTCGCTGCCGAGATGCTCCTTGACCTGCAGGAAAATATCCTTGCCCTGGGACTGGGACACCACTTCGAGAAAATAATATTTGGCGGAAAACAGGGTGATCGCCCGGATGAGATCTTCAATCTCATCCTGATTTTTCTCGAGCTGTACATGAGAGTAGCGGGTGGAGAGCTTAAGCAGCACGATTTTGTAGAACAGGTTGAGCAGAATCGCATAGTAATATTCCCCGCACATATGACTGCCGATCGCCCCCGCGGCCTCCCTGCCCTGATTCGTCAGGCAGACGAACGAGCTCTCTTCGGTCAAATAGTACGTATGCGGCGCCCACCGGTCATAGGCATGCTTGCGGCAGTACCGGCTGATGTATTCGGGGTTCGAAGCACTGATGTACGGATGGCCTCCCTGGTCCGTGCCGTCGATCCGCGATCCCCGGTAGAGGTCGATATCCGTAATCTCCTGCCCTTGTTCAAAGGCATACAGGGAGTGGACGAACATCCGCTCGTCGACGAAAAACGGGAGCTTCTCGAAGTAAGACTCCTTGAGCTCGGTCTTATCCATATACGGTATCATTCCCGGCACCAGCTTCCGGAAAAGAAGATCCTCCACCTCCGCATAGCCCTCCTCCCCCACGGTGAACTGTGTCTGCTTATGCTGATCCTTAAGGTTCTGGAGAATACGAAAGCGGGCTGCAAATTCCAGCGCCTGCGAATAGAAAAGGTCCCCGCTGGAGAGCTCCGTCCGGACCGTAACGAATCCGATATCGAACGGGCAGAGAAGGACATCGACCGAATGGATCGTGAACGGAACACTCCCGAATTCCGTATCCATGCAGCAGGACAGACCGACGCTCTTGGAAAAACGGCGGAGGCCTTCATCCTCTTCCCGCCGCGGGAACAGGATATGATTTGTAAACGGCAGATAATACCGTTCCAGGTTATGGTGAGAGACCCGGAACTTCTCCCCGTAGTAGGCGTCTTCCAGACTCAGATTCTGGAGATAGAACGGATGAAAACCGTCCTTCATCAAGCGGTGCTTGACTTTATCCCTGCTGTGCCGGTCGAGCGAGAACGGAAAGATGAACTGATGGAGAACGAACTGGAGGCGCTGATCCTCAGGGATGGATGGGGTCATACTATTTGCTCCTTTTGGGCCGCCGATCATATCTACTCTTACCCCCTGCCGCTGGCTTCGAACTGAAATGGCCGTGCTTCAATCGAACGGCCTCATGGTAATGTATCCATATGAAGAAACTCCGGAAGGAGGGACAAACCTGTGGGGGTAGGCTTTATTGCGCTTTATTTGGTGCTGGTGCTTCTCGTTCTGGAAATGGCCGCTTCCCTGCTCATCATCACGGGTCTCGACAAGCGGATCGCGCGGTTCCAGGCGCTGTCGATGCTGACGTCCACGGGATTCACCACCAAGGAATCCGAACTGATTCTCCGCCACCCGATCCGTAGAAAGATCGCCATGTTCCTCATTCTGTTCGGCGTCTTCTCCCTGGCCGTTATCATCTCCTCGCTCAGCAGCATCATGACTCAGAGCTTTCAAGTTCCCCAGCTTCTGATCCTGACCGTCCTCCTCGGCATTGTGCTCCTGCTCATCAAAAGCAAACGAACCTCACGGATGCTTGCGCGCAGGCTCCAGCAGCATCTCGAAGAAGATTTTGAACTGCATGAACTGCCGGTTCAAGAAATATTATACATCGACGAGGAGGATTTCATCACAGAAGTCTGTCTTCATGCCGATTCCGATTATATCGGCCGCCGGCCCAAAGACATTGCGGACAAGAAAGATGACCTGACGATCCTGTACGTCACACGCGGCATGGCCAAAATCCGCAAAGGCTGTCCGGAGCTTCTCCTGCATGAAGGGGACACCCTCTTAGTTTACGGCAGCAGGGGGGTCATTGAAGGTAAGTTTTCGCAGGAACTGGAGAGAATGAAGGAAGAGACCGAGCAGGAAGAACAGATCATGGCCATGAAGTGACGCTTCGTGTCTAAGATCCATCCCATCACATGGAGGAATCCCCTTTGGAATGGCAGCCCATCGTTCCCTTCGAGCCGATCCGCACGGAAACCGCTCCTTCCGGGAGCGGGTGGGTCGGGCAGATCAAGTGGGACGGCACCCGTATTCTCACCTACGCCTCCGGAGGCACTGTCAGGCTCTTCAACCGCAAGGGCCATGAACGGACGCTGCAGTACCCCGAGCTGCTCGACCTGCCCTCCTACTGCACAGCCGAATCGGTCATCCTCGACGGTGAGGTCATCGCTATCGCGGAAGGGCGCCCGAACTTCCAGGAGGTGATGCGGCGTGACAGCGTGCGCAAGACCCAGCATCTGGCACTCGCGCAGAAGCAGGTGCCGATCTCCTATATGATCTTCGATATGCCTTACCTCGACGGAGAGTGGATCACCGATAAACCCTTAAGGGAGCGGCAGCGCCTGCTCCAGGAGCGTGTCCGCGCGAACGCCACCGTGCAGCTCGTCCCGAACGTGGCCGGCATGAACGACCTCTTCGGCGTGATGAAGCTGCACAAAATGGAGGGCATTGTCTGCAAGGACCTCGAGAGCAAATACCTCATCGGCGGCAAAGACAAGCGCTGGCAGAAAATGAAGATCTATAACGATCTGGTGGCCGTCGTCGGCGGGGTCACCCACCGGGCGGGCCAGGTCAATGCGCTGATGCTCGGCCTCTACGATGCCGAAGGCCGGCTGTGGTATATCGGCCACGCCGGCACCGGGCGGTTCACCCAGCAGATCTGGCGGGAGCTCACGGAGAAGGTGCGGGAGATGACGCTGCCGGAGCGCCCCTTCGTCAATCTGCCGGAGCGCAGCAAGGACGCTGTGTGGATCAACCCCCTGCTCACCGTCAAGGTGAGCTATATGGAATGGACCGCCGGGCGGACGCTCCGCCAGCCGAGCATCCAGGCTCTGGTCGCCGCCGGGCCAGCCGACTGCACGTTCGGACAGCTGGACGGCTGACCGGCCGGCTGCCGGCGCTGTCCTGCCGGAAGATAACACCCTAAGAGGAGGTGCCGCATTGGCCGCACCCGTCAAGCCCAAATCCTCATCCGCCAAATCGGCCAAGGGCACGATCCTGGTCCAGGGCCAGGAGCTGACGATATCGAATCCGCAGAAGCTGCTCTGGCCCGAGAAAGGCATAACCAAGGCGATCTACCTGGAGAAGCTGGCCCAGCTGGCGCCTTACCTGCTCACTTACTGCTCCGGGAGGTATCTGACGACGATCCGCTTTCCCGACGGCTGGAGCGACAAGTCGTTCTACCAGAAGAATGTGCCGGAGCCGACTCCGGCTTTTGTCGCCTCGGCCGAGCTGGAAGGCATCCGCTACGTGCATCTCGATTCCCTGCCTACGCTGCTCTGGCTCGGCAATCTGGCCGCGCTCGAATTCCATCCGTCCTTCCACCGCATCGGCAGCCCCCTCCCGGCGGAATGGTTGATCGACATCGATCCGAGTCTTGATCCCGAGCCGCGCATTATGGAAGCCGCGGAGATTATCGGCGGCATCCTGGACGGCATGAACATCCGCTCCGTGCCCAAAACCAGCGGCGCCACCGGGGTCCAGATCTATGTGCCGATCCCGCTCGAGAAGCGCTACACGTTCGAGCAGCTGCGCAAGATCGGCCAGTTCGTGGCGAACTTCGCCGTGCAGAAGCACCCGCAGCTGTTCACGGTCGAGCGGCTCAAGAAGGACCGCGGCACCCGGATCTACATCGACTACCTGCAGCACTGGTACGGCAAAACGCTCTCCGCCCCGTACACCCCGCGGGCCCGGGAGGCCGCTTCCGTCTCTACGCCGCTGACCTGGCAGGAGGTGGCCGCCCGGCCTGATCCCCGGGATTTCCACCTCCTGAACATCATGGAGCGGCTGCAGCAAAAAGGCGACCTCATCGCCCAGACCCCGGCGCAGAACCTCGATCCCATTCTGTCGTTCCTGAAGTAACCCGTCCTGCCGGACGGGTAGGACGTCCTCACGGATTCACCAAAAAAGCCGCCTTCCCCACAGATTTCTGTGGAGCAAGCGGTTTTTTGGTGAGGCCCGTTCAAAACAGCGGGGACACGAGCCGGGCGAGCACTTCCTTGCCCTTCTGCCAGCGGGACCGCTGCTCGAACTCCTCCAGCTTGATCTCCTTACAGGACTTCAGATCCTCGATAAAATCATCCTCGAGCCGGTGAATCGTCTCCTTATCGAAGAGCACCGCATTCAGCTCAAAGTTATTGTAGAAGCTCCGCATATCCATATTTGCCGTGCCCACCGTAGCGAGCAGCCCGTCAATGATCATGACCTTGGCGTGGACGAACCCCTTCTGGTAAGCAAAGAAGCGCACCCCCGCCTGAAGGAGCTCTTCGAGATACGAGAGCGACGCATAATTGACGATTCGGGAGTCGGGCTTCTCGGGGTAGATGATCCGCACATCGATACCGCTGATCGCCGCGGCCTTCAGCCCCATGAGCAGGCTGGCATCCGGCACGAAATACGGCGTCGTGATGAAGATCCTGCGCTTGGCCGTCGTCACCGCCCCGAAGAACATCTCGAGGACGGCATCCCAGTGCGCGTCCGGCCCGCTGGCGATCACCTGCGCGGGCTTGCGGCCGCGGCACTCGTGCTCGGGGTAGTAGACCGACTCGGACAGCCGCTCCCCGCTGACGAACCGCCAGTCCCGGATGAAGGTCCTCTGCAGCGAATAGACCGAGTCGCCTTCCAGGCGCAGGTGCGTATCCCTCCAGAAGCCGAGTTCATGATTCCCTCCAAGATACTCATCCCCGATGTTCAGCCCCCCGAGGAACCCCACAATGCCGTCGATAACGATAATCTTACGATGGTTGCGGTAATTAATCCGTTTGTCGAAGAAAGCGATGAGAGCCGGGAGAAACATATACACCTCGCAGCCCGCATCCTTCAGCTCCGCGATGAACCGGTTAGGAAGGTGATAGCTTCCGATCCCGTCAAAGATGCAGCGTACCTGCACGCCCATCCGTGCTTTGCGGATCAGCAGCTCCTGGAACCTGCGGCCGATTAGGTCATCCCGGATCGTATAGAACTCGAAATGGATATGCTTCTGCGCCCCCTCGATCGCCTCCAGCATCTCCGGGTACGTTTCATCCGCGTTTGTCAGCACGTGCACTTCATTTTGTATGGTAATCATGGCACCGGGAATGTTGTTCAGAAGGGCGAACAGCCTCGGCTCATGGATCCATCCCTCCAGGTGCTCCTCTTCGATCTGGGGCTCCGCGGCCTTCATCCGTTTGCCGATCTGTCTGAGATCATGCACGAGGCCGAGTCCCCTGCGCCTGACCTTCCTGCGCTGCCGGTATTCCTTAGCCAAGAAATAGTACATGACAAACCCGATAACCGGAATAACGAACAGAATAAAGAGCCAGGCCAGCGCCTTGGGCGGATGCCGGAATTCCCCGATAATGATGGTCAGAATCTGGAGAATAAACAGCGAGAGCGCGAGGATAATCCAAAGCTGCATGGGACTTCTCCTTCCTTACTGGGGTAGCTCTTGCAGCACGTACAGCTCTTGTAGCTTTTACCTCCCCCGTGCACGCTATTCCATTATTTTGCTGGGACGCCGTAATTTTTGTCATAAAATTCTGGAATTGGTTCAAAATATACCGGACACGTCCCGGCAAAGCTTGGAATGAAGCATCGAAACCTACAGGAGGCCCGGCATGGTCATAACCAAGAAAGGCAGCAGGAATGGCCGGCATCCCGAATGGGATGATCTGCAGAAGCTGGACTACCGCTTCATCGACGAGCTTCGGAGCGTTCCGATCTCCATGGAGCTGCAGGACAACCAAACCTATCTGACCGAGCTCTTCAAGGACGGGTCGGACTTCGTGGTCCGGGAATTCCAGCTGGAGCACAGCGTCAAGGCGATGCTGGTCTTCATCGACGGCATGGCCAAAACCGATCTCGTCAACGAGGCGATGAAATCGCTGATGACCCTCGAAGGCGGAGAGCGCTTCGTCGACAACATCTCCGACTCCGTCCTGCCCGTCTCCCAGCTCCAGCCGGCGGATAACTATGGCGATCTGCTCCTCGGCGTGCTTGGCGGAGATACGGCCCTTTTCGTGGAGAAAAACAACAAAGCGCTGCTGATGGGCATCCGGGGGGCGGAAAAACGCTCCATCGCCGAACCCGAGACCGAATCGGTTATCCGGGGACCGCGCGAAGGCTTCACGGAGGCTCTGCGCACCAATACAGCCATGCTCCGGCGGAAGCTCAAGACCCCGCATCTCAAGATGAAATCGATGACGATCGGGCGGGAGAGCAATACGAGTATTGTGGTTACCTATCTGGAGGATATCGCCGCCCCTTCCGTAGTGGATGAAGTGGTCGGCCGGCTCCAAAAAATTAATATCGACGCCGTGCTGGAAACCGGCTATATCGAAGAGTTCATCCAGGATTCGGCCTACTCCCCCTTCCCGCAGATTCAGTACACCGAGCGCCCCGATACCGTCGCGGCCGCTCTGCTGCAGGGACGGGTAGGCATCATGGTGGACGGCACACCCTTCGTGATGCTCGTTCCCTTCGTCTTCGTCGAAATCCTGCAGGCGAGCGAGGACTACTATGAACGCTTCCAAATCGCTACCCTGATCCGGTGGCTGCGGTATTTGTTCCTGTTCCTCTCGCTGCTGACGCCGGCCCTGTACGTGGCGATCACAACGTTCCATCAGGATCTGCTGCCGACCACCCTTCTTCTGTCGGTCGCCGCCGCCCGGGAGGCGATCCCCTTCCCCGCGGTCATCGAGGCGCTGATCATGGAGATTACCTTCGAGGCACTGCGGGAGGCCGGCATCCGGCTGCCGAAGACCATCGGCTCAGCCGTCAGTATTCTCGGGGCGCTGGTCGTCGGCCAGGCCGCCGTGCAGGCGGGAATCGTCTCGGCTCCGATGGTTATCGTCGTATCGATCACCGGGATCGCCTCCTTCACCATCCCCCGCTTCAACGGGGCGATTGCGGTGCGGATGCTGCGTTTTCCGATTCTCATCGTCGCTTCGATCTTCGGGATGTACGGCATTCTCATCATGCTGATGCTGATTCTCGGGCACATGGCCTCCCTTCGCTCGTTCGGCGTTCCTTATCTGTCTCCGATCGGCCCCCTGTCCTCGAGCGACCTGAAGGATGTAGCTATCCGCGCCCCCTGGTGGGCGATGGTACACCGGCCGAGCTTCTTCCCTGCTCAAGACGGGGAACGCCAGAGCAAGGAGCTGCCCCGGGAGATCATGGCACAGTCGGGTCAGCGGGGCAAGACGGTCGAACATCCTTCGGCGGAGGGGGAGGACACATGAACAAAGCCGCCTGGCTGCGGGTTCCTGTATACATCGGGCTGATCTGCTGCCTTACCGGATGCTGGGACCGTACGGAGATCAATGACATGGCGTTCATCCTCACCTCCGCCATGGACCTGGAGAAGGACGGCAAGTTTCGCTACAGCGTACTCGTACCGCTTCCCGGCCAGATGGGCGGGGCGTCGGGCGGCGGAGGCGGAACCTCGGGGGAGAAGAGCTATTACATCGATTCCGAAACGGGCAGCACCATCCGGGAGGCCCAGTCGAAACTGCAGCAGCGGATGTCGCGCCGGATGTTCCTGGCTCACCGCCGAACCCTGCTGGTCGGCGAGGAGCTGGCTAGGCAGGGCATCCGCTCTGTCTACGACACCACTCCCCGTTCACCCGAGAACCGGATGACCACTTACCTGATCATCACCAAGGGCAAGGCCTACGAGCTGCTGCACGCCTCTCCGAAGTTCGAACGCTTCCCTGCCGAAGCTTACCGGGAGCTTGTGAAGTCCCGTACGGCGATCGCGATGAACATGAAGGATATCGGCGTGTCGCTCAGCGCGCCCGGCAGTGATCCGATCGCGCCCTATATGGAGATCAAAGAGTCGCAAAAAAGCGAAAAAACCTCCAAAGAGGTGGAGATGGTCGGCTACGCCATGTTCAAGGAAGACCGAATGACCGGGACGCTGGAGGGCACGGCTGCAGACGGACTCGCTTGGCTCAAGAACAAAACGATCAATACCGCGATCAGCCTCAAGCTTACCGAGGAGATCCAGATAACAGCCAGAATCTTCGACTCCCAGTCAAGCATCAAAGTCAAGATAGACGGGGGCAAGCCGCAATTCAAGATCCAGGTGGTTTGCAAATCCAGAATTCTGGAGGTCTCGAAGCCCTTCGATCTGAGCCAAACCGCCAATGTGATCTTGGTGGAGAAGCAGATCTCGGAACATATCAAAAAAGCGATGCTCGCGGCCCTCAAGGAGATGCAAAAAAACGAGTCGGACGCCGCCATGCTCGGCGGGTATATCTGGCGTTCTTATCCGTCCCAGTGGGAGCAGAATTTCGCCAAGGATTGGCCCGCCGGACTGAAGAATGCCGAGTTTCAGCTCGATGTCAGCAATGCCCTGACCGAGCCGGGGGACATTTACAATAACATCACCCAAGAGGAGGGCACCTCTTGAACGTTCAATTTCTGGTCTGGTTTGGTGTTCTGGTGCTGATGCACCTCATGCTCAACATGAAATATTGGAGCAGGCAGACCAAGGTTATGCGGCGGCTGTTCGTTCTGCTGTATGCTGCCGCCATCGGCCTTTATGCGGCCCTTCTGCTGGGAATCAAGCCGCCGATGCCCACCCAATATTTCATCAAAACGGTGTCGCCCGCCGTCTTTTCCATGATCCACCCGCATCAGAAAGCACAGCGGGAAGGAGAATCGTGAACGATGTCAAATAACGTGCTTGTTATCAACCACCGGCAGATGGCCTGGTTGGTCGGCTCCATGCTCACCGGAGGCGGGCTGCTGTCCTTACAGCATGAACTCGTGCGGATCTCGAAGATGGACGCCTGGTTCTCGTATGTGCTGCCGACATTCTATGTGCTTTTCGTCGCATTCGTGTTCGCACAGCTGTGCCGGCGATTTCCGAGGATGAATCTGTTCGAGATTACCATGAAAGTGTTCGGAAGGATCGCAGGAACAGTCGTCAATCTGGTGATTCTCCTTCACATCTGGCTTGTTTTGATGAGGGATCTGCGGGCTTTGGGCAAGTTCATCAATACGATGCTGCTGCCCAATACGCCCGAGGAAATTCTCGTCATGCTCCTGATGCTGGTGCTGATGTTCTACGGCAGAACCAGCGTGGAAGTATTAGCCCGGGTCAACGATCTGTTCTTCCCGCTCTTCTTTATCGTGATCGCGCTGCTGCCCCTGCTGCTCTCCAATGAGCTCAACCAAGAGCTGATCCAGCCGGTGCTTGTGAGCGGTCCGGTCAAGCTGTTCTATTCGAACCTTCTCAGCTTCGGGTGGTACGGGGACGTGCTGCTGGCCGGCGCCTTCCTTCATACGATGTGGAATGCCAAACAGCTCCAGGCCTCCATCCGGCACGGGGTCATTATGTCCACCAGCCTGCTGAGCCTGTTCGTGTTCATGGTATTGGTCGTGCTGGGGCCCGTGATGCCCGCGAATATGATCTACCCGAATTACAGTCTGGTGCAGCACGTTCACATCACGGATTTCCTGGACCGGGTGGATCTGCCGATCCTCAGCATCTGGTTTCCGGTGCTGGTCTGCAAGGTGCTGCTGATCTATATGGCCTTCCTTACCGGGTTATCCAGCCTGGTGAAGGAGCGGGATTACACCTTCATCAACTCTCCGGTCTCCTTGATCCTGCTGCTGACCTCAATGCTCGCCTTCAAAAGCACGACCGAGGTGCAGGCCTTCGGCAACTACAGCTCGCCGGTGATCATTCTGTCTTACCAGCCGCTGCTTCTGGCGGCGCTGCTGATCGGTATGCGCCGCTTCCCCGAGAAGCCCGAGGGGAACCAGGCATCCGGCGGGTCGGGCGAAGCGCCCAAGAGCCAAGGCAAAAGGGCGAGCGACGGCTCTTCTTCCGGTGGAGGAGGGGGCGGCAGTCCGGGGGCCCGGATGCAGCACCGGTTCCAATCGATGAGCTACGGCCGTTTCGTCCTGGCCAGCAATGTGCTGGTCGTCCTTAGCGCCGGGTTTGTCGGAGCGGGTGCGTTCCTCGCCAAGACGTACGCTCTGATCGGAGTGGTCGGGGCGCTCGGGTACTCGCTGTGCCTGCTGCTGGCCCTGCTCACTTCGCATTATGAGATGAAGGCGGCGCAGTCAAGCTGACCCCGCCAAGCGAAGCGGCCCCCGGAAGGCGCACACGTCATTCAAAACGGCTCCAGGCCGATGATCTGTCCGATCGGAATGAGGAGGGTGAGCTCTTCCTCCTCCTCTTTCCGGGATACCCGGACTTCGATGAAATCTTTGCCGGTAAGCTTCAGCTCCGCTTCGAAGAGTCCCGCATACAGCGTGCGGACCTTCGCGGCAGTCCCAGGGCGCCCGGCGGCATGGCCCAGCAGCACGATCTCCTGCAGGCTCTGCGGGACAAAATAGCTGCCGCTGACGCGGATGAACCGCCGGCCGACCTTCTCGAGCACGCCCGGCTCGCTCGCGAAGGATTCCGCCTGCAGGGCAACTTCGTGGTTCAGGTGAAGCGCCAGCCGTTCCAACAGGTTCATGCGATTACTTCGCAAGAAAGACAATCCGATCCCTCCCAGGGCGCTCTGCTCCCTTCACTTTATGCCCGGAGGCGGGGATTCTTGACTGTCACAGCATGAAAGGAGTTCCCATGAATTTCAAGTGGTTTCGCAACAAGCTGACCTTCGTGATCATTCCCGAAGCGAACGGCAGCGTCGTCCGTGTCAATCTCTCCCGCGGTCTCATCGGCGGGGCGCTCCTCCTTGCGGTCCTGCTCATCGGCGCATCGGGGTTCATCTACTTCCGCCACCTGCATTCCACGGCTTCGGCGTACCTTCGCACTTCGGAGCTGAACGGCCGCACCGCCCGACTCGAGCAGGACCTGAAAGGCAAGAACGCCGCGATTGAGCAGCTGCAAAATGAGCTGCATTCTTTATCGAAGCAGGCCGAACAGGTACACAGCAAGATGGAGGAAATGAAGCGGCTCGAGCAGGAGCTGAAAAAGCTCGCGCCCGGCAGCGCACCGGCCTCCGGCAGCTCCGGCGGGACATCCGCCGTTTCCGCTGCGGCCGGCAGCGGTGCAGCCGGGGGAATGGGCGGACCGGCCATCCCGGTTACCGCCAAGGAAATGCAGGAGCTTGCGAACCTGACGGAAGCGCGCTACCAAGAGCTCGAACAGGAAATGAACCGGCTTCAGGGGCATTTCACCCGCTCCAAGCAGCTCCTGCTCGAGAAGCTGGACCGTCAGCGCCGCACACCGAGCCTCTGGCCGACGGTCTCGAAGATCGTCACTTCGCCGTACGGCTACCGCAAGGACCCGTTCACGAAGAAGCTCAGCTTCCACCGAGGCATCGATATTGCCGGGAAGATGAACGACCCGGTCTATGCGGCTGCCGGAGGCACAGTGCGGGAGGTCGGCTACGACAAGCTGCACGGCCACAATGTGATCCTCGAGCATGCGGACGGCCTGAGAACCTGGTACATGCACCTGAGCAGCGCTTCGGTGCGCAAAGGACAGACGGTCGACAAAGGCCAGCAGATCGGCAAGCTCGGCACGACGGGCCGCAGCACGGGACCGCATCTGCATTACGAAATCCAGACGGGCGGCAAGAGCACCGATCCGGCCCCTTACCTGCCCGCCTCATACCGAAAGGAGAAAGGTTGATATGCTTAGATCCATGCTAGGAAAAAAAGGACGCAGCTCCAAGGGCGCCAGCGGGGTGACCCTGATCGGCGAGGGCTGTGAATTCGAAGGGGTGCTCCGGTCCGAGGCCGACCTGCGGATCGAAGGAGAATTCAACGGGGTGCTGCAGGCCTCGGGGGAGGTCGCTATCGGGGAAAGAGGCCGCGTCCGCACGACGGATCTCCAGGCCCGCGATGTCGTCATTGCCGGCCGGCTGGAGGGCCGGGTCGAGGCCGAAGGCCGCGTGCGGATCACCTCCACGGGGAAGCTCATCGGCACCGTCCGTGCTGCCGTGCTCATGATCGAGCAGGGCGCGGTATTCCAGGGCCAGAGCGAGATGATCGAAGAGACCCGGCAGGAAGATGCGCCTCTGGCTATCGCCATGATATAATAGGGTGAAAAGCTTGCTTGTTTTGGGTAAAAGAGGATAAGACCTCCGGCGCAGGCCCGAGGCGTCTTTTGCGGTAACACCACAAGCCAAGACAGAGTAGGAGTAGAGGCCCATGACGAAGCAGACCATCTTGTTTGATATGGACGATACACTGATACACTGCAACAAGTACTTTGATCTGGTTGCCGAACAGTTCGCGGATCAGATGGAAACCTGGTTCCACGGATACCATCTGTCCATCGATGAAGTGAAGAAGAAACAATCCGAGATCGACCTGGAGCGGGTGCTTGTCAGCGGCTTCGCGCCGGACCACTTCCCCCAGTCGTTCGTGGATACGTATGAATATTATCTCAATCTAACCGGGCGGCCGCGCAGCGAGGAAGAGATTGAGCGCCTCCGGGAGCTCGGCGCTTCCGTATACGGCCACGGCATCGAGCCCTATCCCCATATGGAAGAAACACTGCGGACGCTTCAGGCTGAAGGCCATGAGCTGCACCTGTATACGGGCGGAGAACCGACGATCCAGATGCGCAAGGTGACGGAGGCGGGACTGCAGCGCTTTTTCGCCACCCGGATTCACATCACCCGCCACAAGAACGCCGAATTCCTCGAGAGCCTGGTCCGCACGAACGGCTGGGACCGCAAACATACCTGGATGATCGGCAACTCCATGCGGACGGACATTAACCCTGCGCTCAAGTGCGGGATTAACGCCATCTTCATGCCGGCTGAGCAGGAATGGGCGTACAATCAGGTTGAGCTCGAGACGGAGCCGGCCGGCGCCTACTTCACGCTGCCGAGCCTAAGCGCCATCCCGGACGCCATCCGCAGCTACACCGAGCCCAAGGCGGCCGCCAGCGGCTGAGAGCCGGAACTTAGATAACCGGCTTCACCGTCGTTTGATGAAGCAAGGACCCTCGCCGATGACGAAAGGGTCCTTTTATTTTGAGGGCGTAAGTTCAGCTCTGCGCCCAAGGCTCCAATCCATGGAGCCTTGGGAGGCTGCTCGAGAGCTCATCCAGGAACCGGAGCGTCTCCCGCCGGCGCTGCTCCGCATCCCGGAAGAGCGGCTGTCTTCCTCCGCTCCGAATCCGGAGCGCTTCATCGATGACAGGCTGCCCCCAGGCCGTCATCCGCTGCCGGACGTAGGCTGCAGCCCCTTCCTTGGAGAGGATGGCCCCCGTATCGAGGGTGTAGAAGATGCGGCAGAACGTCAGCACGGCGAATTCGATCCAGAGGTCCTGCAGGAACAAATCAGGCTCCTTCCGCCTCCACGCCCAGTAGACGTCCAGATTATAGCTCATCTCGCGCCGTAGGCTTTCGCCGTCGAAGCGGACAGCAAGCGCTGCGGCCGGTGCCCCGGCAATCCGGATCCCATGGTGCTTCAGAATCCACAGCGCCGCCGTATTCGGTCCCGTCTCCCTGATTCCCTTGAACCGCTCTCCCTCCCATTCGAAACAAGCTCCCGCGGCAAGGTTCAGCCGAGAGCCGCTCCCCACTCCGTTCAGTTTGTGCTCCGGTGCATACTGCACCTCCATCCGCCGGCCGAATTCGTGCTCTCCGGCAAGCTTCGCATGGATGAAGGTCAGCTCCGTTATCCATTCAGGATCCAAAGGTCCGTCGCTTACGCCCAGCACATCGACATCACTGCACAGCGGGCGGAACGCGCCAAGCGCGGCGGAACCGAGCAGATAAACGCCCTTCATCCGGCCGGGCAGCTTCTCCTCCAGCAGGTCCGCGTATGCTTGCAGCAAAGGCAGCAGGGCTGCCGGTATTTTGGTCTCCATCCCTTATTCCTCCCGCTCTCCCGCCTCTATCATTGCCAGCGCCCGTTCCGCTCGCCACCGTGCCAGATTCCACTCCATCCACCGGGGCTTCTCTTCCTGCAGCCTGGTCCGGTACCTTTCGGCCGCCACAGAGAGTTCCGCCAGATCCGGACGGCTGCGCTGCAGCGCAGCCACATAAGGAACCGCTTCATAGCCAAGCGAGCCCAGATAGCCTGTGTCCAATTGGCCTGTGCGTTCATACCGGGCTATATTGCCCCGGGCGATCAATCCGTCGACGCTCGCATAATTCAGGATCACATAGCCTGCGAGAGCGGCGATCAGATAGCTGCGGACCAGCGGAAACGGAGGCTTCCAAAGCTTCACGAGAGCTAGTAGGAACAGCACGGCGAGCAGCAGCATAAAGGCATGGACGAGAATCCGCGTCACCGTAAAGCCGTAGGCTTCCTCGTACAGGGCCAGGCGCAGATAAGCCGAGACGAGCATCACCGTGCTGAAGCCGACCAGCAGCGCAAGCAGGCTCCGGAGGGCCAGCCAGGCACGGTCCGCTGGCCGGTGGACGCCATAGACCATGGCGATCAGCACAGAGAGGTTGATCAGCGTGACCAGCACCAGCTCCGCGAACCCCTTGCGTGCATAAGCCGCATAAGTGATCCCTTCGGGCAGATCGGCGCCCGCGAAGAAATAGGAGAACTGCACAAGGACGAACAGCGCATACACCGCGTTAAGCATCACCAGCATCGTGCCGGCCACCGTCGGGTCGATCTTGGGCAGGCCGGAGGGTGGCCCGAAGGCCGTTTCGGATGCAGTGGATGAGGACCCTGTAGATGGGGACTCGGTGCCAGGGACGGGGCCGTACAGCGGTAGTGATGCAGGGCCCCCCAGCTGCTCCCTGCGAAAGCGCTTCGGCCTGTGCAGGCCGTTGATATAGGCGAAGAGGCCGGTCGTCACAGCCGCCACCCACAGCAGACGGAACGCTTCCTCCCCCAGCTCCAGACCCTCAAGCAGGTCCGGCAGCCTGGACAGCGACCGGTCGAAGACCGTGTCGGCGGAAGCAAGCAGCATCAGGACCACGAACAGGAGCGGCGCCGAAAGCAGCAGCCCGAGGAGCACCTTCCACCCTTGGCCGGCCCCACCGGATGAAGTTCTCCGGCGCTGCAGGGAGGCCAGCACCAGCTGGAACGGACGCGGCACGTTACGCAGCGTCTGTACGGCAAACTGCTCCAGAGGCTGAAGCCACATGGACTCGGCTGATGGTACCGCATGCCGACTGCTCCAGGTCATATGTATGAGGATCAGCAGGGGGACCATCAGCGCATTAAGCACTAGGAGCAGCACGCCCGAATGCAGCATATAAGTCAGCGAGAGCAGGATCACCGGCAGCAGCAGCAGGTTCACGGGCTGCTTCAGCGGGAGCCCCTGCCGCGCTGCAGTTGTATAATACAGCGCATAAAGGGCGGCTGCGAACAGCGGGTAAGACACGCCCCACGAGTGTCCATAGAACAGGTAGTGGTGCAGCACGGCGCAGCCGAAAGCGGCGGCCAGCAGCCGGAGCTCTTCACGATAGGTATTGGTTGGTTGCTGCATCGCGTTCTCAGCCCCTCTTTTCCTGAAGAATCATCCGGAGGAAGCGCACCGCCAGACGGCGGAGGCCCCGGACCGCCTCCACCGGGATCATTCCGGCTTCACCCTTCCCAGGAGCTCCTTCTTCCACTGCCGCTTCCACCGACTGCAGCTGCAGAGAAGCCTGCGGATCCTGTCTCAGCTCTTCTCTGAGGGCAGACCATACCTCTTCCGTGCGGAGCTGAAGCAGGGAGGCCGCATGCTCACCCCGGCGTTTCATACAGGCCATCCGGGCCAGCAGCCAGACGCAGCGTGCGAGCTCCTCCGGCGCGGCCGCCCGCGACAAGCTCCTGCGGAGCTCCAGCAGGATCTGGCTCTCCCATGACACGGTGAGGGCATCGGGACGGACGGTACCGTCCCCGTTCCTTCTGCTTAGGGTCATCTCATCGTCTCCTTCCCGCCGGAACAGCGGCGGATTCGTCTTACACCCTATTCTAGCTTGTAAAAGAGGAACAAAAAGCGTAACTTTTAAACAGCAACTTTCCTATTTTATGCGCATTCGGGAGGACCTTCATGAAGCTCAGAGACCACTACCTGCGGCTGCGCCGGCACTTCCCGCAGGCGGAGGACGGGCAGGCGCTGGCCGTTACCCTCGATGAACTGGCCGGTGCGCTCGACTGCACGCACCGCAATGTCACCCTGCTGCTGAAGCGGATGCGGACCGAAGGCTGGATCGGCTGGGAGCCGAAGCGCGGGCGGGGCCTCCGGTCACCCTTGACCTTCTTCTGCCCGCTGGAAGAGATGCTCTTCTCCGCCGCCCGGGAGCTGGTCCTGCGGGACGATCTGCAGGGCGCTCTCGCCCGTCTGCAGACAGCCGATTCCGGACCCGGGCTGCAGGAGCGGTTCCACCGCTGGCTCGGCGGATACTTCGGCCACCGCAGCGAAGTGCGGGGAGCCCGGAGGCTCGACACCCTGCGGTTCCCTCTTTCGCAGCAGGTGGCTTCACTCGATCCGGCGGGCACCCTCTTCACGGCCGACGCCCATCTCGTCCACCAGCTATTCGACCCGCTCCTGCGGTATAACCGGGTGACGAAGACGCTGTCCCCGCATGTGGCCCATGCCTGGGAGACTGACGCCTCCCGGCTCCGGTGGACCTTCCACCTGCGCAAGGGCGTGCTCTTTCACCACGGCCGGGAGCTCACGGCCGATGACGTATGCACTACATTCGCCCGGCTGCGCGAGCGGGCCGACGGCTCCCTGTACGGCTGGGTGCACCGCCGGATCGCGAGGGTCGAAGCACAGGATCCCGTTACGGTGACCTTCACCCTGGAGGAGCCCTGCGAGCTGCTTCCGCAGTACCTGGCCACCACCCGGGCGTCCATCGTTCCTGCGGAGCTCAGCGAGCAGCCGGACTTCAGCCGAAGTCCGGTCGGCACCGGTCCTTTCCGCCTATCCCATCTCGATGAAACGCTGTGCGTACTCGATGCGTTCCCGGGCTATTTCCAGGGGCGGGCCCACCTGGACCGGGTCGAGCTCTGGCATGCCCCCGGGCTGCAGGGACAGGAGCGCACACGGACCCTCGGCAGCTTCCAGCTCCTGCACAACTACCTGCTCCCGGTGGAGGACGATGCCGGCTCCTGGCATCAGGTGCAGCAGCAGGGCGCCACCTGCCGCTTCCTCACCTTCAACCTGCGCAAGCAGGGGCCACTGGCCTCACCTCTTCTCCGCGAAGCGCTCTGTACGGCGCTCCACCCGGCCAAGGTGCTGGAGCGCGTTGGCGGTGACGCCACCTATGCAGCTGCCAATCTGATCCGTGGCGATGCGGATCTCCCCCCGCAGCAGACGCAGGATGAAGTGCAGCCGCCCGAAGCGTGCCGCGAAGCGCTCAGGCGGGCTGGCTATGCCGGCGAGCGGCTCGTCCTCTGCACGATTCCCCAGTACGAGCGGGATGCCAAGCTTGTCCAAACCCTGCTGCAGGAGGCCGGATGGGCCGTGGAGGTTAAGCTGCTCGGTGCCGAGGCATTCAAAAGCGAGCAGCGCCTTCAGGCCGATCTGCTGCTTTTCTCCATGGTGCTCGATAACGATGCCGAGCTTCGCCTGGTCGATCTTTATAAGAGCATGCAGCGCCACCTCGAGCCCGCGGCCAAAGAGGCTGTCGCCGCCAAGATCGGTACGCTGCTCGGGGAGACGGAAGCCCTGCGGCGGGAACAGCTCCTGCTGGACACGGAAGAGGAGCTTCGCAGCCGGCGGCTGCTTCACATCCTGTATTTCAAGCGGCTCAAAACCGTCTACCATGCTTCCGTCCGGGGGATCTCGCTGGATTCGCTGCAATGGGTGAGTTTTAAAGACATCTGGTTTCAATCCCGGTAACCCGGTAACCCGGCAGCCTCAGCTCCCCTCGGGAATTTAAGCCATAAATGATTTCCCGCGTGAATATAGTAGGAGCAAGAGGTCCGAGAGAGGAGACCGGAGCGAATGAGAAAACCTAGGGAGCTGGTTTACCGCAGCAGCCGATACGGGTTTACGCTGAGACTACCCGCATGGTGGCGCAGCTTTTGTGTCGTCAGCCATTCGAAGCGCGACCGGGAGACCGAGTATGAAGCCCATTTTCAGTTCAAATACAAAGGCAGAGTCTACGATGACATCTTCGCCCTGCTCGTGTACCGGATGACCCGCAAGCAGTGGAAAGCACAGGGATATGACGAGTCGCCGCTGATCTTCGTGGCGGAGCATGACGGCCGGATCTTCGCCGGTCTGACGCCGGAAGAGCTGCCCTACGCGTTCTACGATCCGAAGACGGACGACTATAATTACAAAAAGTACGGCACCGCCATCTCCCTGCTGAAACGGATGGTGAACAGCGATGTGCCGCGAATTCTGAAGTCGGTCCGCTTTGCCCGCAGGAGTGTCGCGATGAAATCCGTCCCCTACCGGTCCAGCAAGGTATGGCCTGCCCGGGGCCGGCGTAACCGGAGATAATCTCCGGAGGGGCTGGGCACGGGCGGCTTCGGCCGCCCGGCGGGAACCTGCACCAAGAAGCCCTGCGGGATCTGGTCCGCAGGGCTTCTTTGGCGTTCTTCCGCCGCAAGACCCTGTAGGTCGGAACGGCGGCGGAAGCCTGGAACGGGTCGAAGAACATCAGGAGAACCATCGCCCCGACCGCTCGGCGGCCCGCTTTTTCTTCTTGGCGTACTTCTGGACACGCGAGAGCATTACCGACTCGCCGCCGTGGTCGGAGGAGGCCTCCCGCTTCTGCTCGGAAGGGCGGGACTCCGGCTCAGCCGCGGCTGCGCTCTCGAGCCGTCCGGGCAGAAGAGCCCGCTCGCCCTGCAGCCCAGCCTCCGACGGTGAAGTCATGGCCTGTTCCCCCGGCGATGCCGTTTCAAGCGGAGCAAGCCGCTCTTCCCCCTCGGGCAGGCCGTCGGCTTCCAGGGACGCCCGGACTTCTGCCTCATCAGCTGCCAGCGCCGCATCCACAGAAGGATATGCCGCCTCGCCGGCAGCCCCCATGGATGCACCGGCATCCGGCCCCGCTTCTGCGGCCTCAGCCACGCCTTCGGGGGCGCCTTCGGCCGTTCCTGCAGGAAGCTCCACTTTCGGGCCCCCCGCAGACATGGCGATATCCTCATCATCGCCGGGAGGGAGAGTACCGCCGCGGACCGGCTCCGTCCCCCGCTCCTCCTGTCCGGCCGGCATTCTGCCCGCCTGAGGGGTTCGTTGTGAAGATGCCCCCGCTTTGCTTTCCTTCCCTTCCAGCCTGCACAGCCGGTCATTCAGGGCCAGCACCGCCGTACGCAGCTCCTCTACCTCTCTGCGCAGCGCTGCGAGCTCCTGCGGTCCATCCTGTTCCACCCATTCCTCCGACTGCTCCAGCAGCGCCTTCCATTCCTCCGCCGTCAACAGCTCCTTGGGGTCTCTGCGCATCCTCTCCTGCCGCCTCCTTCCGTACTGCATACCGTACAGCGATTATACAATAGGACGGCGGTACGGCTCCACAAAGTTTCAAGAGTGCAGCTGTGAGACGAAGACGGCTCCATGGAACGGGAGAACTGCATGTACGAGTTCTAGCTGTGCTGATCCCCCATCCTTTCCTGTATCCCATTTCCTAGTATGCCGATCACAATAAATGAGGCGACGCCTACTAAAAGATCGGCCCGAGTATCCTGACGCTGCCAAAAGGGGCAGACCCGGCTTCCGGCCGGTATCTGCCCCTGCATTTATGCTGCCGTTCCCATCCCGCTCCGCTCCCTCCCGCTTACGGCAGGTTCGTTGCGCCCATCAGGTACCGGTCGACCTCCCGGGCCGCCTCGCGCCCCTCCTGGATCGCCCACACTACCAGGCTCTGGCCCCGCCGCATGTCGCCTGCGGCAAAGATGCCCTCCGCGCTGGTCGCATAGCGCCCATAGGCCGCCTTGGCGTTCGAGCGCTCGTCGCGCTCCACGCCGAGCTGCTCGAGCACCGGGCTCTCCGGGCCGGTGAAGCCCATCGCCAGCAGCACGAGCTGCGCCGGAACCACCAGCTCGCTGCCCGGCACCTCAACCGGGACGAAGCGGCCGGCTTCATCGCGCTGCCAGTCGACGAGCACGGTGTGCAGAGCGCTCACCTGCCCGGCTTCATCTCCCACGAACCGCTTCGTGTTGATGAGGTAGCGCCTCGGATCGCCTCCCTGCAGGGCCGCCGCTTCCTCCTGGCCGTAGTCGGTCTTGAGCACCTTCGGCCACTCGGGCCAAGGATTGTTCGCCTGCCGGGTCTCCGGCGGACGCGGCATAATCTCGAACTGCGTCACGCTGCGGCACTTGTGGCGGATCGCCGTGCCCACGCAGTCCGTGCCCGTGTCCCCGCCGCCGATCACGACCACGTCCTTGCCCTCGGCGGACAGGTAGGCTCCATCCACATGGCCGGAGTCGAGCAGGCTCTTCGTGTTGCGCGAGAGGAACTCCATCGCGAGATGGATCCCGCCGAGCTCCCGCCCCTCAATGCGCAGGTCCCGCCCCTGCGTGGCCCCGCCGCAGAGCACCACGGCATCATAGTCCTTTTGGAGCTGCGAAGCCGGGATATCGCGTCCAATCTCCGTCCCGGTGATGAAGACGACCCCTTCGGCGGCGAGCAGGTCGATCCGGCGCTGAACCACCTTTTTGTCCAGCTTCATGTTCGGGATCCCGTACATGAGCAGGCCGCCGGCCCGGTCCGCCCGCTCGTAGACCGTCACCAGGTGGCCCGCCTTGTTAAGCTGGGCCGCACAGGCGAGACCCGAGGGGCCCGACCCGACCACAGCCACAGTCTTCCCCGTGCGCCGGGCGGGCGGCTGCGGCACGACCCAGCCCTCGGCGAAGCCTTTGTCGATGATCGTCTTCTCGATGTTCTTGATCGTCACGGGCTTGCCGTGCAGCCCCACGGTACAGGAGCCCTCACACGGTGCAGGGCAGACGCGCCCGGTGAACTCCGGGAAGTTGTTCGTCTTGTGCAGCCGCTCCAGCGCATCCCGCCACTGCCCCCGGTAGATCAGATCATTCCACTCGGGGATCAGGTTCTGCACAGGGCAGCCGGCCGCCATGCCGCTGAGCATCGTCCCTGTATGGCAGAAGGGAATGCCGCAGTCCATGCACCGGGCTCCCTGCTGCTGCAGCTTGATCTCCGGCATGGCAATGCCGAACTCCTGCCAGTGGGCGATCCGCAGCAGAGGAGCATGCTCGATCGGCACCTCGCGCTCATAGTCCATAAACCCGGTCGGTTTTCCCATCGCTTCTCCTCCTTAGTTGCCGCCCACGCGGGAGACATCCTTCATGTTCTCTTCGAAGGCCACGAGCAGCGCCCGCTGCTGCGACAGCCCCGAACGCTTCACGCGCTCGATGGCCTCGAACATCCGCTTGTAATCCTTCGGAATGACCTTGACGAAATTCCACAGGAGCTCCTCCCAGTGCTGCAGCACCCGGTGGGCCACCGTACTGTCCGTATACGTCGCATGGTGCTGGATCAGGTTCTTGAGCTCCTCGGCTTCGTAGATCTCCTCCACACTCTCGAGCAGCACCATATCCTTGTTGCACCGGCCGGCGAAGGTTCCCTGCTCGTCGAGCACATAAGCGATGCCCCCGGACATCCCCGCCGCAAAGTTGCGGCCGGTAGGCCCCAGCACCACCACGCGCCCGCCGGTCATATATTCGCAGCCGTGGTCGCCGACACCCTCCACTACGGCCCGGGCGCCCGAATTGCGGACGGCGAACCGCTCCCCGGCAATGCCCCGGATATAAGCCTCCCCGTCGGTCGCTCCGTAGAGGGCGACGTTGCCGATGATGATGTTCTCTTCCGCCGTGTAGGCCGCCTGCTCCGGAGGGAACACGGACAGCCTGCCGCCGGAGAGCCCCTTGCCGAAGTAATCGTTGGCGTCGCCCGCAAGCGACAGCGTCATGCCCCGTGGAACGAACGCCCCGAAGCTCTGACCGGCCGATCCGTTAAAATGCAGCCGGATCGTATCGTGCGGCAGCCCTTCACCGCCATACAGCCGGGTCACTTCACTGCCGACGATCGTGCCGACCACGCGGTTCACGTTGGAGACCGGCACGATCGCATGCACCCGCTCCCTGCGCTCCAGAGCCGGCGCGCAGAGCTTCAGCAGCTCCGTGCGGTCCAGCGACCGGTCCAGCCCATGGTCCTGCTCCTCGCTGCAGAAGCGCCCCACCCCCGGCCCCGCCTCCGGCTGATGCAGCAGCGGGGAGAGATCGACTCCCTTGGCCTTCCAGTGCGCCACCGCCCGTTTCGTCTCGAGCACCTCGGTGTGCCCGATCATCTCCTCCAGCGTGCGGAAGCCGAGCTCGGCCATAAGCTCGCGGGTATCCTCCGCGACGAAGCGCATGAAGTTCACGGCATGCTCCGGCTCGCCGGTGAACTTCGCCCGCAGCTCCGGGTTCTGCGTCGCCACGCCGACCGGGCACGTATCGAGATGGCACACGCGCATCATAATGCAGCCGAGCGCAATCAGCGGCGTCGTAGCGAAGCCGAACTCCTCGGCCCCGAGCAGGGCGGCGATCACTACGTCCCGCCCGGTCATCAGCTTGCCGTCCGTCTCCACCCGGATGCGGCTGCGCAGGTTGTTCAGCACGAGCGTCTGGTGCGTCTCAGCGAGGCCCAGCTCCCACGGGAGTCCCGCATGGCGGATCGACGTCTGCGGCGAAGCTCCCGTGCCTCCGTCGTAGCCGCTGATGAGCACGACATCCGCCTTGCCCTTGGCGACGCCGGCCGCAATCGTGCCGACGCCGACCTCCGAGACCAGCTTCACGGAGATGCGGGCGCGCGGATTCGCATTCTTGAGATCGTGGATGAGCTCGGCGAGATCCTCGATCGAATAGATGTCGTGATGCGGCGGTGGAGAGATCAGGCCGACGCCGGGCGTCACGCCGCGCACTTCAGCCACCCACGGGTAGACCTTAGAGCCCGGCAGCTGGCCGCCTTCGCCGGGTTTGGCCCCCTGCGCCATCTTGATCTGGATCTCGTCGGCGTTCACGAGATAGGCGCTCGTGACCCCGAATCGGCCGGAGGCCACCTGCTTGATCGCACTGCGGCGCAGATCCCCGTTCGGATCGGGCGTGAAGCGCTCCGGATGCTCGCCGCCTTCGCCCGTATTGCTCTTGCCGCCGATCCGGTTCATCGCCACCGCCAGCGTCTCGTGCGCTTCTTTGGAGATCGAGCCGTACGACATCGCACCGGTCTTGAACCGCCGGAACAGGGATTCGGCCGGCTCTACTTCCGCGAGCGGTACGGGCTCGCGATCTGAGCGGAACGCGAGAAGGGATCGGAGCGTCAAGTAGCGTTCGTTCTCCTGGTGGATCAGCCTGGTGAAGCTTCGATAAGCGCTGTAATCCCCAGTCCGCACCGCCTTCTGCAGCGCATGGATCGTCTCCGGGTTGTAGATATGCTCCTCCCCGTTCCGGCGCCACTGCAGCTCGCCTCCGGGATCCAGCACCTCGTCGCGGCCCTCCTGATCCGAATAGGCCCGGCGGTGGCGCATCAGCGCTTCCTCCGCAACCTCCTGCAGCCCGATGCCGCCGATCGGCGTGTAGGTCCATGTAAAATACTTCTCAACCAGCTCGCTGCCCAGCCCGACCGCCTCGAAGATCTGGGCGCCCCGGTACGACTGGATCGTGGAGATGCCCATCTTCGCCAGCACCTTCACGACGCCCTTCGTCGCCGCCTTGATATAGTTCGCTTCCGCCTTCTCCGGCGTTAGATCTTTCAGTGCCCCCCGGCGTATCTGCCCCTCGATCGATTCTAGCGCCAGATACGGGTTGATGCCTCCCGCCCCGTAGCCGAGCAGCAGGGCGAAGTGGTGCACCTCGCGCGGTTCCCCCGACTCCACGAGCAGCGCCACCCGCGTACGGGTCCCCTGCCGGATCAGGTGATGGTGCAGCCCCGATACGGCGAGCAGCGCCGGAATGGCCGCCTGCTCTTCATCGGCCCCCCGGTCGGAGAGAATGAGCAGGCTCGCTCCCTCCTCAACCGCCGTATCCGCCGCAGTGAACAGCGCCCCGAGCGACCGCTCCAGGCCGGCCGCCCCCTCCCCCGCCGGGAACAGCATCGGCAGCGTCACCGTGCGGAAGCCTTCGCGCTGCACATGCCGCAGCTTCGCGAGCTGGGCGTTCGTCAGGATCGGCGTCTCGAGCCGGATCTGCCGGCAGCTCTCCGGCTTCGGATCGATAAGGCTGCCCTCCGGTCCGATCGTCGTCACCTGCGCCGTGATGATCTCCTCGAAGTTGGCGTCGATCGGCGGGTTCGTCACCTGGGCGAACAGCTGCTTGAAGTAACTGTAGAGCAGCTGGGGCCGGTCCGAGAGCACCGCCAGCGGGGCATCGAAGCCCATGGAGCCTACAGGGTCTACACCGGTCCGTGCCATCGGCTCCAGCACACGGCGCAGGTTCTCGAACGTGTAGCCGAATGCCTGCTGGCGCTGGAGCAGCGTCCCCGGATCGGGCTCCGGCGGCAGCGGGGCCTCCGGCAGCTCGGCCAGCGATACGAGATGCTCCTGCAGCCACTCCCGGTACGGATGCTCCGCCGCCACGGCGGCCTTCAGCTCCTCATCCGTGATGATCCGCCCCTCGGCCGTATCCACAAGCAGCATCCGGCCCGGCTGAAGCCGCTGCTTCGCCGCAATGCGCTCCGGCGGAATCGGCAGCACGCCCGCTTCCGAAGCGAGCACGATCCAATCGTCCGTGGTGACATAGTAGCGTGCGGGACGCAATCCATTTCGGTCGAGCACAGCCCCGATCGAAACCCCGTCCGTGAAGGCGATCGCCGCCGGACCGTCCCAGGGTTCCATAAGACAGGAATGGTACTCGTAGAACGCCCGGAGAGCATCGTCCATCGACTCGTGCTTGGCCCACGGCTCGGGGATCATCATCATGGCCGCATGGGGCAGCGACCGCCCGGAGAGCATCAGGAACTCGAGGCAGTTGTCGAACATCTGGGAGTCCGACCCATTCGTATCGATCAGCGGAAGGATCGCCTCATAATCGCTGCCGAACAGCTCGGTCCGGCAGGCCGCCTCACGGGCATGCATCCAGTTCACGTTGCCCCGCAGCGTGTTGATCTCCCCGTTGTGGATCAGATAGCGGTACGGGTGGGCCCGCTCCCAGCTCGGGAACGTATTCGTGCTGAACCGGGAATGAACCAGGGCCAGCGCCGTCTCAAAGTCCCCATCCTGCAGATCCGTATAATACCGGTCGACCTGTGCCGGCGTCAGCATGCCTTTGTAGACGATCGTGCGGGAGGAGAGACTCGCGAAGTAGATGCCCCCTTTCCCGAGGGAGGGCGGCCCCTTCTCCGAGCGCTTGCGGATCACGTACAGCTTCCGCTCGAAGGACAGGTAGTCCTCCGCATCCGCCGAAGCGCCTACAAAGAACTGCCGGATACAGGGCTCCGCCGCTTTCGCCGCCTCTCCGAGCAGCGCATGATCCGTCGGCACGGTGCGCCAGCCGAGGAAGGTCTGGCCTGCTGCTCTCACCTGATCTTCAATCCATAACTCGGCGGCGATGCGCGCTTCCGCCTGCTTCGGCAGGAAGAGCATCCCGACGCCGTAACGGCCGGGATCCGGCAGCCGGATCCCTTCTTCCGAGCAGACCCGCTGCAGGAACTTGTGCGGGAGCTGAAGCAGGATCCCCGCACCGTCTCCCGTATTGCTCTCGCTGCCTTGACCTCCGCGGTGGTCGAGGTTGCAGAGAATCCGAAGAGCCGCCTCCACCATCGCGTGAGAAGGGGCTCCTTTCATATGGGCGACGAAACCGATGCCGCATGCATCGTGTTCGAAGCTCGGGTCGTACAGGCCCTGTTTGGCCGGAAGTCCATTTCTGTTCATCACTCGCGCAACCTCTCATTTTCGGAATGGATTACAACGCTTGGTCTATCGCCCTCGGTGAAATGCCATCTCTGAAAAAAAACTATGGGAATGCGTTATCAGTGTAATGCTTTACAGAAATAAAGCGGTATAGGCAAAGAAAAAGGAACGCCCCTGCCTGTGCCCGCTGCCCTAGCTGTGAACATTCTATGAACAACCCTAGATCGTATGAATAATCTTAACATCCCATGCCAAGCTCGGCAATTTATAAAAAACTAGAGATTTCGACTCATTTTTGAGGGGATACGGCAGAACAGAAAGGGAAATGTAGACATTTGACGAATGCCTAACAGATGCATTATTCATGAAGCGGAGGAAGCTTCCCATGCAAGATCACCCCCCTTATATCCCCACTACGGCCTGCGAAGCCCAGGACCACGGCATCCGCCTGCAGCGGCTTTTGCCCGAGTTGGCACTGAAGCCCTTCTCCCTCTCGGAGGTCGGCACGCTGCTCGCGGCAGCGGACGGGCGCATCGTGATGAGCAGCGATTCTCTCTCCCGCCGGCTGGGCTATGAGCCCGGCACCCTGCAGAGCTCAAGCCTGCAGGAGCTCGTTCACTCCGGGGATCTGCTGCTGCACATGCATCATCTCAGCCGGCTGGCCGCAGGGCAGAGCACCCGGTATACCGCTGAGATGAGACTCATACACTGCAGCGGTGAACCTCTGCCGATGTCCGTAAGCGCCTTCCCGGTCGGTGAGGAGGCGGACGCCCACCGGTATATTTATATGCAAGTGCAGGATTTGAGCAGCCGTGTCCGGGCGGAGTCCGCCCTGCAGGAGTCTTTGCTCCACATGAACTCCCTGCTCGAAACGATGACCGATGCCTATCTCATGCTGGGGCGGGAAGGCGAGTTTCTGTACATGAATCGCTGCGCGGAGGAGCTGCTGCGCCGCAGCCGAGGTGAGCTTCTCGGCCGCAGCTGCCGGGTGCTCATGCCCGAATGGTACGGACCGGTCTTCTACCGCAGCTTTCAGCGTGCGCTGGAAGAAGGCGTTCCTTTGTACGTCAAGGAGCATTTCCCCTCCGAGCAGCGCTGGCTCGAGCTCCACTGCCGGCCCTGCAAGCCGGGGCTGTCCGTCTTCATCCGGGATGTCACCCGGCATAAGGCGCAAGAGGAGAAGCTCCGGGCGACGAAGCAGCAGCTCGACTCGATGATCGAGCATGCGGCGGACAACATCGTCATCCTCGACAGCAGCTTCCGGCTGCTGCGTGTCAACCAGGCATTCCTCGATACCTTCGGTTATTCGGAGGAGGAGCTGATCGGCCGCCGACCGCCGAACATCCCGGATGAGCTCTGGATCGAATCCGAGCTGCTGTTCCGGCAGGCCTTCCAAGGCAAGCAGATCTCGGGCTTCGAGACGATACGCCGGCGCAAGGACGGGACTCATCTCGATATGAGCCTCACGATCTCGCCCATCGTCGGAGCCGATCATGACATCCCCGGCATCTGCATCATCGCCCGCGACATCTCGGGGCACAAGCGCACCGAAGAGCTGCTGCGCAGCTCCGAGAAGCTGGCTGTCGCCGGACAGCTGGCCGCCGGCGTGGCCCATGAGATCCGCAATCCCCTGACCTCGCTCAAGGGCTTCACCCAGTTCATGAAGGCCGGCGCACAGTACAAGGAACAATACCTCGACATCATGATGTCCGAGCTTGACCGCATCGAACAGATCATCAGCGAGCTTCTGCTGCTGGCCCGTCCGCAGGCCGTCACGTACCGGACCAAACCCCTGGAACCCATCCTGACCCACGTCATCTCCCTGCTCGAACCTCAAGCGAATCTGCAGAATGTGGAGCTGCTGGCCAGCATCCCTTCCGGTCTTCCGCCTGTCTACTGCGAAGAAAACCACCTCAAGCAAGTCTTCATCAACCTCATGAAAAATGCGCTGGAAGCGATGCCGCGGGGCGGCAGACTGGAGGTGACCGCCTCATCCGGAGAAGAAGACGGCGACGTCTGCGTCACGCTTGAGGACAATGGTCCCGGCATTCCGGCGGAGCTCCTGAAGCGGCTCGGGGAACCGTTTTTCACCACCAAGGAAAAAGGCTCGGGGCTCGGCCTCATGGTCTCCCAGAAGATCGTTGCGGAGCATGGGGGGCGGCTGTCCATAGACAGCAGGGAAGGCGGCGGGACCACCGTAAGCGTGACGCTGCCCAAGGCCTCCGGGCGTCCGGAGCCGGATTCGGACGAAACAGGCTCTTGATGCGTCAGCCCGACGCTGCCTATCCCCTGCGCCATATTGGATTACATTGGCAGGCCCGCCCGTCCCCCGGGGGTATACCAGCCCGGCCGCAATATGCTATGATGGTCTTCTGATTTCCTGTAGAGAGGACGAGCATCCCAGTGGCCCAACTCTATTTCCGATATGGTACGATGAACAGCGGCAAATCCATCGAAGTGCTCCGTGTGGCCCATAACTATGAGGAGCAGGGCAAAAAAGTGCTTCTCTTCACTCCGGCCGTCGACGACCGGGAAGGCGTGGGCGTCGTCGCTTCACGCATCGGCATGCGCAAAGACGGCATCATCATCGACGAGCATCTCGATATGGTGGCGATGGCGGCGCAGGAGCGGCCGAACTGCATCCTGATCGACGAAGCGCAGTTCCTGACGAAGGCGCAGGTCGAGCAGCTGACCGAGATCACCGACACGCTCGGCATCCCGGTGATCACCTACGGCCTCCGGGGCGATTTCCTCGGGCAGCTGTTCGAAGGCAGCATGCATCTGTTCGCCCTCGCCGACAAGATCGAAGAGATCAAGACGGTCTGCTGGTACTGCGACCGCAAAGCGACGATGAACATGCGCTGCAAGGACGGCGTTCCCGTCTTCACGGGCGAACAGATCCAGATCGGGGGCAATGAGAGCTATATCCCCGTCTGCCGCAAGTGCTACTCCCGCCAAAAGAAAACGGCCGCCGCGCAGTAATCTTCTGCGCTCACGGCCATTTCCTCCCCCGCCCCCCTCTTTGAGGACGCGGCGGGATTATCGCAATTTGGAAGCATCCGCCGGCATGGCGGGTGCTTTTTCGTCATGGGACAGGACAGTCTTGGGGCTCGATGAGTCCGTCTTGAGGCGTTCCGCTCCGCTTCTACAGCTTCCGGAGGGCTGCGATCAGGCGGTCCATTTCCTCCGCCGTCCCGATCGAGATCCGGACATGCTCGGTCAGCCCCCACGAGCCGCCGTAACGCAGAATAATCCCCTGCGCCAGCAGCCGTCCGCAGGCCTGCCCCGCCCCCGGTCCGAGCCGGACCAGCACGAAGTTGGCCATGCTCTCGGTGCACTCCAGCCCAAGCTCCCGGCAGGCGACATACAGCTTCTGCCGGCCCTGTCCGTTCAGCTCACGCGCCGCCTCCACATGCCCCTGATCGGCCAGTGCGGCGGCGGCGGCCGCCTGGGCCAGCGCGTTGACGTTGAACGGCTCCTTCACCTGGAGCAGCGTCCGGACCACCTCGCGCGGCGCAGCGCCGAAGCCGACCCGCAGCCCCGCCAGCCCGTAGATCTTCGAGAACGTCTGCAGCACGACGAGCGGGTATCCCTCCCGCACCAGCTCCAGTCCGTCCGTATAGTCGTCTGCGGTGACGTAGTGACTATACGCGGCATCGTAGACGACGAGCACGCCCTGCGGCAGCGAATCGAGCAGCCGGCGCAGCTCGCCGGCCGGCAGATACGTCCCCGTCGGATTATTGGGCGAGCAGAGCCAGATGAGCTTGGTCCGTCCGGTGACGGCAGCCAGGAGGGCATCCGCGCTGCAGCGGAAGCCTTCCCCAAGCGGTACGCGTACCACCTCGGCGTTCATCAGCAGCGTGCCGAAGGCATACTCGCTGAAGGTCGGCGCCGGAGTAATCACCTCATCGCCCGGATCCAGGTACGCTTCGGCAATCAGCGTAATGAGCTCGTCTCCCCCGTTGGTTATGATAAGCTCCTCCTCCGACAGCCCCTTATGCAGGGCAATCGCCTGCCGCAGCCGCACCGCTCCCGCGTCCGGATAGCGGTGCAGCTCCGGAAGCATGGCCGCTGCCGCCTCCACCGCCCGGGGCGATGGCCCCAGCGGATTCTCGTTGGAGGCCAGCTTCACCACGTCCTCCAGCCCCAGCTCCTCCTGCACCTCCCAGATCGGCTTGCCGGGGGAATAAGGGGTCATCCGCCCCAGCACGTCCCGCGGCTGAACTCTCCGTTCGTTCATTTGCAGAGCTTTCTCTTGTCTCATGGCTTTCTCTCCTCTTTCCTTTGAGTTGGCATAACCGCTGCACTGCCGGATGGACCGCCGCAGCTTTACTTTCCCATCCGTTCTTACGATAATTAGCATTATACGGCCTTACTGTCATAATCCAATGTACAAAACGCTATCACTTTTCATGACAGATGAGACACCGCACGTGTCTGGCCATCCAAGCGGCCAAGGCCTGGGCGCTATCCTACAGATACAAAGGAGGGTTTCCCCTGCTGATCCCCCCGATCTCGGCGGCTTATCCCGGTGAGCCGCTTCACGCACAGGTATACCGTACTCTCAAGGAGGAGCTGCTCGGCGGCCGGATCGCTCCCGGGGGACGGCTGCCTTCCATCCGCCAGCTGGCACAACACCTGGGCATCTCGCGCAATCCGGTTGAAGCGGCTTACGATCAGCTGGCTGCGGAAGGCTATATCGCCTCCCGGCCCAAAAGCGGCTACTATGCCGCCGACCTGGAGCTCCTTGAAGATATCGTGAGAGAGGCCCCCCCTGCACCCACGGACTCTTCTGGGACGGAGCTCACCGTTCAGCCGCCGCACGCTTCGAGTGAGGCCCCCGGACTGGAGCGTCCCGGACAGGCGGCCTCCCTATCGGATGCGGCCGGCCTGATGCATAGAGGCGCCCCCGCACCGGACCGTATCCACTTCGATATGGACGGCACCGATACCGCCAGTTTCCCGTTTCCCCTCTGGCGCAAGCTCACTATGGAGGTGCTGCAGCCGGCGAATCTCGGGCTGCTCGGTTACGGCGACCGCCGCGGAGAGCCGAAGCTCCGGGAGCTCACCGCCGCCTACCTGCGGCAGACCCGCGGCGTCCGCTGCACGTCCGAGCAGCTCATACTCACCTCCGGTACGCAGCAGTCCATGCTGCTGATCGCTTCACTGCTCCGGGGGACGCACCGGGAGTGGGCTGTGGAAGGGGCCATGGATCCGCGCATTTCGGCCCTCCTGCGGCAGCAGGGCATCGGGCTGCACGGCCTTCCCCTTGAAGAGGATGGCTTTCCGGCAGACCGCCTGGACCTCGGGAAGCACAGGGCGGCGTACGTTACGCCTTCCCACCAATTCCCTTACGGGATGGTCCTGCCCGCGGCCAAACGGCTCAAGCTGCTGCAGTGGGCGGAGGCCAGCGGCGGCTATCTCATTGAAGACGACTATGACTCCGATTTCCGTTTCGAGGGCCGCCCGGTGCCCGCGCTGCAGGGGATGGACAGCACGGGCCGGGTCGTGTATCTCGGCACCTTCTCCAGGTCCCTCTCCCCCGCCTTCCGCCTTAGCTACTGCATCCTGCCGCAGGAGCTGCTCGGGCGTTTCCACCGGGAGCTCGTCTGGTACGAGTCCAGCGCCTCCCGGTTGACCCAAAAGACGATGGAGCTGTTCATGGAGCGGGGCGGGTTCGAGCGGCACGTCCGGCGGATGAAGCAGCTCTACCGGCACAAGCGCGCCGTGCTGCTGGAAGCCATTGACCGGCACATGGGAGGACGCAGCCGCGTGTCCGGCACCGCCTCCGGACTGCACGTGCTGCTGCGCCTCGACTCACCGCTGCCGGAGGAGAAGCTGCGGCAGCGTGCCGCTGCGCTCCGCGTCGAGGTGCGGGCCGTTTCTTCCTTTCATCTCGAGGATGTAGAACCGGTACTCTCCTGCGAGGCTTGTTCCCCTGAACATGAGGCTCCAGGCTTTCTCCTTGGCTTTGGCAGCCTCACTCCCGGGCAGATCGAAGAGGGCGTCCGCCGGCTTGCGCTGGCTTGGTTCGGCTGAGCGGCCATGCCTCTGCCCCCCTGCCCAGATGGCGAATGGGTTCACATTCCCTCCAGCTGCGCATATCCTGTCTATATAGGCATAAGCGGAGGAGGCGAGAGCAGCATGAAGCCAACCATCTTCTGGTACCGTATCGCTCTTCTGGGCTATTTGCTGGCCTGGTTCGCAGGCAGCTTCATTACGGCCGTTTCCGTCTATGGCGGAGCCGTTACCCGTCTTATGGGAGTCGAATCCCCCATAATCGAGGAGTACGTCTACTACGCGCTGTCCGGAGCGATAGGCGGTACGCTGTACGCTCTGCGACTGCTGCATGAGTACTACGACAATCTGAACGAGCGCTGGATCGTATGGTATCTGCTGCGGCCGATCAATTGCGCCGTGGCGGCAGTCATGACGATCATCCTGTTCAACAGCGGGATCCTGCTGCTGACTACAGGTGAGACGATGGAAGCGCGGATCGGTGTCGCTTTTCTGGTCGGTTTCGGCTACGGCAAGCTCATGGATAAGCTGCGGATGCTGACCGAGACCCTCTTCAATGGGGGCGGCCGCAAAGACGAGCAGCCCGCCGGACCACCTGCACCGGAGCAGCCGGGCAAAAAGGCGTAACGATAGAGAACCCGCTTCGCCCTTCATCAGCCGGCAAGCGGGCTTTATTTGTCCACTCCGGATCCCCTGCCTACGGCTTGCGCTCCGTCCACCCCTCTTGAGGTTTTGTCGAAAATACCTCCCTGTCGACCGGTTCGTCGAACCGGATCTCCGTCATCTCCATGACAGTAACCGTTTCGCCGGCCCGGTCCGTCAGCAGCAGCTTCAGAATCACCCCTGTCTCCGAGTCGACCCAGTACTTATAACGCTCGGCCCCCTGTTTCCCGCCCATGTAGGCGTCCAGCTTCCCTTCCATGATGGTTGCTTCGCGGTCTAGAAACCGTTCCGTTCCCGTGATCTCATAGATGGGCTGCATCGTATCCCCGTCGACCGTCCAGAAGGCAAAGTTCGAAGGATAGACAAGATCCAAACCGTCCGCCCAGGCTTTCCCACCTCTTGCCGACCAGTTGTTCATTCCTTGGCTGTCTTTGTAAAAACGCGGCCCTGTGAGAGGCTCTCCTGTTCTTTTAGGCAGCCTGTCATCAATCCAATAGAACGGCTTTCCTTTACGCTTCTCTTCCAAATACATGTGAAGCATTACTTTACCGTCAAAATTGGTTATAGAGTATACCTGTCCGGTTGCCCCATCCACCCTCTTGTCCGAAGAGCCCGGCACCTCCCCTTCATCCACTGTGAACTCCACAATATACTCGTTCTTCCCCTTGTCTTCCGATACGTGATAAGCCCCCTGCACAGTCGTAAAATAATCCATCGTATTCAGCATCCGCTCAAATACCGGCACATCCGGCACTTGCTTCTTCACCATCCCACCGGAAGTACCTGTGGGAGCAGGCAGTTGTCCTCCGTCCTGCGGCCATCCTTTGGCGATGACGAAGTCCGCACCGCTTTCGCCGGCCATTCGGTCCTGCTCGAGCTGTAAGGTGCCGTACCCGCCCAACAGCAGTACCGCCCCGATCAAGCCCGCAGCCCACATTCTACGGGCTGCCAAGCCGAATCGACTCCCTCTGCCGAGCTCCCGTGATTCAATCTCCCGTTCAATCTTGTTCCGCAGGTCTTTCGTGAAGGTCCGCTCGGCCAGCGGCTCCCTCCTTAAGCGGCTGTACCAAGAAGGCCGTTCATTCATAAGGGATCCCCTCCTTCTGCAGCTGCTTCGATACTTTGGCTCTTGCCCGGTGAATACGGGATTTAACGGTTCCGACCGAGATATTCAGCATCTCTGCGATCTCCTTCTGGGAGAGCTCATGTACCGCGTCCAGGAGCAGCACCTCGCGCATCTTCAGCGGCAGTCCGGCCACCACCGTCCAGATCTCGTCCGTCAGTTGAAGAGAAAAGTACTCCTCCTCCGCCGATCGTCCCTTCCTGCCCCCGAACACCCGCTCCATGAGGATCACGCGGCGAAACCAGTTCTTTTTGCGGTAGTCGTACACAAGGTTCCTCGCGATCTTCAACAGCCATGTCCGCAGGGAAGATTCCCCTCTGAAAGTGCTGATATACCGGTAGGCCCGGATGAAGGTTTCCTGGGACAGATCGTCAGCCGCATCCGACTTCCCCGTCAACAAGTAAATATAGTTCCAAACCTCCTGCCCGTGCGCTTCCATAATCCCACGAAAATCGAGCACATCCAGACCGGCGGTGTGCCTCAAGTATTCCTCCAAGGGTTCCCCTCCTCTCTCCATACCTCTTACAGACAGCCCTTTCCATAGAAAGGTTCCCTTTCGCTCAAAAATGGCCCACAAAACAAAAAAACCAAAGGCCGCAGGAGCGGCACTTTGGTTTCCTTGAATGGAACAGCTTACGGCAGAACGATCTGCTGGCCCGGATAAATCAGGTTCGGATTGCGCAGCGCATTCAGCTCCTGGAGCTTCTGCCAGGTCGTGCGGTGCAGCTTGGCGATCTTCCACAGGGAGTCGCCGGCCTTCACGACATGCACTCCCCCGGCAGGCTGGGATTCGGCAGAAGCGGCCGGTGCCGGAGCAGCTGCGGGAGCCCCTGCAGCCGGTGCCGGTACAGCCGCGGGTGCAGCGCCTGTCACATTAATGCGTCCCACCGCGACATTGCTGACCGCTCCCTGCTTCTGCAGGTATGAGATCAGTGCTTCCTCCAACGAGGCATAGTCCCCGAGCACCGGCTGGTCCTTGAACATGGTGTACTTGTCCCCGCCTGCCGCGATAAAATCATTGGTCGCAAGCACGTACTCCTGCTCCGGCACAAGCGGCACGCCCTTCACGTTCACCGAAGTGACCCGGCTGCCGGCCGGTTTCGAGGCATCGAATGTGAACGTCATGCCCCCGATATGCGGGAACGGGGCGAAAGACTCAGGATAGCTCGATACTCCATGCTCCAGGCCGGCCAGAAGCTCCGATCCTTTGACCTTCTTCGTCTGGATGTAGTTGCCGAACGGCAGGACTGTCACCACTTCCCCCTTTGTAATCGAGCCCGGCTCGATCGAAGCGCGGATGCCGCCCCCATTGGTAAGGGCCACATCCGCACCGCTCTCGGCGATCATGGCATCGGCGATGAGATCGCCGAGATTGGATTCGCCTTTGCGTACGACCTCGCGGTCACCGACCAGCTTCACCTGGGTGCTGCCCACTTCCTGGGAGAGCACGGCCTCCTGCTCTTGTTTGATTCCCTTCACCAGCTCAACGATGGCCGGATCTTCAACAGTCCCACTTTCCTTCACGCTCGCTTTGGTCAGCAGGCCTGCCTTCTTGCCCGTCAGCTTCCCGTTCTCGAAGGTCAGATCCACCCGGCCGATATTCTTGAGATACTCGCCGGTCTGGGCGATGAGCACAGGGCCTACCTGCGTGCCTTCCTTCATCTCGGTATGGCTGTGCCCGTCGATGATCACATCGATCTCCGGCACCGCTTGGGCCACCTTGATGCTCGTATCCGTACTGGACTCGTCCACACCGAGGTGGGCCAGCGCAATGATCGCATCGACTTTGCCCTTGAGCTCGCCTACAACAGCTTTGGCTTCCAATGCAGGGTCATGGAAGGTCAGCCCCTTCACGTTGTTCGGGTGTGTCTTGTACGCGGTCTCCGGCGTGCTTAGGCCGAAGATCCCCAGCTTGATCCCGTCCACCTCCTTGATGATATACGACTCCAGAATCCGGGAGCCGTCCTCCTTCTTCGTATTGGAAGAGAGGACCGGGAACTTCGCCTGGCCGGCCAGCTCCACCAGTCGCGGATACCCATAGTTAAAATCATGGTTGCCCGCCGTCATCGCATCGTAGCCGATCGTGTTCATGAGCTTGACGATGCTCTCGCCGCGCACCAGGTTAGCAATGGTCTGGCCGTGGAACGTATCCCCGGCATCAAGCAGCAGCGTATTCGGATTCTCCGCCTTATACTGCTTGGCCAAGGTCGCCAGCGCCGCGTAACCGATGCCGGCATCGCTTGCTTCGACGCGGGAATGAATGTCATTCGTATGCAGCAGCGTGATGCTTTTCTTTGCTCCTGCAGTCTCTGCCGCGGACGGGGCAGGGGTTGTACCGGACTCTGCAGCAGCCACCGGCAGGACCGGCAGGGTGGACAGGGACGCCATCAGCAGCGCCAGGGTTCCGATCATGGAGCTTCGGAAAGGGATCAATCGCATATCGCAGGTTCTCCTCCTGTTATATAAGCTTGTACATCTCCCAACCAGTATAACAACGGAGTATTACAGACAGTTTCAATCTGTATGAAGATTTTGTTAAGCTCGCCACCCGGCAGCAAAAAAAGAGCGCCGGAACGCATCCGGCGCCTAAAGAAGATGAGGGGGTACTTCCTAAGATGACAAACGAGTAGTCTCCACCCTTCGAGGCTCCCTCTCCCCAGCATGATCCGAGTTATAGCGGGAAAGGCTCTCACGGCCCATTGCTGCCGCTGGGTGATACTATACGTTTCGCACTCTATGATTCCGCTTCGGGGGTCGGGGGCAAGTTTCAGCCCGGAACCAATCCCACCCGGCCTCCTTCCCCTCTACCCGTATATCTCTTCATTATTTGATGAGCTTGCCCATCGTTTTCATCAGCTCATCAATCACTTCCGTATCTCCCTGCTCAATTCGCTCCACCACACAGCTGCGCATATGGCCTTCGAGCAGAATTTTGCCTACGGAGTTCAAAGCGGACTGGATCGCAGCAATCTGGTTCAGTACATCGTCGCAGTACGTATCCTTCTCGATCATCCCTTTGACGCCGCGGATCTGTCCTTCGATCCGGTTCAAACGGGATACCAGATTATCCTTCACTTTGGCCGAATGGTGGCTTCTCCGTTCCCCTGCAGCACAGCAGTCATCCGTATGAGTCACCGTCGCGCCTTGCTCCTCTTTCGTTTCGATATCCATCCGGGTTCACCCTTACCTGCTTTTACTCTCAGTTTATCATACCCCTATAGGGTATACAACCATTTTATCTTCCCAGCATTCCATATCCTTCGCCATTCTTATGACACCAATACTTTAGTCCTATGTTTATCTTGTCAAAAATATGATTCCTTCGCCCCCTATTCTATGTTATAACTGATACTAGATGAAAGAAGTGCCATGTAAGGGAGAGTCGGCCAAATGAAAACGAAAGTGATTATTCTCGGGGGCGGGGTTGCCGGGATGAGCGCTGCTCATGAACTCGGTGAGCGGGGTTTTGATGTCTCGGTGTACGAAATGAAGCGTCTGCCCGGCGGCAAAGCAAGGTCGATGCCGGTCCCCGGAAGCGGTACAGAAGGCCGCGCCGACCTGCCGGGAGAGCACGGATTCCGCTTCTTTCCCCGATTCTATAAACATATTATCGATACCATGAAGCGTATTCCGTACGGGGACGACGGCTATGTTGCCGATAATCTTACCGAAGGCACCCGTCTTGGACTAGCCCGTAAGGATGGTCTTCCCGTAGAGTTTCTTACCGAGTTTCCAAGCTCCTTCTCGGATCTGAAGGATCTGTTCAAGTCCCTCTTCGATAATGACTTGGGCCTGACGGAGGCCGAAGTGGAGCACTACCTGAGCCGGATCTGGCAGGTGATGACAAGCTGTGACGAACGGCGGGCGGAGGAATACCAGAACACGCCATGGTGGAGCTTTATTAACGCCGATGAACAGTCGGACAATTTCAAACGTGTCTTTGCCGGCCTGACCCGCATTCTGGTAGCGGCCAAGGCCAAGGAAGCCAACACCTGCACGGTTGGAACTGTTGGCGCCCAAATCATGATGGATATGGTACTTCCTGGCGGAAGTGCCGACCGTCTGCTTGACGGGCCTACTAATGAAGTGTGGCTTCACCCGTGGCTGACCTACCTCCGGCATCTCGGGGTAGATTATCATTTGAATGCCAAGGTGGAGGCGGTCACCTGTACGGATGGCCGTATCACCGGGGCAACGATTACAGAAGATGGTCTGACCCGGGAGGTTCAGGGTGACTATTATATCTGCGCCCTGCCGGTAGAAGTCATGGCCCGTCTGGTCTCACCCGAAATGCTTCAAGCCGATCCCACCCTCGCGGGCATCAAACTGCTCTCGGACGATGTGGAATGGATGAACGGCATTCAATTCTACTTTAAAGAAGACGTGCCGATCATTCATGGCCATATGATATATATGGATTCTCCATGGGCGCTCACTTCCGTCTCGCAGGCACAATTCTGGCCCGAATTTCCGATGAGCGAATATGGCGACGGAACGGTTCAGGGCGTACTTTCCGTCGATGTATCCGATTGGGAAGCCCCGGGCCCATTGTACGGCAAGCCGGCCAAGAACTGCACCAAGGAAGAGATCAAGGAAGAAGTATGGTACCAGTTAAAGCTGAGTCTGAATGCAGCCGGACAGGAGATATTACGGGACGACAATCTTCATTCCTGGTTCCTCGACGAGGATATTCATATGCCTAACCCGGCGGGCACTTTGGTCAATCTCGAGCCCCTGCTGGTCAACAAAGTGTATACGCGGGAGCTCCGTCCGAATGCGTACACGCGTATTCCCAATCTTCTTCTCGCCTCGGACTACGTAAGGACCAATACGGACCTCGCAACGATGGAGGGAGCGAATGAAGCGGCCCGCCGCGCGGTGAACAACATCCTGGAGAAGACCGAATCCAAGGCTAAGTTCTGCAAGATCTGGGATATGTATGAGTTTCCCCCTTTGGCATTGCAGCGTCACCATGACAAAAAACGTTATGAAAAAGGCCTTCCATGGGACGGCAGTATATTCTCCCCAGTGGGCCGCTAAGCAATTATTCGCATCTGAGCCGGATATACAAAAACGCCTCTTCCAGTCGATTGGAAGAGGTGTTTTTCTTTTATGAGCTACGCACAGATTTAGGAACGGACGCTCGGCACCTGCTCCAAGGCCTTCAAGGTCTCCCGGATAAAGGCCGGCTCGTCCTTCGGAGTACGGGAAGTGATCAGATTCCGGTCGACCACCACCTCTTTATCCTGAAACGCGGCTCCCGCATTCGTAATATCATCCTGCAGCGGCGGATAGCTGGTCAGAATGCGTCCCTGCAGCAGCCCGGCCGAGATCAAGATCTGTGGACCATGACAGATGGCGGCAATCGGTTTTCCCACCTCGTCCATCACATGCACAAACGATTGGATCAGCGGGTCGAGCCTTAGTGCTTCAGGTGAAGAACCCCCTGGAATTACCACAGCGTCAAACTCATTCGGATTCGCATCCTTAATGGCCAGCTCCACCGTATAGCTGGCCTGCTTTTGCTTCCCTTCCAGCTTCTCTCCGGCCTTCAATCCGATAATGACGGCCTCGTGGCCGGCCTCACGAACAGCCTCATAAGGCTTCTGCATCTCGCTATCCTCAAACGCCGGACCAAGTAAGAAAGCAACCTTCGCCATTGTTATCGACTCCTTCTAGGAAATTGCGGCCCGAGACGGCCTATTCTTATTACCCGAATCTTCCCTAGTAAAATCACTACAAGGCAGTCCATGCCCTTTACAATTCCCTTACGTATTCTTTTCGAAACCTTAACCCAAGCCTCCTTCCGGTTTTGGTACAATAAGAGCAAGCAAAAGGACATGACTTCTCCCCTTCCTTTAAGAGCCCCGGTCCCGCTGCATCCCCCGTCCTCCCCCATACGGTCTTCGGGTGCAGATCCATCTCCTGTCATCGCCCCTATCCAGAGCCCCCTTCCTTCCGCATTAAACAAAGGCATCTCCCTACAAGCCCTAAGCTGCCACAGGGCTTTTTGCTTTATGACGATGCTGCCCGCCCGGATCTATCACTTTGCGACCCGTCGGGCTTGGCACAAAGATCACCGCCCCTATGTCCACTCACTCGCTGACGGCCGAGTATCGACAACGGTGACAAGCTGCTGTAACCAAACCAAAAAGAGCCCCTTTGGACACATGGTCCAAAAGGGCTCTTCATTGGCTTGGCGACGTTCTACTCTCCCAGGACCCTGCGGTCCAAGTACCATCGACGCTGGAAGGCTTAACGTTCGTGTTCGGGATGGGTACGCGTGGTTCCCTTCCGCCATCATCACCAAACGGTTTGTGTATCGGCCAGGATACACGGTAATACATATTCAAGGCAGCTTGTACCTTGAAAACTGGATATACATTCGGGTATATCATTTTGCGTTCCTTTGTGCTTCGCACAAAGGTCACTACCAAAATGATATATCCTCACTCGCTAGCTTAAGACTAACATCTACATTACTGCTGCCGCTTCCTTGCGGAAGCTAGTGGATAAGCCCTCGACCGATTAGTATTCGTCAGCTCCACACGTTGCCGCGCTTCCACCCCGAACCTATCAACCTCGTCGTCTACAAGGGGTCTTACTGACTTGGGAAATCTCATCTTGAGGGGGGCTTCACGCTTAGATGCTTTCAGCGCTTATCCCGTCCGTACTTGGCTATCCAGCCGTGCTCCTGGCGGAACAACTGGTACACCAGCGGTACGTCCATCCCGGTCCTCTCGTACTAAGGACAGCTCCTCTCAAATTTCCTGCGCCCGCGACAGATAGGGACCGAACTGTCTCACGACGTTCTGAACCCAGCTCGCGTACCGCTTTAATGGGCGAACAGCCCAACCCTTGGGACCTACTTCAGCCCCAGGATGCGATGAGCCGACATCGAGGTGCCAAACCTCCCCGTCGATGTGGACTCTTGGGGGAGATAAGCCTGTTATCCCCAGGGTAGCTTTTATCCGTTGAGCGATGGCCCTTCCATTCGGTACCACCGGATCACTAAGCCCGACTTTCGTCCCTGCTCGACCTGTTTGTCTCGCAGTCAAGCTCCCTTATGCCTTTGCACTCTTCGAATGATTTCCAACCATTCTGAGGGAACCTTGGGGCGCCTCCGTTACGCTTTAGGAGGCGACCGCCCCAGTCAAACTGCCCACCTGACACTGTCCCCGCACCGGATCACGGTACCAGGTTAGAACTCCGATACGATCAGGGTGGTATCCCAACGGCGCCTCCACCCAAGCTGGCGCTCAGGCTTCTCAGGCTCCCACCTATCCTGTACAGATCGTACCAAAGTCCAAT
>NZ_CP187970.1:7620000-7770000 GCF_049942825.1 Paenibacillus sp. S-38
TCGGATGCTTTTTGCGGAGGGAGATCAGTCGGCGGTAGTAATGAAAAACGGAATTCGGGTCGGAGCGTTCCGCCTCTACGTTGATGGATGTATAATTCGGGTTAGCCTTCATCCATGGGGCACCGCTTGTAAAACCCGCATGCTCCAAAGCATTCCACTGCATTGGCGTCCGCGCGTTATCCCGCCCCCTGCTATAAATAACCTCCATAACCTCACGGGGATCGCGCCTCTTCTCCTCCACCTGCTCCTTATAGAACTGCAGGGTACTGATATCCCGGTAATCGTCTATCGACGGGAAGCGCACATTGGTCATCCCGATCTCCTCGCCCTGGTAAATATACGGCGTGCCCTGCATCATGTGAATCATCGTGGCCAGCAGCTTGGCCGACGGGACGCGGTATTCTTCATCATCGCCCAGCCGCGAAACGGACCGGGGCTGGTCATGGTTATTGAAGTAAAGCGTATTCCAGGCCCTGCCCTCCAGCTCCGTCTGCCACTTGCTGAGTACGGCGATCAGATCTTTGAGCTTCCAGGGGACAATGCTCCACTTGTCCTTCCCATAATCAAGCTCGACATGTTCGAATTGGAAGATCATCTGAAGCTCCTTCCCCTCCCTGCCGGCGTACCGGAGCGCGTCTTCCGTCGTAGCGCCGCCCGTTTCGCCTACGGTCATGAGATCGAACCGCGCCAGTACCTCCCGGTTCATCTCCTGCAGATACTCGTGAACACGGGGACCGTTCTCATAATATTGCTTCCCATCGGCCAGTTCTCCCTCTCCTGCGCTCGGGAAGGATGGATCCTTCGAAATCGAATTGATGACATCCATCCGGAAGCCGTCCACCCCTTTGTGAATCCACCACCAGATCATATCGTATAACGTGCGTCTGACCTTGGGGTTGTCCCAATTCAAATCCGGCTGGTGCTTGCTGAATAAGTGAAGGTAGTATTCGCCGGTCTCTTCGCAGTACTCCCATGCCGAGCCGCAGAACATGGAAGCCCAGTTGTTCGGAGGGCCTCCGTCGCTGCCCGGTGGTCTCCATATGTAAAAATGGCGGTACGGATTGTCCTTGGACCGGCGCGATTCCTTGAACCACGAGTGCTCGTCCGAGGTATGGTTGATCACCAAATCCATCATCAGCTTCATGCCGCGTCCATGAATCTCTTCGATCAGGAGCTCCCAGTCCTCCATCGTTCCGAACTCTTTCATAATCCGGAAATAATCGCTGATATCGTACCCGTTGTCCCGGTTAGGCGATTCATAGATGGGAGACAGCCATATGACGTCGGCACCGAGCTCGCGGATATAATCCAGACGCTCGACCAGGCCCCGCAGGTCTCCGATGCCATCCCCGTTGCTGTCCATGAAACTGCGGGGATATACCTGATACACCACGCTTTCCTTCCACCATTTTCGCTCCATCCGGATTCGCTCCTCCCAATTATTTTTATGCTGTCAATGATTCATAGGGTAAGTCCTTCAGCCTATTAACCACCTGCAGCGCGCCCGATAACAGGATAACCCTTTATTTTCCATAAAATCAATTTCCGTGCACAGCAAAAAAACCTTACCGGTTATCGATCCGATAAGGTTCATTGGGCATGCAGCAGCTAATCTATCACTGCGGTTTGCGAAGCAGCGGACTCTCGCCCTCCCACTCCTGATAAAACTGCTGCAGGAAACCCTCCATATACTTGTGGCGTTCCAGTGCCAGGGCACGTCCGGTGTCCGTGTTCATCAGATCCTTAAGCTTCAGCAGCTTCTCATAAAAATGGTTGATGGCGGTTCCCCCGCTGCTCCGGTACTCCTCCCGGGTCATGCTCTCCCGCGGCTCCTCCGTGGGGTCATGCATCAAGCGCCCCTTGGCCCCGCCATAAGCAAAGGTCCGGCCGATGCCGATCGCCCCGATCGCATCAAGACGGTCGGCATCCTGCACGATCCGCCCCTCGAGGGTCCGCATCGGAGCTCCATGCCCCCCGCTGTACGACACGTTCCGGATGATCTCCATAATATGAGCGGTATCCCCGGCACCTGCTCCCGCATCCTTCAGCCACGCCTCAATCCGCTGCTGCCCGGCCTCTTTGTCTTCAACGAGCTTCTCGTCTGCAAGATCATGAAGCAGCGCGGCCAGCTCACAGATGAACACATCCGCTCCCTCGACCTCGGCCATCCGCCGTGCGGTACGGGCCACCCGAAACATGTGCCACCAGTCGTGGCCGCTGCTGTCCCCTCCAAGCTGCTCCTGTACCAAGCCCTCAGCCTGGGTGATCAATCTTCTCCGATGCTCTTGGTCCATCCCGTTCATCTCAATCTCCGCCTCCGCTATCGCAGCTTCCTCCATCGCTTCCCGAACCGAAGCCTCCGCTGCCTCCATTCGAACAGCTGCTGTCCGGGCCGCTGCTGCTTGTATCCATCCCATTATAATGGTGCGTACCGTCATAATACATATCGTTCCCGTTTCTTCTGCCGCCCCTTCGGGCTCTGCGGTCTCCCCTCAGACCGCTGATTACCGTTCCTACAATCGCCACGAGCACGATAACGACGATGAGATTCAAACGATTCAGCCTCCTTTTGCTGGAAAAGGCATCCATAAGATAACCTTATAGACGAACCGGAGGGCGCGTGGGTTGCACTTCAAACGTGAAGCGGCGCAGCCATTCAAACCCGGTGAAGCTTCCTGTAGGCGGAGGGGGAGAGCCGCAGCTTCCGCGAGAACATCCGGCTAAGATAAAACCCGTTCTCGTAGCCGCACCGCTCGGCAATCTCATCCAGCGTCAAGGCGGTCTCGAGCAGCAGCGTCCGGGCCTGCTGCAGCCGCAGCGACGTCACATAATCCATCGGCGATACTCCCAGCGCGGCCTGGAACCTTCTCGTGAACTGAACGGGCGTGCACCCCTGCCCCGCCGCCAGCTCCTTCAACAGGACAGGCCCGAAGGCATGCTGCCGGAGCCACAGAGCCGCCGCCTGCATCTGCGGATCTTCGACTTCGGCCTGCCGTCCGGAGGCCGAGGCCAGCTCCCGTTCAAGGCAGATGAGCTGCCATAAGTCTTGAAAGCCGTGTGCCGCAAGAGCCAATCTGCGCTCTGGGGAGGCGTGCTGCAGCTGCTCCATATAAAAGTAGTTCGAAGAGAGCCTCTGATGATCCACCACGGAAATCGCGCCTGCGGGATGCGGCAAGAGGCCCACCCCCTCTCCATTCGGCTCGGAGGCAGAGGCGGCGCCGGTGCTCCACCGGAAAGCAACGAAGTGAAACGATAGCTCCTCCAGAACCTCGCGCTCGAACCGCTCCCCCGGCGGACAGAAGACGATGTCTCCGAATCCTGCTTCCCCTTGTACTCCGCTGACGGAATAACGAAAGCGTCCTTCCTTGACGGCGAAGGCCACCCAGTCCCCATACGCATCCTCCCGAAGCTGAAAGGCCCGGATCCGTTCCCAGTAGACTCGGTTCGTCACCTCCGGAACCCAGCGCCAATCCGGCATACGCAGCACCTCTCTTCGGCTGAAATTTTGTATATGTTAGTGATCAATTACGTGCATGTTCAAAGGCCTCCGCCTTGAATACAATGGAACCATAATCATCTGATCTCAGTATAGCAGAACGGCCATGCAAGCGTAACCACCAACGGACTGCGTATGAAATTTCGTATAACATTGATGAGGTGATCCCATGAAAAACGAAACCGTACAAACCGATATTGCCGTCATCGGCGGAGGCCTTGCCGGCGTGAACGCTGCGATTGCCGCCGCGAGGCTCGGCCGAACCGTCGCCCTGGTCCAGAACCGCCCGGTTCTCGGCGGCAACTCCAGCAGCGAGGTCAGGGTATGGGTATGCGGAGCGACCGGCCACGGCACCCACCGCTATGCCCGGGAAACCGGCATCATGGGCGAGCTCTTCGTGGAGAATCAGTACCGTAATCCCGAAGGGAACCCGTACTTCTGGGACCTGGTGCTGCTCGAAGCCGTCCGGGCGGAGAAGAATATCCAGCTCTTCCTCAACACGGATGTGCACGAAGTGGAGGCGGAGGGCTCCGAAGAGGACCGCAGCATCGTATCCGTGACGGGGTGGATGATGGGCTCGGAGCGGCGCATCCGCTTCGAGAGCGGCATGTACCTCGACTGCACGGGCGACGGGCTGGTCGGCTTCCTCGCCGGGGCGAAGTACCGCCTGGGCCGGGAGGCGCGGCACGAGTACAACGAGGAATGGGCGCCGGAGACCCCGGACGACATTACGCTCGGCAGCACGATCCTTTTCTACAGCAAGGATGCGGGACAGCCCGTGAAGTACGTCCCTCCGAGCTTCGCCAAGGACATCACCCAGACGTCGATCCCGATCCGGCGGGTCATCCGCAGCGGCGACTCCGGCTGCCATTACTGGTGGATCGAATGGGGAGGCGAGCTGGACACCGTGCACGAGAACGAGCGGATCCGAGACGAGCTGTGGTCCGTCATCTACGGCATTTGGGATTACATCAAAAATTCCGGGCAGTTCGAGGCGGAGAACATGACGCTGGAGTGGGTCGGCTCCCTGCCCGGCAAGCGGGAATACCGCCGCTTCGTGGGTGACTATGTGCTGAACCAGAACGATATCCTCGCCCAGCGGGAGTTCGAAGACCGCGTTGCCTTCGGCGGCTGGTCGATCGATCTGCACCCGCCGCAGGGCATGTACGCGCAGGAGAGCGGCTCGAAGCACCTCTACACGGACGGGGTCTACCACGTGCCGTTCCGCTCGCTCTACTCGGCGAACGTGAGCAACCTGCTCTTCGCCGGGCGCAACATCAGCGCCACGCATGTAGCCTTCGGCACGACGCGCGTCATGGCGACGTGTGCCGTCATCGGCGAAGCGGCCGGCACCGGCGCGGCGCTGGCGGTGCAGCACGGGACGACGCCCCGCGGCGTCTACCGCGAGCACCTCGCCGAGCTGCATCAGACGCTGCTGCGGCAGGATGCCTCGGTCATCGGGCTGCGTAGCGCCGATGACGCGGATCTCGCCCGCCGGGCGGCGGTCAGCGCGTCCGGCCATCTGCGGCGCCTGGGCCTGGAAGCACCGGCGGAGCGCTATCCGCTGAAGGCGGACGCCGGGCTGCTGCTGCCGGTCGCCCCCGAGCTCACCGAGCTGGAGCTGCTTGCCGATGCGGCGGAGGACACGGTGCTGGAGATCGAGGTGTGGAGCACCGGCAGGCCGGAGAACTACGTGCCGCATACGCTCGAGCTGCGGAGCACCGGGACGGCCAAGGCCGGAGAACGCCAGTGGGTGAAGATCCCGCTCGGCTGGGCACCGGAGAAAGCGCAGAATGCGTTCGTCGTCGTGAAGGCCAATCCGCAGGTGGCGCTGTACCTGTCCGATCAGCCGCAGACCGGCGTGGTGGCTTTCCACCACAGTGCGGCACCGGCCTCCGCCCAGAACCCGGAGAACTACCGGAGCGATCAGCCCGTCGTGGAATGGACGATGCGGGAGCTGGGGGCCCGCCGGCCATTCTGCTTCCGGGCCCATCCGGAGACGAACGCCTTCGCGCCGGATCAGGCGGTGAACGGCTACCTTCGTCCCTACGGCCAGCCGCACCTCTGGGTATCCGAGCCGCTGGCTTCCGGAGGCGAAGCGCAGCTGGAGCTCTCGTGGCCGGAAGCGGTACAGGTAAATGAGGTGCAGCTCGTGTTCAACGACGACGTGAACGAGGATCTGATCAATCTGCACCACCACCGCACACCGTTCGAGATCATCCCTGAGCTTGTGCGGGATTACCGTATCGAAGGCCTCATCGACGGCTCCTGGCAGGTACTGCACCAAGAGCGGGACAACCGCAAGCGCAAGCGGGTGCACCGGCTGAATGCGCCGGTAACGGTAGAGCGGCTGAGGCTGGCCGTCGGGCAGACGAACGGCAGCCCCAGTGCCGAAGTCGTTGAGATCCGCGTGTACGGGTAGCCCCCGCAGACAGCCATGTTCGGCAGGAAAGGCAGAGGGATCGCGAGATCCCCTGTCTTTTTTTTGTGCATAAGACCTGCACCCGGGCATAACAGCTGCCGTTGAAGTGGGTAAATAGGAAGATACGAAGAAAAATGGGGGCGCTTAAAGGAGGCGGAATTCTTATGACGACAGCTGCGATCACAGTCGGCAACGTATCCTTTGAAGTTATGCGGGGCGATATTACCCGGATCAAGGCGGACGCCATCGTCAATGCGGCCAATTCCAGCCTGCTCGGTGGCGGAGGCGTGGACGGGGCCATTCACCGGGCCGGCGGAAGGGCGATTCTGGACGACTGCATCCGCATCCGTTCCAGGCAGGGCGGCTGTCCTCCGGGCGAAGCAGTAATCACAACCGGGGGCAGGCTGCCGGCTTCCCACGTGATCCATACGGTAGGCCCTGTATGGAACGGCGGCACCCAGGGGGAAGCCGAGGTGCTGAGGCGCTGCTACCGGAGCGTGCTGGCCCTGGCGTCAGAGCACGGGCTCCGCTCCATCGCCTTCCCGAACATCGGGACGGGCATCTACGGGGTCCCCAAAGAGCTCGCGGCGGCCTGCGCCTGGGAGGAAGTAACCGCCTTCGTCCGAAGCCATGCGGATGGACCAGGGACGATCCGTCAGGTTCTCTTCGTCTGCTACGACGAGGAGAACTTCCGGCTCTACGCGGAGGAGGCGTTCAGGCGGCGCTCCTCTTAAGCCGGGCTGCCCTCGGCAGGCCGCATACCGAGGAGAGCGAAAAGCGCTGGGACATGGAGACAGCCGCCTATGCCGTCCTTTTGAGGACGGTGTGTGAGTATTGAACATATCCAATGACAGAAACAAAAAGCTGCCGGAGCATGAGCTCCCGGCAGCTTTTTGGCTTCTTTGGGGTAGGCAGGCGGAAGGACCGGTCGGCCCTTCCTGTGACTGCAGGAGATGTCCCGCCTTTTTTTAGAGGCCGAGCACTTTGTTAACCGACTCCACGACCCGGTCTTTCTGAAACGGCTTCACGACGAAATCCTTCGCCCCCGCGGAGATCGCATCCACAACCATCGCCTTCTGGCCCATCGCTGAGCACATGATAATCCGCGCTGCGGGATCATGGCCCCGAATTTCTTTCACAGCCCCTACCCCGTCAAGCTCCGGCATCGTAATATCCATCGTCACAAGGTCAGGCTTGGTCGTCAGATAGGCGTTCACCGCTTCTAGGCCGTTGGCCGCTTCCCCGATAATCTCGTGTCCCGCCTCCGTCAGCATCGTACGGAGCATCATGCGCATAAACGCCGCGTCGTCCACTACCAGAATCTTTGCCATGAGCGTTCTTTCCTCCCGGTCATTTAGTATGATCCCATTATGCCAAAAACCTTTGAGGATAGGATTAGGAACGCCGCCGGCAACCGTTAGTTTTCTTAACATTCTGCTAACGACTGGTCTGCCGGGTTCCTGCCCATTTTAGCCGCAGCCGGGCGTACACCCATCCGCCGCGGAATCCAAGGGCATAGGATATAGGGTGTGAAGGAGCTCCGGCTCCGAAGCAACAAGGATTGAAGGAGGAATGAACAATGGGTGCATATGCCGGCGGTTTTACTTCGACAGGTGCCATTCTGGTTCTCTTCATCTTGCTGGTGATCGTGAGCAGCGCGCTCGTTCTGTAAGATAAAGAAATAGGAACACCAAACAGCGGCCGGAGCCTGGACTCCGCCGCTTGTTTGTGTTGTCGCCGCTGCGGGTTTCGTTCCCGTCGGCTCCGTGCTAGTGATTGAAATGAGTCTGATAAGGCTGCTGCTGCTGTGCGGGCTGGACCGCCCCGATCATCGTACGCATCGTGTGGTCGGCGAGCTGCGGAGCCTGGTAGTAGCCTTTGTAGTTCATATATTGGAACATCTCGAATGCCATCTCTTGGCAGATATTAGCGGAGGTCGCATGGTACTGGCGGATCTGCGGCTCGACACATTCGTTCGCCCACAGCATGGAGACCGCCGAGCCGGTTTTGTGCAGGTTCAAGGCAATCGTCGAGATCGACACGTCGGACAGCGTCGTCGCGTTCGGATTGGGAGCCGGCAGGGATGGCTGCTGCAGTCCGATCTGAGGCTGCTCATACACCCGCAGTTCAGGGGTATGCGGTGGAGCAGGAACCGCGATGCCTCTTCCCTGAAGCAGCTGAACGCCGAAATTGTACCCTTCGATCATGCGGCGCTGCTGGTTGAACAGAATGTCCTTCAGATGTGTGTCCTGCGCCATCGAGAACAATACGCCGTACAGTTCGATATGCGCGGCTTTGGTGCGCACCGCTTCCTGGGTCTCGAGAAACTCATGAGCGGCAAAACGTTGCTGGGTGTGCATGTGAACCTCCTGAAGAAAATAATTTGATGGTTGACGCTCTTACAAGGATAGGATGTCCAAGGAATGCATCATTATGTATGATTTTCCAAATTTACTAAGAAATAATCGGAGCTAAGCCGCGGCAACAATCGGGGGGTGGAGTTCGTCCGATTCCAATAAGGAGGAACCCGCCCATGTTGAAAAGCAAACTGCGCCTGTGGGCCGCAGGCTCGCTGCTGCTCGGTCTGTATGCCGCCTCTGCTGACTCTCCGCTCCCCGCCGAGGCCTCGGCCATGCAGGTCGATGTCCAGGTTCCCGCTTGGCCGGTAGAGCTCGACGGCTCCGCTCTGAACCGCCTGCAGAGCACTTATCCCCCGCTCCTCTTTCATGACATTACGTATATCCCCATGACGTGGGACGTCAGCCGGGCCGCAGGGCTGCAGCTGAAATGGTCCGCAGAAACCGGTCTTACGATCCGCTCGGGCGTGGAGGAACGCGTCCCCCTCTCCCCGGCTGCAAAAGCGGGTCCCCCTGCCGGTAGCCGCCCCCTCACCGCCTATGTCGCCTCCTTCCCCATCACCATTGATGGCAGAACCGTCGACCTCGCCACCGACCCTTATCCCCCGCTGCTGTTCCGCAATGTGACCTATTTTCCACTGACCTGGGAATACACCGTAGAAACGTTCGGCTGGACTACGTCCTGGGATCTGCACAAGGGCCTGTCCGTCTGGACAAAATGAAGGAGGTCTCTAAACCTGGACGCCCGCCGTGTCGATAAAACCAATAGGCAGATTGCGGCAGGCGGGTTCGTCCGGCAAGCTCGGTCGGCTGTGCAAAGGTAGAGCCTCTGCTTATATGCCGGCGTGGATTGAACCTTCGGGAAAGGAATTGGGAAGGAGGCTCTGCGAGGCACGCACTTCTTGGATAAGAGCTTGGGGCATACCGCGCCAAGTGATCCTTAGGGCACGACGTCGTGGAAAAGCGGCCTGGGGCGTACGTTCACAAGAGTGAAGCTCAATGAAATGGATGACCCTGCACAAGATGCGGAGTATGGAGGGCATGCGGAGCAGCGCGAAAGAAGCTCACTACGCATAACGGCTCCGCCGGAGCGGGCCTTCTTGAGAGGGGCTTCCCGGGAGGGGCTTCCCGGGAGGGGCTTCCCGGGAGGGGCTTCTTGTGGGGGACTTTTATGAGAGGCTTCATAAAGAGAAGCCGGCTCCTGCGGAACCGGCCTTGAAGGGAAAAGATGTTAGTATTCCGACGTGCTCGACGTTCCGTCCGGATATACGATGTGAACGCTGACCGGATGGGTGCCGCCCTCCGAGGCGCCGGCAATCCAAAGCTCATAGCGGTCCACTTCCCCGGCTGCGTTCCAGGAGACGAAGATCTGTGCCTGCAGGTCGCCCCGCTGCAGAGCTTCAATGTCGGCACTCACGCCGCCGCTGTTCTGGTAGCCGGATTTGGCCCCGATGTCATAGCGCCACTGCTGGCGCGAGCTGTCGAGCAGTGCGGAGAAGGACGGCTCACCGAGCGCGTCGCGCACTTCCTTGGAGGACATGCCCCGCTCCAGACGGTATCGGGCGGCCCAGATCCGCTTGGCGGCCTCGTCCGCTCCGCTCGGCTCCGAGACGACCGCAACGGTCTTGTCTTCTTCCCGGTAAACCGCACCGGCCCCAAGGTTCTCCGCCATATAGCGCAGAGGGACGTAGGTGTGGCCGTTATAGTTCAGAACAGCGAACCGGGAAGGCGTCTCTACCTTCTCGCCGTTGAATTCGAATTGGACGGGGAAGAGGACCGCCCGAATTTCTTCCGATGCATAAGCGGCCGCGGAGAAAGCCAGCCCCGCTCCGCAGAGCAATCCTAGCACAAATTTTTTCATGAGTACCTCCCGTATTCTTGGCTGCAGAACTGCCGGTTCGTGAGGAATAAGACCTTTTGTGGATGACCGTGACTTCTCTATATTATACAAGCATCCCGTCCCAAAAGGGTAGCCGGCCCGAAACACGCACCGCGATACGGCCGGCAGGTAAGGAATACGGCAGGAGCCGCCTCCTTACATAGTGTCTCTCCCCTTGGTGTACAATGAATAGAAAGACCCGCAGAACGTTCCATTCGAGGAGGCAACAGCCGTGGAATCCCAAACATTAGAAGCTATCATCTGCCGGATCGGCAGCGAGAAATATGCCATTTCGGCCCAGCAAATCAAGTCGATCGTGCCCGTAACCAAAATTACGCCGGTCCTCAAAATGCCGACCTATGTGCTCGGCGTCATGAAGTATGAGAACAAGCTGCATACGATCATCGACCTGCGCCACTATCTGGTCGGCAGCCATACAACCGTCAAGCCGACCACCCGGATCATCATCATCGGGCTCGGGGACAAGACGTACGGGCTGATGGTGGAAGAGGCTTACGACTTCACCTCCATCCCGATCAAGAACATGGATGAAGGCGATCTGCCGGAAGAACGCCCGTATATCCAGGGCTTCGTCACCTATAAGGAAGAGCTCGTGTGCGTACTCAAAATCCGCGAGCTCATGGAATATATCGCACAGCACCCGGAGAACGAGTAACCGGAGAACCAGTAATAAGAAAAGCTGTGGGCCGCCGTGCGGAAGAGTGCTGGACCGTCTGCAGTTCGGGCGTTTAGGAACTGGCCGCAAGGAAGGAGCGCCCCCAGGCCAAGCATGGAGCTGATCGCGAGGCACGCCAAAAGGCCTCACCAAAAAGCCGAACCCACCGCAGTTCCGTGCGGGGGTTCGGCTTTTTGGCGAAAGGAGCCGGAGCGGGCCGGCCTTTACTCGTTAAGTGAATCGATATGCGAGAGATAACCTTCGGCGGTGAGCAGATGCGCCCCGGCCTGCTCCAGCGTCCCCTCGATCGCCAGCTCCACCACCCAGCCGGCCCCGTACGGGTCCTCATTCACCTGCTCAGGCCGATCGAGCAGCACCTCGTTGACCTTCACCACCCGTCCGCTTACAGGAGCGTACAGGTCCGAAACGGTCTTCACCGACTCAATGGTGCCGAGACTCCCCCCCGCTTCCACCACGGCACCGACCTGGGGAAGCTCCACGAAAACGATATCCCCAAGCTCCCGCTGGGCAAAATCGGTGATGCCTACCCGAATCGTACCGCTCTCCGCCTTCGCGGCCCACTCATGATCCTCACTGTAAAGCAGCTCAGCCTTCACCACACTCATCCCGGCTCCACCCGCTTTCCCTGAAAATAGTGGAAAAATTCGATTTCATATAAGAGAGTAAAGCACCCTCTTTCCCCGTGTCAAGAATATAAACAAAATACTTAGAAAAGTCAGATTATTGGTTGACATTTCCTGCGGTGTCACGTATTAATGAAATTAGCATGGCTGGGCTCTTTCCAGCCTCTCGCCTTTCTTCCGCCCTTCCTCCCCTGTACAGAACCACACACAAACCCAATCACAGACTCAATCACAAACTCAATCACAGTCACGCAGCTGCTGGCCTTCCCTCGTTACCCAATCGAACCGGAGGTGATGGGATGAAACCGCTCAAGCGAACTTCTCTGTACCCGTTCTATGATGCGCACGGCGCACGATGCATCGACTTCGGCGGCTGGGAGCTGCCGGTGCAGTATGCCGCGGGCCTCACCCTCGAACACGAAGCCGTACGGCAGCGGGCGGGGTTATTCGACGTCTCCCACATGGGAGAATTCCTCGTTACCGGCCCGAAGGCCGCCTCCTGGCTTCAGCGGCTCACGACCAACGATGTCGGCCGGCTGCAGGACGGCGAAGCCCAATATACCCTGCTCTGCTATCCGGACGGCGGCACTGTTGATGACCTATTGCTCTACCGCTTGGCGTCCGACCGCTTCATGCTGGTCGTGAACGCCTCGAATATCGATAAAGATTTCGAGTGGCTGCAGAAGCACCAGGTCCCCGGCGCCCATCTCGAAGACCGCTCGGAAGCGACCGCCCTGATGGCACTGCAGGGTCCCAAAGCGGCCGAGATTCTCGCTCAAGCGGCGGACGGTCCCCTGCCGGAGCTTCGGCCCTTCGCCTTCGCCGATCACATCCCCCTGTGCGGCGGGATCCCCGCCCTGATCTCGCGCACCGGGTATACCGGCGAAGACGGGTTCGAGCTCTATGTCGGCGCGGACGATGCGGGCGCCGTCTGGCGGGGCCTCCTGCAGGCGGGGGAGCCTTTCGGCCTGCAGCCCGCCGGTCTTGGCGCCCGGGACACGCTGCGCTTCGAGGCCCGGCTTCCCTTGTACGGGCAGGAGCTCAGCGCGCAGATCTCGCCCCTCGAGGCGGGACTAGGCCCGTTCGTCCGCCTGACCAAGGAGGATTTCATCGGCCGGGAGGCGCTGCTGCTGCAGAAGGAGCTCGGCGTACGCCGCAAGCTCGCCGGCATCGAGATGATCGACCGGGGCATCCCCCGCAGCCATTACCCCGTCCATTCGGCTGACGGCCGCCCGATCGGCGAAGTCACCACAGGGACGCAGTCTCCTACGCTGAAGCGCAATCTCGGCCTTGCGCTGATCGAAGCGGAGCAGGCGGCTCTCGGGACGGAGCTGCTGGTGGAGATCCGCGGCAAGCTTCTGCGTGCCCGGGTCGTGCCTGCGCCTTTTTACCGAAAAAAGAGCCCTACACCCTAGGAGGTGGACCCCATGTCTGAGACACAGCCGATCCGGCACCGTTATCTGCCGATGACCCCTGCGGACCAGGAAGAGATGCTGGGCACAATAGGCGCCTCCTCCATCGAGGACCTGTTCGCCGACATACCGGAGGAGGTTCGCTTCTGCGGGAAGCTGCCGGTCTCGTCCGCCCTGGATGAAGCGGCTCTGCTGAAGCATCTGAAAATCCTCGCCGGCCGCAATGCCGACAGCGAGCGGTACATGAGTTTCCTCGGGGCCGGCATCTATGACCATCATATTCCGGTCGTGATCGGACATATGCTCTCGCGGTCGGAGTTTTATACGGCCTATACGCCTTACCAGGCCGAGATCTCCCAGGGCGAGCTGCAGGCGATCTTCGAGTTCCAGTCGTACATCTGCGAGCTGACCGGCATGGCCGTCGCCAATGCGAGCATGTACGACGGAGCGACCGCGCTGGCGGAAGCCGGGGCGCTGGCCTGTGCCGCCGTGCAGCGCAGGCGGCTGGCCGTGTCGCAGGGCGTCCACCCCGAAGCCCGGGAGATCCTGCGCACCACGGCCCGGGGACTCGGCCTCGAGGTTGTGGAGGTCCCCTGCCGGGACGGGGTAACCGACCTCGAGGCCCTGCGCGAAGCGGTCACGCCGGAGACGGCCGCCGTACTCGTGCAGTCGCCGAACTTCTTCGGCTGCATCGAGAACCTGCGGGCGATCGAGCCGGAGGCCCACGCCCACGGCGGACTGCTCGGCGTGAGCGTCAATCCGCTGTCGCTCGGGCTGCTGGAGGCCCCCGGCCGGCTCGGCGCAGACATCGTCACCGGCGATGCGCAGCCCCTCGGCCTCTCCGCCTCGCTCGGCGGACCGACGTGCGGCTTCTTCGCCGTCACGTCCGCGCTCATGCGGCGGATGCCCGGCCGCATCGTCGGCCAGACCACGGACCGCGAAGGCCGGCGCGGCTTCGTGCTGACCCTGCAGACGCGCGAGCAGCATATCCGCCGGGAACGGGCGACGTCGAACATCTGCTCGAACCAGGCGCTGCTGGCGCTCGGCGCGTCTGTGTACTTGTCGCTGATGGGCAGGGAGGGAATCGCCGAAGCGGCCCGGCTTAATCTGAACAAGGCCCATTACGCGGCCGGCGTGCTGAGCCGGATTCCCGGCGTCTGCCTGGCTTATGGCTCCCCGTTCTTCAACGAGTTCACGCTGAAGCTGCCCGAGGGAACCGATGTGCCGGCCCTGCGGCGCAGCCTGCTCCGGGACGGCTATCTGGCGGGCCATGACCTCGGCTCCGTCGACCCGGCCCTGCAGGGTCAGCTCCTCATCGCCGTGACGGAGCGGCGCACCCGGGAAGAGATTAACGCATTCGCCCAGCGATTGGAGGCGTGGTTATGACGGAAGATGGAAGAGACAATACGCAGAGACAGGAAGTCCAGCCGCTGATCTTCGAGCTCAGCCGCCCGGGCCGGACCGCCTATTCGCTGCCCCCCTGCGACGTCCCCGAGACGGACCCGAGGGAGCTGATTCCCGCCGATCTGCTTCGCGAAAAGCCTCCTGCGCTGCCCGAGGTGTACGAGGTGGACGTCGTCCGCCATTATACGGCCCTCTCCCGGCGAAACTTCGGTGTGGATAACGGGTTCTATCCCCTCGGCTCCTGCACGATGAAATATAACCCGAAGCTCCACGAGGACGCCGCGCGGCTGGACGGCTTCGCCAAGATTCATCCGTACCAGCCCGAGGAGTCGATCCAGGGCGCGCTGGAGCTCCTCTACCGGCTGCAGGAGGATCTCGCCGCCCTCACCGGGATGGACGAGGTGACGCTTCAGCCGGCGGCCGGAGCCCACGGCGAATGGACGGGTCTCATGATGATCCGCGCGTATCATGAGGCGCAGGGCGAGAAGCGCACGAAGGTGCTCGTGCCCGACTCCTCTCACGGCACGAACCCGGCCAGCGCGACAGCCGCCGGGTTCGAGACGGTGACGCTGCCCTCCGGCCCGGACGGCCTGGTCGATCTCGAGCGTCTGCGAGCGGCAGCGGGTCCGGATACGGCCGCTCTCATGCTGACGAACCCGAACACCCTCGGCCTGTTCGAGAGCCGGATCACCGAGATCGCGGCCATCGTGCACGAAGCCGGCGGCCTGCTCTATTATGACGGCGCCAACTCCAACGCCATCATGGGCATCACCCGGCCCGGCGATATGGGCTTCGACGTCGTGCATCTCAATCTGCACAAGACGATGAGCACCCCGCACGGCGGCGGCGGCCCGGGAGCCGGTCCGGTCGGGGTGAAGAAGCTGCTGGCCCCGTACCTGCCGAAGCCGGTAGTCGCCCGCCGGGCGGACGGCTCCTATACGCTGGACGGCGAGCGGCCCGATTCCATCGGCCGGGTCAAGGCGTTCTACGGCAACTTCGGCATCCTGCTGCGCGCCTATGCCTATATCCGTTCCTACGGACCCGAGGGGCTGCGCCGGGTATCCGAGTGCGCCGTGCTGAACGCAAACTACATGCTGCGCCGCCTCTCCTCCCACTACGAGGTGCCGTATGACCGGATTTGCAAGCATGAATTCGTCCTGTCGGGCCGCGGTCTCAAGAAGTACGGCATCCGCACGCTGGATGTGGCGAAGCGGCTGCTCGACTTCGGTTACCATCCGCCAACGATCTATTTTCCGCTCAATGTCGAGGAGTGCATGATGATCGAGCCTACCGAAACCGAGAGCAAGGAGACGCTCGACGGGTTTATCGATACCCTGATCCGGATTGCGGAGGAGGCGCAGCGGGATCCGGACCTGCTCAAGAACGCTCCATATACGACGCCGGTCCGCCGGCTCGACGAGACCCAAGCGGCCCGGAAGCCCGTACTGAACTGCAGCTGTGAGTAAAGTCCGGGCACGCTGGCCCGTCCGAAAGCTGCCCCAGGCCACGGCTGACATCGGCCCCGAAACAACCGGGATCCGAAGCGGTCCGCCCTCCACCTGCGCCGACAACAACGGCAAAAAGACCCTGATGCATTCACCGGGAATGCATCGGGGTCTTCTTCTTATGTATCGGGAACGGCATGCGTCTTAATGGCTGCTCTTATTGTTCAGCCATTCGCAGGTATCCGCACAATCGCACAGCGCCTTCTTCACCGAACACCACGAACGCTTCGCGTAATAGATCGGCACTTCCTGCTCTTTGGCCTGCTGCTTAATCACCTTGGTGAGGTTGTGATTGACATAATCCGTCAATACCAGCACAGCGGCGACCTTCTCGGGGATCCCCTTGCGCACCATTTGACATTTACGTCCAGACATATGTACTACTTCATCAAATCCGATATCGGCCAGATGATCGGGCATGTTGCCCAGATGATCGGCGCCTACGACCAGTATCGACGGCATGTTTCGCACTCCTTCGTCCTATAGTGAATGTGCAGCCGGTGCTCTTCCCGACTGGTGATGCTGCGAATGTATAAAAAACGCGAATCTATGAGGTTGCGGCGGCCAGCATGGCCTCCTTCTTCTCTTCCCGCTGCGCCGCGGTAAGCCGCGGACAGGTATAACAGAAGCCGTGGCCGGAATCGGTACGGTAGGCCAGACAACAGGAGGCCTTGATGCGCCATTTCTCCTGCGTGTCGAGCGGGTTCTCCACGTAGCGGAACTTCACATCCAGCGGATTGCGCTTGCGGCCGAACCACTCACCCTCCAGGCCCTGCAGAAGGGTATGGAAGTCTTCCTCTACGATGCGCCGCCGCTCCTCATCGGGCGCGGTTTCGAGCAGATGATCATAGGCGTAATGGATCCGCGTGACCGGGGCACTCCAGACATGGCCGGGATCCACTCCCGCCGCTGCAGCCACCGCTTCGACCAAGGGCCGCAGCCGGTTCCCATAAAAGTCCCGGAGCAGCGCATCACGCCACTCCTCACGACAGGCGGCAGGCACCTCGGTCGACTCCCGGTCGGCAAGCAGGAACGCGAAGGCGGTATGATGGCCTCTCGGATAGGCCTGAAACGTCAAATTATCGGGTGTAAGGCGGAGCGCCGCCCCATGATACGAGATCATATACTGCAGTGCCGCGCACAAACCGCCCAGCCAGGAACCGAAATAGGCGGCGGTCACCTCCGGGCCCTGCGCCTTGATGGCGGAGCCGTATACGGCAAGCAGCTCAGCCGCTTTTGCAGGCACCGTCAGTTCTTCCCAGGTGAAGCGGAACAGCTCGCCCGGCTGCGGCTCCGATCTGAAAAAGTAGTGTTTCTCCAAATATTCGAACATTTCCGCTGACATGGCGTGTCTCCCCACTTCCCTCATCTATAAAACTTCCGGATGCGGATCTTGTTGGTTGATAGTCATGATAATGATTCTCAATATCACATTTACCTAATGATAATGGTTATCAATCGCATTGTCAACTCTATTCTTACTCCCCCCTTCGTAGGAACAAAGTAGCGAGGTTTGTCGGCAAGTGAGGCCCTTGGGACCGGCACCTTTCGACACCCTTTTCGGACACGATCCGATACAATGAAAGGAGCAAATGATGTGGAATCTTGTCTGACCATGTAACGAAAAAGGAGCAGAGATCCCCATGCCGATCCAGTACGGAGTATTGAAATGCAAGGCCGTGGACTGCCGCAAAGGCGTCCCCGAGAATGCCCATTACCAAGTGCACGCGGTCGCGGAGGGAGAGGACTTCCGGCTGGCTGTCAATGTCCGGTCGCAGCTCAGCCCTTCCGAGCTCCTCTACTATGCCGACGAACATTTCCAGCACGCCGTTACGGAGAAGCTCGCCGAGCTTCCTTACGGCTTCACGAAGCTGGAGGGGCGTCCCGGCGGAGCGGCACTGGACTTTATCCGCAGCAACCTCTTCGATCCGAAGGATATGGTCCCGCTGCCTTTCGATGTTCCCGGGCAGGATAACGACCTCAACGAAAAATGCGATTTCTATATCCGCCGCGCGCTGGCCGTAGAGGATGCGGTTCTCTATGTGTTCGGCGAGGAGTGGGGGCCGGAGCCGGACAAGTCCGACAAAATCTTCGGCTTCCGGCCCGGCCGCGGAGTCCACAATATTCATATGAATCAGGGCAACGATGCCAAATTCCGGCAGGATGACGGCGTCTATCAGGACGGCGCCCTGCTCATCCACTTCCCGTCCGAGGGACGCTGGATCGGGCTCTTCCTAGCCTTCCAGTCGCAGACCTGGCACACGGACGACCGTACCGGCCACCGCATCGGGGACAGGCCGGTCCCCGCACCGGACAAGCCGGACAAGCCCGACCGTCCCGGAGGCAAGCCGTCGGAGCCGGACGGTCCGCTGTACATCGTCGGTGCGGTGGTCCGTCCCGACGGAGCTGCTGCCGATCGACAGGAGAGCGTGACGCTGCTCAACGCCTCGCCGGAGCCTGTGGACCTTACCGGCTGGTCGCTGGCCAACCGCAGCAAGCAGAAGCAGCCTCTGGGCGGCCTGCTAGCCCCAGGCCAGTTCCTGACGGTGCCGCTCGAGCGGGCATCCGGCGGGCAGGAGTTCCTGCGTAACAAGGGCGATATTATCACGCTGCTCGATCCGGACGGACTCAAGGTGCACGGCGTGTCCTATACCCAGGGGCAGGTGCGGGAGGGCTGGACGCTGCTCTTCTGAAAGCAGAGCCTTCTGTGCTCCTGAAGCTGCGCCGCCATCTCTGCCTGATGCATCCCGGGGAGGAGGCCCCAGCCAACCGTTCCGGCCAACGAGAAGCAAGACGGTCCCGCAGGGTTCGGGACCGTCTTTTGCGCTGGTGGATGACATGGAAGACGTCCGGACCTCAAAAAACCGGCCACTCCCCCAAAGGGAATGACCGGTTTTTGCCTAGAGCCGCACCCCGCAGCTTAGATACAGAATCCTGCTGCAAGTACAATCACGAGCAGGATGTAAAGCACCAAAATTGCGCCAGTCGAAGTAAAACCGGTACCTACGCCGCCGCATCCGCCTGCATAACCCATTTCGGATCACTCCTTCGGTAAGTTTGAGCTTCCGGGCCGCTCTCCGTTCCCCATCGCTCATGTCTTCAGTATATGATCCTGCCTTCAGGGCGCTTGGACGAAGGCCCGGCCCGCACAAATTCTTCCGGCACCGCGCCGGACGGGCTGGTGAACATGCGGATGGAGTTGAAGGATCCGGCTGCGCAGCGATGCGCCGAAGATGAAAGACGCCGCCCCCGCTTAACCGTCCTGCCGCTCCGCCGCTTCCACCGCCGCCAGGAGCATCAGCACCAGGCCCTGGCCATAGAGGGTGGGATGGCACGGAATCCGCCCGTACGCCTCGACCGAGTCCAGGACCGGCGTGCCGCCGGATACGCCCTGCACCTCTCCGTTCTCCGTCACGCAGTCCAGCACGGCCGACAAGGCGCGGTCCGCTGCCGGGCGAAGCTCCGGTCCCAGCAGCCCGGCACGGATCCCCAGCAGCATGCCGCAGGCGATCCCGGCGCTGCCCGAGGTCTCCTCGTAGAAGTCCGGCCGGTCCAGGACTGTGGCCCACAGACCCCCTGCCTGCTGGTATCCCGCCAGTGCCCCCATCAGCCGGCGGTAGCGGGCCAGACTCTCGTCCGTGAGGCTTGCAAGGCCGGCCAGCTCCTCCTGAATCATCGGCACGGCGGCAGCGATCCAGGCATTGGCCCGGGTCCACCGGGCCGCCGACATATGGCTGCCTTCCCCGGAGTTCCAGCCGTGGAACAAGACGCCTGTAGCTTCATCCTGCAGCAGCCTCAGATGAAGTTCAACCTGGGCTGCCGCCTCCCGGGCGTACCCCTCGGAAGCGGTCAGGCGGGCCGCTCTGGCCAGGAACAGCACTGCCATGAATACGGTATCGGCCCAGACCTGCTCCGGGAAGCTCACGTTCTCGGTCACCGTATGCTCGAAAGCTCCCTCCCGGGTCCGGGGCGCCTCCCCGATCATCCAGTCCGCGGTGCGGATCACCGCTTCCCTAAGGGACGCCTCTCTTGTCTCCCTGTACAATTCCGGATAAACGGCGAAGGGCGCCATGGCATTGATGACCCGGGCGGACCCGGCCTTCGATCCATTCCGCTTGACCCACCGGTGCAGTTCGGCGCGGAGCTTCTCCTGCCGGGTGCTGCGCCCATACTCCAGCAGAGCGATAACCCCCACACCGGGAACCCAATCCCACTGGTTCAGGTCCAGTCCCCAATTGCCCGTATGATCCTCCAGCATGTAGCCGCTGACCCGTTCTCCTGCCAATGCCAATTCCATTGCTGCCCGACCTCCCGTATGCGGCCCTGCCGCAAATTGCCTCACCACTAACGCGTTCCACTTTCCTCCTACTATAGCGGAGAACCGCATGACGAACGTGGGGAACGGTCTCCAGTCCAGTGGGGAAAAATCCGGTGCCCCCTTCCTTCGGCTGCCAGCTCCCGGTACAATAAAGCTGATAAGAGAGCGCTTACTGCAAAAGCCGTTCCAAGAGATTAACGCTTCGAAGAGCAGAGGAGGAGGTCAGCGCATGATTTCGGAATCGCGGCCTGCCGTGCCCGTCTCCCCCGATCCGGAGCAGCAGACCGATGAGGTCACGAACGCTTTTCTGTCCCGTTCCCCGGTGCACTGCCGGCTCCGGGAGCAGCCGCTCGGCCAGATGCACCTCCACAGCCATCGCGGATACGAGCTGTATGTCTGCCTTAAGGGCACCGGGGTGTTCCTCGCCGGGGACGGAATCTACCCGCTGGCTCCCGGCACGCTGACCCTCGTAGCCCCCCATGTCCTGCATCTGCCGCGCCCGGCGGTTCACGAGGGCTTTCACCGGTACGTGCTGTCGCTGGGCGAGCCGCTCGTGGACCGGTTAAAGACCCATACCGAGGGCTTCGCCGAAGCCGCCGAAGCCTTGTGGGGCACGCCGCCGGCCCCGTGCACCCACCTGCATCTGCCTCCGGCGCTCCTGCTCGAGGTCCGCGCGATTCTCGCCTCGCTCGAGAGGGAAATCGACGAGGAGGGCCCGCTCTTCCGCCTGGCGGTGGACCACCATCTCACCGGGCTGTTCCTCACCCTCGCCCGGGCCGGGCTGCAGCCGGCCCCCGGAGGACACAGCGGTGCCCTCTCGGATGAAGAGCTCGCGGGCCAGGTTCTGCAGGAGCTTGCCCGCAGGTACAACGATGAGACACTTGAGGTCGGGGAGCTGCACCACAGCTTCCACCTCTCCCGCTCCAGGCTGTTTGAACTCTTCAGACGTACCACGGGATATACGATGAACGGCTTCCTTACCGCCTACCGGCTGCACCGGGCCAAGGAGCTGCTCCGCCGTACGGCCCTGCCGGTAACGGATATCGCGGGCGAAAGCGGGTTCGGGGATGTCTCGCACTTCTACCATACCTTCAAGAAGCACACCGGACTTACCCCCAAAGCGTACCGTTCCCGGCTGCAGCCTTAAGATGACTATTACATCCTCCACCATAGTTACACAGTGTTACGTACGCCCCACCACAAGAAGCAGGCAGCTGCCTCTAAGAGAACATCGATTGCTTGTCATGAAACGTGCACAAAAATGCCCCGGAGCATCCGCCCGGGGCATTCCATTCGTCGACGCTGGCTTCGCGCCCCGCTAAGAAGAGGCCGGCTTCGAAGCCTTGTCTTCAGCCGCTAACGCTTCCGCATACTGAAGATCTTTCACGTCAATCCGTCCGTCCTGATTCAGGTCCAGCCTCGTCTCGTACCCGGCCTGCCCGGCCGATACCCCGAGGCGGGCGGAGATCAGCGCCGCATCCTGCCCATCCGTCCGCCCGTCCCCGTTCAGATCGGCGCTGTCCGCGAATACGGTCAGCGTCACGGGCGTCGGAACAGGCTGCACGCCGCCCCGGCTGTCCGTAAATACGGAGCCGCCGGCCAAAGTGAAGGTCCCCTCACCGGGCTGCAGGACCGTGAAGCGAAGCGTGATTAGGCCCGGAGAGCCGCTGATGGCCGGCTTCGGTTCGAGCAGCGTGCCCTTCAGTCCTATTCTTCCCGGGGTGGACAAGTACTTCGACAGCTGCACCGTCTTGTTCTCCGTCCCGAACTCCGGGTGGAGGAAAATATGGTTCAGCTTAAAGCGGTTCCGGTCGTAATCCAGCTTGAGCAGGAAGCCCCGCAGATCGGCGGCGCCCCGGGCACGCAGCCGGAGCTCGAGCTCATCTCCCGTATGGACGAAGCCCGGCTTCGCCTGGAGTGTCACCGTCCCGCCCGCAGAAGCAGGAGCCCCCAGGGTACTCACTTTCACGCTCGGGTTGTCCGCACTCACGAGACCCGCTCCGTCTATGGCGGCTACCGAGAAGGTGTACGTCCGGCCTGCCGCAAGTCCGGACGCCTTGTAGGCGTACACCGCCGCATCAACGGTCTCCAGCGCCTCACCGTCGCGGTACACCGTATAAGCTTGGACGCCGCCAGGGCCTGAAGCCGCCTTCCACTGCAGGAGGGCGCTGTCGTACGTTACCCCGCTGACCGTCAGCGCCTCATCCGCAGGCCAAACGGGCGGCAGAGCCGTCCCGCTCCCCGTCTGCAGCCGGAAGAGGGTGCGGCCGACCGCTTTGTAGAAGCGGCCGTCCTGGAGCCCGTCGACGCCGTCCGCCGAAGCCAGCCTCTTCGGCCCCCCGGCAGGAGTGACCGCATACAGCTGATTGCGGTCGGAATAGAACGTGAGCGTGCCATCGGCAGCCAGACCGGATATCCGCGGATGGCCGTGATCCTCGTAAGAGGTCACTTGGCTGATGATGCCCTCAGGAGAGCGCAGGAAGATCTGCCTCGAACCGGCTGCATCCCCCATGCTTCGGGTGAAGGCCGTCCAGCCCCCGGCCGCCTCGTAATCCGCCCCGTCCAGCTGCCCGCCATCCGCTGCCGCGGGGCTCAGCACGGTGCTCGAGGCCCCGTCATACTGTACAATCGCTCCTGCATGGGTATAGAGGAGCTTACCGCCCTCCCATTCGGGATGTTCGTACCGCTCTCCGTCCGGCGGAGTCAGCAGCGCTTCCAGCCTTCCGCTGTCCGGACGGAACGTATAGAGCCCCGTCCCGTCGGAGAGGATCAACCCGCCGTCCGGACCGGCGTCGGCTCCGCTCAGCCCCTTCACCCCGATCGGTGTCACCGCACCTGTCCGGGTGTCGAGATGATAATAAGCGTTCCGGTTCTCTTCCACCGCAGCGAAGACCACGTGCTCTCGCTGCCGCATCATCCACCAGCCCTCGGCGGCCTTCACGCCGGCCGTCAGCTCGGTGAGCTTGCCTGCTCGCCACAGATAGAGCCCCTTGGGCTCGCCGCTTCCGCTGCCGTAGGCGGCAAAGAGCACGCCGTCCGGCGTCAGCATGTGCTCGTCCGTAACCGTATCCGGCTCCGCGAAGACCGGAATGTCTTCGCCGCCCGCCCGGCTGCGCACCACCAGCGTGCCGTCGCTGCGGATGAAGAGCAGCCGCTCCCCGTCGAAGCCGACGATGCGTCCGTCCGCTTCCGCCTCCGGCAGCAGCGCGCCGCCCGACTCCACATGAACCGCCCTCCGCACGCCGACAGTCTGGCCCTCGTCATCGGCTGCAGTTACCTCGATCTCCACCCGCTGTCCCTCATAAGCGGAGAGATCCAGGTTCTGATCGAACGAGGTCCCGCCGGATGCCGGGATGTCCACAGGCTTAAGACCTTCCGGGTGCAGCCGGATCGTGACCGTCGGCTGCGCCCGGTCGTCGGAAGCCGTCCCTCTGACCCGGATCCCGCCCGAACGGACTACCTCCTCGGCCAGCGGTGTATCCAGCTCCAGCTTCGGCGGCGCCGAAACAAAGGGACGCGGCGCGGTGGTGACACGGGTCTGCGGATTATTCAAGCTCCGGTTGCCGGTACTATCCTTGGCCTCCACCGAGAAGTTGTAGGTCCGCCCAGGCTCCAGGCCCTCCGCCAGGTACCCCCCAGCCGGATCAGCCGCCGAGCCCAGCAGCTCACCGTCGCGGTAGAGGTTGTACGTCAGAGGCTCGCCCGAATCATCCTCGGCCGCCTCCCACTGCAGACGCACATGATCATACGTCACGTCGGTCACCGTCAGTCCCACTTCCGGCGGCCAGACCGGCGGGAGGTTGTCGAGCCTCGGGCTGATTCGGAACAAGGTGTCTCCCAGCGCCTTGTAGAACGCTCCGCCGCGGTAAGCATCGAGCCCCCGGCTGGAGGCCACTGCTGCGGGCTCTCCCTTGGGTCCTCCCAGATACAACCGGCCGTTATAATAGAAGGAGAACGTCCCGTTCTCCGTCAGCCGGCCGAGGGAAGGATGCCCTCCCACATTCGCCGCTTCACGGACCTTGCCATCCGGCGACTCCAAGTAGACCGCACGGCCGGTCCCGTCCCCCTTCGTATACGCAATCCATCCCTTATAAGCCTGGTAGTCCCGGTAAGGCAGAACTTCCGCACCGCGTTCGATCTCTTCATCCGAATAAGGAGGACTGAGTTCCGTTATGGTGCCGCCGTCGAACTTCGAGATGTTGGAATGGTACGAAAAAACGAGCTTGCTGCCGTCGGCCACCGGATTGCTGTATTCGTAAGAATCCCAGCCTTCCAGCCCGAGTAGCAGCGTCCGCGTGCCGGTATCCGGCGCATACCGGTAGATGCCGTCCGTATCGAAGAACACCAGGTGCCCCTCAGGCGTAATATCCGCATGATAGATGGAAGACCCGATCACCCGGCGTTCCCCGGTTTCCGTGTTGAGATAATACGTCTGCGACTGCGGAAACTCGTCGTACACCGCATGCTTGCCGGAGACCGCCCGCCAAGTCGCACTGCGTACCGAAGCGCCCGAGGCCAGAGGGGTCAGCTTGCCGTCCTGCCACCAATAGAGCTCCTGGTCGGAGAACGAGCCTGCCCGGTACAGGGAGAACACCGCCCCGCCCGGCACCAGCTTCTGCTCCAGCGATGTCCGCCCCGGCTGGGCAAAGACCATGGTATCCCGGGAGGTTCCCCGCTCACGGATCCGCAGGGAGCCGTCGGCAGCCGTATAGAGGATCCGGCTGTCGTCAAAATCGGCAATGTCCCCCGGCACCTGTTCCACCGTACTCAAGTAAGGGCTTGTCTCCACATGCACGATGCGTGTCAGTTGGGTCTCATTGCCCCGGCCGTCAGCCGCAGTCACGTGAACTTCCAGCTTGCGCCCGTCGAAGGCGCGGGCATCGAATTCCTGACTGACCTTCGCTCCTCCTTGGAAGGAGCCCAGCACTTGCCCCGATTGGTATTCGGTCACCTTGACGGTCACAGCCGGTTCCCCCGTATCGTCGGAGGCCTCTGCCGTCACACGGAAGAGGCCGTCCCGCGACACATGGCCCGAAGTTGGGCCTGAGACGGTCAGCTGCGGAGGCTCGTCATAGATGAAAGCCCCACGGGCCTCATAGCTGTGTCCTCCGGCATCCACCGCCCGGACGCTGAGCTCCTGGGCTCCTTTCGCCAATCCTTCAAGAGAGAGGGGGCCCGTCCAATGACACTGGGCATAGATGCAGGTCTGGGTCAGAGGGGCTTCCCGCTCACCCACCCGTGCTGTAACCCCTTTCACACCAGTGAAGCCCGTAACTGCGGCCTTCACATTCAATACGGAGCCGCTTGGCATGCCTTGGCCCGGGGCAAGGATGCTGACACTGGGGCTCCCGGCAGCATGGATCTGCGCAGGAAACAGCAGCAGCAGAATCAGGCCGTATACCGGGCCTTTACGGGTACGAATCATAGGCTTCAAATCCACCTGTCCTCTCTAAATTAGATACATATTGTATCACAATGGGCAGCAGCAATCTGGATGTTCATACATTCGACACATCTTTTCAAATTCCTTCCACCTCTCCGATTCATCGACTTTCTCCTATCTTGTTATTCACCATAATGGAGGACGCAAAAACGGGTCCGGCCTTCCCTATCATGTTTTTTCAGGACGACAACAGAGAAATTGAATTCGCTTTCTTAACTCGCCTTGTCAGGGGGCTGTTTTCCATGCGGGTGCGTTACCTTACTGCAATGGAAACAACTTGCCGTGGATCATGCCGGGAACCCGTACTATGATAAGGGGCATACAAAGCAAAGATACAGCAAAGGAGCGGTAACCTCATGAAAATCATCAAGACGCTCGTGACCGCTGCCGTTCTGGCGGCAGCTTTGCCTACTGCGGGACCGGTCAGCGCCGAGTCCGCCGGACGCATGAGCTTGGGATATTTGTACGGAGGCTCGACCTCCACTTACATTACACAGGTGGACCGCACGCAGGGATCCCTTGACCGGGTATCCCCCAGCTTCATCGATATTCAGGCAGACGGGACCCTCTTATGGGCCGACGGGATTCAAAGCTTCACGAACACCATGCATACGAAGCAGGTCAAAGTAGTTCCTTTTCTCAGCAATCATTGGAGCCGGGAAGCCGGCCGTCTCGCACTCGCGAACCGGGAGCTGCTCTCCCAGGAGATCGCGGACAAGATTGTAAGCCTCGGCCTCGATGGCATCAACGTGGATATTGAGAATGTGACGGATGAAGACCGGGCTGCTTTCACCGACCTGGTGCGCCTGCTGCGGGAGAAGCTTCCCAAGGACAAAGAAGTGTCGGTTGCAGTAGCAGCCAACCCGAACGACTGGACGCAAGGCTGGCACGGTTCCTACGACATGGATGCTCTGGCACAGTACGCCGATTATATTCTGCTCATGGCTTATGACGAATCCTATGAGGGCAAAGAGACCGCCAGTCCGGTAGCGAGCCTCGCCTGGGTGGAGAAGTCGGTGCAGCAGGCGCTGAAGAGTGTGCCTTCCGACAAGCTGCTGCTCGGCATTCCTTTCTACGGACGTCTCTGGAGTCAGGACGGCACGATCAAGGGACTCGGGATCTCGAACCGCAAGGTCGAGCAGCTTGCCGCCTCTTACGGCGGTTCGGTCATCTTCGATGCCGATACGGCGTCGCCCGTCCTGAATTTCTATCTGCCGGAAGGAAGCTCCGCGGTTACGGTAAGCTACAAGCCTCTCGCGGCGGGGCAGTCCTACACGGTATGGTATGAGAACGAAGAATCGATCAAAGCGAAGCTGAAGCTCGTCAGCAAATATAATCTGAAAGGCTCCGGGGTCTGGAGTATGGGACAGGAAACAGCGGAAACTTGGAGCTATTTCGACAACTGGCTGAACCGCACTTATTTTGCGGATACGGAAGGCCATTGGGCGACGGAAGAAATCCTCGCTGCCGCCGACAAAGGCTGGATGACCGGCATGACCTCCACCTCCTTCGCTCCGGACGCTTCCTTGACGCGGGCGCAAGCCGCGGCCATCCTGGTGCGGGCGCTGGACTTGAAGGCGGCAGACGTAACATCCGCGGCTTCGTTCACCGATGTTCCGGCCTCCCACTGGGCTTATGAGGCCATTCGAACCGCACGCAGCGCGGGCTTGATCGACGGTACGGGCGGCGGCCGATTCGAACCGGAAGCCCCGCTGACCCGGGAGCAGCTCTCCGCTATGCTTGTGCGAGCACTGGATCTGAAGCCGTCGTTGTCCGCAGCCCTGCCGGGCTTTAAGGATGTCACAGCCTCGCGCTGGTCCTACGAGGCCATCCGCACGCTGGCCGGATATGGGATCGTCAGCGGCTATCCCGACGGCACGTTTCGCGCGGCCCAGCCGACAACACGGGCGCAAATGGCCGTGCTGCTTGACCGGGCTTCCTCTCAGCTGGAGGAAGCGGCTCAGGAGCGAGTTGCTTCCACAGCGGCGGCGGCCGCCGGTTCCAAGTAAGACGCGGGCTCGTACAGCCGCTTCTTTTGAACCTAGTATCCGCCTGACCGCGGAGAATCATCCGAATGATTTGTTGTCCTTCTCGCCCTGTTTTGGGCAGGCTAAGGGAGCGGGAAAGAACCGCTTCCTCTTTTTTTACATATGCCGGGGCTGACCCTGGCCGGTGGTTTTACCAGGCAGTCCATGTATCCGGCCCCGGGGGGACGGGCCGGTCGGGCCTCCTGGCCGCCGAGGCGGTCCCCGAAGCGCGCTGCCGGCAGTCGTAAGCCGCTCCGGATCCGGAGCGGCTTACGACTGCCCTCAAAAAGCGCTCGCGGCGTCCCTGCCCAAACCAAAACACCGCAGGCGGCCAGCTGCCCTGCGGTGTTTGTTCATGTTATGCAGACCTATAGCATTACAGATACAGAATAATAAAGAAGATGGCGGCAAGGGCGAAGCGGTAGTAGGCGAAATAGCTCAGTTTCAGCTTCTTGATGGCGTTAAGGAAGGTGACGATCGCCAGCATCCCGACGATGAAGGAAGCGGCCAGACCGATCAGGAACAGGGGAAGGTCAGCCATGGTGAGAAATTCGCGGCTCTTGTAGAGATCGTATCCCGATGCGGCGAACATCATCGGCACGGATACGATGAACGTAAACTCGGCTGCCGCCTTCTGGCTCGTGCCGAGCAGCATCCCGCCGGACATGGTGGAACCGGAGCGGGAGAAGCCGGGCCAGAGGGCCAGACACTGGAACAGGCCTATGCCGAGCGCCTGCTTGTATGTAATGTCATCCATCGTTTCGGAGGTCACGCGCACCCGCGCTTTCTCCGCCACAATCATAAGCACCCCGCCGGCCACGAGGCTGTATAGCACCGGGTTCGGTCCGAACAGGAAGGCCTTGATCTGGTCCCGGAACAAAAGCCCGATAACCACGGCGGGAATCATCGCCAAAGCCACATGCACCACGTTAATGCCGGGACGCTTCATGAAGCCGGGCCGGACATCCAGGAAGCCGAGGAACCGGCGCCAATACAGCACCAATACCGCAAGTACGGCCCCCAGCTGGACTACGACCTCGAACGTCTTGGCTCTGTCGCCCTCGAAGCCGAGCAGGTGCGCGGTCAGAATCATGTGGCCGGTGGATGAGACCGGCAGAAATTCGGTCAAGCCCTCCACGATGCCCATAATGATCGCATTCAAAATGTCACTCAACTGCTGCACTCTCCCATCCTATGTTCTCTATTTATCTATCCTCTCTCTCCGGCCCAAGACGGGCGCGGGAAAGAGACGCCCGGCCGTCAGGCCGCTGCAGCGTCTCCTAGATTATAGCGTATTTGGGCACGGGCTTGGAAGCTTACTTTGGACAGGGGGCCCTTCTCAAAGTCTGCTTGCCCACGAAAGCCGCACACGGGAGCTGCCCGCCCCCGCCTTACCGGCCTATGACAGCCCGGGCCCGGGAGCTTGTATGCCGGCTTCGCCGCTACTCGAACCAGCCCTTGCGGCGAAACCATAGATACATGCCGAAGCCCAGGCCGAACATCACCCCGAGAACCGCATAATATCCGCCCTCCCAGGAAAGCTCCGGCATATGCTCGAAGTTCATGCCGTAGATGCCGGCGATGAAAGTAAGCGGCATGAAAATGGTCGTGATGACCGTCAGCGTCTTCATGATCGTGTTCATCCGGTTGGCGTTCACCGAAATATAGTGGTCCCGCATGTCGGCCGTAACCTCGCGGTTCGAATCGATCATCTCCGAGAGCTTCAACAGGTGATCATACACGTCGGTAAAATAGTACATCTGCTCCCTGATCCCATCGATCCGGTCGGAGTTGATCACCCGGTACAGCAGATCGCGCATCGGCACGATGGTCCGGCGCAGCTTCAAAAGGCGGGAGCGGATCTCGAAGACTTCGTCCATGAGCATCTGCGTGGAGCGTTTGCGCGGCCTGGTTTCGATCCCGAGCAGCTGATCCTCCAACTCGTGAACGGCCGGGAAGTACTGGTCGACGAGTTTATCCATGACCGAGTAAGCAGCGTAGAGATGCCCCTTCTTCCAGTTGTCCTTCCGCTGGATCCGTGCCCAGGCCTCGTCCAGCTCCTTCAGCGCATCCTTATGGTAGGTGACGATGAAATTCGGCCCGATGAACATATCGACCTCCCGGGCAGCCAGCTTCAGCGGGTCCAGGGAGTGCATGATCATGAAATGCACGTCCTCGTAATGATCGAGCTTCGGACGCTGCAGCAGATAGAAGCAGTCCTCCACCGCAAGCGGGTGAAAGTGAAAATGCCGGTCGAGCAGCATCGCTTCCTCCTCGGTCGGCCCGTTGAAGTCGGCCCAATACCAGAGCAGCCCCGGACTTCCGATCTCCTGCAGGGAGATCGACGGCAGAAACTGCCGGTTGGTCGTTACAGCGCAGATGCGCAGCATGCGGAATCACCCGATTTCTGAATGTCATAAGGTTCGCGGAAGGATAAGAGGATTAGCCCTCCGCCCTCCCTGCCCGTGCAGGCTGCCCTGCAGCCAGGGGGAAGATCAGGTGCGTGCAGCGCCCTCTCTGCATAGGATACTGCAGGACCAAACGAAGAGGAAGTGAGCCGTTCATGGCCTACCGGATTATCGTGGACCTGTCGGACCGCAAGCTGCATCTGCTCGAGGGCAATATTGTCCGTAATACGTATCCTATCGCGGTCGGGGCCATGCTGACACAGTCACCCGAGGGGGAATACACGATCATCAATAAGGTTCCGCAGCCCGGCGGCCCTTACGGAAGCTATTGGATGGGTCTCTCCAAGCCGCATTACGGCATACACGGGACGAACAACCCTTCCTCCATCGGCAAGGCGGTCTCACACGGATGCGTCCGGATGTTCAACTGGGACGTGAACGCCCTGGCGGCGAAGGTGCCGCTCGGCACGCGCGTAACCATCCGCCGGTAGCTGCGTCTGCCCATGGCCGCCAAGGCACATCAGGGCAGCCCCCTTGAAGCTCCGGACGGGGTCCGGCACGCAGCCCGTGTTATCCTGCATTCTCTCCGGTACGGCGCACCATGCCGTGCAGCAGAATATCCACGATCAGGGCGGCCCGCTCCAGGGCCGCCTGTTCCCGTTGGCCGTCCAGGCCCTCTCCGGTCTTATCCTTATCCAGATCCGTACTCAGCATCGAGCGGCTGATGCTAAGGAGCAGGAATGCCGACGAGAAGGGATCGGCTCCGCCCTCCTCCAGTCCCCTAAGCCGCCCCTCCCGCTGCCCTTCCCCGAAGAGGGAGGCGAGCGGCCCGACGAAACCCTGCCGGAACCACTCATGCACGGCGGCCCGCGAAGCCTCATCCAATTCATGGCGCATATCATGGAACATGATGTTCATATTCGGCGGCGCATGAAGCAGCAGATAGGCCGCGGCCCGGCGAAGCCGCTGCTCCAGCGGCTCTTCGCGCTGGCGGATGCGTTCGAGAGCCTGCCCGTTCTTCGCGAGAATCTCGCGGATGACCTCCAGGTAGAGCTCCTGCTTATCGGCAAAATGATGATACAGGGCCGGCTGGGTCAGGCCGCAGGCCTCAGCGATCACCCGGGTCGACACCGCCCGGTACCCAAGCTCCATGAACAGCCGGTGGGCTGTCGCGACAATCTTTTTCCGTGTCTCCAGCAGATCCTCCGGAGCCAAATCCTTGCGTCTGCGGGCCATCCGTATCCCTCCGGTTCTCTGCTATGCTTTTACGTTGAAATATAACGTCGCGTGGAACCCCTGTCAAGAAACCGCGGCAGAGCTCTGCCTTCCGGGGAGAACATTCTAGAGTAAAGGGCAGAAAATTTCTGCCCCTCCTCATCAAACCGTACGTGAGGTTTTCCCTCATACGGCTTTCCGATGTTCGTCATTCATGTGCATGCAGATCACAAAAGCGCTTTAAGTCCATATTGCCTGGTCAGAAACCTTACTTCTTGAAGCGAACTCCCCCACCTCGCACGTTGCCTCTTCTTGGCATACCATCTCGTAAACCTTTGCAAAATGTACCAGTCCAGTTTGGCCAGCTTTAATTGGCTGTAGGCTGTGTAGTAGTAATTCCTCCACCCCTGAATCTTTGGATTCAGCCACCGCACATGTTCGGCGAATGACTTGTGTCTCATCTTCGGCGGTGCGAGACGTTCTTTAACAACCTCCCGGATACGTTCTTCCGCTTTCCGGGTTAACCACTGCTGGGTTGTGTAGTACACCTTCCCTTGGGAAGTTTCCGCTTTTGTTTTGCGATGGTGCATGCCGAGAAAGTCAAACCCTTCTTCTCCTGTCCATAACCCGACAAGGCGCGTCTTGATGGGATGCAGGGTAAGATCGAGCCGTTCCATAATCGTCTGGATCAGTTGGTAGGCTCGTTCTGCTTCTTTCCTTGTTTTGCACACTACTACCAGATCATCGGCATATCGTGTGAGTTCCCCCAGTCCGCTCCCATGTCGTTCCCACAGGATGTCGAAGTAGTTCAGATAGATGTTCGCCAAAAGGGGAGAGATGACTCCGCCCTGCGGCGTTCCCAGATCCGTGCGTCGAATCATTCCTTCCTCCATGACACCCGCGTTCAGCCACTTTCTTACCAGCTTCAAGAGGCGCCTGTCACTAATTCGCATTTCCATCAGCTTCATCAACTTCTCTTGATTGATGTTATCGAAGTAAGCTTGGATGTCGACGTCGACCACCCAATTCCCTTTACGGTTGCATGCTTTTCGGATACGATCCAGCGCCTGCTTGGCGCTTCGCTTCGGCCTGAATCCAAACGAAGCTTCCTGGAAATCCGCTTCAAAGATCGGTTCTATGACCAGTTTCGCTGCCATCTGTACGACGCGGTCTCGGATGGTGGGGATACCCAGCGGCCTTTGCTTTCCATCTTTCTTCGGAATGTAGCGCCGTCTTACCGGCTGCGGATGGTACTTGCCTTCTTTAAGGATTCGTTGACATTCGTGCAAAAAGACGTTCTCTCCTTGTTCCTCTATGTCCGCCAGTGTCTCTCCGTCGATTCCAGCCGATCCTTTATTGGCTCGTACTCTCCTCCATGCCTCCCTCAGAATATCCATCCGATACACCTTGTCATAGAGCGCATGGAATCTACGCTTCTTATTCTCCTTGGCCGCATGACCTAGTTTCTCTTGGAGTTGTTGAACGTTTTCCTTTGGTGTCGTTAGCCGCTTGGCATTCACTGACTCGTACCTCCTTAAGAAACATGAACAAAGCAGAGCCCCTTCCCTCCCGCAGATTGTGTTGTCCTGCGTTCCCCGGTAGTATGAGCCCCTCGGACTCCCTTCCTGCAGACTGCTCATTTCGCCGTGCATGCTTATAGAGAGTCTCTTTACGGGTTCAAAAAAAAAAAATTCCCGTGCAGGGGAGGGTCTCCCCAGTTCACTGCATCCTCTTTCATGTCATGCCGCTCCCTATACGCCGGAAGATTCTTCGCTGCAGCTCCAAGTTCCATACAGCTTCCTTGGCCTTCGTCCTTATAGGCGAGACTCGGCTTCCTCTTTTCCCTCTTGCGAGGCCTTTTTGACGACGCGGCAGGATTCACTTCATGTTACGGCCTGACATGTTGCTCGCGCTGTCTCTGACAGCACTTCCGTCGATACGCTTTTACGTACAGATTTCGCCATACGCAAGTATCCAAGCTACGCGGGGGCTTGGCCCCTCCCGCGACCGGACTTTCACCGGCTAGAAGATGCGTGCTTAGCTGGGCACGCCCTATATTGAAAAAAGCGCCCGCACGCGCGGACGCTCTCTGTCGTATCCTCCTGTTCAGCCTCCGACCCGGACCAGATCGAAGACATACAGCCCGGCCAGCACCTGAACCGCCAGGATCACCGGAATGCCCACTACGAAGCTCCGGTGCTGGGTCTTGTGCCGGAACGCGCGCATGGCGATCCATACGCCGAGCGCTCCGCCTGCCGCCGCGATCAGGAACAGCCGCTTCTCCGGCACCCTCCGCCGTCCGCCCCTGCGGGCGCGCGACTTGTCGCTTCCCATCAGCCCGAAGCCGATCAGATTGATGACGGCGAGATAGGCGAACACCACGATCACTCCCGCTCCACCTCCAAGCCCGAATTACGAAATCTTGCCGATCTTCACCGCGGAATTGAAATACCGCAAAAAATCAATGAGGCCCTTCATCTTCATCATGTAGTCCTCGAACGATCCGCCGCGCGCCGCCATCGCCTGCTCCAGCTCCCAGGCATGCTTGTAGAGCTTCTCGAGCACCGCCTCCTCGGTTGTCGGCTTATGCAGATCCGTCCCGTGGGAGAGCTCGAACTCTTCAATCACCTGGCCGAGATAATAGGGAAAAATGTTGATCGTGTTCCCCGGATTCGGAGAGGGCTCAATATACGCCAGCCCGGTATATTCGTAGGGAACGATCAGCAGATTCGTCACCATATCCGGCAGCTTCACCGTATAGGCGAGGCCTTGGTGCAGCGGAGTCAGGTTCGGGTAGTTGTTGAACTCCCCGCGCTTCATCCGTTGAAAAAAACTTTCTAAGAACATCTGTTGTCACCCCGTTCTATGCTGCCGATTTCCTTTGTTCCTGCCTCTTATCCTATCATGTTTGGCCTATGTCAGAAAGCGCAGTCAGGGTTCCCCCTGATCCAGGCCGATTCCGCCGCCCTAGTCTATATATCGGCCGGTTCCTCCGGTTCCTGAAGCGGTCCCCGTACGTAACCGCAGAGATCCGGGCTTCGCGCGCTCCCCTGCCGCCCTTAGAACTCGGAGAGCATCCGGTCGAGCCGGTCGTTGAACTCCTCCTTGGTGATCATCTCCACCCATTCGGCGCGGCTGTGGTGCCTCTCGGCATAACGGCGAAGGTCCATGGCCTCCGCCAGATCATTCTCCATCAGAACACTTCGTATATGAATGTCATCGTTCGTGTGGACGATCAGAATGTATTCGGATTCGATCTGCATAAGTCTGCTCTGCCTCCCTGCTTGGCTTAAGCTCCACCGGAGCCAAGAGGTGATTAACCGTACAAGGGGGCGCTGAACCGGGGCTTGGAGTGGAAAATCATTCCGAGGGGCTTCCTTACCCCGAAGCGCTCGGTAGCCTCCCCCCTTTTGATTCAGGGCTTATCCGCCACGGGTAAATACTTGGTAACTTGAACTAGGCCACCTGAGAGGAGGAACCTCCGATGAAAGCCGTACATAAAGGCCGCAAGCCCAGTCAGGGTACATTCAGCGGCTATTCCCATAACGGCGAGCACCGGCAAGCCCCCGGAACCGAAGCCGGCAAGCCCGTCCACAAGATGAAGCTCCGTCTTTTCGCCGAGAGTCTGTACTGCCGGTTCCAGGACGATGAAGTCCCGGCCATGGGTGCGCAGCTCACCTATTATCTCATCCTGTCCTTCTTCCCGTTCCTGATTTTCCTGATCGCCGTCCTCAGCTTCACGGACCTGACCGCAAAGGATGCCATCGACAGCATCTCTCAGGTGCTGCCGGACCTCTCGACCCAGACGATCCGGGATGCCTTCTCCGAGATCCAGAAGTCCCAGAGCGGCTCCCTGCTCTCGATCGGTCTCTTGGCCACGCTCTGGTCGGCCTCCAATGGGGTCAGCGCCGTCATCAAATCGCTGAATAAGGCGTATGACGCCGAAGAAGACCGTCCCTTCTGGAAAGTAAAGCTGATCTCGATCGCCTTCACTTTGGTGCTCGCCGTCGTCATTGTCTTCGCCTTCGTCATGCTGGTGTTCGGCCGGCTGATCGGCGAGACGATCTACAAGTTCGTGCACCTGCCCGGCTCCTTCGACGTGATCTGGGGCATCGCCCAGTACGCCATTCCGCTCGTGACGATGATCGTGGTCTTCATGCTCCTGTACAGCTACGTGCCGAATCTGCGGCTGACCTTCAAGGAGGTGCTGCCGGGCGCGGTCTTCGCCACCTTCGGCTGGGTCGTCACCTCGCTTCTCTTCTCCTTCTACGTCAATAACTTCGGAAATTATACGAAGACATACGGAAGTATCGGCGGCATCATCGTGCTGCTCACCTGGCTCTACTTGTCGAGCATTATCATCATCCTCGGCGGCGAGATCAATGCCACACTGCACTTCGACCGCAACGGAAAGCAAAAGGCGGCCTGCAAGAAATTCGCGCTGTCCCTGCCCCTCGGCAAGAAGAAGGACAAGATGTCTTCCTGATTCGGCGGCTCTGATTCCAAACCGGCTCCCGCTTCTGTGGGGAAAGCCGGTTTTTGACGTGACCCGGTGAGGCACCTTGCAGCAGCAAACGACGCGCCTGCCTCCAATTCCCAGACGATGGCTGAGCCAAGGGGGCATACGGGGTGGAAGATTGGAGCATATGTAAGAGGTGGACAAGAATCCGAACCCTTTGGCTGCATAATCATTGGCCGCAAAAGCCCTTCTCATGCTACAATAGACTCACCATTAATCATAGGACTTAAGAACTAACCCAAAGGGTGATTGCCTTGAACTACTTCGGCCGACTGACGGTAACCGGTATTGTTCTCCTTGTCCATACTTCTTACATCCTCTACTACTATCACAGGGACAGTACGGTGGACCCCGCCGACCTCCTCGGTTACCCTTTGTTCGTGCTTCTGTCCTGGTGGGCCGGACTCCAATATGACCGGGCCAAATATTACAGTGAGAAGGATACCTTGACCGAGCTTTACAACCGCCGGTTCGTCACCGATTCCTTCGGCCGGCTGTCCGCCTTGGCGGACCGCAACGGTGTGAAGCTCTATGTGCTCGTCCTCGACTGCGATAATTTCAAGGAAATTAACGACAAATACAGCCACCAAACCGGGGACAGGGTGCTCCATGCCATCAGCGGAATGCTCGTCCGCCACACGCGGCAGAGCGACATCGCCGCCCGCTGGGGAGGCGATGAGTTCGTCATCGTCGGCCAGCATAAGGACGATGAAGGGCTGCAGGCCATGCTCCGCCGGCTGGAAGCCGAGTGTGCCCGGCTGTCGGAAGAGCTCAGCCTGCCTGTTGCCGTTTCCGTCGGGGCGGCTTTGTACCCGGATGATTCCCGAGACCTCTTCGAGCTGATGCAAGCCGCAGACCGCCGGATGTACCAGGCCAAGGTGGCTAAGAAGGGGTGAGCCGGAGCTGTGCTGCCGAGGGATGCCGAGGTCCCATACACAAACCAAATAGCCGGCCCGTACGCTTACGACGTACGGGCCGGCTGTTGGTGCAGGCGGTTCCCGGGAGCACGGCTTCGAAGCCCTGCTCCCGCTGGAGACGTCAGCCCTCCCTGCCGGCGGGCAGCCGCACAGTGAAGACACTGCCTCTGCCGGGTTCACTTTGGGCCATAATCGAGCCGCCATGCGCATCCACGATCCATTTGGCAATGGCGAGCCCCAGGCCGTGTCCTCCCTGCTGCCGATTCCTGGCCTTGTCGGCCCGGTAGAAGCGGTCGAAGATGCGGTCCCGGTCCTCAGGCGCAATGCCGATGCCGGTATCCTGCACCTCCAGAACCAGCCGGCGGGCCGCATCGCCGCCCTCCGCCCGCAGGTTCAGGTGCACCTCTCCGCCCTCCGGCGTGTACTTTACCGCGTTGTCGAGCAGGATGTAGAGCAGCTGCTTCAGCCGCTCGGCGTCGCCCACGGCCTGCAGGGGGCCGGCGAAGGAAGCCTCCAGCCGGACCCCCTTGGCGGCAGCAAGCCCCTGCATGGACTCCGCGGCGCTCCGGGCATACGGCTCAAGATCGAAGGGCTCGCGCTGCAGCCGGTACTCCGGCATGTCGGAGCGGGCCAGCGTGAGCAGGTCGCCGACCAGCCGGCTCATCCGCTTCACCTCTTCCTTCATGCCGGAGAGCAGCTTGCGGGAGAAGGGATCGGTCTCCTCCGTCTGCTCCATCTCCAGCGCGTCGATGGAGGACAGCATGACGCTGAGCGGCGTCCGCAGCTCATGGGAGGCATCCGCGACGAACTCCCGCTGCTTCGTGTAAGAGGCCTGGATCGGAACCATGGCCCGCCGGGACATCCGGTGGCTGATGTACAGGGCGATCCCGAAGAAGAACAGGCCCAGGCCCGCCAGCAGGTATCTCAGCCAGGAGAACAGCTCATAGTGATACGAGACATTCTTGCCGATGTAGAGCGTGCCGAGCAGCTGACCATCCGTCTGGATCGGCCGCTCCGCGACCAGAAGCCGGAACTCCAGCGGCTGGTTCTGGTCCATGCCGCGCTTATAGCCCCTCGGCGGGCGGCGGCCCTCCCCGGCCATGCGGTCCCCGGAGTATCGAAGCAACTCCTGATGCATGCCGGTGAAGCCGCTGCGGCCCGCATTCACCAGCGAGAGCAGCTCCGGACGCATGCGGCGGTCGGCTTCCTGCCCGTACAGCAGCTCACCCGACGGGCTGACAATGTAATGGAACAGCTGGTCTTCCGCACCGGACAGCACTCCCTCACTCTCGAGGGTGCGGGGATCAAGCCGCCCATGGTCCCCGAGATACCGGGCAATCGCCTGCAGCTCCTGATCCGCCAGGGCACTGGTCTCCTGCTCTTGGTCCTTCCAGATCATGTAGTGGAGAATCGAATAAAAAATGAGAATGAATACGATCAGGAACAGCATGAGCACGCCGCTGTAGACGAGCGTCAGCCGGCGCTGGGTGCGCCCGAACATATCCTCTCCCCGGAATCGTGCCATCCGTTCTTTCCAGCTAGTCTTCCATCTAGTCTTCAAGCTTGTATCCCACCCCGCGTACGCTCTGCACCAGCTCTTGGCCGCCGAGCGGCTCCAGCTTCTTGCGCAGCAGCTTCACTGTGGCGTCGACGGTCTTCGCCGACACCTCCGCATCATATCCCCAGATCCGGTCGAGGAGCACTTCCCTCGACAGCACCTGTCCTTTGTTGCACGCCAGAATATCCAGCAGCTGGAATTCCCGGGGCGTCAGCTGGATCGTCTCTTCCCCCAGCTGCACCGTACAGCCTGTCCGGTTCAGCAGAATGCCGCCGATCTTCACGGTCTCTTCCTTCAGCGGCGCGTAATTGCGCCGGGAGAGCGCACGCAGCCGGGCCAGCAGCTCGTCGATTTCGAACGGCTTCACGAGGTAGTCGTCCGCTCCCGCATCCAGGCCCTCGATCCGATCCTGCAGCGCATCCTTGGCCGTCAGCATAAGCACCGCTCCCGTGTAACCCGAGCGGCGCAGCCGGCGGCACGCCTCCACCCCGTCCCCGCCTGGCATCATCCAATCGAGGATGAGTATATCGTAATGGGCGGCCACCGCGTAATCGTAGGCGTCGCCGCCCGTCATCACCCAGTCCACGCGGTAGCCCGCCTTCTTCTTCAGCATATGCGCGACGAGTTCACCGAGCCGGTCATCGTCCTCCGCAAGCAGTATGTTCATCGTCCCGATTCCCTCCTTTTCCGTACTCCTTCAGCTTAGTCCCGCCGGGTGAAATTCAGGTGAAAGCCCGAGCGCTTTTCACCGTTTTTCACTGTTGCTCCTTATACTAAATCATGGGCCGCCCGGATGCCAGAGCGAAGGCAGGCCCGACACTTACCTTGGAGGGATTTCTTGATGAAAAAGAAAGCACTGCCCCTGACGCTCGCTCTCGCCTTGATGGCGATTGCCGGAACGGCTTACGCCCAGTCCACCGCTACTACGACAGGCACGGATACGTCCGCCGCTGCCCAGACAGCTCAGTCAGCTTCGAAGGACCGCATCGGCGGCCTCAAAGGCAAGGGCGGCTTCGGCCATGGAGCTTCCCTGGATAACACCGAGCTGCTCACTCTGCTCGGGTTGGATGCTCAGGGCCTGAGAACCGAGCTGCAGTCCGGCAAATCGCTGTCGGACATCGCCGCGGCCAAAGGCGTCTCCGACCAGACGCTGACCGACCTGCTCGTGAAGCAGGAGAGCGCGCGTCTCGACCAGGCCGTCACGGACGGCAAGCTGACGCAGGCCCAAGCTGACGAGCGCAAGGCGCAGCTGAGCACCCAGGTCGCGGAGCGGATCAAGCAGCAGGGCACGACGGGCTTCGGTAAAGGCCACGGAGGCAAAGGAGGACGCGGAGGCTTCCACGGCATGAGCGAGGCCGCCGGCGTGCTCGGCATGACCGAGCAGGAAGTACTCGACGGCCTGAAGGCCGGCAAGTCGCTCAGCGAGATCGCCGCCGAGAAAGGCGTGGACAAGCAGAAGCTGATCGACGCCCTGCTCCAGAAGGAAAAGGAGCGGATCAAGACCTTCATCGATCAGAAGCATACCGCACCAGCCGGCAGTCCTTCCACAGGGACATCCTCCGGAACTTCGACGGGTACCTCTGCGGGTGCAGCAACCACCTAAGACAGCAGAAGTCACGACATCCATACAACGTATGGAAACCGATACGGCCTGTCCGGCAGCATTGCCGGGCGGGCTTTTTCTGTGGGGGCTGCACAGCCCCCATCTATGAGAAGTACACCCGGCTCCTCCGCAGGCAGTAACGAAAAGGCAAGAAGCGGAGGAGCCTCTGGCCCTCCGCTTCTTGCTTTCATGTCAACCTGTGGTCTTGGTCCACTATCTGGAGCAAGGTCCAGCGTACCTTGCTGTACTCTGTTCAGACCACTTCCGGACCGTGTCCCCCCTGCCGGCGCTTACGCGACCTGCTTTGGGCACGAAGGGTCTGAATCGAGAGCGCGATTCCCGTCACCGTGAGGATAATCATCGCCACAGCCGTCACATCGACCAGCCAGCGCAGATTCGTGCTGCCGACTCTCCCCTCGTGCAGCTGGTGCATGATCCCCATAAGACTGCTGTAGCCCTGCTCGCCTCCGCGCTGGAAGGCCGGCGGCGTGCTTTGGCCGCCTCCGGTCCCTTCTGCAGCAGCTGTACCCGTGTTTCCTGCTGCCGCGGCCGAAACGGCTGCCGGAGCCGCAGCAGGCCTGCCGCCGGTGCGGGTTTCCCCACCGATCATCCACGGCTCGGCCAGGAAGAGTCCCGTAACCGATTCCATCAGAATAAAGACCGAGCAGATCAGCCCGATCCACAGGTGCAGCTGTCTGTATTTACGCATAAGGAATTCCTTCTTTCTTCCATCAGAGTATATAAAGCGCAGGTATGTAAAGCGCAGCCTCATATATACTTCATCGTTTGTCCGGCGCGCCGAATCTATTCATGGAGAAAAACCGGCGATGAATCTCTTCTTCGCCGGCCTTGCACCTGCAGCTGATCTTACCCCCGCGCGCGGGCAGCCTTCAGCTTCTTCAGTTCCTCCTGCACATCCGCCTGCAGTCCTGCGTTCACCGGAGCGCCTCCGCCAAACACGCCCTGCACGTGGCGGGCTGCAGCAGCCTGCGCCTCACTGCGCCAGATACCGGCTTCGATCCGGGCCAGTCCTCCCGTGATCTTGTTCGTATCGAAGGAGCGCAGCGCGGCATTCGCACTCTGGATCGCCTGGGCGGCATTCGCACGCGAAGTGAGGAAGAGCAGCTTGTCCTGCAGTACCGCATGCAGGTCCTTGAGCTTCTTCAGCTCTTCGTTCAGCACCGCCGTCTGGCCGGCAAGCAGCTCCTTCTGGTCCAGGTACGTCTGAAGGCGCTGCTGCTGCACGAGCTTCTCCTGCAGAGCCAGAGCCGCCATATGATCCTCGCCCTGGTCGACCGCGAGCTCCGCCTGACGCGTACGCTTCGCCACCGCTTTCTGTGCTTCGGCAATCAGCCCTTCCACCTGGCGCTCGGCCACGAGCTGGTTCGCGTAAGCCTGCTGGGCCTGGGTGGCCGCTTCTTCCACCTCACGAATGTACTGCTTCACCATGCTGATTGGATTCTCGAGCCCGTCGAGAAAATCGTTCACGTCCGCCACCGCAATGTTCTTGATTCTTCCGAAGATCCCCATGTTATTTGTCCTCCTTGCGAGTAATTTGTTGTTGTTCCCATTGATCGAGCACGGTTCCTGCATCCGGCTGTCTTATCTCTGCATAAGACGTGTACGCTGTCATGGAGCTGCCTACGGGAGCAGCTCCAGCCGACTTCGTCCGGCGGTTCCGGTAACGGATGAACGCCCAGCCGGCGAGGCCGACGAAAGCGATCAGCAGCAGCACCTCGGCCCAGATGGGCAGATGCCCCATGGAATGGAATCCACCGCGCGGGCGGCTGCCCCATGCCTGCACGGCCATCTCCCGGTGGCGTCCGCCTCCGGCCATTCCTCTCGCTCCGGGACCATGGAAGATCAGCTTCTGCAGCAGCTCCCAGCCCAGGATGGCGACACCTGCCGTCACAATCCAGCTTCCTACTTTTTTCTTCTTCATACGGTTCACCTCTCCTCAGATTCTTGCGTTATGTGTGAATGAGTGACTGGGTTATTTCCTACAAGAAGAAGCTTATCGCAGTACGGTGAAATTCCGGTGAAAGAGAAAGGAAATCGAATCCAATCCCCAAAAAAGAACAACCGCCCCTCGGAAGGGACGGTTCTTCGTAAGTGATCTGCTCCCCCCTTGACTTAAGGTCCGAGCAGCTTCACCTCATATAATGTCGGGGTGTACCAGTTATTCGGGTTGTTCCACAGCACCGCGTTCACCAGAGCAATCCGCACATAGCGGGCATTGAAATTCACCGCATCCGTCGTAAAGCCGTACGTCTTGTTCGATGTCCGGTCGATCGTCGTGTAATTCGTCCCGTCCGTGCTGTACTCTATCTTGTACTGGTGGTAGGCCTCGGAGCCCTTATACATGAACCAGGAGATATCGACCTCGCGGATCGTCTTCACGGCACCCAGATCCACCTGCCAGCTCGACGGCCAAGCAGCCGCTGCCGCCTTCCACTCGCTCTGGTAATTGCCGTCATTCTCGCGTGATGCCCCGAAGCCTGATGCGGCTGAGGCCGCTGCAGCCGCTGCCCAAGCCGAGCCATCCCGCTACAGCTTGATCGAGATAAACTTGAGCTCGGTCAGCTCTTCGACCGCGTACTTGATGCCCTCGCGGCCAAACCCGCTTTCTTTGACGCCGCCATACGGCATATTGTCGACCCGGAACGTCGGGATGTCGTTGATGATCACGCCGCCGACTTCCAGCTCCTCCGCCGCCCGCATTGCGGTATGGATGTTCGCCGAGTAGATCCCCGCCTGCAGCCCATACCGTGAGCGATTGACGGCGGCGATCGCTTCGGATACGTCCGCGAAGGAGGAGAGCGTAACGACCGGGCCGAACACCTCCTGGCACGAGACGGACGACGCCTCGGCTGCGTTCGCGAGCACCGTTGGCGGGAAAACCGCCGGCGAGACAGCCCGGCCTCCCGTGAGGACGACCGCCCCTTCAGACACCGCCGCATCGACCCAGGACGCTATGCGCTCGACTTCCTTGCCGGCGATCAGCGCCGAGATATCGGTCGTCTCCTCGAGCGGGTCGCCCACGACAAGCTTCTCGGCAGCCTCGACGAAGCGGCGGGCGAATTCCTCATACCGGCTCTCGTGCACATAGATCCGCTGGATCGAGATGCACACCTGGCCGTTGTAGGAGAATGCGCCGAGCACGCACCGGTCGATGAACGCCTGCGTGATCTCGACCGTATCATCGATGATCACGGCTGCATTCGACCCGAGCTCCAGCGTCACCCGCTTCAGGCCGGCCTTGTTCTTCATGGCGATGCCGACCTCCGGGCTGCCTGTGAAGGTGATCGCCGCAATGCGGCTGTCTTGCACCAGCTTCTCGCCGACCACCGAGCCCTTGCCCGGGATCACGTTCAGCGCGCCCGCCGGCAGGCCGGCTTCGTGCAGGATGCCGGCGAGTGCCAGGGCGCTCAGCGGCGTCTGCCCGGCGGGCTTCAGCACGATCGTGTTGCCGGCGGCAATCGCCGGGCCGACCTTGTGCGCGACGAGGTTGAACGGGAAGTTGAACGGGGTGATCGCCCCCACCACCCCGACCGGACGGCGCACCGTGAAGGCGAGGCGCCCTTCCCCGCCCGGGGCCGCGTCCACCGGCACGGTCTCGCCGTGAATCCGCTTCGCCTCTTCCGCGGCGAACTTGTACGTCTGCACGGTGCGGCCGATCTCCGCCCGTCCGGCCTTCAGCGGCTTCGAGGCCTCCTGGGCCAGCAGCCGTGCGAGCTCCTCCGCCCGCTGCTCCATGAGCAAGGCGGCCTTCTCCAGAATGCAGGCCCGCTCGTGCGCAGGCAGCGACCGCATCACGCTGCCGGCCGCCTGGGCCGCGGCGATGGCTTCTTCCACGTCGGCCTCGTCGGCCTGGCCGACCTCCGCGAGCAGTTCGCCGGTATGAGGCGAACGCAGTTCCGTATAAGAGCGGGCTTCCTTCCACTGCCCGCCGATCCATAAATGTTGTTTCATGCTCTATCAGACTCCTATCGTAGGCTGGATAGCCATCAGTCTTCGAAGCATGCCTCCCGGAATGGAGAGGCCTTCCTCGAGCTGCTCCCCGGTAATGCCGAGCGGCGTCAGGCAGTACAGCACATTGCCGTATACGCTGGCCGTGAGTACAATGGCCCCTTCGGCGCAGCAGGCCTTCGTCACCGCAGCCGCCAGCTCCTTCGCGGGAGCGCCGGTTACCGGGCCTGGCGAACAGATGCCGGGCCGCGGGCAGAACTCGCAGACGCCCTGCACGAAGGACTTCGCGGGACGATGCCCCCCCTCGCCCTGCCCCGGCCCCATGCTGACCGCGGCCCGTTCTTCCGGGGCCACTTCACTTCAGTGTACAGGAAGTCCCCGAATGGTTTCAAACAGAACGCTGCGCCCGGAAGAACGGATGTCCGTGCGCGGCTGGTAACCCGGCGTCTCCGGCGTCGCCCGTACAAAAAACAGACCTAACCCGATGATCACGCGGTTAGGTCTGTTTTCATTTGGCCACCAGGAGCGACAGAATGCCCGCCGCAATCAGCGGCCCCACCGGCACGCCCTTGAAGAAGGCCACACCCAGGATCGTTCCGATCACGAGGCTGGTAACAAGCGCCGGAGAACTGGACATGAGGTGGGCGCCCCGTCCGCCCAAGTAGGCTACCAGGACGCCCACGCCTATGGCGGCGATGGATTTCCAGTGCAGGAAGGACTGATAGAGCTCCTTGGCGCTGATCGTCCCGCTCGCCAGGGGAGTGAGAATGCCGATCGTCAGGATGATGATGCCCAGCGAGAGCCCGTTCTTCTCTATCCACGGGAACGCCTGATGCAGACCCAGGGTCCGGATGAGCAGAAGCACGACGGCGGCAATGGTTATCGACTGGTTCCGGCTGACGACGCCGAGCAGCGCCAGCAGAATCAGCAGAAGTGACGGCATATCGAGCTGCGGCAAACGGCCACGCCTCCTTCTCACAGTTCAAATGGGAGCCCCATTTGCATTATAGAGCTTGCGGCGCCCCATTTCCAGGCGGGCGGACGCCATCTCTGCAGCAGCCGGTTATACACTCGCCTCCAGCCTGCGACGCAGTTCGTTTTTGACAGCGACCTTTATGCGAAGCATAACGGAGCGCAAATACGAATCTGCGAGCTCTTCCTGTTTTTATCTCTGCCGGCGATGCAGTTCGTTTTTGACAGCGACCTTTATGCGAAGCATAACGGAGCGCAAATACGAATCTGCAGGCTCCTCCTGTTTTTATCTTGCCTGCGACGCAGTTCGTTTTGGTCAGCGACCTTTATGCGAAGCATAACGGAGCGCAAAAACGAATCTACGAGCTTTATCTACCGCGTTTTTGTCGAAATATGCTATAATATAAGGAACTTTGCCTATAATCGGGGTGGCCGCCGTGTTAAAAGCGGAATGGTTTAACAAATCGAAATTTATCGTGATTTTCGTGGTAATCTTTTTCTCTACCATTCTCTTAAATAACTTCGTTTTCTATGAAGTCACGCAGGAAAGACTGGAAGATACGTTCCAGAAAGAGTCCGAGATGATCGCGGTCGATTTGACCGATTCCATCTCTCAATATCATCTGTCCGTACGTTACGTAGAGGATCTTATCGGGCAGGAGCTTCGGATCGCCGCCATGACCATTCAACGCTCGCTTGATCCGAATTTCGAGAACGTTACCAATGAGCAGCTCGCGGCCCTGAGCCAAGAGCTCGGCATCTCCCACATCACCCTGTTCCAGCGCAAGGAGAAGGACATTGTGGGGGTACGCTCATCCGATCCCAAGGAGATCGGCATCAGTGCCAAGAAGTGGGGCTTCTGGTACACGGCGATGAAGCAGCTGTTCGAGCTTCAGCCCGTATCCATACCGGAGGGCCAGAAGCTCAAGAATTACTGGGCGGGCCCGCTGGAATATTCAGCATCCAACCCAGGCTCGATCGACAAGTGGGGCTATTATTATGACGGCTCCACGAATTACATGATCAACCCTTACGTGCACGACCGCCAGATCCGGGAATTCCAGAACCTGGTCGGGTACGAAGAAATCGTACAGCGTACGCTCAAAAAGGACAGCACCATCCTTGAGATTACCGGCTTCAATCCGAAGCTCTTCGGAGAGAAGGCACCGGAGTTCAAGCGCAATGACGGTTCGAAGTTCGTATCTCTCAGCAACCGGGACATTTATTTTGGAACCTATATGTTCCCGGAGTCCCGGGATGTGGCCAGTGTGCGGCAGTCCATCGCGGAGAACCGGACGATAACCTACAGCGGGGTGAGCGCCGGCCGTAAGGTCATCAAGAGCTTTATCCCCGTGCCCACCGGCAGGGACATGGGCGGACAGGAGTTTCCTTACGTCATTGGCGTCGTGTCCGATTATCAGTCGATTCAGTCGCACCTCGACAAGCAGGCCCGCAACGCGGTCTATCTGATCATCCTGGCTACGCTGATGGCGCTGATCATTATTTATCTCTATGTGATCTATATGCGCCGGGCGAAGGAATCGGCGGTCCAGCTCACGCAGGACCAATATATCGAGGATATTTCGAAGATGTTCACCACCGTACGGGGACAGCGGCATGACTTTCTGAATCATGTTCAGACCATCCATACCATGGTTCAGCTTGGCAAATACGAGGAAGTTAAGAAGTATACGAAGCAGTTCGTCCAGGAGATTGTGGAGATCAGCGATCTCATCCAGATTGATCATCCGGTCATCGCCTCCCAGGTGCAGGCCAAGGTAGCCGCATCCATCTCGCGGAAGATCCGGTTCCAGCATGATTTTCAGCATCTCTGCAAACTGCCGCTCAATGCCCTGAAGTCCGTCGATATGGTGAAGGTTATCGGCAATCTTGTCGATAATGCGTTTGATGAAGTGGAGAAGCTGGCCGTTGAAGAAAGGGAAGTGCTGCTGACCGGATGGGTGGACAGCGGTGATTTCCATATCAAGGTGAAAAATCCGTGCCATCAACCGCCATCCGCAGAGGAGATCGAGCAATTGTTCAAGCCTGGATTCTCGACCAAGGAGGGCGAGCATCATGGCCTCGGGCTGTCGATTGTCAAAGGGATCGTCGAAGGGTATAAGGGAAGCATTAAGGTTGAGGTGCAAGAACGCAGTATTGAGTTCCATGTCCGGATTCCGGGGCAATAATCAATTAAACTTCACAGAAAAGGGAAGTGCTCTTCGGGGCACTTCCCTTTTTTTCAAATATAAGAATTTATATCTCATCAGGGTTCGGTCCTGCCATCTTATATTTCTTATAATCGGCTTCAGCCCTATTCCCTTCAGTCTAAGGCTGCTGCCAGGCTTGGAATTTGTTGCCGTCCGGGTCCTTGAATGTCAGCTGCTTCCCGCAGCTCCCTTCATCCCGGATGCCTTCTTCCACCCATGTACCGGCCGCCAGGAGGGAAGCGTGCAGCCCCTCGATATCTTCGGTCTCGAAGCAGAGCGGGAACATCTCATACGCCTGCCCGCTCTCCGCCCAGCCGGCGGTCTCGAATGTCATGGCCGTACCTTCACTGCACGGCAGCAGGAAGAGCCACTGCCCATCCCCCAGCACCAGAATCGCTCCCCTGCCCGGCTCCAGCGGCGAACGCAGCGTAAGGCCCAATACCTCTTCATACCAAGCTGCCGACACAGCCACATCCCGCACCGGAATGTACGCACATTCCACCTTCTTCAGCAGCGCTTTCTTGGTCATTGTGCTCAACTCGCTTCCCCCTCTCACAGCTTCGCCAAAGCGACGTATAGATCGATCTCATTGTCCTCTTGGTCCGGGCGGTAGCGGTCATCCCACACCTCGAAGTCGAAGCAGTCCGGGCGCCTCCCGTTCTTCTGCATCCACTGTCCATAAATCGCATCATACGTCTTTCCCAGTTCGGACTCCGGGCCTTGGTGGGTCGCTTTCACATACTCCCTTGGCGGCAGGGTATGGACCGTCATCCCCTCCGGCGGCTCCGTCCCTTCAGGGACAAGGCAGCCGATGATCTGGCGGAACGCGTCCACCTGTGCATGAAAGCCGGGCTTAAGCGGATAGATTTGAACAAGGTGGAGATGGGGGGATTGCTTCTCCGGCAGCTCCTCTCTGCGAGACAGCATCGTTTCGTAGGCCTTCCGGCCGAGAAGCTCTTCACTGATCTGTTTCAGATTCGCTTCAATCGAAATACCGGCGACGGTCATTGATGGAAGTGCAATCACAATGGGCGAAACGGGATGGGCGGTCGATTCCAAGCCAATTCCTCCTTTTAGTATAGGGATCATACGTTCCCTATTCTTATTCGATTCGGCTTGCAATTATCCTTCCACTTTAGGGAATTTTTAGATGAAGGGGACCCCGCGCCCTATCCCGTACAACGAAAAAAGGCCTTCTTCCACGGAAGAAGACCGTCCTGCCGTCCCATGCACCACTCCGCTGCCGCTGCTGATCCTTATCCTCATTTGGGCAGAACACCGTAGCCGGTCTATAAGGAGACGGGCTTCTGCTGTCCCTCTCCTGATACTTCCGCCCTTTTCCGGCGTGAGATGGATAGAATGCCGGCAAGCACAAACAAGATCCCGACGACATGGTACCAATGAATCGGTTCGTGCAGCGCGGCATAGGAGAGGACAACGGCACTCACCGGCATCAGCCCCGAGAAGGCGGCGGACGACCCTGCCGGGATCTGCACCATGGCCTGATTCAGCAGCAGAACCGCGATTACCGTAACCACCACTCCGGTATACACGAGCAGTCCCCAGGTGAGAGGCGCTGCCGCCATGATCTCGAACTGGGCCGCCTGCACCAGGGAGACCGACAGGAATAAGACGCAGCCGATCGTGCTGGTAAGCGCCGCCGATGCCAGCGGGCTTAGGTCCGCCGACAGGAGCTTACCGAACGTCATGAATACTGCTTCCCCGATCACCGCGCCAAAGATCAGCAGGTTCCCCCATAGCGAGAGGCTCCACTCCGAGCCCGATAGAATCCCGAAGACGTTAATCACCAGAGCTCCCGCCAAGGCCAGCGCGATACCGGTGAGCTGGTGGGCTGCTAATTTTTCCTTAAAAAAGAGAAAAGAGATGAGCCCGATCACCGCCGGCGTGGTGCTTGTAATAATGCCGCTCTCCACGGCGCTGGTAAACTTCAGCCCGTACAGCAGGCAGAAGCTGAACAGGAACACCCCGACGAAGGACTGAATGAATACGATCAGAAAATCCCTCCGCGACAGCCGGGGAAAGGCGCGCTCCTTATACCACAGCATCGCGTTCAAGACCAGCGCCCCGATGAACAGCCGGATCCCCGAAGCGAGGAAGATGGGAACCGAGGCGCTCAGCACTTTGTTGACCACGACGAAACTGCCGATGATGCACATGCCCAGCGCCAATTTGATATAGGGGTTAACACGATATGCCGTCATGGATGTCCCTTCTTCACATCGTACTTAAGCACTTCATGCTGTAAATCTTCTGCGCAATCTTCGATACCGCCCGTTCGACATCTTCATAGGAGAGGTCCGGATGCAGGCAGAACCGGATGGAGCTGTTGGCCTGCTCCTCCGTAAGGCCGATGGCCGTGAGCACATAGGAAGGCTCCAGACTGTCGGAGTTGCAGGCGGAGCCGGAGGAGACCGCCACTTCCCGAAGCCCGGTCACCAGTGTCTCCGAACTGACGCCCGGGAACTGCACATTAAGAATATGCGGGACACTTACGCAGTCGGTCGTAAGAATAAACTCATCCACCTGCTGACTCAGCACATGGATGAAGTAATCCCGCACCCTCTCGGTCGCCTCGTAGTTCTCCTGCAACTCCTCTTCCGTCATCTCGCAGGCCATGCCCAGCCCTACAATCAGCGGTGTAGGGAGAGTCCCGCTCCGCAGACGGTTCTGTCCTCCCCCGAAGAGGAGGGGCCTCATCCGTTTGGATACGGAAGCTTCCACATACAATGCTCCGACGCCTTTGGGTCCGTAGATTTTGTGCGCGGAAAGCGAGAGCGCCCCGATCCCCAGGTCCTTTACGTTCAGCTCGATCCGGCCTGCCGCCTGCACCGCATCCATATGGCAGATCACCCGGTTATCCGCGCACAAGCGGGCGATCTTCTCCACCTGCTGGATCGTGCCAATCTCGGAGTTCACGCAGGCAATGCTGACCAGCCTCGTATGTTCGTCCAGCAGCCGCTCCAGGGAATCGAGGCAGATGCGCCCGTTCCGGAGTACATCGACATACCTTATATCGATACCGCGGCGGTTCAGCTCCTTGGCGGCATCAAGACTCGACTTATGGTCGGTCGGGCAGAACACGGCATTCACCGGGCTCTTCTCATGCACATCGAATACGCCGAATATCGCCAGGTTGTTGCTCTCGGTCGCCCCTGAGGTCAGCACAATCTCATCCGGTTCCGCCCCGATGAACCGGGCGACCTTGGCCAGCGCCCCGTTCACCGCGTGCTTGGCCTTCTTGCCCAGAATGTGCTGCGAGGACGGATTCCCGAATTCCTCGCAAAAATACGCGGTCATAGCCTCTGCAATCTCCCTGCGGCAGGGCATGGTTGCGCAGTTATCCAGATAAATGACGGACACGAAGTTCCCTCCCATCGCGAATGCTTCGAAGGGGCTGCCCATGCAGCCCCTCCTCTTAAGAATAGAATACGGAGAAATTCACCATCTTCTCATAGATTTCTTCCATGCTCATCTCTCCGCTTCCGCCGGGATCCGCAATAATGATCTTCATGTCCTGCAGCCCGTACAGGTTGAGTGCAATCTCTACTCCCGTGCGAACCGGCTGGTAGCATTCGCCCGGTGCGAAGATCACCATAAGACGGTGGCCCGCTTTGTGGACTTCCGAGATCATCTCGGTCACTTCGCCTGCACAGCCTGTGATGCCGCAGCTGATCAGTGTCTTATAGTTGCCTTCTTCATCCAGGAAGGTCACTTCGGATTGGTTTGGACGGTCTTCCACCATCCGTTTCTCAAGTTTCCCCTCTTTCACCAGTTTATCGGCACTCTTTTGGAATCGGTACTTCAGCCAGGTCTCCGGGAAAGCCAGCGGATGCTTGCGGCTTGAAAGCATATGTTTCGGCCCGAACCCTTAGGCCTGCAGGAGGTCTATATAAATGGAAGGCAGTTCGGAGAAGTTTTCGTAGAATTGTGCTCGAAGGTCGGAAGCCGTCCCTTTCTCGGGTACGTACTGCCAGTCATTGATCAGAAGCAGAAACTTGATATCGGAGAACCGGTCGCGGAATTCTTTGGCAAGCTGAGCCCCTTTGCCCCAGGTATACGCCGGGAAAATTCCGACCCGGTTCGCAATCCGCTGCTTCATGAGGTCCGTTGGCTGCACCTCCATCACGCCGGGAACCAGCCCTTCTTGAGACTCGTCCAGGAACAGCATGAAGTGCCCGGCCATAATGACCAATTCCTGCCCTTCCGCTTCCGCCACTTCCTTGCGGAGCAGGGACATGAGCTCCTCTTCCGAGCCCACCAGCTGGTGATACCCTTTCTTTCTTGCTTTCTCTACCATGGCCATGGAGTTTTTCTCCTCTGGTATATAGATTTGGAGGCGGTACCTGGATTCGAACCGAGGGGTCAAGGATCTGCGGTCCTTTGCCTTGCCGCTTGGCTATACCGCCGCAGAAAACAAGACGCAGCATGAAGATGGAGGCGGTACCTGGATTCGAACCGAGGGATCAAGGATTTGCGGTCCTTCGCCTTGCCGCTTGGCTATTCCGCCATGCTGCCTGCTGCACTGCTTCAGCTGCTGTTATGCAGTTCGATCTGATGAAAGCGGGACTCCAGCCTTTCCCTGAGTTCAAGGAGCTGCTTGATTTGTATGTTCAAATCCCGAATTTTCTTTTCATACAAAGGTTTGATTTCCGTGCATAAGGCTTCTTGATACTTCAATACGCAGTTCAGGAACCCAGCGATTTGCTCAGTCGTAAATCCTAGACTGAGATAAAACTGAATGGTCTTGATCCGGTCGATGATCTCTTCATCATAGTCCCCTGTATCGGTTTTCCAGCCGGGTCGAGTGGATGAGCCCTTTTTGCTCATAGTGCCGCAGACACCTTACGCTGACGCCGGTTTTTTCCGCAAGCGCACTGATCTTCATTCGTGAATTACCTTCCTTTTGGATTTTAAACTATAACACTAGTGTCAATGTCAATACCTGTAGCTTAGACATAACGATTTCCAGTTGGAATGTATTATTATCTCTCCCCCTTTGTCAGGATTGCCTTCAAGCCCCTTCCCCTCCCTTCTCCCTCCATCATAAATCAACTTGTAAAATTTTGGTACGTCCATCTAAATAATCGAGTAGGAGGAGGCGGCTAGCCTCCGTCCTCTCACACCACCGTACATGCGGGTCCGCATACGGCGGTTCCAAAAGGTTAACAAAGTTCCGAGTAACGAGAAAGCAAACTTTTAAGCCCTTTCGCTTCCCAGTAGGAAGTCGGGAGGGCATTGTTTGTGCTACGGGACATTTCCCACGGACCTCGACGGGAGTTTGCCAACATATAGGCAGCCCAGTTCGGAACGCCGAGCGCACGTAGTTCGCGAATGCGTGTCTTCACCCGTTTCCACTGTTTCCATAGACACATGCGGAGTCTTCTCCGAATCCACTTGTCAAAGGCTTGGCAGTGCGTCTTCGCCGAGGCTAGGCGAAAATAACCTAGCCAGCCCAGCATGTACTGGTTCAGGCGCCGGATGCGTTCCTCCATCGGTACAGGCTTGGTTCGGTTCGTCAGTTCCCGGACTTTCTCTTTGAATCGCGAAATTGTCTTAGGAGCCAGCCGAATCGTCGCCTGTTTGTTCGACAGGAAACTAAAGCCTAGGAATTTGCGGTTCCATGGCCGGTCCACTGCACTTTTATCCCGGTTCACTTTCAGTTTCAGCTTTCCTTCCACAAAGCGAATCACCGATTCCATCACGCGCTCCCCGGCTCGCTTGCTGGAGACAAAGATGTTGCAGTCGTCCGCATAGCGGACAAACCGCAGTCCCCGTCTTGTCAGTTCCTTGTCCAGATCGTCCAGCAGGATGTTCGCCAGAAGCGGACTGAGCGGACCGCCCTGCGGCGTGCCTTCCGGTGTGCGCTCCAACGCTCCATGCGACATGACTCCGGCGTTCAAATAGGAGCGGATGAGCTTCAGGACACGCTTGTCCTCCACCTTCCGTGCTACTCTAGCCATGAGCATGTCATGGTTCACCCGGTCAAAGAATTTCTCCAGATCCATATCCACGACCCATCTGAGGCCGCTTTGGATATAGCTTTGTGCCTGCTTTACGGCGTCATGCGCCCGTCTTCCCGGGCGGAAACCGTAGCTGTACCCCGAGAAATGTGCATCAAAAATCGGATTCATCACTTGCAGAAGCGCCTGCTGGAGAAAACGGTCCATTACGGTCGGGATGCCAAGCAGCCGTACACCGCCTCCGGGTTTGGGGATTTCCACCCGTTTGACTGGCGCGGGTCTGTAGCTTCCCGTCAGGAGGTTGGCTTTCACCTGTTCCCAGTGGGTTTTCAGGTAAGCTTGTAGCTCGGCTACCGTTACACCATCCACTCCGGGCGCTCCTCCGTTCTGTACCACTCGCTTGTAGGCGAGCCGAAGGTTGTGCCCTTCGAGCATCTTCTCCAGCAGCCTGCTCTGGCCTTTGCGAGAGAAAAGGTCGGCTTGTGCCGGCGAAGAACTCGGCGCTCCGGCATACCCTGGCGGCTTCACCGCTTCTCTCTGCCGCGAGCTCCCTTGCGGAATATTCTGCTGTCTCTGCTCTTCACGCGAACGCACCGGTTTCCTCTCTCCTTTCGGTTCAGCCCTTCCGCTTTCCGGCGTCCCGTACTCGCGTACTATGGCCTCTGCTGACTCCTGCGGATTCAGCGCGGCTTCTCAGCCGCGGTTACGAAGTCACTTCGCGTATCCGCAGGCCTCCCCAGATAAGAACGCCATCTGTCTGCCCGCGACCACCTAAGTTTACAGCATCAGCCCTTGGCGGCTTTGGATTTCGTCTTGTCTTGGAGACTCATCCGACTGACACTGCCTCAAATTAGGTTCGTGTACCTTGGCCCGTGCATTTGCCTCCGGCTTCCTTCAGATTCCGCCTCACGGCCGACACCCTTGCCCTTGGCTAACGGTAGGCGCTCGCCAGCCCCCGTTCGGGACTCTCACCCTAGAGATGGCGCCCATGCTGGGCGTACAAAAAGCCGGGCAGGAGATTCCTCCCCTGCCCGGCTGTTCATTCATTTCCCCAGCGTTATTGTCCGTTCCCCAGCTGCAGCAGCCGCTTGATCATCACGGCAGCCTGTGCACGGGTGGCGGAGCCCTGCGGATCAAACGTATCCGCAGCGGTCCCCTGGATCAGACCGGCTTCGAGCGCAGCCGCCGCGGCAGCCTCAGCCCAAGGGGAGATGCTTCCCTGGTCTTTGAACGGCTTCAGCGCATCGGTGGTTCCCGCCTGCTGTCCTGCGGCTTCCCGCAGGTACACATTCGCCCGCCAGATCAGTACCGCCATCTGCTCGCGGGTAATCCAAGCCTGAGGAGCGAAGCGGTGATCCGCAACCCCCTGCAGCAGTCCGGCCTCCGCGGCGCTTCTAACCTCAGCCGCATACCATGCGTCCTGGGGAACATCGCTGAACCCTTGGTAGCCTGCGGTCGCTGCCGGCTTCAGATCCAGGGCCCGGACGAGCAGCGCAGCGAACTCGGCACGGGTAACCGACTGATCCGGGTTGAACGCTCCCGGAGCAGCTCCGCTGACGAGCAGCCGGCGGGCCATCCAGTCCATATCGAGTGACGCCCAGTGCCCTGTCATATCACCGAACCGGTTCGTGTAGGCCATGACAGCGTACGTGCCGGAGAAATCGGCTTCAATGGCCGATCTGCCGCCGGATCCCTGCCGCTGGTTCCATACGAAGGCCCACTTGCTGTCCGCCTCCTCGAACCGGTAGACCGCTTCCTGCCTGCTCTCCTGTACCGGCAGCTCCAAGACCACCGGATGGCCGAAGGCCAGCAGGGCAGCCTCCTGATTTTGTACCCGCTCCAGCTTGATCTTCACCGCTTGCCCGGAGAGCTGCAGTGCGTCGCTTTGTCGGGCCGCGGCTTCCAACATAACTGACTGTTCAGCGGCGGAAGCGGCGCCCATCGTGAAGTTCAGTTGCGCTCCTGCCGGCAGCTGTATTGTCTCCAGCAGGGCCGACGGGATGGAAGCCTGCAGGCCTGCCGCTTGGAAGATGACACTGGCATGGCTCTCCGTCAGCTTCGCTAGCGCGTCTGCCGAGAGCTGCAGCACGTATTCGCCTGCCTGCTCCTTCACTTCGACGGGCAGCTGCTTTTGCCCGTCCGTCCCCGTCTGCAGAGCGGAAGCAATCGCCTCGCTCCGCAGGGTAACGCGCACTCCGGTACCGCCGCTTGCGCTGGTAAACGCTTCGGTCTGCGTCAGCTCAGGCTTGGCTGGAGGAGGCGCGGATCCTCCGCCGGAGGAGTTCGAACTGCCGCCACCTCCGCTGTTATCGCCTCCGCTGCCGCTGCCCGAATCCGGCTTCCGGCCCACCGCAATCTTGTACGTCCGCTTCGTTGCGCCGTCCTCGGCGGTAACCACAACTTCGATCTGCCCCCCCGCCGGGATGGCTATCATCTTCGGCGTGCCGCTCACTGCAGCTTCACCGGCGATGCTCACACTTTTCGCCTTCGAATCTTTGGCGGTCGCCGTAACCTGCAGTTCGGTAACATTCGCCGCGGCTTCAACCGTGTACGTCTCCACAGCCGGATCAAACACCGGCGACAGGGTGCCCGGCGTGACGGTCAGTGCCGACAAGGCCGCCTCGGCTCCGAGCGGCTCCGTGACGCCCCGGACCACCTCCAGGCTGTATTCCCGCACGGTACTTCCGTCCGCCGCGGTTACCCGCACAGCGATGGAGCCGTTATCCGGGATGCGGACCGTTCTGCGCACTCCGCTTGCCGCTGCCGTTCCGTCGATCATCAGTCGGGCCGCCCCGTCTGCCAGGGATGCCGTCACATTCACGGCTTCGGCTGCTTGAGGAACCTGGACCTTGTAGGACCGAACCGATGGATCAAACGTCGGTGTCAAGGCACCTTCCTCTACAGCCAGCGCAGAGAGCGCTGCATTGCTGGATGCGCCGGAGGCATTCACTACCTTCAGCACTGCTTCTCCCGTCCCGTTGCCGGCCGCATCTGCGACCGCTCCGGCCAGGATACCGAGCTGAGCTTCGGTTCCCGGAGCCAGCGGCTCGCTCAGGGTGAGCATCACCTTCTGTTCGTAATCGGTATCCGCGGCATTCGCGGCATTCGGCTTCAACGCTCTCACAGCAGATACGATGCTGTCAGCACTGCCGTTCAGCGTGAACTTCGCTGCATCCACCGTGCCGCTGAGCTTCTCGTTGAAAGTGACGGTGAGGATGGAGCCTCCGCCCTCTACCTTCACTGCATCTGCTGCGGCGGAGGGTCCATCCTCGTCGCGCGTCCGTACTTCGAACGTGCCCGCATGGGCTTCCGTCATCCAGACCCCTGCGTAGCTCTGGAAGGCGGCGCTCACCTTCACGCTGTAGTCCCTTCCAGGCTTCAGTGCTGTCTTGGGGGTGATACGGATGGTCTTCGAGAGATCGGCACCGTCAGGATCGGCCGGATTGTCGGCCGGATCGACGAAGGAGACACTGCCTTCCAGTTGGATGCCATCCGGATCGGTCACGATTACGGCTTGTGCCGCTGCCGCTGCTTCCGTTACTTTGACATATTTGGTCAGCTCGATATCCACAACACTACCGGCAGATCCGCTCACACCGGTTACGGAGTGAACCTTGGGCGCTTCATAGGATACGAGCCCGGCATTCACTTCGGTATGCGGAGGCGGGACATCCAGCTCGGCACTCGACTGGGTCTCATAGCCGTCTTTCTCCCAAACCACCTTCCACTTGCCCTCCGGAACGTCCCAGCCGTATTTGCCCTGATCGTCCGTGTCGTGCGGATTCACCTGTTCATACGGGCCTGCGTCCCAGACCACCCATTCCTTGCTGGCCGGCTCCTGATACAGAACCGTCGCCTTCACGCCGTTCAGGCGGTTGGCGGTCACAGCCTCGTACACAAAACCACTCGGGTCGTAGATCCAGCGCAGACGGGCGATTTTCTTGCGCTTGCGCTTCTTCTTTTCGTCTTCATCTTCTTCGCGGCATTGGTTGTAGCCTGTTCCGATCGCGTCAATCTGCTCGTCAACATAGTTATCGATCTTGTCTTCGATGACGGCCGATGCGCCTGCGGCTGCAATCGCTCCCGGTCCGGTAAGCCCCATAGCTCCCGTCCATGCACCGAGCGCGACCTTCCCTATTTCGCCGCCCACAACGGCAACCAGCGCTTTACCCGCCTGCTTGACGGTGGTCGGCAGTTCCTGGATGCAGTCCATTCCGCTGGCTTCCACTTTATAAGCAATCTTATTGATTTTCTCGGCGAACTCCATGCTGTCTTCGTACTGCTTCTTGATTTTGTAGACGGTCCCGGCATCCTCGCCGCCTTCGCCGTACTGCACGTAGGTCTCGACCGAAACGTCTGCGAGTGTACCGAAGTCAGGACCTTCATCTGCAGCCAAAGCGCGGACTTTGGCTGCTAGAGCGGACTTCAGACTTCCGGGCACGCCGCTTGGGAACAGCAGCTTCATCGGCATATAGCCCGAGGAAACCGTCTTGAACCCATCGCCCGTTTCCGTTACGCTGACCGAACCGTTCAGCATCGGCAGGCCGGACCGCTGCGCAAGTTCAATTTCCTGCGGGGAAGCCGTATATTTCGCATCCGGACGAATGCTGAGCTTCTCGGTAATCTTGAAGCCCGGCAGCTGCGGGAAGGTCAGCTCCACCGTACCTGCATACTTGCCGTCCTTGAGCTCGAATGGTGCGGTGACACGGGCTTCAAAGTCGCGCATGGTCGGCGGGAGCGTCTCCCGGAGCTCATCCAGCGTCGGCTGCTTGTCGTCCAGTACAAAAGGCTTCGGCTTCAGGTCATAATCCACATAGATCGCACCGAGTGCGCCCTTATCCGTCGGAGTCAGCGCACGGAAGATGCCTCCTTCCCGAACCGCCTTCACCGGCTCCCCGGATTGGCCTTCGAGATAAATCTCGACATTCTCCACTTCATCCGGCTTGTCGAACTTCAGCTCGAACTGGAACGGATTGCCCGGAACGACGGTATACGGCTGATTCGGAATGCCCTCGCGAAGATTCAGCGTCATCCACCGGCCCTCCGGTGCCTGCGCCATCGCGAGCTCAAGCAGCTGCGGCTTCACGTTGTCATAATGAACATAAGAGACAGGGGAGTGCAGCTTCACGCCGTTCGAGTCCACTTCGGCCCGGATCGCATGGACCCCCGGATCTCCTAGGTCCGGCAGCTCCTGAACCGACAGCAGCCAGAAGCCCGTATTCGATGCCGCGGTGCTTCCGAGATGCAGCTTGCCGTCATACACGCTGACCTGGCTTCCTGCTGGAGCAACCCCGCTGAGCTTCAGCACCGGGGAACTGCTGTCCGCCGGCTTGGAGACCCGCTCCGGTGCTTCGAGCGTGACCAGCGGGGCATCCAGCAGTACGCTGCCGAGCAGCTCCTCAATCTGCTCCGCCCCCATCTTGGCCCGGATACGGGCCGATGATTTGGCCGAGCTCTTGTTGAAGGCCGGGTCTACCTTCAGCTGGAAGCTGAGGGTACCGGACTGCTTCTGCGCCACCGTACCGACCGGCAGGATGAGCGTCCCTCCGTCCAGGACCGGGTCACCCGCCAGCTGGGCGCCGCTGACCACGATGCGGCCCGCCGTATCCTTCACCGGCGTCGTTCCATCCGGAATGTCGATGAGCAGCTTCGTTTCACCGGCGTCCACGCTGCTGCTGTTTTTATAGCCGGCCCGCATCGTAACCGTCCCCCCCGGAGCGATCCGGGAGCTCAGCGCATTATAGTAATTGCCGTAATAGTTGGAGAAGAAGCTCTTGGAGCTGAATGACACGCTCCCCACCTGCAGAATCTGCCGGTCCGATACGGTAAACTGTACGGTGGCATATTCGTATGTCAAAGGACTGCCCGGCAGCGCCCCGGCAAGCTCCATGACATAAGTGCCTGCTTCCGGCACGTTAATGTTAAAGGAACCGTCCGCCTCAAAATCATTGTCGCTGAGATAGGACTCAGCCGAACGGTATCCCTGATCCTTCAGCTTGTAGAGTCCGCCAGAGATCCAGCGGTGATGGGTCTGGGCCAGTTTCCCTTGTATGCGGGCCCCTTTCTCCTCCAGGAACAGCTTGGCGGTTGCATTCCCGTCCTTATCCAGCACCACATCCGTGCAGCTGGTCATGTAAGACGGTACGCTGCCCGTAACACATACCGATACGGTATCCCCAGGCGATCCGTAGAATTGATGCGCATTCTGGAAATAACCGCTCATCCAGCCGCGTTTGGATTCAATGCGCGTCAGGAAGGCCATTTCCTCCATATTGACCGGCGGACCGAAATCCGTATCCTCGAGATATTTTAGGCGGACCTCCGTATTCACCACACCCTTGCTCGGCTGCTTCACCGGCAGATCCAGTGTCGTCGTCTGGTCTTCCGTCACCTGCACGGTAAGGGGTCCATCCGTGCCGTAAAGATACGAAGATTCAAAGACCTCGATCTTGGCTTCGCCCTTCAGCAGGGATAGGCGGTAGGCCCCCTCCAGATTCGTCCGCGCACGCCGGACCACAGGCTGCCCCTTGAACGTCTGAGTCGAGGTGATATAGGCATTGCGTACTCCTTTGCCGTCAGGTCCCTTGACGAAGCCCTCCAGCACGCCTTCACCCGGTGCCTTCAGCTTGATGACCGGCTCGTTGGTGCCCGGCTTGAGAATGACTTCCTGATTCGCGGGCTGCTCATACATCCGGTCACCGATATTCACCTTGGCCGTAACGGAATCGCCCGCCTTCAAATAATCGGTCCATGAGGTCCAGCCGTCTCCGTAGGTGGAGGAGGCATCGATATAGCTCTGGCCCGGTCCGAACAGCTGCACTTCTACGCCGCTGACCGGCTGCCCTGTCGGGTCCACCACCTGGAACCGGAGCTGGGCCGGCTGCTCAATGTTCATGCTGGCCTTGCTGCGCTTGCCGCCTTCCACTTGAACCTGCTCCAGACTGCCCCAAGTGTGACGGCCATCCGGCGAGCGCAGGGTGAAGCTGTACTCCTTGCCCGGATACAAGCCGTTCACGACATAGGCGTCTGAATTCGGAAGGAGTGCAATCTGCTGCCCATACTGACGGCTGGTCGATGTCAGCAGACTGCCTGTCAGACTGGCGCCGCTCGGATTCGCGAAGCTGAGCTCCACGGCCCCCGCCACTTGTACCGGGAATCCGGCTGCAGGCTTCTCCAGCACGGTACCGGGCTTCGCCGGATCGCTCAGTTGGACGCTCAGCGATGTTATCTGGCTGACGCCTTCGACCATCTTCCACTTGGCCGTATAGGTGCCGGCTGCGCTCTCCGTAAGCGGGATCGATTCCGTCTTCGTCTCCTGCTCCGTCTCATTCTTCCATACCATATAGGTCAGCGCAGCGGCTGCCTGTTTGCCCGGTTCGCCGTAAGAGGTTATGCCCACCATACTTCCGGGAAACGCCATGTTATAGCGCATATCCTCGACGTCCCACAGCACCCGCAGCTCGCCGGCAGGATTCTCTCCTCCGCCCGTACCCAGCTTGTAGGTCGGACCGCCATAGCTCTCGCGGTAGGCCGTGTTCACCGCTTCCACCTGAAACTCGGGCTCGTATAGCGGCAGCAGTCCCCCGGCGGTAAACGTATTGCTGCCCGCCCCCCGGTACTCCACATAACCGATGTTTTTGCCGTCTTGGTAGATGTGATACCCGAGAATGCCTGACGCGTCCATGGCGTCCGGCCAGCTCAGCGTAACGCTGTCGTTCGTGCGGTTCGACGGCTCCAGCTTGCTGCCTGCCGGCCATACCGGGGCTTCGCCCTTCTCTGCAATGAAGATTCCCGGGAAAGGCGTCCCTTCACTTCCACCGCTATAAGAGTAGTAATAATCCGAGAGATAGACAACGAGCTTGCCCCCATCACCCACGATTGGAAATTGGCTTGGGCTCAGGAGCTGGTAGGGTGCCTGGGGCACCGTTACCGGATAAGCCGTCTGGGACGCTGCTTCCGCGACATACGCCTGCTCCGGAATATCATTCTCATCATCGTTGTCATAGTCGTCATCCGTATCCTCCACCCATTCATAATCCAGGTGGAAGCCCACGTAGCGGCCGTCCCTGCTGATGGAAGGACTCATGCTGTCGCGGTTGAAAGGAATACCTCCCTCCGCCAAGGAAACCCGCTTGGTTGTCGATGTATTGCGGTTATATACAAAAATGTCCTTCACTTCGTTCGTATCGCCCGTATCCAAATTCTCTGCCGTGGATTCATAAGCAATGACCGAGCCGTCGGCACTGATCGACGGCAGGGTGCTGTGCCCCTCGCCTGCAGCTCCGCCCGGCCCGATGCTGACCAGCTGCGGCCTGGCACTGCTGTCTTCACGGTCATATACATAAACCTGGGTGTGACCGTATGTATCCTTTTCCATGAACTTCGAATCGCTGTGGAAAGCGATGTAACGCCCGTCCGAGCTGATGGTCGGGGCCTCGCTGTCGCCGTAGTCGTATTCGCCCATCTCCGGATGCGTGCTGATCCGCTTGGTTACGGCCGTCTCCCGGTCATACACGAAGACGTCCCGCAGATCGTCGTTATCCTCCGGTACGATGCCAGGTGCATCCGAATCGAACGCCACATAGCGTCCGTTTGCACTGAGGGCCACCCGGTCCGTACCGTCACGGGAGTCCGAACTGCCCTCCACCGTCGTCAGCGGTGTCAGGTTGCGGGTTTCCCGGTCGAACAGATAGACCTTCGTCTTCTTTTCCCTCCAGTCCTCCGTGTATCTCATATACGAGAAAGCCACATATCTGGCATCGCCGCTCATGTCAAAATATACTACTTCATCGTTCTGCGAATGATTGGGAGGAGACTGGATATCATCCATGGCCCCTGTCTTACGGTCATAGATGGTAATGACCTTGTTCACATGGGCAGGCTCCTCGGTGACCAGCTCAAAGCGTTTGAATGCAACGTACCGCCCGTCCGCACTCATTTTCAGCACCTGGTCTTCCGGGTGATAGATCGATGGAATCTTACTGCGGTCGATCTTCGTCAGCAGATTCCAGGACAGCGGTTCCCCGGCCGCCACCGGCTGTGGAGCCAAAGGCATCGGCTGCGGGGCCAGGGGCACCGGCGATGGGACTGTCATGCCCCCTTCAGGCCCGTAGACCGCGTTCATAACGGTATCCGCTGTGATCACGTCGGCCGGACCCGGCACCTCAGGTCCTGCAGCCAGTGCTGCACCCCAATCGCCAAGGACCATGGTGGCGGCCAGCAGCAGTGCGGTTCCCCTCTTCCATATCCTGCTTCGTTTTCGTTTCATTCTGTACATCCCCCGTCGCCTCAATACTCACGTATCGAAAAGTTTACCATGTGTATCAGTGTAAACGGGATGACTCTTGTCTCGATAGTGACACCGGTAATTGAGATGGTCACTACTTTCTGATGACACAGGTCACTAGACCCATTCGATCTTTTGTCCTTTCCAAAAAGAAAAAGCTGAGCAGATGTCAGAAAAAGCATCCTGACCTGCTCAGCTTTGAAATATAATTATTGAGTTGTTTACTACTCTACCGTAACACTCTTCGCCAGGTTGCGCGGCTTGTCGACATCATTGCCGCGGGCCAGCGATGCGTAGTAGGACAGCAGCTGCAGTGGAATAACCGACAGTGCAGGAGTCAACAGCGGCTGCGTACCCGGAATGGCGTACACTTGATCGACGACTTTCGCCAGCTCGGTTTCGCCTTCATGATGGATGCCGAACACATGTGCACCGCGTGCCGTCACTTCTTTAATGTTGCTGACGGTCTTCTCGAAGAGATCTTCCTGCGTAGCAAGGGCGATCACCGGAACGCCTTCTTCGATCAATGCCAGCGTACCGTGTTTAAGTTCTCCGGCTGCATAAGCTTCGGAGTGGATGTACGAAATCTCCTTCAGCTTCAGCGAGCCTTCCAGGGCAACGGCATAATCCAGACCGCGGCCGATGAAGAACAGGTTGTCATGCGTGGAGATCTGCTCCGCAACTTCTTTAATGGCTTCTGCGCCTTCCAGAATCTTCTCAACCTTCTGAGGCAGTTCCTGAAGACCTGCAATCACTTCAGCGATATAGGCTTCACTCTTCGTCTCCAGCGTCTGGGCCAGGTACAGGCCAAGCAGATAGAACGCGATGAGCTGGGAAGTGTAAGCCTTCGTGGAAGCTACGGCAATCTCCGGACCTGCCCATGTAACGATCACGTCGTCCGCTTCACGGGAAACGGAGCTGCCTACCACGTTCGTGATGGCAAGTACGCGGGCGCCGCATTTCTTCGCTTCACGCAGAGCAGCGAGCGTGTCTGCCGTCTCGCCCGATTGGCTGACCACGATCACGAGCGTCTCAGGCGTAATGATTGGCGAGCGGTAGCGGTACTCGGAAGCCACGTCGGTTTCCACCGGGATGCGGGCCAGCTGTTCGATGACCGTCTTGCCGACAAGGCCGGCGTGGAATGCCGTTCCGCAGGCTACGATGTGAACCTGGCGGATGCTGCGGATCTGTTCAGGCGTCATGCCGATTTCAGGCAGCACAACCTTTTTGCCGGATGCATCGATCCTCGCTCCCATGGTATCACGGTACGCCTTAGGCTGCTCGTGGATCTCCTTCAGCATGAAGTGATCGAATCCGCCTTTTTCCGCCGTAACAATATCCCAATCGACATGGAATAATTCCCGGGAAATAAAATTCCCCTCGAGTGTCATTAATTCGACACCCTCACGTGTCAGAACCGCCATTTCGCCGTCGTTCAGGATGTAGACATTGCGCGTGTACTCCAGAATGGCCGGAATATCCGATCCGATGAAATTCTCGCCCTCACCGACACCAATGATCAGAGGGCTCGCAAGACGGACGGCAACCAGTTTATCCGGCTCGAACTCTGTCAGTACGCCCAGCGCGAAAGCCCCTTTCATGCGGGATACGGCTTTCTGCACGGCTTTGACAATATCGCCTTCGTATAAGGATGCGATCAGGTGGGAGATGACTTCCGTGTCGGTCTCCGATACGAACACATGCCCTTGAGCGGCCAATTCTTCCTTTAAGGAAATATAGTTCTCAATAATTCCGTTATGCACTACGGAGAATTTATGGGAATTGTCCGTGTGCGGATGGGAGTTCACGTCCGACGGCTTGCCGTGCGTTGCCCAGCGGGTATGACCGATCCCGATCGTTCCGCTCAGCGGTGCTTCTTCCAGCTTCGACTCCAGTACAGCCAGACGGCCCTTGGACTTCTTCACTTGAAGACCTTCGGTCGTGTAGACGGCCACACCCGCCGAATCGTAACCGCGGTATTCTAGTTTCTTCAAGCCTTCGATCAATATATTCTGGGATTCGCGCTTCCCGATATAACCAACAATTCCGCACATATGATAGTACCCTCCTGATTGTAAAAAGCTCAATAATACCCACAATGCTTGCTCATGCTGTATGCTCACAGCTGCCGATCCCCGTCGAATTCTTGTCGGCCCGGTCGCCCGGACGTTTTGCACTTCGACTTATACGGAATGGATCGCTCCCGGAAGGCCCCCGCCGAATGTTTCGAACACCTTCACCTCGTCAACTGGTCTGTCAATTCCTGCAGCCGATGAATTCCTGCGTCGTCTAGGAGATAAGTTGGAGTCCCTCTCTTACGGGTTAGTACCGTAGAAGCAGACTCGAAGACCGATACGCAGCAAAAAACGCACCCAGGACAAAAGACAGATCCAGTTCTGGCGCTTGTCGAACCGAAGAACCCCGATCCTCCTTTCTATATCTGAGTAAAAAGACATATCCCCATCTTATTCATTTTGCATGCGATGTGCAACTGATATTTTCACCATGATTTCATGATGCTATCCCAATAACACAGCTCCCCCCAGTATAGGCAAAAAATCCCCGGAAGCCTTGCCGCTCCGGGGATTTCCCGCTTGTCAGCATCTTGTATGCCTTATACCAGCTCGCGCTCGATGACCTCGGCGATCGATTTCACATACGCTTCCACTTGGGAGGCATCAGGGCCTTCGGCCATGACGCGGATCAGCGATTCGGTGCCGGATGGACGGACGAGTACCCGGCCGTTGTCGCCAAGCTCTTCTTCCACCTGGCGGATTGCCGCTTCCACAGCCGCATTGTCCTTCAGTTTGCTCTTATCGACTACGCGCACATTCACAAGCGTTTGAGGGTACTTTCGCATGATCCCTTTGAGCTCGCTGAGGCTCTTGCCCGATTGCACCAAGGTATCCATCACTTGCAGCGCCGTCAGAATGCCGTCTCCCGTCGTGTTGTAATCGAGGAAGATGACATGTCCCGACTGCTCTCCGCCGAGATTATAACCGCCGCGGCGCATCTCTTCCATCACGTAACGGTCGCCTACCGCGGTCTTGGCTGCCTTGAGTCCAACCGCTTCGATGCCCTTAAAGAAGCCGATGTTGCTCATTACCGTCGTAACGATGGTGCTCTCCTTCAGCTTGCCGGCCTGATTCAACGCGTGGCCGCAGATGCTGAGGAGGTAGTCGCCGTCGACTTCCTCGCCTTTCTCATCAATTGCAATGAGACGGTCCGCATCCCCGTCGAACGCCAGACCAATGTGGGCACCGCTTTCCACGACGAGCTTCTGCAGGTTCTCCGGATGAGTCGACCCGCAGTGGTCGTTGATATTGCGGCCGTTCGGCTCCGCACCGATGGTAATCACTTCGGCACCCAGCGCTTCGAATACTTTCGGGGCGAGCTCATAGGCCGCACCGTTGGCACAGTCCAGCGCGATGCGGAAGCCTTGAAAGGACGACTTTACCGTGGATTGAATATAGTCGAGATATTGGAATTTCGCCTGCTCGTTCACGGTCACGGTCCCAATCTCTCCGCCGACCGGGCGGGGCAGTTCGTCTTTCTCCGCGTCCATCAGGCGTTCGATCTCCAGTTCCGTCTCGTCGGACAGCTTGTAACCGTCAGCGCCGAAGAACTTGATTCCGTTATCCTCTACGGGGTTATGAGACGCAGAGATCATCACACCCGCATCCGCCTTCAGCAGACGTGTCAGATAAGCGACGCCCGGTGTCGAAATAACGCCGAGCCGAACGACATTGGCTCCGATCGACAGCAGTCCCGCGACCAGCGAGGCTTCCAGCATCGGACCTGAGATCCGGGTGTCCTGCCCGATCAGCACCACCGGCTTCTCTACCTGTCCTGCCAGCACATAGCCGCCGCAGCGGCCGATTTGATAAGCGAGCTCCGGAGTCAGTCCCTGGTTTGCGACCCCGCGGACTCCGTCCGTTCCAAAATATTTCCCCATAACGCTTTTGTCTCTCCCTCTGTAGACCATCACTTCAATGGATCATCTTCACGTTTTCTGTATACGATGTTACCTGGATTTCTATACCGCCTATGCCCTGTAACAAACTATTCCCATTATTGCGGATTCGCCACTCAGGGTCAAATCCAACAATTGGGCCTTCTCCCATCAGGGAGATGGAGGCCCTGCAGGAGCGGCCGGCGCATCCTTGGAGCCGTCCGCCGCTTCCCCTGCCGATGGTGCCGGGGCAGACTCTGTGGAGGAAGTCGGCGCAGACGGCTGTCCTGCATCCGCCGGGGTTTCTACCGGAGTCTGCGTTTGCGGTGCCGCGGGCTCTGGAGACGTAGTCTGCGGTGTCTCCGCAGGAGTCTCCGGAGCCGGCGTCTGTGTCTGGGGAGCAGCCGGCTGAGTCGTGGTTTTGGCGGTGATCTCCACCGTCATCTTGAACTCCTGGCCCGGCCCCTTCTTGACGAATGTCGGCAGATTCCATGTGACCGTAACCTCATGGGTGCCGGGAGGCAGATTGCTTACGTCGAGAATCGCCTGCACGTCCTGCGGCTTCAGCTTGTCCATCAGCGTCGGCGCGCCTTCCACCTTCAGGTCCACTACGCCGGCCGCAGGCCGGACTACCTTGGTATTGAAAATATCGTTTTGGCCGATAATCGACAGCTTGATGCCCTCCAGGGTCTTCGTAACGGAAGGAACAATCGATACATTGACCACGACCTTATCCGGATCAAGCTGGTTTACATTCTCCTTGGGCGGAATGCTCAGCGTAAACTCCGTATCTTCCTTAAGGTTGCTGAGCTCCACCTGCGGTCCTTCATAGAATTCGAGCTTATCCAGTACATTCTGCGGCCCGTACACGGTCACCTTATCCGTACTCTGACGGATGGACGCCACGGCATAGCCTGCAGGAGGCTCGCCGACCAGCTTCACCTGAAGCGGCACCATCGTGAACGGGCTGGTGATCGGCACTTCAACATCGACCACGTTAGGGGTGATCGTCGCCGTCTCGATCTTCTTGCCGTTCTTGTCATAGGCGGCCAGCACCGCTTTGCGGTTGGAGACCGGCGACGTCGCCTTCTCTACGCTGACATCCGTCCTGACGGATTCCACCTCATCGTAGATGCGGCTGGGAACCGATACGGTAACCTGGGACGGCTTGGCTACCGGCTGACCGGCCTTCAGCCCTACTCCCGGGATCCCCGTCACATTCACCGTGACAGGCATCGACTTATTGCGTTTTTCGTCGACGACGACCTTCACGGTGGCCGGCGTCACCTTGACGGATACGTTGGCAGGAAAGCCCACCGGTACCAGCGGCAGGGTATATTCGCCCTTGCCGACCTGTGTAAGGTCAACCTCCACCGAATAGCCGCCGGAGGTCATGACCTTCTTCACGACGGAGTCGCGGCCTGACAGCGTCACCGTAACCCGTTCCGGCTCCACCAGCTCCACGTAGAATTGGTCCTTGTCATACTTGGGTGTAATCGCCACATTGCCTATATTCTCTTCACCTATGGCGCTGCTGGAGCTGCTTGACACCATGCCGGCATCCGATGAACGGACGACGGCCCACAACAGCACGCCGATCACCAAGGCAATCACTTTTACGACATTGGTATTCCGCAGCCACTGATCCATAACTACCGCCGCCTCCATTTCCACAGAGGGCTGCTTTTCTTCTCTTTCGTCTTCGGTTTAAGCTCTTCGAACAGCTTTGCCAGCAGCGCGTCTTCCTTAATGTCCCGCAGCACATGGCCGTTCATGGCCAGGGAGACTTGTCCCGTCTCTTCGGAGACGATGACGGACATGGCATCCGACACCTCCGTCATCCCAATCGCAGCCCGGTGTCTTGTCCCCAGCTCCTTCGAGATGAACGGGTTCTCCGACAGGGGCAGGTAACAGCCCGCGGCCATCAGCTGTCCTCCCCGGATGATGACGGCTCCGTCATGCAACGGCGTATTGGGCACGAAAATATTGATCAGCAGCTCCGACGAGATCTTGGATTCCATGCCGATGCCCGACTCAATATAATCATTAAGTCCGGTCTCCCGCTCGAAGACAATTAAGGCCCCGATCTTCCGCCGTCCCATGTAGTTCACCGCTTTGAGCACCTCATTGATGCGGCGGTTGACGTCCTGGTCCTCTTCGGAGTTGGTGCGCGAGAACAGCGTGCCCCGTCCAAGCTGCTCGAGCGCACGCCGGAGCTCCGGCTGGAAGATAATGAACACGCCCACCAAGCCGAAGGTGAACATCTGATTCATCATCCACTGCAGCGTATTCAGCTTGAACCAGGATGACAGCGCCCAAGTGACGACCACCACGAGGATCCCTTTCAGCAGCTGGATCGCCCGCGTTCCCCGTACGACGAGGATCAGCTTGTAAATCACGTAGCTGACGATCAATATATCGATAATATCCTTTATCCGGATTTCTGTAATCCAATCCATCGCGTGTGCCCCCAAGTCCCTGCCGCGGTGATGTCTGTCTCTAGTTTAGTATGTACTCTTTAAATCATACCATATTTACAACAAAAAACCCTCCCCTTCCAAGATGGTTTGGGGAGGATTTTTAGAAATTCCAAAGCTTGGCTCTTTAAGGGGTGTCCGATACCTGGCTGACCCATTGATTCATCTTGTACCACATCCAGCTGAAGGCCTCGTCGATCTGCTTCACCTGTCCGGAGATGTGCGCGGTAGAGGCCTGGACCACAGAGCCGTCGATGACCACCACATTGCCTTCGACGTCGCCGTCCACCTGAACGGTGCCTCCTTCTACGGTGAGATTGCCGCTGACCTTTTTGCCGGCCGGCACGACCACGGTATGTCCTTGAATAACTACGGACTCCAGGTCCGTTCCCTTGACGATTAGATCCCGGTCATTGTCCCATGCAGTCATGAAGGAAGACAGCATCACAGCAAAAAACACCGCAGCTACGGAAGCTGCCGGATGTTTGCGAATCCAGCGGTATCCTCGGTTCTGGCGTTTGGCCGGAGGCAGGGCATCCATGATTCGCTGGGTGAGACCGTCCGGCACGGGGGGATGGGGCCAGGCCGCCACAAGAGCTTCCACCTTCTCGAACTCCTGCAGGCGTCTGCGGCAGTCCGGACAGGCCAGCAGATGCTCCTTAAGCTGTACCGATTCCTTTCCCTCGAGTCCCCCGTCCATATATTCATGCAGCAGTGGGAGGGCTTCCTTGCAATCCATTATGAGCCGCTCCTTTCTTCTGTCCATAATCTGAATTTGTTATACACTACGTGCCGTCTTCCGACATGTTTCAAAAAGTGCAGAACATTTTTTATAAAATTTTTTCCAGCTTCTTACGTAGAAATTCCCTGCCGCGGTGGAGCCGGGTCTTGATCGTCGTCACCGGCATAGACAGCACGTCACTGATCTCCTGCAGGGACAAATCCTGCAAATACCGGAGAATAACGACCGCCTTATACTTCTCCGGCAGTGTCTCGATCGACTCCCGGATCTGCATCTGTGTCTCGGACAGAAGCACCTGGTTATCCGGTGACGGATCTTGACTCGCAAGTGTGGAATACCAGTCGCTGCCCTCTCCATCCCCCATCTCCGCATCCAGCGAATAGTTGACCTTGCGCTTGCGCAGACGGTCGATGCACAGGTTCGTAGCGATCCGGTAGATCCATGTCGAGAATTTCTGGTTCTCGTCATACCGGTCGAGGTTCATGTAGACCCGCAGGAATGTCTCCTGCACGATCTCTTCGGCTTCATGCCGGCTCCTCAGCATCCGGTATGCGAGATGATATATTTTATCCTTATACAGTTCCACAAGCTCGGCAAACGCCGCACGGTCACCGCCGCGGGCCAGCTTGGCGAGCCGGGTGTCCATTTGATCCACCAGCCTACCTCCAACCTCCGGAGCCGCCCACGCGTCTCTTGACGCAGAACAACCGGTCCGGATTCTACAGGATCATGTCTTCCCTACGGAAGACCCTCCCTGCTATTATGCAAAGCATACCAAATCATAACACTTCATGTACAGTCTCCCCCCAAGAAAGTACCGGGCAGCCGATCGGCAGCGATGCATATTAGCGCGATGTCCGGAGGGTATTTCTTCCCTTCATGGCCTCCTCCACAGACAAAGCAGCCGCTGCAGTACCATTCTGGTCGTCTATGTACCTTCCCCTAATGGTAACTAAAGAAGAGCTCCGCTCCTTCATCTTTCTTACGTCCGATTCTCCCCTGTGGTTTCGCCCTGGTCCGGCGGATTCGGATCCACGTTCAAATTCATTCAATCCCTAACCCACAGCCCACTGCATCGGCCTCGCCCCTTGCGGTTTCATCTTAGTCACTTTCAATTCGAATGAAGAACCTCCGGTTTGTAGTCCCCCCTATATAAAAAGAACCCTGGCGGTGACCGCCAGAGTTCTAAAAGGATACCCTACTGCTTTGTTCAATCGATCCAAGGCATCAGCCCGTGTTCCGCAGCCCCGCAGCAATGCCGTTGATGGTCAGCAGCACTTCGCGGAGCAGCAGCGCATCGTCATCCCCCTGATCACGCAGGGCGCGAAGCTCGGAGAGCAGCCCTACCTGCATGTAGCTCAGCGGATCGACATACGGATTGCGCAGGCGGATCGATTCCTGGATGACCGGAACGTTATCCAGGATCTCCTGCTGTCCGGTGATGTTCAGGATGAGTTCCGAGGCACGCGTATACTCTTCCTGGATCAATCCGAAGATACGCTCGGCGATGCCCTGATCCTGAATCATGCTTCCGTATTCCTTCGCGATGAGCAGATCCGCTTTGGCCAGAGCCATCTGCAGATTGTCGATCAGCGAACGGAAGAACGACCAGTTCTGGTACATCTCCTGCATTTTCTCCAGGTTCTCTTTCTTGCCTGCGTAGAAGCTGTTCAGCCCGTAACCGGCAGCATACCAGGCCGGCAGCAGGTAACGGCTCTGCGTCCAGGCGAATACCCAAGGAATCGCACGCAGATCCTCAAACCGGTCGCTGTTCTTCCGTTTGGAAGGACGGGAACCGATGTTGAGTTCGCCGATCTCCGGCAGCGGTGTAGACTCCTTGAAGAACGTCAGGAAGTCCTCGTCCCGGAAGATCAGGTCCTGGTACTTCGTCTGCGCCTGCTCGGAGATGCCGCGCATGATATGCTCCCATTCCTCTTCAGAGGCATTCGTCTGCGGATTTCTTGCCTGCAGCGCGCTCGTAATGAGAGCGGATGTCGCCTGCTCCAGAGAGCGGTAGGCGATGCCCTTCATCGAATAGCGGGAGGAGAGCACCTCGCCCTGCTCCGTGATCTTGATACCGCCGCCGACCGTATCGGCGGGCTGAGCCAAGATACTCCGGTTGAGCGGCATGCCACCGCGGCCCAGCGCCCCGCCGCGGCCGTGGAAGAACTTCAGCTTTACGTCGAACCGCTTAGCCGCTGCCGTAATGCTGCGCAGGGCTACCCGCAGCTCCCAGTTGGCTGTGATAACGCCGCCGTCCTTGTTGCTATCGGAGTACCCGAGCATGATCTCCTGCAGGTGGTTCGTCGATACGAGCGAATTCCGGTAAGCCGGAATCTGGAACAGGGTCGTCATGATGTCGGGAGCCGCGTGCAGGTCGTCGATCGTCTCGAACAACGGTACGGACTGCAGCGTACATGTGATGGAGCCGTCATTCTCATGGATATACAGCCCCGCTTCCTTACCGAAGACAAGCACTTCGAGCAGGTCGCTCGCGCCTTGGGTCATCGAAATAAGGTAGCTCGAAATACAGCTGCGGCCGAACTCCTGCTGTGCTTTCTGGACGACACGGTACACATCCAGGCACTCCTGGGTCGATTCACTGTACCGCAGGTACGGTGAAGTAATCGGACGCGGATCGTTCAGAATCCCGGTGAGCAGCTCGATCTTCTGAGCCTCTGGAAGCTTCGAGTAGTCTTCACAGATGCTCATCTTCGCCAGGATCTCAGTCATCGCCGATTCGTGCTCCTTGCTGTGCTGGCGCACATCAAGAGACGCCAGATGGAACCCGAACAGTTCGACTTGGCGAACGAGCTTCTGCACATAGGTATCGGCAATGAAGTCCGCATAGTGGTTGCGAAGGCTGCGTTCGATCACCTGCAGGTCCGCGCGGAATTCATCCGGGTTGTTGTATTTGCGCTTCTCGGATGCATTCGGATTGCCCGTATTGCGGATCCGCTCGGTCATGAATTTCACTTTGATGCGGTAAGGCTCTTTGAGGTTCCGCCACTCGTTATCCGACGAAAGCTCAATCTCGCGGCGGTCCTTCTCGATCGATTCGAGAAGCTCCTCGGTGACCTCGACGATACTCCGGCTGAAGCTCATGTGCTCCAGCAGCTCCGTCAGCTCCTCCTCGTATTTGGCGAGGGCCAGCTTGCGGTGCATGGTCAGGGTCTCCCACGTAACCGAAGCTTTAACGGAAGGGTTGCCGTCCCGGTCGCCGCCGATCCAGGAGCCGAACTTGAGATAAGTCGGCACATGCCAGTCCTCTTCCGGGTAATACTTGTCCAGACAGCGCTCAAGCTCCTGATAGACCTCAGGGAGCACGTCGAACAGAGTTTCGTCAAAATAGTACAGACCGTTGCGGACCTCGTCGATGACGGTCGGCTTGCGGTCTCTCAGCTCATCGGTCTGCCACAGGGTGATGACTTCACCCAGAAGCTTCTCACGCAGCTGCTCCCGCTCCCGGAACGTAAGGTTCGGGTTATCGAGCTCCATGACGTCGCCTGCAATACGCTGGTGGATATCCAGCACGGCGCGGCGGGTAGCTTCCGTCGGGTGTGCGGTCATGACAAGCTCAAGGGAGATGCCTTGAATCATCTCGTGCACTTCACCGGGCGAGATGCCCAGCGACTTCAGCTCACGGACCGAATCCTCGATCGAACCGGGCTGCACGTTCTCCCCAGCCGTCCGTTCGTAGTCCCGCTTGCGGCGGATCCGGTGATTCTGCTCGGCGATATTGATAAGCTGGAAATATACCGCAAACGCACGGATCACTTGGTGGCGGATTTCCGGCGCCAGGCCCGTCACGGTTTCTTTCAGCTCTGCGTACATCTCCGGCGTGTAATCGGCGCGCAGCGTTTTACTCATCTCTCTGATATTCTCTACGACGGTAAACAGCGCATTGCCGCCCTGGTGAACCAGCACCTCACCCAAAATGTGCCCCAGAAACCGGACATCCCGGCGAAGCAGATTATTGGACGTGTTCTTGTGAATTAAACTGACTGAATCCGACATGGTTCTCCTCCATCCTGACAAAGCAAAGTCATACCACCTATTTTATCACAACGTTCCTTGTCATGTAATCCTTTTGTGCACTAAAGCCGAAAAATTCCCCTATCCATATAAACATTGAAGGCTAAGTGGCAGCGGGGTAAAATAATGGAAGACAAAAGCCCACCACGCCAAAGGAGAGAGATCCCATTGCCGACTTTCTTCCGTTCCAACATACGTGTCAAGCTTGCCGCCGGTTTTATCGCCATTCTGGTCTGTCTGGGTCTGTCGACCTTTCTGCTCATCCAGCGCATCTATTCACAGCAACAGACCATGGAATATATGATCTCGCACGATATGACACTGCACGACAGGGCCAATGGAATGGAGAAAAACATCCTTGATATGGAGACCGGCCAGCGTGGATACATCATTACGGGAAACCCGGCTTATCTTGAGCCTTACTACAGCGGCAAAGCCCGCTGGAAGAACGAATATCTGGAGCTGAGCCGCCTGTCGGCGGACTCTCCGGCGCAGCTGCAGAGGCTCGAGGAGATCCGTTCTTCCGTCGAGCGCTGGATCCAAACCGCCTTAGAACCGGCTATCGCACTGAAGGAAGCAGGCCGTACCGGCGACTTGGAACGCTTCTACGGGGAGGGTCCCGGCAAAAGGGACATCGACCAGCTGCGAAGCCGGCTGGCCGAATACCGCGAGATCGGCAAAAAGGAGACGGAAGAACGTTCCTCCGCCTTGGAGAAGAGCAACAATACCCTGAAGGCGGAGCTGTATCTTCTTCTCTTTGCGGCGATCCTCATCGCGCTGCTCGTCATTCTGCTGCTGTCCCGCTCGATTGTTCATACGCTTGAGCTGGTTACCGGCACCATTCGAAGCATTGCAGCCGGTGATGAGAACCTGGCCACCCGAATCGATGTCCGGAGCCATGATGAGATTCACGATCTGGCTGATGCCACGAATGCCCTGCTCGCGCGGGTAGAGGAAGAGAACTGGCTGAAGACGTGCTTAGTCGATGTCGCGACCCTGTATCAGGGGAATACGGACATCCGGGAATTTGCTCAGTCGATTCTGAACTGGCTGGGCCGACACCTGGATGCCGCTTACGGGGCCCTTTATATCCGGGAGGAGGAGGGCAGGTCGCTGAGATTCGCCCGCTCCGCCGCTTACGCCGAGCTTGGAGAAGTACGGGTGCAATCCTCGTTCCGTCTCGGTGAGGGCCTTGCCGGCCAAGCTGCGGCGGAGCAGCGCATGATGGTATTCGATCAGCTCCCGGACGGGTACGTGCGCGCCGGCTCAGGACTCGGCGAAGCCCAGCCTCGCTCGCTGATCCTCTTTCCGGTCTCTTTTGAAGGGGACACCATCGCCGTCATGGAGCTTGCCTCCTTCGCGCCCTTCCAGGAGCGGCACAAAGAGCTGCTGCGGAGGGGGTGTGAGACACTCGGCATTGCGATTCACAGCATTCAGGGGCGGATGGAAGTGGACCGGCTCTATCAGGAGAGTCAGGTGCTCACCGAGGAGCTCCAGACACAGACGGAGGAGCTTCAAGCGCAATCGGAAGAGCTGCATTCCCAGCATGAGGAACTGATCTATTCGAACGATGCCCTTCGGCAGTCCGAGGAGCGTTTGCAGTGGCAGAAGCTCACCTTGGAGAAGCAGGCTGAAGAGCTTGCCGCCATCTCCAAGTACAAATCGGAATTTCTCGCGAACATGTCCCACGAGCTGCGGACGCCGCTGAATTCCATGCTGATTCTCTCCCAGCTTCTGGCGGAGAATAAGGAAGGCAATCTGACGGACAAGCAGACGGAGTTCGCGCAGACGATCCACGCTTCCGGCAGCGACCTGCTGCGTCTCATCGACGAGATTCTGGACCTGTCGAAGGTCGAGGCCGGGCGCATGAAGATCGAACCCGAGACAGTCTCCCTGCGTCCTTGGATTCAGTGGGTAGAGCGAAGCTTCTTACCTCTGGCCGATAAGAAAGGACTCTTTTTCCATATCGCCGTTCATCCGGATGTGCCCGAAGAAATCTATACGGACAGCCACCGTCTTCAGCAGATCCTTCGGAACTTTTTGTCCAATGCCTTTAAGTTCACGTCCAAGGGCAGCGTCGCCCTTCGGATCGACCGGAATGGATCGGTCCTGCGCCAGGCGGACGGCACCTCCATCCCTGCCGTTGCCTTCTCGGTCATTGACACGGGGATTGGCATTCCGAAGAATAAACTCGATCTCATCTTCGAGGCATTCCAGCAGGTCGACGGGACGACCAGCCGCCGCTATGGCGGTACAGGGCTGGGACTAACGATCTCCCGCGAATTGGCCAGGCTGCTCGGCGGCAGTATCCGGGTAGAGAGCTCGGAAGGTGCCGGAAGCCGCTTCACCCTCTATCTCCCTGAACGGCTGGAGAGTCTGCAGCCCGATACCACGGCCGCTGTACCGGTGGAGGAGGCGGCAGCCACGCTCGAGGCAGGGCCGCAGGATTCCCGCAGGACAACACACAAGCAGCTGCTGCTTGTTGAGCCGGACCCCGATTGTCGCGCCCACCTTATGCAGCTGATCGGACGAAGCGATGTTCATGTGCGGGCGGCCGGGAGCACCCAGGAGGCCTTGGATGTGATGGAGCTGTCCCCATGGGATGGAATCCTTGTGCACCTGAACCCGGCTGACCCTCAATTGCCGGAGCTCCTTGAACGGCTTGAAGGTGTGAACCGTTCCCTTACGCCTCCATACTTGCTCTACACTGACCAGCCCTTATCCGCGCAGGATGAAGCCAAGCTGAAGCCGTATGCCGCCCGCTTGCTGCAGACCGAGGGGGACTTCGGGGAGCGTCTGCTGGCCGAGACGAGGCTGCTTCTAAGCCAGCCCAAGGAGGCTCCGCCAACCGGAGCCTCTTCAGATCCACCGGCGGTACCCGAGCTGCCTAATCTGTCCTTTACAGGAAAGCAGGTGCTGCTTGTAGAAGACGATATTCGTAATGTCTTCGCGCTCTCGAACATCCTCGAGAAATACGGGATCCGTGTCCTGTTCGCTGATAACGGCAAGGAAGCTCTGGATTTGCTGGAAGGCAATCCGCGCATTGACCTGATTCTCATGGACATCATGATGCCTGAGATGGACGGCTACCAAGCCATCCGGAGCATCCGCGCGCTCCCCAGGTACCGCAAACTCCCGATCATCGCCCTCTCAGCCAAAGCGATGAAAGAAGACAGGCAGCGCTGCCTGGATGCCGGAGCGTCCGACTATCTCAGCAAGCCCGTCGATGTGCTGAAGCTTGCCACACTGCTCCAGACTTGGCTGAGACCCCGGGCTTGAGAGCATTGTGCGGTCCTTTTACACTTCCCGCTTCAAGGCATCGTACGCCCTGGTTCCCCCCCGAACCAGGGCTCTTTGGTTTTCCTCATAAGGTTCTCTCGCCCTCGCCTCACTTTTGCAGACCCATGCCGTTCTTTTTTATACTTCTCGCTTCCACTCAGCAACGTACACTCTGGTTCACATCCCGAACCAAGGCTTTGGTTTTACCCCTAAGGTTCTCTCGCCCTCACCTCACCTTGCAGACCCATGCTGTTCTTTTTCACACTTCCTGCGCCCTCTCAGCATCGTACGCTCTGATTCACATCCCGAACCAAGGTTCTTTGGTTTTACCCACTAAGGTTCCCTCACATCTCCTCGCCTCGTCCTACAGACTCATGCCGCCCTTTTTGCACTTCCCGCTTCCACTCAGCAACGTACACTCTGGTTCACATCCCGAACCAGGGCTCTTTGGTTTTACCCACTAAGGTTCGCTCACATCTCCTCGCCTCGTCCTACAGACTCATGCCGCCCTTTTTGCACTTCCTGCGCCCACTCAGCAACGTACACTCTGATTCACATCCCGAACCAGGGCTCTTTCGCCCTCTCAGCACCGTATGCCCTGCTCCCCCAAGATCAGAGCTTTTTGGGTTTCCCCATTCAGGTTCCCTTACCCTCGCCTTCGCCACGTCCTGCAGACTCCCTCTCGTCTTTCCCTCCTTCCTCTTTTCATGTAACCGCCTTCCTTTTGTTTAGTAGACTTAGGGCAAGGTTAATAGGAGGATAAGTCTGATATTCTGTTCGATGAAGGGGCTGACGTTATGCTTCGGGAGTGCTTTTATCATGTTTCCAACAGTAACTGGGCTTACGCCTACACCAAAGAAAAGATTCACCTCCGCTTCCGGACCAAACGTGACGACGTGAACGAGATTACGGCCGTGACCGGGGACAAATACGACTGGGACCGTACATACAAAGAATACCCCATGCTCCGCATTGCTTCGGACGCTTACTTTGACTATTGGGAGGCTACGGTGAAGCCCAAATACAAGCGGCTCACCTACGGATTCCGAATCACGGCGGGGACCGAAACGGTATGGATGGTGGAGACCGGCGTGTACGATGAGCAGCCGCATCCTCCGGGCGGATATTACGATTTCCCCTATATCCATGAGATTGACCTCTTCGCGGCGCCCGAATGGGCCAAGTCCGCCATCTTCTATCAGATCTTCCCGGACCGCTTCGCCAATGGGGACCCTGAGAACGATCCGGAGGGCACCGAACACTGGGGCGGCACGCCTACCACGGACAACTCCTTCGGCGGAGACCTGCAGGGTATAATCGACAAGCTGGACTACATTGTTAATCTGGGCGTCAATGCAATCTACCTGACTCCCGTGTTCCAGTCCCCCTCCAACCACAAGTACGACACCCTCGATTACAAAAAAGTCGATCCGCAGTTCGGTGACAATGCCAAACTGAAAGAGCTTGTCGAGGCTTGTCACGACCGTGGGATCCGCGTCATGCTGGACGCCGTATTCAATCACTGCAGCGAGCATTTCACCTTGTTCCAGGATGTCGTTAAGAACGGGGAGAAGTCCAAGTACGCCGACTGGTTCCATGTCCGCGAATTTCCGATCGAGGTCAAAGACGGGATCCCGTCTTACGACACCTTCGGCTTTTTTCAACACATGCCAAAGTTTAATACTTCCAATCCGGAGGTTAAAGAATATCTACTCGATGTAGCCGAATATTGGATCAAGGAGATCAAGATCGACGGCTGGCGTCTTGATGTAGCCAACGAGATTGATCACCATTTCTGGCGCGATTTCCGCAAAATAGTCAAATCAGCGAATCCCGAAGCTTATATCGTCGGCGAGGTATGGAACGACTCGCTCAAATGGCTGCTTGGCGACCAATTCGACTCGGTCATGAACTATCCGTTCTCCAACAAGGTGCTGGAGTTCTTCTCAAGCTCCTATATGGATGGCTATACGTTCGCCAACAGCATGGGTTTTCTGCTTATGCGTTATCCGCAGCAGACCAATGAGGTCGTCTTCAATCTACTCTGCAGCCATGATACGCCCCGGGTGCTGACGTGTGTGGGAGAGGACAAGCGCCGGCTCAAGCTCTGTGTTGTGTTTCTGCTGACCTACATCGGAACCCCATGTATTTTCTACGGGGACGAGATAGGCCTTACCGGAGGCGGAGATCCGGACTGCCGCAAATGTATGGTCTGGGAGCAGGAACACCAGGACAATGAGCTCTATGACTTTTATAAGCTGCTGATTGCACTCCGCAAAGATTACGATGTTCTGCGGCAAGGCGGATTCCGTTTCTTGAAGGCTGACGCAGGGGATTCCCGGATTATCTACGAGCGCATTGATGACAAAATGCACTTTACGGTCTGGATGAACAATACGGAAGAAGAGACAGTGCTCTCCCACCCGATGGAAACCGAGGACTGGAAAGACGCCCTCTCGCAGGAAGAAGTGGTTCCCGTGAACGGTATGATGAATATCAAGCTGGACCCGCTCGGCTACCGGATTTTGTACCGTTGGCTCTAGTGTTTCAAAGCGAATTCGGACAGGTAATGACATTGCAGGAAGTAAGATATACCGATGAGGGAAGGTGGATGCGATGGAAAAAAGACCGCGTGTCAGTGTTGTCCATGATGCCAACGAAGCCCGCGATCAGGTCCGCCTCTGGGTGCTTCAGGGACACAACAAAGAAGAGATCTATGTGCTGGCTCACGATGAGGCGAGGACGGATATTGTCGCCGATTATTCCAATGCCGAGAAGATCGGCATGTCGGAGGAAGGGCTGTGGAACAGCATCGCCAATATGTTCCGTTCCCAGGGGGATGAGCTGCGTGCGAAGCTAAAAGCGCTGCATGTCCCGGAAGCCGAAGCCGAGCGGCTCGAACAGGAGCTGGACGACGGCAAGATCGTTCTTCTTGCCATCGGGAGCCGATAGCTTGCGCTTCGGATACGTGCAGCCAGGCTAAGAGGTTTGCCGCCGATGGGCAAATCTCTTTCTGTCAGCGATGCCGCATCAATGCTTCTATGCCAGTAAGGGGAAGAGTGGAGTGGTCCGCTTGCCGCAAAGCCGTTTTTTTCGGATCTGTCTCGGGGTGATCCTCGTGCTGATCATTCTCAATTTGTTCATCCGGGTCAGCTTTCTCTTCTCTCCTCTGTATGCCATCGCCCGAACGATCCTGATTCCCTTCGTCATATCCGGTTTCTGCTACTATCTTCTGCGTCCGCTGGTCAACCTCTTGGAGTCCCGCGGTATTCGAAGACCGTCAGCCACCCTGGTGTTATACATATTTTTGGCGGCGGTAGCAGCACTGGTTGTCGTGGGCCTGGGGCCCATGCTCCAAAGTCAAACAAGTCTTTTCGTCAAGAACATCCCAGAGATGCTAGAAGGACTGACGTCACAAGTCGAAAAGATGGAGCGAACGAGATGGCTGTCAGGTTACTTCCATAATGATTCGCTCAATCTATCCGCCAAGCTGTCGGAGTGGATCAGTACGACCATGAATGTGGCAGCGGACTATCTCACGAATGCGCTCGGTGTCACGACCAGTGCCCTGCTGATCATGACTGCTATTCCCATTATTCTGTATTATCTGCTCTCTGACGGCCCTAAGGCGATGGAAGCCTTTCTCGAATTATTCCCTGAGAGGTACCAGCCTCCCATCCGCGATATGCTGGATGACATGGATAAGGTACTTAGTGAGTTCATGATCGGCCGGATCCTCGTCTGCATTGTAGTTGGAGCGATGCTCTATATCGGCTTTTTGATGATCTCTCTGCCTTATCCTTTGCTTCTCGCTACTTTTGCGATGATTATGAACTTCATTCCATTCATCGGGCCGCTGATTGGCCTTGTTCCCTGTCTCATGATCGCCTTTACGGAGTCATCAGGTATGGCGTTATGGGTGCTGCTGATCTTTATCATCGCCAAAATGGCGGATAACAGCCTGGTCTCTCCCCAAGTGTTCGGCAAGCGGATGGATCTTCACCCTCTCACGGTCGTCATATTATTGCTGGTGTCCGCTGAGACCGCCGGCATTCTCGGAATGCTGCTGTCCATTCCGACATATATGGTGCTAAAGATAATCTGGCTTCGTTGTAAGCCTGATCTGAACGTATAAATCCATTGATTCGATAGGAGGAGACTCACATGACATTGATGAACAAACAGCCCTTGCAGGCTAATCAACGACTTAAGGACAAGGTAGCGCTGGTAACGGGGGGAGGCTCTGGGATCGGCCGGGCCGCGGCGATTCGAATGGCTGAGCAGGGCGCCAAGGTAGTAATCCTCGGCCGAGATCAAGAAGAGCTCCAAGAAGTCGAGAAACTCATCAAGGATCAAGGCGGACAAGTGTGCAGCCTCAAGGCGGATATTTCCATCCCCGAACAAATGGAGAAAAGCCTGCAAGAGGCTGCTGAGAAGTGGGGACGTCTTGATATCGTTTTTGCCAATGCGGGGATCAACGGAGTTCTTACTTCCATCGAAGCTATGGAAGTCAAGGAATGGCAGCAGGTGGTGGATATTAACCTGAGAGGCACCTTCCTTACTGTCAAATACGCCATTCCTTACCTTAAGGAACAGGGCGGCAGTATTATCATTACAAGCTCTATCAATGGAAACCGGGTATTCTCTAACTTTGGTTTCAGTGCCTACAGTACCACCAAGGCGGGTCAGGTCGCTTTCATGAAAATGGCCGCTTTGGAACTGGCTAAATTCAAAATCCGTGTGAATGCCATCTGCCCCGGTGCAATCTCTACCAATATCGACGAGAACACCAAACGCAAACCGGAAGTAGAGGAAATTCGAATTCCTATCGAATTCCCTGAAGGTGACCAGCCGTTAAAACAAGCCTCGGGCTCCTCCGAACAAGTGGCCGATCTCGTATTGTTCCTCGCTTCAAATGAGTCTTCCCATATCACCGGAACAGAGATTTATATCGATGGGGCGGAGTCCTTGCTGCACGGATAAGGGAGTCGACCTGACCCCCCTTTCCGCCAAGCATTGATACAACAAAGAACCCTTGTAAGCTTATAGCTTACAAGGGTTCTTTGTTTGCAATGAAGCGGGTGATGGGAATCGAACCCACGCTACCAGCTTGGAAGGCTGGAGTTCTACCATTGAACTACACCCGCAAAGATGGTCGGGACGACACGATTTGAACATGCGACCCCCTGGTCCCAAACCAGGTGCTCTACCAAGCTGAGCTACGTCCCGATGAATCATGAAATAATGGCGTTCCCTGAGAGATTCGAACTCCCGACCTTTTGATTCGTAGTCAAACGCTCTATCCAGCTGAGCTAAGGGAACATATGGAGCGGAAGACGGGAATCGAACCCGCGACCCTCGCCTTGGCAAGGCGATGCTCTACCGCTGAGCCACTTCCGCAAAATTATGGTGCGCGTAGAGGGACTTGAACCCCCACGGTCGCCCGCCAGATCCTAAGTCTGGTGCGTCTGCCAATTCCGCCATACGCGCGTAACCTCTAAAATAGAACATAATCCGACTTTAGAGTGTTGATGGTGAGCCATGTAGGACTCGAACCTACGACACCCTGATTAAAAGTCAGGTGCTCTACCGACTGAGCTAATGGCTCATAATGGCTGGGGATCTAGGATTCGAACCTAGGCATGACGGAGTCAAAGTCCGTTGCCTTACCGCTTGGCTAATCCCCAATAAAACATGGTGCCGCCGAGAGGACTTGAACCCCCAACCTACTGATTACAAGTCAGTTGCTCTACCAATTGAGCTACAGCGGCGTGGTGGAGGCTGACGGGATCGAACCGCCGACCCTCTGCTTGTAAGGCAGATGCTCTCCCAGCTGAGCTAAGCCTCCACGCTAAAGGTTACTCTTAAAGTAACAATGACCCGTAGGGGATTCGAACCCCTGTTACCTCCGTGAAAGGGAGGTGTCTTAACCCCTTGACCAACGGGCCATACTGGAGCTTCCAACCGGGATCGAACCGGTGACCTCATCCTTACCATGGATGCACTCTACCTACTGAGCTATGGAAGCGAATGGCTCCCCGAACAGGACTCGAACCTGTGACAACTCGATTAACAGTCGAGTGCTCTACCAACTGAGCTATCAGGGAATAATGATTTGAATCATGGATCTTAAGATCCGCTTGGCGACGTTCTACTCTCCCAGGACCCTGCGGTCCAAGTACCATCGACGCTGGAAGGCTTAACGTTCGTGTTCGGGATGGGTACGCGTGGTTCCCTTCCGCCATCATCACCAAACGGTTTGTGTATCGGCCAGGATACACGGTAATACATATTCAAGGCAGCTTGTACCTTGAAAACTGGATATACATTCGGGTATATCATTTTGCGTTCCTTTGTGCTTCGCACAAAGGTCACTACCAAAATGATATATCCTCACTCGCTAGCTAAAGATCTAAACCTTAGTATTGCTGCCGCTTCCTTGCGGAAGCTGTTTGGATAAGCCCTCGACCGATTAGTATTCGTCAGCTCCACACGTTGCCGCGCTTCCACCCCGAACCTATCAACCTCGTCGTCTACAAGGGGTCTTACTGACTTGGGAAATCTCATCTTGAGGGGGGCTTCACGCTTAGATGCTTTCAGCGCTTATCCCTTCCGTACTTGGCTATCCAGCCGTGCTCCTGGCGGAACAACTGGTACACCAGCGGTACGTCCATCCCGGTCCTCTCGTACTAAGGACAGCTCCTCTCAAATTTCCTGCGCCCGCGACAGATAGGGACCGAACTGTCTCACGACGTTCTGAACCCAGCTCGCGTACCGCTTTAATGGGCGAACAGCCCAACCCTTGGGACCTACTTCAGCCCCAGGATGCGATGAGCCGACATCGAGGTGCCAAACCTCCCCGTCGATGTGGACTCTTGGGGGAGATAAGCCTGTTATCCCCAGGGTAGCTTTTATCCGTTGAGCGATGGCCCTTCCATTCGGTACCACCGGATCACTAAGCCCGACTTTCGTCCCTGCTCGACCTGTTTGTCTCGCAGTCAAGCTCCCTTATGCCTTTGCACTCTTCGAATGATTTCCAACCATTCTGAGGGAACCTTGGGGCGCCTCCGTTACGCTTTAGGAGGCGACCGCCCCAGTCAAACTGCCCACCTGACACTGTCCCCGCACCGGATCACGGTACCAGGTTAGAACTCCGATACGATCAGGGTGGTATCCCAACGGCGCCTCCACCCAAGCTGGCGCTCAGGCTTCTCAGGCTCCCACCTATCCTGTACAGATCGTACCAAAGTCCAATATCAAGCTGCAGTAAAGCTCCATGGGGTCTTTCCGTCTTGTCGCGGGTAACCTGCATCTTCACAGGTATTAAAATTTCACCGGATCTCTCGTCGAGACAGCGCCCAAGTCGTTACGCCATTCGTGCGGGTCAGAATTTACCTGACAAGGAATTTCGCTACCTTAGGACCGTTATAGTTACGGCCGCCGTTTACTGGGGCTTCGGTTCACAGCTTCGGGTTACCCCTAACCGCTCCCCTTAACCTTCCAGCACCGGGCAGGCGTCAGCCCGTATACTTCGCCTTGCGGCTTCGCACAGACCTGTGTTTTTGCTAAACAGTCGCTTGGGCCTTTTCACTGCGGCCCCCTCGGGCTATTCACCCTACCGAGGCACCCCTTCTCCCGAAGTTACGGGGTCATTTTGCCGAGTTCCTTAACGAGAGTTCTTCCGCGCGCCTTAGCATGCTCTGCTCGCCTACCTGTGTCGGTTTGCGGTACGGGCACCTTCTCCCTGGCTAGAGGCTTTTCTTGGCAGCCTGAACTCATGACCTTCGGTACTTAAGTTTCCCTCCCCATCACAGCTCAGCCTTATCGATGTGCGGATTTGCCTACACATCAGCCTCACTGCTTGGACGAGCATCCATCAGCTCGCGTCACTATCCTTCTGCGTCACCCCATCGCTCATAACGGTTCACGGTGGTACAGGAATTTCAACCTGTTGTCCTTCGACTACGCCTTTCGGCCTCGCCTTAGGTCCCGACTTACCCTGAGCGGACGAGCCTTCCTCAGGAACCCTTAGGCTTTCGGCGGATCAGATTCTCACTGATCTTTTCGTTACTCATACCGGCATTCTCACTTGTATGCAGTCCAGCTGTCCTCACGATCAACCTTCAACCCGCATACAACGCTCCCCTACCCCAGGATATCATAGATATCTAGTCATAGCTTCGGTGGTGTGTTTAGCCCCGTTACATTTTCGGCGCAGAGTCACTCGACCAGTGAGCTATTACGCACTCTTTCAATGGTGGCTGCTTCTAAGCCAACATCCTGGTTGTCTGTGCAACTCCACATCCTTTCCCACTTAACACACACTTGGGGACCTTAGCTGATGATCTGGGCTGTTTCCCTCTTGACAATGGATCTTAGCACTCACTGTCTGACTCCCGGGCATCACGTTTGCGGCATTCAGAGTTTGACTGGACTTGGTAACCCTTGGCGGGCCCCGCACCCAATCAGTGCTTTACCTCCGCAACGCTAACCCGAGGCTAGCCCTAAAGCTATTTCGGGGAGAACCAGCTATCTCCGAGTTCGATTGGAATTTCTCCGCTACCCCCACCTCATCCCCGAATTTTTCAACATTCGTGGGTTCGGGCCTCCAGTGCGTGTTACCGCACCTTCACCCTGGACAGGGGTAGATCACACGGTTTCGGGTCTACGTCCACGTACTCATTCGCCCTATTCAGACTCGCTTTCGCTGCGGCTGCGGCTTCTCACCTTAACCTCGCACGGGAACGTAACTCGCCGGTTCATTCTACAAAAGGCACGCCATCACTCATTAACGAGCTCTGACTTCTTGTAAGCACACGGTTTCAGGTTCTTTTTCACTCCGCTCCCGCGGTTCTTTTCACCTTTCCCTCACGGTACTGCTTCACTATCGGTCACCAGGGAGTATTTAGCCTTGGCAGATGGTCCTGCCGGTTTCCCACGAGGTTTCACGTGTCTCGCGGTACTCAGGATCCGTCTAGGGTGTTCGCAGAATTTCGGTTACGGGGCTTTTACCCACTCTGGCCGGCCTTTCCAGACCTGTTCGCCTACTCTGCTCTACCCACATTGACGTCCTACAACCCCAAGGAGCAAGCTCCTTGGTTTGGGCTTCTCCGCTTTCGCTCGCCGCTACTGACGGAATCACTATTGTTTTCTTTTCCTGAGGGTACTTAGATGTTTCAGTTCCCCTCGTCTGCCTCCGATGCAGCTATGTATTCACTGCATGGTACATGCGAATTACCACATGTGGGTTTCCCCATTCGGACATCCCCGGATCAAAGCCTGCTTACGGCTCCCCGAGGCGTTATCGTTGTTCGCCACGTCCTTCTTCGGCTCCTGGTGCCTAGGCATCCTCCGTGTGCTCTTAATAGCTTAACCAAATGCGATGCTCGTAGTTTCGTTTTTGCGCTCCGTTATGCTTCGCATAAAGGTCGCTGTCAAAAACGAAATACATCGCTAGCAGCTACAAAGATAAACATTAGATTACTTCAGCTAGTTTGTTTCGTATATCCAGTTTTCAAGGAACAAACATTGAGTTTGAAAGGCATTGCACCTTTCAAAACTGAACACGAGTGAGTGTCCCGCTTACGCGGCTTTTGCAGCTTGCGCTGCCGATTTGATCCGGCCATCTTCATGGCCATGATCTCCATAGAAAGGAGGTGATCCAGCCGCACCTTCCGATACGGCTACCTTGTTACGACTTCACCCCAATCATCTACCCCACCTTCGACGGCTGGCCCCCTTGCGGGTTACCCCACCGGCTTCGGGTGTTGTAAACTCTCGTGGTGTGACGGGCGGTGTGTACAAGACCCGGGAACGTATTCACCGCGGCATGCTGATCCGCGATTACTAGCAATTCCGACTTCATGCAGGCGAGTTGCAGCCTGCAATCCGAACTGAGACCGGCTTCTAAGGATTCGCTCCATCTCGCGACTTCGCTTCCCGTTGTACCGGCCATTGTAGTACGTGTGTAGCCCAGGTCATAAGGGGCATGATGATTTGACGTCATCCCCACCTTCCTCCGGTTTGTCACCGGCAGTCACTCTAGAGTGCCCAACTTAATGCTGGCAACTAAAGTCAAGGGTTGCGCTCGTTGCGGGACTTAACCCAACATCTCACGACACGAGCTGACGACAACCATGCACCACCTGTCACCTCTGTCCCGAAGGAGGACCCTATCTCTAGGGCTTTCAGAGGGATGTCAAGACCTGGTAAGGTTCTTCGCGTTGCTTCGAATTAAACCACATACTCCACTGCTTGTGCGGGTCCCCGTCAATTCCTTTGAGTTTCACTCTTGCGAGCGTACTCCCCAGGCGGAGTGCTTATTGTGTTTACTTCGGCACCAAGGGTATCGAAACCCCTAACACCTAGCACTCATCGTTTACGGCGTGGACTACCAGGGTATCTAATCCTGTTTGCTCCCCACGCTTTCGCGCCTCAGCGTCAGTTACAGTCCAGAAAGCCGCCTTCGCCACTGGTGTTCCTCCACATCTCTACGCATTTCACCGCTACACGTGGAATTCCGCTTTCCTCTCCTGCACTCAAGTCTTCCAGTTTCCGGTGCGAACCGGGGTTGAGCCCCGGGCTTAAACACCAGACTTAAAAAACCGCCTGCGCGCGCTTTACGCCCAATAATTCCGGACAACGCTTGCCCCCTACGTATTACCGCGGCTGCTGGCACGTAGTTAGCCGGGGCTTTCTTCTCAGGTACCGTCATTCGCAGAGCAGTTACTCTCCACGACATTCTTCCCTGGCAACAGAGCTTTACGATCCGAAAACCTTCATCACTCACGCGGCGTTGCTCCGTCAGGCTTGCGCCCATTGCGGAAGATTCCCTACTGCTGCCTCCCGTAGGAGTCTGGGCCGTGTCTCAGTCCCAGTGTGGCCGATCACCCTCTCAGGTCGGCTACGCATCGTCGCCTTGGTGGGCCATTACCCCCCCAACTAGCTAATGCGCCGCAGGCCCATCTGTAAGCCACAGGTTGCCCCGTGTTTCATGATTCCGGCATGCACCGAAACCAGCTATCCGGTCTTAGCTACCGTTTCCGGTAGTTATCCCGATCTTACAGGCAGGTTGCCTACGTGTTACTCACCCGTCCGCCGCTAAGCACCGAAGTGCTCCGCTCGACTTGCATGTATTAGGCACGCCGCCAGCGTTCGTCCTGAGCCAGGATCAAACTCTCCATTAAAGAAAAGCTGATGACTCATTTTGAAGCTTGGCAGAAACTCATCGCTGAGTCTCTATATTTAACACTCACTCGTTGTTCAGTTTTCAAAGGGCAATTTCTATGCAGATTTCCGATATACAAATCTGTCATTTATTGTCACCTTGTTTATCGGCGACTTTTTAAATATATCACATTCGCCCGGTTCTTTGCAAGCACTTTTTGAAAATTTCTTGAAGCATTATCCTTGCAACAGTTTGTCCGTTAAATGAGAACGAGATATAAGATACCACAGGGATTTTGAATAGTCAAGCCACAAGAATTATTTTTTAGTGATACATCCGGTTTCTTGCATATTTCGATATTTCTCGAGGAGATGCGAGACGTGCATACATGCGAAAAATTACTTTGTACCGGGATTCAATGGCTGCTTTAATATCCGCATCAATTCTTTTGTCATTCAAATCGAAGAGCATTTCATCCAGTTCTTTTCGCAGTACATAATCCAATTCTCTGCATTCGCGTTCATTAAACAAGAAGCCCAACATGCTCACTGAACTGCCCCTTTCGATAAGCTAGGTCCAGAAAAAAAAAAAAAGAGAGAATGCTTTTCTGACCCGCTATAAGATTTCTTTGGCCCGGGCCAGTGCATCCCCTCTTCACGCCAACAAGCAATATCTCTTCCATCGCTTTACTGTTATGCACAGTTTTTGGCATTTTTATGAGTGGCTTTATTATATTTTTAATCCTGACGCCAACCAGAACGTCAACGTGCTCTCGATTACCGCTGCAACGAACAATACAATTACCAATGCAACACTAACGGCCGGAAGTGTCCGGAAATAACGAGCAAACTGCTGATAAACAACTCCTTTACGAGAAGGGCTTGGAAGAGAAACCATCCACTTGAGTACCAGGATCCCTAGGCGAAGACCATAAGCACAGGCAATGATTACTGCCGGCAGCTCCAGAATGCCATGGGGCACAATCGTTTTGATGAGAGCAGCCCAAGAAGCCTTTTCCACTACGAGTACACTCATATAACCAATCAGAAGTCCATTTACGACAAGGAAGAATAGAGGCGGAAGCCCCAGGAAAGCCCCTAGTGCAATGATAATTAATGATTTGGAAGCATTGTTCCAAAAAATCAGCCAGAAGATGGACCACTGCTGGTTTGGCTCATCTTTGATGGAGTCCGTAATACTTTTCAATGCCTCCAATTGTCCCAAAATCATGTTGTCGAACCGCTCTGATGATGCCGCTCCCATGTAGATTCCAACGATCATTACTAATGCGGAAGCTATAAAATAATGCTTCATTTGTTTCGCCTGCTGCCAAGCTAGACTCCAGTTCACAGTCAGTCCTCCTATAAGGGCATAAATAATCGGTACGAGCATACATTGTAACATCTCAGTTAAACAAGCCTTCTCAAAAAAGAGGGCGGACGGAGGAGGCCATGTTGTGAATTACTTTTATGTTATGAACGGTAAAAAGGTAAAACAAGCACTCATTATTACCGTTGCATTCCTGTTTGCCATCGGAATCGTTTATTCGGAACGGGGCAATGTGACCGTATTCTCCCAAAATGAACCCGCAGCCATCTACAATGTGTCAACGGACAAGAAAGTCATCGCCCTTACCTTCGACATTTCCTGGGGGGACAAGAGAACGGAACCGATTCTGAAGGTCCTCGAAGATAAGGGAGTCAAACAAGCGACCTTCTTCTTATCATCGCCTTGGGGCAAAACCCATCCCGACATCGTAGCGAAAATCGCTAAGAATGGCTGGGAAGTAGGGAATCATGGACACAAGCATGTGAACTACAGTTCCTTAAGCGATGAAGAGATCCGGGCCCAAATTCAAACTTCCCATCAGCTTCTGAGCGAGATTACCGGCTCCCACCCTACCCTGCTGCGTCTTCCAAACGGGGATTTTGATAAAAGAGTTCTTCGCATCGCCAGTGAGATGAATTATACGGTGATTCAATGGGATACGGATTCTATGGACTGGAAAAACCCCGGTGTGGATCAAATCGTGAATCGAGTCGTATCCAAGGCTCACCCCGGCGACATTGTGCTGTTGCACGCAAGTGATTCCTCTAAACAAACTCACGAAGCCCTCCCAAAAATTATAGATCAGCTTAGGGAAAAAGGATACGAGTTTGTAAGTGTAAGTCAACTCCTCAAGGGAACACAGGTTGGCAACAAGCCTCCGCTAGAGGACCAGACCTTCAAACGAATTCAATAAAATTCGGATAAACAATAAGAGCCGTACTTACGGCTCTTTGTTTGCATTTACTACCTTACTTAAAATCAGAATCTGCCATGCATTGCATGCCATCAGAGGTACCATCATAAATACAGTGGAGGCTGCATTGTTTAACCGTAACCAAGGTATTGCCTCGATCGATGTTACTGCAATCATAAAGAAAAGCGTTGGAATCCAGGAGGACGTATTGGTCAAACGCACCTTCCACCAAGCAATCCCAGCAGCAGCTAATAACAAGAAAACAGGCAGTAAGATAAAAGCAGCCAACCCCTCATCCGCCGATTCCGTATAGCGCAAGTAGATCAAGTCAAACATTACGATAAGGATTACGATGACTTGGATCATATTCCAGGTCCATCTATTGCGGAACATCCCTACGGCCATATATCGCACAATGAGATACGCAAAGAACCCCATCTGGCTGAATACGCTGATTAAAGTTCCTCCAAGCAGCATGGAGGCCGCATTGAAACCCATTTCCCTTCCGCCCCAGGTTATCTCCTGGTCGCTTAGCTGAAGAGATAATCCGGCTGCCAGCGCCGCAATCGCCCCAGCAAGCAGCGTGGTCCAGAATAGATAAAACCATTTTCGCAAAGTCACTTTCCTGTACCCCCACAATCAGTAGTTACAACAGTTAATTGTACCAACCTTCACAATAAAAAGCTAACAAGAATTGTGTTAAACTCCCTGCCCCGGACAAATACTATCCGCAAAACAATGAAAGGAGCCTGTACCTGATGATCGAGCATTGGAAACGTATCATGCCCGCTGTCATGATCGTCGGATTCCTGGCGGCCTGCGGTTCGGAACCTCAACAGCAACAAGCTTCGGGCAGTAACAGCAATACTTATAAAGATACCAAATCCATGGTTTTGGATATTCTGAAGACAGAGGATGGCCGTAAAGCCATCCAAGAAGCAACCGTTCAAAATACCAGTAAATTATCGGTTCTCTCTGCCGGTGATACGCAGCAGCTGCAGCTGGCGGTAAAGGATGTACTCGTAGACACAGACAACACGAAGTTTTTGCAGACGATGATTTCCGATCCAAAGTTTGCAGGGCAATTCGCAAAAGCTATACAGAAAGAAACCAAACAGCTGCAAAAAGATCTCTTAAAAGATCCGGAATATCAAAAACAAATGATGGATGCGATGAAGAGCCCAGAATTCGAAGGCATGCTCCTGGATACCATGAAATCAACACCATACCGTACTCAAACCAAGACCGTTATTCAAGAGTCCCTGCAGAGCCCTTTATTCCGGCTTGAAATGATGGAACTGATGAAGAAGGTTCTTCAGGAGGAATCCGCCCCGAAATCACAAACCCAGGCTGCTGCCGGTGGTGGCGGTGGTGGGGGAGAAAAGAAAGAAGGCCAGGGAGGAGACCAGAAGAAGGAAGAAGGCGGCGGCGGTGAAGGTGGCGGATCCGGTGGTGGCAGCGACGACGATGGCGGTGATGGCGGCGGCGAAGAAAAGCAGGGAGAAGAGGGCGGCGAAAAGAAAAAGCAAGAATAGCCCATGGCCTGGCCTTTCATGGTCGCAACCTGCTTTTTTAATCCGAGAAAAAGGACCGGCCGCAGCGGCCAGTCCTTTTTTTGTTATCCTATCCGAGCCGATGCACAACCTCTTCTGCAAGCTCAAGATAAATTTGTCCGGTGGGCGTCTCAGCTTTATACACCGAAGGGGAATAATCCGGCTCGGCCACATGGTTCTCGGGCACTCCCAGCGGAATCTGAGCAAGCAATCCGGTATGCAGCTCTTCAGCCAGCTTGGCGCCGCCTCCGCGGCCAAAAATATATTCTTTATTTCCACATTGACCGCAGGCATAATACGACATATTCTCGACTACACCCAGAATCTCGTGTTCCGTATGAATCGCCATGGCACCTGCTCTAGCTGCTACAAATGCAGCAGTAGCATGAGGTGTAGTTACGATAATCTCTTTGCTTTGGGGAATCATTTGGTGGACATCCAACGCTACATCGCCTGTCCCAGGCGGCAGGTCCAGCAGTATGTAATCAAGCTCGCCCCATTCGACCTCGCTAAAGAAATTCCTCAGCATCTTCCCGAGCATAGGTCCCCGCCAAATGACAGGCGTATTCTCTTCCACAAAGAAACCCATGGAGATGACCTTCACCCCAAAGCGTTCAACCGGAAGGATGCGGTTGTCCACCATCTGGGGACGCTCCTCGATACCCATCATATCCGGCACACTGAAGCCGTAAATATCAGCATCCACCAAGCCCACTTTCTTGCCAAGACGGGCAAGTGAAACGGCTAGATTAACGGTTACCGTCGACTTCCCCACTCCCCCCTTACCGCTTGCGATCGCAATAAATTGGACTCCGGACTGCGTGTCCAGCACATTTACAGACGCAGGCTTTTCCTCGTGTTCAGACGCCTGCTGGCTCTGGAGCTTCTTTGCTGCTTCATTCCTGTCATACTCGGTCAACGGTCGAAACCGCAAATGGACTTCCTCCGCACCGGCAGCTTTGAACGACTCTATAATCGCACGCTGCAGTTCGGACTTGTACATCTCATCCTCTCTCGACAGCAGAACAGTTGCTGCCACGCGGTTTTCTTTTATCATCATATCCCTTACAAATTGCAAGTCCGTAAGACTAAGACCAAACTCCGGATCATTCAGCTGGCTTATGGAGGCCAGCAGCTCTTCTTTGGTAGCCACAATGTCACCTCAGCGGTAGGTAATAGGAATCCAAGTTACTTACTGAGGATTATTATACCACATTTTCAGTTAGAGCCCAGCTTCTCACCGGAATAGTATCTTAGAATCCCCTGGTAAACCGATGCGGCAATTTTCTTTTGATACGATGTATTTCTAAGCAGCCCTGCTTCTCCTGGATTCGATAAAAACCCGACTTCCACCAAAGCACTTGGAATCCGCATCGCCTTCAATAAGAAAATATCTTTATCGGCCGGCTTCGCCACTCGGTCCGTGTTTTCCATATTCTTAATGATTTCATCCTGAATCAACGCAGCCAAACGTGCGTTCTCTTTGCCCGTACCCTCCGGATTATAAAAGGTTTGAGCGCCGGACCATTTTTCAGAAGGTATGCTGTTCATATGGATAGAGATCAGAAGATCCGATTTCTGTTGAACAACGAACTCAGCCCTCTTATGCAGATCTTCTGTTTTTCGGCGGCTGTAGCCTTTGGTGGATGGGTCCGCCAGATCCCTATCATCTTCCCTTGTCATCACGACCAGAGCACCTGCCTGCTGAAGATAATCCCGCAAATATTTGGTGATGGCCAAATTCACATCTTTCTCTATAAGCCCGTCTTTGCTGGTGGCTCCCCCGTCGGGACCACCATGCCCCGCATCCAACGCGATCACTTTGCCCGAAAGCGGCATTGTCCAATACGTCCAAGTCTTGGTGCTTGGCAGCTCATAGGTAAACAGGAACAGCATCAAGGCCACAAGCAGGGCTGACATGGCTATTTTGAGCCCCCCGTGCATGGTGAGCCAGACAATGACCCTCTTCTTTCTTCGGAACATGAAAAATCCACCTCGCATCCCCATAGACTCTCTTTCATCTTATGGGACGAGGTGGATTATTAGACCAGCCCTACACTTGATATTCCGGTTCTTTCATACCTTCAATCAGCACTTCCGCCACTTCAGGACGAGTAAACTGCGGTGGAGGGCATTGACCGTCGCGAAGGAGTGCGCGAACTTTTGTTCCCGACAAGTGCATGTGGTCTTCTTTGGTGTGCGGGCAGGTTTTACTGGATGCCATATTGCCGCATTTCGTGCAGAAGAAGCTGTGCTCGAAGAAGAGCGGCGTAATGCCAAGTTCTTCGGCCGTAAAGTTACTGAAGATCTCCTGCGCTTCGTAGGTCCCATAATAGTCACCTACACCCGCGTGGTCACGGCCGACAATAAAGTGCGAGCAGCCATAATTTTTACGAACCATGGCATGGAAAATCGCTTCTCTTGGACCTGCATAACGCATGGCCGCGGGGAATACACCCAGGAATACGCGATCCTTCGGGTAGTAGTTCTCCAGAAGTACCAGGTAACTGCGCATGCGAACATCGGCAGAAATATCGTCGGACTTGGTTTCACCCACCAGCGGGTTTAAGAAAAGGGCGTCCACGATCTCCATAGCACTCTTCTGGATATACTCATGGGCACGGTGTACCGGATTCCTTGTTTGGAAGCCTACAACCGTTCTCCAGCCCTTCTCAGCGAAGATTTGACGCGTCACAGTAGGCTCGAAATAGAACTCTTCAAACTTCTCCGGTCTAGGGCGATTTAAAACTTGAACAGGGCCACCAATATATGTGTTAGGGCGAGAGAACAGTTTCTGAACGCCCGGATGTGCCGGATCATCCGTCTTGAAGACTTTCACTGCTTCGTTCTTCTGGTCGACTTGGTAGATGCTCTCAACACGAATCACACCATAAATGACCCCATCAGATTCACCAACAAGTGCCACATCTTGGCCTTGTTTCAGTTCGGATGCGATTTGCTCCTCAACCGACAAGGTGATTGGGATACTCCATACTGTACCATTGGCAAGCCTCATGTTCTCTACAACGGAGAGATAATCTTCCTGTCCTAGAAAACCGGTCAATGGAGAAAACGCACCAACACCGATCAGATCGAGATCAGAAATGGTCCAAGCATTAATTTTGAGTTGGTAGAATCCTTCCGCTTGCTTGAGAAGAGCTTCTCTTTCCGCACCTTCCACTAAGCGGTTAACGAGTGTGCCACCATGAGGCTGGATCGTTTGTGTCATGCCGCATCCTCCAATAATCTCAATATTTTATTTATGCAGTCCGCACTCCGTCTTCTCAAACCCAGCCCAACGGCCGGCTCTTGGGTCTTCACCTGGAGCTACCTGACGTGTGCAGTGTTCGCAACCGATACTTGGGTAGTTCATGTCGTGAAGCGGGTTGTAGATCAGGTTGTTATTACGGATGTAATTCCATACGTCCTCAGACGTCCAATCAGCCAGCGGGTTGAATTTGACCAATCCGAACTTTACGTCATACTCTACCTTCTTGGCGTTGGCGCGTGTAGGTGCCTGATCACGGCGGATACCCGTGAACCATGCGTCATAGTTCTTCAGGATATCCGTAAGCGGGTCAACTTTGCGAATATTGCAGCAGTCGGTCGGCGATGTCTTCCACAGTTCCTCACCATGCTGAAGCGCCTGCTCTTCCAACGTAAGCTTCGGCAGAACCTGTACAAACTGAAGACCATAGTGCTGCTGCAGACGATCACGAGTTTCGTACGTCTCTTTAAAATGCACATTCGTATCGAGATAAAAGATATCTGTTTTGGGGCTGACCTTCTGGAGCATGTCGACAAGAACTACATCTTCAGCTCCGAAACTACAGGCAAGCGTGATATTGGGGAATCTTTCTACCGCAAAGGCCAAAAGTGCTTCGGGGGATTGATTTTCAAACTCCTCGGCCGCCTTATTAATCAGCGCTTCTTTTTCAAACAAGTTCATGATTACTTACCTCCCAAGGGTATAATTCCGAGTATGATCATACGTTTTCTGATATTTAATTTTAATTATAACGATGGGCTACTTTTTGTCAATTAGAAATTTACGTTAGGCTATACCCTATATTATTGTCAAATCCACCGTTCGGTGAAATAAAAAAGCCCTTCCGCGTAAACGGAAAGGCTCTTTTTGGATAAATTAACGCTTGGAGAACTGAGGAGCGCGACGAGCGGCTTTGAGGCCGTACTTCTTACGCTCTTTCATACGAGGGTCACGAGTCAGGAAGCCCGCTTTCTTGAGGGCTCCACGGAACTCAGGGTCAGCTTTCAGCAGTGCACGGGAGATACCGTGACGAATGGCTCCAGCTTGTCCTGTGATCCCGCCACCATGAGCAAGAACGAGAATATCATACTTCGTCAATGTCTCAGTCAGGTTAAGCGGCTGCTTAACGATCAGCTTCAAGGTCTCCAGACCAAAATACTCATCCAATTCACGCTTATTGATAACGATACGGCCTTCGCCCGGTACAAGACGTACACGTGCTACAGAGTGCTTACGACGGCCAGTGCCATAATATTGAACTTGTGCCACAAGACAATCCTCCCTTTAATTAACCGCGAAGTTCCCAAACTACTGGTTGTTGTGCTTGATGCGGATGCTCCGAACCTGCATATACTTTCAGCTTCAGCTTGATACGGTTGCCCAGGCGGTTCTTCGGAAGCATTCCGTGAATCGCCAGTTCCAGCATACGCTCAGGCTTGTTCTTCAGCATGTCTGCAGCAGAAGTAACTTTCAGACCACCCGGGTGCAGGGAGTGACGATAGTACATCTTGTTCTGCATCTTCTTACCTGTCAGTACGATCTTCTCAGCGTTGATGATCACTACGAAATCGCCAGTGTCAACATGCGGAGTGAATTCCGGCTTATGCTTGCCGCGAAGAATGCTTGCAGCTTCACTGGCCAGACGGCCAAGCGTCTTATCGGTAGCATCGATGATGTACCATTTGCGTTCTACTTCATTTGGCTTCGCCATATATGTGGTACGCATGTAAATGTTCCTCCTAGAATCTATCTTCGTTCCAAATATCATACATTGTCATAGTTAGGTTATTGCAATTGTGGCACTTTCAAGACCCGGGGCCGTGGGGTAGCCAGTCAAGAAACGCCAATGGTAATTATACTACACTTGGTTGCAGTATTCAAGCCTTATCGGCATCCTGATCATAAAAAACTTCCCACAACATCAGGCCGTGTGCCATTGCGGTAGGCCCTGCTTTGGAACGGTTGCAGGCAGCGAGAATCTCCCCGATCGCATCACTGCTTCGCTTCCCTTCTCCTACTTCCAACAGCGTGCCTACAATAATTCTAACCATGTTATAAAGAAACCCATTTCCGCTTACGAATATGTGCATGGCATAGGATTTCAGTGCGTCATCTACCGGCTCACATTCTATGTACGCATCATAGACGGTACGAACATGACTAAGCGAAGCGGTTCGCGTGGAACAATAAGATGTAAAATCATGTTCACCAACCAAATGAAGCAGCCCATTCCTCATGCTTTCCACATCAAGCTTACCGGGATGATGGAACTCAAACTGGCGTTTGAAGGGATCCATCAACTTACCGCAGCGGATTGTATATCTATACGTCTTGCGTTTGGCGGAACGTCTGGCATGAAATGCTGCAGGAACCTCTTCCGCATGCCAAACGACAATATCGTCCGGCAGACGGGAGTTCATCGCATGGCACCACCGGTCGACGGGAATCCTCGACTCTGTTTGTACATTGATGACCTGCCCTTTGGCATGGACTCCTGCATCTGTTCGTCCGGACGAGGTTAATTTCACCTTCTCGCCCGTAAGATACAGAATGGCTTGTTCCAGCTCATCCTGCACTGTAAGATGCTCAGGCTGAGTCTGAAATCCATGATAGGCCGTTCCGTCATAGCTGACTTTCATGGCGATGTTTCTCAATTCCGTCCTCCATGCAATCAACCAAAAGTACAAGAAAAAAAGGGTTTCATCAGAATCGTGAGATCCCGTCCACCCTTTCCCATCCTTTTCTCTTTAAGCGCGGTCTACCAGTTCCAGGTAAACCATAGGTGCTGCATCGCCGCGGCGAGGACCCAGCTTCAAGATCCGAGTATAACCGCCTTGACGCTCCGCATAACGTGGAGCCAGTTCAGCAAAAAGCTTCTGAATGGCGTCTTGGTTCTCGTTAGCTGCTTCCCGGCGTACGAAAGATGCAACTTGACGGCGAGCGTGAAGATCTCCACGCTTAGCCAGTGTGATCAGCTTCTCTGCGATCGAGCGAAGTTCTTTCGCTTTCGCTTCAGTCGTTTGAATACGTTCATGTATGAACAGGTCTGTTACCAGGTCACGGAACAAAGCTTTACGTGCGCTGGAATCACGACCCAACTTTTGGTATGCCATGTGTGTGCAACCTCCTTCTGCTTAATAGCTGAGAGGGTATGCAACATGCTGGGTGCTAATCTTCCATACGGAGGCCAAGACCAAGCTCTTCGAGCTTCTCTTGTACTTCTTCGAGAGATTTGCGTCCCAAGTTGCGAACCTTCATCATATCTTCTTCCGTTTTTGTAATCAATTCCTGAACCGTGTTGATCCCCGCACGCTTCAGACAGTTGTAGGAACGAACCGAAAGATCAAGCTCCTCGATCGTCATCTCGAGGACTTTTTCCTTCTTGTCTTCTTCCTTCTCAACCATGATCTCAGCATCTTTGGCTTCGTCAGTCAGACCGACGAACAGCATCAGATGCTCAGTCAGGATCTTGGCGCCCAAGCTCACTGCCTCTTCTGGACGGATGCTGCCATCCGACCAAACTTCGAGAGTCAGCTTGTCATAGTTGGTCACTTGACCGACGCGGGTGTTCTCCACGCTGTAATTGACACGCGTAATCGGAGTATAGATCGAATCGATCGGAATCACGCCGATCGGCTGATCCTCTTTTTTGTTCTTGTCTGCCGATACATATCCCCGGCCGCGGTTCGCATGAATTCTCATGTGAAGACGGGAATCGGAGGATAGGGTTGCGATGTGCAAATCCGGATTGAGAATTTCCACATCGCTATCACCGCGAATATCGCCAGCCACAACAGCCCCTTCGCCCTCGGCATCGATCTCAAGAACCTTCTCCTCATCGGAGTGGATCTTAAGCGACAAACCCTTCAGGTTCAGGATAATCTCCGTAACATCTTCCATGACCCCTGGAATCGTGGAAAACTCGTGCAAAACCCCGTCGATCTGCACGGAGGTTACAGCAGCTCCGGGCAGGGACGAAAGTAAAATTCTGCGAAGCGAGTTACCGAGCGTAGTTCCGTAGCCTCTTTCGAGGGGCTCCACAACAAATTTGCCATAAGAGCCGTCTTCACTCAATGATACGGTTTCTATTTTCGGCTTTTCGATTTCGATCAAGGTTTAACCCTCCTTCAAACGTCGTTTCCCTTTGGATAACTTAAGACGTATAGAACGCGCAGTATGCCTATCCAAATAGTATTCTCAACTTTTGGATATTTATACCACCCAGCTTAGAGATCCTAAATTAGACACGACGGCGTTTCGGAGGACGGCATCCGTTATGAGGAATCGGGGTTACGTCTTTAATCAGGTTGACTTCCAAACCTGCTGCTTGAAGCGAACGAATTGCTGCTTCACGACCTGCACCCGGTCCTTTAACCATAACTTCTACTGCTTTCATACCATGTTCCATAGCGGCCTTGGCAGCGGACTCAGCAGCCATTTGCGCAGCAAATGGAGTGCTTTTACGGGAGCCCTTAAAGCCCAGGTTGCCGGCACTTGCCCAAGAGATGGCATTGCCATGCGGATCCGTGATGGTAACGATGGTGTTGTTGAACGTGGAACGGATGTGTGCCACGCCAGAGTCGATATTTTTACGGTCGCGACGCTTTGTACGTACGACTTTTTTAGGTTTAGCCATTTAGATTTTCCCTCCTTTACTATTTCTTCTTGTTAGCTACAGTACGACGAGGACCTTTGCGCGTACGAGCGTTTGTTTTCGTGCGCTGACCGCGAACAGGCAGGCCACGACGATGGCGAACTCCACGGTAGCAGCCGATCTCGATAAGACGCTTGATGTTCAGGGAAATCTCACGACGCAGATCGCCTTCAACCTTCAGGGTTTTGTCGATTACATCACGGATTTTGCTTACTTCATCTTCCGTCAGATCGCGAACGCGAGTGCTTGCATCGATACCTGTTTCAGCCACGATTTTTTGAGCCGTAGTGTTACCGATACCGAAAATGTAAGTCAGAGCGATGATGACTCGTTTATCACGAGGCAAGTCTACACCAGCAATACGTGCCATTTAACTCAGCACCTCCTTAGCCTTGTTTTTGTTTATGTTTCGGATTTTCGCAGATTACCATTACGTTTCCTTTGCGGCGAATGACTTTGCATTTTTCGCAAATCGGCTTGACCGATGGTCTTACCTTCATGGTGGTTACCTCCTCAAAGTTTGCGGGAGCAAACTACTTCGTAAACGTTACTAACGATTTATTTAAAACGATAGGTTATACGGCCTCTGGTTAAATCATATGGAGAGAGTTCCACTGTCACTTTGTCTCCGGGCAGGATCCGGATAAAGTGCATTCTGATTTTGCCGGATACATGAGCAAGTATCTTATGGCCGTTCTCCAGTTCCACCTTAAACATTGCGTTCGGAAGAGGTTCAATCACTGTACCTTCAACTTCAATCACATCTTCTTTGGCCACAGTCATTCTCCTTTCTCTTTTGCTTCATTTGATGATGGTGTGACATATTTGTTCAGTGCAAACCGCAGCTTCCCATTCGTTACACGACCGGTGGTGCGGATGCTATCAGACACTTCCGTACTGATCACAGGCAAAAGTTCCAGATGAATCAAGTTCTTCTTCTTCGGTTCATCGAATTTCCGTTTGCTGCCGTCAGCGATCCACACGTATCGTTGGTCTACGACGCCGATAATGACGGCATGCTTGCCGGAATCTTGTCCCCGAATTACTCTAACGATCTGTCCGATCTCAGGCAGTAGAGAACTCGCCATACTCAGAACCTACGACTGGAGTCGTGTCAAAATCTCGTAGCCATCTGCCGTAATTGCAATGGTGTGCTCGAAATGAGCGCACAGTGTGCCATCCACTGTGACAACCGTCCAATTGTCTTCAAGGGTTTTGACAAAGCGTTCACCCACGTTAACCATTGGTTCGATTGCAAGAACCATGCCAGGCTTCAGCCGCGGACCATGACCGGCTATGCCGTAGTTCGGAATTTGGGGCTCCTCATGAAGCTGTGTTCCTATGCCATGACCTACATACTCGCGAACAACCGAAAAACCCTCATCTTCAATCACTTTTTGAATGGCATGGGAGATGGTATACAGACGTACATCCGGCTTAGCTTCCGCTAATCCAGCGTACAACGAACGCTCTGATACTTCAAGCAATTTGCGAGCCGTATCGGAGATTGTTCCTACACCATACGTCCAAGCCGAATCCCCATGATACCCTTTGTACTGAGCACCGATATCTATGCTGATGATGTCGCCATCCTTCAGCTTTCTCTGACCAGGTATGCCGTGAACCAATTCATCGTTAACCGAAGCGCAGATACTTCCGGAGAATCCGTTGTAACCTTTGAAAGACGGAATTGCGCCCTGGCTGCGAATATAGTCTTCTGCGATTTGATCGAGCTCTTTCGTTGTAATATCGGGCTGAATGGACTGCTTGAGCAGACGATGCGTTTCAGCGACTATGCGGCCAGCCTCCCGCATCAATTCCAATTCAGCAGCTGACTTACAAATGATCATTACGCTTGCCCTCGCAATAGTGAACTGATTTGTGCAGTGACCGTATTAATTTCTTGCTCACCGTTAACCTCACGCAATATTCCCTTGTTACGATAGTACTCGAGCAGTGGAGCGGTTTTATTGATATACTCGTCCAAACGAGTCCCTACTTTTTCTTCGGTGTCATCCGAACGCTGATACAATTCACCAGAACATTTGTCACAAACATTCTCACGTGCAGGAGGGTTAAACAAGATATGATACGTCGCACCGCAGGATCTGCAGATTCGACGACCAGTCAGACGTGCAAGCAGCAGATTCCGATCTACACTCAAGTTAACGACATGTTCAATGGATTTATCCATGGATGCGCCAATCTCGTCGAGCGCTTCTGCTTGGGATATGGTTCTCGGGAACCCATCGAGCAAAAATCCTTTACTGCAGTCCGGCTGCTGAAGTCGTTCGCGGACGATACCAATCGTAATCTCATCCGGAACAAGCAAACCTTGATCCACATATTTCTTCGCTTCCACACCCAGCGGTGTTTCCTGCTTCATCGCGAGTCGGAAAGCATCCCCCGTTGAAATATGCGGAATCTGAAACTCATCAACGATTCTTTCCGCCTGTGTACCTTTGCCGGCACCAGGAGGGCCCATAAAGATGATATTCACCGTGACTTCCTCCCCCACAATCACCCATAGATGCTAACAGCACAATAGGTGCCGATAGCTAACAAGTTAACTACCAGTACCTATTTGCTATTTGTTAATGAACCCCTTGTAATGGCGTTTGATCAGCTGGCTCTCGATTTGTTTCATGGTCTCGAGGCCCACACCAATAACGATCAGCAAGGAGGTACCACCAATCTGTACGGATTGTGGCAGTCCGGCTACTCCCGCAAGAACCATTGGGAAGATCGAAATGGCAGCCAAGAACAGTGCGCCTGATAAGGTGATTCTTGTCATCACTCTTGTGAGATATACCGAAGTCGTTTTACCAGGGCGAATACCTGGAATGTAACCACCGTTCTTCTTCATCTGGTCGGCCATCTGAACAGGGTTCATTTGAACGAAGGTGTAGAAGTAAGTGAAGCCGATGATCAGCAGGACATACAGTGTCATCCCAAGAGGATGAGTATAGTTAAAGTTGGTGATGATCCAGTTTGCTACCACATTACCCTGCCAAAAGCTAGCGAGTGTAGGTGGAAACATGATCAGCGATACTGCGAAGATGACCGGAATAACGCCAGCAGCATTCACTTTGAGAGGAATGTGCGTGGATTGTCCTCCGAACATTTTGCGTCCCACTACACGTTTTGCATACTGGACTGGAATTTTACGCACTCCCTGCTGCACGAAGATTACCCCGACGATCATGGCTATAACCACGATTGCGATCAAGACTACCTTCAGAATACTCAGGAAGAGTGTTCCTTCCGCACCGGTGAACTGCGTTTGATAAATCTGCCCGATTGAATTCGGGATGCCTGCAACGATACCCGCGAAGATGATAATGGAAATACCATTTCCAATCCCATTTTCGGTGATTTGTTCCCCTAACCACATCAGAAAAGCTGTCCCCGCGGTGAGTACAATGGCGATTAATGCATAAGTGGTAATCGTAGGATTGATAACCAATCCGGAATACGCACGGTTAAACCCAACCGCCAGTCCAAACGCTTGAATTAAGCCGAGAACGATCGTCCCGTAACGGGTAATCTGACCCAGCTTTTTTCTGCCTACCTCGCCCTCTTTGGCCCACTGAGTGAAAGTCGGAATGACATCCATCGACAGCAGCTGCACAATGATCGAAGCCGTAATGTACGGCATGATCCCCATCGCAAAGATGGAGAATTGGAACAATGCGCCGCCCGAGAAGGTGTTAAGCAAGCCGAATATACCGGTAGAGCCCGCCTGATCTTGAAGTTTCAGAATCTCTGTGTTGATGTTAGGTACCGGAATAAACGCACCAATTCTGTAGACGATCAGTACCAGGAGCGTAAACAAGATACGCTTCCGGAGATCTTCTACTTTCATAATATTGGATATGGTACGGAACATTAAATCACCTCGGTTTGACCGCCGGCAGCCTGGATTTTCTCTACCGCAGATTGGGAGAATTTGCTCGCCTTCACGTTCAGTCCGACCGTAATTTCGCCATTACCCAGAATCTTGATGCCGTCTTTAGGGTTTTTGACAATACCCGATTGGAGTAGAACTTCTGGAGTAACTTCTGTACCCGCCGCAAACTTGTTCAGTTCCTCAACGTTGATAACAGCGTATTCCTTACGGAATTGGTTGTTAAATCCACGTTTCGGCAAGCGACGATAAAGTGGGTTTTGACCACCCTCGAAACCAGGACGAACACCGCCGCCGGAACGAGCGTTTTGCCCTTTGTGACCGCGAGTCGAAGTTTTACCCATACCACTACCAACACCACGGCCTACACGTTTGCGAGCGCTGCGCGATCCTGGAGCAGATGTAAGTTCATGTAATTTCATCGTTTGCACCTCCTCTAGCTATATGGTAAAGCTTTACGCTTCGATTTCTTTAACTTCTACCAAGTGAGTCACTTGGTTAACCATGCCGCGGATAGCAGCATTGTCTGCTTGTGTTACCGTTTGATGCAGCTTGCGGAGTCCAAGAGCGGCAACAGTACGACGCTGCGTTTCAGGACGACCGATCAGGCTGCGCTTGAGGGTAATTTGCAATTGCTTAGCCATGGTATCCCTCCTAACCTAAGAGTTCTTCAACGGTTTTTCCGCGAAGCTTAGCAACGTCTTCCGCACGCTTCAGGCGTTGAAGGCCTTCAAGAGTCGCGTTAACCATGTTCATGGAGTTGGAAGAACCCAGGGATTTCGTCAGAATATCACCTACGCCAGCCAGTTCAAGTACCGCACGAACAGGGCCGCCGGCAATTACTCCAGTACCTTTGGATGCAGGCTTCAGAAGAACTTGACCTGCGCCGAATTTACCAGTTACCAGGTGAGGAATAGTAGTTCCGACGATAGGAACGTGAATCAGGTTTTTCTTTGCATCTTCGATACCTTTGCGGATCGCATCAGGTACTTCGGAAGCTTTACCGATTCCAGCGCCTACCCAACCGTTGCCGTCGCCAACAACCACAAGAGCGCTAAAGCTGAAACGGCGTCCGCCTTTTACAACTTTAGCAACGCGGTTGATCTGCACAACTTTTTCAGACAATTCTAAAGTATTGGGATCAATACGCAAGTGCTTTACCTCCTTATGTGTAAATTTGAATTAGAATTCAAGACCAGCTTCGCGAGCAGCGTCAGCCAGAGCCTTAACACGTCCATGGTACAGGTATCCGCCACGGTCGAATACGACTTGAACTACGCCTGCTGCTTTAGCACGCTCAGCAATCAGGGCACCGACTTTCGTAGCAGCCTCAGCGTTGCCGCCGTTGCCGATTCCGGCTTTCAGTTCCTTGTCCTGAGTGGATGCGGAAGCGATGGTTACACCCTTCACATCGTCAATCAGTTGAGCGTACATATGTTTAGAGGAACGGAAAATGTTGAGACGAGGACGCTCAGCCGTTCCTTGAATTTTCTTACGAACGCGAAGATGTCTTTTCAGACGCGCCTTGTTTTTGTCCGCCTTAGTAATCATTCGAGTTTCACTCCTTTCGAGTTCGGTCAGAAGCTTCGGGGCTAGGCCGTAAGCCTAGGCCACCTTACTTCTTCTTACCAGCCTTACCTTCTTTGCGAATGATGCGTTCGCCTTCGTACTTAATACCTTTGCCTTTGTAAGGCTCTGGTTCACGAACGGAACGAATCTTTGCAGCGATCGCGCCAACGGCTTCTTTATCGATACCTTTAACGATGATCTTCGTGTTCGAAGGAACTTCGAACTCAATACCGTTCTCAGGTGTGATTTCAACCGGGTGGGAGTAACCTACGTTCAGAACCAGCTTGTCGCCAGTTTTATTAGCACGGTAACCTACGCCGACCAGCTCAAGGTTCTTTGCGAAGCCATCCGTTACACCACTAACCATGTTTTGTACAACACTGCGTGTCGTACCATGCAGGGAGCGATGCAGCTTGTTGTCAGAAGGGCGCTCTACTGTCAGGACATTGTCCTCAACGCTGATCTTCATATCTTTGTGAAGCTCACGGGTCAAGGTACCTTTCGGGCCTTTAACCGTAATTACTGTATTGTCAAGAGTCACGTTTACTCCGCTTGGGATCGTGATCGGTTTGCGACCAATACGGGACATGTTTGCACCTCCGTTCTTTCTAAATCGATATTACCAGACGTAGCAGATAACTTCTCCGCCGGCTTTAGTTTGACGAGCTTCCTTGTCTGTCATAACCCCTTTGGATGTAGACAGAATTGCGATGCCGAGACCGCCGAGTACGCGAGGTACTTCCTGGCTTTTCGCGTAAACGCGAAGACCTGGCTTGCTGATTCTTTTCAGACCCGTGATAACACGCTCTTGATTCGGACCGTATTTCAGGAACAAGCGGATGATGCCTTGCTTGCTGTCTTCGATATATTCAGCGTCACGGATGAAGCCTTCCTTCTTGAGGATCTCAGCGATTTCGCGCTTGACCTTCGAAGCCGGAATTTCAACAGTCTCATGACGAACAACGTTAGCGTTACGAATGCGTGTAAGCATATCTGCAATTGGATCGGACATAACCATGTGTTGTAAACCTCCTTCCCGAAACTTTGAGTTTTACCAGCTTGCTTTTTTAACGCCAGGAATCTGGCCTTTGTATGCTAATTCGCGGAAACAAATTCTGCAAATTTTGAATTTCCGGAGTACGGAATGGGGACGACCGCAGCGCTCGCAGCGAGTATATGCCTGCACTTTGAATTTCGGAGGACGCTGCTGCTTAATCTTCATCGAAGTTTTTGCCACTTCAGTTTACACCTCCAAAGTTTCCGTAGGAAACTGCTCGTTTCTACTTATTATTTAGTGAACGGCATGCCGAGCTGCGTGAGCAATTCACGGGACTCTTCGTCCGATTTAGCCGTAGTTACGATTACGATATCCATACCACGAACTTTATCCACTTTGTCATACTCAACTTCAGGGAAAATGAGTTGTTCTTTCAGACCAAGTGTATAGTTACCGCGGCCGTCGAACGCTTTGTTCGATACACCACGGAAGTCACGTACACGTGGAAGTGCAACATTGAACAGCTTGTCGAGGAAGTGATACATGCGCTCGCCGCGGAGCGTCACCTTCACACCGATCGGCATGTTCTCACGGAGTTTGAAACCAGCGATAGATTTCTTAGCTCTCGTGATAACCGGCTTTTGACCGGCGATCAGCTGCAGGTCAGATACAGCAGTATCAAGCACTTTGGAGTTCGAGACAGCCTCGCCCACACCCATGTTGATAACCACTTTCTCAATCTTAGGAACCTGCATAACCGTAGAATAGTTAAACTTCTGCATCAGGGCAGGAGTGATTTCGTTAAGGAAACGTTCTTTCATTCTTGCAGCCATGAATCCGAGTACCTCCTTTCTTACCTTTACGATTAATCGATAACCTCGCCGGATTTCTTCGCGACGCGGACTTTCTTACCGTTCTCAAGCACTTTGTAGCCTACGCGAGTTGGTTGGCCGCTCTTAGGATCAACCAGCATAACGTTGGATGCGTGGATAGGAGCTTCCTGGTTAAGGATGCCGCCTTGTGGATTCTGCTGTGAAGGCTTCGCATGCTTCTTGATCATGTTCACGCCTTCTACCAGCACACGGTTCTCACGAGGGAAAGCTGCGATTACGCGGCCTTTTTTCCCTTTGTCCTTACCCGTGATCACGATAACCGTATCCTCTTTTTTCACGTGCAGTTTATTGTTATGGGACTCGAGTTTTTTCGGTTGCTTTGGCATTGTGGTTCCACCTCCTGAACAAGACGTTCACTGCTGATATTAGATAACTTCCGGAGCCAGAGATACGATCTTCATGAAGTCTCTGTCACGAAGTTCGCGTGCAACTGGTCCGAAGATCCGAGTACCGCGCGGGCTCTTATCTTCTTTAACGATTACAGCTGCATTCTCGTCGAATGTGATGTAAGAACCGTCTTTCCGGCGAGCACCGCGTCTCGTACGGACAACAACAGCCTTAACTACATCACCCTTTTTGACAACGCCACCTGGTGTTGCTTCTTTCACGGAGCAAACGATCAAGTCGCCGATGTTAGCTGTACGACGACCCGTACCACCCAACACTCGGATACACATGAGCGATTTAGCACCAGAGTTATCAGCTACGTTCAAGCGTGTAAATGGTTGAATCATTGTGTATTTCCTCCTTCCGGCCTTGATTTACCGAACCTTTATATTAAACGATAACCGCTTTTTCGACCACTTCAACCAGTCTCCAACGCTTATCCTTGGAGAGTGGACGAGTTTCCATGATTTTCACAACGTCACCAATCTTAGCTTCGTTGTTCTCATCATGGGCTTTGAATTTCTTCGTATATTTAATACGCTTGTGGTAAAGGTCGTGTTTTTTGTAAGTTTCTACAGCTACAACAATGGTTTTATCCATCTTGTCGCTAACGACTTTGCCCAGCTGCGTCTTACGCTCGTTGCGTTCAGCCATGTGAGATCCTCCTCTCTCATTCATTAACTAGTGATTCCCAATTCTCTTTCACGCAAAACAGTTTTTGCCCGGGCAATCTCTTTGCGGACTTTCTGAATTTGTACGGGATTATCCAGTTGACCGGTAGCCAGTTGAAAACGGAGGTTAAAGAGCTGCTCTTTAAATCCGGCAATCTTTTGTTCGATCTCAGCAGTGGTTAGGTTGCGAAATTCACTAGCCTTCATTTGCTTCACCACCTACATCTTCTCTTTTCACAAACTTCGTCTTGATTGGCAGCTTGTGAGAGGCAAGACGCATAGCTTCACGGGCAATCTCTTCGCTTACACCAGCAAGTTCAAACAGAACTTTGCCCGGCTTCACAACAGCTACCCATTTCTCTACGTTACCTTTACCGCTACCCATCCGGACTTCAAGCGGCTTTTGAGTAATTGGCTTGGAAGGGAAGATCTTAATCCAAACTTTACCGCCACGCTTGATGTAACGAGTCATTGCAATACGAGCCGCTTCGATTTGACGGTTGGTTACCCAAGCCGGTTCCATAGCCTGGAGACCGAACTCACCGAAATGAACCTCTGCGCCACCCTTTGCACGACCGCGCATATTGCCGCGGTGCTCTTTACGGTGTTTTACACGTTTAGGAACTAACATGATTAGTTGCCTCCTTCCGCAGCAGCCTTTTTCTTAGCCGTTGGAAGAACTTCGCCACGGTAGATCCATACTTTTACGCCGATACGACCATAGGTTGTATGAGCTTCTGCAGTACCGTAATCGATATCCGCACGAAGAGTATGAAGAGGTACCGTACCCTCGCTGTATCCTTCCGTTCTGGCGATTTCAGCACCGCCAAGACGACCGCTAACCGATGTTTTAATCCCTTTTGCGCCGGAACGAATCGTTCTTTGGATCGATTGCTTCAGTGCACGACGGAACGATACGCGACGCTCCAGTTGTTGTGCAATGCTTTCTGCAACCAGAATCGCATCCAGTTCAGGGTTCTTCACTTCGGAGATGTTGATGTGAACCTTTTTGCCGTTAGTCAGCTTGGAGAGGTAGCCGCGGATCACTTCTACTTCAGAGCCGCCTTTACCGATAACCATGCCTGGCTTCGCAGTATGAATCGTAACGTTTACGCGGTTAGCTGCACGCTCAATTTCAATACGGGAAACGGCAGATTCTTTCAATTTTTGCTTCAGATATTCACGGATCTTAACGTCTTCCATCAGCAGATCGCCGAAATCTTTGCCGGCATACCATTTGGACTCCCAGTCACGGATGATACCGATACGAAGTCCCACCGGGTTTACTTTTTGACCCACACGTTGTCCCTCCTTATTTCTCAGATACCACTAAAGTGATGTGGCTGGTACGTTTATTGATACGGCTCGCACGACCCATTGCACGAGGACGGAATCTCTTCAATGTTGGCCCTTGGTCTACAGTAGCTGTAGAAACGACCAGATTGTTTACATCCAGGGAATAGTTATGCTCTGCATTCGCAATAGCCGAGTTCAGCAGCTTCTCTACGATTGGGGAAGCCGATTTCGGAGTGTGACGCAGAATTGCGATAGCCTCACCCACCTGCTTACCGCGGATCAGATCAACCACGAGCTGAGCCTTACGGGGAGCAATTCGAACATATCTAGCAATAGCTTTAGCTTGTTGCATGGAAGTACCTCCTCTCAATTACGAAATCATTTGATTCCCGATCCAAATTAGCGCTTGCCCGTTTTCTTATCCGAATCAGCATGACCTTTGTAAGTACGGGTTGGAGCAAATTCACCAAGCTTATGTCCGACCATATCTTCAGTCACGTATACCGGCACATGCTTTCTACCATCATAAACAGCGAAAGTGTGACCGATGAATTGTGGGAAAATCGTGGAACGGCGAGACCAAGTTTTGATAACCTGCTTTTTGGAAGCTTCGTTCATATCTTCAACCTTCTTCAGAAGGTAGCCATCGATAAAAGGACCTTTTTTCAAACTGCGACCCATGCGTTGTTCCTCCCTTCTTTAAGCAAAGCGTAAATCGTATTACTTCGTGCGACGACGAATGATGTACTGATTCGAAGCTTTGTTCTTCTTGCGAGTCTTGTAACCGAGTGTCGGCTTGCCCCAAGGAGACATTGGAGATTTGCGTCCGATCGGGGAACGGCCTTCACCACCACCGTGTGGGTGATCGTTAGGGTTCATGACGGAACCGCGAACTTCCGGTCTTTGTCCGAGCCAGCGGGAACGGCCAGCTTTACCGATTTTAATGAGCTCGTAATCCTCGTTACCAACGGAACCAACGGTAGCGCGGCAAACTTTCAGGATTCTTCTCATTTCGCCGGAGGAAAGACGCACGATAACGTACTGATCTTCTTTACCGAGCAGTTGAGCTTCCGTACCAGCAGCGCGAACCAGTTGGCCGCCTTTGCCTGGCTTCAGCTCGATGTTGTGGATAACCGTACCGACAGGAATGTTCTCCATCGGAAGGGCGTTACCGACCTTAATATCAGCCGTAGGGCCGGATACTACTTGATCGTCCACTTTCAAGCCTTTTGGAGCGATAATGTAACGCTTCTCGCCATCCACATAGTGGATCAGAGCGATGTTAGCGGAACGGTTCGGGTCGTACTCGATTGTAGCAACGCGACCTGGTATTCCATCTTTGTTACGCTTGAAGTCAATAATCCGGTATTTACGCTTGTGTCCGCCGCCTTGATGACGAACCGTAATTTTACCTTGGTTATTACGTCCAGCTTTTTTGCTCAGAGGAGCAAGCAGCGATTTCTCCGGAGTGGATGTTGTGATTTCTTCGAATGTCGAAACCGACATCGCACGTCTCGCAGGTGACGTTGGTTTGTACTTTTTAATTGGCACGTGGATTCCCTCCTTACTTTAGAAAATTACTTATACCGATTCAAAGAATTCCAGTTCTTTGCTGTCCGCACTAAGGGTCACAATGGCTTTCTTCCATTCGGAAGTATAACCGGAGTAACGGCCATAACGCTTCGGCTTCGCCGGCATTCTCAGCGTGTTAACATTCGAAACCTTCACTTTGAAGATTTGTTCGATTGCTTGTTTTACTTCCGTCTTGTTGGAACGGATATCAACTTCGAACACGTATTTCTTGTCCGCCATCATTTCGCTGGAACGTTCGGTAATGATCGGGCGCTTAATAATATCGCGAGGGTTCTTCATTACGCAAACACCTCCTCTACCTTTTGCACCGCGTCCTTCGTAATGATCAGCTTGTCGTAGACCATAACATCCAGTACGTTGATTCCTTCAGCGACAACGAACTTCACGCCAGGAATGTTACGTGCAGAGAGTGCTACATTCTCTTCATAAGCAGCCGTTACAACCAGAGCCTTGCGATCCACTTTAAGGTTATTCAAAATTGCCGCAAATTCTTTTGTTTTTGGAGCAGCCAGTTGAAGCTGGTCAAGAACGATAATCTCGCTCGACTTCACCTTGGAAGACAACGCAGATTTGATCGCCAGACGACGAACCTTCTTAGGCAGTTTGTAGGAGTAGCTGCGCGGAGTTGGTCCGAAGACGATACCGCCGCCTTTCCATTGCGGGGAACGGATGGAACCTTGACGGGCACGACCTGTACCTTTTTGTTTCCAAGGCTTACGGCCACCGCCGCGAACTTCCGAACGACCTTTGGTTTTGTGCGTACCTGCACGAAGGGATGCGCGCTGCATCAGAACAGCTTCATTCAAGACATGAAGATGAGGCTCGATACCGAATACCGATTCAGCCAGCTCCACTTCACCAACTTGAGCACCACTCACATTAAATACCGCTACTTTTGGCATGTGTTATCCTCCTTTCTTGCTATCTTAAGCTTTTACCGTCGATTTAACGGTAACGTAGCTGTTCTTAGGACCAGGAATGGAACCTTTGATCAGAAGCACGTTACGCTCAACGTCGATCTTTACAACTTCAAGACCTTGGATCGTAACCGTCTCCGAACCCATATGTCCTGGCAGGTTCTTACCTTTTGGTACACGGTTTGCCTGGATGGAACCCATCGAACCCGGGCCACGGTGATAACGGGAACCGTGAGCCATAGGACCTCTGGATTGGTTGTGTCTCTTGATAACACCCTGGAATCCTTTACCCTTGGAAGTGCCTGTTACATCAACGAATTCACCTTCAGCAAACACGTCAGCTTTGATTTCCTGGCCAACTTCGTAGTCGGAAATCGCAACACCGCGAAGCTCTTTAACGTAGCGCTTAGGTGTTGTGCCTGCTTTCTTAGCGTGGCCCAACTCCGGTTTGTTTGCGTTTTGTTCTTTCTTATCGGCAAAACCGATTTGGATGGCCTCGTACCCGTCGTTCTCAACATCCTTCTTCTGCAGCACTGTGCAAGGACCTGCTTGAACAACTGTTACCGGTACAACCAATCCTTCGGGAGTAAACACTTGAGTCATCCCAAGTTTCTTACCTAAGATACCTTTAGTCATCGTTGACACCTCTTTTCCTCTCTTGCTTTGCTCTAGTTATTCACAATGTGTATATTACAGTTTGATTTCGATGTCCACACCGGACGGCAGATCCAGACGCATCAGTGCATCAACGGTTTGCGGCGTCGGATTAACGATATCGATCAAACGCTTATGTGTACGCATCTCGAACTGCTCACGCGAGTCTTTGTACTTGTGTACCGCACGGAGAATGGTAATGATCTGCTTCTCAGTTGGAAGCGGGATCGGACCAGAAACTCCAGCACCGGAACGCTTGGCTGTATCCACAATTTTCTCTGCGGATTGATCCAGAACTCTGTGATCATAAGCCTTCAAACGAATACGAATCTTTTGCTTTGCCATAGTATTCCCTCCTTTTATCGCCCAATTTAGTATCGGACATACTCCGTGAAAATCTCCTGACGCCGCCCCTATGGCAAAGGGGCCGGGTGTGTCAGCAACCTCTCACTTCATCGCAACGTCTCAGACCAACGTTCACTATTATATTAAATCTAGAAGAAAAAAGCAAGCAAAAAATGCACTCTTGCCCAAAATAAAATAAAAGCCCTTCATCCTAAGGATAAAGGGCTCTTACACAAGTTAATTACTTGCTGATGGAAGCAACTGCGCCTGCACCAACTGTACGGCCGCCTTCGCGGATAGCGAAGCGAGTGCCTTCCTCGATAGCGATCGGGGAAATCAGCTCAACCGTTACAGTGATGTTGTCGCCTGGCATAACCATCTCGGAACCTTCAGGCAGGTTGATGATACCTGTTACGTCCGTTGTACGGAAGTAGAACTGTGGACGGTAGCCAGTGAAGAAAGGCTTGTGACGGCCGCCTTCTTCTTTTGTCAGAACGTAGATTTGTGCGGAAAAGTTCGTGTGAGGCTTAACCGAACCCGGCTTCGCCAGAACTTGACCACGCTCGATGTCCTTACGGTCTACACCACGAAGCAGTGCGCCGATGTTGTCGCCGGCTTGAGCGGAGTCCAGAAGCTTACGGAACATCTCAACGCCTGTAACAACGGACTTGCGAGTTTCTTCAGCCAGACCGATGATTTCGATCTCGTCGCCGACTTTGATAACGCCACGCTCTACACGGCCTGTAGCAACGGTACCACGACCAGTGATCGTGAACACGTCCTCGACTGGCATAAGGAAAGGCTTGTCCGTGTCGCGCTCTGGAGTTGGGATGTAAGTGTCGATCTGCTCGAACAGTTCAACGATCTTCTCAGCCCAAGGACCATCTGGGTTTTGCAGAGCTTCACGAGCTGCACCGCGGATGATTGGAGTGTCGTCGCCTGGGAACTCATACTCGTTCAGCAGGTCGCGAACTTCCATTTCAACAAGCTCGAGGAGCTCTTCGTCTTCAACCATATCACACTTGTTGAGGAATACAACGATGTATGGTACGCCTACTTGACGGGAGAGCAGGATGTGCTCACGAGTCTGTGGCATTGGGCCGTCAGCTGCGGATACTACGAGGATCGCGCCGTCCATTTGTGCTGCGCCGGTGATCATGTTTTTAACATAGTCGGCGTGGCCAGGGCAGTCAACGTGTGCGTAGTGACGGTTTGGAGTTTCGTATTCAACGTGTGCAGTGGAGATTGTGATACCACGCTCGCGCTCTTCTGGTGCTTTGTCGATTTGGTCGAATGCTACAGCTGCGCCGCCGTATTTCTTGGACAGAACAGTTGTGATTGCAGCCGTCAGGGTAGTTTTACCGTGGTCGACGTGACCGATAGTACCGATATTAACGTGCGGCTTATTACGTTCAAATTTCGCTTTTGCCATGGAAAGACAGCCTCCTTAAGTAACTGATTTTATATTTAGGCACCTTTGTTCTTCGCGACGATTTCGTCAGCAATGGACTTAGGTACTTCTTCATAGTGGGAGATTTCCATCGAGTAAACGCCGCGGCCCTGTGTACGGGAACGCAGAGTTGTCGAGTAACCGAACATTTCGGAAAGAGGTACCTTCGCACGGATGATTTGCGCACCGAAGCGAGCATCCATACCTTCGATACGTCCACGGCGGGAGTTAAGGTCACCCATAACGTCGCCCATGTACTCTTCAGGTACAGTGACTTCTACCTTCATGATCGGCTCAAGAAGTACAGGTCGGCACTTCTCAGCTGCTGCTTTAAGAGCCATGGAACCTGCGATTTTGAACGCCATTTCACTGGAGTCCACATCGTGATAGGAGCCATCGACAACAGTAGCTTTGATATCCACAAGTGGGAAACCTGCGTATACGCCGTTCTTCATGGATTCTTCAATACCCGCTTGAATTGGAGCGATAAATTCTCTAGGAATCGATCCACCCACAACCTTGCTTTCGAATTGGAATCCAGTCCCTGGCTCAAGCGGTTGGAATTCAACCCAACAATGGCCGTACTGACCGCGACCGCCGGATTGGCGAACGAACTTGCCTTCGACCTTTGCTGCTTGTTTAAACGTCTCGCGGTATGCAACTTGCGGCTTACCTACGTTAGTCTCAACTTTGAACTCACGAAGCATACGGTCAACAATGATCTCCAGGTGAAGCTCACCCATACCGGAGATAATCGTTTGTCCAGTTTCTTCGTCCGTATGTGCACGGAACGTCGGATCTTCCTCGGAGAGCTTGGACAGAGCAACACCCATTTTATCTTGGTCCGCTTTCGTCTTAGGCTCAACCGCCAGTTGGATAACCGGCTCAGGGAAGTTCATCGATTCGAGAACTACAGGGTTCTTCTCATCACACAGTGTATCACCAGTTACGGTTTCTTTCAAACCAACGGCAGCTGCAATATCACCAGAGTAAACGATACTGATTTCTTGACGGCTGTTCGCATGCATTTGAAGAATCCGGCCGATTCTTTCACGTTTGCCTTTAGTGGCATTCAACACATAGGAACCCGAGTTCAGAACACCGGAGTATACGCGGAAGAATGTCAGCTTACCGACAAACGGGTCTGTCATGATTTTGAAGGCGAGTGCCGAGAACGGTTCATCGTCAGACGATTTACGAATAACTTCTGTACCGTCTTCGAGCGTACCTTTGATATCTGGTACGTCGATTGGAGCAGGCAGGTAGTCAATAACCGCATCAAGCATCATTTGAACGCCTTTGTTACGGTAGGAAGATCCACAGATAACTGGGAAGATCTTAACGTTTACTACGCCTTGACGCAGCGCACCCTTAATCTCTTCAATAGTCAACTCTTCGCCTTCCAGGTACTTCATCATGAGCTCTTCGTCCAGTTCTGCAACCTTCTCGACGAGTTCAAGACGAAGCTCTTCCACCTTATCCTTGTACTCAGCCGGCACTTCGGATTCGATTGGATCCTTACCCAAGTCATCCTGGTATACATAGGCTCTGCGCTCAACCAGGTCGATTACGCCTGCGAAGTCATTCTCAGCGCCGATTGGCAGTTGAATAGCAACCGCGTTGGCACCAAGCTTCTGACGCATCGATTCGATAACTTGAAGGAAGTCCGCACCGATAATGTCCATCTTATTGACGTATGCAATCCGTGGAACACTATAACGGTCCGCTTGTCTCCAAACGGTCTCGGATTGTGGCTCGACGCCTTCTTTCGCACTGAACACGCCTACGGCTCCATCCAATACGCGCAGGGAACGTTCTACTTCAACTGTGAAGTCAACGTGACCCGGGGTGTCGATAATATTGATGCGGTGACCTTTCCACTGAGCGGTCGTAGCGGCGGAAGTAATCGTGATTCCGCGCTCCTGCTCCTGCTCCATCCAGTCCATCGTAGCAGCACCTTCGTGAACTTCACCGATCTTGTGCACGCGGCCCGTGTAGAACAGAATACGCTCGGTCGTGGTCGTCTTACCGGCATCGATATGCGCCATGATCCCGATATTGCGCGTATCTTTTAGAGAAAACTCTCTTGCCATCAGGGAATCTCCTTCCTATACATTAGGAATTTGAATTAGTATTCTACCAACGATAGTGAGCGAACGCTTTGTTGGCTTCCGCCATCTTGTGCGTATCCTCACGCTTCTTAACAGAAGCGCCAGTGTTGTTGCTTGCATCGATAATCTCTTGAGCAAGTCTCTCTTCCATCGTCTTCTCACCACGAAGACGGGAATAGTTGACGAGCCAACGCAGACCCAATGTAGTACGACGCTCTGGTCTTACTTCGATTGGCACCTGGTAGTTCGCGCCCCCCACACGGCGAGCTTTGACTTCAAGAACCGGCATAATGTTCTTAATTGCTTGTTCGAACACTTCCATTGGCTCTTTACCCGTACGCTCTTGAATGAGGTTGAAGGCGTTATAAAGAATAGCTTGCGCTACCCCCTTCTTCCCGTCATACATGATACGGTTGACCAGGCGAGTAACCAATTTGCTGTTATACACCGGATCGGGCAATACGTCTCTGCGAGTAACTGGACCTTTACGAGGCATAGTTATCCCCCTTTCTCAAAAAATCATTCGGATTTTGATAGATTATTACTTCTTCACTTTCGGACGCTTCGCGCCATACTTGGAGCGAGCTTGCTTACGGTTGTTAACGCCTGCTGTATCCAGCGCACCACGAACGATGTGGTAACGTACACCCGGAAGGTCCTTTACACGACCGCCGCGGATCAGTACTACGCTGTGCTCTTGCAGGTTGTGTCCGATACCCGGAATATAAGCTGTAACCTCAACACGGTTAGTCAGACGAACACGCGCATACTTACGAAGAGCGGAGTTCGGCTTCTTTGGCGTCATCGTACCTACACGAGTACACACACCGCGTTTTTGTGGCGAGCTGATATCCGTCGATTCTCTTTTCAAAGCGTTGAAGCCTTTTTGGAGAGCCGGGGATTTGGATTTCACAACTTTAGCTTCCCGTCCTTTACGAACGAGTTGGTTGATTGTTGGCATTTTGGCCACCTCCTTCAATGGGATAATTCATCAATTTCAAGTCCACAGATCCAGGCGAATCGTAAATGAACAAATGAAAAGTTTTTGCCCTTGAAATTCTCTTCTCAGACAAAAACATTAGTCGTTCACTACGGCCGCCACAGCGGCGCCTACTTCGATTCCACACGCTTTACCTAACAATTTCATGGATTCCACGTATGTTACATTAACCCCCATTTTCTTGCAAAGGTTAACCATTTTTATCGTAATTCGCGGATCTGCATCTTTGGCTACAAAGACTTCCAAGGCCTTGCCCTGTTCAACCGTCTTCGTCGCTTGCTTGTTGCCTATAGACAGCTTCGCCGCCTGCTTCACTTTATCATAAGACATGAGGCATATCCTCCAAAGTAGAACAGGTCAGGAACCATGTGCTTTGGCACACTTGGATATATTATCACTTCAACCAGACTGTGTCAAGAAAGGATCGCTTGCCTTTTCAAAGATTTTTGAAGACCTTTTCCAAGGCAAGCGGTTGTATCCTTACTCTACCGTTACGGCTTCCGCCTCTGTCACTTCTTCATCGAGAGGATCCGCATTCGGATCGGTGATTCGAATATTACGGTATCTCGACATCCCCGTACCAGCAGGTATGAGTTTCCCGATAATAACGTTCTCTTTCAGACCCAGCAGCTGGTCCACCTTCCCTTTAATGGCGGCATCCGTCAGGACACGTGTCGTCTCTTGGAAGGATGCAGCAGACAGGAAGGAGTCGGTCTCCAGCGATGCTTTGGTGATACCGAGAAGAACCGGCTTCGCAACCGCAGGCTCCTCGCCAGCGATGAGCGCCACCTTGTTGGCCTCCTCATATTCATGCATATCAACAAAGGAGCCTGGAAGGAGCGTTGTATTCCCCGCATCTACGATACGGATTTTACGCAGCATCTGACGGATCATAACTTCCACGTGCTTATCGTTGATTTCTACGCCCTGATTACGGTATACGCGCTGAACTTCCTGCAGAATGTAGTTCTGTACGCCCCTGATGCCTTTGATACGCAGCATTTCTTTCGGGTCGATGGAACCTTCCGTCAGCTCATCCCCTGCTTCCACGTTCTGGCCGAGGGTAACGCGAATACGCGAGCCGTAAGGCACGTTGTATGTCTTGGATTCCGCTTCGCCTTGTACTTCGATTTCTCTGCGGTCTTTGGCTTCGCGGATTTCTTTCACTACGCCGTCGATCTCCGTAATGATCGCTTGACCCTTAGGATTACGGGCCTCGAACAGCTCCTGAATCCGCGGCAAACCTTGCGTGATATCATCCCCTGCTACGCCCCCTGTATGGAACGTACGCATCGTCAGCTGGGTTCCCGGCTCCCCGATGGATTGAGCTGCAATGATCCCTACAGCTTCCCCGATTTCGACGAACTGACCCGTTGCCAGGTTACGGCCGTAGCACTTTTTGCATACGCCGTGCTTGGAGCGGCAGCTGAGTACGGAGCGGATCTGAAGCTTGGTAATGCCTGCCGCAATAATCTGATCAGCTACCGTAGAATCGATCAGTTCGTTGCGGTTCACAATGATATCGCCGGATTCCGGATGACGTACGGTCTCGAAGGAATACCGGCCTTCAATACGGTCGTACAGATCCTCGATAACCTCTTTGCCGTCTTGGATCCGCGATACGAGGAAGCCTTTGTCCGTACCGCAATCTTCATCACGTACGATAACATCCTGCGCCACGTCAACGAGACGGCGGGTCAAATAACCCGAGTCGGCTGTACGAAGTGCCGTATCGGCGAGACCTTTACGGGCACCGTGTGTGGAGATGAAGTACTCGAGTACTGTCAGACCTTCACGGAAGTTCGACTTAATCGGGAGCTCGATGATCTTACCGGACGGGTTCGCCATGAGACCACGCATACCGCCCAGCTGGGTAATTTGCGATTTGTTCCCCCGCGCCTTCGATTCCACCATCATGTTGATGGAATTGTACTTGTCGAGGGATCTCATCAGGATATCCGTCAGCTCATCCTTCGCTTTGCTCCAGATCGCAATAATTCGGTCATAACGCTCATCGTCCGTAATGAGACCACGGCGGTATTGGTTCGTTACCACGCTGACCTTGTCATCGGATTCCTGCATGATCTTTGTCTTTTCTTGCGGTACGACAACGTCCGCAACGGCAATCGTAATCCCCGCACGCGTGGAATACGTAAAGCCCAGCTGTTTGATATCATCCAAGATAATCGAGGTTTGGGTCGTGTGATATTTACGGAAGCACTCCGCAATGATAGTCCCCAGGTAATCCTTACCCACGGCTTTGGTTTCAGGCAGTTCATCCATCGCTTTGCGGATGTCCTGTCCCTTACCGAATACGAAGTACTTATCAGACGCCCCGTTCAGGAGGTTCGCCTTGGTCGCTTCGTTGATGTACGGAAAGTCCTTCGGATAGATCTCGTTGAAGATAATCTTACCGATGGTGGTAACGAGCATAGCTTCCTGCTGCTCAGGCGTAAAGCTCTCTTTGCCAAGCGCTTTGGCCGGAATAGCGACACGCGCATGAAGCGCGGCGTCTCCACGGTGATAGAGAGACACAGCTTCCGCTACGGTACGCAGAATCGTACCCGAACCTTTGGCATTCTTGTTCTCGGTCGTCAGGTAGAACGATCCAAGAACCATATCCTGCGAAGGCGTAACAACAGGCTTGCCGTCCTTCGGGTTCAGGATGTTGCCGGCAGCCAGCATCAGCAGGCGTGCTTCAGCTTGAGCCTCGGCAGACAGCGGCACGTGGACGGCCATCTGGTCACCGTCGAAGTCGGCGTTGTAAGCCGTACATACGAGCGGGTGCAGTTTGATCGCACGGCCTTCGACCAGGATCGGTTCGAATGCCTGGATACCGAGACGGTGAAGCGTAGGGGCACGGTTCAGAAGGACCGGATGCTCCTTAATGACTTCTTCAAGCACATCCCAAACCTCTGGAGAGACTCTCTCTACCTTGCGCTTCGCGCTCTTTATGTTGTGGGCGAGGCCCTTATTGACAAGTTCCTTCATGACGAACGGCTTGAAGAGCTCGAGCGCCATCTCTTTCGGGAGACCGCACTGATACATTCTCAGGCTAGGTCCTACTACGATAACCGAACGGCCCGAGTAGTCTACGCGCTTACCCAGAAGGTTCTGACGGAAACGTCCCTGTTTACCCTTCAGCATGTGGCTGAGGGATTTGAGCGGACGATTGCCCGGTCCGGTAACCGGACGGCCGCGGCGGCCGTTGTCAATCAGAGCATCAACGGCTTCCTGAAGCATACGCTTCTCGTTCTGCACGATAATATCCGGCGCTCCGAGGTCCAGAAGACGTTTCAGACGGTTGTTCCGGTTGATTACGCGGCGGTACAGGTCATTCAGGTCAGACGTCGCAAAACGGCCGCCGTCGAGCTGTACCATCGGACGCAGTTCCGGCGGAATAACCGGGAGGACATCAAGTACCATCCACTCCGGCATGTTCTTGGAGTTACGGAATGCTTCCATAACTTCAAGACGCTTGATCGCACGGTTACGGCGCTGACCCTGAGCCGTCTTCAATTCTTCCTTCAGCATCTCGACTTCCTTCTCGATGTCGATGTCCTGAAGAAGCTTCTTGACCGCCTCAGCTCCCATTCCTGCCTGGAATGCATAGCCGTACTTTTCGCGGTAGCTGCGATACTCCTTCTCGGAGAGCAACTGCTTCTTCTCGAGCGGCGTATCACCAGGGTCAGTAACCACGTAGGATGCAAAGTAAATGATCTCTTCGAGCGAACGCGGGGACATATCCAGAGCCAGACCCATCCGGCTCGGGATGCCCTTGAAGTACCAGATATGGGACACCGGCGCGGCGAGCTCGATGTGGCCCATGCGCTCACGGCGTACCTTCTGGCGGGTAACTTCTACACCGCAGCGGTCGCAAACGACGCCTTTGTAACGGACACGCTTGTATTTACCGCAGTGACATTCCCAGTCCTTCGTAGGCCCGAAGATTTTCTCGCAGAATAGGCCCTCTTTCTCAGGCTTCAGCGTTCTATAGTTAATCGTCTCCGGCTTCTTGACTTCACCTCTGGACCACGAGCGAATCTTATCCGGAGATGCCAAACCGATTTTCATGTACTCAAAATTGTTGACGTCGATCAAGGAGCAACCCTCCTCCAAGTTTTGTGCAACAAAACTACATCGGAAGCATCCGTTGTAACAATGTGCTGTCTATGTGCGGCTTACACCATTGCATTACGTCATTGTGACAGATGGGTGTTATTCCACACCCATCTCGGCGCCTTCCAGATTGAGGTTCAACTTGTCGCTTGTGACCTCATCGTCGTCGTCCATTTCCTTCATTTCGATTTCTTCTTCGTTCTCGGACAAGATCTTAACATCCATACCCAAGCTCTGAAGCTCTTTGATCAATACCTTGAAGGACTCCGGCACGCCCGGTTCCGGTACATTCTCGCCTTTGACGATCGACTCGTACGTTTTGACACGGCCAACCACGTCGTCGGATTTTACCGTCAGGATCTCCTGCAGCGTATAAGCGGCGCCGTAGGCCTCGAGCGCCCATACTTCCATCTCGCCGAAACGCTGGCCGCCGAACTGCGCTTTACCACCCAGCGGCTGCTGAGTAACGAGCGAGTAAGGACCTGTGGAACGGGCATGGATCTTATCGTCGACCATGTGCGCCAGCTTGATCATGTACATGACGCCAACCGTCACTTCACGCTCAAACGGATCACCGGTACGTCCGTCATAAAGCAGGGTCTTACCGTTACGCTGCATGCCTGCTTCTTCCATCGTATCGAATACGTCATATTCACGCGCACCGTCGAATACCGGTGTGGCCGTATGAATCCCCAGATACTTGGCCGCCATCCCCAAGTGAACCTCGAGCACCTGCCCGATGTTCATCCGCGACGGAACGCCGAGCGGGTTCAGTACGACTTGGACCGGCGTACCGTCCGGCAGGAACGGCATGTCCTCTTCAGGAAGAATACGGGCGATAACCCCTTTGTTACCGTGACGACCCGCCATCTTATCGCCTTCGGAGATCTTACGCTTCTGAGCGATGTACACACGCACCAGCTGATTTACACCAGGAGGGAGTTCATCGCCATTTTCGCGGGTAAATACTTTTACGTCCACTACGATCCCGTCAGTACCGTGAGGGACACGGAGGGAAGTATCACGAACCTCACGGGCCTTCTCACCGAAGATCGCGTGAAGCAGCCGTTCTTCCGCCGTCAGCTCCGTTACACCTTTTGGTGTTACTTTGCCGACGAGAATGTCGCCCGCGGCAATCTCGGCACCTACACGAATAATACCGCGCTCATCGAGATTCTTCAGCGCGTCTTCACCAACGTTCGGAATGTCGCGCGTAATCTCTTCCGGTCCTAGCTTCGTATCCCGTGCTTCGGACTCGTATTCCTCGATGTGAATCGAAGTATAAACGTCCTCTTTCACGAGCTTCTCACTCAACAGGATGGCATCCTCGTAGTTGTACCCTTCCCAAGTCATGAAGGCAACGACTACGTTGCGGCCCAGCGCCAGCTCGCCCATCTCGGTGGAAGGACCGTCAGCGAGAATATCGCCTACGCGAACCTGTTCCCCTTTGTGGCAGATCGGACGCTGATTGATGCACGTTCCCTGGTTGGAACGAAGGAACTTGTGAAGCTTATGTTTAACGAGGTCTCCGTTCACCAGCTTACCATCAACCATCTCCTGACGGCGAACCCAGATCTCATTGGCCGATACGCGTTCAACCACACCGTTGACCTTGGATACGATACATACACCGGAATCCTTAGCCGACTTATGCTCCATCCCTGTACCGACAAGCGGGGACTTCGGAATGAGAAGCGGCACGGCCTGACGCTGCATGTTCGATCCCATGAGCGCACGGTTGGAGTCATCGTTCTCGAGGAACGGAATGAGCGCTGTCGCTACGGAGACGACCTGCTTTGGAGATACGTCCATATAGTCGACGCGTTCTTTGGCAAGCATCAAGTTATCGTCTTTGTAACGGACGATAACGACGTCCTCCGCGAATTTGCCCTCTTCGTCCAGCTTGGCATTCGCTTGAGCCACAACGTAGTTATCTTCCTCATCCGCTGTCAGATAAGAAATGTTATCCGTAACCACACCAGTGTGCGGATCAACTCTACGATATGGCGCTTCGATGAAGCCGAACTCGTTCACACGGGCAAAGGTCGACAAGGAGTTGATCAGACCGATGTTCGGTCCCTCAGGAGTCTCGATCGGACACATCCGGCCATAGTGGGAGTGGTGAACGTCGCGGACTTCAAAGCCTGCCCGCTCACGCGTCAGACCGCCCGGTCCGAGTGCCGACAGACGGCGCTTGTGCGTAAGTTCAGCCAGCGGGTTCGTCTGGTCCATAAACTGCGACAACTGGGAGCTGCCGAAGAACTCCTTGATGGACGCAATGACCGGACGAATATTGATGAGCTGCTGTGGCGTAATCGTGTTGACATCCTGTATGGACATCCGCTCACGGACTACACGCTCCATCCGGGAAAGACCGATCCGGAACTGGTTCTGAAGCAGTTCGCCTACGGAACGCAGACGGCGGTTACCCAGGTGGTCGATATCATCCGTGCTGCCGATCCCGTGAAGCAGATCGATGAAGTAGTTGATCGAAGAGATGATATCCGCAGGCGTGATGTTCTTGACCGTCTTGTCGATCTTGCCGTTGGAGATGACCTTAACGACCTTGCCGTCTTCAATCGGGGAGTAGACATGAACGCACTGCATTGGAATTTTATCCATGTCGGCAATACCGTTCGCTACGCTCCACTCTTTGAAGCCCACATTGTCTTCCAGATGAGGCAGAATCGTATCAAGCAGGCGACGGTCGATCAGCTGGCCAGCCTCGGCGATGATCTCGCCTGTCTCCGGATCCGCCAGCGTTTCAGCAAGACGCTGATTGAACAGACGATTCTTTATGTGAAGTTTCTTGTTAATCTTGTACCGGCCGACATTCGCCAGATCATAACGCTTCGGATCAAAGAAGCGAGCTACAAGCAGGCTTCTTGCATTATCCAGTGTCGGAGGCTCGCCCGGACGCAGACGCTCATAAATCTCGATCAGGGCCTTGTCCGTCGAATCGGTATTATCCTTATCAAGCGTATTGCGGATGTACTCATCATCACCTAGCAGGTCAATAATCTCCGCATCCGTACCGAAGCCAAGCGCACGAAGCAGTACCGTAACCGGAATCTTCCGTGTGCGGTCGATCCGGACATAGATGATATCCTTCGCATCCGTCTCAAGCTCCAGCCAGGCACCGCGATTCGGAATGACCGTAGCGGTGTAAGTTTTCTTACCGTTCTTATCTATTTTCGTGCTAAAATAGACGCTAGGGGAACGAACCAGCTGGCTGACGATAACCCGTTCAGCTCCGTTGATAATAAAGGTACCCGTCTCCGTCATCAGCGGGAAATCGCCCATAAAGACTTCCTGCTCTTTTACCTCACCGGTCTCCTTATTGATCAAACGCACTTTCACACGAAGCGGTGCAGCGAAGGTGACGTCGCGTTCCTTGGACTCATCGACAGAGTACTTAGGCTCTCCTAAGCTGTAATCGATAAATTCCAACACCAAATTCCCCGTAAAATCCTGTATCGGGGAAATATCCTGAAACATTTCACGCAATCCCTCATCCAAAAACCACTGGTATGATTTTTGTTGGATTTCAATCAGGTTCGGCACTTCCAGAACCTCATTAATCCGAGCGTACGACCTGCGTTTACGTCGACCTAATTGAATCAGATGACCCGCCAACTTAGATTCACCCCTTATGTCTACTCAATGGAACAAAATAAAAGCCTCTTAGGGAAGCCTTCTCGAGTAAATACTGCGCGAAGAGTCACTTCTTTAGGAAGCTTCTAGTTACGTACATACGATGGGAGACTATCCGTCAATCTTACCATTATTTTCTTCATACCTTTCAGGGTTTACTTAAAATTTAGACATTATACGTCGAAAGCCCAAATTTTATTCACCTCGGCAAGAAAAAAATAAATCTTGACATTTTAGTAAACTAAAGACATATATCCCAATCCTAATGCTGACATTTAACTATGATATCACATTCAAAAAATCAAGTCAACAATATTCCCATAAGATATACATGTTTGCTGGATTGGTAAGGATCGCATCTCCGAAACCCAAGATACCCTGATTATTTGGTTGCTTTTAAAATCCAATACCCTCGGTCCCGTTCCACTTCTTCCACGGATGAAAACAAGGATTCAAGCTTGGTAAGCGCTGATGGAGCTCCCTGTTTCTTCTGAATAACCACCCATAAGGCTCCCCCCACCATCAAGACCGCGTGAGCCTGCTCGAAGATCCGGTGTACCGTTTCTTTCCCTGCTCGAATCGGCGGATTGGTCAATACGATATCAAAAGACTCACCGGCTACCTCGGCCAGCAGATCACTCTGCATGATCCGTACATTCCGTATGCTGTTGCGCTGGGCATTCCGCTTGGCCAGCTCAATCGCTCGTTCATTGATATCGATCATCGTTACTTGGCCTTGGTCGGCTAAGGCAGCCGCAGCCAATCCAATCGGTCCATAACCGCATCCGACATCAAGCACCCTCGCATCGGCCTGAAACTCCATCGTTTCTATCATCAGCTTCGATCCGTAATCCACACCCTTTTTGGAGAAGACTCCAGCATCCGTAGCAAACGTATAGGTGCGGCCGCGGAGCTTTTCTTCCACCTGGCCGAGATCATGACCTGTGGTCGGCTTCTCGGTATAGTAATGTTCTGACACATCGATCCCCCCTTTCTACTTTTATTCCCTATTCATCCAAAACGAAAACCCCTTGAGAGGAAGCCTCATCAAGGGGTCATCGGTAAAACAAAATTACTTCACTTCTACGGATGCGCCAGCTTCTTCAAGCTTCGCTTTTACCGCTTCAGCTTCTTCTTTAGCTACTTTTTCTTTCAGTGGCTTCGGAGCGTTGTCTACCAGGTCTTTTGCTTCTTTCAGACCCAAGCCAGTGATTTCGCGAACAACTTTGATAACGTTGATCTTGGAAGCGCCAGCGCTTGTCAGGATTACGTCGAATTCAGTTTGCTCTGCTACTTCTGCTGCGCCGCCGCCAGCTACCATTGCTACTGGAGCTGCTGCAGTTACGCCGAACTCTTCTTCGATTGCTTTAACCAGATCGTTCAGTTCGAGTACAGTCATGCCTTTGATGGCTTCCAAGATTTGCTCTTTGCTCATGGTTAAACCTCCATTATCATTCATAAAGTATTGGGTAAAACATTCATTTCAAAAGAATTAAGCTTCTTGTGCGCCGCCTTCTTGCTTCTCAGCCACAGCTTTAACCGCAAGGGCGAAGTTGCGCATAGGAGCTTGGAGCACGCTGAGGAGCATGGACAGAAGACCCTCTCTCGATGGGAGTTCAGCCAGCGCTTTGATTTGGTTGAAGTCAACAACCTTGCCTTCAACTACACCCGCTTTTACGCTCAGCTTGTCATTCTTCTTAGCGAAATCCGTAAGGATTTTCGCTGGAGTAATGATATCGTCTTTGCTGAATGCGATCGCTGTCGGACCCGTAAGGAACTCATCCAATTCGGACAGTTCAGCGGATGCCGTAGCGCGGCGTACCAGCGTGTTCTTCAGAACCTGGAACTCAACGCCAGCTTCACGAAGCTGTCTGCGAAGCTCGGTAACTTGAGCAACGTTCAGACCACGATAGTCAGCGACGATGGAGCAGGAGCTCACTTTCAGCTTCTCGGATACTTCCGATACCTGTTGCGATTTCAGCTCGATTACTTTTGCATTTGCCATTTTTGCACCTCCTACAAGTTTTCGTGAGAAAACTGACATCCTTCAAAAACTTACGACGCAAACACATCCCGAGGGCTTACAGCCTTCACCCAGCTTCCGGACATTCTCGCATAAATGCGAAAATGCCTTCGCAGACAAGGCGAAGGCATGATGATTCAAGTATTCTTCAGCTCACGAGCAAAGAATATCCGAACTTATATCATAACACCTCGGCAGGAAATTAAGCCCTGAGGCACCTGCTGTCTACGGTAAGCATATTCGTTTGTTAGTTCTTCTAAGCAACCTAACATAGGTTAGCATGGATGACTATAAAAGTCAACCCTTACTTTCCTATCTCAGAATCGTTGCATTCACACGAGCGCTAGGACCCATGGTCGAGGATACCGCTACGTTCTTCAGGTATACACCTTTAGCTGCAGCAGGCTTCGCTCTGTTCAGTGCATCGATCAGTGCTTTGAAGTTTTCAGCAAGCTTCTCGGCATCGAAAGAAACTTTGCCGATAGGCGCGTGAATTTGACCGGCTTTATCCAGACGGTATTCGATTTTACCTGCCTTGATCTCCTGAACGGCTTTGGTTACGTCGAACGTAACTGTACCCGCTTTAGGGTTAGGCATCAAACCTTTACCACCGAGAATACGGCCGAGCTTACCCACTTCACTCATCATGTCCGGCGTAGCTACGCAGACATCAAAGTCGAACCAGCCCTGCTGAATTTTATTGATCATGTCCTGATCGCCTACGAAATCAGCGCCGGCAGCTTCCGCTTCCTTTGCTTTATCGCCTTTTGCGAATACGAGAACACGCTTTGTTTTACCCGTACCGTGTGGCAGTACTACTACGCCACGAACAGCTTGGTCTTGTTTTCTCGGGTCAACGCCGAGACGTACGGCTACTTCGACAGTTTCGTCGAACTTAGCACGCGCCGTTTGCTTCACGAGCTGGATCGCTTCAAGCGGCTCGTAGAATGCTTCGGCATCGATTTGCTTGGCAACTTCCAAGTATTTCTTACCGTGTTTTGGCACAATCTTATCCTCCTAAGTGGTATTAGCGGAATATCCTCCCACTGAATGGCACACCCGGTTAAGGGAAATGCCTATAGCCTGCACGTTATCATTAGTCGACGATTAGTCTTCGATGATAACGCCCATGCTGCGAGCTGTACCTTCAACCATACGCATTGCAGCTTCAACAGATGCAGCGTTAAGGTCAGGCATTTTTTGCTCGGCGATTTCACGAACTTTCGAACGTTTAACCGTCGCAACTTTCTTCTTGTTTGGCTCACCGGAACCCTTTTCGATTCCAGCAGCAACGCGAAGCAGTACTGCAGCCGGCGGAGTTTTCGTTTCGAACGTGAAGGAACGGTCTTCGAATACCGTAATAACAACCGGAATGATCAGACCTGCTTGGTCAGCTGTACGAGCATTGAACTCTTTGCAGAACGCCATGATGTTCACGCCTGCTTGACCAAGTGCCGGACCGATTGGCGGCGCCGGATTCGCTTTCCCTGCAGGAACCTGCAGCTTCACCATTTTGATAACCTTTTTTGCCATGTGTGACACCCCCTCATCCGTAGTATGGCAGACTTTCCAGTAACCTAGATTTTCTCAACCTGGTTATAGTCAAGCTCCAAAGGAGTCTCTCTGCCGAACATGTTTACATGAACCTTAAGCTTTGCTTTGTCGAGCAGAATTTCTTCCACCGATCCGACAAAGTTGGCAAAAGGCCCGACTTTTACGCGCACGGTTTCTTTGAGCTCGAAATCGATCTTCGGCTTCGGCTCCTCGATCCCCATGTGCTTGAGAATGGAGTCCACTTCCTCAGGAAGCAGCGCCGTAGGCTTCGATCCGGAACCGGTCGAACCTACAAACCCGGTAACGCCAGGCGTATTACGCACAACATACCAGGAATCGTCCGTCTGGATCATCTCCACAAGAACATAACCCGGGTACACTTTGCGCATAACCGTCTTCTTCTTACCGTCTTTGTTCACAAGCTCTTCTTCCATGGGTACGAGAACACGGAAGATCTTGTCCTTCATGTCCATGGATTCAACGCGTTTCTCCAAGTTTGCCTTCACCTTGTTTTCATACCCGGAGTAGGTATGTACGACGTACCATCTTTTTTCCATTTCCATAGCGCCACCTGTAGTCATCATCATTCGAACACGAGGCGAAGCAGCTCAGAAATGCCCAAGTCTAACACGTAGAAGTACACCGTCACGAAGATGACCGTAAATAACACAACTAGCGTATAGGTAGTGAGCTCTTTACGGGTAGGCCACTTCACCTTTTTCAGCTCTGCCCAGGCATCGCCGAAGAAAGAAAATGTGTTGCCGAATCCCTGCTTCATTCTAGCCAAAAAGGACACAACTACACCTCCAAAAAACTAGCGAGTCTCGCGATGAGCCGTTTGTTCATTGCAAAACTTGCAATATTTCTTCAACTCCATGCGGTCGGGATGGTTGCGCTTATTTTTGGAAGACGTATAGTTTCTTTGCTTGCAGTTCGTGCACGCTAGCGTGATGATCACCCGCATGATGTCACCTCCTACGGACCAGCCTCAAAATTTACCTTACGATACTAGAGTAAACGTCTCTTCGCTTCTCTCACTTGCGCAAAAGAGTTGATTTCATAAGATCAGCAGATGCATTTTCTTATCAAACCAGCAAAAAAACGCCTTTCGTCCCTAAGGCTACCTGAATACTTTAGCATACGCCCTATTCCATGTCAAGAAAAAAGCATAAAGTAAGCATCCGTCCCTTGCCTTCATTATTAACGGGGTGAGCTTTTTTTAAACAAAGTTTTCCAAACGGTATATTCCGTTGTTCCACTTGCAAGAAGCGAACAAGCATTCTATAATAAAGATATCCCATAAATTACATAATAAAAAGCACCCTGCAAGGTTTGCAAGGTGCCGGCTCTAGGCGTCGCGCACTTCCAAATATCGTTCCAGCTTCCGTTTGACCCTCTGCAGCGCATTGTCTATCGACTTTACATGCCGGTCAAGATCTACAGCAATCTCTTGATAAGACCTTCCATCCAAATAAAGCATGAGCACCCTGCGCTCCAGGTCGCTTAGGATTTCTCCCATTTTGTCTTCCAATCCGCTAAACTCTTCCTGATTGATAATCAATTCCTCCGGGTCGGAAACACGGGAGCCGCAAATTACATCCAGCAGCGTCCGGTCGGAGTCCTCATCATAAATAGGCTTGTCCAGCGAAACATAGGAATTCAGCGGAATATGCTTCTGTCGGGTAGCTGTCTTAATGGCCGTAATGATCTGGCGGGTGATGCATAGTTCGGCAAACGCCTTGAAGGAAGCGAGCTTATCGCCGCGGAAGTCACGAATGGCCTTATATAAACCGATCATGCCTTCCTGGACAATGTCTTCACGATCCGCACCGATAAGAAAATAAGAACGCGCCTTGGCGCGTACAAAATTCTTATACTTGTTAATCAGGTATTCCAGCGCGTCACTGTCCCCTTCTCGGACCGCTTCGACAATATCTTCGTCTGCCTTGAGGTCGTATTCGGACATTCTCAACTCTTTGAGGTCGACACTCACCACAATCCCCCCGGCCTACGCTTGAAAGATAGGATTAGTATACATTATGTAATCTATCATCGTCAACCGAATCCCCTGCGAAAAACCTTTTTCTGGTATAGGCCGGAATGATCTTACTTCCCCCGCCTCCACTTTTCGAGCTGGTCCCGCGTGTCCTTATCGAGCCTGCTGTCAAACGTATTGGTCCGCCTGTCCGTATCCTGCTCGATCTTCCGCCGGATGTCCTGACGCGCGGCACGAACTTTAATCAAAAGCTCGGAAGCCGGTATCCGGAATGCCCCTTTGCCGAAGATTACATGTTGCTCCGTCATGTCGGAGGTGGCTACATAGACCTGCTTGCGCCGGCCCACATGGGCGGTAACAAGCCGTTCGATCAGCTCGTCCGCGGTTTCCTTCTCCTTCGTATAATACACCGGAAGCCGGCTCTGCAGATACTTGCCGCCAAGCCCCGGTACATAGTATGCGTCAAAAACCAAGATCACTTTCATCCCTGAGAAAGATTGGTATTCCGCCATGATCTCAATGAGCCTATCGCGCGCTTCCTCCAGCCGGATCTCCTTGAGCTGCTGCAGATGCGGCCAGGCTCCTATGATGTTGTAACCGTCCACGATGAGAATTTCTTGAATCATAGCCTGCTCCCGCTTTAGCGGGCCGCCGCCATCCGCTGCCGAACGGTTTCATACATGAATACGCCCGCGGCAACGGAAGCATTAAGCGAATTGATACTGCCCGACATCGGCAGCTTCAAGAGAAAGTCGCATTTCTCCCGGATGAGCCTGCCCATTCCCTTCTGTTCATTACCAATGACAATCGCCAGCGGCAGATTCAGATTCGTCTCGAATACCGGCTGGGTTGCGCCTACATCCGCACCTGCAATCCATACCCCTTCTTCTTTGAGCAGGTCGATGGTTTGGGCCAAGTTCGTAACACGGGCTACAGGCACATATTCCACTGCACCTGCCGAGGTCTTCGATACGGTCGCCGTAAGTCCTACCGACCGGCGCTTGGGAATGATCACCCCATGAACCCCTGTACAGTCCGCTGTCCGAAGAATCGATCCCAAGTTATGCGGGTCCTCAATCTCATCGAGCAGCAGCAGAAACGGTTCTTCCCCCTTCTCCCTGGCGCGAGCAAGCAGATCCTCAACCTCGACGTAAGCATAGGCAGCCACCTGTGCCACGACCCCCTGATGCTGGAGTCCCGGCGCCATGGCATCCAGCTTGCGCTTATCCGCATTCTGGACAATGATGCCTTGGGCCTTAGCCTCCGTTAGGATCGGTGCAACAACCTGCTTCTGCGCTCCCTCGGCGATCCAGATCTTATTGATCGACCGTCCCGACCGCAGGGCCTCCATAACAGAGTGCTTGCCACCGATGATATCTTCCTCTTTTTCTTCCATCATGGTTCCCCCTCTCCTCTCCTTACTGTGGATCCTGCGCCTCCAGCGTAAGCCGGAGCAGTTCCTGCAGTCTCTCCCAGCGCCCCAAGTAATACAAGTAGCCCACAAGGCATTCAAAAGCCGTACTGTGCCGGTATTCCAAGATATCCGCATTCTTCGCGGAGGATCCGGATTTGGCGTTGCGCCCTCGTTTGACAATATCAAGCTCTTCCTCTGTCAGCAGCGGCAGCCACCGCTCGAGCGCCTTCGCTTGGGCTTTCGCCGATACGTACCGGGTAGACAGCTTATGCAGATGGTTTGGCCTATGATTCGTCTGAGAAATGACATACTGCCTGATGTACATTTCATATATGGCATCCCCCACGTAAGCCAATACCAATGGGTTCAGCAGCTTTGGTTCTTTGGCCGGAGGAAAGGCAAAGAGCCCGCCCCCCAGCGTAAGTTCTGATATTTCCACTCGATAGTCCCCTATTTCCGCCGCCAACGAATGCCCTGCGCCGTATCTTCCAGCAGGATACCCCGCGCCGTCAGCAGGTCGCGAATTTCATCAGCCCGCGCCCAATTCTTGGATTTGCGGGCTTCCGTCCGTTCGATGATCAGTTGCTCGATCTCATCGTCAAGCAAACCTTCATCCTCCGGAGTTAGTATGCCCAACACGCCGTCCATCGCTGCAAACTGCTCCAGCAGAAGCTGAAGAGAAGCCGTACTTACACTCTCACGCGCCGCGTACGGGTTGGCGAAATTCACCAACTCGAACATGGCGGTAATGGCATCCGGCGTGTTGAAGTCGTCGTTCATTTTGGCTTCGAACTGTTCCTTCACGGACCGGACAGCCTCGGTGACATCCTCTTCCGCCTCCCCTTCCACCGCGGACTGAAGACGGTGCTTCAGCCCCGCAATACAGTTCTCCAGCCGGGCAAGGCTTCCTTTGGCCTGCTCTACAGCCTCATCGCTGAAATTCAGCGGGTTGCGGTAGTGGCCCGACAGCATGAAGTAGCGGATCACCTGGGATGGGATCGTCTCCAGCAGCCGGTTCACATTGATGCCGTTCCCGAGGGATTTGGACATTTTCTCATTGTTGATGTTCACAAACCCGTTATGCATCCAATAGTTCGCCATCGCATGACCGGTCATTCCCTCGGACTGAGCGATCTCACACTCATGGTGAGGGAACGCCAGGTCCTGTCCGCCGCCGTGAATATCGATGGTGTCCCCCAGGAATTTGCGGACCATGGCCGAGCATTCGATATGCCATCCCGGACGTCCTTCCCCCCAAGGGCTGGACCAGGAAATCTCACCGGGTTTCGCCGCTTTCCAAAGAACGAAATCCTGCGGATTCTCCTTGCGCTCATCTACATCCACACGGATGCCGTATTGAAGCTCTTCGAGGTTCTGATGCGAGAGCTTGCCGTATTCGGGGAAACTCCGCGTGCGGAAGAACACATCTCCTCCCGCTTCGTAAGCCAAACCCTTCTCCTCCAAGCCGGAGATAAACTCAATGATCTCCGTCATGTTCTGCGTGACTCTAGGATGGAGCGTCGCTTCCCGGACGCCCAAACCTTTGGTATCCTCATAGTACTTCTGCACGAAGAGATCGGCAACTTCCGGAACGGTCATGCCCATGTCGGCTGCCTTGCGGATCAGCTTGTCGTCGACGTCGGTGAAATTAACGACATAGTTTACTTCATAGCCGACGGATTCAAGATAGCGGCGCACCACATCAAAGAAAATGACCGGACGGGCATTGCCGATATGAATGTAATCATATACCGTCGGCCCGCAAACATACATTCTCACCTTACCCGGATCCAGCGGCCGGAACTCCTCTTTGGTCCGCGACATCGTATTGTAAATCTTCAGGGTCATTCTTACTTCCCTCCGCTTCTGGCTTTCATGGAATCGAGTTCCAACTTGAGTTCATCGATCTGCTGCTGGGTCTGGCGGAACATATCCACCACGGGATCCGGCAGCTTGTCGTGCTCGAGACGTCCTACCCGGACACCATCCCGCTTGACGATCCTTCCCGGGATGCCTACCACCGTACTGTTCGGCGGCACTTCACTCAGCACAACGGCATTCGTACCGATCCGGGAATTGTCACCTACCGTGAAGGAGCCGGTAACCTTAGCTCCTGCCGAGATGACCACATTGTTGCCGATCGTCGGGTGGCGCTTACCGCGCTCCTTGCCCGTGCCTCCGAGCGTTACCCCATGGTAGAGCAGTACATCGTCGCCAATCTCGCAGGTCTCCCCGATGACCACCCCCATGCCGTGGTCGATGAAGAATCTTCTTCCGATGGTCGCTCCCGGATGAATCTCAATCCCGGTCATAAACCGGCTCATCTGGGAAATCACTCTCGCCAGGGTGAACCAGCGCTTGCGGTAAAACCAATGGGCCACCCGGTGCGCCCACAAGGCATGCAGGCCGGCATAAGTGAATACCACTTCAAACCAGCTTCTGGCTGCTGGGTCGTTCTCGAAGATCGTCTCGATGTCTTCTTTCATTCTTCTAAACATACCAGTATCACCACTTCCCCCGCCCTTATACCCCATCTGAATCACCAGCAGACCGGTTTACCGGAGCTCCGGCGCAAATCAAAAAGCCCCTACAGCCCTTACGGGCTGCAGAGGCGTTCGAAGCGCGGTTCCACTCTGCTTGGTTCGGCATACGTCTTAAGTGTTCTCCCCTTAGACACAGCCTTCCCATCTTCATCGTTCGTAACGTGAACGCTCACGGCACAGACTACCCTGCCGCTGCAGCATGTATGCTCGCAGGCAGATCGGCTGTGCGGCTCCCGGGTGCACTTCCGTCAAGAGAAGGGTTGAACGACTTCCAGCCTGGCCCATCTACGGACCGGTCGTTCTCTCTGATAACCCTGCAGCTGCGTACTTTCCCGTTCGTCGCCATAGAAACTATAGAGTTGCCAAAATGTTATTGTCAGTATATCGGAAAACGCAACCTATTACAATAATTTCTTCAGCCGTGCCGCTACGGTTTCCCGGCCGAGGAGGAACAAGGTCATGTTGAGATCCGGGCCATGCATTTGGCCGGTCAGCGCCACGCGGATCGTCATGAAGAGCTGCTTGCCTTTATAGCCTGTAGCGGTCTGCACGGATTTGATCAGGCCCTTGAGTGCATCCACGCTGAACTCGGCCGCCCCTTCCACCTGCTCCAGGAAGCTGCGCAGCACTACCGGCGCATGTTCTTCTCCGAGCATGGTCTGGGCTTCCTCGTCATAGCTGACATCCTCGCGGAAGAACAGCTCGGAGAGAGGGACAATCTCGGCCGCATAGCGAAGCTGCTCCTGATAAAGCCCGACCAGCGAGCGGACCCACTGCTGCTGCTCGGCCGTAAGCTCTTCCGGCAGGCGTCCGGCCTGCTGCAAGTGCGGCAGAGCCAGGGCCGTGATCCGGTCCGTGTCGGCTTTCTTGATATACTGGTTGTTCATCCAGTTCAGTTTATCCATATCGAATACGGCCGGGCTCTTCGACACGCGGTCAAGGTCGAACTGGGCGATCAGCTCTTCTTTGGTGAAGATCTCCTCTTCCCCTTTGGGCGACCAGCCCAGCAGGGCGATGAAGTTCATGACCGCTTCCGGCAGATAGCCGAGCTCTCTATACTGCTCGATGAATTGAATGATGGATTCATCGCGCTTGCTCATCTTCTTGCGGTCCTGGTTCAGGATCAGCGCGAGGTGGGCAAACTCCGGCACAGGCAGCCCCAATGCTTCGTACATCATGATCTGACGCGGGGTGTTCGTCAGGTGCTCCTCCCCGCGGATGACCAGGCTGATCTTCATCAGGTGATCATCCAGAATAACGGCAAAGTTGTAGGTCGGAATCCCATCCGGACGAACGATGATGAAATCTCCGATGCCATTCGTCTCGAACTCCACCTGCTCGCGGATCCGATCCACGAACGAGATGGTCTGATCCGCCGGCACGCGGAAGCGAATCGACGGCTTGCGGCCTTCCGCCTCGAAGGCGGCGATCTGCTCGGCCGTCAGGTGGCGGCAGCGGCCGGAGTACATCGGCATCTGGCCTGCAGCTTCCTGTGCAGCCCGCTCCTGCTCCAGATCCGCTTCGGTACAGTAACAGCGGTAAGCACTGCCCTCTCTCAGCAGCTGCTCCACAAAAGGCTGATACAGGTCCAGCCGCTCGGTCTGCCGGTAAGGACCATACGGCCCGCCGATATCCACGCTCTCGTCCCAATCCACGCCAAGCCACTTCAGACCGTCCAGCTGGCTGCCGATCCCGGATTCCAGATGCCGTGTCTGATCCGTATCTTCGAAGCGGATAATGAACTCGCCGCCTTCTTTGCGAGCAAGCAAATAATCGAACAGGGCCGTTCTAGCCCCGCCGATATGTAAGTGTCCCGTAGGACTCGGCGCATACCTTACCCGTAACTTTGACATATCCCCGTCTCTCCTCCCAAGCCTTCCCCAGCGTCTCTTGCTGCCTAAGGAAGGTTGTTCCTGACCAAAAGTTTATTTGTTATCATAGCACATCTCGAATTAAGCAAACAACAGCCTGCGCTGCGATTCCCTCTCCCCTGCCGGTGAAGCCGAGCTGCTCGGTCGTCGTTGCTTTCACGTTCACCTGCGAGGCCTCGGCACCGAGTCCGGCCGCGATCCGTTCAACCATCGCCGGGATATATGGGGCCATCTTCGGACGCTGGGCAATGATCGTGCAGTCCGCATTCCCCAGCCGGTAGCCCATCGACTTTGCATGACTCCATACCTGCTCGAGCAGTACATAGCTGTCCGCATCCTTGAAGGCGGCATCGGTGTCCGGAAAATGCTTGCCGATATCCCCAAGCCCCAATGCTCCCAGGATGGCGTCACTCAGCGCATGCAGCAGCACATCCGCATCGGAGTGGCCCAGAAGCCCTTTCTCATAAGGAATCTCTACCCCGCCGATAATGCAGGGGCGCCCCTCCACCAGCTGATGCACATCGAATCCTTGTCCTACACGTATCATTCTGACACCTCTCCTCTGGCATGACGCAGAATCCACTCCGCCCAAGGCAGATCCTCCGGCGTCGTAATTTTGATATTGTAATAATCCGAAGGAACCACATCGACAGGATGACCCAGCCACTCGACCAGCATGGCATCATCCGTTCCCGTGAATCCTTCCTGCCGGGCCTTCTCATGGGCATCCAGCAGCAGGGCAAAACGAAAAGCCTGCGGGGTCTGGATCGCCCACAAGCTGCTTCTGTCGGGGGTAGACTTAATGGTCCCATTCGGGCTGACGACCTTGATCGTGTCCTTGACCGGAACCGCCAGTACGGCGGCGCCCATCTCTTGGACACGCTGAAGGCAGGCAAGAACATGGTCCGGATGAGCAAAGGGTCTTACCCCGTCATGTACCATGACCCATTCCGTGGACCGGTCCAAGGCCAGCAGCCCTTGATATACGGAGTCCTGCCTTTCCTTCCCCCCGGATATAATGTGTTTACATTTGGTCAGTCCGTACTGATTCGCATAATCACGGCAGCGCTGGACATCTTCCCTGCCGGTAACAAGGACGATCTCTTCTACAGCGCTCATCTTCTCGAACCGCTCAAGCGTATGTACGATGATGGGCTTGCCGTCCAGCAGCAGATACTGCTTGCTCTCCTTCGTGCCCATCCGTGATCCGCGGCCTGCGGCCACGATAATGATTCCCAGCTTGTCCGCCATCTTGTCCACCTGCCATTGTTCTAAGCCTCAGGCGTTACGGCCGGCGAGTGCCAAGCGCAGCGTCCTAAGCGCATCCCTTCTATCATACCGGATCAGAGCGCTTTTTCCAATAGCTTCGGCTTGGCGAAGATCATGCGTCCCGCGGAGGTCTGCAGGACACTGGTCACCAGCACATCGAGCGTCGTACCGATGAAATCCCGGCCGCCTTCTACAACAATCATCGTACCGTCATCCAGGTAAGCTACCCCCTGCCCGTGCTCCTTGCCGTCTTTAATGACCTGCACGAGAATCTCCTCACCCGGCAGCACCACCGGCTTAACCGCATTCGCCAAGTCGTTGATGTTCAGCACCGATACCCCTTGAAGCTCACATACTTTGTTTAGGTTAAAATCATTGGTGATGACCTTGCCCTGCAGCACCTTCGCCAGACGGACCAGCTTGCTGTCCACCTCGGAGATCTCATCGAAGTCTCCCTCGTAGATCAAAACCTTCACATCAAGCTCCTTCTGAATCTTGTTCAGAATATCGAGTCCCCGCCGTCCCCGGTTGCGCTTCAGCAGGTCCGAGGAATCGGCAATGTGCTGCAGCTCCTCCAAGACGAATTCGGGAATCACCAGCGTCCCTTCGATAAATCCCGTTTTGCAAATATCTGCAATCCGGCCGTCAATAATTACACTGGTATCCAGGATCTTGTGCTCCTCGAATCCTTTGGCCTCTCCCTGACTGCCTCTGCTCCGGTCCCTGCGCTTATTCTCCAGGAAGGCGAGAAGCTCTTCTTTCTTCACACGGCCGAGGCGAAAACCGGCAAAAGTCAGGGCAGCAACGCAGAGCATCAGGAGCAGCGGATTCAGCGCCCCCGTCCTCTCCAATGGATAGAGCAGTACGGAAGAAACGACGAGTCCGATAACCATGCCTGCCGAACCGGCCACAAGATCGATAACCGGAACATTTGTGATACGTTCTTCACTCTGCTGCAGGGCTTGAAGCAGACCGCGGTAGAGCGATCCGCTGACCGACCAGAATAGAATCGCTCCGATCAGGAACATCCACCCTTTTTCCCCGCTAATCTCCAAACCCGTTACGGATGCTATGACGTCAAAAAGCGGCCTCCCGATCATATCACTGCATTGAACACCCAGCGCACCGCCGATAACTGCAAACAGAAGTTGGAACCCTTTTTTCATCATAGACTTCACCTCCATCAATTCCATGTTCTTTTTTTTGCTTTCATTACAATTATGAACCAAAACCTTCCTGCTTAATCCTAACCGCCTCGCTGAAAAATAAAAAAAACGCCATTTCCTCTCATAGGAAATGACGCTTCAACTGGCAGTATTATACGGTTGTGGTTTTCGACTCCGCTTCTTCTGTCTTTCTTTTCCGGCGGCCTATGAAGAAGAGTCGATCAACGTTTTTTTTTAGGCCGTACAGTGCGTAGAGGAGCAGCGGTACAAAGATCATCTTGGACAGCGTCCCCGGGAACATGACTGCCAGCACAACGGCAATGATGACCACGATCGGCGTAATCCAGATCGCCGCTTTCGGAATCCCGACTTTCTTGAAGTTCGGGTATTTCACCGTGCTCACCATCAGGTAGGAAAGCAGCAGGGTCGAAAGCACAAGCACGATCGTATTCAGTTCTTTATGGAACAAGGCCAGCGTACAGAGCACACCGCCTGCTGCCGGAATCGGCAGTCCGATAAAATAGCCCGGCGTACCGGCAACCACGTTAAACCGAGCAAGACGGAGGGCGCCGCAAATCGGGAAGATTGCGGTCACGATCCAGGCTGCTGCAGCATTCATTTCGGTAAAAGCGACGACGTACATGATAAAAGCGGGAGCTACACCAAACGAGATGACGTCGGAGAGGGAATCGAGTTCTTTGCCGAATTCGCTCTGCGCGTTGAGAGCACGGGCTACTCGTCCGTCCAAACCGTCCAGAAGCATGGCTACGATGACCATGATGGCCGCCAGCTCCGGTTTATTATTAAACACCATAATAATTGCGATAATTCCTAAGAACAGATTCCCAACGGTAAATACGTTCGGCAGGGATTTTGTTATCATTAGTTGGCTCCACCTCTGGTTATACTGTACCCTAATACTCAGCATTATATTAGGCTACCCTCTGATTGTATGCACTTTAGATATGTCTGTCAATGAGCACCTGATCTTGAATTCGCTTGAGACCTTCTTTGATTGCTCTCGCGCGAACCTCACCTATACCGTCGACTTCATCCAGTTCTTCAATAGTGGCCATCATGAGATGTGGGAGCGTTTTGAATCGTTCAATCAAATTGTGAATAATGACTGCCGGCAGCCGCGGAATCTTGTTCAGCACCCGGTATCCTCTTGGAGACACGCTCTCCTCAGCGCTGCTTGAAGCATTCGGGTAACCCAGTGCCTTCGCGATGTGGGAGTGATCCAGCATTTCTTCGGAAGCCAGCCGCTTCAACACAGTGAGCACTTCACGGATCTTCTCTTCACTTGGATCCTTTATATAATCTTTTACGAGCAAATACGCTTCAAGTTCCGTATTTCCCACTAATTCTTCCAGCTGCATGGAGATGAGGCGGCCTTCATTCCCAAGCTCATTAATATACCTTTTGATCTCAGCCTTAATACGCAGTACCATCTCCACCCGCTGGATCACCCCGGTTACATCGTGCAGAGTAACCAGCTCTTCAAACTCCGAGGCAGCCAAGTTGGTCATCCCCTGATCCTGTACTGACTTGTATTTCTCGAGCGTTTGGATGGCCTGATTCGCCTTCGTCAGGATGACGCCGATATCCTTCAAGGCATACCTCAGGGTCCCTTGGTACAGGGTAATCACATTGCGCCTCTGGGAAATGGACACAACCAGCTTCTGCGTCTGCCTCGCCACCCGCTCCGCGGTTCTGTGGCGGATGCCCGTCTCGATGGAGGGAATGGAGGAGTCCGGGATGAGCTGCGTATTGGCAAAAAGAATCCGCTTCAGATCCTCACTGAGTATGATCGCCCCATCCATCTTCGCCAATTCATACAAGTAGTTTGGAGAAAACTCGCAGTTGATGGAAAAGCCGCCGTCGACTATCTCCATGACTTCAGGGCCGCAGCCCACGACAATAAGCCCCCCCGTCTTCGCCCGCAGTACGTTCTCCAGTCCGTCTCGGAAAGGGGTTCCCGGCGCAACAAGCTGCAGGAGCTGGCTCATTACGTCCCGTTTGGCTTCTTCCTTGTTGCTCAAGGGTGTCCCTCCTATACTAAAGCGACCGAAAGCGCTTCGGCCACGGTGTTCACGCCAATAATCTCGATCCCCGCGGGGGGTGTCCATCCCTTGAGGCTTTTCTGCGGGAGGATCATCCGCTTGAATCCGAGCTTCTGGGCCTCACGCACCCGCTGGTCCACTCGGGAGACGCCGCGGACTTCACCCGTCAGCCCGATCTCGCCGATGATCACATCAAACGGCTGGGTCGGCTGGTCACGGAAGCTGGAAGCGATGCTCACCGCTACCGCGAGATCAACGGCAGGCTCATCCAGCTTTACCCCGCCGGCGATATTCAAGTAGGCATCCTGATTCTGCAGGAACATGCCCATTCGCTTCTCCAGCACAGCAATGATTAAAGCAAGCCGGTTATGATCGTAGCCTGTAGCCATCCGCCGCGGGGAGGGGAAATTGGTCTGAGAGACCAGTGCCTGCAGCTCCACAAGGACGGGCCTCGTGCCTTCCATGGAGGCAACGACCGTCGAACCCGATACGCCGAGCGGACGCTCCGATAAGAAGAGCTCGGAAGGGTTGCTGACTTCCACAAGACCGGTCTCCTGCATCTCGAAGATGCCGATCTCATTGGTCGAACCGAAGCGGTTCTTCACTGCGCGAAGCAGACGGTACGAATGATGACGCTCTCCCTCAAAGTACAGAACACAATCCACCATATGCTCGAGCATCCGCGGACCTGCAATCGCCCCTTCTTTGGTAACATGGCCAACGAGTACCGTAGCTATACCTTTACCCTTGGCGATCCGCATAAAGTGTCCCGTACATTCCCGCACCTGAGACACGCTTCCCGGTGCCGACTCCACGGCAGGATGATATACCGTTTGAATGGAGTCGATGACGACGAAGTCCGGACGGATCTCAACGATCGCCGCCTCGATAAACTGGGCGTTGGTCTCCGAGAGAACAAACAGCAGCGGGGAAATCGCCTGCAGCCGGTCGGCCCGCAGCTTGGTCTGGCGCACCGATTCCTCGCCGGAAATGTAGAGCACCTTGCACTCCTGCTTGGTCAGCTCGTAAGAAGTCTGAAGCAGAAGGGTGGATTTGCCGATACCCGGGTCGCCCCCGACGAGGATCAGGGAACCCGGAACGATACCGCCTCCGAGCACACGGTTAAGCTCCCGGTTCTCGGTAATGATCCGGGCTTCTTCGCTGCTTTCTATGTTTATGATCGATACGGCTTTTTCTTTCTTCTCCGAAGCTCCCCCATGGAAGCCACGGCTCTTCGATACCGTCTCGATTTCTTCCACAAACGAATTCCATGCCTGGCAGCCGGGACATTTGCCCAGCCACTTGGGCGATTCATATCCGCACTCCGAACAGAAAAACTTGGTTTTGGTCTTAGCCATGCTGTTATCACTGCCTTTCAGTTCCATTACAAAGTTTACCATGGTTTCCCTTGCCTTGAAAACCCTTCCCGGGCCCGTACGCAAAAAAAGAAGCCCTGCAGCCGCAAACCGGTCTGCAGAAGCTTCTTCTCTGTATATTGTCAGCCTACAAGATCGGGCAAGTCCTTATGCCTGCGAAGTTACCCCTTGGGTACGCTCGACCACGAGGTCTCCATCCTTCTCGTCAATCGTGAGCGTGTCACCTTTGTTGATGTTGCCGCGAAGCAGCTCTTCGGACAGGCGGTCTTCGATATGCTTCTGAATCGCCCGGCGAAGCGGTCTTGCACCGAAGGTCGGATCGTAGCCTTCTTTGGCGAGGAAGGCCTTGGCCGCATCCGTCAGAACAAAGTCCACTTCCTGCTCTTTCAGGCGCTTGCGGAGCTCTTCCGCCATGAGGGAAACAATCTGGCCGATGTGCGCTTCGTCGAGGGAGTGGAACACGATGATCTCGTCGATCCGGTTCAGGAACTCCGGACGGAAGCTCTTCTTGAGCTCGCCCATGACCTTATCCTTCATGTTGCCGTATTCTTTGCCCGCATCGATCGTCGCTGTGAACCCGAGGGTCGAATTCTTCTTGATGACATCGGCACCCACATTGGATGTCATGATGATCAGGGTGTTGCGGAAGTCTACCGTACGTCCCTTGGAGTCGGTCAGACGGCCGTCTTCAAGCACCTGCAGAAGAATGTTGAATACTTCCGGGTGAGCTTTCTCGATCTCATCGAGAAGCACGACCGAGTATGGCTTGCGGCGTACCTTCTCGGTGAGCTGGCCGCCCTCTTCATACCCGACATATCCTGGAGGCGCGCCTACCAGACGGGACGTGGAATGCTTCTCCATGTACTCGGACATATCGATCCGGATCACGGAGTTTTCATCACCGAACAGCGATTCGGCAAGCGCACGGGCAAGCTCGGTTTTACCTACCCCTGTAGGGCCAAGGAAGATGAAGGAGCCCATCGGACGCTTCGGATCCTTAAGGCCTGCTCTCGCCCGGCGGATGGCACGGGATACAGCCTTAACGGCTTCATCCTGGCCGATGACCCGGTCATGCAGGATCGACTCCATCTGGAGCAGACGCTGGGTCTCTTCCTCCGCCAGCTTTACGACCGGAATCCCCGTCCAGCTAGCCACTACCTGGGCAATGTCATCCGGTGTCACTTCGGAGTCCGTGCGGCCCTGCTTTTCCTTCCACTCATTCTTCGTGGAATCGAGTTCTTCACGCAGCTTCTGTTCGGTATCACGCAGAGAAGCGGCTTTCTCGAACTCTTGGCTCTGTACCGCAGCATCCTTCTCCTTGCGGATATCCTCCAGCCGGCTTTCGAGTTTCTTCAGATCCGGCGGTACCGTGTAGGAGCGGAGCCTTACCTTAGAGCTCGCTTCGTCGATCAAGTCAATCGCCTTATCCGGAAGGAAGCGGTCCGTAATGTAGCGGTCCGACAGCTTCACGGCCTGTTCGATGGCTTCATCGGTGATCTTCACCCGGTGATGCGCTTCGTAGCGGTCACGCAGACCGTGCAGGATCTGAATCGCTTCATCCGGCGACGGCTGATCCACCGTAATCGGCTGGAAGCGGCGCTCCAGGGCTGCGTCTTTCTCGATATATTTGCGATATTCGTCCAGCGTCGTGGCCCCGATGCACTGCAGCTCGCCGCGGGCCAGTGCAGGCTTCAGGATGTTGGAGGCATCGATCGCGCCTTCCGCACCTCCTGCACCGATCAGCGTGTGAAGCTCATCGATGAAGAGCACGATGTTGCCGGCTTGACGAATCTCGTCCATGATCTTTTTGAGACGGTCCTCGAATTCGCCGCGGTACTTCGTACCGGCTACCACCGACCCCATATCCAGCGTCATGACGCGCTTGTCACGAAGCGTTTCCGGGATTTCGTTGGCGACGATTTTTTGGGCCAATCCTTCGGCAATCGCCGTTTTACCTACACCAGGTTCCCCGATCAGGACCGGGTTGTTCTTCGTACGGCGGCTGAGTACCTGAATGACGCGCTCAATTTCCTTGCTCCGGCCGATGACCGGATCTAGGTTGCCTTCCTTGGCGTAAGCCGTCAGGTCACGGGCCAGGCCATCCAGCGTCGGCGTATTCACATTGGCCGGGTTACCATGATTCGGCGAGACTACCTCGCTGCTGCCAAGCAGCTGAAGCACCTGCTGGCGAGCCTTGTTGAGGCTTACGCCCAGGTTCCCAAGCACGCGTGCAGCAACACCCTCCCCTTCGCGGATCAGGCCGAGCAGAATATGCTCCGTACCCACATAGGTGTGTCCCAGCTTGCGCGCTTCGTCCATCGACAGCTCAATGACTTTCTTCGCCCGAGGGGTGTAAGCAATGTTGGAGGGCTGTTCTTGACCTCTGCCGATCAGGGATTCCACTTCGTCCTGGATTTTCTCAAGTCCAAGACCCAGGGCAATCAGCGCCTTCGCTGCAATCCCTTCGCCTTCGCGAATCAGGCCGAGCAGAATATGCTCTGTGCCGATATTGTTATGTCCCAAGCGTACCGCTTCTTCTTGAGCCAAAGAGAGCACTTTCTGTGCGCGTTCCGTAAATCTGCCAAACATCATGTATAACACCTCCAGGGTTGGTATAACAAAATGACGTTCCCACTGCTTATGGATCCCCTTGCGGGTAGAGCCATCAGCCGGCTGCCGAGATTTTTTCCCGGATGAGCTGAGCCCTTCTTATGTCTCTTTCTTCAGGCGTTAGCTTTTCTCCTGCTGTCTGCTGTAAAAAACCGGGCTGCGTCATCACAAGCAGCTCATTAAGCACATGAGGCGACACATTTTTGATAAATCCGAGGTCAATCCCGAGCCTTACGTCGGATAGTCTCTGAGCCGCCTCCTTGGAATCCATAATGGCCGCATAGGAAAGCACTCCGTAAGAGCGGCTCACCCGGTCCAGAATCTTGGGACGGGTCTCGTGTGCCAGCCTCTGTCTTGCTGCTCTTTCATGCTCAATGATCTGGCGGACTACACTGTACAAATTATCGATGATTTCTTCTTCGGATTGCCCGAGGGTAATCTGATTGGAAATCTGAAATAAGTTGCCGAGCGCCTCGCTGCCTTCGCCATACAAGCCCCTTACGGCCAGGCCCACCTGCGTGATCGCAGATAAAATCCGGTTGATCTGCTGCGTCAACACCAAGGCCGGCAGGTGAATCATAACTGAGGCCCGTATGCCGGTGCCCACATTCGTCGGACAGCTTGTCATATATCCGCGCTTCTCGTCGAAGGCATATTCCAGCTGGGTTTCGAACACATCGTCAATCTGACCTGCCAGATCCCAGGCTTCCTTGATCTGAAAGCCGGGGCACAAGCATTGTATTCGAAGGTGGTCCTCTTCATTCACCATGATCGAGATGGACTCGTTGTCACTTAGAATCACCGCTCCATTGCGGGATTCGTTGGCTAAAGCCGGCGAGATGAGATGCTTCTCCACCAATACGCGGCGCTGCAGCTCATCCAGATCTGCAAGCGGGAGCAGCGTGAAGCGGGAGATGGTTCCCAGTTCTTCGCTCTCCAGCACCTTGGCAGCCATCTCGGCAACCTCCAGAGACTGCCCGTTCGTGGCGAGCATGGGGAATGGGTAACCCCGGATATTCCGGGCTAGGCGGATCCGGCTGGAGATGACGATATCCGAATCAGGCCCTTCCCCCTTCATCCATTCACTCAGTGCGTGCTGGGTGAAACGGCTTGCTTCCGTCATATGCATTCCTCCTTACGGTGTGAGCCGGTTACCCTTCGGCAACCTTCTTCTCCAGCTCCCGGATCTGGTCCCGGATCTGTGCCGCCTGCTCAAACTCTTCATTCTCTATGCGAACCAGCATGTCTTTCTTCAGCTGATCGATCTCACGTTTATATTTAATTAACCCACCCGAACGTTTCGGAACCTTGCCGGTATGGACCGTGTTCCCATGTACCCGTTTGAACAAGGGGTCGAGTTTGTCACCAAAGTACTTGTAGCATTCGCTGCAGCCGAAGCGACCTACCTTACTGAATTGTCCGTAAGTTAGACCGCAGTGCTCGCACCGGCTGGGCTGGGCTTTGTTTGCAACCGCACTTTGGGCCGATGGCTCGAAATCGAGAAGCCCGCTGAGCAAATTGTGAATCGAGAAGCCGTTAGGCGTGCCCGGGATCAGTTCTCCTTTTTCCCTTGCACAGGTTTCACAGATGTGAAATTCCGTTTTTTCACCATTCAGGATTTTCGTAAAATGCAGGGTAGCCTGCTTTTTGCCGCATTCCTGACAAAGCATCCGGTTCCCTCCCTTTCTGCCATAAGCAGCAGTACATCGTTGGTTCAATGGATTATTTGCTCAATAATGCAATCAGCATGGCCTTCAGCAGCCGGGCACGGAGTTCATCCCTAAGCGGAAGCTTGAGCCCTAATACCTCCCGGGCCACCGCAGCCTTCATGAGGCCGGCTTCACGGGCAGTGATAAAACCGCCTTCTTTGAGCTGATACAGCAGGCCTTCAGATGCTGTTTGATCCATGTGAGTGGAAATCGTTTGGAAGATGTGATCCAGTACGGCCCCATGGGAGTGAAGCTCAATTCTCTGGATGCGAATGTAACCGCCTCCCCCGCGCTTGCTCTCCACCACATACCCCTTCTCAAGGGTAAATCGGGTACTAATCACATAGTTAATCTGGGAAGGTACACATTGAAACTGATCCGCCAGATCGTTGCGCTGAATCTCGATCACGCCATCGGGGCTCTGCTGCAATACCTGCTTCAGATACTGTTCTATCATTTCTGAAACATTGCGCATCCATTCAACCTCCAAAGGCAAAGTATACGAAGAAAAACGCCTGCGTGTCCTAGGACAATAATGATGTTGGTCTTGTTCAGCCACCGCATAAGCACAACGTTATACTTCATTGCGATTCACTAACTGCTTGATTCATTGACTTTGACTTTCTTTGACTTTGAATACATTATAGCAGATATTCTCAAGAATGCAACAGGTCTGCACAGCTGTACCGTTCACTTATCATGGTTTCTGATTAGTATTATTCCCAATCCCGAGGCAAAACAGAACACGCCGGGAAAACATCTTAGCGGCAGGTCGACGGTCGGAACCTGGGCACTTCTTTTTTATTAACCCAAAAAAGCCCCTCTGGACACATTGTCCAAAGGGGCTTTTCATTGGCTTGGCGACGTTCTACTCTCCCAGGACCCTGCGGTCCAAGTACCATCGACGCTGGAAGGCTTAACGTTCGTGTTCGGGATGGGTACGCGTGGTTCCCTTCCGCCATCATCACCAAACGGTTGTTCAAGGCTTGTACCTTGAAAACTGGATATACATTCGGGTATATCATTTTGCGTTCCGTTGTGCTTCGCACAAAGGTCACTACCAAAATGATATATCCTCACTCGCTAGCTAAAGATCTAAACCTTAGTATTGCTGCCGCTTCCTTGCGGAAGCTGTTGGATAAGCCCTCGACCGATTAGTATTCGTCAGCTCCACACGTTGCCGCGCTTCCACCCCGAACCTATCAACCTCGTCGTCTACAAGGGGTCTTACATACTGGGAAATCTCATCTTGAGGGGGGCTTCACGCTTAGATGCTTTCAGCGCTTATCCCTTCCGTACTTGGCTATCCAGCCGTGCTCCTGGCGGAACAACTGGTACACCAGCGGTACGTCCATCCCGGTCCTCTCGTACTAAGGACAGCTCCTCTCAAATTTCCTGCGCCCGCGACAGATAGGGACCGAACTGTCTCACGACGTTCTGAACCCAGCTCGCGTACCGCTTTAATGGGCGAACAGCCCAACCCTTGGGACCTACTTCAGCCCCAGGATGCGATGAGCCGACATCGAGGTGCCAAACCTCCCCGTCGATGTGGACTCTTGGGGGAGATAAGCCTGTTATCCCCAGGGTAGCTTTTATCCGTTGAGCGATGGCCCTTCCATTCGGTACCACCGGATCACTAAGCCCGACTTTCGTCCCTGCTCGACCTGTTTGTCTCGCAGTCAAGCTCCCTTATGCCTTTGCACTCTTCGAATGATTTCCAACCATTCTGAGGGAACCTTGGGGCGCCTCCGTTACGCTTTAGGAGGCGACCGCCCCAGTCAAACTGCCCACCTGACACTGTCCCCGCACCGGATCACGGTACCAGGTTAGAACTCCGATACGATCAGGGTGGTATCCCAACGGCGCCTCCACCCAAGCTGGCGCTCAGGCTTCTCAGGCTCCCACCTATCCTGTACAGATCGTACCAAAGTCCAATATCAAGCTGCAGTAAAGCTCCATGGGGTCTTTCCGTCTTGTCGCGGGTAACCTGCATCTTCACAGGTATTAAAATTTCACCGGATCTCTCGTCGAGACAGCGCCCAAGTCGTTACGCCATTCGTGCGGGTCAGAATTTACCTGACAAGGAATTTCGCTACCTTAGGACCGTTATAGTTACGGCCGCCGTTTACTGGGGCTTCGGTTCACAGCTTCGGGTTACCCCTAACCGCTCCCCTTAACCTTCCAGCACCGGGCAGGCGTCAGCCCGTATACTTCGCCTTGCGGCTTCGCACAGACCTGTGTTTTTGCTAAACAGTCGCTTGGGCCTTTTCACTGCGGCCCCCTCGGGCTATTCACCCTACCGAGGCACCCCTTCTCCCGAAGTTACGGGGTCATTTTGCCGAGTTCCTTAACGAGAGTTCTTCCGCGCGCCTTAGCATGCTCTGCTCGCCTACCTGTGTCGGTTTGCGGTACGGGCACCTTCTCCCTGGCTAGAGGCTTTTCTTGGCAGCCTGAACTCATGACCTTCGGTACTTAAGTTTCCCTCCCCATCACAGCTCAGCCTTATCGATGTGCGGATTTGCCTGCACATCAGCCTCACTGCTTGGACGAGCATCCATCAGCTCGCGTCACTATCCTTCTGCGTCACCCCATCGCTCATAACGGTTCACGGTGGTACAGGAATTTCAACCTGTTGTCCTTCGACTACGCCTTTCGGCCTCGCCTTAGGTCCCGACTTACCCTGAGCGGACGAGCCTTCCTCAGGAACCCTTAGGCTTTCGGCGGATCAGATTCTCACTGATCTTTTCGTTACTCATACCGGCATTCTCACTTGTATGCAGTCCAGCTGTCCTCACGATCAACCTTCAACCCGCATACAACGCTCCCCTACCCCAGGATATCATAGATATCTAGTCATAGCTTCGGTGGTGTGTTTAGCCCCGTTACATTTTCGGCGCAGAGTCACTCGACCAGTGAGCTATTACGCACTCTTTCAATGGTGGCTGCTTCTAAGCCAACATCCTGGTTGTCTGTGCAACTCCACATCCTTTCCCACTTAACACACACTTGGGGACCTTAGCTGATGATCTGGGCTGTTTCCCTCTTGACAATGGATCTTAGCACTCACTGTCTGACTCCCGGGCATCACGTTTGCGGCATTCAGAGTTTGACTGGACTTGGTAACCCTTGGCGGGCCCCGCACCCAATCAGTGCTTTACCTCCGCAACGCTAACCCGAGGCTAGCCCTAAAGCTATTTCGGGGAGAACCAGCTATCTCCGAGTTCGATTGGAATTTCTCCGCTACCCCCACCTC
>NZ_CP187970.1:7772500-7837500 GCF_049942825.1 Paenibacillus sp. S-38
TGCCTACGTGTTACTCACCCGTCCGCCGCTAAGCACCGAAGTGCTCCGCTCGACTTGCATGTATTAGGCACGCCGCCAGCGTTCGTCCTGAGCCAGGATCAAACTCTCCATTAAAGAAAAGCTGATGACTCATTTTGAAGCTTGGCAGAAACTCATCGCTGAGTCTCTATATTTAACACTCACTCGTTGTTCAGTTTTCAAAGGGCAATTCAATTCTTAGTGTTCCGATCTACTTTCTTGTATCTCGGAAGCAACTTTTACATCCTATCACATCAAGCGTTCGAAAGTCAAGCCATGATTTCTGTGGGTGAGCCGGCTCACCGATAACCGGTTGAACCCGCACTGCTTGTCCTTTCATGTACAGCTCAAAAGCGACAAGAAGTAATATAGCATGCCGGCAAGCTAAAAAGCAAGCCCCCGGCTCATTCCAACTTCGAAACGAAAAAAGCGCCCCTTACCGAGGCGCTTAGACAAACTATAACTATTCGCCCTGACGCTCACGCATCAGAGGGAAGAGCAGTACGTCACGAATCGACGGGGCATCCGTAAGCAGCATGACCAGACGGTCGATGCCGATGCCAAGCCCACCTGTGGGCGGCATGCCGTATTCCAGAGCACGGACGAAATCTTCATCCATCTCATGTGCCTCGTCGTTGCCCTGCTCACGTTCCACGAGTTGTGCAGCAAAACGCTCGCGCTGGTCGATCGGATCATTCAGCTCCGTGAAGGCATTCGCATGCTCACGCGCTACGATAAAGAGCTCAAAGCGGTCGGTGAAACGCGGATCGGCATCACTCTTTTTGGCCAATGGAGAAATCGCCACCGGATGACCCGTGATGAATGTCGGCTGAATCAGGGTCTCCTCAACGAACGTCTCGAAGAACTGGTTCACGATGTGGCCGAAGGTCATGGTAGGCTCCACTGGAACCTTATGCTCCTTGGCCAGACGGTGCGCTTCTTCATCGCTCATCTGTACGCTGAAATCAACGCCAACGACTTCTTTGATCGCGTCAACCATCGTTACCCGGCGCCACTGCGGAGCCAGATTGACTTCACGGCCCTGGTACATAATCGTCGTCGTACCGAGTACTTCCTGGGCGATGTGCGCGATCATTTCCTCCGTCAGCTTCATGATATCCTTGTAATCGGCATACGCCTCATACAGCTCAATCATCGTAAATTCCGGGTTGTGGCGCGTAGAAATCCCTTCGTTACGGTAAACACGGCCGATCTCATAGACTTTCTCCATGCCGCCGACAATCAGCCGCTTCAGATGCAGCTCGATGGCAATCCGCATGTAAAGCTGCATATCCAGCGCATTATGATGCGTGATGAACGGACGCGCAGCGGCCCCCCCGGCAATCGAATGCAGCGTCGGCGTCTCCACCTCAAGATAGCCAAGGGAATCCAGGTAGCGGCGCATCGATTGGATGATCTTCGAACGTGCGATGAACGTCTGCTGAACGTCCTGATTCATAATCAGATCGACGTACCTCTGACGGTACCGAAGCTCAACGTCCTTCAAGCCATGATACTTCTCAGGCAGAGGAAGCAAAGACTTGGACAGCACGACTACAGATGAAGCCTTCACGGAAAGCTCGCCCGTCTTCGTTTTGAAAACCGTACCCTGAATCCCGATAATATCGCCGATGTCGAGCAGGTCATAGGCCTTGTAAGGCGTCTCGCCTACGGCATCCGCACGGACATAGATTTGAATCTTCCCGGTAATGTCCTGCAGGTGGGCAAAGCCGGCCTTACCCATCTCCCGCTTCTGCATGATCCGGCCGGCAATGCTGACCTCCGCCTTAAGCTCGTCCAGCTCTTCTTTGGATTTCTCTTCATAGGCCTTGGTAATCTCGGCGGCGTGGTGCGTTCTCTCGTACTTTTGACCGAACGGATCGATCCCCAGTGACCTCAGCTCGTCCAGCTTGCCGCGGCGAATTTGAAGCAGTTCATTCAATTCCAATTCAACACTCATGTTTACAACTCCTTGATTATCTTCCTTCTGATAGTACAAAAAAGCCTCCGGAGGAAGCTTTTTGTTTCCAAATGGTTACTTCTTGATTTCGAGGATCTCGTATTGGATCACACCGGCAGGAACATTGACATCCACTACGGAGCCTTTGCGCTTGCCGAGAATAGCCTTGCCCACAGGGCTTTCATTGGAAATCTTATTCTGGAACGGGTCGGACTCCGCTGTACCCACAATCGAATATTCCACGATATCGCCGAACTCCAGGTCCTTGAGAATCACGATGGACCCAACGCCAACGGTATCGGTATCGACTTCATCGCTGTTGATAATGCGGGCGTTACGCAGCATCTTCTCGAGCGTGATGATCCGTCCTTCCACAAAGGCCTGCTCATTCTTCGCATCTTCGTACTCGGAGTTCTCGCTGATATCTCCGTAGCCGATGGCGATCTTGATCCGCTCCGCCACTTCACGGCGTTTCACCGATTTGAGATGCTCCAGCTCTTCTTCGAGCTTTTTCAAACCTTCCTGCGTGAGAATGACTTCTTTTTCGCTCATTGCTACATATCTCCCGTCGTGTGAAAGATTTTCATATTCGAGCTCATCCGTTATGAATTCACTGTTAATAAGGTATATGAATGATCTGCAGATCCATGCATGGACCTGCGGGAAAAAGCGAGTTCGCCAAAGACTATTGACTGATTATATTGCAAGCCCCATCAAATGTCAATGTAAGCCATTTCGCTTCCAAATGCTTCTACTGCACCGGAATCTCAGGCTCTTCCAGGCTGGAAATATAGTCGTTCAACAGCTCGATCATCGCATCGCGCTTGGTTTGTTCCATAATGGCATCCTTGACGCGCGCCCCGCCGCGGAGCCCCTTGAGGTACCACGCAAGATGCTTGCGCATCTCCTTCACAGCCACCGCCTCACCCTTCAGTGCCGTCAGGCGGTCCAGGTGAAGAATGGCAATCTCGATCTTCTCCTGAGGACCAGGCTCCGGAGGAAGTTCTCCGTTGGTCAGATATTGGATGGTGCGGTACAGCATCCAAGGGTTCCCGAGTGCTGCCCGTCCGATCATAACGCCATCGACACCGGTCGTATCCAGCATGCGTTTGGCGTCCTCCGGTGTAAAGACGTCGCCATTGCCGATAACCGGAATGGAAACGGACTCTTTAACTTCCTTAATGATGTCCCAGTTGGCGTGGCCGGTATACATCTGTACCCGCGTGCGGCCATGCACGGAAACGGCTGCTCCGCCGCCGTTCTCCACCGCTTTGGCGTTCTGGACGGCATAGACATGATCGTCATCCCACCCGATCCGCATCTTGACGGTCAGCGGCTTGGATACGGCTTTGGAGACGGTAGAGACCATCTGCTCAATCTTGCCCGGATCGAGAAGCCAGCGGGCCCCCGCATCGCACTTGGTGATTTTGGGTACGGGACAGCCCATGTTGATATCGATGATATCCGCATTGGTGTGCTGGTCGACATACTTGGCGGCCTCCACCAGCGTCTCCGTATCCCCGCCGAAGATCTGCAGGGACAGCGGCTTCTCCCGCTCATCCACGTAGAGCATCTCGAGGGTACGGTGGTTGCCGTGAAGTATCGCTTTGTCGCTGACCATCTCGGCACAGACCAGACCGCAGCCGAATTCTTTGGCGATCAAACGGAACGCCGGATTACAGACACCGGCCATCGGTGCGAGGACAACTTTGTTCGGGGCTGTAACCCCGCCTATAGTAAGCATATGTGTTCCCACTCTTTCGTTGCCGAAGGCGCGGCTCACGAGCTGTGACGGGTCGAACTTCCGGACGCCGCCATCAGTTCTTCCGGCTCGATGCCGAGCGCGTCGGATATTTTGCGTATAATCTTGGGGTCGGGTTTACGGGTGCCGCGTTCGATCGAACCGAGGATGGCAATGGACACGTCCAGCCGGTCCGCCAGTTCGTTCTGAGTGAAGCCTTTCAATTTGCGAAAAGCGCGGATGCGCTGGGCTATTGCATTCTTTTCCATAACGTAACGCCTTCCTTTCCTGAAAGCCGCCGAAGCTGATCTTGGAGTTCCCCAGCCTGCTGCGGATTCTGCTCCTTCATTACCTCAATGAGCGGAATGAGCACAAAGGCACGCTCCATCATGCGGGGATGAGGCAGAATCAGACGGGGATCCTCTTGAGTGCGGCTTCCGTAGAGCAAGAGATCGAGATCGATGGTTCTTGGCCCCCATCGCACCTCCCGCTTGCGCCCCAGCTGCTGCTCGGCATCCAGCATCTGCGCAAGCAAATCCTCCGGCGACAGGGTTGTTCCGACCGCGGCCACCATGTTCAGGAACGGGTCCTGATCGACATAACCGACCGGAACCGTCTCGTAAAAGGAGGACAAGCCGAGTATGCGGATCTCCGGATGCTCACCCAGCATACGGAGCGCTTCCTTCAAATACTGCTCCCGGTCACCCAGGTTGGAGCCCAGGCCGATATAAGCCACCGCCAGGTCTTCCTGCGAATGTTTATCCGCCTTCTCTTCGTTCATCATCTATGCCCGCTTTCTGTGAATCTCCACGGTAACACCCTCAAAGTGGATGGGGGCCGGCGGGTGCGGTTTCTGCACGCGCACAGTAATTTCATTTATACTAGTATAAGTTCGAAGCACCTCGGATGCAATACGCTCAGCAAGCGCCTCGATTAATTTGAAGGTCTCGCCCTCCACGATCCCCTTGATGGTCTCGTGCACGGCAGCATAATTGACGGTATCCTCCAAGGCATCCGATTGCCCCGGCTTATCCAGAGGCATATACAGCTCGGTATCCACATGATAGCGCGCGCCGAGCTTGTTTTCTTCCGGATAAACGCCATGGTAGCCGTAAAAGGCCATGCCTTTCATCACGATCCGGTCCATCCCTACTCCTCCTTCACCGGAAGCTCATCTGCTCCGGCTATTTCTGCCTGATGATCGCATCGGTCATATCCGCCACCCGGCGCATGGGGCGCACATCATGCACCCTCATGATTCGGCAGCCTTGGGCAATCCCGAGCGCCACCGTGGCAGCCGTGCCCTCAACAACATCGTCCGGCGGAAGCTGCAGGGTCTGGTGGATCATCCGCTTGCGCGATGTGCCGAGAAGCACCGGAAAGCCGAGCCGGACAATACGGTCCAGGTGGTTCATCAGCTGGAGATTCTGCTCGTGCGTCTTGGCAAAACCGATCCCCGGATCGAGAATGATCTGCCCCTCCGCGATGCCTGCAGCCAGCGCACGTTCCACGGTCCGCTGCAGATCGTCTACTACGTCCAGGATAAAGTTAGCATACACCGGCTCTGTCCTATTATGCATAAGGACTATGGGGGCCGCATAATCGGCGGCAACCCGGGCCATAGCCTCATCTCTTTGGAGGCCCCAAATATCATTAAGCCAAGAGGCCCCGGCCTCTAGAGCCTGCCGGGCCGTCTCCGCCTTGTATGTATCGATAGAGATCGGAGCCGTAATGCCCGCTTCCCGAATCGCACGAATGGCAGGGATCACGCGCCTCAGCTCTTCTTCCAGCGGGACCGGCGCGAAGCCGGGTCTTGTCGATTCTCCGCCGATATCCAGAATATCGGCTCCTTCATCCAGCATCTGCTTCGCCCGTTCCACGGCAGACACCGGATCGATATACCGCCCCCCGTCCGAGAACGAATCCGGGGTGACATTCAGGATTCCCATAATCAGGGTACGCTTATCCCTACCCGGGAACTCCCGCTCCAGGACAGTCGTAACGCTGCTGCTCGCACGCTCTGAAGTCTCCATGATGCTCTGTCACACTCCTCCAGCCTTCTGCTTCGTTTCCTCATCTGCCGCCGCTTGGCGGTATGCCAGCAGCAGCCTCTCCGTCACCGGCCCGATGCAGCCGCCGCCAATCCTGACCTCCCTGCCCTGCCCGTCCCATAGAACGGTGACCGGGACAATCTCCTGGATCGAATTCGTAAGGAATACCTCTTCCGCCTGCTGAAGCATTTCCCACTCGTAGAAGCCTTCATGGACCGGTATCTCCAGCTTCCCGGCAAGCGATATCACGAAGCGGCGCGTAATACCGCTGAGCAGCCCCGTCTCCGGCGCAGGTGTATGGATGACCCCGTGACGTACAAAAAAGACATTGCTGACAATGCCTTCGCATAATCGTCCCTGTCCGTCAAGGAAAAGCCCTTCCGCTCCCCGCGCCCACGGATACTTCCTCATCTCCTGCTTCGCAAGGATGTTATTCATATAGTGCAGCGACTTCAGCCGAATCCGCCCTTCCGGCGTACTCCGGGGCAGGGCAAGCCGCTGAAGTCCTCTACCGGTCCGGTACACCTCCGGATCGGCGGGAGGGAGCGGCTTGGCGTACAGCAGTTCGGTCAGCTGTTCGTACGGCTCGGCCGGAAGACCCAGCGCGCCGCTGCCCGCCGTAACGGTATAACGGAAATACGCATCGTTCAGACCGCTGTCCTTGAGGATGCGGGCGATCCGCTGCCGCAGTCCCTCAGGATCCGGCACGAAGGCCATATCGAGCTCCGCGCAGCCGGCCGAGAGCCGCTCGAGATGCCAATCGAGCAGGAAAGGGCGGCCGCCGTAGGTGCGGAAGGTCTCGAACAGGCCCATGCCGTAAAGAAAACCGTGGTCGTATACAGAGACCACGGCCTGTCCTTCTTCTATGAGCTGCCCGTTCAGATCGATCTTCACACGCGTTCTCCCGCAGACGACTTCAGGAAGTTGCGCAGCATCTGATGACCGTGATCCGTAATGATCGACTCCGGATGGAACTGGACGCCTTCGATCGGATACTCCTTATGCCTCAGGCCCATGATCTCTCCTTCAGCCGTCTCGGCGGTAATCTCCAGACAGTCTGGCAGCGTCTCCCGCTTCACGATCAGAGAGTGATATCTTGTAGCGATAAACGGGGATGGCAGACCTTCGAACACGGATTTGCCGTCATGGAAAATCTCCGATGTCTTGCCGTGCATCAGCTTCTCGGCACGCACCACATCGCCGCCGAAAACTTGTCCGATCGACTGGTGTCCGAGGCACACACCGAGAATCGGAATGCGCCCTTTGAAATGCTCGATCAGACTGAGCGAAATCCCCGCCTCATTGGGCGTGCAGGGACCGGGCGAGATCAGCAGATGATCGGGCTTCAGCGCTTCGATCCCGGGGAGATCGATCTCATCATTGCGGCGGACTTCCACCTGTTCCCCAAGCTCTCCCAAATACTGCACCAGGTTATACGTAAACGAGTCGTAATTGTCGATTACCAAAATCATCGCTTAACCCCTCCTGCGGGCTGCCGGCTCCGCTTCACTGTATTGGATCGCTTTCCACATCGCTTTGGCTTTGTTGATGGACTCGATGTATTCTTTCTCCGGAATGGAATCGATCACGATGCCTGCTCCCGCCTGCACATAACCGGTACCTTCCGCTACAACCAAGGTTCGTATAATAATATTAAATTCCAAATCGCCGTTATAGTCAATCCAACCAATGGACCCCGTATAAGGCCCCCGGCGTACCGGCTCGAGTTCCTCGATAATCTCCATCGTGCGGATCTTCGGAGCCCCCGTAATGGTTCCCCCCGGGAAGGCCGCCCCAATGACGTCAAACGCATCCTTGCCCGGAGCCAGCTCCCCTTCGACCTCAGAGACAATATGCATCACATGGGAATAGTACTCGATGACCATAAAATCCGAGACCCGGACCGACCCATACTTCGAGATTCTCCCCAAGTCATTACGCTCCAGATCCACGAGCATGATATGCTCGGCCCGTTCCTTCTCGTGATGAATCAGCTCATCGGCGAGGCGCCGGTCTTCTTCGGGGCTAGCTCCCCGGGGACGCGTTCCCGCAATCGGTCTCGTGCGTACCGTTCCCCTCTCGAGCTGAACCAGCAGCTCCGGGGAACCTGAGACAAGCTGAAAGTCAGCGAAGCGGAGCATGCCCATATAGGGTGATGGATTGACCAGGCGAAGCCACTCGTAGATCTCTTCCGGCGTTGACTCGAGCTTCTTATGCTGGCGCACGGACAAGTTCACCTGGAACACATCGCCAGCCCCAATGTAATCCCGAATCCGGCGGACAGCCTCCTCATAAGCTTCACGCGGAAAATCGGCCTGGATGCCGGGTATCGCATCCACATCGATCTGCAGAAGATCGCGGCTCATCCGCTCCTTCTTTTCCTGCAGCTCGCCGGCCAGCGCCTGATCCTCATTGGAGGCCATGAGCCCGTTCCACAGCTCGTACATCCGCCCGGCCGCTGCAGCCGCTTCGTCATACCTCTGCTGCAGAAGGACCCGATCGGATGAGTCCCATGCCGAGGCATACACGGAGACCGAACAATACAGTTCGCCCAGCTCGTGATCGATGACCCACAGCTCGTCCACCCGCACGAAGGCGTAGTCCGGCAGGGGCAGATCGGCCGACGCCTGTACGGGCAGACGCTCAATCGTACGGATCACATCGTATCCCCAATAGCCGACACAGCCGCCGGTCCACTTCGGCGCCCCCTCCACATAGGGAGCGGTATAAGGCGCCATCCAGCGCTTGACCGCTTCGAGCGGTGGATGGCTCCCCCGCTCCACCACGCCATCCGGTCCCGATATCACCATATCGAGTCCGGTGCCGCGAATTTCAGAGCGGGGCTGCAGGCCCAGGAACGTATAGCGGCCTCCCTTGCCGCTCTCCAGCACGAAGGAGCCGGGCGCAGCCTGCTCCCAGACCTGCAGCCATGCCGCCGGGCGGGTTTCTTTGAGTGCATGTTTGCGGATGTAAGGAAGCACGGTGTAGGCTCCTGCCCACTGCTGCCACTGCTCCAAGGATGTGAGAATCATTCCGCTGCGCCTCCGTTTCCACGTTACCAAGATGTTGGGTTAAGTATACTTGAAAACCGCCATGAAAAAAAGGCCTGCCCAACCGAAGTCGAGCAGGTCCTTCCTTAAAAAATTATTGATCTTCGAATTGATAGAGCGGCGTAGACAGGTAACGCTCGCCGTTACTTGGGATTACGGCAACAACACGCTTGCCGGCGCCAAGCTCTTTGGCCACCTTCAGCGCTGCGAAAATCGCCGCACCGGAAGAGATCCCGCCCAGAATGCCCTCTTCCTTCGCGACACGGCGGGAAGTTTCGAATGCATCCTCGTTGTCTACCGCAATAATCCCGTCGTACACCTTGGTGTCGAGAATATCCGGGATGAAGCCTGCGCCGATCCCTTGAATCTTGTGAGGACCCGGCTTGCCGCCGGAGAGAACCGGCGAAGCGGAAGGCTCAACCGCATACACCTTGATGCCAGGGAAGTTCTCCTTGAGCACCGTACCGGCACCCGTGATCGTTCCGCCTGTTCCGATCCCGGCGATGAATGCATCCAGCTGGCCGTCATGTTCTTTGATCGCTTCCACGATCTCCGGACCTGTCGTCTCCAGGTGGACTTTCACGTTAGCCTGGTTTTTGAACTGCTGCGGCATAAAGTAGCCTGGGTTCTCGGCAAGAATATCCTCGGCACGTTTGATCGCGCCTTTCATGCCTTCAGCACCCGGCGTCAGCACCAGCTGGGCACCGTAAGCACGCAGCAGGTTCCGGCGTTCCATGGACATGGTCTCCGGCATTACGAGAATCGCTTTGTAACCTTTGGCAGCAGCCACCATAGCCAGACCGATTCCCGTGTTGCCGCTGGTCGGTTCAACGATTGTGTCGCCCGGTTTGATGATACCTTCCTGCTCCGCCACGTTGATCATGGAGATCGCAATCCGGTCTTTCACGCTGGCGCCGGGGTTCTGGAACTCCAGCTTCACGTATACTTCCGCGCTGCCTTCCGGTACGACCCGGTTCAGCTTCACAAGCGGCGTATCCCCAATCAGTTGCGTGATGTTTTGAACTAGTCTGGCCATTCGGTTCTCCTCCTCAAGATCACAAAAAGTCCTCTAAAATATCCGAGTAAATTGCTAGGTATAATAATGCCATCTTATCAAACCGGAGAGAACCTTGTCAATATGCAAAGCCGGCATGTCCTCAAAAACCGTCCGGCACCTGAACCTTCCACTTTTCCCTCAGTCGCCCGACGGTTTGTTTGATCGGCGGAGCTTGGCTCAATGCGATGTCCTTGCGTACCTGCTCACGAATCTCCTGCGGCGTTCCCTTCGCCTGCTCTTTGCGGTCCTGCACCTTCACGAGCACGTATTGCCCTTCCCACTCGACGGGTTTCGAGACCTCGCCCTTCTTGAGCTGCTTCGCCGCCTTCATCACCGCCGAGGGAACGAAGGGATCCCCTTCTTCCACCCAGCCGAGATCGCCTCCACTGTCCCGCGTGGCGTCGTCCAGCGACCGGTCCCGTGCCACCTGGCCGAAGTCCGCCCCTTTGGCCAGCTCCGCCGCCGCCTTCTGAGCCTGCTCCCTGCTCGCAGAGACAATCTGCTGCAGCTTCAGCATGATACGCGGACGGAATTCATCCTCATGCGCCTGCAAGTAGGCATCCACCTCGGCGTCACTCACCTGGATGCCGCGGATCGCCATTTTCTCCGCAAGCAATCTATTCTCTATGTCTGCCGTCAGCTCTTCCTGCGTCAGTCCAAGCTGCTCCTTCATCGACTCCCAAAACGCATTCTCGCTATCGTAACCCTGCTGCATCCGCAAAATTTCCTGCTGCACTTCGCTATCGCTTACTAGAACCCCCTGTGCCTCCGCTTCCCTGCGGACGACGTACTGGTCGATCATACGCTCCAGCATCTCCCGGCCATACTTATGGAGAAGCTGATCTTCCAAGTCCTGCTGTGTGATAACATGTTCCCCGATGGTAGCGACGGTTCGCGTAGAATCGGCCTGCTTCGGTTGTTTCGGATTCGGATTGGAATGGAGTAAGCCTACATAATGGGCCGTCAATACAGAGGAGAGGATAACAACGGCGATCAGCAACACAGCGATCATAGCCCACAACACTTTCAGGTTTCGCATGCCCTTTTCTCCCCGTATGATCACGCATCTATGTTCGGACGGCCCGTTTCCGCCGCCCTGCTTGTTCGTCCGCTTCCCGGTTGTTACAGTGATGCGATCAGTCCCTTAAGGTCTTCCCCGGTAAAAGCATACTTCTCGTTGCAGAAATGGCAGGAGACCTCCGCCTGCCCGTCTTCGTCCAGAATGGTCTGAAGCTCGCTGCGGCCCAGGGAGATCAGGGTCTGTTCCACCCGCTCCCGGGAACACTTGCACTGAAACCGGATGTCATCCCTGCGCTCAAGAATCGAAGCGCCCGGCAGCAGCGTCGTCAGAATCTGCTCCAGCGTATCGCCCCGGTCCAAAGCTTTGGTAATCGGTGGCAGCGCGTTCAGTTCCTTCTCGATCTGGATGATCTCCTCATCGGACAGCCCCGGAAGGAGCTGGATGATGAACCCGCCGGCTGTCTTGACGGTGTAATCGACATCCACAAGCACGCCCAAGGCAACTGCCGAATTCGTCTGCTCACTCTTGGCGAAATAATAGGTAAAGTCCTCGCCAAGCTCCCCGGAGACGATCGGCACGCTGCCGCGGTAAGGCTCCTTGAGCCCCAAGTCCTTGATGACATAGAGGAACCCGTCCGTACCCACGGCCCCTCTGACATCCAGCTTGCCGATCTCGTTGAGGGGCAGGTCCACATCCGGGTTGTCGACGTAACCGCGCACTTCACCGTGAGCGTTGGCGTCCACGACGATCTGCCCGATGGGTCCGCCGCCTTTGATCTGAACCGTCAGCTTCTCTTCGCCCTTGAGCATCGCGCCCATCATCAGGGCCGCCGACACGGTGCGTCCAAGCGCGGCCGTCGTCGTCGGCGTCATCTGATGCCTCTGCCGGAGCTCTTCCACAATGCCGCGCGTATGTACAGCGAAAGCCCGTACCTTCCCGTCGTATGCCGTCGCTCTAATTAAATAATCCTGCATAGGGAGGACTCCTTTATCGTTCAGTCTTGACGCTAGCGCGCCGAATTTAGTTACGGTTGCGTTCGTAAATGATCTGCAGTCCCTGCAGGGTAAGGAGCGGGTTCACCGTCTGGATCGTCCGTGATTCTCCTGAGATCAGCTCCGCCAATCCCCCTGTTGCAATTACGCTCGGTTCCACGCTGAACTCCTGCCGGATCCGGTCGACAATGCCGTCCACCTGCCCGGCAAAGCCATAAATGATCCCAGCCTGCATGGAGGCGATTGTATTGCGGCCGACCACACTTTTCGGCTTGACAAGCTCGATGCGGGGGAGCTTCGCCGCCCGCTGGTAGAGCGCTTCGGTCGAAATCCCGATGCCCGGCGCCACGGCGCCGCCCACGTACTGCCCTTGTTCGTCGATATAATCGAAGGTCGTGGCCGTACCGAAGTCCACCACGATACAGGGGGCACCGTACAGCTCGATGGCTGCTACGGCATTCACAATCCGGTCCGCGCCCACCTCGCGCGGGTTCTCATAGCGGATGTTGAGCCCGGTCTTGATCCCAGGACCGACAATCAGCGGGGTTTTCTTTACGTATTTTAAACATAATTGCTCCAGCACAAACATCAGCGGCGGCACAACCGAAGAGATGATCACTCCTTCGATCTGCTGAAGAGAGATACCCGCATGCTGAAACAGATTGTACAGAATGATGCCGTATTCATCGGCCGTCGCCGACCGGTTCGTGGAAATCCGCCAGTCATGGCGCAGCTGCTTCCCTTCGTAAATACCCAGTACAATATTCGTATTCCCCACATCGACCACAAGTATCATGGACGCGCCTCCTTCTGCTCGTTGAGATCCAGAGAGATGTCGAGCGCCTGTACGGAATAAGTGAGCCGACCCACGGAGATGACATCGACCCCCGTCTCGGCAATGCTGCGCACCGTATCCAGCGTTACGCTGCCGGAGGCTTCTACCATGATATGCGGCGCCTCCTGTTTCATTCGCTGGACTGCCTGCTTCATCTGCTCCGTACTCATGTTGTCCAGCATAACGATATCCGGCCGGGCTGAGAGCGCCTCTTCCAGCTGCTCGAAATTCTCGACTTCCACTTCAATCTTCATCGTATGTGGAATCTGGGCGCGCGCTGCGGCGATGGCCTTGGCAATGCCGCCCGACCCTTTGATATGATTGTCCTTGATCATCACGGCATCATAAAGACCGAAACGATGGTTGTGTCCGCCGCCGACCCGTACCGCATATTTCTCCAGCATCCGGTGGCCCGGGGTAGTCTTGCGGGTATCCACCAGCCGGGTAGGAAGTCCCTCCAGCCTGTCTACATACTGGCGAGTCCGCGTTGCAATGCCGGACATCCGCTGCAGCAGATTAAGAGCCAGACGCTCTCCGAGCAGGATACTGCGGGTGCTGCCGGTCACCTCAGCCAGTACCGTGCCGTATTCCGCCTGCTGGCCTTCCACCGCTTTGGTCTCAAAGCGGAGCGATGGATCAACCAAGGCAAAAACCGCCTGCGCCACCGGAAGACCTGCCACGATCCCGGTATCTTTGACATGGATTATTCCCTTGGCTGTTGAATCGGCCGGAATGGTGGTCATCGTAGTGACGTCCCCCATCCCAATGTCCTCCTGGAGCCAAAGCCGGAGGCTCTTCTCCAGCTCGGAACCTGTCAGCTCATACATCGTCATTCCGTCCTTCCGTTATGCCGTTCACCCGGTTGAATACCGTGTGCTTGCGCCATACAAGATCATCGCGTTCCGGGAAATCTTCCCGGTAGTGTCCCCCGCGGCTTTCTTCTCTAATCAGAGCGGCCTCCGTCGTAAGCAGAGAGCAGATAAGCAGGTTCGCAAACTCGAACTCCTGGCGCTTGGAGAGGCAGCTGTCGAAAAACGAAACGTGCCTCTTCAGTTCATCATAGCCCTTCTGGAGGCCCTGTGCGCTGCGTTTGAGTCCCGCATAACGGACCATCAGCTTCTGCAGCTTCAGCTTCTTCTCCACGACCGGCTGAATCGGATTCCCCGCTGCGCGTTCCGTTTCCTTCACCTCCGGGAGCTCTTGCGTGCGCGGCATGTCCAAGATACGCTCTACGATCCGCCGGCCGAACACAATGGCCTCGGATAGCGAGTTGCTCGCCAGCCGGTTCGCGCCATGAACGCCGGTTGAGGAAACTTCACCGCAGGCAAAAAGCCGTTTGACGCTGGTTTCCCCATACAGATCCGTCTCCACCCCGCCCATCATATAGTGAGCCGCCGGAGCAACCGGAATCCAGTCCGAGGCCAAATCCAGACCGTGGCTGAGGCAGACTTCATAAATCGTAGGGAACCGGTGCTTGACGGTCTCCTCCGATTCATGGGTGAAGTCGATATAGACGAACGTCGACTTGGTCGCCTCCATCTCGCTGACAATCGCTCGGGCTACGATATCCCGTGGTGCCAGCTCCAATTGGGGATGATACCGCTCCATGAAGCGCTCCCCGTTAATATTGCGGAGCACCGCCCCTTCACCGCGGACCGCCTCCGAGATCAGGAAGCGCGGAGCACCCGGGTAGCAAAGTGCCGTCGGGTGAAACTGAACGAATTCCACGTCACGGATATGCGCCCCCGCGCGGTATGCGATGGCAATCCCATCCCCCGTGGCGATATCAGGATTCGTTGTGTATCGGTACAGCTGTCCCGCACCACCCGTGCATAGCACTGTAGCGTTCGCGCGGACAAAGATGCGCTGGCCGTCCGGCTTCTGAACCAGGGCCCCGAAGCATTCATTGCCTTCTGTAATCAGATCGATGACAAAATGGTCGTCCCAGACCTCGATGTTCGAGTCCTGCTTAGCCTTCTCGGAGAGCGCACGGACAATCTCCGCACCGGTAGCATCGCCCTGCGCGTGCAGAATGCGCCGCTGGCTGTGCGCTCCCTCCTGGGTTAGCGCATAGCGGCCGTCCTCCATATCGAATTCGGTGCCCATCCGGATCAGGTCCGTGACTCCGCTGGGTCCTTCATGCACCAATACGTCAACAGCTGCCGAAGAGCACAGCCCCGCACCGGCAATCAGCGTGTCCTGGCGGTGGTAGGCCGGCGAATCTTCATCGGAAATCACGGCAGCAATGCCGCCCTGCGCATACCGCGTATTGCTGTCGAGCAGCGATTTCTTCGTGACCATGAGCACCCTCTTGGTCTCAGCCGCCTTCAGCGCGGTAAAAAGACCGGCGATACCTGCGCCGATCACAATTACGTCCGTATGTACATGCGGAAGGTCCCGCACGTCGAAATTCACCAAATAACGAGGTATCATGAGCTTGGCTCCCACCTGTCTATTCGAACTCCTGCTTATCTTCTCGATCTCCTGATATCACCCTATAAAGGATCCTGCGGTTAGAAAAAGCAGCGCATGCTACTTAACCTGCAGCATGCGCTCCAAGGATGCTCTGGCTTGATCAGCCACGTGCGGCGGCACATAAATCTGCGGCTGATTGGTCTCCAGGCACTTCACTACTTTTTTGAGATTGTTGACTTTCATGTTCGGGCATACAAGGAACTTCGTAGCAAAGTGGAACGTCTTGTTAGGGCTATCCAACCGAAGCTGATACCCGGTTCCATCTTCCGTGCCTACGATAAATTCCTGGCAGTCGGATTCTTTACAATATTTGATGATGGCGGTTGTACTTCCTACAAAGTCACCCATCTTGACAACCTCTGGACGGCATTCCGGATGAACGACGAACTGGGCGTTCGGATGCAGATGCTTCATCTCCTCGACGTCCTTTACCGTCAGCATGTCGTGGGTATTGCAGTACCCTTCCCAGATGATCATCTTCTTGTCGGTAAACTTAGATACATAGTCACCAAGGTTCTTATCCGGCACCCAGATCACTTCGTCTGAATCGACCGAATTGATGACCTTGATAGCATTGGCCGATGTACAGCAGATGTCGGTCTCGGACTTTACTTCGGCGGAAGTATTGATGTACGCCACGACTTTCGCATTCGGATGCTGTCTCTTTAATGCCCGTAGCCCATCGACGTTAACCATGTCGGCCATCGGGCACCCGGCTCTCTCATCCGGAATAAGCACGGTCTTGTTCGGTGCAAGAATCTTGGCGCTCTCCCCCATGAAATGAACTCCGCAGAAAACGATAACCTCGGCATCGGTCGAAGCGGCTTTCTGTGCGAGCAGGAAGGAATCCCCGCGAAAATCGGCAACTTCCTGAATCTCGTCCCGCTGATAATAATGTGCGAGAATGATGGCGTTCCGTTCTTTCTTCAGCTGGGCGATCCGCTCTTTGAGCTCCCGCTGCTGTTCTGCTTTGCGCTCCAACGCTAATGCTTCCATGACGCACCTTCCTTTTCTTCAAGCGCGTGAAATGATTCACAAGGTATATAAAGATTTACACCTAATTTACACAACCCTTCCCCACCTGTCAATGCTCAAATACCCACAAAAACCAAGGATTCCCTCCCCTTTAAGAGGCAGGCGTCCCTCTTGCCCATGTTCCTGGAAAGTTGCTCGGTCACAGCCCTTTTCGTTCTACCCGTTAGGCTCTCCTCTGCACCTGTCCCGCATCCGAAGCAATACCTTCCGTGCCCCTCAGGGAGGAGCTAGCTGATTACAAAAGAAGAAGACCGGCCGCCCTGAAGGCACCGGTCTTCCCATCCTGCTATTCTTCTTTCTTCTCTTCCTTGTCATACAGCTGATCCAGCTCCGACTTGCCGGCGTTGTCTGGCTGACCCTGGATATTGATCTTCAGGTCATCCGACTTCACGCCCAGCTCGCCGCCCACGGGGCCCAGCTTCCCGGTATCGATCAGCTCCTGGATCTGCTCCTTCTCGAGCGTTTCCTTCTCGATGAGCGTCTCGGCGATCAGCTTCACCTGATCGCTGTATTTGGAGAGAATCTCTTTGGCTCGGTCGTAGCACGCACGGATCATGGACTGCATCTCTTGGTCGATCTCGTAAGCAATCGCGTCACTGTAGTTCTGCTCATGCCCGATATCCCGGCCCAGGAAGACCTGTCCCTGCGTCGTACCGAACTGCATCGGTCCGAGCTTCTCGCTCATCCCGAACTCCGTGATCATCCGGCGGATAATGCCTGTAGCCCGCTGGAAGTCACTGTAGGCGCCCGTCCCGATCTCGCCGATGAACAGCTCCTCGGACACGCGTCCGGCCAGGAGGCCGGTGACCTTGTCGAGCAGCTCCGACTTTGTCTGCATCATCCGGTCTTCGCCTTCCTTCGGAAGCATCATGACATACCCGCCGGCACGGCCGCGCGGAATGATCGTGACCTTGTGCACCATCTCGGCGTTCTCAACGTGCACGCCTACAATCGTATGGCCCGCTTCATGGAAGGCCACCATCCGCTTCTCTCTCTCGGAGATGATGCGGGATTTCTTCTGCGTACCGACAATCACGCGGTCGAACGCTTCGTCGATCTCTTCCATGGAGATATCCTTGCGGTTGCGGCGGGCGGCGATCAGCGCTGCTTCGTTGAGCAGGTTCTCGAGATCCGCTCCCGTGAAACCGGTCGTATATCTTGCCAGCTGGTCGAGCTTCACGTCCTTGTTCAGCGGCTTGTTGCGTGCATGAACCTTCAGTACCGCTTCGCGTCCTTTGACATCCGGACGGTCGACCGTAATCTGACGGTCAAAGCGTCCCGGACGGAGGAGCGCAGGGTCCAGAATATCCGGACGGTTCGTTGCGGCCACGATGATAATGCCCTCGTTGGCACCGAAGCCGTCCATCTCGACGAGCAATTGGTTGAGCGTCTGTTCGCGCTCGTCATGCCCGCCGCCGAGACCGGCGCCGCGCTGACGGCCGACCGCATCGATCTCATCTATGAATATAATACAAGGGGCGTTCTTCTTCGCATTCTCAAACAAATCACGGACACGGGAGGCGCCGACACCGACGAACATCTCGACGAAATCCGAACCACTGATGGAGAAGAAAGGCACGCCAGCTTCGCCTGCTACAGCGCGGGCCAAGAGCGTCTTCCCTGTTCCCGGAGGTCCGTTCAGCAGTACGCCTTTGGGGATCCGGGCGCCGACCGCAGCGAATTTACGCGGGTCTTTCAGGAATTCGACAACCTCAACCAGCTCCTGCTTTTCCTCATCAGCCCCTGCAACGTCTTCGAAGGTAACCCTTTTCTTCTCTTCGTTATACAGACGGGCACGGCTCTTGCCAAAGTTCATCACCTTGCCGCCGCCACCTTGAGCCTGATTCAACAGGAAGAAGAAAAGGATGAAGATGATCACGAACGGGATAATGGAGGTAAGGAAGCTGATCCAAACATTGTCCCCTTCCATTTTCTCGATGTAAACGTTCTCCGGGTTGATCTCGCTGTTCTCGATCAAACGGAATATTTCTTCTTCATACGGCGCCCGCGATTCGAAATTCAACTTGTCCGCTGAAGGCGGAGTTTTATATTTCCCCCGAACCAAATACGTTTGAGCGTCATACTTCACGATAATCTGGTCTACATTCTTTTCTATCAAGGCCTGCCGGAGCTTACCATAGCTGATCGTGTCTTTTTGTTCATTCTGTGTGCTGATGAAGTGTACGATTCCGACGGTGACCAAGAAAATAAGCAGATAAAAACCAGTATTGCGAATGATGCGATTCATCCCCTACCTCCTCTCAACAAACGGCTTTGTATATTGTACCACAGCAAGTCTCGGGTTCTCAAATTGTCCAAGCTCGCGTTAGTGGGAGTACACTTCGGGCTTCAAAATGCCTACGAAAGGCAGGTTGCGGTACTTCTCGTCGTAATCGAGACCATAGCCTACGACAAAGGCGTCGGGAATGACAAAGCCTTTATAATCGGCGTCGAGATCGACCTTGCGTCCCGTCGGCTTGTCAAACAAGGCGGCGATGGTGGTGGACAGCGCATTGCGTCGTTCCAGCACATCGATGAGATAGCTGAGCGTCAAACCGCTGTCAATGATATCTTCAACGATAAGCACATGGCGCCCTTCCACGGAGATGTCGAGGTCCTTGATGATCTTGACGACCCCGGAGGACTTGGTCGATGCCCCATACGAGGATACGGCCATGAAATCCGTCTCGAGCGGCAGGTCGATCCGCTTCACCAGGTCGGCCATGAAGATGAACGCGCCCTTCAAGACACAAATGACAAGCGGGTTCTTCCCTTCGAAATCGCGAGTGATGAGCTCGCCCATCTCTTTGACCTTGTCCTGAATCTGCTGCTCGGAGTAAAGCACTTCTAGTACGTCGTTTTGCAAGAGAGATCCTCCTACTTAGTTGGGTTAATTTGGCACAACCAGCCGCAGACGCAGCCGGCTTCGGGTACTCCCTGTGACAGCGCCCAAGGCGGACGTTCTCACTCCGGGTACCCAGATGATGTTTCCTCTTGCATCCGTAATCAGTGGAATTCTCTCCCGTAAGGACGGCGGCACCTTCGCGTCGATGAACATATCTTTTACCTTTTTCGTTCCGTTTAGTCCGAGCGGCCGCATCCGGTCGCCCGGAAGCCTGCTGCGCACTATTAATGGAAGGAAGAGTTCTTCCGCATCGAAAATGGCGGTGTAAGTCGCGGCTTCTCCCGCTGCCGGGTCCTCGCCCTCCAACAGCTGCAGCTCGATCCGCACCCCCGTCTCGGGAATCGTAAAGGACTGCAGCCCCTCTCCCAGCTCATGGACATAAGCGCGAGGGGGTAACACCATAGTATGTACCGCGATTCGATCATATTCCCTGGCAAGCATAATGTCCTGTACGACCTCACGGCGGAAGTTGACAGGCTCTTCCGACAGTATGGCCAAGCGAACACTCTCAATGTGAAGGAAATCCATGGAATTCCGATCCGCTGCAAGATAACTTAATATTAGTTTAATGAGTCGCCTTTGTAAAGCAATGTGTACCCCCGCAAACCACCGGGCTGACCAGACATAACCCCCGTTCCGGCACTCGATGTTCCCCTCGAATAAGAGCTCCGTCTGCTCCTCGAGAAAACGGTCCTCCGCAGCCGCCGTCTCCGCGAGCCGGCCCAGCGCCTCAGGAAGCTTGTCATTGTACTGCTTGAGGTAGGGCATCAGCTCCAGTCTGACTTGATTGCGGGTGTACTTGGCCTGCAGATTGCTGCTGTCGGTGCAGTATTCCAGGCCCTCGGCTTCACAGTAGGATTCGATCTCTGATTTGTATATACGCAGAAGGGGCCTGATCAGTTCCACGCCTTCCGCCAGCGTTCTTCGAAGCGGAATGCCGGCAAGCCCGGATAAGCCCGTCCCCCGCAGAATTCTCATCAGCACCGTCTCGGCCTGATCGTCGGCATGATGGGCGGTGGCGATGCGCCTGGCCCCCGTACGCCTCGCGACATCCGCGAGAAACGCGTACCTTCTTTCCCTGGCCGCAGCCTGGGCGTTCTCCCCGTCTGCAGCCAGAACAGCCGGCATATCAAGGCGGACCGTATGCAGCGCAAGCCCCAGCCGTGCGGCATGCCGGGCCACCAGCTCCGCTTCCTGCTCGGACTCCGCTTTCCGGAATCCGTGGTTCACGTGCGCGACGATCAGCCTCCATTCATAGCGTGCGGACAACCCAAAGAGGAGATGGAGCAGCGTTACGGAATCGGGTCCTCCCGATACCGCCACGACTACGCCGTCCCCCGGTGCAAGCAGCGCTTCATTGTTGATCCACTTCTCAACCCGGGCGGGCCAACCTGCCCCTGATCTCATGCTTATTGCATCCTCTCCATCAGCTGCCTGGCAGCCCTGCCGGCGTTACTGTATATTACACTACTGGAAGACCAAGTAAACGGTCGCGGCGAACAAAATCAGGGACACGGCGAACGTCCACGGAATCCAGCCGAATTGCAGCGCTTCGGCCGAGCGCCGGGGCGGTCTCCTGCTGCGCGCCCTCCAGTCGGCCAGCATCTGCCGGGACGACGCATACCGGCCGGACAGGGCACCCCGCAGTACACCCGACACCGGTTCAAGGGCGGTGTTCCCCCGGATCGCAGCGAGCAGATCCTCCGCACTGCGGTTCTGCGGCAGCCCTCCGGCCAGCAGACGGAATCTCGCCTCGGGCAGCGCGGAAGCAATCATCAGCACCGCGAAGGAGAACAGGTCGTAAGCCTCGTCCGCGGTGCGGGAGCCCGCGTTCCAATAGCCGCGGTCATACTGCTCCGTGAACTGCTTCACCGACCGGCCCACCGCCGTGACGCCGCCGTAATCGATGAGCCCGACCTCCCCGTAGGAGGAGACGATGACATTCTCCGCCTTGAGATCGCCGAAAACGAAGCCGCAGGCATGCAGCTCCGTTAAGCTTCGCAGCAGATGAAGGCCCGTGACATAGAGCCAATCCGCACCGCGGTCACGGATAAAATCCGTCAGCGGCTTGCCTTCGATATACCGGAGTACGGCAAACGGATAGCTCGCTTCCCCATAAGCCAAATCATCGACATCGTGCAGCAGGCTCCCAAAGGCGGCGGACGAACGCGACAAGGCCTTCAGGGCATTCACCTCGGATTGATGGTCAATCGCATCGAAGCCAAGCTTTAGCGCGTAGCGCTTGCGGCCCTGGCGGACAAGGTACACCTTGCCGTTGCTCCCCACCCCGAGCAGCCGCTCGATCCGGTACTGTCCGCGATTCCATTTGCCCTGGATGGCCGTGCCTTCGGGCAGGGACAATTCAGACGACATAGTCACTCCAGATCCCTTCTTTGCGTGCCGTTCCCGTCCGGTCCGGCAGAAGCGCCCCTTCCGTCCTCCGGGAGCCTCCGGCCGCGGTTTCCCCTCCGGATTCGGCCATATAGTCTATGACCTCCATGAGAGCCGGACCCGTCGGGGTCGTTCCCCTCATGTTTAATTTATAGAACAACCCCTTCAAATTTGCAAGATCGCTCGTCCATTCGATATCACAATGGGCCGCCCGCTCTTCAGCTGCAAGTCCCCCGGGGAAGTGAAACACGGACAGCAGGCTGGCTCCCTGCCTGGACTGCAGGCTGAGCTGCAGATCCTGGATCGCATCTTTGACCGCCTGGAGCTTCGGCTTCATCGAAGAGCTTGCATCGATCAGCAGCGCAATCTGCAGGCTGGCCGTCTCCGTCAGATCGTCAATCACCCGCACTACCTCCGAACGCTGATGCGGGGGGAGCCGGTCCAGCTGCGAATGACCCAGAATACCGCGCAGCTCCTGTCCTACGACCTGCTGAATCGTCGAAACCACGGATTTGCGCGTGATCATCTGCACGGTCTGGGCCAGCTGGGAAGATTGCACGATCCGGCTCATGCCGCCCCCCGCCTCCGCTGTCTCCCTGATCTCTTCCGCGCCAAGCATACCGATATCGCCCGAATCGACGATGCCGATCACGTGGACGATAATGTCTTCCGCCTTCGCTCTGGCCGCGGCCACCACCGGCGACATCCCCACATTCGAACATCCGTCGGTAACGAGGATGATTTGTTTCATGCTGTCTACCCCCTTGTAAACTCTCTAGCTCCAGCTTTGCCAGCTGGGAGAATTCTAAACGAGGAATGAGCCGGACAGCACAAAATACCGCCCTCGCATGCGCCAGCGAAGACGGTACCTGCTCCCTGCGTATGTACAGCACCTGTGCCGATCAGGCGCCAAGGGTGTGCCGGGCACCCTGCTCACCGGTATCCACGAGCCCCTTACCCCTCGCCTTCTCTCTTCGGGGACCGGATCACCGGATGTATGCTCCTCCTTCCATCAACGATCTTCGGCAGGGTAATTCTAGAAGAGCGGAACGGCCGCCGCCTGCGGCGGTGCCCTCAACGCCTCCATCCCCTTCGCTCCAGCAAGGAATTCCCGGATTCTCTTGCTCGTTCCTTCCCGTTCCTGGGCGGCCGCGGTCCCCCGCCTACTCTTGGCGGTATCCATTACAGGACCAAGCATCTGTGCCCGTGCCTCCGGCATCCTCCGGCCGTCCAAGAGTTCCTGGATGCCCTTAGCTGCAAGACTTAGCTGATGGGTTCGCGGACGATCCTGAGCCTGGATGCCGAGAAGCCCCTCCGTCCGCTCCCTCCCCTTAAGGCTCTGCAGATCCTGGATGATTTTCACGCTCAGGAGGGTGCTGACCGGCAGGGCCCCCCGGGGATCCTTAGCTTGGACGGCATGACTCCTCTTGGCATTCTGAATCGGCTTCACCGTCTGGATCGCCTCCTGTCGAACAAGATTCGCAGGCTGCTCTGCCGGGAGAGCCCGCTTCTTCTTAGACTCGGCGGATTGGACTGTCAGGATGGCCTCCTGATCCCGTGCTGCCTTCCCGGTCTGCTTCTCTTCCGCCGGCCGAACAGGCTGCTCTTCTTGAAGAGCCGCTGCCTGCGGGATGACGCCCGCTTCCTTCCCCCGCTCCATAACAGCCGCCAGGCGTTCGTCCTTCCTCGCTTTCCTGCTCTTCTTCCGCTTCCTTTCCTTACGCACGGTTCCTTCCGTCAGCTCCGCTATGTTCTCCGGTGCGCCGACCGCCGCTGCGGCTGCCTCCGCTTGCCCGCCCATCGCTTCGGCTTGCACGAGCTGGGCAGTCTGCATGGACACGCCCGGCCGGCCCGTTTCCTCCACTTCCACCGCTTCCACCGATTTTACAATATTCAGCGCTTCCAGGACTTTGACGATCTTCATGACCTCCGTCACGTCCAGATCCTCGGTGACCTTCACGTCCAGCACGACCTTTACAGCTTTTGCGACTACCATGGTTCCCATCTCCTTTACCATTGTCATCATCAGCTCACCGTCCTAGGCCGTTCGATGCGCTCCATTCCCGGCCACGAGAAGGTAGCCCATTCCGGCTGAAATTTGTCAACCCGTGCTACAACCACCGTCATATCGTCATAGATCTCACCATGATGGTAACGTACGACCCGCTCCAGCAGGATGTCGGCAAAATCCTGAGGCGACCCCGCCTCAATCTCCGTGATCATCCGCTTCATCCACATTTCCTTGTTCACGGCATGGCCCGGGGCGTCATAGATGCCGTCGGTCATCATGATGAGCGTATCCCCGTGTTCGAGCTGCACGCTGACGAGATCGACGTCGATGTCGGCGAGTATGCCGACCGGCAGGTTGTTCGCCGTCACAGGGAACACCTCGCTGCCTCTTTTAATGAAGCTCGGCGTCGAGCCGATCTTGAGGAACGTCGTCTGTGCGGTGTACTGATCGATCAGCGCCACATCCACTGTGGCATAGACTTCATCCGACGAGCGGAGCATGAGCACGGAGTTGACCGACTTGATCGCCAGCTTCTCGTCCATCCCCGACTGCAGCAGCTGCTGCAGGATGGACAGCGCCGTACTGCTCTCCGCGCGAGCCCTCTCGCCGTTGCCCATGCCGTCGCTGAGCGCTACGGCAAACTTGCCGTTGCCAAGCTCAATGGTGCTGAAGCTGTCTCCCGACAGCAAGTCGCCCCCCTTGGCTGCGCCTGCGATTCCCGTTTCCACCTCGTATTCCTTCGCCGAAGCGAAAACCACCGTGCTGTAGCCTTCCTTGCGCTCCAGCGACTCCTCGGATTTCACCGCGATGTGTTCGCCGACAATCTCGGAGAGGAGCGGGGCGATGATTTTGCGGCACTCGTCGAAGCCCTTTGTATATTGATGAACGATCTCAATCTCCACGTTCCCTTCGTCCAAGGAGATGACATCGATGCTGTGGATGGACAAGCCCAGTTCCTCGAGGGCGCTCCGGATCTGCTCTTCCTGCATGAAGAGCTCCTGCCCTTCCCGCTTGATCTCCTTCGCCAGGTCCTCCATGACCTGCGATACGCCGGAGAGCTGCTCGGCAACCAGCTGGCGGGAGTCGAGAATTTGTTTCTTCCAATGCTGATCGTGCTTATACAAGGCATACTGCTGCTTCATCACTTCAAGCACTTGATCGGGCTTCACGCAGTGCTTTTTCCACTCCGGCTGGATATCCTTGCGGCTCATGTCTTCCCGCAGTTCCACCTCGGTCATCATGTCGGTCATATATTTGTAGGTCTGGTAGAACTTATCGTCCCAACATTGCTTGCGCTTCCAACAACTTCCGCACGACTTCTCCGCGACGGAATTCATGAAGTGGCCGACCTCCTCCTCCCGCCGAAGCGGCGCAGAGTCCGCCGTAATCTGCTTGAAGCTGCGGGAGAGCTGCTTGAACACCTCGGAGAACTGCTCCACCCGGTTCGCCGTCACATCCCGCACCCGGCGGGCATAATCCTGCTGTGACTTGAGATTCTCCTGGGTGCCCGGCACATACTTGGCGAGCATCTGCGTAACGCTCCTCGGTGTCATCAGGAACAGGGCTACGGCGGCCACGGACTCCCACGTCGAATTCAGCACCTCGGCCTGATTGCCGAGATAAACCGACAGGATCGAGGATCCGAGCAGCATGCCAAGCGCCACGGCCATCCGGCTGCCTTCACGCAGCAGCCCGGCGAGCATGCCGGCGAAGGCCAAGAGACTCATCTGATAGATTGCGCTTGCATTGGCAAGACTGAGAATGAGGCCCGAAATCACCCCGACCGAAGCGCCAAGGGGGGCTCCCCCGACAAGCGCAAACAGCAGGATCAAGTAGCGGGAGAGCACATGCTCGAGCGTAACCGGACCGATCAGCCAACCCACGGTCCCCGTCATGACAGATGCCAGCAGAATAATGAGACATATAACTTCCTCGTGTTTGAGATTGTAATTTTTGCGCGATAGGGTAAACACCGGTATCGCCTGGAGAAAAATGTGCGTCAGGATAAGGCTGAGCAGCGCCCCCACTCCGCTCATCGTCAGTGTATACCAGCTGAGCTGCACCGCTGCCAGATGGGAGAACAGCTGCACGAAAAAAGTGGAGGTGAAGACAATCAGCGGCGCGTACGAGATGTCCGAGCGTTCGAATCGTTCCACGCCCTTCTGGATCAGTACGAAGACGATCATCTCCGCTACGATGTAGCCAGTGTGCATCGGATCGGCCGAAAACAGGCTCCCTGCGGCTACGAATACGCCTGTCCAGAATAACAGCTCCCTTCGCAAAAAATACATCACCGCGAAGTACGCGACGGCAAACGGTGCCAGCTGATCCAGGATCATGGCCCTGCCTAGCAGGAATGCCATCATCAGGAGCAAGATCGACCAGCGTCTCGCTACAAGCGATTGCACAAGACGGTTCTGGGCTATCGCGCCAAGGGCTCCTTGCTTTGCCCGGTGCGTCCATCCCGACCATACGTGATTCAGACCGCTGAACATTTGCCGTTTCTGCATAATTCCTGAACACCACCCATATGCTATTAATGAGCCCAGTATATAATCACGCAAGAAGAAAGTTTGTCATAATGAAGGAGCGATGCGAAAGTTTTTTCCGACAAAAAGAAGCTTCCCGCGAATTAAGGGTCAAGGCAGCATTCATCTTTAATGTAAGCGCTAACACAATTCGGGGTGCCGATGTCCGTCACAACTCGTTCGCGTCCTGTTCCCCGAAAGAAAAGGCGGGAATGCGTTACAAGGTGTCGATTCCCCGCCGCGTTTTCACCCTTCCGACAAAAGAAGTGTCTTATGGAATGTTTTGGAACCCCCTTTTCCGTCTGACCTGCCTTTCGCGCCCAAAAACAAAAAATCCGGTTCCCGAGAATTCAGGAACCGGATTTCTTCTGTATTGCCCCACTATAGCGGCAGAGGGGATCGAACCCCCGACCTTACGGGTATGAACCGTACGCTCTAGCCAGCTGAGCTATGCCGCCACAACAAAAATGAGTATATCTCATGAGGCAAGGGCTTGTCAAGCAAAGTTATCCCGTTTATGTAAAGACAAACCTTGGTATCTCCTATCTCGTCCTGGGCCCAGGATACAAGCAGCTCCGGCTCTCTCTATAGATGGCCACGTTGAATCCGATCGATCCAAGTTCATGCAGTCACGTCCCATTCCGATTTTCATCAAAAAACCGCAGATGCCTCCGAAGGCTCCTGCGGTACTTTTTATTTATTAGTCACGACGCGCGCCGCGTCCGCCCCGCTTGCCCTCGGTGTTTTTCTTGAGGGAAGAGATGCGGTCTTCACTGTCTTTCAGGAAGCGCGCCATTTTATCTTCAAAGGATGGCTTGCCAGCGGGCGGTTTGCCGCCACGGCCTCCGCGATCTCCACGGCCGCCGAAGCCGCCGCCGCCACCACGACCACCAAATCCGCCGCGGTCGCCGCCGCCAGGAGGTCTGTCGAAACGAGCGGGCCTTGTTGGAGGAGCAGCATCTGCCGGCCGATCCACCGCTTGCTTGATGGAAAGTCCGATTTTGCCGTCTTTGTCGACATTAATCACTTTCACGGTGACGATATCGCTTAGCTTCAGATGATCGTTGACGTCCTTGACGTAGTTGTCCGCAATCTCCGAGATGTGTACAAGGCCGGTGCCTCCCTCGGGTAGCTCAACGAACGCCCCAAAGTGAGTAATGCCTGTCACTTTTCCTTGCAGCTTGCTGCCCACTTCAATTGCCATAAAGTAAACTGATCCTCCCTTAAATAGTTAAAAAAGCGAATCATCGAAACTATGCCGATTATAACGTACGGCGAACACACGGTCAACCGAAGGATTCGCCCTCACCCGGCCCAGTTACTGCTTAGGCGCGACGGGGGTGAAGAACAATCTTTCCCCCTTCTTGATGTAGTGCAAGTCTTTACGGATTTTTTGCGATACGTACTCGGGATCGTTCAACCTGGCGATCTCGCGCTGAGTCTCTTCGTTGATCTGCGTCACCTCGGCCTCTTTCTGTTCCAAGGCGGCGACTTTATCTTTGCGTTCGCTGATTTTACCGATTTGATTCCACAGCGTGACACCGGCCCAACTCATAAAGCAGGCCAGCATCAGCATGACGAGTCGGCGCCGGCGAAATGTGCCCTTGTTCTGCGGCTGCGTGTCCTTAGCTCCTTGTGAGTTTGCCTGCATCTACGTCTAAATCCTCCCAGTACGATCAAAACAGCTTCCGGAACAGCGCCTTCAGCTTTTGACCGATTGTCTTCATCCCTGCGGGAACGAGATGCAACCGCATCCACCTGCCGAGCGGCCGAAACAGCCACAACAGCAGTCTCCATGCAGGATAGAGCAATTGTAACACAATTTTGTACATGAATATAGCGGTCGCCAGTAAAAATCCCAAAATGATCAGCACCAGCCTGTAAAGTCCGATGGCGGGCCTGATAATGAAAAGGTCGATCATCCTCCTGCCGATGCGTGCGGCCGTGACGACAGCACGGATTGTAAATACGATTACCCGGATGACCGGCCGGCTAAACACCAGAAAATAAAAAAGAATGCCGATGGCCAGCCCAAGAAAAATAAAGGGCCTGACCTCGCCCCAATTGCTCCTGTAGAGCAGTGTAAATACGACGAGTGTCCCGACGAACCAGTAGAGGAGATCGAGCGCCGCCCGCAGCCATGAGGGTACCTTCAGCTGGCCCGAAAGCACCCGGTAGAGGTCATACAGCCCTCCCAGCGCGAGACCTCCCGCATACATCATGCCCATCGTTAAAAACTGTACGCTCAGCGTCACTTGAACAGCTTGCCCAGGAATCCCTTGGACTTTCCTTGGGAGTTTGTATCGACATAGGCCAGCTCATTCACGTATCCTTCAATCGCGACAAGCCCCTGCTCGAGGCTCAGGTTCTTGATGTGCAGGTTCTGCCCCTTGATCATCAGGAAACCGCATTCGGTCTCCAGCAGAAACTCCTCGCTGTCGAAGCTCTCGACGTTCATCACGCCGGACACCTCCAGCAGCTTGCGGTTCAGCATCCGGATCTCTTGGCGCTTCACTTTTCCCGGCTGTTCGACCATGGGCCGACTCCTCCTCTTTGGCGCTTGGCGATGGGTTGAGCGTTCGAACGATGCTGCGTGCGGTCTGCGTTACAGTGCCCATGGCCTGCGGCCGCTGTTGAACCCGGGCTCCTTTGATTAGATAAGGTAGGGGGAACCCGGGTTCAAAGGCGGCGCGTGAACTCTCCGGCCATAACACTGAACTCCGACACAAGGGCTCGTTCGAAAAACCAACCATACCAAGCTTGTTTACTATAAAGTATGGGGGTCGTCCGGGGTTTAGAACTCCCGGACTCCGAAGGAAGGACAAGGGCAGACAATAAAAAAAGAAGCAGGAGAACGACGTCTCTCTGCTTCTTTTTATGGAGGAATCGGTTACAGAATGCTGTCCGATTCCCGTTTGATCGGTTCTTCGCCGAGCAGCGTGTACATCTTCGCGGCATCTTCCTTGCGGGTCGATTCGCTCAGCAGCTCCACGCGCACGGTCACCAGCTTCTGGCCGAACTGAATCTTGAGCTCGTCCCCCACCTTGACCGTGGAACTCGGTTTGGCCTCGCGGCCGTTCACCCATACCCGTCCCTGCTCGGACACGTCCTTGGCTACCGTACGCCGTTTGATGAGACGGGAGAGCTTAAGGAACTTGTCCAGGCGCATAATTTACTTCACCGCTTCTTTAAGCTTGTTGCCTGCTTTGAATGCAGGAACTTTGGATTCCGGAATGGAGATCTCTTCGCCCGTTTGCGGGTTGCGGCCTGTGCGGCCGGAGCGCGTGCGGGTTTCGAAAGTGCCGAAGCCGATTAACTGGACTTTGTCGTCGCGCGACAAAGCTTCAGAGATTTCACCAAGGAAGCTGTTCAGTACGGATTCCACGTCCTTTTTGGTCAGGCCGCTTTTCTCTGCGATGTTATTGATCAAGTCTGTTTTGTTCATTGGTAAATTTCCTCCTCGTAAAAGTGAAGCTAAGCTAAAGTATTCTTTGTTTATCAGGAAAATCCTGCTATAGGCCTTCTCTTTTCAGAACTTTTTTTGCTTCCTGCCACAGGTTTTCCATCTCTTGCAAATCAGTTTGGTCAAAGGATACGCCCTTTAAACGCAGTTGGGATTCAATATACCCGAAACGCTCAAAAAATTTGCGGTTGGCGGCCGCCATTGCCTCTTCCGGCTCTACCTTGAGGAAGCGGGCCAGGTTGACGATCGCGAACAGCAGGTCGCCGAGCTCTTCTTTCTGCTCCGCAGGGCCGAATTTCTCGATCGCTTCCTTCACTTCATCCAGCTCGGACTCGACGATCGGCATCACTTCTTCCAGGGTATTCCAGTCAAAGCCTACTTTGGCCGCCTTCTTCTGCAGCTGTAACGCCTTCATGAGGCCCGGCAGGTCGCGCGGAACACCAGCAAGCAGCGGCTGAGCCCCCGGATCAATGCCCTTGCTGCGCTTCTCTTCCGCCTTCACCGCTTCCCAGTTCACCAAGGCTTCGTCCGCATCCTCCGCCCCAACGGTTCCGAAGACGTGCGGATGACGACGGACCAGCTTCTCGTTCAGCTCCCGGATGACATCGAAGACGGTGAAGGCCCCTGTCTCTGCCTCCATCTGGGAGTGCAGCATGATCTGCAGCAGCAGGTCGCCGAGCTCCTCGCACATATGCTCGGGATCGTCTTCGTCGATCGTCTCGATGACTTCGTACGCTTCTTCGATCAGGTTCTTGCGGATCGACTGATGCGTCTGCTCGCGGTCCCATGGGCAGCCTTCCGGACTGCGCAGAATCTCCACGATCTCTTGAAGGCGGGCGAACGTCCGGCTCCGCACATCCTCCCGGTCCGTCCGGGGAACCCACACCAGTGACAGATTCCCATAGCCCTCCACCCGGTCCAGCTCGTAGAGAGGCACCTCGTATACCCGCTCTTCCCCGGCCACGCCCAGCGAGTGACCGACGGTCACCGGATAATCGTCCGGGTAGAGCTCCATCAAGGTGAGCTTCACATCGGAGGCCGTAAACTCATCGTATACTTGTCCGACAAGCGTGTGCAGCTGCGGGTTCAGGGTGCTGCCGCGGAGCGATGTGGCGTCGAGCAGCTGGAAGCCTTCGATCGGGTCGAAGCCCAGGCGCAGGAAGGCCTGGTCGAGGAAGCTCTCGCCGCCCATCAGGCCCAGCATAACCCCCTCGGCGGAACAGCGCTCGCGGAGCAGCTGCACCGTCTTCTCCGCCACCATCGGGTGGCCGGGCACCGCATACAGCACTTCGCCGCTGGCCGTAAGCGCCCGCTCGATCAGCTCGGAGGCGATCTGCTCGTAGACGCCCTCGAACCCCTGATGCTCCTCATATACCCGGTCGAAGGTTTCGTACCGGATGTTATGGTGGTCGAGCATGGACACCATCGGATGCTCTTTGGTGCGCAGGAAGATCGCGTCACCGCGGCCGCTGGCCGCCTCGAGCTTGCGCCATACGCCGAGGGTCAATTGATTCTCGTCGCCGGTTCCCAGGCCGACGACCGTTAGCTGCGCTTGCGGGGACATGGACATGTCAGAAGCGCCTCCTTCAAGGATAGTGGATGGGCAGCTGTGCCCTTACATCAAAGATCAACACGCCCGCGCCGGAGCCGGGCAGCCGCTAGCGGAGCAGCCGCAGCCGGCGCAGCCACCGCAGCGGCTTCTGCGCCAGCGAAGGCGCCGCCTCCAGCTCGGCGGCGGTCACCGCGCCGAGCCGCAGCGCCGCGAGCGCGTACACGAGCGCGCCCGCGGCGACGCCGCCGAGCGCCACGGCCGTGGCCGCCGCCCGCGGGGCGGGCGCGCCGGCCGGCTGCGTGAGCAGCGGCGCCGCGCCGTGCGTCACGGCCAGCAGGCCGGCAGCCATGAAGGCGGTGGCGAGCACCGCCTTCATGGCCCCGCGGCCGCCCGCGGCCGGGACGCCGGCGGCGCGCAGCGCGTGCGCGAGCGCGAGGCCGCCGGCGAGCGCGTAGGCGGCCACAGCCGCCCAGGCGGCGCCGTCGATGCCCAGGCGCGGGACGAGCAGCGCGTTGGCGGCGAGCTTGACGCCGGCGGCGAGCAGCAGGTAGAGCGCCGGCGCGCGGACGGCGCCGAGGCCCTGAAGCACACTGCTGCCGGCGATATTCAGCACGGAGAACAGCGCGGTCAGCGAGAGGACGGCCATGGCCGGAGTCCCCTCCGTGCTCTTGTAGAACATGAGATTGAGCGGACCCGCGAGCAGGGCCAGCCCGGCTGCGGCCGGCAGCCCGATCATCCAGGCCAGCCGCAGCGCGGTGCCTGCCCGCTGCCTCAGCTGAGCCCGGTCACTGCTGCCCGCCGCCTCCGCTATGGCCGGCACCAGAGCCGCTGTCATCGAGGAGGCGATCATGGCCACGAGCTGCACAAGGGGCAGCCCGTGGTTATACAGCCCGAACTGATAGAGTGCACCCGGCTCATCATAACCGGCCCCGAGCAGCAGCCGGGGAACCGTAAACGAGTCGACCAGGGTCAGGATGGGCATCGCGATAGAGCCAAGACACAACGGAATGGCGTACAGCGCAATCCGCCTGGCCAAGTCCAGATCCGCTTTCCATGCCCATGGCAGCCTGCCGGCCACACGTCCGCTTCGGCTTCTTCGCCAGTGGAACAGCATCATCAGCAGACCTGCCGCCGCTCCGGCAGCCGAGCCGAGGGTGGCTCCTGCCGCGATCGTCTCGGGTGCGGCACCGATCCACAAGAATGTCATCAGCAGGGCGAACATCGTCAGCACCCTTACCGTCTGCTCCCCTACCTGAGACCATGCCGTCGGCGCCATGTCCCCATACCCTTGGAAGTAGCCGCGAAGAGCGGACAGCACCGGTACGAGCAGCAGGGCGAACGATACGCTGCGGATAGCGGGTGCGGTCTGAGCCGCTCCCATCCAGCTTCCGAGCTGCTCCGCCCCCAGGTAGAGCAGAGTGAAGCATATCAGTCCCGTGCCTGTCAGTACACCGGAAGCGGTCCGCAGCACCCGTAGCGCTTCCCCGTCCCTTTTCTGGGCCGCGCACTCCGAGACGAACTTGGAGACGACCAGAGGAAAACCCGCTGTCGCCAGAAACAAAATCAGGGTATACAAAGGATAGACTGCATTATAAATACCGAAAACCGTATCGCCGGCCAGATTCTGCAGCGGAATCTTCTGCAGCGTACCGATCAGCTTGGAGACGATGGCGGCGATACCCAGCAGAGCGGCCCCCTGCAGCATCCCGCTTCGGGTCTTCCAGGTTGATTCTGCCGCTGGAGGACCGCCGCCGGCCGGCTCCCATGCCTGCACCGGTTTCCCGTCATCCTCCCGACGCTCCTCCGGTATCCGCTCCGTTTGCCCATTCATGCCTTAGCCGTTCCCCTTTTCCTTCTGGGCGTTCACCCCAGCATCGGCATCATTATACCTTATTTGGCCCCTCATGCCAAAAACAGGCGCCTGGGAACACAAAAAACTTCCTGATGTCCCTTACGGCTGCAAGGGGAATCATCAGGAAGCCGTGCTCGTCCTATAATTCGAGAATTCAAATCTACTGCTCCATTTGCTTGGCCAGGAAGCCGGCAGCCGTCTCGGCCATCTTGAGTTCCATCTGGCCCATCTTCACGCTCTCATCCTTATTGATCAGGATAACGGAACCGATCGGGTCGCCGCCCGCGACGATCGGAGCGATGACATAAGAGCTGTAAGCTTCAGTGATATCCTTCAGCATTTCATAAGTGCCCTGATTGCTTTCCATCGTGGCCTTCCGGTTCTCCATGCACTGCTCTATCAGCGGCCCTACGCTCTTCTCCAGATAATCCTTCTTGGAACCGCCAGCCACAGCGATAACGGTATCCCGGTCGGAGATCATCGTGATATGGTTCGTGCTTTCATAGAGAGATTCAGCATATTCTTTGGCGAAATCACCGAGTTCACCGATGGGAGAGTATTTCTTCAGAATGACCTCTCCATCGCGGTCCACGAAAATTTCAAGCGGGTCCCCTTCGCGGATCCGGAGGGTACGGCGAATCTCCTTGGGGATTACGACCCTGCCAAGATCGTCAATGCGACGAACAATTCCAGTTGCTTTCATATGTTCTAGATGCCTCGCTTTCCTTGAGGAATGGGATAGGAACTGGATTACCCTTTATGCCTGTATGCTCATGGAGGGAACTCGACTAGACTAACCATAGTATTCTTCGGTTTCCAAAGGCTTATGCATCGGTCTCTTTTCGGGGGCGCCAAAACTGCCGGAGGGCTATGTACCCTGGTAAACCGCTGTTTACATTATGTCCAAAAAAAAGAAAACAAAACAAGGCCCCCTTACGGGGACCTTGGTAATTGTTACTTCGTTCCTTCGGTTTTCGGCGCATCCGCCGCCGGTGCATCCGTCTTCGGCGCGTCGGCCGCCGGTGCGTCCGTTGCCGGAGCTTGCGTCGCCGGCTTTTCTTCCGGCTTCGGCAGGTTATTCGTCTCGATGAGCGTAGGCAGCTCCTTCTCCACGAACTCATAGACCTTCGCTTCCGCAGCGGAGGATTTCAGCTGAGGCTTCACATCTTCGAACGTTTTCGTTGCACGGGACTCCACCTTCATGACATGGTAGCCGTAGTTCGTTTTCACCGGATCGCTGATCTTGTTGAGCGGCAGGTCGACAGCCGCCTGCTTGAACTCAGGAACCCATTGGGACACTTCCGCATTCTCATACTTACCGCCGGCATCTTTGGAGCCCGGGTCATCGGAATATTCTTTGGCCAGCGCGGCAAAATCCCCGCCTGCATCCAGCTTTCCTTTGACCTCCTGAGCACGCTTCAGCGCTTCCTCATCGGTGCGGTCCTTCTGCGTTGCCGTATCTTTCAGCCCTACCAGGATATGGCTGACCGTTGCCGTCGTATAAGCCGCCGCATCGGCCTTCAGGTTATTGTCGTACGCGGTCTTGAGATCCGCCTCGGATACCTTGTTCTCTTCGGACACAATCGCCGTAATGCTGCGCGTGACGAAGTCTTCCAGTTCCTTCTCGGTTACATTCGCCGTCTTGAGCTGCTGCTCCAAGCCGCCTTCCTGTGCCCCGAGGAATGCCTTGATCTGCTCCATCTGGGTCTTGCTTTGTGCCGCCGCATCGGTCTTCGCTTTCTCATCCGCACGGGAGGCCAGGATCTTGAAGGTGACGAGCTGCTTCATCATGTCCTGCTGGAAGGCCGGGTCACTCTTGAACTGCTCATACTGCTTGTTGAAGAACAGGTTGATGCCGACAAATTTGTCGAACTCTTCGCGCGTGACTTTGCCGCCGTCCTTGTAGGTGACAAGGACATCCGAAGGATTGCCGGTCGAAGCCGCAGGAGCTTCCGTTCCTGCAGGAGCCGGTGCCGGCGCCGCCTCTTCGTCTTTCTTTTTGCCACAGCCCACAGACAGCCCCGCTACGAGTACCAGAGCCATCAGAGCCATCATTCCTTGACGCAGAGGCTTTTTCTTATTTTGCAACATCTTGCAGTTCTCCCTTCGATTTGAGCGCACGCTTGTACTGTACCAGGAACCTCTCGAGGGTTTCGATGGATTGTTCCGGGGTCAAACCCTTGCCCTTCAGTTCAACGATGATTTGCGGACCGCCGATCAGCTTCACCCGGTTCTCGAACTCAGCCGACAATTCGAACAGCTTCTGTCCGTCGAGGTTGCCGTTCTGATCGGGATGGATTTTCAGTTCGTAATCCAGCCCCTTCTGCGAAATGGTCTCGATTGCATACTGTGCCCCGTATACCTTCAGCCTGGCCGCAAGCAGCAGGTTATGCACCGCTTCCGGCAGGTCGCCGAACCGGTCAACAAGCTCGTCGTGCAGCTCCGCCGCTTCTTCAAGCGTCTGGACCGCCGCTACCTTCTTATAAATCTCGATCTTCTGCACGCTGTCATAGATGTAATCGCCCGGGATGTAAGCGTCAAGCTGGATGTCCAGCTGGGTCGACCATGCCTTCGTCTCCGGCACGGCCTCGCCGCCCATCTCCTTCTTGCGCTTGCTGATCTCTTCACCAAGCATCTGGGAGTACAGGTCGAATCCGACGGAGGCAATAAAGCCGCTCTGCTCAGCCCCAAGCAGGTTGCCCGCCCCGCGGATGGACAAGTCTCTCATGGCAATTTTAAACCCTGATCCAAGTTCTGTAAACTCTTTGATGGCCTGCAGCCGCTTCTCCGCCACCTCGGTCAGCACTTTATCCCGCTGATACGTGAAGTAAGCATAAGCGATCCGGTTGGAGCGGCCGACCCGTCCTCTGAGCTGATACAGCTGGGAAAGCCCCATCTTGTCGGCATCGTGGACCACCAGCGTATTCACGTTCGGAATGTCCACCCCGGTCTCGATAATGCTCGTCGACACCAAGACATCGTACTCGCCGTCCAGGAAGTCGAGAATCGTCTTCTCGAGCTCCTGCTCGGACATCTGGCCGTGCGCCACCGTGACCCTTGCTTCCGGCACCAGCGCCGTGATCTGCTCGGCCATCTGGGTAATGCCCTGCACCCGGTTGTACAGGTAGTATACCTGCCCTTCCCGGGCCAGCTCCCGCTCGATAGCCTCCCGGACCAAATTCGTGCTGTATTCCACGACATAGGTCTGAACCGGGAACCGGTTCTCCGGCGGCGTCTCGATAACGGAGAGATCCCTTACGCCGAGCATCGACATATGCAGCGTTCTTGGAATCGGCGTCGCTGTCAAGGTCAGCACGTCCACGTTCGTCTTCAGGCGCTTCAGCTTCTCCTTATGGGATACCCCGAAGCGCTGTTCTTCATCGACGATGAGCAGTCCCAAATCCTTGAACTGCACATCCTTGGAGAGCAGCCGGTGGGTACCGATGACCACGTCGACCGTACCCGCCTTGACGCCCTTCATCGTATCCGTCTGCTCTTTCTTGGAGCGGAAGCGGCTCAGCACCTGGATATTGAACGGATAGCCGGAGAAGCGCTCGCGGAACGTCTCATAGTGCTGCTGCGCCAGGATCGTTGTCGGCACGAGCACCGCCACCTGCTTGCCGTCGATCGCCGCCTTGAACGCGGCGCGGATGGCCACTTCCGTCTTCCCGTAACCCACGTCGCCGCAGAGCAGACGGTCCATCGGACGCGGCTTCTCCATATCTTGCTTGATCTCTTCGATCGCCCGCAACTGGTCGGTTGTCTCCTCGTAAGGGAACATCCCCTCGAACTCCTGCTGATAGTTGCTGTCATTGTTGAAGGCATATCCCACCGTAGCCTGCCGCTCCGCATAGAGCTTGATGAGGTCGTCGGCGATATCCTGAACGGAAGCCCTCGCCTTGCTCTTGACCCGGTTCCAGTCCGTACCGCCCAGCTTGTAGATCTTGGGCTCCTTGCCCTCTTCCGCGCCGACGTACTTCTGGACCTGGTCGATCTGATCAATCGGTACCGACAGCTTGTCGCCGCCGGCGTACATGATGTGAAGATAATCTTTATGAATGCCGCCTACCTCGAGGGTTCCGATGCCGACGAACTTGCCGATCCCGTGATTGACGTGAACGACATAGTCGCCTACCTTCAGCTCCTGGTAGTTCTTGATCCGCTCGGCGTTCTCGATCTTCTTGTCCACCTTGCGCGCTTTGCGCTGCTTCTGGGTGAACATCTCGCCTTCGGTGATCACCACCAGATGGATGCCCGGCAGCTCGAATCCGGTTTGAAGCGAGCCGCTTTCAATCTGCGGCGCTTCGATTCCATAATCGTCCAGCACGCGCTTCATCCGCTCGACACGCTCCGCCCCGCTGGCCAGCATAATGACATGAGCTCCGGCCTTCTTCCACCGCTCCATCTCACTCTTGAGCAGGTTCATCTGACCGTGGAAGCTCTGCATGACGCGGCACATGAAGTTGACAATGTTCTGTGGAATGGTCTGCGGCACCTGGCGAAGGAAGAGCGACATATAAATCGTAGGATACGGCTTGCGGTGCAGCAGCGTCTCATAAGGCTTCGACAGGACAAGGGACGGCAGGCTCTTGCCCTCCTGCAGCGAATTGGTCATCCACTCCGCTTCGTCCTTCTCCAGCTGCTTGGCCGTCTCCAGAAGACGGGCCGGTTCGTCCACGATCAGGATCGTGTCCTCCGGCATATAGTCCAGCAGCGTCTGCCGGTCCGGGAACAGAAGCGATACATACTTGAACATGCCCTGGAACGAATGCCCTTCCCTCAGCAGCTCGATCTCATGACCGATGCCTTCCAGCAGCTTGTCTTTGGCCGCCCGGTCGGTCATCTTATCGATCTGCTCCTGCAGCAGCTCATGCACCTGCTGGGCGGCCGATTGTAACCGCTTGCGATCCACTACGATCTCCCGGCACGGAGGAATCAACAGCGTCTGCACCTTATCGATCGAACGCTGGTCGCTGGCATCGAACGAACGGATCGAATCGACTTCCACATCGAAGAGCTCGATCCGGAACGGATGCGGGGAGGTCAGCGGGAACAGATCGAGAATCCCGCCCCGTACGCTCATTTCACCTTTGCGCTCTACGCGCTCCACCCGTTCGTAGCCGAGCTCCACCAAACGGACAACGAGCTTATCCAGCTCGAGTGTCTCTCCTACGCTCACGGTCATCTGCGCGGCGGCAATGGATGCCTGGTCCGGCAGCAGTCTGCGCATGCCCGCATAAGGCACGACAACAAGGCCGCGGAAGCCCGCTGCCAGCCGGGCCAGCGCATCGATCCGCTGCGCCAGCATCTCGGGACTGGCGATGGCCGCTTCGGCCGCCAGCAGCTCCTGGGCCGGGAACAGCAGCACCTTCTCCGGCGGCAGCAGCTCCGCCAGATCCTCGAACATCTTTTGTGCGGCAAACATATTATGCGTCACGACAAATAGAGGCTGCTGCAGCTCCTCAAAAAGCGAAGCCAGCATCACCTGCCGTGATGAGCCGGTTAAACCGGCGATCAACTGCTCTCTCATCCCCGATCGAATGCCGGACACGATGCTCTTGAAATCGTTATCCGCGGAGAAAGCCTGAATCAAAGCCTGCAAAACAGGACACCCCTCTCAACCACATACACCCGGGTTCTGGCGGATCGCGCCGCTTCTTCGGCTGAAGACAAGCGCGCCGCTTCCCCAAATCACTAAAAAGGCCTACAGCGCATGACGCTTTAGGCCGGTCATTCTACCATAAGCCGGATAGCCGATTACCGATGAACTGCCTCTTATTGCAGAGGACTGCCGAGGAGCGACAGCTCCGGATTGGCTTCCAGCGCTTCCCTGCAGTAATCACATACAACCTTCACGGATACATCCCCGTTCGGGTTATACGATATTATATCTCTCCGTTCTTCAGGGGTCAAGAAATGGAAGCCCAGCTGATACTCGCTTACGCCCCCCTGGTCGATCTCCCCGATTAACGTCTGGCAGTGGCGGCATGTGTATTTGACGGCCATACTCGATTCCTCCTCCGAACTCCGGACCAGCCGGAGCGCACTTTTCCATAGTATGGCCAAAGTGGGGGGAAATCATGCCGGAACAGCATCAAGTACCGCTCGCTTCTGCTTAGGCGTTGAAGACCGCCATCGTCTTCTCGAACGGATGCTGAAGCAGATGCTCCATCGCTTCACAGGTACGGTCCAGCACAGGCGGGATGCCCTGCACCTCTTCTTTAGAGAACGTACTGAGCACGTAATCGGCAATATTGCGGCCCGGCAGCGGACGGGATATCCCCATGCGGATCCGCTGGAACGACTGGGTTCCGAGATGCTGGATCGTCGATTTGATGCCGTTATGTCCGCCCGCACTGCCCTGATAGCGCAGCCGGATCGAGCCGAACGGCGTATCCATGTCGTCATAGATCACGACAAGATCTTCGAGAGGCGCTTTGTAGAAATCCATGAACGCCCGAATGGACTCCCCGGATAGATTCATGAAAGTCTGCGGCTTGAGCAGGTATACCTTCTGTCCCGCCACATGCCCTTCCCCGAGCAGTCCCTTGCATTTGTTCTGTGAGATCTGGATGCCGTGCTTGTCCGCGAACCGGTCCAGCGCCATCCACCCGATATTGTGCCGGGTCGCTTCATACTGCCGCCCCGGATTGCCGAGGCCTACAAACCACTTCAACGCCAACTTCTCCCTTCACCTGCTCGTGGTGCCTTTTTCCTTTGGATTCATCATACTCCAAAAACGGTCCTGCGCCAACCGAGCCGGGGAAATTCATGCCAAAAGGCTTATCCTCCGCAGGCGATTCACCATAATGCGATCTTTTTCGAAGAACGCACAAGTAGTTCGGATAGATTCTCATTGGAAGCAAAAAGCGCACCGGCCCTCGGCCGGTACGCCCTGCTGTATAAACGGCTGCTCGGGTTAGCGCCGGGGATTTAAGCGTTCGCTTCCGCCTTCTCCTCCGATGCCTCTTCCGCTGCAGGCTCCTCCTGAGCGGCCTCGGCCACGGCTTCCTCGGCTTCCACCGTCTCCTCCTCTTCCTTCTGCGGCGTCAGGATCGTAGCGATGACGTCGTTCTCATCCGTCTTCAGCTCAATATTCGCCGGCAGCTGCAGCTCGGAGACGATCTTGTTCTCGCCTACGTTCAGCGAGCTGATATCGATCTCGATACTGGCCGGAATATCACGCGGCAGGCAGCGGATCTCAAGTTCGTGGCGCTGAATCTGCAGGATGCCCCCTTCGCTGACGCCCAGCGGTTCGCCGATAAATTCGATTCGTACCGTCGTATTGACCGGCTCGTCCATATTGATCTGATGAAAATCGACGTGAAGCACCTGACGGCTCAGCTTGTCCCGCTGCACTTCATTAATCATGACAGGCTGCTTGCCGAACTGGGGTACTTCCATATCGATAATGGCATGCGGATTCGATTTCAAAAGCTGTACCAGCTCTTTTTGGTCAATGGCAATGGAGGTCTGGGACACCTTTTTTCCATAAACGACACCCGGTACCATACCCTGCGCACGCAGCTGGTTTCGTTCCCCCTTGGTGGTTGTCGTGCGAACTTCCGCTTTCAACGTGGTTGGCATAGAAAAACCTCCTTCATTTGGGTAAAACAAGCTTCTACTACTTTACCCATATGAAGGAGGTTCAAAACATCGCTTGGCTTAAAAGCCGCGCCTCCGAAGCTCCATGCGGCTGTTCGCAGGTTTACTCCGACCTTACTCCGACTTTTTTGACTGTGCCTTCTTGGCAGCGAAACGGGCGCGAAGCTTATCGGCATAGCCCGGCTTATTCACCTGCCGCTCCCGGGCAATCGCCAGGTCCCCGGCTTCCACGTTCGAGGTGATCGTCGATCCCGCAACCACATAAGCCCCCTTGCCGATCTTTACCGGCGCGATCAGGTTGACGTTGCTGCCGACGAACGCATCCTCTTCCACTTCAGTCAGCTGCTTGTTGAAGCCGTCGTAGTTCACGGTAATGGCCCCGCAGCCGAAGTTGACGTTGCGGCCGATGACTGCATCCCCGATGTAGCTGAGGTGCGAGACCTTGACGTCGTCCGCCAGCTTGGCGTTCTTGATCTCGACGAAGTCGCCGATCTTCACATTCTCCCCAAGATCGGCGCCCGGACGCAGATAAGCAAACGGTCCTACGGTAGTGCCTGCACCGACCACCGCTTCGAGCAGCACGGAATGCTTGATCTCTACGCCGCTGCCGATCGTGCTGTCCTGGATATCCGCCTGCGGGCCGAGGATACAGTCCTCCCCGATCGTCGTCCGTCCGCGGATCGTGGTCCCCGGCAGAATCACCGTATCCGCGCCGATCGTCACATCCGCTTCGATATACGTGCTGGCCGCATCGACGAACGTAACTCCGTTCAGCATGTGTCCGCGGTTGATCCGCTCGCGCATCGCCGCTTCCGCCTGGGAGAGTGCGAGACGGTCATTGACACCGATCGATTCGACCACTTCCTTCATCGCGTAGCCCTCGACGATCTCGCCTTGTCCGGCCAGAATGCCGATTACGTCCGTCAGGTAGTACTCGCCCTGCGCGTTCTCGTTCGTTACGGCGGAGAGCGCTTCGAACAGCTTGCGGTTGTCGAAGCAGTACGTTCCCGTGTTCACTTCCTGCACCAGGCGCTGGGCCTCGCTGCAGTCCTTCTCCTCGACGATGCCGGAAACGAAGCCCCGCTCGTCGCGCAGAATCCGGCCATAGCCCTTCGGCTCCTCCACCACCGCCGTCAGGATCGTGGCGGCCGCTCCCTTCTCCTCATGGAGCCGGAACATGCCCTGCAGCGTCTCTTCCGAGATCAGCGGAGTGTCCCCGCAGATCACCAGGGTCGTGCCTTCCTCCGCACCGAGCAGCTCCTTCGCCTGCAGAACGGCATGCCCAGTACCGAGCTGCTGCGCCTGAAGCGCATATTCGGCCCGTTCGCCGAGATATCCCTGGACCGCTTCCGCTCCATGGCCGACAATCACCACCGTACGGCTCGTTCCGAGCTTCTCCAGCGTGGATACGACATGCCCGACCATCGGCTTGCCGCACACCGGGTGCAGCACCTTATAAAGCTTCGACTTCATCCGTTTGCCCTGCCCGGCTGCGAGCACGATTCCCATGATGTTCAACTCTCGTCCATCCCCTTACATCCCTATTTTTCCTTACCTTATCTTATGTAGTGCGCGGCCGCTTCGGCCCGGTTCTCCACAACTCAAATAAGTCCCGCGGCAGCAAACGGCTGGACCCGCGGGACCCTCTGCTTTTACTATAGCCTACTTCGGGGTAAAAGAAAAGAGAGCCGCGTGGCTCTCTCCCGATCCGAAGTTTAGGCACCTTCTTCTACGATCACTTCTTCTTCCGTAGCGGCACGTTCATATTCCGCTAATACTGCAGCTTGGATCTTCTCGCGAGTGGAAGAGGAAATAGGATGGGCGATATCTCTAAACTCGCCATCCGGCGTACGCTTGCTAGGCATGGCAACAAACATGCCGTTGTTACCGTCAATCACACGAATGTCATGCACTACAAATTCGTTATCGATGGTAATGGAAGCAATGGCTTTCATTCTGCCCTCGGAGTTCACCCGACGAAGTCTGACGTCAGTAATTTGCACCTCTAGTTCACCACCTTTTTCCATCTTGGGGACTTAGGCTATAAATTCCACATTTTAGGTCAAATTCCTTCTTATCTTCGGAAATTTTTCCGATATTTAATTATTATTTAAGGTTTTCGCCGTTATTCGACATTTAGCGCGGCGATAAGCTCGATTTCGACAAGAACATCCTTGGGCAAGCGGGCGACTTCGACTGTGGAACGCGCCGGTTTGTGGTCCCCGAAGTAAGAAGCATAGATGGCGTTGATCGCAGCGAACTGGTTCATGTCCTTGATGAAAACGGTTGCCTTCGCCACCTGCGAGAAATCCGTGCCTGCCGCCTCCAGGACAGCTTGAAGGTTGCGGAACACCTGATGCGTCTGTTCCTCCACGCCGCCTTCCACCACCTGACCGTCCAGACCGAGCGGAATCTGGCCGGATGTAAAGAGCAGATTGCCAAAACGTACAGCCTGGGAATACGGCCCGATCGCAGCCGGGGCCCCTTCCGTCGCAATCGTCTGAAGCTTCGTCGTCATACTATTCCTCCTCCGAGTCGCCTTCATAGAAATAATTGCCCGGCTCCGCTGTGATCGCACGGGTTTTGGGATCCACGGCGGACAGCTTTGCAAGGGATATGTAATCTTCCACTAGATGCTCCTCCACCTCGCCGGATTCGACGAAGACGCCGACGCCCTTCACGGTGGCCTTGAACTCCTGGAGCAGGTCCATCATGCCGTGAATCGTACCGCCCACCCGCATGAAGTCGTCGATGATCAGCACCTTCGACTCTTCCTTCAGGGCGCGCCGGGAAAGCGACATCGTCTGGATCCGCTTGTTGGAGCCTGATACGTAGTTGATGCTTACGGCCGAGCCTTCGGTCACCTTGTTGTCCCGGCGTACAATGACGACAGGCAGATTCAGGTAGGTTGCCGTGGCGTAAGCCAGTGGAATCCCCTTCGTTTCGACGGTCATGACCACGTCGATATCCTTGCCCGCGAAGACGGATGCGAACATCTTGCCGACTTCGTTCAGGATCATGGGCTGCCCCATAATATCCGACATGTACAGATAGCCTCCGGGCAGGATGCGCTCCGGCTGTTCAAGCTGGCGGCAGATGCCGCTGATGAACTGCAGCGAATGCGACTTCGATACCCGGGGTATGAACTTGACTCCTCCTGCTGCGCCAGCAAGGGTCTGCAAATCCCCAAGGCCCTCTTCTTCAAACACTTCTTTGATGATCGCCAAGTCTTCGCTAATAGACGATTTGGCCGAATTATACCGGTCGGCAAAGGTGGTCAAAGGAATCAGGGTATGGGGGCGAATCAGCAAGTATTGGGTCATCTCCACCAATCTTGCACTTCGTTTTAATTTTTTCAATCGGCGCACCCCCTCTACACGACGGATCCTCAATCGACTTGACAAATCCGAATAATATAATGAGAATATAACATTTTTATACGTATTTATTCAAGCAAGTTCATGAAAATTATAATAACACAAACCTAACACCAATTCGATAGTTTTACGTTAACAGTCGGACGGCATATACATCCTTGCAGAACCCGCGCAATCCGTTATAGATTCTTGCTACCTTGGACTCCCTGGACACCAGGCCGAAGACAGTTGGCCCGCTCCCCGACATGAGCACGCCGTCTGCACCCAGCCGCATCATGACTTCCTTCAGCTGTCTTACCTCAGGATACAGATCGAGCGTCACTTCCTCCAGCACGTTGCCCAGGCTGCCGCAGAGCGCATCGAAGCGCTTCGTCCGGATGGCCTCCAGCACCGCCGCCGTCGACGGATGCTTCCGGATTCCGGCCGCGTTCAGCTTGCCGTAGATCTCCGAAGTCGACACATTGATCGGCGGCTTGGCCAGAACGACCCAGCACTGAGGCGGCGCCTCGATGTGCTCGAGCTTCTCTCCCCGGCCGCGGGCCACCGCCGTACCGCCCGTCACGCAGAACGGCACGTCCGAGCCGAGCTCCGCACCGAGCCGCTGCAGCTCCTCCGTGGGGATGCCGAGCTTCCACAGCCGGTTGAGACCGCGCAGTGCAGCCGCCGCATCGCTGCTGCCTCCCGCCAGGCCCGCCGCTACGGGTATTTTCTTGTCGAGATGAATATACACGCCCTGCTTCACATCATAACGGTCCTTGATCAGCCGGGCCGCCTGAAAGGCCAGATTCTTCTCATCGAGCGGAATATAACCCGCCTGGGAGGAGATGATGATCGTATCTCGCGGCAGTTCCTGCATCTCGATCCGGTCCGCCAGATCGACCATCGTCATGACCATTTCCACCTCGTGGTAGCCGTCATCCCGTTTATATAACACATCCAGCGACAAATTGATTTTTGCCGGGGCTTTCTCGAATACTTTCATCGTCATGGGGGCACCTTCTTTATCCCTGTCTACATCCGAATAATAGGCTCTTCAGCCATTCCTTCTAATACTATACCAAAAGCCCGACAAAAAAAAGCCGAAGCCGCCTCCACGCAGCTTCAGCCTTCACCGGCTACCTATTGCCTCTGGCCGTACATGTACGAACCGGCCGGTGCCTGCACCTGTGGGATCATGTAAGCCGGCGGAACGTTCATGCCGGGGTTAGGGACATACCCCTGCTGGCTTGCCCCACCCTGCGGCACCACAGACCGGGGAACGGGGATAGGGGCATATGAAGCGGCCTGCACGCTCGGACCCTGGAAGCCCGTCTGCGCTGTCGTCGCCCCCTGCTGCTGCGCCTGCTGCCTTACCAGTGTATGCTCCGCAATCTGAATGGCCCGTTTGACCATATTCCCCGCATCCTTGGTCCGGATCCCGCCCCAGCCCTCGCGTTCTACCGTCTCATAGAACCCGAGATCCTTTGCCAGCTCATACTTGAACTCTTCCGACATCACGCCTCTGCGGTTTCTGCGCCCCATTCTCGCTGCCTCCTCTGGATGTAACGTGTCGTGGTGTAGTATGCGATAGTATGCGCCTTCCGCTCAGGGATGATGCACCCGATCATGCAACCTTTAACTTGTGTACGCCGTCCAATATATAGTAGACTCCGAAGCTGTGTGCAAGCCGGCATTCGACAAAGAAATACCCGCTTCGCATCATGAGAGACGGCAATAAAAACGGCCGCCCGCTTCAACCCCGGACAGCCGCGTATGTAATAGGTTACTGTTCTATCGTAATTCGCACTTCGCCATCATCGCTATGTACCGTCACTTCAACGGATTCCGTCAATATGTCCGCATAGCTGTAGGAGACTCGCTTGAAGGCGTTCTGCTCTTGATCCAGCTTCACAATAAATACGGAAGGGTAGGTTTCCTCCAATACACCGGATCTTTCGATTGTCTTACGGCGACCGCCATTCGCTCTTAACATAATCTTTTGTCCGACATGAGGTTCCAAACTGCGTTTGATATCCAACAGCGAATTTTTAGCCATTGACTACTACCACCTCTTTCCTTGATCGATTATAACGCAACTGTAGTAGTATGTCAATTTAAGGCGAATATTATATCAGCCATCCAAAACAGTTGTCAACGGTTAATTTCCTTTTTATCCAAAATTTTATCCAAAGAAAAAAAGCACCTTTCGGCGCTTATTTTTGAGTCAGATAGGGAATCCGGGGCACACCTCTTCGGTAGCTGCCGCGGGATTCAATGCCGCCCAGCCCCTCCAGCCCACTGTGGGTCAGCCCAATGACATCGACAATATTCACCGTCTCCCGGATCGGCGTGAAGGCCACCTTGGCCGCGACGCAAAGCGGGTCCAGCGCATGAATGAGCACCCGGCCCGGCGAGGAGGCAAAATTGGCTCCGGCCTGCAGAAGCGCTTCAAAGTGGGATTGGCAGGCGCCGGCAATGATCGTCAGGGCATCCCGGCTCTTCTCATACTGCCGCGCGGCCCGTACCGCTTTGACGAAATTATGCGAGTTCTTGTACGAGGACAGCTGCGAGATATCGCCTGGCGAGCGCTGTTTCAGAATGCCGTCGTGTCCTGTGACGACCACGATATCGGGCTGCACCTGCGGAAGCAGACGGTACAGCGCATCGGCCATATTGGCCTCCGCTACATAGTAGCCTTCGGCCGGTACCCGCAGTTCGCCGTACAATGTCATGCATTTGCGCAGATAATTCGGATCACCGTCGAGGTGAAGCACCTTGCCGGGCAGCTCGAAATAGGCCGCTGAAGGTGCAGCGGGAGCTTGGGCAGGCCAGGGGCCTCCAGGCGCAGCGGCAGAAGCCTGGGTCGCCTGCGTGCGCCGCATGGCTTCCATCCATTTGGGATGGTCCGGGATCGTATATTGAAAAGGGTCGAACTGCGGGGCCGCCTCCAAATCCTGCAGCGGCGCATCGGCCAGCAGCCTCATCTCCACTCCGCGCAGTACGGCTACCTGCTGCCTGATCTCATGAATTTTGAACACAATGTCCCCGCCGTAGGATCTGCGTGTGACCAGGTCTCCCTGTCTCATCATGGCTGCATCGCCTCCTCGTCTATCCTATGGCGGCAATGGGCATTTGGTGCAGGTCGGCACGGATCACCCGGAGGCGGGTGCAGGATAAGTCAAGGGAGTTGGGTCTTAAGACTTCTGCAGATACGCTCTGAGGTGGCTCGACAGTACGGCGTACTCCTGCATAGACAGCGTCTCGCCCCGGCGGGAAGGTTCGATCCCAGCTTCCCGCAGGAGGCCTTCCAGCTCTCCCTTGGTCTCTTTCGTGAAATACTTCGCGGAGAGGTTATTATAGATCGTCTTGCGCCGCTGCACGAAGCTCGCTTGAATGACGTCGAAGAAGAAATCCTCATCTTCGACGTCCACCGGGGGCTGCTGGCGGACCTTCAGCTTAATAACGGCGGAATCCACGTTCGGCTGCGGAATGAACACCGTATGCGGCACAATAGCCACGATCTCCGGCTCACAGTAGTACTGCACGGCAATGCTGAGGGAGCCGTACTCCTTCCCTCCCGGCCCGGCAGCCATCCGCTCGGCCACTTCCTTCTGGATCATGACCACGATGTTCTCCAGCGGCAGCTTCTCCTCAAGCAGCTTCATGATGATCGGGGTGGTCACATAATACGGCAGATTGGCCACGACGCTGACACCCGAGCATTCCGAGAAGTGTTCCTTGAACAGGTCGCTTAAGGAAACCTGCAGCACGTCCCCGTGGATTACGGAAGCATGCGGGTAAGGAGCCAGCGTCTCCTTCAGCAGCGGCAGCAGCCGCTGGTCGATCTCCACAGCGGTTACCCGGCCGGCAGCTTTGGCCAGCTGCTGTGTAAGGGCGCCGATCCCCGGCCCGATCTCGAGAGCCCCCTTGGTCTTATCGAGCTCGGCGGCCCCCACAATCTTGTTCAGGACATTCGTGTCGATAAGAAAGTTCTGCCCCAGGCTCTTCTTCAGCTTGAAGCCATGGCGCTTGAGCAGATCGTTGGTCCTCTTCGGCGATGCAATATCTTCAGCCCCTGCGGGCACTGTTATCTGTTGGTCATTCATGAGCTTGTCCCTCCAGTGCGTCCAGCTCGCGCCGGGCTTCATCAAATTCTTCCCGGGATATCCGGAACATCCGGCAGCGGTTGTAGAACTGCTTGCCGTTGCAGTAGCCGATGCCAAGGCGGTTGCCCATGACCAGCCTGCGCGCAGCAGCCTGCGGGTGCACGATCAGACCCGCTTCCATCAGATCCTCCATCGTGACCTCGGATTCCGAGGCTCCACCGTCCGTGCGTACAGCGGCCAGCGCCTGGCGAATCGCCTCGGGAGAAGCATTCTCCACGCCGATGTCTCCCCTGCTTGTCGCCGCCTCCTGCGTCAGGAACGCATGCTTGCACCCCGGGACCTCCCGGGTGATGATCTTGCGGATCCGCTCTCCCGCGTGATCCGGATCCGTGAACACAATCACGCCCCGCCGCTCCTGAGCAAGACGGATGCGCCGGATCGTATCCTTATTGATGGCGGAGCCGCCGGTCTCGATCGTCTCCGCCTCCACCGCCCGCTTGATCGCTACGGTGTCGTCCTTGCCTTCCACTACGATGATTTCCTTAATCATAACCCAATCGGTCCTTCTTTCGCCAGAAAAGAGAAAAAGAAGAGGAACACGCCTCTTCTTTATCCGTTCTATATAATGAGTCTACCCACATTGCATGCCCTTAATCGGCCGTTGGCTTTTTCGGACCGATGACGTATACCGTGTAACCGCGTTTGGAACCGAAGCGGATTGCATAATCGCTGCTCTCGAAATAAACGTCGATGTGGTTGCCCTTCACCGCGCTACCGGTGTCTTCCGCCCGGCGGAAACCGAGCCCCTCGATATATACCCACCAGCCGATTGGAATGACTTTGGGATCCACTGCAATGGTGCGACCTTCCGTTACTCTCGTACCCGAAGATGTCAGACCGTACGCCGGATGACTGCTGCTTTTTCCCGTAGAAGCAACGCCAGCCGTATAAGCGGTCATTTTGACATTGTTAAGAACCTGCTTATATCCGAATGTAATACCGTTCTTGGTGACTTCATCCATGTTGGGAGTTGTTGAAGATAAGACCACAACCGGATTCTTCGTCCCGACGGCAACGATCTTTTGTACACTTTGTGTCTGCACCTGCTGGTCTACGACCTGCTCATTCACGAGCTTGCCGTCTTCGAATACTTTCTCCGTCTTCTTGAGCAGGACACCTTCCTGCCCCTCCTGAATCACTTGCTCTTTGCCTTTCAGCAGCTGCGGTTCGTTTTGTTTCACAGTCTCAAACGCGATCGGTTCTTTGACTTCTTCGACTTCTTTCTTCACGCGGACCACCTGGATCCCCGTACCATCTATGATCTCCGCATCCAGCGCGGGAGTTACCTTGTCTAGTTCGCCCAGCTCTATATGTAAATCCGCCAGTGCGCCCTTCACCGTCTTCCCTGTGGTATAAACGGTTGATGTCTCTCCGTCTGCTGTCAACTGCACCGGTTTCGCCTTCTCAATCGTGATCCGATCTCCTGACTTTACCTTTGCGCCAAGCGAATGTGACAATCGGTCATATTCGCCGACAGCGATGCCTTGCTCATCCAGTATGCGCTGTAGAATACCCTGCCGGGTCTGGAACGTCTGTTCGACGCCGTCTACAACAAGCGATACGCGTTTGGTCGACGTACCGTACAACATCAATAAGAACATGAAAGTCATAGCGAATGAAATGAGTGCAATGATCGATATCATACGCAAGTTTTCATGCTTCCATCGCAATGCGAAGGACATGCTGGATGATCGTCTTACATGGGTTTGTTCGTGATTCACAACGCCCACTTGTTCGGTCCTCCTTAAAGCCTCGCCACCCGAGTGTTATGCATGATTTCCATCTGACGCGACTATGGTAAATTTGTTAAACCCCATTACCAACGTTTGCTGTTTCAGCCATCAGAACCGGACTTGCTCTGAACGTCCACCTCCTTCAAGGTTATGGTTTTGGCTACGAATCCTAGTCTCCTTACGGGAGAACCCCGGATACAGGCGCCGTCCCTACGGACGGTTCCGCCCCGCTTTTTTTGGCGGGCCGCAGGCAGAGCTTCAGGGCTCCCCTTTTTTGGCCACACAAAAAAAGTCAGCGGAGAAGAGGAACCTTCCCGTGACTTTTCATTTTGGGTAAAATGAAATAATAGCTCACGACAATGTGTTACCTCTCTCATGGCGCTTACGAGGTTAGCTGACGGATTCGGGCTTGAGAGCAGCCCTACCTGAGACACAATGTAGCAAGGCGCAGGCTTCTGCGCTTTTGTGTAGCATTGCGGCCAAGGATTCACCCCTTAAAAAACACCCCGGTGCCTGAACGGTTCGGCCAGACAACTGTGGGTGCGGTTCCCCCGTTTCCCTTTCGGAAACTCAGCGATGTTGGAAATTTGGTAATCGTATGAAGTTAATATTGAGTTTACGATGGGAAGCAGGAAGTTGTAAAGTAGCCAAACTTTGAAAAAAAGGACGGTTTCCGGCCGATTTTTACTTTTTTCATTCAAACCGGAATCCAAATCCCTCTTTCTCTTCGTCTGACGCACGATTACCCCATTATTTCTCCGATTATCTCGTTTGTGAATAAAAATGGGCTGTCCCCTTCAGGCTAAAAACCTACTTGAAACCGAAAAGAACGGACGCATTCCGGCTCGTAATCTCCGCTAATTCTTCGAGAGAAATCCCTTTAATCTCAGCCGCCGTCTCGGCCACCAGACGAACATACGAGGACTCATTGCGCTTCCCGCGGTACGGATGAGGAGCCAGATAAGGCGCGTCCGTTTCGATCAGAAGACGATCAAGCGGGACCTTCTCCAGCACCTCTTTGGGCTGTCTGGCGTTCTTAAAGGTCACCGGGCCCCCGAAGGAAATATAGAAATTCATATCCAGGCACATCTTGGCCGTCTCCCAGCTGCCGGAGAAGCAGTGCATGACGCCGCCCACCTCGGAGGCCTTCTCTTCCCGGAGGGTCTGCACCACATCATGATGCGCGTCACGGTTATGGATGACGATCGGCAGGCCCACTTTGCGTGCGAGGCGGATCTGTTCGCGGAACACCCGGTCCTGGACATCCTTAGGGGACGTGTCCCAATGATAGTCAAGCCCGATCTCCCCGATGGCGACCACCTTCGGATGTCCGCAGAGTGACTCGATCCACTCGAGGTCCTGCGGCGTCATGTCTTTGGCATCCACCGGGTGCCAGCCTACCGTGGAATAGATCCAGTCATACTGCTCAGCCAGCGCAATCGAGCTTGGGATCGTCTCGCGGTTAAATCCGACATTGACGATTCGACGGATTCCGCTGGCTCTTGCGCGCTCAATCACTTCCTGTCGATCTTCATCGAAAGCTTCCGCATTCAAATGGGCATGTGTGTCAATCAGCATGATATCATCCTCCGTGTCTTCCTACTATAAGGATAAGCGTCAGGGTACGCGCCCTGACAAGTCAGTATGCGCCAATTACAGCTGAAGCAGCCGACGCAGGTCCGCGTCGAGCTCGGCCCCATGGTTCAAAGTAAATTCCGCCGGGTAATACAGATGGTATTTTCCCATGTGTATGCCGCTGATCGAACGTACGATCTCCGATTTACGCGAGATTTCGGTCAGGGTTTCCTTCGGGTCCAGGAGCAGGATAGGCAGCTTCTCATCCTCCTCGCCCGGCCGGTAGATATCATAGGACAAATCGGAAGGGAAATCGATCTCCACATAATAAGCCGGATCGATCCCGACGCGTTTCATCTCGCCGCGCAGTTTGTCGAGCAGTCCCGTATCGATCCGGTCCAAAGTCACGTATTTGAACAGGCGGCGTTCCAGGAATCGGGAGCAAAGATCAGACAGGATCGCGTCTTCTTCGTAGGTCCACTGCATGAAGACGGTCTGCATGAACGCTTCATCGAGCAGATGGTACTCCTCTACGGTGAGCTTCTGTTCGAACAGCCCTAATAGCGGAGGCAGCAGGAACCGGAATCGGTACTGCTCCTCATACAGCTGCTTGGCCCTTTGGAAGATCTTATGAAGCACAATCTCTGCACTGCGGGTTACCGGATGGAAGTAGACCTGCCAGTACATCTGATATCGTGACATGAGGTAATCTTCCACGGCATGCATCCCGCTCTCCTTCACCACAATATGGCCTTGGTAAGGACGCATGACGCGAAGAATACGCTCCAGATCGAAGGTGCCGTAATTCACCCCGGTGTAATAGGCATCGCGGAGCAGATAATCCATCCGGTCGGCATCCAGCTGTGAAGAAACCAGACTGACGACGATCTCCCTGTTATAGGTTTTGGCTATGACATCAGCAACCTTCTGCGGAAAATCGGGAGCGACCTGGCGCAGCACCTGATTGACTTCCGTATCCCCCAGTACGATCCGGCAGGACCACGCTTCATGATGGGTGCCGAAGGTCTTTTCGATGGAATGGGAGAATGGACCGTGGCCGACATCATGCAGCAGGGCCGCACATAGGCAGAGAAGACGCTCATGGCGCGGCCAGTCCTCATATTGGTTGCGTTCGAACTGCGAGATGATCTTGCGTGTAACTTCATATACGCCGAGCGAATGGGAGAACCGGCTGTGCTCCGCGCCATGGAAGGTAAGGAAGCAGGTCCCGAGCTGCCGGACTCGTCTCAGCCGCTGAAATTCGCGGGTGTTGATGAGATCCCAGATCGTCTGATCTTGAACATAGATATATTTGTGAACCGGATCTTTGAATACCTTCTCTTCTTGTAAGGGATTGACCATATGCTTCCTCCTGGGAACGCGGATTAAAAATTTTCTTGAATGATTTCGACAGCTACCCACCCAAACGGTCACAATATTGTCGAACAGTGTCACATATAGCCATTCTTCTCCGGATTATTCTATTATCCAGTTTTTTCATGCTCCAGAAATCCCTTCCTCCCCTTTCGGGGCTCTCGCTCAGAAAGGGGATTAAACGACGCTTTTATAGGAATTTTTTAACTGATTAACCAACATTTCAAAGGCTATTATCCCAGAATATAACAGTATATTCTTGCATTTTCTAGTTGACTATTTTGGGAATGGTTGGTATCATAAGGATAAAGATTATGTCGAAACATGGCGATTAATTTTCATCCCGCTGATCCATACTTTTTATACTTCTTGAGAGGGGCCTTTTATATGATGAAATCCACTGGTATCGTTAGAAAAGTAGATGAACTGGGTCGCGTGGTCATTCCAATCGAACTCCGCAGAACGCTTGGCATCGGAGAGAAAGACGCTCTGGAAATTTACGTGGACGGCGAGCGCATCATGCTCAAAAAATACGAGCCCGCATGTATCTTCTGCGGTAATGCTGAGAATGTATCTTATTTTAAAGGGAAAATTGTTTGCCACGAATGCATCTCGGAGATGCCAATACCTGTGACAAAATAAAGAAAATAGGTTATAATGAAATCAGCAGCACTCACTTCTGGTAATTCTAACCTTTTTTATATCTCCTCTATTCCCCGATCCCTTGGATTCGGGGAACTTTTTTTGTCCCACCCCCAGCTTCCTTCACTTTCCGCACATTCTCTCTCAACATAAGCAGCCCCGCCAGCTCTCAGGTCATATTCATCGGTTTTGCTCCGGCCGACAGCAAGCCCTTCCGCTTTCCGGCCGTTAGGCAGCATGCTGTTCCTGCCGTATCCTTCGCCAAAGAACAAATGTTCGCTGCGGTCTTATGTCCTTATTCTCTTGCATACTCTGTATGGATTGCCCCTATGTACCCTATCTTACCACACTTGGCTGCTTTTATTGGCATGCCGCCCATTTTCTATACCGAACAAAAAAGACCCGATCGTTCGTTGAGCCGAACAATCGGGAAGGACTAGCCTTGATGCAGCAGATTGTACAGCTCCCGTTTGGGAACCCCCCGGTCCTGCGCCGCACGGCGAAGGGCCTCTTTATGATCGAATCCTTCCGCTTCATAGCGGGCCACATGGTCCGCGGGCGCCAGATCCGCCCACCAGGCTCCTTCCAGCGCCGCTGTTTCGGAAGCCGAGGCGCCGTGCAGCACCAACACGTACTCTCCCTGTGGCGGATGCTCCTCCAGATAGTCCAGGCACTCGCGCAGGGTACCGCGCACGGCTTCCTCGTAGCGCTTGGTCAGCTCGCGCACCAGAGCGATCTGCCGCTCTTCGCCCAGCACCTCGGCCATAGCGGTTAGGGTCTTGATCACGCGATGCGGGGATTCATAGCAGATGAAGGTGGCCGGTTCGCCCTTCAGTGCTCCAAGCTCCCGCTCCAGCGGCTTGCGGTCTCTCGGCAGAAAGCCGCCGAAGAGGAAGCGATCCGTAGGCAGGCCCGACATGATGAGCGCGGACAGCGCCGCGTTCGCCCCGGGAACCGGCACGACGTCGATGCCGGCCTCAATGGCCAGCCGGACCAGATCCGCTCCCGGATCGCAGATCGCCGGCAGGCCTGCATCGCTGACCAGCGCGATGGAATCCCCACCCTGTATGAGCCGGATCAGCTCCGGTCCGCTGGCCTGCTTGTTATGCTCGTGATAGGAGACGAGCCTCGTGCTGATCTCGAAGTGGGTCAGCAGCTTGCGGGTCTGCCGGGTATCTTCTGCTGCGATCCACTGCACCTCACCCAGGATCCTTACCGCCCGGTAGGTCATATCCTCGAGGTTTCCGATCGGCGTACCGACCAGATACAGCTTTCCCCTGCTGCTCCCAGGGTCTCCATAGCTTTTTTGGATGTTCATCTTCACCGGTTCCTTCTATTATAATAGAGGCTCTTCCGCTCTTGTCCTTGTGACATCGGCCAGGGCATCACGTCGTGCATAATAGACGTCCATGAGTTCTTCCGTATACTCGGTACTGCTTTTATAAACGATAAGCGGAGGCAGCATTCGTACTTCCGGCTTGCCGTCCCGCATCCCCTCGATTAGCACCATGTTGGACTCCGCCTCAGCCCGGGGATGAACGAAACGAATTCGTTTGGGTTCCACCCGATACTGCCTCATCAGCGTGCAAATGTCAACCAGCCGGCTCGGCCGGTGTACCATACTGAGCTTCCCCCCGCTCTTCAGCAGCCGGGCTCCTGCACGGACCACATCCTCCAGCGTACAGTGGACCTCATGTCTTGCAGCCGCTACATGCTCGTTGATATTTTGTTCACCGTTCGGAATCGGCAGGTATGGCGGGTTTACCGTCACAAGATCGAACTGCCCGCCGGGAAGCAGGCTCTGCGGTTCGCGAAGATCCCCCCGGAGCATGGTGATCCGTTCCCCCAGCCCATTGAGCTTCACATTTCTTTGAGCCATGTCGGCCAATCGTTCCTGAATTTCGATACCCGTGATGTGAGCCTTCGTCCGCGTGGTCAGCAGCAGCGGGATGACTCCGTTACCCGAGCACAGATCTGCCACGAGCCCGCGTACGGGAGCAGAGCAGAAGCGGGCCAGAAGCACCGCATCCAGCGAGAAGCTGAAGACTTCATCACTTTGGATAATTCGAAGGTCATGTGTCAGCAGATCGTCAATCCTCTCCTGCTCATGGAGGGGTACAGCATGTAGTGAAGCGTCGTTCAAGGGTCTTCCCTCTTTCTTTATCTCTGGGTTTCTTTGCTTCGGTTCTATTCCAAAAAAACCGTAGAGAAGTTTCCCTCCCTACGGCCTTCCTTTATTTATTCAAGAATGACATACAGAACAGGCAGTCGCCTTCCGTGCGCAGATGTCCGTAATATACGTTGCAGATATGAAAGCCTTCATGATAGATCCGCGCCAGGTTGTCATAGCCTTCCCCTGTCGGCTCTTTGCCGGGAAGCGTTATACTGCCGCTGCCCACGGGCTGAAGAACCGGATGCAGCGGCTCCGCATCTTTCTTGAGCAGTTTACGCAGCTGTCCGTTCTCGATGCTGAGCCGCTTGTTCTCTTCAATCAGCTCGATAATCTGCTGCTTGATCTGGCCGAGCTCCACATAGAGCGTTCCCATCTGTTCTTCCATCTGCTCAATCTGAACAAAGATATCTCGTTTATCCACGCTTTCCATCACCTCAAGCCGCAGAAGCATCAAGCCCCGTTCCTTTAGTGCTGCTCCACCACATCGTCCAAAGGAAGATCCATCACTTTCTTCAAATCGAACACCTGCACTTTGGCCGTACGGTCCGACACATTGAGGGAGATCAGCCGCCCGTTGCCGAACGAAGTCACGACCTCACTGCCGACGCGCGGTAGATCGTCCTTGGCACTTTCGTAGTTATCATGCTCATATTTCAAACAGCACATCAACCGGCCGCAGAGACCGGAGATCTTAGTCGGGTTGAGCGACAGGTTCTGATCCTTCGCCATCTTGATGGATACGGGCTCAAAATCCCCGAGGAAGGACGAACAGCACAGAATCCGTCCGCAAGGTCCGATCCCGCCAAGCATCTTGGCTTCATCCCGGACCCCGATCTGCCGAAGCTCGATCCTTGTCCGGAAGATGCTCGCCAGGTCCTTGACAAGCTCGCGAAAATCGACCCGGCCTTCCGCCGTAAAATAAAAAATGATTTTGTTGCGGTCAAATGTATACTCAACGTCAACGAGCTTCATGCGAAGCTGATGATCCTTAATCTTATCCTGACAAATCGCAAACGCATTCTTAGCCGCCTGCTTGTTATCCTCTACAAGCTGTGCATCCTGCTGATCCGCTACTCGAATGACCTTCTTCAGCGGCAGCACAACGTCCGATTCGCCGACAGTCCGCCGTCCGATGACGACTTTGCCGTATTCGACGCCTCTTGCGGTTTCGACGATAACCGCGCTGTCCTGCTCGACCGGAAGCTCACTCGGATCGAAGTAATAAATCTTGCCCGCTTTCTTAAAGCGGACACCCACTACAGAAAACAAACCTACACCCCCTTGAGACGCAGTAGTATATTTTCAAGCGCTAACTGGGGATTGGCATGAAACCGCAGACGCTTTTGCGTCTCTATCGCCTGTTCAAGACAAGCGATCCAATGATCTATCGGATACGACAGCGCCTGCTGCGTCATCCAATCCATACCGTCCGTGTATATGATATCATCCCTGCCGCCCAGACACAGCTGTACCATGTCCTTCAGCCATAGGATGAGCATGTCCATAAACTGCGGAAGCTGTTCGGAAAACTCTCCCTTCGCCAGCTTCTGCTGAGCGGTTAACAAAGCGGAAGGCAGACGGGTCAAGCTTTCTTTAGCTAATTGTATCACTAGGTTTCGCAGTTCTGCAAACCCATTTGTTTGAATGAGTGCTCTTGCAGCCTCGGTTCCGGCGGCCATATGCACCGCGATTTGAACCAACACCGGAGAGTGACCTTCCGCCAGAAGCTTCTCCTTCATCTGTCCTCTCCCCATAGGCAGGAACGAAATCCACTGCGAACGGGAACGGATCGTCGGAAGCAGGGCTTGTCCGTTATCGGTGATAAGAACCGCGACCACTTGAGACGTAGGCTCCTCAAGAAACTTCAGAAGCGAGTTCGACGCCTGTACGGTCATCTTGTCGGCTTGTTCCAGCACATACATCTTGGTTCCTGATGCCGATGCCCGGTAGGCGAACTGCTTCTGCAGGTCCCGGATCTGCTCAATCTTGATCGAGCTTCCCTCGGGGATAATCCAGTGAAGATCCGGATGGTTCCCGTGCTCCACCTTCCGGCAGTCGAGGCATTCGCCACAGGCGTCGTCCGGCAGCACTTTGCAGTAGATCGCCTGAGCGAAGGCCTTGGCCATTTCTCTGCGTCCGGTTCCACCTGGTCCGGTAAAGATATAAGCGTGTGACACTTTGTCGCTGCGAAGACTGTTCTGCAGCACCTGTTTAACCCGATCCTGCCCCTGTATCGATCGAAAAGACATAATCGCCCTCGAATTCCTTTCTATTCTTGCCGGCACAACATCTGCTGCTCTCTCTAAAAAAACAAATTAATCAGCATCCCGCGAATATCGCCGATCCGCTGCAGCAGATCGATGTGTCCCTGCTCGCTTTCGAGCAGTTCATCGGCAAGCCCCAGCAGCCCCTGATCGATCTCCTCGAGCAGCTTGTACCGTTTGGTACGACCCCGACGGTCCCAGCCCTGCGTATCGCGCAGCTGCACGCCGCGCCGGGCCGTTTCCTCGAGGAACTGCTTGATCATCATCCGGTACTGCCGCAGCTCCCGCACCGTCATCGATTTGGCGAGCCGCTGGCCCTGCAGATCAATCTGCTGCAGCATGCGCTGAAGCTCTTCCCGGGTTGCTTTTACATCCTGCTGCTGCATCATGTCAGAGAACGACTTTTGCTGCAGCGGCTGGGAAGACGTTGTCTCGTTTCTGATCAGATCTTTGCCGGCAGGACGCCAACCCGGGTTGATTTTCATCAGAGCTCTACCCCTTTTCTAGAAATGCTCGAAACGCTCGACCGGCAGTACGAATACGGCTGCCCCGCCGACTTGAACCTCTACCGGGAAGGGAATATAGGAATCCGTCGTTCCGCCCATCGGCGAAACCGGAGTCACCATCTGTTCCCGGACCTTGCAGTTGGACTTGATCACCTGCAGCACTTCCTGGACACGTTCATCATCCGTACCGATCATGAACGTTGTATTGCCAGCCCGGAGGAATCCCCCCGTACTCGCCAGCTTCGTCGCCCGAAAGCCCTCTTTGACGAGCGCATTCGACAGACGGTTGCTGTCTTTATCCTGTACCACGGCTACGACCAATTTCATCATACCAGCCTCCTCTGCGATTCGGAGTGAGGGATTACGCCTTACACCTATATAATTAGACAAGACTCCAACAGATTCCTTCCTATATATAGGCTGTTTTTTCCGCTCTGCGTTATTATACTCGCCCACCCAGTTTTTGGTTCAGCAGAATTCGAATTTGTTCCAGCACTTCCGGCAGCGCCGATTCGGCATCAATGCGCACCATTCGCTCCGGGTAACGTTCCAGCAGCTGAAGATACCCTTCCCGGACCTTCTTGTGGAACTCCAGTTTTTCAAGATCGAGACGGTTCAATTCACGGCTTGTATCCGCTTGTATACGAGCCAATCCGACTTCCGGACTCACGTCCATATAGAGGGTAAGGTCCGGCATCCAGCCTTCTATGGCAAAAGCATTCACTGCCAGCACCTCATCCATCCCGAGGCCCCGGGCATGTCCCTGATAAGCCAGCGAGCTGTCGATGAAGCGGTCACATACGACGACCTGGCCGGCCTGCAGAGCCGGTATCACTCTCTGGGTGAGATGCTGCCGCCGCGCCGCGGCATAGAGCAGCGCCTCTGTCCGGCTGTCCATCTCTGTGTGGCTGCGGTCCAGGATGAGCTCCCGGATCTTCTCGGCAATCGGAATGCCTCCGGGCTCTCTCGTAGAGACGACCGTTCCTCCCAGGTCGGCAACAGCCTGGACGATCGCTCCGATCGCCGATGTTTTCCCCGCCCCTTCTCCACCTTCTACCGTAACAAAATAACCTCTTCTGTCCATACTGTCCCCTGTTCTCTGCTTAAACATCAGCATAATGATGAAAAAGAACCTACTCGTCCCACACGGGCACCGTGCCCGTGGCGGCCACATCGTGTCCGTGAAAACGGCAGCCCACCCTCGCCAGTTCCACCAGATACGTCTGCTGCTCTATGGTAATGCGTTCTCCCGGATATAAGAATGGAATGCCCGGAGGATAGGGTACGATCATCTGGGCGACCCGGTATCCGGCACAGGCGGATAGGGGGATGATCAGGTGTGCCTTGTCCCCATGAAGGGCATTCTCCCAATCGAGGCTGATCGGCTCCGAAACGACGTCCCATTCGGTTCGCTCTGGGATGGGCTGCCCGATGGGAGGCCTGCCCGATTCGTGCTCTTCAACCGCAATATTCTTCAGCGCTGTAATGAGGGCTGTTATGTCCTCCTGCGTTGTGCCAAGCCCCAAGGCCAGCAGAACATGCCGGGGATCCGCCAGCTCGGCATAAACTCCGCGTCCCTCCAGCAGTTCCTTCAGCTGGAATCCACCGAGGCTTCCCGTGCTGTCGGACAGCACTAGCTTCAGGGGGTCCTGATGGCCTCCTAGAGCAGGGTTCGCACGGCTTACCGTCCATCTTTCCTGCGACTTCAGGTAAGTACTGAACTGCCCTGCCGCCTGCAGCACGGCTTCTATCCGCTCCCTACCGGAGACAGCCATCAGTCGCCGGGTCCAATCCAAACTTCCGAGGATCGGATAGGACGGACTTGAGCTTTGCAGCATCGCCAGTGCTCTTCTTACTGCATCGCGGCGTATTCGGGAGCCTTGGAGGTGCAGCATGGCCCCCATGGTCATCGCAGTCAGCATCTTATGCGACGATTGCACCACGGCATCAGCCCCGGCTGCCAGCGCCGAAGAAGGCACCTGCTCATGAAATCCAAAATGCGCTCCATGCGCTTCATCCACGAGCAGCAGCTTCCCCTGCTCATGCAGCAGTTCAGCCAGTGGTGTAAGGTCTCTGCTTACCCCATAATAGGAAGGGTTCGTAATCAGCAGCCCCTTTGCCTCCGGGTAGCGCTCTAATGCTGCTTCCACCGTGTCGGGATGAACTCCATGACTGAGCCCCGTTTCCTCATCCCATAGGGGAGTCAGGAACACCGCCCTTGCCCCGGCCAGCATGAGCCCATGAAGCACGGATTTATGGGCATCCCTCTGCACCAGCAGCAGGTCTCCCTTGCGGCAGGAAGCGGCGATCATGGCCATGTTGCCGACAGTGCTTCCCCCTATGAGAAAGAAGGTCTCCTCGGCCCCAAAGCATTCTGCGGCCAGCCGCTGTGCTTCCTGTATCGCTTCTTCCGGATGGTGCAGGTCGTCCAGCCCTGGGATTTCCGTCAGATCAAGCGAGAGCACATCTTTATAGTAATCAACCGCAGCGGGATCCAGCCCGGCTCCTGATTTGTGTCCCGGGACATGAAAGCTCCGTGCCCCCGAGCGCTGATGAGCTGTTAACTTCTCCAGCAGCGGAGCCCCAAGCTGCAGATTCGGTTGCATAATGGTTAAACCTCCAAACGGTAATACCCTATTGTACCAAACAAAAAAGCCCGCTTCCATCCCCTAAGGAGAAACCGGACTAGATCCTATCTGGTGTCTTACGCATTCTTTTTATATAAAATTTGCTTCATCTGATGAATGAAGAAAGGATATTTGGCATCGCTCACATCGGTTCTGACCATTTCACTTTCGCAATCTTCGCAAATGAACTCTGAAATAATCATGATGCCTTCCTCTTTGTCTTGCCCACAGATGATACAGGACTGTGTGTAGGGTTGATGCTGCAGTGAATCGCCCATATCGCTTCACCTCTATTCCTTTTTCTACCAGTATATCCGAATCTCTTAAGTATTAAACCGCCTCTAAGCTATAATTATGAAACTAGAGCAGGTCCTGTGCAGATCCCGCTCAAATAAATCGTGCATTTTGCCGATAAGATGTAAGGGAGTGTCCTATTTTGTCGGTCTGTGGAGGATGGCCTTTTGAACAACAACCGCAAAGCCGTATCTCAAAACTCTACGATTTACACGTATCGTCTATTGCAAAGGGTACACTATCAACCTTACTATTTTTACATTTACACCGCAATAGGAATAGGAGCGGCCGCTTACAGCCTGCTTCATCTGAGCCCTTTGCAGTTCATGGGGGGGATGATCGGGGTTCCGCTGGTCCACTTCTTTTTCCTTCTGCTTATGCTGCATACCAAGGAAAAGAGAGCGGCCAAGACTTGGCGTTGGTATGCCGGCTGGCCCTGGATTGGCTATGCCCCCAGCGGGTACCTCTCCCTGTCCAGACTGCGCCGTCTTCACAGGCAGCTGTTCTGGGTCCTTCTGCTGCTCGCGGGATGTCTCTATCCTTGGCTGCCGCTCCCGCTGCTTGCCTTTTTGGGCGGCTATCATTTGTATCTTCTGTTCCCGAGGTTATTTCTACTCTGGCGTTTTCGCCAGCACAAGGAACACGGCTATGTCATCATTAATGAAAAGGACACTTCCTGCTATGCTCAATAGCGGAAGTGTCCTTTTTCCTATGCTGCCTCAGGGACCTACTGCTTGACGACAAAATAAGTCGGTACTAGCAAGGAGACCAAAACCCAGGAGCACGCAATAATTGTCCTGGCTGTATTTGAACCATTGTTCATGCGAATCCCCCTCTTACAACGGTGGGTTCCCTTCTTGGCGGCGGCCAACCACCTTTTCATTCTCCCCTGATTCATCCCTAACTATGTGAGTTCTGCTCCTTACGCCTAAACCAAAAGAGCCCCTTTGGACACATGGTCCAAAAGGGCTCTTCGCTCGCTTGGCGACGTTCTACTCTCCCAGGACCCTGCGGTCCAAGTACCATCGACGCTGGAAGGCTTAACGTTCGTGTTCGGGATGGGTACGCGTGGTTCCCTTCCGCCATCATCACCAAACGGTTTGTGTATCGGCCAGGATACACGATCATGCTTATTCAAGGCAGCTTGTACCTTGAAAACTGGAAACGAAACAGAGCGCTCGGGCATATCTTTTTGCGCTCCGTTATGCTTCGCATAAAGGTCGCTTTCAAAAAGATATCTCCTCGCTCACTAGCTAGCTGCAGCTCTTATGTTTCATTACTGTTTGGGGTCCCCGCAAAGTACTTGAATCGGCTTCGTCAGCTTCTTCACTTTGTGGGGATTACTTGGATAAGCCCTCGACCGATTAGTATTCGTCAGCTCCACACGTTGCCGCGCTTCCACCCCGAACCTATCAACCTCGTCGTCTACAAGGGGTCTTACTAATTGGGAAATCTCATCTTGAGGGGGGCTTCACGCTTAGATGCTTTCAGCGCTTATCCCTTCCGTACTTGGCTATCCAGCCGTGCTCCTGGCGGAACAACTGGTACACCAGCGGTACGTCCATCCCGGTCCTCTCGTACTAAGGACAGCTCCTCTCAAATTTCCTGCGCCCGCGACAGATAGGGACCGAACTGTCTCACGACGTTCTGAACCCAGCTCGCGTACCGCTTTAATGGGCGAACAGCCCAACCCTTGGGACCTACTTCAGCCCCAGGATGCGATGAGCCGACATCGAGGTGCCAAACCTCCCCGTCGATGTGGACTCTTGGGGGAGATAAGCCTGTTATCCCCAGGGTAGCTTTTATCCGTTGAGCGATGGCCCTTCCATTCGGTACCACCGGATCACTAAGCCCGACTTTCGTCCCTGCTCGACCTGTTTGTCTCGCAGTCAAGCTCCCTTATGCCTTTGCACTCTTCGAATGATTTCCAACCATTCTGAGGGAACCTTGGGGCGCCTCCGTTACGCTTTAGGAGGCGACCGCCCCAGTCAAACTGCCCACCTGACACTGTCCCCGCACCGGATCACGGTACCAGGTTAGAACTCCGATACGATCAGGGTGGTATCCCAACGGCGCCTCCACCCAAGCTGGCGCTCAGGCTTCTCAGGCTCCCACCTATCCTGTACAGATCGTACCAAAGTCCAATATCAAGCTGCAGTAAAGCTCCATGGGGTCTTTCCGTCTTGTCGCGGGTAACCTGCATCTTCACAGGTATTAAAATTTCACCGGATCTCTCGTCGAGACAGCGCCCAAGTCGTTACGCCATTCGTGCGGGTCAGAATTTACCTGACAAGGAATTTCGCTACCTTAGGACCGTTATAGTTACGGCCGCCGTTTACTGGGGCTTCGGTTCACAGCTTCGGGTTACCCCTAACCGCTCCCCTTAACCTTCCAGCACCGGGCAGGCGTCAGCCCGTATACTTCGCCTTGCGGCTTCGCACAGACCTGTGTTTTTGCTAAACAGTCGCTTGGGCCTTTTCACTGCGGCCCCCTCGGGCTATTCACCCTACCGAGGCACCCCTTCTCCCGAAGTTACGGGGTCATTTTGCCGAGTTCCTTAACGAGAGTTCTTCCGCGCGCCTTAGCATGCTCTGCTCGCCTACCTGTGTCGGTTTGCGGTACGGGCACCTTCTCCCTGGCTAGAGGCTTTTCTTGGCAGCCTGAACTCATGACCTTCGGTACTTAAGTTTCCCTCCCCATCACAGCTCAGCCTTATCGATGTGCGGATTTGCCTGCACATCAGCCTCACTGCTTGGACGAGCATCCATCAGCTCGCGTCACTATCCTTCTGCGTCACCCCATCGCTCATAACGGTTCACGGTGGTACAGGAATTTCAACCTGTTGTCCTTCGACTACGCCTTTCGGCCTCGCCTTAGGTCCCGACTTACCCTGAGCGGACGAGCCTTCCTCAGGAACCCTTAGGCTTTCGGCGGATCAGATTCTCACTGATCTTTTCGTTACTCATACCGGCATTCTCACTTGTATGCAGTCCAGCTGTCCTCACGATCAACCTTCAACCCGCATACAACGCTCCCCTACCCCAGGATATCATAGATATCTAGTCATAGCTTCGGTGGTGTGTTTAGCCCCGTTACATTTTCGGCGCAGAGTCACTCGACCAGTGAGCTATTACGCACTCTTTCAATGGTGGCTGCTTCTAAGCCAACATCCTGGTTGTCTGTGCAACTCCACATCCTTTCCCACTTAACACACACTTGGGGACCTTAGCTGATGATCTGGGCTGTTTCCCTCTTGACAATGGATCTTAGCACTCACTGTCTGACTCCCGGGCATCACGTTTGCGGCATTCAGAGTTTGACTGGACTTGGTAACCCTTGGCGGGCCCCGCACCCAATCAGTGCTTTACCTCCGCAACGCTAACCCGAGGCTAGCCCTAAAGCTATTTCGGGGAGAACCAGCTATCTCCGAGTTCGATTGGAATTTCTCCGCTACCCCCACCTCATCCCCGAATTTTTCAACATTCGTGGGTTCGGGCCTCCAGTGCGTGTTACCGCACCTTCACCCTGGACAGGGGTAGATCACACGGTTTCGGGTCTACGTCCACGTACTCATTCGCCCTATTCAGACTCGCTTTCGCTGCGGCTGCGGCTTCTCACCTTAACCTCGCACGGGAACGTAACTCGCCGGTTCATTCTACAAAAGGCACGCCATCACTCATTAACGAGCTCTGACTTCTTGTAAGCACACGGTTTCAGGTTCTTTTTCACTCCGCTCCCGCGGTTCTTT
>NZ_CP187970.1:7840000-8177843 GCF_049942825.1 Paenibacillus sp. S-38
TTGCCCCGTGTTTCATGATTCCGGCATGCACCGAAACCAGCTATCCGGTCTTAGCTACCGTTTCCGGTAGTTATCCCGATCTTACAGGCAGGTTGCCTACGTGTTACTCACCCGTCCGCCGCTAAGCACCGAAGTGCTCCGCTCGACTTGCATGTATTAGGCACGCCGCCAGCGTTCGTCCTGAGCCAGGATCAAACTCTCCAATATACCCCAAAAAGTGAAGAACAGCTCTGAAGCTTATTCCAATTACTTTCCGGGGGCCCCATACGGGATTGAAAAAGCTGATGACTCATTTTGAAGCTTGGCAGAAACTCATCGCTGAGTCTCTATATTTAACACTCACTCGTTGTTCAGTTTTCAAAGGGCAATTTCTTGTCGTAACTTGTCACCCTGTTTAGCGGCGACTTGATCAATATAGCATAAATGCCTATCGGGATGCAAGCCCTAATTTTAAAATGATAACGCGGCATCACATCATCGCCCTCCTGCGGTTATAATACCCACAGCTTTAAGGCTGCCAGTGCAGCGAGCCCGGGAAGTCCCAGAATGCTAACCGTTCCTACCGTTACCGCATTAAGCGGAAGCTCGATATGGGTGTAGCCGCTGAACAAATTCATCATATATAACAGGATCGAAGCGAAGGCAAGATGCAAACAAATTTTGCCGAGCCACTGAAAAGCCCCCCTGCTCCGCAGCAAAACTAAACTTAGAAGCACGCCAGAACCTATGAACACGCTCCATAAGATTACGGTTTTCATGAAGAACCCTCCATGGCCCTGCCGGCGCAGACTTCCGCCTGCGTGATCTGCATACCCTTAGCCTGCTTAAGAAGCATCTCAAAACGCTTCTCGGCTGCCTCCAGCGCAAAGACTGCATAGTCAATTTGATCCTTCTCCACCACATACTCAAACCGATGCTGAGCGGTTACCCATTCTTTATGCGCCCTTTGAATTTCCCTGACGAGCAGCAGCCTGTCGAGCTCAACGGCCTCCTGCCGCTCTCTTTCTTTGCGCTTCCACCATGTCGCCCAACGCTTCACCCCATGCCACAGCCGTTTCATTCCCATTCCCCCTGTACCACAGTTTGTCCCCCACGTTAATACATATCGCTTGGGAGGCCACCTTAGAACCGAGGATAAACAGCTTTGTGAGAATAAAAGATTGTTCATTTTCTCTTATATACTGAAAAAGGCCGTACTGCTGAACATCAGGGACAATCCCTTGCGTTCAGCAGCACGGCCAGGCCGGTATGGGCGGCTTAGATGATATTAGAGTTCTCTTCTTCCTTCCAGTGCCTTGGTCAGCGTGACTTCATCCGCATACTCGAGATCGCCTCCAACCGGGAGCCCGTGGGCAATGCGTGTCACCTTCAAACCAAACGGGCGGACCAGCCGGGACAAATACATGGCTGTCGCCTCCCCCTCGATATTCGGGTTGGTCGCAAGTATCAGCTCCTGCACCTTATCATCGCTCAGGCGGCGAAGCAGATCAGGAATCCGCAGCTCATCGGGGCCGATTCCCTCCATAGGAGAGATCGCGCCATGCAGCACGTGGTAATATCCATTGAATTCCTTGGTGCGCTCCATCGCCACAAGATCCTTCGGCTCCTGAATGACGCAGATCACTGATCCATCACGGGTTTTATCCTGACAGATCCGGCACGGGTCCGTATCGGTAATGTTGCAGCATACCGAACAGTAATGGAGATTCCGCTTCACATTCACCAGCGCTTTGGCGAAATCGATGACATCCTCCTCCTTCATCCGGAGCACATGGAAGGCAAGACGGCCTGCCGTTTTGGGCCCGATACCGGGCAGGCGTGAAAACGAATCAATCAGTCGGGCTAACGGTTCGGGATAATACAATCGAACAACTCCTCACCCCATAGAATAATGGCAGCCGCTATACAAAATTCAAAACAAAAGAGGAGGCCTTCGGCCTCCGCTCAAGCTTACTGCTTAGAACAACCCTGGGATGTTCATCCCGCCGGTCAGTTTGGACATTTCCTTGCCGGCTGTCTCTTCGGCCTTGGTCATGGCATCGTTCACGGCAGTCAGCACCAAATCCTGCAGCATTTCGACATCATCGGGATCTACCGCTTCCGGCTTGATGGTTACCGCCGTAAGCTTTTTGTGGCCGTTCACTGTAACGCTGACCACACCGCCGCCAGCCGTACCTTCAAATGTGCGGTTCGCCAGATCTTCCTGGGCTTTCAGCATTTGCTCCTGCATCTTCTTCACTTGCTTCATCATCTGGTTCATGTTGTTCATGTAACCCACGCTCCTCTAATGATTAGTCTTCCTTAATCTTAACGAGATCCTCTCCGAACATGGAAATCGCCTCGGTAATCCACTCTTCCTTCGTCCCACCGGCTCCCGGCTCTTCTTCCTGCACCAGCTTCATCTCTTCGCCCGACTCCGCCGGCTTCGCCTGATCGGCCGAGGCCTTCCAGTCCTTCATCATGACTGTCACCAACCGGCGAGGCTCACCATACACTTCAGCCAGCACCTGCTCGATCAGCTGCTTATTAGCCGGTTTCTCGGTCGTTTCACGGTGCATGGAACTTTTGAAAGCAACGAGCAGATTGTCATCATGCAGGGAGACCGGCTCCCCGTCGACCAGCCAGGCGTGAACGGTGATCTTCAGTTCCTTCACCCGGGCAAGCACCTGGCTCCACTGCTGCAGAGCCGTACGAAATGCAGGATCGTCGCGGCCGGCCAAGTAAGCATCCAGCTTCTCGATGCGCTTGGTCACGACAGGAGCAGCCGACTGCCTAATGCCGCTCCCGCCTCCGCCGACTGCACCGCCGCCGGCCGCCGGTGCCACGCCCTGCTTCAGCAGCTGGTTCAGCTGCTCTTCAAGCTTCTGGATCCGGTTCATGAGCTGGCTTACCTGGGCATCGGGCCGTGCTGCCGCTGCAGGCGCGGAGGCTGAAGCCGCCGCGGGAACTCCGCCGGCCTGGCTGCATAATTTCATCAGCGCCACTTCAAGCAGCGTCTGGGGCTGAACCGAGTATTTCATCTCGGTTTGGTAATAGTTCAGCGTATCGATCATCGCAATCAGCGCATCGCTGCTGAACCGATCCGCGACCTCCTTGAACTGCCGGATATCCAGGATGCGTTCCGTTACGGCCTGGGAATTCGGAACCATTTTGACCATAAGCAGGTCCCGGAAGTAGTAGATCAGGCTTTCCATGCACTTGTCGGCACTCTTGCCTTCCTGCATGAACGACTCGATCAGCTTGAGCGCCGCTCCCACATCCCGGTTCTGCACGGCGGCCACCAGCTTCTCGAACTGATCGGATGCCATGCCTCCCGTGATGGACAGCACGTCATCATAAGTAACCCGCTGACCGGAGAATGCGATAATCTGGTCCAGGAGACTGAGCGCGTCGCGCATCCCTCCGTCCGACAGACGAGCAATAAAGGCGAGCGCGTCCTCTTCGCTCTCAATGCCCTCTTCCGTGCACACCTCGCGCAGACGCTCGACCTGTTCCTCCAGCGCGACCCTCCGAAAGTCGAACCGCTGGCACCTGGAAATAATAGTGGCCGGCAGCTTGTGAGGCTCTGTCGTCGCCAAGATGAACATAACGTGAGCCGGCGGCTCCTCCAGCGTCTTCAGCAGCGCATTGAACGCCTCTGTCGTCAGCATGTGCACCTCGTCAATAATATACACCTTCTGACGCACTTCGGTCGGAGCATACTTGACCTTGTCGCGAATGTCGCGGATCTCTTCCACGCCGCGGTTGGAAGCAGCATCGATCTCGACTACGTCCATCACGGCGCCTTCGGTAATCCGGATGCAAGCCTCACACTCGTTGCAGGGCTCCACCGACGGCCCATTCAGACAGTTGACCGCTTTGGCCAAGATTTTGGCCGCGCTCGTCTTCCCCGTTCCCCGGGGGCCGCTGAACAAATAGGCATGGCTGAAGCGCCCTTCCCGAAGCGCGTTCTGCAGCGTCTGGACAATATGCTTCTGGCCGACCATATCCCGAAAGGACTGCGGCCTCCATGTGCGGTATAAAGCAATATGTGCCATTCTGGCCCTCTCCAACTGTTGGTTATCCTTATATTATACTACACTTGCGAAGAGGTTTGAAGCGACCCTTTTGAACGCCTCATGAACGAAGCGAACCAACTCAGGGAAAAGGAATGCTCACCGTGAAGGTCGTGCCAAAGCCCTTCGATGACACACGAATGTGCCCGCCGATGTCATGGATGATCCGCTGACATACCGACAGGCCCAGGCCGGTGCCTTCCGACTTCGTAGTGAAGAACGGATCGAATATTCGATCGATCACAAAGGACGGAATTCCAGGACCCGTATCGTGAATCTCGATCAGTACTTTGCGCTCTTCCCGGTCGATCTTCTCGGTTATCGTTAGATATCCGCCTTCCCCCATCGCCTCGATCCCATTTTTGCATATATTCAAAAACACCTGTTTGAGGAGTTCACGGTCCGCCACTACGTTTGGAAGCCCATACATAGCTTCGTATTGAACGACGACCCGATGAAGAATCGCTTCGTTATTAATGATCGGCAGGATCTCCCGAAGCACTTTGGGCACATCGACTTCTTCAAAGGTAACGTTCTTCGGCTTGCTGAGCAGAAGAAACTCGTTCACAAGCTGGTTGATCCGGTCAATCTCCTTCAGCATCACATCGGTATACCCGCTTTCCCGGTTCATCCCCTGATCTTGGAACGTTCGGCGAAGAACCTGCAGAAAACCCTTGATGGAAGTAAGCGGATTGCGAATCTCGTGAGCGGTTCCCGCAGCAATCTGTCCGATCATCGCCAGCCGGTCGCTGCGCTGGACCTGTTCCTCCAGGGAGCGGAGATTCGTTACATCCTTGAAAATGATATAGGCTCCTACAACCCGGTTGGCCTCGTCCCGGAGCACATTGGAGTCAACCAGCAGTTCATAGCGTTCCCGATTGTTGGTCCAGGACATCGCATGGTTGCGGACCACGATCCCGTCGAGAATCTTGCGGTCTACAAGCTGATGCTCCGCTGGAAGATCGGTGAAGATCCGCTCCATCGGCTGCCCGACCACACTTTCCCGCATGAGTCCCAGTACACGGCAGGCCATGTCGCTGATATCCATTAATTCAAACGAAGGATTGATTAGCAAAACACCCAAGTTGACATCTTTCAGGAATGTATCCGCAAATCGTTGGAGCAAGCTGAGTTCATGCCGCAACGCTGTTCCTCCCTCCGTGTCTCTCTGTCCGCACAGCCCCATGGTTGTCCACTCGGCTGCTCCGGCAAGCTGCTACAGCTCCCCTACTCATTCTCCCAATATTTCCATTTTCCTTCTGAATCTGCAAAAAAACACCAGTGCTCTGCCTGATCTACCGGCTTCGGACTGGTGTTGTCTGATTACGCATATACAGTTATGTAAAAGTAGAACCGTGCACCTACCTTGATATTGCGATCCAAGTGGAATTTTTATCGTCAGCTCAAGTCGGGCTGCCCTCCGGCACATGGAACATCTCGCTTACGGCTGCTTCCTTCCGGACCTGACCGGGTTCACGAGCTTCCATTGCGGAGGACCCGACTCTCAACACCAACTTTAAAACCCAACCCTTACATCGCAATACCGCGAATAGGCGTTCGACCCCGCTGCAGCGGATTGCGGGTTACAGGGCACCGCTACCTCCCCGTCTAGCACGGTAAGACTAAGTATAGTCGATTCGGGACCAAATAGCAACCTCGGGGAATTACTTGGAAGTCACCTCTACATCCGCATCATAGCGGGGAGCCTCATAGGCAAGCACTGCCGCCGCTTCCTGGCGAAGCCGATCCCTCTCTTCAGCAGTCATCCCCGCGGGAACAAACAACCGTACCCTTGCTTTGGTACCGTTTAGGGATATGCGGGTATCCTGAACCTGCGGAAAGCGTCTGACAATTGCCTCTTTCATCACGCGCAGGTCATCGGGATAATGCCGGTACGTCCGGCTCATGGGGTTGTTAGGATTCGTATCCGTAATACCGAGCAATCCGTCCCGGGAATGCTGTTTAACCTGAACCGTATCCTGCCTTTGACATGCCGTCACAGGCAGCATCAGCACAGCCGCCAACAAGGTAAGCACGACTGAACGAGACATAAGAAAAACACCTCCTGCGATCCGTAAGATTACTCTTAGGATGACCATAGGAGGTGCACTTATGCTCTTTCGGCATATAGAAACAATTAGATGCCGTATTTCTTTTTGAATTTATCGACGCGACCGCCAGCATCCAGGAACTTCTGCTTCCCTGTGAAGAACGGGTGGCAGTTGGAGCAAATCTCAACACGCAGATTTTGCTTCAGGGAGCCTGTCTCAAACACGTTACCGCAAGCGCAAGTAACCGTCGTCTGGTGGTAGTTCGGATGGATTCCTTGTTTCATTGACCTTTCACCTCTTTTGCCCTGAACCACCATGTGGATCAGAGTTAATAAACGCAGTGCCTCGATTATATCATGCCTTTGAACCGGGGTGCAAGTCCTTCTTACGGATCTTCGCCAGTTCTTCCGGGATATGCGTGTAGGAGCCAAGGACCACGCCCGGCAGTTCCTCACGGAAGATTTGAAGCATCTGCTTCATTCCATAACGCTCGCCGCGGGCAGGAGGAATGAGCGACAGGTAGCTCTCCGGATCGATGTTCAAATTCCGCAGCTGGATCAGCTTAAGATCCGTACGGCGGACGAATTCGATCATCGCCTCCATCTCTTCCTCACGGTCGGTAACGCCCGGGAAAATGAGATAGTTGATCGAGGTTACCACACCTTGATCCGCCGCATACCGGAGGGACTTCTCCACGTTCTTCAGCGTATAGCCTCTTGGCTTGTAATAAGCATTGTAATGATCGTCCAGCGCGCTAATGGTGCTGACTCTCATGAGATCGAGTCCGGCGTCGACAATCCCCCGAATATGATCGGTCAATCCGGCATTCGTATTGATATTAATATAGCCCATATCGGTGCGGCTGCGTACTTCACGCATTGCTTCGATAATCGTTTTGGCCTGGGTTGAAGGCTCCCCTTCGCATCCTTGACCGAAGGAGATGATGCTCTGCGGGGTCTTCAGATGCTCCAGCATGACCTGAACGACTTCATCGACCGTCGGCTTGAAGTTCATCCGGGTCTGCGGAGCCGGGAACCCGCTGTCGTCGGGCTGTTCCGAAATACAGCCAAAACAGCCCGCATTACAAGAAAACGAGACCGGTACGGCACCTTCCCAACGCCCAAGGAACGTATTGGAAGCGGTCAGGCACTCATACCCAAGGGCACAGTTGGACAAGTGCTGGTACAGCCGGTTCTCGCTGTATTCTCCGAGAATCCGCTTGACCTGCACTTCGAGTTCATCGGGGTCACAGTTCTTCGGATTCCAGCGCTCGGGATCGTCACAGGACTCCGCGGCGACATAGAATCCACCGTCCTTCCAGACTACAGCGGTATAACCGAAGAGCGGGAGCACTTTGGTCTTGTCCGCCTTGGCGTAGCCAGGAAGCATGAGACGGGTGAAGCTCTGTGGAAGCAGGGCTCCAACGGCTGTTACCTCCCCCGGCAGCACTTTCATCTCGCCGGTTGCCGTATGGATACCGATCGGCCGCGTATCCGGCAGCGACACCAGCGTAGCCCCCTCAGGCAGAGGAATAAGCTCCTCTTCGAACAGCTCCATAATCTCTTCGCCGCTTCGGCCTACCGCCGTATAATCGGGATGGTCGTACACATTACCGTTCAAGTCGGCATAAACCAAGTTCATCGTGATGTTCCTCCTAGGAAACGGAATGCTTCACCCGACGGGAAGTGCTGCCGCCCGATGAGGGCGCGCTGCTGCCGGTATCCAGCGTATCCAGGAATTCCTGATTTGTCTTCGTGTCCGCAAGCTTCTTCAGGAAGGCTTCCACATAATCGTGCGATTCGTTCATATTCTTGCGGATTGCCCATACCTTGTCGAGCTCCTCCTTCGTGAGGAGCATTTCCTCACGCCGGGTGCCCGATCGGCGGATATCGATCGCAGGGAAAATCCGGCGCTCCGCCAGCTTCCGGTCCAGATGGATCTCGTGATTCCCTGTCCCCTTGAATTCCTCGTAGATAACCTCGTCCATCCGCGAACCGGTTTCAACAAGTGCGGTTGCCAGGATCGTCAAGCTTCCGCCTTCTTCGATATTGCGGGCCGCGCCGAAGAAGCGCTTCGGGCGATGGAATGCCCCCGGGTCAATACCGCCGGAAAGGGTGCGCCCGGTCGGAGGGACGACGAGATTGTAAGCACGCGCCAGACGTGTAATGCTGTCGAGCAGAATCACGACGTCCTTCTTGTGCTCCACAAGACGCTGGGCTCTCTCCAGCACCAGCTCCGCTACCTTGATATGGTTCTCCGGAAGCTCGTCGAAGGTGGACGCAATCACTTCGCCCTTAACGGAGCGCTGCATATCCGTAACCTCTTCCGGCCGCTCGTCGATCAACAGGACGAAGAGCTCAACATCCGGATGATTGGTTGAAATGCTGTTGGCGATTTCTTTCAGGAGCAGCGTCTTCCCTGCTTTGGGAGGAGCCACGATGAGTCCCCGCTGTCCAAAACCGACAGGAGCAAGCAAATCCATCAGACGAGTGGAAAGTTTGGAAGGGGAGGGAGTTTCCAATACCAGTTTCTTTTGCGGGTAAAGGGGAGTCAAAGCCGCGAAGTGAAGTCGCTCCGCAGCCGTTTCGGGATTCTCGCCGTTGACGGCCTCTACGTGCAGCAAACCGAAGTAACGCTCGTTTTCCTTGGGGGGCCGGCACTTCCCCGATACGATATCGCCGGATCTGAGATCAAATCTTCGGATCTGAGAAGCGGAAATGTAAATGTCTTCCGTGCTGGGGAGGTAATTGATCGGGCGGAGAAAACCGAAGCCTTCCTGGAGAATATCAAGCACGCCTTGCATAAACATAAGACCGCTCTGCTCTGCCTGCGCCCGCAATATTGCAAATATAAGTTCCTTTTTCTTGAGCTGACCGTAATACGGAATCTGGTGCTTCTTGGCCAGCTTGTACAGCTCGGTAAGCTTAAGCGCTTCGAGTTGCGCCAAGTGCATATCCATAGTATCCAACCACCAAACTATTAAATTTTCAAGCTGCGCGAAATATACACTCTAGCATTACCCAAAAACCGTATCGCCTATACGGACTCAGTCGTTCTGCCGCCAAACTTCCGCACCTAAACTTGATAGATTGGCCACAAGGTGGTCGTACCCCCGGTCAATATACTCCACCCCGGTGATTTCGGTGACCCCTTCCGGTACGGTAAGTCCTGCGATCACCAGAGCCGCACCCGCGCGCAGATCCGTCGCCTTGACTTTGGCCGCGCTCAGCGTTCCTCCTTCAATGATTGCGGAACGGCCTTCGACCTTCACTTTGGCCCCCATCCGGTTCAGCTCGGGAATATGCTTAAAGCGGTTGCTGTATACATAGTCCGTCATGATGCTGACACCGCGGGTCTGCGTAAGCAGAGCGCTCATCGGTGACTGGAGATCGGTCGCGAACCCCGGGTATACCAAGGCTTTGACATCCACGCTTTCGTACTCCGGCTGACCTACGACCCGGATAGACTCGTCCATCTCGTAGATATGGACTCCCATCTCTTGAAGCTTGGCCGTGACCGCTTCCAAATGTTTCGGAATCACATTGTCGACAACCACATCGCCGCGGGTAGCCGCAGCCATAATCATATATGAACCCGCCTGAATCCGGTCGGGAATAATGGAGTGGCGGCAGCCGTTCATGCCGTCAACCCCTTCAATACGGATTGTTTCGGTACCGGCACCTTTAATCCTGGCACCCATGGAGTTAAGCAGAGTTGCTACATCTATAATTTCAGGCTCTTTGGCCGCATTTTCGATGATCGTGACACCTTTGGCCCGTGAGGCCGCCAGCATGATATTGATCGTCGCGCCTACGCTGACGACATCCAGATAAATTTTGGCTCCACGCAGTTCTTTCGCTTTGATATGCAAAGCGCCGTTCTCAGTCGTTACCTTGGCCCCCAGGGCTTCAAAACCCTTGATGTGCTGATCGATCGGACGCGGCTCGAAATTACAGCCGCCCGGCATGCCGATGGTTGCTTCGCCGAACCGTCCGAGGAGCGCCCCCATCAAGTAATACGATGCTCTTAATTTCTTTACGTTGCCGTTCGGCATCGGTTTCGATACCAGGCGGCTTGAGTCAATTATCATTTGATCCCGGTCCCACCGGACACCTGCGCCCAGCTCCCCGAGCAGCTCCGTGTAAATAGCCACGTCGCTCAGCACCGGCAGATTATCGAGTGTCACCGCACTTTCCGACAAGATGGCAGCCGGAATAAGCGCGATGGCGCTGTTCTTGGCTCCGCTGATCTGAACCGTTCCCCGCAGCGGACGTCCGCCGGCGATCATCAATTTCTCCATTCGATTGTTTTCCTCCCACTTCGATGCTATACGCATGACCAAACTATGAAATCTTGAATCTGAGATGTGTGCTAGAGTTCCGCATGAAGAAGAGAAGGGAAAATACACCGGTCTGCCGGTGTATTTTCCTCTATGACATAAAAATTAAGCTTGGTTGGCGCTGCCGAACAGTTCAATCTTGGATTTAACCACATCAACCATGGCTTTGCGGGCAGGAGTGAGGTATTTGCGAGGGTCGTACACTTTCGCATCTTTGCCGAGCACGTCACGGATCGCCTGGGTGCAAGCTACCTGGTTCTCGGTGTTCACGTTGATCTTACCAACGCCAGCTGCGATCGATTGACGGATCATCTCGTCCGGTACGCCGGAACCGCCGTGAAGCACGACAGGAACAGGAATCTGGGAAGATACCTTCTCGATGATGTCAAAACGGATGTTCGGCTCGCCTGCATACATACCGTGTGCGGTACCTACAGCAATAGCCAGGCAGTCTACGCCGGTCTCTTCATAGAAACGGATCGCTTCTTCGGGCTTGGCCAAACTTGCGTCAGCCTCATCCACGGAGATGTCGTCTTCAACGCCGCCGATCGTTCCGAGTTCGCCTTCAACGGAGACGCCCATGGCGTGAGCCGCTTTAACGACTTCTTTCGTCAGGCGGATGTTCTCCTCGAAGGAATAGTGGGAACCGTCGAACATAACGGAGCTAAAGCCCGCACGAATACATTTCATTGCCACTTCAAACGAGCTGCCGTGGTCAAGGTGCAGTGCGATCGGCAGACCGGACTTCTTCGCCGCGGCTTCTGCGATAGCTACCGTGTATTCGATGCCCATGTATTTCAGGGCGCCTTCGGATACGCCGAAGATGAACGGCGAGTTGAGCTCTTGAGCAGCATCGGTGATAGCCTGCGCGAACTCCAGGTTGTTCATGTTGAACTGGCCTACGGCGAATTTCTTCTCTCTTGCCTTAGGGAAAAATTCGTTCATTGAAACGAGTGGCATGGTATTTCTCTCCTCCTAGAGTTGAATGGACCGTGCAGAGTGTAATAGACCGCTCTACTGTCATACTGAGACATTATACCATAATCATTTACAAAGGTTAAACATGAAAAGTCTCGGTTTCCGGTTTTGAAGCCGATCGGAGGCCCGGCATAGGCCCCTTTCAGGCTAACCCTGCACAAAATGGCATATACAGGCGGTTCGCGGCGGTACGAACACACAAAAAAGAGACCCTTTTCAGGATCCCACAGCATAGGAACTATTATTAGGAGAGCGCAGCTGGCCGTTCACGGCCTGACGAAGTTCATCAATATCGAACGGCTTCGTGAAATGCATGATGGCGCCGAGGTCCGTCGCTTCTTTGATCATATCGAGCTCGCCGTAGGCCGTCATCATGATGACCTTGATCGAGGAATCGATACTCTTGATATGCTTTAGGATGTCCAAGCCGTCCATCCCGGGAATCTTCATATCCAGAAGAACCAGATCCGGCGAAACGTTACGCACGATCTCAAGCGCAAGCTTGCCGTTGGATGCCTGGTATGTTTCATACCCTTCACTGCTGAATACTTCCATCAGCAAGATACGGATCCCATTCTGATCGTCCACGATAAGCAGCTTCTTCTTCATTAAGTTTCCTCCCGTTCCTTCTCCCGTAGGCTGGAATGTCCGTCCTCAGGTGCCGGCTTTTAAACATATTCGATACCCAGACAATGATTCCTGCCGGCGGCGGCAAAAAAAGTTGAAACTTTTGACAATTGTAGAAGGGTTTCTCCAATATCCACGCTTTGAGCTCCCTTCCCCGCCTTATGCAGGTGAACGGTACGTTCGGTGACACAAAAGAAAAACCGGGTCCGGAGCAGCTTCCCTGCCCGGATCCGGCAATATCATTAACGGCTGGTGCTGTAAGCCGCCTGTACGAAATGCTTGAAGAGCGGCTGCGGACGGTTCGGACGCGAGGTGAATTCCGGATGGAACTGCACCGCGAGGAACCAAGGATGATCCGGGCACTCGACAATTTCCACCAGTCTGCCGTCCGGGCTCGTCCCGGAAATCGTCAGACCTGCGGATTCGATCATGTCGCGGTACTCGTTGTTGAACTCATACCGGTGGCGGTGACGCTCGTATACGAGTTCATCATCGTAGCAGCGCATAGCCAGGGAGCCTTCCTTGAGCTTGCAAGGGTAGAGGCCCAGACGCATCGTACCGCCGAGATCCTCGATATCCTTCTGCTCCGGCAGCAGGTCGATGACAGGATAAGCGGTGGTCGGGTTGATCTCGGATGAGTTCGCACCCTGCAGGCCGACAACCGAGCGAGCGTATTCCACGACCGCCACCTGCATCCCGAGGCAGATACCGAAGAACGGAATGCGGTTCTCGCGGGCATAACGGATGGCCGAGACCTTCCCTTCAATCCCCCGGTCTCCGAAGCCGCCCGGCACGAGAATCCCCTGGACGCCGGAGAGAAGCTCTTCCACATTATGATCGAACACTTCTTCGGCATTGACCCAGCGGATTTTCACTTCGGTGTTGCAGTCAATCCCCGCATGGCCAAGGGACTCCACGATGGACAGGTAAGCGTCATGCAGTGCGACATACTTCCCGACAATCGCGATCTCCGTCGTATCCTTAAGGGTCTTCACGCGCTGAACGAGCGCTTCCCACTCGCCCATGTCCGGTTCGCCGGCTTTGAGCTTCAGGTGGTTGACGACGATCTCGTCGAGCCCCTGCTCGCGGAGCATCATCGGCACTTCATACAGCGTCTCGGCGTCACGGCATTCGATGACGGCACCTGCATCAATGTCACAGAACAGCGCCAGCTTGCGCTTCATGTCTTCGGCCAGCGGCTGCTCGGTGCGGCAGACGACAACGTGCGGCTGGATGCCCAGACTGCGCAGCTCCTTCACGCTGTGCTGGGTCGGCTTCGTCTTGGCTTCGCCTGCAGCTTTGAGGTAAGGAATCAGCGTACAGTGAATGTACATTACGTTCTCGCGGCCGATGTCGCTCTTGATCTGGCGGATCGCTTCGAGGAACGGCAGGCTCTCGATATCGCCGACGGTACCGCCGATCTCGGTGATGACCACATCGGAGTGCGCTTCGCGGCCCGCGCGGAACACCCGCTCCTTGATCTCATTGGTAATGTGCGGAATCACCTGCACCGTACCGCCAAGATATTCGCCGCGGCGCTCTTTGGCAATTACCGAGGAGTAGATCTTACCGGTAGTCACGTTGCTGTTCTTCGAGAGGTTAATATCGATAAAGCGCTCGTAGTGCCCGAGGTCCAGGTCCGTCTCCGCGCCGTCGTCGGTCACGAACACTTCGCCGTGCTGGTAAGGGCTCATGGTTCCCGGGTCCACGTTAATGTACGGATCGAACTTCTGAATCGTCACCTTCAGGCCGCGGTTCTTCAGCAGGCGTCCGAGCGACGCGGCGGTAATCCCTTTGCCCAGCGAGGAAACCACGCCGCCGGTCACGAAAATATACTTTGTCATTATGTAATACCTCCCAAGTTTGTCAGAGTGATGCTCTACTGATTCCCGACCGATCCAACCATAAAAATAAAAGCGTCTAACGGAAGAAAAAGAACAGGCCCGCCTAAAGTTATAGGCTTATCTTACCCCGGGGGGATTCCTTCCACTGCTCCAAATGAAAAACTTCTGCCCGAAAAGCAAGCCGGACAGAGGTTTGTCCCAAAATTTGGTTCTCAACAAGAAAAAGCGCCCCGCCTGCGGACGGGGCACTTTTATTGTAAGGACCGGTGTGGTCCGTAACGTATCTTCTAAAGCCCAAAAAATAGTTTACATCGGCCTCCGGTTCCCTGTCAAGGAGAATCCTTAAGCTTCGAACACTCCCCTGCACGGCGGGAAGGAAGCCGAAACTACCCGGCCGTCTTACTTCTCATCGTCCTCATCATCGATGTCGTCGGCCTCTTCCTCTTCCAGCTCACCGTCCTCTTCTTCCAGGTCGGCATCCTCGATCTCTTCTTCCTCCGCCTCTTCGTCTTCGAAGAATTCCGTTTCTTCCTCGGCTTCTTCCTCAGCCTCGAAATCGTCACGCGGCGCATCGAAGGAATCGTAGTCTTCCTCTTCGGCGAAGGTATCCTCTTCTTCGGCGAACAGGTCCTCGTCGTCGAGATCGTCGTCCTCGTCGTTGATGATCCGCGGACGCTTGCCCGTGCCCATCGCATCCTCGGATTTCTCCACCGGATACCAGCGCTTCAGCCCCCACAGGTTCGTACCGACACAGGCGAAGCGCCCGTCAATATTAATTTCCGTATAGAGCTGCGCGATGACATTCATGACCTGCTCATCGGACAGCCCTTTGATTTTGGCGATTTCATTCATGAGATCCCGGTAATAGAACGGCGTGTTGGCCGCTTTCAGAAGTTCGAAGGCGAGGTCCACCATCGGCATTTCCTTGGCCTGCTCCGCACCGATTTTGAGTGTGTATTGAGCGCTCATTTCAGGGCACATCCTCCCAAATGATTGTGTATGTAACTGCAGATATCCAGCATCCGCCATCTTGAGTTTAAGTAAACCTTATTTTCGGTAAAAATGCAACTGCCGCAAGGCCCCTTCAGGCCACAGCAGCCGCAGATGGCGCCAGGAAGCGGCAAAAAAGAAACGAAGGATCACACTGCCGCCGCCGGCTCCTCTTCGGGAGCCCCTGCCCGGCCGCAATCTGATCCTTCGCATCCGACTGTATCCGCAAGAGGCGTGCCTCCCTTGGCCCGCCCTTGCCCCTTTAAGTAATTCGGAGGAATGCAGGGGGCACTCCTCTCCTGATATCGTATGTCCGCATCCGCCAATTGACACGGCCTATCACCCAATTATTTTCAATGGGGCCATGGCTCATACCCCTCTGCGTTCCCCTACATACGATAGAGCAATGTACCGCTTATCGGAACTGTAGTGCTATCAGGAGAGGGGGGATGAGAGTGAATCCTTCGACGTTCGCAGCCTGGCTGCAGGAAGCCAGTCAGCTTCCGGCGGAAGATGGCCGCAGGCAGATCATCCGGATCGGCAGCGACCGGGATTTCAGCCTGCTGGCACGGCATATCTCCCGCCAGCGTAATAGCCAGCCCATGCTCGGCCGAATCCAGCCGCTGCGGCTGATCCGGGCGATCTCCTGTCCGCTGCTGCCGGAAGGCAAGCTGGCTTCCGCTCCATTCATCTCCTCGGTCGAAACCGACAGCCGGCTGTCGCTGCACCTCAGCGCAGGCGGCGCCGCCTCCGGCAGAGGCCGGTCCCTGGAGGGCGCCGTCATCCCCTGGGGCATCCGGCACATCCGCGCTCCCCAGGCCTGGACGAAGTCCAAAGGCGACCAGGTCCGGATCGGCGTCATCGACACCGGCGTCGATTATGCGCACCCCGATCTGCGCCACTGCCTCGCCCGCGGCATCAACGTGCTGAACCGCCAGCTGCTTCCCTATGACGACAACGGACATGGAACACATATCGCCGGCACCATCGCGGCTCATGCGAGACAAAAAGGGATTATCGGCGTGGCGCCCCAGGCCCTCATCCACCCCGTCAAGGCGTTCGACCACCAGGGCGGCGCTTTTGTATCCGATATCATCGCGGGCATTGACTGGTGCGTATCGAACGGCATCGACATCATCAACATGAGCTTCGGCATGAAAACGTACAGCAAAGCGCTGGAGGCCGCCGTACTCAGCGCCCACCGCGCCGGACTCATTATCGTGGCCTCCTCCGGCAATGAAGGCAAGCAGGCGGAGATCGATTACCCCGCCCGGTTCCGTCAGGTGATCGCCGTAGGGGCGACCACGCGCCGCGGGCGCATCGCTTCGTTCAGCAACGCCGGCAGCGGCATCGACATCTACGCACCCGGCGAGAAGATCTATTCGACGTGGCTGCGGGGCAAATACAATGAGCTCAGCGGCACCTCCATGGCCACATCGCACGTCTCCGGCGTAGTGGCGCTGATGCTCGCGAAGCGGCCCGGGATGAAGCCCCTGCGCGTCAAAACGCTGCTAAAGCGGCACGCCCGCTTCATCGTCAGCACCGGCAAAAAGATCGGCGGTATCAAAGAACTTCATGCGCTGCGGGCCGTATCCGCCGTATCCAAGTCATCGAGGCGATAGCAGCCCCACTTCTTATCCGGAGAGGCGCTCGGCCACCAGCACCAGCCGGAACTCACCTGCAGGCTCGCCCATGACGGCCAGCCGGTAGGCCCAGCGGACCGTAAGCAGCGGACGGCCAGGCTCCGGCTCCGCGCCTGCTCCCTGCACTTCAAGGCTTTCCGTGAATGTCTCGAGCTCCATCCGGCCCTGAGGCGTCTGCAGATAGCCGTAATGGCGTACCCCCGGTGCGAAGGCCTGCTCGAACGGCGTCTCGCCGTGGCGGATGATCCGCAGCTCCGACGGCGACACCTTCACGGTTGTCATCGTGCGTCCCATCTCCGACTCGGGAGGCTCCTCGTAGCGGAGATAGACCGCCCCTCCCTTGGGGAACAGCTCCCCTTCCATCGTGCGGTCCACCGAGCCGCCGCCCGTGCTTCCCTGAAGCGTAATCCGGACGCGGCACCGGCCCGCAGGGGCTCCTGGCGTTTCCTTTTCCTTCATCGTTCCATCCTCTCCGTTCTCTGCCGTCCGACAGCACCTGAGATGATTCTGTCGACTTCTTTGTTGGCTTCTGATGGCCTCATTGTACCGGAAGTTCGTCCGGAATGCGAACAGGCTCTGCCGGCTGCGGAACGGATCAGCCCGAATCCGCATGCACGCCCCCTCTGCAGCTGAAGCACGCTGAGCCCAAGTTCCTTTCCGGCCGGTTTCTTGTTAAGATGTACATAGCGCTGCATAAAGAAGGCAGCCTCAATCTACTCCCACACCGCCAAGGAGCCTGCCATGGATTGCAACGTATTCCGCGTCGTTACCGAAACCGACCGCGCGCTGCCCGTCTACGTCACCGGAGCCGGCGGATGGAACCACCAGGAGCCGATGGAGCGCGAGGACGGTTTTCCCCACTTTCAGTGGATCCAGACCGTACAAGGGGCCGGCTGGTTCGAGGCCGGTGGACGTACGCACAGCGTCGGACCCGGCCAAGGGATGCTGCTCTATCCCCATGAGACACACCGGTACGCCCCGGTTAAAGAGCCGTGGACCGTCCGCTGGGTGAGCTTCGACGGCGCCTATGTCAAAGAAATGCTGGGAGCCAGCCGGCTGAACGCCTCACAGGGCCTCTATCTAACGAGCCCGGAGCTTCTGCTGAGCCGCATGCATGCCATCCTGCTTCTCACGGATTCCAAGGACCCCCGCGCGGCGCTGGAGAGCTCCGCCCTCGCCTACCAGTTCATCCTGGACTTATATTTGTACGCATCCCCTTCCGAAGTACGCTCGAAGGAGCAGCATTACGAGCAGCTGGCACCCGTGTTCCACTATATTGCCGAGCATTATCCGGAGCCCGTCTCGCTTCAGGATATGGCGGAGCAGCTCGGGGTTACGCCCCAGCATACCTGCCTGCTGTTCCAGCAGACGCTCGGGATGCGCCCTTTCGCCTACCTGACCCTGTACCGGCTCCGCAAAGCCAAGGAGCTCCTCCTGCAGGAGCCCGCTCTTGAAGTGCGAACCGTAGCCGCCCGGGTCGGGTATGAGGACAGCAGCTACTTCATCAAGCTGTTCAAAGGGCAGGAAGGCCTTACGCCAAGCCGCTTCCGTAAAATTCACAGCCCGAGATAGCACCGATCTCCGAGGAGAATTCCCGGCGCATTCCAATATATGAAACTATCCTATGAAACTATCCTATGAATCTATCCCACCCCATCCATCAACTATGGAAAATCATACATAATGGAGGACCTGCAACATGGACCCGAACATCCCCTCTCAGCCATCCAAAAAACTGTCGCGCCGCTCCTTCCTGAAGAGGGCCGCGGTGACCACAGCCGGCGCCCTGATCGCGGCCCCGGCGGCCTACACCTACGCCAGGTATGCCGAGCCGAAGTGGCTCGACATCAACGAGGTCACCCTGACCAGCGCCCGGCTGCCGAAGGAGCTGGACGGCCTGCGCCTCGTGCAGTTCAGCGACGTGCATCTCGGCTTTCATTATGATGCGCCGGCCCTCGAGCAGCTCGCCCAGACGATCAACGGGCTAAATCCCGAGATCGTCTGCTTCACCGGCGACCTGGTCGACTACGCCGTCGGGCAGGCCGGGGGCGCCTATGTGAAGGCCCTCTCGCTCATCCAGGCTTCGATCGGCCGGTATGCCGTGCTCGGCAACCACGACTACTTCAACGGGCCGAACGCCGTCGAGAAGGTGCTGAACAGCGCCGGCTTCAAAACCCTGCGCAACGCTGGCCTCCGGGTCGAGCGCAGCGGAGGCGCAATGTGGCTGGCCGGGGTCGAAGACCAGTGGCACGGCAAGCCGAACCTCGATAAGGCCCTGAACGGTGCGGCGCCCGAGGAGTTCACGCTGCTGCTCTCCCACTGCCCGGACTTCGCGGACGAAACGCTGAAGTTCCCGGTCGATCTGCAGCTGTCCGGCCACAGTCACGGCGGCCAGGTACGCCTGCCCCTCTACGGGCATGTCGTCACGCCGAAATTCTCCAAGAAGTACGTCATCGGTCGCTACGAGCTGGGCGGGGGCAAGCTGCAGCTGTACGTCAACCGCGGCATCGGCGTCTCGCAGCACCAGGTGCGCTTCCTCTGCCGGCCGGAGCTGTCGGTCTTCACCCTGCGGAAAGCCTAGGCCTGCGTGGGAAGCGCGTAAGGCAGGCGGAGGCCAGCACAGCCGCCGAGGCCCCGTACAGCTCCAGCTCCATATCGCGCTGGGTGTCCCACGGATCGCCCTGCGTACCGATGAAGAGCGTACCCAGCTCGGGTGCCACCGCCCCGGCCACCCACATCTCGATGAGCTCGTAGAACGCGCCGGTCGCGAGAACGAGCAGGACCGCACCCACGCGGGCCGCCGCCGGCCGGAGCCCCAGCGTGCGCACCAGCACCTCCGCCACCGGGCAGGCGAGCAGCAGCCCGTAGGCGAGATGCACCAGCCGGTCATACGGCAGGCGCCCGCCGCCGAAGACCGCCTGCAGCCACGGGTCGAGCGGCGTCGCGCCGTAGGAGATCCCGGCGCCGTACGCGTGCAGCGACAGGAACAAGGCCAGCTGGACGTAGGAGGCTGCCGTTAACGGCAGCCTCCGGTACGTGCCGGCCAGCAGACCGGCGCAGGCGAATACGAGCAGATTCTCGAGCAGCCAGTCGGACCGGTGGTGCGGAGCGTAGGCCATCCACAGCCAGAACGCCGTGTAGGCCCCGGCGAGCCGCAGGACAAAGGGCGGCGAAGCTCCCTCATATTCCGAAACGATGATGCCTTCCCTTTTCTCTAAGTGACGCATGGCAGGACCCCCTTCTCTTTTGAGGTCCATTGTATGAGTCCGCCGCCAGGAGCAGAAGTACTAACTTTTTCTAGTACTGGGTGGATAAGGGAGACTCAAGGCAGCCAGGCTTGGGAGCACGGAACTTCTTGTCGATGCCCCGCCGACCCTAACAACAAAAAGGCTTCCCGCTTGAATGGCGGGAAGCCTTTTTGGGGTTGTGCTTCCGAGGCGGATCCATCCGCCTGCAGCAAGCTTATTTCACGAGGCCGAGCAGAATCTCGCGCATCACTTTGGATGCGACGATCTGCGTCTGCTCCGAGTGGTCGTAATGCGGCGCCACTTCCACGATATCGGCACCCACGAAGTTGATGTCGCTGGCCGCCATCGCATGAATGGCATCCAGGAGCTCCTTCGAGGTGATGCCGCCCGGCTCGGCGGTACCGGTGCCCGGTGCGCAGGACGGATCGAGGACGTCGATGTCGATCGTGAGATAGACCGGACGGCCCGCGAGCTCCGGCAGACGCTTCTTCAGCGGCTCGAGTACCTCGAACGGGTGGAAGTTGATGTTCTCGCGTGCATACGCGAACTCTTCGCGGGAGCCGGAACGGATCCCGAACTGGTAGATGTTCTTGCCGCCCATAAGGCCGGCGGCTTTGCGCAGCGGCGTCGAGTGCGAGAGCGGCTCGCCCTCGTAGGATTCGCGCAGATCCGCATGGGCGTCAAAATGAATGATCGCCAGGTCCGGATACTTCGCGTACATCTGCTGAATGACCGGCCAGGAGACGAGGTGCTCCCCGCCGAGGCCAAACGGGAACTTATTGTCATCCAGCAGCCCTTTCACATACTCACCGATGATCTCGAGCGAACGCCCCGCGTTGCCGAAAGGCAGAAGCAGATCGCCGGCATCGAAGTAGGTGATGTCTTCCAGGCTTTTATCGAGATAAGGGCTGTATTCTTCCAGGCCGATCGACACTTCGCGCACGCGCGTAGGGCCGAAGCGGGAGCCGGGACGGAACGATACCGTGTAGTCCATCGGCATGCCGTAGATGACCGCGCGGGATGCCGCATAGTCGTCCGAGCTCAAGATGAACACGTTGCCGGAGTATTTTTGGTCGAGTCTCATGAAATCAGGTTCTCCTTCGCTATGAGCGGATTCGGGTGCGCGCGGCTTACTTCGTCAGATCTTCCACGAACTTCGGCAGAGCGAAGGCGGCCTTGTGCAGGCGCGGCGTGTAGTACTTCGTGTCGATCTCCGGAATCGCCGTCTCGTCCACCTGCAGCGGATCATGCTTCTTGCTGCCGAGGGTGAAGGTCCACAGACCGCTCGGGTACGTAGGAATGTTCGCGCAGTATACGCGCACGATCGGGAAGATCTCCTTCACGTCACGGTTGACGGTCTGGATCAGCTCCGCTTTGAACCAAGGGTTGTCCGTCTGGGCGACGAAGATCCCGTCTTCCTTCAATGCATCGTAGATGCCTTTATAGAATCCCTGGGTGAACAAATTCACGGCCGGGCCGACCGGCTCGGTGGAATCGACCATAATGACGTCGTACGTATTCTTGTGGTCGTGGATGTGCATATAGCCGTCGTTGACGATAACTTCCACGCGCGGGTTCTCCAGCTCGCCGGCGATCGTCGGAAGATACTTCTTGGAGTATTCGATGACCTTGCCGTCGATCTCCACCAGTACCGCCTTCTCTACTTCCGGGTGCTTCAGCACTTCACGGATCACGCCGCCGTCGCCGCCGCCCACCACGAGCACGTGCTTCGGATTCGGGTGCGTATTGAGCGCCGGATGCGCCACCATTTCGTGATAAACGAATTCGTCCTTCACCGTCGTCATGACCATGCCGTCGAGCACGAGCATCGTGCCCCACTCCGCCGTTTCGATCATCGCCAGATCTTGAAAATCCGTTTTCTCCGTTACGTGCGTCTCGGTGATCTTGGCCGTAATGCCGAAGTTATCCGTCTGCTTCTCCGTATACCACAATTCCATTTTGAGTATTCCACCTTTCGTATAGAGCCTTCGACCTGGGCCGGACCCTTGCCGGAAAGTAAGTTACACCGGGGTTTCGCGTGCTTTCAGCCTGTCCTCTTGCATGTCACATTGTATTATAGTATTTCTCCCTGAAATTGCAAGCCGAATGGCTGCGATGCGCAGGGCTGCCCAAAAATTTTACACTGCGTTAACACAAGGGTGAATAGGCTCTCCTTTCTTTTTCCATACTGGTGAATGGAACTTATTGCTAATCCGGGCGTCCGCCGCAGGGGATGCAATGGAAACGGAGGGATCACAGGCCATGAGGAGCACACGTTATAAGGAACAGACGCCCGCGGAAAAAGAGCCCGTGTACCGTAAAGCCCGCGGCTGGAGAGGCTGGATGTCATTCGTCTTCACCTGCCTGATGCTCGGCGCCGCCGCAGCGGTGGTCGGCCTGCTCTTCATGCGGTCCCAGTCCCTTCCGGTCTCCAAGCTGGCGGCCGCCTCCGAAATGTACGATATCCACGGCGAGCTCATCGAAGCGTACGGCAGCACGAAGAACAAGCAGGCCGTGACGCTCCCGGAGATCGCGCCGAGCCTCATCCAGGCGACGCTGGCCATCGAGGACCGCAAGTTCTACGAGCACTACGGCTTCGATCCGAAGGGCATCGCCCGGGCGGCCTGGGTGAATCTCCAGCATATGAGCAAGGTGCAGGGCGCCGGCACGATCACGCAGCAGCTGGCGCGGAACCTGTATCTCACCCACGAGCGGACCTGGGCCCGCAAAGCCAAGGAAACGTATTACGCCGTCCAAATGGAGCTTCAGATGAGCAAGGATCAGATTCTGGAGCAGTACCTCAACCAGATTTACTACGGGCATGCCACCTACGGAATCGGGGCGGCCGCGCACCTGTTCTTCGGAAAAGCGGCTTCCGACCTGACGCTGGCCGAGAGCGCCCTGCTCGCCGGTGTGCCCAAGGGCCCCCGCTACTATTCGCCTTACTATGATATGGATAAGTCGCTGGAGCGCCAGAAGACGGTGCTGCAGACGATGGTCGAGGCGGGATACATCACGCAGCGGCAGGCCGATGAAGCCGGAAGAGAGAAGCTGAACATCCTCCCTCTCGAGAGCAAAAAGGCGGTGACAGCTCCCTACTTCCGCGACTATGTGCGGGGAGCGGCTACCGAGCTGCTCGGCCTCGAGGAGAAGGAGTTCGAGGAAAGCGGCCTGCGCATCTACACGACCCTCGATCTCAATGCGCAGAAAGTGGCGGAAGAGGTCGTGGCGGAGCAGCTCAAGAGCTATCCGGAGCTGCAGACGGCGCTCGTGTCCATCGATCCGCGGACCGGCTATGTCAAGGCGATGGTCGGCGGCAGGGACTATGCCAAGAGCCAGTACAACCGGGCGCTGAGCGCCACACGCCAGCCGGGCTCGTCCTTCAAGCCCATCGTCTACCTGACGGCGCTGAAGGAGAAGGGCTTCACGGCAGTCACCCGGTTCAAGAGCGAGCCGACGACCTTCACCTACGAGGACGGCAAAACGTATACGCCGAGCAACTTCGATAACAAGTTCTTCGATTGGATCGACCTGCGGACGGCGCTGGCCAAAAGCGACAATATCTTCGCCGTGCACACCGTGCTTGAAGCCGGGCCTGACCGGGTGATCGAGATGGCCCGCCGGATGGGCATCACCAGCCCGATGAAGCCGATGCCGTCGCTTGCGCTCGGCACGTTCCCCGTGTCGCCGTTCGAGATGGCGTCCGCGTTCAGCATCCTGGCGAACCAGGGCGTGCGCACGGAACCGACAGCGATCCTGCGAATCGAGGACCGGCGGGGCCGGGTGCTCTACGAAGCGCAGCCGCAGCAGGAGACGGTGATCGAGCCGGCCTACACCTACGTGCTCACCCATCTCATGGAGAGCGTGTTCGACCAGGGCGGCACCGGCAGCCGCGTCTCCAGCGTGCTGAAGCGGCCGGTGGCCGGCAAGACCGGCACGACCAACTCGGACGCGTGGCTCGTCGGCTACACGCCGGAGCTGTCGACGGCCGTATGGGTCGGCTACGATAAGGACAAGACCATCGGCACGATCGAATCGCACCTGGCGGCTCCGATCTTCGCGGAGTTCACCGAACGGACGCTTGAGGCGGTGCCGCCCAAGCTGTTCCCAATTCCGGAGGGCGTGAGCAGCGTCTACATCGACCCGAAGACCGGGAAGCTGGCGAACGAGAGCTGCCCGAATCCGCGGCTTGAGGCCTTCATTCAAGGGACGGAGCCGACGGAGTACTGCACGGAGCAGCCGGCGAAGAACGATGCTGCGAAGCCCGATGCCCGCAAGGAGAACGGCACGTGGTGGCAGGATCTCAAGCGGTGGTGGGGCTCGTAAAGCCGCCATGCGTTTGAAGACGGCGGATGGACGGACTGGCGGCAGGATCGCCGGTCCGTCTTTTTTGCGCTGTGCGGACGACGGAAGTCGGGCATACGCGAGTAAAGGCGGAGTGCGGGCCCTGCAGAGGCCGTGAAGCGGGGGTTCGAGATGGATGCGCCAGCGGGATTGGCGGGGGTTGGCAAGTTTGCGATGTGGAACATCGTATATCGAGGATCAGCAGCATTTGGGGGCGGGTATGTGGTGATTTTCATCATATGGTGAGGTGCGCAGCAGTGGATGAGCGCTTTTCCAGCGGTTATGTGATGTGGAACATCATATAACGAGGATAGGCGGCATTTGGGGGCGGGTATGTGGTGATTTTCATCATATGGTGAGGTGCGCAGCAGTGGATGGACGCTTTTCCGGTTATGTGATGTGAACCATCATATAACAAAGAGCAGCGCCAATTTGGGGCAGGTAGGTGATGATTTTCATCGGATGGGGCGCCGGGCTGTTTCACTCCTCTCCTGCAGGTGTATGGGTAAGTACATACCTTTCGCTATAAACGGAATGTACCAGCTTACACGGAGAGGAAGATGTGCGATGGAGACCCTTCAGGAGAAGACCGAAACGTACCGGGAATGGAAAAAACAGCTCAAACGGCATTACCGCAAGTTCGCCGGCTTCGCGAAGGAAGCCTACCGCTACGAGGACGTGGAGGATGTGCATCAGGCCCGGGTGCACTGCCGCAAGCTGCTCACCCTGCTGAAGCTGCTCGATCCCGATGACCGGGAAGCGCTGCGCGTTCCGCTCAAACGTGCCTTCAAGGCACTCGGCAGGGTGCGCGACAGCGACGTCCTCATCGCAGACTTCGTGCAGCGTAAGGAGGAAGCACCGGACGGGGACACCGCCGAGATGCTCAAGCGGTATCTCAAGCTGCTGCGGGACCGGCGGCTGCGCTATGCCGCCAAGCTCGAGAAGCGGCTGCGCCCCGCCCTGCGGGGGAAGTTCCGGCGCCGCTGGGACGATTACCTGGACGGTGCGCTGCCGAAGCAGGCGCTATCCGTCGATGCCACGGCCCAGCTCCGGCGGCTGGAAGCGAAGCTCGAGGCGAAGCAGGCCGAACTGCGCGAGCTCGCCGCCCAGCCGGACACGAGCGGGCTCGATCTCGCCGAGACGCTGCACGAAGCGAGGCTGATCGTCAAGGAGATCCGCTACGTTACCTCGGAGGCGGACTTTGCCTTGAAGCCGCTGCCGGGCGGCGCGCTGTCCTTCCTGCCGGTCAAACCGCTGCAGGAGGAGCTCGGCGCGCTCAACGACAGCCGGGTGCGTCTGGCCCAGTGGCAGGACGCCAACCCCGAGGCACTCGGCATCGATCCGGATGTCTACCGGCGGATGACCGACCGGCTGCGCGGGGAGATGGAGCGTCGCATCCGGGAGGTATCCTTGGCGGATCTCGACGAGCGGGATTGATGCCTGCCCCAACCGGGCAGCCGGCATCGAAGGCTTGTGACATCCCCTTAGGCTTCCGGAAGTCCTGCAGATAAAAGGGCGCCAGGCCTGCTGGCCACCACCTCACAGTGCTTATACGCACACGTGGAGTTTGAGGCCGTTGAACCATTCCAGCATCGTATTCTGACCTGCCTCCTTAGGCGGGATTTGTTCTTGGACAAACCCGACAATGGGTGCCCCATGGGCTTGTCCGCCACCTCCGGCGGGGCTCTCATACCCGTGTCTGCCGGAAGAACGCGGGCGCGACCAGGCTCGCACTCTCCAAGGAGTGTGGATCTAGCGCACGTACAACAAAGCCTCCATCCGGATAGTGTCCGGGTGGAGGCTTCTGTGGGATGGAGAATCTGTACCGTTCCGCAGGGCAAGCCCCCAGCCAGCTTCCGCAGTTCTCCCAATGCAGCAGCCTCCCCGCCAACGCAGCTTTCTTCTCCTGATCGCGGCACCATGCCGGAGGAAGTCCGGCGGTGCTGCCCTCCGCCAACCAAGGTCCGACCTTCACTCCGGCGCTGCCTCACCGCCTTACTCCTCCACCGCAGCCGTGCCGGTCCCCGGGACGAAGCCGCCGCGCTCAATCGCCTGTGTTCCCGCGTCACTCTGCAGCCACTGCAGCAGGCGGCCCGCCGGACTATCGGCCGGCTCATCCCCTCGGGTCACGGCGTACAGCACGGCCGTGTACGGATAAGCCCCGCTGCGGATGTTCTCCCTGTTCGGCTGCACCCCGTCTACCGCCAGGAACTTTACGTTCTCGCTGCGGTTCATTTCGCTCGCATAATAATAGAAGGAGTAGCCTAGCGCATTCCGTGCATTGCGGTAGTCCGCCACCGCTTCGATCAGGCCGCCCATGCCGCTCGGCTTCCGGTCCTTCGGAGGTTCCGCCATCCTCAGCCCCTTCATGACGTTCTTCTCCATGTACGTCTGCGAACCGGAATTCGCTTCCCGCTGGAACGCCGTGATGGGCTCATCCGCCCCGCCGAGCTCCTTCCAATTCGTCACCTCGCCGCTGTAGATACGGCGCAGGTCCTCCGCCTTCACGCCCTCCAATCTATTTTCCCGGTGGACGAGGAAAATGAACGCATCCCGGCCCAGCGGGGTCAGCTTCAGCTCCACCCCGGCCGCCGCTGCCAGCTGCCGTTCCTCCTCCGAGGGGCCTGCGACCAGGATCAAATCCGCTTCCCGCTTGATGAGGTTCAAGTAGGCTTCATGCGTGGTGTTGAACTGCACACCCTCGTAAGCCATCCCCCGGTTGACCCCTGTAAGCTCACCCAGCATCAGCCGCCCGAAGGGAAGAGCGGCGGTGGCTCCATCCACCTTGGGATAAGTCTGCGGGGTGAACGGTGTCCGCTTCGGCAGCAGCTCCAGCGTCAGAGCCATCGCCCCCGTGAGCACAGACAGGATCATCAGCGGAAGGAGGAGCCGCCGAAGCCGCTGAGGGTTACCTGCCGCCGCTTGGTGAAGCCAGGTCCCAAGGACCGCCGACACGCCCGGGAGCAGCGACAAGACGAGCGCCGTTACCTTCATAGGGGTCCCCTGATGTATATAAAACCGGGAAGTCTCGTACAGAGGCGCCGCCCAATAAGTGAACAATGTGAACGGCAGCCAGCTCATATCCGTGAACTCCGCTACAGAACCGGTCCGCCCTGTGAACGTAAGCGTCCAGATCACCGTGCCTAGCAGGGTGACGGGCAGCACGGCCAGGATCTGCCGGCCCACCCTCAGCCCGTCCTGCCGGCCTGACCCATACCCATACAGGCCAAACAGGCATGCGATCGCCAGGGAATAGAGCAGCATCAGCCCCCCGACGCCCGCATCGCTTCTCTTCCAGGACCGGTGCAGCAATTCGGGCTCCGAACCGGTCAGAAAGCCCACAATCAACAGGCCCAGCAGGTACATGACACCGTACAGGAAGCCCCACTGCAGCACAAAAACTATCCCTGGTTTGTCCTTCCGGCCAGGCTTCAGATTCACTTCATTTTCGATGTGCTTCTCCCCCTCTACAACCAGCCGCGCTGTTCTATGTGTAGTAACGAATTTACCAATAAATAGGTTGCAAAACCTATGCATTCATCCCTTCCACCGACCAAGACAGCGCTCCCAAACCACGGCAAAACAACACAAAAAGGCAGACCCGAAGGCCTGCCTTTCTGCTGTCCTAGTATATGGTGTATATACTAGGGACTAGTATACATTGTTACAAGGGGTGACACAAGACCGTCACATAATCGACAAAATTAGGATAAAGCTTCCTTCAGAGCCCCATCCGAGCGCTCCCACATGCCCGGATCCCAGGCAGCGAGGAAGTCGCGAAGCTTGATTTTTTCGGCCTCTCCCAGGTTATCGACCATCACCCGGCGCTTCAGGGCATAGTCCATCCGGTTGACGTGATCGGCGAGAATCTTCCAGCCCTTGCGCGCTTCCGGATCCACCGTCATGGCGCAGGACGTCACGCCGGCATAGTACTTGCCTTCTTCCTTGAAGTCCACAGCCACCCACACGATCCAGCAGGGACGCCCGTTCGGCACCTCGTCGGCGTTCACCGTGAACTTGATGCCCTTCTCGATCTTGCTCTTCGCATGAAGCGTGCCATCGTCGAGATACACCTCGTCCCCGTCGATAATGACGCCCGACAGCTGGCTGAGGTCGATGGAGCCCTGCCCATAGCCGCGGTGCTTCGTTTCCTTCTGCGAGATGATATTTAATGTAGGGAGCTTCTTTTCCTTCTCCTGTCCGCTTCCGTTGTTCTCCATGAGGCGCCACCTTCCACATCATCTTTTTTCTTATCATAATGCAAAAGCCCGTTTTTCACAATTTTGGCCCCCTGAGAAATAATCCCCTGTCCACTTACATATACATGCTGTAGATGCTTGTCAACGGGGTGAATATGAGATGAAAAACCGACTACCTGCCTCCATCACATCATGGGGCGCCGTTCTGATCGCAGCCTGCGGCGCCGTGCTGCTTACCCATACCCTGCTGCTCGCAGACAATCCCGCGGGGGACAAGCGGACTACCGCATGGGCGGTGGCTGCGGACAGCGGCGGCGGGCCGCCGATGCTCAGGCCCGCGGCCTCGCACAGCGTCATGGCCGCACCGGCCCCGCCGCTCGCCCAAGGGCTGGCGGACGGATCGTCCACAGGCCTGAGGCTGCCTGCTGACGGGGAAGCCCGTCCGGCTGCCGCCCGTGCCGCACCTGCGGCTGAGGTGCCGACAGCGCCGACGGCCCCTCCGGCAACGCCTGCGCCGCCGAGCCTGCCGGCCAAGCCGGCAGAGAAGCCCGCGCCGAAGCCGCTCTCCGGCCGGATCGTGGAATACCACCTGAACGCGGAATACGACGCCACCGGCAAGATGATCACAGGCACCTCCTCACTGACCTGGACCAATCCCGGCAGCGTGCCAGTGTCCGAGCTGTATTTTCACCTGTACCCGAACGCCTTCGAATCCAAGAAATCGACCTTCATGCGGGAATCCGGCGGCAAGCTCCGCAGCGACGTTTCCAAGGATGGCAGCTACGGCAGCCTGACGGTATCCTCCATTAAGATGCTCGACGGGTCGGAAGCCGAACTCAGAGGAACTGCCGAGTACGTGCAGCCCGATGACGGCAACAAGGATGACCGCACCCTGCTGCGGGTGCCGCTGCCAAAGCCCGTGGAGCCCGGAGCCAAAATCACCCTGCGCACCGACTTCACGGTCAAGCTGCCGCAGGTCTTCGCCCGGATGGGGTATGCCGGCGATTTCGTCATGGCGGGACAGTGGTTCCCGAAGGTCGCCGTCTACGAGCCGCAAGGCACCCGCGGGCGCACCGATGAGGGCTGGAACCTGCACCAATACCACGGCAACTCCGAGTTCTACGCCGACTTCGGCATTTTCGACGTGAAGCTGAAGCTGCCTGCGGACTATAAGGTGGCGGCTACCGGCTTTCCCACCAAGCCGCCGGTCGACGACGGCGCCAGTAAGATTCATACCTTTTATGCGGATGATGTGCATGATTTTGCCTGGTCGGCCTCCCCGCATTTTGTCTATTATGAGGAGCCCTATGCCACGCCCCAGCTGCCCGGCGTACGCATTAAGCTGTACCTCGACCCGAAGCACGAACACCTCAAGGCCCGCTATATGACCGCCGCCAAAAAGGCGCTTGCCCGCTATTCCGAATGGTACGGGTCTTACCCTTACTCCACCCTCTCGGTGGTCGTGCCTCCGGAGGACGGGAACGGGGCGGGAGGCATGGAGTATCCGACGCTCGTCACCGCCTGGGGAGCAGGCGAGGAGAACCCGAGCCTGGAGCTTGAGCGGGTCGTCGTGCACGAGATCGGCCACCAGTTCTTCTACGGGATGGTCGCGAGCAACGAATTCGAAGAAGCCTGGCTGGACGAAGGCTTCACTTCCTATATTGAAGACCGGCTGATGGAGGCCGAATACGGCGTGCGTCCGAATACCCTCGTGGAATCAAGCTACATCACCAGCCCCGAGGCCCTGAAGAAAAACGCATGGAGCTATGACGGGCACGGCCATTATGCCGAGAATGTCTACACGCGCGCAAAGCTCGTTCTGAAAGCCATCGAGCGGCAGACCGGCCCGGAGACCATGAACAAGATTATGCGTACGTACTTCCAGCGCTGGAAATTCAAGCATCCGACGACGGCCGACTTCCAGCATGCCGCGGAGGACGTCACGAAGACGAGCTGGCAGAGCTTCTTCGACCAGTACGTCTACGGTGACTCCATGGTGGACTATGCGGTCGCCTCCATCACCGCCCGGAAGCTGACCGATAACGGCCAAACCTACTACGAGAACAGCGTCCTGCTCCGCCGCCAGGGCGGTTCGGTCCAAGGCGTTCCGGTCCGCTTCCACTTCACGGACGGCACGCAGCTCGACAAGACCTGGGGGGGCGGCGACAGCGAGGTGCTTATCAAGCTCAATCATCCCACACCTCTCGCCTGGGTATCGATCGACCCGCAGTATACGATCGTGCTGGAGAACAAACGGATCAATTCGTTCATGAAAACCGAGGTCGATCCGCAGCTGTCCGTCCGCTGGAACCTCAGCGTGCTTAAGATTCTGGAGGTTCTCTCCGGCTGGATCGCATGGTAAAGGAGGATGACCGAAGATGAATGCCTTACGAAGCCGGATCGCCCACGGCTGGTCGATCGCCTGGAAGCAGCCTTTTGCCGTCATCGCCCTCTTCATCTATCATCTGGCCTGGGGCGTGCTGCTCTACAAGCTGATCCAGTCGGTCGTTCTGCCCCTCCTGCACCGTTACCCCGGGGAAGTGCTTCCCCGGGAGGCCGTTCAGCTGTTCTGGATCGAGGGACAGTTCCAGCTGATGAAAACCGACCTTCTCCAGCCCTACCTCTGGTGGGCGCTGGGGCTGCTCGCCCTGCGGATGGTGCTGCATCCGGTGCTGAACGCCGGGGTACTCTACTCGCTGCATAACCGCGATCTGAATGCAGGCTACCGGTTCGTGGAGGGAGTACGCCGGCTCAGCGTCCCCTTCTTCTCACTCTACGTTCTGCAGCTGCTGATGACGCTCGCTCCCTTGTACTGGCTGCTCCCCTACGCGGCCGGCCAGTATACGAAGCACTCTTCTTACCTGTCTTACGGCAAGGCGCTGCTGCTTCCCCTGGTCTTCTTCATCCTGTGGATCTTTCTCCTGCAGCTGCTCTTCCTCTTCCTGCAGATTGCGAAGACAGCCGGACGCTCGTCCCTCTACGCTCTGATCTTCGTCGTCCGTCATCTGCCCGCCATCGTCGCCGCGGGAGCGGCCGTGGCGGCCCTTGCCCTGCTGATCTCGGCGGCGGTCATGGCCTCCAGCTACCTCTGGGCCGGCTTCCTGGCCCTGATCGGCTACCAGGCGTACCGGCTGATCCAAATGTTCTTCAAAGTATGGGCGATCGGCACCCAATATGCCTTGTGGCTCGAGAAAGCCTGATGAACGAAAAGCCCGGACAGCCCCTATGCCTCGAATTGAAACGCCGCTTTCCATGCTGCTGCATGGGGAGCGGTGTTTTTGTATTTTCGACATCCCCATGTAAACATGCCGTAAACGCCGGAAAATCACCCTTTTCCGGAAATTTATGTATGCGCTTGCAATCCTTATTCTGTCTATAAACAAAAGGTTTCACTTTAAACGCCGGGTTTGTGACAACTTTGTGACACAAGCAGGAGAAACTCGAACTTACTCGAATATAGTTACTCGGTAATAAAAAATGAATATTTTGCCGAATTTCTGTCTCAGAAAACGGGGGATCCATTTTGGGTGAATTGATCTCGCTTCAGAGTGATCATAGGGAACCTTCAACCGAACCCTTCAGCTAACCTCGTAGGCACTTGGAAGGGGAAACTTCTTTGAAAAAGCAGCTTGTAGGACTCACACTCGCATTATCTTTGTTTTGCGGCATTTCCGTCGGCAGCGCTTACGCGGAAACCCCATTAAGCGCAGCGGTCAACGATGGCTTGGGCGCGTCGTACAAATGGTCCGGCACCACCAAGAGCGGCGGCTTCGACTGCTCCGGCTACACGGCCTGGGTATTCGCCAAATTCGGTGTCGACCTGCCTCACACCTCCAAGGGCCAAGCTGCTATGGGCACTTGGGTGGACCAGAACAATCTTCGTGCCGGCGATCTCGTGTTCTTCAACACAGACGGCAAAGGCATCTCCCACGTAGGCGTGTATGTTGGTGAAGGCAAGTTCTACCACTCCGCCACGAATCAAGGCGTAACAATCACGAACCTCAGTGACGGCTATTACGCCAAAAGGTATGTTACCGCCCGTCGCGTCCTCTCCGATGCTGCCTACGAGCAGCTCATGACCGACAAGTAACATCTGCGGCGTCACCCATCCTTACTACTTTTATTGAAGAAAGCCTTTTGGGCCTCCTCCCGTTCGCGGGCCGGACAAGCCCAAGAGGCTTTCTGTCGTTGCGTGGGTAAGTACAAGCACGCCGTCCAAGAAAGGAGCCCTCGACCCATGATTCTCTTCCTGCACCGCAAAGACCTGCGGACTGCCGACCTGCCCGCCTTCGATTATATCCATGCCTGCGGGTCGCCCTCCCTGCACGTGCTCGTGCTCGACCCGTTCCTCCTGCGCAGGGACCGCCACCGGGAGCACAGCGGCCGCAGCTTCCTAGCCCGCGCCGCCCGGCTGCAGTCCCTGTATGCCGCCCAAGGGCAGCGGCTGCACCTGCTCTGCGGCGAGCCGGCCTCCGTGGTCGGCGCGCTGCTCGAAGCCCACGCGATCCGCGAGCTCGTGTTCCACGAGGACCATACGCCTTACGCGTTGACCCGGGACCGCCTCCTGCGGGAAGCGGCGGCCCCGCGGGGCGTGCGTGTCACCGCTCTGGACGAGCAGGCCCTGGCGGACCTGCGCGATTTCCACCGTCATGCCGGCCGCAGCGAGCCGTACAAGGTGTTCACGCCGTACTATCGCCGGTGCGCGAGTACCTGCGGGAGCATTTCCGCCCGGCCTCCGCTGTTACCGTGGGCAGGCTGCAGACCCTGCCGCTGGCGGAGGGCTTCGCGGAGCGTTTCCCGCTGCCGCGGGAACTGGAGGAGACGCTGGACTCCTGCCGGCTACAGCCGCAGGGCAGCGAACCGGAAGCGGCGCTGGAGGACTTTCTCAGCGAGCGGCTGTCCGGCTACGCGCAGGGGCGCGACCGGTTCGACTGCGGGGAGACCAGCCGTCTCTCAAGGCACCTGAACACCGGGGCCCTCTCGATCCGGCATGTCTACGAGCGGCTGCTGGACTGCAGCGCCGGTGTTGAGCCGTGGCTGCGCCAGCTCGCCTGGCGGGACTTTTATTTGTACCAGTCGAGGCTGGACCCCCTGTTCTACCGCTACGAGCAGGAGTACGATCTGTCGGTGCTGCCCGAAGACGGCTTCCAGGCTTGGGCGGAAGCCCGCACGGGCATCCCGATCGTAGATGCGGCGATGACCGAGCTGAACGTGACCGGCTGGATGCCGAACCGGCTGCGGATGATCACCGCCATGTTCCTGACGAAGAACCTGCTCTGCCCCTTCCCTTACGGCGAGCGCTGCTTCCGGTACAAGCTGGCGGATTACGACAATGCGCTGAACCGCGGCGGCTGGCTGTGGTGCGCCTCGCTCGGCTTCGACGCGGCTCCCTACTTCCGTGTGATGAACCCCGTGACCCAGTCGCAGACCCATGACCCGTCCGGGGGATACATCCGCCGCTGGCTCCCGGAGCTCTCCGGCTTGTCCGACAAGGAGATTCACCTGCCCCGGCCGCATGCGGTCGTCGACTTGAAGGCCTCGCGGGCCCGGGCCATCGAGGTGTACAAAGGGATCTTAGCCTCGCGGTCCGAACGCCGCGGACAGGAATAACCTCCAGTCAGGAGGAGGCTGCATCGGGTCTGCGTGCCGAATCGCCAGCGGGGCCGTATCGTCCGGTCACAACGGAACCCGGTGGGGCCGAAGCGGGACCGGTCCGAAGACTGTGCGGTCCGCTGGACCAAGGTCCAGCCCTGATCCCACCGCGGGTCCGTTTCAGGGGTACCCCGAGGACGTTACAATAGAGGTATACCAAACGGGAACGCAATCTCCTCCCGAATCGAAAGGTGGACTCCTCTTATGAAACGTTGGTACCGCTCGGTTTCCGATAACAAAATCACCGGCTTGTGCGGCGGATTGGCCCAGTATCTGAACCTTGACCCTACCCTGCTTCGGGTGCTTGTCGTCATTCTGACCTTCGCCTCCAGCGGCAGCCTGATCCTCTTCTACTTCCTGGCGGCGCTCATGGTACCCAAAGAACCGTATTCCGGCTCCACCTTCCCGCATTCCTGATGAGCCCGGCCCCTTGCCAGTCTTGGTAAGGGGCTATTTCTTTTCGCCTGCCCGCCCCCACCGGGCTTACGCTAAAGAGACTCTGCTTGTTTTGACAATGATAATCTTTATCAATTACAATTGGGTTATTATCCGATCTATTATCCGATCTATTATCCGATCTATTATCCGAGCGTCAGCCGAATCCGAATCCGCCATAGGAGGCATCATTCCCATGTTAATTCAAACCCGCACGATTGTTGTTCAAAAAGGCCATGCCGACGCTGTAGTCGAGCGTTTCAGCCAAAGAGGCCCGATCGATGAGATGGAAGGCCTGCTCGATGTCAGCGTCATGGTCAACCGCTCGAAGAAAGAAGACACGGAAGAAGTCGTCGCCATGATCCGCTGGGAATCCGTCGATGCCTGGAAGAATTGGGAGAAGAGCCCCGCCCATATCCAGGGCCACCGCGACAAGAAGGGCCACACCCCGCCCGATTATGTGATCAGCTCGACCGTCAGCATGTACGAAGTGAAGGCCCGCCGCGAAGGGACGTTCGCGAAGCAGGAGCAGTAAGGAGTGCGCTCCTCCTCCGTGCAGCTTCAACTGACAACCTCCATCCGGCATGCCAAACCCGCGGGGTTCAATGCAGCTGCCACGGCGTGTCATGTGCAAAGCAAAAAGCCCGCTCATCCTGAATCCTGAGCGCGGGCTTTTTGCTGCTACTCTTCTCCTACCGCCACCGGGTTGTCCTTATACGAGATCCAGTCGCTCCAGCTGCCGGCGTACAGCTTCACGTTCTTCAGGCCCGCTTCGCTGAGGGCCAGCACGTTCGGGCAAGCGGTCACACCGGAGCCGCAGTATACGATGATCTCCTCGGCCCCGGCCAGCGGACTGAAGCGCTCCTTCTGCGCCTCCGGCGACTTCCAACCGCCCTCCGCCGTCAGGCTGTCCTTCCAGAAGTAATTCACCGCGCCGGGGATATGTCCGGCGGCCTTGTCGATCGGCTCCTCGATGCCCTGGTACCTCCTGGCCTCTCTCGAGTCGATCAGCACGGTCCCGGGACGCCCTTGGCGCGACCGGACGCCCTCCATGTCCACGAGCAGCTCGCCGCGTACCTTCGCTGCGAATTCCGCTTCATGGACCAGCGGCGGCTCTTCCGTCACCGGGTAGCCCGCTTCCTTCCATTTGGAGTACCCGCCGTCGAGTACATAGACCCGCTCATGTCCCAAGTAGGTGAGCAGCCACCACAATCGGGACGCATACGCCCCGCCCTGATCGTCGTAGGCGATCACGACCGAACCCGAGTGAATGCCTATGCTGCCGAAGGTACGGGAGAGCGCCTCCGCATCAGGGAGCGGATGACGGCCTCCATGCTCGATAACCGCCGAGGACAGGTCCTTCTCCAAGTCGAGATAATGCGCGCCGGGAATATGATCCTTCTCGTAGGCGATCCGCCCCGCATCGGGCTGTCCCAGGACGAAACGGCAGTCCACCAGAATCATCCGGTCGTCCGTACCGTGCTCGAACAGCCAGTCCACGCTAACCACATGCTTCATATGCCACACTCTTCCTCTCATGGGATGATATGCTGTATAGTACCCAGTATACACCCAGTTGGACCGGCGAGAAAGCAGGAGAAAAGTGAACCGCCACCGCCCGGTTCTCAGCGGCATTCCGGAGCGCCCGCTCCGCCAAAGGAGGCAAAAAACCATGCCCAGCGGCTTAACGGATGGAGAATCCCGGCATCTGTCCAAACGGAACACCCGGCAATGCGCCGCCTTCCGGCTGGCTCCGTTCACGGAGGAACATGGCCGGCTCGTCTGCGCCTGGACTTATCCCCCGCCCTATGATCTCTACAACTGGAAGCCTTGGGAGACCATGCTTGCGAGTGGCGAAGAATTCGCGGATCCCGAGATTCGCGAAAAACAGTACCGCAGCGTCCTGGATGGAGAGGGCCGGCTGGCGGGCTTCGCCCAGCTGTTTCCGATGGCCGGCGTCACGCGGCTGGGGCTCGGACTTCGGCCGGACCTGCGCGGCACAGGGCTCGGAGCCCCATTCGTCCGTGCAATCGCTGAGGAAGCCCTTCGGCAGAACCCCGGCCACGAGATCGACCTTGAGGTGCTGACCTGGAACACCCGGGCCATCCGGACCTACGAGAAGGCCGGCTTTGACATCACGGATACGTACGAACGGATGACACCGAACGGGCCGGCTGAATTCCACTGTATGGTGTGGACAAGCGAGCTCCCAGTGCCGCCCGATCATGTCGGCTGATGAGGGAAGGAGCATACCCCGATTATGAGAAAAGGGATAGGGACACTCCTGTGGGCTGCCTTCCTGCTCATTGGTTCGATCGTGTTTTACTTCGAGGCCTACCGCCCGGCCATCGGACCGGTCGGCAGCGGCGTGAAGGACAGCGAAGTCTTCGGGCAGTTCCTGTACGGCATGCTCAAGGGCGGCTGTGCGCTCCTCACCGGATTGCTTGGCGCAGCCGCTTACCGGCGAAAGCGCCGCACACATCCCTCTCCCAAGGAGGTCCACCTGATGTCACATGAACCCGATGACCCGGGCCTTGCCAAGCTGCCCCCGCAGCAGCTGGAGGCCCTGCGGGCGATCGCCGGCGTACTCGACCCCGCCGGCATCCCCTGGGCCCTGGGCGGCTCCGCCCTGCTCTATGTCCGGGGGCTCACCGGCCGCTTCCCGAACGACCTCGACCTGCTCGTGGACGAGGAGCAGGCGCCGCAGGCGTTCGAGCTGCTGAGCGCTCTCGGCCCGTCCGAGCTGCGCGCGCCCGAAGCGCCTTACTGCACGCTGCACTTCCGCCGCTTTACGCTCGGGAGGAGCAGCGCCGACCTCATCGGAGGCTTCGGCATCCGGCACGGCGCCGGGATCTACCGCCTGCTCTGGCGGCAGGGGGAAGCCCTGCCGCGGCTGCCGCTGTACGGCACCCCGGCCGGCATCCCCGTCACGTCTCTCGAAGACTGGTACGTGCTGTACCTGCTGCTCCCCGGGCGGGCCGACAAAGCCGCGCTGATCGAAGCGTACTGGAGGGACGGCGGTCCCCTGCAGAAGGACCGACTGCGCGAAGCACTGGAGAAGCCGCTTCCCGTGGAAGTACGCGAACGCGTCCTTACCGTGAACGGCAGGACCGATCCGCTCTGAGTCCGACCTTCCTTTAAGGAAACGGATATCCTTTCTTGCCGGTAATATTCTTTCTTGCCTCACCTTCATAGAACCCGGCCGCGGGACGATATATAACGGTAACCGGAGACACGGTCCCTGCCCGGGCGTGTCTCTTCTACCTCTTACATGTCCCTGTTCCAGGAGAGAAGGAGAACTGCATCCATGAATACACAGCATCCCGCACCATCCCGCGCCACCTCCCACGAGCAGTTTGGATCCAAGCTTCTTGCCGGCACCCTGATGACCCTGCTCCTGTCCTGTCTCCCGATTTACCTGCTTCTGTGGCTGATCGGGATCATCAGCGGTCCGATGACCGCAGCGTTTACGGTAACCGCCGCTCTTCTGGCTTCGTTGATCCCCTGGCTCCACAAGACATACGGCCCCCGGCCGCAGGGCAAGACCGTCCTGACCGTTTACATGTTCGTCGTCGGATTCGTGATTCTCTGGTTCATTCCGGCGGCCGGTTCCTGGAGCGCTCTGCTCATTTATATGGCCCTCTCCCTCGTCTATCTTCATACGGGAACAAGCATCGTCGGGACCTCTGCGGCCATAGGGATCGCCATCATCCACACCGTGTTCAACCCTTATATCGCATCTCAACCCGTCTTCGACAAGATCGTGATGTTCGTCGTCTTCCTTATGGTCGGTCTGGCCGGCATCACGGTCTGCATGATGGGCAGGCGGATGGTCGGCGAGCTGCAGGAAGGACAGGCGGGTATGGCATCTCTTCTGCGTGACGTGCAGGTATCCGTGCAGGGACTCGAATCCTTCGGCCAGCAGCTCAAGGACAACGCCGTAGAGACCGATCGGATTGGCCGCGAGCTGGCGGTGAGCTTCGGGGAGATCGCCAAGGGCATGGAATCCCAGGCGGCCTCCGTCGCCGACATCAACGGGTCCATTCACGACTCCGGCGCGTTCGTGTCCTCGATCGGCACCTCGACCTCCGACATGATGCGGGTGTCCGAACGGACCTCCGCTGTCATTGAAGCAGGCAAGGGACACATGGCCAGCCTGCAGTCCGACGTATCCCGGGTCAGCGGCATGATGGACACCACGTACGCTTCCATGGAAACGCTGCGGATGCAGAGCGAGCAAATCTCCACCGTGCTGCAGTCGATCCAGGCGATCGCACGGCAGACCAGCCTGCTCGCCCTCAACGCAGGCATCGAAGCCGCACGGGCGGGAGAGCACGGCCGAGGCTTCGCCGTCGTGGCGCAGGAGATCCGCAAGCTCTCCAGCGGTGCGGAGGAATCGACGGCCCAGATCACGGACATCCTCACGCGGATTCAGCACCAGACCGGCGTCGTATCCGGGCAGATCCTGCAGGGCCGGGAAGCGGTCGGCACCATCCGCTCCTCCGGCAGCGAAGTCGGAGAGCTCTTCGCCCAGCTCCTGCAGGCAGCGCAGTCGGTATCGGAGCGCTCCGCCTCGGTCGCTTCCCTGCTGGAGCAGCTCGAGGAACGCACGAAGGCGATGGTACAGGAAGCCGGCAGCGTCTCGGCGGTTACCGAGCAGACGAATGCCTCGGTCGAAGAGATTAACGCCAGCCTCGACGAGCAGAGCGCCCGGACCGGGCGGATCGCCTCCAGCCTAGGAGAGCTCGAGGGGCTCACCTCGCAGCTCAGCCGGATGCTTACGCAGCATGGGTAAGCATTCCCGCGGGGATCTTGAAGCCAAGCCGGCACGGTGATATTGGCTGCATGGCCCATACGAACTGACACCTCGCGTTTGACCAGCATACCAAATCAAATCAATGATGCAGCTCCTTTTACCTGCACCTATACAAGAAGAAGGGTGGCCCCGCCTCACAGCGCGGACCACCCTTCTTTCTTTTATTCCTGATGCGGTAAACCGTCCGCCGCCCTCTCCCAAGGCCGGTACGCCTCGTCGAAACGGGCCGCGGCGGAGAAATCGAGTGCCGTCAGTCCACCCGCATGCCAAGACGTCAGCCTCAGCGTAACAAGCTTATAGTCTATCGCGATGAGCGGATGATGGTTCAGCTCCTCGGCTGCTTCGGATAGCCGGTTCACGAATTCGACAGCTTCGGGGAACGAAGGAAAGCGGTATTTGCGGACGATCCATCGTTCCTCCTGCCGCTTCCAGTCGCCGGCTTGCGCCAGCAACGCTTCGACCTCCGGCTCCGGGAGTCTCCCGCTCATAACCGCGCCCCCTTATTAGACAAGATGAATCACTCTCGTAAGCGCTTCACCATGATCGATCCGGATCAGATGCCGCTTGGCGTCATGCGTCACCGTGCAGCCGCCGACACTCATCGGAGATTCGGTGCCGAGCCCGTAGAAGAGGTCATCCGCCAGCGTCTTCATGCACTCCTTCTGCTCCACACTGTCCATGACATTCCAATCCTCCGCCGTCATCTCCAGAAACTCGTGGCAGCCGTCAATCCCCTGCAGCGCATCGGTGAAGTCGCTGATGATATCGTTATATTCCCTTCCGAACCTGATGCCCATGGACATGCCTCCTTTGGACCTTGAGTATCCTTTTGCCTCATTGTACCCGCAAAGCAGGGTGCCTGCAACCGTTCCTCTCTCCAAAGAAAACGGATTCATTCGTGCTGCCCGGTCACAGAGGCTCCCTGTATCCGTGCTCCCCTCTGCCGAAAAATTCGGGAACAATCGGCGGATTCCCTGCGCATTCTCATGCAAAATCTGGTACACTATAAGGATAGACAAAAAGGGCGGAGGGCGAAACATGCTCAAGCTGCAGATTCCGAAAAATCGAATCAAAGCGCTGGCCAGGCATCTGCGCGACCAGTTCGAATTGGAGAGGCTCGAGCGCGGCTGGGAGCTGTTCCACAAAGGTCTGGCCCAGGACATGGAGCTGAAGCACGGGCTCGAGGTACATGCCCTTGTCCGGGACACGAAGCCCGCCGAGGTGATTCTGAACCTCGAAACGATCCCGAAAAGCGAGTGCAGCTGCTCTCACGGGGAGCACTGCGAGCACCAGGCTGCGGTGGTATTCGCACTGTTCGTGCCGCACGGCCGGCCGGAGCTTCTCCTGGCCCAGCTGAAGCAGGCCATTCTCGTGAAGAACCGGCAGGCCCAGTCCCGCCAGGGCAGCACGCGCACGGCTGAGAAGAAGCAGGAGCAGCGTCTCGAAGCGCCGGCACCGGGCCAAAGCCCCTCGCTGTGGCAGCGGTTCTTCGACCAGCAGTTCTACGGCTTCTCGCTTAATCAGCAGAGCTCGATCGAGCAGTTCTACGGCGCCGTGAAGGAGAAGCTCAGCGGCCATGCGGAAGGCTGGCCGGCTCCGCTGAAGGAGCTGTACGCCCTGCAGCTGCTGCTGTTCGTCATGCGCAAGATCGAACAGTTCTACCAAGAGACCAAGACTTCTTATCTTTCCTATTATATTGAGACGGGCTGCCGCACCGTCGGCCGGCAGTGCCACGATGAGCTGCTGACCCTGGTGCCGAGGCTCGATATGGAAGCCCTCACCCGCAAGTATACGGCCCAGTGGAAGGAGACGCTGGCGATGATCTCCGAGGCTGCCCTCTCAGGCAAGGAGTCCCCGCTCTCCTGGTCGACCGTATACCGCAGCATCTGGTGGCGGATGCCCCAGGACGGACCGTGGATGAGCGCAGAGCGCTCCCGCCTCGCCGGACTGCTCGCCGCCTCCGACCTCATGCCGCGGCGCCGGGACGCCCTGATCATGGCCGAGGCGCACTTCCTGGTTATCGAAGGCGACGACGAACATGCGCGCCAGCGGATGGAGCAGCTCGGCCGGCGGGAGGCCAAGGATTTCTTCCTGTACCTGCACCGCTGTTATGAGGAGGAAGCATGGGACCGCATGCTGGCCTGGCTGCGCTGGCTGCTGCCAGCCGTCCAGCGGTCCCAGCAGGATGAGCTGCGGCAGTTCTGCCATTACTGGATGGAGGCCGTGCAGCGGCAGCCCAGCGACGAGGAATGGATCGGCATCATGGTAGGGCTGCTGCCGCGGACGTATCCTTTTTATACCGCCTATCTGCTGAAAGCAAAGCGCCACAAGGCCTGGATCGACCTGCAGATGGCCAGCCGCGTCTCGCCGATGAGCCTCTACTCGGTCGATCTGCAGACCGTGGAGCGGGAGGACCCCGCGCTCGTGCTGCCGCTGTACCATCAGGCGGTGGAGCGGGCCATCGCGGAGAAGAACCGGACCGCCTACGCCACGGCCACGAAGCTGCTGAAGAAGCTGCATGCCTTCTACAAAAAGCTGCACCGGCTTCCCGAATGGGAGGATTACATCTACCGCCTCGCGGTCAAATATTCGCGCCTGCGCGCGCTGCAGGAGGAGCTGAAACAAGGGCAATGGATTCCGTAACCGATACTTCCGCGGTCCAGGTAAATGTGCGCTGGGCCCCGCAGGGCGGTCTCTTCCTGTGGGGAACAAGGAACGGCGGCGTATGCGATCCCTACGAGCTGCGGGATTGGCTGTTCGCCTGGCACGCTCCCTCCTTCTACGGCACCTTCATCGAAGCAATCGAATCGCTGAATGTCGAAGGCTTGCTGCTGCCGGCGCTGGACGCGCTCGATTATCTGGCCGCACCCGCGATGGTGCAGCACCACCCGCTAACGCTGAGCCGGGAGCTGCAGGAGCTGATGAAGCTCGCTCCGCATGTGAAGGAGGCGCTCACGGCCGGCCGTTTCATGCCGGACTTCGCCAAGTGGAAGAGCGGCGAGCTCGGCTGGAAGCTCCAGCTGCCGGAGTCGGCGGCCGCCTGGGCGGCCCTGCCGGTGGCGGAGGCCTGGATGGACCGCCTCATCCCCGAGTGGACGCGGGCGGACGGCGTCATGCGCCAGAGCCTGGAGCAGCTCGAGCGGGCGTTCCCCCTGCTCCTGCGGGGGCAGGCCTCCGGCGATGTCTGGATGGACGAGGAGGACTGGCTCGTCTCCATCGGCTGGCAGTCGGACGGCACGCCCTTCCGCACCTGCCTGCGGCTCGAGGAGCCGGCCGAGCAGGGCGTGCTGTGGCCGCTGCAGGTCATCCTGCAGGACCGCAGCGACAAGGAAGTGCAGTTCGCCGTGCCTCCCGCCGATGCGGCGTCCTGGGACGGCCTGCAGGAAGGCGAACCTGCCGCTGACGCCCCCGCGCCGCGCGGTGCGGAGGCGCTGCCCGCCTCCTGGCGGCCGCACCTCGGGCGCGCAGCCCGGGATGCCGCCAAGTGGCGGCGCATGCTGCCGTGGCTGGCCGAGGGAGACGACAGCCTGCGGGACGCCCTGCCGCAGCATGAAGCCTGGGAGCTGCTCACGAAGGGCAGCCTCCGGCTCATGGAAGCGGGCTATTCTGTCATCCTGCCCGCCTGGTGGGAGCGCATCCGCAAGTGGAAGCCGCGCCTCAAGGCGAAGATCAAGTCTTCGGTCGGCACAGGCCCTCAGGCGATGTTCGGCCTGAATCAGCTGCTGCAGTTCGACTGGAAGATCGCCCTCGGCGACATCGAGCTGACCGAAGCGGAATTCCGCGAGCTGCTCGAGCAGAACAAGCGGCTCGTGCAGATCCGAGGACAGTGGGTCCAGCTCGATCCCTCGCAGCTCGCCCAGCTGCAGCAGGTCATGAGCCAGGTTGAGAAGAAGCAGGGCCTCTCCTTCCGCGACGTGCTCGAGCTTCATCTGCTCGGCTCAAGCGAAGGCGAGGAGGACCTCGACTTCCACCGGTCGCTGAAGATGGAGGTCGAGCTCAGCGAGCAGCTCGAAGAGCTGGTCGGCCTGCTCAACCATGCCCAGCGGCCGCCCCTGACCGAGCCGCCGGACAGCTTCCGCGGCACGCTCCGGCCCTACCAGGTCGAGGGCATCTCCTGGCTCGTCTTCCTGCGGCAGTGCGGCCTTGGCGGCTGCCTGGCCGACGACATGGGTCTCGGGAAGACGATCCAGATGATCACGTACCTGCTGCACCTCCGCGAAGAAGGGCTGACTTCCGCCAGCGGCAGCGCCCAAGGGACTCCGGAGGGCCGCGCCCCTTCCCTGCTCATCTGCCCGACCTCGGTGCTCGGCAACTGGCAGAAGGAGCTCCAGCGCTTCGCCCCGGACCTGCGCGTGAAGCTGCACTACGGTCCGGCGAGGCCCAAAGGGGAGCGCTTCGCGGAGAGCCTGCGGGAGTGCGACCTGATGCTGACCACCTACACCCTGTCGCATCTCGACGAGGTCGAGCTCTCCACCGTCGAGTGGGAGTCGATCTGCCTTGACGAAGCGCAGAACATCAAGAACGCCTACACGAAGCAGGCGCAGTCCATCCGCAAGCTCAGCGGCAGGCACCGCATCGCGCTGACGGGCACCCCGATCGAGAACCGGCTGACGGAGCTGTGGTCGATCTTCGACTTCCTCAATCCCGGGTATCTCGGCACGCTCCGGGACTTCACCCACCGGTATGTCAGCGCTATCGAACGGACCCAGGATGCCGAACTCATCGGCAAGGTCCAGCGGCTGATTCGTCCGTTCCTGCTCCGCCGTGTGAAGAAGGATCCTTCGATCCAGCTGGACCTTCCGGACAAGTACGAGTACAAGACGTACGTATCGCTTACGGCCGAACAGGCTACGCTGTACGAAAATTACATCCGCGACATGTTCGACAAGCTCGATACCCTCTCGCCCATGGAACGCCGCGGCCTGATCCTCGCAGCGCTGACGAAGCTGAAGCAGATCTGCAACCACCCGTCCCTGCTCTCCAAGGACTCCGCCAGGGCGCCTTGGCAGGGACGCTCGAACAAGGTGGAGCGGCTGCTTGAGATGGTGCAGGAGCTTCGCCAGGAAGGCGATAAGTGCCTGATTTTCACCCAGTTCGTGGAGACGGGCCACCTGCTGCAGCGGGTGCTCCAGGAAGAGTTCACCCGTCGGGTTCCCTTCCTGCATGGGGGCAGCTCCAAGGTGGAGCGCGACCGGATGATCGAGGTGTTCCAGGGGGAAGCCCCGGGCTCTGCGGATGAGGAACCGGGCATCTTCCTTCTGTCGCTGAAGGCGGGCGGCACCGGTCTTAACCTTACGGCGGCCAACCACGTCTTTCACTTCGACCGCTGGTGGAATCCGGCGGTGGAGAACCAGGCGACCGACCGGGCCTTCCGGATCGGCCAGACCCGCCAGGTGCAGGTGCATAAGTTCGTAACGCTGGGCACCCTGGAGGAACGCATCGACGAGATGATCGACAAGAAGCTCGGGCTCAGCCAGCAGATTGTCGGTTCGGGAGAACAATGGATCACCGAGCTGTCCACGGATGACCTCAAGGATCTGTTCGCTCTGCGCAGCGAATGGGTGGAACGCTCTTGATGCGGACACGGACGGCGCGGCGCATGAATTTGGCAATCACCGTCATAAAAACCAAGCTCCCTGACGATATAGTTGGTATCGACATATTCCGGCCGGGCCCCCTCCGCTGTACCTGAGGGGGGGCCGATCCGAATGCCGGGCAGGAATCGGGCCCGCCGGGACCGAATAGTACCGGAAGGAATGTTCTCACTTTCGCCTAGGGTGGTTAGCATATGAATAAATCCGCTTCCAAAATGCCTCTGGTTTACGTCATTACGATCTTTACCCTGCTCGTCCTCGTAGGCGCTTCCAGCTTCATCGCCTCCACCAATACGGAGGCGAAGCTGAACAGCGTGATCGGCAGCGTCCTGCCGCTCTCTTCCTTATCCGACGAGCTGCTCGTCGATCTCATCAATATGGAGACCGGCCTGCGCGGCTTCGAGGTTACCGGAGAAGAGAGGTACCTTGAACCGCATTATGAAGGCATGACGGAGCTTCAGCTCGATCTGGACCGCATGGCCGAATACCAGAAGCTGTATCCCCGCGTGGGAAGCATTATGGAAGCCGATCTGCTGCCCCAGATCCGCCGGCTGCAGGAGCATTACTCCAGCCAAATCAATCTGATCCGCTCAGGACAGAAAGATCTGGCCTTCCAGCGGGTGGGCACAGGCAAAACCTATATGGACCGCTTCCGGCAGCTGCATACCAAGCTGAAAACCGAGATCAACATCATCGCCGATGAAGCCCATAAGTCCGCTCTCACCGCGGGAAATAACGCTCGCCTCATCATCAGCTTGGGAAGCGCCATAGCCGTGATTGTCGGCCTCTATTCGGCCTTCATCTTCCACCGGGCGAACCGCGCCGAAGCGGCCCTGCGCAGGAGCGAGGAAACGTACCGGTTCATGGCGGAGAGTCTGGAGGTGCAGAACGAGGAAATCATCGCCCAGCAGGAGGAGCAGGAGGCCACGCTCGAGAAGCTGTCCCTGCGCGAGCAGGAGCTCGAAGCCATCTCCACTTATCAGGAGAAGCTGACGGGTGCCAAGGATATGGAGACCTTCCTGGAAGCTTCGCTCCCCGCCCTGCTCGCTTCGCTGAAGCTGGAAGCCGGCATGCTCGTGATGAAGACGGCCGGACCGCTGCCCGCCGATGAACCGCAGTACGTCGTCCAGTATGCGCTCGGATACCCTCAGAGCGGCGCGGTTGTTCGTGAAAGCGAATTGCACGGTCCGGCCCGGCGGGTGATCACCGAGAAAACGACGTTCGAAATCAAACGCGAGGCCACCGAAGCGGAGCGCGGCTTCCACTACGGCGTGACTTACGCCGTCGACCGTTACTGTCCGCTGCTGAACGACCGCAAGGAAGCGGTGGGCTTCCTGCTTCTGACCGGTTACCAGCGAACACCGGACGAGCAGCAAACCCGTCTGTCCAAGGGCCTGCTGCACCAATTCGAGCTGGCCTTCCAAGTGCAGCAGTTCAATGAAGACCGGAGGCGGCAGGCTTCCTATCTCGAACAGCTCAATGAACAGCTGCTGCACGAGAAGCGGCTGATCGAAGAGCAGAATAACCTCATCGGCAGCATTCTCGAATCGACCCATGAGTCCATGATGATGACCGATGCGTCGGGGAATATCCTTTTTGCCAATTCCAAGATGAATGTGAGCCACCGGATCGGGGATAACATCGGGGACGTATACAAGTTCGCCGTGGATCTTACGCCGCAGCTCGCCACGATCTACGAGGCCATTCAGGCCATGCTTCGCGGGGAGAGAGATCATCTCATCGAGCGGTTCCACTTCCCGAACGGCGAGGACGGCCAGCTCCGCCACTTCGAGCTGTACGCCAGCAAGGTAGAGCAGAAGCTTACCAGCGAGGTGCAGGGGTACTTGTTCGTCTTCCGCGACCGTACGGAGGAAGAGAAGGTCGACGAGATGAAAAACGAGTTCATCTCGATCGTCTCGCACGAGCTGCGCACGCCGCTCGCCAGTGTGCTTGGGTTCATCGAGATTCTCCTGCACCGTCAGCTGCCGGCTGAGAAGCAGCAGCGTTATATGCAGACGATCTACAAGGAAGCCACGCGGCTGTCCACCTTGATCAACGATTTTCTGGATCTGCAGCGGATGGAAGCGGGCAAGCAGGTGTATCACCTGGTTCCCGTAGAGCTCGGAGGCATCGTGCAGGAGGTTGCGGAGCAGTGGAGGACCAAGCAGGGGCATGAGATTGTGCTGCAGCGGCCTTCCCAGGAAATCTGGGTGCGCGGGGATGCGGACCGCCTGAAGCAGATCGTCCACAACCTGGTAAGCAATGCGGTCAAATATTCGCCCCGGGCCGACCGGGTGGATATCATCCTCCGGAGCATTCAGGGTGAAGCCCGTCTGGATATCCAGGATTATGGACTCGGCATTCCCGAGGACGCCAGGGACAAGCTCTTCAACAAGTTCTACCGCGTCGACAACTCGGACCGGCGCCAGATCGGGGGAACGGGCCTCGGCCTGGCCATCGTCAAAGAGATCGCCGAGGCGCATGATGGCACAATCACCTATGAGTCTTCCATGGGCGAAGGCTCCACCTTCACCCTCTGCCTGCCTTCTATCGAGATGCTGCCTTCCGGAGGGCGCATTCTTCTGGTCGAGGATGACGAGAACCTCGCCAAGCTTATCGTCGATACCCTCGCCAAGCTGGAGCTTCCCGTCACGCATGTGCGTTCGGCGGAGGAAGCCATCCTCGCGCTGGACCGCACCGAGGGCGAAGGTCCGCGGTTGTGCGTCGTCGACATCCTGCTCGAAGGCACGAAGAGTGGCTGGGACTTCCTGCTGGAGCTCTATCGCCATCCGCAGTATCACCGCACCCCGGTGATCGTCTCAACGTCGATTGACCAGCCGCAGGGCTACCGGGAGAAGGAACGGGAGAAGTTCCTCCGCAAGCCTTTCACGATGGAGAAGCTGCTGCAGGTGGCCGAGCATTTGCTGACCCATACGGGCCGCCATCCGGCTTACGTCTTCATGGGACATGATGAGCTGGCTGTGGCGTCCAGCCTGGAGAAGAACGGTATCGAAATTCAAGAGATTACGCGCCGGGATGATCACATCGAAGTTGAACCCCGCCCGGCCGGGGGACTGCAGGATCCCGGGTTGACGACTTAGCTCTTATTCTTCCTACCCGCTCCGCTGGCGGCAGGCCTGCATCTGCGCAGCCAAGGCAGAACAGATCGAGCTCTGGCGAGATATAAATTCTATTATTTTAAGAAAAGCCCCTGATCGGGGTCCTGTGGAAGATGTCCTTATCTATTCAAAAAACCATCCGTGCCCTTCTGCCCTGCGGGGAGAGACCGGATGGTTTTTTGGTTATGGTGGATCCGGATACGAACCTGCTTCATTCCCCGCCTCCGTCTCACGACAACCAGCCCAAGCCGCTCATGAGGTAGACTGCGGCGCCAAGTCCCGCGAGCATCAGACAGATCGCTACCAACGCCCCGATATGAAGCACATCCCCCAGCGAGTCGCCGGAGTGTCCCTCCGCCGTCCGGGAGACGGTACCCGCGAACAGCAGATAAAACAGCAGCAGGGCGGCAAGAAATAGTCCTATGCTCATCACGATCGATCACCTTCCTTGGTAATCATTGTAATCCATCCTTCCCTGCCCGGACAGTACTAACTTCCCCTAGTACCGGTACCGCCGTACCCTTCAGGCACAGCGGCAAAATATGCCGGAATCCAGCCCCACAGCTCTGTCCCTAATCCAGCCGGCGCACATCCACTTTCACCTCAAGCTTCTGATGGCCTGTCCCCCGGTAGACGCCCTTAACCGGCACGATATCGCGGTAGTCCCGGCCGTGGCCAAGCTTCACATAGCGCCCGTCTACCTCCGCGTTATTGGTGGGATCGAATCCAAGCCATCCCGTGCCCGGAATATGCACTTCGACCCAAGCATGGGACGCCTGTTCAAAATCGGCGCTGCCCCCCGTCAGGTCCCCGACGAAATGGTAGCCGCTCACGTACCGGGCCGGAAGGCCGCGGCTGCGGCAGACCGCGATCATCAGGTGGGCGTAATCCTGGCATACGCCTCGCCGCAGCTTCAAGGTCTCCAGAGCGGTGGTATGCACGCTGGTCACCTCGGGGTCATACGTCAGTTCGCTGTGGATAGCCCCCGTCAGCCGCTGGACCCAGGGATACATGCCATCCTCCCGGAACGGACAGGCGGCCGCATAGGCCGCCAGCTCCTGCGATTCCTCCGTATAGCCGGTCGGCAGCAGATATTCGATGTACCGGTTCTGCAGCCCCTCCCCCTGCAGCAGCGCCGCCTGCTCTTCGAACGGAAGACAGGGGAGCTCGTCACCCTGGTGCCGGTCCATCGTGGTAACGGTCGCCCTCACCTGGATCACCAGCTCGCGGTGCGGCTGATGCACGGAGAAGGAATGCACCCGGTTGCCGAAATAATCCTCGTAGGTGAACAGGGAGGTGCCGGGCTCCACCCGCACCTCATGATGAAAGCAGGACTGCCGGTAATTCGTCCGCGGCGTCAGACGAATCTCATTGACACTGTCCGTAACCGGCTCTTCGTAGATGTATCTGGTCATGTGCGAGATCTCTATTTTCATGCGGAGGCCTCCTCGATGCGAAAGAAGGCGGCCGCCATCCCCTTCCCCAGCTTCTGGGAGGCGTTCATGAGATAGTGGAGCAGGCGCTCCGAGTCCTCCATGGACATCTCTTCGTCCAGGCAGGCGAGCTCCGCCCGGACCTTGGCCGCCTGCCGGACGGCTTTCTCATGGGGCAGCTGGGCTTCCCCCGCATCGAGCTCAATCCCCGCCAGATGCTCCTCCAGCTTCGCGAAGGAGAACCGGACCGAACGCGGGAAAGCGTCGCTTTCGATCAGGAAGCGGATAATATGCTCCGCTGCGACCGCATCGGCATAATGCCGGCGGAACGACTGCTGGGCGCTCACCGACTTCAGCACAGCCTGCAGATAGGGATACGGCGGAGCTCCGGCGCCCTGGATCGCATGGACGACCGATTGAAGAATCCGCACCGTATTCTCCGCACGTTCAAGGAACCGGCCGCTTTCGATAAAATGCCACTCGTTCTCCCGCAGCATCACCGACTGCTCCATCCCAAGGAACATGGCCGCCCGCTCCTTGATCCCCTTATAGAACGGATAGGGGGCTTCCGACAGGATGTCGGCGACCTTCTTCTCGCCGAGCCACAGATAGAACGAATTCATAACCTCCCACAGCTCTCCCGGCAGCTTCTCCCTCAGGGTCCTCAGGTTCGTGCGCGCGCGGCTGACGCAGGAGAACAGCGAGTTGATGTAGCCCCGGTCGAGCGTGATGAAGGAGAGCACATCCCGCTCCGTGAAGGCATCGAACTGCAGAAGGTAATCCGAACGGGCGCCGAGCGCATCGATCAGCCGGGCCCATTTGTGCTCCTCATCAGAGAAATCGCCCTCATGCTGAATATGATAGTGCACATCGATCAGCCGCGCATGGTTCTCCGCACGCTCCATATACCGCCCTACCCAGAACAAAGCCTCCGCATTGCGATTCAGCATGCTTCTCACTCCCTTGTAAGGATAAAGACCCGGCCCGAGCGGACCTCAGGCGCCCCACCCCGGACACACAGGGTATACACACCGAACATCAAGCCAGCACCCACGTATCCTTGCAGCCGCCCCCCTGCGATGAATTCACGACCAGCGATCCCTCCTTCATGGCCATGCGCGTCAGTCCTCCGGGGATGATGTGCATCTGTTCATCGGCCCCCATGAGCAGGAATGCCCGCAGGTCCAGGTGCCGCGGAACCATCCGGCCCCCTATGAGCACCGGAGCCCGGGAGAGCTGCATGGTCGGCTGGGCGATGTAGCGGCCCGGGTCCTGCGCGATCCGCTGCGCGAAGGCGGCAAGCTCCTCCTCGGTGGCCGAGGGACCGATAAGCATTCCGTACCCGCCGGAGAGCGAGGTCTCCTTGACGACCAGCTCCGGCAGATGGGCAAGGACGTACTCCCGTTCATCGGGCCGCTCCAGCACATAGGTCGGCACATTCTTCAGCAGCGGTTCTTCGTTCAGATAGTAGCGGATCATGTTCGGCACATAGGCGTACACCGCCTTGTCGTCGGCTACCCCGGTACCCGGCGCATTCGCAATCGCCAGATTGCCCGCCCGGTAGGCGTTCATGATGCCGGCCACCCCTAGAACCGAGTCGGGATGGAAGGCCAGCGGGTCCAGGTAGTCGTCGTCGATCCGGCGGTACAGCACGTCGACCTGCTGCAGTCCTTTCATGCTGCGGATATATATTTTGTGATCAATGGCGGTGAGATCCCGTCCCTCTACGAGATGAATCCCCATCTGCTGGGCCAGGAAAGCATGTTCGTAATAGGCGGAGTTGTATTCCCCCGGGGTCAGCAGGGCGATCACAGGATCCGCCTTACGGTCCGGCGCAAGGCTGCGCAGCACGGACAAGAATTGATTCAAGCCGATCTCCACATCGCGCACCCGGGTGCTGAGGGTCAAGTCGGGGAAGAGCTGGTTCATCAGATTGCGCCCCTGGAAGAGATACGAAAAGCCGGAAGGCGACCTGAGGTTATCTTCCAGCACATAATATTCACCATCCGAATGGCGTATCAGATCAATGCCTGAGGTTGTAATGTAAGCACTGCCCGGGACGCGCAGACGCATCATCTCCGGACGGTAATACCGGTTGGCGACCACCATCCGGCGCGGCACGATGCCATCCCGGATGATATCCCCCTCATGATAAATATCGTGCAGAAACCGGTTCAGCGCCCGCACCCGCTGCACCAGCCCGGCCTCAATCCGTTCCCACTCGCCGGCTGGGATAATCCGCGGGATCATGTCGAAGGGGATCGTGCGCTCCAGCGGTTGGGACTGGGCCGGGTTATAGAGGGTAAAGGTAATGCCCTCCTCCATCATCCGCTGGTCAATGGCCGTCTGCTTGAGAGCCATCTCCCCGGCCCCCATGGCAGCGAAGCGCCGGTATACTTCCTTGTAGTGATCCCGCACCACAGGCCCTGTCTCCCCGGCGAACATCTCATCATAGAAGTCGTGCAGCGGATAAGGCGAGAAGGATGATGCTCTCTTCTGGGCCATCGAAAAACCTCCTATTCTATTAAAATGTTAGAATACATTACATATTTAATAGGTTTTCGATGGGAAAAGCCGAATGATCCTCTTTTTTATACCCTTAATCATATGCCTATCTTTATTTTGTGTCAATATAATTAACATATACTTTGTCCATCTCTTATCCTTGGAGCGGCTTCCCTCCAGCCTGTTCCGGCACTCCCTTCGGGCGGCCCGGCAGCTTGTTGTCAAAAGGAGTGGAATGTGCGTCTTTCCCGTGCCCCGCAGGCTGTCCGGTAGGCTCCCACGGCGTTCCGCTCCCTACTGGACTGAAACCCTTTCCCTTATTTTCACGTTTAGTAGGTAAAGGCCTGTAGAGGGAGCTGCGGACAGAGGCGCAATTCCCGTCTCTTCCCGCTTGGCTTCCGCTCTACTCTGAACGTGAGCGGAAGCCTGCCCGTCATCCCCGAGGGACGGGGAGCGTTTCGACTGCGTTCGACGGCGAAGTCCGCTTCGAATTGGGTCTTGGCGTATGCGAACCACTCTTATATAATAGGAACAAGTGTTCGATAACTTTCCTCTTTATTCCTTATGCCGAATCGGTGTTTAAGAACTCTCCCGGATGGTTAATAAGAAGCGGAGGTGATTCCACATGGAAAATCCAATGGTGAAATGCAGTATTGCCAACTGTGAATACTGGGAGAGCGGCAATAACTGCAATGCAGAGGTCATTATGATCGAGGTCAATGCACACGCGGACAAGCCGGGTACGCAGAGTAAGGACGGACTGGAGTACGACTCACGCCATCAGGATCAAGCCAGCGGCGTCATTGACACCTGTTGTCAGACCTTCGAAGAGCGCAAATCCCACTAAAGTGGGCCATACGACCATGTTCCTTATGACAATAATCGTCAGAAGAACAGATACCCGGCACTCCCGGGCCGTCTGTTCTTTTGATGCGGTGAAGTGAATGGACCTTAGTCTCCCCTTTGCTGCGAATCTATTGGGATGGACGTTTTTACGCTCCTGGATGATCATACCTCCACTATGCATACATCGCCCTCAAGATAACCAAAGGAACGGCGGTCATCGCCGGGCCTTTCCCTAATACAATCAACCAATTTATTAGTAATGGAGGACGGAATATGAAATTCAGCATCAGCTACAAAGGTAAACTACTCGGGCACCCGATGAGCCGGGAACAAGCGGAAGCCGCTCTGCAGAAACTGAGCCTCTGCATGAACAACCTGCAGATCGTCCAAGTGACTTCCGAGGCGCCTGCCGCGGTCGAACCCCGCCAGCGCATTATTGTGTAATTCCGGAGCGTCAGGAATGCCGGCGGTTGCCTTCCGCCTCCTCGCGGTATCCCGTCTGCACCAGCAGCATGAAAAAGGGCTGAAGCAAATGCTTCAGCCCTTTTTGGCGTGCTAAGGGGCGTTCATGAGACCCCCGGGTCCGGCGCCTCATCGATAAGGGACGGTCCCCCGCCCCCTTCGATTCCGACGATCCGTTCCTTCATTCGAATCCGATGCTCTTCAGGTAAGCCCGGAACCCTTGGCGCCCGTGCGCATCCCGCTTGTAAACTCCGGCATCCCGCAGCACGTCGGAGAATTTGCGGCCGACCGCTTCCTTCAGCAGATGGTCTGCCTGCTCCTCTGTCAGCGAAGTGCCGTGCTCCTCCATCATTCCGGACAGCCAGGCCGCATGCTTGTGCAGCGGGTGGGAAGCGTCTTCCGTGATGCTGCTGTCCATCGGCAGTCCGCCCGTGAACAGCTTCGCCGCCAGCTCCAGCTCATCCTTAAGACGGCCGGGCAGTACGGCCAGCCCCATCACTTCAATCAGGCCGATGTTCTCCTTCTTGATATGATGCAGCTCCTGGTGCGGGTGGAAGATTCCGTCCGGATGCTCTGCACTCGTACGGTTGTTGCGCAGCACGAGATCGAGCTCATACTCGCCATTCGCATTGTTGCGGGCGATCGGCGTGACGGTATTGTGCGGCGTCCGCACACCGTCCTGCTCCGTATAAGCGAGCACTTCCTGCGACGGATCGCTGTAGTCTCTCCAGGTATCCAGGATGGTGCCGGCCAGCTTCAGCACAAGCTCCCGGTGATGGCTCTGGATGCGGATGACCGACATCGGCCAGTTCACGATGCCGAGCTTCACGCCCGGATACTCCGCGTGGGTGAAGCTCTCTTCAACCGGCGCGATCTCCATCGGGAACTTGTGCCGGCCGCCCTGGAAGTGGTCATGATTCAGAATCGAGCCGCCGACAATCGGCAGGTCGGCATTCGAACCGATAAAATAGTGCGGGAACTGGTCCACAAAATCGAGCAGCCGCTCGAAGGTGCCATGCGAAATCTTCATCGGCCGGTGCTGTTTATCGAAGATGATGCTGTGTTCGTTATAATAGACATATGGGGAGTACTGGAAGAACCACGGATCACCGTTCAGCTCGAGCGGAATGACCCGGTGGTTCTGACGGGCCGGATGATTCAGGCGCCCGGCATAGCCGACGTTCTCCACGCAGAGCAGACACTTCGGATAATGCGACTGCGGCGCATTCTTCAGCATCGCAATCTCCTTCGGGTCCTTCTCCGGCTTCGAGAGATTGACCGTCATCTCCAGCGCCCCATATTCTGTCGGAGCCAGCCAGTACAGGTTCTTCTCGATCCGGTCCATGCGGATATAGTTGGAGTCGATGCAGAGACGGTAGAATTCATCAGTCGCCTGCTCCACCCCTTCCTTCCTCGCCTTATTCCAGAACCGGCCTACGACCTCCGACTGGCGAGGCATCAGCTGCCCCATGATGCGCGCGTCGAGCAGATCACGCAGCGTCGTGTTGTTCTCCTCGAGCAGACCGCTCTGTGCCGCATAGTCAAGCAGCCCTTCCAGAATGCCTACCGGACTCTCGGCCGGCGCTTCCTCCACCTCGCCCGCATAGGGCTCGGCAATGCCAAACAGATCCAGCAGCCCGTTGCGGGCGGCGTATACGTCGAGGCCTTCGATCAGCCTGCGCTTCAAGGCGAACTGCAGCAGCCGCTCGATCAGGTAGGCCGCCTGAGCGGCGGGAGCGCTGCCCTGAGGTGCCTTCTGTGTCGTATCCATTGCTCTTTTCCCTCCTTGCCGCCGCAGGGTGCGGGCTCCAGGCCCGCAGCCCCGCCCGGCTGTATCGGCATCTTGGTAAGACGCTGCCTTAGGCGTTGCGGCCGTAGCCGTCCGGCCGGCTCTGGTGCCATGCCCACGCGGAAGCGATGATGCGCTCGAGCTGGTTGCGCTTCGGCTCCCAGCCCAGCTCGCTTCTCGCGCGGTCGGAAGAGGCGACCAGCACGGCCGGATCACCGGCGCGGCGAGCTTCCACCACGGCCGGAATGCTGTGGCCGGTCACGCTGCGGGCGATATCGATGACTTCCTTCACCGAGAAGCCCTGGCCGTTGCCGAGGTTATAGACGGCACTCTCGCCGCCTTCACGCAGCTTCTTCACTGCGAGAATATGCGCATCCGCCAGGTCGGTGACGTGGATGTAATCGCGGATGCAGGTGCCGTCCGCGGTCGGGTAATCGTCGCCGTAGATCGAGATGTGCTCGCGCTTGCCGAGCGCCACCTGGAGGATGATCGGGATCAGATGCGTCTCCGGCGAATGGTCTTCGCCGATCTTGCCCTCTTCATGGGCGCCGGCCGCGTTGAAGTAGCGGAGAGACACGTATTTGATGCCGTGGGCCGTGTCGAACCAGCGCATCATTTTCTCCATCGCCAGCTTTGTCTCGCCATACGCGTTGGTCGGCAGGGTGCGGTCCGTCTCCAGAATCGGAATGTTCTCCGGCTCACCGTAGGTGGCCGCCGTGGAGGAGAAGACGATCTTCTTCACGCCGTACTGGTTCATCTTCTCGAGCAGGCAGAGCGTGCCGTACACGTTGTTATGATAGTACTTGCCCGGATTCTGCATGCTCTCGCCCACCAGCGAGCTGGCCGCGAAGTGGATCACCGCGTCGATCTCGTTCTCGCCGAATACCGTATCGAGGAAGTCCCCATCACGCAGATCGCCCACGTACAGCTTGCCTCCAAGCACCGCTTCGCGGTGCCCTTGATGCAGATTGTCGACGATGACGACCTCTTCCCCTCTCGCCAGAAGCTCCGCTACCGTATGCGAGCCGATATATCCCGCTCCGCCAGTTACCAAGATTGCCATGATGCTCTCTCTCCCTTCACTATCCTCTATTGTTCTATTTATCTATGTGGTCATTCCTGGAGTATCCGCCGTTTAGCCGATCTCGAGCTCCTTAACGCCGTCTCCGATGTTGCATACATAGAAATCGGCGGTGAGCCCGGTCTTGTTCTTGTACACCTGGCCTACTTCCTCGATGAAGCGCTCGACGCTCTCCTCATGGACGAGCGACACGGTGCAGCCCCCGAAGCCTGCTCCCGTCATCCGGGAACCGAGCACGCCCGGCACCTCCAGCGCCGCCTCGACCATCGTGTCGAGCTCGAAGCCCGTTACCTCGTAGAGGTCACGCAGCGACTTGTGGGAGCCGATCATGAGCTCGCCGAAGCCGACCAGATCATCCTCTTCCAGCACGCGCACGGAGTGCAGTACGCGGTGAATCTCTTCCACCACGTGCTGGGCGCGCTTGCGGACCACCGGATCCTGGATCAGGTCCTGGGATTCCGTGAACTGCTCCAGGGACAGCTGGCCGAGCAGCCTTAAGTCCGGGTACTTCACCTGCAGATCCTTCACCGCCTGCTCGCACTGGGCACGGCGTTCATTATACGCGGAGTCGACCAGGCCGCGCTTCTTGTTCGTGTTGCCGATGACGAGTTTGTAGGCGCCGCTCTTGAACGGCACGTGCTTATACTCGAGGGTATCGCACATGAGCAGGATCGCATGGTCCTTCTTGCCGTTGGCAACGGCGAACTGGTCCATAATTCCGCACTTCACGCCGATGAACTCATTCTCGGCCTTCTGCGCCAGCAGCGAGATGTCCACGGTGTCCACCGGCTGCCCTTCCATCGTCAATATGCCGTAGGCGGTCACCACTTCGATCGAAGCGGAGGACGAGAGGCCCGAGCCGTTCGGGATGGCGCCGCTGAACAGCAGGTCATATCCGCCTACCCGGACGCCGCGGTCCTGCAGCTCCTTGATCACCCCTTTGGGGTAGTTGGTCCAGTCGTCCTCGGCACGATATTCGATATCATTAATGGAAATTTGTTTGCGCAGCGGGAAGTTCGTCGATGCAAAGCCAAGCTGCCCGTCGTCCCGGCGGCGGATCAGCAGGGTCGTGCCGAACGTCAGCGCGGCCGGAAACACGTAGCCTCCGTTATAGTCCGTATGCTCGCCGATCAGATTCACCCGGCCCGGCGCCAGGAATACGTGGATCTCATGGGCGCTTTCGCTGCCGTACAATTCGATAAACTGTTCTTTCAGCACCTGTACTTCACTCATGGCCAATCACCTCATCAATAAGTATGGATAGAGCTGGAATCCCTGATGCATTCCTCTCCCTGATTGGTTACAGTATAGCGCAGGAAGCCTGCCGGAGAGTATGGAACGATGTCAGACCCGCATGGAAAAATGTTAGATTACGCTATTCTCCCTCCTCTGCTTCGTGATACAATGGACCCCAAAAACCCGTGTGCAAGGAGCTGCCTGCCGTGAATTCTTCCACTCCCCGTCCCGAGAGCTATTACGTCGTCTCGAATCCTTATCCCCCGGCACCGCCCAGTCCCCTGACCGTTCTGTTCTCCGGTCACAGCCAGACGAAGCCCGGCCATAAGCCGGGGCCGAAGGTGGTCGACTATTATCTGCTGCATCACATTCTATCCGGCCGGGGCACCTACACCTGCCTCGGCCAAACGTACGAGCTAGGCCCCGGGGACAGCTTCCTGATCGAGCCGGGGAAGCTCGTCGCCTACACAGCCGACCTTGAAGATCCGTGGCACTACCGGTGGATCGCCTTCGAAGGCGAGCAGGCCGGCGTCCTGCTCGAGGGCATCGGGCTGAGCTCGCGCCAGCCGGTGGTCCATGCGCCCCGCCGCCGGAGCATCGGGGTGCTGTTCCACCAGGTGCAGAGCGCCTTCCGCTCCCGCAGCCTCTCGGCGAACCTGAAGGCGAACGGCCTGCTGCAGCTGCTCCTGGCCGACTATGCGGAGGCCCTGCAGGGGGAAGGGCGGGCTCTGCCCGAGGACACCAGCCCGGCGGCACAGACGGTACAGCAGGCGCTGAACTACTTGTCCGCGCAGTATGCCGAGCCGATCACCATCGAGCTCATGGCCGAGACGCTCGGCTATAACCGGGCGTACCTGTCCACGCTCTTCAAGCAGCAGACCGGCGTCACCCCGGTCACCTTCCTGCTTCGGCTGCGGCTCGACAAGGCGCGCCATCTGCTGCGGGAGCGGCCGGAGCTGACGGTAGAACAGACTGCGTCCTCCGTCGGGTTCCAGGACCCGCTCTACTTCTCGAAGCAGTTCAAGCGGCAGTACGGCGTCTCGCCGACGGATTACCGCCAGTCGCTGCTGTAGAATCACGCCCCGGCGGCCCGGCCTCTCATTCGGCCGGGTTCACGAGCGGCAGCATGAACGCCAGGCAGGCTCCCTGGCCGACCATGCTCTGGGCCCAGATGCGTCCGCCGTGGTAGTCGATGATCTCCTTGGCGATCGCAAGGCCCAGGCCGCTGCCGCCCCGGGCGGTGTTGCGGGATTTATCCTTTTTGTAGAAGCGGTCGAAGATGTAAGGCAGGTCCTCGGGATCGATGCCCGTGCCGTTGTCCTGTACCTGCACGACGAGCGAATACTCATCCAGGATGAAGAGCAGCTGGATCAGCCCGCCGGCCGGGGTATGCTTCACGGCATTATAGATAATGTTCGTGAGCACCTGGTCGATCCGGTCCAGATCCACCCGGATCCAGGCCGGATCGCTGTCCGCCGGCTTCATGACATGGGAGATCATCTCGAAGCGCAGTCCAGCGCCCGCAAGCTCAAGCTCATAGCGTTCCTCGAAGTAGCGGATGAAGTCATCGGCCGGCACCGGCCGGATATCGAAGTCCAGCTGCCGGGCCTCCAGCTTCGAGAGCTGGAACAGGTCCGCAATGAGGCGGCTGAGGCCGATGATGCGCCCGTGGATCAGCTTCAGGTACTTCTGCTGCTGGTCCGGCTGGGTGACCACGCCGTCGATCAGCGCCTCGACATAGCCCTGGATCAGGGTCATCGGCGTGCCAAGATCGTGCGAGATGTTGCTGAGCAGGTGGCGCCTCGAGGTTTCCATCCGGGCGAGGTCCTCGTTCATTTTCTCCAGGCTCCGGTTGATCTGCTGCAGCTCCGCGGTACGTTCCCGGATCTTCTCCTCGAGCCCCTGGTTCATCTCCCGCATCTGCCGGGAGAGGGTCTCTACGGAGCGGTACGCCTTCGCCGACTTGGCGCTGAGAATGAAGGAAGTCATGAATACGCAGAAGAGCAGGCCGTACGAGGACACCTCGCCGAAGCGGATCCACTGGTTGTAGTACAGAATGTCGATCACAACGCTCGTGATGTAAGAGCCCGATCCCACCACGGCGAACACGGCGCCTTCCCTGCGGCGCACCAGCGCCTGGCCGATGCACATCATCATATAGATGCAGCCGATGACCGTGATCACCTGGTAGATCGGAATGAAGTAGGTGAACCAGGGAGCGGGGAAGAAGAAGACGGCGACCGAGAAGAAGAGGCCGAGCCCCTGGGCGGTCCGTACCGCCTCCCGCCTCACTTCGAGCGGGTAGAGCGAGCGCACGAACATCAGAATCGCCGGCACCCCGATGAAAAAACAGATATACTCGATGCGGATGCCGGTCAGCCAGGGGAGATCCTTGAGGAAGTAATACAGCACGACGCTGCCGGTCAGGGTCGCGCGGATGCCGACCAATACACAGAACACGCCGAAGAACAGCGCGCCCCGCTCCTTGCGGCGCAGCGCGTACAATCCGATATGGTAGAGGCCCATCGACAGCAGGCTGCCGATGATGATCATCTCCAAGGCCAGCGAGCTGTAGACGCGGTCATTGATGCCGTCGACCGAGCCGAGCTCCAGCGGCTTCAGCACCCCGCCGAGGCGGTGATGGAAGTTCGATACCTGAAGAACGATATCGAGCGTGCCTATGCCGCCCTTGTCGATTCTCACTACCTGCGACTTGTAGCGGGGCACGGACGACTGCAGATCCTTGCCCAGCGTGCCGACCTCCGCCATCAGCTCCCCGTTCACCCATACCTTGTAGGCGGTCCGTATGGATGGCACGTACAAGGCAAGATGATTCACAGGATCATCCACCTTGACCTTGAGCCGGTAGGTCGCATAGCCGCTGCCTTCCAGCTTTTCCCCATTGACGGTCCGGCCGCTCCAGAATCCGGGCAGCTCCATGGTCTGTACGGACTTCAGCGTTTCCGCGCTCGGCGACAGGAGCTCGAGCGGCGTCAGCAGCCTCCGCCAGTAGAAGAACCATTCCCCTTCCAGCACCACATTGCCGTCCCTGTCGAAGCGGTGGCCGTCCAGACGGAGGATCCCGTTCTCCGCACGGGGTTTCCCCGCCGGGGATTCCGGCTGGGCCGCGGCACAGCCTGTCCCGAGTACAATTAACAAAACTATGGTAAAAAAGCTAAGAAAACCTTTATAATAGAAGTAGTTTTTGAAGATCGGTACCACTTTCCTTCTGGCCGTCATGGGGCTTCCGCCGCCTAATCCTATCGTATCGCACTCATCAGGATTTGGAAATAACCAATATTCATCGAATCTTGACCGCCCTTTTCCGTACAGGATTGCAAGCAGCATCTCTGGTCCGGGCGCCTAGTATATAGAACCACTTGGAGGAGAAACGCATGCCTGGAGAAAAAATATTAGTTGTAGACGATGAAGCCGAAATTCTCGAGCTCATTACCCTCTACCTTAGAAAAGAAGGGTACGAGGTGCTGACCTCCTCTAACGGCCCGGACGCACTGGCGATGGCGCTGGAGCACCGTCCCGATCTGGTCGTCCTCGATATCCTGCTGCCGGAGATGGACGGAATCGAGGTGTGCCGGCAGCTGCGCAAGAGTTCCAACACCCCTATCCTCTTCCTGAGCTGTAAGAGCGAAGATATGGACATTATTCTCGGCTTCAGCATCGGCGGGGACGATTACATTACGAAGCCGTTCTCACCCGGACAGCTCGTGGCGCGGGTCAAAGCCCATCTGCGGCGCAGCCACCTGATGGAGCAGCACAAGGAAGAGTCCCAGCACCTTACCTTCCCCGGACTTGAGATCGACATGCTCTCCCGGACCGTCCGAGTCGACGGCACCATCGTTCCCCTCTCGTCCAAAGAATTCGATCTGCTGCTTCACCTCGCCCGCTCTCCCGGCAAGGTCCTGTCGCTCGAGCAGCTCTACAAGCTGACTTGGGGTGTCGACAGCAACGGCGATACGCGCACCCTGCTCGTACATATCTCCAACCTGCGCAAGAAGATCGAGAACAATCCGGCCGACCCCAGGTATATTCATACGGTCAGGGGTATCGGTTACAAGTTCAACGTGTAAGATTAAACATCCGCTTCATGCCCGATGCGGCGCATCAGCACCTGCAGCTCATCCGGCTGCAGGTCGCGCCACTTGCCCGCCGGCAGATCCCCCAGATGGATATTCATGATGCGCACCCGCTTCAGACGCCGCACCTCGTAGCCGAAGGCGGCGCACATGCGGCGGATCTGCCGGTTAAGCCCCTGGGTGAGCACAATCCGGAAGACGCGGTCCTGCACACGCGTGACCTTGCACGGCTTGGTCACCGTGCCGAGAATATGCACCCCGCCGGACATCCCCTGCACGAACATCGGTGTGATCGGTTTGTCTACCGTCACGATATACTCCTTCTCATGCTCGAACTCCGAGCGCAGCACCTTATTGACGATATCCCCGTCGTTGGTCATCAGAATCAAGCCTTCCGAATCCTTGTCGAGCCTGCCGATCGGGAAGATCCGCTCCTTATGTCCCACGAAATCCACGATATTGCCGCGGATATGGCGCTCGGTCGTCGAGGTGATGCCGACCGGCTTGTTCAGGGCGATATAAACATGAGGCTTCTTCGTGCTGACGAGCTTTCCGTCGACCCGCACTTCATCTCCTTCCTCCACCTGGGAACCGAGCTCGGCCGGCCGGCCGTTGATCGTCACCCTTCCGGCCTCGACCAGCTTGTCCACTTCCCGGCGCGAGCACAGCCCCGTTTCGCTTATGAATTTATTGATCCGCATATGAGTTCACTCCGACTGCCAATAGGCCTTTTTTCTCCCCCACATTATAGCATGGGGGCCCGGGAAACCAAAAAATCCCGGTACACCGCAGGGACGGTTCCGGGATTCTGTCTTGCGAGGCTGCCGGGGAAGGTTCTAGCGCCCGGACATCCGGTCATTCATCATCCGAAATGCAGCGTCAATCTCATCGCGGGACATCCGCAGCGACCTCTCCGAAGAGCCGTAGCCGATCTCGGCGCGTCCCTCGGCCAGCCCTTGGAAAATCCCGTCGGCAAAGGCATCCACCGGCTCGCCGAACGTATGCAGCCCCGGGCCGCCGAGATCGGTATTCACCGCCGGCGGAGCCACTTCGATGACCTCAATGCCGGACGGCGCCAGCTGATATCTGAGACTCATCGTGAAGGAGTGGAGCGCCGCTTTGGTCGCGCTGTAGACAGGCGCCCCCGCCATCGGCGTAAACGCGAGACCCGAGGTCACGTTGATAACAGCCGGACGGTTCACCTTATCGAGGTGGGGGGCAAACAGCATGGACAGGTGAACCGGCGCCTCCAAGTTCGCCGTGATCTCTTGACGATAATAGCTCCACGCCTCCGGCGCATCCAGAAGGTTGACCCGCTGCTGGATGCCCGCGTTATTCACGAGCACGTTCATCTGCGGGAACGCACTCACCGTCCAGTCGTAGAGAGCCTTCCGGTCAGCCTCATCCGTAACGTCGCATACCCGCGTGTGCAGCTCAGGCAGCCGCTCTTTCGCCTCCCGCAATTTCGCCTCCCGGCGTCCGGCCGCGATGACCGTACTGCCCGCCCGGATAAATCGCTCGGCGAAGGCCAGTCCGATCCCGGAGGCTCCTCCCGTAATCAGTACCGTATTGCCCGACAAGTTCATGATCCATTCTCCCTTTCGTCTTCATGGATAGAAAGTACCCGGTTTGGCTGCGCATGTAGTACACAGGATAGATCTCGGAACAAGCTGCTGCGGCTTATGCCTGCTGCCGAATGGATGCAAGCGCTCTTCCGTCCTCATTCTATAAAAAGCGTGCCGTCGAAAGCAAATGGAACCCGGCGGTCGTCCGCGCGGTCGGCGGAGTGTTTCAGGCCTGTCCGGGACGGGTAATAGAGGGGTACAGACAAAAAAGGCAGGACGCCAACGGAAAGCGCTTTCCAATCAAGCTTACACGATGGTGCCCCTGCTGCTGCGATTAGGGGAGTTCACTGAAGGCCCGCTGAGGCGGGAGTCACTCGACGACGGATGGCCGGTACCCGTGCCCACAGGGCACACCCTTACACCAATCGAAGGAGTGTTGACCATGACACGCAAACGGACGCTGCCGACGATCATGAAGCCGTTCTCCCAAGTCCACCGTACGCTGACGACGCTTGGATTCTCGCAAGTTTCCCTCCGTGATGGCACAGCCTATGAGATCAAGTTCCGCGACCATGCCTCGCTGAAGGAATACCCTTACCGCATGTACACGTACACGCAGGATAACGGGCAGACCCTGATCGACCTCCGGGAAGCGGGCTTCGCCTCATCGGGTGATGTGCCCATGGCCGTCGAGATGGCCGCCGAGCAGGTGATGTCCGAGGTCGTGCAGTACCTCGAAGGCACGGCGGGCCGGTCCCGGCTGACACCGATCGACCGGGCGCTGAACGGCATGATGGCCACCAATGAGGAGGAAGTCAAACGGCTCGGGAAATCGATGGCCCGCGTGCAGACCAATTCGAAGCTGCTGCAGGCAGGCCTAATCCCCGATCCCATTCAGTAAACGGATAAGCCGATCGATCAAGATGCCCGGCCGGATGACGGTCCGGGCTTTTTTTGCGTTCACGGGCGGCCAGGGGCGGGCGTTATTGCCGGAGGTATGATGGCTTGCATCCTATAAGATTCAAGGGATTGTATGTTAATGCCTTGGAAAGTAGTTCCCGATTACGGGTTGCGCACATTCGGGCGGATATTGTACCATCGTTTGGCATGTCCACCAGCTCAAAAAAAGCAGCGGCAACGAATTCATTAGGATTACCAGAGAGATGGTTGGCTTCACGCCCGGTCCGAAATGGGGCCGGCTGCAGATAGGAAAGGGGTCGATGAGCGTGAGCTCTTCTAAAGATAAAAGCCCGGGAGGAAAGGGCCGGGCGGCTCTTCAGGCGGCACGGGCCGCCTGGGGAAAAGCAGGCGTAACAAGAGAAGCCATGAAAGTGCACGGCGATCAGGCAGGGACGGCACGCGGTGAGGACGTGGGTGTGAGCGATACAGCGGCACACCGGGAGATGGGAGGAGCTAGCGCGACGCGCGCCGATGCAGCGAGCGCTCGCTCGGGCGGCGAGCCCGCGGGCGCTCGCTCGGGCGGCGAGCCCGCGGGCGCTCGCTCGGGCGGCGGGCCTGCGAGCGCGGCGCGCGCTGATGCAGCGAGCGCTCGCTCGGGCGACGGGCCGGCGAGCGCGGCGCGTGTCGGTGCAGCGAGCGCTCGCTCGGGCGGCGAGCCCGCGAGCGTGGCCCGCGACGGTGCGGCGGGCGCTCACGCGGGCGGCGAGCACGCGAGCGCGATGCGCGCCGAGGCGGCGGGCGCTCGCACCGGCGGCGAGCCGGCGAGCGCGGCGCGCGCCGAGGCAGCGGGCGCTCGCACCAGCGGCGAGCCCGCGAGCGCGATGCGTGCCGAGGCAGCGGGCGCTCGCACCAGCGGCGAGCCCGCGAGTGCGACGCGCGCCAGTGCTGCAGGCGCTCGCACGGGCGGCGAGCCCGCGAGCGCGCAACGAGCCGAGGCGGCGAGCGCGACACGCGCCGGTGCGGCGGGCGCTCGCGCGGGCGGCGAGCCTGCGAGCGCGGCGCGCGCAGAGGCAGCCGCCGGCATCGCAGCGCCGGCAGCCAAGCCGAAGAGCCGCAGGCGCCTGCTGCTGGTCGCATCGGTCAGCGCGGCAGCCGCCGCCGTGATCGGCCTCGCTGCCGCCGTGTCCTGGGTGCGCGGGCTCGACATCTCCAAGCTGTCGCACCCGCTGCCGGAGCCCGGCTATATGCTCGACATCAACGGCGAGCGTGTCGCGCAGCTTTCGTCCTCGAAGCTGGTCCCCGTCCCGCTCACCCAGGTGCCCGAGCATCTGCGCAATGCGGTGATTGCCGTGGAGGACCGGCGCTTCTATGAGCACAAGGGCTTCGACCTGTGGTCGATCTCCCGGGCGCTGCTGCGGGACCTTCAGGTCGGCTCCATGAAGGAAGGCGGCAGTACGATCACCCAGCAGCTGGCGAAGAACCTGTTCCTTGAGTCGGACAAAACACTGACCCGCAAGGTAAAGGAGCTGGGCTACGCGGTTAAGATCAATTTTACGTACAGCAAAGACGAAATCCTGGAGCTGTATCTCAACAGCATCTATATGGGGGAAGGGCGTTATGGCGTCGAAGGCGCGGCGCAGCAGTACTTCGGCAAAAGCGTGAAGGATCTCTCGCTGGAGGAGTGCGCCCTGCTGGCGGGGCTGCCGAAGGCCCCTACCACCTACTCTCCCATGAAGAATCCGGACAAATCGCTTGAGCGGCGCAACCTGGTTCTCTCCCTGATGAAGGAGCAGAACTTCATCAGTGAAGCCGCCTATACCGAAGCGGCGGCCAGGCCGATCAAGCTTTCGCCGCCGAAGGCCGAGGACTCGCTGCAGGGACGGCATGCTCACTATGTCGATTACGTCATGGACGAAGCCCAGCGGCTGTACGGCTTCTCCGAAGAGCAGGTGCTGACCCTCGGCCTGCGCATCTATACCGGCATGGACCTCAAGGTGCAGCAGGCGATGGAGCAGGTATACGCCACCGATTCCCTCTTCCCTGCGACCCAGGGCGACCAGCCCGTCCAGAGCGGCGCTGTGGTGATCGACCACACAACCGGCCTCATTAAGGGTATTGTCGGGGGGCGGGGCAAGGCCGTATACCGCGGCTTCAACCGGGCCACGGAGCTGAAACGGCAGCCCGGCTCCTCCTTCAAGCCGCTGGCCGTCTATGGCCCCGCTTTGGAGAGGGGCTACACGCCTCAGTCCGTTCTGTTCGACGGGGAACTGGACATCGGCGGGTACAAGCCGCGCGACTGGGACGGCCGGACACGGGGACAGGTCTCCCTGCAGGAAGCGGTTATGCGCTCCTGGAATATTCCCGCCGTCTGGCTGCTCAATGAGATCGGCATCGATGCCGGACTGGATTTCGTGAAGCGTGCGGGGATCACCCTGCCGCCGGCAGACCGGACCTTGAGCCTCGCCTTGGGCGGGCTGTCCGAGGGGGTCTCGCCTCTTCAAATGGCCCAGGCGTACGGCTCGATTGCCAATCAGGGCGTCCTGCATCAGGCTCATGCCATCGTCAAGATCACAACAAAGGACGGGCAGAAGCTTGTTGAGGCGGCACCCCAGCAGACGACCGTAACAACCCCTGTCAACGCCTATGTGATGACCACCCTGCTGCAGGGCGTACTGTCCCCTTCGGGGACCGGGCAGGCCGCGTCTGTGGAGGGCCGGCCGACGGCGGGCAAGACCGGCACCACCCAGCTGCCGGCGACCCCCGAGTTCCAGGCCATCGGCTCGAACGGATCCAAGGATGCCTGGTTTGCCGGGTTCACGCCGGAGCTGACGGCGGCCGTCTGGGTCGGCTATGACAAGACCGACAAGACGCATTACCTGACCACCGGCAGCAGCGTGCCCGCCACCTTGTTCCGCGAGATCATGACCCGCTCGCTCCAAGGTGTTCCGGTCTCCGGCTTCCCCGTCCCCGAAGAAATCCGGCGCGCCGAGGAAGAGGCCCGGCAGAAGGCGGCCGAGGAGAAAGCCGCTCAGGAGAAGGCTGACAAGGAACGTGAAGAGAAGGCGAAGAAGGAAAAGGAGGAAAAGGCCCGGGACAAGGCAGCCGAGAAGCAGAGCGAAATCCGCAAGAAAATCGACCAATGGCTCGGCCACAATCGCGATTAGCCGCCTCGCCTGCATGCTCCATGCCACGACAACCGGCCCCCTCCGCCCTATCGTCTCTCTTTTATCCCCTCCTGCTGCAGGACACGGACACCGGCCTGAGGGAAAGGTTTCACACCACGGCATTCCCTCCCGCAGCAGCGCACAAAAAGGACTTCCGATGAAAGCCGGAAGTCCTTTTTCTCTGTATACGGGCACGAGCCTCCTGCAGCCCAGCCTGCTATCCGGCCTGGGCGGCGGTTTGCTCTTTCCCCCTGTAGAGGAATACCGTGGAAGCCAAGGCCACCAGGGCAACGACGAAGCCGTAGAGGAACAAGCGGTGAATCCCCGTCATGAAGGCGGGCGCCCCGGTCAGCAGGCCGCCCATGATCGTGACGCCGACGGCTGTGCCGATATTGCGGGCGAATACCTGGAGGGAGGTCGAGATCCCCTTCTGGTCGGCGGCCACCAGCTGCTGTACGCCGATGACCGACACCGTGGCCAGCAGGCCGTACGCCAGGCCCTGCAGCACCATGATGATGTTGACGTAGAAGAATCCGCCCTCCTCCGGCAGGAACAGCAGCAGAAGCCCGGAGAGCACAAGAATCAGGTTGCCGGTAACCAGCAGCGGACGGTAGCCGTACCGCAGGATCCACTTCCCCGCCGGGACCCCCATAAGCACCCAGCCCACCGACATGCCCAGCAGTGCGAGACCGCTGATGAACAGGGAATAGCCATGCTGCTGCAGGTAATAAGGGATGTAGCTGGATGTGCCGAACAAGGCGGCGCAGGTCAGGAATCCGTTGAGATTCATCCAGGCCACCGGGCGGTTCTGGAGGAGCACCACCGGGACGATCGGCGACGGATGCCTCCGCTCGTTCCAGACGAATAGGGCCAGGAACAAAAGACCCGCTGCAGTGTAGAACAAATAGCCGTGCGTAACTACCGTGTTCATGAGCAGCAGTCCGATCGCCAGCCCGAAGAGCAGGGCGCCGCCCCAGTTGATCGTGCTTTTTTTCGGCTCGTAGCTTTCCTTGTAAGGAATAAGGAGCAGCAGAGAAGCCAGGCAGATCGGCACATTGATATAGAAAATCCAGCGCCATGACAGCTGCTCGATGAACAGGCTGCCAAGCAATGGCGCCAGTACAGCCGACAGTCCCCACATGCCGGTGAAGAACGCCTGGATGCGTCCTCTGGCTTCCACAGAGAACAGGTCACCCGCAATTATCGCCGGGAAGGCGATCATTGCACCGGCCCCGATACCCTGCAGCCCGCGGTACAGCACCAGCTCCAGCATCGAATCCGCCGTCCCGCAGAGCAGCGAACCCATCAGGAAGACGAGAATGCCGAAGGACAGCACCTTCTTGCGCCCGAAGCTGTCCGAGATACGCCCGCTGAGCGGTGTGACGATCGTGCACAAGATCATATAGGAAGCGAAGCTCCACGCATACAGCTTCTCATCGCCCAGCTCCGCCGCGATCAGGGGCATCGTCGTATTCATAATCGTCGTATCCATCGATGAGATCAAAACCGCCATGACGATACTCGCCATGACGGACAACCGGTTCCATTGCATGGGATTCCCTCCCTCTCCTATGGTTGGCAGGCTCCATGTCCGAGCCTACACGAGATAACAGGATGAATATACCACACCATGTTACCTTTATCTATGCACTTGTATATGTTTCCCAGCAAAAATAGGGCCGGGCCGTCCTTCCTCTTGCTGGAATGCCCTGTGGTACACCAGGGGACACTATACCCGCAGAGGCAGCCTGCATGCAGCTTATTCCATCCCAGAGCTGGAGGAATGACAGATGAAAATCGAGACGAATGCGTATCAAATCGCTTCCTTGGCCAATCAGTCCCAGGTTGTGGATATCATCCAGGAAGCGGAATCGAAGCTGGCCCGGATGACCGGCAGCGAAATCACCCTCATCGCCTACTCCAAGAAGGGGGAAGAGACGGATGCCAACAATAACAGTACCTCCCGCAAAGAGGACGAGCCTACCATCGCGCCGGGCATGAATACGCATGACCCGCTGGAGGAAAAGGCTTCGGAGAGCGAGGTCTCCCAGGGAGACTCCACCCAGGTGACGCGTCTGTACCTGGACCAGACGCCGCAGGATTGAACTAAGCCCCGGCATTGTCCGCGGTCTGAGCAGCCGGTCCATCAGGGATCCACGGCTTCGCCGCCCTTAGTAACGGTGCGGCGCACGCGAGGCATTCCGGGTACACCGGTCAGATCGAACACGTATTTCTTACGAACGATGAAAGAGCCCGCTGGGTAGAAGCGGGCTCTTTCATCGTTATGCCCTCGCGCTGGAGGCCCTGGACCAGAGCCGGCCCAACCACTGCACTAATGGGAGGAAGCCGCGGCTCCCTTCACTTCAGCCTCCGGATCGAGCTGCTCCCTGCTCATCACGAAGGCCGTGACCAAGGCCAGCACGGCCGGAATCAGTGACAAGGCAAAGGTCAGCGCAATCGAAGACGAGAGCGCCTGTGCGATCTGCCCCAGCACCGCGGCCGGAAGCCCCGAACGGGCAGCCGGATCCAGGAGCGCATGCGGGTCGCTGAAGTTTAGACCCGCAGGCATGGCAGCCCCGCTTTCCCCGCCCCCGCCTGCGCTGAAGGCATCGGATAATTTGCCGGCGAGCGAATGGCTTTGAATAATCCCAAACACGGTAATCCCGAGCGAACGGAGGAAATTGAGCGTGGAGCTCGCCGCCCCCCTCATCTTCGCCGAGAAGGGGTGGATCGCCGCATTGCCGAGCACCGAGAAAGAGGCGCCGATCCCAAGGCCCACGAGGATCATGTACACCGTCACCATCCAGCGGGAAGTATCCGGCGTGACCGTCGTCAGCAGTGCCAGGCCTCCGACCAGAACAGCCAGGGTAGGCAGCAGGATCGAACGGTACGGCAGCTTGTTCATCAGGAAGCCGCCGCCGGTGGCCGTGACGACCGAGGCCAGCATCATCGGCAGCAGGACCAACCCCGAATTGGTCGCGCTGCCGCCCAGCACGCCCTGGATATAGATCGGAATGTACACCGAAGCCGTGATGAAAGCCGCGCCGCTCAGCATGCCGATCAGGTTGCTTGTCGCATAGAGGCGGCTGAGAAACATACGAAACGAGATGATCGGCTCCTCCGCCCGCGTTTCGGCGTACAGGAAGGCAGCCGTCAGGATGGCGAATCCGGCGAACATCCCGAGAATCGGCGCCGATCCCCAGGCATACTGCTTGCCGCCCAGCTCCAGGGCGAACATCAGGCAGACGACCGCACCGACCAGTGTCACCGCACCGGTCCAATCGATACGCTGCCTGGAGTGCTCATGGGACTCTTGGTAGAAGAACGCAATGAGGATAAACGAGATCAGCCCCAGCGGCAGGTTAATATAGAAGATCCAGTGCCAGCTGATGTAATCCGTAATGTAAGCCCCGAGCAGCGGACCGAAGATGCTGGACATCCCGAACACCGCACCGAACAGTCCTCCCAGCTTGCCCCGGCTCTCCGGCGGCACGGCATCAAGCATAATCGTAAAAGCGATCGGGACCAGTGCCCCGCCCCCGATGCCCTGCACCGCCCGGTAGATGCTCAGCTCCACGATGGAGTCCGCGATGCCGCACAGCATCGACCCGGCCATGAATACGATCGCCCCAAATACGAAGAAGCGTTTGCGCCCGTACATATCGGAGAGCTTGCCGAAGACCGGCATGCCCGCCATCTCCGCCACCATATAAGCGGAGGTCACCCACACGAACTTGTCGAGTCCGCCCAGCTCGCCTACAATGGTCCCCATCGCGGTAGCCACGATCGTATTATCCATCGAGGCCATCAGGATCGCGAGCAGGAGTCCGGCGACAACGACTCCTATTTTGTTTTGTCCAGTACTCACACCGTTCAACTTCCCTTCCACTTCCATCTCATCTCACACCTCCGATTATAACCCCTAACAGTGACAACAGAGTGTCAGGATTGGCCCGCCCGTTCGTCCGCCTGCCTCCTGCGCGCATGACATCCTGCGGCCGCACAAGACGGCTGCGCTCATTCAGGCTGCGGCTTGACAGGCCCCAATCCGCCCGGCTGCTTCATGCGGCGCAGACGCCAAAAGAGGCAGATCCCTTTGACGGGACCTGCCTCTTAGCAGTCTGAGCCTGCGCATGCAGCGCAGCGCCTCACGGCGGTGATGTTCAGCGACAGAGACGATTAATCGTCCTCGCCTTCCTGCTCTTCATTCTTGCCTTTGCCCTTGCTCTTCTCATGATTCTTGTTCTTGTCCTTCTCTTTATCCTTGTCCTTGCCGTAAGCTTTGCCTTGCTGGCCCGGTTGTTCCTGGACCGGCTTGGTCTCCAGCGCCGGCTGTGACGCCTGCACGGCTGCCTGCAGCTTCGCGGCCTGCTTCTCCTGCCCGATGCCGTTGTCATGACGGCCCTGGGCCTTCGGGTTCTGCGGCGGAAGGACAGGTGTCACGCCCTGGCCGTTCTCATTCCAATCGACCTCAAGCTCCCACTCGCTCAGCTCGGATGCTTCGATCCGGAACTGGCCGGCCAGACGTTGCTTCAGGGCTTCTTCCCACGCTGCACGGTCGTTCGGCAGCCCCTGCAGCACCAGGCTCAGCAGCTTCTCCGCTTCCGCTCCCGTCAGATGCACCACAGCCTTGTCCTTGGTCTGGATCAGAATATCCGAACCGTCTTCGTCGCTGTCACCCGGCTCATGCTTCACCTTGAGCAGCAGCCCGCCGCTCTTCAGCTCCAGCTCCAGCTTCTCCCACGCCCAGCCGCTCACCACAGCCGCAGCGGCCGCCGTATCTGCCGTGCTGTCCGCAGTCACCGCTGCAGCAGCTGCTTCGGTCTCCGTCGATGCTGCCGCTGCAGCCGGCACCGTCTCTACGGCCGGCGCTGCCGTCTGTTCAGCAGCGGTCTGCGTCTGCACTTCGGTCTGCACTTCGGCCTCCGCAGCCGGTGTCTGGCCGGTCGCCTTGATATAGGCCGCCTGATTCTTGCTGTTGAGGATGACCTCCAGCGTATCCCCAGGCTTGAGGTCCTCCGCTGCTGACTTCTGCGAATTGCGGTATACCCATACATTGGCCGCCAGCATGTAGGAGGTGACGCCGCTGCCCGTATCCAGCTTCAGGTTGCTGCCCGACAGACCGGCAAAGGTGCCGTGCACCTCCTGTGATACCTCCGCAGATACTTCCGTCCCCCCGACGGATAACGCACCATAGGCGGTACCGGTCAGCAGCAGCGCCCCCAGTACGATGCCGATTGTCTTTTTATATGCTCCCATGTTCCCGCTTCCCCTTTCGCCCGCGGATGCTATCCTTCGGGACTTCCATGTAATCTTGTTGTGCTACACGGTTCGGAGGGTCTGCGGGTTTTGGGGGCGCCGAAGAGCGAGGGGGATTCTGGAGGAGGCCGTTCCGGCAGGCGGCGGAGCTTAGACCCGTTCCCAGCGCCCGGCATACTCCTGCAGCTTCGGATGGAGCGGGCCCCCGCCGCCGTCGATGAAGAACCGCACCTTTTTGATCCATGTCTCGAAGCTCTCGTACCCGGCCAGCAGATTGGCGGTCTCCTCCGTCACATACAAGAAGAACGGCCCCTGGTACTTCTCCTCCAGGAAGCGGAACGCATAATCCGCCGGCGTGTACTTCTTGCGCTTGTTCTCGAAGCTCTCTATGGTGTAATCCACGTCCGTATCGGTGTGCTCCAGCATGTCCTCCAGCGCCTGAACGCGCTTATAGTAAGGCGTATGCTCGCCCTTCACCATGCGCCGCAGCGTCTCCTCATGCAGCGGGTAGAAGATCACGCGCGCCAGCCTGCGCTCATCCGAAAGCGCCAGCAGCCGGGTCAGCTCCTGCTCCGTGTAGCCCTCGAACGAATCGTATACCCACAAGGTTCCCTTCAGCGTCCCCTTGCCTGTCGGCGGCTCGTAGCCGAACGGTACTTTGATGTTATTTTTGGCCATGGTGCTTCCTCCCCTTCGTTCCCAAAACGTTCACTACCTTATAGTATGCCATATTCCAGTCAAATCAGCAGCGACCTCCGCATGAACGCACTCCCACGGTACTGGCTATTACCCCCTGTTCCCTTCGGCCCGGCAGCCATGCCTCGTGTTCTAGCAGCAAGCTCTCTTGGAGAGCCGCTACGCCTTCACCGCATCGGAATAATCAGCCTTCGGGGTGCGCATGGTAAAACAGGAAGTACGCATGAAAACCCGCAGCCGAAGGGAGGGAAACAGCATGTCGGAGAACAAAAAGCATAAGGGCAACTACGAAGGCACCGCTTCGATGTCCGCGGAGAACCAGGATATGGAGTTTGTCAACGATACCCTGGAAGGCGCCAAGACGACGAAGAACCTGGTCGGAGCTACGCAGAAAGAGAAAAAGTAGGCAGCCGCCTATAGGAAAAAAGACGCCGGGCTTTGAAAGCCTGCGGCGTCTTTTGGACGTGGGAAAAACGGCAAGGCCGTTCCCGAACTCTCAGCAGCAGACGGCGTCCTTGGACGGCAGGATGCCTAACTACCCCTGCCGCCAAAGAATTCGGTTACCGAAAGCGCAGCCTCTCCGGCTTTCCGCGATGACCTTCGGCGCTTGCTCTGCTCTCTCACTCCGGATACGGCTCCACCTTCATAAGGAACGGTCTGCGCAGGCGATTGTGCCCATAGGTCACAATATACTTCTCACCTACCGTCATAGAGCGCAGCTCTTTCTCCTCCGCGCTGACGGTCTGCAGCGACCCGTCTTCCCTGCGCAGCACCACCCGGTTTTCCCCTTTGGATACAACGGTGACTCCTGCATACGTAAGGTCCAGCATCTGCGAATAATAGAGTCCCGTCCATAGAAGAGCGAGCAGCAGCAGTCCCCAAACGATCGAAGGAACGGGCTTTTGTCTTGATGCTGCCATGCGATACGATTCCCCCCTCCGGATGCCGGTTCAGTCTGCCAGCCTGATCTGCCCGGCCCACTTCAATCCCACAGGGTCAGGACGAGCCCTGCCACAGTCATCGCGGCCGCCGCAGTCATAGAAAAGTACCCGAACCACCGTACAGGACGAGGCATTGCCGACAGATCCGCCGGCTTGGGTGGTCCTCCTCCCTCGATCCGCTGGATCTCGGCCAGTTCCTCCATGAGGGGAATTCCCTCTGACAGGGCCTTCACCCCAATCGTAGGCTCCGTTTCATGCTTCCTTTCACACTGCTCACGCTGCCCGGTCATTGGGCTCACTCCCTTCGCTCCTCAGCTCCACTGCCAAACCAATCGGGGTTCGCAGCAGTACGACCCTCCTGATCACCCTGCGATAAGCAGCGGATGGCTCTAGCTGTACGCATGCTTTACTCCTCCCTCACTTCCACGGCAAAACCGAACTCCGCATCCCCCTGATCCGAGAACCACTCGCAGTAGATGCGGTAGTAATACACGCCCGGCTGTTCCGGCACTGCGTAGGGATCGTCTCCGGCGCTTCCTTCCAGCCTCGTCATTGTAAATTCCTTGATCCGGGGCGGCGCCTGTGTTTCGATCTTCGCCTTCGGCTTTACTTGGGCGGGAGGTTCCTTGTGATCCTTCAGGATCGTTATCATGGGCGGGCTGTCGGTGGTGGAACAAATTCCTGAGTTATGAAAAAGTATCGAGCCCGAGCACCAGGAAAACCCACCTCGCACCACGTTCACCGCCTGCCCATCTATTTCAATTCCAGGCAGCGGAGGCTGGCTGGACTGAATCCACGGTCGGGCACCGGACAGCGGGTATCGGTTCCCCGCCCAGTATCCGGTCCCAAGCAGGAAGACCGCGGTCAGCAGGAAAAGGGTGATTTTGGCATACGAATTCATTGCTGTCCTCCCCTCGATCGGCTATAACGCCTTCCCCACCGGAGTCCATTCCCCACCCGTCGACGCTGCTGCCGTACGCGCCCGGATGCCCTGCACGATGCCCACTCCGATCATGTTGGTGAGCAGGGACGTACCGCCGTACGAGATGAAGGGCAGCGTTATGCCTGTCAGCGGCATCAGCCTCAGGTGCATGCCGACATTCTGGAAGATCTGGAACAGGAACATGGATGCGATGCCTATGGCAAGCAGCCGGGAAAAGGAGTCAGGCGCCGTAATCGCCACAAGGACGATCCGGTAAATGAGCACCATGTAGAGCATGAGAAGCAGCGCCGTACCCCGGAACCCGAACTCCTCGGCGATCACCACGATGATCGAGTCCGCATACACATACGGCACGAACCCCCGCCGCGCCGTGCCCTGCATATACCCCTCACCCTCCAGGCTCCCAGACCCGATGGCCAGCTCCGCGCTGTCGATGTGGTACTTTTTGTCCTTATCCACGTTATCGGGATACAGGAAGGTGTCGATGCGCTCCACCCAGCGCTCCTTCTCCTTTGCCTTGAAGTACTGCTCGATCGGCTCGTGATAGATCTTATAATAGTGAACCGAGGTGATCATCAGCGCCGCGGCCAGCCCGATCATCAGCAGGAACTGCCAGTACTTCATGCCGCCCACCCAGATCAGGCACACAATAATGAAGACGAACGCCATCGCGTTCCCTAGATCCGGCTGCACCAGCACGAGCAGAAAAGGAACCCCGGCGATCACGGCACTGGGGATCACGCCCCCCCAGAACGTCATCCGGCCATCCTCCACCTGCCGCCCGGCAATAAAGCTGGCGAGCATGAGCACGAGGAACAGCTTCATGATCTCCGCCGGCTGGAAGCTGAGCCCTCCAAACCGGATCCACCCCTTGGCATTATTGATCGTCGTATCCAGGGCCAGGACCACCACCAGGAGCAGCAGGCCCCCACCGAACAGGATCGGGGTGATCCGCTTCAAGAAAGCGTTATCGACGATCCCTGCAGCGAACATCGCCAGAAATCCAAGCAGGTAGTACATGCCCATACTGACATGATAGCCCTCGAATTTCGTACCGTAGGTCGCGCTGTAGAGGGCCGTGATGCTGACCGCACAGAACAGGAGCATGACCGTAGTCAGCGTCCAGTCATGCGTTTTGAAATGGGTCTTGAGCATGGAAGGGACCTCCGGAATTGGAAAATTCAATGTATACGGTTAGACGACATCCGGAGGGGTTTTGTTTCAGGGCGGGAGAAGTCGGATGCTGAAGGCAAACAAAGAAAACACAGCCATATAACAAATCGCCGCCAGGCTTCCAATACAGCAGGAAGCCTGGCGGCGGCACATTCGAGATTATTAATAGAAGGCAGCTTGGCCGAAATAGAACTTATTCGTATCCTGGTTCAACTTATAGAAGAAATAGACACCGAGCTTTCCTTTATATCCTGCACCCTCTACGTCAATAAAATATTCAAGATCTTTGCTGTACGTATCGTCCGAGGACTTCGAATCTTCGCTGAAGGATAAAGAATTAGCCTTGGATACCAAGCTATCGGCAAAGGCCCCCAGGACCTGCTCGTCATACTCCTCGCGGTATGCTTCAATGGTGCGGGAGAGTCCGCTGCTGGCCGTCTCGTACGAAGTGCTGCCCCATTCGCTTTCCTGGAAGCTGTTCTTCATCCAAGATTCCAACGCCGTGGTGCTGCCGGTCTTCAAGGCATCGGCATAAAGCTTAAGCACTTCGGCGGCCGCCTTTTTGTTCTCTTCATACATGGTGCTGGCAGGCGTTGATGGCGTGTAGAAGGCCACAGGTGCTTTTCCGGTCGAAGCGGCCGGCTTGGAAGCCGGTGTGCTGTTGTCCTTGTTCGGAATCCCCGCGCTGCTGGATGGGGACCCGCCCGAGGTCACTTCAACGGCCTTCGCGTCGTTGTTCCATTTCACCGTACCGCCCATCGCTTCGGCCAAAGCCTTCGCCGGCACATAGCTGTGGCCTTCGTATATGATCGGGTACATCATGCCATCTTCGCTGGAGAGATCGATAGAACTGCCGTTGACCTTGATCGAGATACCGGCATTCTGATAAGCGCTGATCTGTTTCAATGCATCGTCCGCGTAAGCCCAGGCTCCAACAGCCAGGGATAAAGACGATACGGTAAGAACGGATAATACCTTCTTGCTGAATAATTCCTTCATAGCTGAACTTGCACCTCACGTATGTATGATTTATACGACTTACATTTCGGCGCCTTCCAGTCATCCCCTATAGGCACCAAATACCAGCATATGAAATTGTGATAGCGTTGTCAAATAGATGGTAGAGTTAGGGATGCTATCTAGCAGAGCTGCTGTACAAGTATAAGTTTAACATATTGGCTATCTTAAGGTAACTGGAGGAGTACGATCCTTGGGTCATTTTTTGACAAGAATGTCTATCAAATCGAAAGGGTTGTAAGCCATATCCCCCGGCTCTCCCTGCTTCAGGAGTTCGACCGAATCATAACCCATGCGGCTGCAACAGTACTCCCCCCCGCTTTCTTCCCTGCTCTCATGTCTCTCAATTCATCACCTACATAGTAGATTTTGCTGAAATCCAAGCGGCACTGCTTCAGATAAGCCACCAGGCTCCTCTCTTTGCTAAACGGGCTCAGGGAATAATGGACGGATTGAAAAAGATGGATTTCGTTGAGATCCAAAAAGTCCTGGGTAACGGAACGACTATTGCTCGTCATGAGGCCCAATGCACAGCCCTCAGCATTCAGTATCCGAAGAATCTCCGGCATTCCTTGAACGGCAGGCAGCCTGCTGATCTCCTGTTGGTACCTATGCTTGATTGTGATCCCTACCACCGGCAGGAAATAGAGTGGGATGCCCAAGTAACGGCTGCGTTCCTTAAGGGATATCGAGCTGAGGTAGGGAATCTCTTCAAAATTCCCGATAAATGGAACCCAATTTTCAATAAAAGCCCTGAACCACACAGGGCTCAAGGCTCTCGGACTTCATTGGTTTATTCAGCTGGCTCCATCGGACGTGCCATCAAAATGACTCTCTTCCCCCGGCCGCACGCCCCACTTCTCCTGAAATACCAGCCCCTCCAGCGACCGGCGCTTCGCCCAGCCGGAGGTCTCGAGAATCGGCGCCGACGGGTACTGATCGGTGTAGCCGAGGGACAGCAGCGCCACGGGATCGATGTGCGGCGGGATCTCCAGGATATCGCGCACATCGTTGCGCTTGTAGAAGCTCACCCAGCCCATGGCGAGGCCCTCGGCGCACGAAGCCAGCCAGAGGTTCTGGATCGCGCAGGCCACCGACATCATATCGGTCTCGGGTATGGAATTGCGTCCGAGCACATGGGAGCCTCCCCGGGTCGGATCGCAGGTGATACAGATCGTCAGCGGCGCCTGCTTGAGGCCCTCAATCTTCAGGCCAAGGAAGTGATCCTGGCGGCTCGGATCGTTCTCGTAATGGATGGCCAGAGCCCGGCGCTCCTTGTCTGCGGCCCAGGCCAGCTTCGCCTTAAGCTCGCCCGTCGTGACGAGGACGAAGTTCCAAGGCTGCATGAAACCGACGGACGGCGCATGGTGGGCTGCCTCCAGCAGCCGGACGACCACATCGTCCGCAATGGGATCCGGCCGGAAGGTCCGGACGTCCCGGCGGGTATAGATCGCTTTGTAGACCGCGTTCTTCTCTTCTTCGCTAAAAAACATGGTCCTCACCCCTATCATGGTACATGCTTATGCTGTATATTTCGTGCTGGGGGACGCATTTCCCTGCACCGGGAAAGTAACCGTTTACAAAAATAGAGTCTGAAGGAATGGCTTGCAGCCAAAGGACCCTCTCCCCCTTCATACGGTCAACCCCAGCGTAAAAACAGAGCCGCTTTCTTCCTCCACTAAATTGCCGTCTCTGTACCATTAGCTAGATTCCATTTCGCCTTGTGCTTCGGCCTGACCTGCGAGAGTAATGCATCACTCTGCCCTGCTGGCATATCTCAATCCTGCTGCGTCTCCAGCCAAGCCTCTCTCACCGGCTGCCAGCCCTCCAGCTTCGCCTCCAGGGAGATCGCCCGGGCCGGCGAGGAGGACGGCAGCACCGCAAAGCTCAGCGGCAGGCCTTCGACCTGCGGGGCCGCCTGGCGGCGGAACAGCTGCGCTGCGGCGCTGCCGTTGAAGAAGACGTGCGTGATGCCCGGGTAGGCGGCGAAGAACGCACGGAAATCGTTCGCCTCGGCCTTGCGGATCGCGGCGTCCAGGCTGCCCTTGCGCTCGCACTCGCGCAGCACATCCCAGAGCGCCACGCCGCGCGAGAGCGCAAATTGCAGCCGCTCGGGGTACACGGGGGACGGTTCACCTCCGTCCAGCAGCCGGTAGAGCAGCGGCCAGAACGCGTTGCGCGGGTGGCCGTAGTACTGCTGCGCCTGCAGCGACGCCTCCCCCGGCATCGAGCCGAGAAGGAGCAGCCGGCAGCTGCGGTCGACGACCGGCGGCAGGCCGGTCCGCTTTTCTCCTGCTTCTTTGTCCACTTCCGCTCCTCCTCACCTGCTAACTAAGTGTGCTGTCCTCTCAAGACAAGCCGCAGAGCTTCCCTTCTTCAGGCTAACTTTCAGCATTCTGGATATAGTAATACAGGACCTATGTTCCATGGAGCGGAGGGCTTGAACCATGAACATCGACAATCTCAACGCATGGATGAGATCGCTCAGTCACAATTACGTGCTGATTGCACTGGCAGCCGTGCTCTTCTTCGGAGCCAAATCGCTGGCCGGTTATTTCACTTACCGCCGGATCCGGCGGGATCTCAATGAAATCAAATCCCTTGTCAAGGAACGCGGCACGGGCGGATCGGACTCTGAAACGAGCGCTAACATCTCACGCCCTTAGATGGGCAGCTTTACAGCAGGCTTCCATCATGCCAGCTTGTTAAGCTCTCTATCTCGTCTTCCAGCACCCAATCGGGAATAGACAGCGGATTTCGCTCTTTTCTTCTATTGTATGACATTCCCGCAGGGGAAGCCACTGCCTCCCGCCCTTCCGGCTGCAGATGGACTGCTTGGCCGGATCCCCCTGCTCCTCGCACCTATAAAAAAAGAGAGCACCCACCCTGCCCAAGGCAGGATCAAGTTACTCTCTTTGCGGTGTTCAAGCCACGCGGCCTGCTCGACAGCCATGGAAGCCTACTGCTTCATGACCGAGATGAGGCGTTTGGCATCGCCCAGCGGCGTAGGAACCAGTTCATAAATCTTCACTGTGATCGGATACTCGAGCTGGTCGGAGTTCGTGCTCTCGAAGTAGATCGACTGGATGCCGTTCGCGAGCCGGTTATCCCCGGTCAGCGGATACGTCTTCGACGTCAGGATCTTGCCCTCGAGGTTCTCAATCTGCATGTACAGCTTCGGCTGCGCCCCATCCGCAATGACTTCGTCCGACGTGCGGATATCCAGCTGCATCTTGAGCTTGTACGTGTAGCTGAAGGCCTTCGTGACGATGTTCTGCATCGCCATATTGGAGATGCCCCACGAGTCGATCTTCATCTCGAACGGATAGAACTTCAGCAGCTCCGTGCTTAGCTCATCGCCTGTGACTTCCGTCTGCAGCTGGGCGATCGGCGTCTTATAGAGCTGCTGGCCCTGCTGCTCCAGCAGACGCAGGGTGAAGCGGCTGCCTTCTTCGGACTTCGGTACGGCGAAGGTATAGGTGCCCACGGCGCCGAGGCCCGGCAGCACTTCCCTAACGGCGGAGGTCAGCTGCGTGCCGCTGAAAGGCACACCGCTCGCGCTGACGAGCTCCGCGCCAAGCTGCGGCAGAGGCACCGGACTCTGGCTGCTGTTTGCGAATTTGATCTTGGCCACAGCCGTCTTAAACTGCTGGCCCTCGTTCTCGAACCACTGCAGGCTCTGCAGCGTCACGCCGAGGTCCGGGTTGACCGCCCGGCTGTGCGGATCGACAACGATCCTCTCGCCGGCTTTGAGCACCGGCAGAACGGAGAAATTCTGGCTCGCCTGCGGCTGGAAGGCCAGGCGTCCGGTCCAGTACGTCAGCGGAGCCGTCTGGCCCTGCTTCAGGAAGCTCTCCGGCGTCATGACGTACAGGGAATCCAGATTCGCTTCCGGCTCCAGCGTCACTGTGAAGGAGATATACTTCGTCTCGCCCGGATTGACCTCCGTCGGCGCACCCTCGATCTTCGTGCCGAGGGTGCTGCGGGAGCCCGACCGGCCGCTGAGCGTGAACTCCGGCAGCGTCTCGGCGTAGCTGCCCGGATTGCGGACCGCAAGCTTCACGACATAGGTCGGCGACTGGCCGGTAAATTGTTTGTACATGGAGACCGGCGTGAACTCGAGCGGCGAAGTCGTGCCCGGGATCGTGAAGGCCTCGCCCCAGCCCTTGAGCAGGGCAGGGTCTTCAATCGCGGCATCCTTTCCTCTCCAGAGGAGGGAGCCGGCAGGCACGTCAGCAAGGACCGTCTCCGCCTTCGGATAGACGCTCCAGTCGACGTAAACACACAGCAGGTCCGTGACGGACAGCGGAGCCTGGGACTCGATCTCGAGCATGTAGCTCAGCTCCACGAAGCCGTAGGCCGGAATGGTTTTGACATTGGCTGCCGAAGGCTGCAGCGTAAAGGTATTGCCGTCCGCTCCTTTGGCCCGCAGCTCGTGATCCGGAACGCGGACGTTGACAGCGGAGTTATTGTAGAGCTTGACGACCGCGCCGATACGCCAGCCGGTAGCCGTTTTCTCCTGAAGAATGCTCTTCACCTGCAGGCTGGTAGACCCGTTCAGGGCGTAGGAAGCCGAAAGCCCGGCAGGTGCGGCGGCAGCGTCCGCCCACACGGGCGGAACGCTCAGGGTTAAGGTGGAGACGAGAAGCAGGCCGGCGGCCGCTTGTTTCCATGGCAGTTTCATGATGATGCCTCCCAAGTATCGTATAGTGCTGGAATGTTTGATAAGACTGTATTTTCCGAAAGAAACCCCTTAAGCCTTCACAAGCTCAGGCGTCTCCCCGGTACTTGCCCCCTTCGGCGGCGCAGCAGCCTCGCCTGCCGGCTTTTCGGCCGGATCGGCGGGCACAGCAGCCGGTTTCTTCCTGCCGGCGAGCAGGAAAACGAACGGAATGCACACGATCGCCGGAATAGCCGAGATAAAGAACGTATCGGCGATTGATCGGGCCAGCGCCTCCAGCTGCATGACGCCGGCGATGACCGAGGTAGCGGCGCCGGCAGCCGTGGCCGTATCGACACCCCACTGGTAGACCATACCGGTAAGACCCGAGATCGTCTGATTGGCCACGAAGGAATCGACGGAGACGCTCTCCGAGATGTGCTGGTAGTGAATCGTCTGCCGGTTGCTCATGATCGCCGTCAGCAGCGCGATGCCCATGGACCCCGCCACTTGTCGGCACACGTTGGACAGCGGCGAGGCATTGCCGATCTGGCTCGTTGGGATCGCGTTCATCCCGGCTGTAGAGAGCGGCATCATGCAGAGGCCGATGCCGACCGCGCGGATCGTCAGCAGCACATTGAGCCAATGGTTCGGCGTATCCACGGTGAGATGGTGCAGCTCAAGCGTGGTCGCACCGAGAATCGTCAGTCCCGCAATCCCGAGCGGCAGAATGCCGAAGCGGTCGAACAACCGGCCGGAGATCGGCATCATGAGCGCCATCGCAATCGACTGCGGGAGCAGCACGAGGCCGGTCTGCATCGGACTCAGCGACTGGATGCTCTGAAGATACACCGGCGTCAGGAACGTACCGCCCATCATCCCCATCATGACCAGAGACGAAGCGATGACGGAGATCGTGAACTTCATGTTAAGGAACAGCCGCAGATCCATCACCGGCTTCTCCACATTCAGCTCGACCCAGATCAGCAGCAGCAGGCTGAAGACCGAGACGAACAGCAGCGAGATGATATAGAGCGATGTCCAGCCCTCGGACTGCCCTTTACTGAGGGCGAGCAGCAGGGAGCCGAAGAAGGTCATCGACAGCAGGGCCCCCGCCGTATCGAACTTGAGCCCTTTCACCGGCACCGAATCCTTCAGCAGAATGCGTCCGAGAATGACCGCCAGGATGCCGATCGGAATGTTAATGAAGAACAGAACGCGCCAGCTGTAATGCTGGATGAGATAACCGCCGAGCGTCGGTCCAAGTGCCGGGGCCACCATTGCGGCTACCCCCCACAGACCGAGCGCGGCGCCCGTTTTTTCCCTCGGGAAGGTCATGTAGATGATCGTCATCCCGACCGGCATGATGAAGCCGCCCGCGAAGCCCTGGATGATCCGGAAGAAGATCAGCGAGCTGTCGCTCCATGCCAGTCCGCAGAGCACCGAACCGATCGTAAAGCCGGCGACGGAGTAGACGAAGATATTCTTCGCCCCGAACCGGGCGCCGAGAAAGCCGCTCATCGGGATGACCATGGCCGAAGCCAGCATGTAGCCGGTGATGACCCATTGAACCGTGTTGACCGATGAACCGAATACCGCGACGAACTTATTCATAGCAACGTTCATAAGGGATGAGTTCAGTACCGAAACGAAGGTGCCCATAACGATGGCAATGAGTGCAAACCACATGCCGCTGGTAGCTTCGGGCGCTGTCTTGCTTTCAGGAGTGTCGGCCATGCGCGTACCTCCTACTCGGCCTTCAAGGCGGCACCGTCAGTGATCGAAGGATCCGGGTTTACCACGATGGACTGTCCGGCCTTGAGCTGGTCGCTCTCCTGCACGAACACCCACTCGGCGTTTTTCTCTTCCGTTTGGACTTCCGTGAGCTTCGCCTTCCCGTTATCCGAGAGAACCACGAAGCTCTTGCCATCCCGCTGCAGTACGGCGGACTTGGGCGCTTCCAGCTTCTGCTGCGCCTGGTCGCCTGTGATGACTTCCGCAACCATACCGGCAAAAAGCTTGCCTTCCGGATTGTCTACCGTCACTTTCACCGGGAACGAGCTCGTATTCGGCGTAGCCACCGGGGAGACGAACGTTACCGTACCCTTGAACGGCTGGTCACCGGCCGTCGGCACCTTCACCTGCACCTCGGCACCTGTCTTGATCTTGGAGATCTGATTGTCAGCCGCACTGACTTCTACCTGCACGCGGTCCATCTTCACGACGGAGAACAGCGCCGTTCCGGCCTGCGCCATCTCGCCGGGCTGAATATTCCGCTTCACGACGATGCCGTCCACCGGAGCGGTTACCGCCGCATTGGTCAGCGAGGAATTCGCAAGCTCGAGTGCTGCGGACAGCCGGTTCACCTCGGCCTCCGTCGCCTTGATCGTATTATCGGTCGCCCCGCTGCGCGCAAGCTCCAGTTTCGCCTGCGCCGCTTCCACCTGAGCACCGGCCGCTTTGTGGGCGGCTTGAGCCTGCTCGTAGGCCGTACGGGCTTTTTCATATTCAAACGTGCCCTTATCGAGGTCTTCTTTGGTGACCTGCGAGGAGCTGTCATACAGGTTGCGCAGACGGTTATACGAGCTCGTCGCCAGGTCGAATCCGGCTTTGGCCTGCTGCACAGCCGCCCCTGCCTGCTCCTGCGCGGCCTTGGCTGCCGCCAGCGCACTTTCCAGCGCCGCGATTTCCTGCGGACGGGCCCCCGCCTGCAGATCGGCCAGCTTCGCCTGTGCACCGGTCACGCCCGACTCCGCCTGTCTTACCTGCTGAAGCAGATCGTCGGTTTCGAGTTGGACGAGCACATCGCCTTTATGCACGGCCGCCCCCTCTTCCACATTCACGGCAGCCACCTTGCCCGAGCCCTTGGATACTACTTTCACTTCCTGATCCGGAATGATCTTGCCGCTGAGGCTGACCTGCGCCCCCTGAGCCAGCTGCATCAGTTGATAGGAGGCTTTGCCTCCGGCGGCTGCATGGCCCGGTTCCGTACTGCATCCCGGAAGCACCCCTGCCAAAGCAAGGGACAGCAGCGCGGGAGCCCAAAGTTTATGATTACGATTCATGGTTATACTCCTCTACTTATCTCTATCTCACGATGGGATTAGTTACCTTTGACGTTGATCTTGATGACCGTGCTCATGCCGGGCGCCAGATCGAGCCCCTGCTGATCATCGACCGCAATCTTGACCGGGATCCGCTGGGTTACCTTTGTGAAGTTGCCGCTCGTATTCGTCGAAGGCAGCAGCGAGAAGGTCGATGCCGTTGCCTTACCCACCTCGGACACGGTTCCTGTCAGCGTCACGCCCGGATAGGTGTCGACCTTGATCTCTACTTTTTGGCCGTCATGCACGCGGTTGATGTACGTCTCCTCGATATTCGCCGAGATGTACAGCTTCGACTTGTCAACCACCATCGCTACCGTCTGACCCGGGGAAGCGACTTCGCCCGTGTGGACGAGCGTCTTGATGATTGTGCCGGAGATCGGCGAACGCAGCGCGGCCTGGTCGAGCATTTGTACCGCCAGATTGCTGCTGTCCTGCTGTGCAATGATCTGATCCGCCAGCACCTGATCCCCTTCGCTCACGGAAAACGAGGTGACTTTGCCCGTCACGCGCGGCATGACTTTGTAGATATCCGCCGTCAGTCTTGCATCCTCGGTCGATACATAATGCTGCCCGTTATACCAGAAGTATCCGCCGATCCCGCCGCCGATAATAACCATCGCTGCCAGAATGGTGTATAAAACGCCTTTTCGTTTCATGCTTTCTTCTCCTCAACCTTCTTCTCCATTTGGTTCAAAATCAGATTTACCGACTGGGACACAATGTCCAGCTCTTCCGGGGTCAGGCCGCTGAGCAGCTCCCCATAGGCGTGCTCCTCGAACAGGGCATAACGTTCCTTGGCTGTCTCCATTTTCTCTGTCTTATGAATCCAGATCACCCGCCGGTCCTGCAGATCTCCCACACGCTGCACCCAGCCGTCGCGCTCGAGCCGGTCGACAATTCCCGAAACCGTACTGTAAGAAAGCTGCACGGCCTCCACGATCCCGCCGACGGTCTTCGGACCCTGGTATAACTGAATCATAACCAGCAGCTGGGGCAGCGTAATGCCGACCTCTTTCAGCCTCTCGCTGCGGACGGCATGCATTCTTGTGGTCAGTTCCCGGATCATCCGGATGAACCGCCCTTCGACTTCCATCGTTCCCTCCTCCTTTTTTCTGCAGATATGTAAAACACGCGAACGGAGCCCTACTTCGACAGGTTGCAAAGTGCTGTGTGCAGCGCCCGGTCCACGGACGCCAGTTCCTCATCCGTAATGCCCCGAAACAGCCGTGCGCCGAATGAACACTTGAGCTCACGGATCGATGCCGTCGTGCGCCTGCCCTCCTCGGTCAGCTGCAGCGACACCACCCTGCGGTCCGCGGCCTGCCGAGCCCGCTCGATCAGACCCTTTTCCACCAGCTTGTCGCATACGAAGGTGGCCGCGCCGGAAGTCACACATAGATACTCCGTCAAATCGGACATGCTCATCTGTCCGCGCTCTTCCATATGAAGCAACAGATTGGCCTGCGGGCGGGTAAGCATCATTGGGCTCTCTTCATTCCACTTGGCCATCATCTTCCGCTGAAGCTGCAGATGTACTTCCTCAAGCCGCTGCAGCAGCGCGCCTTGCGTCTGTGATTCCCCCATATCCTCTCCCCCCTGCCCATGGTGCATAGAACCTTTCGTTTGCTTCTTGTTTAATTGATAGCTAAATATTTTGTGCTTCGAAATAAATAGTACTAAACGAATATACCAGATGAGAGGCTCTCTAGGGAACTTCAAAAAAGGGCGGAATTCTCTTAAAAAATCAGGTTATGCTTAAATAAAGCGCCCTAAAGCAGGCAATGCTAATGCACGCTATCCGTTAATCGTGAAAACGGGAGTTTTCATGAAATAGAGGAATTCTGTCTTGAAAAAGCAGGCTTGGGGATGTTTGGGAAGCCCGCATGCTGCCTGACCCTGCGGGGAAAAATGCGGCGGCAGGCTGGGGTTCGAGCGGCGATCGGACTGAAGATCTGCGGAGGGGGCGGCAGGCCCAGCGATAGATTAAAAAACAGCCGCCGGAACGGTAAGGTTCTAGCGGCTGTTATTGGGAGAAGAGGCCCGGCGGCGCGGTACGAGCAGCGCAGTACGGCTGTGCGGTACGGGCTATGCCGTACGGGCAGTACAATGTGGGCAGGGCAGGGTGCTGTGCTACCCGAGCAGCGGGGCCAGCTCCACCCGCATTGCACGCTCCAGGTACGGCTCCGCGTGCAGGAAGCTCCGGAACGCCGTATACTCCGCGGCCAGCTTGCCCGCTTCGGCCTGCGTCAAAGGCTTGGCCGCACGCACGGCACGGATGAGCAGGTTCTTCGGCGTATGCTCGAGATCGATGAACTCGAGCATCTGCGTCTTGTAGCCGAGCAGCTCCAGGAGCTTGGCGCGGATCGCATCCGTGGCAAGCGCGGAGAAGCGCTCCTTGAGGATGCCGTGCTGCAGCAGCGGGGTGAGCACGTCGCTCTGCACCTGCCGGAACAGCTCGTGCTGGCAGCACGGTACCGAGAGGATGACGGAGGCGCCCCAGCGCACCGCTTTCTCCAGCGCCGCGTCTGTCGCTGTATCGCAGGCATGCAGCGTGACGACCATGTCGACCTCACGCAGCTCGTCGTACTTCGCGATGTCGCCGACCAGGAAGCGCAGCTCCTCGTAGCCCAGCTTCTGCGCGAGCAGCGAACAGTCGCGGATGACGTCTTCCTTGAGGTCGAGCCCGATGATTCGGAGATCAAAGCCGTGCATAACCTTCAGGAAGTAGTACATCGCGAAGGTCAGATACGATTTGCCGCAGCCGAAGTCGATGATGTTCAGCGTCCGGCCCTTCGGCAGGTGAGGGAGCACGTCGGCGATCATCTCGACGAAACGGTTGATCTGGCGGAACTTGTCGTACTTCTTCGCCAGCACCTTGCCCTCGGCATTCATAATGCCGAGCTCCACCAGGAACGGTACCGGCACGCCCTCTTCGAGCGTGTAATTCTTCCGCCGGTCATGGGTCAGCTGTACGGAGGCCGCCTGCTTCGTCGGCGGCTTGCGCAGAATGCCCAGCTTGCCCTTTTTGCTGACGAGTACCTGGTAGTCGGCCTCGCCTGTCTGCAGCAGCCCTTGGCGGAACTGCTCGGTCAGCAGGCCGCCGAGCTTCTCTTCGGCTTCCGCCGGCTCTACGTTCTCGTGAAGTACTTTCGGGCCGCAGAAGGAGCTGAACTGGTAGCGCAGCACGCCCTTCAGCTCCACCGGCTTGACCGTCACTTTGGTGCAGCCGCGCCCGGTCGGGTCCATGCCCCTCACCTGGCTCAGTGTCGCCTGGATGAGGCTGCGCTCGCCGAAGATTTGGCTGAGCAGCTGCGGTAATTGAATGTCCTGCATAGATGTCTGTTCCTCTTTTCGTTGGCAAGCTGCGGGCAATGCGGTGGTTAGTCGGAGGCGCCCGGATGGGCAGCGCGGCGGATGCACGTTCGCACTTCGGTCAGCCACCACTCTCGGCGGTTACCCCGTCGTGCTGCTGTCACCGCCATCTCGGCAGATGCCTAGTCGTGCTGCGGCCGCTGCCATCCCGGCAGATGCTGTTCGCACTTCGGGCATCCGCCACTCTCGGTGGATGCCCGTTCATACGACGGTCAGCCACTACTCCACGCGCAAGCCCCTGCTCGCAGTATTCGTTATCAGCCCTTCCTATAGAGACGGGCTGATCGATTTTTCGAATAGAGGAACTGTGATGCGCTATTCGCCCATCCAACAGGCCTTCGCAGGAAATAGAGGAACTGAGATGCCTTATTCTCCCCTTTTCCCCGATTTGGGGGAATTTTAGGGGCAATAAGATACCTGAGTTCCGCTATTTGGCCGTGGGACCTGTTTGGAAGGCAAATAAGGCACTACAGTTCCGTTATTTTGATGCGGTGAACCTGACGGGCAGGCAGATCAGTGAGTGGTGACAGGCCGATACCCAGCGGTTCAGCTATTCGTCGGCACCACGGAGGGTCGATCGTTGGCCATACGGCTCGATACAGCCAACCGCTTTCCAGCAGACTAAGCAACAACCGGCAGGCAAACCCTCCGCAAGCGCGCCTGGCTGCAACCGTTTCGCCTGCCCTACGCCACTCGCTTCGGCAACCGCCTACTTCACCCCGCCGGCCGGCTTCAGCCTGATGATCTTGTCATCATCCTTCTGAGGGTTGCCGCGGCCATCGCGGTTGTTGGTCAGCACGTACAGCGAGCCGTCCGGGCCTTCCGCTACTGCCCGCAGCCGGCCGAGCTCATCCTTCAGCAGCGTGTCGATGCTGTGCACGCTGCTGCCGTCTTCGGCCAGCGCCACCCACTCCGGCAACCGCCTGCTTCATCCGCCGGCCGGCTTCAGCCTGATGATCTTGTCATCATCCTTCTGAGGGTTGCCGCGGCCGTCGCGGTTGTTGGTCAGCACGTACAGCGAGCCATCCGGGCCTTCCGCTACTGCCCGCAGCCGGCCGAGCTCATCCTTCAGCAGTGCGTCGATACTGTGCACGCTGCTGCCATCTTCGGCCAGTGTAAAGCGTAGCACCTGCGTGCCGCGGAGGTTGGCGGCAAGGAGCGCGTTCGCCCACGGCCCCTTCGTGACGAAGGTGATGCCCGACGGCGCCCAGGTCTCCTCGCCGCTGTGCGAGAGCGGCTTCTTCAGCGGGCCGGGGCCCACCTTGCTCTCGTCGCCCGGCTTCACAGCCGTCTCGTCGCCTTGCAGGAGCGGCCAGCCGTAGTTGGCCCCGGGCTCGATCAGGTTCAGCTCGTCGTGCGCCGTCTGGCCGTGCTCCGTGCTGTACAGCCGCCCTGTCACCGGGTGCCAGGCGAGCCCCTGCGGGTTGCGGTGACCAAGGCTGTACACCGGAGAGCCCGGGAACGGGTTGTCCTTCGGAATACCGCCGTCAGGGGTAATCCGGAAGATTTTGCCCGCGAGCACCTTCAGATCCTGGGCATTCGACGGCGTGCCTGCATCCCCGTTCGTGACGTAGAGCATCCCGTCGGGCCCGAATTTGACCCGTCCGCCGTCATGCGTGCGCGCCCCAGGGAGTCCGTCCAGGATGACCTTGTCCATCGCGATCCGACCCCCGCTCTCCTTGAGGCGGACCACCTGGTTGACCGGCTTCCCCCCGGAAGTGTACGTGTGATACACATAGATATAGCCGTTGTCCGCGAACCGGGGGTCGAGCGTGAAGCCCAGCAGCCCCGCCTCCCCTTCCTTATACAGCGTCTTGTCAAAAGTGAACACGGGCTCCGCCGCCAGCTTGCCCTCCCGGATCACACGGAGCGAACCGCCCCGCTCGGTGAAGAAGATCCGCCCGTCCGGGGCGAAAGCAATCTCCCAAGGCACATTCAGCCCAGTGGCGACAACCTCCTGCGTATAGGGGAGAGGGGCAGCCGTGCCGACTCCAGCTGCCGATCCGGGTGCCGGTGCGGTACCTGCCGCGGGAGCCGGCTTGGTTCCCGGCGCTTCACACCCGCCGAGTGCAAGCACACCGGCCAGCAGCATACCCGTCCATCTCAAGGAAAGCATCAGGCTGAGATCCTCCTTGGCTTTTCTTTTTAGTATACCAAAAAAACACAGCCGTCTCCCCTCCAGGGAAAACGACTGTGTTCGCGAGCGGCGGGGTTATCCTCCGTCCCCTCTCCTTCCCGGCTCAGTCCTTCACCGAGCCCTGCATCAGCCCTGCAATGAACTGGCGCGAGAAGATCGTGAAGACGACGATCAGCGGGACGGTGGCCATCAGGGTAGCCGCCATGACCATCGAATAGTCGGTGCTGTACACCCCGTTCATCGAAGCGATGAGCATCTGCAGCGTGAACTTCTCCTGCACGGAGATCACGACGAGCGGCCACAGGTAATCGTTCCACGAGCCGAGGAACGTGATGATCCCGAGCGTGGCGAGCGCCGGCTTCAGGATCGGCAGGGCGACCAGCCAGTACAGGTCGAACGAACGGCAGCCGTCAATCCGCCCTGCGTTGATGAGCTCGTCGTGGATGACCGAGTCCGTGTACTGCCGCATCCAGAAGATGCCGAAGGCGCTGGCGGCGCCCGGAATGATCAGCGCCTTGAGCTCATTGATCCACCCGAGCTTCTGCATGATGATGAACTGCGGGATCAGCCCGAGCTGCTGAGGCACCATCATCGTCAGGAGCAGGAAGAGGAACAGGGGCTTTTTGGCCGGAAAATCGAACTTTGCAAACGCAAACCCCGCCATCGAGCAGAAGAACAGCACCATCGCCGTATGCAGCACCGCCACGATCAGCGAGTTGCCGAAGGACTGGAAGAAGCCCACGCCGGCCAGCACCTTGTTGATGTTGACGAGCAGCTGGTCCCCCGGCAGAAGCCGGGGCGGGAAGCGGAACATATCCGCCGTCGTCGCCGTCGACATGACGAAGAGCCAGTAGAACGGGAAGAGCGAAGCAAGCGCGCCAAGCCCCATGCCCGTATAGACGAGCGCCGAACTGATCCAAGCCGTGCGGCGCGGGGACGCGGACTCCACACCGAGATTTCGTTTGACCTCTACCGTATTGGCCGCCATCTATACCCGCTCCCCTCTCGACACGAATTTCCAGTTGATGAACGAGAAGGCCCCGATGAGGATGAACAGCACCCAGGCAATGGCAGAAGCATACCCGAACATCTGGTTGACGAACGCCTGGTTATACAGGTAGAGCACCAGCGTCAGCCCGCCCTTGGTGGCGCCGCCCGAATTGCCGGTCAGGATCATCGGTTCGGTGAACAGCTGCATGCCCCCGATCGTCGAGAGAATGACCGTGAAGAGGATGATCGGCTTCAGGAGGGGCAGCGTGATCGAGAGGAACTGCTGCGTCTTCGACGCCCCGTCGATCGTCGCCGCTTCGTACAGGTCGTTCGGAATGCTCTGCAGGCCGGCCAGGTAGATGATCGCGTTATAGCCGGTCCAGCGCCAGATGACCATGAGAGATATCGCCGCTTTGACCCACAGCGTGTCGTTGAGCCAGTCGATGCGGGGCAACCCCGCGACTCCAAGCAGCCCGTTGATCAGGCCGAATTCCGTACCGAAGAACGACCCGAAGATGATGGCTACGGCCACGATCGAGGTGATGTTCGGCAGAAAATAAATCGCCCGAAACCCGTCCTTGAACTTCAGGAACGCGGCGTTGAGCAGGAACGCTACCACCAGGGCGGCGAACAGCTGCGGCACCGTCGACATGAACCAGATCGCGAACGTGTTGCCGACCGAGATCCAGAAGTCGGGATCGTCGGTAATCAGGTTCGTGAAGTTGCGCAGGCCGACGAATTTCATCTCGCCGAGCCCATCCCAGGCATGGAACGCGAGATAGAGCGAGAAGAGAATCGGGAAGAGGCCGAATACGATAAAGAGCAGGTAGAACGGCGAAATCATGAGATACGGCGCCAAATACGGACGCAGGCTTTTCATAACGCGATCACTCCTTTCCGGAGGCGGGAGGCTGGGACCCGGTGCCGGGGGCTTCATCAGCCGCACCTGCGCAGGAGGGCGGAAGACGGCCTCCCCGGCCATCCCCGCATGCTCCGCTACCCGGTTCCCGGAAGGCCTCCCGGCCTTCCTTATTTATTTTTGAGCTTGGCTTTGGCTTTCTCGACGAGCGCCCAGAATTCTTTCTCGGCGTCCTTGTTCTTGTCTACGGCTATAGCCTGGAGACCGTCGCCGATGATCGTATCCACCGTCGCGTAATCCGGTCCCTTGCGCTGGACCTTGACCGCCTTCGCCACTTCGGAGTACAGCACACCGAGCTTCTGGCCGCCCCAGAACTCATATCCGGTCTCTGTGAACGCCTTGTCGCCGTAGACCGAAGGAGTGGACGGGAAGTTACCCGAGATTTTGAAAATTTCCAGCTGCTGCTGCGGCGATACGAGCCAGGAGATCGCTTCATACGCTTCCTTGCTGTTCTTGCCCTGCTTCGGAATCATGAGGAACGAGCCGCCCATGTTGCCTGTGCCTTCCGGAATCTTTGCCGCACGCCATTTGCCCTTCGTGTCCGGTGCCCGCGTCTCGACATGCCCCCGGCCCCAAGCGGCGGAGATATAGGTCGCTATCTTGCCGGAGTTGAGAGCCGCCGAGTATTCCTGCAGCGCATTCTTCTGGTCATACGTGCCGGCAATGCCCATCTCGCGCGACTTCTTGTAGTACTCCAGCGCCTTCTTCACCTGCGGGTTTTTATCAATAATGAGGTTGTTGTCCTTGTCAAAGTAGAGCTCGTCGCCCTGGTCGCGGATCGCATTGTAGAGCTCGGTCGGGTTGGAGAGGATATCCGCACCCGTCTTCTCTTTGAGCACCTTGCCTGCCGCGAGGAAATCGTCCCACGTCTTGATCTTGGCTGCGACGTCGTCCGGTTCGAACGGCAGTCCCGCCTGCTGGAACAGATCCTGCCGGTAGTAGAGCACCATCGGCCCGATATCCGTCGGCAGCCCGAGCTGCTTGTCGCCCGCCATAGACTGCTTCCATTTCCACTCGAGATAATCTTTGGCGATGTCCTTCGCCCCGAATTCGTTCAGGTCGTAGAATTTGTCGGGGTATTTCGTGAACTGGTCGAGCTGGGAGATATCGACCATTGCGATATCCGGTGCCCCGGAACCGGCCGACATGGCGGTCAGAAGCTTCTTGTGCGCATCCTCCCATTTGTAGATCTGCGGCACAATCTCGATGTTCGGGTGCGTGCGGTTGAATTCCGGAATGATTTTCTCGAATGAGGCCCCCTGCCAGAACCACATCTGCAGCTGCACCTTCTTGCCGCTGTCTCCTCCGCTGGTGTTGTTTCCGGACGCTGCCGGGGTGCTGTCGCCTCCCCCACAGGCACTGAGTACAAGCATGGACGAGAGCAGCACCGCAGCCGATGCCTTGCCGAACCGACGAATCCTCTTCATCTACATACGCTCCTTTCCGTATAGAGCTCCGACCCGCCATTTTCTTGCTTCGATCCCCCGACGTTTCGTGTGGAAGCCCTTACATTTAGTATAGGGAAGGGACCGGATTCCGTATATGTGGCATATCTTCGATTTATTGGAGATTTCACAGGAACCTGGACCGAATTCTAATTCGAACCCCGGCACCTGCCCTGGTGAGCCTGTTCGTCCTCTCTAGGCTCCTCCGGCGGAAGCCCGGTAGTCGTTCGGCGACTGGCCCTCCACGGTCTTGAACAGACGGCTGAAGTAGGCCGGATCCTTGTAGCCCACCCTCTCGCACACCTCATAGATCTTGAGCTGCGTCTCCCGGAGCAGCCGCTTCGAAGCGTTCAGCCGGTGCTGGGTCAGGTACTGGGAATAGGTCATGCCGGTCTCCTGATGGAACAGATTACTGAGGTAGTTCGGGTTGATCTGGTGATTCTGGGCAAAATCGGTGAGCAGCGCCGCCCCGGCATATTCACGGTGAACGTAACCGAGCAGGGCGCGCACGACCGGTGCCAGCTTCGCGCCCGCATCCCCCCTGCGGGAGAGCTCCGTGAAGCCGAGGGCGGCCATCGAGCGGATATACATCAGGCTGAGATCCTTGATATCGACGGTGCATCCTCCGTAGCCGGTCTTGACGGGGACACGCAGCTTCTCCTCCATCCAGACGGCCGTATCCTTCACCTCCCGCTCCCACCCTGACTTATCCGCCTGCGGGGAGAACAGCACGATGGTGACGAGCCGGTCTTCGACGCATACCACGGCCGGCCCCAGCCGGTTGAACGCCTCCTCGGCGCAGCCCCGGATAAAATACCGCACCGAAGCTTCCCCGAGCGACTGGAGATCCTTAGTGGAGAAGGAGACGAGCACGATTTTCTCGTAAGGGGGGATGAGCCCCCGGTCGAAATCCGGCAGCGGCACATCGTGCAGCAGGTCGTGGATCCGCTTCTCGAGCAGGGCCCGGTTGCGGATGGCATCCACCTGCCGGACCTCTCTGCGCTGTCTGTATCTGCCGTACGAGGTGCTGTAGATTTCCTCGAGCTTTTTCTTCGAGAGGGGCTTCAGGAGATAGTCGGCCACGCCATGCTGTACGGCTGTGCGGGCATAATCGAACTCGGCGTGCCCGGTCAGCACGTAGACCTCCGTCTCCGGGTAGGTGCTGCGAATATGACCGGCGAGCTCGAGACCGTCTACCGCCGGCATCCGGATATCCGTGATGACCAGCTGCACCGGGTGGCCCTGCAGCAGCTGCATGGCTTCGCGGCCGTCCCCGGCCTCCAGCACCCGGTCCACCCCTTCCATACGCGCCAGCAGCCGGCAGACCGGCTCCCTGACGCTCGCTTCATCGTCGGCTACCATGATCGTAAACACAAGGCCTCACTCCTCTTCGGATCTATGTGCTGCTCTCATCTGCTCTTCGATGCTGCGCCACACCGCCTCCGGGTCGGCTCCCTCCGCCTCTACCCGGTGCAGGCCGTCCCGGACGATCCGGTCCAGCCTCGCGAACTCCGCCTCTTCATAGCCCCCCTTATACCGGAGAGCGGCGTGGGAGTAGATCTGCCCGACCGGGGCGTTGTTGAAGAACCCGTCCCGCACGTCCAGGAAGGCCGTGGATGCGTAAGACTCCGGCGTGGAGGGGAAGTTTCCGCCGCTCTTGAAGCCCTCGAGCTGCTGGGCCGGGGCGGTCAGCCACCGCACCAGCGCATAAGCTTCCTGCGGGTACCGCGACGCCGCCGGCACAGCCAGGAACGAGCCCATCCAGCTCGACGGTTGGCCCGGCGCGCGGGTCAGATCCCATTGGCCGGCCGTGGCCGGCGCATTCTTCTTCATCAGCCCATGCAGCCAGGAAGGAGCCAGCACGGCGGCGAAGCGCTTGTTCACCGCGCCTTCGGCCCAGGCCGGGCTCTGCGATGGGAGGCCGGCGTTCAGCCCGAGCCGGTGGAAGCGGACCGCGATGTTCCAAGCCTCCTGGATGCGGTCCGTCTGATCTTCGTCGAGCCTGCTGCTCCCCACCTCGAGAGCGGCGCCGCCTTCAGTAACCGGAAGTCCGCTCCACCCGGGACTGCCTCCTGACGATCCGGCCTCCGTCCCGATGGAACCGCCCGAGACGCTGTTCTCGTCGTACTGGTTCAGGTAGGTCGTGTACACATTCGTCAGGTTATCGAACAATGCCGCCCCCGTCCGCTCCTTGAGCTGCAGCCCCGCCTGCTCCAGGCTCTCCCAGGAGGCCAGCCGCTCTGCCAGCTCTTCCCGTTCCACGGGCAGCCCCGCTGCGGCGAACAGGTCCCGCCGGTAGGCCAGCGCCACCGGCCCGATGTCCGTCGGCATAGCGAAGAGCATGCCGCCGTCCCGGCTCTCCCCATGCCGCCACTTCCAGTCGAGATAGTGCACCCGCTCGTCGCCGAACTCGTAGAGGTTGCGGAAATAAAGGGGAAAGCGCTTAAGTTCATTCAGCTGCGAAGCCTCCAGCAGAACCGCATCCGGCGCATCCGAGCGGGTAGCGAACGCCGTCAGGAGGCTCGGCAGCAGGTCGTCATACTGGGTCGTGACAATCTCTACGTCAATTCCCGGGTGCTCCGCGACATACCGCTTCACGAGCCCCTCGTAGCCGCTGCCGGCCCACACCCATAGGCGCAGCGTGACCTGCGGGGCTTGGGGAGCCACCGCCGGCAGCTGTACCGCCTGCGGCGTGCAGGCGCCCATAAGCAGGCTGACGAGCAGCAGCGGCCATACAGCCGGCTGCCGGAACCGCCAGGCCCCAGACCGCCAAGGCGTACAGGCGCCTAGCAGCTGCCATAGGGCCGGCCACCTGGACCGCCAATCCCCCACGGACTGCCCGGGCCCGGCCTGCTCCATCCGTCTCCCGCAGCCTGCGGCCGTTCTCTTCCCTGCCGGATCAAGCCGCACCGCCATCCCTCCTCTCTTGCGCGGTCCGCTCTCCCGCGGCCGTGCCGTTCAGCGGCAGCGTGAGCTCCACCCGCAGGCCGCCGAGCGGGCTCTGGCTGAGCCGCAGGCCGTGCGGCTCGCCGAAGAACGCGCCGATCTGGCGGTGCAGGTTCGGCAGCCCGATGCCCCGACCGCCTTCTTCGGCCACGGCCTCCGTGCGGATCCGCTGCTCCAGCTCCCTAAGCTGTGCCTCGCCCAGACCAGAACCATTGTCCTCTACGGAGCAGTGGAGGGTAACTCCTTCCGCGCGGATGGCTACCCGCAGCAGCCACTCTCCATCCTCCTTGTTCTCCAGCCCGTGGTGGAAAGCGTTCTCGACCAGCGGCTGCAGCAGCAGACGCGGGACCGGCTGGTCTTCCAGGCCTTCATCGACATCCATGAGCACAGTGAACTGGTCCCGGTACCTGGATCGCTGCAGGAGCAGGTACCGCTCCAGCTGCTCCAGATCCTCCCTCAGCGGCACGAGCTCGCTGGACGGATGCACGCTGTAGCGCAGCAGGTCGCTCAGTGCCAGCGTCATCTCCTGCGCATCCTCCCGCCGGCCGTCCTCGATCGTCCAGTAGATGAGGTTAAGCGAGTTGTAGAGAAAATGCGGACGGAACTGTGCCTTCAGCGCCACCAGCCTCGCCCGCTGCTCGCTGATCTGCTGCTCGGAGAGACGCTGGACCACCTCGTCGAGCTGGGCGACCATGCCGTTATAATTGGCGTAGAGCTGTGTAAGCTCCCGGCTGGCGAACCGCCCCTTCACCGTCAGCAGCCGCCCCCGGCCAACCCGGTTCAGGCCTTCCGCCAGCCGGCGGATCGGCCTGGTCAGTGTCCAGCTGTAGAAAGCCGTCAGGACGAGCGCAATCCCCGCCCCCGCCGCCATGGCCACGAGCACATTCATCCACATCTGACGCGCGTCTCCGTAGAACGCCTGCTTGGGGAAGTAGGCAATGACCGTCCACCCGCTGTAAGCGGATTTCGCATAGGTGACGTACACCTCCCGCTGGTCCTCCCTCGTCTTCCATTCGAAGAAGGGCGGAGCCGGTCCGCCGAACCGGGAGTACAAGGCGACATCGGCTGCCGTCCCGATCTCCCGGGGCTCCGTCGAATACACGATATTGCCCGAGCGGTCCATGACCTGCACTTTGCGCTCGACCCGCTGCCCCGTCTCTCCGATGATCCGGTTGATCTTCTCTACCGGGAAGACGATGAACTGGTCGCCGACCGTCTCGAGGCTCCTGCGGTCCTTCACCTTCCGGGCCCCGATGATCGCCGGGATCTCGCCGTCGCGCCAGGCCGGGCCATACACCCACAGCATCCGCCCGTCCTGCGTCGACATCCTTCCGTACCACGGGGTCAGGGAGACCTCGTCGTGCTGCCTCCAGAACAGCTGAAGAGCATCGCTCGACGCGTACACCCGGCCGTCGCGGTCGAACAGATGCACCAGCATATCGTTGGCGAGATAACGCGCCTTCTCGGCCATATACCGGCCCAGCTCCAGAGGATCCGGAAGCGGACCGCCCTTCCCCGGTGCCGTCAGCGCGTCCTGTACCCGGGGATCGAATGCAAGCATCTGCGAGAACTGGTCGTACTGCCGCAGGAGCACGTCGATTTTGGCGGAGAGCTGCTCTACCGACTCCTGCGTATAGCCTGCCGTCCGGTTCATAACCAGCTGGGAGGTCAGACGGTAGTTGAACATGTTCGTTAGGGCTATCACGAGCACCGCAATGACGAACATCCCGGCCAGCAGCTGCACGAAGATCGGCAGGGGACGTCCCGGAAGCCGCATGAGTCTCACCTCTTTGCCGGCCGGAATGCCTGCATCCGCTTCAGGCCCCTTACCGGTATATGTTGGTTTTCGTTCCACGGTCCTTGAGGCTGCGGAGATGGGCCAAGGATCTGTGCATCCGCCAGGCCCCTTCGACAGCAGCCAGAGGAATGCGCTTTCATTCGTATGGTTCAAAAAACCGGAGGCACACTTCTCCCCCGGCCCCGAATATCCCCGAAGCTACTTCCCGAGGAACGACTCCAGCATCCAGACATGCTTCTCCAGCGAGCTGTGGATGGCAAGCAGCATATCGCCTGTCGTCTCGTCGTTCACCTTCTCCGCGAGCGCCATGCCCTCCTTCAGCTCTCCGATCAGGATGCCGAAGTCCGACACGATCGATGCCACCATCGCTTCCGCATTCTCTCCGCCTGCCGCCTCGCGTACGCTTGCTTTATCAAGAATCTCACGCATCGTGGCTACCGGCTCGCCCTTGAGGGCCAGGAGTCTTTCCGCCAGGTTATCCACGTGCAGAGCCGCTTCCGTGTAAAGTTCTTCGAACTTCGTATGTAGGGTGAAAAATTGAGGGCCTTTTACGTACCAGTGGAAATTATGCAGCTTGATGTACAGCAGACTCCAGTTGGCGATCTGTGTGTTGAGCACTTCGGTCAGGTTCTGGGACATAGCAAAGCATCCTCCTCGTCATTTTCTTCTAAATTCGCACCTCAAAATAAGCATATCATAGAACAGAAAGAGCGTATATTGTTCTTCCGCCCCTTGTCCGGCCGCCCTTTTCTCCCATACCGGGAATTATGTCTTCCCTTCCGGCCCGGAAGCTGTCGAACAGTGGGAATATTTGTTTCCACGTGGAACAATGCGTCGGCATGATTCTTCCCGAACCCTCTTACTATGGCAAAATTCGCCTCGATTTATCCGCCCGAAGTCGGGATATGGCCGCCACCGATCTACGAGTGCCCGAACCCCCCTGCTTCAACAAAAAAGACCCCCGTTTCCTTAGAAACGAAGGCCTTTCTTCCATTTGCCGCCAAATCAGCTGTATCTCGAGATCAGCTCGCGCAGCTCGCCTGCGACCGACTGGGCGCCGCGGCGCAGCTCGCTGCCCGGAATCGTGAAGCGCACGAAACTCTCGTCGGTTTCCATCGCTTCGGCGAAGAGTCCCATCAGGCCGCGCGCCTTGCGGTCGATCTGCAGGAAGAGCTCCAGATCGTCGCCCTTCTTGAAGAAGAGCACCTCAAGCTCATCGAGCTGGCCGCGGAAGTGGGTCGACGGCACGAATTCGAATTCCTGTACGAATGGCAGCCGGCCGCCGAGCCGCGGCGCATAATCGTTCGTGACCTCGCGAAGACGGAAGCCGAGGATATCGAGCGCATCCAGCACGGTCTGCATGTGCTCGTAAGGCACAATCTCGATATGATCGCGGTCTGTCGGATCGACGGCATTGGCGATATCGAGGCCCGTCTCGATCCAGACGTTCGCCCCCCGCAGGGAGATCGGCGCGTAGTCCGGGATGATGAGGGAGAACGGAATTTCGCGGCGCTCGCCCGCCTGGACGAGGAAGCCCTCGGTGACGCGGATCTTGGCCACTTCGGCCGTCTTGCGTACTTTCTGGTCGTTCTCTTCCTTGATGTACTGCGTTTTGATATAGATATAGATCGAATCGATCTGCTGCTCGGTTTGTCCGCCCTGAATCACCACGACGCCGCTCAGCTCGCCGCCGACCGTCACCTGTGCGTTATGCAGCTGGGTATCCACCTTCGCCGATCCGATTCCCACACTGGCCAGCACTTTCTTGAAAAACGACATTCCCATCCGCCTCCTTAGCATCTAGGCTCCTTCGAGCCGCATATCCCTTCTTACGCAGAGCTTCCCCGGCGGTTTCAGCCCCGTCAGCGGGGTTCCCCCCGCTTCTTGAATGCCCGGTAGCCCCGGCGTACCGCATTCATCACGAAGTCGGGGACCGGGATGCGGTGAAGCAGGGGCACGCGCAGATAGAAGCGGTCGTACGCCTTCTTCAGGTCCGGCCACATCCGGCATTCATCCGTCTTGAGGAAATCGGAGACATCGACCACCATCCCGCGGCCTTCTTTCATCATCACGTTCTTCCCGTGCACGTCGTGCGGCCTTAGTCCCCGGGCCGACGCATAGGCAAGGGCCTCGTCGATGTCTTCAATGACCCTGCGGGGAATCGGGATTCCCCTGCGTACGCAGTCATAAAGGGTTACGCCTTCCAGGCGCCGCAGCACCAGGTAGTTCCCCCCGTAATGGTAGCATTCGGAGTATGCCGGATGCCGGCCGAGCCGCCGGTACACCTCCGCCTCTTCCTGGAGGCCTGGCCGGCCTGGAGCGTAGATCTTGATGACCAGACGGGGGTAGTCCGGATGGGATACCACGACGGCATAGTTGCCGGCGCCGACCAGCTTCCACGGCTTCGGCAGCCGGTGGACGACAACCGGCTCATGCAGATGCTCACTGGCGACGGACAGCCCGGGCAGCAGCTCGCTCTCGATCCGGTCGATCAGAGCGGAGAAGTGGCTGTCCGCCCCATAGGTCATGGACTTATCCTCCATAGAAGCCGGCCGCCCGTCCCTTCACCCCGGGCCGGGCCCGGAACAACCCTCCGGCCAGCGGCTGCTCCGCCAGCTGCTCGTCCGGGATCCAGCTCCGGGCCGTCGTGATGTAGAGCTCGCCGTAATCTTCCCCGCCGAAGGCGCACGAGGTCACCTGGGCCGCCGGAACCGGGATCCGCCCGATCCGCTCGCCCGTCAGCGGATTCCAGCGGGATACCTGCCAGCCCCCCCACTCGGCGATCCACAGCATGCCTTCGTTATCCACCGTCATTCCGTCGGGAAACCCCTTCTCCCCCTCATAGGAAACAACGGTGCGGCGTCCCGTCAGCTCTCCGCTCGCCAGATCATAATCGAACGCATCCACCCGCCGGGTCGGCGTATCGATGTAATACATCGTGGAGTTGTCGGGGCTCCAGCCAAGCCCGTTCGAGGTCGTAATCCCCTCCAGCACGCGGCGTAGGCTCCCGTCCGCCTCCAGGCAGTACAGGGAGCCCGTTGGCTCCGATTCCCGCAGATTCATCGTGCCGGCCCAGAACCGCCCGGCCTCATCGCACTTGCCGTCGTTGAAGCGGTTGCCTTCCAGCCCCTCTTCCGGATCATGCAGCTTCGTGAGCTGCTCCGTCTCCAAGTCCAGCCGGTACAGCCCCTGCTGCATCGCCAGCACAAGCCCGTCCCCGGTCCGCGGCACGGCCGCTCCGACCCGCCGGTCGAGCTGGATCGTCCGGTGCCCGCCTGCCTCCGATGGATCATAGAAGTGCACCCGCCTGCCCTCAATGTCGACCCATAGAAGCCTGCCGCTGCGGTGATCCCACACCGGCCCTTCCCCGAGAGCCGCCCGTATATCCCAAACCAATTCCGCCATCGCCTGTGTTTCCCCCATTGCTCCAGCGTCCTCCTCTTCCGATGCCGTCCGGCAATCCCCATTTGCTTCCATTGTAGCATAGGATAAGCCGGTAAGCGACGGCGTGCCGGCGGAAATCCGGAGTCGATCAACCCCTGCCGTGCCCCGTTTCCCCTACAGAATCGGGGACAGCAGCCTGGCCATCGACTCGATGATCCGGCTCAGCAGGCCCCTTCTCCGGTAGAGCTCCACCGTGAACTCCCGGCAGTAGGCAAGGTCCTTCTCGAAGGCGCTCTCCAGCTTGCATGCGGTCTGCTCATCGTAGAGAAAGGCATTGATCTCGAAGTTGAGCTCGAAGCTCCGGTGATCCATATTCGCCGTGCCGACGGAGGCGGCTTTGCCGTCCACCACCATCGTTTTGGCATGAAGGAAGCCCCGCTGGTACTGGAAGCAGCGCGCCCCCACCTGCAGCAGCTCGCCGACATGAGCCTGCGTCGCCCACTGGACAAGCCGGTGATCGCCCTTGAACGGGACCATGAGGCGGACGTCGACACCGGAGAGCGCCGCGATTTTGAGCGCGGTCATGACACTCTCGTCCGGAACGAAGTACGGCGTCTGCAGCCATATCCGATCCCGGGCCTCGTGAATGAGCTTGATCAGCGCCGTCTTGATCTGCTGCCGGTCCGTATTCGGGCCGCTCGTGACGATCTGCACGGCCGCCCCTCCCGGCTGCCGTTCCATCGGCGGGAAGAACGCGGTCTGCTCCTTGTCCGTGAGGGTCTGGCCCGAAGCCAGCGACCAGTCCATAAGGAAGTACCGCTGGAGCTCATACACCGCCCCTCCCCTCAGCAGCAGGTGCGTATCCCGCCAATGCCCGATCCGGGGGTCGAGCCCCAGGTATTCATTGCCGATATTGAAGCCCCCGATGAAGCCCACCTTCCCGTCGATGACGGCGACTTTGCGGTGGTTGCGGTAGTTGATCTTGAGGTTGAGGTACGGCACCAGCGAGGGGAAGAACGGGTAGACCTCGGCACCGGAGCGGGTCAGCTTCCGGGCCCACTTGCGGGGCAGGCCAGGCGAGCCGATCGCATCATACAGCAGCCTCACCTTAACTCCGCTCTGCGCTTTGTCCACCAGGATGGTCAGGAGGTCGGAGCCGATTTTATCGTAGGAGATTTTGTAGTAGAGCAGATGGATGTGCTCCTTCGCCTCCCGCAGATGTGCGAGCAGCGCTTCGAATTTCTCTTGTCCTTCCGTGAGCACGGTGACCTCGTTGTTCTGCGTAAGGATGGAGTGGCCGCTCTTGAGATTGAGATGGATGAGCGGCTGATAAGCTTCCGCGGCCGTATTGCGGTATTCCATCGATCCCTTGTCGATGCGGTACACCTGTTCATGGGCGACCGCCCGCACAACCCTCTCCGAGCGGCGTTTCATCTTATAGAGCTGCCTTCGGGCTAGATTCTGGCCGAATAGGAGATACAGGAAGAAGCCGAGCACCGGCAGGAAGAGGAGCACCATCAGCCAGGCCCAGGTCACACCGATATGCCGCCGCTCGAGGAAGATGATCGGGAACGCGAGTATGAAGTTGATGACAGGAAGCCATGTCGTAAAAAAAGTCCAAAGGCCGCCGCTCCAAAAATCAGGCAGCGTCGGCATGGCAGGCAGTGACAGCATGCGCATCTCCCCCGATCCTCTATGATATGGACGCCGCTTCCCGTGCAGGAAAGATAAGTTAGTGTCTGTCCCACTCCGGCGCCTTATTCCCTCAGGCTGAACGGACGCCGGTCCGTACGGCGGAGGAAAGCTCTCTTCCCTTACTTACCCTAAGGACGGGGGGAGGCGAAACCTTCCGGGACGGAGGCGGCGGTGGGGAGAAGAAGGGACGGAAGGAGCGCGAAGACGGAAGGCGGAGAAACAAGCGAAGGAAGCCCGGCCCCAGTCGGTCGTCCGGCACCCAGTGCCCCCCTGTACCGCACGGGCGGGAGCGATCACCACAGCAAAAAGACCCGCTGCAGCCCGTAGGCTGCCCGCAGGTCTTCGGCGGATGCTTCGGCATGCCTTCCGGATGCACGCGAATCAAAGGAACCGACTACTCTTCTTGCATCGGCGTCAGGCTGTTCAGCGCCTCTTCGTCTTCGGCCAGCAGGGAGCTTGTGAGCTCGAGCGCCTGCGGATTCACACCGTCCGGCACCTGGCCCAGCGAACGGTGGGCTTTGTCCACCGCCGCATGCGCCTGCTCAATCAGCTGGGCGGACGGATGGGACTGGGCCTGTGTCACGGCATTATGCGCCTTCGCTTCCGAGTTCTGCGCCTGCGACACCGGGTTCTGCGACTGCAGACTGGAATCGTAATCGTAACGGGACATGGGCTTCTCCTCCTTTCCCTCTCGGCATCCCCCTTACTATGGCAAGAATGGGGAAGGTTTATGCCGGGGCGGACAGCGGCGGCCGGTCCTTCCTGAAGGCAGGTCAACTGAAGACTGTCCTTCGATTGTGCGTGCAGGCGTGCAGGCGTGCGAGCGGCGGACTACTCCACGAACAGCGGCACGAGCGAGATGCCGTCGGCCGTGATCTGCACGAGCCCTTTGTCGGAGAGACGCAGCTCGGGGATGACGACAAGCGCCAGCAGCGACAGGGTCATGAAGGCGTAGTTGAGCCGGCAGCCTGCGTCCTGCAGCGCCTGTGAGAGGCGGCGGGACTGCTCCGCGACGTCTTCGAACGGGGCGTCCGACAGCAGGCCCGCAATCGGCAGCGGCAGCTCGGCCCCGCCGTCCTCCAGTGCGATGACCGCCCCGCCCTGCAGCTCCGCCGCGCGCGCCGCGGCACGGGCCATCAGCGCATCGTCATTGCCGATGACGAGCAGGTTATGGCTGTCGTGTGCGACGGTCATCGCGAGCGCCGCCGGCTTGCTGAAGCCGATGCCTTCCACCAGCGCGACGGACCGGCCCCCGGTGCCGTGGTGGCGCTCCAGCACGGCGATCTTGCACAGCCCGCCGGCTGTTGCGGACAGATCGACCTGCCCGCCGCGGACCGCGACCGGCCGCTGCTCCGCCTTCGTCTCCACGTGGTTCTCCTGCACGCGGATGACCCGGGCCGTCAAGGTGCCCTCGGCCGCCGGCGCCCCGATGACGAAGTCCTCCGGCTTCGGCACATCCGCCAGGCGCACCGAACGGATGACCTCCTCCGGATAGGCGGCAGGCTCCAGGTCCACGACCATCCTGCCGTTCTCGGCGACCACTTCCCCGGCACAGATCGTCATGGCGACATTCACGTCCGCGAGGTGTCCGTCCAGCAGCACCATGTCGGCGCAGGAGCCCGGCGTGATCGTGCCCACATCCCGGACGACGCCGAACCGCTCCGCCGTGTTGATCGTCGCCATCTGGATGGCCGTGACCGGCTTCACCCCCTGGCGGATCGCGTTCCGGATGACGAAGTTCATATGCCCTTCGTCCACAAGCGATTCTACGCTGCGGTCGTCGGTCACGAGCATCATCCGCCGCGAATCAAGCCCGAGCTCCGTATGCGCCTTGATCGTCTCCTCTACGTCATGCCACGCCGAGCCGCGGCGCATCTTGGCGTACATGCCGAGGCGGAGGCGTTCGGCCGCGTCTTCCTTCGTCACGCATTCGTGATCGCCCGTGATACCGCTTGCCGCATACGCGATCAGACGCTCATCGTGGGACGGCCAGGTAAAGTGGCCGTCCGCCACCCGCCCCGCCCGCAGCGCCGCCTCGATCTCGCCGAGCATGACGGCGTCGCCGTACACAACGCCCGGGAAGTTCATCACTTCGCCGAGGCCGATCATATCCGGCCCCCAGCCGAAGGCTTCTGCAACCTCCTCCGGGCCGAAGGAGGCCCCGCTCGTCTCCAGCTCCGGCGAGGTCGACGGTACGCAGGAGGCCACCTGCATGTAGGCCGCGAGCGGCGTGCGCCGCGCCTCCTCGAGCATCAGCCTTAGGCCCTTCAGCCCAAGCACGTTCGAGATCTCATGGGCGTCGAAGAACCCGCCCGTCGTACCGAGCGGCAGCACCGCCCGGGCGAACTGGGTCACCGTCAGCTGCGTGCTCTCGATGTGGCAGTGGCCGTCCAGGAAGCCCGGCGCCAGATAGCGGCCGGCCGCATCGACCATGCGGGTGTGCGGCCCGATCAGCTTCTCCGGCTTCCGTCCCACATAAGCGATCCGGCCTTCCTGCACTCCCACGGCCATCCCCTCCAGGATTTCGGCCGTACATACGTTTACCAGCCTCGCGTTGACTACGACGAGGCTGGCCTTCCGGTCTCCCCGGGCCGTCGCCACCAGCTCCGCCAGCACATCCGCCAGCGGTTTTCTGCGGTTGTTTCTGTCCATTGCCGCTCACTCCCTTGTTTTTGGCTTTCACTCTGGCCCTCGTTAAATTGGTAGATAAGATACCACACTTCCCCTCCCGCCGGGAAGAGTTCTGCTGCCTGTTTTCTAATCCTTGGTTTCTTTTTGTGAGGGAAACCAAAAGGAAGCGCCCCCTTTGGGCAGGCGGCACAAAGGGGACGCCGGAGCGCTTGCCGGGGCATGGATGGAGGCCTGCACAGGGCCGGCAGCTTCGCCTCCGAAGCGGGCCCAGCAGCAGCTTGCCGCGGGGAAGCTGCCGGCAGGCCGCGGACAGCTGCCCGCGTGGCTGCTGTTAGCCCACGGTAATCTTCAGGCCCGGGCAGACGCCTGCGAGTGTCCTGGCCTGCTCCTCCAGCCGATCACGCTGAAGACGCCTGCCGAACAGCTCCGGATCCGGCAGCAGCGTGATCGAGGTGCCGGTCTCCCCCGTAGCCCCTACCGTAAGCAGACCCGTCTGCGGAATGCCGTGCCGGTACTCTTGGCGGTAGATGTTCCCCTCGCGGCGGATCTCTACGGTCAGCCGCTGTGACAGGGCGTTGACCACCGCAGGGGAGATCCCTTTGTCCGCTCCCGGCGCTTCATAAACGGCGGAGCCGGAGGACTGCCCCAGCTCGGTCAGCACCGTCTGCACTTCCGCCGGCCCGGCGGTGCCCAGCGGACGGACCGGGATGCCTCGGCCGTTATCCGCCACGGTAACCGAGCCGTCGTCGTGCAGGAACAGCCGGACTTCGGTACTGTAGCCCGCGCGGTGCTCCGCCGCTGAATTCTCAAGCAGCGCCCAGATCAGCGGATGCGGGTCGTGCCCTTGTCCCGCCTGGATTCCGCCCAGATAAAGGCCGGCCTGGCCCCTAACCTCGGTCATCTCAACATAGCGGCTCGCATCGAGCAGGTCGGCGGAAGCCGCCAGCAGCAGAAGCAGCGGCAGTCTCCGGTGGGCGGGTACGGCATACCGCCCGCCCCGCTCTTCCTGGACGAGCAGATCCGCCCCCAGCAGCGCCTTGATGTGGTGGTAGAGCTGACCGGTCGTGCCCATATTCAGGCGCTCCACAAGCTCCCCTCCAGTTCTCGGCTCCTGCAGCACCGTCCGCAGAATGTCGAGCCGCTGCTTGTGCCCGATGGCTCCAAGTATCCGGGCCGCCTTCTCGGCATCCAGTCCGAAGAGCTCTTCCACCCGCCGCTCCTGCGGTTCCCACCGGATGAACTCTTCCCCGCTCCGGTAGGCTCCCGAGTAATGAAGCGATCCTGAGTCGGTCCCTGCGGTCCGGAACCCCTCCGGCCCTTCACCGGAAGCCGCCCTGTCCGGCTCAATCACCGTGCGCCGCGCGATCCGATCCGCTCCCATCTGTCCAACCACCCGCTGCAGATCCTCCAGCTGAAGCTTCAATGCGTCCAGTTCCGCCTCCACGTCCCGTACCATCGGTTGAGCTCACCCCATCTTTCTTATTAAAATACGTAATTACGTATTTAGATAAATTATAAGACATGGACGAAGGGTTGTCACGGACATTTTTCCATGATCTTAGACGCTCTCATGCACTGCTTACGGAAAAAAAACAAAAAGCACAGACCAGGCTCCCGCAGCCTATCCTGTGCTCTCCGTCTGTGCTCTCCGTCTTTCCTCGCCGATCTTGCACTATCTGCTCGCTATGGAACGAAATACGCGCAGACTACTCTCACCATAGCCGTCAGAATAAAAGCCCAGCTTCATCATCCGTTCAAAATAAAGCTCGCCTTCCCTGACTGCCTCCAGGAAAAACGCCTCCTCTGGAAATACTCTCGAGTATATGGGGGCTTGTCGGCCATACAAGCGGGCGTAAAGCGCCCCTTCGTCTCGGGCCAGCTCCGCGGTCGAAGGATCGGACCGTATCAACTCCCGAAGCTGCGGATCTACCTGTGAAGGAGGGCCGACTTCGTACAGCAGCCGGGCGCCGTCAAGAGACTGAAGCTTAAGGAAGTGCGGTCCATGCCCACAAAGCGTTTCTCCGCTACCGCTGTCCTTCAATCCCTCAAGCACTCCCGCCAGATCCGCCCAGAGCTCCAGGCTCTCCATTCGGGAGTCCATGACCGTCTCCCCTCCATGAACTACTTCCAGATACATGGAGAAAAATGGTGTTTCCCTGGAAACCCGCTCCAGCTTACCCTCGAGCTCCGGATCATCCAGTGCTGCATACATGCGAAGGGGAACGGTTTCCCCCTCCGACCGCTGTTCGAGCCCCAGACCCTGCAGCATGCGTTCCCTCTTCCCTATCCTGCGCTCCGGTACAGCTAGCCAGGTCCGGATTCGAATCTCATTCAATCCTCCAGCCTCCTCTCCCCCTCTATAAGTGCCTGCTATGACCTCCCTACAACCACAGCTGCAGAAGAGCCATCGTCACCACACCCGTGACTACCGTTCCCAGCAGGCTCTTCGTCCATATCGCGACCAGAAACGTCGGCAGCGCCGCCAGCAGCTTCACATTGTCCAGAATAGGCACCACCCGTCCGTTCTCCAGAAAGAGCTCCTGGGCAAGCAGCGCGGACATAACGGCGATGGGCACCTGATTCAGGAAACGCAGCACCTTCGGCGGCAGCTCGAAGCGGCTCAGCACCACGAGCGGAATCACCCGCGGAAGCAGCGTCACCAGCGCCGTACCGAGGATGATCCATAGAATGTCTAATCGGATGTCCAAGACTGCACCCCCATTCCGATCAAAGCCGCCACTACAATCGCTGCCAGCACGGCCGCATGCCCCGGGATCCACGTCCCCGCCGCCACGCACACAGCGCCTGCGCTGACCGCTACGATCCCATCGACGATCTTCTTCTGCCGGGTGCCGAAGCCGAGCACAAGCAGCCCCACGAACATGGCCGGCAGGGCATACGGCAGTCCGTATTTGCCGGGATCGGGGATCCAGGCGCCGGCATAAGCGCCCACCATGTTCGCCGCGATCCAGTTCACGTGGGCGGTTACGTTCAGGCCGAGCATCCAGCGGGCACGCCCTTTCATCCCGGAGCCGAGCCGTGAGATGGCCACACCGAACGTCTCATCCGTCAGCTGCGAGCCGAGGATGGCATTCTTCCAAGGGGCATACCGACGAAAATACGGGGCCAGCGCCGCGCTCAGCAGCAGATGCCGCAGATTCACGAAGAGCACCGTGATGATCACGGCGGCAGCCGAACCTCCTGCCGCCACCATCCCGGCGACAATGAATTGGGCTGAGCCCGCGTACAGCAGGGTCGACAGGAGCAGGATCTCGGACGGGTAGAGCCCGGACGTCGTGCCGATCACCCCGCAGGCCAGACCGATACTCAAATAACCAAGCAGCGTGGGGACACAGTCCTTTACTCCCTGCAGGAACATTGACCGCTCTGCTCTACCCGCCTTGCTCCCCTCTTCCAAGACACTTCCGCATTCCATTCGGATTCCTCCCTATGCTACAATGGACCCGCTGCCATGTATTCTATGTACGTGATCCTACACATTTGTATGTTATATTATATAATCGTGCGCTATATTGCACAACCCATAAAAGGAGGAATATCCTCTTGGAACCGATTCATCTTCGCGTGGGGCGTAATCTACAGGCCATCCGCAAGCAAAAAGAGCTCAGCCTCGACAAAACCGCCGCCCTTACTGGGGTCAGCAAAGCTATGCTCGGGCAGATCGAGCGGGGCGAGACCAATCCGACGGTCGGCATTCTGTGGAAGATTGCCCAGGGACTTCAGGTCTCGTTTACCTCCTTCATGGAAGAGGATCTTCAGGACGTCGTCGTGGTCCGGAACAGTGATGCCCAGCCCGTCACCGAAGAGGACGGACGCTATCGCGTCTATCCGCTCTTCCCCTACCGTCCCGGTACGCCGCTCGAAGTGTTCCGGGTCGAGCTGGAGCCCGGCAGCACCCATCTTGCCGAAGCCCACCCGAAGGGGCTCAAGGAATATATCGTCGTGACCTCCGGCACCCTCCGCTTCACGGCGGGCGGCCAGTCCTACGACCTCTCGGCCGGCGAAGCGCTCTGCTTCAAGGCGGACCGCCCGCACGTATACCACAATCCCGGCGGAGAGACGGTTTACTTCCAGAACGTGCTGTATTATGAGACCGCGTGATCTTCCATGCACCGCTTGTTCCCGATCAAGGCAGCACGGTCCGACCGCCGGCAGATCCCAGCAATAAACGCGGAGCTGCTGGAGAAATTCACGACCGGTTTTTCGCTATTAAACACCAGCATACGATGCAGATCAGGTTCCTTGGCCACCCCGCCTGATCGGTCGGCCTTCCAGCGACTTAACCCGGCTTGACCCGGGCCTGCCGCAGCATGATTCCTGTGCCTAGCCGCTCCGCAGCGCCCTGCGGAGGAGCAGAGACTGGAAATGAAGCTCCCCCTCCCCTTGCTGCGGTACGGTCGTGAACCCTTCAAGCTCAAAGCTGTCTCCCGTACGCCCAACGATTTCCCTGTCCCCATGGAAGCTGAAAAACCTCGGGGGATCACACCAGTCTCCCTCCCACAGTCCCTCGGATTCCCGTCCCCCGTACAGGCCCAAGTAGAACAAGCCTCCCGGCTTCAGCACACGGGCCAACTCCTTCAGCACCGCCCCGAAGTCGGCCTTCGGCACGTGCAGCAGACAGTTCATCGCATAAAGCGCATCGAACGAGCCATCCGGGAGCTCCAGGGCATAAAAGTCCATCACCTGCGCATGCAGTCCCCGCGCCTTACAGGCGTCAACCATCGCGGGGGACAAGTCGACACAGGTAACCGCCAAGCCCCGCTCCTTAAAATAAACGCCGTCCATTCCCGTTCCCGAGCCGATTTCGAGCAGTGTGCGGCACTTCTTCTCCTGGAACCGGGTGAGGAACCGCTCCCGTTCCTTCAGCTTCCACTCAGGCAATGTTTTGCTGTTTCGGCGGGCCGCATCCCCATCGTAGGATCTTGCCAGCCCTCTCTTCCAATCCTTATCCGCCATCATTCTCTCCGCCTTCCAATATCATCCACATCCTTATTATCATAAAGGACTTCAATCTCCCCGAGAAGCCTCCCCCGAGTTCCAGCCGGGCCCAGTGGAATCATCCTTCACAACTGCTTTCGACGTCCCGTCTGCGATAAGCGCTTCCCTGCCTGCTGCCTGTACGGCTTTGTTTTTCTCGGAGGCTCTCTGGGTAAAATAGGAGGAATGAACCGAAACGGCAAAAAGGGGGATGCGAGATCATGTGGCAAGCGGCGATGTGGGGAGCGGTTTCCGGGTCCGCCGTTCTGCTTGGCGCCCTGGCAGCGATTCTCTTCAAGATTCCGAAGAAAATCATCGGCTATATCATGGCCTTCGGCACGGGCGTGCTCATTGGGGCAGCCGCCTATGAACTCCTCGGCGAATCCGTGAGGGACGGGGGGCTGATGCCGACGACCGGCGGCTTCCTGGTCGGCGCCGCGGTATTTACCGCCTTCGATGTTTATATCTCCCGCAAAGGGGGCGGGGGACGCAAACGCTCCGACCATGGCAAGCAGCCGTGTGAAGAGGAGGACACCGGCACGGGCGGCAGCGGGCTCGCCATCTTCGTGGGCACCGTCATGGATGCCATACCCGAGTCGATCATGATCGGGGCTTCCCTGCTGGAGGGGGGCTCCGTGAGCTGGCTGCTCGTGATCGCCATCTTCCTCAGCAACATTCCCGAGGGGCTGTCATCCACCGCCGGTCTGCGCAAAGGAGGCTATTCCAAGGGCAAGATTCTGATGCTGTGGGCCTCCGTCATGCTCATCTCGGCCCTGAGCTCGCTTGGCGGCTTTGCGTTCATGGAGAACGCGTCGGAGGCGGTCATGGCGTTCATTGCAGCCTTCGCCGGCGGAGGCATCATTGCGATGATCGCCTCGACCATGATGCCGGAGGCGTATGAAGAGGGCGGCCCGGTCATCGGCTTTATCGCGTCTTTGGGGCTGCTCGTTTCCCTCGTCCTCGACCATCTCTCCTGAGCCCGCTACGGGCCGGCACAGCCGAGCGGTTGTATGATCGGGTGTGCCCGCCCTTGAATGGGCACCGGCAGCGATGGAGGCTGCAGGGCTTAGGGCCGCCCGATCTGCAGCTGCAGAGCCTGTTCCAACCAAAAAGCGTCAACCCACATGGCTGGGTTGACGCTTTTTGGTTCAGTCAGGAAGCGATGAGGCCATACCATGAGTGCGGCTTCTACAAGCGGGCAGCGATGTGCTCCGCCAGGTACGCCGCATCCCGGCCGGCCCCGCAGATCAGGGCGGAGCTGCGCGTATGCTGCCACGGCAGGCCGGCATAGTAGAGCCCCTCTACCGGGGAGACGCCCCGCTTGTGCAGCGGAAGCCCCTGCCCATCCCGGGCCCCTTCCACGTCGATCCAGCCGTAATCGGGGAGGAAGCCCGTCGCCCAGACGACGGCGGCCGGCTGCTCCTCGGAGCCGTCCGCGAAGCGGACCCGGTCTCCGGCGGCCCCCGTCACGCCCGGCTTCCAGCGCACCCGGCCTTGCCGGGAGAGCCCCTGCAGCTCAAGGCCGAAGATCGGATCAGGCTGACGGCGCATCACCCGCCCCACCGCCGATTCGCGCGGGGCGGAGAGCAGCCCGAGCGTGTTCATCCAGCCGAACGTGCTGCGGCCGAGCAAGGTCAGCGGAAGGAAGCGGACCGCATGGCGGGAAGCGAGCAGCACCGGCCGGTCCGCCGCAAGCTCGGCGGCGATCTGGGCGCCGGAGTTGCCGCTGCCTGCGACAAGTACAGGGCCCAGGGGCAGCTGAACGGGGCTGCGGTAAGCCGCCGAGTGCAGCTGGACGATACGGGGCGCCAGCGCCGGGGCAAAGTCCGGCAGCCGCGGCCGTCCGAAGGCGCCTCCCGCAGCGATGGCGATGCGCGCCGTGTAGACGCCTTCGGGCGTCACCGCCGCGAAGCCGGCACCTCGGCGTATGAGCCTGTCGACCCGCGTCCCGCTGCGGACGGAGAGGCCGAAATGCCGCGCATAGCGCAGCAGGTAATCGGCCAGCTCGTCCTTCCCCGGGAAGCCCTCCGGGTCGCCGGGCAGTGCCAGCCCCGGAAGCGCGCTCAGCCGGCGCGGGGTGAACAGCCGCAGCGAATCGTAGCGGCTGCGCCAGGAGGCTCCCGACTCCGCCCCGGCGTCCAGGACCAGCGCCTCTATGCCCAGCTTGGCGAGGGCCTGGGCGCACGCGAGCCCCGCCTGCCCCCCGCCGATGATGAGTACCTGTGCATCCCAAGACATAGACTGTGCCCTCCCCGTCACACGCGCAGTTCGCCGTGCCGGTTCACCGAAGTCTCCACCTGGATCGTCGCATGGGCAATGCCGAAGCGGTCTTCGATGAGCCGGATGGCCCGCTGGAGCAGCTCCTGGCTGTCCCGGCCGTCTTCCATCAGCAGATGGCAGCTTAGCGAATCGAGTCCGGAGGTGATCGTCCAGACATGCAGATCATGCACGTTGATCACTCCGTCGAGCTCTTCGAGCGCTGCCTTCACAGCACCGGGCTGGCAGCCCGCCGGCGTGCCCTCCATCAGGATGTGAAGCGTGCGCCGGATGAGATCCCAGGCTCCCCGCAGGATCAGCAGCGCCACCAGCACGGAGATGATCCCGTCCGCCGCGTACCAGCCGGTGAGCAGCATGATGGCTCCGGCCAGGATGGCGCCCAGGGAGCCGAGCGCGTCGCCCAGCACGTGAAGGTAGGCGCTGCGCAGGTTCACGTTGCCTTTGACATCGCCTTGGCGCATCAGAGCCCAGGCGCTGACAAGGTTCACCCCAAGTCCAACCGCGGCAATACCCATCATCGCACCGCTGGCCACCTCGGGAGGATGCAGCAGCCGGCCGTACGCCTCATAGATGATCCAGCCGGCGATCAGGAAGAGCGTCAGCCCGTTGAACAACGCCGCCAGAATCTCAAAGCGGTGAAAGCCGTAGGTCCGCTGCTCGGAAGCGGGACGGGCCGCCAGGGTAACCGCAATCAGGCTGAGCAGCAGGGAGGCGGCATCGCTGAGCATATGCCCCGAGTCGGAGAGCAGCGCCAGGCTGTTCGTCCAGAGGCCTCCGGCGAATTCGAGCAGGAGGATGCCTCCGGTGAGCAGGAGGGCGAACAACAGCCCCCGCTTGTTCCCTTCGCGAACCGCATCGTGACCATGATGGTGATGGCCGAGCAGTCCGTGATGATGTCCATGATGCCCGTGGCCGTGATGGCCGTGCCCGTGATGGCCGTGATTATGATGGCCGCTGTGTCCTCCTGCATGATCACCATGATCATGAGCGTGCCCGCCGTGATTATGACCATGGCTGCTGTGGTCCCGTGCATGCTCGTGCCCGCAGCCCTGCGATTTCTCGACTCGCGCAGCCTCCGCATACCCTGCAGCCGCTTCTTCACGACTGCGGCTCATGTCCTTCTCGTGATCATGTCCGGGAGCCGCGCCCGCTCCCCGGCCATCGTCTTCAGTACCGGCAGAGTCCGCCCTCGCCGGACTCTCAAGGCGCCGCCGTTCGTCGGCCTCATGCCGGTCCCGGTCGGAACTTGCCTGCCCTTGACTGCCCCCGGCATGCAGGCCGGGTTTCTTCACCGCTTCCTCGTCCTTACCGCCGCCGCTCATATCCATTCCTCCCTCTTCAGCCCGGGTATGGACAGCTGTTCCAACACCCCAAACATATGAGCATGTATTCATATGTTCAGTATGCCTCTCGGAGTCCGCCTTGTCAACCGTTCCCCAAGCCCAATTGTGATGGGGAATGGACGCCGGGCCGCGGAATCCGCACGCCCTCATAGCAAAAATACCGGCCCCTGCTCCGAACTCACTCTGGCAGGATGCCGGCATTCCCGCCGCTTCCGACTATTTGTTCAGGATATCGTCCTTCAGCGTGGCCACATGGCTTACAATCGCATCGATATCGCTTTCCGTGACCCCGGCTTCCCGGAGCGATGCCGTCAGATGGTTCACGATCGCGTTCCAGTGGACGGGCTGCAGGTTCATGCCCTCATGCGCTTTAGCCATACTCGCTCCGCTGTATTGTGCCGGCCCCCCGAGTGCAAAGCTCAGGAACTTCGTCTGGTGCTTACGCTGCTTCTCCATATCCGTATCCTTGAAGAACCCGTTCACCGTGTCGTCCGCCAGTACTTTTTTATAAAAAATATCGACGACGGCTCCAATCGCGCCCTCCCCGCCCAATTTCTCATAAAGGGATGTTGGTTCACTCATCTTTCAATTCCTCCCGGTAGCGTGGGCCTCCGCCTGCCCTCCGCCTGCCGTGATACATGATATACTCCGTTACGTCAGCAGGTGCGGGGCGGAAGGCCCGTCTGTTGTTTTTTCACTCCCATAGCATATCCCTCGGCAGGCAAAATCATCCTGCGCCCAAGCAGCTTCAGAACAGGTCCAGCTGCTGGGGGGCGAAAGCCTTGACCTGCTGACCGAGCATGGCCATCAGCCCTGCCGCATTGCCGGCCGCATGACCGCCCGAGTTATTATTGAAGATGAGACAGATCTCCTCTGTCCGCTCCTCCAATACAGATAAGTTCGTCTTCCACTCCAGCAGTTCCTCCTCGCTGTAGTCGTACAGATAACGGACCTCGCGCCAGTTCGGTCCCCCGCCGCCGTTCCAGTTGGCCGCATTGCGCCCGTGCATCCGTACAATGGTCAGCCGCTTGTCCGTAGGATGGAGCACGGTCGGAACCGACCCGCTGCCCGCCTGCGGTTCGTCGCAGATGCTGTGGATCCAGCCTTCCCGCTCCATGAACGAAAGCGTCTTCTCCCGCATTCCCTCCGCGAACCAGCTCTGGTGGCGGAATTCGAGCGCCAGGGGCAGACCGTCCATCCGCTCCCGGGTCCGGCGCAGCTCCTCGACATGCGCCTTCTTGCAATCGAACCACGGCGGATACTGGAAGAGCACCGCCTTCAGCTTCCCCGCCTCCCGGACGGGCCCGATCGACTCCCGGAAGGCCCGGAACATCGTCTCTTCGTCGGGAAAGGGACTGCGCCCCCTCTGATGACCGGTCATGCCCTGATACGCCTTGATCACGAATCCGAAGTCCGTGGGAGTATCGGCCGCCCAGCGCTCGTAATTCGCTTGGGACTGCACGGCATAGAACGAGCTGTCAACCTCCACCAGGTCAAAATAGCTTCCATACACCTTCAGCTTGTCCCTGGCTGCCGTCCCCTTCTCGTACAGCTTGTCGTGGTCGCCCCAGCCCGCAAGTCCGATCCGGATCATGCGCCCTCCCTCCTTCCTCTGGCTGCTTCGGAATCCCAGGGCCGGCAGGACACCATGGCTTACCGGCCCCTTTTATACTTGCCCCTATTTACCCGCAGGGCCTCTTCTTGACTACCCGGCTGCGGGGTCCTTCCGGTCATGTCCTCCCCCGCTCCCCGGCCGCCTACTGAGCCAGAAGTGCCAGAACCCGTTCCATCGCTTCCTCCACCGTCAGCTTCACGGCATCCTTGCTGCACCTCTCCTTGTATTCGACAAGACCCTCGGCGGCGTCCCGACCGATCACGATGCGCACCGGCAGACCGATCAGGTCGGCGTCCTTGAACTTCACTCCCGGGCGCTCAGCCCGGTCATCGAGCAGCACGTCGGCCCCCTTGCTCCGCAGTCCGGCATACAGCCGGGACGCCAGCTCGGCGGACGCGCCCTCCTGCGCCAGCGGGATCAGGTGCACGTCGAAGGGGGCCAGCCCCTGCGGCCACACGATGCCCTGCTCGTCATGATGCTGTTCGACGACCGCCGAGAGAATCCGTGACACCCCGATGCCGTAGCAGCCCATGATCATCGGCCGTTCCTCGCCCGTCTCATCGGTGAAGACGGCTCCGAGCTTCGCGCTGTACTTCGTACCGAGCTTGAACACGTGCCCGACCTCGATGCCCCGGTGCCCTTCCAGCGCTCCGCCGCAGCGCGGGCAGGCGTCGTCCTCCCGCACATTGCGGTAATCGCCTGCGCGCTCCAGCGTAAAGTCACGGCCGGGCACGACATGCCGCAGATGCCAGTCGGCCTCGTTCGCGCCTGTGATGCCTTCGGCCAGGGCCGCCGCCTCGCGGTCGACGAGCAGCGGCACCTGCAGCCCGACAGGTCCGGCGAAGCCGACCGGGGCCCCGGTCACGCGCTGCGTCGTCTCGGCGTCCGCCAGCTCCAGAACCTCCGCGCCAAGCGCCGCCCGCACTTTGGCTTCATTCACTTCGTGGATGCCGCGCACCACCACGGCGGCAGGCTGCCCGTCGGCCAGGTAGATCAGCGTCTTCAGCAGGTGATTCGCTTCGTCCCCGAGCCGCTCCGTGAGCTCGGCAATCGTCCGCACGCCCGGCGTGTGCCAGCGTTCTGCGGCCGGCACTTCCCGCACCGGTGCTTCGGGGGCAGTCCAGGCCGCCTCCGCTTTCTCCAGGTTGGCCGCATAGTCACAGGCCGTGCAGCTGATAACGGTATCCTCCCCGATGGCGGCCAGCGCCATGAATTCATGCGTACCGCCTTCGCCCCCGATGGAGCCTGAATCCGCTTCTACGGCCCGGTAGCGCAGCCCGCAGCCCTTCATGATCCGGTGATAGGCTTCTTCCATCCGCCAGTAGGTCAGATCCAGACCCGCTTCATCCGTATCGAAGGAATAGGCATCCTTCATCAGGAACTCCCTTCCCCTCAGGAGGCCGAACCGCGGACGGCGCTCGTCGCGGAACTTGGTCTGGATCTGGTACAAGGTCAGCGGGAGCCTGCGGTAAGAGCCGATCTCATCGCGGACCAGTGTCGTGATGACCTCTTCATGCGTCGGCCCGAGAGCGAATTCCCGCCCGTGCCGGTCCGTCAGCCGGATCAGCTCCGGGCCATAGACCGCGTAGCGTCCCGATTCCCGCCACAGCTCGGCGGGCTGCATCGCGGGCAGGAGCACCTCCTGGGCGCCGGCCTCCTCCATCTCCCGCCGGATGAGCTCCTCCACCTTCCGCAGCACCTTCCGGCCCAGCGGCAGGTAGGAGTAGATCCCCGCCGCCAGCGGACGGATCAGCCCGGCTCGGAGCATCAGCCGGTGGCTCGCCGTCTCCGCCTCCGCCGGCACCTCCCGCAGCGTAGGCAGGAACAATGTACTTTGCTTCATGACAATTCCTCCTTACGGTTCTGGAGCATACCAAAAAGCACGCCTCGTCAGGGACGAAAGCGTGCCGTGGTACCACCCTAATTTGTCAACGCCGGCCCGCAAATGACCGCATGGCCGGCGTTTCCTCTTCCGTGATAACGGGATGGGCCCGGCTGCGGTTAATGGGAAGAGGCAGCCCTCCTCTTCCTTTCCCCCCAGCAGCTTCCAAGGCGGGAGACCGTGCGGGAGCCGGAGGCGCTTCTCAGCGGGGGGCGCCCTCTCTGGACCGGTGAAGCCGCAGGTCTGTATCCTTGGTCGAATGCTTTTTGGCATATGCGTGCAAAATGTTACTGTTCAATGTACACCACTTTCTTCCACTTGGCAAGTGCCTGCCGGCTCCCCCCATCAGCCCCTGCAGATCATCTTCGATGGGGCACAAGCCCCTGCGCCTTCCGGTGAAGTTGATATGGTTTTCGGTCCGAAAATGCACCCTCCCCCCTCCATGCTGCGTAATAGGGGTAAGAAGACGAAGGAACAGAGGAGTGAAGCGCTATGACAACACCCGGACAAGGAAATGCCGCCCGGGCTGAGACGGTCCAGGAGCTGCAGAACGCGCTGCGGGAAATCGAGGTCTGGGAGAAGGGACAGCAGGACCTGTGGTTCTGGGAGAAAATCGGCCGGCTGCCGTTCCAGCTCCTCGACAAGCTCACACCGAAGTTCATTCAGGATAAAATCGGCCTGGCCATGGACGAGGTGGGCAGCTTCGTGCAGACGGGAGGCCGTTATTTGATATCCGAACGGGGAATGCTGGAACGGCTTGAAGAAGAGCGGCGCAAAGCCGGAGGAGGGGCGCTGGAAGGCCCCTTGACCATGGAGACCGCCGCCGGCCTGCCGCTGGCCGTCATGGATGCGGCCGCTGCGGAGCTCGCCAAGAGCAGAGTGACCTTGGCTACCGCCCAGGGGGCCACCACCGGGTTTGGTGGAATTTTTACACTCGCCATCGATATCCCCGCACTCCTCGGCCTGTCGCTGAAGGTGCTGCAGGAGCTGGCGATCGTCTACGGCTTCGATCCCCAGGATAAAAGTGAGCGCATCTTCGTGATCAAGTGTCTGCAGTTCGTGAACTCCGACATCGTAGGCAAAAAGGCCGTGCTCGGCGAGCTCTCCGACTTCGGCAGCGAGAGCCGGCAGCGAGACGCCCTCTCCCAGCTCCAGGGCTGGCGCGAGGTGATCGCCGCCTACCGGGATAACTTCGGCTGGAAGAAGCTCTTCCAGATGGTGCCCATCGCCGGGATGGTGTTCGGCGCCTTCCTGAACCGCAGCACGCTGCAGGATGTGGCCGAAGCCGGCACGATGCTGTACCGGAAGCGCCGGGTGCTGGAGCGGATGCGGGAGCTTGAGGAGGCCGCCGGAGCAAGATAGCGCGGACACGTGCTATAGGCCCAGCGTCCGGCAGGGGGCCGGCACCCCCGAACACTGCCGCTTTCATGGGGAGCCGCCAGACCAGCTGCGGAGGCTGCCTGCGGGGCACCTGCCGGGCCTGTGCAGGCCGGAGCCACGGGCAGCCACCGCATGCAGGCCGCAGGGAGGCCGGCCCAGGAACGCAGCCTGTCCAGGCCACCGGCTTAGCTGCCACCTCGCACACCATGCGGGGACTAGGTCACCGCAGTGCGTCCTCCGTAGGCCGCCAGTCTAAGCACAGGCGGCCCCGTAAGCCGTGCAGGGGCAGCCGAGCACAGGCAAAGATACGGCGTCCGTTGGCCGCCGCAGCCGCCTTGAGCCGGACACCGGAGCCCGCACACCCGGGCAGCCGGCTGAGCCACAGCCAGCGGCATCAAAGAGGGGAGTACGGCGCTGTGCCGTACTCCCCCTTCCCTTTTTGGGGCTCACCCCTATGCCTTGTTCCCGCGCTCTTCCAGCCACTCCAGGAAAAGGGCATAATCATCCTCCACCTGATACGCATAGGCAACCGCCCACTGGGCGATATATTCGCAGAAGCCCTCCCGGTCCGCGCCGATCGCCGCATCAATCTCATCTTCGCTGTGGTAGGCCATCAGGCCTTGGTTCATATCGGCGTCCGCCCGGGCATGCAGCTTTGCCGTGATCCGGCCCATCGTCTTCAGTACCCCTTGCAGCTCGTCCGGCCCCTCCAGACGGTCCGTCTTCAGCCGCTTTTTGTACGGGGACCTCTCCCGCACATAGAAATCCCGGCCGTCCATCGTAAGATAGCCTAGGAACGGATCCGCCTCATGGTGCATGGCCTGCTGAGTCTGGATCACTCGCTTGCCCTGATGGCCCATGTGCTTCCAGAACGCCTCGTTATGCGCCACAAAATAAGCCGGCACCGGAGCCCTTACCTCCTTGACCTCGAGCACGATATCGTCGAGTCCCTGTTCGCCGGCTTCCCCCTCGATCAGCACATAGAAGCGGTCCAGGCCGATGGAGGCCGTTCCCGACCCGTGCTTCACAGCCAGGTCTTTGATCCTGTAGTATCCCTCCGGCTTAACCCCTTTGGCCTGCAGGGTCAGCAGATACTGCGGCCAGGCCGCCTCCAGCGCCCCCTTCTCCTCCAGCGTCGGGGGCAGAATCTCCTCCGACTTCGTGAATTTGCGGGTGTCCCGGGTCAGCGTCGTGACCCCTTCGAGAAAATGCGAGGCCAGCCGCTTCTCCGTCTTCTTGAGCAGACGCCGGACCGCCCCATCCGTATGATCCTTGTCAAAGACGAGCGTCCGCGGATCCTCCTTGCGCCTGGCGAACCGGCGGATCTGCTTGGCGTACGAGCCCAGATAGCCCGCGATCGCCTCCCTTTGCCCCTCCGGGCCGATCCCGAGCGTCCGGCATACGAGAGACACGCTCACCGACATCCGCAGCAGATCATACAGATAGGAACCGAGACAGCCCTCGTCAAAATCATTCACATCATACACCATCCGGCCGTGCTCGCTGCGGAAGGCGCCGAAATTCTCGAAATGCAGATCCCCCTGGATCCAGGTCGGCCTCTCTGGAGCCGTATGATACGGAAACCACTCCCGCGATACGTCAAAATAGAACAAATAGGCGCTTCCCCGGTAAAAGGAAAACGGGCTGCCGGCCATCTTGGCGTACTTCTGGCTCCGCTTGTCCTCCGGCAGTGCCATCAGGCTTCCGTCAAACTCATTCAGCACACTCCGAAGCATTTCTTTGCGCAGGCGCTTTTGCGTCACCCGCACGCGTTCCGTCAATGATTGTGTATTCATTCTCCTTCTCCTCCCGCTACCGGAGGGGTTACCGCTTCCCTCGAACGTGCTTGCCGCCCGGCTTACTCCGGACGTTTCCCCCCATCGTAGCCTACCCCCGGGGGTCTGTCAACGCGAAGGATGCACGGCAGAATGCCCCCCAAAAAACCTTTCACGAGCGTGTTTCAGCTTCCGTAAAAACGGGTAATGAAGCGGTACCGTCCGGCTGCCGCCGTTCCTTTCACGTCCCCTTCGTTCGAATCCCCAGCCCAATAAGCCCGCCCTTTTTCCCGAAAAGCTCACTATCCGCTTGATTTGCTTTTCGCACTTATGATATTCTATCTAACAAATATTGGTTTGTAATCGCTTTATTTGTTTGTCCTTCTTACGGTTTCTATTCTGATCTAGGTGGTGAATCTATGGGCATTCTGCTTATCTTCCTCGTGCTTCTGGCCGCCTGCTACTTCCTGTACCGCCGCAATGCCGGCTGGACCACCGTATCGAGCGGCCTCGGCCCCGATGCCCGCAGGCTTGAGGACTATTACCGTTATCTTAAGTCGAAAAGCATCCGCTGCCGCCTGAAGTCCAACGCCGATTCGCATCTCGGTACGATCCAGACGGCGGCCGCCGCGGTCGATCCGCATAACAACGAGCATCTTCAGCTTGATGTGCATACCCAGGACATCAACAAAGCGTCCGAACTCCTGCAGCTGCTGCAGGGCCCTGAACCCCATGCCGGGGATACCCGGTAATCCAGTGCAGCGTACAAACAAACCCCTGACCGGTAAGGTTCAGGGGTTTTTGGGCAGTTCGACGCGGACTGGCAGACCGGGCAAACCGGACCATGGGGCGTCGGTTCAACTTACGGGGTCAGCTCGCGGAAGAATTGGTTGTAGAACGTGTACGGGCTGGCGGCATACCGGAACCCGAGCTTAAAGCCCGAGGAATCAATCGTGATGGACTTGAGCGCGCGGGTCGTGATCTTGCTGCGGATCAGCCTCGTCAGCAGCGCCGTGTTGCCCGAACGGACGGCCGCCACGATCAAACGGGCGAACGGCTTATTGCGCACAATCTCACGATAGAGCGGAACCACCACCCGGGCGATGGAGCGGTGCACTCCCGTGTGGAAGTAGAACTGGGTCGTTCCCGGACGGAGTGACGTGCCGTTCGTGTACTGCAGTACAGGCCGGGGCGCCCGGAAATCTACGAAGTAACCGATGCCGTTCGTCGAGAAGGACGAAATCCGCGGCAGGTACAGCTGCACCTCGCGAAGCAGCCGTTCGAGCACGGCAAGATCCCCCTTGCGCACGCCCTTCGTCCAAGCCGCGGCATAGGCCCGGTTCGTGGCGATCCGGTGGTAGAACGGGAGCATCGCTCCGGCTACCTTCTGGAGGACGGCGGTCGTGATGTACCGTCCTGATGTCTGATTTGCCTTCATGGCTGCATTCCCTCTCCTTTGCTCCATCCTATGTGGGGGAACGGGCAAAGGTGTGGGACGCCAAGCCTACCCCCAGCGTCTGACGGTAAACATGCTGCCTTCATCGCGCGCCTCTTTTCAGCATGAGGCTCACTCTCTAACACGGATTTTCCGTGTTAGGAGGCGCACATGACCTTCTTCGCGCACCCTAGCACGGTTTTTCCGTGTTACGGCCCTACTCCTCCCACTTTCACCTGAAAGCTGGCTAGCCCGGACGTTTCTCCATGGGCGTATGGGATCTTCTCTTCGCCCGCCTATCATCCCATTTTGCAAACAGCCCGTCCATTTTCATAGATTCGTGTGCAAGGCCATTATATTTGTGGCTTTTTTTGTGTATTATAGAGAGATAATCGTTCGCCTGCTGGCAGTTATTTCTACACGTTATCCTGAAAAGAGGTTATCCGACATGGAAACAGCAAAACCGGCTGCGCCGGCATCATCCACCAACTTTATCAAAACCATCGTCACCGAAGACCTCAAATCGGGCAAGGTGAAAGAGGTCGTCACCCGGTTCCCTCCGGAGCCGAACGGCTACCTGCATATCGGACACGCCAAGTCGATCTGTCTCAACTTCGAGATTGCGGACGAGTTCGGCGGCCGCACGCATCTTCGCTTCGACGACACGAACCCGGTGAAGGAAGATACGGAGTTCGTCGAATCGATCAAGGAAGACGTCGCCTGGCTCGGCTTCGAGTGGGAGCGGCTGACCTTCGCCTCCGACTTCTTCGGCGAAATGTATGACCGCGCCGTGCTGCTCATCCGCAAAGGCCTCGCTTACGTCGACGACCAGAGCGCAGACGAGATCCGCGAGAGCCGCGGCACGCTGACCGAGCCCGGCAAGGAGAGCCCTTACCGCGGACGCAGCGTCGAGGAGAACCTGGATCTCTTCACTCGCATGCGGGCAGGCGAATTCGCCAACGGCGAGAAGGTGCTACGCGCCAAGATCGACATGGCTTCGCCGAACATCAACCTGCGCGACCCGGTGATCTACCGGATCTCTCATGCGCATCACCACAATACAGGCGACGGCTGGTGCATCTACCCGATGTATGCCTTCGCCCACCCGCTGGAGGATGCCATCGAGGGCGTAACCCACTCGATCTGTACGCTGGAGTTCGCCGATCAGCGCCCGCTGTACGACTGGGTCGTCCGCGAATGCGAGATGGAGTGCACCCCGCACCAGTACGAATTCGGACGGCTGAACCTGACGAATACGGTGATGAGCAAAAGAAAGCTGAAGCTCCTCGTCGACGAGAAGGTCGTGGACGGCTGGGACGATCCACGTATGCCGACAATCTCCGGCCTGCGCCGCAAAGGCTTCACGCCGGAGGCGATCCGCGATTTCTGCCGCGAGATCGGCGTCGTGAAGACGAACAACAGCGTCGTAGATGACAAGCTCCTCGAGCACTTCATCCGCGAGGACCTGAAGCTGAAGGCGCCGCGGACGATGGCTGTCCTGCAGCCGCTGAAGGTGATCATCACGAACTATCCGGAAGGGCAGATCGAACAGCTCGAGGCCGAGAACAACTCGGAGAACGAAGCGATGGGCTCCCGCCAGATTCCGTTCTCGCGTGAGATCTACATCGAGCGGGACGACTTCATGGAGGAGCCGATCAAGGGCTACCACCGCCTCTACCCGGGCAACGAAGTCCGTCTGAAGCACGCCTATTTTATCAAGTGCGAGAACTTCGTGAAGGATGCCGAGGGCAACGTGACGGAGCTCCACTGCACCTACGATCCGGAGACGAAGAGCGGCACCGGCTTCACCGGACGCAAAGTCAAAGGAACGATCCACTGGATTGAAGCGACCCAGGCCCGCGCAGCGGAATTCCGCCTGTATGAGCCGCTCATCCTCGAAGAAGAAGGCGAGGAAAGCGAGTCCTTCCTCGACAACATCAATCCGAAGTCGCTCGAGAAGCTGCAGGGCTTCGTAGAGAACAACATGAAGGACGCGAAGGCGCAGGATAAGTTCCAGTTCTTCCGCCACGGCTATTTCAACGTCGATCCGAAGGATACGACGGGCGAGAAGCTCGTATTCAACCGCATCGTTTCGCTCAAGAGCTCCTTCGACGCCAAGAAATAACGGTATTTCCCGTAAAATAAACACAGCTAAGCCCCTTTCGTGCTTGTCACGAATAGGGGCTTTTTGTGATGTAATTTTCGCATAAGGCCTATACCTTGACGACATATGTACGGCACGTCTAAGGGCCGCACGATCCGCGGGAGGGACCTTACAAGCGCTGTGTGGCCATCAAGGCCGGACGACTGCGTGAGCAGCGCTTCGACGGCCTGGCGGTCCCTTTCCACTATCTGCGACCAGCACGGTCCGCAGCATTTGCAGCCGGTATGACACCAGTGCAGCCACCGGTTGATACCGTTCCACTCCCAGCGTTCCGCCAGCTCGCCCCCGCCTGCTTCGGATTCCGCCCCGGCGGGCTCCTGACCCCTCCACCCGCTAGCGGCCGGTCGGCGCGAACGGCGCTTCGAGCTCCCCGGGCAGCACCGGCCCCTCGCCGTCTCCCGCCTCCTGCAGCCCGGCTGGCGGCCCGGCCAGCGAGGCTCCCGCCGCTGCCGGCAGTCCGCCCAGCCGCTGGCGCCGCTCCCGCTCTTCCCGCAGCTGCCGAAGCTCCTGACGGATCGCCTCCCGGTCCGCGGCCCAGGGCACATCGGCGGCCTCCGCCGCGCGGCTCTCGTCCGGCTCCATCGCCTCGGCCGCCTCCCGCAGCGACTGCCGCAGGCCAGCGATGCCCTGCCCAAGACGGCCGAGCCCGATCAGGCAGCGCAGGCCGAGCTGCAGCGTCAGGAAGCCGGCCAGCGATTCAGCCCAGGACCGGCAGCTTCCTTCAAAGCCGGCCGCCTCAGCCTGCGGCCGCGTGCCCAACCGCAGCACGGCCAGCCAGCGGCCGACCGCCGGTCCCACGACAGCGAATTCGCCGTCGGCCTTCGCCCGGCTGCGCACCGCTTCGTACAGCTGGACCGCGCCCATGCCTGCCGGGAGCTGCAGTCCCCCCTGCGTCTGCGGCAGGGCAATGACGGCCGCCCGGCCATAGACCCCTGAGAGCCCCAGACCGGCGAGCAGTTCGCCGATCTCCTCTCCAGGCTCCTCCTCCTGCATTAGCGATAGCACGATCTCCTGCTCGGCGAGGGGCATAAGCTCCATCGTCTTCTCTGCCAGCCGAAGCTCCGCTTCCCGTTCCCGGCGCTCGGCTTCGAGACGTTCCGCCAGCTCCCCGAGCAGGACGGCGGCCTCCCCAGGCCCCAGGGGCCCCGCTGCCCAGCAGCCCGAGCCCGCTTCCCCCGCCGGCAGCGCTCCGCCGTCTACCCTTACGGCGGCAAGCTTCGCTTGCGGCTGCCGGACCTTCCACTCGGTGACCGCCTCCGCCGCTTCCTCTTCAGAGCCTGCGACCGCCAGCAGGATCAAATCGGGCCGAAGCTCGGCCGCCTTCTTCCAGCCGACCACACCGCTTTCCGTCCACTCGGCTTCCATCCCTCCGGAACGCATCCGTCCGAGGAGCGGCTTCAAGCGCTCCTGATCCGTAACCGCCCCGCCTACGACCAATGCCCGATACATGGCTTCCGCCCCCTTTTGCCCGCTTCGCCCCACTGAGCTTTCCGGGCTTCTACTTCTGATTTATTACCCCTCCGCCTGCCCGTTTGAAGCTTCCATTCAATTACCACTAAACTGAAAGCCTTCACAAGCCGATGAATTGTTTATACAAAATTACATACCACAACCAAATCTGGGCTGCATACATAGCCACGATTCCATTACCTAAGGGGGTACAAATGATGAAAAATGAGATTATCGAGCCTTGGTTCAGCGGACTGCTGGCGATCGTCAATGACTGGCTGATGCAGGAAGTTACGGAAGGCCGGATGAGCGATGAAGACATGACCGGATCGTTCTCCTTCACTTATGAAACAGGGGCAAAGCTCGGCTTCAAGATTATGCCTGTCAAGGAATCCTCGGAAGAAACGGCGGACTAAAGTCCTTCCGGCTTCCCTGCTTGTAATACGAATACTACAGGAGGTGCCGGAGGGAATCCGCCCTTCCTATTCATCCTCACAGCTCCCCTTTCCCACGTTCACAGGAATACAATAAACAAAAACAAGACGGGGCTCCTGGGAGTTCCGTCTTGTTCGGATTCCGGCACGATTGGCCGCTGATCTTACTTGCTTCGCGCATTCACTTCCGGCCCGGTCCCTTGCGCACCTGCATGTGAATCTTCTTCCACCGGTCCCGCTGGGCCCGCTGCAGCGCCGGATCCTCCCGTCGCGCCTCGTACGCCAGCTCCTTCTGCAGCTTAACGTAGCTGCGGTAGCGGGCTTCCGGCAGCGTGCCGTCTGTCAGGGCCGCCCTTACCGCGCAGCCCGGTTCGCCTGCATGGCTGCAGTCGCCGAAGCGGCAGTCCGCGGCCAGCGCCTCGATATCGCGGAAGGCAAGATCAAGCCCGGCGTCCGCATCCCACAGCTGCAGCTCCCGCATCCCCGGCGTATCGATCAGCAGGCCGCCCTCCGGCAGCCTCACCAGCTCGCGGTGCGTGGTCGTATGGCGGCCGCGGTCATCGCCCTCGCGGATCCCGCCGGTGAGCAGCAGCTCTTCGCCGTACAGGCGGTTGGCCAGTGTCGATTTGCCGGCACCGGAGGAGCCGAGCAGCGCCGCCGTCCGCCCCCTGCCCAGATAAGGATGCAGCGCTTCTAGCCCCTCCACGTGCAGGGAAGAGACCGCGTGGATTGGGACACCGGGGGCCACGCCCTCCACATCGGCGACCCGGGCCGGCACGTCCTCACACAGGTCCGCTTTGCTGAGCAACACGACCGGCAGGGCGCCGCTTTCATAGGCGAGGGTCAAGTACCGTTCCAGCCGGCGCATGTTAAAGTCCTGGTTCAGCGCATGCACCAGGAATACCGTATCGATGTTCGCCGCGACTATCTGCTCAGCGACGGTAGAGCCTGCCGCTTTGCGGGAGAACTTGCTCCGGCGCGGCAGCACGCCGTGAATCGTCGCCCGGCCGTCCGCCGGCCGGGGCTGCAGGGCCACCCAATCGCCCACCGCCGGATAATCCGCACGGCCGAAGGCTTCATGGCGCATCCGTCCGGCGATCTCCCCCAGCAGCTCGCCTTCTTCGGTCATCACCCTGTAGATGTGCTTATGCTCCAAGGTCACCCTGCCCGGCACCAAGCCGGCCTCGCAGAATCCTTCGAACGCTTCGTCCCATCTTGTATCCCAGCCCCAATCGGCCATATCCGTCTTCGTCAATGGTTCCAGCCTCCATACTGCTATTCTCGAATACCCGACGCTCTCCGCGTCATCATGTATTCTTATTGTATGGTATGTCCCGCAGACAGGATATGGAAAGAATGGCTATGAACCAAACTGCCCAAGCGGATCCAATCAACCCTGCAAAAAAAAAGCAGCCGGTATCCCGACGGAAACCCGGCTGCCTCTCAAGCTTCGTGTACGATAAGGCCTCAAACAAGCGTCGAATGCCACCGCTTCCAGCCCCCTGCCGGCCCTTCTCCCACTTAGAGAGGCACGGCGGCGAATTCGGTCCTGAGCGCATGCTGTACATAGAGCTCCGCGCTCCGGTCCAGGTCTTCTTCACTCTGCTGTAATACTCCACCGTAGGCAAATACCGGAAGGTACTTCGTCCCGATCATATTGCTCGTGGCCTGGATCGGCCTCAGCAGCTCCGGAATCGTAAATTGGTTTCTCCCGCCAGGCTGGTAGTCTTCCAGTGTTCCTCCCAGGGAGATCGCGACAAGCAGCTCCTTGCCGCGCAGCTTGGTGCCGCTCGAGCCGTAAGCCCATCCGTACGTCAGCACGTCGTCCAGATACTTTTTGAGGAGCGGAGGAGAGCTGTACCAGTAGAAAGGAAACTGCAGTACCACCCGGTCATGGGCTTCCAGGAGCGCCTGTTCCTTGGCCACGTCGATCTGCCAATCCGGGTAAGCTTCATACAGACGGTGAACGGTGACGCCCTCCTGCTTCCCGATCTCCTCCGCCCAGCGGCGGTTCACCCGGGATGCCGCCAGGTTCGGGTGGACAACAAGCACTAACGTTTTCATCGTTACTCACTCCTCGTTTGGTTGTACATACAAATATATATCAAGAGAAGGCCGTCATGGACGGACTCTCACTATCCCTGACCCTTTGTCAGGCCATCCTTCTATCCCGCTTTCTATCTTGCCTTCTCTGCCGCTTCCTTCGTCACGCGGGAGAGCTCGCGGCACATCTCTTCGCCAAACAATTCGAAGTAGCGCGGGCAAAGACCGTCCCATGCGGTATCGAGCTTCTCCTGTATCTCGAGGCTCTGTTCCGTAGGCTGAACGCAGATCCGCTTGCCTTCCCCTCTCCGGTGGACCAGTCCCTTCCCCTCCAGCTTGTCGAGAAAGCGGGTGATCGTGGACGGGGTAACGAACAGCTTCTCGCTAAGCTCCGTCGGTGTGATGCCGGGCCGGCTGTTCACCAGCATGAGCAGGAAGGCATACGTGGGCGACAAACCGATCCGGGCAAATTCCTCTTCCGCAATCTTCGTGATGATCCGGTTCAGCTTGCTGATCGTGAAGTACAGGCACTTGTCAAAATTAGGTTCGGTCATGGTCGTCAATCCCTTGTTGTTGTTTGTACATACAACAATAATGTGTATGGGTATTATTGTCAAGGGACATTTTTACAAATGGCTGCTTTCCTTTTTCCGCTCGTCACCCTACCTCCGCTCTCCTTCTTCTGCAGCAGGGCATATGCTTTTGGGCGCTTGAAATCACCCTTTCTGACTCATTGACAAATATTTATTTTTGTGTTATAATATAAAATTTATCTCTTGAAACAACCTAATCGTGCATGGTATATATAATTTGGCCAACCAAATTATGGATTCACGAAAGGGGAATGATGGAATGCTTGCAGCTAATGGAGTTGCCATGCTTAAGATTGAGGCCGAGGGTATAGGAGGGGGAAAATCGAGCCTGTATCCCACGTTGATCTGGGATCAGGAATCCGCCGTGTTAATCGATACAGGCATGCCCGGAGATCTGCCGAAGCTGCGCGATGCGATGCAGGAGGCCGGGGTGCCGCTGGAGCGATTAACCGCCCTGATCCTGACCCATCAGGATCTCGATCATATCGGCAGCGCGCCCGACGTGCTCCGGGCAGCCCCCGATTCGCTGCGGGTGTACGCACATTCGCTCGATAAACCTTATATCGAGGGAGAGCTCCCTCTCATCAAAACCACCCCTGCCGCCATGGCACCCCTTCTGTCCAAGCTCCAGATGCCGGAAGAGGCCAAGCAGCAGTTACTGGCTCTATGCGCGAATCCGCCGTCCACCCCGGTCCAAGCCACACTAGACGACGGCCAGCTCCTTCCTTACTGCGGGGGCATTCGCGTGATCCATACCCCCGGCCATACGGAAGGGCACATCAGCTTATTCCACGAGAAGAGCCGGACGCTCGTGGCAGCCGACGCCCTAGTATGCCAAGACGGCGAGTTGCGCGGGCCAATCGCATACAACACGCTCGATATGGATGCCGCCATGCGGTCGCTGCAAAAGCTGACGGCCTTAGAGATTGACCGCATCATCTGCTATCACGGCGGCTTGTGTTCAGAGGGCGCACAGACGCAGCTCCTGGAGCTGGTGAAGCTCTCGACTGCCGCAGCCCCCCAAGGATCGCCGACTCAGACGAGCTGACACCTTTAGGACAAAGAAGCCCTCGCGGAGAAATCATTCCGGGAAGGCTTCTTTTTACACCTTGAACTTGCCTGCTGCCGTCTCCTGCAGCTCCTCCGCCAAACGGACCGAATACCGCGCAGACAAGACTGCCAAGACAGCAGCCATCAGGAAGAACTACAGCTTGCGGGAAGTCAGCTTGGCTTGGGTGAAGAGCAGCAGGTAATCGTAGCCGCCTGCCTTGGAGTCCGTACCGGACATGTTGAATCCGCCAAACGGATGCACGCCGACCAGGGCTCCCGTACATTTGCGGTTCACATACAGGTTGCCGCAGTGCATAGTGTCCAGCGCTTCGGCAATGCGCTCTTCATTCGTCGAGTAGAACGATCCCGTCAGACCGAATTCCGTATCGTTGTACAAGGCGATCGCTTCCTGGTAATCCTTCGCTTTGCCGATGGCCAGCACCGGTCCGAATATTTCTTCCTGCATGATTCTGGCTTTACCCGGCACATCGACGAAGACCGTAGGCTGGATGTAGTAGCCGTTGCCTTCCGCCTTGCCTCCGCCTGCGATCAGCCGGCCTTCGCCCTTGCCGATCTCAATGTATTCAAGAATCTTCTCATAGGAGTTCTTGTCGATGACCGGACCCGCAGCGAAGTTCTGCTCCGGCAGGCCGACCTTCAGCCCCTGCACGAGCTTCTCCACCTTTGCCACGACTTCATCGTATACCGATTCGACGATGAACGCGCGGGAGCCGGCCGAACACTTCTGGCCCTGGAAGCCGAAGGCGGAAGCTACTATGCCCTGTGCCGCGGCATCGAGATCTGCCGTCTCGTCGACGACGATGCCGTCCTTGCCGCCCATCTCCGCTACGACACGCTTGATCCAGATCTGGCCCGGAGCGGTCTCTGCCGCGAGGCGGTTGATGCGCAGGCCGACTTCCTTGGAGCCCGTGAAAGAGATGAAGCGGGTCTTCGGGTGCGTCGTCAGGTAGTCGCCCACCTCGGCACCGCTGCCGGGAATGAAGTTGATGACGCCGGCAGGCAGGCCGACTTCTTCCATCAGAGAGACGAACTTGTGCGCGATGACCGGCGTCGTGGAAGCCGGCTTGAGCAGCACCGTGTTCCCCGATACGACGGCCGCCGTCGTCATGCCCACACAGATCGCGAGCGGGAAGTTCCATGGCGGAATAATCACGCCTACGCCGAGCGGGATGTAAGAGATGTTGTTATCCTCGCCCGGGATCTTCGTCAGCGGCTGGGTCTCGTTGACCTGGCTGAGACGGATGATCTCGCGCGCATAGAACTCCATGAAGTCGATCGCTTCGGCCGTGTCCACGTCCGCTTCGACGTAGTTTTTGCCGGACTCGAGGATCATCGTCGCGGAGAATTCATGCTTGCGCTCGCGCATCAGCTTCGCCGCCTTGAACAGGTATTCGGCGCGTTCCCGTGCCGGCACCTTCTTCCAGCTTTCGAACGTTTCGAGGGCGACATTCATCGCTTTCTCGGCCAGCGTCTGGTCCGCCTTGCTGACATAGCCGATGACTTCATCCACATTACCCGGATTGATGGAGGTGATCTTGGCTCCGGTGACGATTTTTTCTGCACCGATGTGCAGCGGATGCATCCGCCCGAGCTCGCTCTTCACCTTGGCGATAGCCGCCTCCATAGCCTTGCGGTTTTCCTGCAAGGAAAAATCGGTAAACGGTTCGTTGGCGTATGGCGTGATCGTAGTCAGTGTGCTCATGATATTACCCCTTTCGAGAACGGATTGTTATTTGAATATATTCTTAAGAACGAACCAGACATTGGCCGGCCGCTCCGCTAAACGCCTCATAAAATAGCCGAACCAGTCGACGCCATAAGGAACGTATACCCGCACCTTGTAGCCCTCGCGGACGAGCGCCTGCTGAAGCTCCTCACAAATCCCGTACAGCATCTGGAACTCGAATCGGTCCAGCGGGATCCCCTGCTCCCTCACAAGGTTCTTCGTATACTCGATGATCTTCGCATCATGGCTTGCCACAGCCGTATAATGGCCGCCGAGCAGATGCGACCGGATGATCCTCTTGTAGTTCTCGTCGACATCGCTTTTCTCGGGGAACGCCACCTTCGTCGATTCCTTATACGCCCCTTTGACCAGCCGCAGGTTCGCCTTCAGCTCCCCCAGGTCCCGGATATCCTGCTCCGTCCGGTACAGATAGGCTTGAATGACGATCCCCACATTGTCGTATTCCTTGCGGAGCTCGCGGTAGATATCCAGGGAAATTTGACAATGCGCGTAATCCTCCATGTCAATGCGCACGAAGTTGCCGTACTGCCGCGCCCGGTCCAGAATCTGCCGCATATTCGACACGCAGAGATCCTTGGATATATCCAGTCCGAGCGACGTCATCTTCAGGGACAGGTTCGACTGCACGCCCGCCTCCTCAATCGCATCCAGCGTGAGCAGACACATTTGCGCCGATTCTCTCGCTTCCGCCTCCGTACTGACGAATTCGCCGAGATGATCCAGCGTCACGACCCGCCCCTCCCGGTTCAGACCGCGGACGGCTTCGATCGACTGCTTGATCGTCTCCCCTGCAACGAAGCGGCCGGCACCGAACCGCAATCCGTATTTCTTGGCAAGCTTATTGGCTGAACGGCTTTTTCCAAGCGTCTGAAACATGTTTCTGAGCAGCATCTCCATGTACAGATCAGCCTCCTGGTTGACAGTGTTCAAATTGTATAGCGTAATTGTACAACACGTTCTAATTTTGTACAACATCATTCTTTTAAACACCATAAATTAAACACGCGTTTTGTACACAGTAATCAATTTTTCATCTATTGTATTCCGATGAAGACGAAGGTGCCCGCCCATCCATAAAGAAAAACCACGGAAGTCCTTTCGATGAAGGACTTCCGTGGTTGATCGGAGACTTTTCTTACGATGCAGGAAAGCTCCAACTTGGCTGGGGATCTGCTCCTATACCTAATAAAAAGAAGCCCTCCCGGGAGAGCGGCGTGCCTCTCCCGAAAACGGCCTCCGTATAACCTTGTACATGTAAAACTGATCTAGCTGTTATCCAGTTCCTTGCCCTTGTACTCCCGCGCCGCAGCGAGCGCAGCGAGCGAGATCACGCCGGTGACGATGATATAGATGGCCACCGGCACCCACGAATTGTTGTAGGCATCAAGCAGGTAGGTCGCAATCAGCGGCGCCGTGCCCCCGGCGATGGCGGCACCGAGCTGGTAGCCCAGTGTCACACCGGTATAACGAACGTTCGTGCTGAAAATTTCGGAGAACATTGTACCGAGCACCGCGGTAATCGGAGCCCACAGCAGACCGAGACCGATTACGGTTGCGGCGATGATGGCTGCCGTTGTCTTGAGCGACAGCAGGTAGAAGTAAGGGAAGGCAAACAGGATGATGGCAATCGTTCCGCCGATATACAGCGGCTTGCGGCCGATCTTGTCGGACAGCTTGCCCATGATCGGAATCATGATAGTAGTCACCAGGGTGGCGATCGTCACGGCATTGAGCGCGGTCACCCTGTCATAAGCCAGGAACTTGGTTGCATAGGCGATAATGAAGGTGGAGAAGATGTAGAACGGTCCGGTTTCCACGACTTTCGCCCCCACGGCGATGAGCACCGACTTCCAGTGGTAGCGGAGGGTATCGACGATAGGCACCTTGGCGATGTTCCCGGTTTCCTTCGCTTCCTTGAACGCAGGCGTTTCGTCGAGGCCGCCCCGGATCCACAGCCCTACCAGCACCAGAAGGGCGCTGAAGAGGAACGGGATTCTCCAACCCCAGGACATGAACTGCTCATCCGGCAGCAGACTGAGCAGGGAGATGGACAGCGTTCCCATCAGCATCCCGATCGTGACGCCCATCTGCGGAATACTTCCGAAAAACCCGCGGTTGTTCTTGCCCGAATACTCGACGGCCAGAAGCAGCGCACCGCCCCACTCCCCGCCGATGCCAAGGCCTTGAATACAGCGCATGAGAATGAGCAGGATCGGCGCCATGACACCGATCGCGTTATAATCCGGCAGAAGACCGATCAGAACCGTGGACCCGCCCATAAGGGAAAGCGTTAACACAAGTGTCTTTTTACGGCCGATTTTATCGCCGATGTGGCTGAAGATCACCCCGCCGAGCGGGCGGATAAAGAAAGGAAGCGCGAAGGATAGATACGATAAGAGCAGGCCTACGACAGGATCGAAGCTCGGAAAGAACAATTTATTGAAGACCAAGGATGCCACGGTGCCGTAGAAAAAGTAATCGAACCTTCGATGGAGCTTCCGATCAAGCTCGCTACCAGCGCCCGGACCGCCGTTTTCTTGGGTGCTCCTAAGGGTGCCGCCGTTTGAGTCTGTGCCATGCGAAGAGTAACCTCCCTATGTACTGTGTCTTTGCTTGGAAGAATGCAGGAAAACGGTTTCCAGCTCTTATAAACCAGACCTAAAAAAGGCCTCACAACCTCCTATCCGTCGATGTCATGATTTCTTACATGTATAATTATACAATAAAAATAAACACCTTGTACACTGTTTTTCGTTGAAATGTTCTAAATTGATTTACATGTTTAATTTTGAACAACTTTTCCAATGGCTGGGTTTTCCTGTAGAGGGCCGTCTCATTGTTTCGATGAAGTTTTCATGATAAATTTAAAAGTATCCTATATGCGTGAGGTCACCCTATGTTCAATTCTGAACAATTTCCCATATATACATCGTACGCCATGCTATCCCCATCTCTTCCGATCATGGCTCTGAAGGAGCATCTGCAGCAGTCCGGGAGCGCCTGTATGGAGATCGGGCCGTCGGTCTTTCTGTTTACGCCCAGTGATATCGCCCTTTTTCCAGATACGCCTTCCCTGACTGTGGAGGACTATTTGAAGACGGGCACGGACCTGGCTTCCGCGGTCTGGCTCCTGGACGAGAGTCTCGCCCTGCCGGATGCCCTGCTGGATGCTCCGCCCTTCGGCTCCCGGCCGGTCGTCTTCCGCAGCCCTGCCGGCCCTGTGCTTGGCTACAGCCTGCCCGCCGACCTGCTCCACTTCCTGCTGAATGGCTACCGGCAGTACGCCTCCTACTTCTATTCCCTGGCCGAGACGGTGGCTGATGCCGTCACCGTTGTGGACCGCAGCGGCCGGGTCGTCTGCTGGAACTCTCCGGCGGAAGAGGTATACGGCATTCCGAAGTCGGACATCCTCGGACGCCGCATCGGAGAACACTTCGATGCCGAGTCTCTCATCATCATGAAGATTCTCGATGAGGGCCGGCGCATCCGCAGCACCTATCACCGTCCCCGCCCGGGCACTCACGTTCTCATCAACGCTTCGCCGATTCTGGACAAGGACGGCCGCATCATCGGGGGCATCGCCACGGAGCAGGACATCACGAACCTCGTCCGGTTGAACGAGGAACTGTCCACAGCCAACCGGCTGGAGGTGAACGCCGACCAAGGGGATCCGTTCGTCTCTCTCTCCGGTAAAGGGGAAGCCATGGGCCAAGCCATCCGTCTGGCCCGCAAGGTGGCCTCGGCGGATAACCCCCTGCTCATCGTCGGCGAGACGGGCGTAGGCAAGGAGCAGCTGGCCATCACGATCCATGGCGCGAGCCGCCGGGCGCAAGCCCCCTGTCTTGCCGTAAACTGCGGGGCCATACCTGCCGGACTGCTCGATACCGAGCTGTTCGGCTATCAGGGCGGAGCCTTCACCGGCAACGAGACCGGCAGCGCCGGCAAGATGGAGCTTGCCGATGGCGGCACCCTGTTCATCGAAGAGATCGACAAACTTCCTCTCGATACGCAGGCGAAGCTGTACCACTCTATGCAGAACCGCACGGTGATCCGCTCGGGAGGCCATACCCCGGTCAGCGTCAGCACACGCATCATCGCCGCAGCCGATAAGGATCTGCTCCCGCTGGTGGAGCGGGGCGAATTCCGGGCCGACCTGTATTATGCGCTGAATGTCATCACGATCGTCCTGCCGCCTCTGCGTGAGCGTAAGGAGGACCTCCCAGGCATGATTCAACTCTATCTCCGGGAATATGCGCTTCAGTACCAAAAGCCTCTGCCGCATATCGCACCGGAGGTTATGCTCGCTCTGATGAATTACGATTGGCCCGGCAACATCCGTGAGCTGAAGAATATCATCGAGCGCTGTGTCATCCTGAGCGAGGAAGATCAGATTACGCACGAGCACTTGCCGAGAATCATTCAGGACGAACAGCCGCTCGATGTGGAATTCTTCGAAGGCACGACCGTTCGGCGGGAAAAGGTGCTGCGGACGAATATCTCCGAGAACGAAGAGCTTCAATTGATCCGGGAAGCCTTAGCCAAGACACTCGGCAACAAGAGCGCCGCCGCCAAGCTGCTCGGCGTCTCCCGGGGCACCCTGTACAATAAGCTCAAGGAATATCAGATGGATTAGCCCCCCATTCGCGTCCAATCCCCTGAATCAACGTGGAGCTGCCAGCACTTCGCGCTTTCCTTCGGGCCGATTCAGCAGGAGCGGGAGGAGCATTCCTTTTTTACCAGCCCAAAAAACCCTAAAAAGCCGGCTCCGGAAGACTTCCTTCCGGGCCGGCTTTTTAGGGTTGACATGCTATCCGACTTTTCCCTCCGCTGCATGGGAGGGGTTATCTTGGTGCATTGTCTTGTGGACCTTGTCTATGGGACTTGCCTGGTGGGACGATGGTTATACGGCGTTCTGCACGCCGCGGGCGAGGCTTCCTCAGTGGACAGCCCCAGCGGGCCACCTGCACGCCTCCTGCTTCTTCCTGTGCAGGGAGTGATGGATTACCGCTTCCTTGACTTTCCTGCGCTGCAGTTCCTCCGGAATCCAGAAGAACCGCTGGTCCTGCGACAATTCGAGGAGCGACTTCATGGCCGCTTCGGCCGCCTCCTCGGGTGTTCCGAGCAGATGATAGGCAATCCGGTAGGCCAGGTTCTCGTGCGACTTCAGCAGCGCGGCTTTGAATTGAAGGCTGAGCGCCATTCGCGTTTCTCCTTCTCTTTTGTCCTGCTGACGGCAGGTTTCTTGGGGACCCTCCTGTGCATGCAGGGCGGATCCGGTCAGCATCCTTTGCCGATTCCTGTAGATTACCATGCACTACACGGGGAAACCATCGAAATTTGTAGAGGAATTGTCGAAACGTCTAAAATTTACTTTAGCTAACACAGATCTCCTGCCAAAGAAGCTTGCCTGCCCCCACAAGGAAAGGAGCCACTTCCCCGCTTATTCCTCCGCTCCGGCCAGGACCGGTCCTTCAGGCGAAACCGCCTCATCCCGTTCCGAAATCCTCCGGCCCGAGCCGGGATTCACGCGCCAGCCGGATCGCCTCTTCACGGTCCTGTACCTGCAGCTTGTTGAGAATATTGGTCGCATAGTTGGCCACCGCAGCCCCCGGGACCCAAGCGTAAGCCGAAGCGAAAAGACGGACTGCCCTCCTTCCGGCAGCCCGTTTTCTCTATTTCAGAACATATTCGGCCAATATCGCCTGCAGCGCATAGATATTAAGGCTCTTGTTGAACTGCTTGCGCACCGGCTCCGCCGTTCCGGACACCCAGATCTTCAGCTCCGCATCCAGATCGAACGTGCCGGCGGTCTCGATGCTGAACCGCGTGATGCTGCGGTAGGGCACCGACAAGTATTCGATCTTCCGCCCGGTCACGCCCTGTTTGTCCACGAGGATGAGCCTTTTGTTCGTGAAGAGAAAAATATCGCGGATCAGTTTGTACGCTTTCTCCACCCGCTCCTCCCGGGTCAGCAGCGCTCCGAATTCCTGCTGCGCTTCCCCGGCCGGCACCTCGGACGCATTCCCCATCAGTCCGTCGAACAGCCCCATAGGTTCCCCGCCTTTCCATTGTCGTTTACGATGAGTATACGATGCAGCCGCTTGGTTTACCACGTCAAGATGCGGAACTGCGCAATCAACGAGCCTGCCATCTCACACGCGGACCGACATGCCCTCCGGTGCTGAATCCATCCCGCACAAAAAAACACCCCTGCTTCCTACCGGAACGGCTTCCGGCGGGGATGCAGGGGTGTTGGCATGGAGCACGGCACAGAAGGGGCAGGTGCGCTTACTTGAAATACTTCCCTTCCAGCCTGCGTCCCATCAGCCACATGACGGCGAAGACGCAGAGCACCAGAGCGATCTTCCAGGGCTGACGCAGCAGGCTGTCGATATCGTGGCCCGCAAAGGACACCAGGAAGATCATGACGCCCTTGCCGAGCGCCGTGGCCACGGCAAACGTATGAAAGGGAACCCGCGACAGCCCCGCGACGATATTCACCAGCGACGAGGGGGTGAAGGGAAAGCAGGCCAGCACGAAGATCGGCGTGAAGCCGTGCGTCTCCAGCCAGTGAATGAGCCGCTGGGAGCGCGGGTGCTTCCGTTCGATCCAGCCGCGGATCCGCCCGCCGAACCGTCTTACAATGGCGAATACGCTGATGGAGCCAAGAACGACACCGATCCAGGAGAGCAGGAAGCCCTCGGCGAGACCATAAGCATTGACGTTCGCAACAAGAATGGCCACCAGCGGCAGCACCGGGATATAAGACTCCACCATCGGTGCCACGATGCCGGGCAGGGGCCCAAGGGCTTCATACTGCTTCAGCCAATGCTCCACTTGATGCCAATTCATACGGGATAAGGTTTCGTTCCAACTCATATGCTCGGATCACCTTCGGGGTTATAGTAATTCCACTATACCTGACCGGGATGGCCGGCCGCAAATTCTCTACAGCAGCCCTTCAAGGGAGGTATCGCAGGAACGTTTAAGTAACAACCGTCTCTTCCCTGGGAACACCGGAGATTCACGTGTACAATGAGAGCAGAAAGGCCGTGACTGCCCGCCCCTGCCTGCCCGGGGGCCGGACGGGCGGCCCCCGGAGCCCCGAGCAGCATTCACCCAAAGCGGGGGCGCCCATCATTCCAACAACAAAGGGGACCTGCCCATGCCCACTCCCGTTCTGCCTATCACTCCCGCCATGCCGGAGGACCTGCCCTTCCTCTGGGATATGCTCTATGCCATGATTCATATTCCGGAGAACAAGCCTCCGAAAGAGGTGCTGCTCGCGGAGCCCGGCATCCGCGCCTGTCTGGACGGCTGGGGCCGTCCGGGGGACAGCGGCTGGATCGTCCGTACCGCGGAGGGCAAGCCGGCGGGCGCAGCCTGGTACAGGCTTCATACCGCAGAGCAGCCCGGCTACGGCTTCGTGGATGAGCGGACGCCGGAGCTCAGCGTCGCGGTCCTGCCAGGCCTCGAAGGCCAGGGGATCGGCACACAGCTGCTGCACCATCTGATATCGGAAGCGTCCAAGGCCGGTTATCCGGCACTCTCCCTCAGCGTCGATCCGTCCAATGCCGCGCTGCGCCTGTATGAGCGGCTCGGCTTCGTGCGGGCGGGCGAGTCAGGCACCTCCTGGACGCTGCTGCTGAAGCTGCAGGGGTAGCATTGACAGGCGGCTCAATGAAAAAGGCCGGAACGGAGGGAATTACCTGCCGCCGGCCTCTTAGCATACAACCCCAGAAAACCCTGATCCGAATAGAACGGGGAATTAGAAGATATTTGCCATAGAGCTTCATGGAAGCCCGGCCAACCCACGTCTGTGCGGCTGTCAACTTCCTCTCCTCCTTTTTCGGAATGATATATCTCCATGATAAACCAAAACTTACATTTATGGAACATTTATACAAACATTCTATCCCCCTCCCCGGAGAGACGCAAAAAGGCACCCTTACGGGTGCCTCCTGGTTCCGCGCCGATCCTGCCTCTTAGCGCAGATGCTGCGTTGTCGTCGTGGTGGTGTTATAGTCCGTATCGTACATATTCGCATTCAGCGAATTGTTCGAACGGAAGGTGCCGTACACCTCGTTATCGAGATCCGGACGGGAATCCACCAGCACGAGAATGTTCCCTTCTTTCACGTAGTTGTTGTACGTGTTAGCCTCGTCTTCCGGTATCCCCATCCCGATCAGGCCGCCTACGACCCCGCCGGCACCGGCGCCTACAGCCGCACCCGTCAGCGCAGCTGCAATCGGACCTGCCGCGATGATCGGGCCTACGCCCGGGATGGCCAGCGCGCCGATCCCTGCCAGCAGGCCGGCGATTCCGCCGAGCGCACCGCCCGTCGCCGCACCGGTCGCCGCTCCCTCAGGCGCCTTCGTGCCCGTCGATTCGGACACCGCGCTGACGTCCTCTTTATCTCTGGCGATGACCGAAATATCATTCGAGCTGTACCCTTGGCGCTTCAACCCCTCAATCGCTGCAATTGCTTCTTGTTCAGAACGAAATACGCCTACCAGTTTCTTTGCACTCATGGTGATTCCCTCCTTGGTATAGCTGACCCGGTGTGCGGGCCGCCTCAACATGTAAGGGCTTGTACACCAGAAGCTCCAGTAAGTCTGGCTGCTCCGGCGCAAGCGCTGGTTTGTCTTGCCGCTGCATAACTGTATTAACCTCGCCCCGGCCCAGCGAAACGGACAACCCTGCTTTAAGGCACCTGGAAGCGGATATGCTATAATAAGGAACAGCACTCAACTGTACACACCAACCCACTTACACGCGGAGGAATCCATGCTGACTTTTGAACAAAAGCTCGCGGTGATCGAGAGCTTCCCTGAACTGAAACGCAAAGACGTCTCTCTTGGACGCATCAACTTCCATTACGATGAGAGCGCCCAGGACAAGAAGGTCGTCGTGTACCATCTGCACCCGAACGGCAACGGCTTCGTCTATGCCGGTTCGATCGAAGGCTATGATACGGACGAGCGCGGCCTTGTCAATATCCGGGACTTCGAAGAGGATGCGCTGCGCAGCCTGATCAAGGGCTCGATCCAATCCCTGGCCCCGAGGTCCGCGGCCGAACAGGCAGTGGGCGCCAGCTCCAAGGACGAGCGGTGGATGAATTCGGAGGGCCAGACCCTCTCCCTCATCTTCGAGGATGAGCTGTGGTATGTCTACTCCGGACTGAATCTGGAATCCGCATACGAGACTTATGAAGAAGCGGTCGAGTATCTCAAGGAAGAAGGCTTCTCCCGCCGCTGATCGAGTTCCGCAAGCGGAGGATACGCCGGCTTGACAGAGCGTCCTGCCCGCAAGCACAGAAAAGCACGAAGCAGCCGCTTCGTGCTTTTCTGTGCTTGGGGCGCGAATCCCTTCGCACCGGAGGGACTCTATGCCCCCTGCCGTGGTGTAGAGATCTGCCACTGCACCCCATAGCGGTCCCTGACGCGCCCGAAGAGCGCCCCCCAGAACACCATCTCGAGAGGCATGAGAATCTCGCCTCCTGCCGCCAAACCCTCAAACGCCCGCCGGGCCTCGTCTTCCTTCGGGAACTCCAGGTTCAGATCGAGGGCGCTGCCCCGCACGACCGGCCCCCGTATCACATCGGCCAGATAGAAGAGCAGCCCGGCGGCTTCCAGCTCCAGATGCATGGCCTTCTCCTGATCTTCGCCGCTGCCGAAGCCTCCTTCCCCATAAGTCATCACCGCGTTAATCTTTCCGCCCAGCGCTTCCGCATAGAAAGCCGCCTGCCGCCGTACATCTTCTCCGTACATATAAGGGCGAAGTACCGCCATCCTTATCTCCTCCTTTGGAGTCTTCTCTCAAAACATCCAAGCCGTTCCTTACCGCCAAGCTTGTTCCCACTCCATCGTTCCCGCGACCCATCGTGGATATTCCGGGCGCCCGCATCCGCCGCTTTTCCTGCCGTCCGCTTCCACCCCTCTTGCTCCCCTGCCGCCACAAGAACAGTCCGGCTTGCGAATGCTGTATCATGCAGCAACACCACCGTCTATCCCCTGCTGGGAGGCAGTCGAAACTTCCCACATAATATGATACAATATGTATCAAAAGCAACAAGTGCACTTATTTCCTTCCGGAGGCTTCCGATATGCAGCGAAACCAATGGGCGCTGGCCCGTCGATATCTTCCCTTTATCCGCCCCCATCTGCCCTTGACCGGCGCCATTGTCGGGATCGGCATCCTGCAGCTGGGCGTCTCCCTCGCCACTCCCTGGATGACCAAAATCATCATCGACCACATCCTCGTCCAGCGTGACGGCACCTGGAGCCTCGGAGGGGCCATGACCGTGCTCGGCGTCGCCTTCGCCCTCGGCATCGTCCTGCAGTTCATCAGGGGCCTGTTCACCGCAAGCCTCTGGGTCCGTACGGTCCGCGATCTGCGCAGCCGGCTGTACCGGCATCTGCAGACCCTCCCGCCCGGCTATTATGACAGCCGCCAGGCCGGGGCCATCGCTTCCCGGATCACCTCGGACGTCGAGGGAGCCCAGCGGCTCATCAGCGGAGGGGCGCTGCAGCTCATCGTCGATGGGCTCATCGTCCTCTTCGCCGGCGTCATGGTCCTGTATCTGCAGTGGAAGCTGGCGCTGCTCTGCCTCGCCATCCTCCCCTTGTATTACCTGACCTTCCGCCGGTTCAACGGCCGGATCCGCGCCGCCTGGCGGGAGGTTCACGCGCGTATGGAGAAGCTGTCCGGCGATGCCGTGGAGCGCCTCGCCGGCGTCCGGATCGTACAGGCCTTTGGCCGGGAGCAGGCCGAACGGCTGCGGTTCGAAGCGCAGTCCGGCGGGCACACCGAGGAAGCGCGGAAGGCGTTCTTCCTCTCGAACGTGTTCGGCCGCATGAACCAAGCCTACAGTGAAGCCGGCAAGTGGCTCATCTGGTTCGCCGGGGCGCTGTTCGTCCTGCAGGGAGAGCTCACGATCGGGGGGCTGGTCGCCTTCCAGGCCTACCTCGGACAGCTCTACGGGCCGATCTACCGGTTCTCCGAGCTCAATGTGACGATCCAGACGGCGCTTGCGCACATCGAGCGGATCTTCGAGGTGCTGGATACCGAACCCGAGATCCGTTCGAAGCCCGACGCCCTGCCGGTGACCTCTTGTCAAGGGGACATCCGCTTCGAGAACGTGGCCTTCGGCTACCGCAGCGGTGAGGAGGATGAGCTGCACGAAGTGCTGCACGACATTACCTTCCAAGCGCGGCCGGGCCAAGTCATCGCCCTGGTCGGCCCCAGCGGGGCAGGCAAGTCAACGCTCGTCCAGCTGCTGCCCCGCTTCTATGATCCGCTGCGCGGGCGCATCCTGATCGACGGCACAGACCTCCGCGATTACCGGCTCGAGGACATCCGGGCGCAGATGGCCGTCGTCCTGCAGGACAACACCCTGTTCTCCGGGACGGTGTACGAGAACATCGCCTACGGCCGGCCGGAGGCCTCCATGGAGGAGATCCGGGCAGCCGCCGCGGCCGCCAATGCCCACAGCTTCATCTCCGCATGGGAAGCCGGCTACGACACCCTCGTCGGCGAACGGGGATTGCGCCTCTCCGGCGGCCAGAAGCAGCGGATCGCCATCGCCCGGGCGCTGCTCAAGGATCCGCGGATTCTCATTCTCGACGAAGCGACTTCCGCCCTGGATGCCGAATCGGAAGCGCTGGTTACCGGCGCGCTCGAAGAGCTGATGCGCGACCGTACGACGATCATCATCGCCCACCGGCTCGCGACCGTCGTGCGGGCCGACCTCATTCTCGTCATGAACCACGGCCGCATCGTGGACCGCGGAACGCACCAGGAGCTGCTCCAGCGCTCCGGCTTATACCGGGAGCTCTACGAGAAGCAGCTGCAGGCCATGAAGGCGGAGGCCTTCAGCGGCCTGGAGGAGGCTTCCACCGCCTAGCCGCGCAAATACAGTCAGGCCGCCCCATCCGTGGGGCGGCCTTGTTCTTTCATCTATTCCCCTTATCCACTGCACATGCACGACCCAGGACAAGCCGTCTCCGGCGCAGCCCCATCCCCACTTTCGTACCTTCCTCCAACCTACAAAGAAGAGGCCCTCGTCAGCCAGGGGTTACCCGGCGGCGCAGAGCCTCCTTGGTGCGCAGCATCCGCCGCACGAGCACAGGGATCCAGCGCAGGTTCATCACCCACTCGCCCCACATCCGGCAGAAGCCTTCATCCGGACGATAGAGCCTGCTCCTGCGCCGGATCGACGTCAGGCGGCCAAGCACGTGCTCCTCCGGTACAGGGATGTCGAACCGCACATTGGCATCGCCGCGGAAGAGCAGCAGGCCTGCCCCATCCCGTCCGTAGTACCGGTGGCCGATCAGTTCACCGCCGGCCCCGCGGAACAGGACGATATCCCCGGGATGCAGCTCACCGGGCCGAACGGGGCTGAACGTGCAGCGGCTGCCTTCACGGATCAGCGGGAACATGCTGTCGCCCCGCGAGGGCAGCTCGATCTCCCGGCCGGCTTCGACCAGGCGCCCGATCATCGAGAGGGCGGCCGGATCAGCCCGCCGCACGTTCGATCAGCCCTGCGCCGAGCAGGCCTTCCACGAAGCGCTCGACATCGCCGCGCACGTCAGCGCCGCCGGCGTCGTATTCCGCTTCGATGCGTTCCACGATAGCCGCAAGCGGCGCCCCCTCCCCGATCAGGGTCCAGATGCGGCCGCCCATCGGGTTCAGCTTTGTCACGCGGAGCGAGGAGCTGTCCATGATCAGGAACTCGCCGTCCATCTCCATCCCTTCAAGATGAGGGGCACATTTATACGTACTCTGCAGCAGGCTGCTCATGGGTAATCTCCCTCCAGAACTTGTCGTTTTTCTGAAAATACAGCTCGTAGAACGGCACCTTCTCCACGAAAGTCCGGCACATGGAGATCACCTTTGCCGTTTCCTGCGGATCGTAATGCCAGTAGAAGATCGTGCGCATGAGGTACATCAGCGCCTGTGCGGAACGGATGCCCTCACGCTTGATCTCGAGCGACTGACGCAGCAGGTGATACCCCTTCAGCTCACAGTTCAGGGTGCGTTCGTCCGCATTCCACACGGAATCGCTGCGGAACGGGGAGTTATATACCCGGACCCCGTCCGGTGCGACGCGGATCAGTGCCGCTTCGTCGGACAGTACAGGCCGGGGACGGGACAGCAGGGCGGCAGTGGATTTGCCGGCGCCGGACTGTCCAGCGAAGAGATAAGCGGAGGCCCCCTGCGCAATACAGGAGGAATGGGTCATGAGCCCCCATCCGCGGTGGGCGATAAAGCCGCTGTAGAGCAGCATCAAGGCGTGGTTCAAGGCAAAATCGTTATGTACCGCCACCTGCGCGCGGCGGAAGTCACGGCTTACCGTCAGCAGGTAATCACCGCGGTCGTAGCGTATGCTTTCTGCATCCTGCGTAATCTCCACGTCATAGCTTTGGAACGGCTGCCCGTAAGGAGCGCTTACCGTAATATGCAGGTCGGGCTGCTCCGTCACAGGGGATTCCGGGGGAATGACGGAGGCGGAGAATTTGGGTACCGCCCAGTCCAGCAGACTGCCTGCGGGAAGTTCCATGATGAGCCGGTGTTCGGCAATCTCAAAATAGAGGGTCTGCATCAGCATAAGGCCTCCTCCTTCTTATGGGCTTCGCCGTTTGAGCAGGGAGCTCACACGGTATTTGTACAGGTGCAGCATGCCTTGGAACCGCCCGGTCCCTTGGTAGGCCGCATGCTGTACGGGGGTGGCGGTGCGGGGCGGAAAAAACACATGGCGCAGGTGTGCCGCCCGCTGGCGGTTCGTATCCATGTACAGCAGCGGGAACAGCAGCAGATAGGCATAGTAGCCCGCGTTCTGCCGCTTGAGCATGTAGTCCCGCACGAGACGGTCGCTCCAGAACACCGGAGGCGGCCGGTCCGGCAGAGGGAACCTTGCGGCCAGCTGCGGATAGAGGCGGTACACGACCGACAGCGCGGTCAGCAGCCGTCCCCGTGTCCCTTCGCGGGAAGCCGTGAGCCACAGCTCTTCCCAGCGCAGGCCGTCTCCGTGATACACCAGCAGGTGCGCCATATCGATCATATGCTTGTACGTCAGCTTATCCTTGATGCCGTGAAGGCAGAGGGTGTAGAAGGTCTCCTGCAGCGGAAGCTCCCGGACGAAGGCATAACCCTCCGCCGGCTGCGAGCAGGCCCACAGGCGGGAGATATCGATCTCGGCGGTCGTTTCGAAGCCGATACTGTGATGCAGCTCCACCCCCAGCTTATGGCCCCCAAGACTTTTATAATAAGAAATATGGTGGATCTCCAGCTCATCCTTCTCCAGGAAGCCCGCAGCATTGGCAAGCGCCACAGCGCGGTCCATCTCTTCGGGAGGCACAAGCAGGTCAATGTCGCTCGTCTGCCGGGCCGCAGCATGGCCGAAATACCGCTCGGCAAGCCGGACCCCCTTCAGCGCAATGACCCGCACGCCCGCCTCCTCGAAGCGCGCCAGCAGCCCGCTAAGCTCTCTGCGGATCAGCAGGCTGTGGTACAGGACGCGGTCAGCCTTGCCCTTCAGTGCCTCTTGGGAGGCGGCAGGCAGCCGGGCCCACTTCCCGCTGCGCTTGAGCTCGTGGTAGATGTAAGCGGACAAGGAAAAAAAGGCGGCATCCTCAAGCAGCGCCTGCTGCTCGGCTTTCTCTGCCGGCCAGTAGAGATCTTCCGTATATAGGGAACGAAGAAACTCGGTTAACATCGCATCGGCAGCCCCCTTCCGGAACGCCAGCCCGGCCCTTCGGCCGGACCGTGTTCTGGCAAGCGTAAGCAAGTGTGAGCGGCGGAGATCCTCCGCCTTCGTGCTGTCTTAGTCGCAGTGAGGATTCTTGTCGCCTGCAGGGCCGCTGCAAACGTGCGAAGGAATCGTCTCGAACGTGATGTCCTGCTGCTCCATGATTTGTGGGGCGGTGTACGGCTGCTTGTTCATAGAATCACCTCATTTTGGTAAGAATGACGGAGCCCAGCTCCTAAGTCAATACTATAAGATACAATTCGTATCACGTAAAGGCTCAAAAAATTGGACCAACCGACACGGACAGATAATTTGATACACGTTGTATCTCGATTTCTGTCGAATTTCTCTTAGCAGCCTGAGGTACATACGGCCATAAAATCCAAAACAAAAAAAAGCCTTCATGCCCTCCGCATGAAAGCCCGTTTCACCTTCCGCCTTATTCGCCCTCCCGCTTATGTGCTTCCTCCAGCCGCGCGGCCACCATAGCCAGATCCTCAGCGAGCAGCCGCCCCAGCACCGGCCTGCGCCGCACGGCAAGCGGGTGGTACCCGACCGCTGTGGGAATGCCCTGCACCGTATGCCACCGCCCCCGCAGTGCCTTCACTTCGGCCTCCGGATCGCCGAACCACCCCTGCACGGCCACATTGCCGAGAGCGAGCAGCAGCTGCGGCCGGCTTGCCCCCAGCTGCTGCTCCAGATGCGGCCGGCAGGCACTGCGGGCAGCCTCCTTGTCGTAGGCGCGCAGAGGGCGGCACTTCAGCAGGTAGCTGACGTAGAACTCCTCGCGTCCAATACCCGCAGCTGCCAGCCCTTCCTGCAGCGTCTCTCTCGTGCCGCAGAGAAACGCCTCTCCCTCCCGGGTCTCCCTTGCACCCGGGTTATCCAGCAGAATAAAGAGCGGGGCATGCGGATGGCCCTCGCCCCAGACCACCCGGGTCCGCTGCTTCGCCAGCGCACAGCGCTCGCAGCCCTTCGCCTCCTCCGGCGCTTCCTCTTCAGGCAGAATGTGCGGCGTCCATAGACTCAAGTCCGACCCGCCCCTTTCCTTCTATACTTATAGAACACGTCCCGGCCTTCATGGCTGCCGCTCGCGCCTGTCTCCGGCCGCAACCACCCGGTTGCGGCCGGTCAGCTTCGCTTCATAGAGGGCGCGGTCCCCCTGCTCGATCAGCTCCCTCCCGGTAGAGAGGGGGTTGGCAATAGCCGACGCCGCACCGACACTGACCGTTACCACCGGAAGGGCCTGCGACTTCATATGCGGGATGCCCAGCTCCCGCACCGCCCCGCACACCACGCCTCCGAAGCGGCGGGCCTCCTGCGGCCCAGCCCCCGGCAGCAGGCACACGAATTCCTCCCCTCCGTAGCGGGCAGCCAGGTAGCCCTGGGGCTCGGCGAGCGATTCCAGCGTCTTCGCAACCTGCCTCAGGCAGGCGTCTCCGCTCTGGTGGCCGTACGTATCGTTGTACGCTTTGAACGAGTCGATATCGAGCAGGAGTACGGACACCGGCAGGGACTGTTCGGCCGCACTCTTCCATTCTCTCTCGAAGGCCTCGTCGAACGCCCGCCGGTTCGCAATGCCGGTAAGCCCGTCCAGCGCAGATAGCTTCTTCAGACGCTCGTTGGCCTCGAGCAGCTGCTCGCGGACCCGCTTGCGTTCCGTATTGTCGCGGAAGACGGTCATCACCGCTCCCCTGCCCTTGTAGGCAATCCAAGCCGAGGAGGCCTCCACCTCCAGCTCCCGGCCGTCCAGCCGCAGGTACGTTCTCTCTCTCGGCGGAACCGCCGTACGTTCCTCATAAATATGGGCGATCTGTTCCCGGGCGGCCTCATGCGCATAGGCCGGCACGAGATCAAGTACGCACCGCCCGATGAGCTGCTCCCTCTGCCGTCCGCCGAGCAGCTCCACCGCCTTGTGATTGACGAGCACAATCCGGTCTTCGGCATACACGAGAATCCCGTCCGGCAGCATCTCGATCAGCCTGCGGTAACGCTCCTCGCTCTCTTGGAGCTCCTCTTCCACCGCAGCCCGCTGTGAGATATCGCTGACGATGGCAACAACCTCCACCACCTCTCCACCGGAAATCACCGGATTCAGTGAGGCCAGGAACGTCCTGCCTCCCATCTTGAATTCGAACTGGAGACGCTCCCCCCGCCAAGCCTGCTCATACTTCTGCAGAATGAGGCTGAGCTGGGTGGCCGGGACCAGGACTTCCGGGGATCTGCCCACAATGCTCTCCCGCTCCAATCCGAGCCGGTACAGCAGCGTGCCGTCGGCCATCGTATAGATGAAGCGGGCCTCCACCTTTTTGAACTTCAGCAGGAGTCCTTCCTGGTTGTGGATCGCATCGGCCAGCTCCTGCTTCAGGTGCAGGATCTGCTGCTCGTTCCGCTTGCGTCTGGTGATATCCCGGATGATGGAGGAGTAATAAGCCAGTCCTCCGGTCTGCCAGGAGTTCAGCGTCATCTCGATCGGAATGACCGTCCCATCCTTGCGGAGCCCTTCCAGCTCTACAGCCCTGCCGATGACCCGGCTCTCCCCGGTGCGCAGATGCCGCTCCATGCCCTGGCGGTGCGCTTCCCGGTACCGCTCCGGGATGATGAGATAGAGCGGGCGTCCGACGGCCTCCTCCGCCGTATAGCCGAACAAGTTCTCCGCTCCTTTGCTCCACAGCACAATGTTCGACTCACCGTCCGCAAGCACAATTCCGTCTTGGCCGGACTGCGTGATCGAATGGAACATGCCCTCCGCATCCTTGAGTGCCAGCATCAGACTCAGCACAGGGATGAGCTTCTCCGCCGCCCGGACATCCTTGTCCGTAAAATGCCCTCCATGCCCTGATCCCAGGTTGATAATCGCTACCGTACGTCCCCTATAGATCAAAGGGATATGCAGCGAAGAAAGAACGCCTTGCCGGTACAGGACATCGTCGATCTCCCCGGCTGGTCTCTGATGCCGCCAATCGGTATAGAGGGCCACCCGCCCTTCCTTGATGTGTTCCATTGCACCAATGCCTGACAAGGGATACGTGATGCCGCTAACGGCAAACGTCCCGTTCTTAATCAGATATGCCCCCTTGCCGTGATGCTCTCCGATGAGAATTACCCCGCCGGCATCGCTTGCAAAGAGCCGGGACAGCTCCCGAAGTGTGATCTCGTAGATATCCGACGTGCTGGAGGACGTATTGAACTTGCCGATGAGCTCCGAAATGAAGGCATTCATCCTGCGTTCCTGTTCCAGCGCATTCATATGTCTTAAGAAGGCGGCAACGAACAGAACGGAAGCCGTGACCGTACCGATATACATCGGCAGGATCTGCCAAGCCTCGGTTCCGAGCAGGAAGGTAAGGGTAATGACCTTCACCACGGACACCAGCAGCAGCTTGGCGGCCCAGCCCTTCCAGTACGACACCACATGCTCTGCGATCCACCCCGTCCCCACGGCCACAGCCGCTATCCCCGCCGCGGAAGCCAGGAAGACGATATCACCGCTTCCCTGCAGCACAAGCCGCCCTGCAATCATGACCGCCCCGGCTGCCAGGGCAGAGGGCATCCCCCCAACATGGGCGGCCATCATCAAGGCAATCATGCGCTGATCGATCAGGACATTGCCGTTCAGCTTGACGCCAAAGAGCATGAGAAGAGCACCTAATCCCCCATGCAGCACCCCGGCCCCAAGCTTCCCGCGGAGTGTCCAGGGCCAAGCGGACAGCCTGTCATGGAACAGCAGCCGGAATATAAATAAAAAAGCCATCAAAATCGCCATATTCATAAATAATACCGGGGTCACTTCCGCACGTCCTTCCCGCAGCCGACGCTTCCATTTCCTTTTATGGCCTCTATATCGGTATGATGGGTCCCATTGATATTTTTGGCGGAATCCTGCCTAGTATGTGCCGCCGTACCGTTCTCATACTATCCCGGCCCTGGTGCCGGAAAGGGAGTCCACCTACGCAAAAAAAGGGAATCCTGACGGATCCCCTCCCTTACTCCCGGACCGGCGGTGCGGCCAAACGGGCTTCGCTTGTTCTATTCGAAGCTCTTGATCAGCAGAAACGGAAGTGTGCCGATCGCGATGATCGCAAACCCGATGCCCTTGCCTACCGTCACCATACCTTGAAATACCGCCGCGAAATTCACCATGTTCTAGATGTCTCCTTTATTCTCTGTGATGTGATGGGTGAATGCAGCCCCGGCCGCCATCATCTTATGTACGATAACAAGACTTTAGGCCCATACCTTTGCGCCCTTGATTTTCATCAAGCTGCCTCATTCCTATTTCTTTTGTTCTATGAATCTTATATTATGAACTTTTCGTGAAACCGTCAAACGGAAAATATTCGTTAATTCGACATAATTCGACTATTGTATTTGGTGGCGAATGCAGAACAGCCTCCCTACCGAAGGCCGGAAGAGAGGCTGCATATGCCGGCAGCCCGGCCCATGGGCGGCTGCCTCAGTCCTCCTATCTAGTTGACACCTACAGCGGTGTAGGCGGCTTTAACGGAGGCGACCTCAGGGGCCGTGGATCCGTACAGATCCGATGCCGCCTGGATGGCCGCCTGCCTCATATTCCGGAAGTTAGAGGAGGACGTGAGATAGACAGTGAGGGCACGGTAGTAGATCTTGCCCGTCTTGGCCCGGCCGATGCCCTGCACGCTGACACCGTAATGGGTTCCCCCTTGCGCCAGCAGGTAGGCGGCTTTGTTGTTGATGCCGCTGTTGGTGTGTACCCCGCCATTGTCTGCCGTGCCGGTATAACGCTTGCTGTAGTGATCCGGGTCCCCATTCGCCGCAGGATTCGAAAGCGAACGGAGCGCGTCGCCCGGCGTCCCCGGTGTATATACATCCTCACCCATCAGCCAGTCCGCGGAATCGAGCATGGCCCCGAAGATGTCGGAGATGGACTCATTCAGTGCACCGGATTCATTCTGATAGATCAGACCCGCCGAGTATTCCGTCACGGCATGGGTCAGCTCATGGGCCACGACGTCCAGGGCGCCCGAGAGCGGCTTGAATACGCTGCCGTCCCCATCGCCGTAGACCATCTGGGCACCGTTCCAGAACGCGTTGTTATAGCTTACGGAATAGTGGACGGTGGAGTTGAGCGCAGCCCCCGCGTTATCAAAGGAATTGCGGCCATGTACATTCTTGTAATAATCGAACGTCGCAGCCGCATTCGCATGGGCATCTACTGCCGCGCCGTCGGTCCAGTAGTTATCTGTGTCGCGAACGATCGAGCCCGGAATGCTCGTCCGGCTGCCGGCGGTATAGGTACTGATCCTGCGGGTGCTGTCCACCAGGGTGTAGCCGCCCGATGCCGCGGTGCTCTGGAACGTCTTCGTATCCCCGTTGACACCCGTGCCTGAAGCGGATACCTCATCCAGCTTGTTCCACTTCGCGACAATTTTGCCGCTTACCGCATCAATGACATACTGCCAGCGTCCAGGCTTCGGCTCGAGGAAGTTCAACTCGAGAATATAGGCTAGCGTTGCTTCCTCGCCCTGCACATAGATCTGCAGTTCGGCCTGCGGCGGAATTTCGAACTTGGTCAGCGGGCCAACCGCCTCGCTTGCATCCTGCTTGGCTTTCTCTACTGCCTGCTGGGCGGACAGCTTCGGCTTCTGCTTCAGCTTCTCCTTCTTGTCGAGATCGGGGACGAACTGGCCCAAATACGAGGCACTTCCTCCATTGTCGTCCAGATGAACCGTTTGCTGCGCCCCAAATACCCTCAGCCCCTTGAATTTTTGGGCGAGCCTGACATGATATGTACCTTTCTCCGGGTCGGATATTTCTTCTACGATTTCAAAATTCTCTTTCGGATCTCCGTTCACGGCGAACAGCGACTTCTGCGAGTCCAGATAATTCCATACCTTTTCCGCTTTACCAAGACCCTGCGGCGCCTGCCAGTGGCCGGAAATCAATTCCGGCGTGTTGTATTCCTTGGAGTACTGGACTTCTGCACTCGGGCCTGCAGCCGCAGCTGCAGAAATAACAGTGGTCGATAATGAAGCGATAAGTACAGCGGAAGTAAGCTTTCTTTTCACATCATTCACTCCTAATATTTGGAATATAATGCCTTTTCAATGTAAATGATCCGGCACAGGAGTAGAATAGAGCGAAAGGACTGAATAGTAAGAAAATTTCAGGTAAATAAATTGTAAAAAAAGGGGTAAGCCCGCCCTATTGACCATAGGTTGAAATCGGGATGGCGAATCTCCTTTCACATTTATGTCAACAATCCTAAGCTGCCCTTCGGCGTTAGAAGGAGTGCGCTCCCGAACATCCCCTTTTCTTAAAAGGATGAGGTGCGGCGGGACCTCAAAGCCAGTCTTCCAAAGGGAGGAGCCGTGGGGAGAGATCCAGCCCATCCCATTCACCTATATTCCCATGGAAATAATGTGTAATGTTATGTCATCAGCGCTGAAAATGATTGTTTGTCGGATGATGACTAATAACTGGATGCGACTGGTGGTTTCTATAGCAAAGAATAGCGGAGAAGGGTGAACTTCAACCGATAGAGAGGATCCCAGGAACTCTCTGGATAAAAAACAAGCCGTCATTCGATCAAGTAAGCGGTTACTTGTCAAGGGATCAACGAGTAAGGAAGTTGCAGAATAGCGCAGAAAAAACGGGGTATCCAATGAAAATCGGACCAAGAGCCTATTTCATCAAATATTCTGAATATTTACAAAAATTAAATATTAACGTATGATGAACTCAAGTCTTAACCGTGCTCCACCAAGACGGATAAGACTTTCCACGGTACGAAACCAGATCCAGACGGAGCGCGTCTCAGATACGGCTCCCCAAGGGAAGGGGATAGTCCATTGGAGTAAGGAAAGCGAAGCATGCCTATGTTTCTTCTATCTCTAGGGAAAGGAGTTACTTTCGTACAAGCTGATGGGGCATGCGGGAACCAAAAGCGGTATGACGGACCGGAAGCAAGATGCAGAAGCCGGCATCACCGGCAGTATCCAAAAAATCTGAATGCAACGCAAGTTGTTTGAATGGAGAGTAAAGGAACAATTGAATAGTTGTCAGATGAAACCGTAGGGGTTCTGGTTATGATCTCATAAGCAGAACCCCTACTTTTCGTATGTCCGGAAGTCCGGACTCCTTCCCGCCCGGCCGGGTCGATCCATCGGGAGGAGGAGACCCGCAGGCGCTCTACCTTCCTGGCGTGTGCACGGCCGCGTGCGCCCACTCTTTGGGCAGAAGGTACTTGTACGGCGCCTGCAGGAACCGGTCATCGATCAGCGTCAGCGAGCCCCGGTCCGACTCGGTGCGTATAAGCCGGCCCCCGGCCTGCAGGACTTTGTTCATGCCCGGAATCACGTAGGCATAGTCGAACCCCCGGCGCCCCTCCCCGCTCCGGTCGAAGTGCTCCTGGATGAGGCTGCGTTCGAAGGAGACCTGGGGCAGTCCTACGCCCACGATTACCACGCTCGTCAGCCGGTCCCCCCGCAGATCGATGCCTTCGGAGAATATGCCGCCGAGCACGGCCAGGCCGATCACCCCCTGGGCGCACCCGGCAGTGAATCCATTCAGAAAGCTCTCGCGGTCTTCCTCCGTCATACCCGGAAGCTGAATCCGCAGCCTTGAGGCCAGCTCCCCCTCCGCTTCCCCGAGAGCATCGCCGATCAGCTTCAAATATTCGTATGACGGGAAGAAGACGAGGTGGTTGCCCGGCCTTTGTACAGCCAGCCGGCGGATCAGCTCCACAATCCCGTCCTTCGTCCGTTCCCTGTCCCGGTACCGGGTGGACCAGGGATAGAGCGAGATCTCCCACTGCTCCGGAGAGAAGGGGGAAGGGATGGAGACCGCATAATCGTCCGGCCGGCCGCCGAGCATCTCCATATAGTAAGAGAACGGCGACAAGGTCGCCGAGAAATATATGAGCGAGCGGTAGCCCTTGGCCATCCCCTGCAGCAGCGACGAAGGATCGATGCAGAACAGCTTGAGCCGCACGTCCCGGCGGTCCCATTCCCCATAAGTGACGTGGCGCAGGGGATCGTAGAGGCCTGCAATGCGCAGGAAGCTGTGGGCGGCAAAATACGTATCGAGAAGAAGCTGCTGCCCCTCGGCTCCAGCAGCCGCGGAAGGCTGCTGAAGCTCCTCCTCCGCCGCACGGTCGAAGAGCTCAAGCAGCCCGAGCAGGTCTTCCGGCAGTCCGTGCGACACGGTCCGCGTCTGGTCCCCATGCCCCTTCCGGTAAGCCGTGAACCAGGCGCTGACGGTCTTGGCAGCCTCGGATACCCCCGGGCTGACCTCCTTGTAGGCTCGCTGCACGGCAAGGAAGGCGGACTTCGTCAGTTCCGCCGAGAACATTTCCCTCGCCCGGTCCACGAGATTATGGGCCTCGTCAACCAAGAGTGCGGTGCGCCGCCGCCCCTCCTCATACGTGCGCTTCAGTGACACGCGCGGATCGAAGATGTAGTTATAATCGCAGATTACACTGTCGGCGGCGTAGGCTGCATCCAGCGAGAATTCGAACGGGCACACCCGGTGCTTCTCGGCATACCGGGCGATCACCTCCCGGGTAATCCGGGTCTCGTTGGAGAGAAGATCGAGCACCGCTCCATTGATCCGGTCGTAGTAGCCGTCGGCATACTCGCAGGCCTCCCGCGTGCAGCGGACTTCGTCCTTGAAGCATACCTTCTCCTTGGCGGTAATCGTCACGCTCTTCAGCCGCAGGCCGTGCCGCTCCATGAGTGTCAATGCCTCCTCGGCCACGGTCCGTGTAATGGTCTTGGCCGTAAGATAGAAAATCCGGGAGAGCAGTCCCTCGCCCATCGCCTTGACCGCCGGAAAGAGGGTCGAGATCGTCTTCCCGGTCCCCGTCGGCGCGCGGACGAGCAGCTGCTTCTCCTCCCCGATCGCCTTATAGACGGCACCGGCGAACTTCCTCTGCCCTTCCCGGTAGGAGGGGAATGGGAACGGCATGGCCCGGATGCTTGCCGTGCGCGCCTCTTCGTGCTGCAGCTGCATGGAGGCATACGGCGTATAGCGGGCCAATGTCTCTTCCATGAAGGCTGTGAGCTCCGCCAGGCTCCGCTCCCTCGTGAAGCAAACCCGCTCTCCGCTGTCCACCTGAATGTAGGTCAGCCGAATGTGCATGCGCTCCAGACCCGACTTGCAAGCATACATATAAGCATAGCACTGCGCCTGCGCCCAATGGACGGGATACGAGTCCTCGAGGATGTCGCTGAGCCGCCCCGATGTCGACTTGATCTCATCGACCGTAACGCCGCCGTTCTCCTTCAACAGTCCGTCACAGCGTCCCTCAATCACATAACGGACTCCCCCGTGCTCCAGTGCGAGAGCGAGATGCACTTCCTTCCTTCTCGTCTTCCTCGCCATAGCCGCTCTGCACCTGCTTGTGCGCTTTCGTCCCCTCAGCGAGCGAGGCCGCCGTCCGGAACCCCGATTCGATGCTGCCGCTCCGGTAAGCATATTCGACCAGTGCCCTGACGGACAGGTTTACCTCACCCCGCATGCCACCCGCTCCCTTCGCTCCGAATTCACCCGAACATTCGTTCCTTACATACAGTATATCACGTAGTGCCAAAGGGGGCTATGCGCAGAGCCGCCGGTAGTTTGGGGCAAGGGAACGTTTCCCACCCCGCCCAAGGTTCGCCGCCGGAGGTACCGATCCCTAAGGCCAAAAAAAGAGGAAGGGGCTTCCGCCCCTCCCTGCCTCAAATATACCCGGCCCACTCCACATGAACGTGGTCTTCCTCCTCATCGTCAGCCCCCGGGACCTCCTCCTCCATCCCTTCCAGCTCGACGGTGTAGTCCTGCTCCGCTCCGCCTCCATCCAGGCTCATTGGTTGCACACCTCCTCCCGGCCGCATTCTTTTGTAGTGTCCCATATGACAAAAAATGTATGCTGCCCAATTGACCAACTCCCCCTGGAAAGAGTACACTATTCATTAGCCGGCTAATATTCATGAATACTTGAGCAGTACCGGCGGAAAGAGGTCCTCTTATTATGAATGTGTACGAATCGGACTCCATTCCCTTCATTCTCGCCCGCGTCATGCGGCTTCACCGCCACCGCGTCCAGTCGATGATCCAGGATTATGAGGTCCACCCGGGCCAGCCTCCGCTGCTTCATCATCTCGCCGAGCAGGATGGCCAGCGGCAGAGCGAGCTCGCCGATAAGCTGCGGGTCAAACCCGCTACCCTGACGGTGATGATCAACCGGATGGCGAAGACGGGCCTCCTCGAACGCCGTCCGGATCCGCAGGATCAGCGCATCTCCCGCGTCTATCTGACGGAGAAGGGGCGCCTGATGCAGGAAGCGGTGCACCAGGCACTGCGCGAGATCGAGCAGGTGACGATGGCCCGGATCTCCCAGGAGGAGAAGCTTCTGCTGCGGCGTCTGCTGCTGCAGATGTATGAGAATTTACAGGAACCCGATGCCGATTAGTGAGTTAGCCAACTAAATAATTCGCATGTGGTATGAACCCTTATTAACAGATGAAGAGGTGAATCTTCTTGAGAACACTCGCATCCTATCTTCGCCCTTATTGGAAGGCCGTTCTGCTTGCTCCCCTGCTGATGCTCCTCGAGGTCTATATGGACCTCCTGCAGCCCAAGCTGATGGCCAGCATCGTCAACGACGGCGTCATGAAAGGGGATTTGGCCCATGTGCGCGACACCGGTCTGCTGATGCTCGGCTATGCGCTGATCGGCCTCATAGGCGGGATCGGCTGTACCGTCTTCTCCAGCTCCGCCGCACAGAACTTCGGCACCGATCTGCGGGAAGCCTTGTTCCGCAAGGTGCAGACCTTCTCTTACAAGAATCTGGACCGCTTCAAGGAAGGCTCGCTCGTCACCCGGCTGACGGGAGATATCGTCCAGGTGCAGAACCTGGTGCAGATGACTCTGCGTATCCTGGTCCGTGCGCCGTTCCTCGCGCTGGGCAGCGTGATCATGGCTCTGACGATCTCGCCGAAGCTCGCCCTGATCCTGGCTGTGGCCATCCCCCTGCTGTTCCTCGTGCTGTACCTGCTTATCCGCTACTCGTTCCCCCTCTTCTCGCAGGTGCAGCAGAAGCTTGACGGGCTGAACACGGTGCTGCAGGAGAATTTCTCGGGCATCCGGGTCGTGAAGGCCTTCGTTCGTGGTCCCTTCGAAGAAGCGCGCTTCGGTCGCGCCAACGAGGATTATACGGCGATTGCGCTGAAGGCCTCGCGTGCGGTAGCCGTCAACATGCCCGTCATGACACTGATCATGAACGTGTCGATCGTCGCCGTCCTCTGGTTCGGCGGGGCACAGACCTGGAGCGGGACGCTGCCGGTCGGCGACCTCGTCGCCTTCATCAACTACGTGACGCAGGTCCTCTTCTCGCTGCTGATGGTCGGCATGATGATGGTCTTCATCTCCCGGGCCAAGGCTTCCGCCGACCGGATCAATGAAGTCATGGCCTCCGAAGCCGACATCCAAAGCCCCGCTGAAGCCCGGAACGATGCCGTTCGGGCCGGACGCGTCGAGTTCCGGAACGTCTCTTTCTCCTACGACGGCGATGCACGCAGGGAGCTTGTGCTGAAGCATCTCTCCTTTACCGCCGAAGCCGGTCAGTCCCTGGCCATTCTCGGACCAACGGGCTCCGGCAAGAGCTCGCTGGTCAGCCTCATCCCGCGGCTCTACGACCCGGTGGAGGGCGAAGTGCTCATCGACGGCACGGATGTGCGGGAGATGGATCTGCATCACCTTCGCGGACGCATCGGGATGGTGCTGCAGCAGGCCATTCTCTTCAGCGGAACGATCCGCGACAATATCCGGTTCGGCCGGCCCGACGCTTCCCAGGAGGAAGTCGAGGCGGCTGCACGGGCTGCGGAAGCCCATGAGTTCATCATGAGCTTCCCGGACGGCTACGACACGGTGCTCGGCCAGCGGGGGATCAACCTCTCCGGAGGGCAGAAGCAGCGGATCTCCATCGCCCGCGCCCTGCTCCTCCGTCCGGCGATCCTGATCCTCGACGACAGCACCAGCGCCGTCGACCTGGGGACGGAATCGCGGATTCAGCGGGCGCTCAAGGAGCTTATGGCCGAGACCACGTGCATCCTGATCGCCCAGCGGATCTCCTCCGTTCTCGACGCCGACCGCATTCTGGTGCTTGAGGACGGAGAGATCGCCGCGGAAGGCACCCATGCGGAGCTTATGCAGAGCAGCCGCGTATATCAGGACATTTACCGTTCGCAGCTTGGAAAGGAGGAAGTCAGCTATGGCCGATAATTCACAAGGCAGACGCCCGGGTCCCCCTGGCGGCCCCCCCATGGGCATGGGCGGTCCGATGGGCGGAGGCCCGATGGGCGGCCCCGGGCGCGGTACGATGCCCAAAGTCCGGGCCAAGCATACGGGAGCGACACTTCGCCGGATGTGGCGCTATCTCAGCCGGCAGCGGACGGGACTGATCCTCGTCTTCCTGTTCACCCTGCTCAGTGCAGGCCTCGCGCTACTCGGTCCCTATCTCATCGGCCGGGCCATCGACGATTACATCCTGCCCCGCGACTACGCCGGGCTCCTCAGGCTCTGCCTGCTGCTGCTCGGAGTATACCTGATCAGCGGGGCGATGAACTGGATTCAGACCTACATCATGTCGGGGGTGACGCAGTCCACTGTGCGGGAGCTGCGCACCGACGTCTTCGCCCGGCTGCAGCTGCTCCCCCTCCGCTTTTTCGACAGTAAGGCCCACGGGGAGCTCATGAGCCGGACCACCAACGATATCGAGAACGTGTCGACCTCCTTCAATCAGAGCGTCACCCAGCTCATTACAAGTGTGGTGACGATCGTCGGCTCGCTGGCCCTGATGCTCGCCCTGAATGTCTGGCTCACGCTCGTCTCGCTCGTTACGATCCCACTGGTCATGCTAGTGACCGGGGCGATCTCGAAGCGGACCCGCGGCCACTTCAAAGAACAGCAGCAGCGGCTCGGGGAGCTTAACGGCTTCATTGAGGAGACGGTATCCGGCCAGAAGGTCGTTACCGTCTATAACCGGGAAGCCAGGGCCGCCGAAGAATTCCGGGGCATTAACATCGGCCTGAGGGATGCATCAATCCGGGCCCAGCTGCTCTCGGGCATGATGGGGCCGGTGATGAACGTCATCAACAACTTCGGCTTCGCTCTCGTTGCCGCCGTGGGCGGATGGATGGTGCTGAGGGACTTCACGACCATCGGCGTGGTCGTCGCCTTTCTGAACTATTCGAAGCAGTTCGGCCGGCCGGTCAACGAGCTTGCCAACCAGTACAACCTGATCCAGGCGGGCGTCGCAGGAGCGGAGCGGGCCTTCGAAATCCTTGACGCCGAAGACGAATACGGCGGCGTAGAGCACCGGGGTGCGCCGGCTGTGCAGGATCAGACACTGAAAGGCGAGGTCGTCTTCCAGGACGTATCATTCGGCTACAAGGAAGGCGAACCGATCCTGAAGCACATCACCTTCACGGCCAAACCCGGCGAGACGATCGCTCTCGTTGGACCCACCGGCGCCGGCAAGACGACCATCGTCAATCTTCTGACGCGCTTCTATGAAATCACCGGAGGCTCCATCACGATCGACGGCCGCCCACTGCAGGAGTTCGATAAGAATGCTCTCCGCAGCCAGCTCGGCATCGTGCTGCAGGACGCCTACGTGTTCTGCGACACGATCCGCGAGAACATCCGCTACGGCCGGCTGGACGCCACCGATGCCGAGGTCGAGGCGGCCGCGAAGCTCGCCGGGGCCGACAGCTTCATCCGCAAGCTGCCCGAGGGCTACGGCAGCGTACTGTCCGCCGAAGGGGCGAACCTGAGCCACGGGCAGCGGCAGCTGCTGACTATCGCGCGGGCCATCCTCGCCGACCCGGCCATCCTGGTGCTCGACGAGGCGACAAGCTCGATCGATACCCGTACCGAGATGCAGATTCAGGAGGCGATGAACCTGCTGATGCAGGGGCGCACCTCCTTCGTGATCGCCCACCGCCTGAGCACCATCCGCAGCGCGGACCAGATTCTCGTGCTGCATGGCGGAGAGATTATCGAGCGGGGCACCCATGAGCAGCTGCTCGAGGCACGGGGATTCTATTATGGACTCTATACCAGCCAGTTTCAGCGTGTGGGATAACTTAGGGGGAAGGGGGCTGCTTAGGCAGCCTCCTTTTTGCTGTGTGGAGAAGCACCTTGGATCGAGACTCCGCCAGCAGCTCCCTGCCTTCGTCCAGTTCGAGGAAACTTTTGCAGGTGCTGTCTCGTCTGTTCTATATATCCTTTTGTCATGAGGTGGGCTCTCTTCCGGTCCGGAGCCTCTTATGACAGTGCGGTACCCATTCAACGGAGGTGTTCCGGCTTGAAACTGGAAGATGCGATTCATGAGAAGTTCAAATGTGTCAAATGCTCGGGCAATATATGCTACATCAAGGAAGTCGCCATGACCGGTACGGGACTGAGCAAGCTGTTCGACATCCAGAACAACCATTACCTGTTCGTCTCCTGCCAGAACTGCGGCTACGTCGAAGTCTATAATCCCCGCGTGCTGGAGGGCAAATCCAGAGGCCAGCTCGGCACGGTACTCGATCTTCTCTTCGGATAATAGCCTGCCGTCTGCCGGGAGGAACCGCCTAACGGCGGAACCCCGCCCTGCCAAGCACAAAACCCGGCCCCGCCGCCTCATGGACAGCGAAACCGGGTTGTCAGTGGACCTGCCGGAAGTTATGGTCTGTTACCTGCCCAGGAACGCTTCGAGCATCCAGGCGTGCTTCTCCAGGCTCGAATGAATACCGAGGAGCATGTCGCCCGTTGTCTCGTCATCGGCGGCCTCCGCCAGCCTCATCGCTACCTTGAGCTCGCCGGTCAGCGTCCGGAAGTCGTTCACTGTGCTTCGGACCATCTCCTCGGCTGTCTCGCTGCCGGCCGCATCCCGTACGGACGACAGCTCGAGACAGGCGCTCATCGCGGCCACAGGCCGGCCGCCCAGCGACAGCAGGCGCTCAGCCAGCGTATCGATATGCAGGCCGGCTTCGGTATAGAGCTCCTCGAATTTCGTGTGAAGCGTAAAGAACTGCGACCCTTTGACGTACCAGTGGAAATTATAGAATTTCACATACAGCACAAACCAGTTGGCAATCTGTTTGTTGACCGCTTCGTTTAACTGCTCCTTGGCCTGCATTCGTTCCATTGTACTCATGATTTTATTCCTCCTTGGTATGGGAATGACTGAGGGAGTAAGGATGCCGGTTAGCCTGGGGCTGCTCCCCAAGATGCCCGGCCCTTTCCTTTCAAACAGCTCTGGACCGGGCCTGGCCTCCGCTGACCGCGCAGCTTTGGCAGGTGCCCCGGATCTCCATCGTGAAGCTCTCCGGCAGGAAGCCGTTGTCGCCGAGCGCCGCACCCTGCTGGATCGGCGTTGGAGCCGGCCCCAGCCAGTCTTCGATCCGGCCGCAGTCCCCGCACACCAGGTGATGGTGGTGTCCGAGGCGGGTATCGTACCTGGCCACCCCGCTGTTCAGGAGATAAAACTCGCGGACCAGCCCCAGCTCCTTGAGCGTGCGCAGGTTGTTATAAATCGTCGTGATGCTGACCACCTTGGGATAATCGGCATAGATCGCCTTGTGAATTTCCTCAGCGGACGGGTGCGAGAGCTTCTCGAACAAATATTCCAGAATGAGCTGCCGCTGTGCCGTCATGCGGGTGCCCGAGCGCACCATCGCCTGAGAGGCTTCTTTGAGGAGAATCGTCATAACCGCTGCCCTCCTTAGGACTGCCTTCATTAAATTTGAACTTGTTTTTAGACTTAATCTAAATCATAGCTATATCATACCATCCTCCACTGCTTGACGCATGAAGTTCTAGTGAGGATGGCGTGAAGATGAGATGAACGTGTCCGGTCCGGACGGTTCGGCTGCTGCCAGCTAATCCTGCCGGACTGAACAAACAATTAGCAAGAACACCGTACCGAGCCTGCGCCCTGTCCTCAGGGATACAGATTCGGTACGGCTCCTCCACGATGCGGCGGTTTACAAGGAATCATCAGCAAGCCGGTAACCGGCCCCGCGCACGGTCAGAATATACTTCGGCGCAGCGGCGCTGTCCCCCAGCTTCTTGCGAAGACTCTTCATATGGGCATCGACCACGTTGCTTCCCCCGTAGAAATCACTGCTCCAGATGCGGTGAATGAGCTCTTCGCGGGTAAGCACGGCGCCCTCGGCCGCCAAAAGCGCCCGCAGCAGGTCGTACTCCGTCTTCGTCAGCGACAGGGGGATCTGGCCCCGGGTGACACTCATCCGCTTCTCATCCACGACCAGATCCTTGAAGGTCAGGATGCCGGTCTCCCGCTCCCGTCTCGGTCCTCTGACGGCAGTCTGTACCGCTGTCCAGGCTTCCTGCGGAACGGCGAACCAGACTCCCTGCTGCTGGCGCAGCTCCGCCGGGATGCGCGTAAGCTGCTGGCGGTCTCTGACCAGGATGAGCGCCGGAATATCGAGGCCTGTATTGCGCAGCCAAGAGGCCATTCGGGACGTGCTGCCCGCTTCCTCCGAGAGTGTCTCATCCACGATGAGCAGGTCCACCGGGCCCGTTCCGAGCAGGCTTTCATCGGCCTGATGCATCAGGAACAGATCGCAGCAGCCGCGGTACAGCTCCATGATCAGCGGATACAGCCGGTCGGGCGACGGGCTCAGCAGGCCTACCCTGCGCGGGGCGGTGCAGCGGTCTCCGGCCGCCGGCTGGCTGCTGGTCTGCGTCTGCGTTATGCCGCTTCCCGTCCAGCTCTCAAATGCGCCTGCGCGGGAAGGAGCCGTCATGACTTCACTGTTAAACAAGCTGCACACACCCCTTCTAACACCGCATGGGCATGGCTGACGGCATATCCGGTCACCTGCTCCACTTCTTTCACCCACACGGCTGGAATTTCGTTCATGACTTCATCCACCCGGCCGCAGCGCTGGCAGATGATATGATGATGATCTTCGGTCCGCGCATCGTAACGGGAAGCCGTCTCGCCAAGCTTGAGCTCGCGGATCAGACCCATGTCGGTCAGATACCGGAGCGAGTTGTATACCGTACCGTAGGCGAACTGGTCTCCCTTAGCCCGAAGGCGCTCGATGACCTCGGAGGCCGTAGGATGGTCTTCCGACTCCTGCAGCACCTCATACACAGATCTGCGCTGTGTCGTCCAGTTGATTTTGGCCATGGATTCGTCATTCCTTGTCTGTATCAATTTAGACTTAGTATAAATTTAATGGGGCCAAAAGTCAAGATATACAATACGATTCGAAGGAGAATGGACCTATGCATCCTCTCTTTTTCGCCTCACCCGCCGGGTTCCATTCCTGGCTGGAGCTTCATCACGAGGAGGCAGACGAGCTGTGGGTCGGGTATTATAAAAAAGGAACCGGCCGCCCCAGCATGACCTGGCCTGAATCCGTGGACGAAGCCCTCAGCTTCGGCTGGATTGACAGCATCCGCAAGCGTATCGATGAGCAAAGCTATGCCATCCGCTTTACCCCGCGGCGGCCGGGGAGCATCTGGAGCTCCGTGAACATCGCCCGTGTCGCAGAGCTGACCGCACAGGGACGCATGCGCCCCGCCGGACTGAAGGCCTTCGAAGCACGCTCGCAGGCGAGGTCCTCTGTCTACGCCTATGAGCAGAAGGAGACCGCCGAGCTGACAGCAGAATATGTGGCGATCTTCCGTTCCCGTCCGGATGCCTGGGCGTTCTTTCAAGCCCAGCCGCCAGGCTACCGCAAGTCGGCAGTCTGGTGGGTGCTCTCCGCCAAGAAAGAAGAGACGCAGCAGCGGCGCCTCGCCCAGCTCATAGAGGATTCGGCGGCGGGACGCAGGATCCCTCAGCTGACCTGGGAGAAGAGGCGGCCGGATTCTTGAAGAGATACGCCGGCCCGGGAGCGGGGCATGCCGGGATAGAGACATGCCAAGGGCCGATGATATGTTAAAGTCTGCCGTACGTTAAGGTCTGCTGATATGTTAAAGCCTGCTGACATGCCCACTATCCGATGATGTCCAGAGTCCGGTTACCATGCCAAAAAAGCAGCAGACCGCCCGGAAGGCAGCTGCTGCTTGGTTAGGATAACAAGCCCTGGAAGGATGGATGCCGGCTTCCACCGGCTATACCTTCACGGAAGTACGCTTGAACCGCTGAGGCTGGCTGACATAGCTTTGTATGATCACGCCGCAGTCGGTACAGAAGACGTGGACGATCGGGGAACCCGGTTTCAGCGGCTTCCCTCGGTGGCCCATCTGTGAATATCCCGCCTGCTCTCCCTCTGCCAGCTCCGTGCCTCCACAGGCCGGACAGGCCATGCCTTCTACGATTGCCATGTTCTTTCCCCCTCTCTGCCGAATCGGCCTGCTGCGCGGAAAACCCCGGACCTGCAGAACGTGTGCTGCTTGCTGTTCGGGGCGTGGCGGCCTCGGCCCTTCTTGAACGCTTACATTCGGCAGCTGCCCGGACGCGGGCTCAGGCCCCCGCACGCCTCTTTCCGCCAAGCAAGCCCCCTCGTTCCGCTAGGCTTTAAGACGGGATGCGATCCAGTCGAAGGAGCGGCGTCCGCAGATTTCATGCTTGCCCTCGAAGACATCAAGACCGATGGACTCCCCGGCCCCCAGCGATTGGTACAGCTCCGTGAGCCGGCTGTAGACCTCCTTGACCTGTTCGACAGGGAATAGGTGATCTTCCGTTCCCGCCTCAAGATAAAGCTCCCTCGGAGCGATCAGGGCCAGCAAATCCGGCATCTCCGCTTCCGTCAGAACGCCTGGAATGTAGTTGTCGAGGCAGTGGCGGCGTGCCAGTATGCTCGTCTTGTACGTATTGCTGTAGCCTGTGATGACCGTCGCTCTCATCCGGTCATCAAGCGCCGCGGAGAGCGAGGCGACCATCCCCCCGCCCGAGAAGCCGAAGCAGCCGATCCGCTGCACGTCCACATCGTCCCGGGAGAGCAGGTAATCCGCTGCACGGCGGGCTTCCCACGCCCGCAGACCGGCAATGGTGCGGCCGGCCAGGAGCAGCGCGGCCCCGATCGGGAAACAGGAGTTCGAGCCCGGCTCTCCATCCGCTTCGTCGCGGATGCGCCGATCGCCGAAGCCGACGATCTCCGGCACGAGCACGATGAGCCCCCGCCGCGCCAGCTCCACTGCGAAGTTCCGGTGAATGCCCGGCGGGCCCGGATTCGGCGTGCCGTCCGGGAGCAGCCCGACCGCTTCCCGGCTGCCGTAGCCATGACCGTGCCAGGCCAATACCGCCGGCCGGCGTCCGGTACGCTCCTTCGGCAGCAGCAGGTAGGCCGGAACCCGAAGCCCTTCCGCCGTGGAGTATTCGATCCGCTGCCGCGTAATGCCGTCAGCCCACTCCTCGCTCTCAAGGAGCTTCGGCTGCAGCGGTGCCTCCTCCTCTTCGAATCGGCCCAGCAAGTCCTGCAGGCGGCCCCGCAGACGCTCACGCTCCGCTGCGGACAGTCCCCCGGAGGCGGCTTCCTTCCTCTTTTCTTCCAGCCTGCGGTAGAGTCTTTCCAAATAGTCATCCGGATGCCACATGAATCGCTTCCTCCTCATCGGTCATAACGTCACCCGCTGCCGCCATACGCCGCGGTGCTCTCCAGCCTGCCTGCGGTGCGGCTTTCGGGATGAGATAAACGGCTTCGCCGTCCTTTATGGACGGGCGCGTTTATTAATAATATAAATGACAGGATCGAGCTCAGGCGAGATATAAATTCTTATCGTTCAAAAAAAGGCCCGCCCGTCAGCCGGGCGGCCCCTCATTACTTCGCGGCGGCCGGGGCGGCTTTAGCCAGATAAGGGGCCTGCCCCTTCTCCTCCCGGAAGCCGGATACTTCCACTTCGTCGGTGTTCTTCACCGTGATAACCGGCGTATCCGCATGACGCTTCTTCATACGCAGCCCGTCAATCTCGATCTCCCGGCTGTCCTCAAGCAGCAGCGCCGGTCCCTGCCGGGTCTCCACCCGTACGTGATGGAGCTCGAGGCCTTGGACGTGACGGCACAGAATGCCGTCGCCGGCCATGATCCGCTCTTCACGCACCATGTCGGGCTCCCCTCCCTCTTCGGCCGGGTCTAGGGTCATCTCGAAGGTCACGTGGCGCAGCGCCACATCCTCGATCGGCATCTCCGGCAGGCCGTAGATGAATCCGGCCGCTGCCCGCGCGTTCTTCGCCGTCACATCGCTGATCTGGATGTGGCGGATGACCGGCGTGCCTTCGGTGACCGGCACGGCCTCAGGGCTCGTCAGCAGCGGGTTGCTCTCGTCAATACCGTGCTTGTAGAAGGCGTTGATCGCCAGCGGGCACAGCACATCTTCCATATAGATGTTGCTGATCCGCACGTTCTCCACACCGCCGCCCCGGGCCCGGTTCGTCTTGATCCGGATGCCCCGGTCGGTACCGATGAAGATGCAGTTGGAGATCGTCACGTTGCGGATGCCGCCCGCCGTCTCGCTGCCGAGCACTACGCCGCCGTGGCCGTGCAGCATCGTGCAGTTCGTGACGGCCACATTCTCCGTCGGCCGGCCGACCCGGCGTCCGTCCTCGTCGATGCCGGACTTCAGGCAGAGGCAGTCATCCCCTACGTCGAAGTGGCAGTCGGAGATCCGCACATTGGAGCAGGAGTCCACATCCAGGCCGTCCCCGTTCGGTGTCGTCGACGGGTTCTTGAATTTGACGCCGCGCAGGGACACATCCTCGCAGTAGACGAGATGCGTATTCCAGAACGGTGAGTTCTGCAGGGTGATGCCCTCCAGCACCACCTCTTCGCAGTGCATGAGTTGCAGGAGCGGCGGACGCAGGAACTGGGTCTGCCACTCGACGATGTTGCTTTTCACCGTATCGGTCAGCACCCGGTTGAGCTCCACGAGCTTCGGCAGGTGCTCGGACTCCGGTGCCGCGCCGCCGGCACGGATGACGCGGTAAGCGTCCCACCAGGCTTGGCCTTGGCCCTCGATCACGCCTTCGCCCTTGATCGCCACCTGCTTCAGCCCATTACCGTAGATCAGCGGGGAGTAGCCCCACATCTCGTAGCCGGACCAGCGGGTCTGCACCGGAGGATACGCGTCGAATCGCGGTGTGAAGCGCAGCACCGAGCCCGCTTCCAGCTGCAGGGTGATATGGCTCTTCAGCACAATCGGTCCCGTTACATAATCGCCGGCCGGCACGTAGACCGTCCCGCCTCCGCCTGCCGAGCAGGCTTCAATCGCCGCTGCAATGGCCGACGTGTTATCCTGCAGGCCGTCACCCTGTGCGCCGTAGCTTCTAATATCATGAATGGCCATTGATTTCGTCCTGCTCCTCTCTATTCCTGCGGACCCTGCAGCTTCTGCATCTCGGCGCACGCCAGAATGAAGGCGCCGACGCCGTGCAGATCATTCTCGCTGACAGGCCGTGTCACGTAGTTGGTGTAATCACCGGCCGACGTGCCGATGCAGATCTCCGGCACGACCAGACCGAACTCATCCGTACGGGTGCGCCGGATCAAGCCTTCGTAGCCCCGCTCGGCCGCTGCCCGGCACTCTTCGCCTGCGGCTCCGTGGCGGATCGCCTTGGCGATCGTGTAGACGAACAGCGAAGTGCAGGAGGTCTCGAGCCAGTTGTCCGCTTCCGCGCCCTTGTCGACAACCTGATACCACAGGCCGGTCGCCTCGTCCTGATAACGGACCAGCGCTTCCACGAACGGCCGCAGCGCCGCCTTCACCACTTCCCTGCCCGGATGCTCCGGCGGAAGCTCATCGAGGAAATCGGCGAGCGCCATTCCGTACCAGCCGAGGGACCGTCCCCAGAATTCCGGTGAACATCCCGTCACTTTATCCGCCCAGGGGAAGTTCCGGCTCTCGTCCCACGCATGGAACAGCAGCCCGGTCCGCTCATCGGTCATGTGCTTGCGCATCAGGCTCTCCTGGTAGAGAACCATGTCGAAGAGGTCCGCTTCACCGAAGTACCGCGCATACTGCATGGCGAAGACGCCGCCCATATACAGGCCGTCCAGCCACATCTGGTACGGGTACTTGTCCTTATGCCAGAATCCGCCCTCCGAGGTGCGATTCAGGGTATGGAACATGCCGCGCAGCTTGGCCGCGGCGATCCGGTAGCGCTCCTCGCCGAACTCCGCATGCAGCGGGAAGAGCAGCAGTCCCGGCATCATCGCGTCGAGCTCGTCACGGGCAAACTTGAAATTGCCGTATTCGTCGACCAGTTTGTCGACATACTCCCTAGCATAGCCCAGGTAAGCCTCATGACCCGTGGCTTCCCATACCTTCAGCATGCCGTACAAGAAGATCCCCTGATGATAGTGCCAGCGGCCCTCCGGCGGCAGCTGCTCCGGCCGGTATTTGGCCATCAGCGCATCACAGGACGCCTGAGCCCAGTCGATCGGGCTCTTCAGTGCAGCAGCGGTGGCATTCGATTCGATTCCATTCATGAATGGGATACCCCTTCCCTTCGATTTTCAATCCCGATGCTCAGCTCCATCTGTACCTCGGCCCTACGATCCGGCAGCCGAGACCCGTACCGGAGGGTCGGTTAACCGGGCGATCCACAGCTGCGAAGCCATGACGGCCACCAGCACCCACGGGATCCACACCTGCGCCTGCGAACCGGAGAACATCATGAAGATCCGCACGCCCAGCGCGCTCCTGCCTGGGAGAGGCCCCCGCTGCCGGCGACCCCGCTGCTTTGCGCCTTGTCCATGATCTTTACCGTACAGCCCCATATTTCGCGAAGAGTCCCTGCGGCAGATCGAGCGGCTGCACCGGCAGGCCGGCCAGCTCATAGCAGAGCCAGCGAATCAGAATGGCCTGTGTCCCCGCGTTCATGTCGCCCTCTGCGAGCCCGAGTCCCAGGTGGACTGCCTTCGGCATATCCGGATAAAACTCGTTCGCCTTCACCTGTGCGACATTCGGTGCGGTCGGTGAATGCCCGAGCTCGCGGGAGAAGCCCCCGTCCGCCTGCTTCAGCCGCTTCATATTGGCAAGCGTAATCTCGGTAATCTCCCGCATTTCTTCCGGCGGGATCGCCAGCTTCATCGAGTGAAGCAGATTAATCGGGTTGCGGATATAGCACATGTCGAACGCCTCTTCCGTCCGCAGGCAGTGGAGAATACTGGCATACATCTCCCTCACTCTCGGCATCGGCACCCCGAACCGGTTGTAGAACGTATGCAGCTTGAACGTGCCGGAGATCCGCACATAGAGCGAACCTTCCCCCCACAATCCCGTTTCCTTGTCTTGAATCCGCTCAAAGAAACCGAAGGCCTCCTGCAGATACGGCACCCGCTCCGTCTCGCCCATCTGGAAGATATACGGCGCCGAGTTGCAGAGCCGGTCACAGCCGCGCCAGGAGTTGACAAGCTCAATGCTCTCGAGCCAGCGGGCATACGATTGGGGCGACGCCATATAATCAGGCGCGGCCGTTGAACGGCCCGGCAGCGGGTAGAGCGGCTCGGCACCGAGCTTCGACAGCGCGTGCAAACTGTACCCGATCGCGCGGCCGACCATTACTTCATCTTCCTTCATGTTCGGATTCGCATCGTAGAAATAGCCTGACGGGTCCTGCTTGCTCTGGTAGAACCGGATGGCGGCGGCTTTCAGCGCCGGATCCCAGTCTTCCAGAAGGCCTACCCGTTCCATAATATTGATCGCCTGGGAGGTGGATTCGATATCCGGCGTGAACTTGCCGCTCTCCTTGGAACTGCGGGCATAGAAGAAGCCTCCCGCAGCCGGGTCATACTGCTCCCCCAGCCACTCGAAGAATCCCTCGAACTGGCCGTCCATTTCCATCAAGAGCTGGGTTGTTTCCTCGCGTGCAGTCTTCATCTTCGTTTGTTCCCCTTCCCATAGGCTCTGGTATGTAAATCCGATGTGCGCTGCAAGCCGGCGCCCCGTAAAGGAGCACCCGTCTTAAAGCGGTTTGTAAACAAAATCGGTAAACGTGACGTTCCCTTCCCCCGCCGCGTCCAGACCGATACGGAGGCTGAGGAAGCCGCCCAAGGTGTTGTGATGAAGACCGGAGGCTTCCACCACCTTGTCATACTTGCGCCAAGCTGTACCGTCCGGGCTGAAATAGAAGGATACGGTGTTCTCACGGTTGCGGATCTTGAGATAGACGGAGGACTCCCCGCAGGGCATCGCCCCGTAGTTCTTGAACGACCGGAAGTGGCGCACGCCCCTGGACGAAGCACCGATCCCGAGGTAATGGGCGTCGTTATAGTAGAGCATGAGCCGGCCTTCCGCATCGCCCTGCGCCGTAACCTTCACCTGCACCTCGTAGCTCTCATGACCGGCCATGTACAGCAGCGGTGAGCCTTCGGTCCGGCCGTCACCCGACAGCCCTTCGGCTCCGGGATGGAACCGCTTCTGCGGCAGATGCCCGCTGCACTGCCAGAGCAGCCCGAGCTCCCCACCGCGCAGCCCATCCTCGGCCGGCCAGCCGTGAGGCCCTGCCGCCCCCGGCGGCTTGGCGATAGAGAGGTGGGAAGCGATGCCCGGCTGGATCGTGAACCAGCCGTCCGGCGTCCACTCCACCGGTTCCAGCATCGTCACCCGGCCCAGGGTATGCAGTCCCTTCTCATAGGCGTGATAGACCATCCACCAGCCGCCCTCAGGCGTATCGACCAGGGTGCCGTGCCCCTTCGACCACCAGCGGTCCTTCTTGGAGGCCGCACGGACGATGGGGTTATAGGGCGAATGCTCCCAAGGGCCGAAGGGCGATACGGCGCGGGACGAGACGACCATATGGCCCGTCGCCGGACCGGCCGTGCCGCCCACGGCCACGGTCAGGTAATAATAACCGTCACGGTACGTGATCTTGGGTCCCTCGAGCGAGTAAGCCTCGACCTCCCACTCCTCCGGGTATTTCCATCCGTCATATACGTGCTGCGGTTCTCCGATGACCGACAGCCCGTCATCCGCCAGGCGAACCAGCTCCCCGCCTGACATGACGAGATACCGCTCCCCTTCCGGCGTCACCAGATGCCCCGGGTCTATCCCCTTGATCTTCAAGTCGATAGGCCTGCTCCAAGGTCCTTCAGGCGTAGGAGCCGTGATGACCCAGTTCGTCCGGTTCGCCGGGAAATAGATATAGAACAAACCATTGTAGTAGATGAACTCCGGCGCCCACACATCCCCGACATTCTCGTGCAGGGCGGCACCGATCGGATTCCAGTGAATGAGATCCTTCGAATGCCAGATGATCAGGCCCGGCAGCGCGTGATACGACGTATGCGTCATATAATAATCGGTGCCGACCCGCACAATCGACGGGTCGGCATAGTTGCCGCGGAGCACGGGATTGAGATACATCCCATTCCCGAGATCCGCGGAGAGTGATTTGGTTATAACGTTCATAAGTCAGACAGCCTCCCAGCCATTAACCTTTGATCGAACCGAGCAGGGCACCTTTGGCGAAGTGCTTCTGGAGGAACGGATAGACCAGCAGGATCGGGAGTGTGGCAACCACGATAACCGCCATCTTAACCGTCTGCTCTGGAGGAGCGGTGAATCCGTCACCGAGATCCGAAGTGTCCGCGCTCATACCGCTGGCCAGGATGACGATCTGGCGCAGAATGACCTGCACCGGCCACTTGGTGGAATCGTTGAGATACAGAATTGCCTGCTGATACGTGTTCCAGTAAGTAACCGCGTAGAACAGGGAGATCGTTGCAATTGCCGCCATGGAGAGCGGAATCACGATGCGGAACAGGATACCCCAATCGCTGCAGCCGTCGATCTTCGCGGACTCTTCGAGTCCGTCCGGCAGGTTCTGGAAGAAGTTGCGCATGATGATCAGGTTGAAGGCGTTAATCGCACCAGGGATGATCAGCGACGCGTAAGTGTCGATCAGGCCCATTTCTTTGACCACGAGGAACGTCGGAATCATCCCGCCGCTGAACAGCATCGTGAAGACGACCATGAACATAATTGGACCGCGGCCGTCCAGATCGCGCCGGGCGAGACCGTAAGCCATCAGAGAGGTCAGGAACATACTGACGAAGGTACCGACCGCCGTTACCAGGATGGAGACGCCCATGGCCTTGAACAGCGTGTTCGTCGAAAGAATGTAGCGGTAGGCATCAAGTGAGAAGACCGTCGGGATCAGGACGAACTGCTTCTCCGCAAGCTCCTGCACCGTAGTGAAAGAGCCTGCGATGACATGGACGAAGGGCAGTACGGTGATCAGGCCGATCAGGGCCAGCAGCGTATAGTTGACGGCATCGAACAAGCGGCTGCCGAAGGATTTATCTTGATTCATAGAGGTGTCTCCTCCGTTCTCTCATAATTTTAGTAGATACCGTCTTCGCCGGCTTTCTTGGCGAGCCAGTTCGCCGCCATGACCAGCATAAGGCCGACAACCGACTTGAAGAATCCGATGGCGGTCGAGAAGCTGTATTGTCCCTGCTTCAGACCTGCGGTGTACACGTACGTATCGAAAATCTCAGCCACTTCACGGTTCATCGAGTTCAGGAGCAGGTAGATATGCTCGAAGCCGAGTTCCAGAACGTCCCCGATTTTCAGAATCAGAAGAGTCATGATGACGCTGCGTACGGACGGAAGCGTAATATGCCAGATTTGGCGGAACCGGCCGGCGCCGTCCATACGGGCGGCTTCGTACAGGCCCGGGTCGATCGCTGCCATGGCTGCAAGATAGATAATGGTTCCCCATCCGGCTTCACGCCAGATGACCTGCAGAATGTACATCGGACGGAACCAGTCGTTGCTCATGAGGAAGTTTATTTTCTCAAAGCCCATCATCACTAGAATTTCATTGATGAGACCGCGGTCCATCGAGAGCATAACGAACGTGATCGAGACGATGATAACCCAGGACATGAAGTGGGGAACATACACAAGGGTCTGCACCCATTTCTTGAACATGGCATGACGCACTTCATTAAGCATCAGCGCGATGATGATCGGCACCGGGAAGTAGAACAGCAGGTTCATCCCGAAGAGCAGCAGCGTGTTGCGCAGAATCGTGAAGAACATATCTTCCGTGAAGAGCCGCTCGAAGTGCTCGAAGCCTACAAAGGGGCTCCCTGTAATGCCGAGATACGGCTTATAATCCTGGAAGGCGATGATCAGGCCCCACATCGGGACATACTTGAAGATAAGGAAGAACAGAAGTCCCGGCAAAATCATGAGGTAAATGGCGCGGTTCTTGAGCATGCGTTTGAAAAGTCCGGATTCGTTGCCCCGCTTCTTGGCGATGGCGCTTGACTTGGCTGCAACTTGATTCATGACTCGCACTCCTCTCCTGGTAGTAGGAAAGCCTCCTTGGATCCTGAAGGGAACCGGCATGTCCTACGGTCTCTAGGGTTGAATTTTTTATTTTTCTCTTGAACTGCTGTACGAAGCGCTGTTCTCTTCGATGATCTGCCCGCCGTCTTCATGTCTTACTCTGAGAAAACCGGCTTCGTCGATCGAGTCCAAGGTGGATTCGAATGTGGCGCCTTGATGCCTTCAGCTGAATACCCTTCCCCGTATCCGCCCCTCGGTAATCATCAGAGCGTGGGGGTCGTTGATCCGGTTCGAACGGTAGGATAAGAGGCTAATCTCTCAATACCAGAGCAGATGGTTCATATCGAAATGTCGACCTCCCAGTCAGGATCGTATTCGCGATCGTGGTTTCTGGCTGCTCCCCCGGGATACTGCGGGTTTGCCGTTGTCTTGCACTCAGCATATAATGGGGATTGGCGGTACGTACATAATCCTGCGATTGGGAGCTGCGGCACCCTAGGGAGAAGGCCTTCCCAGGCAGGGGATCCCCCCTTGTTTGCAGGCGGAACCAATCAAATGATTATTTTGCCGCAAATGATTATTGCAAGCTCTTCGCAGTTATCCCTACAATGGTTACTTGAGAAACTGTCTTGTACCCGACGGAGAAGGAGGACGACACTTGAGCAAGTACAGTTGGTACACCAAGATGATTTTGTTCGGATGCCTGCTGAGCATCCTCCCCGTACTCGCACTCGGCTTCTTCTCTTACCTGAAATCCGCCGAATCGATCCAAAGCCAAGTGAACCTCGGCAACATTCAGATCATGAAGCAGACGAACGGCAACGTGGAGCAGGTGCTGAAGCGCCTCGATCAGAACCTGAACAATATCAGCAACTCGACGCTGATGCAGGATGCCCTGTACAGCCCCCTGGATTATTACAACTTTCAGATCTATAACAACCTGCGGCGTGAGATGAGCCTGTTGCAGTCCATCGATACGCAGGTGACCGATATCGTATTAATGAACTCGGCCAACGGGTGGGTCATCAACAACTCCGGTTTGTTCTCCCTCGACAATTACCCGGCCAAGGACAAGCTGCTCGAATATCAGAAGCTTCCGCTGAATTCCACCTGGGTGCTGCACGAGAGCGGCATTCTCGGTGAGACGATGCCGGGCCGCTGTGCCTACACGCTGTCCCAGGTCCGCAAGCTCCCGCTCCTCAGCTCGGAGAAGCGCGGCGTCGTGTATGCCTCGATCCCTGCCTGTTCCCTGGCTTCCATGATCAAGGACGACACCGAGAAACAGGAGGTCATGATCTTCGACAAAGACTTCCGGATCATGGTGCATCCGGACGAAACGCTGATCGGCAAACGCTTACCCGAAATCGGTTACATGCATGAGCAGGATCTGGCCCGCTTCACGGAGGAAAAAGTCGGCCAATTCGAGGCCGATCTTCCGGACGGACGGGCTTCGGTTACGTACGTGCGATCGGATTTCAACGGCTGGATCTACGCTTCTTTCACGGAGATCAGCGCCATTACCGAAGAGGCCCGCTCGATCGGCTGGTTTACGCTCGTCGTCTGTCTTGTGCTGGCCGGCATGTCCGTAGGCGTCGTATGGCTGGGCTCCCGGCGCATGTATACGCCGATCCGGGGTATCGTGCGTGCGATCTCCGACAAGCTTCCGGATCCGGCCTTGAAGAAACAGAATGAATTCCAGCTGATTCATGAGCATATCCAGGACATGTTCCGGTCGAATACAAGCTTAAAGCATGAGCTTCACCAGAATACCCAGCAGGTACGCACCTTCTTTCTCACCCGCTGGTACCAAGGCAACGTCAAGCAGGGTGAGCTTGAAGACAAGATGGCCCTCTACGGCTATGCCCCGGCTATCGCCGCGTGGGAGCATCTGGCCGTCCTGACACTGCAGGTCGACCGGCTGGAGCAGACCCGCTATGACGCCAAGGATCTGGATCTGCTGCTGTTCGCGGCCAACAATATTATTGAGGATCTGATTCCTTCGCAAAACCGCCTGACCCCCGTGATTGTGGATCAGACCCAGGTCACGCTGGTCGGCCAAGGGAACATGACACCGGAGGAGTTCAACGCTTATTTGTATCAAGTTACAGAATCCATCCAGACACATATCCGGTCCTTCCTGGACCTCGTCGTGTCCATCGGGATTTCCCTGCCCTTCCGCACCTTGTCCAAGGCGCCGCGGGCCTATCATGAGGGGATGGAAGCTCTGAAGCACCGGCTCAAGCTGGGCGAAGGGGTGATCATCCACTATGCCAACGTGAACTCCGGCAAGCATACGCTGATTTCCCCGTTCCCTCAGCAGGTGGAGAACGAGCTGATCGATTCCATCAAGCTGGCCGATGAGGAACGCGCAGATGAACTGCTCAAGCAATGGATGGGTGAAGTGTTCCACAAGGAGCGTTCTCCGCAGGAGTACCAAACCACCCTCATCCGCCTGCTGAACCATCTTATGGGCGTCATGCAGGAATCGGGCATTGCACTTAACGTCATTCAGCCGGAGGACGGTTCCCTGTATGAGGAGCTGCTCGAGCTATATGTGCCGAAGGATATCGAGAAGTGGTTCCGCAAGCGAATCATCGTGCCGATGGTCGGCGTGTTCCGGGATCGCAGCGACTCGCAGTTCCGAAGCTTGTCCGAAGAGATTATCGATCTGATCCACCAGCATTTCGACACGGACTTGACCCTGGAGGAGTGCGCGGCCAAGCTGCATTACAATGCGTCTTACCTCAGCAGCGTGTTCAAGAAGGAGACGAACCTGTCGTTCAGTGATTACCTGACGACTTACCGGTTCCAAATGGCGAAGCAATGGCTGGTCGAAACCGATATGCCGATCAAGGATATCGCGCAGAAGCTCGGCTATAACAACCCGCAGAACTTTATCCGTTCCTTCCGCAAGCTGGAGGATATGACGCCCGGCCAATATCGGACCAAATATGCGGGCAAAGAAGGGTAGCTGATCTGAAGGAAGTGCAGCCCAGTCGAATCCTGGTGTCGTATTTTCCCGGGAAATAACCAGAATGCCCCATATTGAAGAAGCTCGAATAGGGCAAAAAAGCGGACCTCCGAAAGGGAGATCCGCTTTTACTATTTGTGGGTGTACACAAACCCTTATTTAATTGGTTTCGCCTGTCTGCCCGGCTTCACGTGCCGCACGCTCCTGCTCCATTTGGGCCTTCAGCTCATCCACGGTGATGCCCTTCTCCGCGGCACGCTTCTCCAGCTTCGCCTGACGCTCCTGCTCCATCTGCGCTTTCAGCTCGTCGACTGTGATGCCTTTCTCCGCTGCCAGCTCGGCCAGCTTCGTTTCGCGCTCCTGGTCCATCTGCGCCTTCAGCTCGTCCACCGTAATACCCTTCTCCGCAGCGAGGGCTTCCAGGTCCACCCTACCGTGGCCACCGCGTGGGCCGCCTTCGCCGCGCTCCTGCTCCATCTGTGCTTTCAGCTCGTCGACTGTGATGCCTTTCTCCGCTGCCAGCTCGGTCAGCTTCGCTTCACGCTCTTGTTCCATCTGTGACTTCAGCTCGTCCACCGTGATTCCCTTCTCCGCTGCCAGAGCTTCAAGGTTCTTGCCGCCGCGGTCTTTCTTGAACGTCATCGACTTCACTACCGCCTGGCTGCCGGCATCCGCTGCCGTGGTTGCTGCTTCTGCGGCAAATGCCGAGCCCATGGCTCCGATCGCGAATACGGCACCCAGTGTTGTCGCGATTACTTTCTTATTGAAGTTTTTCATGTGTATTTCCTCCTGTAAGTGAAAGTTGTTTTTTAAATTTTCATTATCGATGTTTTTGTTTGTTGTCCTTGCTGCCTTACAAGAACTATCTTACTCTCCCAATCTGAATCCTTCCTGAGCGCCCGCTTTGGGTTTCCTGAATTCCAAATTCCATGAGACTCTCTCCGTACCCGATATCAACAAAAAAACGGCACCCGCGCACACCTGCTCCGTGCGTCGGATACCGTTTCTTCCTGCTGCTTCAGCTGATTTCGCTCGGAAGGGTCAGGGCCTGCCTCGGCAGAGTCACCTGGAACGTGCTGCCTTCCCCTTCCACGCTGCTTACCCCAATCGTACCGCCATGCGCATCTACGATCGATTTCGTGATGGCGAGGCCCAAGCCCGCTCCGCCGTACTTGCGGGTACGGGAGGAATCACTGCGGTAGAACCGGTCGAACAGGTGCGGCAGATGAGCCGCCCCAATCCCCGGCCCGTTATCCTGCACCAGCAGCTGAACCCCGTCCTTCGAGGGACCTGCAGCAACCTTGATCCGCCCCTGCTCCGCATCCGTATGCTGCACGGCATTGTGGAAGAGATTCAGAATAACCTGCTTGATCTTATCAGCATCGTAGGCACACCGGGTATCTGCCTCTAGCTGCAGATCCAGCTGCCGGCTGCCTGCCAGCAGCCGCAGCTGTGGCTCCATCTCACGGATAACGCCTTCCAGGCTGCCCTCCTTGAGCTCGATATGCGGTGTGCGGTCCAGCTTGGCCAGCTGAAGCAGGTCGTTGACCAGCTTGTTCATCCGCGCCGACTCCCCGTGCATACTCTTCAGTGCCTTTTCCAGCTGCTCGGGATGATGGGCGGCGCCGCGGAGCAGCACCTCAAGGAAGCCGTGAATCGACGTCAGCGGTGTCCGCAGTTCATGGGAAGCATCTGCGACGAAACGGCGCATGCCTTCCTTGAGCTCCTTCTCCGCCTCAAACGAAGTCTCGAGGCGCTTCAGCATCCCGTTGAACGATTCGGCCAGTCGGTCAATCTCATGCTGTCCCTGGAACGCGGGGAAGCGGGTGGCGAGATTCCCCGCATCAATCTGCTCCACCGTGCTTACCATATTGTTTAGCGGTACCAGCGTGCGTCGCAGCACCGGAAGAAAGCCGAGCAGACCGACCGCCATCGCCAGCACCGACAGCAGCAGGAAAGTGAGGAGCTGGCGGATGAGCACATCCTTCATTGCTCCGGTCGGTGTACTGATCTGAACCAAGGTCTCCGAGCGGCCCGGACCCGCAGGGACAGCCTGCACGACGACCAGCTGCTCCACTCCTGCGCTGTCGGGCAGGATCCAATACTTGGTGCCCAGCCCCTTATGGATCAGTGCTTCAGAATAAACCTGCTGATCGAGCTTCGGAGGCTCTGCGCTGCCCGGCCAGTTGGTCAGCACCGTGAATTGGCCCTGCGCGTCAATATGGGCAATGGCCGAATCGGGGAATACCCAAGGCTGCCGCCTGCCGCCTCCCCCTTGAGGGAAGCTGCCCGATCCCCCGCTGCCCTGCCCGACGTTTCCTTCTTGAACACCGCTCTGCCCTGTACCGCCCTGTCCGTTCCCGCCTGAAACGCCTCCGGCTCCCGGGGCACCCGATGGACTGCCGCTTCCTCCCTCACTGCCTGTCTGACTCGCGCCCTGTCCGGCATTCCCCTGCTGGGGACGGTCCTGAACCGGCATGTCCCCCTGCTGCATGAATTCGCGCGGAATGGACATCACCTGGCGCTGCATCGTCTCCGCCTTATTCCGGTAGATGAAGTTCTTCATCACCACATACTGGAACAGACCGATCAAGGTCAGCAGCACCGCCAAAATGAGCAGGGAACGCGAGAGGAGCTGGATACGGAGGGAACCGCGCTCGGGAACCAAACTTCGTCTCATGTTCCCCGCCCTCCTCATGACAGATCCAGCCTGTAGCCCGCGCCGCGGAGCGTACGGATCAGGGTATGTTCTTTATCCTGGAGCTTCTCCCGCAGTGACCGGATATACACCTCTACGATATTCTCTTCTCCCCCGAAGTCGTAGCCCCAGACCTTGTCCAGAATCATGGACTTGCTGAGCACGAGCCCATGATTGGTCACCAGAAACTTCAGAAGCTCGTATTCGGTCGGCGACAGCTCCAGCAGCCGTTCGTTCAGCCGGATCTCCTTGCGGCGGTCATCCATCCGAAAGGGCCCTTTCACAACCTCCCCGAACAAGTGCGGGAACTGGTTGCGGACTCTGGCCTGGATGCGTGCGAGCAGTTCTTCGAAGCTGAACGGCTTCACCATATAATCGTCTGCCCCGAGATTCAGTCCCTTCACCCGGTCGTCCACCTCATCCTTGGCCGTCAGCATAATGACGGCGATGTGCTCCGTCTTCTTCAGCATCCGGCATACCTCAAAGCCGTCCATCCCCGGCATCATCACATCCAGAATCGCGATGTGCGGCTGAAACTCCTTGGCTGCCGTAATGGCGGTCATCCCGTCCGGGGCCGTTCTTACTTCGAAGCCTTCGTTAAGCAGTCCAAGTTCAAGAAACTGCAGAATATTCGGTTCATCATCCACCAGCATGACGCGAATGCCTTTTAATTGTCCCATGGCTGTCAGACCACCTCTTCATTTCCTTATGGATATAGTATCGCAGTTCTGGCTGAATTGTTGCTGAATGCCTCCTGAGAAAGCCATGAAAAACCCGCCTTATCCCTTCATTGTACCAGTATGCCGGCTTGTACCAAAAGGACAAGCTCCAGCCTGGAGAAGCGAATACAGGCCGGCAGGGAATAAAAAGCGCGCCGGAGAAGCAACCTGTGGGTAGCCACATGGCTCATCCATGCATGTAGAGTGAGGTTCCCTATGCAGCTGTATGATCTGTTGACCCCAGAAGAAATCCAGGCTCTGGTCCAGCCCCCGATCGACGGGATCCAGCCGCTGGCGGCCCCGCCGCCAGGCTTTCAGGGCAGCGGACAGAGCATCCGTTCCATCCGGGAACGCAGAGGCTGGAGCTGTGCGGAGGCCGCCTCCCGGACGGCCCTCCCGTCGGATCTGCTGAGAGCCTGGGAGCAGGGAGAAGCAGCCCCCACCTTAACCCAGCTGCTGCAGCTGGCCGAAGGGCTCAGCGTATCCGTGGACGAGCTGCTGCTCGGCAACCCGCAGCAGTCCGGCCAAGCTCGTGCACCGGGCAGGCTGCCCCAAGGCATGAACTCCCTGGCCGACCGGCTGACCTATCTGCGGACCGCCCGGCGCTTATCCAGATCCGATGCCGCGGCCGAGATGGGATTCTCTTATTCGGAGCTCACCTCTTATGAGAACGGCTACCGGCTCCCCGAGCTTAAGGCCTTCCTGGGGCTGGTACAGTTTTATAACGTCTCGGCCCATCTGCTGCTGACCGGCACGTCCCCGGCTCCCGCCCCCCAGGAGGCTTGTCCCCAGGTGGGCTCAACCTCCGGAGCGGATCTGTCCCGGCTGCTGGAGGAGCCTCTGTTCTATAACGGAATCCCCCTCGGTCCGCATATCAAACAAAGGCTGGCCGACCTGCTGCAGGGCTATGAAATGGCCATAAGGCACGGCAGCGGTGCAGGTGTGCAGCCGGAAAACCCTTAGGCTGACCGAAGCGGAAATCTACCTCCCGCCGATACCGTTCCATCCATTTTAGTATCGTTCCTATGGAAGAGGGGGCCATCGGCCCCTATTTTTATGCCCTCCCCTTGAATTCGCTCCCTGCCGTGTTATAATCAAATCTAATGATAATGATTATCGTTCTTATAATCATACCTATCAACAGAGCGGCTGCGGTTCCGCATTCTCAGGCTGGGAGGACATATCCTTGGAACGCTTGTATACGGAAGGACTCACCATTGCATACGGGGAGTATCCCATAGTAGATAATTTGAATTTACCTGTGCCCCAGGGCCGCATTACGGCACTTGTCGGAGCCAACGGATCGGGCAAATCGACGATTCTCAAGACCATGGCACGGATCATGAAGCCCCAGAAGGGCGGCGTCTTCCTGGATGGAAAGTCGATCCACGGACAGTCCACCAAGGAGGTGGCCAAACAGCTTGCCATCCTTCCCCAGAATCCTGTCGCCCCTGACGGGCTGACCGTCTCCGAGCTTGTAACGTACGGCCGCTTCCCGCACCAGAAGGGCTTCGGCTCCCTTACGGCCGAGGACCGCGACATGGTCCGGCGGGCGATCGAGCTTACCGGAATGGCCGAATTCCACGACCGTCCCGTCGACCAGTTGTCGGGCGGCCAGCGCCAGCGGGCGTGGATCGCCATGGCACTCGCGCAGGGAACGGACATTTTGTTCCTGGACGAACCGACGACCTTCCTCGACATGGCCCACCAGCTCGAGGTCCTGAAGCTTCTCGAGAAGCTCAATGCCGAGGAGCACCGTACCATCGTCATGGTGGTGCACGATCTCAATCATGCTTCGAGGTATGCCCAGCATATGGTGGCGATCAAGCGTGGGCGTGTGGTCAGCAGCGGCCCGCCGGCCGAAGTGATGACGCAGGAGGTACTGCGGGAAGTGTTCGGCATCGAAGCCGACCTGATTCCTGACCCCCGCACCGGCGTACCGCTCTGCCTGCCCTTCGAGCTCGCCCATGCTTTCGCGGCAGCAGCCGCCGGGTCCAGCGTGCCCCGGCCGGCTGAGGAGCGCGAGAAGGCTCTGGCGAGATAGTGTGAGCATCACGCCGCCCAAACACTGCCTGCACAAAAACGTCCGGATCCAATCCCCGGACGTTTTCGTGTTCAAGTGTGCATTTTTACCGTTGTGATTCCCGTCTGGCCTTCAGCCAGGCGAGAAGCTCCTCCTCCGGCAGCGGGCGGCTGTAATAATAGCCCTGTACCGCATCGCAGCCCAGCTCCCTAAGGACCTCTACCTGCTCGGCCGTCTCCACCCCTTCGGCCACCACCCGCTGATTCAGGCTGTGGGCCATAATAATCATCGCCTTCACGATATGCCGGGTGTGCGAGGCGGTCACGATATCATCAATCATCGACTTATCAAGCTTGAAAATGTGAAAGGGCAGCGTCTGAATCACAGAGAACGTAGAGTAGCCTGTCCCGAAGTCATCCATGGCCAGCCGGATCCCCCTTCCGGCAATCTCGGTGAAGAGGTGCAGCTGATGCTCTTCCTCCGTGATCGTGACGCTTTCGGTCATTTCCAGCTGAAGATGCTTAGGCGGGAAGCCGGTCTCCGCCAGAATGGAATCCACGTGCTCCAGATAACCACGCCCCGCGAGCTCCCGGTTCGATACATTGATGGAAATGGACCACTCCCCCTTCCCCTCATGAGGCTCCAGACGGGTGATGCCGTCCGATAATTCCATCCATGCCCGGCCGGCCCGGCAGGCCTCCTCCAAGACCCAACGGCCGAGATGCACGATCGCCCCATTCTCTTCGGCGATTCGGATGAACTCTCCCGGCGGCCGGACGGTCCCGTCCTTCTCAACCCAGCGGATCAGTGCCTCCACTCCGCATACCTCTCCGCTCCCTAGATCGATTTGAGGCTGATAATACAGGACGAAGCGCTCTTCTTTCATCGCCTCGGCCATCTGCAGCTCCAGGGAATGCGCCGCCTCCTGGGCTTCCTTCAACTTGCCGGTAAACAGGGCATACCGGCCGCGGCCGCCCTTCTTCGCATCGTACATAGCCATATCGGCATACTGCAGGAGCTGTTCCGAGTTCGTGCCGTACGCCGGTGAGAGACACACCCCGATGCTTGCAGACACCGTCAAGCTTTCCCCTTCATATTCGAACGGCTCCTGGAAGCCGCGCAGAATATCCTCGCAGAGCTGTACGGTCTCCTCTTCGCTCCCCCGAAAAAGCAGTGCAAATTCATCGCCGCCGAGGCGGCAGATCAGTTCCGCACGCATGGCCCTTTGCTGCAGCAGACCGCCGACATGCCGGAGCAGCAGATCGCCGACATGGTGGCCCTTCGTATCGTTCACATGCTTGAACCGGTCCAGATCCATAAGCAGCAGAGCCGCTGAAGGCTCCTGTCCCCCCTCTACCAGCTCCAGCAGCTCCGGCAGCGTCTCCTGAAGGCGGCGGCGGTTGCCCAGTCCCGTCAGCGGGTCATGGTATGCCATAAAGGTGATCCGTTCCTCCGCCTGAATGCTTTCCGTCATGTCACGGATCAGCAAATATTCATACGGTTCCCCGCCGGAGACAATGCCCTCCCGTTCGATTTGTACGATACGTGCGGCAAGCCCGGGATCGGGGGGAACCGTAACCCGGATCTCTGTTCTGGCTCCCGTATTCCGCATTCTGCCCTCGTAGGGCAGGAGCAGGTCTGCAAACTGCGCCTTAAGCAGAGAAATCGTCGGCACACCGAACAGCGTCTGGGCCGCCGGATTCGCATCAATGACCCGCTCCTGGCGGTCGGTTAGCAGAATGGCAATCGGCGAGCGGTCATACAAGATTTTGTACCTGCGCTCAATCGACGGAAGAAATTCATACCGGGTCATCGCGTAACGGATCAGGAAGGCGAACAGGATGAGACCGAATGTGCTCGGCTCCGGATAACTGAAGGCTGCAGTGAAATAGAGCTTGTGATTGAAATAAGCAACTCCGATACAGAGCACGCCCCCCAGGAGATAAGCCAGCAGGATAAAACGCACCTGCCTGCGCTTCTGCAGCATATTCTCCGACCGGCCTACAAACTTCATTCCCTTGTACAGGAACCACGAGCAAGCCGTCAGCGTATAAAGCGCAGCCGACAAGATTAACAAAAACACCGGCATACTTGGCTGGGCGTCCCTCCATATCCCTCTCGCCGTAAAGTGGACGTACACGTAAGGGGAAGGGATCACCAAGACCAACGCGCAGAGCATCGGCCAGTAGCTTAGCACCGCCACGCGGGCTCGAGACCACTGATCAAAGCAGCCGCTGACACGAATCGTCAGGTGCAGGCCGAAGGACATGATGAATAAAGCCGGGATCAGCTTAAACCAAAGGATCATTTCCTCAGCATGCTCCTCAGGAAACACACTGGTCAGGAAGCCGGAAGCAAACAGGACCATAATGGAAAAAAACAAATAAGATGAAAGCCTGTTAAGCAGCGCATGCGCACGAAGCCGAATCTCTACTGCTATGTAGAAGAAATAGGCGATCGGGATCAAATGGCACAGTAGGGACAGAAGAAATACCAAAGCTGACAATAGAACGCACCTCCCTGCATCCCAACGTACAAAATCCCCGAGAAGCCCTGCAGCGCTCTGTATACGGTACAGAATGCGCTGCATGGAGGCCTACACGGGAATATACCGCAAGGAATATTCCGACCCCAAAAGGGTCAAGGTAATACCATCAAAACTTTGGGGTTACATACGGAACGTGTTAACGATTTCTTGAAGCTCCTCGGCCATTTTGGACAGCGTCTGTGCTGCCGCCCCGACCTCCTGCATCGAAGCCAGCTGCTGTTCCACCGCTGCTGCAATGCTCTGCGTGCTGTCCGTTGCCGTGCCCGAAATCTCGGAGATCTGCTCTACGGCATCCACCATCGTCTGCGTGTCCTTGCGAATGACCGATGCGGAACCGGATACCTCCTGCACGCGCTGGAACGTATCCTCTACGGCTGTAATGATATCGCCGAAGGCTGCAGAAACCTTCTCTGCCAGGGCTGTGCCTTCATTCACGGCCTGGTTGCCTTCCTTCATGGACTGCACGGCCCGGCTGATCTCGCTCTGGACTTCACTGATGAGACGGCGGATATGGTCTGCCGCCTGGGCCGACTGCTCGGCGAGCTTGCGCACTTCGGAAGCCACTACGGCGAAGCCTCTTCCCTGTTCTCCGGCACGCGATGCTTCAATCGAAGCATTCAGCGCAAGCAGGTTCGTCTGGCTCGAGATAGTGGTGATCAAGGAGATCATCTGCCCGATCTCCTGGGACTTTGTGCTGAGCTCATTCACAATATCAGTCGACTGGTGCACGTTCGATTGAATCCGTTTCATATGCTCGGTTACCTCTTCGACGGACCGGCTGCCGTGTTTGGCCTTATCGGCCGTACGGGAAGCCCCCTCGTTCACTCCGTCGATGCCTTCGGCAATCGATAGGATCTGCCGGGTAATCCCGGTAATCGCTTCTTTGGATGAGGCAACGAGTGCCGCCTGCGTATCCGTACCGCTGGCCACCTGTCCTACGGAGTCGGCGATTTGCTCCGTCGCTTTGGAAGTCTCCTCGGCACTAGCGGACAGCTGTTCGGAGGTTGAGGCCACCAGGTGCGTGTGCATAGATACCGCGCCGATGATCTCCTTCAGCTTGGCGGTCATCCCATTGAGATTATGGCCCATATGGCCGAACTCATCGGCGGTTTGCACCTCGATGCGGTGCGTCAGATCCAGGGCGGCAATCCACCCTGCCATCTCATTGGCCTTGCCGATCTGCTTCTTGAGATAACGGCTGAAGAATACAATGATCGCGGCCATGACCGCGATGGCTATGGCACCGCACAGGGCCAGAGACAATACGAGTTTGCGTGTAGGTTCTTGAAGCTCTTTCTCCGGGATGACAAGCGCTGTGACCCAGCCGGTCTCCGCCACTTTCTTGTAATACAAACGGTTGCTGCCGTTCGCATCCTGGTAGGAGGCCTCGCCTGAATCACCCGAGAGTATGCTCTGTCCCAGCGCGGCGAGAGAAGCATTCGGATCGTTCTTAAGGTTGACCTTCATGATCTTGTCCGCGGCAGGATCGGACAAATAGTTCCCATCCGCATCGACCAGGAAAGCCCAGCCCGTCTTCCCTGCCTTCGTTTCCTGAACAAGCTTCTGAAGATTCGCCAGATCGATATCTCCCGTGGTTACACCCAGCAGCCCACCCTGATCGTCATAGAAAGGAACAGCGGTTGTCACCATGGTTACCTTAGTCAAATCATCATAATAAGGTGTTGTATAGGCAAACTTGCTTTTCGTGTTCGCTGCAAGCTTATACCAAGGCTGATTCGGATAATCGTAGGCATCCGTATTGTACTCTTCCGTGTGTTTCATCGTGCTTCCGTCTTTATAGCTGTAGGTTGAGAAATAGCGGGTTCCCGGCTGATACCGGTACGGTTCAAAGAATACGCCAAGCCCATACGTATCCGCGCTGCTGCCAAGCCCCTTGGCTGTAGCTGTCACGTAGTGGTCCAGGCTCCACAGCGACGGGGCGGTCTCCACCGTCCTGGCCAGCATCTCCGCGGTTTTGCGGTGGGCCAGCAGCTTGGCGTCAATCTCACCGGCTACGCTGCCCAGCTGCTGCTGCATCTTATCCTGGATCTCCCGGTTGATCAGGCTTTCACTGCTGTTGTATGCATAGGTGATCATAGAGATCAAGGTAATCGTAATTAAGGGAATGATGGCCAGCATGGTTTTGGTTTGAATGCTTTTCAATTGAATCACAGTAAAATCCCCTCCTGGGATGATCGATTCTGAGCTGTCACGCTCAATACTCTAGATATATCGACAATATCTTCAAGAATGCTTATGCCCCGGGGGATGTAACTTCTGTAAGAATGACCTCCTTTATGGTAAAAGAAAAATCCCCCCGCCAGGGGCGGAGGGATTACGGAGCCGTTACTTCTGTACTTTCACAGTCGTCTGGCCGATGACAAGAATACCGTTAACATAACCTTGGAATACCAATGTCACTTCGGAACCCGTCCATGTGAAGTCAGAGCGTTCAAACTTGAACTGTCCATTCTTCGCTTGGTTGTAGTATCCGTTATTGCTCGTCAGCGCCTTCACGCCGTTCACACGGGCTGTGTTCAGATCAAAGCCCTGTGTGCTGTAGCCCGATGGAAGGCTTACGCGGACCGTGAATACACCATTGTTGCCTTTGATAATGCCAGGCGTTACTTCGATCGTAGCAGGTACGGCGACCGATACCTTCTTGGTGAGGGTCGTCATCAGTCCGGCTGCATCTACCGCCGTTACCGTAACGGTGTACGTTCCCGGCTGACTGAGCTTCAGCGCCGTGCCGTTCGCCACGACGGTTCCTTCCGCTGCGTTCGGAGCGGTTACCGTCATCGTTTCGGAAGCGATACCGGATTGGCTGTCCTTCGCTGTGTAAGACAGGGTCACCGTGTCGCCCAGGGTAGCCACTTCTTTAAGATCCATCGCTACCACCGGAGCGGTACGGTCAATGTTCACGGTTATGCTCTTGGCTGCTTCTACGTTGCCTGCGGCATCCTTGGAGTAGAAGGCAATGGTGTTCGCGCCTTCGGCAGTTACCTTCACCGCGGTACCTTCGGCATAAGGCGCGCCATTCACGGAGTAGAACGTTTGGGCTGCGCCGCTGCCCGCATCGGTAGCGGTGAACGCTGCGGTTACATCTTCTTTGGACCAGCCTGCAGGTACGGAAGCTTCGGTTACAGGCGCCGTGCGGTCAACCTGCACGGATACCTTGTTTGCTTCCTCCTTGTTGCCTTTTCCATCGACGGAGTAGAAAACAATCTCATGAATACCGTCCGTACCGATCACAAGGCTTGTGCCTTGGACAAACGGTGCGCCGTCTACGGAGTAGTACGTGCCTGCAACGCCGCTGAGCGCGTCTTCAGCCGTCAGCGTGACAGCCGCTTCGCCTGCAGACCAGCCGCTTGGCGCATCAGCTTTCGTTACCGGAGCCGTGCGGTCGATCACGACTTCAACCGTTTGTGCTTTTTCTTCGTTGCCTGTCAAATCTACAGAGTAGAACGATACGCTGTGCTTGCCTTCTTCCGCCACTTGGACGGATGTGCCTTCAACATACGCTGCGCCGTCTACGGAGTAGAACGTCTTTGCCGTTCCGCTGGCTGGATCCACCGCGGTGAAGCTTACTTTTCCGTCTTCGGAGAGTGCCGTTGTTACAGGTGCCGTGCGGTCAATAAGGACTTTCACACTGCGGGCCTGCTCTTTGTTGCCGGCCTTGTCTACAGAGTAGAACGATACTTCCGTTGTTCCTTCGCTGCTGATCACAGCAGAGGTGCCTTCGGTATATGCACCGCCGCCGATGGAATAGAACGTACCGGCGACTCCGCTGCCCGTATCGGCTGCTGCCAAGGTAACCGTAACCTCACCTGCAGTCCAGCCCTCCGGTGCAGCTGCTTCCGTTACCGGAGCCGTACGGTCCATCACAACTTCGATGCTTTGAGCTGTTTCTTTGTTCCCCGCGGCATCCACCGTGTAGAAGGATACTTGATGGGATCCATCCGCGCTGATTTCAACCGATGTACCTTGAGTATATGGCGCTCCGTCCACGGAATAGAAGGTTGCCGCCACACCGCTGGCTGCATCAGCAGCTGTCAGAGTAACCACGCCTTCTGGGGAAACCTGGGACGCAGTGACCGGTGCGGTACGGTCGATTCTTACCATAGCCGTACGCGGCTCTTCTTTGTTGCCCGCTTGGTCCACCGAGTAGAATGCGAGGGTGTGTTCTCCCTCTTCGTTGAACGTTACTGCCGTGCCTGTCTGGTATTCTCCGCCGTCCATGGCGTAGTAGGTTGCAGCTACTCCACTGTCGGTATCGGTTGCTGTCAGGGTAACGACCGGCGAACCGCTGGTCCATGCGCCCGAAGCATCCGACGACGTCACCGGAGCGGCTGTGTCCGTCACCAGACGGGCCGTGACCACGTTCGACGGTGCAGATTCGCCAAAGGAATTGCTGTAGGATGTTACATAGAACTCATGGTTTGCGTAAGGCAGATTCGTTACCGTGTAAGACAGATTGTTCAAATTCTTCGTCAGAGCGACCGGCTGGCCGTCCACGATTTGGTACACGTTGTATCCATTCGCATAGGTAGCGAAGGTCCACAGGATTTGGGCCGTTTTGCTGTCAGTCAGCTTGAGACTGGCCGTTGGCGGCTGCATCTCCGGATAGATGATGTTCTCGCTCCAGCGGGCCGATGGTGCGGACTCGCCGAACCGGGTGCTGACTGCCGTGACTTCGTAGTGATGCGTCGTTTCCGTCAGGTTGTACACTTTGTAGGTCAGTGCCGTACCTTTGTAGAGCAGCTGTCTTGTACCGCCGGTTACTTCGTAGAGACGGTACTCATTCGCCCAAGTTACGGAATTCCAAGTGAATGTCATATTGTTTGCATTGAACACGGAGCCCTTAAGCACCGGTGGCTGCACTACCGGCCATACGAGTGTGAATGTGACTTTGGAGGCGGCCGGTGATTCACCGAAGCGGTCGCTGTAAGACACGACCTCATATTCATAGCTGCCTTCCGGCATGTTGGATTCCACTGCGGACAATCCACCGCCGGTGACTGTCTTCTTCAGCACGCGCTGCCCGCCTTGGATCGCATAGACACGGTAGGCTGTGGCATAAGTTACGCTGTTCCAGGACAAGACAATGTCATTGCCCGAGGAGATGGCATAGCGGAAGTTCGCCGGCGCCTGCATAACCGGGAAGACCAGCGGGAACGTCACGGTGCTGCCTTCCGGCGATTCGCCGAAGCGGTCGCTCACCGAGTGCACCACATAAGTGTAGTCGGCTTCCGGCTGGTTCGCCATCACGGCCGAAGTGGTGGTGACCGTCTTCACGAACACCTTCTCGGCACCTTTCATCTGGTACACCTTGTACGATGTGGCATAAGTGGAGGCCGTCCATCTCAGCGTAACATCGTTACCGCTGGAGAGGCTGTACGTCAGGTTCGTCGGCGGCAGCATCGTCTGCTCGTTCACCGATACGGACACTTGGCTGCCCTCCGGAGATTCCCCGAAACGGGTGCTTACGGAATGAACGACATACGTGTGATCACCATTTGCTAATTTCGAAAACGTAGTGGTAAGAGAAGTAACCGTCGTTTTCAGGACTTTCTCACCGTTCACAAGCTCATACACTTTATAGCTGTTCGCGTAGGTTGCGCCGGTCCAGGAAAGGACCGCATCGTTGCCGTTCTGAAGTTTAACCGCCAGATTGGCGGGTGCTGCCATGACCGGGAAGACAATCGGAACGGTGATTTCCGCGCCGCTTGGGGATTCGCCCAGTGTATTCGATACGGAGTGAACAGCATAGCTGTATTCACCGGCCGGCAGATTCGAGTAATACACGGTGGTTCCGGTAACGGTGCTCTTCAATACTTTTTGACCATCGATGATTTGGTATACCTTATAGCTGTTGGCATAAGGAGCCGCAGTCCACTTCAGCGTCAGATCATTGCCGCTCGTAATGGTTTGTGTCAGGCCTGTTGGAGCAGCCATCGTTTCGCCGTTCAAGGTGAACGTCAACCGCGTGGCCTGTGCCGATTCGCCGAAGCGGTTCGAATAGCTTGCAACCTCGAAGGTATACTCGCCCGGCGACTGATTGTAGAAGGTGACGTTCGTTGCGGATACCGTATTCTTCAGCGTCCGCTGGCCGTTTACGATCTGATACACTTTGTAAGAGTTGGCGTTAGCCGCCGCATCCCAGGAAAGGACGAAGTCGGTGGCGCTCTTGGCTGTTTGGATCAAGTTCGCCGGAGGCTGAATCACTGGTACCTCAACGGTTACTGCTGCCTCACTGCCCTCGGCGGAATCACCGAATTTAGTAGAGGTGGAGTACACCTTGTACGTATAAGTGCCGCTCGGCTGGTTAGTAAAGGTAACCGTCAGCGCGCTAACCGTGCTCTTCAGCACCGGCTGGCCGTCCACGATCTGGTATACCTTGTAGCCCGTCGCGTTGGCCGCAGAGGTCCAAGCCAGCACGATGTCATTCACATTCTGAAGCTTAGCTGTCAGTCCGCCAGGCGCGCTCATCGTCACCGAACCCACGGTGATCGAGACGGATGCCGCATCGGCGGAATCCCCGTAACGTGTGCTGGTCGAGCGAATTTCATAGGTGTAATCGCCGGCCGGTTGATTCGTATAGGTTACTGCCGTACCGGTAACCGTACCTTTAAGCACCGGCTGTCCGTCCACGATTTGGTATACCTTGTAACCCGTTGCATTAGCGGCAGCCGTCCAGGACAGGGTGATGTCGTTCACGTTCTGGATCCGGGCTGCAGCATTGGTTGGAGGAAGCAGGGTAATGCTGCTTACCGTAAAGGCTAGCTTCGCAGCTTCAGCGGACTCACCGAAGCGGTCGCTGTAAGAACGAATTTCGTAAGTATAGTCTCCCGCCGGCAGTGCGGTAAAAGCGGCACTTGTCGTCGTGACCGTCTTCTGCAGTACAGGCTGTCCATCGATAATCTGGTACACTTTATAAGAACCCGCATAAGTCACTGCATTCCACCGAAGGGTCACATCGCTGCCGTTCGACAGCGTGTAGGATGGACCGGTCGGTGCCGCCATGACTGGAGTAACCACCGTAACCTGCAGCGGAGTGCCGCGCTGGGATTCGCCATACAGCGAGTTCACAGCGGATACGGCGTAAGTGTATGTGCCGGCTTGATTGTTCGCAATAGAGAACGTCCGGTTAGCCGTGCTTGTCAGCAGCGAGGCACTGCCATCGGCTGCCATGCTGTAAACGTTATAAGTCTGGGCATTCGCAGATGAGCCCCAGCTCAGTACAATATCATTGCCGTTCTGGATGGTGTACGTCAGTGTTGCCGGTGCAGCCATCTCAGGATAAACCACTTCCACGTTGATCGGTGCACTTGGGCCCGACTCGCCTTCAGCGCTCAGCGTCGATACGACATAAGTATACGAGCCTTCAGCCAGGTTGCTTGCCGTGTAGGAAGTTGTTGTCGACTTGGCGAGGGGCTTCAACTGACCCTCTCCAATCTCATAAATCTGATAGCCTGTCGCCCCGTAGACCGAACTCCACGAGAGCTTTACATCATCAGGTGTCACAAACTGCGATGCCAGATTGCTCGGCGGCAGGATAGACGAGTTGATTTCCGCAGCAAAAGCGCTTACTCCGGGAAGAACCAGCTGAAGAAGAAGCAGCAGGGAAACAAAGAAAGAAAATTGCGAGCGATACGGTTTGCCCATGAATGTAGTCCTACCTTTCTTGGTGTGTGAGGGGCATTGGTCCAATAAAAAAAGAACCCCGGACAAGGTTCATAGGCATAAAGCTATGATTCCTTGTGGCAACCGGCTGCCTTCCTTTAAGAGAAATATCTCTTACCGGTTCAGGCCCTGTGGCTTTGCGTCACGCAGTTTCCTGCGTTTTGCCCTTTTCACTAGAATATGATGAGTACGTTTCTATCATATTCGATTTAGGGCAAACTGTCTATAGATAAGTACGATTTAAGTAGGTATAAATACCTTGTAAAAATAGGTTTTTGTCGAATTTAATCGAAAAAGACATTCGACTTTTCCAAGGGAAGCTGCTGATGCTCCCCTTCGTAGTTCCTCCGCAGCAGGAGCCGTCGTCATGATCCTACGGGCTGTACGCAAGCTGAAGATCCGTGGGTGCTGCAGGCGCAGGAGCAAAACCGCCGCCCCATCAAAAGATTCTGCTGCGACTGCGGCCGTCAACGAATAAAGCCGGCGATCTTCCCGCGGCACTTCAGAAAGCCTGCCGTATGACGCCGATGTGTCGTACTAGGTAAATCGAGACGGTGCCGAATCCCATACGGATGCCTTTGCGCTAGTAAATGTCAGATGGAATGTGTAACGACTGATGCCTCCTTTTCCGACTCCTTATGGAGTTATCGTTTCTACAAGCCCTCGTATCGACCGGGGCTGCTTCTTTTATCGGCGTGATTCTACCGCGAGTTGATAGGTTAATAGTAAGCATCCAACGATTCAAACAAAATAAAAAGGAGGTAGTTCAAATGGGTTTCTTATGGTCCTTGATTATCGGCGGTATCATCGGTTGGCTGGCTGGCATGATTATGGGGAAGGATCTCCCCGGCGGCATTATCGGTAACATCATCGCAGGTTTTGTAGGTGCATGGCTCGGTGGTCTTCTCCTGGGTGACTGGGGTCCGGAAGTCGGCGGCTTCTATATCGTCCCTGCGTTGATCGGTTCGATCGCGCTGGTCTTTATCGTAAGCCTGATCCTGCGCTCCATCGGACGCAATAGGGTTTAACGAATAAGAACCTGCCGCTGATTCCTACGTGGAAGCTTCCGCTTTCACTCCCAACCCATATCACAGCAAAGAGCGCCGAAGACGGATACTTCGGCGCTCTTTGCTGTTCGGTATCTACCAAGGTGCATCGGACTTAGGGCGAAAGACGCCCGCTTCCTCCTCTCGCCGCGTACCGCCTCCTTGTCCGTCCGTTTCACGCAAAAAAGCGGTACGGCTCCCTCACCAACCGGTGAAGAGCCGTACCGCCATATAGGGTTATACTGTAGGAGCAGACGGGTACATCAGGACATCGTAGCGCTTTTCTTCTTCGTTTCACGCTGGGGGACGACAAGCTGCGGAACCATCTTCATGCTTCGAACCATGGGGACATTGCACAGCGGGCAAGCCGGTACATGCTCCATCGCATAGTGATCCCGCATCCAGCTTCGGCAGCCTTCCTGCTCGCAGGACCAAACCGCCGTGTTCTCCAGCGGCGCTGCGGGAGCAGGTTTTCTTCGAAAATACATGATTCTCCTCCTTATGACTTCCCTTGGGAAAGGGGTGCCCCGGCCCGTTCTTCCGTAAAGAACAGGCAGGCACCCCTTTCATTTGACCATAAAAAACTGCCCCTAACACCGGTTAAGGGCAGTTTTTCTTTTGCATTGTGGGTATTACAGCTTTACAACGTTCTCAGCTTGTGGACCACGGTTGCCTTGAACTACGTTGAACTCAACGCGCTGACCTTCGTCGAGGGTTTTGAAGCCTTCGCCTTGGATTGCGGAGAAGTGTACGAATACGTCGCTGCCGCCTTCAACTTCGATGAAGCCGAAACCTTTTTCTGCGTTGAACCATTTCACTGTACCTGTTTGCATGTGAGAAAACCTCCAAAATTTGATTTGTAACATGTTCTTTTTACTTCGGTTGAAATAAAAAATTCACACATTACAAAAGGTTCCATCTTACAAATGATAACCCTTTACAATATGTGAATTCAGGTTACAAATATATGATATGTTTACATCTTACCACAGCGCCAAAGGGATTGCAAGACGATTGCCCAGAAAAAAGAAAATAAGTTATACAATAGAGAGGAGACCGCCGGATGCCTTCCAGCGGCTCCTTTTCCTGCACCCCATCACGCTTTGAACCGGCCGACCAGCATCTGAAGCTCCCGGGCCATATGTGCCAAGTGCTGCGAAGAAGCGGACATCTCCCCTCCATGGTCGCAAGCTGTTCCTCCGTAGCCGCGGAAACCTGCTGAGTGCCCGACGAGGCCTCCTCGGCAATCCGGAGGATCCCCCGGATCGTCTCCGTCATCCGCTGTGTGCCGGCCGTCATCCCGCGGCCCCCTGCCGTTACCGCAGCGATCCGCTCCGCCAGGGCGGAAACGGAGCTCTCGATCTCCCTGAACGAGGTGCCCGCTTCCTGCATGCTGCCCATGCCCTCCTGCACCTGAGCGGCGGTCCGGCGGGTGGACTGAACCGCCGCCTGGGTCTGCTCCTGGATCCCCGTGACAAGCAGGTGCACCTCCTGTGCCGCACCGATCGACTGATCCGCCAGCTTGCGTACCTCACTGGCCACAACGGCGAAGCCCTTCCCATGCTCGCCGGCTCTCGCAGCCTCAATGGAAGCGTTGGGTGCAAGCAGGTTGGTCTGGCCCGCCATGTCCGTCATCAGGCCGACAATGCCGCTGAATCCGCTCGGACTGTCCGCCAAGCGTGTGCATAACCTCGGCCAGTCCGTCCACCGTCCGATGGATGTCCTCCATCCGGGTGGCGGCATTCTGCACGCTGCGGCTGCCTTCCCGCGCCGCTCCTGCAGCCTGGGTGGCGGTTTCCGCCGCATCCTCAGCATCGCCGGCCACCTTCAGCGAGCTCTCCGCCATCCCACTGGCGATGTCCAGCCCCTCGGCAACCTGGCTTGTCTGATGAGCCGCCCCCTCCGCCACTTCGTGCGAGGCGGCGGTGATCGTTTCGCTGGCCCGGCCGGTCTGCTCGGCGCTCGCGGTCAGCTGCTCCGAAGACGCAGCCACCTGCTCCGAGGTCACATGCACCTGGCGGATCACCTGCCCGAGGTCCTCCAACATGGCATTGAACGAAGCCGCCAGCTGACCGAGCTCATCTCTTGACCTGTAGTTTGAACGAACCCGAAGGTCTCCGGAAGCCGCTTGAGCCGTCAAGCGCTGAAGCTCACGTGCCGGCCGGACGACAGAGCGGGTTATGTAAAGCCCCATCCCTGCTGAGAGGAGCATGGCGCAGAGAATGCCGCTCACATTGAGCATGGACGCCCGTTGAAAATCAGCCTCCTGCCGCAGAGGCAGCTGATCCGCCTGACCGGAGTTATACTCCGCGAGGTCCACCAGGATCATGTTCAGCTCATCCAAAGCCAGGCCCGCTTTGCCCTGGAACTGGGCGAATGCGGCTTTCCCCTGGCCCCTAAGGGTCATTTCGATGGTCATAGCTCTCTCGGAACGGTAGACAGCAGAAATTTCATTGAGCTTGCTGTGGATTGCAAGATGGAGACTACTTCCATATATCGGACAGAAGCCGGACAAATTGTAGTAAAATTTGGTTAATTGATGGCGCGGGTCAGATCGCAAACCGGCGCGGCTGCTCCTCATCCGCCGGCACCACGGCATCGCCAAGGTGCTTCTCGAGCTCGGCTGCGTACCGCTCCTTCTGCTCGGATGTCCAGCCCAGCCGGCGGGCCATCGCTTCCACGGCCGGCGCCTTCCACTCCCTTACCCAGGCAATGTTGAAGAACAGAGCCCCCGTGCGGCGGATGAAGAAGTCCACCGGCCGGGCGGCCATCTCCTCCTCGATCGCGTAGAGCAGGGGCACGAACACCTCAAGCGGCAGACCGCTTGCTTCCGCCTCCGCGCGGCCGGTCTGCGCCATCTCGAAGAGCCGGTCGACATTCGAGCCGTACATGCGCGCCCATGCCTCCACGGTCTCCCCGGGCAGGCCCAGCTGCACGCCTTCCGCGGCCTTCGACTTCACGAACTGCGGGAATCCCGCTGAGCCGCCGACGGAACCGCCGGAGATCGGCATGTGCTTGGTGACGCTTGCCCCGAACGCCCCCGCTCCTTCTGCGGACAGCAGCTCGGCCACCAGATCGACGACCATCTCCGCCATCTTGCGATAGCCTGTCAGCTTGCCGCCCGCAATGGTGATGAGGCCGGATTCCGACTGCCAGATCTCGTCCTTGCGCGAGATCTCGGACGGATCCTTGCCTTCCTCGTGAATCAGCGGCCGGACCCCCGCCCAGCTCGATTCCACGTCTCGGACCGTAATACCTACGTCCGGGAACATATAATTGATCGCATCGATGATATACTTGCGGTCCGCCGAGGTCATCCGCGGGTGGGATATCTCCTCTTTATACACCGTATCGGTCGTACCGACATAGGTTTTGCCGTCCCGCGGAATGGCGAACACCATCCGGCCGTCCGGCGTATCGAAGTACACTGCCTGGCGCAGCGGGAACCGCTTCTGGTCGATGACCAGGTGGACCCCCTTGGTCAGCTGTAAGGTCTTGCCCTTCTTCGAGCCGTCCATCTCCCTCATCGTATCCACCCAAGGACCTGCGGCGTTGACGATTTTCTTGGCGTATACATCATATCCCGTTCCCGTCTCCACATCGACCACGTGAGCGCCGACGATGCGGCCTTTATCATACAGCAGCCGCTCGACCTTGGCATAATTCACCGCATGGGCTCCACGGCTCACCGCCTCCTTCAGCACCTCGATCGTCAGCCGCGCGTCATCCGTACGGTATTCCACATAATAGCCTCCGCCCTTCAGCCCCGTGCTCTTCAGCAGCGGCTCGCGGCGAAGCGTCTCAAGCGCCGTCAGCATCTTCCGGCGTTCGCCGCGCTTTACTCCTGCCAGATAGTCGTACATCCGTAGCGCGATGGAGGTCGTGAATTTGCCGAAGGTGCCTCCCTTATGCATCGGAAGCAGCATCCACTCCGGTGTCGTCACGTGCGGCCCGTTCTCGTACACGATCGCCCGCTCCTTGCCCACCTCGGCCACCATTTTCACCTCAAGCTGCTTCAGGTAACGGAGCCCCCCGTGCACCAGCTTCGTTGACCGGGAAGACGTGCCGGCCGCGAAGTCCTGCATCTCCACCAGTCCCGTCTTCATGCCGCGGGATACGGCATCCAGCGCAATGCCCGACCCGGTAATGCCGCCTCCGATGACAAGGATATCAAGGGTGTTCCGACCCATCTCCTGCAATTGACTTATTCTGCTCCTGCTCGAAAAGAAATGTTCCACGTGAAAACCTCCCAGGTCTTGTTCCGGAGAAAAGGGTACAAAAAAAGAGACTACGAAACATGCACGGGGGCTGAAATGATTCAGCCGTGCTGTAACGTAGTCTCTCCGATTCTCCTGACAGAGTATTAACTTGCCTTTATCTTATCACACATCACCGTTATTTGAAAGCCATTGCTGCAGAAACGGCTTTTTTCCATCCGCCGTACAGCTTCTCCCTGCGCTCCTCCTCCATGGAAGGATCGAACCGGCGGTCCGCCTGCCACTTCTCGCAGATCTCGTCCTGGCTGCTCCAGTAGCCCACGGCAAGACCCGCCAGGTAAGCGGCACCGAGTGCCGTCGTCTCATTGATCACCGGACGCTCCACTTCGATGCCGACGATGTCGCTCTGGAACTGCATCAGGAAGTTATTCGCGACGGCACCGCCGTCCACACGGAGCGTCTGCAGCACAATGCCGGAATCCTCCTCCATCGCCGTAAGAACATCCCGCGTCTGGTATGCAAGCGACTCCAGCGTCGCACGGATGAATTGTTCCTTCGAGGTGCCGCGGGTAAGGCCGAAAACCGCCCCCCGCACATCGCTGTCCCAATACGGGCTGCCGAGTCCGACGAAGGCCGGAACGACATAGACGCCCTCCGTGCTCTCCACACGCGCCGCATAGGTCTCGCTGTCCTTCGCGCTGCGGAACATCCGCAGCCCGTCACGCAGCCACTGGATCGCCGAGCCCGCGACGAAGATGCTGCCCTCCAAAGCATAGTCCACCTTGCCGTTCAGCCCCCAGGCAATCGTAGTCAGCAGACCATGCGAGGAGTTCACTAGCTTGTCGCCGGTGTTCATGAGCATGAAGCATCCGGTGCCGTAGGTGTTCTTCACCATGCCCTGCGTATAGCAGGCCTGCCCGAACAAGGCGGCCTGCTGGTCACCCGCGGCACCGGCAATCGGCACTTCGCAGCCGAAGAAATGGTAATCGATGGTGGTCCCGTACACCTCCGACGAAGGACGCACCTCCGGAAGCATGGACTTCGGCACCGTGAGGATCTCAAGAAGCTCATCGTCCCACTTAAGCTCGTGAATGTTGTACATCAGCGTACGAGACGCATTCGAATAGTCGGTCACATGCACGCGTCCGCCCGTGAGCTTCCAGATCAGCCAGGTGTCGATCGTCCCGAACAGCAGCTCACCGCGTTCCGCCTTCTCTCTCGCCCCTTCGACATGGTCGAGAATCCACTTCACCTTCGTGCCGGAGAAGTAGGCGTCGATGAGCAGGCCCGTTTTGTCATGGAACAGATCATTCAGCCCCTTGGCCTTGAGTTCCTCGCAGATGCCCGCCGTCTGACGGGACTGCCAGACGATAGCGTTATAGACCGGTCTGCTCGTCTCGCGTTCCCAGACGACGGCCGTCTCCCGCTGGTTGGTAATCCCGATGCCCGCGATCTGCTGCGGCTTCACTCCCGACTCGGACAGGCAGGATGCGATGACCGCCAGGATCGAGCTCCAGATCTCCTGCGGGTTATGCTCAACCCAGCCCGGCTGCGGGAAATATTGGGTGAATTCATGCTGGGCCGTATGTACGATCTCCCCGTTCTTGTTGAACAGAATCGCCCGTGAGCTGGTGGTACCCTGATCTAAGGAAAGAATATATTTTTCCATGATTGCATCCTCCTAGGGGTTCATTCTAATGTAAGGTATGAATGGGGCAGAACTTTCGCAGGTCAGGCAGCTGCCTTATTGGGCATCCGGCTCATACGCCGAAGTCCCATACGATATGTAAACAGCAGGGCAAGCAGGCAGGTGCCCAGAATATACCAGAACAGCGGCGGCATGGTTCCTTCGAAGAAGGCTTGGTAGAATACGCTTCCGAGCATGCCGCCAAGGAGCGGGCCGGCTACCGGAATCCAGGCATAACGCCAGTTCGACGGCCCTTTGCCGGCAATCGGAAGGAGAAAGTGAGCCAGGCGCGGGCCGAAGTCACGGGCCGGATTGATCGCATACCCCGTCGTGCCGCCAAGCGACAAGCCGATGCTGACGACGAGGAAGCCGACAAGCAGGGGATTCAGCCCTTCGGTGAAGGTGTTGGCCCCAAGGGCGAGCAGCGCCACGATGAAGATGAACGTCCCCATCATCTCACTCAGCAAGTTCGAGAATGGATGGTCCACCGCTGGACCTGTAGCGAATACCCCCAGCTTCGTTCCGGCATCCTCCGTCTCCCTCCAGTGCGGCAGATACTGCAGATAGACGATGGCCGATCCGAGCATCGCGCCGGCCAGCTGGGCCAGCACGTATACGGGCACGAGCGCCCAGTCAAAATCCCCTTTGACAGCCAGAGCCAGGGTCACTGCGGGGTTGAGATGCGCACCGCTGACCTTGCCTACGGCATACACGGCGAAGGCCACGGCCATCCCCCACCCCATGGTAATGACGATCCATCCGCCGTTATTCGCATACGACTTCTTGAGCGACACTCCTGCACAAACGCCTGCGCCCAATGTGATCAGAATCATCGTGCCGATCAGCTCTCCAAGCCATGGTACCATGAACCCATCCTCCTTTTATAGAACAGTCAAGTTCCGCGCCAAGGCAAAAGAGAGCCACAACAAGCGACCCACCCTGCAAGCAGGGGGATCATTGCTGTGGCTCTCCAAGTCTCCGTCACGGCTATTAACTTAGTGTCATTCTAATACAGAAATGTAAGCGATGTCAATGCGGAGTTTTGATGACATGTGAGAAATCTCATTTCAGTCAGCTTCAACCCTTGCTCCGTCGTAATGCTTGAACAAGCTTTCATTAGAAGTCGTCACCGCCGTGGCGCCCGCCTCCAAGGCCCGCTCCACATCCTCCACCGTACGGATCAATCCCCCGGCAAAGATCGGAATGCCGCTGCGCTGGTGCACCTCGGCTATGATCGAAGGCATGCCGCCCGGCAGCACCTCGATGAAGTCCGGCTTGGTTTTCTCCAGCAGCGTGTAACTCTTCTCCAGTGCGATCGTATCGAGCAGGAAGATCCGCTGAATGGCTTGAATGCCCTTCTGCTTGGCCTTCAGGATCACGCTTGTCTTCGTCGAGATCAGTCCGAAGGGCTTGATGTCCTGGCATAGGTACTCAGCCGCATATTCATCGCTCTTCAGCCCCTGAATCAGATCCGCATGAAGGAACATCTTCTTGCCCCGGCTGCGGGCCGTCGCATAGATGCTCTTCAGCTGCCCGACGTGGGTATCAAGGAACACTCCATATTCATAGGAGCTCTCCAGCATCTTCTCAAACTGCTTCATCGTCTTCGCTGCCGGCAGAATCTTCTGTCCGTGAAATGCCACCTTTGCTCCTCCTTCGCTCTCTCCAGGGTATTACCTACCATACCCAAAGACAAGCGTTCTGGCAATGGTCATCCGACGGTACGGGTATATTCTTTATAACGAACATCAGAGGCCGCTCCTTCGGATGGGAATTCGGACGCATAGGGGTACCTCTCCGGATGCCGGGAACAGAGCCTCTCCCAAGCGATAACACACTGCGGATCAAAGTGGGTTCCACGGTTGGCCTTCAGGTACTCCATCGCCTCCGTATGGCCCATCGCCTGTCGGTAAGCCCGGCGGGAGGTCAGGGCGTCGTAGACGTCCGCTACGGCGACAATCCGGGCCAGCAGCGGTATCTCCTCCCGTTGAAGCTTATCCGGGTACCCGTTGCCATCCCACCGCTCATGATGCGAGCGGATAATCTCGAGCTCCTCCTGACGGAATCCGAGGCTGCGGCACATTTCATATCCTTTGACCGGGTGGGATTCGATTACTGTCCGCTCCTCCGGAGTAAGCCGGCCCGGCTTCCCTAATATCTCATCCGGGACGTGAATCTTCCCTACGTCATGAATGATCGTGCCCTGCGCCACCGCACGAAGCTGCTCAGGCCTGAGCCGCATCTCCCGGGCAAGCTGAAGCGCATACAATGTCACTCGGAAATTATGCCCGGCCGTGTAGCTGTCCTTCTTCTCCGTAGCCAGCATGAGGGATCGGACGCTTGGAGAGAGGGCCGACGTAATCCGTTCGACCGGATTACTGGTGAACAGCGAACGGACCGCACCGGTCCATGACAGCTTGGATGCATACTGCTTCACGAGCCCGCAGACCATGATAACCATCGAAGCCAGCAGCAGGAAGTGATACATCCACCAGCTGAGCCGCCAGACCGTACCGAGCACCATGATCCACTGGGATACGATCAGCCAGCCGGAGCTGTACACAATCGCAAGCTGAAGCGGGAACCGGGAATACAGATAGAAGCGGTAATAGCGGAGCATCGTGATGCCATTGAAGAGCGTAACCAACAGGGACACCAGGATATTCAGCGGATGCACGTGAAGCGGAAGGACTTCGATCACGTGGGGGTGCATCAGACTCAGCGCCCCGCAGACCAGCAGCAGAACCGCCCAGATCGGCACAAGACAGCCTTGGCACCTGGACAGGAACCGGACGGCGGCATGGTCCCCAGGAAGCGTGGACATGAACAGCCATAAGGTAGCCAGCATGACGCTGAGCGGTGCAGTGATTCCCGGCAGCTGCGTTACGCCGAGAAGGAAGCTCGGCGTCGACAGTCCGTGAACGGAGAATACGCCGGACAGGGACAGAAAGGACAAAGCCAGGAAATTGACCTGCATGTTACGCATGCGCAGTCCCGCCGCCCATACGGCCAGCGCAATCAAACCGGCCAGCAGTGAGACGGAGGAAACAATATAAAAATGCCCCCGGGGCATCGATAGTTCATGATCAAGAACAGGAATGCGGCGGATCGCTTCAAACAAAAGGTAAGGCAGCATTGCGGCTGCCACCGGTCTGTACCATAGCCGATCGATCATGGCAGTATCTCCGTTCTCCCCAAATTATGACTTAAGGCCTACTCTCTCCTCATCATAAGTCAGAAAGTCACAAAAGGAAACAGAAAAAAACCTGTCCCCCACTTCTAAGGGACAGGTATTGGGTTTACTTCACGGCAGCCTCTATTTCCTTGACCATGCCTTCTACGGATACCAGACCGCCTCCGGAAAGGTACCAGAAGTTCGGATCAAGGTACACGATGTGACCTTCCTTGAAGGCTTTCGTGTTCTTCACCAGGTCATTCTCGATCGTCTGCTTCGCATTGGATTGACTGCCGACAACGGCATCACGGTCTACCACGAACAGGTAGTTCGGGTTCTTCTCGGCAATATATTCGAAGGAAACGCTCTGGCCGTGTGTCGATACTTCAATGTTCTTGTCTACTGGAGTGAACCCGAGAACGTCATGAATAAGACCGAAGCGCGAGCCTGCGCCATAAGCGCTCACTTTGCCGCCGTTGCTCAGCACGATCAGGGCCTGTTTGCCACTGGCCGCTGCCTTTTCCTTGACAGCCTTCACCGTTGCATTCACTTTCGCCAGCTCCTGCTCGGCTGCCGCTTCCTTGCCGAAGATCTTCGCGAGCGTCTTCGTATTGTTTTCGAACGAAGTCATGTAGTTCTTGGTATCCACGGCAACGTACAGCGTAGGAGCGATCTTGCTCAGCTCTTCATAAGCTTTGGACTGTCTGCCGGAGATGATAATGAAGTCCGGGCTCATCGCGCTGATTTTCTCAAAATCCGGCTCGGTCAGGGAGCCTGCATTCCTATACTTCGCATCCTTGTACTTGGAGAGATAAGACGGAATGTTCGCCTGCGGCACGCCGAGCACTTCCACTCCAAGCCGGTCGAGGGTATCGAGGGCGCCGAAGTCAAATACGACAACCTTGGACGGAACGCCTTTGATCTTGGTTTCGCCGAGCTCATGCTTGAAGGTCTGCTCCACAGGTGCCTTGGCTGCTTCCGGAGCAGCGGCTCCGCTGCCGGCGGCATTGTTCGCAGGGGCGCTCGTACCGCAAGCCGATGCGATTACGGCAATGATCAGGGTCAGCAGCATAACGGATAATTTTCTCATGGTTGATCACCTCTATAATTAATGGGTCTGGCATACGAGAGCAGCGGTGCTATGAACGTCTATAGGGTGGTTCCTAGATCACTTGTAGTAAATACAGATCCGGTTCCCGTCGATCTCCTGGATCCGGATATCCATGTCGTACACTTCCTGGAGCAGCTCGGAGGTGATAATCTCCTCCGTAACCCCATCGCCTACCACACGGCCGTCCTTCAGCGCGACAATATAGTCGGAATAGCAGGAAGCGAAGTTGATGTCATGGATGACGATGACAACGGTTTTGCCGAGCTCGTCGGCCAGCCTCCGCAGCACCTTCATGATCTGCACGCTGTGCTTCATGTCCAGGTTATTCAGCGGCTCGTCGAGCAGGATGTACTCCGTATCCTGGGCCAGCACCATCGCCAGATACGCCCTTTGGCGCTGCCCTCCGCTGAGCTGATCGAGGAATTTGTCCTGCATGGGGCCGAGCTCCATATAATCGATCGCTTCGGTGATGTACCGCTGATCCTCCGGCGTCAGACGCCCCTGCGAGTAGGGAAAGCGGCCGAAGGCGACGAGCTCACGGATCGTGAGACGGATGTTGATATGGTTGGTCTGCTTGAGAATCGAGATCTTCTTGGCAAGATCATTGCTCTTCCACTGCCCGATCTCCCGTCCTTCGATGAACACCTCTCCGCCATCCTTGGACAGCAGCCTGCACATCATGGAGAGCAGCGTGCTCTTGCCCGCCCCGTTCGGACCGATGAAAGAGGTGATCTTCCCGGGTGTAATGTTGACGGATACGTTCTCAACGACATTCTTGTTCCCGTATTTCTTGGATACGCTCCGAACTTCTACCACGACCGATTCTCCTTCAACAGCAGATAGATAAAATAAATTCCGCCGACCAGATTGACAATGACGCTCACCGTCGTCGAGAAGGTGAATACCCGTTCGACGACGAACTGCCCGCCGACCAGGGCGATGATGCTGATGAGCATCGCACCGGGGATCAGCACGCTGTGCTTGTAGGTACGCAGGAACTGGCAGGTCACATTGGCCACCAGAAGACCAAGGAAGGTGATCGGTCCTACCAGGGCCGTTGAGATCGAGATGAGCACGGCCACGATGATCAGCAGTCTCTTTACAACATGATCGTACGGGATGCCGAGCCCCACCGCATGCTCCCGGCCCAGCGACAGCACATCCAGAAACTTGGCGAACCGGGTGTAATACAGGCCGATTAGCGCCATGCCGATGCTGCCGAGCACGAGCAGATCCGTATTGATGTTATTGAAGCTGGCGAACATCCGGTCCTGCAGGATCAGGAATTCATTGGGATCAATGAGCACCTGCATGAAGGAGGCGAAGCTCTGGAATAAGGTTCCGAAGATCAGCCCCACAAGAAGCAGGTAATAAATATTGCGGCCTTCCCCCCGGAACAGGAGCTTGAACAGGACGCCGGCAAAGACCACCATGAGCGTTACCGAGAGTACGAAATGCACATTCTTGCTCATGAGCGTTAAGGTTGTCGAACCGAACACGTACACGATGAACGTCTGGAGCAGCATGTAGAGGGAATCGAGCCCGATAATGCTTGGCGTCAAGATCCGGTTGTTCGTAATCGTCTGGAAGATCATGGTCGAGAAGGCGATGGCTCCGCTCGTCAGGGCAATGGCCAGAATCTTCTTCGCCCTTCGCGGCATCACGTATCCCCAGTTGCTCCCGATGTCGAAGAACAGGAACAGGCCGATAACCCCCAAGGCCAGCAGGGCAAGCACAGTGAGCTTGGCGGTGTTATTCATATGCCTTTCTCCTCATTAGCAGGTACAGGAAGATCGCGCTGCCGATGACTCCGACCGTCAGGCCGATCGAGATCTCGTACGGATAGATGATGATGCGCCCCAGCACATCGCAGAACAGAACGAACACGGCGCCGAGCATAGCGGTATCCGGCAGGCTCTTCCTCAGATGATCGCCCCGCATGATCGTCACGATGTTCGGTACGATGAGCCCGAGGAACGGAATCATGCCGACCGTCAGGATCACGACCGCTGATACCAGAGAGACCAGCACCAGCCCGAGATTGACGACCTGCTTGTAATTCAGCCCGAGATTCATGGCGAAGTCCTCGCCCATGCCCGCAACAGTGAACTTATCGGCGAACAAGTAAGCCGCAATCACGAGGGGAATGCTGATGTACAGCATCTCGTACCTCCCCTTGACGATCATCGAGAAATCCCCCATCAGCCAGGCAGACATGCTCTGGACGAGATCGTACTTGTAGGCGAAGAAGGTCGTGATCGAGGAGACGATATTGCCGAACATCAGCCCCACCAACGGGATGAAGACCGAATCCTTGTACTTCACCTTGTCAAGAATCCGCATGAAGATGAATGTCCCGGCGAGGGCAAAGACGAAGGCCACCAGCATCTTCTCAATCGGCGAGGCGGAGGCGAACAGGAGCATCGCCACCATAATGCCGAACCGTGCCGAATCCTCCGTACCCGAGGTGGTCGGAGAGACGAACTTGTTGCGGCTGAGCTGCTGCATGATCAGTCCGATGATGCTCATGCTCACACCGGCCATCAGAATGCTCAGCAGCCGGGGCAGTCTGCTTACCAGCAGAATCTGAAGCTGATCTTCCCTTAAGGTAAAGATATCCAGAGGGGAAATATCTTTCACTCCGATAAAGACGGAGCACAGTGATAGAAGGATCAACGCGATCACTAGATATCTTCGTTTCATGACTCTACCTTTGCCTTTTCTTCCCTGATAGTCAAACTGTCAGCCAACTGATATGTATTCTCATTTCGTCAATAATGATATTCATTATCATTTACAGGTACGATTGTATCGTGATCTCTTTCAAATTGTCAATCCCATTACAAAGTATGACAATTGTGTTACGGTAATGCGGCTATTCTATGAAAAAAGGGTGCCCAAAGGGCACCCTAAGACAGCTGATAAGCTGTCTGTACTGTGGTTCTTCTCTTAATAAGCCAGCGTGAACAGGCCGTTAATGTGCGACAGGTAGCGCATGTTGCTCGCTTCCTTCATCAGCGTAGCCGGAAGCCCCTTCAGACGCGTCTGGTTGGCGCCGATCGTTCCGATGCCATCCTTGCGGCCCAGGCTTGCCAGCGTACCGGAGAATACCGGCGTGAACGGATCCATTGGAGCGCCGTTCAGGTAAGCGAAGATGTTGTAGCCGATCGTCTCGCCCATCTGCCATGCGAGCTGAGCTGTCGGAGGATAAGGACGTCCCTCTGGCGCGAATACCACAGCGGAGTCGCCGGCCAGGAACACATCCGGGTGGGACGTGGATTGGAGGCCTTCCGTAACCGTCGCACGGCCGCGGTTGACTTCGATACCGCAGTTCGCGACAACGGAGTTGCCCTGCACGCCGCCGGTCCATACGAGCGTGTTCGTATCGATGGTGCTGCCGTCCTTCAGGTGTACCGTTGTAGCCGTCATCTCCGTGATGGCAACACCGGTCAGGAACTGTACGCCGCGTTTCGCCAGGGAAGTCTGCGCACGCTCAACGAGTTCCGGAGCAAATCCAGCCAGAATGGACGGACCTGCCTCAACACAGTAGATGGAGATGTCGTTAAAGTCTACGCCTTTCTTGCGGCACAGCTCAGGAAGCATATCGGCAAATTCGCCTACGAGCTCGATGCCTGTCAGACCGCCGCCGCCGACAACGAATGTCGCGTCCGCTTTGTCCTTCGACTGGACATAAGCGTCGATACGGGCTTCCACATGGGCGCGCACACGGTTAGCGTCCTGAACCGACTTCAGCGTGAAGCTGTGCTCCTGCAGGCCCGGGATGCCGAAGTAGGCGGTCTCGCTGCCGAGAGCAATGACCAGAATATCGTAAGAAAGCGTCTTGCCGCTTCCGAGGAGCACCTGCTTTTGGTCCAGTTCAATCTTCTCTACCACATCGACCCGAAGATCAACTTCCTGGCCGCGCAGCAGCTTCTCGAGCGGAAGAGCCACGTTCTTCTCCACGAGATTGCCTGCCGCAAGGCGGTGCAGTTCGGTAATGATTTGATGCGAAGGTGTCTTGTTGACCACCGTGATGGATGCTTCTTCCGCCGACATATACTTACGCAGTGTGGTCGCGCTGAGCAGACCGCCATAACCGCCGCCCAGGATCAAAATTTGCTTTGACATACGTATCCTCCCGTCTCGTTTCAACGATAACTTAGCGCTGCTGATTCTTCTCGCCGACAACTTCCAAGAACGCCTGTGCAAAGCGCAGGGTCTTCTGTACCTGAGGATCCTTCAGCATCTTCAGGATGCCGAACAGGCCCACCGTGGAAGCTTCAACCTGGGTACGGTCGCTGGCTTCGATCGCCGCAGCCGCCAGCCCCTTCGCCTTCTCACCGATAGGCTTCACGAATTCTTCAACGCCGCCCTTGATGTCTTCGATGAGCACTTTATCCGTAACCACATTTTGAACAATGTCGTACGTTTTGGTGAGCAGGGTCACCATTTCTGCGAGCTTCGGCAGGTTCTCAACCAGTACGGTCAAGGACTCTTGAACCTCGGGCTTCATCAATTGATCCAGCACGTCGAGCTGTTCGCGTACAACCGGCTGAACTTCGGCACCTCGGTTATCAAGCACCGCTTGTTTGGATGTCTCTGACATAGTAACGTCCTCCTATGCATGGAAATAGTAGCCCCCGGTATCGCGTTACCTGATTTCTCCCTACTACCCGTTAGAATTGTTACATTTTTCACAAAGATAAACATACGATCCCAACATTTCTCGTTGGTCAGATTATGTCTATTGGAGGGATACCCTTGCGATCCGTGCGGATGTCAAGGGGAGCAGGCCGGAACCGAACCCTATGTACCTCCTATTATACTCCCGGAAAGTTTAGGAGAGAAACTTCTCTCTCCGACAAATGTGAACATTGCATGAATAAATTGTGTCGGCAATCCAGCCTTTTTCCAGCTTCGAACAGAATGCGCTTCCATCATTCCCAGAAGATATTGCCATCTCACCCGCTTTGTGCTATGATACTGTTTGTCCGAATGAACCGGACAACCTTGTATCGCGGAGCCGTGGTGTAGAGGCCTAACATGCCTGCCTGTCACGCAGGAGACCGCGGGTTCGAATCCCGTCGGCTCCGCCATTTTTTTACTTCATCCGGCCTCATGCCGGCAAGATCACTACCGACTGAATCGGGCAGGAATTTATTCCTGCCTTTTTGCTATATCCGGAAGCCCTGACACAGGACCGGCTTCTCCCTGCCTTTACTTCGGACCGAGGTGACGATAGATGAGACGCGGACGTTTTGCCCCGACGCCTTCGGGGCTCCTCCATATCGGCAATGCCTTCACTGCCCTGCTTGCCTGGCTGCAGATTCGTGCCGCGTCAGGCTCTTTCGTGCTGCGCATCGAAGACATCGACACCGCTCGGTCCCGGCCCGAATACACCGAGCAGCTGCTGAAGGACCTCGCCTGGCTCGGTCTCGACTGGGATGAAGGGCCGGACATCGGGGGCCCCTATGCTTCTTATGAGCAAAGAAGCCGCCTGGAAGCCTATGCTTCCGCGGTTCGAAGGCTCGGGGAGGACGGCTGGCTGTATCCCTGCTACTGCTCCCGCGCCGAGCTGAAAGCCGTTGCCCGGGCCCCTCATGGGCTGGCGTCCGAAGGAGCCGCCTACCCGGGGCTCTGCCGGCACCTGACGGCTGCAGAGCGGGCACAGCGGGCGGCACGCAAGGAGCCCGCGCTTCGCTTCGCCGTCCCGCCGCGGGAGGTGGTCTTCACCGACGGGCTGCAGGGCAGGCAGCAGGTGGCCGCAGGAAGTCTCGGCGACTTCGTCGTGAGGCGGGCCGACGGCGTGTTCAGCTACCAGCTGGCCGTCGTCCTGGACGATGCCGCCATGGGCATCACGGACGTCCTCCGCGGCGCGGACCTGCTTGACTCCACACCGCGGCAGCTGCTCCTCTGCGAGGCGCTCGGCCTGCGTCCGCCGGCTTACCACCATGTGCCGCTGCTCTGCGCACCGGACGGCAGCCGGCTCTCGAAGCGCGACCGCAGCCTGACGCTGGCCGCCCTGCGGTCGGCAGGAGTGCCGCCGCAGCGGGTACTCGGCCTGCTGGCCCATCTGGCCGGCCAGCTCGTCCGCCCGGAGCCGGCCGAGGCGCACGAGCTGGCCGGCTCCTTCGAGCCTGCGCGCATCCCGCGGACGCCGGTCCACATTCCGCGGGAGCTGTGGGCCGAGCTGCCTTCGGGCGCCTGATCCGCCGCCGGCGAGGAGCTCTCCTCCAGCTGCAGACTGTAAGCCAGTATGCTTCGGAGGCGCCCACGGAATGCGTACCGCGGCAGGACGTCTCCCGGGAAGCCGGCATGCTCTGGGGCCGCGCGGTCGGCCGCACTCTGCATCCAAGCCAGTCCTCCTCGCTGGGCCTCTCGTCGTCGCCCAGGCCCGAACAAGGCGAGTGCGCGGTACAACGAGCTGCCAGGGTGCATCGGGCTGGGCGCGGCAGCAACAATAGGGCAGCCGGAACTTAAGTTCCGGCTGCCCTATCGTTTTGCGGCGCAAACCGCAGATTACTTCTGGTTCACGGCTTTGTAGGAAGCAGTGAACTCTTCGATGATCTTTGCTCCGCCTTCTTTCTTCCAGCGCTCGACTTCCTTCTGGAAGCCGGCTTCGTCGATGCTGCCCAGCATGAACTTGTAGCTTGCATCCTTGATGATTTCCTGCAGTCGGGCGCCCTTCTCCGTATACGTCTTGGAATCGAGCGGCAGTGTCGGATCGTGGATCAGGAACTTCTCGTTATCCTTCACCTGCTCCTCTGCCTTCGTACGCACCGGCAGCGTGAAGCCGGAGGTCAGCATCTTGATCGTGCTCTCGCCGCCTACCTGCAGCGCCTGATAAGGCTTCACATCGCGCTCCCACAGCTTCACATCGTCGGTGAGCAGTGCTTTGCCGTCTTTGATCGTGTAGTGCTTGCCCTCTTGACCATAGAACAGCAGATTCGCTGTTTCCGGGTCCATCAGCTTGTCGAAGTAAGCCAGAATATCCTTCAGCTCCGCTTCAGTCTTCACGGCTGATTTCGGGAAGATAACCCCGGAGCCAAAGCCCGGCAGCGCCCAGATCCCCGGCCCCTTCGGACCTTCGATGTGGTTGGCCACATCAAGCACCGCGTCCTTGTTCACAGCAGAGAGCTTCTGATGAAGCGTCAGCACATCCGGCAGTGAGCCAATGTAAATCCCCGCCTTACCCGTCGTGAAGAGGTTCTGCTGATCGCTTTTGCTCGTAACCGGGAAATCCTTATTAATGGCGCCATCCTTGAACAGCTGCTGGAACCACTTCATCGTCTCAAGGTAAGCCGGATCCTCGAATTCCGGATAGATCGCCCCATCCTTCACACCCCAGTTGTTTGGCGTGCCGAAGTAGGAGGAAACCGTTTTGAAGGCGCCGTAGACCAGGTCGTTCCGGTCGGTAATCCCCATCGTGTCTTTCTTGCCATTCTTGTCCGGATCGTTTTCCGTAAACGCTTTCGCCATTTTGAACAAATCATCCACGGTCTTTGGAGCCGCCAAACCCAGTGCATCCGCCCAATCTTTACGGTAGATCACACCTTGACGGGACCAGGGTCTTTCCTGATAGAGCGAGTATACTTTTCCATCAACCGACATATTGTTCAGGATTTTGGAATCGAGGTTCTTCAGATTCGGATAATCCTTCAGGTAAGGCCCAATCTCCCAGAATTGATTATTGCGGAACGCATCCCGGAAGGTAATGAGCGATGTCTGGTTGCGAAGGAAGACGGCCTGCGGAAGCGTTCCCGTTGCGAACGCGGCATTCAGCTTCTCATCGTAGTTACCGTCCGGGACCCACTGAAGGGTCAGGTCCGTTCCCGTCTTTTCCTCGATCATCTTCTCGATCTCCGGGTTCGGCACCTCCGCTGTATGAAGGTTAGCCATGATGGTGATCGGCGTTGGGCCTTTCTTGGCTTCGCTGCCTCCCGATGCGGCCGGCTGCTGGGTACCGGCCGAATTGGAGCACCCTGCAGCAAGCGACACGGCAAGGGACGACACTACAAGCGCTTTCAAACGGTGGTTCATGGATATTCCCCCTGATCTCTGAATAGGCTGTGGTCTGACTTACCCTCACTATAGGGGGGACGGGGCGATTACGTAAATAATCAGGGGATTGGATATTGGCAAAGGCCTGTCAGGGCGCGGTTTTCGGGGCATTTCGGGAGGAATCGAGCCGCATGGAAGAGGGCGCGCCGCTCGGCATACACCCCGCTTTCCAATGAAATGATAATGGCATACACAGCCAAAAAAAGCGCCGGAAGGTTGTCCGGCGCTCCGCGGTTTCTCTTAACTCTGAGCCAGCACGAGGCGCAGCTGCAGCGTAATGTTATTCTCTGTATCCACCACAACGGCGTGGGGATTCTTGAGCCCAAAATCATCGAAGGTCACAACCGTGCTGCCTTCCAGCTTGATCGTTCCGCCGCTGTACAACGCATCGGTTTTGAACGTTACGTCCTTCGATACCCCTTTGACGGTCAGCGTACCGGGAAGAGTAAAGGAGACCTTCTCGCCGTCCTTCCACTCTTTCGGCAGCCCCTCGAAGGACTTGGCCTTGAACTCCGCCTTAGGGAAGGCCGCGGCATTCAGGAATTTCTCACCGGCCACGTGGCTGTCCCTCGTAGCGTTGCCCGATTGAACCTTAGCGATCTCAAGCGACGCGCTGGCGGCATTCTTCGACGGATCGGCCACATCCAGCGTCCACTGTCCCTGCACTTCGCCGCTTTCGAAGTTGACCGTTTCTTTGGACGTCGTAACGGAGAAGTACACCTTGGACTCCGGCTGGATATTCCACTGTCCGTTCAGCTTGCCCGCTTCCACCACCGCACCGCCGGAAGCTTGAGCGGATGCACTCGCAGGAATAACCTCCTGTACCGTGACGTGATTGCCGGCAAAGTAATCATAAGCAGCATAGGCCCCGATCAGTACGACGATAACACCTGCGGATAAAGCGATCATTTTTTGTTTCATAACTATTCCCTCCTAAAGTGAGATTGGATGAAGCACCCATATCATCACTACACAATGTAGTGTAATTGGTTAAAAAAAATTAGAGATAAAGAAATTCGAAAAGAAACATGGCCGTCAGCGCGGCGGTAACCTTCAATGAAATCATCATCCGTTTCAGCGGAAAAGACAAGGCTTGTACGGCCTCCGGGTCGATCAGCTGTTGGATTCTATAGTTGATGGATGTTTCGGCGAATGATGCATAGGCAAAGGCATAGGAGTGAACCTGCTTGCGCTTGAGCAGCTTGAGCAGCGCGCTTCCCAGATGAACTGGCTCGCCCGTCTTCCGCACGGCGGAGGCATCGGCCAATACTTCTCTCGCGGCGCTGTACTGCCTGGCGTTCCATCTCAGAATCGGGATATACCATAAGATATCGGCACATCCGGTCATGAGCATCGTCTTCAGCGGATCGCGGTGCTTCATGTGAAACTGCTCATGGTACACGATCGCCTCAAGCTCCCCCGGCTCCAGCATCTGCAGCAGTCCCGTGGACAGCACGATCCTCGGACGAAGAAGCCCCATCGTCAGTGCAATGGCATCCGGATGCTCCACCACCTGAAGCTCCCCGGGACCAAGACCGTACCGCTCCGCGAGCAGCGCCGTCAGCTCCTCATGGTGCAGGCGCTCAAGCTTACCGCTCGCCCGCAGCGAGTAGAAGATCTGTTTGGCGGCGCCCCAGAAGAGAAGCAGCATCGTGAACACCACCACCCCATCAAGCACATAGACCACCCAAGCGAGACCGAGCGATGCGGCCAAAGCCGTGCAGTGCAGGAACAGATTATACCCGACCGACTTTCCGGTAATCCCTTGAACCACATAGAGTCCCATCTGAGTCAGCAAACACATCGAGGTGCACAAACTCAACAGGAATAGAATCCTCGATCTCCGTTCCCACATCGCTTATTTCCCCTCTTTGAGTTCTTTGATTTTCTGCTCCAGCTTGGCGAGCAGCTGCGGATCGGCCTCGTCCAGCGCATCAAGCATATGGTTGACAACCAGGGGACCGAAATCCTCGACGAGACTATGCGAGATTTCCTTCGATTGGCTCTCCAGAAAATGCGCTTTGGACTGCACCGGGGAATACATCGAGGTGCGGCCGGCCATCGTCTTGGTCAGAATCCCTTTCTCCAGCAGGCGGTTCATAACGGTCATCACCGTGTTGTAATTGAGATCCTTCTCTTTCTCCAGGCGGATCTGCACATCCTTGATGGATTGGTGGGGATGGGCCCACAGGATCTCCATAATCTTCGCCTCGAGCGGTCCGAAGAAACGCTCCAGCCCTCGCTGATGATAACCCGATTTTCCTGTACGCATAGGATACACACCTTTCACTACACATTGTAGTGATAAATGGCAGGAAAAGTCAACCCCTACTTTCCTTTCCGTATTCTACAGCACTAACCTGAAGCGTGGATGAAGCGAACCTTAATTTTAGCTTAAAATGGAAAGTCCGGTCAGAGCGGTGACCCTGCCCTCCTTCCCATCCGCTCACCCAACCGCCCGGCGAGGAATACCCTGTGCCATAGGCAGTTACCCTAACTCTTGGAGGTCCTCATGAACACCTATCCTGTGTACCCTTACTACGGCACCTTTACCGAATGCAAAGAAAAGCCGGTCGCCTTTCCCCCGCAGAGGCAAGAGGAACAGCCCGGTCTGGAATACCTGATGTCGCCCAGGCCGATCTATGAGAATCCGGCTTATTCCGGCGGGCGCAGACTGGAGAACCGCACTGCCTTGATCACCGGAGGCGACAGCGGCATCGGCCGGGCCGCGGCGATCGCCTTCGCCAAGGAGGGGGCCGACGTGGCCATCGCTTACCTCCAGGAGCACCGCGATGCGATGGAGACGAAGGCACGTATCGAACAGCTTGGACGGCGCTGCCTCGCGCTTCCCACCGACCTTCGGATGAAGGCAGCCTGCACCGCCGTCGTGGAGAAGACGGTGCACACCTTCGGCCGGCTGGATGTGCTTGTGAACAATATCGCAGTGCAGTATCCGCAGGAGCATCTGACCGGCATCACGGAAGATCAGCTGGAGCAGACCTTCCGTACGAACGTGTACTCTTACTTCTACATGACCCAAGCCGCCCTCCCCTATCTCAAAGACGGGAGCTCGATCATCAATACGGCCTCCATCACCGCATACCGCGGCGAGAAAACACTGCTCGATTACTCCGCTACCAAAGCGGCGATTGTCGGGTTCACACGAGCCCTGTCCCAGAATCTTGTAGATCAGGGCATCCGCGTGAATGCCGTAGCCCCCGGCCCGGTCTGGACCCCGCTCATTCCTTCCAGCTTCGCGGCGGACCGTGTGGCGGTCTTCGGGACGGATACCCCGATGAAGCGGGCCGCCCAGCCGTTCGAGCTCGCGCCGGCCTACGTGTACCTGGCCAGCGATGATTCCCGCTATGTGACGGGGGAGACCATGCATGTGAACGGCGGGGACTTTATTGGGGGCTGACCGTTCTACGCAGCCCAGTAAAAAAAGGAGCGGGGCATGCGCCCCGCTCCCTTCTTCACCCTATGCCCGCCGGGCAAGGCCAACCCTGTTCCTTAGGCGGTAGCCGTCTCCAGCGGATCTTCTTCCCCGCGGTCGAAGGACTCCCGGTCGAACTCTCCCTCGGCATTCGCTACAAGGAGGGAAGTCACGGTGGTTCCCGTCGCATTGACCGCCGTGCGGCCCATGTCGATCACGGATTCCACGGCGATGACCAGCCCCATGCCCTCCAGCGGCAGCCCGAGCGCCGTCAGGACGACGGTAGTCGAGATCGTCGCCGGTCCCGGCACCCCGGCCACCCCGATGGAGGAGATCACCGCAACCAGGATGAGCACGATATACTCCGAAGGGCCGAGCGGGATATTATAGACCTTCGCCACGAACACCGCCACCACGGCAGGCCATACGCCGCCGCAGCCGTTGAAATTCATTGTCGCGCCAAGCGGAGCCACGAAGGAGGCGATCCGGTCCGACACACGCAGGCGCTTCGTGATCACCTCAAGGTTCACCGGAAGCGTGGCATAGCTGCTGCGGGTCGTGAAAGCAACGGCCGCCGTTGGGTAAGCCTTGCGGAAGAACGTGAGCGGATTGACCTTCGCCACCAGGCCGACCAGGCCGCCGAACACGAAGATAAAATGCAGGATGAGGGCGATATAGGATGCGACGATGATCTTGGCCAGCGGTGCCAGCGTATCCAGGCCATAGCGGGCGGCCATGGCACCGACTAGGGCATACACCCCGTACGGCGTCAGCCGGATCACGTATTTGACCACCTGGTGCAGGATATCGGCAAGCGATGCAATGACCTGCTTCACCGGCTGAACGGCTTCCGGCTTCTTCGATCCGACATGGATGATGGCGACGGCCACGAAGATGGCAAAGATGAGTACCGGTACGACTTTGCCCGTCGCCATATCATTGATCGGGTTCGACGGAACGAGGTCAATGATAACCTGCGAGAAGGTCGGAATCTCGCGCGCCTTGAAGTCCTTCGGCACCGCCTGCTGGATTCCTGCGCCCGGATCGACCGCCAGAGCGACGGCCAGCCCGATCGCCGCGGCGATCCCGGTCGTAAGAAGGAACCACGAGATCGTCTTCACACCGATCTTGCGCAGCTGGCCGAGGCTCGACAGCGATGTGATGCTGTGAATGACAAGGACAACGACCAGCGGCATGACCAGCATCTTGATCAGATTGACATAGATCGTCCCGATCGTGGAAACGCTCTTGTAGTCGAGCTTCAGGGTATTGAAGACGATCCCGGCCGCAAGCCCCAGGCCTAGTGCGAGCAGGACACGTGTGCCGAAGCCCACGCGCTTGCGTGCGAGGAAGTACAGGAATCCGATAATGACCAGCGAGACCAGAAGTGATATCCAATTCGTCTGGAATGCCGTGAAGACATTGTTTTGCATATGGAGCACCCCTTTTATTCCGACTTAACTAATCTGTATTAAGTGATTTATATGCATTAAGGTACTCCTCTTATTCCAGTTTTGTCAAGACGAAACCTTCATTTTCTTTTCAAATCCATTTTTTTGGAATAAAAAGAGAGCCTTTCGGCCCTCTCTTTAGACGCTGATTTTACCTACGGTTGATTTCAGATCCGACGCCATAGCCGTCAGTTCCTCGGAGCCGGCTGCCAGCTGTTCGATCTCCCGGGAGATGCCTTCTGCAATCTCCAGCACGGCCTCGGAGCTGCGCAGCGTGTTCTCGATCGTATGGGATACGTCCGAGATCAGTCCGATGATCTTCTCCGAGCTTGCGACCTCTTCCGCCGTCACATCCGTAATGCTGTTAATGTTCTTCACCGTACCGTTCATGGCGGCAAGAATCTGCTCGAGCGCCCTTCCGGCCGCTTCAGCCGATACGTTTCCTTTGGCCACTTCGGCGCGGCCCTGCTCATTGGACTGCACGGCCAGCTCAATACTGGCCGTGATTTTCTTAATGAGCTCTCCCGCCTCCGCGGCTTCCCTGTCGGACTGCTCCGCCAGCTTCCGCACCTCACCGGCGACCACCGCGAACCCCCGCCCCGCTTCACCGGCGCGGGCCGCTTCGATCGAAGCGTTCAGAGCCAGCAGATTGGTCGAAGCGGCGATCTCCGTGATGGTTGAGGCGATCGAAGCAATTCTTGTGGAGTATTGATGCAGCTCCAGAATATGAGACTCCGTTTCGGCCGAGCGCGCTTCGATGGAAGACATGCAGTCCACCGTATGCTGCACGGTCTCCCTGCCCTTCTCCGCTATCGCCTGCGTCTCCTTCGAGTCCCGATGGGCCTCGGCCGCCTTGCTGTGCGCGGTCTGAATCAGGGCGGACAACTCATGCAGCACCTCGGAGGACTCCCGGACGGAGGCATGGCCGCTTGTCGCATCGCGTGTTACGCTGCGGTTGCGCTCGATGACTTCGTTGTAGGCCCGCGTCATGTCCTCCAGCCCCTTGGACATGCCCTCCGTAGAGACGGCGACCTGATCCGCAGAGAGATAGACATGCTCGTTGATATCCCGGATCATCCGCTGCAGCGAGCCGAGCATGCCGCGAACGGCAGCAGACAGCCGACCGATCTCATCGCGCGAACGCACTTCCTGCACTTCGACCCGCAGGTTGCCCTGCGACACTTCTTCGGCCGCTTTGGTGATGGCGACCAGCGGACGGGTGCTGCGCGCCACGAAGAACCAGATCACCGCCGCCGCGATGAGCACTTGAATGACGCCAAAGAACTGCATCCTGCCCTGGAATGCGGCGACAGCATCTTCATAAGGTTTGTTCGGAACACCCACGTACCAGATCCCGATGATCTCGCCCTTTTCGTTCTTGATCGGCTCGTAGGCCGCCTGGTTGATCTGGCCGACCACATTGGCCTCACCGAGGTACAGCTCCCCCTTGCGGAGCGTCACCTCGGCAACAGCATCCGACACCTTCGTCCCTACGGCGCGGGAACCGTCCGCTTTCTTGACGTTGGTAGCCACCCGGGTGTCCCCGTGGAAAATCGTAACGGTATCCCTCGTATCCGCCCCGAATTCGTCAATCAGCCCGAAATTGCCGTCCATGAGCGTCTCACCTTTATAGAGCTTCCCCTCACGTACGGACCAGGCCCCCGGATACACCTTGTCAAGCAGCAGACTGCCGCTCTTCAGGTCCCCGAGCAGCTTGGATTGCGCCGCGGCCAAAATCTCCTTTTTCGCATGCGCTACCGCATAAGTACCCATGATCGCGCTGCCGGCGAACATCAGAAAGGTGATGAACAGGATCAGTTTGGCCTTGATGCCGGGCGTGCGTTTCAACTTCTTCATGCCGCTTTTCTCCTTCGTCTAAGTGGGGGTGATGAGACTCGGTTGTGACATGCATCACCTCATAGGAAGTATATCGGCTCAGGTCCGTGTTTACTTTATTGCCCGGCACCTGGAAGTGAGACAAACACAAAAAGACCCTATCTTCCGATAGAGTCTGCTCATCCTGCCGCCGCCGATCAGTCCCAGGCTCCGGGGACCAGCGGTTCATTGTCCGAAAAGAGATGCGGGTCCTTCTCCAGCATGGCCTTCAGTTCTTCATAGAGGCGTACGGCGCTGCACACATACACCGGCGCATCCCCCAACTGCCCCCGGTACCAGGCGCCGCGGCGCTCCAGCACCTCCTCCACCTTCCAAAAGTGCTGGGACCAGCTCAGTCCGCAGTGGCGCCGGGAGGGAACGGGAATCTCCGTCCCGTCCGGCAGTACGGTGATCAGCGCTTCATGACCGTCCGTCATACGGCCCGGAATGTCCACCCATTCCTCGATGCCGTGGATATACGTGTTCCGGCGGAAGTCGACGCCCGCCAGGAGGATCACCGCCTCCCGGTCAAGCAGCTTCCCCCAGGCGGAGCCGCGGGCGCACGGCGTATCGAACCGCTCGTCCCCTGCCGTGAACGCCGCGGCGTCCCGGCCCAGTGCTGCTACCGAGTGTGTTGGATGCCAGGAGCGCACCACCCCCGGCCGCTGCCGGAAGAGCTCGGTCAGGATCCCGACGCAGGTCGGGGACGAAGCGACGTGATAGCGCGGATTCTCCGCGTTGATATACGACCAGGTATGCGTGGGAAGGACGAGGAGTCCGTCGCTCATATATTCGGACAAGGCGTCCAGCACCGTGTCCGCCCCTCCTTCCACATCCCCGATCTTCTTCATGGAAGAGTGCATCAGCACCGTTCCCCCGGCATCTATGCCCATAGCTTTAAGCTGGGCAGTCAGTTCTGCCTGTGTGTATCCCATACCCATAGCTCCATTCTCCCCCTGCTGCTGTACAATTCGCCGCCTGCTGCGTCTGCAGCCAGGGCGGCAGCCCGTCATCCGGTTGCCTTGACACTCCCCCATGGGATACAATGCAAGCAGAACCCGGCTTTCGGGCTCAGCTCAGACTCTATCATCCTGGAAAGTAGGTTACCGCCCTTGAATACGTTCTCTTCCGGCGACGCGATGGGCCTGCTCGTCGTCGCCGTTGTTCTTCTGCTGCTTGGAGCCATGCTGATCCGGGCGATCGGCCGCTCCAGCGCTGACCTGGAGGCACTGCGCAAGCGCTGCCAGATGTGGACCCAGATCGGCATCGGCCTCACGCTGCTGCAGATCGTCCTGCGCGGCGACTGGCGCTTCGGCTCCGTGCTCCTGCTCATCACGCTGTTCACGGGAAGCCTCTGGTATGCCGCGCGGCATTACGAGAAGAAGCGGAGGCAGCAGCCTCCTTCGGAGTAAGCCGCCACGCTGTGGACTAGCCCCCGACGAAGAAGACTTCGGCCGCCGCCTGCATCTGCACCCGGTTCCCGGCGAACTGCGCATGCCGGTGGCCGTTGGCCCCCGACGGGTGGGGAAAGCCCCACAAGACCTGACCGCTGTCCAAGAAGCCGTCTTCCGCCATGTGCTGGAGGACGGCTTCTACCGTTCTGCCGAGCGGCACGATCAGCGGACGTCGGAGCAGCGGCAGTTCATGGGCGAGCGAGGCCCGCGCCGCCTCCAGCAGGAACGGGGAGGCCGGCAGCGCCGGGCTGTGGCCCGTGTAGTTGCGGCCTCCCGCAAAGACCGGGTCGCGCAGCATGGAGGTCGTATGCAGCAGCGCTTCCCCCTCGCCCACGCCGAACAAGGCTCCGGCCTCCGGCACTCCGAGCAGCCGGGGCAGGCCCAGCTCCTCCAGCATGTCCTCCAGGTTCCGCCGCATCCCCCCGGCGAAGCGGGCTTCCCGCTTCACCAGCCGGGCCGTCTCCTCCAGGGGGACGCCTTCCCCAAGCAGCCGGCGGGCCGTGCGGAAGGCGAGCTCCATCTGCGTCCAGCCCGGCGTGATCCCGATGATCACGAGCCGGGCGGCGGGATTCACATACTCGCCGTGCGGTGCGTAATACACCTCCACCCGTCCCTCCCGGTGGAGCCGGAATGTGTCCGTCAGCAGCTCTTCCCGTGACAGCGGGCGGTCCCCCGGAAGCGAGAGTATCGCTTCCCTGTATTGCTCCAGTCGGCTCGTCAGCAGCACGGGGCAAGCTCCCTTCTCGATCGGGCAGGCATCCGATCTAGTAGACGTCCCTGCGGGTAAAGGATATGAACGAAACCAGCAGCCCTGCCGCGCCCCAGGCCAGCAGCACCAGAAGCGAGAAGCCAAGAGACATCCCCTCGATCGGCGGTGCCGCGTCTTCCAGGTAGTCGATGAGCTCCAGATTCACCATGAAGAGGTACTTCGCCGACTCCCACGAGGCTACCATCTCCTTCAGGATGACGCCGGCGATCAGACAGGCCAGCATTATGCCCATGCCGGCGGCGGTGCTGCGGATAAGCACCGACAGCATGAACGAGAGCGTCGCCACCACGAGCGATACGAACCAGGCGAGCCCCATCTCCATGGCGATGTACTGCCACTGCGGCAGCGAATGCACCCGGGAGGCGTCAAGCTCTGTCCCGCTGGCGGAGAAGCCGGTAAGCACCGGCGCGCCCCAGCCCTGGAAGCCGAAGACGATCCCGGAGATCAGCGCCGAGAGTAGCCCGAACATCATGACGATGAAAGAGACCGCCAGCGTCAGTGCGAGATACTTGCTGAGCAGGATGCGCCAGCGCCTCACCGGCCGGGTCAGCAGCACCTTCACGGTGCCCGCGCTGTGCTCCGACGATACGAGGTCCGATGCGATGACCATCATCATCAGCGGTAGCAGCAGGGTCGTCGCGTTCTCCACGAAGTTGCGGACGAACGTCGGGGCCCCGGGCAGGGCCGGATTCACATCGGCATCGAGATAATACTGCTGCTGTGCGATCCGGATCTGCAGCTCCGCGCGGGAGGCCTCCGGCACCCGGCCGGAGTTCAGCCGGTTTTCCCAATTCGAGATCTGCTGCTGGACGGCCGTACGCCAGTCCACATTCCCGAACCGCTTGAGGTTCTCCATCCCCTGCCGGTACTGCGCATAAGTGAAGAGAGAGATGAGTACCGCGATGATCAGCGTCACGACGAGCAGCTTTCTTTTGCCGGTAAGCTTCAGCATTTCGTTATAGACCAGGTTAATCAATGCTCTGCCCTCCTGTCAGTTCCAGGAACAAGTCTTCGAGCGACGGCAGCTTCCGGTTCATCTCCAGAACATCCACGCCCGCCTCCACAAGCGCCCGGTTCCAACGGCCGATCTCCCCTTCCCGGTACGGGGTTACGACATACACCCCCTGCAGCTCCACCTCCGGTGTCAGCGCTTCGAGGACCTGCCGGCCCTTCTCGGGGGAGGAGAGCTTCCACAACACCCTCTCCTGTCGGGCCAGCAGCGAATGCACCGCATCCACCCGGACGACCTCCCCCTTCGAGATGATCGCCACACGGTCGCACAGTTGCTGAATCTCGCCGAGCAGATGGCTCGAGACGAAGACGGTCAGCCCTTCCTTCTCCGCCAGGTAGCGGATGAATTCCCGCATCTCCCGGATGCCCGACGGGTCGAGTCCGTTGGTCGGCTCGTCGAGGATAAGCACCTTCGGCCGCCCGAGCAGGGCCTGCGCGATGCCGACCCGCTGCCGCATGCCGAGCGAATACGTCTTCACCTTGTCGTGAATCCGTGCGCTGAGGCCCACAAGCTCAACCACCTCGCGGATTCGGGCCTCATCCACTCCATCCATCATCCGGGCAAAATACTGCAGGTTGCTCCACCCGCTGAGATAGCCGTAAAGCTCCGGATTCTCCACAATGCAGCCGAGGCAGCTCATCGCCTGCGGGAACTGCTTGTCGACATCATAGCCGCATACCTCGATCGTGCCGGCCGTCGGCCGGATCAGCCCGACGAGCATACGGATCGTCGTCGTCTTGCCCGCCCCGTTCGGCCCGAGGAAGCCGAACACTTCGCCGCGCCGCAGCTCCAGATCGATGCCTCGGATAATCTCCCGTCCGCCGATCACTTTGCGGAGGCCGCGCACCGCCAGTGTAATCTCACTCATCTTCCTCCGCCCCCTCTACCAGGTCACCAGTGCCGCGACCCGTTCGGCAATGAGCTTGTACCCCTGCACGTTCGGATGGAACTGGTCCGTATACAGATAATCGCTGACTTTGAGCTGGAACAGGTCGAAGGTCGGCACGAGCACCGTCTTCGGATAAGCAGCCGCCGTCTCCGCCGCCTGATAGTTCCAGTCCCGCACGATCTTGCTCGTCACATTCGTGTCCTTGAGCTCGATGAACGGATTATAGAGCCCGATGAGAAAAATATTCGCCGCAGGGTTCAGCTCCCGCAGACGGCCGAGAATCCCCTGCAGCTGCTTCGTGTACTCCTCCTGAATCTTCGCCACGGCGGCCAGATCCAGCGAGGCCAGCGTCTCGCCGCCTCGGAACAAGTCGTTGCCGCCGATGCTGACCAGAATGATGTCCGCCGCCTTCACCTGCCCCTGCACCGCCTCCTGCCCGAGCATCTGCGCGAGCTGAGGCGAGGTTTGTCCGTTGACACCCAGGTTCTCTAGGACAACCTCCTGCTTCGCCTTCCCCTTCAGAGCGTCGGCCAGGTAGCCGGGGTAGCCTTTGCCCTCCGGGTCGCCATATCCCCGGGTGAGAGAGTCTCCCAGCGCAAGCACGCGGAACTTGCCGTCATCCTGTGCCGGGGCGGTCGGCACCTCCTGTACCGCCTCAGGAGGCTTCGCCAGCGGGACGGGGGTCACTTCACGGAAATAGTCATACAAGGTCCAGGCCAATCCGGCCAGACACACAGCTGCCGCCAGCGCAGAGACCGCCATCAGCCAAGGCAACGTTTTCTCTCTCAAAGGTGCTCCTCCTCCGGTGGGTCCGTAACTCTCCTCTTTCCTTAACTGTACCGCAAAAGAGGATGCAATTCCAAATCCTGCGAAGGGCACGGACAAGCCTCCGGAAGCGCCTGGGAACCGGGTCTTTCACCTAAATCGAAACTTTGTGGTATATGTAACTGAAATGCCGCCGGACTTCCTGTAAGATACTTCTTAGAGATACAGCAGACAGGAAGCCCCCGCACCCGGCCCGCTCCATCCCGGAGCGCCCTCATCCCCAGGCCGATGCCCCCGCATGCCGACTCCCCGCGTCATCCCCCCACGCAGTCTCCCTCTTCATGCGAAGAGCCGGTTCCGCTTCATCCGAAGCTTGGAACCGGCTCTATTTCTGTTACTTAGGAGAGTTCACGGTCGATTGGAGCCCCCCGCGAGAAAGAGATGATGGCCGTCGCTGCCCCCCAGATCTTCCGCCGTTGGCCTGCCAGGCTTCTCTCCCTGGCAGCTCCATGCTTCCCCGCTGCGGTTGACCCATACCGAAAAAGGGCGTATCCTTGACCTTGTCGCTACGCATACCCTTCCTGCAAAGGAGCGCTTACATATGAATCCTTCCATCAGCGGCGTCCATTCTGCCGATCAGGGTGGACGCGTGCTCATCATTACTGCCGTCGACGCCGAGCGGGACGCGGTCCTGCGGGGCCTTGGAGGCTCCGGCCGCTTCGAGGTCATCGCCGCGGGCGTCGGCCCCGCCGCAGCTGCGGCAGGTACGGCCGCGGCCCTTGCCGCCGGAGGCTTCCGCCTCGTCATCAGCGCCGGCATCGGCGGAGGCTTCGCCGGCCGGGCGGCCGTCGGCTCGATCGTCGCCGCCACGGCCGTCGTGGCGGCCGATCTCGGCGCGGAGACGCCCGAGGGCTTCCGCAGCGTGGACGAGCTCGGCTTCGGCAGCTCCCGGCTCGCGGTAGACAGCACGCGGACAGCCCGCTTCGCCGAGGCGCTCGCCGCCGCCGGGCTGCCGTCCGTCAGCGGCCCGGTGCTCACCGTCTCGACGGTGACCGGCTCCGCCGCCACGGCCGAGGCGCTTATCGCCCGGGTGCCCGGAGCTGCCGCCGAGGCCATGGAGGGCTTCGGCGTGGCCACCGCCGCCGCGCAGTACGGACTCCCCGTGATGGAGGTCCGCGCCATCTCGAACGCGGTCGGTCCCCGGGACCGCGCCGCCTGGCGCATCCCAGAAGCGCTGAAGGCGCTCGAATCAGCAAGTACCCTTTTCGTGGAGGTCCTGTAAGATGCAGATTGCCTTTAGTCCCTGCCCTAACGATACATTCGTGTTCCATGCCTGGGTCCACGGCCTCGTGCCCGGCGCTCCGGTACCGGAGGTGCTGTACGCCGATATTGACATTACCAACGCGCTCGCCGCCTCCGGAGAAGGCCCGGACGTCATCAAGCTCTCCTATGCGGCGCTTCCCTGGGTGCTGGACGAGTATGCCCTGCTGCCGTGCGGAGGCGCACTCGGCCGCGGCTGCGGCCCGCTCGTGCTGGCTGCCTCCCCGGATGCGGCTGCACTCGGGGCGCCAGCCCTCTCCGGCAAGCGGGTGGCTGTACCGAGCGAGCGCTCGACCGCCTACCTGCTGTTCCGGCTGTGGGCGGCCCAGAACGTGCCGGGCGGCGTAGGCGAGATCGTCGTCATGCCGTTCCATGAGATCATGCCGGCGGTCCGCGACGGCCGGATCGATGCCGGGCTCGTCATCCACGAGGCCCGCTTCACGTACCCGTCCTACGGCCTCACCCTGCTGACCGACCTCGGCAGCTGGTGGGAGCAGGATACCGGTCTGCCGATCCCTCTCGGGGCCATCATCGCCCGCCGGTCCATGGACCGGGAAGCCCTGGCCGGCTGGATCCGTGCCTCGGTCGAATATGCATGGGCCCACCCGGAGGTCTCCCGCGATTACGTGCTGAGCAAATCGCAGGAGCTGGATCCCCAAGTGGCCCAGGCGCATATCGACCTCTACGTGAACGAGTTCACGGCGGATCTCGGCGAGAGCGGCTATGGCGCCATCGAAGCACTGCTCGGCCGGGCGGCGAAGGAAGGCCTCGTGCCCGAGTTCGATCTTGCGAAGCTGCGGTCCTAATCGCATAACAAAGCCCCTTTCTGCAGATCGAAGCGGAAAGGGGCTCTTTGCTGTCTTTTTATCCCTGGATGAACGCTCGGCCCACAGTCTCAACGAACGCCGTTCCACCGGTACGGCTTCGTGCCTGCTTGCTCTACTTCAGCCAAGCCGAGAAAAAGTCCCGGTAGCCTTCCTTCATGACCCTGCTCGAGAACCGGCTGAACGCATACTCCCGGTTGTCCATCGACGCCTTCATCGGAGAAGCCACGGCCATATTGACGAGCTCGAACCAGTTCTTCTCGTTGCCGGCAAACGAGTGCCGCGAAGAGATGTGATCGTAGCACGGATGCTCCGGCTTCACGACGATCTTCCCCATGGCGAGCGCTTCGGTCAGCGGCATCGCGAACGTATCGAACTTCGAACAGCTCCAGTACACCTTCGCGGTGTTCATCAGGGCGAAGATCTCGTCCTGGCTCAGGGCGAACTGCAGCTTCACATTGTTCGGGATGCTGTACCGCTTCATGCTCTCCTCGTACCGCCGGCCTCCGAACACCATGAACACTTCCTTGTCCGGGTTCTGCCTCGCATACTCGAGCACGAGATCCGGCCGCCGGTTCTCCTCGTCCCGTCCGATCCACAGCACCCGGTTCTCCACGACCTGCGAAGGATCGAAGTGCTTCTCTGCGAGCTCCTCGCTGAAGCCGATCGGAATGACATTCACATCGGTCACGCCAAAATTGCGCGCGAGCTCCCGCTTCAGGAATTCCGTCGACACGACGGCTTTGTCCACGATGGAGTAGAACGGCTTCATCATCTCATAGCCGGTCAGCACGGGATCCGGGAAGCTGTGCGGGAAGAGCACGCTGTTCTTCAGGAACATCTTGAGGAACGTGAAGCCCGACACCGTATAGATCACATGCTCGATGTTCTCCCGGTAGATCTGGTCGAGCACGATATCGTAGTTCACGAGATCGCCCTTCTCGTGCTCGTACCCCGGAAGCCAATCATAGCCGCTTACATGCCGCTCCGGCGAGATGAATACGATCTCCACGCCGAGCTCCCCCGCCAGCCTCTTAAGCCGCTCCGCGAACACCCGGGGGCCCTGCGCTTCGGTGAACTGGATTTTTCTCATTACCAAGCCTACTTTGGTCACGCCTGCCTTCACTCCTGTCCTGCCCGTATAGATTTCCGTGCGCTAGGCGGTATGCCGTACGCATTGGATGAAATTCTCCTGCGTCTCCTCCCGCTGCCGCTCCAGCTCGGTCCGGGTCCATGGGCCGCTCCCTCTCTGCAGATCGCCCGCAATCAGCCCCAGCATCCACAGCGAGAAGGCGGCAGAGAACAAATAGTACTCCCGCTTGAACGCAGTCCGCTCCAGAGGCGGGGCCCCCGTGCAGTCGAGATATCTCTCCAGCGCCTTCTCCCGGATTCCCTCCGTTACCTGCTTCGGGAACAGAGGATGGGACAAGTCCACAAGATGGTACAGGTCCCAGAAGGGAGTGTTGAGATGCGCGTGCTCCCAGTCGAGTACAATCAACCTGCCGTTCATCAGCGCGTAGTTCCCCAGGTGAAGGTCCCCGTGCGAGAGCACCCGCTTGCGGCTCCACGCCCAGCTCTCCAGCCGGTGGAGCAATCCCTGCAGATGCTCCGCTGCGGCCGGCCGCGGCAGCAGCAGCTCCGCCATCGCGTCCCGACTGCGAAGCAGCTCGCCGGTGATCTCCTCCATCGAAGGCTTTTGTCCCTTCAGGGGGGCTTCGATCCACCTGTCGGCCGGCGAAGCATGCCAGACCGCCATCTCCTCGGCAACCCGGAGCACAATCTCTTCGCCGAAGGTATGCTCCATGGGGCCCATGTCCTCGAAGATGAGCCAGCCGTCTTCTTCCGCTCCGTCCCCGGACCTTGCCAGCAGGCGGGGATAGATCGGCGGCAGGCTCTGCAGCACCTGATCGTACACCCAGCTCTCCCGGCCGCTCTGTCCGTTGTGGGTCAGCGGCTTGAACACATAGCTCTCCGCCGGAGACACATAAAAGCGCTCCACCCGCTTGCCGTTCATCCCCGTATAGAGCGTCTCCCGCCGGAGGATCCGGCTGTCATCCAGAATCCCGCCGGACAATACCACATCGCCGATCGGCAGCCCCATTGCACCATCCCACCCGAATGTAAAGATATAGTAAATCCCATTATAAACTACTTTGCGCCTGATATTAATCTTTTTTGATGTACGCCAAAAAGAGCCGCGGCATCCAGCCGCCGCGGCTCCGGGCTTGCGCTTTAACTTTGGAGCGGGAAAACGCATCTATTGTCTCTGACTTACTCCGCCGCTTCCTCATCGCCCAGCAGACGGTCGAGCAGCGCCGCCACTTCCGCGCGCGTAATGGTCTTTGATGGAGCGAAGTTCCCTTCGTCATCGCCCTGGATCAGCTCCGAGTCTACGGCCGTAGCGATGTACGGGCGCAGCGCCGCCGGGATGCTGTCCGCATCCTTGAACCGGCTCTGCAGCAGCTCGTCAGCCTCGTCTTCGCTCAGGAGCTTCATGGAAGGATTCTGCTTCAGCAGCACCTTCACCAGAGTGACAGCCACATCCTCCCGCTTGGCCCCGGCGCTTGGCTGGAAGCTCGCCTTGCCCGACGCATCGCTCTTCACGTCGAAGAACTCTCGGGAAGCTTCGATATCCTTGTATGACCAGCGATTCTGATCCACATCGGCATACTCGCTGCTCTCGGTGGAGGCTTCACTGCTCAGGTTAAAGCTGCGGGTCACCATCGAAGCGAGCTCTTCCCGTGTTACGGTGTTATCCGGGTTGAAGCGCTTGTTGTCATCCCCCTGCAGGATGCCCTTCTTCACGAGGCTGCGGATGCTGCCGACCGCCCAGTGATTGCCGATATCCGTCAGCTCTACCTGGCCTGCCTGTGCTGTTCCGTTCTGCTTCACGCCGCTGCCCTTGCCTTGTCCGGCCGCCGTGCCGGGCTCCTTCACTTCCCCGGCCCCTTCCGGCCGAACACCCGCCTGGCCTTCGATCTGCCGCTTCACGCGGTCCGACAGAGCGGACTTCTGCTCTTCGGCCTGCGTCTGCGTGAACGTGCCGGCCGCCAGCTTCGCGTCAATCTCGGATGTCAGTGCCGCGAGGACCGCCGCCTGGAAGTCCTCCCCGCTCATGCCCTGCGCTTCGGCAAAGGCCGCCAGCGTCTGGCCTTCCTCAAGCGCTGCCGTGATTACGCTCTCTTCCACATCCAGCACCTCGGCTGCATAGGTAACCAGGTTCGAGCCCATGCCGATCCCACGGCCGCCTTCCCCAAGCGGAGAGGCTCCGTCCCATTCACCTGCCGCCTGGCGCTTCAGCCGTGAGGCCAGATCCGACTTCTGCTTCTCCGCCTGGTCTTCCGTGATCGTCCCTGCCGTATGCTCGGCATTGATCTTTGCCGTCAGCGCAGCGGTCAGCTGCTCCAGGAAGTCCTCCTCGCCAAGTCCGTATTCGGCGGCGATCTCCACGAGCGTCTGCCCTTCTTTGAGCGCGGCCGTGATGACACTCTCTTCCACGTCAAGCAGAACGGCCGTCTCAGCCACCACCTCGCTGCCGGCTGCGCCGAAGCCGACCTGCGGGCCGCGCTGGCTGTTTGGCATCCCGGCCTTCGCCCCGGCTTGTACCGAGGCCGAAGCCGTGGCGGCGAACGCTTCATTATGTAAGACAGGTGCGGATCCGAATACGACGGATGTCAGTAGGGTTCCTGCAAGTATTTTGCGGTTGAGTGCTTTCATTGTTATGAATTCCACCTCTCCGAAAGGAATTGTTCTTACAAGACTCAGAATAGCTCCTCTGCCTGAATCTCCCCTGAGGAGCGGCTGAAGGCTTCATGAGTCTTCGCTGAACGTTCCCTGAAAGAGAGAGGTCCAAGCTAGATTCGCACGTCAAAGCTGCCGTTCGGATTCGTCGCGGAGCCTGTGTTCACGCCGTACAAACCTTTCAGAAGGGAAGAAGACCCGCTCTCCTCGGACGGGGATGCGGATGAGCTCTGAGCCGACTGAGACTTGGCCTTCCTTTCTGCGATCTGCCGTTCAATCTGCTCGATCTGCAGCTCCAGCTGCGAGATTTTGAGCGTCTTGGTCTTCTCGTCTTCCTTGCTCTCCTGCCACTGCTTGATTTCGGCCTGCAGCCGGACTTTCTGCTTCTCCAGATCACTCGTATCGCCGGCGCGCGCCACTGCGGCGTAAGAAGTGCCTGAAACGGAGGATACGTTCATGGTCATGCTCTCCCTTGTCATCAAAATAGGTCCTGCGCCCCCATCATATAACGCGAAACTGAAAGAACGCTGAATGTCCGTTGAATGTTCGTTTAAAAGAACAACGGGATGACAGAGAATTCGACCTATGCCTTCATCGCCCAAAATTTGACAGAATATAAAAAAAAGAGCGTCAGCCGCGAGGCAAACGCTCTTTCCCTTCCGCCACACCCATCTTCCAGGCTAGGACGGCTCTTCCGTCCGGCCGGGACCCGCGATCCCAAGCGGCCCGGCCGCGCTTCCCGTCTCCTGCCCATCCGACTCCACGTACCGCCGGAGCGCCTCGAGCTTGTTCTCCCAGAACCGCTCGTAGAAGTCGAGCCACTTCTTCAGCTCGAGCAGCGGCTCGGCCTCCATCCGGTAGCGGGTCTCCCGCCCGATCTTCCGTTCCTTGACCAGACCCGCTTCCGCCAGCACGCGCAGGTGCTTGGAGACGGCCGTCCGGCTGATCGGGAAGTGGGCGGCAATGACGGTCACCGGGAGCTCCCGGCCCGCCAGCAGCTGCAGCAGCTGACGGCGGGTAGGGTCGGCCACCGCCTGGAAGACATCATGCTTCGGCTGCGCGGACACAGCTTACGCCCCGCCCTCGACATAGCCGGCCAGCTTCTGTACGAGGCCGACCCAGCCTTGGGACATCCGCTCGCGGACCACGCGGTGCGTCTCACCGAACTCCGTTACCTTCTCGGGGTCCCAGCCGGAGTGGATCAGCGTGAACTCCGTCTTCCCGCCCAGGTCCTTCAGCTCGAAGCTCAGCGTCCAATCCTGTCCCCAACGGAACGACAACCCGGTCGGCGGGTTGATCTCCGTCACTTTGCAGGGCGACTTGCCGAACGGACCGGCCTCCAGATGGAATTCATGGCCTTCCACCGGCTGAAAGTCATTGGGCATAAACCAGGCGGCAATGCCCTCGGCCGTCGCGACGGCGTCCCAGACCTTGTCGATCGGGGCGTTGAATACCTGGGTTTGGCGGATAGCCGGAAGGTTGTTCTCTGCGTTAGCTGTCATGATGTTTGTTTCCTCCTCATTTTGCAGGGATTTATTTTGTACGTTCCTCTTCCCATTACCTGACTGGGATCTTTCACTTCTTCGTCTTCACTTTATCCTGATGCCGAAAGCGCAGTGCGGACCACTGGTCGTCGACCGCCACATTGCTGACCGGACGGTAGGACGAGATGCCTTCAACCAGCTTGAACAGAATGTCCCGGTTAATGTCCGTCTTCACCTTCGAGCTCACCTTCGGGAAAGTGATCCAGAACAGCGCGTCCTCCTTCAAGTAAGGGATCGTGCGCAGCACCCACTCATGAACCTGCCCGCTGCTGCCCACGAACAGCTGGACAAAGTCGTACGTTCCCTCGGGCTCGCCTGTCTCCTCGATCCCCAGGCGATACCCCTCCGGGGCGTTAAGCACCAAGGCCCGTCCCTCTTTATACCGCAGCTTCTTCAGCAGCTCTTCCATTCTCATCTGTCCTTTCGCTGCAAAGCGAAACCTAATGGTTTCACGTTTATAATATGACACCTATAGGTTTCATGTCAACACCCTCGGAAAGACTCGCGGTGCTTCTCCCCTACAGTTTGCTCCCGAACCAAGGCACTTAATGATGATCACGCCCCTCAAAATAAAAAAACGCCCAGGCCGCAGGGCCTGAGCGATGGGGTCCGAAGCGCTTATTATCTCTCGAAGTACCACCAGTAAGTCATCTCGAGGGTTTCTCTCATTCCGCTTGGAACGTAGCCGTAATACATAGCATCCGCCTCTCCTGCCCCAATGCCTCCTACGCCCAGGGCCACTACGGCCACCATAGCCATGGCCATTGCTGCGATACGCACGTTTTTCATCCTTCATCTCTCCTTCGTCTTGTTCGCTTCCTTATGAACCTATAGTACACGATGGAGAGAACCGTTTCTGTTAAGAACGACACCGATGAAACGTGTATTATTTCGCAGTCCGGCCGGGCCGCGGGCATGGGAGACGAGCCGGCAAAGCGGGACGAAGACGCTCCGGCAGGAAGCAAAAAGAGCAGCACCGCGGCTTAGCGAATGCTGCACTCTAGCCCGGGTCTGTCTCCGGATTCCGTGGATACAGGCTCGAGATGGCCACGCCTGCAAGCGCGTCTCTCATCGCCTGTTCGGAGCGCTGGAGCGCCAGGCTGACGTTCCGGCCCGCTTCCTGCGCGATCGGGCCCGTCAGGCCCGAAGGGTATTCCGTCCGGAACAGAGGACGCTCAGCCTCCATCGCGGTGAATACATCAAGCAGGGTGATCTCATCCGGATGCTTCGCGAGCCGGACGCCTCCCTTCGAACCCTCTTTGGTCTCCAGAATGCCTGCCCGGCTGAGGGTCTGAAGAATCTTGACCGTGGTCGGCAGAGGGATGGCGAGCATCTCGGAGATCTGCCGGGAGGGGACATAGTCATAGATCCCCCGCTCCACCTTAACGGCTGTAAGAATGACGACGCCGATACCTTGATAATACGCCAATGAATAGCTCATACGCTTACCCGCTCTTCCGCCTGAATTATCTACTACTATACCGGGTTCGCTCCGGATGTCAAACCGGCTCTTGCGGGTCTAAGGCCGGCGGTAGAATTGACATAATAAATAAACTCAATATATGTTATATCTAGTTTATTTATTTATCTGAAGGAGTTGAAGATCCCATGACGTCCCCTCCCCCCATCAAGCCGCAGGAAGCCGCTCTCTCTCTTTCCCCGCTCGGACGGCTCGGTCTTTTCCTTGCCCGTCGGCGCCGCCCCGTCCTTGTCTTCGGACTGATCCTGCTGATCGTATCGGTCATCGCCGGCGCCGGCACTCCTGGCAAGCTCACGCTGTCCCGCTATGAAGCCCCCGGCTCTGAGTCCGTTCAGACCCGGGAGCTGCTTCACGAAGCGTTCGGCGCCGGCAGCGCCAATCTCATTCTGGTCGTTACCGCGAAGACGGGAAGCATTGACAGCCCTGAAGTCCGGGAAGCCGGTCTCGCCCTGACCAAGGAACTCGCTTCCGAGGAAGGGATCGCGGAGGCATCCTCCTACTGGTCGCAGAGCCGGTCGCCGGCCCTGCGCAGCCGTGATGGCCGCCAAGCCTTGGTGACCGCCCGCCTGAACGGCACCGCTACCGAGGTCCGCACGGCGCTGGCCGGCCTGTCCCCCCGGTACACGGTGGACAATGAGCTGCTCCAGGTCCAGGTCGGCGGACAGGAAGAGGTGTTCCGCCAGGTCGGCGAATTCGCCCGCCGGGACTTCCTCCGCGCCGAGCTCCTCATCCTTCCCTCGGTTCTGCTGCTGCTCCTGCTCCTGTACCGCCGCTGGAGCGCCGCTCTCCTGACCCTTGCGATCGGCCTCTTCTCCATGATCCTCACCCTCGCGGCGCTCGGCGTCATCGTACGCTTCACGGAAGTGTCGACCTTCGCCATGAACATCACCCTTGTCATGGGACTCGGTCTCGGCATTGATTACAGCCTCTTCATCATCTCCCGGTTCCGGGAGGAGTGGGACGCAGGGCAGGGTATGCCCTCAGCCCTTGCCCGGACACTGAATACGGCCGGACGCACGGTGATCTACAGCGGGGCCACCGTGGCGGTATCGCTGCTGGCTCTGCTGCTGTTCCCGTTCCCATTCCTGCGCTCGCTCGGCTATGCCGGCGTCCTGGTCGTGCTCTCCGGCATGCTTGGAGCGGTCGTGTTCCTGCCTGCAGCCCTGGCGGTTCTGGGCGGCAGAGTCAGCCGGGGGGCCCGGCAGGGACACCCGGCCGCAGCAGGCCCGCCATCCGGCTTCTGGTACCGGACCGCCATAGCGACCATGCGCCGCCCAACGGCTGCCGGAGGAGCTGCGCTGCTTGTGCTGCTGCTCCTCGCCTCTCCCGCTGCCGGACTGCACTTCGGGCTGCCCGACGACCGGATGCTGCCGGCCTCCGCCTCCTCCCGGGTCACTCAGGATGCCGTGCGTGCCGGCTTCGAAGCCGAAGAAGCGGATACCATTCAGGTGATGGCCCTAGGCGTCGGCCCCCTTGCGGGCCGGCTCTCGGAGATTGAACGCTATGCCGCCGAGCTGTCACAGGTGCCGGGCATCACCCAGGTCAACTCCTGGGCCGGTACCTTCGCCGGAGGCGTAAAAATCATCGAGCGGAGCGCGGCGCACGATCGGTTCGGGAGCGAGCGCGGCACATGGTTCGCTGCGATTCCGTCGGTTGCCGTCCTCGAGCAGGATTCGGACGGCCTGCTTCAGCGCCTCCGCGCGGTGCCTGCGCCGTTCGAGGTCCTATTCGGCGGATTCCCGGCGGAGCTCGCCGACTACCGGGCCTCGCTGGTGGAACGGCTTCCTCTGGTGCTCAGCCTCATCCTGGGCGTTACCTTCGTGATCCTCTTCCTGATGAGCGGCTCCCTGCTCCTTCCGCTGAAGGCGACCGTGCTGAACCTGCTCAGCCTGTCGGTCATGTTCGGCGGGCTCGTCTGGGTGTTCCAGGACGGCCATCTCTCGGGCCTGCTCGGCTTCACCTCCATCGGCACGATCGAGCCCAGCATCCCCATCCTGATGTTCTGCATTGCCTACGGCCTCTCGATGGATTACGAGGTGTTCATCCTCTCGCGGATCAAGGAAGAGTATGACCGCACAGGGGATAACACGCGGGCCGTGGCAGCAGGCATTCAGCGGAGTGCCCCGCTTGTGTCGGCTGCGGCGGGCATTCTCGCCCTCTCCTTTGCGGCCTATGCTTCCGGCAGCGTGGTGCTCTTGAAGATGCTCGGCGTCGGCATGGCCCTGGCGGTGCTGGTGGACGCTACGCTGATCCGCGCCATCCTCGTGCCCGCGCTGATGAGGCTTGCAGGAGAGGCCAACTGGTGGGCTCCCCGGCCCCTGCGCCGGCTGTATGAGCGGTTCGGGCTTCAGGAAGCCGGGTAACGGCCGCCGCGCACAAAGAGGCCCCCTCTCCGTCACTGGAGAGGGGGCCCTCTGCTTTCTTGCCGGCTCTACAGCCGGTTGCGCTTATAGAAGGTGACGAGGAGGCATGCCGCCAGGAGGACGATCAGCGCTGCGCCCGAGGCGATCGCTTCGCTGACGCTGCCCTGCGCCCCCTGCGTTCCCGGGCCGCCCGGGCCGCCGCCCATACCGCCCGGAGGCATGCCCCCGGGGCCGCCCCCCATGCCGCCCTGCCGCTGGCCCATCTGGCCGCCCGCTGCGCCTTGGCCCGCTTGGCCGTTCTGGCCGGCTGCTGCGGCTGCGAGTACCGACTGGCCCGCCTGGGTCTGAGCGGCATGGCCGTCGGCCTGAACAGCCTTGCCGTTGCCGGCCGCCGCTCCGGCGCCCTGGTCTGCCTGCCCTTGGCCGCCCGGCATCCCGCCCGGCATGCCGCCGCCCATTCCTCCGCCGCTGCCGGAGCCGTCGCCGGAGGATGGCGACGTGCCGTCCAGCTGCGACGCGATCGAAGCCGTCTGCTGCGACGCGAACTGCTTCAGCTGGGTGACGCCCTGCTGATACGCCTCATAGGTGACGAAAGCCGTCGGGTCCTTCTCCACATGGGAGGAGATGAGGCTTGAGAGCTCTTGCACCCGGGCGCTGAACGTCTCGTCCGCCAGATACCCCTCAATCATCTCGGAGAGGATCGCATGGTACTTCTCCTTGTATTCTTCGACCTCAAGCAGCTTCGCCACCAGAGGTCTCTCGGCCAAGGTCCCCTGTGTCGGCTCGTCAATGAGCAGCCCGGTCCCTCCAAGACCGCCGAAGGCCATGTTGTAGTCCCAAGGCAGGACCGAGAATTGGCCTTCGTCCTCGTAAAGATAATAATTATGCTTATTCTGGCCGAGATAGCTGTCCATGTTCGCTGTGAGCACATTCAGCGCGATAAAATTCAGCGCCTCGTCCACATCCAGCACCTGCTCCAGGTCGCCGCCGTTGTTCAGCGCGTCCGTCAGCTTCAGCAGCACATCCTCGTTCGACGATTCGGACTTCAGAGTCAGGCCCGTATAGGAGTCGATATCCTCCATCCAGGTCAGATCGGAGCCCGTGCTGCCGTTCGCCTTGTACAAAGCCCCGTAAGCATTGCCGAAGCTGCGCTCAAGATAAGCTTGGCCCACCTGCTCTACCGCCAGATAGAACCCTTTCAGCTCATCATTCACATACACATTCACAAAAGAATACTTCGGTACAGGCAGCCCCATCTGCTCCGCAAGCTCATACGTCAGGAACTCCCGCATGTAGGAAGCATCGCTGTAGTTGTTGTTGAGATTGATCTTGGTAATGCCGTACAGATTCTGGCTCGAGATGTATTCGTCGAACGCAATCTTGAAGCTGTAGCGCTCCGAATCCGAGTTCACAACGCTCCGCAGGCTGAGATTGCCCTTCGTACGAACCGCGACGTTGTCGATCTGGACGCCGTTGTAATTCACTGAAGCGCTCTTATACTCTTCCTCGCTCGCATTCTCCAGCATATCGGCGAAATCGGCTTCATCGATCGTGATCTTCACATCAATGACCTTCTCCTTGGGAAACACCTGCTCATCGATCTTCGCCTCGTTCTCCGAGGCCGTCGTGACAGCCGCCGCCGTCTGCGCGGCAGCTGTACCCAGGGTATCGGCACTTCCGCCTGTTACCCCGTACCCGGTGACACCGAAGAGCAGGAGGGCGCTCAGGACCAGCGCCGCGGCTCTCTTGTTCATGGGAGATCCTCCTTTTCTCTCGGCCTAGGATACATAATCCCCGCTGTACGAGATGAGTACGGCGTTCCTTACGCCCGGCAACTCGGAGATTTGGTTCACGAAGCGGCCTTCCTTGTCCCGGAGGCGGATCTCCAGCGTGGTTTCGATATTGCCTGGCGTTACGTTCTTTTGTTTCACGTTGAACCGTTTGACTGTCTGGCTCATGAGCTTGTGCACTGCCATCTCGCTCTCATCCCCGTCGCAGTTGACGACAAGCAGATAAGGCGTTTCGAACGAGGTCCGCTTGATGAAGAAGAACAGGATCAATCCGATGACAGCCGAGCCGAAGATCGCCAGAGAGTAGAATCCCGCACCCGCTACAATGCCTGCCGCCGCCGCCCAGAACAGGAAGATGAGGTCTGTCGGGTCCTTGATCGGCGTTCGGAAACGAACGATGGACAGGGCGCCGACCATCCCGAGGGATAATACGAGATTCGAATTCACCGCGATGATGACCATCGCCGTCACCATCGTCATCCCGATCAGCGAGACATTGAAGCTCTTCGAGTACAGAACGCCGCTGAAGACCCGCTTATAAAGAATATAGATGAAAAATCCGATGAAGAAGGCGACGGCCAGGGACAGGCCCATCTTGGTCAGGTCGATGTCCGACACGAAGTTTTTGACCACCGAGTTCTTGAGAATGTCCGTAAAATTGGTTGTTGAGGCCTCAGCCGCTGCTGCAGTAGTTGTAGCTGCCATGATCAATAATCCTCCCACGTGTTGAATTTCAGAAATTTTCTGCAGATGACATATTTGGATGCCGACTGGCGGTTCAGCCCGTCGAGCTGAAGTGCGGCCCGGATATACTCGGGTATGTATTCGTCGAATTTCACCTCGAGAATCATCAGGTCCTCGTCGATGGCCCGTACCGGATCGAGCCGCTTATTGAAGATGTCCGTGGAATGCAGCCCGGTGCGGAGATCCTTGTCAAAGGTAATGCGCACGTTGCCGTTATGGCACACATAGGGCTCACGGACGTAGTCGACAATGACCTTCGGGCGGAGCAGCTTATGGGTCATCTCGTTGTACAGCTCGGTGAGAAACGGCTTCTCCGGCACATTCAGCACCCCGTAATCCCCGCCGACAATCGACTCGTACATCCCGCGGGTCAGCGATGCTTTGACCTTGGCGATATAATCGCCCCGCTTGATCTTCTTCTCGAAGTGGATGATGCGGTCTTCGACATTGTAGATCCGGATGCGGTATTTGTACCGGTCGCGCAGCCCCCCGAGCTTCTCATGCAGGGCCGTGTTGTGCATATCGTCGAAGTACAGGCTCCGGATATGGTATTCGCCGGTCGGACCTGCGTGCTCGTCACGCTGCATGAGATGCTGCAGCTTGCGGCTGATCAGGTAGTGCTGGTAGCGGTTGATGAAAAATTTCAATTCATGCCGGAATTTCAGCGGTTTCGGCTCTCTCTTCCGGATTTGCGGTTCCATGGTTCACACCTCTTTCTCTGCTGCATAGACCCCGGTTTTCGGCTGCATGATCTTTACATTTCCTTTACAAAAAGAATCGTACCTCCTGCCGCTGAACTCATCCTTAGCGGAACCTGAACGTTAACTGAATGTTTTTACGTGGATTTTACATTGGGTTTACACTAGCTTTACAATAAGCAGATACTCCTGCGGCTCCCTTGGACGGAGCTGCAGGAATCGGAGAGGATACACGATGACAAAATACAGGGACTGGCTGTGGCTGGCCGGGGCCGGCTTGGTGCTGGCGGCAGCTTGGGCGGGGTACACATGGTGGAAGGACGGCGGAGCGGCCGGAGCGGCCGGAGCGGCTGTGCCGAAGTCCATCGTCACGACGCTTGCCGGAGATGCCCGCACGAGCCGCGGGTTCGCCTGGTACACGGCCGAGGGGCAGGGCCCCGCCGTGGTTCAGATTGCCGAAGGAACGGGAGAGCGTGTTCTCCAGGGATCGGAGGTCTGGAGCGTGAGCGGTGTCACGACCCCGGTGAAGACGGACCGTGACGAGGTGCAGAGCTCGCATCAGGTGAATGTCACCGGACTGAAGCCGGGCACTACTTATACGTATCGGGTAGGGAGTGGAGCGGAAGGCGCCTGGAGTGAACCGGCCGCCTTCACGACCGAGGGGGACGCGGAGGGCAAACTGACCTTCCTGAATATCACGGATTCCCAGGGACAGACGGAAGCGGACTTCGCCTTATGGGGCCAGACGCTGGAGCGGGCCTTCACCGTCTTTCCGGACGCCCGCTTCATTGTCCACAATGGAGACCTGACGGAGAATCCGGAGGACGAGACGGCCTGGGATCAATTCTTCGGCAAGGCGCAGCCGTGGCTTCGGGGCATCCCGCTGATGCCGGTCACCGGCAACCATGATGAGGTGGACGGGGAGGCGGGGCGGTTCCTCCCCCACTTCACCCTCCCGGCCAACGGCGCAGCCGGCCCGGCTCCCGGCACGAGCTATTCGTTCGACTACGGTCCGGTTCATATCGCCGTGCTGAACACCGAATCGAAGATCGGCGAACAGGCCGACTGGCTCCGCCGCGACCTGGCAGGCACCGATCAGCCGTGGAAGATCGTCGCCATGCACCGGGGCGCTTACGGGGGCAATACGTACAAGAAGGTGCTGCAGTGGGTCCCGGTGCTGGACGAGTTCCAGGTGGATCTGGTGCTGCAGGGCCACAATCACGAATACTCCCGCTCCTACCCGCTGCGCGGAGGCCAGGTTACCGGTTCCGGGAATGGGCCCGTGGTGAACCGCGCCGGCACGGTCTATGTGGTGACCAATGCTTCCGGAGCGAAGTTCAATGAGAAGAAAGACGACCAGTTCTATCACGCGGTGCACTTCCAGAACGGCAAGGGGATGTTCGCGGGGATTACGGTCGAGGGCCGGACGCTGACCTATCAGGCCTATGATCTCGACGGCAGGAAGCTCGACGAAGTCGTGCTGCAGCACCAATAACAAAACGCCTTCCCCTGCAGGAGCAGGCGGAAGGCGTTTTGTTGTTGGTTAGGAGCTGATTTGGGCAAGGATACTCGGGTCCTTCAGCTTGTTATCCTGCGCCAGCATCGTGATCTTGGACAGGATCTCGGCCGTCTTCGGATCCTCATCCATGAACGGAAGGAAGATCCGGCCTCTATGCTGCGAGTGAACTGGAATGATGTACAGGGCTCCCGAAGCCTGCTTGTAAGACATCCCGCTGCCGAGATGCACGCTGTACTCCCCGAGGCTCCCCGCGATCAAGGCATAATTGCCCTCCAGCCGGACATTCTTGATCTTGAGCAGACGCAGCGACTCGGCCGCGATGGCTCTCCGGAGTTCAATCGTCGTGAGGCTCGCTTCCGGATCGACAGAACCGGCATGAGCCACGCTGACCACCAGGTCGACATCCCGCATGACCTCCGAGAAGATCAGCGAAGGAATGGAACCCATGTCCAGCGGCTCATAGGTCCGCCGGTGAAAGAACTGCACGGTTTCGATCGTCGGATATTCCACCTCGGACGGAGAGAACCAATCGGCCAGCGCATAGATCCGCGCGATGATGTTCTCTTTGTAATAGACCTTCTGCAGGCCCTCCTCGTAACTGGCTGTCCATAAGCGGGACTTCAGAAGTGCAGCCGCTTTGCGCGGCTGAATCTGGTGCCCGGCATAGCGGCGGGAGAGCGTGCCTGCCGCCAGCTCATCGGCATTCGGCACATACAGCTCGCGGAAGACCTGCTTGAACGGCTGCCGGAGGCCTTGATCGAAGAGGTGCCTCTGATAAGCGCTCCAGTGTCCGCTCTCCAGCAGATGAACCGGATGGGCGATCCGCAGCTCGTCTTGTGCCGCGATCTCATGCTTCACTCCCTGCGGATCTTCCAGCAGACCCTCTCCGTAGAATCCGAGCCGGCCTCCCGCTTCGAATACCAGGGCCCGGAGCAGCGGAGCAATCACGGGGCTGGTCATGAGACCTGCGAGCTCAGCTCCCGTGAACGTGCTTCCGGCGGTCATCGAACGCTCCAGCTCCTCCTTCGCCCGCTTGTACTGGCTGCGGAGCCCGGCCGTTTTCTCCCTCAGCTCCAGGATCCGCTCATGCTTCTTGTACTTCGCCGGGACCGATTTCAGCACCTTGCCTTTGCTGGTCAGCTCAAGCTCAGCTGTGCCTTCATCGTCAATCGCTATGCGGACCGTCAGGTCGTCCAGCGGCTGCGGCTCCAGATCCTGCAGCATCTCCTGGATCTTCTTGGCTTCGAGATCCCAGGTCATCCGGATGACATCCGGGTATCCGGCATTCCGGGCGAGATTGTCCAGCGCGATCCCGCCAGCCTTGGTTTCGCTCGCCCTCCGCTGCGCCCCGAACTTCTTGCTCTCCTTCAGGAACGCATGGATGAATTCATACCGGCGCAGCAGCTCTCCCTCGCGCTCAGGGGAGTCTCCCAGAGGGATCAGGCTGTAGCAGAGCAGGTGGTCCTTATTGCGCTTGGACAGCGCGGACTCGCTCATCTCGGCTGCATCCAGGCGGCCGAGTACCGCATCCGCAAACAGCTGCGACCTCCGGTGGTTGGCACCCGCCGAGATATACTTCGCACAGTCGTACAGGATGGCGAATCGCTCCTCGCCGAGCTCACGGTAGGCCTCTTTGAACCACTCCACATCGAACGCCCCGTCATTGAAATCCTGGGAGGCGATAGGAGAATAATGCGCCACCACCGTTTCTTTCTCTGCCGAGAACGTCTCGTTGATATGCGCATGGAAATACCAGGCGGCACTGCGCAGCCCCTCCCAATTCAGGTGCTTCGCTACGATATCGAGCCACTGCGGCGCATACATGGCCGCCTCCAGCAGCCGTTTCTCGGTGATTCCGCGGCCTTGGAGCTTCTCCCGCAGGTGCAGTTCGTCCTCCCCTTCCTTCGGGTGGCAGATGCGCAGCTGATAAGAGAAGCTTTCCTTCCTGGTGGTCTTCTCCCCGCCGCCGTAGATGTACCCTCGGATGAAGGACTCCCGGTCCAGTCTCGAGAGAAGGGCCACAAAGTCGTCCATGCCCTCCATATACCGGATACTCAGCGCGAGCCCTGTCACCTCGGTCGCCAGGTCTCCCCGGTTGAGCTCGATGTCCAGAATTCTCCGGATCATCCGCTCCTTCAGCGGGGCCAGCGACGGATAGCTCTGTACGATGTCCAGCTTCGAATCCGTCAGGTCCCCAATCCGCCGCCCGCTGCTCCTGCGGATCATGCACTCTTGGTATAGTTCTTCCTCGCTGACCAGACCCAGCTCATAGGCCCGGGCGAGCTCTTGGGTATCCGGCTGGAAGGCATAGTAGCCCGAGAGGGCATACAGATTGAAGCCGTAGGCAAAGTATTCCGTAAAGGAGGCATCGCTGGAGGCCGTCTGGCGAAGCCAGCCAAGCCAAGGATAAGCGAACAGCTGAAGGGTATACCCCTGATCCGCGGGAATGCGGTCCGCTTCCTCTTCCAAGCGGCGGACGATCGGATTCAGCACTCTACCGGCCCAAGCGAACCGCGCCGCCGCATCGCTGTCCGCCACATAAACCTCCAGCAACTGGAGCACCTGAGGCGTGTAAGCCAGCTTCTCCAGATAAGCATGCAGCTCAGCCAGCATATCAACCGGGTAGAGCTCGGTCATGAGGGGCCTGCCCCAGGCATCGATATCCAGGTAGCGGTCCTTCCTCCAATACTCCATGCTGTCCGTATAGTACCGGTACAAGTCATCGTGGTGCCGGCAGTAAAAGACGGTCTGAAGAAGCTCTTCGGCCCCGAAGCCGCTCCCGGCCAGATAGCCGTTCCATACATCGGCGAGGGGATACCCGTCCATCTCTTTCTCCCCGTCCCGCAAGTCATGATAATACTGCTTGTGCACCAGTCTGGTGCCGACCAGTACCGACTCCTTGTTCCCCGAATACCAAGATACCTCGTACTCGTGCTCCCTGTGTTCATGTACAAGATCGGACAGGGCTCCGAGGAATGCCTTGATCCGCCCGGCGGACAGAGTGAAGAACGAACGGACGCCGTTGTCCGGGCAGGGGGGCATCGGCTTCAGCCCCCGGACGGCGGCCGGGTCGAATAACCCAAAGCCGTTGCGCAGCCCGTGCTCTTCCTGCTGGCTCAGCCGCCCCAGCAGCGTACGTTCCTTCTTCGTCGGCTGCTGCACCAGGGCGGTCAGAGCTGCCATGTCTCCGAATGAGCCCAGGCGCTCCTTATCCTCCTTCACCTGGCAGAGCACTTCAAGCCCCCCGAGCCGCTGCAGCTCCTGGCCGCTGCCAAGGAGCCGTTCAAGGGATTCCCGCAGCTCATGCGGCTCAAGCCCCAGCAGAATCGAAATTGCGCTCTGCCGGAGCGCTCCTGTCTTCAGCTTCAGAATTCCCTCCACGATCTCCACTTCGGAGGGAGCCAGCTTCATCTTCTTGAGTTTGGCGAGCGCCGTTTCCCGGATGGTCATGCTCTTGTCGGCCAAGCACTCGAAGACGAATGCCCGCTGCACGGGCTGGGTGAAGTCCTTGACCAAGTGCTTCAACACATCATCGCGGACATCGGGACTAACCTGATCTTGGAGTGCTACGAGCTCCTCGACGAATTCGGTCTCGAAGGCATAGGCGGCAAGGTACATCATCTTCTGGACAATGGCATCAGTGGAGTGTACGACCCACAACCACTCGAATACCCGCGAAGGGAAGTTCATCTCCTTCTGCGGCATGGCGAGCAGCATCGACTTCAGCAGGCTGAACTGCCGCCTGCGCTCGCCCGCGTCTTCCAGGCTCGGCGTTCGCTCGAGCTCCATCGGATATCCTTCTCCCCCCCAGAAACGGACCCGGTAGGCGTAATTGGTGATGAGCAGCGCTTGAAGCTCCGGATCCGTCTCATCCAGATGATGCCGGGCCACCTCATATTTCAATTCGTTGTTCTGGCTCTGGTCCAAGTAATACAGGGCGGCGGCCTTCTGGTACACCTCCCCGTGGTCTAAGATCCAGTGAATTCGCTCCGGAATCTTCGCTTCGTCGCGCATCCCCGTGGCCCACAAACTCAGATACAGCTTCAGTACGTCGCTGCTCCGGGACCACGCTTCGCACAGCTCTTCGTCGGCCAGGCACTGCTGAGCATACTCCAGACTGAGCTTGAGCACCCGGCTCTGCGCCGCCCCGAGCCCGAGCCCGGTCCACACATTGAACGCCCTCTCCACAGAGCTGAATCGGCAAAAGTCGTTCTTCACGATGATGTCCAGCATGTACACCATCGCATCCAGCGTGCCCTCGTCCATCGTCTCCACGATGCTCTGCCTCAGGCCCTCCTGGAGCCTGGCGGCGATCAGCATGTCGCCCATCATTTGATAAGCCTCCGGGAGATGGCAGAGGAAGAGGCCTTTGATCATCCGCCGGTTGAGCAGCGCCGTGTTGTTATCCCCGTAAAGAATGTCTTTGACGGCCGTCATCACTTGATCGTTCCCGCGGTCCAGTTCATAGGCGAGAATGTCGCTGATGACATCATGGCGGTGCGGCTCCTCGGAGGGCGCCGTCAAATAGTCCAGGATACGGAACCCCTTGTGATGCAGCTTCGCCAGATCAACAAGCTTATGGATCGCGCCATCCCTATGCACTCCGAGCTCGGTGGTGCGCAGCGGTCTCCTGTAATACCCCACCGTGTAGGGATATTCCGCCTGGTGGGCCAGGATATAAGCCATCACGTCTTTTTCGTAGGAACCGAGCAGCTCCCCCGCCAGCTCTGCCAAGGGGTCAAGCAGCCGGCTGCCGTCCCCCTCCGCCAAAGCTTGCAGCGCTTCCTTCGCGTCGTTCAGATAATCATGGCCCGTATAGCCTGTCCGCTTCAGCTCGGCGATGATGGCAAGCGCCAGCTTTTGCTTTGGACCAGACAGTGCCGCAGCCCGGCCTTCCAATGCTTCGAATGCGTTGATATGTTCCTCTATCATCGTGCTTCTCCCCCAGTCACCACAATCGTCCTGCCAGCATGGTGAATTTGATCAGAGCGACATCCGCTCCGTCGTTCACATACAACGGATCGTCCAGCCTCTCCGCCTCCTCTTCACCGATGAATACGCGGTATAGTCCGTCTTCGAAGGCCAGAATCGCCGTATCGACCGCTTCCTGCTCCTTCACAGCCGCTTCATTGTATTTCGTGCCGAACCCGACCTTGCCCACACCGCGCTGCAGATCGATCTCGTCTGCTGTTAGATAGTGAACCAGCGGGGCCTCCGCTGCGGATGCGTTGAAACGCTTCACATTCTGCACCACCAGCGCGGTAAGCAGCTCTCTTAACGTGTTAGGCTCTTCTTCCAGCACAATCTCCTTCTTGTCCAGGTAGTTCTTCCTCTTGGCCAGGCTCTTCACGGTAACAAAAATTCGCATACATCCTCCGTTCCCGCTTCCCTATCGAAGTGCTCTATTTCTATAAATCAACCGGATAATCCATTATATTCCGGAACCCGCACCCCTGTATATATGCGGTACCAACCCTAACTCCACACCGCGGAGTGGGCATCCGCATAGGATGACGACAGGTTACCATCTTATAAGGAGGTCGTGCGCATGAGCTGGCAGTACCGCAGCTACCAACAGCCGCCGGCGGGAAGTACCCGTCCGGCCATACTGGACGCCAAGCAGGGGGATGTCACCGGGGACGGCATACCGGATACCGTTTATTTGTACGGTACGAAGCCCCAAGAGCCATCCGGATTCGCAGAAGGCATCACCCTCGTCATCCAAGACGGATGGACCCGTTCCAGAACAACGGTGAATCTCCGCCATAACGCAGGCTACGGTGCCCGGCTGTTCCTGGGGGACTTCACCGGGGACCGGACCGCGGATATCCTGGTTACGATCGATTCCGGAGGAAGCGGGGGATATATCTATGCTTATCTGTACTCTTTCCGCGATCATCTGCTTCAGGAGTTATTCGATGCCGAGAAATACAGCCAATCCTCCAAGTTCAAAGTGAATTATGAGAACGGGTATAAGGTGAGCGTGGCAAGTCCCCAGCTGGATGTGCTCTTCACCTTGGATATCAGCCATAAGGGGGCCGAATACCTGTCGCCGTATTACCGGGAGGATGGCAAGTTGAAGCAGCCGGTCCAGGGCGAGGTGCTGGCTCTCGGTGCGCTGTACCCCATCGTTACGGACCCTGCGGGCATGCGTTATGATCTCATGGCCCTGCAGCGGATCATCGGTGCCTATAATGCGGATACGCTGGGTTATGTCCAGAACCTTCTGACTTGGAACGGAACCGCATTCCATTCCTCCTGGCTGTCGGTGGCCATCCCTCCCGTTAAGCTGATCTCGCACTATTAGCCGCTTTCTCAACCGCTTACCCCGCCGCAAAAAAAGCCCCGGAGCCCGGTCCCAGCCGGTTTTCCGAAGCTTTTTGGGGTGCTGCCTGTCTAATACAGCACGAGCGGGTCGCCCGCCTTCGCGTAGATGGCGGTGATCAGCTCGGTGGCTGTCTTCGCCGACTCTCCGTCGATGAACGGCGGCCGGTCCTCCCGGACCGCGCGTACGAAGTCGGCGGCCAGCCGCTCGAACAGCACCGGGTTCGGCGAGTCTCCCGCCAGATCCGGCTTCTCGAGACCCGGAACCTCCCACGTCACAATCTCATGGTAATTGGCCGCGATGCTGCCCTTCGTCCCCGAGATCTCCAGGATCTCCTTCGTCATCCCTTTGCTAGCCGTGGAGGCCTCGATCATGCCCACCGCGCCGTTGGCGTAGTGAATGACGGCATAGCCGTGGTCCTCCGTCTCGATCTCATGGATGGCCTTGAACCGCTTCGCTTCCAGGACCTCCCGGTAGCCTCCGCACATCCAGAGCGCCAGATCGATGATATGGCTGCCCTGCTGGATGAACGGCCCGCCGCCGTCATGCTCGTACGTGCCGTGCCATGAGTTATAGTAGGCTGCCTCGCGCCAGTGCTTGATCGTCACGTCGACGACGGTGATACGGCCGAGGGCCCCGGAGTCGACAAGCTCCTTGATATAGCCCATATGGCTGATAAACCGCCGCATGTAAGAGACGCCAAGCTTCACGCCGTTCGCCCGGCAGCTCGCGATCATCTCCGCCTGCTTCTCCGGCGAGATATGCAGCGGCTTCTCGCAGAGGCAGTGCAGCCCCAGCCGGGAGGCTTCCATCACGTTCTCGTAATGCACGGCGTTCGGGGTGCAGACCACGACCGCTTCCGCTGCCGCGCGCCGGGCCACATCCGCCAGCTCCGTGCCCGAGACCGCGATCCCGTGCTCCGCCGCGAAGGCCACCGCCTTCTCCGGATTCCGCCCCACCACACCGGCGATCTCGGCTTCCGGCACCTTCGAGAAGGCTTCGAGATAGGAACGCGAGATACTACCGTGGCCGATCAGAACGAACTTCATTGCCGCCATGGATTCCTCCCCCTTCCTATTCCGATTTCATGCTAGCGAGCAGCATGTCCAGCACCTGCATGTTCAGGCGCGTCTCCTCCAGGGAGAACAGCGGCGGACGCCCTTCAAGCACAGCGGCGGAGAAGTCCGTCACTTCCAGCGTGTAGCGGTCCGATTCGGTGACCTCGATCTCGCGGCTACCCTCCTCCGTAACCACTGTAATCTTCCCTGCTGTCCCGAGGAACGTATCCGGAATCTCGATCCGCCCCTTCGTGCCGACAATCTCCGAGTTCATCTGCCCGAACGCGTTGAAGCCGCTGTTGATCGACGCCACGATGCCGCTCGGATACTTCAGCACCGCCGAGAAGAGGACGTCCACCCCATGTTCCTGGACGCTCTGCGACACGCAGGACTCGGCCGTCTCCCCGGTGATCATGCCGATGAAGTTGACCGGATAGCACCCCACGTCATACAGCGAGCCGCCCCCGAGCTCCGGCTGTACTTTGATCGTGTTCGGACGGTTCAGCAGGAAGCGGAAGGCCGAGTGGATGTAGCGGATCTCCCCGATCTCCCCGCTGCGGACGACTTCCTGGAGCTTACGCACCCGGTCGGTATAGCGGTACATGAACGCTTCCATCAGGTACACGCCGTTCTTCTCTGCCGCTGCGATCATCTCATCGCATTCTTCGCCGTTCAGCGCAATAGGCTTCTCGCAGAGCACATGCTTGCCCCGATTCATCGCCGCAATAGCCCACTCCTTGTGCATCGAATTCGGCAGCGGTATATAGACCGCCTGCACCTCGGGATCGTCCAGCAGCTTCTCATAGCTCTCATACACCTTCGTTCCCTCATAGGTGTCGCGCACCTCTTGGCGCTTCTCTTCACTGCCCGAGGCAATGGCGTACAGCTGCGCATTGTCCGACTGCAGAATTCCCGGGATGACCGATGTCTTGGCGATTCTCGCATATCCGAGTACGCCCCATTTCACTTGGCTGCTCATGCGTTTTCCTCCTTGGCTGTCCGTGCCCAATGCACACGTTTACATTCATCTATGAATCTATTGTAGCAGAAGTTTCCGGCGGGAGCGACAAGAGGCTGTGACGGTTCGAAGGGCCGGGTCTGCAGGGCCTAAGGACAAGATCCGACTGCCGGATCAAGTTCCGTCGGCACCAAAAAAGAGCCCGAAAGCACGGGACCGTCCAGTCCCACGCTCTCAAAGGCTCTCCAATCCATGACACGATCAAAACAAAAGCTACTCCAGATTGGCATGACGGCCGTACATCGCCTGCGAATCGAGTCCCTGCTTCTCCATCAGCCGAAGCACCAGGGCATCGAAGAACAGCAGGAGCGTCTGCTCGAACAAAGACCCCATCGGCTGTACCGTAGTGTAAGCATCCCCCGTCCGGTCCTTCGGTGCCCCGGGCAGTGTCACCACGTCTTCCGACAATTGACCTATGGTCGAATCGGGCATGATCGTCACCGCAGCGACGGCCGCTCCCAGGCTTTTGGCCTTGGCAGCCATCGATACCAGACTCTTCGTCTCGCCGGAGCCCGAACCGATGAGGAGCAGATCGTCCCGGGTCATGCCCGGTGTCACCGTCTCGCCTACAACATACGCCTGAAAGCCCATCTGCATGAGACGCATGGCGAATGCGCGCATCATCAGGCCCGAACGGCCGGCGCCCGCCACGAAAATATGCCTCGACCGCAGAATCCGGTCAGCCAGCTGCTCCGTCTCCTCCCCGGATATGCGGCCGGCCGTCTGCCGCAGCTCTCCGATAATCCGGTCCAGCTGCGTTACGTGCAGCTCTGCGCCCGCCATCTCAGGCTCCCTTGATCAGCTGCTGCATCTGTGCTGCGGCCGCTCTCTTGTCTGCCTCGCCTGTAATGCCGCCACCCACGATCACCAGATCCGGCCCTGCCGCGACGACTTCCGGCAGCGTAGCCAGCTTGATCCCGCCGGCCACGGCCGTCTTCGCGTTCTTCACGACTCGCTTGATCGTCAGGAAATCCTCGAATGAGTTTTTGCCGGCTGCCTGCAGGTCATACCCGGTATGGACGCAGATATAGTCGACGCCCATCTCGTCCACTTCCTTCGCCCGCTCCTCCAAGTTCTTCACGGAGATCATATCGACCAGGATCTTCTTGCCAAGCTTGCGGGCTTCCTCCACGCCGCCCCGGATCGTTGCGTCTTCGGCAGCGCCCAGAATCGTGACGATGTCCGCTCCCGCTTCGGAAGCCTTCATCACCTCGTAGCCGGCCGCGTCCATCACTTTGAGATCAGCGAGCACCTGCAGGTGCGGGAACGCTTCTTTGATTTCTTTGACGGCGCGCAGCCCTTCGTTAATGACCACCGGCGTGCCGATTTCGACAATGTCGATGTACGCTTCGACTTCTTGTACCACTTTCTTTGCTTCCGGAATATCGACAAGATCCAATGCCAATTGCAGTTTCATAAAAGTACCTCCCGATGGATGATGGTGATCTGTTTGGAATGGTTTCATTGTAGTCGCATGCATTCGATTGTGAAAGTACGCACTATTTTGTAACGTAGTACCCGTAAGGATACTACGGTGAACGCGGCAGCCTCACAACCGTCCCCTGTCACAGCAAAAAGCCCCCAAACCCTAAGGGTTGGAGGCCCTGCATCAGCCGCCCTCGGAAGGGGCATGCTCCGCTTCGTCCGAAGGAAACCGCTTCCGGTGCCGCTCTCCCCAGGCCGACATCACATCGAGCAGCTCTTTGACCGTTATGCCGTACTCGGTCAGGGAGTATTCCACTTTGGGCGGCACCTGATGATAGATTTGGCGGTGGATAATGCCGTCCTGCTCCAGCTCGCGCAGCTGCTGGGTCAGCATCTTCTGCGTGATGGACGGCATCTCGCGCTTCAGCTCCCCGAACCGCATCGTGCCATCGGTCAGATGGCACAGAATCACCGGCTTCCACTTGCCGCCGATCACCTTAAGCGTCAGTTCGACCGACTGCTTGAACTTCAGATCTCCCAATCCCGCCCGCTCCTTTCGTATCCGGAGGTACGATCCTTCCCCTATTCCACCTTGCATAGAATGGATCTAATATCGAATAATAACCTGGGCCCGACTGGTTTTTCAATCCAAGTCCCACATCCCGAACAAGATCCCCCCTATCCCATATGAATCCTGGGGACCGCATAGAGGAAACTTCTTCCTGGGAATGGTAGAATGAAAGGGTTAGAGAGAACTCAACTGAACAGGAGTGGTGGAACATGGAACTCAAAAATAAAACCGCGATTATCACCGGCGGCGGCAAGGGAATCGGTAAAGCCGCGGCCATCGCTTTGGCCAAAGAAGGCGTGCACCTCGGCCTTATTGCCCGCAGCACTGGGGATCTGGAAGCCCTGCAGAGCGAGCTTCAAGACACCTACGGTGTGAAGGTCTTCTACGCCTCAGCCGATATTACGAGCCGTCCCGAAGTCGAAGCTGCAGTAAGCGGGCTGATCGGACAGCTCGGCTCCCTCGACATTCTCATCAACAATGCGGGCATTGCAAGCTTCGGCAAGGTGGCCGAGATGGACCCGGAGCAGTGGGAGGGAATTATCCGTACGAACCTCATGGGCACCTACTATGTGACGCGCGCGGCGCTGCCTACCCTGCTCGAGCAGCAGAGCGGCAGCATCATCAACATCGCTTCCACAGCCGGCGAACGCGGCTTTGCCACCGGGTCCGCCTACTGTGCGTCGAAGTTCGCGGTCATGGGCTTCACGGAGTCCCTCTTCCAGGAGGTGCGCAAGTCCAACATCCGCGTGACCGCACTCACTCCGAGCACCGTGAACACGGAGCTCGCCTCGAACGCCGGTCTGCCGATCGGCGACGAAGACCGGATGATGCAGCCGGAGGACGTTGCGGACCTGATTCTGGCCGCCCTGAAGCTGCCGGCCCGCGTGTTCGTCAAAGCTGCCGGCATCTGGACGACCAACCCGCAGTAAGAACTCTGCATTGTAATCAACTGCCGATATGATGTCGGCTTGAGGCAGCTCCATGACCGGCCCTACCGGCAGCAGCGTCCAGCCTTCTTTTCCAGGGGCACCTTCGGGTGTCCCTTTTCGCATCTTTTGTCCCTCTGGGGAAGTAGGTTGTTTCATGTAGGCTGAAAGCGGTTAATTGTTTAGGCTGTTCTCTTCTTATCCTACTCTTCCATATAGGGCGAAAGGTGGTTTACTTGTGACCGAAGCGAATGGAAACCCGAATCAATCCAAACCTGAATCAGCGGAGAATACGCTCACAAACCGTCAGGGCCACCCGATCACCGACAACCAGAACACACGCACGGTGGGCAGCCGCGGACCGACCACCATGGAGAACTACCATCTGCTTGAGAAGATCAGCCACTTCGACCGGGAACGCATCCCGGAGCGTGTCGTGCATGCCCGCGGCGCCGGGGCTCATGGGGTCTTCGAAGCCTACGGCACAGTCGGCGATGAGCCGGTATCGAAGTATACCCGTGCGAAGCTGTTCCAGGAAGCCGGCAAGCAGACCCCGGTGTTCGTGCGCTTCTCGACGGTCATCCACGGCGGCCATTCACCCGAAACCCTCCGCGATCCGCGCGGCTTCGCCACCAAGTTCTATACGGAAGACGGCAACTGGGATCTCGTCGGTAACAACCTCAAGATCTTTTTCATCCGCGATCCCCTGAAATTTCCCGATATGGTCCATGCCTTCAAGCCCGACCCGCTGACGAACGCGCAGAGCATGGAGCGCTTCTTCGACTTCGTTTCGCTGAGTCCGGAAGCGACCCACATGGTCACGTTCATCTTCTCGCCCTGGGGTATTCCGGCCAACTACCGCCAGATGCAGGGATCGGGTGTCAATACATACAAGTGGGTGAACGCGGAGGGCGAAGCCGTGCTCGTCAAATACCACTGGGAGCCTCTCGGCCAGGGCATCAAGAACCTGCTGCAGAAGGAAGCAAACGAGATTCAGGCGACCGAGTTCAACCATGCGACACTGGACCTCTACCATGCGATCGAACGCGGGGACTATCCGGAGTGGGAGCTCTGCGTTCAGATCATGAGCGACGATGAGCATCCAGAGCTGGATTTTGACCCGCTCGACCCGACGAAGCTGTGGCCCGTGGATCAGTTCCCGTTCCTGCCCGTCGGCAAAATGACCCTGAACCGCAATCCGGAGGACTACTTCACGGAGGTGGAACAGTCGGCGTTCGGTACCGGCGTCCTCGTCGACGGCCTCGACTTCTCCGACGACAAGCTGCTGCAGGGCCGCACGTTCTCCTACTCGGACACGCAGCGCTACCGCGTCGGAAGCAACTACCTGCAGCTGCCGATTAACGCGCCGAAATCCCGGGTGGCGACGAACCAGAGCGGCGGCCAGATGCAGTACAAGGTGGACCGCGCGCCGGGACAGAACCCGCACGTGAACTACGAGCCGTCCTCCCTCGGCGGCCTGAAGGAAGCGCCGAAGAGCGGCAAAGAGCACGAGCCGCGCTACGACGCGAAGCTCGTCCGCCAGAAGATCGAGCGGACGAACGACTTCGGCCAGGCCGGTGAGACGTACCGTTCGTTCGAGGACTGGGAGCGTGACGAGCTGATCGCGAACCTGGGCAGCGCGCTCGCCACCTGCCGTGCGGACATCCAGGAGCGGATGATCGGCTACTTCACGCAGGCGGATGCCGATTACGGCAGGCGCGTCGCGGAAGCGATCCGCGGGGCCGGCTGGGACGCCAAGCCGCAGGGAACCGGCGCCGACCCGTCCAAGGCGGAGAGCAAGGGACACGAAGCCGGACCTTATTGATCCGATCCACCGCGCCCGAGCCGGAAGGCATGGAAGGGGCTGTCCCAAAAGGATTTCCAGTAGATGTAAACAACCCAAAAATGACCTCAAAATCCATTGTTACGTGGAGGATGAGGTCATTTTTTATCGCTGAATTCCTATTCAAATTGGGGGATCAAAAATCATGAATTGCCTTTTGGGACAGCCCCATTTTGGGGCGCTGCGTGGGAGAGGATAATACTGGCGGAGGAATCGGCATGCGTTATCCCATAGGCGTCCGGCGATGTACGGCAGCATATGGAGGTATTGGGGCGACAATTACGCCCCGGCCCTTGCTCCCCCCTGCTTCCCGGTGTATGATGACCAAAGAACCATACCTCGGCAGTATCCATATACAGAGCAGCCTCCGGGCAACCCGGGGCGCACACGGAAGGGTGGATTTTATGTCTTACAAAATCGTGTTTCTCGATATCGATGGTACGCTGGTCAACGAAGACAAGGTCGTGCCGCAGGACACCATTGATGCGGTCCGTGAGCTGAAGGCAAGCGGCGTGGAGCCGGTCATCGCGACGGGACGGGCCCCTTATTTCTTCCGCCCGCTGCTGGAACAGCTGGGACTGGAATCGTTCGTCAGCCTGAACGGCGCCTATGTCGTGTACAAGGGCGAAGCACTCTATTCCCGCGTCATTCCCAAGACGAGCCTCCAGCTGCTCGTCGAGCATGCGGCGAAGAACAATCACGCGCTGGTATTCCAAAGCCATGAGGCGTTCTTCACGAACAGTCAGGAGCACCAGCATGTCTTCGATTCGGTCGCATCGCTGAAGGTGAACCAGCCCGGCTACGATCCGAACTACTGGCAGACGGCGGATATTTACCAGGCGTTCCTGCACTGCAGCGCCGAAGAAGAAGCGCTCTACAAGGATGTGCTTCCTGACCTGCAGCTGGTCCGCTGGCACCCGTCCGCGATGGACGTGCTACCGGTGGGCGGCTCCAAGGCCCAGGGCATCCAGGCGCTCCTCGCGCATCTCGGCATCCCGCCGGAGGAAGGCGTTGCATTCGGCGACGGCCTCAACGACAAGGAAATGCTGACCTACGTCGGCCTCGGCATTGCCATGGGCAACTCCAATCCCGAGCTGCTGCCTTATGCGGACTTCGTGACCGCGCACGTCGACGAGGGCGGCATCCGCAAAGGCCTGGAGCACGCCGGCCTGCTGCCTGCCGCCAGCCGCGCCTAAGCCCCCGAATCGACAGATAGAAGCCCTGCCCCGGGAAATCCACTTCAAGGCAGGGCTCTTTGGCATGCGCGGCGGGCCGCACCACGGCCGCTATCGCCGGGGAAAATCGTTAACAGCCGTTCTTCCCCTACTGCACGGAGTCCGGACAGCCATATCATAGGAGTGTATTCGCTGCCATTACATATCCATTCACGGAGGAATGCTTTTTATGAGTCTTGGTGCTTACGGTACGCTCTGCACGGAAGTCTATGATCTGACGAAGCCGGTTGGGAAGTCGATCGGCGGGGACCTTGAGTATTACAGGGAGCGGCTCGCCTCCTGCCGGGGACGCACTCTCGAAGCCATGTGCGGCTCCGGGCGCCTGCTGATCCCGCTGGTCGAGGCGGGCCTTAACGTCGACGGCATCGACGAATCGCCCCAGATGCTCGCCTCCTGCCAGGGGCGCTGTGAGGCCGGGGGACTGATCCCCCGCCTCTTCGAAGGGAAGCTGCAGGAGCTGTCCCTGCCGTACCTCTACGAGGCCATTATCGTGCCGGCAGGCTCCTTCCTGCTCATCGAAGACCGGGAGGAGTCAGTGGAAGTGCTTCGCCGCTTCCACCGCCATCTGGTGCCGGGCGGCCGGCTGATCCTGGATCTGGAGATGCCGGATCTGCAGAACCTGGGGATTGGCACCACGGGAACCTCCGCCTTTCCTCTCCTGGGTGGGGATGTCATCACGATGGAGAGCCGGACCGTGGAAGCCGATCTCTTCCGTCAAGTAGTGGTGACCCACCTTCGATACGAGAAGTGGCGTCAGGGCTCCCTGCTTTCATCCGAACTTCAGAGGCTTGCACTCCGGTGGTACGGGATCGAGGAGTTCCGGATGCTGCTGGATAGCGTCGGCTTCTCGAATATTACCGTCTCCGCCGATTACGAGTATGGCAGGGCTCCGTCCCACCATCGGCAGATCTTCACCTATGAAGCTGTCCGGGAGTAAGCGGAAGCCTTTGGGCGGACGCTCCTCCTTGCCGCCGGACGAGGGCGCCCCCGGCCAACGCTCTGTAGTGCCCGGAACAAGCTACTCGGCCCCATCCGCGGAAGCCGCCAGGGTCCCGAAGAAGGCCAGGTCGCTCAGTTTGTACGTATTGCCCGATTTCACAAACTTGAATTGCACCGATACCAACGTACCAGCTTCATCATCGGTATGCGCCTGATAGTGAAGCGTTAATCCTTCGGTCGCATCATAGCCTGACGTCCTGTCCGGGAAGTCCCTGCTGTTCAGCGCGGCCAGTACCCCTTCCGTGCTCTCTTTGACCTCCTTCAATGGCATTCGCCCGCGTGTCAGTTCCAGTCCGCTGCTCACCCGCCGGTACACATCCGCCGGACTGCCTGCCGCTTGGCCCTCCGGATAAACCTTGTACACGTACTCCCTCAGCTTCTCGTCGGTATTCATGGTCCGCAGCGCATAGATGTAGGTGTTCAGCCCTTCCCTGGCTGCAGATTTGTAATCGTCGAAGATCCTCGAAGGGGTGGTATCGGCTGGGTAGGTGACCGGAAGCTTGCCGCCAGATGTTTCCTCCGCTGATTTCTCTTTATCTGACGTTTCCTTATCTGACGTTACTTTATCTGACGTTTCTTTACCTGACTTCTCTTGCTCTGCCTTCTCTTCATTCGGCTTCTCCGGATCGGACTGTCCGCCGCCCTTGGTCCCCTTGTCCGCCGCCTTAGATTCGGATGCCCGTGGTTCGGCCTGCACGGCCGGGTCTGGATTCTTTTCGGCAGAGGTAATGACCACCGTCTCCGTCGCTTCCTCCCAGCTCACCTTGGCGCCGAGCGCCTCTGCGAGCGGCTTCGCCGGTACATACGAACGGCCTTGATAGACGATCGGCGCCAGCTCTTCTTTTCCTTCAGGGTCGGAAAGATCTACGGTATGACCATCCACCTGCATCGTCATCCGCGTGTTAAGATGGGCCGAGATTTTCTTGATCGCATCGTCCGCATAAGCTCCACCCATGAAGCCCATGGTCAGGGCTAGAGCCAGTCCGCCTGTGATTGCCGTGTTCCGTTTATTCACGTTTCTCCTCCTTTTCCATTCCATTTCATGGAATTACACTCATTTAGTGTAAAATATTCCCTGCCCCACGGCAACCCCAATAAGGTCTCCGCCTCCAATCGATCTCCATGGCGGCCTTCCGGACCGCACAAAAAGCCCCTCCTCCCGGACAGGGAAGAAAGGGGCTTCGCTTGGTGTCGTATCTTACTGCAGGCTTTGCGAGGCGTATCCCCCCTGTACACCTGAGCTCAAAATCTTGCCGAGGAACGCCTGTGTCCGTTCATGCTTCGGCGCATCGAACAGCTCGGAGGGCGGTCCCTCCTCGAGAATATAGCCCCCGTCCATGAAGAGGACGCGGTCGGCCACTTCCCGGGCGAAACCCATCTCGTGCGTGACGACCACCATCGTCATGCCCTCGCGGGCGAGCTCCTTCATGACGAGCAGCACTTCGCCGACCATCTCGGGGTCCAGCGCGGAGGTCGGCTCGTCGAACAGCATCACCCGCGGGTTCATCGCAAGCGCGCGGGCGATCGCCACCCGCTGCTGCTGCCCCCCAGAGAGGCGGTCCGGGTACTCATCCCGCTTCGACTCAAGGCCGACCTTACGAAGCAGCTCCATTGCTTGTTTCTCATTCTCCCCTTTGTCCCGCTTCTTGACATATTTGGGGGCGAGCATGATATTCTCCAGCACCGTCAGGTGGGGGAAGAGGTGAAAGTGCTGGAACACCATGCCCACCTGCTCCCGTAGGGTATCGATTGCGGTCTTCGGGGAAGTCACTTCCGTCTCACCGATACGGATCGTACCCGCCGTTACTTCCTCAAGCAGGTTGAGACAGCGCAGGAAGGTGCTTTTGCCGGAACCCGACGGCCCGATCACACACACCACTTCCTTCTCCCGGATGGTGGTCGAGATATCCCGGAGCACCTCGAGCGATCCGAACCGCTTTTGTAGATTCTGCACGGTGATCATTTGACTGCGAACCTCCTCTCCAGTCTGCGGGCCAGCCAGGACAGCGCATAGATGATAATGAAGTAGAAGATCGCGACGACCCCCCATATCTCAAAAGCGCGAAAATTCTCGGCGATGATGATCTCCCCGCTCTGGGTCAATTCCCGGATCCCGATGACCGACAGCAAGGACGTATCCTTGATACTGACGATCACCTGGTTCACGAAGGCCGGCGTCATCCGGCGGATGGCCTGCGGCAGAATCACCAGCCGCATCGTGAGGAATTTGCTCATCCCAAGCGACCGGGCCGCCTCCATCTGGCCCCGGTGAATCGAGTCGATCCCCCCGCGGAAGATCTCCGATATGTAGGCTCCCGCATTCAGCGAGATGGCGGCAATGCCGGCGGCTTCCGCGGGAATCCGGATGTCGAGGAACACCGGCAGTCCGAGATAGATGAAGAACACCTGGACGAGCAGCGGGGTCCCGCGGATGAGATCCACATAGAACAGGGCCGGCATGCGCAGCAGCTTGTTGGAAGAAGTACTCATCAGTCCGGAGATCAGACCGATCACAAAAGCGATGGCGAGCGAGATCGTAACCAGCTTCAGGGTAATCAGCGTGCCTTCGAGCAGCACGGGGACTGCATCGAGAATTACTTGCCATGATGACGGCATCCACTTTCCAGTCCCTTCTGTAATGGTATCCTGCCGTTTATTTGGACTCGGACTTCATGTACTTGTTGATGATTTCGTCCAGCTTGCCGCTGTCTTTGACTTTCTTCAGCCCGTCGTTGATTTTCTTCAGGAGCTCCGCGTTATCTTTGCCTACAGCAATGCCGTAGAAATCGCCGTTCAGCCGGTCACCAACGATCTTCAGCTTCGATGCCGGATCGACGGCAATCTTATAGGAGACCACCGGATAGTCTTCAATGGTGACATCGGCGTTCTTGTTCACGACTTCCTGGAACATCGCCGGGCTGTCATCGAAATGTTTGACCTGAGCGCCGTGCTTCTTGCCGAGCTCTTCCGCCTGTTTGGCACCCGTCGTACCTTTTTTGATGGCAATCACTTTGCCCTTCAGGTCATCGGGTCCTTTGATCTCATTGTTGTCCTCCCGTACGACGAGAGACAATCCTGCCTTGTAATAAGACTCCGACAGGGCGACGACCTGCTTGCGCTCTTCGGTGATGCTGATCCCTGCGATGGCTCCATCCAGCTGCTTCGCCGTAATGGCGGGGATGATGCCCTTAAAGTCCATCGGCTTCAACTCCACCTCGAAGCCTTCTTCCTTGGCGATGGCGTTGATGAGTTCAATATCGATGCCTACATACTTCCCGTCCTTCTCGAACTCGAACGGCGGATAGGTCGCATCCGTCCCGAACACGTACTTCTTCGCTCCTTCACCCGGCTTGGCCGTATCCGGCGACGTACCGGCTGTCTGATCTGCGCTTGTACCGCAGGCGCTGATCGACAGTGCAAGAAGTGCTGTTAGAAGGAAAGACCCGACTTTTTTCATGAGAATAAACCTCCTCTTGGATAATCCGCCTGGGAGCTGCCCCTGGCTGTGTTGATACATTTTCCGTGAACGCCGTATGACAAGGGATTACCATACTGGAATGCACGGCCCTTCCTGTTATGTAACTATTCCTAACATGAATGTTCCTCATTCTAGTTGATAACTAACCACGTGTCAATATTCATAACAAATTTAACGAGCCTTTTACCAATATCCCTCCCTCTTCAATTCCCATATCGTGGGTAGTCACCTTACAAGTGTAAAAGAAAGCGCTTCATCAGGCAACCCCTACTTTCCCCGCCCCTTCTCCCGTGTCACCCCCCTCTGTACTTCGGCCGCCATACGCCCGGAATCGTATGTTACAATGTGGGTGTACTGGGGATAGTAGGTTGAAGTACTTCTATTCCAGGCTGGAGGGGAGCCCCATGAACCGATTCAAAATCCTGCTCGTTCTTGCCGCTGCCTTATCGCTCTGGCTCATCAACCATTATTATTTTCACTTTACTCCCCAAGGGGTCCGGGATACGATAGTGGGCTTTGGCGTGTGGGCCCCCTTGCTCTATATTGCGGTCTATACGGTAAGGCCCCTCTTCTTCTTTCCCGCAACGGTCCTATGCCTTGCCGGAGGACTGGCCTTCGGGCCTTACTGGGGCACCGTCTATACGATCTTCGGCTTCACCGGGGACTCTGTGCTGGTGTTCCTGCTGGCACGCCGTTATGGGGCACGATTCATCCGCGTTCCCGAGGGCGGCATCCGGCAGTGGCAGGAGCGTCTGGCTGGACGCGGGTTTCTCACCGTCGCATCCCTGCGCCTGATCCCCATCGTTCCGTTCGATGTGGTCTCCTTGGCTGCCGGCCTCTCGCCCATCCGCTTCCTCCCTTACCTTGCCGGCACGGTGCTCGGGACGATCCCCGTCACCTTCGCCTACAGCTTTCTCGGCGACCACTTATCCCGCGGCCTCAGTCCCGCACTGCTTCCCGCGCTCGTCCTCGTTCTGGTGCTGGCGGTCCTGCCGGTCTGGTGGCTGCGCCGGCGCTCAGCCAGGTAGCAGCGTCACGGGACTCCCGACAAATCAGCCCCAAGCAGCAAGCCCATTGCTGCCCGCAGACAGCCGCTGCGGCATAATGATCTTCTATGTAAAAAGAGAATCCGGTGCGCCCAGTCCCCCTCTTTTTTACCCATTCCGCGCCAGAGCAACCCATACCCAAATTCCACCATAATTTTGTTCCCCGGGGAACAATTTCCTACTGGCTCTCCCTTCCGTCCCCAGACAGCACAAATAAGGCTGTCCCTGCCGGTGTACGGCATGGAGCAGCCTTAGTGGGTTGATCCGATCACCGGTGACGGACCGCCGCCACCCTCTCTTTATCTCTGCATCTTCCCTTACACCTGCGAAGACCTGCCCCTGCGTTTCCACAACCGGTACAGACTGAAGACGATGCCCAGGAACATCACATACATTCCGAGGGTCACCAAGGCCTGCCTCGGGTCCCCGGTCAGACGGTCACCTACCAGGGCGAAGAGCAGCATGGCCGGCAGTTTGCCGAGGGCGGATGCGGATGCGTAGACGAGGAAGGAAATCCTGCTCAAGCCGGCATATCCATTCACTGCAATCGACGGGACGAAAGGAATCATCCGCGCGAAAAGAACGGCCAGGAAGGCATTCCTCTCAAAGTAACCGTTCAGCCTGGCAAGGCCGCTCTGTCCATGGAGCAGCTTGGCTCCCCACTCCCGGTAGCCGTAGCGGACGAACAGGAACATGAGCACGGAAGCCAGCGTCGACGCCGCCCAGGTCACCGCCCCGCCCAGGACCGGGCCGAAAGCTGCACCGATCACGCCCCCGACCACCGGATAGGGCAGTACGGGGAACAAGGCGAGAAGAACCGCCATGCCGGTTACAAGCAGAAGACTGCTCTCCTGCCGCAGCCAGACCAGGATGCTGTCGCCATACAAGTAGAACAATCCCGTCGCCCCCAGGTAGATGACGGCCAGTCCCGCTTTTTTGAACATGGATGGGCTCCCTTCCCCTATCCCTGCCGGAACCGCCGGATGAGGTGATTGATAACTTCCGAGAATACGAGCCCGATCGCGATGGCTCCGGACATCATGAATGCCTTGGCGGCCAGCGGCACCGCGAGATCGTACTGGTTCTGCACGGCACTGCGCATCGCATCATACGCAAGCCCGCCCGGGACGAGCGGAATGATGCCGGATACGCTGAAGACGATCACCGGCGTCTTGTAGATCTTGGCGAACACCTGCGAGACCACCGCCACGAAGCAGGACGACAGCAGCGTGGCGACGACGGGGTCTACGGGCACCTCCAGGAATGCCAGATACAGAGCCCACCCCAGCATGCCGACGAACCCGCCCTGGAGCAGCGTTCCCTTGGGCACGTTGAAGAGAATGGCGAAGGCGGCCGTTGCGATGAAGCTGGTAGCAAGCTGTTCGATGAGCTTCATAGGCCCCCCTCCCCGGCGAAGAAAGCGAAGACGAACGCAATCCCCGCCCCGATCGCAAAGGCCGTCAGGAAGGCCTCCGCCCCCTTAGACAGGCCCGACACGAAGTGGCCGGCCATGAGATCCCGCACGGCGTTGGTGATGAGCAGCCCGGGGACGAGCGGCATGACCGAACCGATCATGATCTTATCGAGATCCCCTCCGAGCCCCAGCCTCCGCATAAGCAAGGCCAGCGTCCCAATGAGCAGGGAGGACAGGAATTCCGCAAAAAACTTGATCGGCACCAGCCGGTGAAAGTAGAGAAGAAAGGCCAGCCCCGCTCCGCCGGTCAAGAGGGCCGGGATGAAATCCCGCCAAGACCCGCCGAACATGATCAGGAAGCAGCCGCTGGCAAGGGCCCCGGCAGCGATCTTGACCCCTACGGGATACCTCGGCTGCGCCGCCTCGATCGCTGCGAGTTCGCGGTACGCTTCGGCCGCCGTCATTTCACCGCCGCTGATCCGCCGGGAGACGGCATTGACGTCCGTCACCTTGCGCAGGTCGGTCGACCGCTCCGAGATCCGGACGAGCCGGGTCGTCTGGCCCGGTCCCTCGACCGAGAAGATGATTCCGGTCGGCGTCACGAAGCTGTGGGCGTTCGGCAGCCCGAAGGCACCGGCTATGCGGGTCATCGTATCCTCGACCCGGTAGGTCTCCCCGCCGTTCTCCAGCATGATTTTGCCGGCCAGCAGACAGACCTGCACGACCTCGTAGGCGGGATTCGATTGGGATTGGTCCATGGGGTTCTCCTAGCTGCACCCGAAGCGGTCTTCCGCTCCCGGTTCCGGTCCGTTAGTTGGTTTCCAAAAGTATAGTATAAGGGGGAGCGCCATTTCAAGGCCGCCCCCCCACCTTCATCTCAGAAGCCTGACCAGCACCGAAGGATGCAGTAATACGCTCTGGGCATGCGTCAGATTCATAGCCTGCACCAGCCGCGTATACACCAGCTCATCCTTTGCCGACGCCCGGTAGATCTTCGTCGTCAGCCACTGCTTCAGCCGGAGACCGGGAGGCCGGTCCCCCGGGATGGCCGGGTGCCGGAACGCTTCCGTCAGCGCAGCTTCCCAGGGATAATCCGTCAGCTTGACGAGCTCCCGGTAATAGCGTCGGTGCAGGGTATCCAGCCCGCTACCGTTCGCAAGGCCAGACAGCTCCCGCTGAAGGAGCTCCGCTTCCATCGCCGCCACCGACATCCCCTGTCCGTAGATCGGATCGAACCGGCAGTAGGCGTCCCCGAGCATGACGAGCCGGCCGGGAAGCCGGCTGATCCGATCCGGGCGGCGCCTCTGCTGCGCCGGAATCCGGTAGGTCCGGATCTCGCCGAGCGGCTCCGCCTCCCGGATATAATCATAGACGTGCGGCTGGGGAAGGGACTGTGCCTGCTTCAGGAACGCCTCTTCGGTTGCGGCCGCCTCCCCGAGATACGATCCGACGGTCACACCGGTCTTGCCGTCCTCATAGGACAGGATCACCCCGAAGCCCGGCAGCTCGGGCAGCTGAGACGAGATCAGCAGGTTCCTCCATGGGCGTCCCTTGTCCTCCGGCCGGCCGTGATAATACCGGGTTGCATAGCAGAGGCCGATGCGGACGCTCTCCGTTGTCTCCGCGGACGGCTCCCTGCCGGTCAGCCACTGCAGGGACTGCGATCCGGCCCCGCTGGCATCGACGAAGAAGTCGGCCGAGAGCTCCTCCGTGCCTCCCCGGCCTTCCCGCAGCTTCACGGCGCTGACATAGTCCCCTCCCGGCGTCAAGACCAGTCCTTCCACGATGGCACCATACCGAACGGTCACGTTCCGGCAGGCACCAAGCCGCCTGCGGAGATGCCACTCCAGGAAAGGCCGGGTCTGCTGCAGATTCCGCAGGCCGCTGCGGAACCGCTGCTTCCACTCCCCGAAGTGATACCACGCCATATCCCCCGTAAAATCCGTCTCCACGCTGCCGGCCGCCACCAGCTCCCCGGTGAACCCGGGGAACAGCCGGTCAAGCACCTGCTGCCCGCTTAGGAGCAGCAGATGTGAATGATGCCCCTGCGGCACCCGTTTGCGCGGCAGCATGCCTTCCGGCGGCTGATCCGCCTCCAGCACGATCACTTCGCCGAATGTCTCCGAGAGCACCCTGGCCGCCAGCATGCCGGCTATACTCCCGCCAATCACGACAGCCCTGCGTCCCAGCTGCCTTACCTCTGCCGATTCCTCTGCCACTTACGCTTCCTCCATCTCTCCTCCGGCTCCCTAAACATGAATATATTACCAGTATTATACGGATGCTTCTACAATCTAAAGCAGTCTTAAGGCTTTGCGGCTTCTGTCCGCTGTGTTAAATCTGAATCAACTCGTTCTATTGCCGCCAAAGCCTAATACAATCGTGGGGTAATGGATATGTTGCCGAAAGACCGAAATGAATCGGCACACCTGCGCGAGGAAGACCGTACCGAGAAGCGGCCACTTGGGATAAACAAGAGCTGGCCGGCTCTTCACAGGGCGGCATCCCGGGGGTGGGCCTTTGGAGGAGGAACACGGAGGGATGATGCGCAGTCAAAACGTAGGGCGGCCCCGGCGTACCGCACGCCTGCGGCTTCTGCTGGCCTTCCTCTTGACGGCCGTCCTGCTGCTTCCCGCAGGACACCAAGGGGCTCAGGGTGAGGCGGCAGCCGCAATGGATCCAAGAGTATTGGCCGATACGAACAAGCCTGGCGTCGTTATGATCGCCACCCTGTACAAGGCGAGCATCTCGGTACCGGAGGTTTATTTGTCCCAGGAGTCACTGCAGGGACTTCAGCAGAAGCTGGCCGGCGACCTCCTGAGCGGGGCGGTCGCGAACAATCCGAACGCTATCATCGATGCCCTGCTGCTCGAGCTGTTCAAGGATCCCCTGAAGTATCTGGTGCCCACCGATACGTTTACTTCCCGGGAGGTGCAGACGGGCTCGGTCGGTACCGGATTTATTGTAACGCCGGACGGGTATATCGTCACGAACGCCCACGTGGTCTATACCCCCGAGGAGACGCTGAAGGTAGCTCTGATCGAAACCGGGCTCAAGGAGCTCATCGACAAGGACGTGGCGGATTTCCTCAATGACGTCAAGGGCAACAACTACAAGCCCTCGGAGGACATCCTGAACGGGCTTCGCAAGGCCGCCGCCCAGTTCTACGTCAAATATGCGCAGCTGAGCAACGTGCAGACCCAGATCTTCACGGAGATGGGGGTTGCGATCCCCGGCATCCAGGTGATGCAGAAAGGATTCCCCAGCGAGCTCAAGCGCCGGGGAGAGCCGACGCCCGGCAAGGATGTGGCGATCCTCAAGATCGACAAGACGAACCTGCCGACCGTGACGATCGGAGACGACTCGAAGCTGCGGACAGGCGACAAAATCTATGTTGTCGGCTACCCCGGGGCGGCGACCTTCAATCCTATGCTCGCTACAGAGAGCGTCGTGGAATCAACGCTAACTTCCGGTCTGGTCAGCGCCCGTAAGACGATGCCCGGCGGCTGGGACATTCTGCAGGTCGACGCCGCCATGAGCGGGGGCAACAGCGGCGGTCCGGTGTTTGACGAGAGCGGGGAGGTCATCGGCATCGCCACGTTCGGCAGCATCAACACCGGGAGCGGCGCGGAGGTGCAGGGGATGAATTTTGCTGTCCCGATCAGCATCGCCAAGCAGTTCCTGAACGAGAGCAACATCACCCCGTCGGAGAGCCAGCTGACCAAGATCTACAAGGAAGGACTGTCCCTCTACAACAGCCGCAAGTACAGCAAGGCGCTGGAGAAATTCAGGGAGGTCAACGAGCTCAACCCCGGGTATCCCTATATCCAGAACTTCATCTCGGAGTCGCGCCTGGCGATCAACAACAACCAGGACCAGTCGGGGCTGTCCCTGACCTTGATCCTCTACATCATCGGCGGGCTCGTCGTGCTGGCCCTGCTCGTCTTCCTGCTTGTGCTCGTGCTGCGCAAATACAGCTTCACCGTAGCCAGGAAGCCTGAGGCTGCATCCCCTCCTTCCGTTCCGGGGGCAGCTGAGGGAACGGAGGCTCCCCCCGACATCAGGCCGAAGGAGTAGCCTATCACGGTTCCGCCCCCCAGGAACCTCTGTACGTGCGGGCAGAGGTTCCTGGGGGGCGGCTCCAGGCTTACACCGGATTGACTTCCTGGCAGCGTCCTGGGGAGACTTGGGGAGACCTGGGAGAAAGGCTGTTCAACTTTCACGGATTCCAGGCTTCACCGCGTCCTCCTTGCGGAATGCTGCCGTACCGATGCCCCAGAGCCCCCTTCCCCCTTCCGTAGACAGCAAAAAGCCCCTCCTGCGGAGGAGAGGCCCGGTAAGCCCTTCACACGATTCTTCATACGATTCTTCCCTCGTCCCACACCCGCTTCAGCAGCTCACCCGCCGTCTCCTCCGGTGTCCAGGCGGAGGAATCCAGCCACAGCCCGATCCGCGGGGTTTCCTCCCGCAGCACACCGTCCAGTGCGGCCGGCGTCCAGAGGCCGTAGCCCTTTTTGTCCCGGGCCGCCTCTCTCTGTTCCACGGCTTCCACACTCGGGCACAGAACTGCCGCATACAGCGGGCGGCTGCGGATATACGACAAAAACTCCGGCAGCACCCGGCCTACCGCCACATCCTGCACGATGACGGTAAAGCCGGCTTCAAAGTACGTATCCGCGGCCTGGGCGGCCAGCCGGTAGCGCAGACGCAGCTGCTCCAGCCCATCCCCGGCGTCGTCCGGGCGTACTTCCCTGCGGTCCTGCACGATCATGCGGCGGAACACGTCCCCCCGCAGATGCACCGACCGGGTGAAGCGCTCCGCGAGCAGCTGGGCCACCGTGGATTTGCCGCTGGCCATGATGCCTGTGAGCAGCAGAATGCCGGGTCGATCGATCAAGGTCATTCGTTCTTCCCCCTTTCGGCTGCACGTTCCTTCTCTTAAGTCTAGCCTCCTGTGCCCCACCCTCATAGGGTGAGTATCGTTACTAGAAGAAGTCCCCGGGGTCATGCCTGTACCGCTCCAGGTCGATACGGCCGTCCGCTCCTGCATCCACCCCTTCGCCGGCCAGGTACAGGAGCTGCTTCGCCCGCGACTCTTCATCCCGGAGCGCAATCTCGCCTCTGGCATTGACCACCCTGTGCCAGGGGAGCTGATGGGAGCGGCTCATGGCGTGCAGGATGCGCACGACCTGCCTGGCCCCCCGCGGACTTCCGGCAGTGGCTGCTATCTGGCCGTAGGTCATCACCGAGCCTTCGGGTATGCTCTTGATGATTCGGATCACCCGTTCGGTATACGGATTCAATGGCTCCTCCGCCCCCTTTCTGTTCCCCAAGTCTGCCACACCTATCTGCATCTTGCCTTACCAACCTAGTGTAGCATAACATTCTTGCACAGAAGCTCTGCTCTTGAAGCTCTGCGCCTGCCTCTTGAGCTCCTGCTTCGCTGGTTAAGGCGGGTACAGACCGGCGCCTGGAATGCCGATGATGCTTGCTCTCTCCTGTTTACGGGCCTGTTGAGCGGGCCGTGCTGCAGTCCCCGAGATCCATGCCCGCTCGTCAGGGCGGCTCTTGACGCGTCATCGCTCAACCCAGATGTTCGGTTCGAGCGTTAGCTTAACGGCTTCGTACGTTTAAGTAGTCCCCCTAGCGGGTAATTAGAAGTAACCTTACCCCAAGGAGATGATACACATGAACAGCAGTCAAGGACTCAGCGACAAGGTCAAAGGCGCAGTCTCCAAAGTGAAGGGCGAAGTCAAAGACCAGATCGGCAACGCAACCGACGATGCCTCCCTTCAAGCCGAAGGCAAGATGGACAAGCTCAAGGGCGAAGTCCAGCAGGGCATCGGTAAATTGAAAGAGTAGGTTTCTGCAGATAGACACCCCAGCCTTAGGGCTTGGGGTGTTTTCCATATTTTGGCACCCTGTTCCCGTATCGTTTCCTGCAACATATCCGCGAACCCCCCCGTCTGAGAGGGTGAGAGAAACAGACATCACTATACTTCACATCAAGAGAGGAAGCAGGACCATGAACGCCAACTTGAAAGCATCCATGAAAAAAAGCTTGACCCTCCTTACCCTGTCCACCGCCCTGATGACGACGGGAGCCGCTTACGCTTCGACCGACAGCGTGCCACAGCCGGTATCCGCCGTGTCCGTGCCGGAAACAGCTGCCGTCCCGTTCTTGATTAAGATCAACGGGGAGACCCTTGTTGAAACCGGCTACCAGACGCCAGGTGCCGCTGAGCCGATGATTCCGCTGCGCAGCACGGCCGAGAAGCTCGGCTTCACGCTCGAGTGGAAGCAGGAGACGCTCTCGGTTGATCTGCACAAGGGAAATCTTTTCACAACCGTAAAGACCGGCGAAGACCAATACGTCATCAACCGTATGTATACCACGCTTGGCGCGGCACCGGCTCTCATGGACAACAAGCTCTATGTTCCGGCCTCCTTCGTAAACAAGGTGCTCCATACGGAAGCATCCGTGCAAGGCCAAGCGGTTGTCATCACCCCAGAGGCGGAAGCACAGAAGAACGTCGTGACGACAGGAGTCGTAACGGCCGTGACTTATAAGGACGATTACCGCTCCCTGCAGATTCAAGGGACCGGCATGAACGGTACGGTGCTCCATGTCAGCGAGGAGACGGTATTCGAGATGAAGGACGGCACGAAGCTGGGCTTCTCCGATCTGCACATCGGCATGACCGTGGAAGTTGAGCACCCGAATCGGATGACGCTCAGCCTGCCGCCTCAGACCTCCGCCTTCCGGATCACGGTGCTTGACCCAGAGAAAGGGACGAACCTGCTGGCTACAGCCGGTGAAATCCAGGAAGTGCGCAGCGCAGACACGAAGGATGACTTCTCCGTCGTGCTCAAAGGTACCGGATTGACCGACCGCTCGCAGACCGAGATTGTGCTCCGGATCGGCGCAGAGACACCGGTCGTGAACCTGAAGGGCGAGAAGGTTCCGGCAAGCACGCTGGCCCAAGGCACCAAGGTCATCGGCGTCTACGGCCCCGTGATGACGAAGAGCCTGCCGCCGATCGGCAGCGCATGGAAGATCGTCGTGGATGCTCCATCCGAGTAATTTATTGCTCCATAAAAAGGGATCACAGAAACGCAAAGAAGACCTTTCCTCCAACCGGGAGAGAGGTCTTTTTGTGTTATACAGGCGGATGGGCGGGGGCAGCGACCCTAGCAGGCCCCATCTTCCCTGCAGCAGACGGATGACCCTTGGAAAAACAGCCTGTTGTGGGCGGAGGCCACTGAAGAACTCACGCTTTTTCCTCGGGGGCCTTGCATAAATCGCAAAAAAGACATCTGTTTCCATTTTTCTGGAGACAGATGTCTTTTTTAATGGCTCAAAATGGGCCTGCTTGACGCGCTTTTCAATCCACCAGTTTCAATATCCGCTTAAGATTTACAGCGAATATGGCCATTGCACCTTGCATTTCCATGCCAAGCAGACCCGAGGATGTGGCAACATCATACCCGTGCCTATGTTTGAGTTCGCTGTTTTTTGCTTCAATCTTGTAGCGCTCTTTGGATTTCTCCTTGAAATATTCCGTTTCCTGAAACGCCATTTGTTCTGAGTGTACTTCAGACTTAATCGTTACGGAATACGTTTTGCTTTTGGCGCCTTCTTTATAACAGCCTTCCTTGAAGGGACAACTCTTACAGATCTCTACGTCAAAATAATAGGTATCCTGCTGGTTTTTGCCGACGTCTTTCTTGCCTTGCCGGGCCTTTCGAATCGCCATGTGACCAGCCGGGCATACATACATGCCGGCATCTTTGTTGAACAGAAACTCCTCTTCTTTCTTGCGGCTGCCTTGCGTAATCAACGGATTGAGTTTCGCTACAAGTTCAATATCATTGTTCGTTGTGTACAAAATATTATCTTTCTCGGAGTAGGCGGTATCGCCAATGACGGTCCTCACTTGCATTCCCGTTGTCTTGCTTTTTTCGATGAGCGTCTGCAGTTGTTTGCCGTCATTCTTCTCGCCTGTTGTAATGACAGCTGCCGTTATGATGCGTTCTTCCGTCATGGCCAGGTGCGTTTTATATCCAAAGAATGCAGAATCGGCGCTTTTATGTCCAACCCGAGCATCCGGGTCCGCCGCAAGACGAAGCTGCTCGATGTCATCCTCCACCGTTTCCTTCAGCAGGTTTAACGGCTTCAAAACCTTTGGCACTTGCGCGATCCCGGATTCCATCTCGATGAAGGTTATAAGCTTTTGACAATACTCAATTTCGTCTTCGAGTACACCGTTCATGTTCTTTGCGGGCATCTTGGCTTTGATTGATTCATCCATCGTGTAAACGGACTTTCGCAGCTTCCTTGCACGGTCTTGCAGAATTTCTAGCGGAGACTTCTGATTGTAGCGTGCTTTTGTATGCGTGGCGTCAACGATAATGGAGTTGCTCTTCAGGATTTTCAGTTCGATGGCGAGGTCTACCGTCTTACCAATGAGCATATCCAACAAGTTGATGTCTTTGAGCCGCAGTTTGCGGAATTTTGTCAGAGAACTCGGGTCGATGACCGGGTCCTCCGGTGCCATGCCTAAGAAATATTTAAACGACAAGTCATACTTGGAACGCTCGACAATATCCATGTCAGATAGTTCAAAGATGGTTTTTAGCAACAAATATTTAAACATTCGGATGGGGTCAATTGCGCTACGTCCCTTGTCCAAACAATATTTTGTTTCCAGTTCCTCATAGATGAAGGTAAAGTCCACCAGCTCATTAATTTGACGGAGCATGTTGTCCTTCGGCACGACGATATCGTACAGAGCTGCATAAGGACTCAGAACCAAACTTTGTTGTTGTCGAATCATCCGTCTCACCCGCTTTTCGTGATGACTCAATTATACGTCAAAAAAAGCACAGCATCTTCAAGTTTCTTGAAGGGCTGTGCTTTTTTTAGACGGACTTTTTCAGTGGCCTCTTGTGGGCGGCGGGAGGTTTTGGACGCCTGGAAGCCGTGTTTTAGGCAGGTCTTCCTGCCGAGCGATTGACACCTCACGGCACCTCATATACATAAATCCTTGTGCGGTGAAAATCCCCGCAGGTGACAATCCGCTCCGCCTGCCACCCGGGCAGGGCAAAGTAAATGCTCACAATACGCGCCCCGGGCCGCATCCGCACCCGGGAACAGGTAGCAGACGACGAGGTCCGCCTCCTCAAGGATACCGGTACAGATCGCGGCGGACGAAGGAGATGCGCCCTCCACCAGCTGCCCCGTAGACTCCGGGCTGCAGCCTGGAGAGCACGGCCGCCGCGGCCCGCGAGAACCCGTACGGGATCGGTGAATTCTCGATCCTGACGAGCTGCCGGCCCGGACAGCCCTTCGCCAGCTGCAGCACAAGCTGGCCCCAGCCGGAGCCTGCTTCCACGATGCGGAGGTGCTCCGGGAACCGGCTCACCTCCCGCATCACCGCCTGCCGTACTACGGCCGAGGAGGGCATAGGTGTAATGCCGTTCTTCCAGCTCACCCAGACGATCGACAAGGCGGCGAGCAGCACCGCGCCGATCAGCACCACCGACAAAGTATCCGTCACGCGGACCGCCCCCTTCCGTCGCCTCTACCTCTTTTTGACCGCCTCGTGCACCTTGAGCTGCTTGCCCTTGACCGTCATCGTCTTCATCGCTTCAATAACGAGCGGTCCTTTGCCGTTGAGCATATCTACATAAGACACGTTGTCGAGGATGTTGATGATGCCGATATCGCCGGCGGTCACGCCCTCGATCTTGGTCAGCGTGCCGACGAGGTCGACGGTCCGGATTTTCTTCTTCTTCCCGCCGCTGAAATACAGCTGCATGATGTCCCGGTCGACCAGGCCCTTCTTCTCCTGCTTGGGGGCGGGCTTCACTTTCATCTTGGCCTCGAAGGCCTTTCGGGAGGCCTCCACTTCCTCTGCCGAAGGGGCCTCCCGCCGGCGGAGCTCCTGCCCTATATACCCCTCGATCGTATGCAGAGCCTGTTCCTCTTCCGGCGTTACAAAGGAGATCGCGGTCCCCTGCCTGCCCGCCCGTCCCGTTCTTCCGGCCCGGTGCACGTAGCTCTCTTTGTCCAGGGGCAGGTCATAGTTGATCACGTGCGTAATATTGTCGATGTCGATACCCCGGGCCGCCACATCCGTTGCAGCCAGGTAGCGGAACTCCCCCCGCCGGAACGCATGCATCACCGCGAAGCGGTCGTCCTGTTCCATGCCGCCGTGAATTCGGCCGCAGGAGCTGCCAAGCTGCTCCAGCCTCTCGTAGAGCTCGTCCACCCCCACCTGGGTCCGGCAGAAAAGAATGCAGCTGTCGGGATTCTCCGTAACAAGCACGTCCTCCAGCAGCTTCGGCTTCCCCTCCTCCTCCACCGGAAGCATCGAGTGGTCGATCCGGACGGCCGTTCCCTCCGCCGAAGCCATCTCGATATCGACCGGATCTACCATGTAGCGGTGGCACAGCTCTTCCACACCTTCCGGCAGCGTGGCCGAGAACAGCATCGTCACACGGTTCTCCGGCAGCTCTCCGAGGATCGCCTCCACCTGCTCGATGAATCCCATGCTCAGCATCTCATCGGCTTCGTCCAGAACCACCGTAGTGATCTGCCCAAGCTCCAGGGTCCCCCGCTCGATATGATCCATGACACGCCCCGGGGTGCCTACGACGATATGCACCTTCTGCATGAGCTCGGTCTTCTGCTTGGCAAAAGGCTGCCTGCCGTACAGCGCGGCCACCCGGAGCCGCTTGAAGCGGCCGATGTTCGTGAGATCCTCCTTGACCTGATCCGCCAGCTCGCGTGTAGGGGTCAGCACCAGGGCCTGAGGCCGGTTCTCTTCCCATTCGACCCGCTCGCAAATCGGAATTCCGTAGGCGGCCGTCTTGCCGCTGCCTGTCCGGGATTTCACCGTAATGTCCTTCCCCTGCAGGGCAGCGGGAATCACCGCCACCTGCACCTCCGTCGGCTGCGTATAGCCGAGCGTATCCAGCGCACGGAGGATGTCTTCACTGAGACTGTATTTTCTGAAATCGGCTGTCATCCTACCGGCTCCCTCTCTTCCGATGCTGGCGGCAGGGCGCCCTCCATCGACTTGTGGTTGAGGACATTGTCTTCGAGCACCGTGAACTTGTCCCCGTATTCCCGGATAATGTGCCTCTCGCCCCAGGCGCAGAGGGAATCCAGAATCGACCTCAAGCTCCACCCGTACTCGCTCAGCTCGTACTCGACCTTCGGCGGCACTTGATTGTAGCTGATCCGGTTGACAATGCCGTCGTCCTCCAGCTCCCGCAGCTGCTGGGTCAGCATTTTCTGCGTAATGCCGGGCATGAGACGCTTCAGATCGCTCGTCCGCTTCTTCCCGTGCGTCAGGTGGCAGAGAATCACGCACTTCCACTTGCCCCCGATGACTTCCAGGGTGGCCTCCACCGAGATATTGTACTTTTTGCCGCTCTTCTCTTGGGTTGTCATGCTCCATCCCTCCTGATCTATATGGGTATGGATACTTTTTAGTGCCTATAGCACTTCACAGTACCTATAGTACTTCAAGGTACGTACTGTTCATATCCGTCCGAGTACTTCATAATACCACTTACCGGCCGGTGATTACCATATAGGAGTGAGAAGCATGTCCCTGGATTCCAAAAGAAGTACCCTGGCGCTGCTGGCGCTCGCCGTCAGCGCCTTCGCGATCGGAACAACCGAGTTTATCAGCGTGGGCCTGCTGCCCCTGATCGCTGAAGACCTGCACATATCCCTGACGACGGCAGGACTGACCGTCACGCTGTATGCGCTCGGCGTCACGCTGGGCGCCCCTATCCTGACGTCGCTGACATCCCGGGTCTCCCGCAAGACGCTGCTGCTCTGGATCATGATCGTCTTCGTGGCGGGCAACAGCCTGGCCGCGATGGCCGGAGGCATCGCCCTCCTGCTGACTGCGCGGGTCGTGTCGGCCTTCGCCCACGGCGTCTTCATGTCGATCGGCTCCACGATCGCCGCGGATCTGGTACCCGAGAACCGCCGGGCCAGTGCCATCTCGATCATGTTCTCCGGGCTCACGATCGCCACGGTAACCGGCGTGCCCCTCGGCACCCTGCTAGGACAGCAGTGGGGCTGGCGGACCGCCTTCATCGCCATTGCGGCCGTAGGCCTTCTCGCGCTCGTCGCCAACCTGCTGCTGATCCCTACCGGGCTGCGTCAGGGCAAGCCGACCAAGCTCTCGGATCAGCTGCCCCTGGTCCGAAACGGCCGTCTCCTGCTTGCTTTCGCCATGACGGCTCTCGGGTACGGCGGCACCTTCGTCGTCTTCACTTACTTGTCGCCGCTGCTGCACGAGATCACCGGCTTCCGGGAAAGCACGGTCGCCGCCATCCTCCTGCTCTACGGCATCGCGATCGCCATCGGCAACGTCGTGGGCGGGAAGGCGGCCAACCGGCAGCCCCTCACCGCCTTGTTCTTCATGTTCGCCCTGCAGGCGCTGGTGCTCTTCGTCCTGTTCTTCACGGCGCCATTCCAGGCGGCCGGACTGGTCACGCTCTTCTGCCTCGGGCTGCTCGCTTTCATGAATGTTCCCGGCCTGCAGGTGTATGTCGTCACCCTGGCCGAGCGCTTCGCCCCGCGGGCGGTGGATGTCGCTTCGGCTGTGAATATCGCCGCCTTCAATGCAGGCATCGCCATCGGGGCTTACCTCGGAGGCATCGTTGCCGACACGATCGGCCTGATTCATACGACCTGGGTCGGCGCTCTGATGGTGCTCGGCGCAGTATTGCTCACGGCCTGGAGCCGGTCGCTCGAGCGCCGGGACCAGCCGGAGCAGGCACCTGCAGCCGAGGCTGCGGAGTGCGTTACCGTCCGCTGACCAGCCCCGGGCTCTGAACTTGCTGTCGCCGGCTTCAGTGTGAATTCCGCAATTCCTAACGCTGCCTCGGCGGCCAGCCCGCATTTTGCATACCAACCCTTATTCTACTATCATTCATTCCTCAGGAGGTTTCCATTCCATGACTGCATTCACTCAACCCACCACCACCCTGCATAACGGGGTTACCATGCCGGTGCTCGGCCTCGGCGTCTTCCAGGTCGAAGAAGGCCAGGAGCTCGTGCAAGCCGTCAAGACGGCCATCCTCCATGGCTACCGCAGCATCGACACCGCGGCGATTTACGGCAACGAAGCCGGCGTCGGGCAGGGCATCCGTGAAGCCCTGCAGGAGGGCGGCCTCTCCCGGGAGGAGCTCTTCATCACCTCCAAGGTGTGGAACGCCGATCTCGGCTACGAATCGACCCTGGCTGCCTATGAGACAAGCCTCGCCAAGCTCGGCCTGCAGTATCTCGACCTCTATCTCATTCACTGGCCTGTCGCCGGCAAGTATAAGGATGCCTGGAGAGCCCTCGAGACCCTCTACAAGGCAGGCCGCGTCCGGGCGATCGGGGTCAGCAACTTCCAGATTCACCACCTCGAGGACATCCTGCAGGATGCCGAGGTGAAGCCGATGGTGAACCAGGTCGAATTCCATCCGCAGCTCACCCAGACCGAATTGCTGAAGTTCTGCCGCGAGCAGGGCATCCAGCCTGAGGCTTGGTCCCCGCTCATGCAGGGCGGTCTGCTGGAGGATCCGGTGCTGAAGGAGATCGCGGCGCAGCACGGCGTCTCCGTTGCCCAGGTGATCCTGCGCTGGGACCTGCAGCAGGGCGTCGTAACGATCCCGAAGTCGACCAAGGCGCACCGGATCGCCGAGAACGCCGATCTCTTCGGCTTCGAGCTGACCGCCGGGGAAATGGAGCGCATCAGCGGCCTGAACCGGAACCTGCGGGTCGGTCCCGACCCGGATAACTTCGACTTCTGACCCGTCCCGCTGATCAGAGATCATCTCCACCCACAAGAAAGAGACCTTCCATCAGCCCTATGGAAGGTCTCTTTCTTGTGTTATTGCCCGCTTGCCGCTGCCGTCGACACAGCAGCAGCCTTACGCATGCTGCGCCGCGGAGCCGGCTTCAGCCGGTCCCTCGACGGCCGAGGCTTCCCCTGTTCCCGAGAGGAACAGGTTGAGTACGATGGCCGTCAGGGAGCCGGAGACGATGCCGCTCTGCAGCAGCATCTTCGCGAAGCCCGGCAGCTGGTCGAACATCTGCGGCAGCGTAGCCGAACCGAGGCCGACCGCGATGCTGCAGGCCGCAATCAACAAATTGCTGTCCTTGCGCAGGTCGACTGCCGACAGGATCGAGATCCCGGAAGCCGCGACCGAGCCGAACATGACGATCATCGCGCCGCCCAGCACAGCACTTGGAATCACCGTAGTCAGAGCCGCCAGCTTCGGCAGCAGCCCCAGCACCACCATGATGCCGCCCGCGGCGAAGATTACATCCCGTGACTTCACGCGGGTCAGCGAGATGAGACCGACGTTCTGGGAGAACGCCGTGTACGGGAATGCGTTGAAGATCCCGCCGAGCATGATGGCCACACCTTCGGAGCGCAAGCCGTTTACGATCTGGCTTTGCTCGACCTTCTGGTCTGTTGCCTTACCCACCGCGAAATAAACGCCGGTGGATTCGACCATACTGACGATATTCACGAGAATCATCGTGATGACCGCCGTGATGCTGATCTGCGGCACACCGAAGTAGAACGGCTGGGCGATGCTCACCCACGAAGCTTGTCCTACGGAAGCGAAGCTGACGATCCCCATCGCGTAGCCCGCCGCCGTTCCCGCCGCCAATCCGACGAGCACCGAGATCGAGCGCAGGAAGCCGGTCGCGAAGCGGTTCAGGAGCAGAATCACGATCAGCGTAACCAAGGCCAGCAGCAGATTGCGGGGCGCCCCGAAGTCCGGGGCCCCCTGGCCGCCGGCGGCATTGTTCATCGCCACGGGAATCAGCGAGAGGCCGATGATCGTGACGACCGACCCGGTCACAACGGTCGGGAAGAACTTCAGCAGCTTGCCGTAGAGCGGTGCCGCCAGAACGACGAATAAGCCGGACAGGATGATGGCGCCATAAGCTGTCGCCAGATTCGAGGTGGAGGCGATCGCAATGATCGGCCCTACCGCCGTAAAGGTACAGCCGAGGATGACCGGCAGCCGGCTGCCGAACCACTTCGTGCCCATGACCTGCAGGATGGTAGCCAGACCGCACGTGAAGAGATCGGCCGCAATCAGATACGCCATCTGCTCGCCGGTCAGCTTGAGGGCCCCGCCGACAATCAGAGGTACAACCACCGCGCCTGCATACATGGCAAGCACGTGCTGGAAGCCGAGGGTAAACACTTTTTGTCTGCTTAACATGATGTACGCTCCTTAAGATGATTGATATACACGGTCGTTCTCGATGAAGTAGACCTCACCCGGTGCCATCCTCGAGATCCGGGCCAGCGAGTGGATCTCCACGCCCTTGTTCTCCAGCAGACTCCGGCCCTCCTGGAAGCTCTTCTCAATGACGCAGCCGACACCGGCCAGCTTCGCTCCAGAGGCATGAACGATATCCACCAGGCCGACGAGCGCGGCGCCTGTCGCCAGGAAGTCATCCACGATCAGAATGTGGTCCTCCGGACCCAGGTATTTCTGCGAGACGCTGATTTGGTACGTTTCCTGCCTGGTAAACGAATGAACAGGTGCCGTATAGACACTCTCCGCCAGGGTGACGGCCTTTTTCTTCTTGGCATAGACGAACGGGACGCCCAGAGCGATGCCCGCCGCCATCGCGAATTGGATGCCGCTCGCTTCTATCGTCAGCACTTTGGTGATCCCCCGGCCGGCGAAGACCCGGCCGAACTCCCTGCCGATCTCCAGCGCCAGCTCCGTATCTACCTGATGGTTCAGGAAGGAGTCCACCTTCAGGACCGTATCCGACAGAATCAGGCCTTCTTGGCGTATGCGTTCTTCGAGTAATTTCATGCGTCAAGCTCTCCTTTTGTGTGCAAAATAAAAAAGGACAGATCTCCTTGAGCATGGTTTCTCTCAAGTGAAATCTGTCCCCGGGCGCTAATAACCTCATGGTACCAATAACAAATCTATTGTACGCACCGCTTCCAAACCGTGTCCCATCCGCCAAAAAAAGGGGGAACGGGCACAGAGGGCCGCTGCGCTTTCACTCATAGTCGGATGATTGCATTGGTCATCCGGTAGAAACTTATGGGCCATATCCCCAAAATTATACGAGTCTTATGAAGTTATCTATCTATCTTACACGGTCTGCCCGGCTGTTTCAATAGCGTTTTTATGGGAAATTTTTACTGACTCCGATGCAATTAATTAACCTATGGATAGCATAAGTGTTTGATGTCCCATTAAATCCGGGCTAAATAACATTATTTCATACATAATTCCTTCAGATTCAAACAAGATTAATTACATATATTACCAAAGTGTTTTTGACAATGGAAATCTCTAACCCGTATTATAATAGAAGAATAGGAGGGAATATCATGACAGGCCCAGACAAACAAACCATCATCGCGAGTGTACCCCAGCAGGGATTCTTCGGACACCCCAAGGGGCTATTCACACTCTTCTTCACGGAATTCTGGGAACGGTTCTCGTATTACGGCATGAGGGCCATCCTTGTTTTCTATATGTATTACGAGGTGTCCAAAGGAGGCCTTGGCATCGATGAAAGCACGGCGCTTGCCGTGATGTCCATTTACGGTTCTCTGGTCTATATGTCCGGCATCATCGGCGGATGGCTGGCCGACCGGATCTTCGGCACATCCAGGGCGGTGTTCTACGGCGGGATCTTGATCATGCTGGGGCATCTCTTATTAGCAATACCTGGAAGCGCTGCCATGTTGTTCGCCTCGATGGTTCTAATTGTTCTTGGGACGGGGCTTCTTAAGCCCAACGTCTCAAGTGTCGTTGGTGAAATTTACAGCGAGAGGGACCACCGCCGCGATGCCGGCTTCAGCATTTTCTATATGGGCATCAACCTTGGGGGCTTCCTGGCTCCGCTGATCGTAGGCACTCTCGGCATGAAATACAACTTCCATCTAGGGTTCAGTCTCGCGGCCATCGGCATGCTGCTCGGTCTGACCGTCTTCATCCTGACGAAGAAAGGCAATCTCGGACTGGCGGGTACGATGGTCGCGAACCCGCTCTCTCCCGAAGAAAAGAAATCGGTGTTCACCCGGCTCGGACTCGGGATTCTAGCCGCTGCCGTACTCATCGCCGTCGCGATTCCGACGGGCCTGCTGACGTTCCGCGGCTTCATCGCCTTGGTCGGGATCCTGGGGATTCTCATCCCTACCCTCTACTTTATTGTCATGTACCGCAGTCCCAAAACCACAGCCGTGGAACGCTCCCGGATTCTCGCTTATATTCCGCTCTTCATCGCTTCCGTGATGTTCTGGGCGATCCAGGAGCAGGGCTCGACGATTCTGGCCAACTACGCGGATAAGCGGACGCAGCTCGACTTCGCGGGCCTCCACATCTCGCCGGCCTGGTTCCAGTCGCTGAACCCGCTGTTCATCATACTCTTCGCCCCGGTCTTCGCCTGGCTGTGGGTGAAGCTTGGAGACCGGCAGCCGACCATCCCCCGGAAGTTCTCGCTGGGCCTGCTGTTCGCCGGTCTGTCCTTCCTCGTGATCCTGCTGCCGGCCTACTTCGGCGGAAGCGATGCGCTGGTGAACCCGCTGTGGCTCGTGCTAAGCTACTTCATCGTCGTTGTCGGTGAGCTGTGCCTGTCGCCGGTCGGCCTCTCGGCCACGACCAAGCTGGCGCCTGCCGCCTTCTCGGCTCAGACGATGAGCCTGTGGTTCCTCTCCAACGCCGCGGCGCAGGCCATCAACGCCCAGATCGTCAAGTTCTACACGCCGGAGACCGAGATGGTCTACTTCGGCGTCATCGGCGGAGCTTCCATTCTGCTGGGTCTGCTCCTCTTCCTGCTCTCGGGCCGGATTCAAGGCTTCATGAAGGGGATCAAATAACCTCCCCCATCCCCTGACTCTGTGTCAGGGGATATTGGCGCGTCCGTGAGATCCCGCGTCCGCGACCCCGGCTTCATCAGCTTCGGCAGGTGCCCAGGCTGATCGCTCCCTCTGCACGCCAAAATCCCCCTGACCGGCAGTCCGGCAGGGGGATTCCTATGTGTCAACGGTATGCGGTGTGGTGTTTGGCTTCCTCGGGGCCGATGCTCAGCTCAAAGCCGACTCGGCCGCCGGCCGGTCTTCCTTCAGCTGCTTGCTGCGCAGCTGACCGCAGGCGGCATCAATGTCCGTGCCGTGCTCGAGGCGTACGCTGCAGCTCAGTCCCTGCTTTTTGAGCGTATCGTAGAACGCCCGCACGGATTCCTTCTCCGTCCGCTGATACTGGCTGTGCTCATCCACCGGGTTGTACGGGATGAGGTTGACGTTCACGCTTTGCTTGCGGTCTGCGAGCAGCTCGGACAGCTCCAGGGCATGCTCCGGACGGTCGTTGACGTCCTTCAGCAGAATATACTCGATCGTAACGCGCTGGTTCGTCTTCTCCCAGTAGTAATCCATCGCCTCCATGAGCTTCTCGATGGGCAGCGCATTGTTGATCTTCATGATCCGCGAGCGCAGCTCATTGTTCGGCGCATGCAGGGAAATGGCCAGGTTCACGCGCATGTTCAGATCGGCGAACTCCTTGATCTTCTGCGTCAGGCCGCTGGTCGACACCGTGATATGCCGGGCGCCGATCGCCAGACCCTTGTGGTCGATGACCACCTCCAGGAAGTCGATCAGGTTCGTGAAGTTATCGAACGGCTCGCCGATGCCCATGACGACAATGTGGCTCACCCGCTCGTCCTTCCCCGCCGCGTCCAGATGCAGCTGAACCTTCATGATCTGCTCCACGATCTCGCCGCTCGTCAAGTCCCGGCTCTTCGCCAGCAGACCGCTCGCACAGAAGCTGCAGCCGATGTTGCAGCCTACCTGCGTCGTCACGCAGACCGACAGACCGAACTTGTGGCGCATGAGCACCGTCTCGATCAGGTTGCCGTCCTGCAGCTGGAACAGGAACTTCACCGTACCGTCGGCCGACTCCTGCTTCGTATGCTCGTTCATCGTCCGGAAGACGAAATGCTCCCCGAGCAGCGACGTACACTCCGGATGCACATCCGTCATCTCGGCGAAATCCGTCACCCGCCTGCGGTACAGCCATTCCCATACCTGGGCCGCGCGGGACTTCTTGTGCCCCCGCTCCCCGAGCCACGCGGTCAGCTGCTCCAGCGTTAATCCATATATAGATGGTTTCATGATTCGTTATCCTCTTTTCGGTACTTGGAAGTCTAGTCTATAGGGACCAAGATCGTTTGCACTCTCTTTCATTATTGTCCCAGATTGTTTTTAGTAAAACAAGGGGGAAAACGAGAACTCCTCTTGCCTGCTTCCCTCTGGAGACAATCACCACGAACAGCTTATCCTGGAAATGGTTCTTGCCCGGCTGCTTTAATTTATGTAAACTACTTGATTATACATTCAGCCAGAAAGGTTGCCATCGACATCATGGAATTATCTCAACGTATAGCCCGGAAACAAACGGCCAAAGAACCGTTCCCCATCTCGATCCTCTCTCTTACCGTGGGCGCCTTCGCGATCGGCATGACGGAGTTCGTCATCATGGGCCTGCTGCCTAATGTCGCCGAGGATCTGCAGGTCAGCATCTCTTCGGCCGGCCAGCTCATTACGATGTATGCCCTCGGTGTGGCGGTGGGAGCCCCCATCCTTACGATTCTCACCCAGCGGATACCCCAGAAGAAGCTGCTCTGTCTGCTCATGCTTCTGTTTATCCTCGGCAACGGCATCTCCGTGATCGCGCCGAATTATGCCGTCCTGATGATCGCCCGTATGATTACGGCCTTGACCCACGGGACCTTCTTCGGCGTCGGGGCCGTCATCGCTTCCGGCCTGGTGCATCCGGACAAACGCGCCGGTGCCGTATCCATCATGATGGCGGGCCTCACCATTGCCAATATCGTCGGTGTTCCTCTGGGTACCTTCATCGGCCAGCACCTGGGATGGCGCGCGTCCTTCGGTGCCATTGCCTTGATGGGGATTCTGGCTTTGATCGGCATCCTGATCTTCATTCCGCAGCTCCGGCAGGACAAGCCGGCCGGCATCATGCAGCAGATTGCCGCGCTGGCCAGTCCCAAGCTCCTGCTCTTCCTGCTCATCGGGGCGCTCGGCAATGCCGGTCTCTTCGCCGTATTTACGTATATTGCTCCGCTGCTCATCCAGGTTACCGGCTTCATGGAGCACAGTGTCACCTGGATCCTTATTCTCTTCGGCTTCGGCGTGACCTTCGGCAATATTGTGGGCGGGAAGCTGGCGGACTGGAAGCTCATGCCTTCCATCCTTGGGATTTACTCGGCCGTCTGTGTCATCCTCGCCATCTTCACCTGGACCGTTCATAGTCCCGTCGCCGCCGTAATCACCATCTTCTTGTGGGGTGCCGGCTCCTTCGCCGTCATGCCCGGCCTGCAGGTAAGGATCATGAGCCTGGCTCAGGCGGCTCCCGCCCTTGCGTCCACCTCCAGCCACTCGGCGGGTAACCTCGGCAATGCGGCCGGGGCGTTCATCGGGGGCTGGGTGATTATGCATCTGTCCCTGACCGCTCTGCCTTGGGTAGGAGCGGTTCTGGTCGGACTGGCGCTGATGCTCGGCATGGCCTGTTATATCGCGGAGCGCAGGGCCGCGGCCGCGTAAGGGCGGTCCCTATCCCGGCGAGGCAGTCCCGGCTTCTAGGTTCGAAGCTGGAACTCCTCGTAGATGGACTGGAGCCGCACGGGATCGAGCCTTGGCGAGATATCAATTCTTAGATTTCAAAAAAAGCAGCAAGCCCGATCCCGCTTAGGGATGGTGCTTGCTGCTTTTGGGTTTGGGCTCAGCTGCCCGACACTTTGTCCGGGTTGTACTTCGCATTCAGCTTGTTCGCGATATACGTTTCGTAGATTTCCCGCTCGACCGGATCTTCCACGATATATACCTCGATCTTCGTCACTTCATCCCGATGGTTCTTGATCGGGGATACCGTATCTTCGAAGTGCTTCTTGATGCGCTGGCGCAGCTTCCGGGCCTTGCCGACAAAGAGAAGCTCGTCCTTGTCGTTGTAGAATAGGAAGAAGCCGCCCTTCTCCCGGGTAATCAGGTGAAAATCCGTGAAGCCGTAGATGTGGCTCAGCTGCGGGTTCTCCTGCTTGGTAATCGTAACCTCCGGTGTCGGGATGGTTATGCTAATCGTCACGACCTAATCACGTCCTTTGTCCTTGTAAGACTCCATCGTATCACAGATTCCCCTGCAACACCATTTGCATCCCCTATATCTTTTTCACAAATTCCGATTTTCATCTCATCGCGCCAAAACCCACGGGGGACAGTCTGGGGAGATGACATAAGTTTCTTATCTCCATTCGTCGGTTCTTAGATCAGCACCCGATCATGGATATATTGAGTTAGATTCTTTACACAATGACGGATATACTTGCTGTCGTCATACAGCTTGCTGAGCATAACGCCTCCCTCAATGACGGCAATGATATAGGTGCTCACCTCTTCGGGCGATAGGTCTTCCTTAAACTCCTTCTGATCGATTCCTTCTACGAGGATCGCCGTTAACTTCCCGATCAACACGGTCATTGCCTGCTGCGCCCGTTCTTTCAGCAGGGGGTGTCCGTCGTCGCTTTCAACGGCTGTATTTAATAGGGGACAGCCCCCTTCCAGGGTATCGCGCTCGATGAGATCGACGTAAACATGGCATATGGCAAACAGCTTCTCTTTGGCATTCGCTGCATTCGCCGCGCCCCCGGACAAAAGCTCCAAGATCTGCAGGAACGAATAATCGAAGGCTGCCAGAGCAAGCTCATCTTTGTTCTCAAAATGATTGTAGATCCCGCCCTTGCGAAGGCCGCAGCGGTCCATAATGTCGGCTAAGGAAGCCCCGCTGTATCCTTTTGTATTAAATAATCCCGCCGACTCGCGGATGATATGCTCTTTGGTAATTTCACCTTTGCGCAATAGGGCAGCCTCCCTCTTCAAAACATACCGATTGGTCCTAAATTAGCATACCTCGGATAGGGAAAACAAGTCCGAAAAACTTTGGCCTCCCAAGTCAATATGAAAAATATCTTGCAGAACAGCCGTTGCTCTGTTAATTTAAGACAGACCGGTCGGTTTTAAATTCGTTGCTTCAAAACTTCTGGGAGGATGATATCCATGTCTCTTACTGTCCAACACATCCGCAATGCCACCTCACTTCTTACGATCAACGGGAAACTCATTCTAGTCGACCCTATGCTGAGTGATGTGGGGGAACTCCCTCCCGTTCCTTTTACAAGGACCCTCCGCAGGAACCCCACCGTGCCTCTCCCCGTGCCTTTAGCCGCGTTCGACCGGATTGATGCCATACTCTTGACTCATGTTCACTTTGACCACTTCGATCAAAAGGCCAAGAAAGTGCTGTCCAAGGACATTCCGGTGCTTTGTCAGCCTGCGGATCAGAAGCATATTGAATCCTGCGGCTTCCGCAGCGTTCATTCCATAGAGGACGCCCATGAGTGGCATGGCATTACGTTCAAGCGAATCGGCGGCAGGCATGCCAAAGGGATCGTGTCCAAGCTGCTGGGCCCCGTATCCGGATATATCCTAAGCACCCCGGAGCACTCCCTGTACCTTGTGGGAGATTGCATTCTCACCGACGAACTCCACCGGGTCTTCGAGCAGGAGCAGCCTGAGGTATGTATCGTGAATGCGCCTAGAGCCCAGATGCTGCTCGGTTCCATTATAACCATGACTCCGCAGGATATCGTGAAGATCCTGAAGGCAGCGCCCGCATCGAAAGTGATCGCCGTGCATATGGAGGCGATTCGTCACTGCACGTTAACGAGAAAAGAGCTGGCGTTATATGTGGAGCAGCATCAGTTGTCGGACTCGGTCGTGATCCCTCAAGATGGAGAGCATCTTCATTTTTGAACGTGAGCGATGGTATCTTAGGTTCTCTTGCCGAACGCACCGATCCGGGCATGGAACAGCCCCATGAGGAGAACGCCCAGAGCGATGGAGGGGAGGGTCGCCGCGGGGTATTGCCCGATATGCGCCCCGTATCCGAGGAATCCGGCCAGAATGAACATGGCCCACCCCGCGACAACATTAATGACCGGTGATGAACCGAAGGGGGTAGGGAAAGGCTCTTTCGTGATCCCTTTCACGAAATGCGGCAGGGCGTTGGCACCGAATACCCCTGCCAAAAAACTCAATAGTACGCTTTCCATCACAGCTTCTCCTCTCTTCTGCGGGCATCATTGGGATGACGTCTCTTTTATTGTGCCACTGCCGTTGGGTGCCTTCCACATTTTAGTTATAATAGCACTACCAGTAACAGCTGAGGAGGTGCATTCCATGGATCGTCACCAATACCGGCTGAAGGGCTTGGGAGACTACTTAAAATCCCGTCGTGCCCGGTTAACCCCTCGTGATACCGGATTGCCCGACAGCCATTCCAAGCGCAGAACGGCAGGCCTCAAACGGGAGGAGGCCGCCCTGCTGGCCGGAGTGAGCACGACATGGTATACCTAGCTTGAACAGGGCCGGGATATCCATGTTTCCCGCGAAGTTCTTCAGAGCATTGCCCGTGCTTTGCGGCTCAATGAAGACGAATATGCCCATATGCTCTTTCTTGCCCAAGGCCCTCTGCCCGGCCCCATGATGGATCACACCTCACCACTGCCTTCATCCCTTCAGAATCTCATTGATGATCTCACCCATCCTGCTATGATCGTAAACAGCCGTTCGGACGTACTGGCTTGGAACGCCGCTTCCTCCCGGTACTTCACCGAATTCTCCTCGCTCCCTCTGCAGGAGCGCAATATGACTTGGCAGTGGTTCTCCAATGACTCGCTTAGAGAGCGGATCAGCAATTGGGAAGAATGCGCGGGGTATGCGGCGGCGGTATTCCGTTCCTTCTGCGACCGGAATGCCGGGGACCCCTGGGTATCGCAGTTTGTGCCGGAGCTCATGAGCAGGAGTCCCTTCTTCCAAAACCTCTGGGGCCGCTACGAAGTCAGGGGGAAGTCGGGGCTCGTCATCCGCTTCGAAGCAGGGGAGTCGTTCGAGGTCACGTCCCTGCAGCTGAATCAGGGGACCAAAGATCTTCATTTTTTCCTATGTACGCCTGTATGAGGAAGTTCCCTGTCATGCTGCCGGAAAGCAAAAAAAGATGCTCCCGGGATAGAACCTGGGAGCACCCTTAGAGGTTATCAATTCATGAACTTGAGGGTCTGCAGCGTGCGCTTCAGCATGACTGCGGCCTGGGCGCGGGTGGCCTTCTCCTGCGGCGAGAAGGTCGAGTCCGTCGTCCCTTGGATGATGCCTGCCGCCAGAGCCTGCGCGGCAGCGACCTGCGCCCAGCCCGAGATCTCCGAGCGGTCGGAGAACGGCTCAAGCAGACTTTCCTTCGCTTTGACTTCCTGGCCGCCCAGCTTCAGCGCCCGTACGATCATGGCCGCCATCTGCTCGCGGGTGATCGGCGCCTGGGGCTGGAACGATCCGTCTTCGAAGCCGCCGATCAGATCCGCCCTCTGTGCCGCCCCGACAGCGCCGGAGAACCAATCTTCGGCACGGACGTCGCTGAAGCCTGCAGCAGACTCTTCGGTCAAGCCCAGAGCGCGTACAAGCAGCGCCGCGAATTCGGCACGTGTAATCTGTTCGTCCGGTGCGAACTCGGTCTCGGATACGCCGCCTACGATCAGCTTGCCGGCGAGCGTCTCCACATCCTTCTTCGCCCAGTGACCGCTCAGGTCGCCGAACGTCTTCCCATGCTCGATTACCGTATAGATACTGTTGCCCCTGCGCAGCAGGGTGGCTTCGGAGCCTTCAATGACGGTCGGAACCGGCACCAGCGTTTGCGTTTCGGGATCATACATCACCCCTGCCGCCGTCTGCGGGTTTACTTCTCCAGGCAGCTTCAGCATCCGTCCTACATACGTATCGAACCCGTTGATTTCCTCTGCCTTGCCTTTCACATCAAGGATGATGTCGAAGGCGACCGGCGCTGTCAGGACATTCGCTCCCAGCTTGGAAGCCGCCCCGTTCACATCCGCGGCTTTGTCGCCTTGAACCTTCTCGATCATAATGTACAGCTTCACATCCGATTCGGACACGCCCCGCTGCTTGGCAGCAGCGGCGGGATCCAGCAGCTTTGCCGGAAGGCTGTAGCTGCCGTTCGACGAATCGATCTGCAGGATCGCTTCCTGCTTCTTCGAGGAGAGTGCTTTTAACAGCTCGGATGGGACTTCCACCTTCACCGCTGTTCCTTCAGAGAGGACTTCAAGCCGGAATACAGACACATTCTCCGGAGCTTTGGCAATAAGTTCGGCCGCTTTCGCAGCGTCGACGGTTACCAGTACGGTCCCATTCTCGACGGACTCTTTTTGGGCGCCTTTGAGCCGGAGCTGTCCCTCATGGATGTCACTGCCGGAGCTGACTTCACCTCCGCTGCTGGAAGGGGCCGGGGTGCCGCCAGTGCTGCTTCCGCCACGGCCATCGTCACGGTCGGTATCCTCATCCGTGCTTCCACCGGCATCTCCATCGGTGTCGCCGTCATCTGTGCCTCCACCGGTATCTCCACCGGTGTTACCATCATCCGTGCCTCCGCCGGTATCTCCACCGGTGTTACCATCATCCGTGCCTCCGCCGGTGTTACCGTCATCCGTGCCCTCATCGCTGTCGTCGGGCGCTTCGGCTTTGAACACGCCCGCTTGGGCCTTGACGACCGCAGGTACTTTCTTTGTGTCATCCACAGAAGTATACAGCGTCGGCTTCCAGCTTACAGCCTGCAGACCGCCATAGCTCCTGGCAATCTCAACTGGCATACCGTTAAGCATGGAGCCCGTGTCCGTAAACTGGGTCCCCTTGCTCACCTGGATGATAGCGCCCGGCTGGGTGCCTGCGTCATTCACGAAGTAGTTGTTTTCAGCGTAAATCTGCGACTGATATCCGACCCCCAGCGAATACACGTAAGGATTGTTCGGATGCGTATAGGAGTTCTCGTAATAGTTGTTATACGCGTGCACCTGTCCGTAGCGTACGCGGGGTACACGCTGCCCCGTATTCTGATAATAGTTATGATGGAGCGTGACTCTCAGCTTGCCGGCATCGCCTGTCGCTTCATCGCTGCCGCCGATCAGGGTCGTTTTGTCATGATCGTGGAAGTGGTTGTACGATACCGTGACCAGGTCCGAAGCATTCGTGATGTCTACCGTGCCGTCGTGCTGCTGATACTTGCGTCCAAAATAAGTGTGGCTCGGATCATCCAGCCCGCCGGTGTCGCTGAAGACGTTATGGTCGATCCATACATGGGTGGACCCCTTCACCGAGATGCTGTCGTAAGCGGAGTTCCAGTTGCCCGATTCCCCGTCCGTCGGATCCCACTGCGGGAAGTGATCGAACGTATTCTCGAATTCAATGTTGCGGATGATGATATTGTCGACTTTGTCCAGATTCAGGCTGCCGCCGAGAATCTTTGCATTCGCCCCCGGAAGCCCAACAATCGTTGTGTTGGAACCGACCGTGACTTTGATCCGGTTTCCTTGATTCGCTTGGGACTTGGCACGCGCGTCCTCCAATGCACCGGTCGGCGTATTCTTGCCCCATACGGCCGGGTCATACGTCTTCAGGTAGGCTTCCAAATCATACGCCGGATCCTCGTAGAACTCCCGCCCGACAGGTTGGTTGTTATCATCGACATTCATATTGATCGTGCCCTGAACATAGATGATCTTCGGCGTATTCCCTGCAGCCGCTTTGACAAGCTCACTGCGGCTGCTTACCACGAAGATATTGTCCGCGTTGGCCGCAGACCCTCCGGTTGTGCCTGTCGTATAGGAGGCCCACCCGTCATTGGCCGCCAACACTTCCCGGCCGAGATCCGAGCTGCCCGTATTGACAATGTGAATCAGGAGAGGCACGGAGATGCCGTCATATTGGAAGGTGAGCGTTGCCGTTCCCTCCCGCAGTCCCGCAAGGTAAGACTTCCGGATCACATACCCGCTTCCCGTCGCCTTGTAGGCGGATGAATCTAGCTCCGTATCCCCGTTCTTCACACCCGTCAGGGTGTATCCGCTGGCGTTGCGTACCGTTACGTACACATCCGTCCCATTCGCCTTATTCTTGTCGAAGCTTGCGAACGAAGCCGAGACCGCCGGCCCATACTGCACCTTCGGCATGAATACCGGAGTTGAAGGGTCCCATCCGTCGAACATGGCCGGAATCGTCACGCTCGCCTCTTGTCCCGTAAGCTCGGTGGCAATCGTTGTTGCACTTGCATTGGCACCCGGGCCATAGCTGTTATACTCCGAGAAATAAGCCGTTTTGCACGTACCCGCGCAGGCTGCAACCCAGCCTCCCGGAAGGAACTTCTTCGAGTCAATGAGGGTATTGACGAAGCTTATACGCGCATAATCTTTCCACGGACGCCCGAGGTCATATGCACCTATAGCCGAAGCGTCGTCCACTACCTGCGAGTTGAGGAACAGGTAGCCTTTATCCGTTACGTTCTTCTGGGCTCCCGCCGTAATATGACCGCCGCCCCCGGTGTGGCTGACCAGCACCAGCCTCACATTGTCCATCACCACAGCCGGCGCTTCGCCGAAGATAAAGTCGACGTCGCCTTCAATAATGCTGTTGTGGAAGTATTGGCGGCCCTGGTTCTTCGCATTGAGACCGTTGTACAGCGTATCCTGATAGCCCTTGAGTCTCACCGATTCGAACACGGCCTTGTCGCTCTTCAGTGACAAAGCTACCGCCTGGGCCACTTCGGAACGGGGTCCGGAGCTGTTCTCGATGGTCAGATTCGCAGCGTTGAAACCATCCGCATTGACTTCGACCGTCTGGCTCAGGAACGTATTGCCGACATGCCCCGGTTTGCCCGTAGTTGCCGAAGTGCCGGCATAGTCGCCGTACACAATGGTCGTCACATCCATGCCTGCACCGACCAGGCTGACATAAGGCTTGGTCACCTTCAGCTTCTCAGTATAAGTCCCCGGCGCGATCGCAATGACCGTTCTCAAGCTGTTATCCGCAGGGATGACATCCACGGCGCTTTGAATCGTGTTGAATAGGCTGACTCCGTCAGCCGCGGCATTCTTGTCTACCGTAAGCACCTTGGCAGGAAGCGCCGCAATCTCCTCGCTGTCGAGGCTTTCTACGCCCGCTTTCACGGCAGAGACCGTATAGTAATAAGTCGTTCCGTTAGCAACCGCCTTGTCCTGGTAAGAAGCCTCGGCTGCCACGGCTATGGTCGTATAGCTTCCATTCGGGCTGTCCGCTCTCTTTACGTTGTAAGACTGAGCGCCGGACACAGGATTCCAGGTCAGCTTCACTTCTCCATCGTTCGCTTCAGCCTTAAGCCCCGCAGGCTGGGCCGGTGCACCCGGCACAACGGCGGCATGCTTTACGCGCAGCTGGTTGGAGATCCGGCTCTCCTGTTTTCCATCCGCCGCAGTAACGACGTAGTAATAAATCTTGCCGGCTGTCGCTGCTGCGTCGGTATAGCTCGTCTCCTTTACCGTTGCAACCGTCGTATAGGACCCGCCGCTCACTTCACTTCTTTGTACTTTGTACGATGCGGCATTCGGGATGGAGGACCAGGTGAGGTCGACCCCGTTACTTCCCGGCTCGGCACTGAGCAGCGTCGGAGACTGCAGAGGAGCCGCAGGGGATACCCCTTCAAGCAGCGCCGGTTCGCCCAATCCGCCGACATTGCCTGCGGTTAGCCTGTAGTAGTACTTCGTATCGGCATTCAAGCCTACATCGAGATACGAAGTGTCGGCAATTTTTGGCTTGCCGTTCACCAGCAGGGAGACGTAAGGCCCGGCCGGTGTCGTACCTCTCTCGAGAGCATAGTAAGTCGCTCCCTCTACAGGGTCCCAAGTGATCGTCAGCTGGCCGTCTCTCACAACCGCCTTCAGTCCGGTCACCGGAGCCGATGGCGGAGGGATATCGTTCGGATAAGCTTCCGCCGTATTGGAGGCATCGCTTTCCCCATTTGCGTTCACAGCGGTCACTTTGTAGTAAAAATACGTATTGTTCGCAAGCCCAGCCGTCGTATCGGAATAGCTGTTCGAAGGCACACTGCTTGCCACGAGGGCATACGGCCCTTCCTTCGATGCGCTGCGGTAGACATTGTAGCCGTCCGCTCCGCTGGCTGCGTTCCAGTTCAGCTCTACGCGCAGATTCGCCCCTTCGGCCGTAAGGCTTTGAGGTGTTGTTGTCTCCTGTGTGTAGGCGACAACGTCATCCACATAGGCTTGGCCCGTCGAAGACCCGGCCATCCGGAAGTTTACCGATGCAATGTCGGTAACCGGTGTCGTAAAGGCCACATTCCCGTAGTACTCGCCGTTCACGAACAGGTCCGCCGTATTGGCACTGACGTCAGCGGCATACTTCACCGTATACCAGGTGTTATTGGAGATGGTTACAGGCGAAGAGTTGATGTTAAAAGTAACGGCTGTCTTCTTATTGCTGTCGAGCAGCTCCAGTACATAGGAGTCCCCTACCCGTGCCGTTTGCATGAACCGCAGCTGGGCGGTGATCCCCTTCTTGCTGTCCGCCGTTACCGGAGCGAAGGTCTTGTTGAAGCCGCCCCGTCCCGCTCCGTCGTTGATCCACAGCACATTCGTCGTATTGTCGATTACGGCTGCCGACGTGTTCCCGTAGCTGTTCGTCAGATTGCTGTTATTGATGACGCTTGTATTGTTGGTGTTCGAGAAAGCGCTGATCACCCCGCTGCCGAAAGGCGTCCTGTACCCTGCCGGAAGGGCACCGAGCGGGCTGTTCTCGAACGAATCGTTGATGAGGAAGCTGCCCGGCCTGCCCGCGGCTTCAGCCGAATCCGGACCCGCGCCCGCTGCATTGACGGCACTTACCACGTAGTAATAAGTGGTTCCGTTAGACAGCCCTGTGTTCGTGTAGCTCGTGCCTGCCACATGGGAGGCCACAGACGTGTAAGGTCCGCCTGGGGTGGTGCCGCGCTTCACTTCATAGGACGTGGCACCCGGAACAGCGGTCCAGCCCAATGTGACCTGCCCGTCGCCGGGTGCCGCTGTCACATTCGTTGGTGCTGCAGGCAGTCCTTCACCGAACGGGGTCGCCTGCACCTCTGCCGATGGACTGCTCTCCCCGGAAGCGTTCGCTGCCGTCACCACGTAGTAATAGGGCGTGTTGTTCGTCACATTGCTGTCCGTATAGACGGCACCCGCCGAACCCGCATCGAACTGCAGATTCTCCGCGATCGTGCTGTAGCCGCTGCCGGACGTCTGGCTGCGCTGGACACGGTAATACGTGGCGTCCGTCACGGTCTCCCAGGCCAGCTGCACCTGGGCATTGCCGCTCTCCGCCTTCAGCCCGCTTGGTGCGCCGGGAACCGCTGCGCTGACAGGCAGCGTCGCCGTCAGTGTCGACACCTCCGTCGTCGGCGAATTCGTATAAGCATTCAGCAGGGTTACGCTGTCGAATTGGGCTGCAGCACTTGCTTTCGCAGAGGCCAGACCCACATAGGTAGTCGACTTCACATCGGTAATCGTTTTGCCATTAATCTGTGTCCATGTAATGGTGGTCCCGGATACCGTTCCGAGGTCGAAGTAGAACCCTCCGCCCTGCTTCCGGACCCTCATGTATTTGGGTGCGCTTTCAAAGTCATAAAGAACGTTGTCCGCACCGTTTTTCAGCCCCGAGTTGCTTGGCGCCTTCGTTGGATCGGAGGTTAACCGGGAAGATACATACGGCTGATATTGGTTCCCCGTGCCATAGTAATTCCCGAAGAAGAAGGAACTCCCCTTCTCCAGCCCGGTCCGTGCCATGATCCCGGCCATCCCGCCGGATATGTAAGCGTACGAGGAGAGCTTGGCCATCATCGTAAAATCACCGGTTACCGGTGTATACGCGTATTGGAACTGCTCCTCCACCTGATTGGGGACCCCCGTTCCCGTCGAATCGGTTATAGCGAAGATTCCTGCCGAAGCATCGTAACTGCTCGTTCCGCTGGAACCATTAAAGCCGATGCTGCTCCAGCCGGTTGGAAAACTGGCCGCTTCCGTCTGCTGAGTGCCCGCCCACGGTACGTAGGTAAACAGCAGGAGCAGACAAAGCAGGATGCGAGAGGTTTTTCTCATCTGGTCTTTTCCTCCATTCTAGTACTTTCCCTGCTTATTATGTGGCCTGCCTGCCGTTACCGCTATAATCATCTCTTTTGATTCGACATGTTTTGTGGGTTGTGGGCGATGGGGTGAAAATGCTCCGGGATTACAGCCGTATGCTGAAATCAACTTAGAAGTCAAATTTATTAAATAAAACGATTCAAAGACAAATAAAATAAAGAAAGACACCGGGCTCCCGGCGTCTTGACTGGCTCTATCGAATGGCGATATAAATGCGCACTTCCATGTTGGCTGGGTCGATATGGGGTGAGTCATAGTCATACAGCTCAAAATCCCCCGTATAGGCTCTTTCCTCCGGCGATTCCTTGAAGTAGGCCCAGACCTCCCTCCAAGCTTGCGGCACGACTTCATACGCAGGACCTCTCCCCGACGTAAATACCCTATACCTGGCTGCCGGGATCACCGCTGCCTTATAGTCGGTATCGCCTTGGACGGCTTGACCGCCCGCTTCATGCCCGATCAGTACCGTATAGGCACCGTTCACATCACTCTCATAATCCATGTACAAGGCATAGATCCGATGAGGGTTGACGACCCCGGGATTAGATGCCATCCCGCTTTGAAAGAAAGTTTGCCAAAGCCCCGGCAGACGTCCGTTCTGTCCGGTCTCCTCTGCATTGGTTGTACGGGTGCTCACGCCAATCAATTGGATTTCCGGTTGATCCGTCGTATAAGTAGTCATCGTTCATCCTCTTTCCCTGTATTTGATTCTAATGATACAGGGAAAACCTGGACAACTATATGTCCAGGTTCGCGTACCGCTCCAGAATGTTTTGGGCCCTGCGCCTGATCTCCAGTGCTGCATGAACCGGCTGCTCTACCTTGACCCCATCGCCGTAGCTTAGCAGATTGCCATAGAGCCACTCATCGACGATGAACTTCCCCTTCACCTGTACCGAACCATCCTCAAGAATAGAGATGAGGGCCGGAGGATACGTATCTTCCACCCTGTAGCGGACCTTCGGATGAAAAGTAAGGATCATCTCCTGCTCCTTCTCTTTGTACCACTCCGCATCCCACGCATAGCGGTCTATCGCCGGAGCCTCACGAGGTGCGAAAGATTCCGCCATGAGCTGCAGTCCCTGGATCCGGGAGAGCCGGAATACCCGGAAGTCCTTTTTCCATGTGCAGTACGCTTGGAGGTACCACAAGTACCCTTTCAATATCAGATGGTACGGCTCGATCACTCTCTCACTCTCTGACCCGTCCCTATTGGAATATTGAATGCTCACCCGGTGGGATTTCTCAATAGCCTGCCGCAGCTTGTTAATTTTATCTCGCGCGGCGGCACTCTGGCCCCAGGGGTTGAAATCAAAAATCATCCCCGTCCCCCTGGAGTTCCCATCCACCCGATCCGATTTGCGAAGCAGGGTCTTCACTTTCTCGAGCAGATGATCGAGCATTCCGTCGTCTACCGCGGAGGTAACCCCCCGGACTGCGGCGATCAGAGCCGCTATTTCTTTCAGCGACAGGAATTGGCGGTTGATCGTGTAATGCTCCATGATCTCAAACCCGCCCGATACCCCCTGGTGTGCAGCAATGGGAATACCCGATTGGCTTAAGGTGTCTATGTCCCGATAGATGGTCTTCGTAGATACTTCAAACCGGTCCGCCAGCTCTTTGGCACTCATGCGTTCGCGGTTTAGCAGCAGAACCGTTATCGCTAACAAGCGGTCGATTTTCATGTGTTCTCTCCTGGTTCTCTCTCAGTATGCACGAAAGTAAGCCCCCAGGAATGATTTTACAGGATTATCCCGTCCGCCGCATCTCCCAGCATAGCGCCGGCAATCTTAATAAAGTCTTCGCGCCCGATCTCGAAATGGCCGTAGCGGAACGTATACCCCCAGTTTCGCTTCCCTTGGGTGAAGCTGAGTTCATCGAGCAGACCGGAGATCTTCACTTCTCTGCAGGGGGCATATTGGATATTCCGGCGGAAGGGCACAAACGATTCCGACATCCGGTATTCGTAGACGTGATCATCCAGAACCTGACCAATCGCCGTAAAGGCCTGCAGTGATTCTCCCTTCGCCATGTCCGTCCGTGGAGAGTAGTAGATGAGCCAATCGCCGGCACGCATCCGCCGCAGCGGGGCTGCCTTGCCATGGCACAGCTGGGCGAATCCGCCCTGTACCCCCCGCTGTACATGGGAAGCCGATACAACTCCAATCCAGCAGCGGCTTTCTCCGTTCAATGCTTCCATTGTCATCGTTTAAGTCCCTTCTTTCTTGATCTTGACTGGTATATCTGCACTATACGAAAAAGCTCCTGACAACCTTATGTCAGGAGCTTTCATGGTAAAAGAAAGAGCACCCTTTTCGGGTGCCCCGGACTGTAGAGAGTGCTCTACCGTCTAATTTTATGGCTCGTCTTTGTCCGGCTCACTTTCCGGCATTTGGCCGGCGCCTGCGGCGGCGGCCGCCACCTTCGCCGCTGCGTCCGCGAGCGCCGTCCTTGGATGGCGCACTGTTGGCTCTGCCCGCCCCGATCGCCGCCGGTGCCGGCTCGGTCATCGTCATCGGGTAAGGATGATCGGTAATCACCGGGATTCTCTGCTTCGTCAGCTTCTCGATATCCTTCAGATAGGGAATCTCCTCGTACTCGCAGAACGAAATCGCAATCCCGCTTAAGCCCGCACGTCCGGTACGGCCGATCCGGTGTACATACGTCTCCGGTATATTCGGCAAGTTGTAGTTAATCACGTGCGACAGCTCCTCAATATCAATGCCCCGTGCCGCAATGTCCGTCGCCACCAGCAAGCGGGTTGCACCGGTCTTGAAGTTATTCAGCGCCGCTTGGCGGGCATTCTGCGACTTGTCGCCATGAATGGCCTGCGCAGTAATCTTCGCTTTCGTCAAGCCGCGCACAACCCGGTCCGCTCCGTGCTTCGTGCGGGTGAACACGAGCGCGTTTGCGATCGACTTGTCCTGCAGCAGATCGATCAGAAGCTGCAGTTTATTCGGCTTGTCCACATAATAGACCATCTGTTTAATCCTCTCCGCCGTTGAGGAAACCGGTGTAATCTCAATCTTCACCGGGTTCTTCAGCAAAGAGTCCACCAAGGACGTAATCTCGGGCGGCATCGTCGCAGAGAAGAATAACGTCTGCCGCTTAACAGGCAGCTTGGCAATGATTCGCTTCATATCATGAATGAATCCCATGTCGAGCATCCGATCGGCTTCGTCCAACACCAGGATCTGCACGTGACGCAGGTCGACGAACCCTTGGTTCATCAGGTCGATCAGCCGGCCCGGTGTCGCAATCAGAATGTCCATGCCTTGCTCCAGCAGCTGCTCCTGAGGCTTCTGCGAGACCCCGCCCACGATCACGCCGCAGCGCAGATTCGTGAAACCTCCGTAAGCTTTGGCGTTGTCGGAAATTTGAATGGCCAACTCACGCGTAGGCGTCAGGATCAGCGAACGAATGAGCCGCTTGCCGTTCGGGCGGCCCTGCTGTGTGCTGAGCAGCTGAATAATCGGCAGCAGGAACGCTGCTGTCTTGCCGGTCCCCGTCTGGGCACAGCCGAACAAGTCACGGCCTGCCAGCACCGGCGGGATCGCCTGCTCCTGGATCGGCGTAGGCTGCGTATAATTTTCCTTGGCTAACGCTTTAATAATAGGGGGAATTAACTGCAATTGTTGGAATGTCATAAGCTCTCCTTCTTCAAGTCGCCGTCGATGTCAAGCGTCCATACTAGTATTATACTCTAGAAGAGGAGTAGTGCTATACCCCTATCCACCATCCTGATTTATACAAAAGATATCAGGCACATCAAAAACCACTCCGCTATGACTGGAGTGGTTTTCCCTTATGATATAAAAAGCTATGCTAACGAGTCCTTGCCCAAGAAGGCGTTCATCATCCACACCTGTTTATCCAGGCTCGTACGAATGCCCAACAGCAGATCCCCGGTAGTCTCGTCCCCCGCCGATACTGCAGTCTCCATCCCTTGTTTCAACTCCGCGATCATCCGTGTATAATCCTCTGCAACAGCCTGCACCATTTCCGCCGCTGACTCGTTTCCCGCGGCTTCTCGAACGGAAGCCAACTCGAGATAACCGGTCATGGTAGAGACAGGTCTACTTCCCAGAGCAAGCAATCGTTCCGCCAGTTCATCGACGTGGACGGCCGCTTCGTTATACAATTCCTCAAATTTCGTATGCAGCGTGAAGAACTGCTCCCCCGTGACATTCCAATGGTAATGGCGCAGCTTCATGTGCAAGACATTCCAATCTGCGATGTGTTTGTTGAGAAACGTGTCGATCGTCATCGGCTTTCCCTTCCCTTTTTGGACATTCTTCCGTTGCCGTCAATCCCCTTACGGCTTCGAAACCGCGCTCCTGAGCAGTGCGGTTCCTTCAGACCTGCTAGCCATTCAAGAATTGCAGCAAGGCACTATTGAATTCCTCAGCATGAGTAGCGTTGAATCCGTGCGGTCCGCCTTTAATAACGACGAGCCGGCTGCCGGTGATCCGCTCGTGCGCCCTCTGTCCACTGATTTCTACCGGCACAATCGCATCGGCATCGCCATGGAGGATGAGCGTAGGTACGTTAAATTTCTCCAGATCCCCGCGGAAGTCCGTATAGCTAAATGCCTTGATGCAATCCAGGGTTCCTTTGGGCGATGCGAAGGCCGCAATATCGCGATTGTACAGCCGGAACGCTTCGCTGACCAAGTCGGTTCTATCCCCGGAGGCGAAGAAATTAGTTGTGAACCCATCCATGAACGCAAGCCGATCCGCCTTCACCCCGTCTAAGAATCCTTGGATTGTTGCATCGTCGAATCCGCCGTCCGGGTTATCTGCAGCTTTGTACAAGTACGGAGGGATGGCTCCGGCCAGAACCGCTTTCGATACCCTCTCCGTACCATAGGTGCCGATATAACGCGATACTTCCCCTCCGCCCATCGAGAACCCTACCAGCGTCACATCGCGAAGATCCAGGTGCAGAATCAACTGATGTAAGTCCGCCGCGAACGTATCGTAGTCGTAACCGCTCCATGGTTGGGATGATTGGCCAAAGCCCCGGCGGTCGTATGTAATGACACGGTATCCGGCACCTACCAGAGCAGGCACTTGCTTCTCCCAAGACCTTCCGCTGAGCGGCCAGCCGTGAATCAGCACCACCGGTTTGCCCGTCCCTACGTCCTCGTAATGAAGCTCGATCGAATTTCCATTTTCCTGTCCAACTGTAACCTTTGCCATTGTACGTTCCTCCATTTTTCGTCACATAATGCTGCCTTCTTATGTAAATATTGTAAAAATTAAAGTTGTTAAAATACCGTATCCCTCGATCAGCGTCTCTGCCATCTCTTGCGCTTTCGTTTTGGTCCAAGCTCCCGCTTCGCCGCTGCTTGCGGACGCTTCTCTATCCGCCATCGGCGGCACTAGTAGCAGCAAGGCCCACATCACCGAAGCAGCTTGCTCATATCTCCCTCCCTCCGTTTCGGATCTTTTCAATCCAGATTATACAGATGGAGGGCGAAGAAATCGGTAATGTGCCCTGAAACGAAAAAAAGAATCCCCGAACTGCACTACGCCGGGGATTCTTTGGCTTGAAAAGGGAGAAAGACCATATTATCAAACATATGCGATCCGGTTTCAATCGTCATGTGTCCACCGTATTTCTCACAGATTCGCTTAATGTTAGTAAGCCCATAACCATGATGTTCCGGGATCGCCTTTCGACTGCGTAAATCGGTTACTTCCTTGTCTACATAATTGCAAACGCGAATGTAGAGCGCAGACTCGCTTGAACGGATATAAATACGGATGTGCCGATCCTCGGATATATCCACTCTTTTTGAAGCCTCGATGGCATTATCCAGCATATTTCCGAGTGCCACGCAAAGGTCATAGCGCTCAATAGCAGCCTCATGATCCAGCATATGAAGCTCCGTATCGATTCGGATTCCGTTAGCCTGGCCGATGTTCAGTGCGTTTGTCACCAGAGCGTCGATCACCAGATTGCCGGTGTTCACCCTGTGGTAGGCAGCTTCAATCTTGTTCAGCGTAACGCGAATATGCTCGCTAGCTTCGGCCGTTCTCCCCCGTTCGATGCATTCCGCCACATACAGAAACTGCTGATTCGTGTCGTGGATCATACTTTTGACTTTTTTGAAGCTGTGCACTGTTTTTTCGTAATTGGCATTCTGGTAATCCATCTGCTTCTGAAGCTGATTATTTTCATTCAATAGCTGGAATTTGGCGATCACTGTATCGAGAACATAGACGACAAGGATGTTTAAAACGATGAGGCCGAGGATCGAAAGGAAAAAATGTAAATTTTTCTCGCTATAGATAGACAGCACGTTTACCTGATAGGTGCTGATAACCGGTACGCTGATAAACAGCAGGAAATAACGGAGGTTCAACGTATATTTTCTGTGCTTGGCCAAAAAACGGATGATATAAACAACGGCAATCATGAGGATACAGCTAAGCAAAAGGACCAGCTGCCCGTTCCTTCTCAATGCCGTGCTATTTTCCTCTAAAAACATCGAGGGGTCGATTAAGGAGATACATATAGAATTGATGAGCGTAAACAGCACCGTGTACAGCAAGGAGAACATGATTTGCAGTTTGAGTTCCGTTTGATAGCCAAGCGATAGGCAGAATATAAAGGCCAGTGCAAGCAGCGAAGACATCATTTCTGAAAGGGATACCGTCAAATACAATACATCTAAAATAATGAACCCGATGATATACATCCATTTCGCGGGCTTACTGTTTTCCTTGCCAAAGACGGAGTTGAAATAGAAATCCGCTTGCAAAACCATGACCACCGCGACACTCGCGTTTAGCATCAACAGCGTAACATCCATTGCTTTATTCCGCCCTCATAATCATATATTTCGTGCAGGTATCTTTCACTTCCTTGATTTTGGACCGCCCGATTGGTAATTCCATTCCATTGGACATAACCACTTTGCTGCCGGAAAATTTATGAACGCGGTGCAGATTAATTAGAATGGAGCGATGAATCTGCAGGAATTTGCTGTCCTTCAGTACCGATGCGTAACTTGAAATCAAACCCTTACTGTCATATACGGCATGTACTGTCGTGATTCTCAGCCTACCCTTCACCGTTAGACTTTTAACTGCCTCGATCGCGATGATATCCTCCTGCAAGAGTACAATGTCTTCATACGCCGATTTAATAATCAGGATTTCCTGTTCGCGTTCCTCCAGGTATCGGCAGAGCTTCAACATCCTCGCCTCGAATACCTCGGTTTCGATCGGCTTGAGCAAGTACTGAAAGGTAACGACATCGAAGCTTTCCAGCATATACTCGGCATAACTCGTCAGGAATACAATCTGCTCGTGATGCCGCTTCATTTCCCTCAGCTTCCGAGCCGTCTGAATCCCGTTCCATCCCTTCATTTCAATATCAAGGATAAGAATATGGAATGAAGCCTCCCGGTCCACATAATGCGCAATGAATTGCTCGCCGGACTCAAACTCCTCAACTTCAAAATCAATCCCAGTCTTCATCGATAAAGCGAGCAGCATCTGCCTTACTCGCTTCCTCTGCTGCTCCTCGTCGTCACAGATGGCAATTCGGTACATAGGTCGCTCCTTTCTTAACCGCCGCAGCAGCTTCACTTGTAAGATGGATCAGGCACTCATGCGAGAATTTCCGCCAAATAACAAAATACATAGACAAAGAGCCACTCATGACATAGAGTGGTTTACTTTAGATAATTCAATAATATGTAGTGTCAGTCCCTGCCCCCCAATTGGGTTATTTACCCACCGCCTCATTTTACTTCCCTATCGCTTTACTGTAAATGCCTTTTCTTTCATTGTTTACCCCCTGCTTTTCCTCAAAGGTTCCTGCGACATATTGATAACCGGCAAGTTGCCCGTTTGACAAGCAGCAAAAACAATATTACTATGACCATAGTCATTGAATGACCTCGGTCATTATTGGAGGTGGAAGGCAAGATGATGCTGAGAGAATCGCGTAAGAGAGAACTAAAGGAACAAATTTTTTTACAAGCTCTTCAGCTTTTTCACGAAAAGGGGTTCGAGCAGGTCACGGTTCAGGAGATTACAGCTAAGTGCGGCATTGGGAAGGGAACTTTTTTTAATTATTTCGCGAAGAAAGAAGACATCCTGCTTTATCTTGGAGAATCCCAGATCGATTTGCTGCAGCAGAGCATAGAGAAGCATCGGAATATCGACCATCCCAAAGAACAAATTATGCACGTGTTGGACGATCTGCTTCTTCACTTTTCATCACACAGCGAACTCATGAAACTGGCTACAATGGAAATCATGAAATCCGTTTCCCTAGCCGGAAAAGAATCAAAAAGCGTTCAACAATTGCATCTGCATCTGGCATCCCTGATCGACCGTGCAAAACAAAACGGTAAACTGCACAGCCGCTGGGAAACGGATGTCATCGCCACAACGATTGTCGGCGTCTATTTCCATACGATCCTGTCATGGACACTGCTGGAAGTCCAACATGCAGCCATAAGCGAATCATTCAGAAAACAATTGGATGTCGTCTGGGAAGGTATTGATCGTATCTAGGAGGCGGAGATAAGTTATGTCACAGATAGTCCTGATCATAGGTGGCGGAATCGCTGGTCTATGCGCCGCGATCACCTTGCAGCAAATAGGGATGAAGGTAAAAGTGTACGAAAGAAGTACCGAGCCAACGGTTGCTGGGGCGGGTATCATTATCGCCCCGAATGCTTTGCAGGCGCTAAAGCCATACCGCATTTCCGACGAGATCATTCGTCAAGGGTATCCAAGCGACGGCTTCCATGTATTATCGGATCGAGGCCGACCCATCACTCAACTTGCAGTTCCTTCCGGATATGGCAGCTTACATTCCATCCATCGCAAGGACCTCCATCATATTCTTTTATCTGCGCTCCCTCCCGACACGGTAGAATGGGGGAGATCATTTTTGCAGCTTGAGCAAAAGGATGACCACGTGCGGGTTGCGTTCAGTGACGGCAGTCAAGCGGTGGGCGACTTGGTCGTCGCTGCGGATGGAATCCACTCCAACATTCGCAAACAAATTTTTCGAAAAAATATCTATCGCTATGCCGGCTATACCTGCTGGCGCGGTGTTGTTTCCGTTGACGGTCTTCCAGGCTTATCTCATCGGTTTATCGAGACGTGGGGAACGAAGGGCCGTTTCGGTATCGTCCCGCTGCCAAATAACAAATTGTATTGGTATGCGCTAATCAATGCCCGCCAAAGTGATCCCCGTATTGCGAATTATTCTACGAAGGACCTGCATCGCCTGTTCCAGAACTATCATGATCCCATACCAAGTCTGTTGTTGAAAACGTCATCCCAGGACATGATCCATCGCGATATCGTGGATATAGCACCTAGGGAACACTTCTACTCCGATCGGGTTGTTTTTATCGGCGATGCTGCTCATGCTATTACCCCTAATATGGGACAGGGCGCCTGCCAAGCGATGGAGGATGCGCGTATTCTGGCCGAATGCCTTCGCATACAGAGCAATTATCAGGGAGCATTCGCAGATTACGATGCCAGACGCCGAGAGAGAATCGAACAAATATCAAGACAATCCTGGAAGATCGGAAAAATGGCGCAATCTGAAAGCTTCCTATTCACTAGTTTCAGAAATCGACTAATGAAGCATGCCCCTAAAAGGATCTATCGCAACCAGGCACAGCACTTGTACCAATTTCAGCTCTAGGGCTGAAGCCTTCGACAATGCGGAAAAACACTGTGCTCGGCCCGGGGGTTGGCCACGTACACCGACATGCTGGTCGTGTCGCCATGAAACGTCCGTATAAGAATGTAACTCGCATATAGTTGTAACGTGGATTTGCAGCTTTCTTCTGCAAAAATTCGCATCATTTGTGATACGGTTCCCCCCGCATAATCCGAAACGCCCTATACACCTGCTCCACCAGCACGAGCCGCATGAGCTGGTGGGGCAGCGTCATGCGCCCGAACGAGAGCTTGAGATCGGCGCGCGCCAGCACCTCGGGGGCGAGGCCGAGCGAGCCGCCGATGATGAACGCCACGGAGCTGCGCCCGTACGTGGCCAGGTCCTGCAGCTGCCGCGCGAGATCCTCGCTCGAGAGCGGCTTGCCGTCGATTGCGAGGGCGATGACGAACGCGCCCTCGTTCACCTTCGCGAGGATCCGCTCACCCTCGCGCTGCTTCACCTGCGCCTCTTCCGCGGCGCTGAGGGTCTCCGGCGTCTTCTCGTCGGGCACCTCGACGATCGAGACTTTGGCATAAGGGCCGAGCCGCTTCGTATACTCCGCAATCCCCTCGACCAGGTACTTTTCCTTCAGCTTGCCGACCGTTATCATTTGGATGTTCATCGCGCAGTAACCCCTTTTCATTCTCTATATAAGCAAAAAGAAGGCCGCCCCAGGCCAGCCCTCTTCCATTGTTGTGTGCTATATGGTTGTAACGTCAGACCACCAGGAAGCGTCCCGGACCGGCGCACCGCTCGCAGTGGGAGGGTGCCTCCCATGCCTTGAACTCCACTTCGTCCAGATCCACGATATCCGGCGCGTCTTCGTACTCGTCAACGAACATGTCGATAGCCAGTTCCAAGTGCTCTTTGCAAACCACGTGCATAACCGAAACCCCTTTTTTCTCTCTTGTGCTGCGCATAGGCAGGCTGCAAACCTTATGTTCTTAGTGTACCCCAAAAGGGGACATCTCACAACCGCCAGTTTGAACCTTACGCGCCTCACTCACCTACGCCATTACTCACTCGCGGTGACAGCAGCACATCCCTGACCCTCACATACCGAAGCGACCGACGGCAATCCTTTACCGGTCCTTCAGCTCCTCCAGCTCGAGCTGTGCGTAGTTCTTCTTGGCTCCCCGGTAATAGGTCACCTGCAGCTTCTCTCCGACCCGCTTCTGGCTGTAGATATACTTGCGCAGCGCCAGGGTGCTGTCGACCGGCTTGCCGTCCAGCTCGACGATCACGTCGCTGCTCTTCAGCCCCGCATCCTTCGCCGGTCCCACAACGTCGAGCACCAGCACGCCCTTCTTCACGTCCGAAGGCAGCTCCAGCCCTTCCGTGCCCTTATAGGCCTGCAAGTCCTGCGTAACCACGCCCATGTAGGGCCGCTTCACCTTCTGCTCCTTGATGAGGGTGTCGATGACGCCCTTGGCCTGGTTGATCGGAATCGCGAAGCCCAGTCCCTCCACACCCATGTCGGCCACCTTCATGGTGTTGATCCCGACGACCTTGCCCTCGAGGTTCACGAGCGCGCCGCCGCTGTTCCCCTGGTTAATGGCCGCATCCGTCTGGATGACGTCCATCTCCCAGTCGAAGTCCCCTTCCTGCCCGAGCGTCACGGGAATCGTCCGCTTCGGCCACGAGATGATGCCCTGCGTCACCGTCGGCGCATAGCCAAGACCCAGCGGGTTGCCGACAGCAATCGCCGTCTCCCCGGGCTGAAGCGCATCCGAGTCGCCGAACTCGGCAAGCTGCTTGATTCCGGCTCCGTCCATCTCCAGGACCGCGAGATCGGTGATCTGGTCGCGCCCGAGCAGTGTCGCAGGCCGCTTCTCGCCGGAGATCGACACGACATCGAGCTGCGAGAAGCCTTCCACGACGTGGTTGTTCGTCACAATCCGCACCTTGTCACCGGAGCGGTCGAAGATGACGCCGGAGCCGAGTCCCATCGCCCCGCTTTTGGCTTCGCCTTCCCCGCCGCCGTCCAGATTCGACCCGACGATACTGACCACCGTCGGTGCGACCTTCGCTGTGGCCCCAACCACCGTATCGCTGCGGAGGCGGTCTTCGCTGACCCCCTGAGCCGCCGTCGGAGCCATCGCGGCAACCGCTTCGGCACCGGCAAACGCGCTCTCGTCGGCTTCCTTGACGCTGTAGGCGAGGATCAGGGCGGTGAAGACCACGGCTGCCCCCGCCGCCGGCAGCGCCCAGACGGGAAGAACCTTCGGCAGCTTCCATCCGCGCCGGCGCTTGGGTGCCCGCCAAGCATCCCGGACCGGCAGCGATACCTTCGCCGTATAGAAATCATCATCATCGAACAAACTCACTCCGCCGCCCCCTTAGGCCGGTCTGTTCGCCGCTCCCACCGCGTCCATCCGGTTCCATACCTTGTATACCCATTGTACCGTAACCCTAGCAGTACAAACAATTAGAGAAAAGAGGAATGATTCTCCTCCTGCTAGACTAGACTAAGAACATGAAGAAGAATCCCCCGAGCGAAAGGATGAGGACTCATGACCACGAGCAATAACCGCGTACACAGCCACCTCGACGAGATCGAGTGGATCGGCAAGATCGCCGACCTGAAAGAAGAACATTACCGCCAGACCCTGGTGCTCAGCGCCTTGATCGAGCTGCTGGCCGATAAGGGCCTTCTCACGGTCGCGGAGCTGGCCGCCAAAGCCCAGGGGCTCGAAGTCATCGACACCCCGGCCGAGCCGAACCTGGCGCGCACCCAGCACGACCTGGACTCGCTGGAGATTCCTCCGGCGGCAGCGGAAGCCTGACAGCAGCCAAGACGCAATGCAGACAAGCAGTCCGGCCTACAGCACCACCGCACCCTAAGCTGGCGCGTACCCGCACAAACTTAAGTCGCCGCTTCCTTGCCCTAGTCCTCGCCCACCTGATCCCACTCGGTCGCCCGGTTATGATACGTTCCCATGAGCTTTGCCCGGTGATCGTCCGGCTGCAGACGGTCTTCTACCATGTTATTCACCGTCAGCTTGGCCAAGTCGAGCATGTTGTGGTCTAGGCTGAGATGCGCGAGATAAACGCGCTTGGTCTTCGTCGTCATGACATCGACCAGGCCTTCTCCCGCCGCTTCGTTGGACAAGTGCCCCATGTCCCCGAGAATACGGCGTTTGATGTTCCACGGGTAGCGTCCCATCCGCAGCATCTCAATATCGTGATTCGATTCCAGGATAAGCACATCGCTGTCCTGGATTTTTTCTTTGACCTTGGAGCTCATGTACCCGAGGTCGGTCGCCAGACTCAGCTTCTCTTCCCCTTGATAAAAGCAGTACCCCACCGGCTCCGCCGCATCGTGGGAGATGCCGTACGACTCCACCTGCAGGTCCCCGAACTCGCGCATCTCGCCCGTCTGCATCACGCAGCGGTTGCCTTCGGCGATCTCGCCGATGCTGCGGTCGAGCTCCTCCCACGTTTTCTCGTTGGCATAGACCGGCAGATCGTACTTCCGGGCGATCGCCCCGAGACCCTTGATATGGTCGGAATGCTCGTGTGTCACGAGCACCGCATCCAGATCCTCCGGCGACATGCCTTTCTCCTTGAGCAGCCCCTCCACTTTCTTCGCGCTGAGCCCCGCGTCGATGAGCACCTTGCCCTCATCGGTCGAGACGACCATCGCATTACCCGTCGACCCGCTGGCCAGCACCGTAAACCGTATACCCATGAATCATTTCCCCTTACTGCCTGCTTTTTGGATTCAGCGGTTCCTCCACCGCCCCGTTCAGCGCATGGACATAATAGGTCAGTCCATTGCCGAGCGATACCCGCCAGGACGGCCACATGTTGCGTGTCTGCGAATTCGATACCTGCTCGTGATAGCCGAGCTGTACGCCGCGGATCACCGAGCCGTTCGGCAAGTAATTCTCTATCAGGCGCCGCAGCGCAATGTACGCCGTGATCACCTTCTGCTCCTTGAGCTCGTCTCCCTCGGCCTGCGGCTGAACCTCGACATAAGACTGCGTATACGAAGTCACCATGCCGTTCTGCTCGAGGAGCTTCAGCTGAACGTCGAACATCGGCAGCCTGCCGTACATCTGCTGGAATACATACGTCCCGCCGGTGCTGCCGACAGGATCATACTCGTACACTCCCGTCTTGGGAATGCCGGTCTTCGCCAGGATGTCCTTGAACCCGCTCCGGTTGATCAGCGGATCGAAGCGCAGCGGCTCCGCGACCGGCTTCGGCACCTCCACCGACAGACTCTCGTCGATCTTCACCACGATCTCCCGCAGCTTCGGCACGTCCTTCGGGATGTCGGCCGGCACCTGGATGTTCTTCAGCTTTACGAGCTTCTGCAGCTCTTCCGCCACCCCGCTGTTGTTCGCCTCGAACTCGAGCAGGTCCGCCCGGCTGGTGATCAGCTGGAACGCCAGCAGAATATTCAAGATCAGAAAAGACAGTATCAATATGGTCTTGGCCCGGCCCCAGTCCATCCGCCGAAGACCTCCCCTCTTGGGATTACCGCTTATGCCCGGGCTGACGGCAGCCCCTACTCGATAAACTCATACGTTCCGTCACGAAGCTCCGCCGCCCATCCCGGAACAAGCTCCAGGGTCCGGTCCGTGATCACCGGACGGTACGCCGGGAAGACCGAGTAGACCTGAGCGATCCGCCCGTACTGCTGCAGCTTCGCCTCAAGGACTGCGCCTCCCGGGAGAATCACATCCCTGCGGACCGCACTCCGCACGTCAGGCATCATCGTGGAGCGTTCATAGCTGGAGACGATGCCCTTTTGGACGACAATCTTGACGAACCCGATATTCTCGCCGCGCTTGCCTATCACGGGATACGCATCGTAATACTGGCGGAACACATAGGCCCCGCTGCTTGGAAGCAGCTGCTGGGGCACCTTCTGCAGGCCGTAGGTTCCGTTCCATCCCCCATGCTGGTTGATGAATTGGACGGCCGAACGCAGGTTGTCCTTCAGGTCCTCCTTGTTGTCCACCGACGGTGCGACCGGGTCGGAATACGTCAGCCACCGCTGCTCGCCGCGCATCTGCAGCCCCCGGGTGCCGTCCATATAAATATCCGAGCCGTCCCACTCGGTCAGAGACCGGGTCAGCGCCGGGTCGACGAAGAAGGTCCGCTTCAGCTGGTCTTCCGTCAGCTGGGTATAGCTCATCGTCGGACTCGAGACCGTCAGGTTTCCCTCCGGCAGATAGTAGTCCTGCGGCATATATTTGTAGGGGGGATAGCCATCGTCCACCTTCACGAACTTCTCGATATCCTTGACCGAGAAGTTGGCCTCCGCCTCATACAGCGTGCTGGCCGTATCCGTGAAGAGAATGGTACGCACCTCATTGTTCTCCTGGGCGAAAATCCAGATCCTCGTGATGAGATCCCCCTCCGCCGGCAGCTCGCCTTTGATCTGCATAACCTCCTGCAGCACATCGAGCGGCAGACCGTCGCGGAATCTCACTTCAAGTCCGGGACGCTTGCTCCTCACTTCATCCCAGCTCAGCCCCAGAGCACCGAGCGTCGTTTTGTGAAAATTCTGCATGTACCGCTGGTTCACGATATTCACGATCTCCCGGTACTGCGGCCGCTCCAGATCCGCGAACAGCACCGTATGCCGGTCATTGCCCAGATGCAGCACCAGCTGGTCAGGGAACAGCATATCCGGCAGCGGAATCTGTCTGCCGAGCGTATCGGTCTTGATGTATTCCTCCGGCACGACCGGATCATACTTCGGATAGCTGTAAGCCAGCAAATAGCTCAGAAAAATGCTCAGCAGCACGAGGAAGGTAAGCAGCCCGGTCTTCAGCTTCTCGATCATAGGGCCTCCTCCTCTTCATGGAGATACGGCAGCGTGAAGGTGACCCGGGTCCCTTGTCCCAGCTCTGAGTCCAATTGAATCGTTCCCCCGTGCGCTTTTACTATTTCCCGGGCAATCGAAAGTCCCAGCCCCGTACCGCCCGCACTGCGCGAACGGGCCTTGTCGACCCGGTAGAACCGGTCAAATATGCGGCTGAGGTCCTTCTTCGGAATGCCTATGCCGTTGTCCTGCACCGAGATCTCCAGTGCAGCGGTATCGAGCCTTCTCGCGTGAATGCGGATATGCCCGCCCTCCGGCGTATACTTGATCGCGTTGGAGATCAGGTTGTCGAGCACCTGGTCGATCCGGTCCCGGTCAAGGGTAATCTCCTCCACCTCCGGCTCCACATCCACCGTGATGCCGATCATCCGCTGCTCCAGCTGGAACGAGAAGCGGTCGGCCGTCTCCTCCAGCATCTCGGTCACATCCGCCGTATCCTTGGAGATGATCGCCTGCTTCGAATCGAGCCGCGAGAGCTGCAGCAGGTCCGTCACCAGCCGGATCATCCGCTCCGTCTCGCCCCGTGCCACGCTGACGAACTTGCCCGCCAGCTGCGGCTCCTCCAGAGCTCCGTCTTCGAGCGCCTCGAGATAGCTCTTGATCGTCGTGAGCGGCGTCCGCAGCTCATGCGAGACGTTCGCCACGAACTCGCGCCGGGACTGCTCGAGCTTCTCCTGTCCGGTCACATCCTGCAGCACGGCGATCGTCCCGGCCGCTCCCTTGCCCTTGCTGTAAATATTCGTATACGTCACCTTGACGTGCAGCGGCTCTTCCTCGCCCTCATGGTAGAACTCCATCATCGTCGATTTGTTCCCGATGCCTTCCGACCGGGTCATCTGCTCCTGGGAACCCAGCAGCTCGCTGAGCGGCATGCCGAGCGTCGTATCTTCGTTCACCTGCAGAATCTGCTTCGCCCGCCGGTTGATCACGATGATGCGGCCGAGGTCGTCGGTTGCAACCAGCCCGTCGTTCATGTTCGAGAGGATGGAAGCGAGCCGCTCCTTCTCCTCTTCATTGAGCGAGAGAGCTTCACGCAGCCGCTCCATCATGAAGTTGAACGTGTTGCCGAGCTGGCCGATCTCATCCTGCCCCATGATCTGCACCTTCTCGTCGAAGCGCCCCTCCGCCACAGCCGTCGCCTGACGGGTCAGCGCCTTGATCGGATTGGTGATCGTCGAGGAGAGCAGGACACCGAGCAGCGCCGTCAGTGCGAGGGCGATCAGAGTGCCGGAGAACAGGAACCGGTTGATCCGGTTCAGCGTGTTGTACACATCATCCATCGAAGAGATGAGATACACGGCGCCGAGCACCTTCACCCCGGAGCCGATCGGCTTGGCGATGATCATCTTCCGCGTCCCGTCGAGGTCCGTGAACATCCGCTGGTTGTCCTTGATCCCCTGCAGCGCCCGGGTGACCTCCGTCTGCGTATTCTTGCTCCCGATGACCCCCTGGTTCGAGGCCAGCGAAGTCGTCAGCACCTCTCCCGTCTCGCTGATCACCTGAATCTCGCCCTTCGATATCGTAAAGAGGCTGTTGACGAACTTGTTGAGCCGGTCCAGCGCCTCCTTATTGTTCTCCGCATTATTGTCCAGCGTGCCGATCATGTAGCTCTCGACCCACTGGGCGAGCAGCAGCGCCTGATCGTCGCGGTTCTTCACGAAGTCGCTCTTCAGCGAATCCTCGAGCGTCTTGATGAAGTACACGCCGATCATCTGCATGGCGATTAAGATCAGGAGCACGTAGATAATAATGAGCTTCATCTGGATCGATTGAAAAAAACGGACGCCCTTCATCTCCCGCTCACTCCGTCCCCGTTTAGAAGCTGCCGGCATTCATTTTCGGGTTGCGCATCATGTAGCCCAGTCCCCGCCTCGTGATGATGTACTCCGGCCGGCTCGGGTCATCCTCGAGCTTCTCCCGAAGCCTGCGGATCGTCACATCGACGGTCCGCACGTCGCCGAAGTATTCGAACCCCCATACGGCCTGAAGCAGATGCTCCCGGGTCATCACCTTGCCGCTGTTCTTCGCCATGTACTGGACAAGCTCGAATTCCCGGTGGGTCAGATCAAGCGGGGAGCCGTCCTTGTAGACCACATACATGTCGGTGTCGATGAACAGGCTCAGGATGCGGATGCCCTGCCGCTGCTCTTCTTCAGCTTCCTGCGCAGGTGCGGCCTGCGACTTGCTCTGCCGCCGCAGATGCGCCTTCACCCGGGCGAGCAGCTCCCGTGTGCCGAAGGGCTTCGTCACATAATCGTCAGCGCCGAGCTCCAGACCCAGCACCTTGTCGATCTCGTTATCCTTGGCCGTCAGCATGATGATCGGCGTGTTGAGCTTCTGCCGCACCTCCCGGCAGACGTCCATGCCGTCCTTCACGGGCAGCATGAGATCGAGCAGGATCAGATCCGGTTCTTCTGCGTAAGCGAGGTCCACGGCCGCTCCGCCGTCATAAGCGCAGATGACCTCGTGCCCCTCTTTTTCAAGATTGAACTTTAATATATCGGCAATCGGTTGTTCGTCGTCCACTACCAGAATTTTGGCCACTGTTCCGTCGTCACCGCCTATTTTCCTAACTCGTCTTCCTGCTCTACCATAGGGCAGGGATTCTATTATTTTACCATACTCGGACACAAAAAGAGACAGGGAAGCGGCAGTCCCCTGCTTCTTCCATGTCTCTATTACAGGGCTGGTAACGCCCTTGTGTCTTGTCTGAACCCCGCTAAGCCGCGCAGCAATTACCGGTTCAGGAACTTCAGCGGATTCTGCGGGCTTTCGTTCACCTGTACTTCGAAGTGCAGATGTACCCCCGTCGAATTGCCCGTTGATCCCATATAGCCGATCTTCTCGCCCTTCTCCACGATCTTGCCGACTTCCGTATCAATCTCGCTGAGATGCCCGTACAAGGTACGGTAGCCGTTGAGATGATCGAGAATGATGCAGTTGCCATAGCCGTCCTTCGTGCCGGCGAAGACGACCTTGCCGTTGTCCGCGGCCATGATGTTGCGGTTGCCGGTCAGGTCGACCCCCTTGTGCAGAGCGCCCCAGCGCGTCCCGAAGGTGCTGGTAATATTGGCGGAGGCCACCGGCCAGGCGAATTTACCCGTTCCTTCGCCTTTGACAACCTTCGTGCCCTTCTTCTGCACCTCTTTCACCGGCTGCTTCACGATCTCTTCGCTGACGACCGTCTCGTTCTCGAGCATGCCGTTGACCTTGGTAAGCTCGAAGGTCACTTTCTTCATCCCGTTCTGGCCCGGAGAGATGACTTCCACCGTCCCCAGACGCATGCTGTCGTCCTGCTTGTACTCGATCTCATGCTGGATCTCCTGGCTCTCGACAACTTTCTCCACCGTTCGCACGGAAAGGGCAGGCTGAAGCACCGTCAGGTCGAGCACCTGGCCGACTTTGATCATATCGTCGGTAATGCCGGGATTGTTCTGGTAGATGACCTGCTTCGGGATGCCGAACTTCTTGGCGATACAGCCGACGCAGTCCCCTTCCTGCACGGTGTATTTGGTAGGCGCCATGTTGCCTGTCTCCAGCTTCGTCTGCAGCTCCTCAGGCTTCATCAGGTCCTTCGGATCAATCTTGACCTCCTGGAATTCGACCTGCTCCACGAAATCCGCCTTCTGCAGCTCCGTCGATACGGGGACCGAGGCCGGAGCGGACAGCACGGACACCTTGCCCGGCTCCTTTTTGCCCGCGACGGTGGCGACGGCCTTCGATTTGATCTGTTCGAGCACCTGCTTCGCCGTCGCTTCGTCTTTGACGATGCCGGACGGTTTGCCGTTGACGACAAGCTGCACTCCTACCGGATAGCTGCTGAAGTAACCCTCCAGCTCCTTCAGTACCACCGCTTCCTCGCCCTTTGGCTTGAAAGCCTTTTCAGCCTTCAATTCGATCTTCGGTTCGACGACGACCATCTTAGCTTCGCCGGTCGTCTTCGAGAGCTCTTCCCGCTTCGTCTGCTTGAACGCTTCGACCTGCGACGGGTCCACCACCATGCCGATCTCGTCACCGTTGGCGTAGACGCGGTAGTAATCCGCCATACCGGCCTCCACGTACGAATGCCCGCTCCATACCACCGCCACCATGAGTGCTGCAGCCGATACCGTCCGGAAGACCTTTCCTTTATGTACTGCAGCGGTTTCTTCTTTATGTGAAAGCGGAGTCCCCGCTTCTTTCATTTCCTCGGAACCTTCTGTCGCGACTGCTTCTGCATGTTCCATGCTGTCGGAGCGCTTCTCGGATCCTCTAAGCTTGTTCATCAGGTCCTTGAACCGTTCCATGCCCTTGAAAACGTTCATTTTCTTCTCCTTTTAAGCCGTTTTTTGCCGCACTCGACAATCAGCCGCAGGCTCTTGGTTCATCCTTGAACCCCTGCACTGTCTTCCTGATCCGCTTTCTGCACGTACTGCCGATCGCTGTTCTTTGCAAAGAACAACCTATCGTTTGGATAGAAGCGGGCACCCTGCCCCTCCATATCCGCCACGCACAACAAAAAATCCCGGTCGCCCGGGTCTCAGGCTGCTTCCGATTTGCACATAAAAACACCTAAAAATAGGGACGATAACCATAGCACCAAACTTCTTTACATACTGTACCATAGGAAGTCTACTATTTTCAACAAAACGTGAATTACCACACCATTTGATAGATTTTCGCGAAAGGGGAATACCGGCACCATGGAACATATAACAGCCTCCTTCCGGAGCCAGGCTGATAGAGAGCAGGCGGCGGAAGCACTCCGAAAGCAGGGCGTGGTCGATCTTCAGTTCGAATCGGGCCCTGCAGGGGGGGCTTTGACCCCAGGTACGTTTGCCATGAGCCGTGGGGATCTGGCTGCCGATACGCGGGGGAGCTGGCTCATGCAGATTCTCGTAGAATCTTCACGGCGCCGGCAGGCGGAAGACACGGTCGCACTCTTTGGAGGACAATACTAGACCATTCGCAGGCACTCCGGTTCCTCAGAGGGTGGAGGAGCAGGAAGTATTGTCCATGTACCTTCTCTGGTGAATAGACTACCATGCACGAGTACAAAAAACGCCCTGCAGCTCAAAAGAGCCTCAGGGCGTTTGCGTTTGGGCCTGCTTCTCGATCATACCGAGCAGCTGCTTGTACTCCTCTTCCTTCAGGTTCCTCTGCAGAACCTGCTCCAGTTCCTTCAGCTCGGCTGCGGTGATGCCGTCCTCGAGCAGCAGCGAGATCTTCTGCATCTCTTCCGGCGGTACCCGGTTATACAGCATCCCGAACACCTTAGACTTGTCGCTCTCCGAGAGCCCGTCCTTCAGCTTATTGAACTCCTCGCCCGACATGACGATCTTCTTGTCAGCCTCCTGCCCGGAGTCCTGACTTCCCTGCAGCTGCGAAGATGACTGCCGGCTCCATACGGCTACCGCATCATCCGGCTTTCGGTATGGGTCGACCGGCCTCTGATCCCCTGCTCCCGGTGCCGCTCCGCTCCCCGAACCGCTGCCTCCGCCGCTGGTGGTGCCGGATTCGGCATCCGGCACCGTGCTTGGCTGCGCCTGGGCTGCTACGGCCAGGTCTTTCCCGCCCGCAGGGCTTGGCTCCGATACCGCCGAACCCAGGCCGAGCTGGGCGCTGAACCGGCCTGCAAAGCCGCTCCAGTCGATCTTCTGTCCCGCAGGACGCTGGATATGGTACTGGTCGAGCAGCATATCGACATACGTATTGACCGCCAGGAACGTCAGCGCCACACAGCAAACGGAGGTCACTGTGGCCGTGACACCCAGTCTAACCAGGCTCTTCAACCATTTCATTCGTTTCCTGCTCCCTTCCGGTTCAGTCCCACTTCCCTATCAGTATTGACCTATTTGTGGGAACTCAACCGCAGAAGCCGGAAGAACGCAAAAACCCCGGCGTCCCATGGACATCCGGGGTTATACGGCCACACCTTATCGGGTTGCCGCGTATAAGCAAAGCTGCTTAGTAGATTGGCGCTACGAGATTCGTCTGCTCGCGATTGCGGCCGACCGAGAAGATCGCGATCGGAATCCCTGTCAGCTCGGAGACGCGCTCCAAATACTTGCGTGCGTTCGCAGGCAGGTCCTCCATCTTGCGGACGTTCGACAGATCTTCGGACCAGCCCGGAAGCTCCTCATACACCGCTTCACACTCTGCCAGCATCTTCAGGGATGCCGGGTAGTGCTCGATGATCTCGCCGCGGTACTTGTAAGCCGTGCAGATCTTCACCGTCTCCAGACCGGCGAGCACATCAAGGGAGTTCAGGGACAGGCCCGTGATCCCGCTGACACGGCGGGCATGGCGCACGACGACGCTGTCGAACCAGCCGACACGGCGCGGACGGCCTGTGACCGTACCGTACTCGTGGCCCTTCTCGCGGATCCAGTCGCCGGTCTCGTTTGTCTGCTCCGTTGGGAACGGACCGTCACCGACACGGGTGGTGTAGGACTTCGCCACACCGATGATCTGCTTGATCTTCGTCGGGCCGACGCCCGAACCGATGCATACGCCGCCCGCCGATGGATTCGACGAAGTGACATAAGGATAGGTCCCCTGGTCGATATCGAGCATCACGCCCTGCGCACCTTCGAAGAGCACTTTCTTGCCTTCGTCGATCAGATCGTTCAGTACGACGGAGGTGTCGGTTACATAAGGACGGATCTGCTCCGCGTAGCCGAGGTATTCCTTGATGATCGTATCCGCGTCCAGCCCTTCAGAGCCGTACACCTGGCGGATCAGCACGTTCTTCTCGGCGACGAGGTGGCGCACCTTGCGCTCGAATTCTTCGGCGTCCAGCAGGTCGGCGATCCGGATGCCGTTGCGAGCGGCTTTGTCCATATAGCATGGGCCGATCCCCTTGCGGGTCGTGCCGATCTTGTTATCGCCCTTGCGCTCTTCTTCGAGACCGTCGAGCACGAGGTGATACGGCATGATCACGTGCGCGCGGTCGCTGATGCGCAAGTTGTTGGTCGTGAAGCCATTGTCATGGATGTACCGGATCTCTTCGAGCAGCGCGCCCGGATTGATGACCATCCCGTTGCCGATGACACAAACTTTATCTTCATAAAAAATGCCCGATGGAATCATCGTCAATTTATACTTTTTATCGTTGATAATAATGGTATGCCCTGCATTGTTTCCGCCTTGGTAACGAGCCACAACCTCTGCGGATTCCGCCAGAAAATCGGTAATCTTTCCTTTTCCTTCGTCTCCCCATTGGGTACCGACAACTACTACCGTTGACATGATTAAACTTTCCCCCCGAGAGGTGGAAACCACCTAAGTTTTGCCTTTAGGCATACTGACAAGCCTCCGAACCTGAGGAATCGGAGCCGCAGCCAAAGCACCATGATCAGTTTAGCAGTACACCGTGGTAAAGTCAACGAAAACGAACAATTTATATGCCGGGTATCCTATCGTTCGGAAAACATTCGACATTCGGCGTTACGATACGATCTTGATCTCCATAATCCGTTTGCAGTCCGCATAATAGGCATTTGACGTCCCCAGTCGGTGTTCTTCTGCCATCGATGCCTTTCCCCTTCGAAGCTTCCGTCCATCACCAAAACAAATCGATACTGCCCAACCCAAAAGAAAACAGCCGGGCATCGGCCCGGCTGTTCTCATAGGTGTGCTCTCTGTGTTCATGTTCCTCGTGCAACAAGCTGTATGGCGTTAATCATCTGTCGCTATCTGGCTGCACCTGCGGGCTCCTGGTGCGTCCGGTCGAGCCCGACGAACTTGTTATAGTTCTTGAGGAACGCGAGCTCTACCGTACCTACCGGGCCGTTACGCTGCTTGGCGATGATGATCTCGATGATATCCTTTTTCTCGGACTCTTTGTCGTAGTAATCGTCACGATACAGGAACGCGACGATGTCGGCATCCTGCTCGATCGAACCGGATTCCCGGAGGTCGGACATCATCGGGCGCTTGTCCTGCCGCTGCTCCACACCCCGGCTGAGCTGCGACAGTGCGATGACCGGCACGTTCAGCTCTCTGGCAATCTGCTTCAGCGTACGCGAGATCTCGGAGACCTCCTGCTGCCGGTTGTCGCCCTTCCCGCGGCCGTGAATGAGCTGCAGGTAGTCGATCAGGATCATGCCGAGACCCTTCTCCTTCTTCAGCCGCCGGCACTTCGCGCGGATATCGGCCACCGTTACGGCCGGAGAGTCGTCGATGTAGATGTTGGCCTCGGACAGGGAGCCGATTGCCATCGTCAGCTTCTCCCAGTCGTCATTCTCGAGGAAGCCCGTCCGCAGACGCCCCGCATCGACATTGGCTTCGGCACAGATCATACGGTTAACGAGCTGGGCCGCGCCCATCTCGAGCGAGAAGATCGCCACGGTCTCCTTCTCGCGCACCCCGATGTTCTGCGCGATATTGAGGGCGAAGGCCGTCTTACCTACGGAAGGCCGCGCCGCTACGATAATAAGGTCGGACCGCTGGAAGCCCGAGGTCATCTTGTCGAGGTCGGCGAAGCCGGAGCGTACGCCGGTCGTGCTCCCCTTCTGGTTGTAGAGCATCTCGACCTTATCGAACACTTCCATAAGCACGTCCCGGATGGCGTGAAAGCCGGAGCCGGAGCGCGACTGTGAGATCTCCATGATGCGCGCTTCCGCATCGCTCAGGAGGCTGCCGATCGTGTCTTCACCTGAATATCCATCGGTGACGATCTGCGTGGCCGTCCGGATCAGACGCCGCAGCATCGCTTTTTCTTCGACGATCTGTGCGTAATAATCGACGTTCGCCGCCGTCGGAACCGCGTTAGCGAGCTCGGACAGGTAGGTGATCCCCCCGACATCCTCGAGCTGCTTCTTGTTCTGCAGACGCGCGGTCAGCGTGATGAGGTCGACCGGCTCGTTCGCTTCCGCCGTCTCGATCATCGCCTCAAAGATGAGCTGGTGGGAGCCGCGGTAGAAGTCTTCGCTCTTCACCCGTCCCATCGCTGTCGCAAGCGCATCCCCGTCGAGCATGATCGCTCCGAGGACGGCCTGCTCCGCTTCCAAGTTCTGCGGAGGGATGCGATCCATAAACATTTTCTCGTTCACGTTCATCCGTCTTCCTCCCCTGATGTACACTGATGCCTGGTAACCCGGGATTACCGTACGCCTCCCGCCGGTGCCATAAGCCGGTACTCAGAGGCGCAGGACGACGAAGAGCAGGCACGTGGTTCCCCGCCCGCTCTTGCGCCGCCATCCTTATGACTTCCTACTTGGTATATCGACTTCCTGGAACGGTTCCAACAGCGGAACCGTCTTCCAGTTGGTTACTCTTCCGTCACATGAACCTTCAGCTTGCCGGTCACTTCCGGATGCAGCTTCACCACTACCTCGGTCACGCCGAGCGTACGGATCGGCTCATCCATGACAATCTTGCGCTTGTCGAGCTTCACGCCAAGCTTCTCGAGCGCTTCCGCCACCTGCTTGTTGGATACGGCGCCGAAGAGGCGTCCGTCTGCGCCGGATTTGGCTTTGACGCCTACCGTCATCTCGCCGAGCTTGCGTCCGAGCTCCTGGGCAGCCGCTTTTTCTTCGGCCTTCTTGCGGTCTTCGGCTTTCTTCTGGTTATCGAGAACCTTCAGCGTCGAATCGCTAGCCGGCGCCGCCAGGTTTTGCTTGAACAAGAAGTTCGCTGCGTAGCCTTCGGAGACTTCTTTCACTTCGCCTTTCTTGCCTTGGCCTTTCACGTCTTTCAGGAGGATGACTTTCATTCGAATAACCCCTCTTCCGCATGAATTTCGCTTAAAATTTGTTTGAGCTGCTGAGTCGCCTGCGACAGTGTGCCTTCGATCTGGGTCGCCGCGTTCGTCAAGTGTCCCCCGCCGCCCATCCGCTCCATCACGACCTGTACGTTCATTTGACCGAGCGACCGGGCACTGATCCCGATCCGGCCGTCCGGACGCTCCGAGATGACGAAGGAGGCCAGGATGCCGGTCATCGTGAGCAGCGTATCAGCCACTTGGGCGATGAGCAGCTGGGAATACTTGCGTCCCGGCTCGTTCACCGCCAAGGCGATATGATCATAGATCACGACGGCGTTCTTAATGATCTCCGCCTTCTGGATGTACTGCTCGAGGTCTTCCTTCAGCAGCCGTTGGATGAGCGACGAATCGGCCCCGTTGCGGCGCAGGAACGAAGCCGCCTCGAAGGTCCGCGCCCCCGTACGGAGCGAGAAGCTCTTCGTATCCACCACAATACCGGCGAGCAGCACCGTCGACTCGAGGACCCCCATGGTGAGCCGCTCGTGAAAATACTGCAGCAGCTCCGTTACGAGCTCGCACGTCGAAGACGCATAGGGCTCCATATAAACGAGCGTCGCGTCGTGGATAAAGTCCTCGCTGCGCCGGTGATGGTCCACGACCACCTTGCGCTGCGTCATCTGCAGCAGCCGCGGCTCCGGCGTCATGGAGGCCTTGTGTGTATCCACCACGACCGCGAGCGTCCGGGCATTCGTAATCTGCAGCGCCTGCTCCGGGGTAATGAACCAACGGTTGAGCTTCTCGTCCTCGTAGATCGTCTCCATCAGCTTCTGAATGGACGGATTCACGCCTTCAAGGACAATATAGCCTTCCTTGGTGCTGACATGGGCCATCTTCAGCACGCCGATCGCCGCACCGATGGAATCCATATCGGGATTGCGGTGGCCCATGATGATGACCTTATCGCAGTCCTTGATGAGGTCGCGCAGGGCATGCGAGATCACCCGGGCTCTCACGCGGGTCCGTTTCTCAATGGCATTGGTCCGGCCGCCGTAGAACGACAGGCGCTCGCCTACCTTCACGGCCGCCTGGTCGCCGCCCCGGCCTAGGGCCATATCCAAGCTCGTCTGGGCCCAGTGCCCGAGCTCCACGAGATTCTCAGCGCCGGAGGCGATCCCGATACTGAGCGTCATAGGCAGCTTGTTCTCGATGGTGATGTCGCGGACTTCGTCGAGCAGCTCAAAGCGCGACTGCTCCAGCGCCTTCAGGCCCTTCTGGTCCATGAGCAGCATATAGCGGTCGGACGACGTCCGCCGCAGATACACGTGATGCTTCTGGGCCCACTCGGTGATCTCGCCGGTGACCTTCGCCATCATGATGCTGCGTGTCTGGTCATCGAGCCCTTGGGTCGCTTCGTCCAGATTATCCATCATGACGATGCCGATCGCAAGACGCTCTTCTTCATAGCGCATCTGCAGCGACTTTGCCGCCGTAATGTCGGTAAAATAAATCAGACGTTCATCGGGCTTGATCTGTACCTCGTAAATTTGGCCCTTGCCTGCTGTGATTTCCATACGGAGGTCTTTCTCTTTGCGGTTCTTGAGCTGGGGGAACTTCTCATAGAGCCCCTCGCCGATCAGCGAGTCTTCCCCCAGCATCTTGGCAACGAACGGGTTATGCCATTCGATGTCTTTCTCCTCATTATAAAGCAGAATGCCCAGCGGCAGTTCATGGATGACTTCACTTCCCGCCCGCTTCACACGGTGGGACAGTGTAGATATATAATCCTGAAGCTCTGTGCGGAACGCCCGCTCCGCCTTGTAGGTGAAATAAACAAGCAGACCGGACAGCAGCAGTGCAATCACGCCAACTTCCCACTGGTACAGGAACATTAAGAAGATGAGCGCTGTCAGCAGGGCGAATATCCATACGATATGCATCCCCTGCCAACGCTTTAACAGGAACTTGGGCATTTCACTCGCTCCTACTCCCTTGGGTTATGTCACTTCCGGGCCGTCAACCGATCCCGGAGCGGAAACGCCACGTCGAACACACCCAACAAGCTGAACAGAAAATACGCCGGAACCGGAAACATCAGCAGAATGATAATTCCCGCAATAGGCAGTGTTTTGTTCCATCCTTTGATATGCGCGACATAAAAAAGGAAAGAAATGGCCTGCACCGAGAACACCATCATCAGCAGAGGCAACAGGTTCAGGATTACGGAAAACACCACCGACTGCGAATCCCTGACGAACATTTCAAGCAGCAGCCCGATCAGATACAGCCAGATGAAGGACCTTGGCAGCATCCAGTCCTTGACCGCCCGGAACGCCGGCAGCGATTCTCCCATCCGCACCAGCGCTTTGCGCGCCAGCCAGTGGGTTACGATAATATAGAAGAGCGAGAAGCCGATCATATACAGGGGCAGCAGCTGAACCATGATCTGGACCAATTGGTCCACATCGATCCCCATCAAGCCCTGAAGCTGCGGAGGCAGCGTATCGACGCTCTCGATCATGAACTGCTTCATCCGGCCCACCGGGTTCAGCCCCATCAGGTGGATGACCACGAAGCTGAGCAGCAGCTCGGCAAGCAGAGTCACCACACCGGCGGTCAGAACGGTTCGGGCTGTCGCCCTTTTCTTGTACAGGTTCCCCATCTGAATGACCGGCGGCAGCAAAAATACCGACAGAGCGACGAGCAGCACGCCGACCCACGGGGCGAGCCACAATGAGGTAATCAGATACACGACAGCCAGCGATATCGCATAATGCGCCACGAAAGGCTTGGCACCCAGCTTGACGTACATCACCAGGACGGGCACCATGACCAAGGCGATCGTCAGTAAACTCACGAGAGGCAGCAGGGTGGAGAGTAAAATCAGGATATAGGCTATGCTCCAGCCGAGCATGCGGGGGATGCGCTTTCCTTCCAAACCGTTCACCTCTTACGCAAATGATCTTCCAAAGCGGAGATGTCTCCGTACCATTCCTCGAGCTGATGCCCTTCTTCGCGATGCTGTTTCATCTTATCGAGGACGGCCTCGTCCAACTTGCGCGGAGAGATGCCGAGACGCCGGCCGAGGATATAGCAGGAGGCAATGAGGCTGGCGAGCCCGTCAACGATTTTGTACTGACTTCCTTCCCACATGCCTTTCAGCAGATGGGACAACTGATCGACAAGCTCGGTTTTCAGCCATTCGATGATTTTGGCCCGCTTGGCCAAATCCACATCTCTGTCCATACGTGACCCGCCGCACTCCCCTCTGCCCAGACACTTTTAGCTATTATATCATACTTCGCTTACCTTTTGTTCGGACTGCCAGAGCTTGAAACAGTAATCGATGATTTCCCTTCTGCGGATAATGCCGATAAATACGCCGTTATCATCTATGACGGGTACGTAGTTCTGATTGGTGGCGAGTGTAATGAGATCCTGCATCTGCTGGTCGATCCGGACGGGCTTGATGGCCATATGCTGCGGTACATCCTTGAGCTGTACCTTGTGGGCTCCTTCGAAGCCGATTTCCGGCGAACGCTTCAGCTTCCACAGCAAGTCTCCTTCCGTAATCGTTCCCACGTATTTGCCGTGGTCGTCGATCAGCGGGACGGCGGAATACCGGTGATACTCCATCCGCTCGAGCGCCTGGCGTATCGTCGAATGCGGCGACAGGCAGATGACCTGATCCTTCGGCACAAGGAAAAAAGCAATATTCACAGTTCTCCCTACCTTTCTCTACTCCCGCAAACTTCGCGGGCGGCTTGCCTTCTCATCATATCATGATACGCACCCCAATGAAAAATAAGACGTACCTTAGGCACGCCTGCAAGCCGGAAAGTGCCCGATCGGCACCATGGTATATAAAAAGAACAGCATCCCTGCAGAGCAGAGTGCTGTTCTTCTTGGCCAAAGCCTATTCCGTTGTATAAGGCAGCAGGCAGATTTGACGGGAACGCTTGATTGCGATCGTCAATGCGCGCTGATATTTAGCGGAGGTACCCGTCACACGACGCGGAAGGATCTTACCGCGCTCAGAGATGAACTTCTTGAGCGTTTCAATGTCCTTGTAGTCGATGTGCTTGATTTTGTTTACGGTGAAGTAGCAAACTTTACGGCGCTTACCGCCTTTTTTGCCACGACCGCCGAACTTTCTTTCGCCGCGCTCACCGCGGTCTTCGGAACGTTCTCTTTTCTCGAATGCCATTGTTCTCCATCCTTTCTACGTGGATTTGTTCCTGCCCTTCTACTTAGAACGGCAAATCATCATCGGAAATATCAATCGGTCTGCCGTCATCCTGGAAAGGATCCTGCTGCTCGCGTCCTCCGCCATAGCTGCCACGGTTACCGCCCCCACTGCTGCTTCCACCGCCGCTATTGCTTCCCATACCGGAGCCGTCTTCACGGTTCCCGCTGTTCGGCGATTCCAAGAAACGCACATTGTCGGCAATGACTTCCGTCACGTATACGCGGCGGCCTTCATTGTTATCATAGTTACGCACTTGAATGCGGCCTTCCACTGCAGCGAGCCGGCCTTTGCGAAGGTAATTCGCGCAGGTTTCCGCGAGCTGGCGCCAAGTCACGACCGGAATAAAGTCCGCTTCGCGCTGTCCTTGGTTGCTCGAGAACGGCCTGTCTACCGCCAGAGTGAACTGGGTAACAGCCACGCCTGCAGGCGTATAGCGAAGTTCAGGGTCACGTGTCAGTCTTCCGATCAGAATCACACGATTCAACATCCGTATTCCCTCCCGGATCCGCTGAAGCACTTCCTAAGGCCCGAGGGACTCAGCAAGTCTACAGCATGCTCAATTACGGCTTACAAGCCTTAAGCTACGTCGCGAACGATCATGTAACGAATGACTTCATCAGAAATCTTCATTACGCGGTCAAGTTCCGTGATAACTTCATTCGTTGCGTTGAAATGAACCAACACATAATGACCTTCACGAATCTTGTTGATCTCATACGCAAGACGGCGCTTGCCTTGCAGGTCTTGTTTCGTAACCTCGCCACCGTTGTTGATGATGTTTTGGAACTTCTCCACCGTAGCTTGAACAGCTTCCTGCTCGAGATCCGGACGGATAATGTACATCACTTCGTATTTGCGCATGTTGCCACCTCCTTTTGGACTAACGGCCCCTGAACTCGGCAATGCCGACAGGAGCAAGGAGCAAGAATGAATACTCAAACTCGCACCAAAGTAGTATACCAAATATAGAAACCCAAAGCAAGCTTTGAGTACGCTAGATTGAATACACAAGAGGCCCTTCATCCCTTGGAAATTTTTAAGCCTCATGACTCTCGCTTCGTATGGAAAATCTAACATTACATCAAGCGTGCAGGAGGTGAGCTTTCGTGGGAGAATGGAGCCAGTTTCGCCCCGGCGATCACGCGCCGAATGACGGCGAATATATGGAGATTGGCGAAGATGCCTTTCATATGGGAATTAACAACCCGAAGATGATCACGCTGAAGAAGGGCGAAAAATTTCCGGAGACCAGCAATCATAACCGCAAGTGGAAAAAGGTATTCCGCGGCTAATCCCGCCCCTTCCCCGTTCGGTGGACTCCGGTCCCCGGACGGCTGGTTTACTTTCATGACGGCAGCGATTGATGAAAGGAGGCGCAATTGTGCGCTACAGATACACGCTGCTCATGACCCTGATCGGTGCAGCCCTGAGTTTGGTTCACTACATCTGGCATGAGAATGATGGGATCTACCTGCTTTTCTATTCGCTCAGCGTACCGGCCTGGTTCTACCCTATATTCAAATATACGGATGTAAACCCACTGCTGCTCTACTTGCTCACCATTGCTTCCTGGGCGCTCATCGGTTATACCATTGACCGCTTTGCCGTATACCGCCGGACGCGCAGCCGGTAATCCGCCAGCCCTCCTCATCACACAAAGGAGGGTTTTATTCTTTTCAAGCTGGGGACAGCTCCAGCAATTAAGTTATCCACAACCCTGCCTGTGAATTATGTGAATTGTCAGTTTCTTCAGAATATCCACATGTGAATAAAACCCTTATCCCTTCCGGGTTTCTTCCGTCGTTCCATTCAATAAGTTATCCACAATTCAGACTGCGTTCATCCCTGATTAGGATATAGAATAGTGGTTCATATTCATATAAACTGAGGGCAACACGTACCTGAACGCTGGGATCCGCTCAAGCCTCGACCTAGTTCCCAGGCTTCATTATAATAGCAACGTAAAAAGGCCTTCTGCATCAAGGATACAGAAGGCCTTGCTATAAACCGCTGGACAGCGTTTCAATTCGAGATGGTGGCGGAAAGAGTGGGATTCGAACCCACGCACGGCTTGCGCCGCCTAGCTGATTTCGAGTCAGCCCCCTTGGGCCTCTTGGGTACCTTTCCGCATTTGAAATATCCAAAGGGACAAGTAGTATAATACCATACAACCTATCTGCTTTGCAAGCCCCTCACCAAATTTGATATCCTGAGGCGGCTCGAAGCTTACGATTCCCTGCAAGCCATCCCTTTATCCATAGCTGCTTTGATGCCTTTCCCGTACAATTAATCTTCCGAGATCGAGCCGCTGCTGCTTACGTCGGGCGCCGCAGAACGCAGCACCTTCTTCAGCTTGCTTTCGAATTTGGGCCGGGGCACAAGTACACTGTGCTTGCAGCCCACACACTTGATCCGGATGTCCATACCCATGCGGATGATTTCCATTTCATTGGTGCCGCAGGGATGCGGCTTTTTCATCTGCACAATATCGCCGAGTCCGTACTGCTTCTTCTCCATTACAACTCCGCCTTTTCGTTTCGATGATACGTTACCACTCGGGGATAAGGAATCTGGATGCCGCTCGCTTCAAACGCTTTTTTGATCAACGAATAAAGATCGCGCGCAACACCGAACTGGGCATTCGGTTTGCATTCGGCGGTTAAACGCAGAGTAATCTCGGAGATGCCCATCGTCTGGACACCAAGCACCTGAGGAGCCTTTACAATATCCATACTCTTCTCGTAATAAGCCTCCGCGGTATCCTTGAGAATTTGAATGGCTTGGTCAATATCCGTTTCGTAAGTGACATTCACATCAACAACGGCCAGGGAGTTGTTCACAGAGAAATTCGTTACTTGGTTGATGGTTCCGTTCGGGAGGATATGAATTTCCCCGGTCCAGCTTTTGATTCTTGTCACCCGTAGCCCGATCTCTTCCACGGAACCTTTGTAATTCCCGACCTGAATGACATCGCCTACCGCAAATTGATCCTCGAAAATAATAAAGAAGCCTGTAATCACATCTTTAACAAGGCTCTGTGCCCCGAAACCTATTGCGAGGCCCAAGACACCGGCACCTGCCAAAACGGGGCCTAAATTCACATTGAACTGGCTCAGAATCATAAGGATCAGAATAAAGTTAACCACATAGGTAACGATATTTCTTACCAGCTTCCCGATCGTCTCGGTTCTGCGACGGCTGAAATGAATCGGCCCTTTATCCCGCGCCTCCAGCATACCGTCGATAATTTTATCGGCAAGCTTAATAACCAGCCTTCCCACAATCAGCAGAATTAGAATCTTCAGAGCCGTAAACAATATCGCCATCCACATGCCGGGATCCGAGACATAATCGACCGTCTTATTCTGGAACCGGAACCAGGCCTCTTTCCAGCCTTCCGTATCCAGCACTTCCACACTGATTGACTTCCACAATAATGGTGTGTTCATTGCCTCTCCACCTTATTTCACTATCCTTTTATTTCTATTCTATACAACTATCGTAACATAGGCGCCTTCTTTCTTACAAAAGATTCCGCGAATTTCTACTTTCTCTTCCTCTATGATCTGCAGCACTTGAACCAATGCCTCTTCCGGAAATTCTAGTGATAAGGCACATCCGGCTGTAACCTCTTTGGGCGTCGGACACATATCATTTTCTATGTCGGCATACTCCAGCAGCATTTCTGCTCTTAATGCCTGCTGTGTCGAGTCGAAAGCCATGAGCAGCAAATCGTCCACCTCGGGTTTGTTTTTTGGTGATCTACGTATAAATCTTCCCTATCAACCGTATACTAGTAACACCTAATTTCGAAGAACAGCCCATCCGTTCTTCACCCAATTCCTCTAGCGGGAGGCCCTTATATGAAACTGCCATTTCATAGAGATTCACACAAAGAGAAAGAACCCGACCCCCTTAAGATCATGCACTCAGAGAGCAACTGTATTGAACTGCTCTCTGAACGTCTGATCGCCTCCCTGCAGCATGTGCCTTCCCAGCAGCCCATCGTTCTGGTTTGTGTCGGAACAGACCGTTCGACAGGAGATGCTCTCGGACCTTTGGTTGGCTCTCATCTGAGAAGATTGAATGTCGACGGGCTTCATTTATACGGCACGCTTGATCATCCGGTTCATGCCATGAATCTGAATGAAACGCTCAATACGATACACCAGCACTATAACAACCCTTTTATCATCGCCATCGATGCATGCCTTGGCCAGCTGACAAGCGTCGGATGCATTCAGGTTGGCCAGGGTCCCGTCAAGCCGGGTGCAGGGGTCAACAAGGAACTTCCACCTGTAGGTCATATGCATGTCACGGGAATTGTGAATGTCGGCGGCTTTATGGAGTATTTTGTGCTGCAGAACACCCGGCTTTCGCTCGTTATGAACATGGCCGAAATTATCGCCAAATCGTTCTACTGTGCCTTGGCGGGCAAACAGCGCTGGTCGTCTACCCCTTTAGCGAGGATCGAGTGATCGCTTCTCTCTCTTCAGGTGTCAGTACATATTTAGAAGTGCCACCCTCTATGGGTTTGGCATACAGATAAGTGTTATCCCGGCTGTGAATTCCACTCAGTACCACTCCGCTTTGGTTATCATCCAGGATAGCTACGGAGAAACTCAAGTCACTTCCTGTTTCTGCAAACGCATTGAATCGGTACACACCAACATGGGATTTCATGCTTGTCATCCGCTGACGGATGAGCTTCAGCTCCTGCTCCATAGCATGGGAACGTTCAGCCTGCCCTTCCCACTGATCCTGAAGGCGGGCTACGATCGTTTCCATATCCATATCGCCCATCCCGCCCATCATCCGGGTGTAGCTTTTACGCAGCTTATTCAATTTTACCCATAAGGCAATCATCACAACCAAAAACACAAATACGATAAAGGAAGCCATCAGCAGAACGACTTCTGTCGGTATCTCTAACACTCGCTCTTCCACTTTCCATCCTCCTGCTACTTTGAACCGATATGCTGCGCGATCTCGCGGACAGCCTGAACAAACCGATCTGCTTCATCCTCGGTTGTGTGACATCCGACGCTGGCTCGTACAGCCCCCCACTGGGTCGTGCCGGCGGTTTCATGGGCCAGCGGCGTGCAGTGAAATCCGGCCCTGACAGCGATGCCGAACGATTGATCCAGGATAAAGGCAACTTCCGAGGAATCCGCATTTGCCAAGGTGAATGACACAAGCCCGGTTCTCTCTTCCCCGGCGGCCGGGCCAAGCAACTGGATCCCCTGGATCTCGCTCAACCCTTGCATCATCCGCTGGGTCAGACTCCATTCGGCCGCATAGATCGCTTCGACGGTTTTCTCTTCGATGTATTTCATTCCTTCTATTAATCCGGCGATGCCTACTGTATTTTGCGTGCCTGCTTCATACCGGTCGGGCCGCACATTCGGCTGCTCGATGGCTTCCGATTGGCTTCCTGTTCCACCATGAAGCAGCGGCTCCAGGACCAGATCCGGATGAAGATACAATCCCCCGGTTCCCTGCGGGCCAAGCAGACCTTTGTGACCCGGAAAAGCCAGCATATGTATTCCCATGCGTCCGACGTCAATTGGCAGAACCCCAGCAGATTGAGCCGCATCGACGAGCAGCTTGATGCCCTTGTCTTCGCACAGCTGCCCCAGGCTTGCAACAGGAAGAATGCTGCCCAGCAGGTTCGAACTGTGGCTGCAGACGATGAGCTTCGTATGGCTGCGGACTTCTTCTTTGACGCGGTCCATATTCAAGTTCCCCGCAGCATCCGTTTCCACATAGGTAACCTGGACTCCATATCTTCGCTTCACATATTCCAGGGGCCGCCGAACGGAGTTATGTTCTACGGAGGTACAGATCACATGGTCACCTTCCGAGAGAAAACCCTGAATGGCTTGATTCAAGGCCATTGTCGTATTTAGTGCATACGAGATATCATTCGGATTACGGACACCGAACAATTTGGCCAAGCGTTTTCGGCCTTCGAATAAGGTACGGCTAGCCTTCACCGCCATACTGTGGCTTCCCCTGCCCGGATTAGCAGCGTACTGCTCCAAGCACTCCTGCATGGCTTGCAGCACTTGTGGAGGTTTCGGCCATGAGGATGCGGCATGATCCAGATATATCGTCTCGATCGAACTCACCCCGATCATATATTATAGAATTCCAAAAAGATAGCATCCCTAGTGTGCCTGAGCGCTTCAGGCGTTATCCCGGGGATGCTATCCGTTGGCGTTTCTAGGACGTTTTGCCCTGCAGCAGTTCCAGCAGACGATCCAAGTCATCCTTGGAGAAGTAGAGAAGCTCAATCTTACCTTTATTGCTGTTCCCATGTCTTATCTTTACCGTCGTTCGATAAGTTTCACGGAGTGACTCTTCCAATTCATTGATGTACGGGTCTTTTCGCTTTTGCTTCTGTTTTACTTTTTTGGAGTCAGACTTCTCTTCAAGCTTTTTCACTTCTTCTTCGAGCTCGCGTACACTCCATTGTTCTTTGATGGCGGTATCTGCTAATGCCTTCATAACTTTTTTATCCTTAAGGCCAGCAATTGCCTTAGCATGTCCCATGGAAAGTGTTCCACGTGAAACATAGTTTTTCACTTCTTCCGGAAGCTGAAGCAGTCTCAAGAAGTTGGCGATATGAGAGCGGCTCTTGCCTACTTTAACGGATAGCTCTTCCTGCGTAAGTGAGAACTGATCGATCAACGCCTGGTAGGCAATCGCGATTTCCATAGCGTTCAGATCTTCCCGCTGTACGTTTTCGATGAGCGCGATTTCCATGACCTGCTGATCCGTAAACTTTTTTACTACGGCAGGCACGGTCGCGAGTCCGCATTTCTGAGAAGCTCGGAACCGGCGTTCACCGGCAATGATCTCATACCCCTTAAGAACACTGCGTACGATAATGGGTTGAATGACGCCATGTTCTTTGATTGAATCTGCAAGCTCCTGAATCGTCTCATCATTAAAATTCCGGCGCGGCTGGTAGGGGTTGGCACGCAGCTGTGCAAGGGGGATTTCAACGACTTTATCATCTTCATTAATACTGAGGGCAGGCAAAAGTGCATCCAATCCTTTTCCAAGTGGTCTTTTACTCACAGTGCGATCACTTCCTTTGCAAGCTCCATATACACTTCTGCCCCTTTGGAACGCGGATCATAAGTAATAATGGACTGACCATGGCTTGGTGCTTCGCTTAAACGTACATTGCGTGGAATGATGGTCTGATACACCTTCTGCTGGAAGTACTTTTTCACTTCTTCGATAACCTGCATTCCCAGATTGGTTCGTGCATCAAACATGGTTAGGAGCACCCCTTCAATTTGAAGATGGGTGTTCAGATGCTTCTGAACCAAACGAACGGTGTTGAGCAGCTGGCTCAAGCCTTCGAGGGCGTAATACTCACATTGAATTGGAATAATGACAGAATCCGCTGCAGTTAAGGAATTCACGGTTAAGATGCCAAGTGAAGGAGGACAGTCGATGAGAATATAATCGAACATAGGCTTAACAAGCTGAAGTGCTTTCTTGAGGCGAACTTCTCGGGAGATGGTTGGCACCAATTCGATCTCGGCTCCGGCCAGCTGAATGGTTGCCGGAATAATCTTGAGATTCTCGATGGCCGTATCACACATCGCATCCTTCGGATGAATGTCATTGATAAGCACATCGTAGATGCAGTAAGCCACATCCGCTTTGTTGACCCCAATTCCGCTTGTTGTGTTACCCTGTGGGTCTATGTCCACCAGCAGCACCTTTTTTCCTAACGATGCCAAGGATGCGCCGAGATTGACTGAAGTAGTCGTTTTCCCTACTCCGCCTTTTTGATTCGTTATGGCAATAATTTTAGACAACTAAATTCACCTCAAATAACCAAACTGGGTAGGATCTTCAATGATGTTTTATTCTAATCACCTAAACTGAAAGCGTATCAACGGCTGATAATCGACATAAAAAGAAAAATCATCAGAGAGTGTTTATCTTGCTCTCCAATGACCGTTTAACACAAGGAGACACAGATATCCCAGCTATTGTGTCTCTGGACGCACCTGCCTAACACCTAGGAGAGACAGGGTTTCCTTATCTATATACCATGCAACGGGTACTTCTATTTTATCGTTTTGGTATTCGAATTACAATCTCATAATGATCCTCGTGATCCTGTTCAGTCGTGTTGATAGGCAGTCCTGAGGAAGTGACCATATCAACGGATTGACGGATCGTATTCAGCGCCAGCCGGACATCCTTGGAATAGGAGACTCGCTTTGATTTATTTTTAACCTTAGCTGCTTCCTTGAAAAAGGCAATACGTGCTTCCGTCTGCTTGACATTTAGTTCCTTTGAAATGATATCGTCCAGAACTTTCAATTGAAGCTCCTCTTGATCTAACGAAAGCAGAGCACGAGCATGACGTTCGGTAATCTTGCGGTCCATCAAGGCTTGTTTGACCGGTTCACTAAGCTGAAGAAGCCGGATCTTATTAGCAATCGTGGATTGACTCTTGCCTAACCGCTGAGCAAGGCTTTCCTGTGTGAGGCTGTGCATATCAATCAGCTGCTGATAAGCAATAGCCTCTTCAATAGCGGTCAAGCCTTCACGCTGCAGATTCTCAATCAGCGCAATGGATGCAGCCTGCGAATCATTAAAATCACGAATAATAGCAGGGATGGTCTCGTAACCGAGTTTCTTCCCCGCTCTCCAACGCCGCTCGCCTGCGATCAACTCATACTTGTTATTCCGAATGCGGACTACAATCGGTTGAATGAAGCCATGCGTTTTAATTGTTTGGCATAATTCGTCAATCCGCTCATCGTCAAAAATCGTTCGAGGCTGATAGGGACTGGGAACGATATCATTGACTGGAACATGTTTTACTTCGTCTGCAGACGATGCCTTTTCAACAAATCCAAACAGCTTTGAGATGTGCTCCTTCATTACGCTAACCACCCGATCTTTTTCACCGATAAGTATCCTGCTTCTGTAGTAATTCTCCAAAACCAAGCTGAATTCCTGCTTGCTGTATGTACAACTTTGTTGTAGGTTTCTACAATTTGGTGACAGCAATGGGTTTATCTGTTCCACGTGAAACAAAAAACCGCTGCTAAGACAGCAGCGGCTCTTTCAAAGGCAAACCGGCTTTTCTAGGATACTTGCCAGGTGTGGAGTCGGTTTTCTTTGTCACGACGAGATGACGTACAGATTCCTCGAGAGGAAGGATAAAGCGGTGAGTCTCCACAACTTCGGCTTGAAGTTCTTGAAGACTGCGCTCGGCTTCCTTCAGCTCATCCCCAATGTCCTGTCCTTTCATGGCTACGAAGAGCCCGCCCACGGAGGTGAACGGAAGACAAAACTCGTTGAGTACGGCCAATCGGGCCACCGCTCTTGCCGTAACGAGATCATAACGGTCACGGTGTGCTGCCTGCCTTGCCACATCCTCAGCCCGGCCATGAACGCAGGTCACATTGGACAAACCCAAAGCCATTGACAGATGGTTCAAGAACTGGATCCTTTTATTTAAAGAATCTACAATCGTCACCTGCAGGTGTGGAAATGCAATTTTGAGAGGAATGCTTGGAAATCCCGCTCCGGAACCGATATCCGCTAGAGCTGCATGATCATCTACCCGAACATAAAAAGCCAGAGAGAGCGAATCAAAGAAATGTTTAAGATAAACCTGCTCTCTCTCCGTAATCCCGGTCAAATTCATTCGCTCGTTCCAGTCCACCAGCTCGCGGTAATACAATTCGAACTGATTGAGCTGCGGTGCATCCAGAGCAATGCCATGCGGCTTAAGCATCTCTATAAATTGTTGTTGTACTGCATCCATGGGTTAACCTCTCGCAGCGATGACTTTATTGTAATGCTCCAAATGCACCAGCAGAATGGAGATATCAGCCGGGGTAACACCGGAGATCCGCGAAGCCTGACCGATGGAGATCGGTCTGATCTTGCTCAGCTTCTGTTTCGCCTCCATCGCAATACCATGAATGTCTTCGTAGATGATATCGTCCGGAATACGCTTCTTCTCCATCTTCCGCAGCCGTTCTACCTGCAGCAGCTGCTTCTCGATATATCCGCTGTACTTCACTTGAATCTCAACCTGCTCTTTCATATCTTCCGTCAATTCGTAAGGCGACGGAGAGAGCGAGTGGAGATGCTCATAAGATACTTCCGGACGGCGGAGCAGCGAGAGCAGATCAACCGAGTTATTAATCTCCGCACTGCCGGCGGACGCAAGCAGACTCTGAACGTCTGCCGTTGGCTTTACCTTGGTCGTCCTCAGCCGCTCAAGTTCTTCTTCTACCCGCGTCACCTTCTCCTGGAACTGGGCGTAGCGTTCAGGAGAGATCAGTCCGATATCGTAACCGATCGGAGTCAGACGCAGGTCTGCATTATCGTGACGGAGCAGCAGACGATATTCGGCACGGGAAGTCAGGAGGCGGTACGGTTCGCTGGTTCCTTTGGTTACGAGATCGTCGATAAGCACACCAATATAAGCTTCCGACCGGTCTAGGATCACGGGCTCTTTCTGCTGAACTTTGCGCGCCGCGTTGATCCCAGCCATGATCCCCTGTCCTGCCGCTTCCTCATACCCGGAGGTCCCGTTGATTTGTCCGGCTGTGAACAGTCCATCAATCACCTTGGTTTCAAGGGATGGCTTCAACTGTGTTGGCACGACCGCATCATACTCGATTGCGTAGCCTGTACGCATCATTTCCACTTTCTCCAGTCCTGGAATGGATCGAAGAATCTGCAGCTGCACGTCTTCCGGCATGGAAGTCGACAATCCCTGCACGTAGTACTCCTTTGTATTTCGTCCTTCCGGCTCAAGGAAAATCTGGTGCTTCGGCTTATCGCTGAAGCGTACGATTTTGTCTTCGATCGACGGGCAGTAACGCGGACCTGTACCTTCAATCGCGCCGGAGAACATCGGAGCCCGGTGGAGATTATCATTAATAATCTGATGGGTCGCTTCCGATGTATAGGTCAGCCAGCATGGAAGCTGGTCGGGAACTTCCTTGGTCGTCTCGTGAGAGAAGAACTTCGGCTTCTCATCTCCCGGCTGAATGGAGGTTTGGGAGAAATCAATCGTATCCCCGTGCACACGCGGCGGAGTCCCCGTCTTGAAGCGGACCAGTTCCAAGCCATGCTTTCGCAGGTCTTCCGACAGTTTGATCGAAGGCTGTTGGTTATTCGGGCCGCTTTCATACATGAGCTCGCCCATAATAATTTTGCCCCGCAGATACGTCCCCGTCGTCAGCACGATCGCTTTCCCGTAGTACGTCGCTCCCGTTTTTGTAATCACACCGCGGCACACGCCGTCTTCAACAATGAGCTCTTCCGCCATGCCTTGACGAAGCGTCAGCCCATCGGTTTTTTCAATCGTTTCCTTCATCGTTTGCTGGTACAGGAATTTGTCCGCCTGTGCACGAAGTGCATGAACGGCAGGTCCTTTCCCTGTGTTCAGCATCCGCATTTGAATGTAAGTCTTGTCGATATTACGACCCATCTCGCCGCCCAGGGCATCAATCTCACGGACTACGTGTCCTTTGGCCGGTCCACCAACCGAAGGGTTGCACGGCATGAAAGCGACCATATCCAGGTTGATGGTCAGCAGCAGCGTCTCACATCCCATTCGTGCGGATGCCAGGGCAGCTTCGACACCGGCATGACCGGCTCCAATGACGATAACGTCGTATTCGCCTGCTGTATAACTCATCGATGTACCTCCTCTATAAAACCTCGTTATCCTTTATATTAAGAAAACCTCTTATTTACCAAGACAAAATTGCGAGAAAATCTGATCGATCAGCGATTCACTGACCGAGTCTCCAATAATCTCGCCCAGATGCTCCCACGCATTGCGGATGTCGATCTGAATCATATCAATCGGCACGAAGCTCTCGGCCGCTTGGTAGGCTTCGGTCAATGCGGTGCGTGCCTGCTTCAATAAGCCGATATGCCGGGCATTGCTAACATACGTCAGGTCACTTGATTCTACCTGACCACTGAAGAAAAGGCCAGCAATAGCTTTTTCCAAGTCGGCAATACCCTGTTGGGCCAAGATGGACATAGGTACCACATGCTCGCTGCCGAATGCCTCGGTGAGAAAATCCATCTCAATCTGCTGGGGCAAGTCCTGCTTATTGATGATCGCGATCACCTGACGCCCGCGCAGCTGTTCGATCAGTGCAAGCTCATCAGGCTGCAGAGGCTCGGCTCCGTTGAACACGAGCAGAATGAGATCGGCGTCACTGAGAGCCTGCCGGGATTTTTCGACACCGATCTGCTCGACGAGATCCGACGTTTCACGGATACCGGCCGTGTCGAGAAGCTTTAGCGGAATCCCATTCACGTGGACGTACTCTTCCACCACATCCCGGGTTGTGCCTGCAATCTCAGTTACGATCGCCCGCTCTTCCTGTGCCAGTGTATTCATCAGAGAGGATTTGCCGACATTCGGTCTGCCGATAATCGCGGTTACCAAGCCTTCCCGGAGAATCTTGCCCTGCTGGGCCGTATTGAGCAGATGTTCAATATCCGCAAGAGCTGCCGTACACTTGTCCTTAATGAACAAGTTGGTGAGCTCCTCCACGTCATGCTCCGGGTAATCGATATTGACTTCGATATGGGCCATGAGCTCGACCAGACGGTGGCGCAGCTCCTTGATCCGCTTCGAGAGCGTCCCCTCGGACTGCTTCAAGGCAATGCGGAACGCCCGGTCGGACTTGGCCCGGATGAGGTCAATGACCGCTTCTGCCTGGGACAGGTCTATCCGTCCGTTGAGATAGGCCCGTTTCGTAAATTCACCGGGCTCGGCCAGCCGCGCTCCGTGCTCGAGGAGAAGATCCAGCACTTTGCGGACTGAGACGAAGCCCCCATGACAGGAGATCTCGACTACATCCTCCTTCGTGAACGAGCGCGGTGCCCGCATGACGGTTACGAGCACTTCCTCCGTACGGATGCCTGTCTCAGGTTCCCGGATATATCCGTAATTCACCGTGTGCGTTTCAACCTCGGCCAGCTTCTTCTTACCGGCAAAAATCCGGTCGCTTACCGCTACAGCATCGTCTCCGCTAACCCGGATCACTGCGATCCCGCCTTCTCCCGAAGGGGTGGCAATCGCTGCGATGGTGTCCTGATTCATGATGATGTCCTCCAAATTCCTTCGATCTAAAGAAAAAGCAATGAAGTCATACTGCGATGACGACATTGCAACGGGATCTAACGTAATACGATAACCACCCGGCGGTTCGGTTCGTCTCCCCGGGAGAAGGTGCGCACCTTCGCATGCTGCTGAAGCTGGGAATGAATCACCTTGCGTTCCTGAGGTGACATCGGCTCCAGGACCACTTCCTTCTTCGTGCGGATCACCCTCTCGGCCAGACGGTCCGCGAGCCCCCGAAGGGTCTGCTTGCGGCGTTCACGGAACTGCTCGGCGTCGAGAACGATACGCACATGATGGTCGGCGTACCGGTTGGCAACGATATTCACCAGATACTGAAGGGCGTCAAGCGTCTGTCCCCGCCGCCCGATGAGCATACCGAGCTCACCGCCGAAGAGGTGCAGCTCCGTTCCTTCCTTGGTCAGCTTTCGTTCTATTCTTACACCGGGAAGCTCCATCGCTTCCATTACCTCTTGAAGAAAGCTTTCCGCTTCTTCGATCGGATCCGGAAGCACTTCAAGCTCCACCTTCGCTTCTTTGACTCCGATGAGTCCGAACAATCCTTTGGACGGATGCTCGAGCACCGTACTGGATACACGGTCCTCCGGAACACCCAGCTGCCTCAAACCGCTCGCGACCGCTTCCTCGATGGTCTTCCCCGTCACCACGATTTTCTTCATCTGGCCACCTCTTCTGAAATTAGTTCTTTAATTTCAGCGATCTCTGCCAGAAGCAGAGATCATCCCGGATTACCTGAATTGTTACATGAAGCAGCGGAGATCCAAGATTCGCGGATGCGAGAAGCGGCGGCCTCCCTTCCTCCTGCCGGCAAGAAGCGTGCTGCTTACTTCTTGACCGAACCGTCTTTCGGCTGGCGGTACAGGAAGTAGGATTGTACGATCGTAAAGATGTTGCTGTATACCCAGTACAGCGGCAGTGCCGAAGCGAAGTTCATCGCCATCACGAAGATCAGGATCGGGAAGATGAACATCAGGCTCTGCATCTGCGGATTCATCTGCGACGACATGACCTTTTGCTGTAGGTAGGTGGTTAATGCGGCGAGAAGCGGAAGAATATAATAAGGATCCTTCGTTCCAAGCTGCATCCAGAGGAACGAGTGGGTTCCGATTTCGGTATTACGCATAATGGCATTATACAAAGCGATCAGAATCGGCATTTGAACGAGCACAGGCAGACAGCCGGCCAGCGGATTAACGCCTTCCTTCTGGAACAGCTTCATGGTCTCTTCCTGCTGTTTCTTCGGATCGTCCTTATACTTGTCCTTGATTTTCTTCATCTCCGGCTGCAGATCCTGCATCCGCTTGGAACTGCGGTACTGCTTCAGCGTCAGAGGGAGGATAATGAGACGGATAATAATCGTCACGACAAGGATCGACAGTCCGTACGAACCCCACATGAGGTCCGCAAACCAATCAAGCGTGTTCGCTAAGGGACCGACGGCGAATCTGTCCCACATACTTTTGCTGGGATCGATAGGAGCATTGGCGGGAGAACAGCCCGCAAGCAGCAGAAATACCGCAAAGAACGGTATGTATTGAAGTGATCGGCGCGTCAAAAGAACATCCTCCCAGTTTCATCTTTTCCAATAATACACTATATCATATCTCCGTCAGCAAAGAAACTAATCCCTGCGCGGCACTTCCTCTTTCTTCTGAAGGAGGGACGCCCGTTTAAAGACGTGGAACACGCTCTTTTCCATCTCGTGATAGGTCATTTGCGCAGCCGGCTTGCGGGCGATGAGAATCAGATCGTAGCCGCGCGGCATCCGGGCCGCATTTAATCTTACGATTTCCTTGAGCACCCGGCGGATCCGGTTGCGGACAACCGCATTCCCGAGCTTTTTGCTCACCGACACCCCAAAGCGGAAGGATGCCAGCTGCGGCTGAAACTTATAATATAGAACGAATTGATGATTCGCCGCCGATTTTCCATGCCGGTACACTTTATCAAAGTATTCTCTTTTGGTCAGACGATTCTTCTTCTCCACGTATTATCGCGCTCCCAGCTTGCCCACCCGTTATTGCCACAACTTCTTTATCCTATACGGAAGTGAGCGGTTTTAAACCTGGCTCCCCGTGTCCGGAGCACATCTATTTATAAGTAACAATAAAAAAAGACCACCTGTACAGTGGTCTTTCGTCTTATGCGCTGAGTACTTTACGGCCCTTCAGTCGACGAGCGGCCAGTACTTTGCGACCATTCTTCGTGCTCATTCTTTTACGGAAGCCATGAACTTTGCTGCGCTTTCTGACATTCGGTTTAAATGTCGGTCTCATTGATCGTGCACCTCCTTACTTCAGGAAACTCGTTCCCTTTGAAAATACCTTTCAACATTAAACCACTTCCGGGCCCAAAAGTCAATCCTGAGCAGACCGCAAAGTTATACACACCCCTCGGCTGCTCGCTGGTCAAACCGACGAAAACCGCCTGTGTATAATTTTTTTGCGGATCTCCACAGCTTTTGTCGAATTGCAAACAGAATATTAACAATATCTAGTGCTGTTGATAAGTATTTCACACTAGGTGTAGGTAGTGTGGATAAAACCAAAAGTTCCGTTGCGCAGCGGGGTCATTTTTGATATCATGAGTATGTTTTCCGTTGTGGATATAACTTTTTGTCAACAATGTTATCAACAGCCTGTGGATATCTTTGTGAACAATTTTCAGGCCCTCTGTATAATTTTGTTTCCGCCGCCCTGCATAATGTGGATAGTTCCGACACCATTCCGTTTTTTTCTACAGGATCACGGCTTACGCCACACCGGTTATTTTTTTGAAGGAGTGAATACATT
>NZ_CP187971.1:0-120923 GCF_049942825.1 Paenibacillus sp. S-38
ATGACAACCGAAACCAAGCTCAACCTGATGACGATCAACTGCATTTGCGGTAAGGATATGGGGTGCCCATTGTGCGAGGGCATGGGGAAATACGACGTAGATCCAGACCGTCTTGCAGCCGTCCTGTTTGAAGCGATCGAAGCCAACAACCACCGTACTGCAGCAGCGGAGGGCATCATGGATGCCTATGACCAGTCGAATAGCTTTGAACGCTCCTTCATTGAACGAGTTATCGTGGACCTTACTGGCGGTCACACGTTTGAGGATATTATCCTGGATAGTCGCAGGAATGGACCGACGATCCACTGCCCGCGTTGCTCTAAGGTTGCCAAGGCCATCAGTGAGGCTTTCGTGGAGGAGGGTGAATGGGATGGTAAAAGCTACGCCATTGAGCAGACGGTTCAAAAATACGAATGTGTCGAGCACCACGAATTTTACCTTCCGGCTGAGTAAACCGCTTGTGTTACGGGGCTCCCCACCGTGGTATACTATCAAGAAAGGAGGAGTCAACATGGATAAAAAGAAGTGCAAAGCCACGATCATCCCTACCCCACGGGAGCGGAAGATGAGCACCGAGGAGGCTATGGCTCTCTCGATCCAACGGTACGGAAAGATGTACGAGCGGTTGGCTAAGAAATAATGCCGACCCCTCTCACCTACCAGGATATATGCAGTATGCATCAACTCATGCTTGATCTATATGGCGGCCTATCAGGAGTGTACGACGATGGCCGGATTCACTTTCTTGCCGAGCAGCCTTTCATGGAATCGTTCGGGCAGGAACTGTATCCGGGATTGTTCCTGAAGGCCGCCATTTATCTTATATCTATAGCAAGGGCCCATGCCTTTGTGGATGCAAACAAAAGAACGGCCGCAATCGCTTGTGACACCTTTCTCCTGAAGAATGGTTACATGCTCCGGTTGCCAGGCCGCACATACGAGATTGTCGTCAGGCAGGCTGCACAGGGAAGACTTTCCCCTGAGCGGGCTGCTATTTTATTGCGCCGTTACACGAAAAGGCTTTCATAACGCGGCAGCCTCGTGAAGATGCTGGAGCAGCGCGAGGTCCGTTCACGGATGCAATACATGTATGCCTAAGGAGGTGCGGCATGGCCTGCCAAGAGGAAGATAAGCAGATTCAGGTGGTCACTCTGCCGGAAGGGTACTGGGCACTAAGCTACATGCCGGAACTCAGCTATCCGGAGTGGCTGCAGGTGATTGAGGATGCAGGGAAGATGGGACAAATAACGGACGACTTCGCTGATAAGATGATTACCACATTGAAGCGGATGCCAGAACTAGATCTAGGACAGCACATCATCGTCAGCTTCAGCGGCGGAAAGGACAGCCAAGCCATTTTCATACTGGCACGAATGAGGTACTCGAAGCATGTAATCGTGCCTCTGTTCGCAGATACGAAAGACGAGTGGCAAGACACGTACGTCTTCCTTAACGTGTTCGCAGAATGGATGGATATCCCGATTAACTGGGCCGATTCCATGGGCATTCATCATATGCTGCGGGAAGTAATGCCGTTCTTCCCCAAGCCAGGCACCAGGCACTGTACGAAGAACCTGAAGATGCTGCCGCAGCGTGACTGGATGGATGACCGCGGCTACGACCAAGTAAGATACGACCGGCAGCCTGCCATGCTTCGGAATGCAAAGGGAAAGCATAAGTACCCCGTCCTCCTCCAGGCTCCGCAGATGGTTAGCGGCGAGCGCTGGCAGGAAAGTGAGAACCGGGCCAGCCTTCCCTTTGATGAACGAAACGAGACGCTGCTGCGCTGGACCCACCGTCCGGTGCTCGATTGGACGATTGACGAGGTATGGCAGCTTGTTTTCTGGATGCAGTCACCGGTGAACGAGGTCTACCTAAAGGGAATCAAGCGCGTAGCCTGCGCAGGCTGCATCTTTGCCAGCACCAAGGAGATCTATACCCTGGGTCAGTACGATCCGGAGAAGCTCGAAGAGTGGGTCGAGACAGAACGAATCATCGGCCACCCCCGGAATAAGACCGCCAGTTTCGCCAAGATATACAGCAAACTGGTCGCGGATGGCAAACTGGGGCGACTTGCACACCTAAATCCGCAGCGCCCATTGCGCCCCTCATTTGAGAATATTGGAGGTAATGTGAATGAACCGTCAAGAGCGAGCGGCTGATCGCGCCCTGAACAAGAGGTTCCAGGAGCTTTTCACAAAGGAACAAGAGGACCGGATGGAGTTTGCAGTCAATATCGAGACGGCCGAAGCAATCGTATGGCGCTTCACCCTGGATAAGAAGCCCATCCGCATGAAGTACGACTTCACAACAAAGAAAATCACAGTGAACTAGGGGGATTCTTCACATGACCATCGAGATTCGGGTAGAAAAGAAAAACGGCGTGGACTTTGCCGCCATCATCGCCAAGATTAACCTGGGGCCGATTGCCCCTCCCAACCATCCAGACAGTATTTTCGAGACGCTGCCAGCCAGCCCGCGCTACATCATGTTTGCGCTGCAGCAGCAGATCAAGAGCATGGAGACGGAGACACCCGAGCAGCTTGAAGCTTTTGAGAATACGCTGACGACCTATTGCCAGCAGTGGTTGTTGGATCTGATCGGTGTGGCCCACCACCCCCTGCAGTACGACGAACACGGGAGGATTACCGGGCTCAAAGAGGAGTACAGAATTGAGGAGGCAGGCAGCCATGATTAATACCCAAGTGAAGAACGTTTCGGTCCCCAAGTTCGACCTGGCCGAATTCAAGGAAACCCAGGCCTACCTGGTCTGCAGGAAGAATACCACCCCTGCTGTGAGCCTGCTATCCAAAGCAACAGAGGACAAGCTCACGTTCTTTTACCTGATGAGATTCTCCAGCTTCCAGACAGAGGAGCTGGTCGTGCTGCCGCAGGATGTGGTTAGTAAGCACGTAACCATCATTCCGCTGCTGACGCAGTGCCAGGTGCTCCCTGATTGCACCGCCGCCCTGGATGCCTTCATTCGGCTCTATGCCACCAAAAGACTCTGGGAGAATCACAGCCCCGAGGAGCTGGAGAACATCATCACCGCTCTTCTGGGGGACAAGGCCATAAGGTCAAACTTGAAGCTGCTGCTTCAGTCAGGGATCGACCGTCATACCTGCAGTTAGTCATTGCTGAAGGGTCCGCTACGGCGGGCCTTTTATGGAGCGACTAACCACCGCTACCCTACTCGCCTAGAGCGAACGAAAGGAACATGAACAATGAGTTTCTCTGCTGTAAGCTTCAACGACCCGAAGCCTCTATTCACTATCTATGCTGGCCGCCGCCCGGTCCTTGTTACGGATTACGATCTGGACTGCATGATTACCACGGCCTTTGAGGGTGGTATCCAGGAATGGGCCGGCCGTATCCGGACCGTGCATCCTAGCATCGACAAAAAGCCAAGGGGCGTGCCGCAGTCAACCTGGGCCGCCGCTGCCCTGCTTACGGACGGGGTGGTATTTATCGATGATGACGATGACGGCTGCCAACCCAACACGATGCTGACCCTGTCCATGTGCCGCCGTGGCTTCCAGGAATTCATCCGGCTGCGCACCGAACAGAAGGAGCTCGACGGATACATTGACTACAACGGCAGGATCGAGATGGCCATGGTCGATGCCGGTGATGCCAGTGGAATGCTGCAGTTCGCACTGTGGGGAGAGTGGGTGTACGCATGAGTGAAGTAATGCTGCAGGACAAACACGAGGATGCCCTCTTCGTCCGCCTCCTGAATAACCTAAATGACTACGACGTGATTATCGTGGCCCTGAGCGGAGGAAAGGACTCTGTGGCCTGCATCCTCGACCTTATCGACCAGGGCGTGGATCGGCGCAAAATTGAGATCTGGCACCAGTCCATTGATGACGGTGAGGAATTTATGGACTGGGCCTGCACGGAGAGCTATGTCCAGGCTTTCGGGGATTTGATGGGGGTTGAGGTGTACTTTCAGTGGCGTGAGGGTGGCTTTAAAGGCGAGCTCTACCGCAAGGACAGCATCAAGGGCGGTGTCTATTATTACGCCCCAGGGGGTGGTATCGAGTATCTACCGTCCAGGGAGCAGCCGCCCACCACCCGGATGAAATTCCCGCAACTCGGCTTCGACCTCGCCAAGCGCTGGTGCTCCGGGGAGCTGAAGATGGATGTGGCCAAACGGGTAATCGCTAATGACGAGCGCTACCAAGGCACCCTGGCCGATCCGAAGAAGATCCTGTATATCTCCGGGGAGCGTCGGGAGGAGAGCGAGTTCCGTTCCAAGTATAACGCCGTGCAGCTCCATACCACGCACTGCAAGAGCCGCACAGTCCACCATTGGCGTCCGGTCCTTGATTACAAGGAGCGTGATGTGTGGGACCTGTACGAGAAATACCGGCTCCGGCCCCACCCCGCCTACCAGCTCGGCTGGTCACGTACGTCCTGCTTTGGCTGCATCTTCTCTACCCCGGATCTCTGGGCCATGATGCGAGAGATTGCGCCAGAAAGATTCCAAAAGCTCCTGGATGCCGAACGGGAGATAGACCATACCATCCAGAGCAAACGTGTGAAGGGAAAAACCGTCCGCATTAGTATCGAGGATCTGGCCAACAAAGGATCACTGCACCGGCTGCCTGCCGGCGAGCGGCTTTCCAGGCTCGTGTATGAAGCGCTGAACCCTGGCTTCCGGTTTACTCCGGAAAGTCTAATCTTAGACAAATGGGAGTTGCCTGCAGGAGCATTTAAGGGCAACGAAGGAGGATCTTTATGAAGCAGACCATTGATAACGAAACCACTATAGATTCTCACGCTATTAAATTCAGGTGGGATGATGGTGAAGATCGTGGAATTGATGCTGTGGATCGAAAGCTCATCTCCCGTCTTCTGAAGATGGGTTTGTATGAAGAGGAGTTAAACCAGTATGACCCTAAGACTGAGGGGGCGGCTACTGGTTGGTGGGAGTTTGTTGATTAAAGGAGTGGACTGCACAGGCAGGTTTGGGAAAAAAGTAAAAGCCCTCACCGCTCAAAGCGGAAAGGGCGCCCATAGGACGGCGGCATAAGCCACCGGAAAGGGTGACGGTTCCAGCGTCCCCTTCCTCAACAATTCTATCTCTAATATAGCATAAATACGTTTCTCAAAAACCAACTTGGAGGGAAAACAAAATGAAACTTTTGGACACCGACAGAAACCTGCTTTACCCGCTGGTACATAACCGTATCATTCACCTGCAGGCTGTTCTTGCTGAATGGGATGCCCTGCCTGGGGATGCCATGGTAAACAACCTGGAGCGTCATGCGGTAGCCCAGGCACGCGAAGAGCTGCCCAAAATGCAGGAGTTACTGCAGCTCATCATGCACGGGGAGCCGAGGGTGGTATACGAGCCAGTCACTGGCCTGGAAGAGGACGACCTGACCCAAGCAAGGGATATGCTGAGCTCGATTCACGAAGCCAAGTACTATACGGACGAAGCGAGCAATAAAAGCCTCCTCCTCTCCCACCTCACGGATACCCGCATCGAGGAGCGGATCAGCCAGGTTTACATGGAACTGGAGAGCATTGAAACGGCCATCTCTGAGCTCTTTCCGGAGACAGATGACGACTACGTCCGGCCTGAGGAGGTATCTCATGAAACCAAATAAGGACTGCATCAAGTACGACTGCGAGGATTGCTACGGGAAGGGATATATTGAGGGCTGGATCGGCGTAGACGCAGCCACCTTCGCCTGCCCCGGGCACCGGTTGATAAAGAGCAATGTGCTAAAGAGCTTACCTAGGGATCTGCTCGATCAGGACACCCAAATTCACGAGATGTTTATGTACGGTTACACGTTCCCTGAAATGGCCGAGCTCATGTGGCTTGATAGTGTACAGAAGCTGCAGCGATACGTAAGCACCCGGCGAAAAATAGAACCCAACCGCTGGCCTTACCGCAGAACACCGAAGAAGATGGTGTCGTTATGAGTACCTCCTACCGGCTGTACTTCCAAACTGAGGAAAACATATACAACTTGAAGGTTCCTGCCGCCTCCCTCGGGGCAGCAAAGAAGGTGGCCCAGGCGCGGCTGGCGGAGCTGCTTGGCTCCGCTCCTAGTTATCGCAAAATTCTAACAGGTCATGTGGTCATCGAGGGAGGAAAAGAAGTATGGAAAAGATGACAGAATCAGATATAAGGATTTAATATGTATATGACGGATAATAAGAAAAATTTGGAGGAAACCGAATGAGCCGCCTCATATTTTTATCCCACATTCACGAAGAACGTGAACTAGCATTGATTTTCAAGGACGCACTCGTAAGAGAATTTGGCGGTTTTGTAGATATTTTTGTTTCTTCGGACGGAGTAACAATTACCGCGGGCACTAATTTCCTGCGAGAGATTGAAAACGGACTAACAACATGCATAGCCGGTATGTATCTGATCAGCCCAAAATCAGTAAGTAGGAGTTGGGTTAACTTTGAATTAGGGGCTCTTTGGATTCGGAACAAACTCAATGAGTCGACTGGCCAACCGCATATTCCAACGTTACCTGTTTGTCACTCCGGCATGACGCTCAGAAGCTTACCTCAACCTATCTCGAACTTAAACTCCGTCCTTGGCGGAAATGCCGAACAACTTGAATTTGCATTTAGAAGTTTACAGAAAGCCGTTGGAGGAAGTGGAGATCTGAGAACTGATTTTTCTGCCCTTGCTGCAAAGGTAAATGATTTTGAAAGAAGATACACTATCGTTTCCCACTATAAGCGTTTGTTTCAAATGATCAGCCATAAAGGTGATGTGTCCCAGTACCTCACGGGAATGAATCCCGAAATTCAAGAAATAAGGCTGAAAATTGGTTTATGTAATAACGATCTAATTAAAGAATTGAAACAACTTGAAGCAAACGAACTCGCCGGGGCTATTAAGGTAACGACGCGAAATCCCACACTAGATTTTGGGCAAGGAAACAACACCGAGTTTAGTGCACAAACAGCGATAACGTTTCTTGACGTAAGTTTTCTTAGGAACCATAAGAACGAAATTTTTGGCTAAATAAGAAGTGGACTCCTGCCGGGGTCCTTTTTTGTTTTCACAACAATAGGGGATTTATCCCGTATTTTTTATGTAATGTGAACAGCAATGTGATAAAATGAGGAAAGGAGGAGTTGCCATGGACAACATCACACCGCAAACGGGCCATAGGCATTACGGCATGGTTGCCTATGACCAGGCGGGGAAACCGATTTGTCATGTGTGCGGAAGGAGCTTTAATGCCCTACTCACCCATGTGCGCCATGTACACAAAATGGAGCCGCGGGCGTACAAGCTCACCTACGGGCTTAATGTCACAAAAGGTATCCTCTCCGAAAAGACTCAAAGCAAGTTGAAAGCTGCCGTATCCAAGAATCTGGAGGTTGTACTGGAGAATCTGTCCCGCGGTGTGCGTTATCAGGAAGGCCATCAAGGCCGAACCCGGGACAAACTAAGTGAACAAGGGCGGCAACGCCTCATCCAGTACAATAAAGAGCGCCACCCCAAACAAAATCCAACACCCTGACTCATCACCAGGGAATTCATCATGAGGAGCTTATCCATGGAAAATCAGGCAGAAAAACGTGAAGTAGTATTTTGTAAGTTTGCAGAACCCGGCAGTGGTCTTGTTCATGACTGGGCCTATGACGTTGTTTCGAGAACCGGCGACATGTTATTTGTATCCCGATCAGACGGTATGACAGGCTTCTTCCCTGCTTCCTACTTCCGCACTGCGGCAGAGACGGATTTTACGGAATACCTGAACGTAGTCATGATGGAAATGGAGGATGCGCGTCGGGTTGCGGCCGCCTTGGGACTGTCGAACATCGAAGTGCGATTGAGCGAGATGAAGGCCGAATTGAATGATTTTGCCATAGACCTGGCAGCAGAGGAGGATGATGATTCAGATGCAGGAGATTGACCTACCTGCTGTCAGGGGAACCGTACGGGTTACTGTCCCGCCTAACGAGCTTTTTCACAAGGATGAGCAATTCTTGGTTGAGGCCGTGCGGAATTTCAGTGTCGTGGTCACCAAAAACGGACAAAATTTTGTCCTCCCCTTTAACAAGGTAGACACCGTGAAAAAGGATTGGGTTTATGTGCCGTGTAATCACTGCGGCAAGACGATTGCTGAGGTGGACAAGCTCACGTACGTTGCCGGTTCTGCCCGCGGACGGTGTCGGAGCTGTAAGAAGCTCACCGTGATAAGGGGGGCACAGGCATGAGCAATCAGCTATATAACGACCGGCAAGTAGAGGCTATTGGCAAAGAGTTTAAGCGCCGCCTCACAACCGGCGAAGCCGAAGGACCTACCGTGGTCGTTGCCCTGGTTTCCATGGTGAAGGCCGGGAAGCTGGATGCTTCGCACATGCAAAAAATACTGAACACCCTGTACGCCGATAAGGTGAAAATCCTGGCCGTGCTTATCGAGGCTCAGCAGTTCCTTGGGCCCGATGTGGTGGACTCTATCATTAATGAAGTCAGGACCTCATTTCACTGAGGTCCTTTTATTTCAATACACCAGGAGGCACATGCTTGTGGAAGCACCTGCGAAGAAAACGATTGTCATCCCGGATCGAAACCACCATGAAGGGCTGTTCTTTCTTAGCCTGGATGTTCCGCACACATGCATTCACTGCGGCGGCCCCCGCGGCAGGTTAGAATGGGGGAAGATCTGGGATCGAGGCTACCTGCGGGTAAATGTATGGAAAAACCGTTGTGGCCACGTTGAACAATACGATGAGCTGCGTAGACATTACCAGGAGGAGATCAAGATGCATGAAGGGACCCGCGCTTACCTGCTAATGGCAATCATTCATACGATGATGGAGATGTCCCAGGGCATGAATGTGGACATCGAGGAGTTGAAACGCTCCCTGACCTTGGCTGGCATCGACGGCGAAAAGCTGCTCGGTGACATGCCGCTGGTCAAAGCAATTCAGATTGTTTGCAGGGAGTTTGGGGAGCTGGATCTCTCGGAAAAAACTCTACTGGAGATGGTGAAGAAAAGTGCAGAAGACTACGAGCTTGGTTCGTAACTATGAGCGTAATGGCGTCGTATCTACGCGCCGAATGAAGAAGGAGAACATTCGGCATCTCCAGCTCTTTCAGAGCCAGCGTAAGCTTGTTGAAAAAGAGCTATGGGATCAAGGGATTGAGGTACTGGATGATCTAACCCCCCTCTACTCGGAGGAATCCCAGCGCCGCTACTTGAAGTATCACTACGGAAACGAAGTCAATGTAACCGATTTGATGCTGAACCACCGGGCAGCCTACCTTGTCATTCAAAACAGGGGGGCGGTCCGGGATGTGATCGCAAGCTGGGGCTTCCGGGTGGTATACGAGCATCTGATGACCGACGACATGCTGAAGAAGGAGCTGGCAGCCAAGGCGGACGAGAACAGGAAGGTGAAGCTCTCACGCAAGCTGTACGGTGCGCTGCTCTACCGGGCGAATCAGCGGGGAATCTCCCTGGTCGATCTGGTCGAGGAGCTCGGTTATTCGTACAAGCCCCGTCCCGTAATCGATACCGCCAAGGTCCGCGAGCTCCGGGATGAGCAAAAGAAATCCTTCTCTGAGATTGCTGAGGCCCTCGGTATATCCAGAGCGTCCGCCCACAACCACTACAAGAAAGCCACTCAGGAGCTTAAATCACAATAGCGCGCCGCGTATAAGGGACCGAGGTGATTACAACATGATATACGCAGATCGCGTAACCGGCCGGGACGGCACCGGCGCATTTATCCGAGTCAGCTTCCGCGCCAGCGAAGCATATACCGTCAAGATGCGGTCTATCCCTGGCGCACGCTTCAGTGTCCAGCAGAACGCTTGGGCGCTGCCGTGGAGCAGCCTGGCCCACTTCGAGGAGAAGATGGGAGACCACCTGATCGTTTGGTCCGATGAGAGCAATCCGAGCCGGGGTGGTATCGATGAAGGTGGCATTCCGGATCAGCCAGAGATGCCTGGATATTCGGTCGCATATGACGAGAGTGGCAATATCGTCTCCTCTACCGGCTTTAAGACGAAGCCCTGGGGCGAGTTCCAGGTCAAAGGATTTAACTGCCTGCTCTCCCGCCGCTTTCTCATCCTCGCAGATGACCCAGGGCTCGGGAAGACATGGCAGGTCGCCAACGCTATGGCTGCCCGCAAGAAACTCGGCCACCTGCACCGCGGCATCGTCCTAGTGAAGGCCTCCCTGCTCTATAACTGGCGTGATGAGATCCATATGCACACGGATGAGCGTGCCGTCGTCGTGGCGGATGACCCCCAGAAGCGCTACAAAATATACGACCAACTACGTCAGGACGATACGTGGACCTTCCTCATCATGAGCTATGAGACGTATCGTGCGGACGTCGCTTGTCTCCAGCTACTCGATAATATGAGGTCGTTGGACTTCATCATCCTGGATGAGGCGCACAAGATCAAGAATCCGCAGAGCGGTATCGGCGACAAGGTCCACAACATCCCCTTCAAATTCCGGTACGTGCTGACCGCCACCCCGCTGCCGAATAATCCGCTCGAATCGTTCAACTACCTGAAGCTCGGGAAGGTTTTACCGGATGATCTCGATTGGTGGCTGAATTTCCGCGAGCACTTTGCCGTCATGGGTGGTTTCGGCAAGAAAGAGATCGTCGCCTACAAGAATATCCGCGAGTTGAAGCGCCTGATTCAAAGCAACATGCTGCGGCGGCTGAAGCGCGACAAGCTGAAGGAGCTGCCAGACGTCGCCTTTCGGACAGTGCCGATCCAGATGGATAAGAAGCAGCGCAAGCTCTACGAGGCTGTTCGGAACGAGGTATTGGAGGATCTGAAGGATACCACCCTGGAGAAGATCCCCTCGGCCTTGGCCAAACTGCTCCGACTGCAGCAGGTTACCGACTCCCCCGCCCTAATCGGGGACACCAAGACCAAGAGCGTGAAGCTCGAAGTGCTGGATGAAATGTTAGGGGATCTGATCGAGCAGAGTGGCCAGAAAGTCATTGTCTTCAGCCGGTTCCGCGAGATGACGACCTTGATGCAGGAGCGGTTCGCCAAGTATAATCCATCCGTGATTCATGGTGACGTGGATGCCGGTGGTAAATCAGAGCGCTCCGCCCTGCTCCACCTGGGTAAGCAGGACCCGGACTTCGACCGTCTGGAAGCGAGGACAAAGCAGAAGCTGATCGATGAATATACGGCGAGCGAGCGGCAGAAGGAAGTGTACAAGTTCCAAAACGATCCTACCTGCAGGTTATTCCTGGGCTGCGCCCCTGCCTGCCGCGAGGGTCTGACGCTTACTGCAGCAACGCACGTCATCTTCCTCGACTGTGAGTGGTCACCGGCTTACGTGGAGCAAGCGTACTCACGCGCCCACCGGATCGGCCAGAAAAGCGCCGTCACCGTTCATTATCTGGTGTGTGAAGTTACTATCGACGAGCATGTACAGAACGTGCTGAAACGCAAGGAAGCCCTGGCCCAGGCAATGATCGACGACGGAGTCGATTATGTTGGCGCTATGCAGGCCAAGGCACTGATTGAGGCACTTATTGGGGCATAATCATACATGGAGATGATATAATGGACGACCAACAACTTGTCGCTGACGAACATACCCTTTACTTGGAAAACAAAATAAATGAATTAACTTCTAAATTTAATGGTGATGACCATATCGCAGTTTTTGCACACTTATATCGGCATGTGCCAAATGAGCAGCAGAGGACTCTGTTTTCTCTGCTGCACTATCATCTGAACGATCTCTTAGGGTATATGTATAACAGGGGTGCTGGGAATCGCTACACCGCTCATGAAAGTCGGCAACTCATGTACCTCATTAGACTAATTGACTTAGTGCGTCCCTTTCTAGATGGAACACAATATCAATTTACAGTGGAACCTTCATATAATGCACTTCTTGAACTATGTAAAACCTTTTTAAGAATGACCGAAGGCAGCCCAATACCGAACGATCTACCCATTATTGCCTTAGTTGATTACAAGCCCATATTCCATATCACCGATTCATTCACCGTAACGAGTTCCCCTATGGTCGCATACCCACTACGCCATATAGGTTCGGGTTCGTATGCTAACGTGTACAAGTATACAGACAAGCAATATAATCTCCCGGTTATCGTAAAGAGGGCCAAATCTAACTTAACCCCTGAGGAGCTTACCCGTTTCCGAAATGAATTTGAGATCCTAAAAAAACTTGATAGCCCCTTTATTATCAAAGCCTATGAGTTCAACGAACATAAAATGGAATTCAGCATGGAGTGTGCGGATGAAACTCTAGACAAATATATAACCAGAATGAATGACCGCCTACCTATGGTAGAACGTATCCGTCTAATAACCCAGCTTTTACGCGCATTTGAATACATACACAAAACCGGACTGCTGCACCGTGACATATCATACTCCAATATCCTTGTGAAAACTCACGCGGACGGTACCGTATTCCTTAAAATCTCCGACTTTGGACTTGCAAAACATCCTGGAAGTAGCCTAACTCGACAAGGGACACAAATAAAAGGGGTATTGAATGACCCTAGTTTAGCTTCGACAGGGTTTGAGAATTTTGAGCAGCGGCATGACATTTACGCACTCACTTTTGTGATTAACTTTATCCTTACGGGAAGAAAGAATCTTGTCACCGTCACAGATAAAGAGGTCCGTGGATTCATAGATCAAGGGATAGATGCGGATATTACAAAGAGGTATGCTAATGTAGTTGAGATGACGGCGGCATTCCAGAGAATCATACCGACCCTGCGCCAGACGAGTATTAAGCTATAGCCGCAAGGATCATCAACAGGAGAGATCTAGGTGAAGAGGTATCGCCGACAGTTCGCCTCAAATGATGAGGCAATATCCTACCTCGAAGAGCGAGGTAAGTTAGTTTATTTTGGACGAGAAGGATTACGTGCTGAAAAGTACTGCTACACACTTACTCTGCCAAACCGCTTAGTATATCACCTCTTTGTTTATGAAGATGGACTTGTTGAAGTACATGCCCAGCGTTATGAATAATTACTGACCCCTGCCAATGAGGTAGGGGTTTTTGCTTGTCCCAAATTTGAAGGAGGAATTGTTATGAACCATACCATCAAAGCCGAACAACGTGCACGGAGATTCTTCCGCCGCCCTCCCGCTTCCTTCCCTACACTCACCGGCCGCTGCAGCACGATCCAGGAGGCCAGCAACCAGGCACTGTTCTTCCAGACCGCCAAGGGCCGCCGTAACCGGATCTCCCGCACCGGTATCGTGAAGGCTATAGCGTACATGATGGAACGCCGGTCGGTAACCCGAAAGGAGATGGAGAAATTCTCCCGCTTCTCCTCTGCATTGCTCGCCCTGCTGCGTCTTATCTTCATCGATATCATCCGCATCCGGATCACCAAGACCGGCCTGATCCGTCTTTCACTAAAGGGTACCCGATTTGTTTTCTCAGGAGTAGATCGCGCCCCTAGGGATATGCGCGTGGCCAGGGAAAACGGAGCAGAGGTGGTCATGATGAGCTACTACCACCTCCGGGAAGATCACTCGGAGCGGTGGAAATATCACGTGAAGGAGAACGGTCTGAAGGTGCTTCTGGACTCCGGTGCTTTTTCCTTATGGGAGGCTGCAGCTAAAGGCCGGATTGTGAAGCCGATCCTGCTGGAGGAGTACATTTCCTTCGTGAAACGGCATCTCGATGTGCTGATCGGATACTTCAACCTGGACGTGATTGGCGATCTCTATGCCAGCCGGGCGAACATGCAAGCCATGGAGGCAGCTGGCCTATCACCGCACGAGGTTTGGCATGTTTGCAGCCCGCTGGAGGAGCTGAACCGGATCGTGGACAAGGGCGCAGCTCTGGTAGGTATCGGTGGGTCCGCTCTTCTGAAGGATGGGGAGCGGCTGCCGCGGATCGATGAGGCTCTCCGTCGCCATCCGGAGCAGGACTTTCACCTGCTGGGCGTCGGCTCGAAGATCCTTTTCCAATTGGATGGGGTTTTCTCAACGGATGCCACGAATTGGATCGAAGGGCGGAAAAGTGGGCGGTTGCTGACCCCGGACGGCCAGAAGCCGATGGGTCACCTGCTGGATGGGCTGGAAATCATGGCACGTAACGTACGGCTACTTGTTGGTATGGCGGCACAATAAGTATTCTAAAAAAATCGTAATTTTCCGCAAAACTATGTCCTTATCTGATATTCTTTGAAATACTACATAAGAAAAGGGGATATATATATTATATGAAAGCAAAATGGAAGGAATTGCTACACCCAGTCAACATAATACTTGGTTTTATTCTTTTCTGCACCCTTATAGCGGCTGCCTGGATGCCGACTTTCATTGCAGAAAAATACAAGGTTAATACCTTCGATCTTGAAGCTACTGCCAAACTCGGGCCTGTTGGTGATTTATATGGCGGTTCTACCACCTCCCTTCTGGCATTTGCTTCAGTCATCATTGTTTCTATGACTTTTGGTATCAGCAGTAGAGCGTCAGACAAACTGAAAAGAGAAGCACAAGATGAAAAGTTTCTTGAACGATTCAACAGGGAAATGCCGACTCTTCACCTAAATGTCACCAGCTACGAGAAAGTGCTTGGAACAAGCATTATTCAATTCAACGTGGAAGACATAAAGGCGTCCCACGGCACATCCAACTGGGCGGTTAACTATCGTGATTCTTACAGTAAACTTGATATATTTTTTGGTAGATTAGAAGAAAACATTAAGCATATGATTGGAAAAATTGACTGGGTGGTCATTACTGAAATTGAAGAGAAGCTCGAAAAATATTACCCAGTTGTATCGAAGAACCGTACAGAAATGGATGACCTTGTTCAGGTAGATCGGGAGATTAAATCTTTCATGGATTCGGATATGGTTGCTCCTGAGAGGCTAATTAAGAGGATGCAGGATAAATATCGCGTGATACACCAGCAATACTACGATGATCTCTCCAATGCCTTCGAGCTACTACTCGTGCTGCAGAACTACAAGAAGAAACTTGAAAAACGGCATGATACAATTCGCAAATCCAATCCCGAACTATAAAGTTCGTCCGATTCACAAGCCGTAGGCCAGGGTAATAAATCCCAGGCTCAATCGGGTTTCGTGCCTGATCCTTTCACCTAAGCAAGCGAGGATATCCCTAAGAGGCGGGGGTGTCCTCGTTCGTTAAAGTGATCCCCCACCCCTCCCCAGGGGTTTTTTTATTGCCATTTTCCCCCGTCCGACCTACACACTCCACTAAAAAATTTCACGTACCATACCCTAAATTTTCGGACCTAGGAATCGTATATGGACCTAGGAGGCGATTCTCAGATGATCGAAAAAGACAGTCTCTTCGGCTATGATTTCACTGTGCCGAAAGATACGCCAGAACGCGAATATTCCCAGCTTGAACTGCAGCTATTAGCCAGCCAGACAAGCCTGCACGACGTGTTCGACGTTCAGGCCTCCGTGGACGATTCCCTCATCCAGGAATACCACGAGCGCAGCAAGCGCAAAACGGAAGACGACAAATGGCTCAAATCCAACAAGCCAGCGATCCTGGCAGCCATGACGGAGATCGGCCGCGATAAGAAGGACTTCGGCAGTTACCGGGTATCCGTAGTCACTCCGGATGAATCCCGCTTCGACATGGCCAAGGTGCTCGAATACCTGGAGCAGGAGCATATCGATCCTGAGGTATACATTGCCTGCACGCAGATCGTCGTAAACGAGGCCGCCCTAGCCGAGTGCATCGAGAATGGCCGGATCGACCTGGACGACCTCAAAGAGGCTGCCTGGATCGAGAAGAGCGGCACTGCCCGCCTAACGGTGAAATCCGTATGATCCTCCCCGGCATCCTGGTTTATATCCTGCCCTCCGCCTCCCTTCGCTTCGGCGGCCGCTGGGGATTCGTGAACAAAATCGTTGAAACTCAGCAGCTCCCCATTGGCGTTCAATTCGACCATAACGGAATCATCTACTACTTTGACCAGAATGAATTGGTAACCGAAGCGTTTTATAATAACCACAAGGAAGATCAGACAACATGTTATAGCTGCGGCGCGGACACGACCGGCCAGTTCATCACGACTTGCCAGACCTGCCTCAGCCGTATCTATGAGGAGGATACATTCTAATGGCCAAAGTCAAAGAAATTCACGTGGAGTGCACGTACCTGAAGAGTTTGCCGAATTACGAGAACGTGAAGGTCGGCGCGTCCGCCACCCTCATCATCGAAGAAGGCGACAAAATCAATCAAATCTATGACAAAGCATGGGACATGGTGGGGGCCGAAATCGCCTCGCAGCTTGCCCAGTTCGGAGGGAAGAAATGACTTACACTTACCGGGTGGTATACGCCATTGACGAGGAGAACATCGTTACTTTTGAGTTTGATTCCGCTGCAACGAGTACGGAGCTTGTGATCGAGGAGGCCATCGGCATGGTCGCTGAAGAAGAGCACGGTAAAGACCTCGTAGGGTTTAGTATCCTGCGCTTGAAGCCTGCCGATGCGTGAGGCTGGTAATCCAAACTGCGCAGGCTGTGATTACTTCGCGGCCTGCAGAAAGACCCTGAAGCTTGAAAAAGATAATTCCCCCCTCTTCGCCAAATACACCTCCTTCCCCATGTCTTGTGAGAACATTGTCCAGCCGGTCTGCCGGGACTGCGTCCTCTTCCAGCAGCGTAAGTGCGCCTCCTGGATGCAGCTCAACGGCAAACCCGTGAAACATACCCTCGCAGTCTGCCCCAAGAAAATCAAAGGAGAGATCTCCTCATGACTTCCTCTACACATAAGCAAATCGAAAATTACATCCACGAGCTCACCGGTGAAATCACCCCATCGAGGGTTTTCTAATGGCAGTCAACTTTGAATATAACGGCGTCACCTACAAGAACGCCATCGAACTGACCCGAGCCATGCCCTTGCTGACTTCTGTCATGGTAGGCTACTATGACGGAGCCGAGGTCCTCTTGGCCAATGCCGGTGCACTCTGCTACGATACCGTCCAAGTCGCCCACGATCCGGAGACGCTGCAGCCGAACAAAATCGGTAAGCGGATAACCACCCACTGCCGGGATAGCCATCACAACACGGTTATCGAACACGGAGCGGCTACCTTCGTCAAGAAGGTCCCTATTTTCGTCGCCCGCCAGGATCTGCGTGCCCGCCATGCCTCCTTTGACGAGCGCTCTCTCCGCTACTGCCGCGCCACCGACGGCAGCCTCACTTACTTTATCCCGCACTATTATTCTGATCGATTCATCCAAAGCGCCGACGAGAAAGGCCTCAGCCACTACGCCGACGAGCTGCGGCTGCAGCGTGACGAGTGGATCGAGGATCATGAACGGGCCATCCAGCGTTACTCCCGCTATACAGACGACGAGCTGAACGGCATGTGGGATGCCCTTGGATTAAATCCGGAGCGCGTCCGCGAGACGCAACGTTCCCGGCTGCCGGTGGGTATCAATACCGTCTATATGGATACTCGTAACCTCTGGAGCTGGATTCACCACTCCGAGAAGCGCCTCTGCCTCCGGGCACAGGATGAGATCCGCCGCCTCCGCCGCCAGGAGGTCAATCAGCTCGCCAAGGTCTTTCCGACCGTCTTCGGCGACGTGAATATGCCCTGCTACATGGCCGGTGGCTGTCCCGAAGCAAAGAAATGCGGCCTGATTCAGCTCGATGAGACGGGCAAATGGGCTCTCCCTTACCTCAAAAGAAAAAATTCCACAAAATAATACAAGAACATTAGTTCCTGTTGTATAATATCCTTACCTGCTAAAGAAAATTTTAGGATGTGAGGAAAACCTAACAAATTCTAAATAATTACCTGATATACTCATTCTTGCCTGAGACGAACGGAGTGTACCACATGCTAGACCTATCATCGATTCCGCTCGACGTCGAAGAGGTACTAGAGGAGCTGAGGCTTCACTGGCAGGATCATCCGGATGCTGCTTACAACCCTCTAGCGTTGACCAAGGTAAAGAACTTGGGAACCAACGTCATGTTCTGCTGCCCCTATCACGCACAGACCGGTAGCCCCTCCTGCGGGATGATGACTGAATACCCGTACGGATTTCAGTGCTTTGGCTGTGAGGTGACTGGCAACCTGGCCCAACTCGCCGCCCATGTGCTTGATCTCCCGGGAGAATTTCAGGGAATGCAGTTCTTGCTTCGGGAGTTTTTAAGTACCGCGGCAGATGAGCGGCCACCCCTGGACATTGACGCCTTAATAGACGGAACGGACGCGAGCAAACGACGCTCACTTCCTGACAGCGAAGCTACAAAATATACGGCTTACAGCCACCCATACATGGCAAGTCGCGGGTTCTCACCCCGCACACTCGCAAAATACGAAATCGGGTACGACAAAGAGCGGAACGCTATCACAATACCGGTACGGACGAGCAAGGGATTGCTCCGGTTTGTGAAACGACGCCTCATCGACCGCAAAATGTTCTTAAATGAGAAGGATATATACAAGAAGGATATCATATACGGCCTTTACTACATCCTGCAGGCCCCGCGCCGGATCACCGAGATCGATATCAACGAATCCGAAACGGACACCATGAGCTGCTACCAAGGTGGCCGGCCTGCCGGAGCAACGATGGGTAAGATTATCAGCGAAGAGCAGGTCAAGGAGCTTATGCAGGCCGGGATCAAAACGGTCAACCTCTTCTTCGACAACGATATTTACGGAGTGCTCGCTACCCTCCGATCCTTCAATACAATAAGCAAAATGTCAGCGATCCGCGTTAACGTTGTTCTCTACCCTGGTGGTCATTGGGGCATCGACACGGTCAATGAGGACGAGCTGCTGTATAAAGATGCGAATAATCTGCTGAAAGCTGGATTGTTGAAGCAGGTCACCGTCGTGCCCTTCGATACTTTCGTCCTGATGCAGACCCAAAATGAAAAATCGATAACAGAGATCCTGGGGAGGAAGAAAAATGATCGAGAACAACGCGCAGGAAATGGGACTGGATGAGCTGTTTGCCCTTGGTGAATTGGACGCCTTCTTGAAAAAATCCGAGGAGAAAGTCGCCAAGAAGATCAGCGGTATGAAGTTTGCCGGTATGGATGCCGATGACGTGAAGCAGGAAGCCCTTTTGAAGGTGTACCGCTCGCTGGACAAGTATGACAGCAGCAAAGCCAAGATGAGCACCTTCCTGGATCACATCATCTCCAACACGATCCGCGACTGCCTGAAGAAAGCCGGTTCCGGAACGAACCTGCGCGTTGTGAATGCCATGAGCCTGAACGCCTACGCTACCGACTCCATGGATGGGGCCGAAGAAATGACGCTCCAGGTAGGGACTGAGGATGTTGGCTACACAGCCTTTGAAGTGATGACCGACCTCATGGAGAACGTCGGCCTGACAGATCGTGAAAAGGAGATCTTTCGCCTTCACGCTTCGGGCTATGACTTCGGTGAGATCGCCCAGGTCTTCAAGATAAGCCGCGGCCGGATGAGCCAAATCTGGTCGAACATCACAACCAAATGCCAAATGGCTATGTAACCAGCATAATCCGCCGCCCCTAGCCGGGCGGTTTTTTTGTGTTTAATTTTGAGGCTGCGAGGGCCGATAACAAATTATATTATATTCGCTTAGAGATGGAGGATTTATAGTGAAAGTAATTCAAACATGGTCTTTCTTTGGTTTCATATTCTTCTTTTGCTTGATGGTGATTAACGGCGGTGGGATTGGTTTCCTTTTTACATTTCTAACATTTTCAGCTATAGCTCTATTTATGATCCACAGATATCAACGTAGAGAAATATCAAAGAAGTTCGACCGATTATTAATGAATTGCAAGTACCTCGAACAGAAACAATTTCGATTCGATAGTATTTACGACTTCGCGAGTTACAAAATTACTAAGGTAACAGTAGATACCGACGAAAGCATCACCATATATTACAAAAAAGCTGTTCTGGGGGTACTGGAGGATTCTTTAACTCTTACAAGAAAGAATCTCTCTCGGTATGAGCTTGACCGCATAGCCTTCCTAGACAATTACAATAACCGTAAAGTGCTTTTGATTGCGTGACAAGCCTTGATGAATGAAATTTTAAATTGGCCTAAAATCTCATTTCTGCATGTCGTATAAGGGTTCGAGGGAGTGGTAGTACACTCCATCGTACCTTAGACGAGCAGAGGAGAGACGAGAAAGATGAGTGTTTATGAAGGAAGAGGTCTGGGTGCAATTCCGAGTGGCAATTCGGTATCCATGTTGAAAATCACCCCGAACAAGGCGGTCGTTATCCGGTTTGCGACTCCAACAGATGAAGTCGTTTCGGTATACGAGCATTCGATTCAGATTGGTGGGAAGTGGAGAACGTTCCGCTGCCTCGGCAAGCAGAACTGCCCGCTGTGCGCAGCCGGTGAAAAGGGCAAGTTCCAGGCTTACCTGGCTGTAATTGAGCGTCCGGAGAATAAGGTGAAGTACTGGAAGGTCAGCATGACGGTGGCCCGCCAGCTCGTGGCTCTGACCGAGGAGTACGGCGACCTGACTGGCCGGGATTACAAAGTGTACCGCCAAGGCGAAAAGCTGAGCACGGTATACCAGTTCTTCCCGCAGGACAAGACCGAAGAGGACTTTTCGCAGTATGATCTGCCGAACTTCAGCGATATCGTGCCACAGCCGCGAAGCCGTGAGGATATCATTGCCGCTGTAAGAGGCGGATCTACTGCAGCTCCGGCCGATCATGACGCCCCACCGGCCCAGCAGGAAGACGCCCCGCTGCCGGAAGCCCCAGACGACAACTACCCCTTCTAAGCAAAGCTGAGCACAACACGAAGACGCCTCCCGGTTCGGGGGGCGTCTTTCTATGTCAATAAGACCCATCGGGTATTATTACACACCTCTGTTCTTTTTGAAGCACAGCCTTAAAATCAGCTCTCCGCGGTCGTATAAGGGCCCAGGAGGTGCTTTCCATGAGTGAACCCGCTCGCAGTAATATGGACATTCTCGCTTTGATTGACAGCGCGGATGAAAAAGCCGTAAAGAAGAAGGCGCGAGCCAAGAAGGTCGCTACCGAAAAACCAAAGGCTCCCAAAACCAAGAAACCGACCAAGAAACAAGTACAGATCGGAGAGATGGCGAAAACCACCCCCCTTCCCGATCACTACCATACCGTATGGACCCTGCAGGATCTTCGTGAGTGCTGCGAGTGGCTCGAAGAGCAGCCGATCCTCGCCGTGGATACCGAAACCATGGGCGTCAATCCCTTCAGTGACGAAATCGTTGGGATCTCCTTTTACGCCCCGCACCGCGGCTACTACATTCCCCTCAAACACATGGAGCACATCGAACGTTTGGAAGATGTGCCGGTGCACGCCACCGATGAGAACGGCAGCATCCTGGGGGCTGCCATCCTTGGCACCGACTATGTGCGCTGTCTCCCTATGGAAACCGTGCAGCGCAAGCTGAAGCCGATCCTGGAGGATCGCAACAAAAAGCTGCTGCTCCATAACGCGAAATTCGACTGCCACGTCCTTCGCAACTGGATGAGCATCAATATCATAGCATTCTTCGATACCATGATCGGCCAGGCACTGCTCGATGAGAACCAGAGCAAGCGACTGAAAGACATGGCCACCCTCTATCTGAAAATCCCCTCTGATACCTTCGGCAAGCTCTTCGGCAAGACCACCTTTGATAAAGTCCCGATCCGCCTGAACCCGGACCGTACCGGCAACCTGGCCTCCTACTATGCCATTAAGGATACCGAGCTCACCTACAAGATGGCCGAATTTCAGGGACGCGCTCTCCGCCGCCCCGGCTTGGAGCAGGTCCGCAAGCTCATGTACGAAGTCGAAATGCCATTCCTGCAGGTGGTCGTCAACGCGGAAGCTCGCGGTGTGCAGCTCGATACCGACTACCTCACAAACCGGGTCGCCGTCGATCTGCGGCGGGATCTGGAGGAGCTCCGCCAGAAAATTTTCTCGTATACCGGCGAAATTAACCTCAACGCTCCGGCACAGGTGGCTGAAGCCCTATACGTTAAGCTCGACCTCCCCAGGATCAATGCAGACAAACCGAACTCCACTGACAAAACCACCCTCGGCAAGCTGAAAAAGAAACACCCCGTAGTCCCCCTGCTCATGGACTTCAAGCAGAAAATCAAACTTGTTACGGCGTTTGCCGACAAGCTGCCGAAGGCCGTCGTCGAAGGCCGCGTGCACACAAGCTTCAACCCCGTTGGTACCAAGACTGGCCGGATGAGCTGTAATTCTCCGAACCTGCAGCAGATCCCCACCCGTGTCGGTGGCCTGATCCGGAATGCTTTCGTTGCCGATAACGGCCGTCTCCTGGCTTCCATCGACTTTTCGCAGCAAGAGCTGCGCTGGCTGGCCCATCTTTCCCAGGACCAAGTACTGCTTGATATTTACCGCAGCGGCAAGGACGTCCACTCCATGACGGCCGTGTCCATGTGGAATCAGAACCCCGAATACCAGAACGTCTCCTACGACCTGTTCGAGTCCCGCCGCGAGATGAAAGAACTGTTCTTGGATGCGGACGGCAACATCGTGGAGGAGCGTTTCACGGATGCTGCCTACATCCAAAAGCTGCTTGATGAAGGCAAGATCACGTTCACCGACCCCCGCCTCCTCCGGGAAGCCACGGAGCTCGGGATCTACTACGAGAAATACCGGAAGAACGCAAAAGTAGTAAACTTCGGTAAACGCCAAGAGTTATGCCGAAGCAAAACCCCACTCTTAACGGTGAAAGCTATAGCGTAAGCCATGCTAATACCGTGCTGAAGCGCCGCAAAAATGCGGTGGCGGGTGTAACGACTTATAATGTGCCGCCTACCCAAAGGGTAAATCAATCGAGCACATTTAATGTGGGGCATAACACCATTCCGTAATTGATACCACTTACCGTGTGTGCTAATATCACCCTAGCACATAATAGGCGGTGGCACATGGACGAGATGTTAATCGAGAAATTATTTAATGAGGGACACTCAGCCAGGGCTATTGGAAGGCAACTTAATATGAATCACCATAAGGTAGCCCAGGTACTGAAGATTAAAGGTTATACGCTGCTGAGTAATCGGCAGAAATCTGCTAAATTCGCAAGTGAGATCGACTGGAATGCTGCTTATAGCGACTATAAAAGCGGTTTATCCTTGACGAATATAGGTAAGAAATACGGCGTGAAATACGACGTGATTAGGGAGCATTTTTTAAAGCAAGGGCTTGAAATTAGAACAATCAGGGAAGCCAAAAAGTTAAATCGAATATACGAGCATAAGAACATATTCGATCCCATGACGAATCAAGGAGCCTACCTACTTGGGTGGATCTTGGCGGATGGAACCTTAGGGTCAAAGCTAAAGTCAGTTCGTCTCCGTATTACCAAAGAGGACCGTGAACACACCGAATACCTGAGATCCTTGTTGACGAATGCGCCAGTCGGTGATGAAAAGTTCTCGGTAGGCTTTAGCGTTACAGCAGTAGAGATATATGAATCCTTGATAGCATTGGGTGTAAAGCCACGAAAGTCGTTCACTGATTACGACATATCTTGGGATCTCCTGCAGGAACAACACTACCCCTACCTCCTACTTGGTCTTTTTGAAGGAGACGGCTCCATCTCGAAAGATAAAAGCGTCATATCTTTCTTACTCCCCAGCAAGCTCATGGCAGCTATACATGAGAGGATCTTTATCCCACTTCAGGTTACTGATTACTGGTGCAAACCTATTACAGGAAACCGATATGGATTAATGCAGATTCGGTTCCAGGACAGCGACTACTATACTATCGGAACCTGGATGTATAGCAAAACCCACGCGATTACCCCCCTCCCTAGGAAATACTCACGTTTTATCAATAACCTCAACCGGGTTTCCTCCAGCAGATCCCCCTTTAAACTTCTCGCAAAACAATCTCTTGGCGTTATGAAGGTATAGTCTACTCCGGCCCGAAAGGGCCGGGTTATCTGATAATTTATGGCATGTCAAAATACAAGCTGGCTGATACCCTCGAAATCTCCGTCGAGGAAGCGGACGACTACATCAAAGCCTATTTCGACCAGTACCCTGGCGTTAAGCGCTGGATGGCCGCGCAGCGCCGCCGTATGGAGAAAGAAGGCTTCACAACCACCCATACCGGCCGCAAGCGCCGCGTGCACAAGGAAGTCACCTCCGAGCGCTTCTGGCTCGTTCAGAGGGGTTATCGCCAAGGGATCAATAGCGTCATCCAGGGAAGCTCGGCAGACCAAGTCAAAATCGCCTCCCTGCTCCTGCAGGAATTCCTTCAGTCAATCGATGCTCACATTGTGCTCTGGGTGCATGACGAAATCATCTTCGATGTTCCGGAGAATGTTGGTATGGAAGCACTGCAGAAGATTGCAGATATCATGTGTAACGCTGTTCAGCTCGATTGTGGCATGAAGTCCGATATCGAGGTCGGCGCGAAGTGGGGACAAAAAATGTCCAAAGACGATATCGACCTGCTGTTCCTTGATGAAGAAGGCGGCGGTGGTGGCGGTTATGGATCTGACGATGACGACGACGAGGAGGATGCAGCATGATCGTCGAGCTATGGACCGACGGTGCGATCCACAAGAACGGCCGGCCGGAAGCGGTTGGCGGCTGGGCCTGCATCATGCTGGCAAAGCAGAACGGTGAGATCGTCCGGGAAAAGGAAATGTCCGGAGCAAAGCGTGCACCTGGCACCACCAGTAATGAGATGGAGCTGCGCGGGGTCCTGGAGGGGCTGACCACCCTCGCCCCTGGCCACGCGGGACGCATCGAGGTGCACGTGTATACGGACAGCGAGTATGTACAGAAAGGCTTCGACTTTCGTGCAGACCGCTGGGCACATGAGGGTTGGAAGCCCCGTGCGAATCTGGAGATCATTAAGCAAATCTACGACCTGAGTAAGAAATTCCTGGTGCATTACCACTGGGTTCCCGGCCACGCCGGTCATAAATACAACGAGCGGGCGGATGAACTGGCCGTCGAAGCCAAAGAGAAAGAGATGGGAATACGATGAAAAAACAGTGGAGCTCCTACCTTGCAAACGGTTATTGGGTCATTCAACTTCGAGTGACCACCCGTGAGCAGGTCTACAATATCAGTCATTTGATTTCCGAGCTGGAACTGAAGTATGTCTTTGACAAGGGCTATGTTATTCGATTCCACAAGGAAGCCATGCTCCATTACATGGCCAAAGGGATTCTCCTGGAGGAGGGTCGCCCATGAGCATGAAAAAACTGCTGGACCAAATCAAGCAGCAGAAGAAAGCAGATACGGTCAAACCCCTGGAGGAACGTTTCCTCCTCGCCCTCGATAAGTACCTGGAGCGGATCGGAAATATGGAACGCCCCCAGCGCCTCGCTTTTAACCCCTCCTCGATCTACAAATGTCAGCGGGAAATCTGGTACAAACTCAAAAACATCAAGCACTCCAAGAAGAACAAAGCCCGCAACGTACGCATCCTGCATGTCGGCACGCAGCTTCACGAGTGGATTCAGCGTGACGTGATTATGGCTATGGATGGCGAGGACGGCTCCCCTATTAAGATGATCCCCCTCGAAGAGATCCCCGCTTACGGCCAGGAAGGCATCGAGTTTATCAAAGAGCACCACGCCCCACCTATGGAGCTTAAATTCCTCGATAAGCGGCACACCCGTCTCATCCCCATCTCCGCCATGACCGACGGAACCATCGAGTTCGACCAGACCTATATGATTTTCGAGTTCAAGACGATCAACCCCACCGATTTTCAATTCATGATCGAGCCGCTGAAGAATCACGTGAAGCAAGGGGCTGTATACAGTCTTTGCCTGGGCATCCCCTACGTCATCTTCGTGTATTTCTGCAAGGGCACGCAGAACTGGAAAGCCTATATGGTCCAGTACACGCAGGCGCAGCACGACTGGGTGAAGGCGAAGCTCTCCGTGATCGAGGACTATTACGAGCTGGACGAGCTGCCGCCGAAGGAACAGAGCGAAGAAAACTGCAGGTTCTGTCCTTACAAGAAGCTCTGCGAGAAGGACCTGAAGCAACCTGATTAATTTTAACCCTCCCCTAAAATCAATCCCTTTCCGGTCGTATAAGGACTCGAAAGGGATTTTGATTATAAAGGAGACACCACGATGAAACCCATTAAAGAAAATGTTCTTCAGCTCGTGACGGCCATGCCCTCACTACTTGAAAACGAGAACGAACTTCTCCATGCCTACTGGGTATTGTTCGATAACGTGAATACCGCAAATCAGATCATCAAGGCGACACCAGCAGCCACGATCAGCCGCCGCCTCCGTGAACTGAGAAATGACGGCCTGGTAGCGAAGGCAGAACGTCAAGTCGAAGAAAAGACCATCACCAGTGAATTCACAGCCCTCGGTTAGATACCTGGGACTCGACCTGAGTCTCGGCTCCCCCGGCTACGCAGTCATCGACTTGATCGATAACATCCCCCATCTCGTGACTGCAGGCAATTTCAAAACGAAGCCTAAGCATTCCCTCGCTCTTCGTTATGCCGACATTGAGGACCAGTTCACCTCCCTGGTGGACACCTACAAGCCGATCCACGAAATCGTCCGAGAACAGTTCGTTTCAAGAATACCGGATACCCAGCGTCGTGTGTTTGGAGCCTGGGCATCTGCAGATCGTGCCCTTGGCCGCCACGGGTACATAACAGAAAAACAGGAGCATGAAGTTTCCCCTTCCAAACTGAAATCCAAAGTCGGCGGACACGGCAAAGCAGAGAAGGATGAAGTAGCCGCCGGTGTGCGCCGGTTGCTGAGGCTGCCGGACGATTACTTGTTCAGCTCCTCCGACGCATCAGACGCCTGCGCCGTCGTACTCACCCACCTGATTGAGAAAGGAGTCCTTCCATCATGTCAGACCTCATCCCCGTCGCGCTCATCACGCCGGGTGCGATCCAAGTAGCGAACATAGAGATCCAATCGCTTTTCTACCAGTTTGGCACCCTGATGTTCGAGGATATGGCTGACGTGACCGGCCTGTATCCTGCCCTTGATCTGGTCCCCCTCTTCCTCTTGGCCGGTGCCTCAGTCACCGCCGCCCCACTTGCCGGTGAGGACGGTATGTACGCCTACCATATCCTCATTCCCGCCAATTCGCAGGCATCCTTTTATGAGCGACTGGAAGACCTTTTCTACGAAGCCACGGTCGTCCAGCGGCGCAACAGCGATCCCCAACATGAAGCCGAGCCGCAACAAGCGCCGGTTAAACTCCGTGTATTGCGAGGTGGCAAAGCATGAATCGTCAAGAAATCGAAGCCGGTGCCCAGGAGCTGGTTGTTCGCAGGAAAGCAATGAACCGCCTGGCCTCGGCCGGACTGCCAACGCCTCCGAAGCCTGAGGATAGCGTGGAAGGCCGCAACCTCTTTACCGAGTGGGACAACCTGAAAAAGCGGCACGGCGGCGTAGCGAACATTCCTTTTACCGAGCTCGGGGACTTCCTCGACCGGTGGACGGCCATGATCGCCTATGCACGCTGGTGTGAATCGGTAGCCGACCTCGACCGGACCACGGCTCTGGAGATCCGCAACACCATCCAGGACCAGCTATATCCGCTGCAGGAAGGTAACCGGGAGCTGCGGGCAGCCACCGTAGCCACAGAAGAGCTCTACCGGCACTGGCAGGAGCAGTACCTTGAAGCCAACGCGATCTATACGGCCATGAAGGGTCTGCGTGAAGGCTATGAGCAGAGAGCGAATGCCATTTCCCGAGAAATCACCCGCCGTGGAGCCGACGTGATGGATGCTCGCCGCGGCATGAACCGAGGAGTCCTCGCATGACAGCCACCATGACTCACCACGGGAAGCAGCGTACGAAGGACCGCATGGGCCTTAGTAAGAAGCTCGCCGATAAGAAAGCACAGGAAGCCCTCGACTTTGGTGCATCCCACGCAGAGACGAGCGGCCGGTTAAACAAGTACTTCACCTCCCTCTATTTCCGCCATCAAACCGCGAACAATATTCGCATTTATCACCGGTACGTATATCTGTTCGCCGGTACAACCGTCATCACCATCCTCCATCTTCCAAAAGACCTGATTGCTGCTGCAGAGAAAGCACAGAAGCGTAAAGCCGAAGGAGTCGAAGCTCAATGTTCCTGATCCTACTCGCCGTTTACCTGATCGTTGGGGTGGTACACTGGGCAGCCATGGAGCTGACTGCTGGCCGTGAGCCTCTTATTGAACAGTTCCAGGATGACGAGTTCCTCCTCAAAGTCGTGAGCAGCCCCGGAATCATGCTGCTCGTTATGCTGGTCACCAGCGCCCCCATCCTCTTGCACGCCCTCTACTATGAGACCATTCTTCCCTTCCTGAAAGGAGCTTTCAAATGATTACCGAAAATGACCGCCTGACAAAGCTCGGTGAAGAGCTGCTGAACGTGAACGAAGAGCGCCGCAGATTGGCTGACAAAGCCGACTTCCTCAAAGGTCTTATCTATACCGAAATGGTCGAGATCAACAGCGGCGACGTGACCGTCCGTGCACTCAATGGCCGGGATGAGCTTCGCCTGAAAAACAATGTCCGGTTCAATGTGAAATTCGATAAAGACGGCCTCTCCGGCCAGGTTGGCGTAGACCGCACCGAGCTGAGCTACGAAGGCGTATCGGCCTTGGTCGAGAATGGCCGCCTCACGGCTGAGCAAGTCGGCAAGTTCCAGGCAGAAGGCAGATCCGAGTTTGTCACTGTCCGCCGCCGCATCGTGAAAGACAAGAAGGGCTGACCATGAACGAGAAGCAGCCATTCAATCAGTTTGTAGAAGAGATCCTCCTCCCCTTGGTCGATAAGAATGCCCTCGTTTCCCTCTCCGTCTCCGACGGCCTCGGCAATAAAGCCTCTATCCGACGCGATAAGCACGGCATCCTCCGTGTCACCACCACCCTCACCGCAGATATTAACCCCATGAAGCTTTAAGGAGCTGAAATAAATGTCCGAATCCCCTATTAGCCGCGATACCCTCCTCAACCAGATCCGCAAAGAGTTCGGTCAGCAGTCCATGTTCTTGCTCGGTCAGGATGAGAAGCTGAGTAACGTTGAGGTTCGCTCCTCCGGTTCCCTGCTGCTCGATCTGGCGCTCGGGGGCGGTTACCCTAAGGGCCGAATCATCGAGCTCAGCGGCCGGGAAGGGGCCGGTAAAACCACCCTCTTCAACTTGGCTGTAGCCGAAGCGCAGATCGCTGAACCCGAGAAGGAGAATGCGCTGATCGACCTGGAGCAATCCTTCAATCCCGTTTGGGGCGAGAAGCTTGGCGTGGATATCAGCAAGCTGTTCATCACACAGCCGGATACCTATGCAGAGAAAATCTTCGACATGCTGGAGTACATGATCCGCTCCGGACGGTTTGCCTATATCGGACTCGACTCCGTGTCCGGTCTCATCCTCAAAGACGAATTTGAGAATGAAGACTGGGAGAAAGAGAGCCGCGTCGGCGGTGCCTCGAAAATCCTCTCCAAGGCCATGCGTAAGCTCGTAAACTCCGGCCTCCTCACTCACTCCGGTACCACCCTCGTATTCATCAACCAGCTCCGTGATAAGATCGGCGGCTTTTCTATGTATGGAACCCCTACGGATACCACCGGTGGCCGCTCGATCAAGCACGCTTACTCGCAGCGCCTGGAAGTCGGCATCGGTGAGTACAAGAAAAAAGGCACTGATGTGATCGGCCAGCAGACCAAGGTCAAGGTCACCAAGAATAAGATCGCCCCGCCGCACAAGCAGGCAAACCTCGATCTCTACTTCGAGCACGGCATTGACCGTTACACCGAACTGGTTCAGGTAGCCAAGGAGATCAACGTTCTCACTGGCACGAGCTGGCTGACATTCCAGGACCCACGAACCGGCGACGTGTTTGAGCAGTACGGCAAGGAAGGCCGCTTCAATGGCAAGGACAAGACCCGCGAGGCGCTTGTCGAGGACGTGGAAGCAGGCGGCACGCTGTATGATCACATGCTGCAGGTCGTGCAGGAAGTGATCCGCAGCTAATGGCTAAATCAGAAGGTCAAATCAGATCCAGGATGCAGGAACGACGCATCACCAAGAGCCTGAAGCAAATTGGCGAGGAGCAGGCCCGGACCCAGATGGTTTCCGGGGCGCTCTGGATCGCCAAGAGTGATGTGGTATCGGAATCCTTCCAAATCGAGTGCAAAACCAAGGAGAAGGCGAGCAAGTCCATAGCGGTCAAGAAGGAATGGCTCGATAAGATCGACGAGGAAGCCTTTGAGAACGGCAAGCTCCCTGCCCTGGTCATCTCCTTTGGTACGCGCACAGATTACTTCGTCCTCCGCGACCGGGACTTTCTGGCACTTTATGAAGAGCTGATTGAACTGCGAAAGGCGGTCAAAGAATGAATGCACTGCGCATCATGCTGATTGGACAAAACCTCCCCATCGATTATCAGGCCGACGACCGGCTCGCCTGGCTCATATACAGCCCCTCCCTGGAGTCCCAATTAACGGACATAGAAAACTACCTGACCAACAAGAAAGCCGTGGAGACGGCCGATATGCTCGTGCTGAATGTGCAGCACGGTGACCCCTCCTTTGACGAGGGAGTATTTCTCCATTTGGCCTACTCTAAGCAAATCCCGATCTTCCTGATCGGCGACTGCCTCAGCAGCAAGATGATTCATGCGTTTGAATCGAACGCATTCCTGGATTTTAACCAGACCCTACAGCACATCGTGGATTTTTACTTATAACACAAGGAGTGACGCACAAGTGAAGTTTGTAACAAAACCCCAGAACCGGGTTATGGAGTTCGATCCGGAGCGCCTAACGCAGTATGTCGCCCGCATTATGGCCCTCTATCCGGACCTGGACCAGAAGCGGCTGCTGCGCGGCGTGCAGAGCAAGCTGAAAGCTGAAACCGTAAAGTCCGAAGAGATCACACGCGCGATTTATATGACGGCCCTGGAGCTGATCTCCGTTGAGGAGCCGGATTGGACGTTCGTGGCCTCGGCTGCTTACCTCACAAAGCTGTACAAAGAAGCCGCCATCAACCGCGGATATAAGTCCTACCACAATCAGAGGTACGGTTCCTTCTATAAGCTGCTGAAGGCCCTGCGCGACAAGGGGATTTACAAAGAAGAACTGTGCGACAAATATACTTACGGCGAGATCCAGGAGCTGGAGAAGGAGATGGTGGTCGAGCGCGACAATCTGCTGACTTACATCGGCCTCCTCACCCTGGATGAGCGTTACCTCACCGGCGACTATGACAAGAAGACTCTGGAGCTACCACAGGAGCGTTGGATGGTTATCGCCATGCAGCTCATGATCCATGAACCGGCAGAGACGCGGATCGAGCTCGTTAAGGAAGCCTACTGGGCCCTCTCGAACCTGTACATGACAGTTGCCACCCCGACGCTCTCCAACTCCGGTAAAGCCAAGGGCGGTCAACTCTCCTCCTGCTTCATCGATACTGTGCCTGACAACCTCTGGGGCATCTACAACGTCGACCAGAACTTCGCGCAGGTATCGAAGCACGGCGGCGGCATGGGCATCTATGTCGGCAAGGTCCGCTCCCGCGGCTCCAACATCCGCGGCTACAAGGGCGTGGCCGGCGGTGTCGTGCCTTGGATCAAGAACTACAACAATACGGCAGTCGCCGTCGACCAGCTCGGCGTACGTTCCGGTGCGGTTGCCGTCTACCTCGATGTATGGCACAAGGACATTCTCGACTTCCTGAACCTCAAGACGAACAACGGGGATGACCGGATGAAGGCGCATGATATTTTCCCTGGCGTATGTATTCCGGACCTGTTCATGAAGACGCGTCGAGGATGCTGCTTGGCACCTGGTACTGATGGCCCGCACGAGATCCACAAGGCTAGAGGCTACTCCATCGAAGATTCCTATGATGAGCAGAAGGGCAAGGGTACCTTCCGCGACCGCTACCAGCAATGCGTTGAGCACCCAACCCTCTCCCGTATCACCGTCCCCGCACTCGACATCATGACCCGTATCCTGACGTCCTCCTTCGAAACCGGCACGCCGTTCATGTTCTACCGTGACACGGTCAACCGCGCCAACCCGAATAAAGCCCACGGCATGATCTACTCCTCTAACCTGTGTACCGAGATCGCCCAGAACATGAGCGCCACCCAAATCATCACGGAATACCTGGAGATCGATGAAGACGGCAGCCAGATCATCGTGACCCAGCAGGTGAAGACCGGCGACTTCGTCGTGTGCAACCTGTCGTCGACCAACCTCGGCCGCGTCTACACCGACGACGACATTGAGCGCGCGTGACGACTCCAGATGCGGATGATGGACAATGTCATCGACCTGAACTACATCGAAGTCCCGCAGGCGGAGATCACCAACCAGATGTACCGCGCCGTCGGCCTCGGCTCCAGCGGCTACCACCAGATGCTCGCGCTGATAAAGATCAACTGGGAATCCGAAGAAGCCGTCGCCTTCAACGATGCACTGTACGAGACAGTTGCTTTCCTGGCGATCCGTGCCTCGATGGAGCTGGCCAAAGAGAAGGGCGCTTATATGCGCTTTGCAGGCAGCGAATGGGCAACCGGACAATACTTTGTGGACCGCGGCTATGTTGCCCTGGATGAAGCAGGTGTCATTGTGCCGATCCCAGGCAAAGAAGACTGGTATGACCTGTGCCTGGATGTAATGCAGCATGGTATCCGTAACGGCTACCTGATGGCAATTGCCCCGAATGGATCGACCTCGATCATTGCAGGCTCCACCGCCTCCGTCGATCCGGTTTACTCCCTCATGGCTTACGAGGAGAAGGAAACCTACAAGATCGCCAACCCCGTCCCTAACCTCTCCACGGCCACGCGCTGGTACTATAAGAGTGCCTTTGATATTGACCAGCATTGGTCCATCCGCCACGCCGCCACCCGCCAGGTCCATATCGATCAGGCTCAATCCTTCAACCTGTACGTTCATCCGGAGATCGATGCATTCGAGATGCTCGACCTGCATCTGGATGCATGGGACAGCGGCCTGAAGAGCACTTACTATGTCCGTAACAAAGCAAATGAAATGCCGGAAGAATGCGAGAGCTGCTCCGCTTAATCCGAACCACCCAAAGAGGACCTGCGAATTTTCGTGGGTCCTCTTAAATTTGCCTGCCAGGGGTCGTATAAGGGCACATACCACCTCAAACATGAAGGAGAAATGAATTATGGCAGAAGATATGAGCTCAGCTTTGCTGAAAGCACAAATTTTTGATATTACAGCACCGAACAAATCGACGAAGGTTGTTGGCGGCGAGTGCTCTGGCATCTTGAACTGGGACGATATCCGCGAGCCGAAATTCTATAAACTGTATCGCGTTATGCTGGGCAACCACTGGATTCCGGACGAGATCCCTATGGAGAAGGACGCAAAAATCTTCCATACCCTTTCACCGGCACGCCAGAACGCCTACCTGAAGACCATCGGGCTGCTGGCCGTCCTGGACTCCGTTCAAACAGTGTTCGTCGGCGACGTGGGTGCATACCTTACGGACTCCTCCCTGCAGGCCATCATGGGCATTATCGGTCAGCAGGAGATCGTGCATAACCAATCCTACTCATACTGTCTCTCCTCGGTCGTGGACTTCGATACGCAGAAGAGTGTTTTTGAATACTGGAAGCACGACCCCATCCTCCTGGAGCGCAACCTGTTCATCACCACGGTCTACCAGAAATTCCGCGACAACCCGACCCCGCAAACCTTCTTTGAAGCCCTGGTCATGGATATCATCCTGGAGGGCATCGACTTCTACTCCGCGTTCGCCTTCTTTTACTCCCTGGCCCGTGACGGCGCTATGCTGGCGACTTCGCAGATGATGAGCTATATCCAGCGCGACGAGCAGCATCACGTGTATGGGATGGCTGAAATCTTCAAGCTGCTGCTCCTGGATTACCCGGAATTGGCTACCCCCGAGAATATCGATGGGGCCCGCAAAACGATTGCCCGGGCGGTTGAGCACGAGTTGAACTGGGGCCGCCACATTCTTACTGATGTGGAGAACATCGATCTTGATGAGCTCGCAGAGTACATCAAAGCGACCGCCAACAAGCGCTTGAAGCAGATGGGCCTGGAGAAACTGTACGACGTGGATGTGCCGGAGAACGTGATGCCGTGGATCAGACCTTTCACGGATGAAGCTCTGGCTTCCACCAAGACAGACTTCTTTGAAGGCAAGAGCCGCAACTACGGTAAGGTATCCAAAGCCAACGGTTTCGACCGGCTCCGCGGTGGCCGCGGCTAAACAAAAATGTTAAGGCCTGACCTTAAAATACCTAGGGTCAGGTCGTATATAAAACCCGAGGCAGTAAATACCTGAGAGGATTGATACCTAATGGAAAACACAAACACATACCTCGGCGGGATCGATGAGACGACTGCAGCAAGCCTGGTCGGAAAATTCATCCACGTCCCGCAGAACGATATAACTCCTCCGGATGGCCAGACAGTCAACATGTGGTTCGCCGGTCAGGTTGCAGGATATGAAAAGGCCGTCATTGGCTACGACTACGTGAATGGTGAATTCTTTACCCCTGAAAATGTACAAGTTTACTTCAATGTCCATATGACGGACGGTGCAACTTGGGTGCTCTCGAACAAGCAGCTCATTATTGAGGAAATCACGGAAGAGAAATTCCAGCAAATGCTGACCGAGCACTTGGCCAAGCAAGCACTCCTGGATCAGGCTGAGGCTGAAGTCGAACAGATCGTCACTCGTGCACAGAACAAGATTCTGCTGCCCGGGGAGGACTTTTAATGGATTTCCCAAACCCGAACAGCAGCCAGATCTTCAAGGAGATCGCAGGGAAGAGGAGGGAGGGAGTCAACGCCATGATCCAGGGCAGTGCTCCCGAGACCCTGGCTTACAAGCGTTTCGATAAGGAGCTGCATGGCTTCTACAAGGAAGACCCGGGCAATGCCGGTTACGACCTGTTCGCCCGCCTCGACGCTCCGACCCTGATCTTTCCGGGTGAAGCCGTTGTCATCCCGCTCAACGTGGCTGCCGAGATTCCCATGGGCTTCGTCGGCCTCCTGTTCCAACGCTCCAGCACCTACCGGAAATGGAAAGTAAAGCTGACCAACGGAGTCGGCGTAATCGATGCCTCCTTCAGTGGGGACGGGGACGAGTGGGGAGCGGAAGTGAAGAACGAAAGCAGTGAGCCGGTCACGATCCACCCCGGAGATAAGATATGTCAGGCACTGTTCTTTAAGCTGGCGGACCTGGTGCTGCTGGAGAAACGCAAGCTTGAAGGCACTGACCGCGGCGGCTTTGGCACCAGCTTTGATAACGCGAACGAAAAAGGAGAAAACGCACAATGAAAATCCTCGGATACGTAAAGAACCTTTTCAAAAAACCTGCAGCTCCAGTGAGTGACGTGCAACAGCTCGACGAAGCACGCCTCCGTGTACAGGACGCGCTGAGCCTGTTCACGTTCGCTTCTAACGAAGTGAGCAAGGCGAACATCCACCTGGCCGAACTGATCTCCAAAAAGGAAGCAGAGCGGGAAGAGATCGAGCGTACGATCCACGCAGCCAACCAAGACCTGAAATCCAATAACCAGCTCAAAGTTCGCCTCGACGCTTTTAACCCACAACGATAAGGAGCATTCCCATGTCTATCTACAGTCAAGTTGATCACGGCCTGGCCATTGCAGTCTCTAAGAATGGCGACGCCTTCGCCTTTAACAGGGGACTGGCCATTCATATCGATGAAAACGAAGAAGTTTCCGTGTTCGCAGACAAAGTGGACGGCCTGGATATTCTTGCCGCCGCCACCGCCTTGATCGCCTTGTTTGAAGATACGACAGGGGAGGACTTCATCGAGAGAGTCGTTCGCATGAGCAAGAGAAAGGACCATCTCCAATGAAGATTATCGCTTTTGAAGGCCTGGATGCCTCGGGCAAGGCCACTCAGACGGCCATGCTCGTGCAGAAGCTGAAGGATCAAGGCCACCTGACCGCTACGATTGCGTTCCCCCGATATGACCAGCCTATCGGCACCCTCATCCGCCAGTGGCTGCAAGGGGAGGTAAGCCTCACGACCGAGGCTGCTCACATGCTCTACGAAGCGGACCGCCAAGATTTCATGTGCTGGATTGACCGCTACGAGCAAACAGGCATCGATTACCTCGTGATCGACCGCTATACCCTCTCAAACCTCGCATTTGGCACTGCCCGTGACGTAAACCTCGATTGGCTCCAAGGCCTCCAGAACAAGATCCGCCAGCCGGATATCACCTTCGTCCTCGATGTATCCCCGAAAACCTCCTTCAAGCGCCGCCCTGAGCGCCAAGACAAGAACGAGAAAGATTTCTCCCTCTTACTCCGCAGCCGCATGGCATACCGATCCCTCGCTAAAACCCTCCCTTACGATTCCGACCAACTCATCTTTATGCTCGATGCCAACGGATCTCCTGAAGCCATTCACGAGGCCGTGATGACCTTCATCGATAACGGGTTTGTGTAATGCAGGTGCACGTCCAGACTGCCCACGCAGAGGTTTTCAAGGACGACATTGCCCGCGTCTACGCCCAGCAGAGGGGCATCTCCAACGATGAAGCCAAAGAGCGGATCACCGATATCCTCGAAATCATAACGGCCTACCTGGTCAACGGCTATAACGTCAAACTCCACCGCTTTTTCAACTTCAAGACCCGCATCCTCAACGCAAAATCCGCGAATGTCCCCTCCACTGGAGCCCCTATGACTATTCCCCGCACCCGCACGGTTATCGCCACGATGACCCGTTCCCTTAAATCCCGAATCCAAGGCAAACAATAATTCAAGGTAGGTCGGGGCGCTTGCCCCGCAGCCACCTTCACGAGGTGAAAGTACAACTGTGAGCAAGCATCCAGACCATATTCAGAGTAACCTGGAGATCAACCGGGATTACTATTCGCTAGACGATATGTCCAATATTGAGCGTGCCAAAGTGGATTCGGATTACCTCGGTGACGTGCTCGTAGTGAACGAGAACCTGATTTGGCATAGTGTACATAAGTACATTGGCAAGCCTGAGAAACTGACCCGGCAGTACTGCGTTGAGAAGGACGATATTGCCCAGCTCGGCAGACTAGGATTCATCAAGTCGATCATGGCCTTTGATACGACCAGAGGCGTCAAGTTCTCCTCCTTCAGCGTGACGGCCATCGTCCGCGAGATCAAATGCTTCCTCCGCGATTCAGCCCCGGTCATCCGCCCCACACGCACCGCGCACGATCTCCTCAACCGCATTTCCCGCCTGGAAACCGAGCAAGGTCAAAACCTCTCCCCAGAAGAACTCTCCGAAGCCCTCAACAAACCCATTGAACGAATCAAGAAAGCCCAAGCCATTGGCCGCAACGTCAAATACCTTCATGAGACTGCAATCCACTGTTACATGCGCGAGCCTGACGAGCCGGCCACGTCCTACCTCGACCTGCTGGAGGATGGCACAGACACGGAAGAGCTTGCAATGGATAGAAGCTATGTTGATTCCGTGGTTGAATCGATCCGCCACCGGCTCAGCGAACAGGAAATGCGTGTGTTAATGCTTCGCATCTCCGGATTAAATCAAACACAGGCTGCAGAACAGGAGGGCATCTCACAAATGCGAGTCGGTCGCATTATCAAGAAAGTAGCCTCACTACTGCTTGACGCAAGAAACAGCGAAAGCTGTCTTGATCTTGATTTCACATCGGTTCTTGAAAATTTCAGGGTAGCTGAGTAGGGCATGTCTGCAGGGAGGGAGGGGGAAGGGCGCAGGAAAGTTCTCCCTTGATATAATGATCCGCAAGCATTAAAAGAGCAGGGGGGAGACCCCCTGCTTTTTACTTGCTTGAATATTCTTTAAGGAACCCTTGTTTCTCCATGTAGGTGGCGAGCTTGGTCAGAAAGACAGCCGTTTCGATCCGTGAGATTTTATCAGTAGGGCGGAATTGGCCATTGTAGGGAGTCATGAGACCGGCTTTGTTGAAGTTAGCAATCGTGCGGACCATCGGAAGGTCCATGTCGCTCCCAGAAATCCCACCCTCGGCGTCTTTATCAAGAATGTAATGGCCTCCCATTAGATAATTGTCGCCGACTTTTGCCTGTATCTCATCCATGACTTTCGCATACTCCTCCGGGCCGTAGGAATTATCAAGCACATATACCTTCACATCACTCATACCCGATGTGTACTGGATCAATTCGTTAGCGGGCAGATCCTGATCGAAACGGCCGTCGAAGTTCTCCGCGATCCACCTAGCGATCTCTAGCCGGGTCATCTGGTACCCATTATTTTTATCGAATTCCTCCGATAAGAACTGGGAGGTACCCATCTTTCTTAGTGCCTTCGCTGCCCAGTCATCCCCGGGCAGGTCTTTCTCAGAAGCGTGGTACTTATCGAAGAGACGGGTGATCATGGAAGCGAACTCCGCCTTGGTGACTTCTTTTGTCGGCTTGAACGATCCGTCCTCAAAGCCATTGATTACACCATTGGCAACCATTGCATCCAGGGCCGGTACAGCCCAAGCGTACTGGTTCCGATCTACGTCGGTGAATGCCTGGGCTGAAGCTGCAGCAGGGAGGGAGGTGGCGGTGAGTGACAGGGCGAGCAGGGCGGCGTACATCGATTTCCTCATGGGTGTCATCAATCTCCAAATCTGTCGAATATTAAGTCTATCTTTGTATTTATCGGTAAAATAGAGGCAATACATAATAAAGAAAGCAGGAGCTGAAGTGACTTCTGTCTTTGAACCCCTAGAGATATTGGGGTACTTTTTTACCACAATGTTCATTTTTCAATAGTTTTACGGTAGAATATAATAGAGTGTTCCAACGCAGGGGACCTACCCAGGTGAAAAATATGGAACTCATAAAACAGCAAAAACACTCAGACGGTGGATAAACCTGGAAAGAGGCTGCGGCAACAGCGCCAATAACGGCGAAGGCTGCAGCTATAACGCTAAGAATCAGCTTGGCTTGGGTTAGAAAGTCAGAATAAGCATACAAAGAAAAAGCTACAAGAGATATCTCCTGTAGCTTTTGATCTTTAGTTGTAGATGGGGAGCATGCTCTGACGGATTGGGAATGTACCTGCGCTCTCCTGAAAAATATACCATTGATCAGCAATTGCGTCTGGGTAGAGAATCATGGAGTCAGATCCGCTCATTTTGGCTACTGTCGGTTGGCTAAAAGATCCCAAGTAGTAGCTAGTACCGGACATGCCGCCATAAATGATTGCTTGCGCAATGAACTTAGAGCAGTAGTTTTTAGAGAAATCGTCGAGGCGATTGCCAATTTGGTATGTAAACGAATAGTTACTGCTCCATTTGGATTTAGCCCATGCTGCAGATTTTTCAGCGATAGTGTTGTTGGGTATACGAACTACTTGGAAGTCTTCAAATGTATTAACCCAGCTACTATAGGATACTCTCGTAAGTTTGTTTGTACCGTTTCTTCTGACGTCAATGACATACCCCTCATCATCAATAATTCCAACGTGACCTACAAATGAGGTTTGCCAATCCCAAGAAGGGGCGATAATTATGTCCCCAGCCTTTGCGATGTTGGTAGTGCCGGGATAATAGAAATTAAGGTCTTTGGCAGAAACAGCAGACGCACCGATCAGGAGAAAGCAGAAAACAGAACAGAGAAATAACAAACGTTTGAATGCCTTCATTGCATAATTCCTCCTAATATATTAATATCTTACACAAATTGGTATTCTGCATAAATTACCAAATTCCTCCTTCGAAAGGAAGATTTTTGTTGAATAACACAAAAACAAGAACTATACCGGTTAGAATGGTTGTTTATGCAATTTTGACAGTAGTTCTTCTTTATGGTGGGTATCATCTGTTCTTGAATTATCAGCACGGTATTTTTGAAAAACAGGTAAGGGATTATTTGATTAGTCAGAGGGGTTACAAGGAAACTGATATCGCATCGATCACCGCCATAAACTCCGTCGGTGGGGATTATGGAATCAGCGTGGTTGTGGAGTTTAACGACGAGCCAGGGACCAAGTACCACTACTTACGAAATAACGGGCTTGTCGATCAGCTGAACGAAATAACTGTCGAGAAGAGAAAGCACGTGGAAGCGCCACAAACACCAGATTGATGACAAACGCTAAAAGACGCCCCAAAAGGGCGTCTTTTTCAATTCCTGCAGACTGCGCGCACTGGAAAATGTTTCGTGCGCTTCGTCGGAACGGATGTGTATCCCCCGAAGACAGCGGACTCCAGACTTGTGTACAAAAACGGCTGAAGCTGCGGCAGGGAGGTAGGTGGTGGTGAGTGACAGGGCGTGCAGGGCGGCATACATCGATTTCCTCATGGGTGTCATCAATCCCCAAATCTGTCTGATTTTAGTCTATCAATGTATTTATCGGCCAAATAAGGAGATTGTTTGAATAAGCAAAGTACCCTAGCAATAAATGCTCTATAATGAACCGCACCTATTTAATTTTTGGTATACTTTTCCGGCAAATATATTCTTTTTTCCAAAGCTTTACGATAGAATATAAGTGAGTGCTCCAAGGCAGGGGACCCCCAGGAGGTTCCCGATGGAACTAAAACAACAGCAAAAAACACTTAGACAGCGGTTAACCCGCGCCAAGCTGATTCTTGGCGTAGTAGCTGCAGGCTTTGCCGTTATCGGAGCGGCTGCCGCAGCCTTTTTCCAGGTTATCCGGTTAGTGTTTTTGCTGCTCGGATTGCCGCATTAACACCTGATAAGTTGTAGGTGTCGTCAACGGTCACTAATGTAAGCGAATAAGCTCACCTCAACGCTTAGGGGTAGTAACTTGGCGGTGATATCCCTAAACGTTGTCTTTTCCCAATTCCCCCTGCTGAGGGGCTAGAGATATTCCCTACCTGATGTGCCTGACGCCCTACCAACTCTATTAAACATTTTATCCAACGAAAAAAAGACCCATACTTGGCGGTGGGGTCTTTTTTTCAATGCATTTTAAAGCACCCAGGAGATAATGGAACTAAAAAGGATTCCGCATGCGCCGAGTCCCTTTTCCCAAAAACAAGACTCCACGACTTGATTGATAGTCTCACTTTACAGTGGCTTCAATCCTACAAGGCCATAATAATGTCCCAACAATACTGTACTGCAATATAAATGATAATTACTCGGTAGACTACAGGGCCTTGTGGCTATAGACTACCTTAAATCTAATTCTAATTACATGCGTACTTGGAGTCAATAACAGTTACACAGAGGATGGAGCAGACACCCGCCTATATGCCAAACCGCAACCGAATTTCGGGCCGAATAATTAAATCATCAATATTTTTGTGCGTATAACCGTCCCCGCCATATATAGTCTGATGCTGCTGGAAGAAATGGTACAGAGAGCGCAACTCATAGATCCGGCCCAGCAGCCATTCAAAATTCACCATCCGCATCTCTTCGTCGCTCAGATCGGAGAGTTTCTGGATACGGAGCTCGATTTCCTGAAGCATGAAATTTGTTTCTAATGCGGGCATAGTTCCTCCTGCGCCATCCGGCATGGAATTAGGATTAAAGTTCCATGAAAGCTCACCGATAATAGAGTGAGAGGGAGGTGTTATCAGTGACCGTTAATGATTTAAGCTTGACTACTCAAATCTTCGGAGGCATTATCGCACTGTATTTTTTTGTTACCAGCTATAAAAGCCTTTCAAAAGGATTCTGGGTTCTGCTGTTAAGCGCTCTTACTACCTGGGGAGTTATTTATTTAGTGCAGGCAAGCGAGTATACGATATTCGCAGTGCAATTCATTACGGGATTCTCATTTTTAGCATGGTTTGTAGGATCAGTATTAGGAGAGCTACTTGGATAAATTGATAGACATTTGTACAAAAACCGATCTTTGTGAATATGTCATAATAAAAATATCATTATGACTGTATACATATTATTTAATTTGTCACCTTGGTAGTTTATCAGTGAAGCTTCTGCTTGTTTCTCTCTGCAAGCATATTGAAAAACTCTATAGCTTGTTTAAGATCGCTTTCGGTTAATGGTTCCCCGTCCCATGTAATCTCCTTGATTTCGGACAGGGCAGCCTTGTCTGCCTGACACTTGATGCAGAGCATGTCCTTTTCATCCGGCAGATCCTGGCCGCACCAGCAGATTCGTTTCATGACGCATCCCCTTCGATTGTCACCTTAATCGTCCGCAGCAGTTCAAGCACTTCTTCATACGGCACTCCATCCATATGCTGTGAAAGGATTCGTCCAACCTTCGCATCCCCAGGTACTGGATCGTGCCGGTTCCCGCTGTAGAAAAAGTACCTGTTTTCTTCTGGCCGAAAGACACCATGCGGGGCTAACAAATCATTCTTGAACCACATACGGGCCCTGTAATCGATCCGACGGCCGTCCTCTAGGTCAATCCACATATGTGGTCGGAAGAATTTCCCTGTACGAGTGTCCTCGATGCCTCCCACAACCACATAATGGCCGATTTCAGCCTCTTGCAGCAATCCACTGATGATCCGCGTCATGCCATCACATTCGAGCTCCTGGCAGCCATCTAGCATGTCTAATGCGATCCGCAGCCTGTCAGGCATAACGGTCCCCCCTAATACTTATCCATATAGTCGCGGTAGTAGCGGTACGATTTGTTCAGCTCCATGAGAAGCAGTGGAATCGAAAGGCAAATTACTGCGCCTCCGGCGATAAACTCAATAGTTCTCCCTACCGGGTAAAAGAACCACAAAACATAAAGCATAATCTCCAGACTTCCCACAGCCAGCATGATTCGGCTGATCCGTTCAATGGCTCCTGGTGGCGTCTGGGTCGTATCGAGCAGCTTAGCAATGGCCAGGGTTCGCAACATAGCCCCTAAGCATAAACAAGTCAAACCAATGGACAGCATTGGCCGGCCCACCTACCGATCTGCATATCCTTTGATCTCCTTCGCCACAATCGTATAGAGCTGCCCCTCTTCCGTCACCACGTCATAATGAGCACAAGGCAAGGTAGGGTATTCAATCGTCCTGTATACCTTCTCAACGCGGCCGATACGTTCCATTTCTGTCTCTTGCGGAGCAACGAACTTAATCACATGCCCTTCTTTCGGTTTATATGCGGTAATCGGTGGCTTTTTCATTTTACGATTCCGATTTCTGAAGCGGTACTCGTCCGAGCTTAGAAAAAGGCCGGTTTCTGGAGTAACGCCTTTCCGGATACGCTGAATGAGCATAGACAGGTCTAGCTCCAGGATCTCTGCGATTTCCTCCAGGGTTTTCTTTTCCCCGTTGAACTCATACTCATTATATCGTGAGTACTTTCCTGTCATCTCCAGCTTACGCGGAGGTGTATGTATTGCTTTCTTTAAAGGCCACCCGTAGTCTAATCGCTGCGCAAGAATACGCGGGGAAAGTCCGTACATCCGTGCAGTCTTGGCTATGTTTATCTTATTGCCTTCCTCATCATAGTGTCCGCGCTCGTCATCTTCCCATCTACGTTCGCTGTTCACCGTCTATTCCCCTCTCCGTCATGTCGTAACCGGAAGGAAGCCCTCCTGGTTATTCAGATAGTACAACTTGGAACTGGCCTGGCATGGTCCCCATACCCCTTGCAAGTTGTCAATCGAATAATTATCCATTTTGATGAGGTTTGAATCACCTGAATGATATTTTTCCAGCCACGAATCGGCCAGCTCAAAAAGCACCTGCGGACCATACTGCCTCTCAATCCTGGCCTCCAGGGAACATACACCGACTTCACCCTTCAGATAGAGCGTGGTTCGATAAATGTACGGCATCCGTTCTACGTAAACGACAACCTTTCCCTTGACCTTCTGGTAGTAATTCAGATCCAAGTTCGGGCTGAAAAACCATCCATCTTTTGGCCCAACCCAGAACATAAGTTCCCCTCTATAGTACAAAAATTAGTACCCTTGCTGCAAGGGCTTGATGCAGATGTGTCACCATTGCATCAAATGCCCTCGCCGCGCAGCCCTCTGATCACACAGCACTTCCCTATATCCCATCCCATAACTCCGCTTTTAGAGTCTCAGGGTCTTTTACGGTTAGAGCGGGTGCTTTATCATTTGCCGGGACCACAATTTCCGCAGGTGCTTCAGGCCTTTCCTTACCCCTCCCCCTCGACCGTGCCGGTGCCTTCCTCTCAGGGACTTCTTGGTTTATAACCGGCGCTGCTGCAGCTACAGCAGCCGGGACGTGTGTTAAAAGATCGGGTGTCGGTAAAGAAACGGGTAGGTGATATGTTGTTGGAAGACCTCTCTCTGCTCGATACTTAAACCCGTCATAGACAAGGTCACGTAAGAATCGGGATCGCATTCCAGAGTCCATGCTTGTGAGTAGCTGGATGAGGTGTTGGTCGTCGTATTGCCGTAGAGAAATTGTTGTGCGATAGCCCGCCATAAGTACCTTCCTCCCTCCATCTCTGATGTAGAAGAAAGAAGTCCGCCCGAAAAGGCAGGACTTCTTCTTGGTGTTTCCCTAAGCCTGCAGCTCTTGTGCTTCAACTGGTTGAGCCTTTGAAGAGGCGGGTTTGCTTTCAGTCTTAGATGTGCTTTCCTTCTTGTTCCAGGCTACGACTGCAAGATAGTACAGCCCTTCTACAACGCTAAAGCGATTCAGGAAGATGAGGTTATAGTCGGTCATGTACTCTTCGATGTACGGTTTCAGCAGCTCAGCGCCACCGCAACCCCAAAGTACGTTGTGGATCTGGCCCTTGGCGTTTACCAGGAGCTTCTCTACATCACCTACCGCACGGTTGGCATGATCGTCATACACGTCCTCTTTGATCTCCTGGAGCTGCTGCTCTGTCAGACCATTGAAGTTACCTTCTTCGAGGATAGATTGGATCTTAATGTCGGCCACCCGGGCACCCGTCTCTTGTTTGATTCTCCGGCCGATTTCACTAAACGCCTCGAACATCCCATCAAACGACTGAGTCTTATAGTCCTTTTGGGGCTTTAATGCTTTCCATGCGAAGACGTTTCTTGTACGGGCACCAATGTCTACCAGCACGTTAAAGCCGCTCGCCAACTCAGGGTTAGCGATATCACCTTGCTTGTTCAGCACTTTGCTGCAGTACGCTGCAAATGGCTGGTTCTTAATAATAACCTCTTTTACGTTGATTTCACGATCTATAACAGTGCCGTCCGCCAGCGTAACTTTAATTTTGTGCCAACCTACTACCAGATTACGCAAGAATTCATGGCGCTTCTCATCTTCATCTACTTCTACCGGCAAGCTCATGGCCAGAAGGTCGATAACATCGGTGTCCTTTGGAGCAATCAGAGCAAGGCATGTCCGGAAAATAACAATGAACCGCTTGTCCTTATGTTTGTTGTCCCCGCCAACCCAAGATCCGCGGGAGTCTTGCTCGACAGCCCCTTTGCCTACCAAGTAGGCCTTTCCGTCTGTCTCTGCTTTTATGTAACTGAGGCGGTCTTCTTGAAGCTCTTTCAATTCGCTTCTTTCTGGCTCCCTCCATGCAGTCGCATAGGATGGGAGAAGGGTAAACTCCTTACCGTCATACAGTTTCGTATCCCCATAGCCATCATCAATAGCACGAATTACTGGTGTTTTTGCCAATCTGAACAACCTCCCCATTGGTAATATATTCATCATACCTTATTAACTATCATAACTCAATATGAACTCTATCATATTCATCATACATTGTTCATACCTTTATCATAACTTTGTATGATTTATGTATGATATTATTCATATTATTCATACTTATATCTTATCTTCATCGTACATTTTTATGATAATTATCATAACAAATAGCCGGGAGAGATCCCCCGGCCTGTCGTATTTATCGCTTCCCTATGCGGAAAACTCGTTTAAACGGTCTATAATTGTATCCGATATTGTCTCGCCATATGAGATATTTACTGCATCGACTTTCACGTAATCCCCCGTCGTGAGTGCAGTATCCTTCGTGACGCCCAAATTTAGGCGCAAGGGAGCTCCCGCGTAATCCTCTGGTAAAACAAACCTCTGCTTATACAAGAATCTAGCATCATTAGTCTGTTCCAGACTCGGGAGCTGAGCAAGCACCGTAGTGCCATCCGTTACCTCTACAGACCGCTCCACACTGCCCTTAGTCTTATAAAGGACCGTCACGGTAATCGGGCAACCAGCTAAGCTCTTACGGGCATTCGGCATCGAGTAGCTGATCTTACGGTTTATCCCGTCCCCCAGGACGGTCGTATGACCGGCGTTCTCATATACCACTTTATCCTTGGTGTATCGGTGCTTGCCGTTGACCTTACCGCCATACACCATGCCGTACTGCTTGCCCGTTATCATGAGCTCGCCCCCGTGGTTAATGACGGTCATCCTCTCGGGAATTTCATCTACACAGGCGCAGGCTACCTCGGAATTATAGGCGGTAACCCTTCCCTTGATCACGCGAGCAATATCAGCCACAAAGACGTTCACCTCGCCATACGTGCTCTCCATATCGATCTGGACCATATCATAGTTCCCATCCTCCACGTAAATAAAGCGCTCCGCACAGCCGTTGTTGATTGTGTTGCCCTTGAAACTAAACTCGCAGGGAACCATTCCAGGATTGAGTCCTGGGTTCGTGCGCAGCTTGGATATGATGTACTTCGGTGTCATCTCACCCGAGTGATCGCCCGAGTATCCGCGGCTAAAGATGTTATTGTGAACGGCCGTATTGGTCTGCTCTTCCATGATCCGGATGTGTGCACGGTGAGCCTCAGTCAGCCCACTCGCCAGTGACCCATCCGATCTTAGGAGGCTTCCGCAGCGATTGAACTGATTGGCCGTGATCAGGTTATGCTTATTGTCCTCTCTGAGCTGCACGCCACTGCCCGCCACCCGATCAAAGAAGTTATGGGCGATCAGGTTTACCTCACATCCGGTGAGCGAGATCGCGTAACCCCGGTCAATCCACTCCAGACGATTGTGCAGGATGAAGTTCGCCTTGGCTTGGTGGAGATCAAAGGCAGCCGCGCTAACGAACGTACACCCCGACCACATACTGTCAATGATACGGCCAATAAACGTAACGATTATGCCGTAGTTGGTGAAATCGCAATTGATGAATTTGAAGTTATGGTATGCGCCTGTCTCATTCGCCTTAGCTTCGAGGACCACCATATTTTTAAATGCGCAGTTCAGAAAACCAAAGTATCGAGGACTACACTTCTCGATAATCTTCTTGTAACCTGTGAAGCATATGTCTCTAACCAGAGCACGACTTTCGGCTGCGATCCACCCGAAAAGAACGGAAGTGCCGTTCCCCTTGATGACCGATACGTTCCGGGCAAAGGTGTCGTTTTGGCCACTCAGCCAGTACTGTTTGTTTGAGGCCACGCCCTCGATCACAACGTCCTCCAGGCCGAATAACGGCCCTATAACGAGGAATTCGCCGACAGGGACATATACCTTCCTACCAAGGGACTTGGCCGTATCAATGGCTCTCTGGAAGGCAGAAGTGTTGTCTACCATCCCGCCCTTTACGGCCCCGCAATCTGCAACAACGTCAACGTAACTCATGGTGTCTGTCTCCTTTCACGTAAAAAAGGGGCTTTCGCCCCTTGGTGTTACTCACTTTGGCTGTTCCTTCCGGTGATTCTCGATAATACCCTTCAGGACATAGAAGAGAGCAACGCCGGTCACGGCGTACTCCGTGATCTGTCCACCCACTTCCGCAGGGATCTCGATTCCGAAGAACAGGTTCACGGCGACAAGCAAGAAGCTAACAATAGGTGCAATGACGGTTTTATTCATGTGATCCTCCTTATACTCTTGCTTCAGATTGAGGCTCTTGTTCAGGCTCCGGAACGGAATACTGACCGTCCGTGCCTGCGCTACGATGGGTGAACGACTGGACAGTTTGGATTGCGAATACCCCGCCAATGATCGTCATAACGACCCCGGTCATGCTGGAGATCAACCCCAGCAGCTCCGCTGGCATACGGCCAAGCACAGCCAAGACGAAGGCCCCGACCAAGAACGTGAGGTAGACTCCACAAAATGCGACCATGATGAAATCTTTGGCGGAAAATCCGTCATCATCATTCAAAAAGGTTTTCGTCCACTTCGGCATGACTTCAACTCCTTACGCTTCAATGCTTCTATTCAGGACGACCGTGTTCACAAAGAGTAGTTCAGACACGGTCAACTTGCGGGCAGCAGCCTTCTCTGCCCAGCCATAGTCGGTGATCAGCTTCTTTACGTAGAGTTCGTGCAGCGATTTGGCTAGCAGGGTCCATTGATCGTCTGAGAGTTTCATGTCTTCGTCCTCCTCGGGGTTGATCGGTACGGGGATGGGGATGATCGGGGGTGCAGGGGTAGGTGCTGCGGATACGATGACAGCGTGCAAGCGGGAGCGGACGGCCTTCTTGAATCTGTCCAGCTCGGCCGGATTCTTAACCCAAGGTAACGGGCAGTCTTTCCAGCCAACGACTTCCTTGTGCGTGAAGATGACTTCCGGAAATCCTTCATGCTGAATTAAATACACAACCACATCTACAGCATTCTGGAAGGTTTCCTCATGAATCGAACCGTCTGCCTCGATACACATCTCGATCCCTACAGTGCTGTTATTTGGATAGGAACCGAGTTTGGCAATGGCGTCCTTCATGTATGGCTTAGAGCTGCCGCAGTGATAGGCCCTTTCATTGAACGGAATACTTTGTACCTTGCTTATCCGGTCTACCTGAATGTGGGCACTCGCGTATTTGTCAGGAACGTTGTCGTTTGGATTCTGGTCTTTCAGACCGGTAAAGTACTTACCGATAGCAAGGGCCGATGCTCGCGGGGAAGCCGTGTAATGCATCACGATCCCTCGTTTAGCAGCCAGGAGGGTACCTGGCCGACTAAACTGGTTCTTTGGGATAAATAGCGTCTGAATAGGGATCATGCTCATGCCTCCTTCTTCTGATCAAGGCGTTTTTCCAGCTCAACAATACGGGCAGTGGCCTTCATGTAATCCATCTCTAGGTGCGTGTAACGTTCTTTCCAGCTTCGCAGTTCGTCCTCCACCTGCAGACTTCGGTCACGCCAGACTTTCATTTCCTCACGGAGGATCTTGATCTCGGATCGAAGCTCCTCACGGATCTCCTTCTGCTCCTGGGAGAGCTGCTGGCGATCACTAACCGTGAGGTCTTTCTTGTTGTTTGACTTGGTGACCATGTAGCTGAAAATTGCAGTGGCAATAGCTCCTGCGCCAGCTAACAGAGCACTAACGTCCATAGCGTTGTTCCCCCACTTTCATGTACGCCCAGCTCGAAAGAACCGCAAAAATGAAATAGCAGCCCCCGCCCGTACTCGATGGTGAGCCCATGAACAACATCGAGGAGACGAAGAGCCAGTTGGCTGTAGAGAATAACAGGCCGATCCGCCTCATCCGAAAGTGCCCAATCAACATGCCAAGTAAGATATACAGGCTAACCAAGAGCATAAAAATGCCCCAGTTCGACTCGCTCGCCAGGTTTGCCATCTTGTCATAAGCTGGGCTTGTTGCGAATGTATCGAAAGGTAGGAGCAGCATGACGCCCCAGTAGCCTGAGATCGCCGACAATGTCACCTCTACGGGTTTGAGCTTTTTCAGGAATTTGTGTACCATAGTTCCTCTCCTTACAAGCGGCTTGATACTGATAGAGTAGGCAGAAACGACACCTTTCGCACAAAAATAGAAAAGGAATCCATATTAACGGATTCCTAAATGTTCACTAATATTTTCCTAAAACACGGTCTCAGCTTCGTCCATTTCCTCGTAATTACCGGTGTCGATATTGGCTCGCAGGAACACGTCTTTGTCCTTATCCCCCTCACGATTCTTCTTCAATGCGATCTTGAAAATATCTCCTGTACGTTTGATGGAGAGCATTCGAGTTGCCTTCTGAGCCGGTGCATCCGATTCTTGAACTTGGTCTGCTTCAGGTGCAGCCCCCGCATTCTTCTTCGCATCCTTGGCTGCCTCACGGCCGGCCTGGGCCAGCAGCATCGTTGGGGTCTGCGTATTGAGGTTGATCTCTCGAATCGCTGCGGTGTTGTTCACGATCCTGATCCGTCGATCCCTCTCACCACTTGGGTCCTTGATATCGTATAGCTGGTCAATACAGAGAAATGCTGGGCGCTCCAGCTCGACTATCGCCTTGATATCGTTGGGAGTGTACGGGTTGTTACCGTTGGATTCATGCGTGAGGATTTTGAAGGAGGTGTCCTTCTTAGAGAGGTCTTTTAGGTATTCCTGGTAGAGCTCATGCTCTGCGAGCTTACCTTCTTTGAGGGCTCGATTCGAGAAATGGGCTTTCATCGTATCGAGTCGGTACGATACGGATAGTGCACTCATTTCCGTAGAGATGAAAACGACTGGATCATTGACCTTGGCGATTTGTAGAGCCTTCCAGACGTGGAATGAGAAGAACCCACCTATGAGCGATTTACCTTCATTGAGTCGCCCCACAAGCAAAATGAGGTCATCAGGGAGCCAGCCACCCGTGAGTTCGTCGAGTGATTTGATACCTGTGGGAAGGCCAGTCAGCCCCTCTTTCCCGTGATTCTCCATATACTTCTGGTAGCGATCCAGCGCATTCTTCACCCAGTCGTAGTGCTCCGTCTTGCTCGCGTAATTCTTCAGGACCTGGTCTAGCTCGTTTCTCATCTTCCACATGGCTTCGAGCTTTGATGTGCGCTCATCATTGAGGGCCAGCGCTCCCGCCGTTAACAAAGGCCGGTAGTCGATATAGGCTCGCTGTTCCCGCAGCTCCTGTACAAGGTAAGGCACAGGGTCCAAGTCCCTCATCTTCGTAAACTCGGGAAAGTGGGTCGCCGTTGTGTCGAGTGTCGGCATCCCCCCCGTATCACTAACAAATTTCTCTACCCACTCGACAATGTGAGAGGTGCCGAGAAAATACGTACTATCCAGTTGGGCTTTATACAGGAAATGCGGGTCCTTCGCCTGCAGCCAGTGGTTGATTAGCTGCACTTCTTCAATCATCTAAGCTTCCTCCGATCCTTACCGACCAGCTCCAAACCTACAGCGTCCTCGAAAAGGCGGGATACCGTACGGGACCCCAGCTTCTGGTCTTGATCCAATTCCTTTGTGGTGTAGTTTGTGGTTACGATAGTGGAGAGCCCGTCATTCACACGCGAATTGATCAGGCGAAAGGTGTGATCGCGGACGGTATCCGTCATATTGCCGGTGCCGATATCGTCGAGGAGAAGAAGAGGAACCTTACGGAGAGTGTCGAAGCGAGCTTGAACCTGGTCATCGAATTGTCCAAATTTCATATCATGGGCCAGATCCGAATAAACCACATACAAAGCTAGAGGATTCTCAAAATCAAAGACAGTCTGACATGTTTTATAGATAAATTGGTTAAGTAGGCACATAGCGGTGTAGGTCTTACCAGTCCCTGTCTTGTGGCCGTAAAAGAAGAAGTTCTTCCCTGTCGCCACCGTCGCCTCGATATCATCCAGGTAGGGCTTGACCTCATCAAAAATGTGGGAGTTGTATGGGTCCACCTGAAAGTTGTACATATTGGCGTTTCGGTACTTCTTCGGAATCTCCGCGAGATCCAGGGCCCGATCCAGCCTCAGTTTTGGACGGCACCAGGTCAGCAAAGACAGCTTCGCCTCGCCGCTGTATGCTTTACAAAAGGGCGTGGCTACACAGCCCTGACATTCTTGAAAGGGGGCGGTCATTCACTATTCCTCCTCTGATTTGCAAAGAGGAAGTCGTCTTCATCTTCGTCATAATCACGCTTGATACCCACATTCGATCCAGGGTCCTTCTTCCCACCAAACACCGGCAGCTTGCCAGTATGGAAGTACGCATCGAGGACAGACTGTGAGTGTGTCGAGCAAAAGATCGCCAAAGTTTTTGTCTGAAAAAAATCTAATTCCATAAAGGAGTCAAGGTACTGCCGAACAGTTCGCTTCTCGTTATTTCGTCCGCGCAGCAGACGACCAAACAATGCTCGATCTTTCTCTGTCGTAAGATAGGCACTTTTATATCGAAGCTCGTACATCTCGGCAAAGTAGACATAGAAATGATGACTCGTCCAGGTATCGGCATCTTCAGGGTCGTGGGCCTTTTTAGAGCCTTTGCCTCTTTTCCCTTCTGGATCGGATGCTGCAGTAACGTCAGCAGTCGATGAGGGCCCTGTAGGCTTCCTGCGCTGCACTGTAGCTGTCTCAGGAGCTTCTTGCGCTATTTGTACAATATGAGGGGGATCTTCCTTAGAAGGCCTATCTGGGGCTTCTGTAATGCCCTTCATGATTTGCTCAAACCAATTCCTGATTTCTGCAATGAAGTGCACTACAGAATCGTCTGATTGCCAAGGATCTTCATGAAACGCGAGGAATCTCTTATAGAGTTCAGAATCCTTATAAGCCTTTAGAGCTCTATAAAATTCCTCGTTGCTTCCACCGATTAGATCCTTGCGAATCTCATGAACGATCTCAGAGTGCACGATTGCAGGTACGGTTGAGAGGTCGGCGAGGTTGTAGACGAGGGGTTTCTTGACACCTTGTGTTGTTGACCAGACGAGTCCAGCATTTCTCAATTCGTTGAGATATGTGTCGAGAGTGTACTTGCTCCACCCAAGCTCGGTTCTCAACGTTGTCTGGCAGGGAGAGCAATCTCGCTTGTTTCCCCACGCATAACTGCAGAGATTGTGATAGAGTTGCTTCGCCTCTGCGGACAAGAAATAGCATCGGTTGACCTTGCTGTATGACAGCGTGTGGCCCCGATTAATGCCATGATTGTATAGATAGTCCGCCTCTCTGGCATTGAAACGAACTTCAAATTGTTCAGTGTTCAACGTGATCCTCCTCTCAGAGAATTCTCTCTTATACGTCTTATACGAGGCGAATCGCGGAATTTTTAGGCATCAAAATTTAGTTTGACAATGCTATATTTTAGGAATTATGATGATAGCCATCATTAAAAAGTGATTATGTGCACTCGCAAATTATGTGCACTAAATTACTTTGAAGATGATCTAGTACATCGCAACTTTAGTCCTGGGGAGGGTGTAAAGGGATGGAATCTGAATATTATCTGGAGGAAACTTTTCAGCTAATAAGCGATTTTAAAAGTCATTTAGTTAAAGAGAGAAATTTATCTAAACAAACATCTTATAATTATGGACTTGATTTGAAAACGTTTTTTGAGTGGGCAGATAAGCCCTACGATGAGATAGTTAGACAAACAGTAATAGATTTTATAAGAGCACTTGCAGATCGAGGTCAGGAAGTTCGTACAAGAAATCGGAGATTATCCTCAATCAAGACATTTTTTAATTATTTAATCGAAATAGACAAAGTCAGCATGAATCCGGCTGCAGAAATAAAAAATGCAAAATTAGATCAAAAATTACCTAAGCCTGTTGATTTATTTGATATCGAAATCATATTTGATACAGTTAGTAATCCAAGAGATAATCTAATATTTGAGTTAATGTACAGTTTAGGTTGTAGGCGAGAAGAACTAATAAGCATAAGAAGACGAGATATAAATTTTAGATCCAAACAAATTAGACTAATAGGCAAAGGCAATAAAGAGCGGATCGTCCCGATCCATGATGAGGCATTATCAAAAATAAAAGATTTTCTTCAAACACATAATAGCGAATGGCTTTTCCCAAGCAATCAATATAAAACAAAGCATCTTTCATGTAGAGCATTAAACAAAATAGTGAGTAAATGTGTAAAAGAGGCCGGTTTAGAGGGAAAGGGGATAACCCCACATAAATTTCGTCACTCATTCGGTACACATATGTTTGAAGGTGGGGCAGACATAAAAGCCGTGGCCGACATGATGGGACATGCGAATGTAAATACCACGCAAGTTTATACAAAAGTAAGTCATTCTCGAAATCAAAAAGAATATGCGTCCGCCCATCCACGCGCAAAAATGCAAAAGCAGCCTCATTGAGGCTGCTTTTTTATGCCCAGGCTAAGGCCCAGGCTCGGAGCACGGCGGTTCCGGTGATATTTGCTCTGATCACGAGCTGCTGGCCCGTTGTCTGTTTGCTGATATTAAGCAAGGTCTCTGGATAGATCGTCGTCCAGGTGTTACCCCCATTTCGTGAAACCTCGTAAGTGATATTGCCATCCGTAGGTACCGTTGCATCGACCGTTAAGACCACTGACACTGGCGTAAATGTAGTCGATTCAGGGAGGCTGTATACCACTCCTGAAGATACAGACCGGCCAACCGTATCATAAGTGTGCGTGCTCTTCGACTTATCAATCCCGGTCTCGTCCGAGAACACGTCAACCATCATGTTTTTCATCGAATTTCGCATTGCATTCATCTGGCTATCGATCTTAAAATTCGTTTTCATGAGGTTGATGTTAACTGTATTGATATCTGCTGACGTGACGAGGTTGTAGGAAGTGATCGAGTATCCTCGAAGATATGGGGAAAGAGAAGCTGTGAGGGGATAATGCAGAACAGCCTTTACACGCAGATCGGAACCGATGTAATCCGGGAATACCAGCTCTTTACCCGGCGTTACCTCCGCCCAGGTGCGTCCTCCGTCATTGGAAAGATAGTACATGATCGATCCACCATTGAGCTCCTGGTCCACCAATAGCATTGCCTTTGACACAGGCGTCACTGCAGGAATTGACGAGCTGATGAAGGTTCGAGTAATTTCCGAATTCGTTGTATTGTTACCCTCGATGACCGTGTAACCTCGCACCACAGGGGTTACGGAGGTATTGGGGCTCTTCAGCTCCATTCGGACCCTCACCTTATTCCCTGTCTTAGGGAAATTTGCCTGAACTCCCAAAGAGGCCGGGATATAGGTGACCCCGCCATCGTTGGACAGGAAGAAACTCACGCTTGAAGGGGTGTTCATGTTCGTAGCCCGCATGGACTTACCTGGCGGGTTGGTGGAGCCTGTTACGTTTGTATAGCTCGCGTAGAGGAGTTTTATCGCACCGTCTGCATCGCGGTACATCGCAGGCCGTTCCTTCCACTGACCGTCATACCCTGCTACTTCAGTATCCACATCCACAACAGTTCCGGTTAGCGAGATGGACACATACCGGAGTGACACCCCTGATGCCGCCCCCGACCCGACCGGATAAGCTAAACGAAGGACATTCCCATCCATGATTCCAGACGTCAATCTGCACGTGTAAGTCGGAAAACTGCTGGTCGGGCTGACTATAGAGGGAATATCGAGCATGGTATCAACCGCCCAGGTTGCTAAATTTAGCGCCCCGAACCGGAGTTGGCCGGTGGTGGTTGTACTGAAGGCTAAGATATATAGCTTACTCCCGGCCCCATCAAAGAAAGGCTTAGGCCAGACTGCAGCAGTGTAAATACTCGTCGTAGCCTTCTTTATGGTGACGTCCAAATTCCAAGCGCTGTAGTAGATCGCGTTGTTGTATGCATATATCAAAACCACCTGGCTTCGAGCTTCGTCGTAAATTAAAGTGGTCGCATAAAGCGAAGAGGCTGGCAAATTTGAACTTCCCGTAGATGAGTAGATCGTCCCATCAGGATTCAGAACTAGCAGAATATTTCGGGTAGTCGTGTCTGCTGCATAATAAAACCAGACCCTACCGTTCCTATCCACGACACCGTTAGTGATACTGAGCATGTACTGGATATTCATGCTGTTCGTATTTGTAGTTATCAGGGTGGATGGCTTATAAATCGTTCCGTCGCTATTGAGCCCCAAGTAAGCCCACGCCCCGTTGGTATTTGCATATTGTGGGAAAGCTACCCATACCCTATTATTCAAATCTACCGCCAGCCCTATGCTCCGGTTTGCATAGACGTTAACAGAGTTGAAGGCAGTTTGAACAGCTACCGATATGGTTGTCTCAAAATCAGTTGTTCCATCCCGCCGAAGCACCTTAATCCTTAGCCCTACATTATCAATCGCCGTAAAGTACCAAGTACGGTTGGAGCGATCCACAATCACGTTGGGCAGCAGATGAGACGAAGAGCTGCTGTGAATCATGTCATGCTGGCTGAAAGCCATAGAAGACGGTAGATCAATCTGAGCATCGATGGTTGCGAAATCCGTTCCGCTTGTCACCAGGTCTGTGGAAAGCGCCACACCACTCGCCATCCCGCTGGCAAGAGTCATTCTTCTCAGATTGGTATCCAGGCTCACACCTGCAGAATTGGCCGGGTCAAACTGTCCGCTCGTTGAATAATCCTCAGTGAATGAGGCGAGCTTATCCGTCCGCACATACCCGGTACCAACCGTAGCGTCGGTTAGAGCTACATCCACCAGGCCCTGCTTGATAAAGTCCTCGACAAAGTTACGGGCTATCGTCTGAGAAGCATTCTCGATGCGCGTAACCCGCCCTTCCATTGCAGGGTCCGCAGCCCCGCCTCCGCCCCCGACTTTTACGTATTGGCCGCTGGTAAACATGTAAAGCATCGGTTTTCCGCTGTTCGTGCTGTCTGCGCGTACTGCGTAAAACTTATCCTCGACCCCAATAACCGGAAGATCTGACTCCGTCTGAACCACTCCGGTGATGACGTCCTGGAGGGAAGCTTTAGCGCCACGGGCAGCAATAACATCATACAAATTCGTCAGAAATTTATTCATGGCTGCACCTCCTAGTAATTGATCTTGTAGCTGCCACTTTGATAAATCATCACCCGCAGCAGGCTCGGGCTCGGATATTCGTAATCGAATGTCATCCCTGCCACAGCACCACGCCAAGCCCCGTTAGGCTGCTGGTGAAGGACGTGGGGAACGGTCATCTTATAATCCGGCGCTTCTGTAATCTGCAATTCTGCGACATATGGTGAGCCTGGGGAAGCGTTTATATTTGAATATGAGGCCTGTCCACTACTGACTGCCTGTGTTCTCAGCACCCTGAAGACAACATGCGCATCTGCCGGAATTCCATACGACAATTCTATAGATGTTCTGCTGATTTCTATATAATCCCGCTCAGCAACATACCCGCCATCTATATATACCGCGAGCTGACTCTTACCGAGATCGTGGTCAGGAACGCTAAAGACTGTGGCATTTTCCGCCCGAGTTCCTGGGAGAGACTCGCCATAGGCCACCGCGACAAGCCCTGCTCCACCGCCTGTTGAAGGTACTCCGCCCCCTCCTCCTCCCTGACCGATCCGGGCATCGAGGTCTGCATAGGAGCCGCGGGCTTTGTCTATCTCGTCGAGGTAGGCGTCAATTTCCGCGTGAGTCCTTGTCCCCTTGTTTAGCAGTTCATTATGGTCTGTTATGTTTGAGTTATTACCTGTCCGCTTAAATCTAACGGCCAAATTCCTCACCTCCTGGTGCCTTCCCTGTAACTCGTCACACTACGTTTCCAAAAGTGACAAGACATGACTATACTCGTATATACGAACAGCACCCTAGACTTTATAGGTCGAGAATACATCAATTCCGAAATAAGCATCCCGCGGCGGATTTCCCGTTAGGTTCGCGGACGTTTCGCGGCGCACCTGTAGCCAGAAACGCTGCTCTCCACCGGCAGGTACCGCGCTGAGCGCGATCTCATCGGACAGTGGGCCCATCGTCCCTGAGGAATCCACAGCAAGACTCACCAGCCTTTGATATTGATCCGTCATCATATAGGAGATAAGCCGGAGCTTCACGTTCTCGATAATCCCTGAAGTCATGTGGTTACGAGCGATCATCTGGATATTCCGGTAGTTCAGCATACCCGTATTCATGACCCCTAGAAATTCCTCAACATTCTCACTGAGCGCCCGCTCCACGCCACTCTCGTCGATAAAATATAGGTCCACGTTGGGCTCAAATGAGTACTTGTCTCCGCCCCAGATCGTTAGGACTTCCGTTGATTCATAGAGCTGCCCATTCGCCAACTCGACCGTAAAACTTCCTTGCACTGGCTGCGGCAGCGCTGAAGCATCGATCTTCACTTCCGTCTGACCGTACCTGCAAACTTGGGAGGACAAAGTCTGTCCCGATCCATCCTTCAACGTTACCTTACAACCCGCGATCACATTGCTCACGGTGATATGTGTTGAGCTGAAAATGCGGATCTCCTCTACATCAAGCGGCGCACCAGATGTACTACCTAGGTACATGCCGATTTTCGGCACAGCCGCGTCAAACCCGGCTGTCCCTTCAATATTCCACACATTGCCGTCCCCAGACCAGTAAGCGCTGTAGACATTATGATCCCGTTTAATACGCACCCAAGGGTATGTGGCCGCCGTTCCCTCGGCTGCATCAAAATATTCTTCCATGGCCATGTAGTCGGAATCGTCCGAGTACACGATTAGACCGCCCGCTTCTCCTTCGGCCGCCGGGTTGAATGAGTTGCGCATATCGAGCACAAATTCTTTCAAATCCGTCAGCGGGGTAAAGAACAGACGGGCAGGAGTAACCCCGCTTTTTACGCGAAGCACCCCTGCCGCCTCTGTTAAGGAAATTCGGGTAGTGTCGTTGGGGGCGAGCTCCCAACGGTTATCGAGCTGAGGGTTTGAAAAGTCATCTTGGTAAATGAGCCCCCGCTGCTGCAGTGCGACAATACCCACTGTGACACCCCTTCCTTTACGTGAATAGCCAAATTTTCTTTCCAATGGAGCAGGCCTTTGGCCGATTTCTCCACATTCTAAGCAAGCACTTGATGAGCTCCTCGATACACTTGTCGCCGCCACCCTTCTCACAGTAAGGCGTGACACGCACTCGATCACAGACCCAGTTGGTCAGCTCCAGAAAATCGATATCGCAATAGTCCCATGAGAATCCGTTGCCAAGCTCGGTAAATACCCACTTGAACTCGTGCGGCCCTTTCGGTACCGAATAGCTTTTGGTGAAGAACCCACCCGGACCCGTATAGGTATCGATTAAGGTATTGTCGATGAAAAACTCCAGCTTTCCGTTAAATCGATCGGGGATGAACTTCCAGTTCTCGAAAACTTTGAAGTCGATGAGCTTGAATGTCGTTAGATACTGCTTCCCTGTCACACCACTCGTAACCCCGCGCTGCTCGGTTTCGATCTGTATCTTGTACTTAGAATAGGGAGAATGGGGGAGTTTGCTAACATTGAAGGTATGGAGACCCTCGCTTGCCAGTACGGTGTGGCTCATCTCTCGGCCAAGGTCGTCCAACACTCTGACGTGAATTTTGCTATTGTAACAGCCTCCCATCCAAATCGGCTTGTTACTGACGATCTTCAGATCGTAAATGAGGGCATAGGCAGGCGGGGGCGGCTGCTTGTCTGTCAGCACGAATGAACCCTCGTAAAGGGAGGCTGTGTCACCCGTGCAACCTACCAGGTTCTTCATGATGATTTCGTATCGTTGGGTAGAACCGGTGTTATTTTCAACAAATGCGCTGAGGAGCTGCTCTCCGGGTTCTGCGTAAGTCTCGTTCGAGAGGATGGAGTCGCCCTGCTTGATGGTGACTTGTACACCCGTGCCTGGGCAAACCTCGCGCCGGACTTCGTAGAGGCGAATGGAGTCAAGCCAGCAATATGAATCATCCGGAGGGACAGGAATTGGGTTAGTCGTTGCAGGGGGTTTATAGGGAGAACTGCCTTTGAGGTAGTAATTTCCGTCCTTATCTTTGCAGTAGGACCCCCAGGACTCGTAGAATTTTCCGTCATACACCTCGACCGTCCCGCCGCGGCCATACGTTCCTCCCTGGTAGCTCTCGCCGCGCAGCAGTGTATATACAATCTGATAGTCGGTGTTCGGTTTTAGGTCCAGGAAAGAAACATTAAAGTTACCCACCCCATTGGCTGCCGCCGAGTAGATGGAGCTGCTAACAACTTCTCCGGTAGATGACTTCACAAGCTCCACTTTCACTTGGGTCTTATCGTAAGTCGTTGTGTTGAAAACAGGCTTCTGTGCTGCGCTTATTCTTACGTCCTTAAAAGCTGCATAGTACGGATAACCTTGGGCGTCCTTATCCCCATCCGGCAAAATATCCGTGTACGCGAAGCACAGATAATACCCGCCCGCAGGTACGTTTTCCTTTATCGTAAATTCTTGGCTTCCATCCCAGCTTTCAATTTTGGATACATTTTGCCGCTTACCTACATTCTCTACATACTGGAACTTGCGATTTGTTATACCTGGTTTCTCCCCAATCGGTACTAGGTAAACGCTAAATTGCCCCCGATGGTTTCCGTCCAATCCGGCTGTATTCACTCCCCCTTTAATGCGCATACCGGTGCTATCGACCATATAGGCCAGGTACCTGAACGATATCTCCATATAGCCCTCTGTATGGAATCCATCTGTTATCCAGCCCTGTTCAAAACCGTCAGGAATGGTCCTGGAATCAAAAGCGTAATAAGAATCTGATCCATCACGGCCCTTATAGGTTCCACCTACAGAAGGAATGTAGGTCTGGAAACTTGGGGTAACACTTCCCACTGAAGGGGGCTCGGTCACGCCGATACCAGCCCGCAGTGTGAGCTTTTCATAGAAGTCGGTATTCCCGTAGCTTGGGGTCCATATATTGCGAGTGATCGTCGCGCCATCTCGTTCGATGACCTGCATTGTCTCGGAAGTGTAGAAGTGCGATCCGCCCGTCCGGAACTTGGTATTTCGAGGCGTAGTGGCGCTCCATTCTGCCTGATCGTATGGAACTGGATGGCTTGCCGAGCCCGATCCGGAACAGGATTCCCCGCTGTCAATCACCACACCACCGGTTCCATCGTCACCTGCGCTTGGAGGTAGGTAAGCAGAGCCGCCAAGGTCCCGGTACACCCAAGCATAAACGTGGCTGCCTTTGCTTACAGGTACGCGGATCTTGTTGTCCTCATCAGCTAACGTGGACTTGGCATCCGCCCACACGCGGTTTCCGTCAATGAACAACTCCAAGTTCTCGTAAGGACCAAAGCTGCCCCCGTACTCAAAATAGACGAATCCGTCATAGTCCATATCAACTCCCGCCAGCGTCATGGTATTGTGTGAACCATTTTTATTCTCCACCTTCATAACACCATCGTTTACAACCGCAGGATTGTAGTTCGGGTTAAAGCGGAGCGCTAAGTCTTCCCACTGCCAGTTCGAGCTCTTGGTGATCTTGGGGTCATGAACTCCCCCCATTTTGTTAAAATCCTCAGCAAATTTAAGAGAGGCCGTAACGTTCTCCACTGGAGGGGAGAGACGAAGCTTCTCAGATAAGGCTAGGGAGGCACCCGGCTGCAGAAATACACTGTATCGAATTTCCTGGTTATTGGTGCTGGAGTACGTACCGGCATTAGTCATACTCCAATCCCGGTTTAAACTAAAATTACTGCCGAATGGGCCGTAAACACTTTCCGTACGACGGCCGTAGGCAAAATTCCTGGATACAATTCCGCTAATGCCTTCCTCCGTGTAGGTATCTACCACAACAAAAGCTATTGTGTGGGTTCCCTTTTTAAGTGGAATCTTGGCATTATTGCTGTTGGTCCCTCTCGATTCAAATACGATCACGCCATCCACCCGCGCTTGGAGGGTTTCGGAGGGGCGCAACCGATTCTCAAAACTGAAGGTAAACCACCCATCATCCGGCAGTGTGACGGAAGTGGCGATTGACCCAGCACCTTTTGTAGGGTTATCGAGCCGCAGATTCCTGTCCCCTGCTGTCCCGCCGAGCTTCCATGCGTTCGTACCGGACCAGGTCCAGTTCCGTTCGGTCGTCCCTACTATGGTCGGAACATAATGATCAATCTCCAGCGGAGGACAAACCATTTGCACGGTACCCTGTGCATCGAGAGTACAGCCGTTGCCGACGTTGAGTTCATAGTTGATCCGAGCCATGTTTCCCTGGGTACTGGAGCTCTTCCCATCCAAGTTCCACACCTGATCATGCGTGGCCAGGACTGAGCTGCCACGTTTTCCCCGCCCCTGCTGCGAGCGGTCACGGAGATTATCTTGGAACATGAAGTAGTTTTCGCTTTCGAGGATTGGCTGTGCCACGCCCATGCGGTATGCAAAGGAGACGTTACCGTCGCACTCGTTATCGAGATGGTATACGAATGTCCGCTGGCGAGCATCGTCCATCACGACACCGTTGAAATGCGTCCGGACAACACTCTGGCTCGAATAGGTGATCCAATCAAACCCTGGTACGTCGTATGCTTCACTCCCCATAGTGTCATAGTCCGGAGGCGTTTCCCCGCCTAAAGACTTGATGACCTCGATACATTTGATATCCTTCACGTAAACGGCATTCTTACCGAATCGCTCCTCGGTTTGCTTACGTACGAACCAGTCAAATTTGTAGGTCTGACCGGGCGACACGTTGAAGCGAACTTCCTGCCAACCGGTGCCCCGACTCCACTCGCCGCCCACCTGGTTGTTATTGATAAAGAAATTCAGGCCATTTCCAGGAGCTGCTCCCGACCAGTACTTGAAAGAGATATAGCCGTTACGCTTAAAGCGCCAGTTAAAGGTGATCTTTGAAGAGTTGGAGGGAAGCAGGCGATCGAGGGTCAGCTTCATGATATTCTCACTGCCCTGCAACTCATCGGCGGCCGTGCCGTGTACCAGCTCCCACTCCTGATCCTCTACCGAGGAGACGTACCGGAACATACCTGGGAAGTCGTCGGACTTCGGCAGGCTGGCCATATCAAAAAGAGTCCGCTCGACGTCTTTTCCGTCAAAGTGATTGAAATATGATGCGTTGAAAGGAAAGTAGTACGGGGCAGGGCAAAGCGGCAGGGAGATGTTATGGGAAAGCTCAGGGTCTTGCGCTTCTTCGAGGATACGGCGGATGCAGTCCTGAATCATGAGCAGGGCCCGCTGGTAGTCGCTGCGGTTCGGGTCTACCTGCTGCTTGACCCACCACTCCAGACGGCGGTACATATTCCAAAGCGCTTCCCTGCAACGAATCGACGCATACCACGATTTATCCCGCAGGTACTGCTCGATCATCTGGTCAATAACTGTTTCCAATGCATCGAGCTTAATCGTCTGCCAGCGGCCGATCTTCCCTGTCCCCGGGTCACCGAGGATCGGGTCGGCATACCCCTCCTCCCGGTTCTCCCCTCGTGGACGGTTTGGGCTGCCCGGGCTGTCCGGATGGTTCGGGTTCTCGCGGCCCTGTACGAGTGATGCGTTCATCCGACCGAAGACGACGTTCCCTTGCGATTTTGTGAATATGCCGAAAGTTGATTTCATAATCCACCTCTAGTCCGTAAAGTCATACTGCAGCCGTCCATTAACGGAAAGCCTAATCCGATTACCAACCACTGACACCCTAAGCTGATACCACTTTCCCAGCTCCCAGGTGAATGGATTCATTGGGGCACCCATCTGCTGCGTGTCTCCACCAACAACCCTGTATAGCTGCATTGGTTTGCTCTGCCTCAGGTTCCCTTCCATGTCCCCGCCATGCACCATGAACATGTAATAATTCGCCGGGTCGGTGTAGCGGAATATGATCCCTGCCCCGTCGTCATCCGTACTGTCATAAACCTTGAAGCTAACCTCAAAAAGGTAATCCTCATGCGAGAAATCGTTTCGGTAGTAGCCGGTCACCCCTTGGTTCTCAGCATCACAGTAAAACTCGCCCAGGTCCCGGTCTCGATGCCATAGACTGACCTCCTCACTGTCGAAACGAATCCAGTCATCCTGCCCCATCTCCAGGGAGGTGCGCTCGTCTGTCCAGGGGAAGTAGTCGTTGAATGGGTCGTCCGGATCGTACTCCTCGGGCACTCCGAAGCCGCCTTCCCAATATTCAGGGTCCATACCTGCATCAAGCACTTCCGAATCGTTGGTATAGTCGTAAATGAGGCCCTGCCCCATCTCATCGATCTTATCGAGGAATGCCTGCCGGAGCTGCTCCGCCCCGGTTAAGGGTGGTTCGGTCATCAAGTGGCCGCTGTGGTCCCTGCGATTGCTTGCTGAAAGCAGGTAATCTGTGACCACTGCCTCCGCCAGCTCACGGTCACCAAGTAGATTTTCGAGGATCTGTGCTGCGTCATCTCTCTTCTGGGCTATGACCTCGGAGTATATTTCTGCCGGATTCATTACAGGACTGGCAAACTCGTGCCCACCATCTAGGAATGCGGGCGCGTCTATATCTCTGGTTGCCCAGTCATACTCTTCCACCCAGGTACCCTCGTGCGAGGACGGCCGGTCGGCCTCTGTATGGTCTCCCTCGATATAGGCGCTTCGATCAATGCCCTTGAAAGCCATGATGCTTTCAAAGAGTTCACCTGCCTTCTCCGGGTTTGTTGCGAACATGGCTTCTCCGATGATGGCCTGCTCCACTGCCAGTTTGGCGAATTGATCAAAGTCCTCTTCGGGGATCATCCCGTCGCGGATGCCTGCCTGGCCAAGGAAGTAGATATCGGCGATAGAGGAGGCCCGGGCCTCAGTCTGCCCGAAGATATACTCTGAGGACAGCTCGGCGATCCGTTCTCTTACGAACCCTTCCAGGCTGTCACCCATTGCTGCAGCGTGTTCTTCTGACCGGCTGCCGAGGGGTTGCTGCAGCGAATCCAAAACCCCGCCGTCCTGCAGTCGATCTGAAAGTGTTTCTTCAGGGAGAAACGAAGCGTCCGGCTCGAAGTAACCCAGCGGATTTTCGACGTGAAACTCGGTTGGCCGGAATACCTCTTGGGCCAATGCCTCCTCACCGACCACCGCGGATTTTCCTGGCTGCTCCGCTAAAATTCCCTGCGGCAGATCGGCCGGCCGCATGACGTCGCTGCCCTCTATGCCGAAGGTCAGGATCGATGGACTCGCCTTCTGATAACCCAAGATGCCACTGGAGATAAGACCCTGCAGACGAATCTTTGCACCGGCTAGGAATTCCTCAATGTGACCCGGGTGGGCCTCCTCCTGACCGACAATAAAGGCAAGGTTTTCGAGGACGCTTGGCGATAAGTTATCCCGAACGCCGACCAGGACCTCATCCATAAGCTCTGCAGGAAACTCCTTATGCCCGAAGATCACATCCAGGAAGGTTGCCGGGTACTCCCTCAGCGCGTTGCTAAGAATCATATCCTCAATGAAGGTTCCTTCCCCTGCTGATTGGCGGATACCACCCACCAATTCCTCGAACGGCCTCCCCTCCCGGATATTATTCAGGTGCGAGACAAGAGCGTCGTGCAGTTCGGAGCTATATGCAGCGCCTTCCCCCGCAAAAGGAATCTCATCGAGAACCGACTCCTTTTCCTTCATGCGCGAGGACACTACGGTATCCAGGTGGGTCGGTCGTTCATGCTTTCGCTGCGCCTCCCGGACATAGTCCAGGTACATTTCCTTATCAGCTTTCTGCCCTTGGTAATGATTCCGCGGCAGATACAGTCCTCTTTGAGCGGTAGATGCCTGGTTCATTTCTTTCGGGATATGCAGGCTGCCGCTATGATCTCTGGTTCCTTCGGGAGCGGCCTTTAGAACGTCGAGCTCTTTACCGTTGGGGCGACTGCCCTCGGTATGCTCCCGCATGATCCAGGCCCCGGACTCTTTATCACGGTCGGCGAGCCCGTAGTTTTTATCGATAAACAGATCCCATTCCGCGCTGCGTCTGCCCAGCATATGCTCTCGGTGCAGGATCACCGGCCGCGCCCCAGGAGGTGTTACAAGCTTGGGTCCCTGCGCCATCTGACGTAGAATGTAGAGCCTCGACGATTGGTATTCTCTTTGACCGTACAGCATATCGTGCCGGTGAATATACCGATCCTTATACTTAGTGGAACGTAGCTGATCCAGGTGAAGGTGCATACTGCGATCCACACGCTTCTCTGCTTCCGTGATTTTGAAGAGCAGCGCCGGGTACTGCTTTGCTGCAATTTTTGCCCGAATCATCTCTTGATGAATGTGCATCGGCCGGTCAAGCCGCTTTTGCGACTGCAGAACTTGATGAATCCACGATCTCCGGCCCCAGGCCCGTTCAGCCCATAGCAGAGTCCGCTCGATATGCAGAGCAGTGTTATTGCCTTTTTCCCCCTGTAGCACGCCACGGAGTATCTGCATACGCAGAACACGTTCCGGGATATACCCCCCAACCCACTCCCTCTCAATATGCAGAGGGTTCAGGTGGATAGAGCGTTCTCCCCGGGATTGCTCCCGGAGAATGGCTGCCTGAAAGCTGGCGTCCTCTCGTCGAGCTGCAGCTTCTTCTCTCATCACAGTCAGGCCCTTTTCAGTAGGCCGCTTGGCTTGAAAGCTCTCTCGTGCGACGGTCATTTCGTTGCTGCTGATCCGCCGCGCCGGTTGCGCTCGGTCAATGTAGAGTTCTTGATCCTTGATCCGGTAAGCCAGGTCACTGAACTTCAGCTTCGCCAGGTCCCGGGTCACATTCTTAGAAAGGTGCACCTCGCGGAAGATGCGGGTGTCTTGCTCTATAGGTCGTTCGCCCTCGGTCATCTGATCTTCAATAAACCCACCCGCCCGTGTCCGGGCTGCCTCCACCCCTTCATCAAGAGCCTCACCGGCTCGTTCTGACGGACGGCTGCCTCCCTGCAGATCAAACGCCGTTTGGCCTTCGCGCTGCTCTGGAGTGGCCGCGGACTGGGATTCAATGTGGATGCCTCCGCGCTGGTCCGGATTTGCTAAGATGACGATACCTACATCCGCAGCCAGATCCTGCCTAACCGACTCGGCCAGCGCCTCGCTTAGCTCGGCGGGCATCTCCTTTTGGGAGGCGACTAAATATTCCAGCATGAGTAGGCTCGGGTATTTGGAGTAAGGGATATATACGAGGCGGTAGCTGCTCGATGACGGAGCCAGCATAGCAACCTTCAGGAAGTATCCGGTTCGGGAAACATGAAAATCGATGAGTTTGAAATTATACTGACTGCTTGCCATCTTGCACCTCCACCGAAGAAAAGGGGAACTTCGCGGATTCGGAAGTTCCCCCTCTTTGTCTTATACGACTCGAACAGGCAATGATTTAGTAACGAACCTCTTTCAGTACCGCGATCCCCATCTTGATGTTGGCGGAACGGTTCATGAAGTTTTGTTCGGTATTGTGGTCGAAGTACCGGTAAACCTCCTGCTTCCATGTCTTGCCCGCCGTACCTGCAGGAATATCCACGATCAGTTCGTCCAGGTGGAGGATGTTGTTCTTGGATACGGCAATGCAGAAATCAAGCTGACCGCGGTACCCGTCGTACGGGTGAACGACGTAGATCGGGGACAGGTGATATTTGCGCGTCCAGGAGCTGGCGTTAAAGCCTTGCGGTTCGAGCTTCAGACCTGTGTCACCCAGCTTCGTATCAACAAAAGCATTCCCTGGTGCTGGAGCCTGTGTGATGAAGGAAGGGTAGTGGCGCTGGTACTTAATGCCCGACTTGGTCTTTGCCATCTGCAATGTGTTATTACCGAAGGAGGTATACTGTCCAAAGTCGAAGCCTGTGACCGGAGCCGTTGGCTCGGCGGTTACGCTGCCTGCAGTAATCATGATGTTGCCTTCCACGTCATCCTCGTTGTAGGAGAATGGCTTCAGGGCTCCTACATACAGGAACGATTTGCGGTAGTCGTCAAAGTGCACCGCGGGATCGCCCACGACCACCATAGCCAGGCGGTTGTTCATGATATTCATGTACAGGTAGACCGGCTTGGTAATCGTACGGTCTGTCGGCTTTCCGCCCACGAGGAATGCTTCGTCGGCCCATTCAAAAATTACCGGGTGGCCTTCGCTCGCATAGGTGCTGTTTGTGGAGTTATAGCCTTCTTTGACTTCCACCTTTAGGGAGCTGTGTTCTGCTGGCGTTGTGAAGCCGTTGTGTGTGAATTTCACGTGAAAGCTCTTGGTGGCTCCTGTAGAGCCGATCTTCGTTACGCCGCCGAGCGTGAGCTCCTTGATCTTACCCGAAGCTGTATCCAAGACTTCCTTCACAACAGTCCAGGTGTTGGCCTCAGGCGTCTCACCGGCTGCAGCATTATGCGGATAGTTGGTAGTAGCTGTGATCTCGTTTTTGATGGTGTCGAGAAGCTCCTGGGAAGTCGTGATCTTCTCTACATACTGAAAATTTGCCATGGGGGATGATCCTCCTTAGATGTGGGGTTGGTACGGGGAAATCGGAGAGGCTGCCCTCCCCTTACTTGATCTCCTTCAGGATGGCTACGGAGCACTCGTCTGGATTGGCTGACGATTTGAGGAAACTCACAGGGGTTTTGATGCTGAAGAATTTGTAGACTTCGGTCCAAGTCCCTTTTGACGGATCGGCAGGGTCCTTTAGAATGTCCGTTTCGACGAGAAGCTCGTCGAGATTGATCAGGTTGTGAGCACTGATTGCCACCACACCGTCCATATAGCCGCGGTATCCCTCATACTGGTGTACAAGATAGATTGGGCTCGCATGGTACTTGTCGGTCCAAGCAGAAGCCTGAAATCCGGAACGTTCAAGTACTAGAGTAGACAGAACATTAGGAATCGTACCAACGCCGGTGTAATTGGGGAGCTGGGTAATGAATGCGGGGTAGTAGGATTGGAAGAGAACGCTGGAGCGGGTCCGAAGCATGGAGACGGAGGTCACGCCGTTCGATGTGTACCGACCGTAACCGGCGTAGATCGGGTTCGTGCTTGGGGCAATATCCTTCAGTTCTATACCGGTCTTGTTGAGTTCAAGGTGCCCCATGCCGGTCGTAATGCCGAAGTTGCCCGGATGGTCGTAATCGGCAAATGGAACCATCTTCCCGATATAGGCAAAGCTGCGATAATAGGCATCCATGTCCGGAGCTGGGTCGCCTTCAAGCATAATGGAGACGCGGTTATTATTAACCGATATCCAGTAGCTCACAAAATAATCTGCCCTGCGCTTCTTGTCGGTTACCCAGGCAACCACTGAATCAGAAGCATAGAAGAAGTGTGCTGGCGGACTGATGACTTTCGTGCCGTTCGCATCCACGTCCCATGTTTCACTTGGGGCGACGAAGCTGCCTGCTGCAGGGTTATTCCAACGTTTGTAGGCTGCCTCCGCCTCCTTCTGGCTGATGATTGTTGGAGTCATTCCGTACTTCACGGTCGCAGAGTCACATGCTTTATCGTAGGTCGTACTAGAAAGCCCGGAGGAGTTGGTTCCGATAAAACCGGTACCGTGGTATACATCGAAGTAATTGTATTGTCCTGTCGGAACCTTGAACATGACGTAGTAGTCGGTCACCTGCATCCCGTTCGGTACATCCGGTGTGGCATTTAAGACTACTGTCCGGTCGTAATAGCGGACCGGGTCAGCCGAGTAATACCGCTCTGAGAAGGTATAGGGGGTCGGGCTGATTGGATTGGACGGATTACCGTACGAACCAAATGCTAGTGCCGTGAAAAAAGGAGTACCTAGAGCATACACATAATCTCCGGCTGCTGCAGGCATTTCCGCCACAAATTGAAACTCATTCCACCCCTTATCATCCTGGAAGGACCCGTCGAGCTCCTGCCGCCGCTGCTCTACAATCAGAGCAAAAAATTTAGTGCCGGTGATATCGGCCGGGTCTGGCACACGCACCAGGAGAAGACCCGCTACCTGGCGGCTTACGCTTACTCCTCCCGCAGTATAGGTGATCTTATCGACCTGCAGCTTTCTTCCTGTAGTGCCACCACTGGTTGATATTTCGGGTACGAACCCGGCAGAGTCGATCTTGGGATGCTTCGTCCAGTCTGCCATGACAGTGACCGGGTACAGCTTACCATCCGTATGCTTGTACATCCCGGCCTTGTTAGGCGCAAACAGCTCTTGATATGTCACCCACATATCCGCGCTGGCTTCGTACACTTTCGTCCACCGGTTGGTGACTGGGGCACCGCCCGGCTCGCCCCACGTAGCTGCCTCAATCTTTGCCGCCAACTCGGAAACAATATCTTCTGACTTACTCTCGCCCTCGATCCAGGCTACATTGTTGCTCAGCAAGGGTATCCCTCCTTATTTACGTAAGAACTTCACGTTGTACCAGACCTGCTTGGCCGTCCCGCTCACATTCATATACTCGAATTTGATATCGGCATTGGCTGGAAGCGGGTATACGATCCCGAAGCTATTGCCCATCGATACGCTCTCCGGCAGCTCCTTTGTATAGATCGTCTCACACACCTTGTCCCCATTCACGGTAAGCTCCCACCAATCGCCCACGCAGTATTCGCTGGCCGCAAACGCCACAGAGAGAAACTCGGTTGCATACGGAAGGGAGTACGTATCGGTGAACTTGGTGGGGGTGTCCGTCACGTCGATCATCCGGCCCCGTATAAAGGGCCTGGTGAACTTGGAGAAGTGCGGATACGGCAGTTCGCGGATCTTATCGATAGTTCCGCCTGCCGCATAAACGAGTTGAAATGACATTTCTCTCACTCCTATATACGAGTTACGGTTGTCCCAATTAAGGCCCCCGACTCATTATCATAGTTTAGGCGGATCATGACGGTTCCTAGCGCCTCGCCGTCCGGACGCTTTGTCGTTACGGATACTGCAGCCAGTCTCCATATCGTGTAATACTCCCAATCCGGATGTTCCGGATCGACCTCTATCGGGACACCCAGCATATCCGAGCTGCCGAGGTTCATATATAACTCCGCAGTATACCCAGACTCATACAGCATTAGGGCCCCTGTCACTCGTTCGGGATCAAGATAATGATCCCGGAACAGCCGGACAGAGGGGGTGCCCGCGAACGGGTCAGCCGCCACACTGCCACTCGTGCTGCTGTTCTTCTTGATCTCGGACTTGATGAGGTCCATAATCGGGTAAATCAGATAATCATTTGCTAAACCTGCCATTACATGATCGCTCCTTTGCCGTTGGACCACATGAGGTCGATTACCTGCATGAAGCCATTCTCCGTGGAGAATGAAGACTTGATCCCTTTGATCGTATAGACGGAGCGCGTCGTCGTATTCCGGTCGGACACGTAGATCCGGTCGAGTAAATCGAGCGTCGGGTTCCCAGGGATAGAAACCTGCAACGTGCGGCAGAGCCTCTTGATATCGAAGAAGAACCGCTCCGCAATCTTTCGCTTTTGCTCCGGTGTCTTGGCGTAAGGCACATTAAGAACTGCCGTACGCACCTCGCCTTTGAGCTCCATGAGGATCTCCGTATCCACGAAGTTCTCGTACTTTCCGTCGTTATCAAAGATGGCGACATGGCTGCGGCCTCGGCTCCAGTCGGTCGATTTGTTGATGGAGACCAGGTTATCATGTTCCGTGAATTGGCCAACGACTGGCTTCTCCAGGTTCAGCTCCTCCAAACGGTAGGTACCGTATCGGTCACAGTACGAGCGGTAGTGCGTATCCTTGATGATCTCGGAGATGGCATCCCCCGCCTTGTGCTCGAACGCTGCAAACGACTTACCGTATTCTTCGACGTAAGGATTCAGCCATCCGTTAAGACTCATGACTGCCGCAATATCCTCTTCAATAAACTCGCCTTCCTTGTTCGGCACGGCCTTGATGACCGTTCCCTTAGACTGGCTCGCACTGATAAAGTAGGATTCCTCAATGACGTAATCTGGATAATGAAGGTCCACAGGTGCCTGCCTCCAACCGGTCATACCCGCGGTCACGATCAGGTCGGTCACGACGGCCGACTTCAGCCAGGCCACCTTGGGTTCCCCAGCTACCGGCACCGTCTCTCCCCCGCCGGTTGATCCCGCCGACCGGAACGCTTGCCCGGTGTACATGGGGATACTCTCAAACCGAGAAGGGTCTGCCCTGAACTGCTCGTAACACTTCCAGACGTTATTCGGCCAGTTATCATCCTCAGCCCACCTATAGGCTCCATAGTCACCGCCCTGGCGCAGGTACTGCGCGTCAGCAAGCGAGTTGATCGTATAGCCGCGGCTCGGAAGCGCGTCGAAGATCCTCTTGGCTCCATAGTAGAGCTGCCGATCTATCCCCTTATAGGCAGGATTGAATCCGCCGACGTGGACGTCATATCCGAGAATCCATCCGCCCGCGGCTTCCGTCCCGTGCCCGGTGGTTCCGATCTCCGTCTCACTCTGCGCAATGGCCAGAAGCAGAAGGTAATCAATGGGCTTGCCGCCCCAGTACTCGTGCTTGGCGTAGCGCTTGGCCTTGGCGACGATCTCCTCAAAGCGCGTGCCGTTGTAAGCGTACTGGTTGCCCCCGGTGCCTGCGTCGGTTACGACCACCCCGAGTGCGCCGGTCTTGGTCGTACCCGGCACCACCGACACTTTGGGATACGCCTTGTCCTCCCGAAGCACGTGGTTTAGAACTTTCTTGTACATATCCCGGCAGTTGATGGTCAGCTTGGATTCCTCGCTTACCCCATCCACCTTATCGATTAAACCGGTGAAGACTCGCAGGAGGTTCATTCCATAACCCATGAAAATGCGGATCGGGGTGTTTTCGGAAAGCACACCCACATGAAAGCCGTTGATGTAATAGCTCCAAGGGGACTGCTGGTAAGATTCGGGGAAGTAGAAGGGGTTGTAATCAGGGGAGTAGTATCCATCCGGATTCGAGAGCACGACCTGTGCCTCACGCGACTCCATCTCGTACTGGTCATCGATATCTACGGAGATCACGCTATCAATGGTGAGCGTATCCATATATACGAACTGACCGACCTGGATTTGATGCTGGTTCTTCACTTCGTTGAATACGAGGCTTTCGATTTCCTTCTCTTGCATGTAGCCCTTCTGCTTGGTCGGATCGGCAGCCGCCGCATTGCCGTTGTCAGGGGTCCCGTCAATTTCATTGATCTTGATATGGTTGAGTGCGAACACACCGCTCGCCTGCCCGTTCCAGAAAACCTCGACCCGCATCGTATATTGACCGGCAGGAACCGGGATCTCCTTGGCGACCTCCAACTCCTCCCTGCCCTCGAAGGTAATTATGTTCACCTGCTGTTGGCCATTAAAGTAAACTTTGAGCGCTCCCTGGTTGGTGAAACTCGTGTAGTATCCGATATCGACCACAAAATCGCGGGAGCATGTGATGTCCACCTCAAAGTAGCAGGTCTTCGGAGCCTGGGAGAAGCCTTGCTTCGTAAAACGGTGGACCAGGTAGCTGCCTGCTTCCGGCTTCTCACGGAACTCAATGGATGAATACAGCTTCGTCTCCTCACTGACATTCTTGATACCGGGGTTGGCCGCCCACTCCTTTCCCGTGAACATCTCGTTGAAGATCAGATCCCCTTTGTGGCCGACCACTTCCGCCCCCAGCGATATCCCGCCGCCCACGTTGGAGGAGGATGTAAACAGGCGTGCATTGCCGAGCAGGTACGGCAGCGGGTCCCGGGGAACATCATCTTTCCGGATCTCAAAGTGCAGGTGAGCTCCCTTGCCCTTGGAGCGGTCGGAGTTTGGATCATCGAAGGTCCCTGATACAGCCTTTCCCCCTGAGCGCACGTCACCGGTATTGCCGCTCAGCCCGATGAGATCGCCCTGCTGCACCACGGTGCCCACCTTGACGAGAATCTGACTAAGGTGCGCATAACGAGTGACGACCCCATCCCCGTGCTGGATATCGACATAGTAGCCGTAGCTGCTGTACTTGTTGGTCATTTTGGCAGCCGATACGGTCCCGGACCATACCGCGAGGATATCCTCACCAACGCCGGTGCCGATATCAATGCCTTTGTGGCTTCGATCCCCGCCGTACCGGTCTGTCAGGTGATCTGTGCTTTTGTTCTTCACAGGGAAGACAATGGATAGGGAGTTTGTTTTCGTCTGGCCGCCCGACCCCTCCGTGATAAAGGTCTGGACCAGGTTGACCTCTTTCTTGGCCTCGTAGGTCACAAACTCGATACTTTCTGTCCGCCCAGGGATGAACGCCAGGCGATCAACTTCCACCCGGCACATCGGCCGGGCGTACTCGCCCAGTTTCAACCGCTGGGAGAGCACTTTCTGCAGCTCTTGATTAATGACTTGCACGATGGTTCCCCCTTACTTGAATCTCTCGATAACCCACTTACGGAACCGGTTCAGGAACGCGACCGCCTGTGCCCGCGTGAGGAGAGTCTTGGCCATGAAGTGCGGGATCTTATCCAGGTTCGTTCCGCCGTCCAGCGGGGTATACATGCTATCCACGATGACAGCCCCGTCCTTGAACCGGCCAATGTCGTACCCGTTGATGAGGTACTCCCCGTTCTCAAAAGTTTCGCCTTCCAGAGCCAGGACAGCATCCGCCCACCACGCACCCTCTCCTTCGACCTGGATCGTCTCGTCCGTGGTCGGGATATACATAGCCGATGGGGCTCCCACATCGACGAAGCGGGTGGACTGCTTTTTCTCGTACCCGAAGTGAATGCTTACGCCTTTCTCCTGCGGCTGATAGAAGGTTACGGTATGATTGTCCGTTTCTTTGTAATCCACGTTGTGCTGCAGGAATACTCCGTTGCGCCGCACGACGAGTTGTCCTTGCCCGGCCGGGTAAGTGCCGTTCAGCCGAAAGCGCCGCTGACCTTCCTCTGCCACAATGTACTGATCGATTTCCGCACCTGGGGCATCGATATCACTGAACCGGCCATAAATCGTTTTGCGCATCCGGTCGATCAGGGAGAATGCCTCTGCCCGGTTGATGTACCCTTCCGGGAAGAACCTATCTGTCCGCCACACTTTTTGACTGGTCGCTTTGAAATTTCCACCTTTGAGCTGGTAGTATCCGTTCTGGAACACTACATAATTGAACCTGCAGGTCACCCCGCTCAGGTTGTACGGCAGATAGATCGTTGCGTTCGGAGCCGGTGAGACGACATACACGTCCGTATGATAGCCGATGTATTTTTCAGCAATGGCTTGGTGCACGCTGACGTTCCATTCTGCCTCATCGACATTGATCCGCTGCAGTGGCCGGCCAAAGGCATAGCAGTATTCTTGATAGTTCCGGTTGAAGGGATCGAATACATAGCTGCTACCGCTATCGAGCGGGTGAGCCGGGTATCCGAATCCGCTGTAATCCGTCGGGGATTCTGGCCGCCCGAACCGGTCTACCTTGGCTTTCCCCTGAAAGATGAAGGAGACGGTCGCTCCCGCCCGCGGCGCGACGTACAGCTCCACGTCCGTGGTGCCTGCTGCATTCGTGCTGATTGATTTATGGACTGTCTGAGCTCCGTCCAGGTATACAAAAAGGGGGTTTCCCTCGGTAGGTGCGATTTTCTTCGAGAGGGTGAATATCTTCTGACCCTCGATGCCTTCTTTTTCCTCATAGAGGTACGGCGCATCCTGCTCGAATACGGCGTACGGAATGCCGGTTACCATGGGCTCCCCATCTTCGAGAAGATAGTTTGCTGCTTCCATTACTTCACTAAAGAACCAGTCGTTTTCTGTAACGTCTGCCCATCTAATCATGTAGCGTCACCTCACTCATTAGTATAGAACCGAAAAGGGAATAGCCCCTTTCGGCTACTCCCTCAGCATCCGCTCCAAAAAGCGGCGTGTTCGGTTCACAAATGCAATAAACTCGGCTCGGGTGATGTATGCCTCAGGCCGAAAGTAGAGGACCGGCGTGCCGTCCACGGATACCACCGTCACCAGCCCCATGTCCGCCATCTGCTCAATGTCAGTTTTGGCCCAGTGTTCCTCGATATCCTGATACTCGAACCGGTGCTTGCGGTCATACCCATCTTTCTTGATCAGCAGCAGCTCGACCTCTACTTTATAGCCGCGGCCCCGGTCCTGCTCGGCATCCACGTTGTTGTACGTCCAGACGGTTGCGGGCTTCATGCTCTCCATCGATCCGAGGAACAGGGCTCCCTTCTCGTCGTAGAACTTGTGGGTCCAGCCGCAGAACGCCAGGTATTCGTTGTACGAAGCTTTATCCTTGAACAGCAGGGTCAGGGTCGCCTTGTAGCTGGCGATCCCCATCTGCTGAATATGACTCGGTGCATTGATGATTCGGATTTCCTTCAGGCTAGGCTGCGGCGTCGGCGGGCTGTATGGCTCGATGATCCGGCAGTTCACCTCTTTGTACTCGAACCCGGATTCCACGAACAACCGCTTTTTATAGCGGTCGTTCGCTCCTCCGAATGGGTACTGTGCTGGCATGGTGGTTCCCCCTATCGGTGATTATTCTGCATCCCCGTCTTCACTTGGTTGGCGAGCTCCCGGGAGACGTTCACCCGCTCGCGTTTCACAACGCTGGCAATGTCGTTCCCGATCTTCTGCCAATCCTGGTCGCTGTTTGCGGTCACGTTCATCTGGACAACTACATCACCCTGGCCAAGAGATACTTGCTTCGCCGTTCCTTCTTTCATCTTCATCTCGTAGTAGCTCATGGCCTGTACGCCTTCCGGAAGGTTGAAGGTGGCTTTCTCTTTCTGCAGGGTTTCCTTGATCTGCACCAGGTTGTCCGTTTGCTGCAGTTCGAGCGCTTTGATCTGCTGCAGGATGTTGTTGCGCTGCGTCTCGTTATTCTTGTTCTTTTCGAGCAGGGACTGCAGCTCGCCAAGGGTAATGCCGATCCGAGCGTTTGTATCCTGAGCCATAGCAGCCTGGATTTGCTTGACGATGGTGGAGTCTTCCTTCGCCCCGCCGATGACTGCATTGTTCATGCGGATCTTGTAGTCCGTCTCGCTTAGTGAAATTTCCCGCTCCATCCGACCCATGATATCGCTGAACTCTGCACTCTTCTCCGCCTCGTATTGCTGCTGCTCGATCTGTGCCTTTTGCTGCTGTACTTTGCTGATCTCCGATTTGATGAAGTTCTTGGCTTCCCCGGCTGGCAGCTTATCGTACTTGGCGTTGAGGCCTTCCACCATCTTGCCGTTGTCATCTACCCCACCGTTGAGCATCTCATCCAAGGCCTTGATATTCTTGGTGAAGAACTCTGTCATGAGCTTCCGCATAGGTTCAGAGTCCTCGCGATCCCCGTTTAAGATCATCCGGGTCTTTTCGAGCTCAAACGCGGCGGCATTGTTGGTAGCCTTCATGCCGTAGAGGTTGTTCAGGTGGGATACCATCTGCTGACCTTCCTCATAGGTGGTTACCTGATTCCAATCGGTCTTAGTGGTCTGGCCCTTAACCCCGGTACCCGCAAGGTCGAGCGTTTTGTCCATAGCCATCCGCTCTTTGGTTACGTCATTTGTGGTAGTGACCTTTTTCTCGTTACCCTTCAGTGAATCTTCCAGGGAAACGGCGAGCTCCTCACCCTTTTTGCCGGTGCGAAGCTGATCCAGGCCTCTGTCGATCTCGTCATAGGATAGACCGGTTCCGCCAAACAGCTTATTGACCGTCCCGCCAATGAAGTAATCTTTCATGAAGCCCAGTTCGTAGAAGGCCTTGGTCAGCCAGCTATTGGAGTTCGCGGAGCTCTGGACCTCGTTTTGGAACCGGACCAGATTCTCAGCGTGAGCATTATTTTGCTCCGACTGCAGCATCCCCTTTGGAACCACCACATCACTAACAATGTCGATTCCAGCCATGGTAGCGGCGATCAAAGGAACCCTCTTCGCAGCCGTCCCTACTGCCCCACCCGTGAACAACCTGGCGGAATCAAGTCCTTTCTTTAGCGACTGGGCGCTGAAGAGGTTCTTCAGTTTACCGAAGACGCTGATCCCACCAGCGGCAGCAGCACCACCGGCAGCAGCGGCTCCACCCGCCTTCATGAGGCTATACCCCATAATGGCGTCTGCCAGATCGAGACCGAACAGTCCGCTGTTTGCCGTAGCTCCATTCACGCCGCCCGGAACCGTAACCCGGTTCGTGTTCAGCGGGGAGTTTTGAAGCCGGTTCGCCCGCTCCAGTTCTTTGAGCTTACGGATGTAGGTGTCGATATCCCGGGTATCCTCAAACTCCTTATTGAGCCGGTCCATGTCGGTAATCAGCTTGCTGACGCCGTTCTCAGTCATGCCCGCGGCGGTACCCATCTTCCGCAGCTCATCCTCGAACTTTTTCGCATTCAGCGATCCATTGCTGAATCCACCCGCGATTTTCGTCATGGAATTTTTGAGCCGGTTGGCGTCCAGATCCACATCAGTCATGGCCACTTCCATCAGCTCCATACGGCTGTTCACCGATGCTGCCTGCTTGTCTAAGTCCTTCATCTGGCGCTGGAGCAAGCCCAGTGTCTTCTCCAGCTCCTTCGCTTCCGCGTCCAGCTTCGGGTCAGTGGATTCTGCCCGGGAGAGGTTCCTCTCGGATCGTTTGACCCTGGTATCGGCTGCGTTGACAGACCGGACAGCCTTGATATGCTCATCCGATCCGTAGCCACCTTCCTTCGACTCAATCAGATCCCGCACCCGGTGTGCTTCTGCTGCTTCCGCTTTAAGTACTTCGAGGTTCGCCTTACGCCCATCCACGTCGAGCCCGCTGCGCTTGCTGTTCACCACATTGAGGCGGTTTTGCACGGCTGCCATGTTGTCGGCAACCATATTCCGACGCAGGTTGACGCCGCGTCCCTCTTCATTAAGGTGGTAGCGGAATCGGTCGAACTTCTCTGCCATCTCCTTCTGCCGCTGCTCTTCCACTCGGTTTTTGACGAAGTCCTTCGCCTTACCTGCAGAGAAGTTGACCCCCATGGCAAGCCCCACTTTAGCGAGGGTGGCGATAGCTGCGGCAATTCCGCCCGCGTTGTCCTTCACCACATTCAGGAACGAGGTAATGGCATCCGCTACCGAGGAGAACTCATCCTTCAGGTTATCGAACACATCGGAAGTCGAAACTTCCCACATGGTTTTCAGGTTCTGCTCACGGAACTTCCATGTGTCCATGTTATTGGCGAGCAGAATGTTCACCTTGGATTTCACGTTCTTTGTATCCAGCAGCTCGTCAACCAGGCCTTTAGGTCCTTTGCCGTCGAGCACGCCGGACTCGTTGATACGGATCAGGTCATTCTGAAGATCCTTCTGACCTTGCAGCGCCATCATGTCGTTCTTATACCAGGACTTGGCGTACTGCTGGATTGCAGCGTTGCGCACATCGTCCGGCAGAGTCTTAAACGCTTTGGCGATCTCCAGGAGCATCTCGGTGCCGTTACGCATCTCTTTGACTTCCACGCCGTTGACGTTGTGCTTGATGTAAGGGTTGACCCCCTCCAGGCCCTTCGTCTGCGACATTTCTTCCAGCATATCAGCCGTCTTCTTATCGAACGGGGCAGCGAATCCGTTCTTGAAGAACGTACCGCCCTGGGCTCCGGATTTACCGGTCGATTCGGTGAAGAGTGCGGAGAGGGCAACCGAGTTGGCCAAAGCTTCCGCCTTATCGATGCCCGGTTGGTTCATGGCGAACGTTGCACCGGCGCGTTTTTGGATTTCGAGCAGATCCTTCAGGGTGGTGAACTTCAAGTTCGCCCCCATGATCATCATGTCGGCGAGCTGCTCGGTACCTGCGGATTCCAAACCCCACTGGGATGCGGCAGCGGCGAGGCCGGTCGCCGACGTCTCAATAGGATTGTCCTCGATCACCTTCAACTTCGCGTAGGTCTGGGCTTCACGCAGGGCTTCGGTCGGGTCGGAGAGACGCATCGAAGCGTATTGGTAAGCAATACCGGCATCCTCCTGGCTGAGTCCGTAAGCGAGGGCCATGTTCTGGACCATCCGCTTTTGGTCGTACTTTACGAAGCTCTGCATCCGCTTGGCCTCAGAGGCCTCCAGCTTCGTACGCTCGGACTCGTCGGCGTATGCTTCCGGCGTAACCATCAGATTCCCGTTCTCATCCCGAATCTGGTTCTCATAAGCCTTCTTAACGCGGTCCTTACCTACGCCGGTCATGAACTCATCCTTCACCAGGAAGTTCGACCGTGCCTTGGTCATTTGGAACTCGAACTCTTTGTTGGACTCATAAGCCTGGGCCATCAGCATGGTAGGCCCGCCCACAATCGATCCGGCGACAATATAACGCATCGTGTTCATTACCGAAGTCATGAATCCGCGGCTCTCATCACGGAGCAGCTCGGCTGCCTTCTTCATATCGCTAACCTGAGCAGGGAAGTACATCCGCTCTCCAGTGGCTTCAGTGAGGTCGAATCTGGAGTTCTTGCGAGCTTGCGCTGCGGCCAGTGCAGGGGATACATACGCGCCGCTTGTGTCTGCGGCGGCCTGGGCGGCATTGGTGGCTACACGGGAGAGGGCTTCACTGTGTTTGAACAGGTCACCCGTCGCCTTGTTGATCGTACCGGTCAGCGACTTCATGTTACCGTCCGCATCCCGCATGGTAGCGGTCCAGGAGTTGGTGGCGTTGTTCACACGGATCTGGCGAACTTCATATCCTTTGAGGGCTTCGACGGTCCCGAGAACGGCAGCGAGTTGGTCGGTCGAAATCGTGCCTTCGCCTTTGAGGAGAGTGGAATTGGTGAGGAGGTCACCACGCTTACGCTCGGCTGCCGCCAGCTTGATTGCTTCCTTATTCAGGGCTTCAAGCTCGCGCCGCAGTGCGTTGGCCTGGGTGATATCGTTGTTCGTTACCGCCTGATCGATCATCCGTCCGAGCTCTTCGAGCCTGGAGGGGTCTACATTGGCTGCCAGTCGCAGCGCTTCGAGCTCCCCTCGCAACTTCGCCAGCTTGCCCTCGAATGTGTCATCATTGGTAATCCGGTTGAAGCGGCGGCTGATTTCGGCCAGCTCGACGTTGAGTCCGCGGATGGTCTGCTGCAGAGCCTTCGCCTCTTCCGGAGTATTCGCCGATGCATTAACCACGCCCGCAACCTTTGCCTGGTGGGCATTCAGCTCCTCATCGAGCCGGTTGTAATCCGTAGTGCTCAGCTTCCGTAAGAACCGGTCACGAAGCTTCTCCATGATAACGTCCTGACCTGCAGCGTAGCCTTCACGGCTCTTCTGCATAGCGACAAGCTGGTTTGCCTCTTTGTCCCTGCGGATAAGGTCCGCCTGCTGTGCGAGGGCACGATTCAAGGCATCCTTTGCAGCGACGAGCTTCGAGGCATCTTCCGCCGCGGCGTCAATAGCAGCCTGAACGACTCCAATCTCTTCGGCGCTAAGCCGGCCGATGCTGCGGATTTTCCCGAGCTTCTCTCCAAGCTGGTCCACTTCTCGGGAGGCCTTAGTGCCTCTGAGCATGGCATCCCACTCCAGGCCAATCGTTCGGATATCCGCAGCGAGTCGGGCCATATTCTCGCGCACAGCAGTGATTTGCTGGGGTGAATTCATCGGAGCGTCCTGCAGTGCACGGACCTCCTCTAGGGCCCGGCTGTACTGCCCTGTCATTTGGGCCATCTGATCGTTAGAGAGTTTACCGTCATACCGGCCCATTGCCTTGTAGCTGCTCAGGAGCTGGCTGTTCTCGAAGATCCGAAGACGCTGCTGCAGGGCTTCCCGGTTGCCGTTGAATCCGTAGGCTTCCGATTCCGTTCTGCGGCGGTCCGCTTCTTCCCTGGACTGCGCCCTGCGCAGCTCAGCCTGCAGTGCACGGTTCTCCCGTACAAGTTCGGCGTAATAGTCCTTTGCGTCCCCAAGCTTTGTCGGATCGCTGTAGGCTGCTTCAACCATGTCCCCAAGCTTTGCCAGCTTACTCACTGGCAGATGGCTGCCGACCAAGAGCCGGTTCATTTTCTCGGAGAGCTTATCGACTGCCCCTTCTTGGGAAGACAGCTTACGAATGCGGTCGAACCCGCGGGTGATGGTGGCCAGCTCACGACCTAATTCCCGCATTTTGAGCTTTGCGTCGGTAATGCTCTTCTCGTCAATAAGGCCGGTGCGGGAGAGACGATCCACCTTGTCCTGGAAGCTGTTCAGGTATCCTTCGAGGTCAGCAAACTGGTCGGGAGTCAGTTTGTCGAGGAAGCGCGTCTTCGCTCCTTCCACATTCAGTCTGGAGTCCTGGGCAAACCCTGCAAGCTTGGTACGCATGTCGGCTACGGCATTGGCCGTCGAATCACCGAACTGCAGCTTGCGGAACTGCTCTACGGTATACTTCAGTGCCAGATTGGCATCACGGTAAGCATCCCGTGCCGCTGCCCAATCCGCGTCCGTTTTGCTCGAAGAGTGATAGTCCGTTACCAACTTCGTCACCCGTCCGAGGTATTCATTATCGAGGAAGCTGTGCAGTGACTCGCGCCCGCCATCGGTCAGATCCCCTGTATGGAACCGGTTCTTTGTATTCAGTGCATTGATCCGTGCCTGCTTCTCCCACGCCGTCAGCAGCTCGAATGGGTCTTCATACCCCCGTGGCATAACCGTCGTGTTATTGCTCGGAAGGCTGCTGGCCGTATTCTGCACGCCGCCCACCGACTGGGCCATGCGCTCCGCCCTTGTCGTGCGCTTCACCTTCATATCTACTTCCGGAGTCTCAAACCCGAAGCTGACCGGGTGGGCCTGCAGTTCCTTGATCGCCTTGGCAAGCTCACCGAACTGCGCATCCATGACCTGCTTCAGCTTGGCCGCCATATCCTTCTGGATCGTTTCCATCTTGGATGCCAGGTAGAATGTTGGCGAAAGGTCCGTCTTCACCTCGGCCATGTCGATAGCCGTAGCATATTCGCCGACGATCTGCGCGGCCGTGTCCTGGATCTTGCTGTGGAATTTCTTGAAGATCGCCTGCAGGTTCGCCTGCATGAGTGCCTCGGCCCCCTGTGCGCCGGTCAGCTTCCCTTTATCCGGGGTGCCTGTATTGATCTGCCTCAGCTCACTGACCTTCATGTCCATGTTCGAGGCAATAATAGCGCGGATCTCTTTGTCGAGGTCAGCGACTGCCATCCGGAAGGAATTCCCGCCGCCTACCCCCTTCTCGATCCCGCCCATGGCGGCGGAGAACTCCGCGATCATTCCCTGCATACTGTTCTGCAGGTTCTCATGGATCTTCTTGCGCTCCGCTGAGCCAAAGGACTTGAAGGACTGCCCGTTAAGTCCATCCGTGAAGGATTTCAGCATGGTGTTTGCCTGATCGACAATCACGTCGAGCAGCCGCTTCGACTGGGTGTACAGTTTCTTGTCCAAGGCATCCATCTCTACCGCATCCAGTCCATTGGTCCGGCCGGAGAGCGCGGTGATCATTTTCGTAGCGTGATCGATCAGTATATTCTTCACAGCCTGCTCAGCATTCTGGATTACCGAATCCGGAAGAGTCACCTCGATGCTGTCTGAAGACCGCTTCGATTTGGTGAATACCACCCGCTCCGACATTTGCGTAGCCGCTGTCTGCATCTCCGCGACCAGGGACTCCTTCAGGGCTGCGTAGTCCGGAGAGACGACCGTCGCCTTGTCGCCTTTCCCTCTATTCAGGGACATGCTTATGGCCTGCGCGTAGTTCACCAGGCTATTGATCTCGCTATTCAGGTTTGTCTTGAAGCCTTTGATATCCCCGAGGATCTGCTCCAGCTTCACCGCGCTGATATCAATCGTCACCCCTCGCATCGTGTCGATGACCTTGTTGAGCTGACCAACGAAACCATCCAGCCGCTCCTGCAGTGCCTCCGCATTGATCGCCGAGAACTTCGGCACGATATCCTCCAGCGGCTTCACGTTAAGCTGCAGGGACTTCAGGGATCTTTCCAGGGAGGCACGTACATTCTTGACCATATTAGCCAGCTCTGGGCCGCCAACCTGAATGCGCTCTGTCGGAATTCCTTCATCCAATACATACATCTCCGGATCGGCGAGTGTCTTCACGAGCTTGTCGCGTACGGCAGCCATGAAGTGACCGATGTGCTCAGGCTTCAGTTCCACCTTGAACGCAGCGTTTTTCTCGCCCTCTATGTCCCACTTGAAATCAGCAAACTGGTCAATGCCCTTATGAAGCTCCTTACGCAGGCGGTCCTTCAGGGTACCGAGGGCGGTCTCCCGCAGCTCGATAGGCTTCATGTTCGTCAGGTCCAGCTCAACCTTACCCATCGTTTTGCTGATTTCCTTCTGCAGCCGGGTATGAATGATCCCCCACTGCTCTGGAGTCAGGTGCATCGTCAGATCACCAGTAGGCGTGGTGAGGTTAATATTCGATTTCAGGTAAGCAGCAAGTAGGGCCTGCTCCATCTTTTCACGGATATCCGTTGAGTCTATATTGAGGCTTTGCGCCGTCTTCAAGTTATCGAGAACGCTCTGCAGCTTCCGGCCGATGCTGTTATCTACCTTTGAAGCTTGCGACTGAAGAGACTCGAATGCATTAGCGATCTCGTTAATCTGGGTTGCAAAATCGCCTGCCGTTTTATCAGCTCTGGCAAACTCCAGCTCTATCTCCGCACGCAGCGAATGATCATCAGCAGCATTGTTTTGTGATTTAGCCATGTAGGTTAACCCCCCGATCATATTAAAAACCCGTCCTACGTAGGATAGGCGGGTTCCTTGTTTTATCCTCCACCGAGTGCACGAGCCAGCGCCATGACGCCATCCTCATCCAAATCCCGGTAGTCCTCATCGTTATATCCTTCCGGCTGCTCGCCGTCCTCACTGCCGCCACCGCCGAACATAGCGCGAAGCGGGGCCTGCATGATTTCGACTTCAAACCGAATGTATTTGTGCACCTGTTTCAGGAGCTCCTGAATTTGCGGGTAAGTGTATCTCCTGATCTGCCACTTATCGAGGTTGCAGTGCTTGTGGAGGTAAAAAAACACCTCGCTCCAGGTCACCGGCTCTCCGGTATCCGTATCTCGGATTTCCGTACCGGTCGGCTCTTCCCCCTCGGCCCGCTCTACTTTTTTAAGCCGTTCAGGTCCATCATCGTGTCCAGGATCAATTTGGCGATCCGAAGGTCCACGTTCCTATCGATGAAATTCCGGTCGTAGATAAGTTCGCCCTTCTCATTGCGCCGGGCAATCTCCGGGTAACTCTGCAGACCCATAGCAATGATGTAGAACAGATCCTTCTCTTGATCCCCGCTACCAGGAGCAAAGTTCAAAATGATCGCATTAACATTGACGCTCTTCAGAAGCTGCATGAATTCGCGGGTATCGCCAAAGGTCATTGGCGGGATTTTGTAGCGCTTGCCGTTACGCAGCATGACCTCTTCGTCATCCTCAAACCAAATGCGCTCGGATTGCTTTAGTTCAGGCTGCTCTTCCTCCGCCGCTGCCTCAGCACGGATACGATCCAGGGCTGCTTGATTCATGGCAATCGACGCCTTCAGTTCTGCTTCTTCTTTAGACATTGGAGTGCTCATTAAGTAATCTCCCCCGATTTAGAATGTATGGTCCCCCTTAGGTATGAAAAAAGCCGGTGAGATGAAAGGCCAGGCAGGGGGAGTCCTGACCTCCGTACATCTCTCACCAGCTCGTGTGGTTCTTAGTTTGCAGGTGCTGTGAAGCGCTTGATCGAACCGAGCTTCTTGTCAGCACGTTCAGGGTCAAGGATTTCCAGCGTTACAGACGAGCTGGATGCCGTCGCACGAGCCGCATCGATGGAGAACGTACCTTTTGCAATGCACTGGTACAGCTCAGTCTCGATACCTTGGAACGTGCCGTCCTTTTGCTGGAACGAACCGTGGTGGATGATATGAACAGGGAACGGAACCTCGTTCACCAGGATATCAACCATATCGACCGTTTCCGTGCGCTGGTAGCTGAAGACCACGTCAACGTTCACGAATACCGAGTTCAGAACCAGGCGTGGCGTTGCGCCGGTAGTATCTACCATGTATTGCTTCACAGTAGGAGCAACCGTCGAGCTGTAAGGCACTTTCTCCAGCAGTGTGTTGCTGTCTTTGCGGCGGATCGAGAAGTTTCCGTCGCCAAAGAGCGTCGTAGCGAACTTAGGGTCAACGACCGCTACGTCCGGACCCATTGGGTCAGCAGGATCGAGCTCGCCTGTAAGGCCGACCGTCTGCTCATTCAGCACCCAGATGGAGCTGGTTACGCCCTCTTGGACCTTGGAACCCATCATGAGCTGGAGTTGATCCAGGTCAAACTTGGCGTCTGTGGCTGTCACTTCGATAGCTTTCGTTTTCACGAGCTTGTCGATTGCGAAGAGGCCGTCACCGCCGAAGATATCTTCCAGCTCAACGCTGAGATCGATCTTCAGGTTTTGAAGAGAGCCCAGGGACACGACTTCAACGCCATGACCGTCTGCAGCATACTTCTTGGCGAGGAATTGACCTACGCCTTTGATAATCATCTTCTTAGACAATGTGTTTCACTCCTTTGATGGATATAACAGGCTGCACTGTGGGAAACCGGCTGCAGCCAGCGAATTCGGTTTCTACTTGCTTAGAATAGGCGGAGTCGAAAATCTCCTAACATTAGCTCTCCAGCGTGATCGTGAAGTGCAGGACCGTCGAGAAGCAGTAGGAATCTGCCAGGTCGCTGACCGACTCATGCTGTGCCACGATCCGCGTCTCAAAGTTCTCTACATCCTGGAATGGATTGATCTGGCCGTGGAAGAGCTGCACAATGCGCTTGGAGATATCGTGAGCTAGGGCTACATCGTCGGAGGTATACACATCGAACATGAAGATGGCGTCATACACGAGATGGTTGTGGCGGTTGGCCCCACCCTGGGGGATGGCGTAGAAGGTGGTGAGGGGGAGGTTTTCTTCAGCCAGGTTCGATGGCCGCGATTTCTTCTGAATCCGTTTGCCCTGCATGACGGGGGCGGCGGGGTCGAGGCCCATCAAGGCGAGAAACTCCGGATCGGAACGCAGGGCTAGGTGGATCGCTGTATAAAGTTCGGTTACCATGGAGGCCTCATTTCTTCCCGAGGGTAAACACGCCGCCCGGGATCATCTTGATGTAGTCACGGAAGCGGACACTGAGGATGGCTCTATTCAGGCGCTTACGGAAATTCAAGCGCATGTATGTGATCGTGTCCCTGAACCAGTAGTTCGCCGGTGTCTCGCCGTCGATATATTTCAGAAAGCCAGCGTCGGTGGTACCCGCCCGCTTGGCATAGGAAAGTCGCATATTACCCCCGAGGTCTTCCCATTGCCCGCCGTTGATGAACCGGGAACGGGTCACGATAGCCGTCCCGATGCCCGGCACCTTCAGACGGTTTCGGGGAGTTCCCTGGAAGCCAGGTATTGGGTAGGGCTCCTCTTGCTCAGTACCGGTACCGTACTCGTAATACCAGCCGATATGGGATTCCTCGAAGTTATCCCTCATGGCGTGAACCGCAGTACGTATCGACTTGCCTGCAATAACCTCCAGATCATCCCCGAGAACGGAAGCCAGGAGTGCTGTCGCCCGCTCCCGGTCATTCGTGTAGGAGCCGTCGCCGAGCCGTACCCGGTTATCCTTAAACTCCAGACCTTCGACGGCCGCTCGCACGCCATCCAGCAGATCGTCCTTGATATCCCGGACTTCATTGCGCAGCACCTTGGCGATGGCTTCGGTATAGCCGTCGGCATCAAACCACATGATTTTCTTTTTGCTATAACGGACTCTCATGCGGATCACTTCCTCGTTTCGACGCAGGCCTCAATCACAACCAGGCCGGGGTAGGTGATATAGTCGGTGTCGATGACCTTCAGCGGCACGGCAGTGGTGCCTGCAGTCAGCCTCAGCTTATCGAGGGTAGAGATGGGGGTGGTTGCTGGGGCATAGATGGTATAGTCATTTTCGATGAGCACACCGGGATCTTTCTGGTGCAGCCGGGCGCTCTTACTGCTGGAGTAGCAGATGAGATCCGCGAATTTTACAGCATCGACCTTCTTCACGTCTCCCCGCGGGGTAAGTGTCTCGGTGACCCCGCTGACGGTAATGGCCGAGTTGCAGATAAACATGTGGGCAACGATAGCCGCCACCTCGTTCTGGATGATTTCATTCAGGGTCGAGATGACCAGATAGCTCTCTGAAGCCACCGTGTGTCGCAGTACGTCGCCCGTCTTCACCGCCGCCTCCGGGAGGAACTGACCTCTGCGGTGCGTCTCCAGGGAAACGGAACTGTCAAACTGCTTGCTGGCCCGGCCGACCAGAGCGGTTGTAAGAGACGGGGTACCGGAGACGGGGATGATCTCCATCTCGGTACCCTCGGTTAAGATAATGTCGCGTTTGATATCGATCATTGTTCCGTCGTCTCCTCCCGCTTGGCGATCCCCATCAGGGTCACGGTATAGCCGGTCTGCGATTCCGGAACAAGGACAGTCATGGCATTCTCGAATTGCTGCAGGTATTCCGCAGCCCGATCCGCCCAATTCACCGCTGCCTTCTTCCACTTCACGTCAATGGTGCTGACTTCCGTATTCACCCGCCGCGCCATGCTCGGACAGAGCAGGTAGCAGATGTACGAGATGACCGCCGTCTCCAGGTAGATGAGCTCCTCTTCGCTGGTCATGACGGCGTATTCCGGCACCCGCTTAATCACCTGTGCTTCAGCCATCCCAAGGATCAGGCGCTGATTGATATCTTCGTCCGGCAGCTCGGCCTTCTTTACTCCGAGCATGGAACGGACAGCGGCTTCATAGCCGGTCTGTAAAATCTTAGCCATCTGGGGCCACCTCCTGGATTACTGGAACATCGAGATGCGTAGCCGCGGACGAGAAGCTGTGCTCAGGTATACGACCGACGCGCCCACAATCTCACGGGCCTCTCCTGGTGCAATGCGGCTCTCTTCCGAAAAAGTCCGTGCCGTTTCGCTTACAAACGCATCTCCGCCTGCCAGGTTCTCTACCACGATCCGTCCGGTGCCCGGTACCACAGGAAAGACGCGGGTTTCGTAGATGCTGAGCGTCATCTCATGGGTATACAGTGCCTGGTCAGCCTTGGCCGGCTCTGCAGCCTGCTGCGGGGTCTCCCCTACGTCCTGCACGTCTACAATCACTTCTGGGTTCACGACTTCTTTGGTGGATTTCGATTTTCTTGGTGCTGCCATGGGAATGCTCCTCCTTATGGAAAGAGGCTACTACCGCAGGGCCTGAGCCGAAGTGTAGTAGCCTCTTGGGTTATTTAGGTTGTCCCGCCCGAAGCGGGAGGTTTGGGTTCGCGTCTTACGCGAAAGGTACTACAGCGTCGGCGAACAGGAAGCCTGCTACCTGGGAGATCATCTTGTGGGCGTAGAAGTATTCTGTCTCGATGACAGTCGCTTTACGACCCACTTCGTACCACTTGCGAGTCTGGACTGTGCCTTGACCGGCTTTGCTCCAGTTGAAGGAGTACCCGATGGATACCGTCTTCTTACCGGCTGTCGGTGCAATGTACGCCAGAACTGCGCTGTTACCCCAGATATAGCCGAGTGGCTCGATGGAGCCTGGCTGTACTTGGCCCAGGTTGGAAGTCGAGAACATAGCGGAACCAACCAGGATGTTCTGTACGCCCAGCAGCGTTTTGAGCTGCTCGATGGAGAGAACTGGAGTCTGTACGTACTGAACCATAGCAGCCAGCTTAGGGTGCATCAGGAGCACGTTCAGGACGGACTCAGAGATGATCAGGGTGTTCGGGCGAATACCGGCTTTCTTGTGCATAGCGGACTTCGCTTTTACGATATCGAGGCGTGGATCGGAGTTTGGATCGGACCACTTCAGCGTGCCGTTCGTACCCAGTGTGAGCTGCAGCTCTGGAGCATAGTTAGCAGGGTTCAGCAGCGTGTTGGCAGCATCGTACTCTTTGTTCTGCAGGATACCGTCCATGATCAGGGACGTGCCGTCAGCTTCCAGGTTGAATACTTCATCAGCGTTCAGCTCGACTTCGTCAGGAATCGCTGTACGGAGGGCATGGCCTTCCGTGAAGTATTGATCATTCGAGAACGTCCAATCGATCTCGTTCGCTTCAGTACCCGGGGAACGCAGGTCATTGTGCAGACGGAAGGATTCCATGCCGTACACATAGTACTTATCGGATTGCTTCGCAACGCCAACGGGCTTGAAGATTTGGTCTGCAATGTAGGATTCGTTTTTATAACCGATGGAGATGTTTGTCAGAGCTTTGTCCAAGTGGACGCGCTGTACGTTCGGCATTTCGAGGTCACTCCTTAGATGTATGGGGATGGTGTTGCGAGGATTTATTTAGGGGACCCGCCCGGGCTTGGGGGTTCCAGGCGGGAAATTAAGGGGGATGATTATACAGTGAACACGTGGTAAGCCATGCGGACGTTGATTACGTCCCCGTCAACGCCGTCGGACTCGGAGAAGCCCAGAACGTTGTACTGTCCAGCAGCCGAAGGGAGGACCTTGGCTACGCCGCCCACGCCGAGGATGACGCGGTCACCGGCAGTGATGGCACCGGAGAGCTTGATGGCTGCAATGCCTTCGAGCTTAACGGAAATTTGCTTGCCTGTTTGGTCACCCGTTAGGGAGTAACCGTTGGCTACGCGCTCGTCGCTATCGACAACGCCCAGCGGAACCAGGTTGTCGGCCTTTGGCTTCTCGCAGTGCTCAGCACCGGCAAGAACCACGCCCAGGTACTGGGCTACGCCGTCAGCGTCCTTCATGCGGTACGCCTTTTGCAGTCTTGTAAATTTACCTGCCATGATTATTTGGCCTCCTTAGCGGAATGTTTTTGGTACATCAGCTTCGTCGCATCGACCAGGGACACGCCATGCTCGTTTGCGTACTTCACTGCTTCTGCGGCCACATAGTCACGGAATTCCACTTCGGACTCGAAGTCTTCTTGACTTGTCGGCTCGTTGCCCAGGCGCTGCTCAACCGGCTCGGTAGTTTCCGATTGGCGATTGCCACCCAGGTTTTGCTCGTGCTGCGCTTGGAAGCTCGAAAGCTGGGCTTTGACTTCCTCAACGGACAGCGTGCTCAGGAACTTATTGAACAGGTCTGTATTGAAGGCGTTGCCCATGACGCGAACACCGTACTCGATAGTTTGCTTTTCCAGCTCACTGCGGTATGTTTCGCCGAGGCCCGCTTTCACGGACAGCTCTTCGTTCTTCAATGTCAGCTCGCCGATCACTTCATCCTTCGCGGACAGTTCGGTTTGTGCGGCAGCCAGGTCTGTTGCGATAGTGGCCATCTCAGCGTCTTTTGCCGCCAGGGCCTCCGTCATTTCAACTTCCTTTGCTGCGAGCTTCGTTTCGAGTTCACTCTTGTCTACTACTGCAGACAGGGCGCTCTTCAGCTCCTCTTCGTTCTCGAACTTCACACCGAACTCGCCGAGAACTGCTTGAAATTTCTTGAATTCCACTTCTGTGTCACTCCTTTGCTCTAATACCTCCACACCGCTTGTCCGTTCGTCAGTGTCTGTGTACAGCACTGCGCCGTCCTTCGTGTAGAAGGAATAGATCGTGGCGTTCAGCGGAATGTTCTTGAAGGTGTCTACAAGGGATAGAGTAGAACCTTCTTTGGATTTTCTATCACTCGATCCCGCGCTCAGCGTGGATTTGGTGATCGTCGCTCTTGGAGCCGCTCCGGCGTAAACCAGGGAGTTCTCCAGTAGCTCACCCTTGCCGTCAGCACCGGCTACGACATAGCAGGTTTCCTCATGGAATACGCTGCCTGGACCTTCAACCTGATAAGTGCGGCCAGGGTAATGGGAGCAGTTGCTGTAATCGCGGATATCGTGCCCGCAGATCGAGCAGTCCCACTTTGTCGCATTGAAGCCGATGGAAGTATCGAATACCGTCCCCGCCTCGATGCCTTTGGCCAGATCGTCGGTGGTCATTCCGGATTCAGTCCGCCGCCCGAGGTCCATGTAGAACTCGCCGTAAACCGAATTGATGTACTCGCCGTGCTCACTGAAGTCCCCTCGGATATGAGCGCCGAAGGAGCGCCCTACCGGCAGGCTGCCGTGATTGTGGTTCATCAGCAGGCCTACTCCGCGGTTTGCGTCTTGAACGAATTTATTCAAAAGCACCGGGTGGAGCTTGGAGCTGTACGAGGTTGGCTGGTCGTCGATCATCATGGATTCAAACACAAACGTATCCTCGGCCGTGCGAGGCGTCATGGCGAACCGGTTGATGCGATCCAGTTGATCCTGTGTGGGTCTTGGCACAATTGCACCTCCTATGAAAATAAAAAGAACCGTCTACTCCGTAGAATAGACAGTTCGTGGAATTCACTATAAAAAGATAAAACAGGAACAGCTCAGATTTCTTATAGTAACTTTGCATAGAAAAAGACGGTATACTATATACAATCTTCACTAAACCCATGATTTAGTGAATCTCAATATTTTCAGTTTCGCTCTTAAGTTCAATATCTTTACCATCTACGTTAAACTTAGAGATTACCCATACTTTATATTTTCCCGGACTGTTTACGTTAAATTCAACAGTCTTTTCTATTTCCCCGTCTTTTTGGATTATTACATTATGCCCTATTGCTTTTGATTTTGATTTTTTAGTTAACAGTTTTTCCTTTTCGTCTTCTACTTGTAGTTCAATCAAAGACTCTCCGTATAACAGTCCCTTTCTAGTTCCGCTTTTATTCTTTAACTTAGAAGTTGCTACTATTTTATTTCCTTCCGTTTTGCTTTCAACGATTTCTAGTGAATAAGGAGTAGCATTCACCTTATCGTCCTCCTTCCTTACCGCACCTTCACCGCTACACGCAGTTATAACAATAGCCATCAATAACATAATCCACTTAATCACTATCCCCTCCAAACGAATAGAGAGCGCTAGATAATCCTCCAGCGCCCCATTTTTACTACTGACTAACTTTAATACCTTTCAATCGCAAGTCTCTATACACCATCCAAATGGGGTCATAAACATTATAAATTCCCGCTTCTACTACGTCACTATCGGCTTCTTCAATCCATACTCGTCCCGTAATAATACCAGCAATTTTAAAAGTATATCCGCCTCTATTATTGTCCCAAGCATACTGGGCAGCAACGGTTCCGCCGCTATCACCGCGGATTGCATCTTGTCCGGTAGTAAGAATCTCATTATCGTTATAAGCGTACCCGCCCTCTCCCCAGAAGAAATCAACATTTGTATATCTAATAGTTTGCTTAGTCAGATAACCAGTAGAAGAACCTCTAAAGTATACAGTATCTCCTACCAACTCGCTGATATAAGCTCCAACGATAGGCGTTCTATCCGTTTGGGATGGATAAGCTACAGATGGACTACCCGAAACACCGGGATAATACGCAATGTATCCAGAGTCAGATACTCCATCACTACCGTCAGTCTGTGAGGAGAACGTCCGTCTGCTATAATTTCCTATTGCTCTGTCCTCATCACTAAACTGAAACCACTGTGAACCCGTATAACTATTAGGATTCGGATTTACAGCTCTACAATGTCCCGAAGTAACTAAAACGTTAGAGTCAAAGGCGTCCACTGCATGGAATCCTACAGAACAAGCAGTAAAGTAAATATCTCCGCTAGGATCGCTTAAGTACTCTCCGGTTATACGTGCACCACCCGGAATCTCTCCCGGATAAACGAACTCATCCGTAGCAAGTTTTTCGGCTTTTATCGTTGCCTTCTTTATTTCCACTAAACCCGGTGTAGCTAACGATTCTATCTTATTTTTCAAATTACCGTCTTTATCATCCTTAACCATAACGATAAGCTTATTATTTTTTACATCAGGAATCAGTACTTGTACTTGTCCGTCCTTATACTCTTTTTTGATTCTTTTCTTAGACTCGTCGATATCCTTCTTCGAGTACTTCACAGTCTTAAACTCAACTTTATCCTTATTTTTAATCTTATTTTTAACCTTATTTTTCACTTCTTCCGAATCTTTTGTTACCTGTACAACTATCGTCCCTTTTTCGTCGTCATAATACATACCGGAGAACTCTTCAGGGTTCTCTTCCAGAGTCTTCTTAATCGCAGGAGCCTCTTTCTTTACTTTATTCTTTTCTACGAACTCTGCATCCGAAAGACCTTTATCCTTAAGGCCATTAGCAACAAAGGGACGCAGTTCACCGTTATCTACATTAGAGGCTTCTTCCAAGGTCTTAATAACCTCTTTCCCCGTAAAGCCCGAGTTACCTCCTCCAGTACCATCTGCACCAAAAACAGGGACAGCTGAAAGCATCAGGGAGACTACAGTCAGCACCGAGGGTAATAGTACCTTAAATCGCTTCTTCATTTACATATTCCTCCAAGATATGGGTTTTTATAGAATTTCGTCTACATTTTATCAGATCATTAGTTACATTTATGTTAATATTTGTCGATAAATCATTAAGATTCGGTAAATTTCACAGGTTAGACACGATTAAGCGGAGGTGAATCCCTTCACTACTATTCTGCCCGTGCCACCCTAATCACATCGAGTATAAATTAAAGGCCGGTCACCTCTTCTGAATAGGTGCCGGCTGCTCGTATGCTATTTTATTCTATTTTCAGATTTAATACTAAGAGTCTGCAGCGTCCGATCCCCCTGCGTTCGGGTTCGTATCAGTCTGCCCGCTTGGCCGACCGCCATCCGCATTTTTCGGATTCGCTGCTCCGCCTGGATTGATCGGCTCACCCACCGGCGCGTGGCCAACCGCCCGCATGGCTGCTTCTTCCTGGTCGATCCATCCTTGGTCACGCATCATGGCAATGTTCATGAGGCGGATCTGGTCGAACTGAGCCTGCTCCATCTCCGTTCGGATCTCGATCTCTTCAAAGGTGAAGCTCACGATCCCCTGTTTTCCGCCGAGGTTGAGCATGGCCGTCAGTGCCCGGCTCATCAGGCGCTCAACGACACGCTGCAGGGCTCGCACCCCCTGAATGTAAAGCTTGATCTCGATCTTGGCGAAGCTCTCCGTGTTACCGGTACTGCGGCGGCCGAGGATCGTACTCAGGGTCTTCAATCCGGTCATGAGCAGGTTATCGATAACCGTCATGAGCTTCTCGGGGTCAAACAGAGCACCGCTCTTGCCGCCACCGGCCATACCGACCTCGATAGAATCAAAGTGTACGAATGTATCATCCACATCGAGATTCTTGTACATATCGATGATCTCGTTCAGCCGGGCGTTCAGCCAAATCTGCATCTCCTTCTCATTGTTGCGGATGGAGATCGGCATACGCTTCAGCAGCACTTCCTCCAGGATCTTGATATCGAACCGGGGATAGCCCTGGTTGTGCACGACGGCCTTGATATCATTGAGCACCTGGAGCTGGAACATAACCATGTTGATGGCCCCAAGCAGCGGGCCGCGGCCGTTTGGATCGTCGATACGCTCATCGAGCCCTTCGTAAAAGAAGGTTGGCAGATCGAGTGAAATCTTGCCCTCGTCCTGGTACGGTACATAGCGCTCGTTCTCGTAACGAAACTCGACGGTAGCCGGGTCGATTGGGGCAATAAAAGCTACTTCCGTGTTGCCCTGACCCATGACAAGCTCCAGAGAAGCAGCGCCGCGGGTGATCACCGCATAGAGTAGCTGGCCGAGCATCTTGTCGATACCGCGGTTTACAGAGAAGCGGGTCGGGTCCGGCATCTCCATCATGTCAAAGAAGTCGGTGATAACCTTCTTCATATTCTCATCGGGCTTGCCGTCGCCGCCCGGCTTGCGCACGGAGATGTTGTATTTGGTGTTCCCGAGCCGCATGAAGTTCCAGATGGCGTACGACACATCCGGATGAGCGTCCGAGAGGATATCGATCAAATCCTCGATGGATGCGGAGGCCAAGGAGCGTTCATCCAGCAGTAGATCGCTCTGTGCCTTCTTTGGCAGCGCCCCGCCAACACCGCCGCCGCCCTGGGCGAACTTCGGGATGGTCGTACGGCTGCCGCCGAAGTCATTTACCGAAACGACCTGGGAGCTACTTCGGCTGCCGCCGCTGCGCCGGGCCAGGGCCTGATCCGGCTTTTTGCGAAAGAAATCAAACAAACCAGCCATGAATAGGGTTCCTCCTTACATAATGTCGCTGATCTTGCGGAATACCTTGCGGTGCTCGTCGGCGAATATTTGCACAACGCCGTAGCCCGGCAGGCTTTTCGGGAATCCTTTTTGCTCCCCGTATCCGCCGTGATCGAGGGAAGCGCCCGTATTTACAAATAGCTGATTGAGAATGATCGGATCAGGCTGACCCGGAGCGGGGAGAGCGACTTCGCGCTCAAAGGAGAGGAGTTTGTGGGTGTGGCCCATGAAGTACATGTGAGAGATCACGTTCTCGCGCATCTTCAGCATGGCATTAATGACGCTGGCTTCTGTCGTGCCGCCCGTCGCGCCGTGCCAGGCGAAACCGGAGTAAGTCCGGCCGGTGCCGAGGGTGTAGTTGATGATCCCGCTGAAGCGGGAATATGCGTTATGAGCACCGATACGGTGAGCGAATTCTTCTACGATTTCAAATGAGGTATCCCGAATAATTCGTTCCTCGTGGTTCCCTTCGATGATGCAGTCAATGAGATCGGCATAAGGCTTGAATCGCTCTACAGCCACCTCGAATTGGCGCTGCGTCGGGTACGTCTCCTCGTAGACGCCGCGGCCGACCGAGTGCTTGGTAGCCAGCTCCAGCAGGTCCCCCATCAGGATGATGCGGGTGCGGGCCCGGTTCTTGTCTGCGAACTGCAGAGCCTGATCCAGGTACTTGGGGTTGTGGCATCGATTGCCGAAATGGACGTCACCAATAGGTAAAATAAACATAGACTTATGGTCACCGGAGTAACCGGATTGTAGCTGCTTCACGTTGAATCCCCCTCGGTTCACTTGGTTGTCCTCAATTAGAGTAGGCCGAACCTGTGATTTACCTTCGGGTGTATGGTAGAGTTAGTGAAAAGGAGGAGGGGTGGTATATGGCACTTCTAATGGATAACCAGGTTGATGAGATCCTGGCGGAATTGGAGCAAACCTACGCTGCAGGGAGCCCAGCCACGCGGAACCTGATCGCAACCCTTGTGCTGGATCAGTTCCAGCGGTCGAACCTGATTGACCCGAACCGCGCGGCGGAGGCGCTGCAGCGGCTGCTCGGCGCGGCGGAGGCGGGGGTGGCAGCGGAAGCGGTCACGCTTATGAGGACACAGAAGGAAATGCTAGAAAGGCTAGAGGAGATCGGGACTAGCGTGGCACAGGCCTTGCTTGTGAAAAGACCGCAAGGGTGAGATGCGCGGTGCATTTGCCGCGCTAGATTCCTTATGATGTTTCTTTTTATATAGCTTCTCTTATATAGATTTGGTTCTGAACTTCAGGTATCAAAATGCAAAAAATCAGGCATCAAAATTGAAAAAATCAGAACACAGACGTTAAAAAATCAGAACACAAATTTAGGTTCGGAGGCCATTGTGAAAGACTTCTCTTACAAATTGGCCGGTTGCGCGCCTCTGGTGGTACGCAGGCTGTAATGGTCTCGCTACCTGATGATGCCGACTACATCCCAAGCCACGTGATGTTTGTAACCGAGACGAACGGATCAGGGACTTACAGGTACGAAATCTGGAGGGACGGCGGGGTAACGTTCAAGGAAGTGCAGACTAATGTCATGACTAACCTCAGTGATATTGGGGAAGGGAAGTCCATTGTCTCCCGTGTTACGATCACAGACGGTGCAACCGTAACTGGCTATGCCTATAGCTGGGTTTAAGGATGGAAAGGAAAAAACGGGGATGCCATAATGGCGCCACCGTTTTTTTATGCTTCTATATAAGTCGACAAATTAACCTATGATAAATTATTTCTATGACAAATAATAGTTACAAACAACAAATTCTATCGTTTAACCTCCATAATTTGACAAATTTTTCCGTGGACAAGTAGTATATTGTTTACAGCACCAAATACAATTATTGGGAGGTTTTCTAGTATTATGAAACTACTAAAAACTCTGTCCATTGCCGTAATTGCTTTCGGGTGCCTTGCTGCATCTGCGTCCGCCGCCGATAAAAATATCGATCCGGGCGTAGTGAACAGACTCCCATCGAAACCTGCGAATGAGAAAGTCTACATTGATCTTCAAGTAGCTAAGAAACTGGATGAGATCAATAGTAAATATAAGGTTGGAGAGGCATTCTCTGAAGAGGATGCGGCGTATGTTAAAGCACACGCATTGAAAGTACCGGAAAGAAAAGCCGGGGCCGGATTCGAGGCCGAGGCTGAAGCTTCTGTGCAAACAGACCACTATTGGTACGATGGTTCACGATACGTTAACGGCACCGGGTACTACTCACAAGGGTATGTAACGTCCGATTTGGGTTGGATTCAACATACAGTTACAACTAACCTCGCAGGTTGGGTATCCGATAACAAGTACGTGCCAAAAATTACAAATGAAGTAAAATACACTGCGTATGGTGCTGTTGGCACAAGCGGGATTGGATTGATCGCAGACCTTACCCTAACGAACGATTGCCTGAACGCGAATTATTGCCACCAGCAAAAAGCACAAGGATGGAGCGGAGTACCTGTATATTACGCCATCTTCCCGAAAAGCGTGTTTAACACAGCCGATGTAGGTGCAGTAGACGTTCTTCCAACCCGCACTAGAGAATGGTAGGGTAGAAAAGGGAAAAGGGACTTTACGTCCCTTTTCTTTTTATCCATCTGTCAAAAAATCTTTTTGCTAAAAATAAAACTGCAGCAACAATGACGACATTCATAAGAAGATGAAACCAGGTAATAGAGCCCATTATCATACCTCATTTCCCTGTATTTTACTTTTAAGTATACCATTGTTCTTCAAAAGACACAAAACACCCCGGATAGTGGATGCCGGGGTTTTATTTGGTTTCAGCTAAAAGCAGCTCCTTTTGAAGTGCCCCCCTAATGTTAGACAACTTATTCTGCAAAAAAGGAGCCCCGCCATGGGCTCCTCTTGTTTTAGATTTTAGAGTTGAAGTACTCCTTATCGACTTTGAGCTGCTGCTTCAGAATCTTAGCGAACAACCCTTTGGAAATCTCGCCCGTCCCTTTAGAGACTCTACTTCTAAGAATTTCTCCGTTAGGTAGTGTCTTCTCATACCAGTCGTCTCTTCCGCTACGACCAGGCAAATAGGTCCATCCGTCAGCTTCCAAGAATCGTCTTAGATCTTTCCAACTAGCCATGCAGTAACTCCGCCACCTCGCTCACATCATTATAAAGCAAGACGCGGAGAATATACGGCGCATGGGCTTTGCGGTTGGGTGCCGCCATAAACCTCTCAAAATCATCGTAGAACATCTGCGAATATTCGATAAGCTGCTGAGCCAGATCCTGCTTCATCTCTTCAAGCGTATCGGCTTCACTAATCAGATCTTCGATCTGCTCAATGGAACCGAGATATTTACCGTCCTCGACCTCATACTCGAATGTAAATTCATAGGCGGACAGGATCAATTTCAAATGATCAACGGATACGCTCGTAATCACGTCCCGATTGCGCTTCACAAACTGGGGTTTCTCACGGACAACAGTGTCGATGAATCCTCCAAAGTTAGCTCGAACCTCTGTGGCACTAAGTAAAGCTTGCACTAACATCCCCTCCTCTTCACCTCCTATCATATCAGATTCCGGACAGTGTGTACATAGTGCACAGAATGTACATTCTGTACTTCCTAGTATATGTTTACCCATCACAGCCCGTTCTTATTCCAAATAAAAAAGGCCCCACTAAAGGAACCCTAGGATTGCTGCAGTATGAAAGACTGGAAACTTGGCGACCGCATGAGCTGGTTCCGTGACCAGCACTGAAATTTCACCTGGATTTTGATCCGCGGCTGCAGCCAAATCCAATCTTTATCCTCCCGCACTACAAGCTGCTTAGCTATAGCGCGGAAGGCCTTCTTCGCATCCGGAGGAGCAAACTCACAGACCCCAAGATACCGGCCCGATTCCGGATCGGCAAGAGACCAGGCGAACTCCTTTTTGCGTATTCCCGAAATTGAAGCTTCGGCAAACAAATAGTTCTTTACCTTTAGCCAGTGAGCGGAGCGGTGATCGAGCGTATAGCGGCTGTCTTTGCGTTTAGATACGATCCCTTCCAGTCCCTTCTCCTTCACCATGGCAAAGAGCGCTGCCCCGTCATCAAAGCACTGGGAGACGGAGAGGGCATTGGAGCTGCTTACCACCTGGCTTAGGATCGCGTATCTCTCCGTAAGTGTCAGGCTGGTCAGGTCACGGCCGTCGAGCTGCAGGATATCGAAAACCACAAAATGCACGGGGTTCTGCTGCATCTGTCTCGTCATACCCTTGCTGCCTGCATGGAATCGCTCCATTACAGATTCAAAACAAGGCACCCCGTCCTTCAACACAATCATCTCCCCATCCAGGATGCAACTCGCTGCATTGAGCCGGATATCCTGCAGCTCCGGGTAAGCGCGTGTGCATTCGGTTTGGTGCCGGGTAAACAGGCGGATCGTGCTATCTTCCTTGTGCAGCAGGCATCTATGTCCGTCCCACTTGATCTGGTGCCAGTAACCGGCTCCAGGCGGGGAATCAGCTTTATGTAGTAGCATTGGTTTGAGTGGCTGTATCATCCATCATCACGCACCTTTACCCGTACATGTTAATCTAAAAGTGATTGCGTTACCTTATGGAATCAATGCCAGAACCGATAAAATTATACATGGAGGTAGCATTCGATGATGCGAGTAGAACGTAACGCGCTTCAATCAGGCGCTATGGTCGTGGTGTATTACAACATGGGTGATGGAGAAGAAACTCTTGTTGGATACTTTCGAGAATTTAGCATCAAGATAATCGAGGGACTGGAACCTCTCGCCTTTCTATTGGTAGATGGGATCGACGAAGGGCCTACAGGCGTAAACCTCGATTTCGTCAGTAGAGTAGTCCCAGCCTCCTAAGGAAAGAGGGATGCCGTGAGGCATCCCCTTTATACTAGTGGGTCCTTTTGGTCCCCGTTCCTTTCTGAGCTCCTGCCAGCAACGGCATGGAGTAATTTGTCGTGGCCTCCGGCTCGTCGGTGGAGCAGAGCCACACGAAGGATGCCCGGGCATCGGAAATATCCTTGCTGCCATCCCGGTCGTGGTCGATCTTATTACCGTTGATCAGCTTCAGAGCCTTCAGTTCCTGGGCGGCATTCAGCCGCCGCGGATCATCTACGGTATGATCAAGCAGCGCTACCTGGCCGGTATAGATCAAGGACTTCAAATTCTGATAAATCTGGAACTGGAACGGGTTTGAAAAGTTCTTATCTTCTGCCTCGATTCCCATGGCCAGCAGCCGCTGGACGACTTCGGCTGAATTAAATTTATCGAAAAGCGCCTTCTTGATATACACCTGGCGGCAGATCGACTCCAGGATATCCGCCACATTGAGCAGGTCAACGGGCAGCCGATCTTTCTTCGACGGCTTCCATTCGAGGATCAGATCCTCGACCGGCTTATTGATCCACTTCTCCACCTGCACGCCGTTCTCGATCACTGTTGCAATTGTCGGCTCAGCATGACCCAGAACGAGTACATAACTGTCCGTCGTGACCCCGCCGTCGCCGCCAAGGTAGTAGGTATACTGCGGGTCAAGCTGCAGATTGTGGATCTCCAGCCCCATGAAATGCCGCTCCACTCCGTTGGCCAGCAGCCGCGTGCTAATCTTGTTTTGTACGAGAAGCGACGGGCACTGACTGGCCTTACCGACCATGATGACTTTGTCGATCATCTCGGGGAATTGGAACAGCCCTTCTGCGTACGCCGGTGGTATACATTCATACTTCAGCTTGGAGCCTTCCGGATCGCGCTCATAGTCCTTGTCGAGAGACTGCCGTTTGATCCGGGGATTGACCACCCAGGATGCGCCGATGGACGCCCAGACGAGCGGATCGTGCTTCTCGGTGGCCTCGCGATACTTCGTCATCATCATGTCTTCCTGGTGCCGCGGGAAGGAAATGAAAATCAGGAGGATCTTGTCGTTATAACGGGATACTGCGGAGGAACGGAGGGTGGCATAGGCATCTTCTGCTTTCTCAGGCTCAAAGCCGCCGAATTCGTCGAAGATGACCATGAGGGGGTTAAATCCCTCGAAGCTATCAGCCTCGGAGTGCGCGGAGTGGGCGGTTATGCCCTTCATGAACCGGATCTGGTTCTTGGTAAGCTGGTATTGGTTCGGAGTTTTGGGCTCCATGCCGGTGCGCTCAAACCATTTGCAGTTGTTGAGGCGGGCTTTGAGCTTCTTGAAGAATACGTTGTTCGCCTGGTAGGCGTTGATGGCGACGTTGATCAAGTCGATAGGCTCGTCCTGGCCGAAGCCAAAATAGCTCTGGGGATCATTCATGCAGCAGAGGAGGTAGCAGACATAGGCGAGGATGCCAGAGGCCAGGAAGTCTTTACCCGACCCCTTACCGAACATGACGACCATCTCCTGGACCTGGCGCAGATCCTCAGGACAGAGGCCTTCGTCGCTTGTGAGCTTCCACCAAAGAATGTTATTGACGGCCTCCAGCAGCTCCGTCTGCTTGCCTGGATAGGGAGTCTCTCCCAGGTAGTCCTTACTGGTGAAAAACTGGAGAAGATCCACCGGCTGCTCCCGCCACTGGCCGGCCGCATTGATCGAGCCATCGGCCATGGTGAGAAAAGATTCTAAGAGGTTATCCAGATCGCTCATGCGTTAGCCCCTCCGCATCATGTCGGAGAACCACTGGGTGCCCTTCAGCACGCGCAGCTTCTCGGCGATTACAGGGATCTTCTCAGGGCACTCCGCCTTCAGCGTATCCAGCACGATCTGCATGAAGTTGCGGACATTGTCAGCATCGTTGATTTCCTTCTGGATCTCCGTCATTTGCTTCAGCAGCTCGCGCATTTCGCTGGCCACTGCCTTGAACCGGTATGGATCGACGACCTTGCCTTGTTCCGCTGCGTTCTCCTCCATAACTTCGAGCATGAACTTGGCGCGGTGGAATAGCCCCTGAACCTCGGAGACGATATCCATGTTGGTGTTTACCACCTCAACGAGGCGGGCCTTGTCGCCCTGGATGATCTGCCGGTTGATTTCAGGCATCTTCTGCAGGAATCGCATGACAACAAATTTGTCGAGCGGGTCACTCGCCGGTACCTTGCCGCTTCCGTTCAGCTCATCGGCGATATCTTGAAAGGAAAGGCCGCTCTTGCGCAAATTGACGACGTCGGCCTCCAGCTCGTATTTGACTATCTTTGACTTATTGGTCGTGCTAACGATAGATTTTTCGTTCTCAGCCATGGTGTAGGGTGCCTCCTTGTGGTGTTTATACCACGTAGAATAGGCCGATCCCCGCACCATTTCACAACGCAAAAACCGCCCTATTGGCGGGGCGGTTTCCGGTTGGGCGACTTCTGAATGGTAAGCAAGGCTTTGGCTGCACCATCTGCGGTCGAAGAGATAAAGCTGATCTTCGGGTGGGCGAGAGTGTCCAGATCGTAGCTGAACACAAGGTCGGCCAGTTTGTGCATAGCCGCATCCTCTGCACTATTGATGCCCTTCTCCCGGTCGTCGTATACCACCAAGTTCGGGTGAGCTGTAGCCAGGGTTCCCGCAAATTCGGGAGCGTCAGTCCACATGATGACCCGCCCATTGTAGAGGGGCCGGATATCAGTTCCGTAGGGCACGGTCTTCAGGTTCGGCAGCGCGGGATCGGGCGTTTCTACCGGGCTGCGCTGGATGCCTTTGTGCATGATGATCACCTGCACCTGGTCGTCACCTATTCGGGCAAACTCGCGCATCAGCAGCCGTGTCCGCTGGTTGCTGGGACCGTCAAACTTGCAGTCGAGCAGAGCTACAATGGTCAGCGTCTCGCGGATCGTCACTTCGGGCGGGGCCGTCTCGGACAAAAACCGTCTGAATCTGTCTAGCATAAAAATCTCCTCCTCGAAATGTAGAATATTCCGAATCGGCACTAAACAAACAGATCGAGGGGTCGTATAAGGGACCAAGAGCGAAAACCGCTCACCTCCTCGCAGCAACCCATAGCTGCATCCCCCCGCAATACCGGCAGGCCCCGTGCCTGCCTCCTCCCTACATAACCGCGAAAGGATGATATCCATGGACCTGATCTTCAAAACGACTGACCAGCGCGGCTGGGCTGCAGCCAATACCACCCTGCACAGCCCCGGCGACTTCTTCGATGCCACGCTGGAGGCAGACGACTGGATCAGAGACGTGTATATCGAGACCTCCGCCCATCAAATCGACCGTTCCAAACCCCTGCAGATCGCAGCCTTCCTCGACCTGAGCCAACGGTTCAGATACCGCCCTTTCGCCCTCGGTGGCAGCCCATGCTGGGCCCTCAGAACTGGCCTCTGGGCGCTCGATGAGTTCGTCCAGTCCGTCCTTCGCTATAACGAGAATGAGTACCTCAGCGGCCAATTTAGGGGCGTCTGTGTGGATATCCAGCCTAGCGATCTGCCCGACTGGCAGCACCACAAGGAGGATATCTTGGAGCAGTACGCCAGCAATCTGGAATTTATGTACCACCACCTGCAGGTGTACAATGCCGTGCGCGGCACTGACGTACGGCTGGAGGTGGTCATGCCGCACTCCCTCTGGCAGCTCGATGGCCCAAAGATCTATCAAAAGCTGTCGAAGGCCTGTGACTCCTTACTAACCGTAAACTACCTTGACTAATCCCCTGGTCTCCGTTTTGTCGGTGTAAAGACTGAGCCCGTCTGCGGCCAGCGTCCATTCCCCTCTACGTCGATCCTCCCTATTGGGGCCCCGTCATAACCATTGCATCCAGCTTCCAGGGCAAAGGAATGCTGGCTGGCCCCTCCTCCAAATGCACTGACCGCAAGTGCTAAGGATCGAATCGCGGCGGTTTGCGCACCGAAACAAGCGTGCACCACGACCCAACCCCCTTTGGCGGAGCCTCGCTCCGTCCCTTTTCCGGTGCGGCACGGCCGGTATGGGAATACCCTACCCGGCGCGTTCCCGGTTCAGAGCCAGCCGTACCGCCAATTACACCCAGAGGAGCCACCATGTCAGAAACAAATATTACAAATTACAAGAGTTACGTGTACACCGACTCTTTTGGCCGCCAGGTATGGACCAGAGCGCTGCAGGCTGCAATCAATGCTTTACCCAAAGTCTGCGAAAACCCGCTAATTCGTAACGGTGTCGTTTGGATTCCATTCGGCCAATACCACATTGGCAGCGTGGATATTCCACCAGGCGTCGTCCTGAAAGGGAAAGCACCCGTAGCGAATATGGCCAACCCTTACGCCAGATCCAACGGATCGATCATCATTCCGATCAACACCACAGGAGGATGCCTCAACTTCAAAAGCAACTTCCTGCAGGGCTGCGGCAACGCTCTGATGTACCTCCGGTTCCAGGGAGGAATGGGGCCAGGAACCAGCGCTGTTGTGCTGGATGACGTCTTCGAGATGCAGGTCCTCGGTTGCTACTTCGAGCACCTGGATGTAGACAACGGCTTGCTGGCCATCAGCTCCACAGGCAATAGCTGCAACCGGGTGAAGGTGCGGGACTGCGGATTCAAACTGATCGGCAGCCAAAACAGCGGTGTGTATGGCCGCGGTAACGGAATCAATTTCCTGACCTGCTCTGATTCGGAGATTATCGACACCTTCGTCGAGAGCTGCGGCGATCTGGGCATTGTCCTGGGCGGCGGTGAAAACAAGGTCCGCGGCGGCTTTATCGACTTGAACAATGTCGGTATCGGCGTATACGGTCCGCATAACTACATTCAGGGCACCAGTGTGAAACTGAACAACCGCACAGGTATTTCGGTTGCAGGTGGAGCACACGACACGTACATCGGAGCCGGTGCGAAGGTCATGAACAACAACCAATCCGACCGAGCTGGGGAGTACGGCATTAAGGTCGAGGCTGGCGTGAAGGACCTCGTCGTGAACGACGTAACGGTGCAAGGCCCTAACCACAGAGGATCGATATACCTCTACAATGCCGCCATTACCGGTTCCATCTCCAATTGCCGTCTCCGCGACAGCGAGAAGATCGTAGACCCACATTGTCTGACGACGACAAGCAATACCGTATCCGTCGCAGGTTTGATGTAATCCCCCCGCAAAGGAGCCTCCTATGGATTCCTCGATTCCCTCAAAGACCGACATTGTCATCACCCGGCTGGGGATGCCCTCCGGCCTGCGAATCAACAGAAAAGGCCAGATCTTCATCCGCGGCCAGGAGATCCGAACGGATTTTGACAGCAGCGAGCTGTATGAGAAACTCATGTCCCTCATTGTTGACCATCACGAGTAAGCCAGTGCCGTCTGTCTTTCAAGCCGCATAAAATCTCTAACCCGTAATCCTGTAGGAGGGAAACAAGGGCGTGCTCCCACTGGCCAGATCGCCATTGGCTCCTACGAGCGCAGAAGGGCTTTGTGTGGCATGAAAGGCAGACGGCTCTCCTGCTACGACACAGGCCAAGCAGCGCGGGCCCGGATCGTTACCGGTAAGTGCAAAAGGTGCAGACCCTCAGGGTCCTGGTTCGATTCCAGCAGACATGGAAGCAGCGCGTGCGTCCCACAGACAGGGGGTTCGACTCCCTCCATTCCGGCGATTTCCCGTTAGCCCCGAGGTGAGGGTCTGTGTGATAGCAGGAGCACCCCAGCATAAAGGAGTTACCCCGAATGACCATCCTCAAAGGCGATCCAGCCTATCCCGCCTACTACGCCCTCAAAACGTACATTCACAACCAGACCTGTACCGCACCGACCCTCACACGTGTCATGCAGTCTACCTACCCCATGAACGTATCCTACCGCCACATCGAGGCGCGTCTGAAGAAGCTCGTCGAGCTCGGGCTTGTCGAGACATTCAGCGGCACCGATCCGGCCAACGGACAGCCTAATGCGGTCCTCTACCGGGTGAAAGCATGAAAGCCCGCCTGCATTGGAACGTTCAAAAACGACAGTGGACCGTACACACGTATAAAGGCTGTGAGTGGAGCACTTATATCCGCGTAACAGGTGACTGGACAACGGAGCTGAAGCCCACAAACCGCAGCAACCCTCGCGGATTTGTCGTCTGTGATCGAAGCCAGGTAGAAATCCTGCAGACGCTTGTCCTATTCCCGGGACCTGGTTACATTCAGCTTCGGTACGACAAAGAAGCCGTGCGGTTTAACGTCGAATCCGGTACCGGGCTGATTTTCACGCCCCGGGGTGCCTTCGCGCCTGCCGATACTGTGCGTCCTGTCGTAACAACTCGTCCCGTTCCTCACGAGTCAAGCGCCCCCCAATAGGGGCGTTTTTGGTTTTTTCGTTGGCATTCTCCCCGATGAACGGGATGTGCGGCTTGCGGCTTGCGGCCGGCCGGCCTTTGGTCAGCTTTTTGTCCTTGGCTGCTTGCTGGAAATAACGTCGGCGGAGCGCACGCTCGCGGTCCTCGTAGAATCTGATTATGGCTGCTTTCAAGTAGGCCTCCAGATCACGGGGCTCGTGGTCCAAGACTCGCTTCACAATCTTGTCGAATTCAGCATCCGTTAGGTCCATTTTCCCTGTGACAGGATCTCTGCAGCTTTCATAGGCGTTTTCGATAATTTGATCCTGAGTGAGCTCGCGTTTACGCGCATGATCATCAGGTTTTTTATTTTTTAGATAATTAGGGTTTAAAGAATTAGAAGAATTATTGGGTTCAATTTCTGAACCACCGGGTGGTTTCGTTTGGATACCACCCTCTGGATCGGAACTCGGCTTTGATATAGAGTTATCCACAGCCATCTCCAGCAGATCGCCTGCATACTGCTCTTTCTTACGGTGCTTTGGCCTACCGCCCAGAGCGCCAGCTTTCCTCTTGGCTGTTATACGCTGCGTATCAAAGTCACGGACCTTCTCCAAAGGTTTTTCTGCCAATTCAGGATTATTTTGCGGATATTTGTGCACAATGATATTAGTGCACTCTTGAATAGTACCGGAACAGTCCCTAGCTTTCACGTCAACCAGATCGATCAGTGCATAGTCCCAGAGTAGGCGAACTAGCTTCTGGAACGTCACCTTGCCGATCCCCATTCTTTTAGCCAAGATGTTCTGACTGCAGTCTATCTTGTCGTAGGGGCGATCCCTGTCTTTGCGATTCACCATGGTCTGCAGTTTTTTCCAGACGATATAGGCCTTCCCAAGTTTGGGTTCCCAGTCGTCAAGCTCGATATACTTCTGGCAGGGGAGATTAAGACTTGCTCTCGATGCCATAAAAAAACCTCCATTTCCTTGTGGCACCGCGGTTTTCGGGCACAGGGAAATAGAGGTACAAGCTTCACTTTTTCAAAAAAGTGTGATAAAATGAGGGTATCAAAACGCATATGAAATGCATCTGATAAGGCCCATCATCCTTATCGGCATTGACCTTTTCGCAAGGCCCTACTGGTTACTGTCTTGTACGTTTCTTGGTAGCATCTTCTAAACAAACTTTGGTCGGGGAGTTTAGAGATGCAGGGGGAAACTTTTAGACAGCCCGCAGTGGGGTTGTTTTTTTTATTTTGTTAGGGCGTGACTTGTAAGCACTGTCACAAGAATTGGCGAGTTTTCTCGAATTGTTAAACCTAATTTTACCTCTTTCAAACGCTTCTCGCAAGATCCAGTGCTCATAATTCGGCAGAAAAGTGCCTAATAATCTTCTCTATGTATGTGTGAAAATCCCCGTACGGACGCGGTTTAAAACGAAAAAAGTGCCTATAACAGGTATGATCGACCTGATTATTGAGCACCTCTACTTAGACAAAAATAGAGGTGTAACTTTCCTAGGGGTATACGTAATAAGACGGTCTTGTGGCCGCGTACATACGTCATATATACTCCAAGCTAAGGTGTGCTCAAAAGGCAAGATTCCTCGAAATAACCGGGGTCCAGTCGGTTAATGACTATCTTAGCACATATCTCCGAAAATTGGTATATTGCATGTTAAGAGAAGGTGTGCTATATTTATCTCAAATATGTCTCATACGCAAGTTGTGAGGCAGTCATATGGTGTAGCTTACCTAGTGTAGCTGAGTGTATCTCAAAAGCGTGGGACAGTAAGACCTTCGAGTCTCTGTGTCCCAGATCCGTGACCGGGGTCCAAGCCAGATACGGATGCTTAACAAAAAACCCTTCGACCAAGTGTCGGGGGGTTTTTTCGTTGTCCCCTAAATTTCTATGGAATCACCTCGTATAAGGGCACAAGAACCCTTTCGGGAGTGAATATCATGTATGAATATAAAGCACTGTTCCTTCGCGTTATCGACGCTGATACCCTGCGGCTGCGTATTGATCTGGGATTCAATACCTTCCGGGAAGAGAACGTCCGCCTGGCTCGGATCAACGCTCCGGAGCTGGGGACGCCTGCAGGCCGGCAGGCCAAACAATTCGTCTGGAGCTGCTTTGAAACCGACACCGTCAAGATCCGCACCATGAAGGATCGCAAAGATAAATATGGCCGCTACCTGGCCGAGGTCGAAGTGGAGTATTACGAGGGTCAAACATCAAATCTGAGCGATCTGCTCATCCAGCTCGGCTACGCTGCGCCCTACGAGGCCTGATATGATCTACATCCTCGTTCATCTCGTTATTGGACTGGTTATCTCCACGACAGCGCTCATGCATCGCAGATCGGGCGGACCGGCCGACGCTGCTTTCGCCGCTGCCGTCACTATGGTCTGGCCGATCCTCGGGATCATCTACATTGTCGCTGAGCTGCTTGCTGCGATCCGTGGCCAACAAGAAGAGTAAACCACCCCGAACCACACATCCCCATTACGCCTAAGGGCACAGGAGGTCAAACACCTATGGAAAACACGAAAAAGTATGCTGACAACCTCATCGATGTACTGAAGCAGGTAGGGTACGATCCAAGCGAGAAGATCGAGAACGGCGCAGAATTCTTGCTAAAGAGCGGGCTGCTGTTCGAGATCAACCGGCGCATCCTGCACCCGTTGGGCCTGGCCTTCTGTGTCATCAAGGAAACGTTCGGAGATGGCCGCACGGAGTACTCTTTTGCTCCTTACCTGCACGATAACCGGTTGGAAGAAGGCGGCACGATCTACGGCGAGGAAGTCCTCTATGGCGGCGAGCTGACGATCCAGGAGTTCATGAACGACTTCGGCATGGGCAAGCTGCAGGAACGTCAAAAGAGCCTGGGGTACATTGTGCAGCGCTCCGGCAAGCCCGTTAATACTGCGGAGTAATGTCAGATTGTAAGGCACCTCTGTCCGTGATACGATAAAGGCGGTGGGGATACAGTCCACCAGCCTGATTTCCGTGGATAACAGGGGAGTGATGACCTCTGTTCTCCTCCACGCCAAAAAGCCTACGGAGCGTTCCGCAGGCTTTTTCGTGTTTTAGAAGATCCAGAGCTTCCCAGCCTCACGGCGCTCTTCGACGAGCCACTCAGGCAGAAAGGACCTGACCAGAAACCGGCCTGGACCGATTCGGTTTGCAGGGACGTATATGTCATCGACACGCAGATAGCGGCGATCCCCGAGCTCCTGGAATACAGAGGCCTGGCGTAGATGTTCTCCAGCGATCTGCCGAACCTCATCGTCTGTCAGGTCCGCATGTTCTGGCCCCAGAACTCTCTCCCGGTACCTTAGCACAGAGTGATCCCCCAGGCTGTACACTGTCTCCGAGTCAAAGGCAGCCACTGAGCTTCGCGTCAATCTCCTTAGCGAGATATACTCCCAAATCGCACTCAAACGCCGGTACGACCTGAGCCATGGCCAGGGTGAAGGCGACGGTGCCATGCTTGTCCATAAGCTCCCTGATCATAGCCTCCGATCTTTCGCTGAGTACTCCCAGCTTTGGATTTACAAATGCTTTGACCTGCTCGATTTCACGGCCGTCATGAGCAGCTTGCAGCTTGGCTTGTTCAGGCTGTGCCGGTGGCTCAGGCTCGGGCTTCGATTCCTCGGCTTTAAATCCAATCAGCTTATCCTTCAACGGGTTATGGGCTGGCTTTTCGGAATAACTGGCGATCTCGGTTACATTACTTGCCGGAGCTACTGTCCTCATAATTTTCCCCTCTGTCGGCCGCTTCCGATAATTGCGGATCGGCAGGCCTTTCGTCGATATTTTCAACCGGCCAATGTTGTCGATGCTGAGGATCTGAGCGATAAAGATATCCCCGAACATGAAGTGGTCAAGCGGTGACTCAATATATTCCGTGTCGGATATTTCCCTGATATATAAAAGTGCTTCGGTATCAAATCCATCGGTGGATCTTGTTTTGACATATCGAGCCTCGACACGCTCCACCCGCATCTCAACCAATCCACCTACATAGTACTGCCCATCGTCGATAAAATGAGCAGCCTTTCTACAGCGCTCCATCTCGGCGTCTATGGGGCACAGTTTGACCGGCTCGGGGGCCGCGAATGCTGTTGCCTGGACTTCTGCAGATGATTCGGCTTTCCCCTGCTCGGGGGTGCTGCTGGCGGTCACGGCCGGTTGCTGGGGTTCTGCAGGTTTTTTTTCGGGTGATGATTGGATATTAAGCACATTTCTAACCGCCATTGTCTCCCTTAACTTCAACTGCAGGAGCAGCCCAACGGCTGCCTGGGCAATCTTATCCTGCTTCAACGATTTCGACGCTTTTTGTCTCCTGGCTTGCGCTGACTGGGCCACAATTTCGCCTCCCAAATTCACGAGATAATAAGCCTTTTTCTTAATATTATAGCATATATCTCCGTTTTACGCCCGTTTACATGTGTTTAATCAGCACATTGTTCATTTTACATATTTCGTTATCAAATGAGGGACGCACTGGGGCGCGTCATTTTTCAAAGGCCCAACCTCGTTTAAACTGGTTTTTAATGGGAAAAATAACCCCCCCTCTACGTCCCTCATTCGATATGTATGTTCGTGTTTTTCCGTCCTGTGATGTATAAAACAGGGAGCGATTATACGCTCCCGGATCTCGCCTATAAAATCAGCCGTTTAGCGACGTCCTAATGCTTCCGATTGACTCTGATCATAGAGATCCAGGTTGTCACCAATCTCCCGCAGTCTACAGGCGAGCATCTCGGCCACTGCAGCTAGTCGTGCTGGATCAAGGGTACTGAACCACTCGCGTCGTTCTTCAGCAGTTGCGTCCGTTAGGCAAACCGTTTTTACCCCTTCCCCCACTTTTACGCGGATGGGCACTCGGTCGAGATATCGTGGCACATCGTACGGCAAGGTCCTCGCCATCCCCTCTGGTAGCTGTTTTCCACTTCACATATGCTTTCGTGAACAAAAGCCGCTGGTACTCATCGTCCTCAAAAGCACAAAGCCTTTGGTATTCCCTTAGTACCTGCATGGCCAGGCTCATCGCCTTGGCGTCACCCTTCTCAATGTCCGCTTTGATCAGTTTGGCGCTGCCACTCTTCATTTCCCGCACTATTGTCGCCACATCCATGTGAGCGTCCTCCTCTGCTATAACTGCTGGTGGCCGCCGCCGAGCTGCCATCCCCTTTGCTCTGCAAACGCGACAAACTCCTCCCACAAGGCATCCTCGGTCACATCGTCGGGAGTACCGACAGTACCGGTGAATGACACCATATGGTCGCCGAATTCGCCCTTCAGGCAGAACGGTGGTTTGCCCAGGAAGACCCATCCCCGTGCAAACAGGTGCTTTTCCAGCTCAGAGATAAACGCAGTAGGGTTACAATTCTTCGGAATAAAGAACATCCAGTCAACATTAAAAGCATGTGGCTTATAGATCGTCGCCAGATCCATACCGACCATCCTCTCATTCTCTCTCTTTAGCCGCGAAGCGGCGAAAAATGGTTTACTTCCGGTAGACCGCTTCTACAGGCCATGCGGTGAAGAATCTCGTCCCGAAGGCTGCCTATGACCTCCGGATCGGATTTGTCCGGCTGAGTTTCGGCCAGGCTGAGCTCCGCCTCAAAGAGCATCAGGAGCTGGTCGTCACCATAGGCAGCATACTCGGTATCGGTACGGTGATGCAGGTACGCAGCATTTTTGTTGAGGTTTCTCATGAAGTCTTGGAGAGAGTCATGGTCTGCCGATTGCAGCTCTCCTTCCCAGAGCTCCAGGGTACCGACGCGGATCGTCCAGCCCCAGTAGCTCCAGCCTTTACCACCCCAGCCACGCTGCAGGTACTTCGGATTATTGTACTGCGGATGGAACTTCAGCCAGCGAAGAATAGCATTATCCGGGCTTGTGGCCTCGATGACCATCGTGTCCCTATCGAGCCACTGCGGCTGCTCCGCTGTTCCCCCTGTTCGTATAAATACTACGTACTTGGCCCTATTCCTCATTAGCAGCCTCCGCTTGACTCAAGCGGCGCAGCAGCTCGGCTCGCGCCTCGCAGAACCCCTCGTATACTTCTGCGGCCGCCCCGCCCTTCCGTGCCTCCTTCTCAGACACAGCCATGCGAGCGAACTCGGTATAGTGATCCAGCAGATCCTCTGTGTTCAGGTTACTCCAAAAAAGCTTGTCCACGGTCGTTACCTCCATGCTGCACAGCCCCCTCGCAGTGTGTAATTCGGCGATACACTTCCTTGTAGCAGCGCTCTACGGATTTCTGCAGCTCTGGGTCAACTTCTTCTCCCTCCCGTCTGACCTGCCACATGAAATAAGCTGTTCCGAGGCCCCTCATTTCGGTAAGGAGATCCTCTGCTGAGAGCTGCTGGAAGTATTCATCAGTCCGGATCGTCGTCAGTTCCTTCGGTACCCGGCGCTCTGGCCGGTTCTCCGCTCGGAGCAACGAGATCACGGCCCCACAGTTTGCACAGTGCGTACGAACCAGAAAGTCCCCATTCGCATTTTTGGCTGACGCCCGGCTTTCTGTCTCCCCTTCTGCCCAGCAATTCTCGCATACGGGGATGTAGAAATACGCCACTGTTCTCACCTCCGCTACTCGATTTTACGTGGTATATCGACCAGGATATTGTACAATAAGCGAACGTAAGTTCGCAATTTATAGACCATTATACAACTATATACATTCGATTACCACGTAATGTTTCGCGTCCATCATACAAAAAAAGCCTGGGTTCTCCCAGACTTATCATGTTTTGACAGCGGGGTAATTGGGTATTACCCTAGTCTTTCGACGTTGAAACACTTAAATTCAAGGATTCAGTGAACACGGATAACCCGGTACGCAGCCCGGGCAATCCGTATGTTTATTCAGCCTTTGGGTGCTGCAGATCGCAAACGACGGCCGTCGCTTGTTTGGTCCTTGCTAGGGACTTTAGAAGAACCCGATGAATGTTTGCTACACCTCGATAGAGGAATGAATTTCCAAAATGAGGAGGTATGCTGAGTATAACACACAGTGTGCACCTCTACTACAGCGGACAGACCTAGTAATTCCTGATATTAAAGGGTCTAGGTGCCCATAATTATACAGTTATTCATGTCGATTATGAGAACTAATCCACGAATTTATACAACCAGTCAGTGCATAGCATCGGTAGTGGAAATAGTATCCAAAGGAGTGATCTATTATGGTTTTTGGTCCTCAGTGGCCCCAGCAGTATTGGCCACAGCAGCCTTGGCCACAACAACAGCGCTACCCGTATGAACCTTATCCATACCAACCATGGCCCGAACAATGGCCGCAGCAGCCTTTAGAGGAGTGGCCACGCCCTCATATGCCCGGACACCATATACCAGGCCATCATGCACCGGGTGATCATCCAGGGCACCCTCAGTTCGAGTCATGGCTGTATAGTCCGGACTTTCCTCCGCAGCACGGCTTTCCTCAGCACCCAGGTTTTCCTGGCGAGAAGCATTGTCATGTGAGGGTAATAGGGTTTCCACCAACAACACAACCTCAAATTTTTAATCCTAACCCGCCCAATTCTGTCCATGACCTGCATCTGGGATGGAAGCATCTCTGGCTATCACCCATCCACCACGGACATTCAGGTCCTCGCGGATGGATCTATGTGACGCATTTAGATCCACATTTTGATGCCGTTATCGGATGCATATATGTAGGGGGCAACCACTACCGGCGAGTATGGATTCCTAGAAAAAGCATCACCTCTCACTTCCCATTTTCGCAAAGAGATCCCGAAGAAGGCGCTATACCTGAATAAAGTGTGAGCCCTGTGCAGACAGGGCTTTTTGTGCTGCCCGTGCTCCGCAGTACCTCCTTTCTCCCGAAGGGAAAAATTTTTTTGCCCTTGTATTAAAGGTCGTCAGAATGGCCCTTTTGATAAAGCTGGACGAAAAAAAGTACGCCCCGATCTGGAGCGTACCTTTTTGCATTTCTATTCACCTGGAGGAGGAATACGACCCTCGACATGCACCGGCTCTCTATAGGCCGCGATAAAGGGAACCTGCCTTCTCTTTCTCTCCCGCTCTGCATCGATGGAGAGTACCACCAGCTCCTGTATGATCTCTTCCGGACGCAGCTCACACAGATCCGACCGCTCCGCCAGCTCGTTGTCCTCCGGCAGCCCCCAGTCCGCATAGATCGTGGCCATCAAACGACCGGCTATGGAGTCGAACGTTTCCAGGGTGGTTCCGTACAGCTTCTCCAGGCCCCGAGCATGGGTCATGATTTCCCGATTAACCTCTAGCAGCGTCATCGTCCGCTGTGCCCGATTTGTCAGCTCGCGCTCGCACATATATACCCTTCTCCTCTCCTGGCCAATCGAATTTCCCCCAGTCTCTTACCCCGATCCAGACCGCCCCTAGAAGCGCCCCGACCGCCCCCGCAAGTAAAGAATACAGGAAGATCGTAGCAAAATCGTTCATGTCCATAGCAGCACCGGCCTTTCTATCCTTCTATATACCCGCACCGTCTATTTACCAAAAATTTTCTCCCGCCCAGCCCCGATTGAGTCCGTCCGCAATGACCTTTCGCTAAAATTTCTCCGGTGTGTCACGAAGCACCCACGCGCCCCCATAGGCCGGGAAAAAGTCCTAGGCACCGGGTGGGGGTCACCAAAATTAAAAAAACCGCCGGGATAGGGGGGTGCTTGTGGTTTGCCGGGGGGTCTGGATTAGATATGGGGGCAGTCAGCTTCACCGATTGCCCGGCACGAACGGTGCCGGATATACGCTTCACTCCCGCGGGGTCTACGGCCCCCCGGGGCCCGCTCCTTGACAACTACATACGTAACGCGAAATACGCAGGAAGGCGACGGCTACGGAGACTTCCCGATCTACAGCGCAAGCTGGGTCTATTGCTACGCAATACGTCTCGGTGTACGGCTGTAAGTGGGAAGACGTTGCAAAAGCCCCTTCTGGGATACGGGCGTACTCTCTTTTCCGGTAAAAAGCCGGGAGTACGTGGAAGCATAGTCTGCCCCCGAACGTTGAACCCCCTGCAAAGTACCCGTTACGTGAATACAAAACCCGGCGAATTCTGGGGGTATCCTTGGGCCTATCTATGCCCAAATACTATCTGCCCGAAGAGGCAAAGGAGATACCCCACATGTCTAAATCCGCAAAAGCACTCAAACTGTCCCACAAAAAAGGCTCCGAGTTTGGCGTCACGCTGGATCTGTCCCGTTTCTTAGAGCGCAAGCTGGATTCCAGCGATATCTCTAAGTCCGGGGAAGGCACAAGCTACACGATCTGCACGACACATGGGTCTATGGGGCTTACTGCGCCTGGATTTGAAGGCGTCAATATCTCGATCAACGTCACGATCAATCGCAAGAAGTATGACGAAATGGTAGCGGCCGAGCGTGCGAAGCTCGAAGCGGCACAGATCCGGGAAGAGCTGCAGGTGAAGTCTGCCCAAGCAGCCCCTGCTCCGGCTCCAGCTCCCACTATCAGTGTGCCTACTACAGTCGATATGGCCACTATGATGCAACAAATGCAGGAAATGCAGATGAAAATCATGCAGATGATGGCCGCGCAAACTGCCGCAGCCCAAGTGAAGTAACCGAAGGCCACCGCTATAGGTGGCCCAAGGATACCCCCAGAAAAGTGCCCATAATGTCAATTATGTGCACCATCGCCGTATAGGGATTTTCTATGTGGTCCTACGCCCTCTTGGCAGTCTAATTCAACGCTAGAGGAGTGTTAAAATGCGCGATATTATCACGCTTGCTTTCATTGGGATAGGTTTACTCGGTCTGTTAGTCATGTTCGTAGGGTGTCTGTCACCCGAGTCGTACACGGACACCATGCAGGCAGTCATTACTGCCGGAGGTCTGACCTTTTTCGCCTCCATGTCCGGTGCAGCCATATGCAGACTAACTGACAAGAGCTAACACACTACCAGTCTGCCCGTCGGGGTGGACTGCCAAGGAGGCGCAGGACCATATAGAGGCGGAATGTGCACCACGCACCGTCCGTCCCATCCTAGAGAGAGCGCGAAGCCTAGCATTTTTGTGGTCTAGTCTCCATCTGCCCATGCAGGGTCCGACACTACGTGTCCTTCAACCCTACGCAAGCAGGCCTCTACACTACAGGACTGTCTATCCTCAGACTTCCCCTAGTCATGCGCTCTATGTGTATCTCCTCTCTATCTCTTATATGGTCTCTCTCTATATGTGTGATGCTTCGTCCGGGTCAATCCTCTCCCGCCGCCCCCTCCTTTATCGCAAGAGGTGTGCGTATCAGGGCCTGCTCAGCCCTGGTATCCGAGCGTGACAGAGTACTGATTTGTAGCGGTTTGGTGCAACGCACCTGCCCTGGTAGGTGTATAGGTCTGACCTATATATCCCACTACCAGTCTGTACTTGATAGCGCAAGGTCGGGAGTGTAAGGATTATGCAGTTTGGACACTGCATAGGGCCGCTACTATGCGAGCTCAATATATGCCCAAAGAGGCACAAGGAGAACAAACACTATGCAAAACATTAAGACGACGGTAAAAGGCAACAAGCTCATCATCGAGGTGGATCTGTCCAAGGACCTGGGTGTATCCCAAAAGGGCAAGGCAATCAACGTGGCCATGTCGGGTATCTTCGCCAACATCCCAGGCACAGGTCTGTCCATGAATTGCAACATCATCCGTAAGCTCAACACGGATACGCTGGGTAACCCTCTCCCTGTAGCTGATACGGAGTCGAAGGATACCAAGAGCAAAGCCTAATCCCGCCGCCCCTCCTTCCCGTATGGACTCCAGCGCAAGCTGGAGGTCCTATGGAGTGTCCAAGCACTACTAAACTACCGAGGTGTAACCTGTGAACTTACCTGTTGAGAAGGTCCTGCAATTCATGTCCACCATCCGCTTTGTTATCGAACCCGGTGTGGAGCACCCGTGGCGAGTCGTTGAGACGGACGCCAAGCTATCCCTCCATGATGTTACCGAGACGTTCATCATCCAGAGCTTCAAGAGCTACGAGGAAGCAATAGCCTACCTCATCCAGCTCCGGGAGTCCTGGGTTAAAGAGAAGATCGCCAGTATATCCAGAAAGTGAGTGCTGCTAGGCTGACCTGACTTCGGTCGGGTCACCGATGGAGCGCTACACACTTGTCACGCTGTAGTCGCTACTGAGTACAGAAAGGAGGAACCGGCATGGATGCACTCGATGTTATCGCCCCGGTCATGACACTTATCTTCTTTATGGCCTTCGTGGGGTTGGCTGTGCTTTGCGTCTTCCCACGCCAAACGGTCCGCACGATCAACACCCTGCGCGATCTGTTTGACCCGAACTATGAAGCGCCAAAGCCAAAACCAGCACAGCCTGCGGTCAAGAAACCGCAGTTCTACGACCAGTTTAAGCACTAAGTTGACACGTCGCACCTGATAACTCTATTGGTCCACCTATGCTAGGCTGCCTGCTACGGCGGGCAGTCCATGGATCGGCTTGGACCCCGACCCACAATAAATCGCCTAGAGCGAAAGGAGATCCACACAACGACAAACATGAGCAAAGCACTGAAAACCACCCCCGCCCTCCAGCCTGTAGCGTTCACGACGCTGTTCAAAAACACAGAGGGTAAGTACGGAGTAATGCACGGCGATAAGTTTACCACCGAAGGTACCTTCTATGTGCAGGGTCACCGGGCCTGGGAATCCCCGCTGAACCTGATGCTCCGGATCTGCGCCACCTTGCTGATGGAGAAGTTGAACACCCTGCTGGAGTGCCCGAAGAACAGAAATTTTGTGAACGGCGGAACGTACAGCAGCGGGGCCATGGTTCAAGAGGCGATCATCTACACCCCCTACACCAAGCACGCCTGGGGGGAAAGGACTAAGGCAGAAGTATCCGAGAAGCAGAGCATCTTCACCTTCTACCTGGATGCGCTCGATCAGGAACCCTTCGATTCCTGGAGCCTGCCAACCACCCAGATCTACAGCACAAAGCGCTGGGTGAAGGGCATCCGTATCTCAGAGAACGGCAGCACTAAGCACTTTGAGAGAGTTTTGGGCAACATTCCGGTGTACAAGGAAAACAACCACGGTGACTGGTATGAGCGCCTCTTTCCGGGAACCCAGCAGGAAGAGATGTACGTGACCTCCACCCGTGTGGATGACCTGGTGCTCTTTGTAGAAGCGACCGCCCTTCTCATCCAGAAATATTACTTCAACGGCCGCTCTTATGCTGAAAAGCGCGAGCTGGAGGAAATGAACTGCCTGGCACACAACGTCCTGAGAGAGGGGAACTAACCGATGAGCACGCAAAATCACGGGGAGACAATCGCTGTAACACACAAAGAGTTTATGGAAATTGCCGACAAGATGCTGAATGGGTACTGGGATGCGGTGCAAAAACTGACCAAAAAGCAAAAAACGTCCGAGCGCTGCCAGGCACTGATGCAGGAACACTACTACGGACCAATTGCCAAGTACGCCATTGTCCTGAGCCAAAAGCCGGAGCATGAACGGGAAGACATTGTCCGGTTTGTAGAGCTGTGGTGCCTGGACTGGTATGACAAGGACGATCAGCGAAGGGTTTTCACGGGTGGGAACGTCGGCGGGATCTACTGCGACAGCTTCGGCCGCCCCCGCATGATGCTGCCCGAACGCAATGAGTGGGATCACCTGGAGAGCTATAACAACGGGTACCGAGAGGTCTGGGTTAACAGAATGGCCCGCCTGGTCCTCACAATCTGTGAGGGTGACCTGAGTATTGTGATGTGCAAGACGGTGGAGGCCTATGGGGCTGAACTGACAGAAGCTGCAGAATTCTACGCCAAATACGCCTAAGGAGGGCGCTCTACATGACATTTCAAAACGTTACGCTCAAAGCTGGAAGCATGAGAAAAGCTAAGGACTTCACGGTATACCCGAATGGAACGAGCACGGATCTGATCCTACTGCAAACTGACGGCAGGTTTGCTTCTCTTCACAAGCAAACAGGGGAGTTCCGGATCACTCCGGCTATTAAGGGCAGCTATACCACCTTCGTTCACCTGCAAGCCCTCGGGCAGCCTGCGGAGATATCCGATGCCGACAAGTTAGCGATCCGCAGGGCGTACAATGCGGCAGGCAACGGCAGCAACGGCATTACCCGGATTCTCTAAACCACACAAAGGAGCTAACCTGCAATGAAGAAGAAGATCACGATTACGCTCAACGGATTGAACAATGCAGCATTTGACGAGCATCCGAAGGGTAAGCGGGGAGAAGTCGCCCGCCTCCTCCGGGAGCTGGCCAGCAAGATCGAGAGCGGCGACGAGCCTGAGGTGCTGCTCGATATCAACGGGAACAAGATCGGCACGGTCAAATATGCCTAGTATGACCTCCTTCGTCTTCATCGTCGTGCTCAGCAGCAAAGCCCAAACCACGGTGACCGTGGAAGCCAGGGCATGTTCGGCAGCCACACGGAAGGTCAAGAAAATGTACCCCGGATATCCGGTATACCACCAGGGACTGAGCTAAAACCGGCACGAATCGGTTCGTATAAGTAGACACCAGCCTCAGGGTCCGCTACGGTGGGCCTTGGATCGGGTGCCTGCCACCCAATTTAAACGCCGCAGAGCGTATGGAGGAAAACAAACAATGAGTAAATTTAAAATGGCCCGCAGCTACGAAGGAACCCGTCTCCTGAAAACCGATGACCTGCTCACTGCAGTACGAACCACCTGCAATTTTGAGGGTGATCTGTACGTGAACGATACCCTTGTCATGAGCTGCCTGGGGCTCTCCAGGGAAGACAATACCCGCCGCCTCCTGAAGTACGGGATTACGTCCTACGTCAACAAGCACACGAGCTCCTGGGCTTACCGGTATACGGATGATAGCAAGAACAACCCTGCTTATTACCTCTCCTACCACCATTACAAGTGGGATGGGGAACGGAAGGTACAGTTCGGTGTCCATGATTACTCACAGGGTAATGCCCTGCGTTGCGCTACCCTGGGTGAGGTATTCGAGCAGATCCGCAGTCACGCTACCGAGCACAGCTTCCCTCCCCGCCATGTGGTGGTGACGGTGTGGAGTGACCTGCTCGGCTGCCAAAGCTTTGAAGCGGCGGACTGGCTGCTCACCGAGGGCGAACCCGTTATCTACGAGCTGCAGCTTCACGGGCAGTGCAAGCACGTCGGTACCCATGCTCAGTGTATAGAGAAGATACGGCGGATCTCCGTTTGCGATGACTCGATTCGCTTCGAGGCCTGGGTATTCAAGCCTTACCAGCCGGGCACCGCAGAGTTCAGGCAAGGGGAAGTCGTAGAAGCTGACCTGAACCTGAATCACCATAAAGATACGCTGTACCTGATCGATGGTATGGAGGGTGGTATCTACACCCTGCGGGAACTCGACGATTACAAAGCAAGCTTCCCCGCCACCATTGAGCAGCTCCGTAAACCCAACCAGAAAGCGAGCGTGTAAGCC